>NZ_CP129238.1:0-2400000 GCF_030413595.1 Planococcus liqunii | reverse complement strand
GGTTTACCGGAGAGGTTCATTCGCTATTAGTTGATTATGATGAGAAGGTGCAGCGATGATGAATTGGGAAGAACGCAGACAAATTGTGAAAGTGTCGAGGCTGTATTATTTTGAAGGGCAGACACAAGCCGAAATTGCCAAGAAAATTGGGGTATCACGGCCTGTGATTTCCAAATTGCTGAACAAAGCACGGGAAACCGGCATTGTGGAAATTTATATTAAAGATGAAAATGCGCATACGGTTGAATTGGAGCATCGGCTGGAAAAAAAGTATCAATTGAAAGAAGCGATTGTCGTTCCGGCTGCCGGCCGGGACCCGGAGATGATCAAGCATTCTCTCGGGAAAGCCGCTTCCTTCTACATATCCAAAAACATCAATGGGAAAAAGTCACTGGGCATTTCCTGGGGAAGCACATTGGCAAAATTTGTGCAGGAATATCCTTTTGAACAGCATCAGCAGTTGAAAGTCATTCCGTTAGTTGGCGGAATGGGACGAAAGCTGGTCGACATCCATTCCAATTTGCTCGCATACCAGCTGGCGCAGAAAATGAATACGGATTGTTCGTATCTTTACGCTCCGGCTATGGTCGAAACTGCTGAATTGAAAGAACGCCTGGTTCAATCGGAAGACATTGCGATGGTATTGGAAGAAGGGCGCAACGTCGATATGGCGGTTGTCGGCATCGGCAACCCGTTCGAAGGCTCCACCATGACGACGATGGAATACTTGAAAGAAGAAGATTTAAGGTCTTTAAAACAAGCCGGCGCAGTCGGAGACATCGGCTCGCGATTTTATGACCAGGCGGGAAATGAAATCAAGCATCCATTGAACGATTTGGTTATCGGGCTGGACATCAGCGAATACAAAAAGATTCCTGAAGTCATCGGCATTGTGGAAGGCACACATAAAGTGGAGAGCATCCGGGCTGCGTTAAGAGGCGGCTATTTGGATGTTCTGGTGATTGACGATGCGACCGCGGATTTGATTTCATGAAAATAGAGGCTGCCGGGGCAGAAGGATAACTTCTTCCCCGGCAGCTTCTTATTCGGGTTTAAATGGAGTGGTCCGGCAGCTTTAAAGAAAAAACCAGGAATTCTCCTTTGACATCTGGCTAAAAATAAAGTACATTATCTTATGGACGAACAATTATAGCATTATATACATAAAATATTCGTGTTTGGGAGTGTTTCGGATGGATAATGTGTTTGATTACGAAGATATTCAATTGGTTCCTGCAAAAGCAGTGGTGGACAGCCGGTCGGAATGTGATACATCGGTTGAATTCGGAGGGCGCACGTTTAAGTTGCCGATAGTGCCTGCCAATATGCAGACGATTGTGGATGAAACAATAGCGTTATATTTAGCAGAAAATAATTATTTCTATATTATGCACCGTTTTGAGCCGGAAAAACGCTTGGAATTTGCGAAGGATATGCAGGCGCGCGGACTATACGCATCAATCAGCGTGGGCGTCAAAGAAGAAGAATATACATTTGTCCAGCAATTGGTGGATGCGGGCGTTACACCGGAATACATTACAATTGATGTAGCGCACGGCCATTCCAACGGCGTTATCAAAATGATCGGGTTCATCAAAAAGCACCTGCCTGGCAGCTTTGTCATTGCTGGGAATGTGGGGACGCCGGAAGCGGTAAGAGAATTGGAACATGCAGGCGCTGATGCGACGAAAGTAGGCATTGGGCCAGGGAAAGTCTGCATTACCAAAATCAAGACTGGCTTTGGTACCGGCGGCTGGCAACTGGCGGCTCTTCGCTGGTGTGCAAAAGCAGCAACCAAGCCGATTATTGCCGACGGCGGAATCCGTACACACGGCGATATTGCAAAATCGGTGCGTTTTGGCGCTTCGATGGTTATGATCGGTTCTCTTTTTGCAGGGCATGAAGAATCGCCGGGGCAAACGGTGGAGAAGGACGGCAAGCTGTACAAAGAGTATTTTGGGTCGGCTTCTGAATTCCAAAAAGGTGAAAAGAAAAACGTTGAAGGCAAAAAAATGTTTGTCGAGTACCGTGGTCCATTGAAAGATACTTTGGTTGAAATGGAACAGGATCTTCAATCTTCGATCTCTTATGCCGGTGGCGACAAATTGTCGGCAATCCGCACAGTGGATTATGTAATCGTGAAAAACTCGATTTTCAACGGCGACAAAGTTTATTAAGGCAGTAGACAAAAACAGGAAAAGGCGCAATTGCTGCCTTTTCCTGTTTTTTGCTTTTATCTTCGGACAAACTTATCGCTTGCTTTGAAATTATAGACGGGTTTGATGATTTTTGATACTTCAACAGTCTCCCCGATCTGGCCCATGATTTCTTCAAGCGGTTTGTAGGCCATAGGCGCTTCGTCGAGTGTTTCAAGGGACACGGAACTGGTCCAGACGTCTTTCATGGTAGCAGTGAAATCTTCCAGGTTCAGCGTATTGGAAGCTTGTGTCCGGCTCATCACCCGTCCAGCGCCGTGCGGGGCTGAATAGTTCCAATCGCTATTGCCTTTGCCGGTCGCGAGGATGGAACCGTCGCGCATATTGATCGGAATGACAAGTTGTTCGCCTTTTTGCGCAGAAGTGGCGCCTTTTCGCAATATCATGTTTTCGGTGTCGATATAGTTATGGATTGAATCAAATGAACCGGCTTGGGTCAAGTTCATCCGGGAAAGGATCGTTTCTGCAATTTGGTTTCGGTTGGCGAGTGCATATTGCTGTGCCAGTTTCATATCATGAATATAATCATGGAAAGCTTGGCCTTCTAAATAAGCCAAGTCTTTTGGAATCGGCGGGTGTTCTTCCCCAAAGCGTTTAATGGCGGACTGGATTTCCGAATGCCGGTTTTCCATCTTCAATTGGGCAATGATGTCTGAAATGCCGCTGCGGTTCAATGAATCAAACGCCAATTTTTGATAATGCTGCGCAATCTTTGCCCCGACATAGCGGCTGCCGGTATGAATCAGCAAATAATGTCGCCCGTCTTCATCCCGTGACACTTCGATAAAATGATTGCCCCCGCCTAAGGTGCCGAGGCTAAAGCGGCTTCGGTCGTTGTTAAGAATGTGCCCGGCTTTAAAATCAGCGGATTCTGGAAATTCTTCCTTAACCGATCCCACGGTTTCTTCCGAATGCAGCTCAATGCCGCTTGGCACAAACTGGCGGATAATCTGGTCCAATTGATTGAAATCGATCGAGCGGTCGTCCAGCTGGACTACTTTTACGCCGCAGCCGACATCGACCCCTACCAGATTGGCGACGACTTTATCGGTTAATTCAATCGTGGTTCCGATAACGCAGCCTTTTCCGGCGTGGTAATCCGGCATGATGCGGATTTTGGCATCCTTCAAAAATGCCTGGTTGCATAGCTCTTCAATCTGTTCAATTGCAGTTGGCTGAGGTGAATTTGAATAAATCAACGCTTCTGTCTGTGTTCCCGATACTTTAATCATTGAAATCTCCTTTTCCTGAGCATTTTCTTTTGGAGCGACCGGGAAATTCCCAGCTTTTAAATCGATTATTTTTTGGAATGCAAATTGCCCTTGTTGAACATCACAACGGCGTTGAATTTTTCATATAAGGCGTAGAGCGGATAGCAAAATGCCAGAAAAACCAAAGCGGTCGGCACTTTTTCCACCAACGGAATGATGCCGGTCAAAAAAGTTTTGACGGTGATGCCCAAAAAGATGAGCAATGGAACGGCTACAGCACCGAGCAAAAGCAAAAAAGGCGTGACTTTGGTTTCCTTAAGCTTTGTGCTGCAATGCGGGCATTTCATCGTATAAGGAGAAGAAAAGTCTTCGAAATGTTCAACAGTCAATGGCTTGTGGCAATGGGGGCAGGGAGTAGAAGTCTTCATCGTATTTCTCCTTGAATAGGTAAATTTTCTTTATTATAGTCTTTTTTACCTGCTAAGGAAATAGCTTTTTTATGCCTAAAGAAATAAAATTGGGGATGATCCCGTTCCGAATGGCAGCAGCCGAACCTTTAAGGAAGGCTCGGCTGCAGGTGAATCTTAGTTATCTGGTTCATCGTAATACCCTTTGTACATTTTACCGACTCGCTCTTTAAATTCTTCCATATGGACAAAGCGCGCATCCCGCTGCATTTCTTTTCCGTCTGCAAAAAGGATCAAAACCGGAGCCGTAAAAATGGAGAGCATTCCGGCGAGTTCCGGAATGCGCGATGCATCCGCTTGCCTCGCTTGAATCTGCGGGAATTCAGTTAAGGCCTCCTCAACCTGAGGAAGCAACGCATGGCAGACGCTTCATGACGGAGTGAGGACATAGAGAAAGTTCAACCCCGGCCGACCGGTGAAGCTTTCGGTTTCTTGTAAAGAAGCGAGTTCTTTCATATTGATGCACCTCCAGTAATGGGTTCTTAAATGTTTTCCCCGTATCACTCCAAACTAAGCAGCTGAACAGTTTATTGGCCGGCGGAACGGGAATTTACTAAACAATAGGCTTCAGCCGAGCAAAGAAGCCAATTCCAGCTCCACGAATACAGGAGGTGCGGCAAATGGAAAAAGTGGTTATTTTGGGGACAGGGCCGGCAGGATTGACAGCAGCCATTTATTTGGCGAGAGCCAATATGAACCCCTTGGTCATTGAAGGCGCGGAACCGGGTGGTCAATTGATCTTGACAACCGAAGTGGAAAATTATCCTGGTTATACAGACGGCATACTCGGTCCCGAATTGATGGATAATATGCGAAAGCAGGCTGAACGGTTTGGGGCGCAATTCAGGCGCGGCTGGGTCACAGGAATCGATTTACGGAAAAGGCCATTTAAAATCACGCTGCAAAAAGGCGACGAACTGACAGCAGAAGCCGTGATTATTTCTACGGGAGCCAGCGCAAAAATGCTCGATATTCCTGGGGAATCGGAAAACTTGGGAAAAGGAGTCAGTACGTGCGCCACATGCGACGGCTTTTTTTTCCGCAACAAGAAAATCATTGTTGTCGGCGGAGGGGACTCTGCGATGGAAGAAGCGAGCTTCCTTACGCGGTTCGCTTCCGAAGTGGTGGTTGTCCACCGGCGGAATGAATTAAGGGCATCCAAAATCATGCAGGAACGGGCACGGCAAAATCTCAAAATCACTTGGGCGCTTGACCGGATACCGCTGCGGGTCGTCACAAAAGACGATAAAGTGGCGGGGTTGAAGGTGCGGAACAACGAAACTGCGGAAGAAGAAGTTATCGAGGCAGACGGCATCTTTATAGCAATCGGCCATTTGCCGAATTCAAGCTTTTTGAACGGGCAAATCGAGACAGATGCAATTGGCTACATCAAAGTGAATCCCGGGACAACTGAAACGAATATTCCCGGTGTGCTCGCATGCGGAGATGTCCAGGACAGCAAATATCGGCAAGCCGTCACCGCCGCCGGAACAGGCTGTATGGCGGCGCTCGATGCGGAACGGTTTTTGGAAGGGCAGGAAATCGTCGACTGGAGCCAATCACTGCCTTAAACCGTTTCCAGTCGCCTTGCGCTTACGCAGCCAAACAAACAATGCTGTTAGGCAGACGGCAATTCCTACGGCGTACTGGACAACAGCTGGCACCGTTTCGATAATACCGTAGACAATGGCTGCTTCAAGTAAGACAGCCGGAATTTTCCCAAGGCTGCTGGCAATGAAAAACAGCAGCCCGTTGATCGGTGTCAAAGCCGCACCTGCAGTGACGAGGCCGGAAGGGATAAACGGGAGCAGCCGAAATAGCAGGATGCCCCAAAATACGGTTGCTGCCGGCTGCTTGTGCATGTAATTCCAGAAGCGGGACTGTTTCCAGGATGGCTGCACTTTTGAAAAGCCGAACCGGTATAGGTAAAAACCGAGGACGGCCCCAAAAATTTCGCCGGTGAGCGACAGCACAGTTCCCGCCACCACACCGAAACCGTTGATGTTCATGCCGGTCAACAAGAAGCTGGGGACAAACCCAAGCGCACCGGCGGCCAAGTTAAGCAGCAATACCGTTATAAATTCAAATGAGATGTCATTGATGTCCACGTCGGACGGCCTCCTGTAAACCAAGGGAATGGTTTAGTTTGTTCTATTATAAAGGACAAGGGATGCCAGAGGATAGCACGTCTTTAATTGTTCCAAAAGAACGCAAGGCAGCAAGGGAAAAGGAGCGCAGTAAAATGGCAGACCAGTTCAGCAAAGTGTATGACAAAACGATGCAGCCGTTGGAAAAACTGAAAATCAGCCAGCTAAGGTCGGAGCTTACCGAAAAAGCTGTTGGCCATGTGCTGGAAATTGGATCTGGGACAGGGGCAAATTTTCCGTTTTATCGAAATGCCTTGAGAGTAGACGCTATTGAACCCGATCTGCAGATGAGCAAACAATCGACTCCGAAGATAGAGAAGGCAAGGATTCCCATTGAAGTTCATACTGCAAAAGCAGAGCAACTGCCCTTTGATGAAAATGTCTTTGATACAGTTGTGGCAACCCTGGTTTTCTGCACCATCCCGGATCCCCACCAAGCGCTTCAGGAAATTCAGCGCGTGGCAAAGCCTGGCGCTAGCATCCTTTTTCTAGAACATGTGCGGATGCCGCAGGAGGTAATGGGGAAAGCACAGGATTTAATGACCCCGCTTTGGAAAAAAGCATTTGCCGGCTGCCATTTAAATCGTGACACGCTCGCGTTGATCAGAAATTCAGAGCTGTCAGTAACAAAAATCGATTCTCATTACAAAGGATTTTTACTAGCAATCGACTGTGTAAATGATAAACAGAACACGCAGTCGCTATAGAACATAAAACAGGTCGACAGCGGGAATGCTGGCGGCCTGTTCTGTGTTTATTCGCGATGCTCCTGGTACCGGTCTAGTTTGGTCAAGCTGCGGGCTTGTTCGATTTGTTCAGCCGACACAGCCGTTTCATAGGCTTTCAGCGTATCCTGGATTTGAGAAGGCGAACTTGCACCGGCTACAACAGAAGCGACGGCAGGATGCTGCAGCACAGAGTGAAGCGACAAGGCGTGAAGGTTCGGATGGATGTCCATCAGCTGCTGCACCGTATTTGCCAGCTCTCCTTCACCGTAAGCCATGTAGCTGCCTGTTTTATTGGCGCGCTCCATCCCTTCAGTGGTCAATAAGCCTTTTGCCAAGCTGCCGCGGGTGACAACAGAACGGCCGGCAGCATGGATTTCGTTCAAGTATTCTTCTGGGCGGCGGTCAAGCAGGCTATACTGCATCATGATCGACACAATATCGCTGTCTTTTAAGAAACGGCGGATGACATTCGGCCGGATGGACGAAATGCCATAGGCACGGATCAACCCTTCTTTTTGGAGCGACTCGAATGCGTCAATCGTTTCCTCGGTATTGTCGCTGATCATCCCACCGTGCAATTGATATAAGTCAATGTAATCGGTCTGCAGACGCTTCAGGCTCTTGTGCACTTGTTCCGTAATATACGCTTTCGTTGCATTCCATTTCACTTCATCGGAATCTGTACTCCATTGGTTGCCGACTTTTGTTGCAATGACGATGCCGCTTCGGTGTTTTTTGAGAAGTTCGCCGACCAATTCTTCGTTTTTGCCTTTATTGTACAAATCGGCTGTATCAAAATAATGGATGCCGGAAGAAACGGCTGCATCAATGATAGCGCTCGCCTCTCGCTGGTCAAGCGGCAGCGACATGCAGCCGAAACCGATTTCACTTACTTCGATGCTGCTATTGCCTAAATTCACTTTCTTCATCATTCCACCTCATTTTAGTATGTTGTTTCTCTTATGGTATACTTTGCGGTAGAGAAATCACAAATGAAAAGAGGATTCTGATGAAAAAATTTGAAGAAAAGACAATCAGCTCCAACCGGATTTACGAAGGCAAAATCATCAACTTGAAAGTGGACGAAGTAAGCCTGCCAAACGGCAACACGTCCAAACGTGAATTGGTGGAACATCCCGGAGCGGTTGCATTAGTAGCTCTTACACCGGACAATAAGATCATCCTAGTGGAGCAGTACCGAAAAGCATTGGAACGCACCATCGTAGAAATACCTGCCGGCAAAATCGAAAAAGGGGAAGCCCCGGAAGTTACTGCGCTGCGGGAACTGGAGGAAGAAACGGGCTATACGGCCGAAAAACTCGACTTGATCCAATCTTTTTCGACTTCGCCTGGATTTGCCGATGAAATCATTCATCTTTACGCAGCGGAGGGCTTAAGCAAAGCCACTTCAGGTGCAGTGCTGGATGACGATGAATTTGTCGAACTGATGGAAGTGTCAATAGAAGAAGCGGAGCAGATGATGAAAGACAACCGGATTTATGATGCGAAAACGGCCTTTGCCGTATTATGGGCAAAGCAAAAGCTGGCAATTGAGAATTAAACGCCCTCTAGTTTATAATCATTCTAAAGAAAGAATGGTTATATATCTTGTAAATGAGAACCGACTTTTGATATAATGAAGTCAGTTTGGGGGAGGGCGTCGCATGGAAACCAGAATTGACCGAATCAAAAAGCAGCTGCATGCAGCAAGTTATAAATTGACGCCACAGCGTGAAGCGACTGTCCGAATCTTGTTAGACCATGAAGAAGACCATTTAAGTGCTGAAGACGTTTACCTGTTGGTGAAAGACATTGCACCGGAAATTGGATTGGCCACAGTGTATCGGACCTTGGAGTTATTAACAGAATTAAAAATCGTCGATAAAATTAATTTTGGTGATGGAGTATCACGCTATGATTTGCGCCAGGAAGGCGCAGCCCATTTCCATCATCATTTAGTATGCATAGAGTGCGGAGCAGTGGACGAAATACAGGAAGATTTGCTTGAAGATGTGGAATCGGTCGTTGAAAAACGATGGAATTTCCAAATTAAAGACCACCGTCTTACTTTTCATGGCATTTGCTGGCGCTGCCAGGACCGCAACTCACAAAATCCAACGGAATGATTGGTGAGAAAAGGAAGGATGGCCAACTAAAGGTCGCCTTCCTTTTCTATTTCTCGAAATGGAGGGATTACGATGAAATATGCAAAAGATGCATTGGATGACTATCTGCATTTTCTGCGGGTAGAGCGGCAGCTTGCTTCGAATACCTTGACATCTTATGAACGCGATTTGAAAAGTTATTTGCAGTATTTAAAAGAAGTGGAGCAGCTGGATTCTTTGCGCAAAGTGGAGAGGGTACATATATTGAATCACTTGCGCCACTTGAAAGAAACTACAAAAACCCCTCGGACCGTCGCACGGCACATCTCTTCGATCCGGTCGTTTCATCAATTCCTGATTAGGGAAAGAGTAGTAGACAATGACCCGACCGTCCATTTGGAAATGCCCCAGATGGAGAAGAAACTGCCGAATATCTTGTCGATTGAGGAAGTGGATGCACTGATGCAGGCGCCTGCTGAAAACAAAGCGAATGGCTTAAGAGACCGGGCCATGCTGGAACTGCTTTATGCAAGCGGAATGCGGGTCAGTGAATGCATCAATCTGAATATCGAAGACGTCAACTTGACGATGGGTTTTGTAAAATGCTACGGCAAAGGCGGAAAAGAACGCATTATTCCACTTGGAAAAACGGCGCTTGCCGCGTGTAGAACATATTTGGAAAATGCCAGAGCCGAACTGGCGAAACCCGAAACCAAAACCGATTCCCTTTTTATCAACCAGCGGGGGAAACGGCTGACTCGCCAAGGTTTTTGGAAGCTGCTCAAGCAGCATGCCCAAAAAGCCGGCATCCAAAGAGAATTGACGCCGCATACACTGCGGCATTCGTTTGCTACGCACTTGATTGAAAACGGGGCAGATCTCCGGGCTGTCCAGGAAATGCTCGGGCACGCAGATATTTCAACCACTCAGATCTATACCCACGTCAGCAAAACAAGACTGAAGGATGTTTATTCACAATTTCATCCACGTGCTTAATTAAAAATGAGGTCAGACTTCTGACATTGAGTGCTTTTGTGTTAATATAGGATGGTAAATAAGGAGGAAATTACATGTCAAATAAAGTTTTTAACCGTATACATTTAATCGTTCTGGATTCAGTCGGCATTGGCGAAGCTCCGGATGCTGCAGCATTTGGAGATACAGGCTCTGACACACTTGGACATATTGCAGAGGCGGTCGGCGGACTCCATATGCCGAATATGGAAAGACTTGGCCTGGCCAACATCGTTCCTGTGAAAGGGCTTACGCCAGCTGATCAACCGGCAGCCTACTACGGAAAACTGCAGGAAGCGTCAGTCGGCAAAGATACGATGACTGGCCACTGGGAAATCATGGGTTTGAACATCGATACACCATTCAAAGTTTATCCGGAAGGCTTCCCGCAAAAATTGATCCAGCAGCTTGAAGAGCGCACAGGCCGCAAAGTGATCGGCAACAAACCGGCAAGCGGCACAGAAATTTTGGATGAACTGGGCAAAGAGCATATGGAAACAGGCGCAATCATTGTTTATACGTCTGCCGATCCGGTTTTGCAGATTGCTGCGCACGAAGAAATTGTCCCATTGGAAGAGCTTTATAAAATTTGTGAAATTGCACGCGAATTGACGCTGTCTCCGGAATTTCTCGTGGGCCGGGTCATTGCACGTCCTTTCCTGGGTGAAGAAGGCGCGTTCAAACGGACATCAAATCGCCACGACTATGCATTGAAACCGTTTGACCGCACTGTGATGAACGAATTGAAAGATATTAATAAAGACGTGATTGCCATCGGAAAAATCAATGACATCTACAACGGCGAAGGCGTGACAAAAGCGCTTCGTACAAAAGACAATATGGACGGCATGGACAAACTGGTCCAAGTGGCCGGTGAAGACTTTAACGGCATGAGCTTCCTGAACTTGGTCGATTTCGATGCGCTATATGGCCATCGCAGAGATCCTCAAGGCTATGCAGAAGCACTCGAAGCGTTTGACCGCAGATTGCCCGAAGTGTTGGACCGTTTGACGGAAGATGATTTATTGATCATCACAGCAGACCATGGCAACGATCCGACTTTCCCAGGGACTGACCATACACGTGAATACGTGCCGCTGCTTGCTTACTCTCCTCGTTTCAATGGGGGACAGGAGCTGGCACTTGGCAAAACATTCGCAGATATTGGTGCGACAATTGCAGACAATTTCTCTGCTCCGATGCCAAAATTCGGCAACAGCATTTTGACTAAACTAAACTAAAAAGGCGGTAGTATTCCATGAGAATGGTCGACTTGATTGAAAAGAAAAGAGACGGTTTTGAACTTTCTACTGAAGAGATTCAATTTATCGTTACAGGCTACACAAAAGGCGAAATCGCTGATTATCAAATGAGTGCATTTTTGATGGCGGTTTACTTTAAAAATATGACAGAACGTGAACGTGCCGATTTGACGATTGCCATGGCGAATTCAGGCGACCAAATCGACTTGTCCGCGATTGACGGCATTAAAGTTGATAAGCATTCAACTGGCGGCGTCGGCGATACGACGACCTTGGTTCTTGGGCCGCTTGTTGCCGCTTGCGGCGTCCCCGTTGCCAAAATGAGTGGACGCGGGCTTGGCCATACCGGCGGAACGATTGATAAACTCGAAGCAATTGAAGGATTCCATGTAGAAATCACTTCTGAAGAATTTATCAAGCAAGTCAACGATATTAAATTGGCTGTTGTCGGGCAAAGCGGAAACTTGACGCCGGCTGACAAGAAATTATATGCACTGCGTGATGTAACAGCGACAGTCAACAGCATTCCTTTGATTGCAAGTTCGATCATGAGCAAAAAAATTGCTGCTGGAGCAGATGCCATCGTGCTGGATGTGAAAACAGGCGAAGGCGCATTCATGAAGACAGAAGAAGATGCGAGAGAATTGGCGCATGCCATGGTCGGCATCGGCAACTCGACAGGCCGCAAAACAATGGCCATCATTTCCGATATGAGCCAGCCGCTTGGATTTGCTATCGGCAACGCATTGGAAGTGAAAGAAGCCATTGAAACGCTGCAAGGCAAAGGCCCTGAAGACTTGACAGAGCTATGCCTGGTCCTTGGAAGCCAGATGGTTGTAGTCGGCGGCAAAGCAGAAACTTTGGAAGAAGCGCGTGCCATGCTGGAAGAAGTAATTGCCAACGGCAAAGCGCTCCAAGTAATGAAGCAATTTATTGAAGCCCAAGGCGGCAACCCTGCTGTAGTGGATGATGTCAACCTGTTGCCGCAAGCGAAATTTGTGACGGAAGTCCCTTCTGAGCAGGACGGCTATATTTCCTTCATGGAAGCGGATGAAATCGGAACTGCGGCGATGGTGCTTGGAGCAGGACGTGCAACAAAAGAATCGGAAATCGATTTGGCTGTCGGCATCGTCTTGAACAAGAAAGTCGGCGACCGTGTCGAAAAAGGCGAATCGATCGCCACCATTTATTCGAACACAGAAGAACTCGCAGAATGCATGAAGATGTTATATAATAGCATAGAATATTCAAGCGAACCGGTTGATAAAGTACAGCTGATTTCTGCGCTGATTACCGATTAAAAAGCCTTGCTGAGATTATTCTCAGCAAGTTTTTTTGTATATAAGTTGAATCAATAAATTAGATGTTGATGAAATCGCTCCAGGCGGACGCTTTCCGCGGGAGGACCGTGAGCCTCCTCAGTCGCCGCACTCCCTGCGGGGTCTCACCTGGCCCTCTATTCCCGCAGGAAGCGAGTTGTGCTAAGGTAACTTGCACAGCTCGCTTGCGACGAAGCTAGCGCAGCGATGCAACGCTCTTTCATGTTTCGAAGCTAGCGAAGCGATGCAGAAACAGGAACATATGTTTTCAACGGAGTTGTTTTGCGGAATATCGACATACAGAGATTATTAGTTTAACTTATATAATGAGACTTTCAGTTCGCATATAACAGGAGGGATAGCATGCATTTATACGGCACTCAAACTATCAACGAACAAGGGCATTTGACAATTGGCGGAACGGATTCGGTTGAACTGGCCAAAGAATACGGCACTCCGCTTTATGTATACGACATACAATTGTTCCGGGAACGGGCAAAAGCGTTCCAGAAAACTTTTGAAGAAGAAAGCATTGCTTATCAAGTGGCTTATGCCAGCAAAGCATTTTCAAGCATTGCCATTTACCAGGTGGCTGCAGAAGAAAACTTATCGCTGGATGTCGTTTCGGCTGGAGAATTGTATACCGCAATTCAGTCCGGGTTTCCAAAAGAAAAAATCCATTTTCATGGCAACAACAAAAGCGAAGCTGAACTTCGCATGGCTTTCGAAGAAGAAATCGGCTGTATCGTCGTCGATAATTTCTATGAAATCGAATTGCTGAAAAACCTTTCGGAACAATTGAAAAAACCGATGAATGTCTTGCTGCGTGTAACTCCAGGGATAGAAGCCCATACGCATGATTACATTACGACCGGCCAGGAAGATTCAAAGTTCGGGTTTGATTTGAACAACGGACAGGCAGACCGAGCGTTCCAGGAGACTTATCAGCACGAATTTCTAAATCTTTTGGGGCTTCACTGTCACATCGGCTCCCAGATTTTTGATACGGCCGCGTTCCGTTTAGCAGCTGAAAAATTGGTCGGCAAAATGAGTGCTTGGAAAAACGAATTCGATTTTTCATGCCCGGTTTTGAACTTGGGTGGAGGCTTCGGCATCCGCTATACAGAACAAGACGAACCGCTTGAACCTGCGGTATATGTCAAAGAAATGATTCAGGCAGTCAAAGGGACATCTGCTGCCGCTGATTATCCGGTTCCTGAAATCTGGATCGAACCAGGCCGCTCGCTTGTGGGCGACGCCGGCACTACTTTATATACAATCGGTTCGATGAAAGAAGTGCCAGGCACCCGGAAATATGCGGCAGTGGACGGAGGGATGTCTGACAACATCCGTCCGGCGCTGTACGGGGCAAAATACAGTTCGCTGATTGCCAATAAGGCAAACGAGGCGGCGACGGAACAGTACACAATTGCAGGGAAATGCTGTGAATCCGGGGACAAGCTGATTGAGCAAGCCGATTTGCCAGCGGTTGAAGCCGGCGATATTCTAAGCGTATTCTGTACCGGCGCGTATGGTTATTCGATGGCCAGCAATTACAACCGCATTGCCCGTCCTGCTGTGGTCTTTGTTGAAAACGGGGACCATCAACTGGTTGTCGAACGCGAAACTTTACACGATTTGGTGAAACATGATCTAAGTTATAAAAAACGGGTGGAAAGCAAATGAGAAAGACCAATATTATCCTATTAATTCTTCTTTTAGTGATGGCTCTCGGTTGGGGAATCGTCTATTGGCTCTTTTTTGCAGACACGGTCATCAATGGATGAATCCGGGCAAACTTGAGTTATTTGCACGTTTATAGTAGGATGGTTAAAGCCGCTTAAAGACGAAAATGAGGGATTGAATATGCTACTCAGATATAAGAAATCATTCGAAAAAATTGCAATGGGGCTGCTGTCATTCATGCCAAAAGAGCGTGAGTTGAAAAAACTTCAGCAAACCATGCACATATACGATGAAAACCCTGATTGGCAGCTTTACCTTTGGAAAAAAGGCGAAGACTTTGTCGGATTGCTGGGTGTGGAAGTCAGCGAACATTATTTCACAATTCATCATATTTCGGTGAATCCATCCCATCGGGGCGAAGGAATAGGCCACGCCATGATTGAAAAAATCCGCCAACTCATGCAAGGAAAAGAAATGCGTTCAACAGATGAAACAAGAGCTTTCCTGCAAAAATGTCCTGAATTGGAAAAAGAAACAGGAAAACAACAGTTTTAAATGGACCAAACACAAAAAGAAAGTGCAGGCATATGCCGCACTTTCTTTTTGTGTTGCCTATAAAATCAGTTTCACACATGCATCTATGTATAGGGAGAACCTGATTTAAAGTGAAATAAAAGGCATTTCTTTTATCTCAAAGTTCCAGGTTTCTTCTTTTGCGCTGTTCCCGCAGATTGATGATGGAAGAGCGGTCCCGCAGACGATGTTTGTGCATGATGTAATAAGGATCCTGGTCCACTGTCGGGTTGGCCGCATGGTAATTCTTGACGGTTTTTTTCAGCTCTTTTGAAGTCACTGGAATAGGAAAAGGGCTGAAAGGTTTGCGTTCCGTTACTGCTTCAATTGCATTGGAAATGTTTTTGATCAGCAGTTCCTGGTCAAATCCTTCCACCCATTCACCGCCGCTGGCAAGCTTGACTTTAGAACGGATAAATGAACGGAGCGCCCCCGGATAATTGCTTCTGCGCCAATGGTACATGCCCACAGCGAGCTGAATCCAGCCGGTCAAAGGATGTAATTTGTTTTTCGGAGCAACTGCTTTCCAGTATTCCTCGCCTACTTCGTGGCATTCAAAATAATCCTGTTCTTCGTTGAAATGTATGATAAATCGGATAAAAAGCGGATGATGGAGTGGGTGCATTTTAATCCCCTTTCTACTATAATAAAGTGAAACTGCATTATGCGGACGCCTTCCCCGCAGAATGCTAGCTGAACCAATCGGACTTTTAAGGCCAGTAGGAGGCTGCGCAGCAGATCCGTTACTGGGGGTTTAACCGGATACAAGTATAGACTTGTTTGAGGCGAACAGCAAGATTGAGTAAATTTAAAGTCAGGTGGAGAATCATGTCTTATGAAGTAAAAGTAGAGGCTTTTGAAGGTCCTCTTGATTTATTATTGCATTTAATACATCGTTTGGAAATTGATATTTACGATATTCCAGTTTCTCAGATCACTACCCAGTATATGGAACACATCCGGGCTCTGCAAGTTCTGGAACTGAACGAAGCGAGCGAGTATTTGGTCATGGCTGCGACGCTCCTTGCGATCAAAAGCAAAATGCTGCTGCCGGTCCACGAAGGCGATCTTGAAGACATCGAATATGAATTCGAGGAACAGGATCCGCGCGACGAACTGGTGAACCGCTTGGTCGAGTACCGGAAGTACAAAGAAGCTTCCATCAAGCTGAAAGAACTGGAATCCAACCGGTCCGCTATTTTCACAAAAGCTCCGATGGACTTGTCCGGCCTGCAGCCTGCTATGGTTGACGACAGCCTGGACCTGGAAGTCAATGCCTATGACATGCTGGGAGCTTTTCAAAAGATGATGCGCAGAAAGCAGTTGAAAGCGCCGCTGTCTGCCCGGGTGGCTCGCCAGGAAGTCTCTATTAAAGATCAAATGACATCCATTGTCAACCGCCTGAAAGGTGCAAAAGGGCGGACGCCTTTCACTGAATTGTTTCCATCCAATGATAAAGCGGTATTGGTCGTATCGTTTCTGTCCGTACTTGAACTGATGAAACGGCAAGTAATCCAAGTGGAGCAGGAAAAAAACTTTACAGATTTGATGGTCGAATTAAAAAAGGAGACGTGGGAATATGAAGACGACTCTTTCGAGTAAATTAGAAGCGCTGCTATTTGTAGCCGGCGATGACGGCTTAACAATGAAACAACTGCAATTTCTAACGGAAGCAGAAAAAGTGGACATTTTGTCAAGTGTCGAAGAATTGACACAAAGATACAAACAGCCGGAGAGCGGCATCATGCTGAAAGAGTTGGCCGGAGTTTACCAGCTGGTGACAAAGCCGGAAGCAGCAGAGACGATTCAAAAACTGGTGGAAAACCCGACGTCTCAAGCCTTGTCACAGGCTTCCTTAGAAGTGCTGGCCATTGTGGCATACAAACAGCCGCTAACCCGGTTGGAAGTGGAAGATTTGCGCGGCGTCAAAAGCGAGAAGCCTTTGCACACGCTGGCTGCCAAAGGGCTAATTCAGGAAATGGGGCGTGCGGAAGGCACCGGGCGCGCTATTTTATACGGCACTACCAATGAATTCTTGAATTATTTCGGGTTGAAAGACTTGGGCGAATTGCCTCCTTTGCCGGAGGAAGGCGAACAAAACGCGGAAGAAGAAACGGATTTGTTTATGACAAAGTTTCAGGAGACGTTTAAGCAAGAAGCGGAAGCATGATATTCGGACCCCTGGGAAGACTGCGATTTCAAGCAGTCTTCTTTGCTTTTTATGGGGAAGCAATTGAGCTATGTACTTTCGCTTTTCGACGAAATGTGACATAATTCCGAGTGAGACGAACGGAAGAAAGTATGTTTGAGAGCTGATCCTGCTTCTGCTTTTGTATGTCTAAAAAAATCAATGAGGTGACTTATGGAGAGATTACAAAAAATGCTTGCTCATGCAGGTGTAGCTTCAAGACGGAAGTCGGAGCAATTAATATTGGATGGAAAAGTACGGGTAAACGGCAAAGTGGTAAAAGAATTAGGGACAAAAGTGACGCAAAACGACACGATTGAAGTCGAAGGCGTTCAGCTGGAGAAAGAACAAAAAGTCTATTATTTATTCTATAAGCCCCGCGGCGTTATTTCAGCAGTCAGCGACGATAAAAACCGGAAAGTCGTCACGGATTTCTTTGATGATATCGACAAACGGATTTATCCGGTTGGCCGACTGGATTACGACACGTCGGGATTATTGATTATGACAAATGACGGCGAATTTGCGAATATGCTGACGCATCCGAAGTTTGAAATGGATAAAACTTACGTGGCGCGCTTAAAAGGGGTTCCGGCACGTGAGGACCTGCAAAAACTTGAACGCGGCATCAAGCTTGAAGACGGCATGACGGCGCCTGCGAGAGTCAAACAATTGTCTGCAGACAAGAAAACAGGCAAAGCGATTGTCCAAATCACGATCCACGAAGGGCGTAACCGCCAAGTGCGCAGAATGTTTGACGCTATTGGATTCCCGGTCCAGAAACTGAGCCGCGAGCAATTTGCATTTCTGACCTTGAAAGGCTTGAATGCAGGAGAATCAAGAGAATTGACAGCCCACGAAGTGAAATTGCTGCGCGTCATGGCTGAGACCGGAAAGCGCAATTAACGTTCACAAACCCTTCAAAACTCCGTCCTTTAAGCCTTTGAAACTTTGCTATAATTGGATTTGCATTCATACCTCGAAGGAGGAATAACATTGAACGAAAAGAAAAATAAGAAAAAGCAGAACAGGCTGATTATGCGTACAGTTATTTTGCTTTTAATGATCGCTGCCATTGGCTATACACTTTATAACAATGCAACAGCAGAAGATGTCTCAGTGCTTAAAGCCGGAGACAAAGCGCCTGATTTCTCACTGGTGGACCTGGAAGGGAATACTCACAAATTGTCCGATTACGAAGGGCAGGGCGTATTTCTGAATTTCTGGGGAACCTGGTGCAAACCATGCGCGAAAGAAATGCCTGCAATGGACCGCCAGTATGAACAGTTTAAAGATCAAGGTGTCCAAGTTCTCGCTGTCAATATTGCCCAGTCTGAATTTGAAGTCCAAAACTTTGCTGATCAATACAAATTGTCTTTCCCGGTTGTCATCGACAAAACAAAAAGCGTCATGACTGCTTATAACATCATACCGTTGCCGACAACGGTATTGGTGAACCCGGAAGGGGAAATTGAGCGGGTTATTACAGGTGAAATGACTGAGCAAGACATCAAAGGGTTTATGGAAGAAATTAAACCCGAATAAGGAGTTTTTTTCGGATGGAGAAAATGCAATGCAAGTGCGGCCATGTTAATCCGCCCGGAACGGTATTATGCGAATCCTGCGGGCGGTCTTTGACGGAAAAAGAGCAGAACAGCAAATTAGTGGATATGCGCTATGAAGGAACCGCCAGACGGTCGCAAACGTACAACAAAACGATTGTAGATAAAATCTGGAATTTCTTTTCCAGTGTAAAAGTCGGCGTCAGCCTGATTATCGTCATACTTGTCGCCGCTGCAATCGGAACAATCTTGCCTCAAGAACAATACGTGGATGTGCCGGTCAGAAATGCTGAAACAATTCAAGCTTATTATGCCGATGTATACGGCAGTGTCGGCCGTGTTTATCATTTCTTGGGATTCCATGATCTTTACAGTTCATTCTGGTTTATTATCCTAGTGGGCATGCTGGCTATTTCGTTGATCATTGCGAGTTTGGACCGTTTTGTTCCGCTTTATCGCTCATTGAAAAACCAGCGGGTTCTACGCCATGCAAGTTTTATGAACAAGCAGCGCATATACGCTGAAGGCAATGGTGCTGAAGATACCTTGGATAAGGCGGAAGCGAAGTTAAAAGAATTGAAATACAATGTATCACGAGACAAAAACGGATTGTTGGCGGAAAAAGGCCGGTTTTCCAGATGGGGCCCTTACGTCAATCACATCGGACTTATCATTTTCCTGGTAGGTGTTATGCTGCGCATGATGCCAGGTTTCTATGTGGACGAAACCTTATGGATCCGTGAAGGTGAGACAAGAGCGATTCCAGAAGCGCCGGGCTACACGCTGGAAAGCAAGAACTTTGAGATGGAAACATACAACACCGAAGATGATGCGGTATTTGAAGAGGCCATCGAACGGGTGGGAGCAGTTGCCAAAAACTATCAAACCGATGTCATCCTCTACAAAAAGCCGGAAGATAGCCTTCCGGGCGCCGCTGATTTGGAGAAAATCGACGAATCAGCGATCCGCGTCAACCAGCCGTTGAAGTTTGACGGCTATGCCATTTACCAAATGGACTTCAAATTGAACGAATTGAAAGCCATGACTTTCGCGCTGACCAATAAAGAAACAGAAGAAAGCTTTGGCGAGTTGACGATTGATTTGATCAATCCGAAAAACGATTACGAACTGGAGAATGGTTCTACTGTTAAATTGCTTGGCTATTACCCTGACTTTTCCGGATTTGAAAACGGCGAACCTCAAACAGCAACGCCGCTTCCAAACAACCCAGGATTTTTAGTGGAAATGACAACGCCTGAAACGCCAGGTGGAGAAACAAGCTTTATCACCATTCAGAATACAGTGGAGCCGTTAGGGGAAAACCAATACAAACTGGCCTTCCAAAGTGCAGAAACACGTGATGTTTCCGGTTTGACCATTCGGAAAGACCGTACTTTGCCGATTCTAGGCTTAGGCGGCCTGATTTTCATGATTGGTGTGGCGCAGGGAATGTACTTTAACCATCGCCGTTTCTGGATTCAGCAAAAAGCGGATGGCGAGATTCTTTTGGCAGGCCATACAAACAAAAACTGGTTTGGTTTGAAGAAAGATCTCGATCAAGTTACAGAATATGCGTCGCTTCCTGCTTACCGTGACCAGCAGGAGGAAATTGAGAAACAGCAGAAAGAGGAAGGTGAGGCATTGTCATGAGTTTAGCAGACATTAGCTCCAATCTACTTTATGTAGCATTCATTGCTTATTTGATTGCTTCATTTGTATTCGGCGGAGCTGTAAAAGGAAATAAAGAAAGATCATTCGATTCTGAAAATCGCTGGGGGAAAGTGGCGTTTGCCATTACCATTCTCGGCTTTCTGGCCAATCTGGGTTACTTCTTCACAAGATGGGGCGCAACTGGCCATCCCCCGCTCAGCAATATGTTTGAATTCACGACAGCGTTCGGCATGACATTGGTAGGCGGATTTATCGTGATTTATGCGCTATACAAAACGCCAATCATTGGCATGATTGTTTTGCCGGTTGCGCTGCTGATCATTGCGTTTGCAAGTATGTTCCCAAGTGAAGTCAGCCCGTTGATTCCGGCGCTTCAAACAAACTGGCTTGCAATCCATGTAAGCACCGTAGTAATTGCTGAAGGCGTCCTGGCCATCAGCGCTGCTGCAGGATTGATTTATCTGTTGAAAGTAGTAGACATGAAGAAAAATTCGAAACAGCGCTTTTTCTTGGAAGCCATTATGTATTCGTTGGTTATTGTTTTAGGGTTTGTCATTTCGAGCACATATTTCACTTTGACGGACTATGAAGCCGACTTTACGTACATTGATGAAAAAGATGTTGAAACCGAGATTACGTACAACATGCCGCCAGTATTCGGTATGAACGAATATGTCCAGTTGACAGAAGGCACAATGACGCCATGGGTGGAAACACCGGCAGTCGTAAATGCCAGCAAATTGACAACGGTTTTCTGGTCGTTTGTATTCGGTACGATTCTTTACTGGATCATCCGGCTAGTAGCCAGAAAACGCATTGCGGCAATCTTTAAGCCATTCGTCAAAAACGTCAATTTACAGCTGATGGATGAAATCGGCTACCGTGCAGTCATTATCGGATTCCCGCTATTCTCTTTAGGCGCTTTGATCTTTGCGATGATTTGGGCTCAAATTGCCTGGTCCCGTTTCTGGGGCTGGGATCCTAAAGAAGTATGGGCATTGGTTACTTGGCTGTTCTATGCAGCGTATCTTCACCTGCGCCTTGGAAAAGGATGGCACGGCGAAAAATCTGCATGGCTTGGCGTAGTCGGCTTTGCGATTATCATGTTCAACCTGGTAGCGGTCAACTTGATCATCGCCGGCTTGCACTCTTATGCTTAAAAAGAAAAGCGGAAGCGCCTGTCCAGCTCCGACAGGCAAGTTATGGCCAAATGAAATTTGCGCCATGCCTTTGCGACGAAGCATGCGGTGCTGAGGAGCATGAGTTTTAAGTGAGATAGCTTTAACTTCGAGGAGTTAAAGCTGCAGCTGGGCAAGAAAGAGGTCAGCGCCTTTATCTGGACAAACTAATGAGCCTTTTCCACTAGTGGAAAAGGCTTTTTATTTATTTTTGCAAATATTGGCGGTACAATGAGGAGTAAGAGACAAAAGTTGGAGGGGTTTACAATGTCTGAAGAAATTACAATATTGGTTGTAGACGACGAAGAAAGGATTCGCCGTTTGCTGAAAATGTATTTAGAGCGTGAAGGCTATATCGTTGAGGAAGCAGAAAATGGCGTCCAGGCTTTGGAGATGGCGACAGAAAAAGATTACCATTGTATACTGCTGGATTTGATGATGCCTGAAAAAGACGGCATCGAAGTCAGCACGGAACTCCGTGAAAAGAAAATGACGCCAATCATCATGCTGACAGCTAAAGGCGAGGAAGCAAACCGGGTCGAAGGGTTTGAGTCCGGTGCGGATGATTACATCGTCAAGCCGTTCAGTCCGAGGGAAGTCGTGCTGCGTGTAAAAGCAATTTTGCGCCGGTCATCAGCGTATTCGCCTGTGACGAATTCTTCTGTTTCAAAAGACTTGGTCGTGTTCCCTCATTTAACCATTGACCATGACGCGCATCGCGTCACGGCGGATAATGTCGAAGTAAATTTAACGCCGAAAGAATACGAACTATTGTATTTCCTGGCGAAATCTCCGGATAAAGTATTTGACCGGGAACATTTGCTGAAAGAAGTTTGGCATTACGACTTTTTCGGTGATTTACGGACTGTCGATACCCATGTGAAACGATTGCGGGAAAAACTGAACCGCGTATCGGAATCGGCGGCCAAGATGATTGTTACCGTTTGGGGCGTAGGCTATAAATTTGAGGTAGGAAATGAATAGAATATGGAATAGTGTAGTCGGGAAGCTGTGGATCACAATACTGCTTCTCGTTTCCTTTGTCCTTTTTATTGTTACGGTACTATTATTGGAGTTTCTTGGGAACTACCACAGCGAAGCAGTAGAAGAGACGTTGACAAAAGAAGCAGATACGATTGCCTCAATTTTCAACGACCACGCAGAAGTCAATATATCGCTGACGGTGATTGACGATATTTTGGGGCCGGAAACAAACGCCGTCATAGCGGCAGCCCCTCATGAAAGTACCTATTTTATCCATAATGGCATCAACGGGGACCAGCTGAGGGAAGAAATTTTGAACGAACCGGATTTCCAAAAAGTGTTCGAAACCGATGAAACTGTCATGAAGGAAATGCTTCTTCCGTCATTGACCGAAGAAGACATGCTGGAATCCTATATCGTGCTCGCCAGCCCATTGCAGACCATAGAGCAGAAACACGGAACGGTGTTCATCTACCAGTCACTTGAAGTAATGGACCGTACCGCGGAGCGGACCACAAACATCGTATTTCTTTCTGCTTTTATCGCCTTTATTTTAACGACATTTTTTGCTTTCTTTTTATCAACGCGTATCACTTCTCCGCTCCGGAAAATGCGTGAAGGCGCCTTTGAGTTGGCGAAAGGAAACTTTGATACAAAAGTCCGCGCAACTTCAAGCGATGAAATCGGACAACTGGCTACCGCGTTCAACCAAATGGGCCGCCAGTTAAAGCATCACGTTGAAGTGATCAACCAGGAAAAAGAACAGCTTTCAAGCATCTTGACTTCAATGGCGGATGCCGTGATTACGTTTAATCAAGATGGCACCATTCTTTTAAGCAACCCGCCTGCTGAAAAATTGCTGCAGCAATGGCTGATGAAAAGAGGCGTAGAAAAAGGGGAGCCGCTCCCTTCTGAAATGATCCATATGCTGGAGCATGTGCTCGATTACGAAGAGGAAATTCAGGAAGAACTCGAAATGGAAGGCGCTTACTACGCCATTACGTTCAGCCCGTTATACAGCGGAGATTCTGTCAGGGGAGCGGTCGCGGTTTTGCACAATATGACCGAGCAGCATCGCTTGGAAAAACTGCGGGAAGATTTTATCGCCAATGTGTCGCATGAATTGCGGACACCGATTGCCATGCTGCAAGGGTACAGTGAAGCGCTTCTTGACGATGTCGGTGCGACCGAGGAAGAGCGCCGCGAAATGACAAAAATCATTTACGAAGAATCCCAGCGAATGGGAAGGCTTGTAACCGATCTGCTGAATCTTGCCCGCATGGAATCCGGCTATATGCGCCTTTACAAAGAACTGGTACAATTCAATGAAGTGATTGAACGAATGACTTTAAAATTCTCTCAGGCAGCTAAAGAAACAGGCGTTCAGCTTTCGTTCACGACCGAGTTGGACGACTGGGCCGCAGCTGAAATTGATGAAGACCGCATTGAACAAGTAATGACAAACTTAATCGACAATGCGCTCCGCCATACACCGGCAGGAGGACAAGTGATTGTCAAAGTCGAACAAGAACAAGGGTATGCCAAGGTCTCCGTGAATGATACAGGAATCGGAATTCCCGAAGAAGACCTGCAATATGTTTTTGAACGTTTCTATAAAGCCGACAAAGCGAGAACGCTCGGCAAAAGCGGTACAGGATTAGGGCTTGCGATTGCCAGCAACATCATCAATGCGCATGACGGAAAAATTTATGCAGAGAGCACGGTTGGAAAAGGGACATCATTCGTTTTCCTGCTGCCTCTTAAAAAGATGTAACTTTTTGTAATCAGAGACGACTAATTCATAGAACGGGGGGAGTGTATGGATGACTCCGTTTTCCATCGCTTGTATGATGACTATCATCAGGACGTGTTCCAATTTCTCATTTATTTGGTGAAAAACCGTCATTTATCGGAAGATTTGATGCACGAAGTTTATATTCGGGTCTTTAAGGCTTATGACCGGTTTGAAGGAAAGAGTTCCGAAAAAACCTGGCTTTTTTCCATTGCCAAAAATGTAGCAATTGACCATTTCCGCAAAACGGCAGTCCGCAAAAAGCATTCAGCTGAGCATTTTGACTGGGAAACCCAGCAACTGACTTCCCCAGATCGCATACCGGAAGAAGTGGCTTCTTTAAATGAAGACAAAATATTGCTATACAAGACGTTGGATCAATGTACAGGGGACCAGAAAATGGTCATCATCATGCGTTTCTTCCAAGATTTATCGATTGCAGAAACAGCTGAGGTGCTGGGTTGGAGTGAAGGGAAAGTCAAAACCACCCAGCATCGTGCCATAAAAGCGCTGCGAGAAAAATTATCCTCTAAGGAAGGGGGAGAGGCAAATGCCACATAACAACTGGGATGATGAGCACATCGAGAATTTGCTGCGCGATTTCCCCGCTATCCGAGACGACCGGCCAAAAGAGGAAGTTTACCGGCGTTTAACCCCAAAAGAACCTGCCCGCAAACGGCAGAAACAGTGGCTGCCTCTGCTCGTAGCGGCTCTTGCTTTTATCACCATCGGGATATTGGTTGCCTCGATATTAAGCCAAAGCGGTATGGATTCAGCCCAGAACGAACAAAGTACGGAAAGCGGAGCAGACCAGTCTGCAGCTTCTACCGCGGAATCAGCAGAAGATCGGACGCTTCAGGAAGAAAACGCGGCAACCGGTGATGCAGAGACGTCCATTATGGAATCTGAAGATGCCGGGGCAGCCCGCATATCCATTTACGATGAAGACATGGAAGGGCATACGCTTTTTACGATTGGGGTTACTGAAAATGCATTTGTCATTCCGCTTTCTTTTTTGATTCCGGATGCCCAGATCATGAAGGACTTCGGCAAGGAAAATCCGAATACCGTTGAACTGTATAATCAGTACGCGAGCCAAATTGATGAACAAGCCCTTGGCTTTGATGAATACCATCCTTATGCGGGCAGAATTGCCATGGGCCCTGAAGGAGCCGAGCATATACTTCCAAGCGACCACCAGTACGATCTGGCTTCTGCAAGCATCGGCGTTTATACGTCTACATTGCAGGAAACTTTCCGTGATGCCGGTCAAGTAGCGGTATTGAATGAAGACGGCAGTCCGGTGGAGTTCGAAGGGATTGGACCGATGGAACCGGTTGTGACAGATGTAAAAAATGTTGCCTTTTACGCGTATACTACAGCGGCTGGAGAAACTTATTTAGCGCCTGGATATGGCATGCCTTTTGAAACGGCTACTGAAGCGTTTCAAGCCATGCAAGATTCGCCGAATGATTTCCAGAAAAGCACACTGCCAAAAGATATCGCTTTTTCAGTGACCGAAACGGATGATCTCGTCCAAATCGAATTTCAATCGCCTTTTGATTTCTCTTCTATGGAAGAAATAGATGCCCAGCGCATGATTGAAAGTTTTGCCATGACAGCCAAATCTTACGGCAAGCAAGTTCAATTGGCCAATACAAAACAACCGCAGTGGCTGGAGTATGATTTTACAATGCCCCTGAAAACACCGGTAGCAACCAACAATACACCTTGGACAATCAACTAACTGAAATAAACAGACACCTTGTAAACAATTTAGTTTACAAGGTGTCTGTTTTCTACTAAGATTAGGGTATAACAAAATATCGATTCATCTTCGGGGCAGGGTGTGATTCCCTACCGGCGGTAATTGGACAGTGGTCCATAAGCCCGCGAGCCGTAAAACGCAGGATTTGGTGAGATTCCAAAGCCGACAGTATAGTCTGGATGGGAGAAGGTGAAGGTGCGGACGTGTGTTGCTTATTTATAAGCACAGCGCTTATTAAATGTGCCTTTTCTCCCTTAAGTGAATGTACTTAAGGGTTTTATTGCGTAGATGGCCACATTGTCCAAACCTTTCTTCTGGTGAATCACTACAAGGAGAGAGGAATATGAAGAACAAAAAATTGCAGTCGATGATCGTCATTGGAATGTTGAGCAGCATCTCATTTATCTTGATGCTTTTCAATTTCCCTTTGCCAGCGCTACCCGCTTTTTTGAAAGTCGATTTTAGTGATGTGCCGGCTTTGATTGCCGCTATTACGATGGGGCCAGTTGCAGGGATACTTGTAGCATTTTTCAAAAATGCATTGGATTGGCTTTTTGCTGGAAGCCCTACAGGCGTTCCGGTCGGCCATTTGGCCAATTTTGTAACGAGCATTTTGTTTATTATGCCGGTCTACGTGATTTACCGCAAAATGGCGACAAAAAAAGGCATGGCTTTCGGATTGGCTGCCGGGACATTGTCTATGGCAATCGGCATGAGCGTATTGAATTACTTGGTGTTCTTGCCAATGTATACGTATTTCTTGAACATGCCTGCAGAAACAGGCAATGCGCTATTCGGCACAATCGTTCTGGGGATCTTACCATTCAACTTGATTAAAGGGCTGATTTTGACAGCTATTGTCCTGCTGATGTTCAGCAGTATGCAAAAGTGGATTGACAAGCAGCGCCTTTATTACCAATAAAGACATAGCAGGCTGAGCGGGAAGATTGAATTCCTGCTCAGTTTTTTTAGCCGCAAAAACAGGCTGACATGCAAAACAGGCGTTCACGAAAGCATCTTTGCTTTCGTGAACGCCTGTTTTAAAGTTTCAAATCAATCTTCATATTTAAGAGGGTCTCCGTCGAATGGAGCGTCTGCTACTTTGATCGAATCGGTTGGGCAACCTTCGAACGCATCTTCCATATCTTCCTCTAGTTCATCTGGAACTTGCTCTGTTCCCATGTTATTATCTAGAATAACAAACGCAATTCCTTCGTCGTCATAATCGTAAACGTCTGGAGCTGCTGCTCCGCAGGCGCCACAAGCGATACAAGTATCCTTATCGACAATGGTATACTTAGCCATAATTATTTTCCTCTCCTTTATCTCCGAACAAGTTCAGTTATACTACCGTAATTCATTCTAAAGGTGTTTGCCATGTTTTTCAACCAAAAAACGCTAGGGGGGCCGCTCTTGTTATTCGAGGAGCTTGTTATTACCATCATGAAAGCCATAAATTTGGAACGCACCATCTCTTCTCCTTTCCATTTGATCAAAGGAAAGAAATCAGGCCAAACCATCCAGGATGTCGGTTATTACCGGCTCCACCCGTATTTCGCAGTTATGCCAAATCTGGAAAAGCATCTTTACGATGAAGTGATCCGGAACTTATTTGCCCGTCAGCTGCTAAGAGACAATGATCAGGTGATCGATTTGACGGATAAAGCTTTGGCTCAGGCGATGCCGGAAACAACGCTCAATGGCTGGAAATACAGAGGCAACGAAGCTGTCTTTTTGAACCGTTTGTCTTTAATCGTCCAGACTCTATCTTATACAAGCCAGCAGACTAACCGATTCGATCCGGTACATAACGCAGAAGACCTGCAGTCGTGGGTCAAACATTATTTGAAAAAGATCAACTTTCGGGACCCGGCTTCTGTCGCCCGCTTTAAAGCGGAAATGATGGAAAGCCTGGAGTCTGCGGATGTCGAAGAACGCTCAAAAATGGTTCTGATGCAGCGTTTAACGGGCCTTGGGTGGAGCGGGATGACGTGGGAGCAGATTGCTTTAACGCATGATTTGCATGTCCTGGACGTTCAATTAGCGTCAGTAGAAGCTTTGCATGCTTGGCTTGATGTGCTGGAGGGGAACGGATTTTCGATGCTTTCCCCATTGCTTGACCAAGTCATTCAGCGGTCGGTTTTGACCGAGTCGACCCAGCGGACAGAGAAGTTGTTCGAAAGGGGCCTTTCCTTGGCTGAAATTGCTGCAATCCGCCAATTGAAAACCAGTACCATCGAAGACCATTTCGTGGAGCTTGCGATGAATGACCCCTTTTTCAATTTTACGCCTTTCATGACGTCAGCCATGTATGAACAAATTGTGAACGTCAGCAAAAAAAGAAACACGAAGCGCTTAAGAGATATAAAAGAGGAGCTTCCGGACGCGACATATTTCCAAATCCGTCTGGCGCTTGCGTTAAGGGAGGACCAGCCATGAAATTAGAAGAAGTGCTTTTTTCCGCCTACGGCTTTTCTTCATTCCGGCCCGGACAGCGGGAAGTGATTGAACAGGTCATAAAAGGCAAAGACGTGGTTGCGCTTTTGCCGACCGGCATGGGGAAGTCGATGTGCTATCAGCTGCCTGCACATATTCTGCCAGGCACGGTACTGGTCGTCTCGCCATTGCTGTCGCTGATGCAAGACCAAGTTGCCCAGTTGAAAAAAATGGGGGAGAAGTCTGTAGTGGCCATCAACTCCTTTTTGAAACCACAGGAAAGAGAGAAAATTTGGCAGACACTTGGCAGTTACCGTTTTATTTTCATCTCGCCGGAGATGCTGGTCCAGCCTTTTGTCAAAAAACAATTGGAAAAAATCTGCGTTTCTTTGCTTGTTGCAGATGAAGCCCATTGCATTTCGCAATGGGGATTTGATTTTCGGCCGGATTATCTCCGCATTGCGGAAATCCTTCCGATCTTGAAGTTTCCGCAAGTGCTGGCACTGACCGCTACAGCAACAGAAAAAGTTACCCAGGAAATCAAAGCATATTTAAAACTTGATGAGCCTTTTATATATAAGCATTCGATGGACCGGAAAAATATTGTCTATGATATAAAGAAATTCGAGGATTCTCGGCAGAAGTTGGAATGGCTCACGTCTTTTGTCCGCAAAAGTGCAGGCCCGGGAATCATTTATGCCGGAACGCGTAGAAAGTCGCAGGAACTTGCCGCTATTTTGATGGACCAGGGAATTTCCGCTTCGTACTATCATGGCGGAATGGAACACCAAGACCGCGTGTTTGTGCAGCAGCAATTCCAGAACGGTGAATTGGACTGGGTTTGCTCGACCAATGCATTCGGCATGGGCGTCCATATTTCAAACATCCGGCACGTCGTGCATTTTCAATTGCCCACTTCTGTTGAAGGGTATGTCCAGGAAGTAGGAAGAGCGGGGCGTGACGGCGAAGCGGCGCTTGCCACTTTGCTTTATGCAGAAGGCGATGAAGGCTTGCTGCAAAGCCTTGTTATGGACGAATTGCCGACGCGGCATGAAATCCAGCAAGTCGCTTCCCATCCAGCCGGCGCAGACCAATTGGTGGCTGACGGCATCGTGAGAGAAACTGCATTGCGCGTCATTGCTTATTGGCTGAGCCGGTTGAGCGAATCCGAAACCTTGCGCCAAATGGAATTTCTTCAAAGGGAAAAAATCAAGCAAGTGGATAAAATGAAGAAATTGGTCAATCTCCAAAGCTGCATCCGGGAGTATATCATCGAGTGCTTTGACCAGCACTTGAAAGGAAAGCCCGAGAATTGCTGCGTGAATGACGGCATTGATTATAGTGTTTTTGGCAAGCGCCTGGAGAAACCGCAGAAAGTAGTACTTGAGAGCTGGCAAAATCGTCTAAATGCACTATTGCCTTAATGACAATTTTCGGAAAATGACATTTACAAAAAGGGAATTTTTCGGCATAATGGAATTATTAGAGCAGATAGGGGTAGTCGACTATGGGAAAACAAAATTATCGTGAAGCAATTGAAAAAGGACGCCAGGAAATTGCAATTCAAAGCAGTACAGCAGCTTCTAGAAAGGCTTACCGCAAAGCGAATACGGTCAAAAAGAAGCCGAAAAAACGAAAGAATGTACTGCTGCCTTCCCTATTTTTCATGTTTATTTTACTCCCTGTAGCACTTCTTATATACTTGGCCGTTGTGTATGAGCCAGATGACACATTGACAACCAGCGCCGTGAACGATCAAGTCACCTTGGATACAAACCCTTCACCGTCTGATAACGCAGGTGTTCTTGCTGATGCAGAAGAAGACAAGAAGAAAGAAGAAAAACAAGCAAAAGAAGCAGCAGAAAAAGCTGCTGCTGAAAAAGAAAAAGCTGAAAAAGAAGCTGCTGCAAAAGCAAAAGCAAAAGCTGACGCCGACGCGAAAGCTGAAGCAGAAACGAAAGCAAAAGCTGAAGCCGAGGCAAAAGCCAAAGCTCAAGCGGAAGCAGAGGCTAAAGCCCAAAGCGAGGCAAAAGCGAAAGCTGAAGCAAAAGCGAAAGCCCAAGCGGAAGCCGAGGCGAAAGCAAGAGCTGAAGCAGAAGAAAAGGCGAAAGCGGAGGCTGAAGCAAAAGCCAAAGCTGAAAAAGAAGCCGAGGAAAAGAAAAATGCTTCTGGTAAAACCCATGTGGTGCAGCCAGGCGAGACACTTTACCGAATTGCCGTAAATACATACGGTGCTGCCGGAGCCAATGCAGGCGTTGCGAAGATCAAGCAGGCGAACGGATTATCCTCAAATGAATTAACCGTCGGCCGGACGTTAATTTTGCCATAAAAGAGGGAAACATAATTGTGACGGCGAAGTAATTATTGATAACGCATAGAAAAGGCAGAGGTGAACTGGATGTTTGTAAAAAGTGTAATGGTCAAAAGAGAAAAATGCCATACGGTTAAAATGGATGATTCGGTCCAAATTGGACTGGATTTGCTTGAACAGCACACAATAGATGCGCTTCCGGTGTTGGAAGGCACCACATACAAAGGTATTTTCACATGGTATCACGTATATCGTGCGTTTTTCCTTTCCGGCAAAAGCAAAGAAGAGTTTGTCAGTACGACTAAAGTCGGCGACGTAATGGTTAACCAGGGCGTCTATTTGCATCTCGATGACGTTTTTGAGAAAGCAATTGTGGAATTGAACGATTTTCCAATTATCGCTGTTGTCGAAAATGGCGATTTGCTCGGCATTGTCACGCGTTTTGACGTGATGAACCAGCTGCAAAGTGCATTTGGAATGGAAAAAGAAGGTGTGCGCATTACGTTTACTTCCGTAGAGTCGGAAGGCCGCATCGGCCGATTAGGTGATATAATTGAAAAGTTCAAGGAAGCAGTAATTTCATTGGTTACTTTTGATGAAACGGATAAAGTGGTACGACGAATCGTCCTTAAAATCAAGAAAAAGGACAACGTGGAACGTTTTGTGAAAGAACTTGAAAAATCAGGGTTCCGCGTATTGGATATCTCTGAAGACTGATTGACTAAACAAACATAAAGAGGCACAAGCAGCGCTCTGCTTTGCCTCTTTATTTAAATTGAAAGGATTTTTCAGATGAAATGGATTTATAAAAGCATGCTGGCAGCGCTGGCGTTGCTTCTTTTTATGTTCCGCAATGCTTATCAGCAAAATTTAAAAAGCGAGACAGTGGAATTGCCAGCCAAACACCCGTTCAAGCCGTTCCGATTAATGTTCATCTCGGATATTCACAGAAGAACATTATATGGGAACTTGGCAGCTCATCCCGTCGACATGGTCATCATTGGCGGCGACCTGGCAGAGAAAGGCGTGCCGCTAAGCCGCATTGAACGTAATTTACAAGTGCTCAGCGAACTGGGCGCATTGTACTTTGTCTGGGGCAACCATGACCGGCATGTAGGGGAAGAAGCGCTGCGCCAACTTTTTAAAAAATATAAAGTGACTGTTTTGGAAAATGAATGGGTGACGTTGTTTGGCAATCCGCATTTGAAACTGGCGGGCCTGGATTACTTTATTTATGAAAAAGATGCAGTTTCAAAAACTTTTTCAGGGGTTAAACCGGAAGACACCGTCCTATTTGTATCGCATACTCCTTCCATATTCAAATATGTCAGAGAAAATTATCCGGCTGATTTTTTGCTTGCCGGCCATACTCATGGCGGCCAGATACGGCTCGGGCGTTTTGGGATCACAGAAAAAGGGCATTTTCGGGAAACAAACGGCAAAATCGAGCTCGTCAGCAACGGATACGGGACCACCAAGCTGCCTCTCCGTTTAGATGCAGAGGCGCAATACCATATCTACACTATCCGGCCGAAATCGTCAGATTCTTAATAGCAGCTGGGCTCCTTTTCAAATACCCAAGTGTTTTTGATTGTCAGCACTAAAAAGAATCTTCTATGCTAAAGAGAGATTCTGATTGTGGGAGAGGTTTTAGAATGGAAAATGTAGATGCACTGATTATCGGCGGAGGGCCATGTGGACTAGCCGCAGCGATAGCCCTTCAAAAAGTGGGCATTCGGCCGATTGTTATCGAAAAAGGAAATATCGTCAATGCGATATACAATTATCCGACCCATCAGACGTTTTTCAGCTCCAGTGAAAAACTGTCGATCGGGGATATTCCGTTTATAACGGAAGACCGGAAAGCAAAGCGCAACCAGGCTTTGGTGTATTACCGGGAAGTGGTGAAGCGAAGCGGGCTGGAGGTCCGGCCGTTTGAAACTGTTTTGGCAGTAGAAAAAGAGCAGGACTTCACCATCCGCACAACTAAAAACACCTATCGCGCAAAATATGTCATAGCGGCCACCGGTTATTACGACAATCCGAACAAGCTTGACGTGGAAGGCGCAGATTTGCCGAAAGTGATGCACTATTTTAAGGAAGGCCATCCTTATTTTGACCAGGACGTTTTAGTGATCGGCGGCAAGAACTCGGCAGTGGATGCTGCACTTGAATTGCATAAAGCCGGAAGCCGCGTCACCGTGTCCTATCATGGCACAAGTTATTCCAAAAGCATCAAGCCTTGGATTTTGCCCGAATTTGACAGCTTAGTCCGTAATGGCGAAATCACGATGCTATTCGATTCGATGGTGGACAAGATTGGCGAGCGGGAAGTCGAGCTGACCGTCAACGATACGAAAGAAACGATTCCGAATGATTTTGTCTTTGCGATGATCGGCTATCACCCGGATCATAAATTCTTGAGAAATATCGGTATTGCCATCGACGACGAAACGGGCTGCCCCATCTTTGATGAAGAAACAATGGAAACGGAGACAGAGAATCTGTATATTGCAGGAGTGATCGCTGCCGGCAACAATGCTAACTCCATTTTCATTGAAAACGGTCGTTTTCACGGTGAGCAAATAGCAGATGCAATTGCAGACAAGGAAAGCGTACGCTAAGTGCGCTTTTTCTTGTTTTTAAAAGGAAAAATATATTGGTTCCTAGAGGCGATGGTGTAAAATAGGGTGGAGAAAGGGTGTTGGTTTATGAATAAAAAAGTGTCTTTGATTACCACAGGAGGAACTATTGCAAGCAAAGAAGTATCCAAGGGGTTGTTGAAATCCGGCGCAATTTCAGGCCGGGAACTGGCTGCATTGTGCCAATTGCCGGAAGAAATAGAAGTAAAGGTGATTGATGTTTTTCAATTGCCGAGCATGCATATCGGCTTCGATAAAATGCTCCAGCTTAGGGAAGCGATCCAAACCGAACTGGCTGATGAAACGGTGGATGGGATTGTTGTCACCCATGGCACGGATACTTTGGAAGAGACGGCTTATTTTCTGGATTTAACAATCAGCGATGACCGAACAATTGTGGTGACGGGATCGCAAAGATCACCCGATGAAGTTGGAACAGACGTCTACTCGAATCTGCGGAACTCCATTTATGTATCGGTCGATGAGAATTTAAAAGGCGTTGGCACGGTGGTCGTCTTTAATGAGCGGATTTACACAGCGAAATACGTTAAAAAAGTACATACCAGCAATCTCCAGGGGTTTGACTCGTTCGGCCACGGCTATCTTGGGATTATTGATAATGACGTAGTCAGTGTCTACCAAAAACCGATTTCCCATGAAGTCCATCAAGTAGGGGCCCGGCTGCCAAGAGTGGAAATTATCAAGTGTTATTCCGGCCAGGATGGGCATATGATTGATCTGCTGGCCGAAGGTGAAACGGCGGGAATTATTTTGGAAGCCGCGGGCCGCGGACAGGTTTCGCCTCATATGGTGGAAGCGATTGAGCGGGCTGTCCAAAAAGGGATAACGGTCGTCCTGACCACCAGTGCAGAAGAAGGCAAATCCTATCCAAGCTATAGCTATCCGGGAAGTGCCCACGATTTGATGTTGAAAGGCGTCCTGCTTGGAAGCGATTATGACAGCAAAAAAGCGCGCATCAAGTTGGCTGTTGTTTTATCGTTGGCAAAAGAAGTGGACATTAATACATTCAATAAATAAATTCGCTCGAATTAAATTAAAAAATGGATAATATTTACCATTGTTCCGTGCTATAATTAAGAGAAACGTCAATTGGTTAGGTGGATTTGTCCTTGCTGATTGCCGCATAATTCCATCGGAAATTTACGATCAGCTGATTTTCCATTTGGAGAGCCGGCGATCATCCTGTTTGTTGATGATGGAATAGGACTTAAGCAAAGGAGCAGGCATATGATAATTCTACTGACAGTTGCAATTGCTCCAAGTCTGGCGTTGTTCAGTTATTTTTATTTGCGTGATCAATTTGCTGCTGAGCCTTCCAAGCTGTTGTTTCAATCTTTTATATACGGCGCGGTATTGACTTTCCCGATTATGTTTATTCAATATGTTTTTGAGTTTGAAGGTGTCTTTGAGCAGGTCTTCAACCAAAAAGTGTTATTTCCAAGTGTTTTAGAAGAATTTTTCAAATGGCTAGTCCTGATTATCGCTGTCTACCGGCATGTCGATTTCGAAGACCCGTATGATGGCATTTTATATGGCGCCAGTGTGTCTCTCGGATTCGCCACTGTTGAAAATGTGCTGTACTTAATGGAGTTTGGGCTGGAAACTGCGTTTATCCGGGCATTTCTGCCGGTTTCAAGCCATGCGCTGTTCGGAGTGGTAATGGGCTACTATTTAGGCAGAGCCAAATTTACAAAAGGGACGAACGGACCGATTTGGCTGGCTTTTGCGTTTGTCAGCTCTATGTCGCTGCACTTGATCTACAATTCGATATTGTACATTAATACGAATTTGTCGTATGGCGTCATTCCGTTTATGCTGTTTTTGTGGTGGTTTGCCTTAAGAAAAGTGAAACAAGCCCATCAACTCTCACTGACCCATTACCATAATAATTCCTCCTTGCACCCATAATGTATATTAAATTCTGCCTTTAAAAAGTCTTGCAGCCCAAGGCTTTTTTTTGTTTAAATTTTGGGTAAAGGGTATGGGGCTTAATAGCCTTGACTGTAATTTTTAAGTTGTCCAGCTGCAATGGCCAGATTTACGGGGTCATAAGCCATCCCGGCTGTGTGGCAAAGAACGCCACTCCGCCGGTTTGTCTTATGCCTGTCGAATCTACATGTCCGTCTCTGCTTTTCTAGTGTCCAGCTTCAGCGCCTAGCTCCTTGGGTCGTAAGCCGCTTCGGCTGTGCGGCTGAAAAAACGCCGATTCGCCAAATCGTCTTACGCCCGTCAGAGCTTGATAGGCGCTTACGCTTTTCTGTGATAAAATATGATGAATACATATGATGAGGTGACTTTTTTGACGAAATCAATTCAAATCGCTCTGGACGGCCCTGCGGCTGCCGGAAAAAGTACAATAGCGAAAATTGTTGCAGAACAATTGGGGTATATTTATATCGATACGGGTGCGATGTACCGCGCCATTACTTTAAAGGCGTTAAACGAAGGCATCGATCTTTCGGACAATGAAGCGGCAGGAGAATTACTGGCAAAGACAGCCATCGATTTACAGCCGTCCGAAAATGGCCAGCTGGTCTTCCTGGATCAACAGAATGTGACAGAAGCGATCCGTTCACAGGAAGTAACAGGATCAGTTTCTGAAATGGCTGCGCACGAATCCGTTCGCCTGCAAATGGTGAAACTGCAGCAGCAGCTCGCTGAAGGGCGCGGGGTTGTGATGGATGGCCGCGATATCGGCACGGATGTACTGCCGAAAGCGGAATTGAAAGTGTTCATGTCTGCCAGCGTCGAAGAACGGGCGCGCCGCCGCTTCGAAGAAAATAAAAAACGCAATATCCATACGCCTCTTGAAGAACTCCAAGGGGAAATCGCAAAACGTGATCAAATGGACAGTGAACGGGAAGTTTCTCCTCTCCGCCAAGCGGATGATGCGATTTACCTTGATACGACTTCATTGACCATCCGGGAAGCGGCAGCGGAGATTTTAAGACTTGCAGGAGAAAGGTTGAGCTAACGTGAATTTATATGCAGTTGGAAAAACATTGGTAAAAACAGCGTTGCATCCTCTTTATCGTTTTGAAGTGCTTGGCACTGAGCATTTTCCAAAAGAAGGCGGAGTTCTTCTTTGTTCCAACCATATTAATGCACTGGATCCTCCTGTCGTCGGAATGACTGCGCCGAGAACGGTCCATTTCATGGCAAAGGAAGAACTGTTTAAACTTCCGGTCCTTGGACCAATTTTGCCGAAAGTAAATGCCTTTCCTGTTAAACGGGGAATGAGTGACCGCGAAGCTTTAAGAACGGCATTAAAAGTGCTGAAAAGCGGAGAAGTGGTCGGCTTGTTTCCGGAAGGTACAAGATCGACAGACGGCGTCTTGAAAAAAGGGTTGAGCGGAGCCGGATTTTTCGCGCTTCGGGGCAATGCGGATGTTGTGCCTTGCGCGATCATCGGGCCTTATAAGATGTTTAGAAAAGTGCGGGTTGTCTATGGCAAACCGATTTTAATGGACCCTTACCGGGAACGAAGAGCATCTGCCGAAGAAGTGACCGAAGTCATTATGAGCAGCATTCAAGAAATTCTGGATGAATATAGCAAAAATAAGTGATATTTTTTGTTTTTATTAGAGAATTCGAATAAAATAGAAAGTGGATAGTTTGTGAAGGAGGGCTACTTATGTCTGAGGAAATGAACGAGATGGAAAACCGCGACTTCCAAACAGGAGATCGCGTAAAAGGTATTGTTACGAACATAGAAGAAAAAGCTGTAACTGTAACAATTGAAGGAGCGCCTTTTGATGGGGTAATTCCGATCAGCGAGTTGTCGAGCCTACACATCGAGAAAGCATCAGATTCAGTTCAGGTCGGTGATGAACTAGATTTAGTCATTACCAAAGTAGAAGACGAAAACTTTGTTTTGTCGAAACGCAAAGTCGATGCCGAACAGGCATGGGACGAGTTGGAGAAAAAGTTTGAGTCTGGCGAAATCATTGAATCTGAAGTGAAGGATGTTGTAAAAGGCGGACTTGTGGTGGATCTTGGGGTTCGCGGATTTGTACCTGCTTCACTTGTGGAAGATTATTTCGTGGAATCCTTTGAAGATTACAAAGGCAAAGTTATGACATTTAAAATCGTGGAGATGGAAAAAGAGAACAACCGCTTAATTCTTTCCCACCGCGCCGTCGTGGAATTGGAAAAAGAATCACAAAAAGAAGAAGTGATGGACACCATTCATGCAGGCGATGTGTTGAAAGGCAAAGTGCAGCGTATTGCATCTTTCGGTGCGTTTGTGGATATTGGCGGAGTGGACGGGCTTGTCCATATTTCCCAGTTATCGCATGAACATGTCGAGAAAGTTTCGGATGTTGTAACAGAAGGGCAGGAAGTAACCGTCAAGGTTCTTTCAGTAGACCGGGATTCTGAACGTATTTCCTTGTCGATCAAAGACACGCTTCCAGGGCCTTGGGATGCCATTGAAGAAAAAGCGCCAAAAGGATCGGTTCATGATGGAAAAGTGAAACGGATTGTCAGCTACGGCGCATTCGTTGAAGTGCTTCCGGGGGTAGAAGGACTGGTGCACATTTCGCAGATTGCCCACAAGCATATTGCAACTCCAAATGAAGTGCTTTCTGAAGGGCAAGAAGTCCAAGTAAAAGTACTGGAAGTGAATAAAGCTGATAAACGCCTGTCACTCAGCATTAAAGAACTTCAGGAAAAAGAGAAAGAACAAGATTATTCCAATTATGAAATGCCGGAAGAATCCAGTGGCTTTTCTATCAGTGATGTAATCGGCGACAAATTAAAAGGATTTAAGTCCGAATAAATGTCGAGAGCTGAACGGAAGATGGACCATATTCAATATGCACTATCTACAGGCCAAAGTGCTGGAGCTTTGTTTGATGATGTACGCATTATTCACCAGGCATTGCCAAACCTTGGAGTAGAGGATATCAGCATTCATACTGAGACAGGTGATTTGAAATTAGAATCACCTGTTTTTATTAATGCCATGACAGGCGGCGGTGGCAGCCAGACCGAAAAATTGAACGGAATGCTCGCGCGGGCTGCGAAAGAGACAGGCATCGCCATGGCTGTCGGTTCTCAGATGGCAGCGATTAAAGACGCAAATGAACGGGCTTCCTACGAAATTGTCCGGAAAGAAAATCCTCATGGATTCCTCATGGGCAATCTAGGCAGCGAAGCAACTGTTCAGCAAGCAAAAGATGCCGTGGAGATGATTGGAGCTAATGCGCTTCAGATTCATTTGAATGTAATCCAGGAGTTGACAATGCCGGAAGGTGACCGTGATTTTAAAGGGGCTATGGAACGCATTGCCGAAATAGCTGAAAACCTTTCTGTTCCGGTCATCGTCAAAGAAACGGGATTCGGCATTTCCAGGGAAGCGGCCGAAAAGCTGGCTGGGACCCAAATTGCAGCGATTGATGTCAGCGGCTACGGCGGAACCAATTTTGCGGCAATCGAAAATGAGCGGCGGGCGCGCAAACTCTCTTATTTCCAAGAATGGGGAGTTCCGACAGCAGCGGCCATTATCGAAGCAAAAAAGGCTTTCCCAAAAACCGTATTGGCATCCGGCGGCATCCGAGGTGCCCAGGATATGATCAAAGCTTTCATGCTGGGGGCCAATGCAGCAGGGCTGGCGGGTTCATTTTTAAAAATGGCCGTTGAGCATGGCGAAAGCCGGCTGGTTTCTGAAATCGAGTCGCTGACCGAAGATCTACAAATGATGATGACTGCACTGGGAGCGAAATCCATTGCGGAATTGGAAAATTGCCCGGTGATCATCACGGGGGAGCTTCACCATTATTTGGCGATGCGGGGCTATGAGCCATCGATATATGCCAACCGGAAGAAAAACTGAATATTACACCTTTTAAGGTGATGGACATTTACAAGATGCCATCACCTTTTTCGTGTATAATAGGGATATTAGAAGTGGAAGGATGAAATTATTATGTCAAAACCGGTAGTAGCAATCGTTGGCCGGCCGAACGTTGGGAAGTCCACGATCTTTAATCGCGTGGTCGGGGAACGTGTATCCATCGTGGAAGATATTCCAGGAGTAACACGGGACCGCATCTATAGTTCGGCAGATTGGCTAACACATGAATTCAATATCATCGACACAGGCGGCATCGATTTAAGAGACGAGCCGTTTTTGGAACAAATTCGCCAGCAGGCGGAAATTGCCATGGACGAAGCAGACGTGATCATCTTTCTGGTCAACGGACGTGACGGAGTTACGGCGCAAGACGAGCAAGTGGCCAAAATATTATACCGGACAAAAAAACCGGTTATTTTAGCCGTCAACAAAGTCGACAACCCGGACATGCGCCATCTTATTTATGATTTTTATACTCTGGGAATGGGCGAACCTTTCCCAATTTCAGGTTCACATGGACTTGGATTAGGGGATTTGCTGGATGAAGTAGCGAAAAACTTCCCGCAGGATGATGAGGATGAGTATCCGGATGACGTCATTAAATTCTCTTTGATCGGCCGTCCGAACGTCGGGAAATCATCGCTTGTCAATGCCTTTTTAGGCGAAGAGCGCGTGATCGTCAGCGATGTTGCCGGAACGACACGCGACGCCATTGATACTCAATATGAGTACGACGGGCAGCCATATGTCATCATCGATACAGCCGGCATGCGCAAAAAAGGGAAAGTGTATGAAACTACAGAAAAGTACAGTGTACTGCGTGCCCTACGTGCCATTGAACGCTCCGACGTTGTTTTAGTTGTCCTGAATGCAGAAGAAGGCATCCAGGAACAAGACAAAAAAATTGCGGGCTACGCACATGAAGCCGGCAAAGCGGTCATCATAGTCGTGAACAAATGGGATGCCGTCGAAAAAGACGAGAAAACCATGAACGTCATGACCCGTAAAATACGGGAACATTTCTTGTTCCTTGACTATGCGCCAATCATGTTTGTATCGGCTGTAAGCGGCAAGCGTGTCCATAACATTCTTGATATCGTAAACCGTGTAAACGACAACCACTCAAGACGCATTCAATCAAGTATTTTAAATGAAGTACTTGAAGATGCTGTAGCGATGAACCCGGCACCAACAGATAAAGGCCGCCGACTGCGTGTATACTACGCAACGCAAGTGGCCATCCAGCCTCCTACTTTTGTGGTGTTCGTCAATGAACCGGAGCTTATGCACTTCAGTTATGAGCGATTCCTGCAAAATCGAATCCGCGAAAGCTTTGATTTTGAAGGAACACCGCTTCGGCTGATTACGCGCGCTCGGACATAAAAGGTGAAAGGTGGTAACAAAATGGAAAAAGTATCAGTTTTTGGAGCAGGCAGCTGGGGAACCGCTTTAAGCTATGTGCTTGCACAAAATGGCCATGACCTTCTGCTCTGGACCCACCGGGCAGAGCAGGCTGAAGAAATTAACAACCATACAAACAACCGTTATTTAAAAAATATTCAGCTGCCTGATAACTTAAAGGCGACGGCTGATTTGCGGCAAACCGTTGGCCATTCGGATGTTTATGTGCTGGCAGTGCCGACAAAAGCGATTCGCGAAGTTTGTGCCAATATAAAAGAGCACCTGAACAAAAAAGCCTTGTTTGTGCATGTTTCCAAAGGAATTGAACCGGATTCCTTGAAGCGCATCAGCGAAATGATCCGGGAAGAAATTCCGGAACAATGGATCGAAGATGTGGTGGTCCTTTCCGGACCAAGCCATGCCGAAGAAGTGGTTCTTGAACATCCGACGACCGTTACGGCTGCTTGTGAAAATACGAAAGCAGCGGAGCGCATCCAGGATCTGTTCATGAATAATTATTTCCGCGTCTATACCAATACTGATGTTATCGGAGTGGAAATCGGCGGTGCTTTGAAAAATATTATCGCCTTGGCCGTTGGCATCACAGACGGTTTGGGTTACGGAGATAACGCCAAAGCGGCTCTGATGACGCGTGGGCTTGCTGAAATCGCCCGCTTAGGCGTCAAGATGGGTGCGACGCCTCTAACGTTCTCCGGGCTCTCAGGCGTCGGAGACTTGATCGTCACGTGTACAAGTGTCCATTCACGCAACTGGCGCGCCGGCAATATGCTTGGAAAAGGGAAGTCGATTGACGAAGTGCTCGAAGAAATGGGCATGGTAGTTGAAGGGATCCGCACCACAAAAGCGGCCTATCAATTGTCCAAAAAACACGATGTGCCGATGCCGATCACTGCTGCGCTGTACGCGGTCCTCTTTGAGGATATCTCGACAGACGAAGCAGTCGAAAGGCTGATGGGGCGCATGAAGAAAAACGAAATGGAAGATTTAATTAACTTACTATAATTGTCACAAAAGAAGAGGTTCAGCTCCGCGGCCTCTTCTTTCTTTATGCTATAATACGGGGTGAAACAGAACGAAAGGCGGTCAATTATGAGTTCTTTGGACAAGATGTGGGTCTCCTTTGCGGGTATTGCTTTTTTAATGGTTTCTATGGGACTGATTTATTTAAGCAGATATAAATTAAACAACGGCATATTGAAATTCCTTTTTGCATTAACGGCTTATATTCTTTTGATACTTGGATTCTTTATCATGGTTTTCATAATACTTAGCGGGCCGACAGGCGGCGCTTGAGGTGATAAAAATGAAAAAAGGATTATTAGCGATTACGCTGTTAATCAGCGTATTGTTGTTGAGCGGATGCATGTTCCCGGAAAGTGAACGCGCGGAAAATCAGATCCCTTATGAAGATCAGATCATTTCTGTGCAAAATGCAGTGAACCAGTTCCGGGGAGCGAGCAGCGGATTGCTGCCAATCAAGACCCGGGATATGGACGTCGATCAATACATCAAATACCCAATTGATTTTTCTAAAATTTCTCCGGCCTATTTATCGGAAATCCCGCCAAATGCCTATGAGTCAGGCGGCATTTTCCAGTATGTCTTAATGGACGTTGAAGAAAATCCGACTGTGAAATTGGTGGATTTGCGCCTTACTGAAGCAATCCGCACGATTAACATCCGGAAAAGTGCCAATGGCGGAAAAGCGCCGATTGCTGAGATCATCGATGATAATGTCTACAAACTTAATTACAAAGCAATGGGCTTTCAGGAAGAGCAGACGGTAACCAGTCCGTATAGCGGCAAGAATTTGCCCTTTGTGGTAAACGGCAAAGGCGAAGTGTTCGTTGACTACTCGATGGACCTGTATGAAGCTCTTCAAAACTATGAAGGCACCTTGGAACCTGGACAAGATATCCGTTTTTTGCTGTATGAAACCAGCCCGATTGTTCCAGCTTATTCACTTCCTTACACCGTAGACGAAAATAATGAACCTGTCTTTAAGAGTGAGTAATGGCGCGGTTTAAAGCGATTTTGCAGTAAAATGTAAGTATTTAGGGAAATATCACCATTATTTGCATGTTTTATTGCAGAACCGCGCTATTAGTGGTTGCTATGCCATTTTCGATATGATACTCTTTTTACAGGATTGAAGGAATGCATCCCCTTTGAGAGGAGGTGAATAGCATGAACAAGACAGAATTAGTGAACTCTGTTGCTGAAGCAGCTGAACTTTCTCGTAAAGATGCTGCGAAAGCAGTTGACGCTGCATTTGAGGCGATTCAAAACGCTCTAACTCAAGGTGACAAAGTGCAATTAATAGGATTTGGTAACTTTGAAGTACGCGAACGCGCAGCACGCAAAGGCCGTAACCCGCAAACGGGTGCTGAAATCGAAATCGCTGCTAGCAAAGTTCCTGCATTTAAGCCAGGTAAAGCGCTTAAAGACGCAGTGAAATAATCTTCAGTGCAGTACATAGAATGGCTTTTTCGTGACTTTTCACGTAAAAGCCATTCTTTTTTTAAGCCTACAATTTTGCGGTTGGGTCTGTTTATATGCTACGATTCAGGTGAGAAAAACGCAGAAAACCTAATCGGCTGCGGCAGCCGAAAACACCTGCCTTTGCTCATCATGTTCTTCGCCTTCGCTCAAGAAGCAACCTGCTATTTGCCATTGCCGGGAAGTGAAGTCCAGATGGCTGAAACAGGATAACTGAAGATTCGTCTTTAACAGGAGGAAACAATGTGATAGATATAGATTCTAAAAAAGTGGATTTAGACAAGATTGAAAGAGCGGTTGCCATGATTCTGGAAGCGGTTGGAGAAGATCCGGGCAGAGAAGGATTGCTGGATACGCCGAAACGCGTCGCTAAGATGTACGCCGAAATCTTTTCTGGTTTAAAAGAAGACCCGAAGGATTACTTCAGCACGGTTTTCCATGAAGGGCATGAGGAAATGGTGCTGGTCAAGGATATACCTTTTTACTCGACTTGTGAGCATCACTTAGTGCCGTTTTTCGGTAAAGCCCATATTGCTTACATTCCACGGGATGGGGTAGTAACCGGATTGAGCAAATTGGCCCGTGCAGTCGAAACGGTGGCAAAGCGCCCGCAACTGCAGGAGCGGATCACATCGACGCTTGCCGATTCGTTGATGGAGACATTAAATCCCCATGGCGTTTTTGTTATGGTGGAAGCCGAGCATATGTGCATGACCATGCGCGGCATCAAAAAACCAGGTGCTAAAACGATTACTGCGGTGTCTCGGGGCGTTTTGGAGACCGATGACATTAAACGTTCAGAAATCATTACGTATATCAATATGAAGTAATACAACTATTTTTTAGAAGAAGCGGGTGGGAATATGGCACAGACAGAATACATTGTGATTCGCGCATTAGAAGATGGCGTCAACGTGATCGGTTTAACTCGCGGCAACGATACAAAATTTCACCATACGGAGAAGCTGGATACAGGTGAAGTGATGATAGCGCAGTTTACGGAACATACGTCAGCTATGAAAATTCGTGGCAAAGCAGAAATTCAAACAGCCCATGGCATAGTAGAAAGCGAAGCGAAAAAATAGGCGTTATTGGATGAAGGCAAGCCTTTGCTTATGATATACTATGGTAATATGGCTAAATCATGAATGGAGCAAGCAGGATGAATGAACAACTAATACATTCAAAAATCACTTCTATGGAAATCGATGTCTTAAGAGCTGTCAAACAGCGGACTCTCGAGAAATTCACAGAAGGTCCATCAGTTGAACGGGCACGTTTGTTTTTTTTGTTGCTGCCTTATTTTGACGAAAAACATTGGTCGGGTGAAATAGAGGCATCAGCAAAAACGGTTTCGATTGTTTATGCTGCGCTTCATGCCCATGACCAAGTCAAAGAAAATGCTTCCGCAACAAAGAAACAGCAGTTAACTGTACTGGCAGGCGATTTTTACAGCGGCATTTATTATCAGATGCTGGCAAACTTAAACAACATAACAATGATTCAGCGCTTAGCAACAGCGATCATTAAAGTGAGCGAAAAAAAGGCGTCGTTTCATGACGGCTTAGAACGGACGACCGCCGAACTTGATCGCTCCGTGCAGCAGATTGAAACCGAATTATTGGCTACATTCTATAATTTCTATGGTTTTGATAACTATACGCCTTTGGCGACTTTGATGCTCAGCTACATCCGCTACAAAGATGAGCTGGAATGTCTGCAAGGCGGCAGCGAAACGCGCATTATCCGTGCGTTGAATGAAACTCTTCAGCATCCGCTGCATACAGAGCGGTGGCTTCTGGAGAAACTGGATATCTTGCATGACCAGATTTCGCTCACCATCAATTCCTATAATTTCAACTATGACTTAAAGAACTTTATGCTCCATCAAATAACCCCGCACCAGCATAGAGCTGAGCAGCTTACCCGAGAAGGATGACTGACATGCAAAAAACGAAAGAACAACGCGTACATGAAGTTTTTGAAAAAATTTCGGACAATTACGACCAGATGAATTCAGTAATCAGTTTCCAGCAGCACAACAAATGGCGCAAAGACACGATGGATAAAATGCAGGTTCCAAAAGGGGCAGCTGCTATTGACATTTGCTGCGGCACTGGGGATTGGACAATTGCCCTGGCCGAAGCTGTGGGAGAAAACGGCAAAGTCGTCGGCCTGGATTTCAGCCAGAATATGCTGAATGTCGGAATCGACAAAACCAAACAGATGCCGCAAGTTCAAATGATCCAAGGAAACGCCATGTCCTTGCCGTTTCCGGACAATTCATTTGATTTTGCCACAATCGGTTTCGGTCTGCGCAATGTTCCTGATTACGAACAAGTGCTTTCGGAAATGCACCGTGTGCTAAAACCGGGCGGCATGATTGCGTGCCTTGAAACGTCACAGCCGAATAACCTATTGTTCAAGCCGTTTTTCCGTTTTTACTTCCGGTTTATCATGCCGGTATTTGGCAAGTTATTCGCGAAAAGCTATAAAGAATACTCATGGCTGCAGGAATCGGCAAAGGATTTCCCGGGCATGAAACAATTGGCGAAGCTGTTTGCGCAAGTCGGTTTTGAAAAAGTGAAATACAAACCTTATACTGGCGGCGCAGCAGCGCTGCATTTAGGGATCAAAAAAGTAAAATAGCGGGAGAAGGTTGTTAAGTGGAAAAGGTGAAGCTGAAATTGCTCTATTCCGACCTTAAACCGGAGTTGGATATGATTGAAAAAGAATTAGAACAGGCAGTGGATTCCGAATCTCTCCTTTTAAACGATGCTTCTCTTCATTTATTGCAGGCCGGGGGGAAACGGATCCGACCTGTTTTTGTTTTGCTTGCAGGCAAATTTGGAAATTACAACATCGATGTGATGAAGCAAGTTGCCGTGCCTTTGGAGTTGATTCACATGGCGTCGCTTGTGCACGATGATGTTATCGATGACTCTGAAGTCAGAAGAGGAAAGCCGACGGTGAAGGCAGAGTGGAATAACAGCGTGGCCATGTATACGGGCGATTTTATCCTGGCCCGTGCCTTGGAATATATTTCTGAAATCGATTCTCCGAAATTGCACCATATTCTTTCGAAAACGATGATTGAAGTGTGCCGGGGAGAAATCATTCAAATTGAGGACAAATACAAATTGGATCAGAATTTGCGGGATTATCTGCGTCGCATTAAACGGAAAACCGCTTTGCTGATTTCCAGCAGCTGTGAACTGGGGGCATTGGTATCCGGAACGGATGAAAAGACCGCTGCGCATCTCCGCAGATTCGGATATTTTATCGGCATGTCTTTCCAAATCATCGACGATATTCTCGATTTTACCTCAACAGACGAGGAACTTGGAAAACCGGCGGGCAGCGATTTTATTCAAGGCAATATTACCTTGCCGATTTTATGCGCCCGGAAAAATCCCGAAGTATACAGCCTGCTGAAAAATAATCTCGGCAAAGAACTGACAGAGCCTGAGCGCCTTCATATTGTCAAAACAATCCGCGACAGTACGGCCATTGATGAAGCAAAAGCCATCAGTGAACGCTATTTGCAAAAAGCTCTGGAAGAACTCGCTTATTTGCCAAAAGGCAACGCCAATAAAACCATGCGCAAAATTGCGTTTTTCATTGGCAAAAGAAAGTTTTAAGATGCCGGTTGACAAATAGCACCAAACTGATAGTATTTTTTAAGGTGGGCGAAAAGCCCGAGCTTTTAATAGAGGAGTGTTCATAATGGAAAAAACTTTTTTGATGGTTAAACCTGACGGCGTTCAACGCAACGTAATCGGTGAAATCGTAGCACGTTTTGAGAAAAAAGGTTACCACTTGGTGGGTGCTAAATTGATGCAAATCCCAACTGAATTGGCTGAAGAGCATTACGGCGAGCACAAAGAACGCCCATTCTTCGGTGAATTGGTTGACTTCATTACTTCAGGCCCTGTATTCGCAATGGTTTGGGAAGGCGAAAACGTTATTTTGACTGCACGTCAAATGATGGGCGCTACAAACCCTAAAGATGCAGCTCCAGGAACAATCCGCGGCGACTTCGCAGTTACTGTCGGCAAAAACATGATCCACGGTTCGGATTCAGCTGAAAGCGCTGAACGCGAAATCGGTTTGTTCTTCAAAGAAGAAGAATTGGTATCATACGAAAAAACAATCAACAACTGGGTAAACTAATCCGGACAAAAAAGCAGCCTAGCTGCTTTTTTTATTTTGGCTTTTTACCGGCCTAAATTCAAGGAATAAAGAAGTGCTCTCTCTTCCCTTGCTTCCAGCACGAAGAAAGCGTTCGGCTGAGGCGGGGGATCCAAAATTTTCTCCTCTGATGCGGTTTCAGCTGTCTTACATATGAAATCATTTGTTTCCTTGCTCAACTGCCCAATCTATAGGGCAGTTTTTTTATTGCGCAATAACAGTTAAAAAAGCAGGGAGGCAATCAATGAAAGAACGATGAAGGTTAAAATTCCCAATTGATTGAAGTTTCACTTTATCTGAATTTGGGATAGAATTGATGAAATACTATATGTTATAGTGATACATAAATACTTTAGTGCGTTGAAGGGAGAAAGTGTCATGCGTTATTTAACAGCAGGAGAATCACACGGTCCGCAATTGACGGCCATTATCGAGGGGTTGCCGGCACAATTGCCGTTGACTGCAGAAATGATCAACAAAGAATTGAAAAGGCGGCAAGGCGGACATGGACGCGGCCGGAGAATGCAGATTGAAAAAGACACAGTTGAAATTGTGTCAGGCGTGCGCCACGGCAAAACGCTCGGTTCACCGGTAGCGTTAGTGGTGAAAAACGATGACTGGAAACACTGGACGAATATTATGGGCATTGAGCCCATTGAAGATACAGATGAAGTGAAACGCCAGCTTTCGCGTCCCCGTCCTGGACATGCCGATTTGAACGGCGGGATGAAATATGGCCACCGTGACCTTCGCAACGTGCTGGAACGCTCTTCTGCACGGGAAACAACCGTACGTGTAGCTGTTGGGGCGGTAGCCAAACAATTGCTTGCGCAGCTGGGCGTGGAAATTATTGCCCATGTAACAGAAATTGGTGGCATAAAAGTGAATCCGGAAAGCTACCTTGGAAAATCAGCGGCAGAAATTCGTGAAATTGTAGAAAATGATGCCGTTTATTGTGCAGATCCTTCTGTAACGCAGCAAATGACCGACTTGATTGACGAGACGAAAAAGAACGGCGACTCGATCGGCGGAACCGTTGAAGTAATCGTCGAAGGAATGCCGGCTGGAATTGGCAGCTATGTCCATTATGACCGCAAACTTGATGCGAAAATAGCGGCTGCTGTCATGAGCATCAATGCGTTTAAAGGTGTGGAGTTCGGCCTTGGTTTTGAAATGGCCAGAAAACCGGGCAGCGAAGTGCACGATGAGATCCAGTGGGCAGAAGGCGCAGGCTATACGCGCAAAACGAATAATTTGGGCGGATTTGAAGGCGGTATGACAACCGGTATGCCAATTATCGTCCGCGGCGTCATGAAACCGATTCCGACATTGTATAAACCGCTTCAAAGTGTGGACATTGAATCGAAAGAACCTTTCCAGGCGAGCATCGAACGCTCGGACAGCTGTGCAGTTCCTGCAGCATCCATCGTTGCCGAACATGTCGTGGCGTGGGAAGTGGCGAATGCCTTGCTTGAACAATTTGACGCCGACCAAATGCCGCGCCTGAAAGAAAATCTGCAGAACTACTTAAATTACATAAAGGAGTTCTAAATATGAAAGCACTTCGAGTTGAAGCCGATCACCCGTACATGGTCCATATCGGTCAAGACGTTTTCAAACTGTTTACGGACGCATACCGCGAATTATTGGATGCTGCTGACCGCGTCGTCATTTTAGCGGATGAGAAAGTTGCAGGACTTCATCTGGATTCGCTGCTGTCCCATTTGCACCCTTATGAAGCCATCGTGTTTTTGATTCCTTCCGGTGAACAGGCAAAATCCGTCCAGACGTTTATGGATTGCCATAGCTTTTTGTTGAAGGAAGGCTGTTCCCGGAAATCGCTTCTGCTGGCTTTCGGCGGAGGCGCAACCGGAGACGTGGCTGGATTTGTAGCGTCGACTTTTATGAGAGGCATACCTTATATCCAGATTCCAACGACGATTCTTGCACACGACAGCGCAGTCGGCGGCAAAACGGCCATCAACCATGAACTTGGAAAAAATATGATCGGCACATTTTACCAGCCGGCGGCAGTGCTCTATAATATCCAGTTCCTAAAAACATTGCCCGAGCAGGAAGTGCGCTCCGGCATGGCGGAAGTGATCAAGCATGCGTTCATTTCCAATGAAGCGTGGTTAGGTGAATTGCTGAAAATCCAGTCGTTTAATGAACTAACGGATGAAGATTGGATGTTTCACTTGGAACGGGGGATTGCAGTAAAAGCTGCCATCGTAGAAGAAGATGAATTTGAAGGCGGAGTCAGAAAATATCTGAACTTCGGCCATACTTTGGCCCACGCCGTCGAAGCGCATCTTGGATACGGGAAAATCACCCACGGGGAAGCCGTCGCTCTGGGGATGGCTTATGCTTTAACGCTCTCTGCACATCCACACACGGAAGAATTCCTTTCTTGGTGCCAAGTGAACGGGTATCCGTTGGAGAAAATTTTGGAGATTTCATTTGAAGATGTAGTCGGCTTTATGAAAAAAGACAAAAAATCATCCAAAGGCTCATTGAATTTTGTAATGTTGGAAACAACAGGACAACCTTATATGAAAACGATTGATGAAGCAGCAGCGGAAACGGCATATGGACAATTGCGTGAAAAAATAGGAGGGATGTTGAAATGATCCGAGGAGTTAGAGGGGCTATTACAGTTGGAGCTGATCAGCCGGAAGAAATTTTGCGTGAAACAAGCCGGCTTGTTTTGGAAATGGCAAAGGAAAACGGGATCGAACCGGATGATGTGGCATCGGTTATCATCTCCACGACTACAGACATCGCTTCTGCTTTTCCGGCAAAAGCAGTGCGGACACTTGAGGATTGGACATATGTACCGGTCATGTGCACGCACGAAATGGATGTACCAGGCAGTTTGCCGCTGTGCATCCGTGTGATGATGCATGTCAATACCAATGTAGCCCAAAAGGAAATTCAGCATATCTATTTGAACGATGCTATAAAACTGCGTCCGGATCTGGTTCGGAACACTGAGGCGAAGATGCTATGAACGCTCAAGTGCTGATTATCGGGCTTGGCTTGATTGGCGGGTCCCTGGCAAAGGCACTGCAGCGGCACGAAGGTGTCCACGTGGCAGGTTATGACGCGGACCCGCATACAGCCAGAAAAGCTTTTAAAATGGGAATCATACATAGCTCACCTCCGTCGCTTAAAAGGGCAGCCGCAGAAGCGGATGTCATCGTTTTTGCTACTCCGGTCGGCACAACCGTCAAGTTAATGGAGCAAAGCAAGTTTTGGGATTTAAAAAAAGAGGTCATCTTAACAGATACCGGCAGCACAAAACACCAGATCATGGAAGCCGCCAAAGGATTGGACCGTGCTTTTATTGGCGGGCATCCGATGGTGGGTTCGCACAAAAGCGGCGTTGAAGCGGCAAAAGAAGTGCTGTTTGAAAATGCCTTCTATATTTTGACGCCATTGGAGAACACCAGCGAAGAAAGCATCGCTTTTTTGAAAGAACTTTTGTCGGTGACAAAAGCGAAAGTGGAAGTGCTGAAAGCGGATGAACATGATTATATGACGGCTATTGTCAGCCATTTTCCGCATTTGATTGCGGCGTCGCTCGTCCACCAATTGGCTAAAGAAGAAGAGTACCCATTTGCGCGCCAGCTGGCAGCCGGCGGTTTCCGGGATATCACGCGAATTGCCTCGTCCAATCCGGAAATGTGGCGGGATATCACTACGCAGAACAACGGCATGATTGTCCAGCAATTGAGCAACTGGATGGATGAAATGGAGCAGCTCCGGGACTTGTTGGTCCGGAATGAACCGGAACCGATCCAGGAGTATTTCCAGCGCGCCAAATCGGTGCGGGATGAACTGCCGATTGCAGGCTACGGGGCAATGTACAGCGTCTACGATTTATACATCGACATCCCGGATGTTCCCGGAAGCATTTCCGAATTGACCGGCTATTTGGCTGAAGAGCAAATCAGCATTGTCAATCTGCGCATTTTGGAAACCCGTGAAGACGTTTTTGGAATTTTGGTCATCAGTTTCCAGACACCCGAAGACCGCGAACGGGCTAAAGAATGCATCAGCAAAAGAACAGCGTACGATACGTATATTTCCTGAAAGGAAGGCCATGTCATGACTTTGACTTTATCTTATTCAAACCCTTCGTTAAAAGGGACAATTCAAGTGCCAGGAGATAAATCCATTTCGCACCGGGCGATTATGTTCGGGGCGATGGCAAGCGGAACCACTACGGTGGAAGGTTTTTTGCTTGGCGATGACTGCTTGAGCACAATCAGCTGTTTCAGGAAATTGGGTGTCGGCATCGAACTGGAAGGGAAGACCGTGACGATTACAAGCGGGGGCGAAGCGTCCTGGCAGGAACCGTCTGAAGTGCTCGATACCGGAAATTCGGGAACTACTACCCGCCTCATGCTCGGATTGCTTGCTGGCACGTCGTTCCACTCGGTGATGGCAGGCGATGAATCGATCGCCAAGCGCCCAATGAAGCGTATCATCAATCCTCTGCGCGAAATGGGCGCGGATATCCGGGGGCGGCAAGACGGGCAATTTACGCCGCTCGCAGTCCAAGGGACAACACTTTCGGCCATCAATTACACCCTCCCGGTTGCAAGTGCCCAAGTGAAATCTGCGATTTTGCTGGCGGCGTTAAAGGCGGAAGGCAAAACGGTGATCACTGAACCGGTAGCGACCCGAGACCATACGGAAATCATGCTCAAACATTTTGGTGCCGAGATTACCAGAAGGAATGGGGCCATAGAGCTTGAAGGCGGCCAAAAACTGACAGCAGCCCATGTCCAGGTGCCGGGGGATATTTCTTCTGCGGCGTTCATGATCGGCGCTGCATTGATTACCGGGCAAAGTGAAGTGGTTCTCACGAATGTTGGAAGCAATCCGACGCGTACGGGAATCCTGGACGTCATTGCACAAATGGGAGCGGATTTCGACTTGAAGGAAAGAGCAGTCGAAGGAGAGCCTTCAGCAGACTTGACCATCCGTTCTTCCAAATTGGATGGCATTGAAATCGGCGGAGACCTGATTCCAAGACTGATTGATGAAATTCCGCTGATCGCCCTGATTGCGACTCAAGCGCATGGCATTACGGTCATTAAAGATGCCGAAGAGCTGCGCGTAAAAGAAACAGACAGAATTGCTGCTGTTGTAGCAGAACTGTCCAAAATGGGCGCGGACATCACAGCCACTGAAGACGGCATGATCATCAATGGGCCGACCCCATTAACCGGCGCGGAGATGAAAACATACGGAGACCACCGGTTGGGCATGATGGCCGCAGTTGCGGCTTTGGCGGCAACCGGAGAAGTGCAGATCGACGACCCCGACTGCATCGCCGTTTCCTTTCCAAATTTTGTCGAACAGATGAATTCGTTGATCAATTAACTCCCCGTATGGGGGGTTTTTTGTTATGATTCGAACACACTTTCGTGTAGGATGGAAGTATGAAACTGAAAGAATAGGTGATAGCATGACAAGCATAAAAGACATTCAACAAGCAGTGGAACAAGGTGATCCGGATTCCGTCAATGCCTTACTGGAACCGTATTTATTGAACGGCGACCCGGATGAGCAATACGATTTATCCGAGTGGCTGGCGGATATCGGCTATGTGGAAGAAGCGATTAAAGTCCTGGAGCATCTGCAGTATGTATTTCCCGAAGAATCCCAGCTGAAAGTCGACCGTGCCAATTTGCTGATTGAGGTGGACCGCGAAGACGAAGCGCTCAACACCTTGATGGAAATTCCGAAAGACGACGAATTATACCCTCAGGTGCTTGTTACACTGGCGGACCTGTTCCAGCTGCAAGGGCTTTTGGAAGCTGCAGAAAGCCGCTTAAACGAAGCGATAGAGCTGCTGCCGGATGAGCCGCTGCTGTATCAGGCAAAAGCGGAGCTGCTGCTCGACTCGGGGCGTTACTTGGAATCTGCCAAAATCTATCAGGATTTAAAGGAACAGCAAGTCGTCATAGAAGGAGTCAATCTTTCCGAGCGGCTGGCAGAAGTCTATAGTGCAGGCGCAGCGTATGAAGAAGCGTTGCCTTATTACGAGGAAGTGCTGAAAGACCAGATACAGCCGGATGTATTGTACGGTGCGGCGTTTGCGGCGTTCCAGACCCGCCAATACGAATTGGCCGTCCGCAGATTAAACGAATTGATCGGCATCGACCCGGATTATTTCTCGGCATATCTGCTCCGTGCGCAAAGCCTGAACATGGCTGAGGATTATGAAGCCGCTTATTCGGCCATCTTGGAAGGCATCACGCGGGATGAGTTTGACAAAGAGCTTTATTTGTTCGCCGGAAAACTGGCATTGAAGCTTGGCAAGGCAGAAGAGGGAGTCAACCAGTTAAGGCAAGCAATTGCTTTGGACCCTGAATACATGGAGGCCATCTATACACTGGTTTCTTATTTCCATGCGGAAGAAATGGATGAAGATTTGCTGGAGCTGGCGGAAAGCGTTGTCGCCAATGAAGACGACTGGGCAGGAATTTACCCTATGCTTGCCGAAGCCTACGAGCGGACTGAACAATTCCAAAAAGCGGCAGTTTATTTCGAAAAGGCCTATCCGGCTTTCCGAGATGACTCGAACTTTCTTGAAAAATACGCAAGATTTTTGATTGAAGAAGGGAATCGAGAGAAAGCCCTCGAAATCATAAAAGAACTTCAAGTGTTGGAGCCGGAAAACCCTGACTGGTTTGACTGGCAGCAATCGTTTGAGTGAAAGGAGGAATTTTCATGACCGCTTATATTTCAGTAGGAGAAAAAAAGCAGTTTGTCCGCTGGTTTTTGCAGACCCACAAGATGAAAAGAAGAGAATGCATCTGGATTCTTAACTATATGTTGAGCAATGAAGACTTGCTTGAGAAAACTCATTTTGTTGAAGAAGCGCATTACTGCCCGCGTGCCATGGTCATGTCCTCAACCGAATCGAAGGAAATTCCATTTCGCTTCTACAAAGGCAATTTGATGACAGCAGATGCAGAAAAGTCGTTTCATGATTTGCGCTTAAATCCGGATGAAGACTTGTTTGTTCAATTGAATTTCCCGAACATGCCGCCTTCGGCTTTGTACTTATCGGTGCTTGAAGAAAATCCTTATATGCCCAAGCATGCGACAATTACCGATGAAGACCGCGTGGTGGCCGAAAAGCTATTGAATGAGAGCCTGACTGTTTTCCAGGAAGATACGCTATTGAAACAAATAGATGAAGCCCTCGATGCGAATGACCGCGAGAAATTCTTCGAGCTTTCTGCATTGCTTCAGTCCATCAAAACTTTAAAGAAAACGGAGAGTGAATAAATACTATGCATTTTTTGGGGAAAGAAATCGATCAGTACTTGCAGCAGAAAGAATATGTGGACACGGCTGTCATTCCGCTGGTCCAACTGGATTTAAATCCGGCTGCCATGAAATCAAGCGCCAGTTCTTCCGATTATCTGCAATCACTGGCAAACTTATTGGAAAAACAATTTAAAGGCCGCATATTATTATTCCCGCCGGTCTCGTATGCCAAAGGTGCAGACCGTGCAAGACTGGGTTCTGAACTAGCTGCCGAGCTGGAACCTACAGCGTTCAAGCATGTCTTTTATTTGACGACGGACGCCGAATGGCGGTCGCTTGAAGAAGTGAAAAATGTGCTCTGGCTGCCGGCCATTCCAACGGAAAGCATGGATCAATCGTTCAAGCAATCGGTCATGGAAGACCAGCTGCGGCAAGTGCTTCCACTATTTATTACAGAGTGGTCACAGCATTCATGAAATGTTCACAAACTGTCACAATCGCTTCACTGCGATATTGACCTTAACATTTGATTGATATATCATTAGGTTGTCCTAGTAATTATATTTGAATTGAGTATGTCCATTGGACTGACCTTGAATGTTAGAGGGGGGAAAAGGATGAGTAATAATCGTGTATCACGACGTCAATTTTTAGGTTACACTTTAACAGGAGTAGGCGGATTTATGGCTGCAGGGATGCTGATGCCAATGGTTCGTTTCGCGGTTGACCCGATTCTTCAGCAGCATGATGCTGGGGATTACATTTTGACCGACCAAGCAGTTGCGGATTTAACTGAAGAACCAGTACGCGTCGACTTTGCTTACGAGCAAGTAGATGCTTGGTATACATCTGAAGTAACAAGTTCAGCTTGGGTTTACAAAGAAGGGGACAAAATTGTCGCTCTTTCACCAGTCTGCAAACACTTAGGATGCACAGTGAACTGGGCCGCTGACCCGGAACACCCGACCCAATTCTTCTGTCCGTGCCACGCTGGCCGCTACGAAAAGAACGGTCAGAACATTGCCGGAACACCGCCTCTTGGGCCGCTTGATGAGTATCAAGTGGAAGAAAGAGATGGCTACTTGGCGATCGGAGCAGTACAAGCAAACACAATAGTTTAATAGTTAGGGGGTACGACACCAGTGCTAAACAAGTTATATGATTGGGTTGATGAGCGTTTAGATATTACGCCAATCTGGCGTGATATTGCTGACCATGAAGTACCGGAACACGTAAACCCCGCACACCACTTTTCAGCATTCGTTTATTGTTTCGGAGGATTAACATTCTTCATCACAGTAATCCAGATCTTATCCGGTATGTTCTTAACAATGTATTATGTACCCGATATTGAAAATGCTTGGGAATCGGTTTATTATCTTCAAAATGAAGTTGCTTTTGGAGAAATTGTGCGTGGGATGCACCACTGGGGAGCTTCACTTGTAGTGGTAATGATTTTCCTTCATACACTACGTGTATTCTTTACAGGTTCTTATAAGAAACCTCGTGAATTGAACTGGATCGTCGGAGTTATGCTATTTGGTGTAATCCTAGGATTGAGTTTCACAGGTTACTTGCTTCCATGGGACATGAAAGCATTGTTTGCGACAAAAGTTGGTATTGAAATTGCCGCTTCTGTACCGGTTATCGGTGAATCGATCAAAATTCTGCTTGCAGGGGATTCAACAATCCTTGGTGCACAGACTTTGACGCGTTTCTTCGCAATACATGTATTCTTCTTACCAGCTGCTTTGCTTGGGTTGCTTGCAGCGCATTTTATCATGATCAGAAGACAAGGTATTTCCGGCCCGCTATAAGACTAGCGGCCACAAGGATTTATTAAGGAGGGGACACTATGCATCGCGGAAAAGGGATGAAATTCGTTGGGGATTCACGTGTACCAGGTTTGCAGCATCGTAAACCGAACATCCCCAAAGATTACTCCGAATATCCTGGCAAGACAGAAGCTTTCTGGCCAAACTTCCTTTTGAAAGAATGGATGATTGGTGCAGTCTTCTTGATTGGTTTCTTGCTATTGACTGTCGCCCATCCTTCACCACTAGAAGGTAAGGCAGATCCGACAGATACAGGCTATATTCCACTGCCAGACTGGTATTTCTTATTCTTATATCAATTGCTTAAATATCAATTCGCATCCGGGCCGTTTAACGTAATCGGTGCAATCATTGTTCCAGGTCTTGCATTTGGCGCATTGGCTCTTGCTCCGTTCTTGGATCCAGGTCCAGAACGCCGGGCTTCAAAACGTCCGCTTCCTACAGGCTTTATGATTCTTGCAGTTGCAGCAATCATTTTCCTTACATGGGAATCGGTAGCGAACCATGACTGGGAAGCTGCTGAAGCACAAGGGCAAATCGTTGAAGAAGTGGAAATTGACACAGCTGACCCGGGGTATGAAATTTACTCAGGCGCCGCTTGTATCAGTTGCCACGGCGACAATTTAGAAGGTGCTGTTGGACCGGCTCTTACGAACACGGGACTTAGCGCTGAAGAAATTGCGAACATCGCTGTAAACGGTATTGAAAAAGACGGACAGCAAGTAATGCCACCATCTTGGGAAGGTTCAGAAGAAGACCTTAAGGTCATGACTGAATTTATCGCAGGTTTGGGCGGAGAAGAATAAAGTTGTAAAAAGAGCCGGGAAACCGGCTCTTTTTTGCTATCTGAAAGGAAGAATGCAATGATTTCTTTTATACAGAAGATTTCCGCCTGGCTGATGTTCCGGCCATTCCTGCTCCTGGTCTTTCTGATAAACTTAGGCGGAACGATTTACGGATACATATGGTATGGTTGGCAATTGAAAATAACCGAACCGAAGTTTTTGATTTTTGTACCGGACAGTCCGACAGCCAGTTTATTTTTTACGATTGTCCTCGGACTCTGGCTGATTGGCAAGAGAAGTTCCTTATTTGAAGCTTTGGCGTTTGTCACCTTGATTAAATACGGATTATGGGCCGTGGTGATGAATTTGCTGACACTGGCAGAAACCGGTTCCATCGGCTGGCTGGGCTGGATGCTCGTCGTGTCCCATTTTGCAATGGCGATGCAGGCGGTGCTGTACATCGACCATTACCGCTTCGGCTGGTTGGCAGCTGCCGTTACGGCCATTTGGACCTTGCATGATGTTGTCATCGACTATGTGTTTGGCCAAATGCCGATTTACGGAAGCCTTGATGCTTACACTGCCCAAATCGGCTATTTCACTTTCTGGCTGTCAATTGCCTGTATTGCGTTTTCGTACGTGGTCGTCCATATGAACAAGCCACACAGCGTATCAGTTGACCATAGCTGACCAAAGCTAGTAAAATATAGGGAGAAGCAGAAAAGAGAGGTGTGTTAACCAGATGAGTTTTATTGTCTATTTCATCCTTTTGCTGATTATTCCTATGTGGGCTCAATTTAAATTAAAGCGGACATACGGCAAATATTCCAAAATCCGTTCAACGTCCGGTATTGCCGGAGCACAAGTTGCGCGCATCATTCTTGATAACAATGGCTTGCACGATGTAAAAGTGGTTGAAAGCCGCGGTATGCTAAGCGACCATTACAACCCGTTGACTAAAACGGTGGCGCTGAGCAGCCATAACTACCACGATGCCTCGGTTGCCGGTACTGCGGTAGCGGCACACGAAGTCGGCCACGCGATTCAGGACGCGGAAGATTATTCATTCCTTCGCTTGCGCCATCGCCTGGTGCCAGTCGTCAACATTTCATCCAATATGTCTTGGATCTTTATCATGATCGGGTTGTTTTCCGCTTGGAGCGGCGCTTTATTGGTGGGTATTATTTTACTGGCTGCAGGGGTTCTGTTCCAGTTGATTACGTTGCCGGTGGAGTTTAACGCTTCGAGCCGCGCGATGGACCAATTGCTTTCAAATAATATTATCCGCAACGAGGAAGAACGCGATGCGAAAAAAGTATTAAGCGCAGCTGCCATGACGTATGTTGCAGCAACTGCTGTTGCCGTACTTGAACTGGCCCGCTTGTTGTTGATCTACACCAGCATGAACCGGTCTTAACCACACAAAGATTGTTCCGAAATCCACTGAGCAGTGGCCAAGGGGCAATCTTTTTTGTTTGTTAGCCATGTCTAGGTGCAAGATGGAAAATAAAAAGGACCTTCCGGTTAGCCCGTTGCTGCAGGCGTTGCCGGAAGGTCTCTTTTTTCTAATTAGCCAATTGGCTGTTTCTGCTCATCGAGCGTAAAGCCTTCGCCCATAACGTCGTGGACTTCCATTAAGGAAACGAATGCGTGCGGGTCGACGCTGTTGATGATGTTCTTCAAACGGACGATTTCATTTTTCGCGACGACGCAGTACAGCACTTCCCGTTCTTCTTTCGTAAAATGGCCATAGCCGCGGAGGATCGTAATGCCCCGGTCCATCTCTTTTGCAATGCGGCTGGCGATTTCTTCTTGGGAATTCGAGATGATCATGGCGCCTCGGCCTGAATAAGCGCCTTCCTGCACAAAATCAATGACCCGTGCACCGACAAATACAGCGACGAGTGTGTACATCATCGTACGGTTGTCGAGGAATGTCAGGCGGGACAACACAATCACACAAGCGTCAAACAGGAACATCGTTTTCCCCATGCTCCAGCCGCTGTATTTCTGGACTAGGCGGGCAATGATATCCACGCCTCCTGTCGTTCCGCCATAGCGGAAAATGATGCCGAGCCCAACACCAACAAAAACGCCGGCGAAAAGCGTGGCCAAAAACAAATCTTCATGTAAATTGATTTGGATTTCATAAACCAGAAAAACTTTCAGGAAAACTGAAACTGCCACGGTCCCGATGATTGTATAAAGGAAAACTTTTTTGCCGAGCAGCTTCCAGCCGATAAAAAACAGCGGAATGTTTAATAACAAGTTCATTAAAGCGGGATCCCAATTAAATAGGAAGAATAAGATCAGCGTAATGCCTGCGAACCCGCCTTCACCCAATTCATTCTGGATATTGAAGTGGACAAAGCCAAAACTGTAAATGGCAGCCCCCAGCAATATGAATAATACATTTTTCAATTGCAGATCTTTCATCGGTCGTTCATCCCCTATCCATAAAGTGAAACTCAACTTCTGTATTATCAGCTAAAATATTGATTTTGACAACATCCCCAGTTTTCTTTACGATGAAATGAGGAGTGTGATGATATGAACGGAGATAAAACAATGAAACAGCTGCAGCAGGAAGTGGATGCCTACATTGGCCAATTCAAAGAAGGCTACTTTACACCGATGGAATTGATGGCCCGGCTGACAGAAGAATTAGGTGAATTATCGCGTGAAGTGATGCATGAGTATGGGCCGAAGAAAAAGAAAGCGACTGAAGATGCCAATACAATCGAGGCCGAAATGGGCGATTTGTTATTCGTTTTGATTTGTATGGCAAATTCGCTGGATATCGATTTGGCGCATGCCCACGGCCGGGTGATGGAGAAATTCAACACGAGAGATAAAAATCGCTGGACCAGAAAGGAAGAGGCAGAATGACAATTCGAGTGGCAATTGCAGGGGCAAGAGGAAAAATGGGACAGGAAGCCGTACATACAGTAATGAAGAATTCAGATATGGAACTGGTCGCCGCTTTGGATTATAAGGAAATCGGAGCCACTTTAGCGGAAACCGGTTTGTTTCCAGAGGGCTACACGGTTCCCGTTTTTACCGATTTAGGCAAATTGCATGAACAAACCCATCCGGATGTCCTGGTGGACTTGACGTCTCCGGAATCGGTTTACACCCATACGAAAACCGCAATCGAATTGAAAATCCGTCCCGTCGTGGGCACAACCGGCTTTTCGGACGAAGAGCTTGAAGAGCTGACGCAATTGGCAAAAGAAACAAAAGTGGGCTGCATCATTGCCCCGAACTTTGCAGTCGGTGCGGTATTGATGATGAAGTTTGCCGAACAGGCTGCTAAATATTTGCCCGATGTCGAAATCATCGAAATGCACCATGACCAAAAACTCGATGCACCGTCCGGCACGGCAATGAAGACGGCGCATTTGATTTCCGCGCATCGTCCGGTCCATGAACAAGGGCATGTAAAGGAAAAAGAAACGTTGCAAGGAGCAAGAGGAGCCAATTACGATGGCATGCGCATCCACAGTGTCCGCCTGCCGGGGCTTGTCGCTCATCAGCAAGTTCTTCTTGGGGGCGAAGGGCAGCTGCTGACAATCCGCCACGACTCATTTAACCGGGGCTCATTTATGTCGGGAGTCGTGCTGTCCATTAACACCGTTATGGAAAAAGAGGAATTGATCTACGGACTTGAACATATTATCGGGTAAAGGGGATAGTGACATGAAAATCGCATTAATTGCACACGACCGGAAAAAAGACGATTTGATCCAGTTTGTGACGGCCTATAAACCAATTTTATCTGAACATACCCTTTACGCTACAGGGACCACCGGACAGCGCGTCATCGACGGCACCGGCCTTGAAGTTATCCGCTTCCAATCGGGTCCGTTAGGCGGCGATCAGCAAATCGGTGCAATGATTGCGCAGAACGAAATGGATATGGTCATTTTCTTCCGGGATCCGTTGACTGCCCAGCCCCATGAACCGGATGTGTCGGCTTTGATCCGCCTGTGCGATGTGTACGGTGTGCCGCTGGCAACGAATATGGGGACGGCTGAAGTGCTGTTAAAAGGGCTAAAAGAAGGATTTATCGACTGGCGTTTAATAAGTAAAGACAGAAAGTAAGGTGACCGCTTTGCGGAAAATGAAAATAGGCATCACGTGTTATCCAACGGTGGGGGGATCCGGCATCATCGCGACAGAACTGGGCAAAATGCTGGCTGAAAAAGGGCACGAAGTCCATTTCATCACATCCAGCACGCCTTTTCGTCTGAACCGCCTGTATCCGAACATTTTTAGCCACCAAGTGGATGTCAACAGCTATTCGGTGTTTCAATATGCCCCGTATGACATTGCCTTGGCAACGAAAATAGCGGAAGTGATTAAAAATGAACAGCTCGATCTGATGCATGTGCATTATGCGATTCCCCATGCCGTTTGTGCCATTTTAGGGCGCGACATGGCAGGGTCCGATATCGGCATCGTGACCACTTTGCATGGAACGGACATCACGGTGCTTGGGTCGGATTCGTCATTAAAAGAAGCGATCAAGTATGGCATTGAAAAATCAGATGTCGTCACAGCGGTGTCAAATTCGCTGCGCGACCAGACGTATGATATGATCAACCCCGATAAAACGATCCAAACCATTTACAATTTCGTTGACGAACGCGAATACAAAGCGGCAGATCCCGGCAGCTTGAAACAGGATCTCGGCATCGATAAAAATGATAAAGTGCTTATTCATGTATCCAATTTCCGGAACGTCAAGCGGGTGCCGGATATTATCCAAACCTTCCACCGTGTGCAAAAACAAGTGCCTTCCAAATTGCTGCTTGTCGGCGACGGGCCTGAAATGGGGCGTACCGTTCAGCAAGTGAAAGAATTAGGGCTTGAACAGCACGTGCTGTTCCTTGGAAAACGCGATAACCTATCCGAGCTGTACAATATCAGCGACATCAAATTGTTGATGAGCGAAAAAGAAGCATTTGGGCTTGTGTTGCTGGAAGCAATGGCTTGTGGTGTGCCTTGCATCGGCACAAATATTGGCGGCATTCCGGAAATCATCGAACCTGGAAAAAACGGCTATTTGGTGGAACTGGGAGATACTGAAGATGCAGCATCCCGAGCCATCGGAATCTTGACCGACGCCAAACAACACGAAACGCTGAAAAAAGGTTCACTGGAAACGGTCGAACAGCATTTTAATTCGTTTAAAATCCTGGAACAATACGAAGCCGTCTATGAGCGCTTACTCGACAGAGGCATAAGCCAATGAAGACGGCTTTAAAAGTAGTGGAAACGCTTGAAAAAGGCGGGTTTGAAGCGTATATCGTCGGGGGGGCAGTGCGCGATTTGCTGCTTGGAAAAACGCCTCATGATATCGATGTAGCAACAAATGCTGCTCCGAAGCAAGTGAAAAGCTTTTTCTCCCGTACCATCGATACCGGAATTGCCCACGGCACCGTGCTGGTGATGCTGGACGGCGAAGGAACTGAAGTCACTACGTTCCGTACGGAAGGCACTTATTCCGATAAGCGCCGGCCCGACACGGTGAAATTTGTGCAGTCGCTTGAAGAAGATTTGAAACGGCGCGATTTCACTATTAATGCGATGGCATTGGATAAAACACAGGCGATTATCGACCCGTTTGGCGGAAGAGCCGACCTTGAAAAACGTTTGATTCGGGCTGTCGGAAATCCGGAGGAGCGATTTCAGGAAGATGCCTTGCGCATGCTACGGGCCGTCCGTTTTTCGGGCCAGCTGGACTTTCAAATAGACCGGGAGACTTTGCTGTCCATCCAAAAGGAATCAGAAGGAATCCGTTCCATTGCCGTGGAGCGGCTGAAAAACGAACTCGATAAAATCATGGTTCAAGGCCATACCGCCCGCAGCATGAGCTATTTAAAAGAGTCAGGGTTGACCAGGCATTTGCCGGCGGGTCCGTTATTTGAAACGGACTGGTCGTTTTACGAGGCCACTGGACAGCCTGCCGGCGGCTGGGCGTATATGCTCTACCGGGGAAATGCGGGATTTAAAGCTATTCAGGCTTATAAGTTTTCCAATGAAGAACGGAAACTCATTGAACAGGTGCTGATAGCTGCCGGCTTGGAACAATGGGACGACTGGACCTATTACATCTTTTCTGCTGAACAGCTGGAAATTGCAGCCATGCTTTCAGGAAAGAAAGCCGATATTGCCGGCCGGAAGGCGGCGCTCCCCATCCAGACAAAATCGGACCTCGCCGTAAACGGGGCTAATTTGATGGAGTGGAGCGGCAAAAAACAAGGGCCCTGGCTCAAGAAGTGGATTGAAGCCTTGGAACAAAACATTGTGTACGGTAAGCTGGAAAATGACAAAGAAAGTATAAAGGACTGGTTTATCAATGAATATCACAGTGACGCGTAAATTGGCACAGCGCTTGATTGAAGCGCAAGGGACAGCAATTTCCGGCCAGCAGCTGGCCGATGAATTCGGCATTTCCCGGACCGCTGTCTGGAAACACATAAAAGAACTGGAAGAGCAGGGATACCGGATTGAGTCGGTGAAAAAGAAAGGCTATATTTTATCGGCGCTTCCAGATACATTAGAGCCCACCGATATTCAGGCTTTGCTGAAAACCGGACGCTTGGGACAGAACATGCATTTTCTTGAATCATGCCCGTCCACTCAAATCGTGGCCCATCAATTGGCGCAGGAAGATGCGCCGGACGGCACGGTGGTGCTGACAGAAGAGCAGACTGCCGGACGCGGAAGGATGGCGCGCAGGTGGCATTCTGCAGCGAACAAAGGCATTTGGATGAGCGTCATTCTCCGCCCGGACGTGGTGCTGCAAAAAGCACCCCAGTTTACGCTGGTGACGGCCGTTGCAGTCGTGCGCGCAATCGAACAAGTGACAGGACTGAAACCGGAAATCAAATGGCCGAATGATATTTTGCTGAACGGCAAAAAATGCACCGGCATTTTGACGGAATTGCAGTCAGACGCAGACGGCATCCAGGCGTTGATCATCGGCATCGGGTTGAACGTCAATCAATTACGGGAAGATTTTGATCCCGAAGTGCAGGACATTGCCACATCGCTGAGAATGGAAAGCGGAGAAGATGTGGACCGCAAACAGCTAGTGTCTTCGATTCTTTATTTTCTTGAGCAGTATAGCAATCTGTATATTGCAGAAGGCTTTGGCATGCTCAAACTGATGTGGGAAAGCTATTCCTCAACGATCGGCCGCCCAGTGCGTGCACGTATGGCAAAAGAGACGCTTGAAGGCATGGCAGAAGGCATTACCGAAGATGGCGTGCTGCAACTGCGGACACCTGACGGCAAGCTCCACGGCATTTATTCCGCCGACATTGAAATGACGAATTGAATCATTTTGTTTTTTTAGAATTTCTGCTATAGTGTTTTTAGCGGGCAGTATCGCATATGAACTGCACCGGTTAACTGTTTGATCTTGAAAAATTTATATGATGATGTCTGCCTTGATCTATTACATGACAGGGACGGAGGAAACCGAATTCGACTTTTCTGTCCTTCTGTCTATTTTTGACGGAAGGCTTTTTATATGGTTTTCTTCCCGAGAGGAGAGAAAGAATTTTGCATACGATTGAAACGATTCAGGAATTAAAAGCCTGGGTGAAAGAAACCAAGGATTCCGGTGAAACGATCGGCCTTGTACCGACGATGGGCTTTTTGCACGAAGGCCATATTTCGCTCGTCAATAAAGCGAAAGCCGAGAACGACCGTGTGGTGATGAGCATTTTCGTCAACCCGGCTCAGTTTGGGCCCAATGAAGATTTTGACCGGTATCCGAGAGATTTGGAACGCGACCAGCGCTTAGCGGAACAAGCAAGTACCGACGTGATTTTTGCCCCGTCAGCAGAAGAAATGTATCCGCGGGAATCTCAAATTTCCATTTCCGCAGGAGCTCTTGCAGATGTATTATGCGGAGCGAAGCGGCCGGGCCATTTTGACGGCGTCTTGAAAGTGGTGGCAAAATTATTTCATTTGACCGAAGCGGATCGCGCTTATTTCGGTCAGAAAGACGCCCAGCAGCTGGCAATTATCGAATCCATGGTGGAAGATTATAATTTTCCGCTTTCGATACGCCGGGGAGAAACGGTGCGGGAAAGCGACGGCTTGGCCAAAAGTTCCCGAAACGTCTATCTGAGCGAAGCCGAGCGCCGGGAAGCACCTCTTTTGCAGCAAGGGCTGCAACTTGGAAAACAAGCTGCTGTTGAAGGACGCGATCCGGCGGCAGTTGTCCGGCAATATCTGGACGGCCGCATTTCGGGCGAAATCGACTATATCGAGCTGCTCGGTTATCCAACTTTAACCAAAGAAATCGAAGGCGAAGCGATCCTGGCGATTGCCGTACAGTTTGAAAAAGCACGTTTAATTGATAACTTAATCTTTCATGTAAAGGGGAACTAAACCATGTTGCGAATGATGCTCAACTCTAAAATTCACCGTGCGACTGTGACGCAAGCCGATTTGAACTACGTCGGCAGCATTACAATCGACCAGGATCTGCTGGACCAGGTCGGGATGCTTCCAAACGAAAAAGTGCATGTAGTCAACAACAACAACGGAGCACGTTTTGAAACCTATATCATTGCCGGAGAACGCGGCAGCGGCGTAATTTGCGTAAACGGCGCAGCAGCACGACTGGTGCAAAAAGGGGATATCGTCATTATTCTGACATACGGCTATGTCATGGATGAAAATGCCCGTGACCATAAGCCGACGGTTGCCATCATGGACGAAAACAACCGCGTCCGTGAAATCATCCATTACGAACCTGAAGCAACCGTTATGTAATTCCTTGGCCTCCTCTTTTGGAGGCTTTTTTGTTTGGGGAAAGCGGAGTTGCGGATTGTTCTGGAGGTATAAAAAGGTTCAATAGAGGCTGTTGAGAAACAAGAGAAGCCTTTATTCATTCCGCTTCATTCGGTCCCCCCTTTTAATAAAGAACTTTTTTATCAGAAAGAGCGGAACATCGGTTAATAAGTTCTGCCTTTCTCGGCAAGCTGAATATAGAATTTCTGTGGCAATTGTCATCAGAATGCAAGAGATTTATGTTCGGGCTGTAAGACGGAAAATGATTGGATATGTTACAATTTCTAATGACAGAATCACCTGAGAAAGAAGGCTTGTGATGAACACCCAAAAATATGTCGTTGTCGATATTGAAACTACAGGCCATTCCCCTGCAAAAGGTGACCGGATTATTCAAATAGCGATTATAACGATTCAAAATGATGAAATTATAGATACATACAGTGAATTTGTTAACCCGGAACGGAAAATTCCGGCGTTTATCCAGGATTTGACGAATATTGCCGATGCGGATGTAGCAGACGCCAAACCTTTTGCAGCCCATGCAGCGGAAATTTCCGAAAAATTGCAGGGCGCGATTTTCGTGGCCCACAACACCAATTTTGATTTGCCGTTTCTGCAAGCGGAATTGATTCGCAGCGGTCTGCCGAAATGGCACGGTTTGACGATGGACACGGTTGAAATGGCCCGCCTGATGTATCCCACTGCCTTCAGCTATAAACTGCAGGACATTACATCGGAGCTTGGCATTCCCCTTGAAAGTGCACACCGGGCCGATGATGATGCGCTGGCGACAGCGCATTTATTCCTTCAGGCAAAAGCGGATATGGGCAGCTTGCCTTACGATACGCTAACACAGCTGCACAAACGCTCATTCCAGTTGAAATCGGATTTATCCCGGTTGTTCTTTGAGCTGACCCAGCAAAAACGCAGCGCCCAGGGAGATGATTTTGACCGCTTCAACGGCTTGCCGCTAAAACGCCGGAAACTGGAAGCAGGCGAATCAGCGGCAGGCTATACGGCCATGTTTGATTGGGAAGAGCGGCTGGAGACTGCATTTCCTCAGTTTGAACGCCGCCAAAGCCAGTTTGATATGATGGCATCCATCCAAAAAGCGCTGGCAGGGAAAGAAGAGCGGGTAATTGAAGCATCCACCGGGATGGGAAAGACCATTGCTTATTTGCTGCCGGCGGTCAACCATGCCATTGAAACTGGCAAGCAGGTGCTCATCAGCACTTATACGACCCATCTGCAGGATCAGCTTGTCCAAAAAGAAGGCAAGATTGTTGAACAGCTGGTCGGTGCGCCTGTGCGGCTTGCTTTGGTAAAAGGCTTGAGCCATTATATCGATTTGTCCCGGTTTGCTGAACTGCTGCAGGGCGAAGATGAATCCTATGATGAAACCTTCACCATCATGCAGGTGCTCATTTGGCTGACTTCTACGGAAACAGGCGATTTAAATGAAGTGAATGCCTCAAGCGGCGGCCAGTTTGTGCTGGATAAAATCCGCCGCTCGCATCTGCGCAGATTGTCGCGGGATGAGAAAGTGTATGATTTTTACGAGTACGCATTGGAGCGTTCCAAACAGGCGCATGTTATCGTCACCAACCATTCGTTTTTGCTGAATCAGCGGCTGTCGAATTCGTCGATTCTGGCAGACGTGGATGCCTTTATTTGGGACGAAGCGCATCAAGTGGTGCAGGCTGCTGTGTCGCAGCATGAAAAAACCTTTGTGTATACGCAGTGGAAATACGTATTTGGGCAGTTGGGCACGTTTGACGATCAGCAATTGTTCGCACAATTGTATAAAAAGGCTGAAAAAACAGGGTTTTCTACTGTGCCGGAACTGCTGAAACTCGAATCGCTGTTCATTAAATTCGTTTCACTGTTTGATGAATTGGCGTCGATGCTGACGGCCGAGTTCCTGGCGAAATTCAGAGGCAGCCGCCACAAAAAGTGCGCGTCTTTGCTCAGTGAATTGCCGTATGACAAGGCGCGCTTCATGGATATGCTGAGATTTTTGAACGAATGGATCGATCTTTCCCAGCTGGTTCTGCAAAAAGCAGAGCGCCTGACGGAAACATCCATCCAGGACAAACTAGTCATCGCGGACTGGCGCTACTGGACAGAAGAACTGATGGTGAAGGCGGTTGAGTTCAGCGAAATTTTTGTCTTCCCGCTGGAAGATGAAGTCAGCTGGATCGAAGGGGATTTGCGGAGCTTGCCGACAAGCTTGTCGCTTTACAAGCAGCCGTTTGAAGTGACGTCCATTATCCAAAAAGTGATGGCGCCGGTACGGGGAAGCAAAGCACTGATTTGGCTGTCGGGTACGATGAGTGTGCCGTCAAACGAGCGCTTTATCGTCAGCCAGCTCGGCATCCCGAACCACGTACCGATCACCAAGTTTGAGCCGCCTCAAGAGTTTTACCGGGGCGCCCGTGTCTTTATTGTCGAAGACATGCCGGACATTCAGCAAGTGTCGCAAAGCGATTACATTGAAGCGGTAGCCGATGCTGTCATCCAAACCGTTCTGGTCACAGAAGGCCGCTGTTTTGTGCTGTTCACTTCACAGGACATGCTGAGAAAGACGGTCGATTTGATTCAGGACACCGGCCTGCTGGATGAATACATGCTGTTCGCGCAAGGCATTTCATCGGGCAGCCGCATGAGGCTGTTAAAATCGTTCCAGCGTTTCCAAAAATCGGTGTTGTTTGGGACGAATAGCTTTTGGGAAGGCGTCGATGTACCGGGGGATGCTTTGCGGGCCGTCGTGGTCGTGCGTTTGCCATTCACTTCGCCGGATGAACCGATTTTCAAAGCAAGATCGGAAGTCATTGCACGAGAAGGCGTGAATCCGTTTCTCCATTACGCACTGCCGGAAGCTGTGCTTCGGCTGCGGCAAGGTTTCGGCCGATTGATCCGCTCCAAAAATGACCAAGGGCTGTTCATCGTGCTGGACCGGAGAATCGAGACGAAATCGTATGGCGTGGAATTTTTAAACGCTTTGCCGAAAGTGAAAGTATCGAAAGTGTCTTTAGAAAAGATGGTAACGGATATTGAAGATTGGTATAATAAGCAATGATAAAGCGGACGGCATCCGGCAAGAAGTTTCAGCCGGATGAAAAGATCCCGCCGTGTGAACGGATGGGCGAATAAACGAAGGGAAGGGCGCAGCCATGGAATCTAAAATTGAAGTGCTATCCACTGTCAATGTCCAATACAGTCAGGATCTCTACAAAGTGGTAGATGCTTTGAACCGTACATTAAAGCACAATAACCTCATGTTCGGTTTGGCGCTGGATAAGGAAGATCCTGAAAAAGCGATCTTCACAATCTATAAGACTTAGGTGATGAAATGAAACAATGGGTGACCTTTATATTGGGCTTTCTTTCATTTCTTGCGGTCTCGGTGATGATTATTGTTGTTTTTACCGGCAATAAACCGTATTCCGATGCGGAAAAAGCGGCAATCGACCGGGCGAAAAACGAAGATTTGCTGGTGGATGTCCAGCAGTCCTATGTTTATGCCAATAAACAGATGACCGTTACCGTCATCGGGACGGATAAGAAAGGCGCATTAAAAGCGGTTTTCGTACCAGCAGGCAAGGGGGAGCTGAAGGCTGTAGCGCTTGATGGAGCGGTCACGGCACAGCAAGCCCGGGAAAAAGCCCTGACGGAAAAAGAAGCCAAAGACATTCTCCATACCCGCCTCGGAATGGAAAGCGCTGGTCCGGTGTGGGAAGTGGCTTTTATCGATGCCAATGATCATTTGAATTATGTCTACATCAAAGCAGAAGACGGCACGACATGGAAACAGATCTCGAATTTGTGAAAGGGTGGAAGCATTGATTAACTTAGCAAATCGCGTACAAACATTAACACCGTCCACAACATTGGCCATTACAGCAAAAGCCAATGAGTTGAAAGCAAAAGGCGTGGACATCATCGGGCTAGGCGCAGGAGAACCCGATTACAACACACCGGAGAATATCCTGAAAGCGGCTTACCAGTCTATGCTGGAAGGAAAAACCAAGTATACGCCTGCCGGCGGACTGCCGGCATTAAAAGAAGCAATCATCAACAAGCTGCAGCGCGACCAGAATTTGACGTATGGCCAGAAAGAGATTATGGTCGGAATCGGTGCAAAGCATGTGCTTTACACATTGTTCCAGGTTTTGCTGAATGAAGGCGACGAAGTCATTATTCCGATCCCTTATTGGGTCAGCTATCCGGAACAGGTAAAACTGGCGCAGGGGGTTCCTGTATACATAGAAGCTACAGCCAGCCAATCCTATAAGATTTCTGCTGAACAGCTAAAAGAAGCCATCACAGACCGGACAAAAGCCGTCATTATTAATTCCCCAAGCAATCCGACGGGGATGATTTACTCAAAAGAAGAACTCGCGCAGCTGGCAGAAGTTTGCCGCGAGCACGACATACTGATTGTGTCGGATGAAATCTACGAAAAGCTGATTTACGGACAAACAACGCATACTTCAGTTGCGGAATTGTCGGAGGATGCGAAAAACCGGACCATCATCATTAACGGCGTATCGAAATCCCATTCGATGACCGGCTGGCGCATCGGCTATGCGGCGGGAGACGCTGAGCTGATCAAAGCGATGACGGATCTTGCCAGCCATTCGACTTCCAACCCGACCACAACTTCCCAGTACGCGGCAATTGAAGCGTATAATGGACCACAGGATACAGTGGAAGAAATGCGCTCCGCTTTTGAGAGCCGTCTGGAAGCAATTTTCCCGAAACTGGAAGCGATTCCCGGGTTTAAAGTGATCCGTCCGCAAGGTGCATTCTACTTGCTGCCGGATGTTTCCGAAGCTGCGCAAAAATGCGGCTTTGCATCGGTCGATGATTTTGTTGCAGCTCTTTTGACAGAAGCGAATGTGGCAGTCATTCCGGGTTCCGGTTTTGGCGCCCATGACACCATCCGCTTATCGTATGCGACTTCCCTTGAAGCGCTGACGGAAGCGGTTGAACGGATTCATCAGTTTGTATCGTCTAAATGGAAAGACTAATTGAACTATAATTTCTGGAGGCTATGATGAAAAAGATTACTATTGCCGAAATGGCTCAATATAATGGACAAACAGTTAAATTAGGCGCTTGGGTTTCCAACAAGCGTTCAAGCGGGAAAATCGCTTTCTTGCAATTGCGTGACGGCTCCGGCTTTGTACAGGCGGTTGTCGTAAAAGCTGAAGTGGGCGACGAGTTATTTGCCACTGCCAAATCATTGACGCAGGAAACTTCGCTTTATGTTACCGGTGAAGTTAAAGAAGACTCGCGTTCTACTTTTGGCTACGAGCTGGCTGTTACAGGGATTGAAGTAATCCATGAAGCGAAAGATTACCCGATCACGCCAAAAGAACACGGAACGGAATTCTTGATGGACAACCGCCATTTGTGGCTGCGTTCACGCAAACAGCACGCCATCATGAAAATCCGCAACGAAATCATCCGTGCAACATATGAATTCTACAACGACAACGGATTCGTCAAAGTGGATCCGCCGATTTTGACCGGCTCTGCGCCTGAAGGCACTTCAGAACTATTCGCAACAAAATACTTTGACGAAGATGCATACCTTTCACAATCCGGCCAACTGTATATGGAAGCAGCAGCAATGGCTCTAGGAAAAGTATTTTCTTTCGGCCCGACTTTCCGTGCGGAAAAATCAAAAACCCGCCGCCACTTGATTGAATTCTGGATGATCGAACCGGAAATGGCTTTCACTGAACATGCGGAAAGCTTGGAAGTACAGGAACAATATGTTGCACATCTGGTCCAGTCGGTCTTGAAAAACTGCAAACTGGAATTGGAGCGCCTTGGACGCGATACATCGAAACTTGAAAACATCAAAGCACCATTCCCGCGCATTACATATGACGATGCCATCAAATGGTTGAATGACAAAGGCTTTGACGACATTAAATGGGGCGACGATTTTGGAGCGCCGCATGAAACGGCTATTGCTGAAAGCTACGATATGCCGGTCTTCATCGTAAACTATCCGATTGGCATCAAACCGTTCTATATGCAGCCGCATCCGGAACGCGATGACGTTGTATTATGTGCAGACTTGATCGCTCCGGAAGGCTATGGAGAAATCATCGGCGGATCTGAACGCATCCACGATTACGATTTAATGAAACAGCGCATTCAGGAACACGGCCTCGACGAAAGTGCTTACGCCTGGTATTTGGATTTAAGCAAATACGGAGCAGTGCCGCATTCCGGATTCGGCCTTGGGCTTGAGCGTACGGTTGCCTGGATCAGCGGAGCGGAACACGTCAGAGAATCGATTCCATTCCCACGTTTATTGAACCGTTTGTATCCGTAACAAAGAAAAGCGAAAGCGGCCGTTCAGATTAGACAGGCAAGATATGGACCAAAAGCAGTTTGGTCCGTATCTTTGCGACGAAGCACATAGTGCTGCAGGAGCAATAAGGGTTTTGACCGATTGGCGAAGCGGCGTTTTTTGCCGCACAGCCGAGTGGGCTTATGACCCGAGAAGCTAGCTCTTGCAGCTAGACAAGAAAAGCGGAAAGAGCCGTTCAGCTTCGACAGGCATAAGACCGATTGGTGAAGCGGCGCTTTTTGCCGCGCAACCGATTGGCGTTTTTTGCAAGAGAGCTTTACAATGAAAAAAAGCGAAAGCACCTGATCACTTCTAGACACTGGATTTTAGACAACTAAAGAAATTAACAATAGAAAGGTGGTTGGGATATGAAACAGCCGAATCGATTGCAAACCTGGATCGAGCAGGGGAATGTTCACATTTCCCAGCTCTTTTTTCGCTTTTATAAAGAGTTGAAAATAACGGATGAAGAAGCCATGCTGATCATGCATGTACAGGCGTTCCAACAGGCAGGCAACCCGTTTCCGACACCGGATGAAATCGGGGCACGCATGATGACGACGCAAAAAAGCGTAACAACCATGCTGCAGAAATTGATGCAGCAAGGCTATCTGGCCATTGAGCAAGAAAAGGAAAACGAAATTTTGACTGAAAAGATTTCCCTTCAACCGCTTTGGGACCGTTTATTGGACTGCGTATATAAAGAACAGCACGCAGAAAAAGAAAATTCCCAAAAAGCATTGGAAGGCGAAGTTTTCCAGCTGTTTGAACAGGAATTCGGCCGCTTTTTATCGCCGATGGAAATCGAAACCATTTCAATGTGGATGGACCAAGACGGCCACACGCCAGCCATTATACGGATGGCGTTAAAAGAAGCCGTGATTTCGCAGAAAATCAGCCTGCGATACGTAGACCGCATCCTGTTTGAATGGAAAAAGAAAAACATCAAAACATCAACAGAAGTATCACGCCATGCCACTTCGTTCAGAGAGAAAAATATCCAGCTTCAGCCGACAGCAAGCAATACGAAAAAAGTGCAATTCTACAATTGGCTGGAGGACCGGAATTAGAAGGTGACCCTTATGATGTCCAAAAAAGAATGGCAATTATGCTTGGAAGAAATGGATAATATGTTCCCGGATGCACATTGTGAATTAGTTCACCGCAATCCGTTTGATTTGCTGATTGCAACCTTGCTTTCAGCACAATGCACCGATAAATTGGTCAACAAAGTCACAGCGGCGCTTTTTCAAAAATACCATACGCCGGAAGACTATATTTCCGTGCCGCTCGAAGAACTGCAGCAAGACATCCGCTCGATTGGCTTGTTCCGCAACAAAGCAAAAAATATCCAGGCGCTCAGCCGGATCTTGATCGACCAATACGGCAGTACGGTGCCGGCAGACCGCGATTTGCTGATGACGCTTCCTGGAGTCGGCCGCAAAACCGCCAATGTGGTTGTATCTGTCGCTTTCGGCATACCGGCGTTAGCTGTGGATACCCACGTAGAACGCGTCGCGAAACGCCTGGGAATGAATGGCTGGAAAGACTCGCCGCTGCAAGTGGAAGAAACGATTATGAAAAAGACGCCGGCAGAAAATTGGTCGAAAACCCATCACCAAATTATTTTCTTCGGCCGCTACCATTGCAAAGCCCAGAATCCCGGATGCCATATTTGTCCGCTATTTGACCGCTGCCGTGAAGGCAAAAAGCGGGATAAAAAAGGGTTGGTCAAACGTGAAATTGTCACAGAAGTTAACTAAAGAAGCGGTCGAACCTTTTTTCAACGGTTGGGACAGCCTGAAAGTAACGATTGAATCCTCATTTCGGAACCGCGATGGGACCGGCCGGCAGGAATTGCTAAACGGAATTAAATTATATAAGCAATTATTAGCACATTGCGATTTTGAAATTACTCCATTAAATGGTCCGGAACGCTTAGCGTTTGTTGAACAGCGTCCTACCAATTTTGCTGCTTTTCGCCAGTTGGATGAATTGTTTTCCGAAATGAAAAAAGGGATTGCATCGAAACGGATTCAATTAAAAAGAAATGAACAGTAAAAGCCGGATGCCTGTTGCAGGCCTCCGGCTTTTTTGTATGCATAAGGATACGAGCAACTACACTCGACTTACGGGCAACTTTCTTGAATATACGAGCAACTTCGAGCCGTTTTCGATCAACTCGCCTGAAGTTGAAAAAAGCGCAACTGCTGAGTGCAGTTGCGCTTTTTGTGTTTTACGGTTGTGGTTGTTCGGTTTCGTCAGCGGGTGTCACAGAAGCAGGGTTGGCGTCGCCTTCACCGCCATCAGCAGGAGGAGTTTCGCCGCCTTCGCCGTTTCCATTTCCATTGCCATTTCCGCCGCCTTCGTTGCCGTTTCCATTTCCATTTCCATTACCGTTTCCATTTCCGTTACCTTCATTGCCATTGCCTTCGTTTTCACCGTTGCCATTGCCTTCGTCATCGGCCGGTTGTTCCGGTTGTTCTTCATCATCAGCCTGTTCTTCCGGTTCGGTTGGCTCTTCAGCAGGCACTTCTTCAGCCGGTTCTTCAACCGGCTCTTCCGGTTCAGCAGGCTCTTCAGCTGGTTCCTCGGCCGGTTCTTCTTCCGGCTCTTCAGGAGCCGCAATCGAAACTCTTACAGAAGCAGGGTCACTGGCATCGTTGTTGCTGACCGCCGTTACCCGGAACGTATAAGTTTTGCCGGCTTCAAGCCCACTGTATGAATAGCTTTGGCTGCTGGTAGTATCAAGCGTCGAACGGTTGCCATCGACTTCGACAGTCACTCTAAAAGCAACGCCATCTGTGTCATCGTAATTCCATGACAAGTTGGCTGTATCTCCGTCGACACTTGCACGCAGTCCGGATGGGGTATCCAGGTCTTCTTTGACATATCGTTGTGAAACTTGGTTCGGTTCTGAGCCGCGGACAAATAATTCCGTTCTTCTTAAACTGTAAGGCGTATAAGCGCTTGCCAGTTTCAGAGGGGAACTTCCTGCCTCGACTTGAAGTTCGACGACAGAATCCGGTTTTTCGAATTGTCCGGAGTTGCTTGAAATGCCGAGCATAACCTCTTTAAAGATGCGCTGGGAAATCAGGCGTTCATTTGACGCTGTGTCGATGCCGACTTTTCTTGTCGGATAACCGCTCCAGACGGAAATTGAGTATTTAGGTGAATATCCTGCAAACCAGATATCCGGTGCAGAAGAAGCATCCAGGCCATACTCGTTCAATTCTTTTTCCGTGTAGTTCGATGTCCCGGTTTTCCCAGCAAGATCCAAGCCGCTGATGGCTGCTTCCTTGCCGGTTGACCCACGGAGATTCGGATCGACTACATCTCTCAGCATATCGGTTACCATGTAAGCCGTGCTGTCTTTCATTGCCGGAACCGATTCCGGTTTCACCACTTGTTCAGTCGTGCCGTCGCGGAAAACGATTTTCGTAATCGTATGCGGTTTTGTGTAGACACCGCCATTGCCGAATGCGGCAAATGCACCGGCCATTTCGACTGTTGAAATATTGTCTGCACTTAAGGCAGTGGATTCATAGACGTTTTCGAGATCAAGGCCAATTTTTTTCGTGAACTTGGCTGCATTTTCAGTTCCGACTTCCTGGAGCGTTTTTACTGCCGGAATGTTGCGGGAGCGGTAAAGTGCTTCCCGGATAGTCATCGTTCCAAGGAAATCGCCGTCGACGTTGCGGATTTTCTGGCCGCTTTCGTAAGAATAAGGCTCATCCACAATTGTTTCGCCTGTCGACCAGTCCAAGTATTCGATGGCTGGGCCATAATCGATCAAAGGCTTGATTGTCGAACCGACAGCACGGTCTTTCGCTGTTGCATAATTGATGCGGACATCTCCGCTGTAATCACGGCCAGCTCCGATTGCCCGGATTGCACCTGTTTTTGTATCCACGACAGTCAAGCCAGACTGCACTTTGTCGTCGAAGAACAATTCAGACGACATGGTTTCGTTTACTGTTTTTTGGACAGAAGGATCAAGCGTCGTGTAAATGGTCAAGCCATCATCCAACGCATAATCGCCTTCAAGGGAATCCAATTCGTCTTCAACCATTTCCATGAACGCTGTATATTCGCCGTTGTCGACAGTGGCAGCGCGCTGGTTTTCGGGAACAAGAGAATCCGTGACGGATGCTGCTTGCGCTTGCTCTTTCTCAGCTGTTGTAATTTTGCCGTGCTGGTCCATCAGGCTTAAAACGACATTGCGTCTTTTTTCAGCACGTTCCGGATTTTTGAACGGGTTGTAGCCGTTCGGGCTTTGCGGCATCCCTGCAAGAAGGGCTGCTTCATGCAATTCGAGTTCGCTGACCGGCTTGCCGTAAAACGTTTCAGCAGCGGTTCCGAACCCGTAAGTGTTGCCGGACATCAAAATTTTGTTGAAATACATTTCGAAGATTTCTTCTTTTGTATATGCACGTTCAAGTTTGAAAGCAAGATAGGCTTCCTGGGCTTTCCGTTTCAAGGTTTTGTCATTTGACAGGAAAGAGTTTTTGATCACTTGCTGGGTAATGGTACTTGCACCCTGCGAACCAAACCCTCCGGTGATGTTGGCGATGACGGCACCGCCGAGGCGGATCACGTCAATTCCGGAGTGCTCGTAGAAGCGGTTGTCTTCCGTAGCAAGAATAGCGTCTTCCATCACTTTTGGAATATCCTTGTAGTCCACGTGCGTCCGGTTTTCAGCCGTTATATAGGGAATTTCCGTTTCGCCGTCAGCCGCGATAAAGGTCGGGCTGATCGGGTCGCGCAGCAATTCCTCGTCAAGTTCAGGGGCGCTGCTGGCGTAAAACGCAAATAAGCCGATCCCGCATAGCAGGACGAATACGCCTATCGCCACGACAGCCAATAAAATGCGTTTGAACCAGCTGACGCCGCCTGACGCTTTCTTCGGTTTTTTCGGGGCTTGTTTTTTGCTTGCTTTTTTCTGTTGTTCGATTGCTTTTCTACGCTGTTCGCGTGAAAGGGGTTTTTCGCTCACAATCGGTTCCTCACTTTCTAAATATGCTTTCTTTTACAGATTTTGCAGCACAGGCAAGTAATCGATGCGCGGAAAGGCTCCAGGCATGATTTCGACTGAGCTGTCTTCAATTTCCTCCAAGGAAATCGATTTCCTGCCACCGGTGATCATCCGGTTCCAAAATACTTCCAACGCTTCGAAGCGCATAATGAAATAACGCTCAAGCGAAGAAAAACGGATAATTAAAAATGCCAATCCTTGATGCTTCACCACTTGAGACATATGGTGGATTTGGTGGTCATGGATGTTTTTCAAAGGAAAAGACGTTTTGTTTTCAGTCTCTTTCGCTTCAAAATCGACATATCTGCCGTTCCAGACGCCGTTGTAATCCGTAGTGGACGGAGCCCGGAAATACGCTTCCCGTATGACGGCGGCGCTTCTGGATGGATACTCGACTTTAACAATCTGGACGGGGACGGGTTTTTTGTGGATAACTGCAAGACCCAATTGCAGATAATAATCGTTGGTTTCGTTTAATTCATCCTCAAGCGTTTTGCCCCGGTTGCTGAAAGAAAAATCCTTTTTTTTTGCTTTCACCGGCTTTTCTTTTGGAGGAACAAACTTCTTGCCATTTGGATAATTAATTGCCATTTTGTGATACACCTCGCTTACCTTATCATATCACAAGCACTAAGACGATGAATAAGTTAAAAAGTTTCAAATTTGCTAGTCTAATGATAGCCGATTCACAAACTTATGCCAAATGAAAAGAATATCTGTTCGACAGGGAGTCTTGTTTTTTAGTTGGTTGAAAAAATAGCAATCTGCTTTTGGCGAAAACACAACGAATATTGCCGCAACCGGAAGCGTACAGTAATATTCGTACGGTTTTCGCTAATATGATAAACTTATGGCAATGGAGGGACGCTATATGACAGTAAGAGAACTCTCTTCCGTATTATATGATGAATGCGGAAAATGCCTGGACCGTTTCTACGATATGCGTGAGCGCGATGCGGTTCCGGATTTTTATAAAGAGGTAAAACCATACGCAGATTATTGGCACGGCAAGATAAATGAATGGCAAAAAGAATCGCTTTTATATATTCAGCAAGAACGGCCGAAATATGTACACAAACCACAGATCGATAATGCGGCAGAAGGGATGGCCCAGTTTTTTGTGCAAAGTTTTTACAAAGAAACGAGCAAAAAGCGCTTTATCCAGACCATTCAGGCGGCGCAGTACACGCTGCAGACCTTTATGCTGGCAATCGATGAAAAGAGCGAAGAATCATGATCCGAAAAAAGAAGCTTCCTGAACTTTTGAATGAGTGGAAAACCGAACCGGACATGATGGAGCGGATTGAACACTGGCACACAATCAAAGAAAAGCCGGCAGCCTATGCTGATTTTCCGCCTGCCATGCACGACAGCCTGAAAGCGGCACTGCGCAAAAAAGGCATTGAACAGCTGTACACGCACCAGCGGGAAGCGTTTGATCTGGCGGAAAACGGCAAATCATTTACAGCCGTTACACCGACTGCTTCCGGCAAATCATACTGCTACCACTTGCCGGTGCTCCATAAAATCTTGAACGATCCGGGCGCAAGGGCTTTGTATTTGTTTCCGACCAAAGCGCTTGCCCAGGATCAGAAAAGTGATTTGCATGATTTAATCGAGAAAACCGAGCAGGATATTTTGTCTTACACCTACGACGGCGACACCTCGCCGTCCATCCGCACGAAAGTAAGAAAAGCCGGACAGATTGTCATGACCAACCCGGATATGCTGCATTCCGCTATCTTGCCGCACCATACGAAATGGGTATCACTTTTTGAAAACCTTCATTATATAGTGATTGATGAGCTTCATACGTATAAAGGCGTTTTTGGTACACATGTGGCTCATGTGATTCGCCGCTTAAAGCGCATCTGTGAATTCTATGGCAGCAATCCGGTTTTTATCTGTACGTCTGCAACAATCGCCAATCCGAAAGAACTGGCGGAAAACCTGACGAATACCGAACATGTACTGATTGACCAGAACGGCGCGCCGGCCGGCAAAAAGCATATCGTCTTCTATAATCCGCCGATTATCCATCCGACGTTCGGAGTGCGCAGAAGCGCTGTTCTCGAAGTGCGTGATTTGGCGACCCATCTAGTCAAACAAGGCATCCAAACAATCGTCTTTGCAAAAAGCCGGGTACGGGTGGAAATGCTGGTCACGTATTTGCAGGCCATCACCAAAACCAAACTGCAGGACGACTCGATCAAAGGCTACCGCGGCGGCTATTTGCCGACGGAGCGGCGGGCCATTGAAAAAGGGCTGCGCGATGGAACCATCAAATGCGTCGTCTCGACAAATGCTCTGGAACTCGGCGTTGACATCGGACAGCTGCAGGCCTGCATCATGACGGGCTATCCGGGAAATATCGCAAGCGCCTGGCAGCAGGCCGGACGGGCGGGCAGAAGGCAGGATGAATCGCTGGTCGTATACGTGGCCCAGTCGACTGCGCTGGACCAGTACATCATCAACCACCCGGAATACTTGCTTGACCAGTCGCCGGAAGAAGCGCGCATCCACCCGGAAAACATCATCATCTTAATGGACCATTTAAAATGTGCATCGTTTGAATTGCCGTTTAGAACGGACGATCAATACGGCGAATTCGACGTTCAGGAATTGCTGGAATATTTGCAGGAGCAAGGCGTGCTCGTACGGACTTCTGACCGTTGGCACTGGATGAGCGACCGCTTTCCGGCGCATGACATTTCACTTCGTTCGGCATCTCAGGAAAACGTCGTTATTATCGACCAGTCTGTCCCTGCGGATACGCGCGTCATCGGTGAAATGGACCGTTTCAGCGCTTTGACTTTACTTCACGAAGAAGCGATTTACCTGCACCAAGGCACGCAGTTCCAAGTCGAGATTTTGGACTGGGAAGAGAAAAAGGCATATGTCCGGGAAGTGGACGTCGATTACTTTACAGACGCCAACCTGGCAATCGAGCTCAAAGTGATGAGCGAAGACAAAACGAAAAAATTGCATGAAGCAGACGTACAGTACGGCGATATTGCAGTGCTGGCGATGCCGACGATTTTTAAGAAAATCCGATTCGATTCGCATGACAATATCGGATCTGGACCGATTTCACTGCCTGCCGAAGAACTGCATACCTCTTCGACCTGGCTGAGCTTTGCCAAACCCGAAGGCTTCAGCGACTCGGAATTGTCGGATACAATGACCGGAGCGGCGTATGCCATCGAATCATTCATTCCGATTTTTGTGCAATGCGACCGGCGGGATGTGCATGTTGTGCCGCAAGTGAAATCGACCCATAACGATCTGCCGTCATTTTTCATCCACGATTCGTATCCCGGCGGCATCGGCATCAGTGAACGGATCTATGATCTGTGGCAGCCGCTGCTCGATAAAGCACAGCAGCACATTTCGGAATGTCCGTGCCTCGACGGCTGCCCGTCGTGCATCGGTGCACAAGACGCGGCCGTCAGCATGAAGAGCCATGTCATCAAGCTGTTGAATGAGCTTCGCAGAGGGGGGTGAAGGGCCGATGTCGTTTGAAAGCAAGTTATTGCAAATGAAAGGGATGCTGAAAAAACAGCCGGCCAAAAAGCAGGCGCCAAAAGCGGCGGAACGGCCGCTTTACGAAAAAGAATGGAGCAACATCGGTCTCGAGCTGAAAGAAAACAAATTCGGCTTTGTCTACGAAAAGAAAATCTGCTATCCCCTAACGCACCAGCACGGCAAAGTCGAGCTGGGCGAGTTGAACCGGGTACTGTCGGCCTGGGAACAAGTGCCTTTTGAGCATCCGTTCAAGTTGAAGCCGGGAACTCCGATTGTGTTTTTCGATACGGAGACGACCGGCTTGAGCGGAACAGGTGCGTATATTTTCCTGGTCGGCTTGTTGGTCCAAAAAGAGGACCATTTTGAAATGACTCAATACATTATGCCGGACCCTTCCCACGAAGCCGCTTTTCTTTACGAAACGGGTTTATGGTGGGACGAGGAGCCGATCATCTTTTCATATAACGGCAAAAGTTTTGACTGGCCGCAATTAATGTCGAGGTGGACGATGCATCGCCAAGTACTGCCGAAATTGCCGGTGCCGCTGCAAATCGACTTGTTCCATGGCACCAAGCGAATCTGGAAAAACGAACTGGAACGGATGAAGCTGAGCACGATCGAAGCGGAAAAACTGGGATTTGTCCGGGAAGGTGATGTGCCGGGCTATTTGATTCCGCCGATTTATCTGGATGCCGTGAAAAGCGGCTACCCCGATGGTCTGGCAAAAGTGCTGTTCCACAACGAATTGGACATCTTGTCGCTAGTTTCGCTGTACGTATTGTCGTCCGACTTGCTGCGGGAAGATCTGGTTTCCGAGACCAGCGGCGCGTACACCAATATCGGAAAATGGTATGCCGATTTAAAGCAGTTCGATCAAAGTGCCACATATTTGGAGCATGTTACACGAGAACGCGGCAGTTCTGCTGCCATGGCCCGTTATTTTTTGGCCATCCAGAAAAAACGGAGCGGCCAGTATGCCGAAGCAGTTCAGCTGTTTAAAGAGGCGGCGCCTCATTTGCGCGGCTCGGTGGAAGTCGAAGCTTGGATTCATGCAGCAAAATTATATGAACACCAGCTCGGTGATTTGGACAAAGCCATCACAATGGCGGGATTTGCAAAACAAGCGAGCGAACATACGAAAGTCCGGACTTCACTCGTGCTGGATATCCAAAAGCGGCTGTTCCGCCTTGATGAAAAAAAGCAGAAAAAACATGCCCAACTTGCCAAGAACTAAACACGAAAAATGTGCCATATGCTATAATTGGCGTTAGGAAGGGTTTTTTATCCCAGATTAACGGGCAGTATGGATTGCCTAACAAGTTCGAATGGTTCAGCGGGCAATTAGAGAGATAGGGAATCCTCACTAATTTCAGTTTTACCTGATGGAAGGACGATAAAAATGGACAATAAATACACAGCAAAAGACATCTTGGAAAGAGATTTTAAAACAGGAATGCGCGGTTACAACCAGGATGAAGTAGATCATTTCCTGGATGAAATCATTCAAGACTATGAAATCTTCACGAAAAAAATCGAGCAGCTCCAAAACGAAAACAAACGCCTGCGTGCGGAAATGGAAGAAGCACCGCGGAAACAGGCAGCACCGGTTCCAGGCACAACAAACTTCGATATTTTACGCCGTTTGTCGCATTTGGAAAACCATGTATTCGGCAACAAACTGAATAACAATTAAATCCGTTGAATTATTTGCGGGAATAGCGTATACTTGATAAGCCATTGGAAATTCTGGCAATCGCTCCGGCTCCTTGCCGGAGAGGAAAGTCCATGCTCACACGGACCTGCGATGGCCGTAGTGATCGCGCTTAGCGAAACAATAAGCTAAGGCAGCTTAACAGCTGACGGCGGGTAGAACGCCTAAGTCTTCGGATATGGCCGAAATACCCTGAAGGTGCCACAGTGACGGAGCTGCATAAGAAATTATGCAGGTGGAACGAGGTAAACCCCGCGAGTGAGAAACCCAAATTATGGTAGGGGCACTTTTCTGAAGGAATTGAACGGATGAAGAGGCAAGCTTTTGGCATGCAGATAGATGGTTGCCGTCCACTAGTACGAGGTGCAAGCCGTTTGAGTACGTGGAAACAAAACATGGCTTATAGAATTTCTCTTGGCTTTAAATTGCTATCAAAGGCTCTCCTCTCAGGAGAGCTTTTCTACTTATAATTGGAAAAACCTTAACTTGCCTTAAAAGGAACTTTTTTATATAAAAAATTGAAACAACTAGCAACAGGAAAGGGCGTCGTTATGACTAAATTTAAATTGCTCGCCACTGCTGCGATGGGCCTCGAGTCGATTGTAGCGGATGAAGTGAAAGAACTTGGATACGAAACACAAACAGAAAACGGCAAAGTGTTTTTCGAAGGAGACGAGCGTGACATTGCAAAAGCCAACCTTTGGCTGCGCACAGCGGACCGTGTGAAAATCATCGCTGGGGAGTTTAATGCGTATACGTTTGATGAATTGTTTGAACGCACAAAAGCGATTGAATGGGAGAAATTCCTTCCGGTTGATGCCAATTTCCCCGTGCAGGGAAAATCAGTAAAATCGAAATTGTACAGCGTGCCGGATTGCCAGTCGATTGTCAAAAAAGCGATTGTGGAACGCCTGAAAAAAGCATATCACCGAAACTCCTTCCTGGATGAATCGGGTGCCCGTTTTAAAATTGAAGTTTCCATTTTGAAAGACAAAGTTCAATTGTCGATCGATACTAGCGGCGCCGGCCTGCATAAACGCGGCTACCGCCTGGACCAAGGGGAAGCGCCGTTGAAAGAAACCTTAGCGGCCGCTTTGGTAAAACTATCCCGCTGGACGCCGGACCGGCCGTTTGTGGATCCGTTCTGCGGTTCCGGGACGATTCCGATTGAAGCGGCGATGATCGGCCAGAATATTGCACCGGGCTATAACCGTGATTTCGATGCAGAAGAATGGCCATGGATGAAACAGCAGATTTGGGACGATGTACGGGCTGAAGCAGAGGAATTGGCGAATTACGACCAGCCTTTGAATATCCTCGGTACGGATATCGACCACCGCATGGTGAAAATTGCACAAGAAAACGCACGGGAAGCCGGGTTTGCAGATTTGATCCAATTTCAGCAGCGCCAGATGAAAGACTTTGTGACGCATGAAGAAAACGGCGTCGTTGTCGGTAACCCGCCATACGGAGAGCGCATCGGCGAAGTGGAAGTCATAGAACAAATGATTAGCGATATGGGGCGCATTTTCTCCAAACATCCGACATGGTCGATCTACATCTTGTCGTCCATGGAGAAGTTTGAAACGATCTATGGCCAGCCAGCCACGAAAAAACGAAAATTATTCAACGGTTTCATTCGCACAGATTTGTTCCAATTCTGGGGAGAACGGCCAAAAAATAAATGACTCGAGAACGGAAGAGCGAGAAGCTCTTCCGTTTCTCTGTGAGGAGGACTTATGAGACAGCCTATACCATTTCCGTTAGATAAAGAAAAAACTTTTTTTGAGTCGCTGAACGATTGGATTGGGGATATCTTTTACGACGAACTGCCCGAAAAGGGATTTGATTTGCGGGATGAGCAAATTTTCATGGCTTTTCAGATTGAACAGGCGCTAAAAGAAAAGTCGGTGCTGTTTGCGGAAGCAGGCGTCGGCACAGGGAAAACCTTGGCATATTTATTGCCGGCGATTGCCTATGCCCGCTACACGGGAAAGCCGGCTTTGATTTCCTGCGCTGATGAAACCTTGATTGAGCAGCTGGTGAAAAAAGGCGGCGATATCGACCGCTTAAACGACCTCTTTGATTTGAAACTGGATGTCCGATTGGCCAAATCGCGCGACCAGTATCTTTGCCTGCAGCGCTTTGAAGGGGCTCAGAAACGGCTTGATGCGGATTTCCTTTATGATATTGAAGACAGCCTGCCGGAATTCGTCAACAAAACCTTCTCCATGCAAAATACCTATCCATATGGTGAACGTTCCAGCTACCCTGAAGTGACGGACGAAGAATGGCAGCAAGTGAATTACCACCCCATCCAGAACTGCCAGGCATGTGAACTGCGCAATAAATGCGGCCAGACGATTCACCGCAACCATTACCGCAAAGCAACAGACTTGGTGATCTGTTCGCACGACTTTTTGATGGAGCATATTTGGACAAAAGAAACGCGCATCCGTGAAGGGCAGACGCCTTTGCTTCCGGATTACTCGCTTGCGGTATTGGACGAAGGGCATCTGCTGGAATTTGCGGCTCAACGCGCCTTGACGTACGAAGTACAGGAAATGACATTATTGCACGTAACCGAACGCGTCATGGTTGACGGTGTACGCGAGAAAACTTTGGGCTTGATCGAGCAGGTAATCGACTTGCACAATGAGTTTTTCCGTGAACTCCGCAAAAGCACCATCGCTTCTGATGAAGACCGTAAAGGCATCCGAAAAACCGATGAGCTGTTGTTGATCGGCCGGGAAACGGTGCGGAAAATTGACGATTTGCTGGAGGAATTTGTTTTTGAAGGCGAATTGTACACCATTCCGGAATACGATCTAAAACTTGCAGAAGAATATTTCGACCTGTATACCTTTGCCATGAAACTGTTTGTCGAAGAAGGCGATGCCATCAACTGGCTGGAAGTGAAGGATGAGATTGAAACTTTGGTCATCATGCCACGCCTTGTGACCGATATTTTGGATGAAAAATTCTTTGACGGCAAAGTGCCGATCATCTTTTCATCGGCTACTTTATCTGTCCAAAAAGATTTCACTTATATTGCGGACAGCTTAGGCATTGACGATTTCCAATCGTTCTCTGTTCCGTCTCCGTTCGACTACGAAGATGTGATGAAAGTGTTCAAGCACCCGATCGAGCAGCAAGACAAATTCGGCCGTGTCTATGATTTGTTCTCAACCGGCGACCAGACGCTCGTGTTGTTCAAATCAAAAATGGATATGGACAATTTCAAGCGTTCGCTGCCGCTGGACCACCAATACACCATTGGATTTGAAGGCGACCGCGAGTTGTCGACGGTCGTAAAAGAATTCCAGGAAGGCAAATTCCAAGTGCTGTGCTCGTACCACTTATGGGAAGGACTGGATCTGCCTGGCGAAGCGTTGACAAAAGTCATCATCGTCGATTTGCCGTTTCCGCCGAAAGATCCGGTCTTTGAAGCGAAGCGCAAATTCAGTGCCAATCCGCTGGAGGAAATCGACTTGCCGTTTATGCAGCTGCGGATTCAGCAAGGCATCGGCCGCTTGATTCGGACTTCCAACGATTACGGAGAAATTCACTTGTTGCTGAATGAAGAGGAACTGGTGATTGAGCATCTTTGGGGCCAGATTTTGCCGGTCCCTGCAGAAAACTTTTAATCCCTCTAAAGACTTATGCTACAATGGGCTTAAAGTCTGTTTTGGAGGGATTTACATGACATTGGAACAACAATTCACCGAGCACGTCGGCAAGATGCGCGCTTATCAGGAAGCACTTTCATTATTGTATTGGGATCTTCGCACCGGAGCGCCGAAAAAAGGCATCGATTTGCGTTCAGAAACGATCGGAACCTTGTCGTCGGAGTTGTTTGCACTGTCGACTTCGGACACATTCGGCGAGCTGCTCACGTCATTGGAAGCGGAGAAAGACGGCATGGATGTGGTGGTTCGCCGTTCCGTCGAAGAAGCCCGCAAAGAATACGATTTAAGCAAGAAAATTCCACCAGAAGAATACCGGGAATTTGTTGTGCTGCAGTCCAAAGCAGAATCTGTCTGGGAAGATGCCAAAGCTGCAAGTGATTTCTCCATGTTCGAGCCTTATTTGGAAAAATTGGTCTCAACGACGAAGAAAATGATCGGCTATTGGGGCGAGAAGAACGGCAGTGCTTACAACACGCTACTGGATCAATACGAACCCGGCATGACGACGGAAATCCTGGATGAAGTTTTTGGCACTCTGCGTGGACGCATCATTGCCCTTGTCCAAAAAATTGCCGATTCGGAGCACAAGCCGGAAACCGGTTTTTTGTTCGGCCATTTCCCAAAAGAAGCCCAGCGTGATTTCAGCTTCCAAATTCTTGAGCAATTGGGCTATGACTTTGAAGCGGGCCGTTTGGATGAAACGGTTCATCCGTTCATGACCACCATCAACCGGCACGATATCCGGGTGACGACAAAATACGACGAAAAAGATTTCCGCACCGCCGTATTCGGCACCATCCACGAATGCGGACATGCGCTATACGAACAGAACCTCAGTGAAAAATTGTCCGGCTTGCCGGTAGAGACCGGTTCTTCCATGGGGATCCACGAATCGCAGTCGCTGTTTTTCGAAAACTTTGTTGGACGCAACGACAAGTTCTGGAGCAACAACTTCGGTTTGCTGAAAGAATATGCTGCAGGCCAGTTTGAGGGTGTGGATGTAGCCGATTACTGGCGCGCCATCAACGAGTCGAAGCCATCGCTCATCCGCATTGAAGCGGACGAACTGACATATGCGCTTCACATCATGATCCGCTACGAACTGGAAAAAGGCTTGTTCAACGGCGATATTGCTGTGAAAGACCTGCCGCAGCTTTGGAACGATAAATACGAAGAGTATTTGGGAATCCGCCCGTCAAATGACGCAGAAGGCGTGCTGCAGGATGTCCACTGGGCAGGCGCAAGTTTCGGCTATTTCCCTTCCTATGCACTCGGTTATATGTATGCGGCTCAATTCAAAAATGCCATGCTGAAAGATTTGCCGAATTACGATGAATTGCTGGAAGCCGGAAACGTTGCGCCGATCCGTGAATGGCTGACCGAAAAGGTTCACCAGCACGGCGCTGTAAAAAAACCGCTCGAAATCCTGCAGGATGCAACCGGTGAAGGCTTGAACGCCGACCATCTGGCGGGCTATTTGGAAGAGAAGTATTCCAAAATCTATCAATTGAATTAAACTGGAAAGGCGATAAAAGCTAAGTGCTTTTATCGCCTTTTTTATGCTGTGGTCTAAGTGGGAAGCTGCGTGATAGCCAGCTTATGCCCAACTTTGATTCGCATGCGCCCAAGCTCAGTCTTTTTCGCCCTGCTTTCTTTGAAATATGCCCAACTCGAGAAAATCCAGCACCAATTGACTGCCAATTTTGATTATAATAAAAGAAGGAGGGGATACTTAATGTTGAAATCTTTTAGTCTCGAAGGCAAAACGGCGATTGTTACCGGAGCAGGTAAAGGGATCGGCAAGGCAATCGCGTTGGCAGTTGCGGAAGCGGGAGCGAATGTCATGCTTGTCGCCCGCACCGAAAGCGATTTAGTGGAAGTGCAAAAAGAAATCGGCAACAGCCGGACGTCTTACACTGTTGCGGATATTACTGCGAGAGAGCAAATTCAAAACGTGGTGGAAAAAACGGTCGAACAATTCGGTGCGATTGACATCCTGGTCAATAACGCCGGCATGAACATTCGCTCGTCGCTGATGGATGCCACAGACAGCGAGTGGCATAAAATCATGGACACGAATGCGCATAGCGTGTTCATGTTCTCGCAGGAAGTAGCGAAGAAGATGGACGGCGGCGGTTCGATTGTCAACATCAGTTCAGTCGGCGGGGAGCGCGCGCTGAAAACGGGAGTCGTCTATGCGGCGTCCAAAGCGGCGATCATCCAGATGACAAAAGTGATGGCGATGGAGTGGGGGCCGAAGAATATCCGTGTCAATGCCATCGGCCCTTGGTATTTCAGAACGCCGCTGACAGAGAAGCTATTGAATGACCAAGAGTATTTGGATTCCATCCTGGCGGTCACGCCGATGAAGCGGGTTGGTGAATTGCCGGAAGTGGCGACGCCGGTCGTCTTTTTGGCTTCTGATGCGGCAAGCTATATTACCGGGCAAACTTTGTTTGTGGACGGCGGCATGGCCATTCACGGTTTTTCCTGAAAGCAATAGAGGGACTGGCTTCTATGAAAACGCAGGACAATTATAATGTTCCTGTTTCAGTCTCTCCCTCTCTCCGCTAGCTTCGCTGCAAAGGATTTGTTCCAAATTATTTTTGGGACAAATCCTTTTTTATATTCGGGCATAAAAAATGATATGATAGTAGCAGTATTTGATGAAGGAGTTTTGCAACATGACGGCATTAGAACATAAAGAAGGTTTAATCGAGACGGCAAGGCTGTACCAAATTTTTGAGGAAAACGAAGATACCGAACGGGCTGCAAAAGCAGAACTGTTCGCCAAAAAAATCTTGAAAAACAATTTCATCATTGGATTCGCCGGCCATTTTTCTTCCGGAAAATCTTCCATGATCAATGCATTGACCGGAGAAACACTGCTGCCATCGAGCCCGATTCCGACAAGCGCCAATATTGTCAATGTCCATAAAGCGGATGCCGATTTTGCCATTGTGAATTTGAAAGACCAAAAACCGGTTTACTTTCCGGAAAACTACGATTTTGAAGCGGTCAAAGCGTTTTGCAAAAGCGGTGAAGTGACACAGATCGACATTGGCCATAAAGAATCGGTGCTGCCGGAAGGGATTACGGTGATGGACACGCCAGGCGTCGATTCGACGGATGATGCCCACCGGATGTCCACAGAGTCAGCGCTTCATGTTGCGGATATGGTGTTTTACGTCATGGACTATAATCATGTCCAGTCTGAACTGAATTTCAATTTTACGAAAGAACTGCAAAAATACACAGAGCTGTACTTGATCGTTAATCAAATTGACAAACACCAGGACAGCGAATTGTCTTTTTCTGATTTCCGCCAATCGGTCCAGGATTCGTTTGCGGCTTGGGGCGTTGTCCCGAAAGGCATCTTTTTCACGTCCCTGAAAGACTTCAGCCATCCCGGAAACGATTTTGAACAAGTAAAAGGCCTGGTTTCTTCCGTTATGGAAGGCTGGCAAGGCCATGCAGGAGCCGCCGCAGAATCAGCGCTCCAGCAATTAAAAGACGAACATCTGCAATTTCTGGAAAATGAGAAAATGGAACGCCTGCAGGCTTTTTCATCTGTCTTAACAGAAGAAGAATGGGCAATGCGCGAAGAGCTGAAGCAAGAAAGTGAATCGGTGTCCAAACGCTTATCTGTCATGGATTACGAAGATTGGAAATTAAGTTTCGAGAAAAACCGAAAGCAGTTGCTGGAAAACTCGAATATCATGCCTTATGAATTGCGCAACGCATTGACCAATTACTTGGAGTCGGTGCAGCCGAATTTTAAAGTGGGGCTTTTGTTCAGTGCTAAAAAAACGCAGGAAGAACGGGAAGTACGGAAAACAGAAGTGAAGGACCGCTTGTCCGTTGTGGTGGCTTCTCAAATCACCGCTCATTTAAAGAAATTGATGAAGACTTCCCTGAAAGATGCGGGAAAATTAACCGACACAGAATCGCTTGCCATAGATGAAATGGTATTCGATGTGCCCATGTCACTTGTAGAAGACCAAGTGCCGCGGGGAGCTTCCAATACAGCGGATGCTGTGCTGAACTTTGCAAACAGCATCTCAACGGCTGTCCAAAGATGGTTTATCCGGGAAACTGAAGCCTGGAAAAATGCACAGGAAGAAAAATTCAACAGCCTCTCTGACGATGTGGCAACAGAAATGGACATGAAAGCAGAAGGGTTAAACCAGAAGTTGCTGGCAATCCGCACACTCGAGGAAATGGATGAACTTACCGAGAAAGTGAAAAGAGCCTTTTCCGCGATGCTGCCCAAACAAAAACAAGCGGCAGAAGAACGCGTCCAAAAGTGGAACGAAAGCTTCCAGCTTGATGTAGAAGATATGGTGGAATTTGATCCAAGCATGCTTGAACCGCAGAAAGCTGTACAGTCTGAAGCGCGTGGACTGGCTGACGTGCCGGCATATGCAGAGTTTGATGAACAGGCTGTAGTGGAGCGGGCAAAAGGGACAGCAAACATGCTCGAGCCGATTAAAGGATTTGCCGAAACGGCTGAGTACTTGAAGCGCAAAGCGGCAAGACTCGAAAACCAGGAATTTACGATTGCCTTATTCGGGGCATTCAGCGCCGGGAAATCGTCATTTTCCAATGCGTTAATGGGCGAAACGGTGTTGCCGGTTTCCCCAAATCCGACAACGGCGACAATCAACCGGATCCGTCCTGTCAGCAAAGACCATCCGCATGAAACTGCGGATGTCCGGCTAAAAACCGTCTCGCAAATGACAGAAGACGTCCAAAATTCATTTCAGGTGCTTGGCATTGCCGTCAGCTCACTGGAAGAGGCTTATGACAAATCGGCCAACCTGCCGGTAAACGAAGAAACCGAGCAGCAAGTGCACAAATCGTTCATTAACGCCTTCCGAAAAGGCTATCCGCATTTTAAAAATGAACTCGGCAAAACGATTCGGACGGACCGGGAAGAATTCGGGTTATACGTAGCAAAAGAAGAACGAAGCTGCTTTGTCGACGAAATCGATTTCTACTACGATTGTGAACTGACGCGCAGCGGCGTGACGCTTGTCGATACACCGGGAGCGGATTCCATCAATGCGCGCCATACGAATGTTGCGTTCGAATACATCCGGAATGCCGATGCGATTTTGTTTATCACGTATTACAATCACGCGTTCGCCCGTGCTGACCGGGAATTTTTGATTCAACTCGGCCGGGTGAAGGATGCCTTCGAAATGGACAAAATGTTCTTTGTCGTCAACGCGATCGATTTGGCGAACAACGAACAGGAAAAAGAGGCGGTCGTCCAATATGTGCAGGATGAATTGCTGCGCTTTGGCATCCGTTTCCCAAGATTGTACGGCGTTTCAAGTTTAATGGCGCTTCGTGACCGCGAAACCTCCGGTATGCCGGAATTTGAAACGGCGTTTCAGCACTTTTTGAAAGATGAATTGAAAGGGATGGCCGTCCAGTCGCTTGCAGAAGAAGAGCAAAAAACGGTTGACCGGTTCCGCGCGCTGATTGCGCAGACCGAGAGGAACTTGCTGCGCAAAGACGAACGGCTGGAAGAACTGAAGCGGCTTGAACAGCAGCTGCGCATTCTGTTCAGTACATCGCCGGCGGCCATCTTGTCCCGAGAGGCTTTGCAAGAACTCGACGAATTGCTGTATTATGTGAATCAGCGGGTGTTCTACCGCTTTAATGACTTCTTTAAAGAAGCATTCAATCCTTCGGTCTTTTCAAATAAGCCGGCGCAGCAAGCGCTTGATACGGCGCTGCAGGAAATTGCAGATATGACCGCATTTGATTTCCAGCAGGAACTGCGTGTGACGAACTTCCGGTTATCGCAGTTTATCGAGAAAAAGATTGCGGCGCGTTTTAAAGAAGATACCGCCAAATTGCGCGAGATGAATCCTGATTTCTCATTCACGCCTTATGAAGTGGAAGAAACAGCAGCGGTTGAAGTGGACCGGCCATTTACCGGCAGCGATTATTCGTCGGTAAAATCTTATTATAAAAACAACCGAAGCTTTTTCGAGAAAAACGAAAAAGAAAAACTTCGTGACGCTTTGCAGGCTTTAATGGAGCCGGATGCTTTAAAGTATTTGGACAAGGAAAAAGCGGAACTCGGCGAATGGGCGGACACTTGGGTCGACCAGGAAGCAGAAGGCCTTCGCCAGCATATTTTAAGACAGGCTGTAGATCAAATTGAATCCGAGCGTACACTGCTTCAACAAGAAGAAAAACTGAAGGAATGGAAAAACCTGTTTTCTAATCTGATCGCTGAAAGGGTGTAAGCAATGACAGTTTTTATTAAAACAACGGATACAGAGAAATACAGATGGATTGATGCGAGGTTCGATTTGCAGCATCCGGAAACGGGGCGTGAGAAATATGCGCAACAACATGTGGAAGGCGCGATCCACTGGGATTTAAACAATGACCTCTCAGATATGGCATCGAATGCAGGGCGCCATCCCATGCCTTCAAAAGAACAAGTGGCCGAACTGATCAAAAAGAGCGGGCTGGCGCCGGAAGACGAGGTTGTCGTCTATGACCAGGGCGGCACCGCTTTTGCTGCCCGCGCGTGGTGGCTGTTGAAATATGCCGGATTTAAAAAGGTTTATATCAGCAAACTTGGCTTTGAAGCATTGAAAAAACAAGGGATTCGCGTTTCAAATGAACTACCTGAATATCCACCGAGCAATCCGGAATTGAAGTTTAATGAGTCGATTTATGCGGACCAGGAGGATGTCAAAAATATTATTGACGGCAAAGAACTTGGGGTTTTGGTGGATGCCCGCTCTCCCAAACGCTTTGCCGGCATTGAAGAACCAATTGATCCGGTAGCGGGGCGTATTCCAGGAGCCCACAACTTCGATCTGGAACAATTGGTCAAAAACAAGCAGTTTATCGAAGATGCTGATTTTTCGTCTGTCCTGCACAAAAACGAACCGGCAGTTGTATACTGCGGAAGCGGCGTTTCAGCAGCCGGATTGTATGCCGTACTTGCCGAAAAGGGCCACGAATCGCTCCGCTTGTATACCGGCAGCTTTTCCGACTGGATTCGAAATGAAGACAATGTAGTGGAAATCGACACCGCCGATATGCCCGAACCGTCAGACGATGACTCAAAAGATATATTGGCACGCCTCATTGAAGAAGGCTACTCCGGTGAAATGCTGATGAAAAAATTCGAATACGAGAAGTCGTTGATCGATAAAAAGGAATAGCAAACTCAAACACCCCCTACTTTTTCAAGTAGGGGGTGTTTTGCGTCTTTATTCAGCAATTTCAAGATCGTCTTGAGTTTTTTCAATCGCTTCTTTCCGGCTCAACAGGACAGTGATGATTTGGTGATTTTCCATTTCTTTCACTGTCACGGTATGATTCGGCATGTCGATTGATTCGCCTTCGTGGATGTCGATGTTCTTCAGCTGGACCCATCCGCCAATTGTATCGACGTCTTCGCTGTCATCAAAAGTGATGGCAAACCGATCTTCGAGATCGGATAACAGGACGCGGCCGTTGAGCAGATAATTGAAAGTGTCCAAGGCTTTGATTTCATCGCGTTCGTCATCATCAAATTCATCGCGGATTTCACCGACGATTTCTTCGAGAATGTCTTCCATCGTAATAACGCCGGAAGTGCCTCCGTATTCATCGATGACGATGGCCATGTGGACCCGTTCTTTCTGCATGGTCCGTAAAACATCTTGGATAGGCGCTGCCTCCATAACAAAAGGAATGTCATGGACCGCAAGGCTTTCTCGCAAGTCTTCCGTGAAGGTGTAATTAGTCAGCATTTCTTTTACATTGATAAACCCAATAATATTGTCTTTGTCTCCGTTCTCCGTAATTGGATAACGGGTATATTCGTGTTCGCGCACAATTTCCATCAGATCGTTATGCGTCATTTCAAGTGAAATGGACTCCATTTGAGTGCGCGGGATCATGATGTCTTTAGCACAGCGTTCATCAAACGAAAAGATGTTCTGCATATACGATAGTTCGGTTTGGTTGATTTCACCGCTTTGATAACTTTGCGTCATGATGATTTTCAGCTCTTCCTCTGAATGGGCCTGTTCATGGTCTGCGGGTTCAATGCCGAACATGCGGAGCAAGAGCCGGGCAGAACCATTCATTAACCAAATGAACGGGTTCATGATTTTGCCGAAAAGAATCAGTGGGCCAGACAGGAACAACGCCATTTTCTCAGCGTACTGAATAGCCAAAGTTTTCGGTGCCAGTTCGCCGAGAACCACATGGAAATACGTAATGGCAACAAAGGCGATGGTGAACGAAAGAATGGATGCAGTTGGATCACCGACACCAAAACTGTCCAGCAGCGGGTGCAGCATGCGTTCGACTGTCGGTTCACCAAGCCAACCAAGTCCGAGCGCTGTTACCGTAATGCCGAGTTGGCATGCCGATAAGTAATAATCCAGGTTATCCGAAATTTTCTTCGTCTTAATCGCGTTTTTGCTGCCTTCCGAAATCAGCTGATCGATGCGGGATGTCCGCACACGGATGATCGAGAATTCAGATCCGACAAACAAAGCGGTTAAAGCAATTAACAAAACTACCAAAAACAAATTCAATATGAGTATACTGTCCAATTGGTCCCTCCGGCTTGGAGGGTTCACCTCTGCTTTCAAAAAATGTAATTTTATTATAGCATAAATGCGCCTTGTATAGTTATTAAGGCGCTTGGATATAAATAAACTGAATGGATGAGCATTAGTAGTTGTATCGGGAGAAAAATGGATTTATCATTATATTTAGAAAAGGAGTGACAGCATGAAGACGTTATGGCACGGGGGAACGATTTACACAATGGCAGCAGAAGGGGAAACCGTTGAAGCAGTTTTGGTTTCAGACGGTAAAATAGAGAAAATCGGTACATACGAGGAGCTTGGCAAACTTGCAGAACACGAAGTGGATCTGCAGGGGAAAGTGCTTTATCCGGGGTTTGTCGACAGCCATATGCACATGATCGGACACGGCGAAAAATTATTGCGCGTGGATCTCTCGAAAATCGAATCCTCGGAAGAAATGAAAAACGAATTGATCCGCTCTACAGAAAACCTGTTAGAAGGGGAATGGTATATCGGCGAAGGATGGAATGAAAACAATTTTCCGGACCGCAAAATTTTCCACCGGACGGAATTGGATGAAATCAGCCAATCGCCGATGATGCTGAAGCGGGTCTGCCGCCATGCAGTGTTGGCCAATTCAAGCGCTTTGGCTCTTGCCGGCATCACAAAAGATACACCGGATCCAGACGGCGGCGTCATCGTCCGCGACAATGACGGTGAACCGACCGGCTATTTACTGGATGCCGCACAGGATCTTGTCTCAAGCCAAGTCCCGGAAGCGAGCATCATCTACTTGACCAACGCATTGAAAACGTCCGTGGAAGATTTGCTGTCGCTTGGCCTGACCGGTGCACATACGGAAGACATGGGCTATTACGGGGATTACTCGCGGCCGTTGCAGGCGTTTAAAAACGTGATTGGAGAAGACCTTAAATTCCGGGCGCATTTGCTTCGCGCCCATAGCGTATTTGAGAAAATGATGGAAGGTGCCGAATACAAAGAGCCGTTTATCGACCCAGGCGCGATGAAGATTTTTGCTGATGGGTCCATCGGCGGAAAAACGGCATTGCTCAGCAAGCCGTATAACGACGATCCGTCGACAAGCGGTGTCGCGATCCATTCCGATGATGAACTAAAAGAGCTGGTCGCAATGGCGCGCCGCCACGGCGAAGCAGTGGCGATTCATGTAATTGGCGATTTGGCGTTGGAAAAAGCACTGGATGCCGTTGAAGCCCATCCGGTTCCGGCAGGCAAAAGAGACCGCTTTATCCATGCCATGGTAGTCCGTGAAGATTTAGTGGAACGCATGCAGAAAATTGATGTGGCACTGGATTTGCAGCCAAGCTTTACCACTTCCGATTTTCCATGGGTTGTTGAACGGCTGGGCGAAGACCGGATCCGCTGGTCATACGCCTGGAAAAGCTTGTTGGAAAGCGGCTTGATCTGCGCTGGCGGATCGGATGCACCGATAGAGGAAGTGGATCCGCTTCAAGGCATCTACGCTGCGGTTGCCCGTAAAAAAGCATCTGATACACACGAAGGCTATATGCCGCACGAGAAACTAAGCCGCTATGAAGCCATTCAGCTTTACACAAGCGGAAGTGCTGCAGCCATTTGCAAAGAACACGAACGCGGACAGATCCAGGAAGGCTTTGATGCGGACTTCTCCGTTTTTGACCGCGACTTATTTGAAGGTCCGGAAGAGCAGATTTTAGAAGCTCAAGTGGAAATGACCGTGGTGGACGGGGAAATCATGTACCAAAAATAACAAATTACTGAGGTTAAAAAAAAGAGGAGGGTGAATACATGCCAGCTGTACCAACTGAGATTTTGGATAAACTGGAACACGCCGAACGGTCAGGCATCAACATGACCAGCCCGAAAGCAGTGGTAGACCATATGCTCGCCCAAGGCGAAAAAGAAGCGATTCTGTTTTTCTACAAGCCGAATAGCCTGGAATTCGATTTCGATAAATTCAACGGGGCTGTAGAAGAAATGCGCAATCGATAATATAAAAAGACTCGGAGCCGATTGTGGCTCCGAGTCTTTCTATATGCAAAAGGTTTATTTTCCGCCCAGCAAATCGAACAAGCCGCCGGCAACGCTGCCTTCGCCCTGGCTGCGGCCGGCAGGATTTTGTGGAGCCGCCGCAAAGACACGGCTCGCAAGCCGGCTGAATGGCAAGGACTGAATCCAAACGCTTCCCGGTCCGCGAAGTGTCGCAAAGAACAGCCCTTCACCGCCAAAAAGTGCGGTTTTAACGCCTGAAACCATTTCGATATTATAGTCTACGTCCGCGGTCATCGCCACAAGGCATCCCGTATCTACGCGCAGCACTTCGCCTTTTTGCAGGTTTTTGCGGTAAAGTGTTCCACCCGCATGGACAAATGCCATCCCGTCGCCTTCGAGCTTCTGCATGATAAACCCTTCACCGCCGAAAAAGCCAGTGCCAAGCTTCCGCTGGAATTCCACGCCGATCGATACGCCTTTAGCGGCTGCCAGGAACGCATCTTTTTGGCAAATGATCTTGCCGCCAAGCGTACTTAAATCCATCGGTATGATTTTTCCAGGATATGGGGAGGCAAACGATACATGGCGTTTGCCGGTGCCTTGGTTAGTGAACGTCGTCATAAACAAACTTTCGCCGGTAATGACGCGTTTGCCGGCACTCATCAATTTGCCCATGATGCCGGAGCCGCCGCCTTTTGATCCATCGCCAAATATGGTTTCCATGACAATGCCGTCTTCCATCATCATCAATGCGCCCGCTTCCGCAATAACGGTTTCGTTCGGATCCAGCTCCACTTCCACAAATTGAAGGTCGTCTCCGTGCAATTTAAAATCGATTTCGTGGTTATTCATTTATACTCCTCCTAGTGATGTCTTTTCTGCTATATAATGAATACGATATGAGTTTGTGAAAAGTTTCAAAATATATGCAAAGTAGCTGTCACATAAAAAAGGGGTGGGAAAATGAACGGAGATGCAACGAAAACAGCAAGAGAATTGGTAGCCAAGCGATTTCCGGATTGCGAAACAGCATTGCTCGCTGGCAGCGTGGTTAGAGGAGAAGCGACCTCTACTTCAGATTTAGATTTAATAGTCATAGATAATAATATTATGTCGTCTTATAGGGAGTCTTTCATTGAAAAGGGATGGCCGGTGGAGCTTTTCGTCCATAATTCTAGTTCTTATCAGGAGTATTTTAAAAGCGATTGTGAGCGGGGACAGCCTTCTTTGCCTAATATGGTGGCAGAAAGCATCGTTCTAACAGGCCACCAGGAAGCAGAACACATAAAAAAAGAAGCACGCAAGCTATTGGCTAAAGGCCCAGCCTGTTGGACGCCAAAAGAGGCCGAGGTGAAACGCTATTTTTTGACAGATGCACTCGATGACTTTATCGGTACCAATAATCGGACAGAAGAGCTCTTTATCGCCAATGCCTTGGCCGAGCAGCTGGGAGAGTTTGTGCTGCGGATAAATGGGCAATGGACCGGCACTTCCAAATGGCTGGTTCGTTCCATAAAACGATACGATAAAGAATTCGCCGATCAATTTTTGGCTGCATTTGAACGCTATTACAGCGCAAGGGAAAAAGAAGCGGTCATCCAATTAGCTGAAGCTGTTCTTCATACATATGGCGGCAGGCTCTTTGATGGCTTCGCTCAAGGGAAAGAAGGGAATTTGGATGAACGCAGACTACTGGATTGAACAGTTAGGGATGGAGCCGCATCCGGAAGGCGGTTTTTACAAAAGGACTTTTGAATCGAATGAAATGATCGTCACGGAAAGCCATTCTGAACAAAGGCGCCTGTATACGAGTATTTATTTTTTGCTGCGCTCGGAAGATATTTCCCATTTCCACCGCTTAAAATCGGATGAGCTTTGGTATTTTCATGGCGGCAGTGCCTTGTCTGTCCATATTATTGATGAAAGTGGAAGATACCGTGTGGAGAAGTTGGGGCTAGACATCGCAAATGGAGAAAAGCCGCAAGTCCTGGTGGCAAAAGGCAGCATTTTCGGCTCTACCATTGAAAGGGAAGATGCTTATTCACTCGTCGGCTGCATGGTGGCACCCGGTTTCGATTTCGCCGATTTTGAATTGTTTACCCAAAACGACCTGCTGGCCCAGTTTCCAGCACACGAAGGGATCATCAGAAAACTGGTATACAACAAGCTTCCAGAGTAAATGGCCGGTATCGAATTGACGTGAAGCATGTTAAACTAGAAAAAATAGGCATAAAGGGTGAGGGGAAGTTATGGGGACTATATTATCGCTTTTAATTGTGGCCGTGGCATTCTTTACGGCATTTGCTTTAAAGAAATTTTATGACAAGCCGTACATCGTTAATTTTTCATTGGCTGTGATGCTGCTGCTGATTGTGGTGCGCACACTTTTGCTCCAGCCGATCAATACGCTCGGTTACACAGCTATTGCGCTTTGCTCGATTGCGTTCATTTTCCAGGCGGTACTGGGAGTAAAGAATTTGAAAATGCAAGAACAGGTCTGATTGTAAGAAGCGAAAAAGAAGCTGGTGCAGCGAAAAAGCCCGTAATGTGCAAAAGCACATTAGACTAACATAATTAAATGGGACAATATAAAACACCTTCGAGATGGTACACTTTTAACAAGTACACAAATCGGAGGTGTTTTTGCATGGGCAAAAACGTATATTCTAGCGAAATTAAATGGGCTGTTGTAAAAGATAAGATGAATGGGGAGTTAACCAACAAGGAGATTATGGAGAAGTATGGGATTAAAAACTATTCCCAAATTAAGACCTGGATGAGATGGTATCGGAATAATGAAATTCATCGTTTTGACCAGCCAATTGGCAAGCAATATAGCTTTGGACACGGACCGGAATTCGCCAGTGAAGTGGAAAAGAAAGATCGCCAAAATGCGCATTTGAAAATGGAGAATGACATCTTAAAAAAGTATTTGGAGATCAAAAAGGAGTTGGAAAACAAGTAGTTCTTCAACTTGTGGAGACCTACCGCAAGAAGTATACCGTCACGGTGATTCTTTCTGCATGAGGTGTGCCACGTTCCACCTATTACCGGTGGATGGCCGACGGCCCTACCAGTGAAATGACACAAGTAGAGAAAGATATTATCGCGATATGTAAGAAAACGAAATACCGCTTTGGCCATCGGAAAATCAAGAAACTACTCCAAAAAGACTACAAGACCACCAGACATCGCAATACCGTTCAGCGCATCATGCAAAAACACAACCTGCAATGCCGGGTGAAGAAGAAACGGAAATGGAAATCACAGGGGGAATCGGTCATTGTGGCACCGAACCGGTTGGAACGGAATTTTACTGCCGCTGCCCCTAACGAGAAATGGGTGACGGATATTACCTATATCCAATACGGAAGTTCGACGCTTTACTTGTCGACAATCATGGACCTATACAACAACGAAATCGTTGCGTACAAGCTCTACGACCATCAGCAGACACCGCTCGTTATCGATACATTGAAGGAAGCGCTGAAACTGCGGAGCTATCCCGAGGGGATTTATCATCCATTCCGATCAAGGCAGCGTCTACACGTCGTCTGCCTATCAAAATTTGATTCAGGAGAAACACGCCGTGAGCAGCATGTCGCGGCGCGGAAACTGTTGGGATAACGCAGTGATTGAATCGTTCCATTCGAATATCAAGTCGGAAGAATTTCAATACGTCAAATTCAATTCGTTGAACAACTTTCAAGTCGTCGAGAAAGTAAACGAATATATGCGCTACTACAACGAAGACCGGATTCTCGAAAAATTAGGCTACCTGGCACCCAAGGGATTTGGGGCGCAAGCAGCCTAATAAAGGTGTTTTATATGTGTCTCAAATCGCTATGTCAGTCTAAATTGCGGGCTTTTTTGTTTTAAGAGAAGCTGTAGGCGTCCGCGTAGAAGTTAAGGGCTTTACTAGAGAGTATTTCTTCTTCGGATATCTCCAAAATCATTAAAGGCAACTTATCTTTGGAAAAGAAAAACAAAACACTTTACATACAGTAGGGGGGTATAGTATATTGAGTGTGCAGAAGAAGTTAAGTGAATCCTTTAAATCAAATACAGCTGTCGGTCGACTTTAGTGCCCAAAAGCTTGTGGACAGAATGAATATTTAAAGTAAGGAGCGGATTGCAATGAACTTAAAACAAATAATGCCGGTCTTATGGATGGTAGCCCTTGCAGTCTTTTTGGCGGCTTGTTCCGGTGCTGAGGAGGAAGATCCCCATGCTGCGATGGATCACGGAGCGATGGAAGATATGGACCATTCAAGTTCAGGCGAATTGCCGAACGGATTGGAAAAAGCTGAAAATCCAGCATTTGAAGTTGGTAGCAAGGCTGTGATGAAGTCAGATCATATGGCAGGCATGAATGGGGCTGTAGCCACTATTGCAGGAGCGTTTGATACGACAGCTTATGCAGTTTCCTATACACCGACTTCCGGCGGCAAAAAAGTGAGCGACCATAAATGGGTAATTCACGAGGAACTCCGGAATGCGGAAGCTAAGCCGCACCAACCGGGAGAAAAAGTGGTGCTGGAAGCCGATCATATGAACGGGATGGAAGGTGCGGAAGCCGTCATTGACTCTGCCGAACAAACGACTGTCTATATGGTGGACTTTTCATCTAAAACAGACGGGCAAGCAGTAAAAAACCATAAATGGGTCACTGAAAGTGAATTGTCTTCGAAGTAGGTGCGAAAGCCGGGCGGAAACTTGGAACAAGTATTTTGATAAGTGCTGACTTCTTTGTTATAATACAGGTATAGGGTATATTTACAAGGGGGCCGAGAAATGGAAAACATGGTAAAAACCACAGTGCAGCCCAATAAGCAGCAGCTTTTAAACCGTTTAAAACGGATTGAAGGGCAAGTAAGAGGCGTCCATCAAATGGTGGAGAACGACCGTTACTGCGTAGACATCCTTCATCAAGTAAGCGCCATTCAATCAGCGATGAACAAAGTATCTCTAGCATTGCTTGAAGACCACACCCATCATTGCGTTTCCAAAGCGATCAAGGAAAACAAAGGCGAAGAAGCGATCAATGAATTGATGGATGTCATGAAAACCATGACGAAGTAAAGACGTATGATACGATTAAGGCAAGAACATAAAACAAAATCCTAGGAGGCAAAAATAATGAATGAAACATTGAAAGTCCAAGGCATGTCATGTGCCCATTGCGTGAATACAGTTGAATCGAGCGTCGGAGAACTTCAAGGAGTATCGTCTGTAAAAGTGGATTTGGGCAAAGGCGAAGTCAGCGTAGCTTATGACAACAGCAAAACTTCGTTGAACCAAATTCAGGAAACGATTGAAGACCAAGGATACGACGTCGTATAAGAGTGCTGTTGAGCACTCTTATCTTTTAACGAAAATATACCCCTGGGTAGTATGAGAGGAGGATGCCGAATGACTACTGAAGTTAAAGAAGCCAATTTTCAAATCACCGGCATGACCTGTGCAGCGTGCGCCACACGCATAGAAAAAGGCATCAGCAAAATGGAAGGGGTCGAGCAGGCAAACGTCAACTTGGCCCTCGAGAAATCGTCGATCCAATACGATCCATCCAAATTGAATGAAGCCGACTTTGAAAAGAAAATCGAAGCACTTGGATACGGAGTCGTTAAACAAAAAGCGGAATTTGACATTACGGGCATGACTTGTGCGGCGTGTGCGACCCGCATCGAAAAAGGACTCAATAAATTACAAGGTGTGGGGACTGCCAACGTCAACTTGGCGCTGGAGAAAGCGACAATCGAATTTAATCCTACTGAAGTAACGGCAGCCGATATTATTGCCAAAGTGGAAAAACTGGGCTACGGTGCACACCAGCAGCAAGAGGAACAAGAGTATGTGGATTACCGGGAAAAAGCAATCCAGGACCAAAAACGGAAATTCATCTTTTCGGCTATTTTGTCGCTGCCATTGCTGTGGACAATGCTTGGCCACTTTTCATTCACCTCGTTCCTTTATGTACCGGAAATTTTAATGAACCCCTGGTTCCAGATGCTGTTGGCAACGCCGGTTCAGTTTATCATCGGGAAACAGTTTTATGTAGGCGCCTATAAAGCGCTACGGAACGGCAGTGCCAATATGGACGTATTGGTCGTTATGGGAACGTCCGCCGCGTATTTTTACAGCGTCTACCAAGCAATTGTGCACGCAGGTTCTCCGCATGCAGCACATTTGTATTTTGAAACCAGTGCCGTTTTGATTACATTGATCATCTTAGGTAAATTGTTTGAAGCAAAAGCAAAAGGCCGGTCTTCTGAAGCCATCAAAAAACTGATGGGCCTTCAGGCAAAAACGGCAACAGTCATACGCAACGGTATCGAACAAGAATTGCTGTTGGAAGAAGTCGTCATCGGCGATGCCATTCTGGTGAAACCGGGAGAAAAAATTCCGGTGGACGGAGAAGTGGTGGAAGGAGCGACAGCCGTTGATGAATCGATGCTGACGGGCGAGAGTCTGCCGGTCGATAAAGCGGCGGGAGATCCTTTGTACGGCTCCACCATCAACAGCAACGGCTTTATCCAGATGAAGGCGACAAAAGTCGGGCGTGACACAGCGCTTGCGCAAATTATTAAAGTTGTGGAAGATGCGCAAGGGACAAAAGCGCCGATCCAGCGAATGGCCGATAAAATATCCGGCATCTTCGTTCCGATTGTCGTCGGGATAGCGGTTCTTACCTTCCTGGTTTGGTACCTTTTAGTGGACCCGGGCAACTTTACGCCGGCGCTTGAAGTGCTGATAGCGGTACTGGTTATTGCCTGTCCGTGTGCGCTCGGTTTGGCAACACCGACTTCCATCATGGCGGGATCCGGCCGGGCAGCGGAAATGGGTGTATTGTTCAAAGGCGGCGAGCATTTGGAACAGACGCAAAGCATCGACACGGTAGTGGTCGATAAAACGGGTACCGTCACCCACGGCAAACCGGAGTTGACGGATGTGTTGCTGGCAAAAGGACAAGATGAGACGAGATTTTTATCGCTCATCGGTGCAGCCGAAAAGCAATCGGAACATCCGTTGGCGCAAGCAATCGTCCAAGGAATTCAAGCGAAAGGCATTGAACTTGGCCATGTCCAATATTTCGAAGCAGTTCCGGGCTACGGCATCCAGGCGACCGTGTCTGGCCAAGGCGTCCTTGTGGGCACCCGGAAATTGATGCAGCAATATGGCATCGATACTTCTGCCGTTCTCTCTGAAATGGAAAGATTGGAAAGCGACGGCAAAACGGCGATGCTAGCTGCTGTCAACGGTGAGTATGCTGGACTGGTTGCGGTCGCAGATACCATTAAAGATACTTCACGGGCAGCTATAGCGCGCCTTCAGAAAATGGGAATCCACGTCATCATGATGACCGGAGACAACGAGCGGACTGCAAAAGCAATCGGCAAAGAAGTCGGCGTCGATGCGGTCATTGCCGAAGTGCTTCCGGAAGGAAAAGCGGAAGAAGTGAAAAAACTGCAGCTGGAAGGCAAGAAAGTGGCAATGGTCGGAGATGGCATCAATGATGCACCGGCGCTGGCGACGGCCGATATCGGCATGGCTATCGGCACTGGAACAGATGTGGCAATGGAAGCGGCAGACATCACGCTGATCCGCGGTGATTTGAACAGCATCGCTGAAGCGATCCTTATGAGCCGAAAAACAATGCGCAACATCAAGCAAAACTTGTTCTGGGCATTCGCCTACAATACAGTGGGCATTCCGATTGCCGCCATCGGCTTGCTGGCGCCTTGGGTAGCGGGAGCGGCCATGGCATTCAGTTCGGTTTCCGTCGTTTTAAATTCACTGCGCCTGCAGCGCGTAAAATTAGAAAAATAATGCACAAGTAAGCCCTTAGGAAAGCAAAAGAGCTCAAGTAAGCCCAAGCTGTTCAGCTTGAATCGGAAAAACGAAGTTAAGATCCAACAGACCGTTAATTAAATTTTTAATTAGCGGTCTGTTTTTATTTATTTCAAAAAGCTACAAGCATTTTCTGTCTTTTTAGTCATTCGAAAGACATCGTAATGCTAAACCGGCAATTGGAAATGCAAATCAGCTAATTCAGTTGTTTTGGTTTATGCCTATAAAAAAAGCCAAAGGACTGATTCATCCTTTCGGCTCTTCTCGCTCTGTTGCCCATTAATGGATGGGTGTGCCAACAGTATGTTGTTCCTCTGCATTTACTTATCCTTTGGAATACGGTCTTTGTTCACGTCTATACGTTCTTCGTGAAGGTTGTTCTGTTTTTGGTTTTCAGGCGAACTGGTTTGAACGTAATCATTCACATCTACGTGTTCCACCTCTTCTTCGCTTGTGTGGGTTTCGGGATCCCAAGTAGCGCTGTTTATAACGTTTCCGCGTTCCCCTGTTGTAAAGGTTCCTTCTGGTTCCCGAATGCTGTCGTCAAAATCATTGCTCTTTTGCCAGCCGCTTGTTTCTCTACTCGGATTTGGCTCTTCCGATTCCCGCCAGTCAGGTGAATTGTTCGGATCTTTTTTTCTGATTGTAGTGTCCCCGTCAGCTAGGTACGGCTCGTTCGAACTATCGTTGTTTGTGCCGGTACGGCCTCTTCTCCGAAGTTCATCTCCTTTTTCAATATCTCTGTCTGCAGCTGAATTTTCTGCTTGGAAATGCTGGCTATCTTGCCGATCATTTCGGACCGAATCATCACGATTATTGTTTTCCATGTTAAAGCCCCCTATGTTTGAAAAGTCTTCATACACTCAGTTACCCGTTAGGTGAACATTCAAACTTTTTCGTGAAGCAAGAGAAAAGCACATGGGAGGATATTTTTTAAGTGAACTTGCTGTTCGACAGTATACTTTTTGTCAGTATGTGATTTTAAAGTGCGTACTTCACAATAGGGATTGCAGAACTTACACTGAATTGGAACCGAAATACGAAAACAAGGAGATTTACATATGAAATTACAACTAGCATTAGATTTAGTAAACATTTCAGAAGCAATTGAAGTGGTTAAAGAAGTAGAGGCGTTTATCGATATCGTTGAAATCGGAACCCCTGTGATCAATAAAGAAGGGCTTAAAGCTGTTGCAGAAGTAAAAGCGGCTTTCCCTAATTTGGAAGTACTAGCAGATGTGAAAATTATGGACGCTGCGGCTTATGAAGTGTCGAATGCAGCTGCTGCAGGCGCAGACATTGTGACCATTCTTGCTCAGGCAGAAGACTCGTCCATCAGAGGCGCAGTTGAAGAAGCGAAAAAACAAGGCAAGAAAATCCTGGTCGATATGATTGCTGTAAAAGATATTAAAACACGTGCTGCAGAGCTTGATGAACTTGGAGCGGATTATATCTGCGTTCACACAGGCTACGATTTGCAGGCAGAAGGTAAAGATTCCTTTGCGGATTTACGAACCATCAAAAGCGTCGTTAAAAACGCCAAAACCGCAATTGCTGGAGGAATAAAGCTGGAGACATTGCCGGAAGTGATCGAAGCACAACCGGATTTGATTATTGTCGGCGGGGGAATCACAAGCAAAGAAAACAAGCGTGCAGAAGCGGAAAAAATTCAAAAGATGATGAAAGAAAGCGTGACGGCGTAATATGAATACGGTGGGCTACATAGACGAAATACTGGCTGAATTGAAGAGGACCACCGCACTCATTAATGTTGAGGAAGCCGAAAAAGCAGTGGACAGCATCCTGCGTGCCAAAAAAATATTTGTTGCAGGCGGGGGACGGTCCGGCTTTATGGCTAAGGCATTTGTGATGCGCATGATGCATGTAGGCTTGGATGCGTATGTCGTTGGAGAAACGGTAACGCCGAATTTGGAGCCGGATGACATCTTTATCGTTGGATCTGGTTCCGGAGAGACCCAAAGCCTTGCAGCTATGACGAAGAAAGCCAAAAGCATCGGCGCAACCATAGTGGCTATTACAATAAACAAGGAGTCCACTATTGGAAAACTAGCGGATTTTCGAGTTGAAATACCTGCACAAGCAAAAGGGGATGGCACTACCGGTAAATCAATTCAACCGATGGGGTCCTTATTTGAACAATCGCTTCTTATCTTTTATGATGCAATAATTTTAAGATTCATGGATAAAAAAGGCCTCAAATCCGATGTCATGTACGGAAGGCATGCAAATCTAGAATAGAACAACGAACAAACCTGAGTCTGCGATATATGCGGGCTCAGGCTTGTTTTATTGGTTCCAAATTAAACACCACTAAAGAACATTCTCACAGCAAAACTGACTCATAAACGGCCAAGATTCTTAGACACGTCAGAAGATGCCTGTTCGCAATGGCATTCAGGTTAATGTCCATTTTACCTCTTTGTCGGAGAAACGCATTTGAACCGATTCCATTGGCCAGCCTGCCAGTGTATTGCTGTTTAAAAGGGTGAGTTAAACTTTTCTGTTATACTCATTTTGTTAGGCAGCATAAGACAGAACTTCAAGGAGAGAAACTATGTATAAATTGGTCGCAATCGATCTTGACGGAACACTGCTCACAGACGATTTAATCATTTCACCAAATACAGTGACAGCAATTCAAAGAGCGGTGGAAGCGGGAACAATTGTCACGATTGCTACGGGGCGCATGTTTTCTTCTGCTAAACTTATTGCATTGCAATTGAATTTAAATGTACCGCTCATCACCTATCAAGGCGCTCTGATTAAAGATGTGAATGAAAAAAAAGTAGTGTATGAGCGTACTGTTCCTCCTCATATTGCCCAAAAGATAATCGAAATATCTCGTGAGAAACAACTGCATCTGCAACTATACCAAGATGACATTCTTTATAGTGCCGTAGAAAATGACAAGCTGATTGCTTATGCTGAAGCAGTTAAAGTTCCTTACCGGATAGAGCCGAATCTTATCAAGCTGGCTGAAAAAGGCGTTACAAAGTTGCTTTTTATCGAAGAACCGCACGTGCTTGACCAGTTGCAAGATGAATTGCAATCAATATTCGGGGAGTCTGCACACATTGCAAAATCCAAAAAACATTATCTTGAAATCACCCATCCGGAGGCAAACAAGGGCAATGCTTTGTTATTCTTAGCGAACATGCTTGGCATAGAACGTACAGAAATAATCGGCATCGGCGACAACTACAATGACATCGAACTTATTGCGGCGGCTGGTCTCGGCGTAGCGATGGGAAATGCCGTAAAAGAAATAAAAGATATGGCTGATTACACTACCTTTTCGAACAATGAAGAAGGGGTGCTTCATGTGTTAGAAAAGTTCGTTTTAGAGCCAGCGAGTGTTTTAAGAGATGAAGAACAAAAAAATCCTGATTCACTTCCGATGGGCTGATCAATGGATGGCAGTCTACTCAGAGCCGCTTGAAAAGGAAGAACCATCTTTTAGCAGGGGTTCAATGCACGTATGGCAGTATCCCATACATTTGCAACGTCATTCATGGAATGCGGAAAAATTTACTCCCTGTACTATTGCGAGTACACTTACTAAGTGACATGAATGGCAGTACTTGCTGTTTCCTCCTATAGCAATGAAAAGTATAGGGTGGAAATTGAATAGGGAAGGAAGAAAACGGATGCCTAATTTAGGAGAGAAAGTTTTTAATTGCGAAAAAGAGCTGACACTTTCCATCATCGGAGGAAAGTGGAAGATGTTAGTGCTATGGCATTTAGGCAAAGAAGGAACGAAGCGCTTTGGGGAATTAAAAAATCTTATACCGGGAATTACTCAACGCATGCTGGTGAACCAGCTGCGTGAACTTGAAGATCACTTGATTGTCCACCGTGAAGTTTACCCTGTGGTGCCGCCTAAAGTGGAATATTCTCTTACCGAACAAGGAAAAACCCTAATTCCTATACTGGATTCGATGTATGAATGGGGAAAAGAATATATAGACCGCAACTTGGATAAGAAAATAGAAAACGACTGAATAAGTCATCCTATAAACTATCTAAATATAACTGAACGAAGAGACCGACAATAGTGTGGAGAGAGGTTTCCAAATGAAAATGCCCGGCAACTGTATATACGAGTTGCCGGGCATTTTTATGTCTTTATTTAATAAGGAGAGTCCGGCATTTCAAGGGGTAAAAAACTGCATCTTTCTATAACCGGTCCAAAGCTTCTTCGATTTCATCGTCCCCTGAAATAATTTCAAAGGTTTTATTGAAGACGTGCTCGTTGTCCAGGCAGTGAAGCAGCACTTGTGCCACATCTTCCCTCGGAATGGGGCCGGAATCCAAATTTTCTGTTGCCCGGATGCGTCCGGTTCCCGGATCATTGGTCAAAAGCCCTGGCCGGACAATGGTATAGACGAGTCCACTGGCACGCAGAATATTGTCGGCATGGTGCTTGGCAACGTAATACGGCGCAATGTCTTCGCCCCACATCTCCCGCCGGTCGGCGTGGATGGCGCTGACCATCAGAAAACGCTCCGTTCCGGTTTGTTCAGCAGCTTTAATCGTTTTTGCTGCTCCGTCCAAGTCGATCAACAGCGTTTTGTCCGCTCCTGTTGCACCGCCGCTTCCAGCTGTGAACACGACCGCATCACAGCCTTCCATCGCGTCCGCAATTTCATCGACGCTGTCTTCCAGGCTGGTCAATACGGTTTCAACTCCTAGAGAATTGAAATAACTGATTTGTTCTTCAAGCCGAATCATGGCTTTTGGTGTATGCTCTTGCGATTGTGCCAGCAATTGAACCAAATGGCGTCCAATTTGGCCGTTTGCTCCAACGATTAACACTTTCATTTATCCATCTCCTCCTAAGTTCTGCTTTGCTCTTTTAATACCCGCATTAAGCTGCGATATGCGGGAGCCTAAAAAAACAATAAGGTTACTTTTTGAAAATTCCTGTTAACTATAAACTTCTTTAGTATAATATATCCAACGAGTTAAAATTAACTGGAAAGTTCAAGGAGGAATTTTATGTTAGCACGCAACAAGAAAAACCCGAAAAATTATCCGGTACAATCGGCTTCAACAGGGCTCTCTCCAGGAGTTCTCGACTTAAACCACAAACGGCTGGACAAAAACCCGCACCCATTTTGGGATTTGATCACGCAGGCATTTTTATTTCTGCTTGGTGGAGTTATCCTTTGCGGAATCATCCTCGCACTCGTATCATTTACATAACGCCAATCAGTAAAGGAGAATGACGATGATCAGATATCCAGACCGCACGATTGAAACAATTGGTGTAACGGCACCTTCTTCCGGAGTTGCACCGGACATGCACGGCGTATTAAAGAAATCAATTGAGCGCTTAGAAGAGCGAGGCTTTAAATTGACAGTAGGGGACACAGCGTGGACGCAACAAGAAGCGAAATCGGCACCGGCAGAAGCTCGGGCAGAAGAATTGATGAACATGTTCAGCGATCCGGCCATCGATTTGGTGATGCCGCCATGGGGCGGGGAACTGCTGGTGGAAATACTGGAATTTCTCGATTTTTCAAAAGTCGATTTGAAATGGATTATGGGCTATTCGGATATCAGCATGCTGCTGTTGGCAGTTACGTTAAATACAGGATATGCGACAGCGCACGGCGGCAATCTCGTCGACCTTCGCGGCCCTGAATCAGACGACACAACAGCGAAATGGCTGGATGTCCTTCAAACGAAATCCGGCGAATCGATTACACAAGTGTCTTCTGAGAAATACCAGAAAGAATGGGATTTTGAAAATCCGACGCCTGTCATTTTCAATTTGACAGAACCGACGGAATGGAAGACCGTCTCAGGCGAAGCGGAGCAGTTTACCGGCCGCTTGCTCGGCGGCTGCATTGATGTGATCCGCCATTTGATTGGAACTCCGTATGGGGACGTAAACGCATTTAGGGAAAGCCACATTCCAGATGAGCCGGTCGTATGGTACTTGGAAAACTGCGAGATGAATGTCGCCGATTTAAAGCGGTCATTGACACAGATGAAATACGCAGGATGGTTTAACCACATTTCCGGAATCGTCTTTGGCAGAAGCCCGGCGAATCAGGAAATAGGCGGCTATACAGTTGAAAAAATGTATGAGGATTTATCGGATGAACTGGGTGTGCCGATTGCTTATGACATTGATCTTGGCCACATTCCGCCTCAGATCACGTTTGTCAACGGTGCCTATACAACGATTGATGTAGCAGACGGCAAAGGAAAAGTTCAAATCGAATTTAAATGAAAAGGAAGAATCGCCAATGGATATTCGTGAACTGACTGCTTTGGACGCCGCTTCTTACCGTGAGCTTCGCATTGAAGCGTTGACCAATAATCCTGATGCCTTCGGGTCGGTCCTGGAAGATGCACTTCAAAAGCCGGTCGAAACCACCGCAGAAAATTTGGCCTCTCCGTCAGCCATCACGTTCGGCGCTTTTTCGGAAGGGCAGTTGGTCGGCAATGTCACGCTCCTTCGAGAAGCCGGGAAAAAGATGAAGCACCGGGCAAATGTTGTGGCGGTCTATGTAACGCCGCGCGCCAGAGGAAACGGCGTTGCAAGCAGGCTGATGGAGGAATTGCTCGATTATGCAAACGAGTGGGAAGGCATCGAACAATTGTATTTAACTGTCTCAAGCCACAATCGTTCGGCGATTGGATTGTATGAACGCTTCGGCTTTGAAAAGTACGGCACAGAATACCGCGCGATGAAATCAGGAGACGAATACACCGATGAAGATCTTATGGTGAAATTCCTATAAAAAAGACGCCAGCAATGGCGTCTTTTCTATTCGTTGCCCAACCGGTATAGCTGATCGTCGTTTTCAGACGGAGTTCCGCGGCCGTCTGTATTGTTGGTGATAAAATAAACATCTTCACCGTCAACAAACACATCACGGACCCGGCCGAAACCTTCAAATGAATCGGTAACTTCGCCCGTTTTCAGATCGATTACTTTGATGGCGGTTCCGCGCAGCGCTGCCACATAAAGAAGGCCGTCTTTTACGGCAATTCCGCTCGGTGCCCACGTGTCATCGGCACCTGGTGTATAGAAAGGCGTTTCCATGCCGTCTTCGGTGGCATCGCCTTCAATCACCGGCCAGCCGTAATTTTTGCCTTCTTCGATGATGTTGATTTCGTCATTGGCCGACTGGCCGTGTTCCGATGCATACATCGTGCCGTCTGCCCAGGAGATGCCTTGCGGATTGCGGTGGCCGTGTGAATAAATTTCGAATTCATCCGACTCGTTCAAGCGCAGGATCTTGCCGTTGACCGATCCAAGGTCCTGAGCGAGTTCAGGTTCTGAAGCATCGCCGATCGTTGCAAACAGCATCCCATTTTCATCAATTTCAAGGCGTCCGCCGTGATGCACATTGCCGGTCGGAATGCCTGCAAGCAAGACGTCCGTTTCATTCCATGAACCGTCTGCTTGGACGAAGCGGGCAATCTTGTTGAAAGAGCGGCCGTCTTGCTCATAGACATAATAACCGTAAGCCTGCTTGGATTCGGCAAAATCGGCTGCCAATACGAAGCCAAGAAATCCTGCTTCCGCTGCGGAAGACAGGGGATCTGAAAAGTTAACCGGCTGGTGCGTCACTTGGCCGTCTGCCGCAACATGCGCGACGGTCCCGGTTCGTTCCGAGATATAAAACTCATCGTTGATTTTATTGATGGACCATGGAATTTCAAGGCCGCCTGCAATGGCTTCCGTGGCGACATTCGCTTCTTTTGGATTGGCCGGAGCGTCGTTGCATCCTGCAAGGACCATTAGGGAAAGAAAAGGGAACAGCAATCTTTTCACAAGTAAAACCTCCTTTTTTTAATCTTAATGGATTGTGGAGTGAAAAGGTAATAACAAAAACTTTCATAACTGAAACGTAGAATGGAGTGGGAAAACATGCCCTTAATGAAAGACGTCAAAGAAGAAGCGGAGATCCGCAAAAAACGAAATTTAATCCGGATCATCACTTGGGTCATCGTAGCCGTTGTCTTGGCATTGGTCTGGTATTTCACAAAATAATTATCGGACTCAGGAGAGGGGGAGAGCCGTGGTCGATTGGAGTGTTGTGATAAGTGCAGTCTGTTTCGCCTTCTTTTTTTCAGCCATCAAGTTCTTTTTCGAAAAGAAAGAAGGGGAGAAGCTGTTTTCCAAGAACACTCTTTATGAAGTGGGTTTTCTCAGTGTGTTCATCCTCCTCATAAGCAGTTTGCTGGATTTGCTTTAAAGATCTTCTCCCCACCAAGCGAACTTTCCATAGAAAAAAGCCGTCATGACGACGGCTTTTTTTTGTACTGTATGATTTCAACGATGACAATGCCAAGCGTGACTCCCAGCAAGACATTGATGATCCATGGATCCAAGTATTGGTCGCGGAAGATGAAAGCGACCGTCAGTATGTAAAAGATGGCTTGGCTGATTTTTGCGATCGGTGGCACAGCATCTTTCGGATAGCGCACTCGCGCCAGCTGAAAAACCAGGAAAGCCAAAAGCAGGACCAAGTAATACGGCCAGTATAAGCGGTCAACCAAATTATTGACGGCTGCAAACATGGCAAGCGGAATAAAATAAAACAACACCGATTTCAAAACAAATCACCTTTTCACCTATTTTTTTGAATTGTTCTGCTGTCTGGCCGAGATCACGTGGTACAGGTTGTAGACGGCAAACACAACAGCCAGTGTAATGATGATAATTGAAATGACCGGATACAACGATGCGCCGTTGTCGATAATTTCAAGCACGCGGGTGTATAAAATCCACGGTCCGATCAACAATATGATGATATCAAGCACAGTTCCCAATTTTGAATTCATAATATTCCTCCAAGATTCAAACTGTCTTCAGTTTACCAGACTTTTTGTACAGCGTCTTTATGCAACTTGTAAAATGAAATATAAAAAACTGCAGAGACTCCGGCCATTCCGGAAATCTCTGCAGTCCAATAAGACAAGCTTACTTTTTTTTATGGGCACGCAATTTCGTGCGGGCTAAATCATCAGCAGCACGGTTTTGCGAATCGGGAATCCATTTGATAAAACAGTAGTCGAAGCCTTCTGACAGGCGAAGCGCTTCTTCGAGAAGCGGCTTGAACTTCGGGTTTTTGGTGAATCCACGGTCAAAGGCCTCAACTGCTACCTGTGAATCGGATTTGATCGACACCATTTGGCTGGATAAATCACGTGCCAGTTCCAATCCTTTTACGAGTGCCGTGAATTCAGCCATGTGATTGTCCATTTCTCCGACATATTCACTCCATTTGACCAAGTGGCCTTCGCCTTTGATAAAGACGCCGACCGCACTGACTTTTGGCGTCCCTGCAGTTGCCGCATCCACAAATACTTCCAGCATTAAGAAACCTGCTTTTCGTCTGCCGGTGTTGCTACTTCCTCATCAAGCGGCTTTAATGCTTTCGCGATATAGCCGAATGGAGTTGAAAAAACGGATACGATAAATTTCAGCACATACGTCGAGACGAAAATCTGCAGCCAGACGTCGAGTGGATACACCCCGTAAAACGCGATGCTGGTGAAGATTAATGTGTCGAGCAATTGGCTGATCAGCGTAGAACCATTGTTGCGGATCCAGAATTGGCTGTCTTTCGGAAAAACCTTCCGGATAGCCGCAAAAATGTAGACGTCCAGATGCTGGCTTGCCAAGTACGCAAGCATGCTGGCGATGGCAATCTGCGGAATCAATCCGAAAATCGTTTGCATTGACTCATTGGCAAAATCGCTTTCTGCTGGGATGAACTTCATGCCGAATTGCATGACGATAATCATAATCAGCAAGGATGAAAATCCTAGCCAAACCGCCTTTTGTGCATCTTTTTTGCCATATTTTTCATTGAGAATATCGGTTGCCAGAAACGTGGAAGCATACAAGCTGTTTCCAAGTGTGGCCGTCAATCCAATGATTTCAATGGTTTTTGTCACCTGTATATTGGCTAAAACCGTCGATAAGGCCACCCAGGCAAACAATCCGGTTTTTCCGAAACATTTGTACATGATGAGCAGCAATATAAAATTGGCCACGGCAAAGCCAAGGCCCCAAAACTCGTTAAACAAAAAAATTCCTCCTTAGTTTTGATAAAGCGGGAGTTTTCGAACCGCTATAGGGATGAAAATGTCCTTTGATAGTATAACTATTGTTGCGTTAAAAGACAAATTAGGAGTAAAATAAACGAATGGCATTTTAAAGGGGTGACAGTTTGAACAAACTTTCAATAATCAATGAAATTGATGAAATGATGGAAACGTATTGCGAAGGGTGTTTTGTCCGCAAACAAATCCGAAAAGAGCAGGGAAAAACAGCTGCTCACCGGTTTTGCATCAGCGAATGCTCTATAGGATCACAGCTGCAATTCCTTGGAAACGAGTTAAATAAAGTCGGAACTGAACATAAATGAACAAATAGAAAAGCCTGCGCCGAATCGATTTCGGGCGCAGGCTTTTCTATTCGGCTTTTCTTTGGCGGCGCTCTTCCGCCAATTGCAGGACATGTGCGGCTGGCTGCGGTTTAATGCCATACAAGTCTTCACTTTTAAAGGCATGTACTTCTTCATAGGCTTCTTTCATTTTTTCCAGCACCCATTCTTCCGGCTTGGATTCGGGAGTCCAATAAAAGATATCCATGACGCTCCGCTCGCCCGTCACTGGATGCTTCCGGATGTACTCGATCGACGAAGCTTTTTTAAAGTCCAGCCGTTCATAGAAACGGACACGTTTGCCAGATTCCGGATCGTCCGGGGTGATAGGGTCCACTTCCAGCACAACGGCCTTGTTCCTGTTCTTCACTTGATTCATGATTTTGCTCCCCAGGCCGCTGCCCCGTGCGGAACTGTTGACGAGAATATAATCGATAAACAAGAAATCCGGTTTCTCGAAATAGACTAGCGTATGATGAGGGCTTTCGTCCAATTTGTAAAATTCCGGTTTGTGCTCGAACAAGGTTTTCATATGGTCTTCTGACTTCATTTCTTTGGCTGGGAAATAAGCTCTTAGTTTTGAGAACCATGGCTCCATGGCATTCTTCTCCTTTCGTTTTTATTTAAATTCCCAGAAGCCCATCTTCTAAACCCCTAAAGTCAGTTCTATCCCAGTGTTTGAACGAGTCGAAAATTGGCAATACAACTTGTATATTTGAATGTTTTGACAAGGGAAAGGGAGAGGTGCCATGTTTGAGAAAAACAACGAAGGAAAATTGACCGCTATTTTAGGCTGGAGCTTACCGGCCATCGAAGCCATTGACAAGTTGGATCGTCCGTATGTCGTAGTCGGACCGCCGGATTTTGAAGGGTTTGCAAAAGAAAACGACATCAATTTTGTGGGCTGGGATTTTGACCGCCTCAATGAAGGATCCGAAGAGCTGTTCCAGATTTTGGAGGGCATGAATACGAAACTAGCTGTGCCGATTTATGAAGAAACGGTGGAATGGGCTGGCGCATTAAATGCCCGTTTTTTTGATGATCCGCGGGTATTCAACCGCTCACTCCTGCTGCGCGACAAAGGGCTGATGAAACGCAAAGCCCAGATGTCCGGCATTAAAGTGGGTGTTTTTGAAGAAGCTTACTCGAAAGACGATATTCACCGCTTCCTTAAGCGTGTGAATGATGCACTGATAAAAATTGAAGGCGATTTGAATGACCCGATCCACATCAAGCCGCTTAATAAAGCAGGTACTGTAGGCCATATGGTCATCCGGGATGCGGCGGATATCGAGAAAATCGAAGAAGAATTCCCGTACTTAATGGAAAGCCATTTGGACGGCCAAGAGTTTTCTTGTGAGGCGTTTATCCATGACGGGCAAGTAAAATTCCTCAATATTACAGAATATGTAAAGCTGGGACATTCCAATTTCATTCCGGCTTCTCCGAAACTCGAAGCATACCGTCCGCAAATATTAAACGAAATCCAAAAACTGGTGGAATCGTTCGAAATCAAATATGGTGTGATCCATCCGGAATATTTCATTTCCCATGATGGGACATTGAACTTCGGTGAAGTGGCCGCACGTGTGCCAGGCGGGCATATTTTTGATTTGATTGAACGGGCATATGGCTTTAATGCCTTCCAAGCGCAGATTCTATGCAGCGATCCGGACACAACGCCTGAAGAACTGGAAGCGTTTTTCCCTGAAGAAGTCACTTCCGCAAAAGGCTATGCCGGCAGCCTGATGGTTTATCCGCGCGTCCGCCTGATTGAAAAGCTGAATGTTCCAGAAGAACTGAAAAACGATCCGTATTTTGAAAAACACGATTTGTTTATTCCGGTCACATCGAAAGTTGCGGAACGCGTCGGATTCGGCAACCACTATGGCACGCTGTTCTTCTTTGGAGAAGACAGTGACCGCATGACGGAATTGCTGAAGCAGTATGAGAAATTCGATTTTTATCTTTAATCAACTGGGGGAATTATTATGGCAACAGAGCTAACGTCTGTAAAAGATAAATTTGAACAAGCGCTCCGGTCACTCGAACAGGCGAAACCTTTTGCCAAGAGCATGTACCAGACGGAAGTGTTCCAGTTGGCTACAGAACTGGCAGCAACTGATGAAGGATTGGAAATGCTTTATGAATTTGCGTCTGATTTCGACCAAGCCGGTGTGTTCCACGGCGGCCCATGGGCAGAAGCGGAAAACCTGGAACCGCCGTTTGTCGGCGGTTCGCTGAAAATCCGTGGGGTTAATTCAGTTGTTGAAATGCTGAGTGAACTGCGCATGCTGGCAATTTCAGAAGGGAAATACCAGCATACGGAAGTTACTGCCGAAGAAGCGGCCGGCTTTTTGAACGAAGTGCTGGCGCTGAACATGGACCTGTTGTTTCCCGCAGAAACCGAAGCTGCACGGGTTGAAAGCGGAGAACATACCGAACGGGCAGAACGGCTTTTCCGTTTTCTCGGTGGAAGGCTCTCCTATAAAGCAGTAGCCGATAAACTGGTGGATGAAATCGACCGCCTTACGGTACAGCGGCCGATCATGGTCGACCGCATCATCAATATGATCGAAACCGCTACCCAAATGATCGATGAAAACATTGAAGACGCAACAAAAGACAGTTTATTGGCTTATAAAAAAGCGATTACGGCTCCGACTCCGTTAACCGAAAAGTTTCCGAATCCACGGGAATACCGCAAGCATTTGATGGAAGTGGATGAGGACACATTGCGTGCCGAAAGCCGTGCCTTCGCCGAATCGATGAACCGGACAGGAATAGTGGCGCCGGCAAATGCCATTTTTCTCCGCTACCTGAACCGCAAGTATTCCGACTTGATTCCGGAAGCGTTGAGTTTATCCGAAATTGGAACGGCGAGCTTTAATGCCCATACTGAGCTGGTCCGGGATATGATTCAAATTGCTGTCCATCCGGAAACCAGCAAAGTCATTTATGGCTTGTCGCGGATGCTCGACCGGGGCGTGCTGACACAAGACCCGTTGCTTCCGGCCATTCGCCGGTTGTTTGAAATTGATGTGCATCCGGACGTTAAAAAGAATTTGTTAAGAAGAGAACACCGAAAAGGCGGCATCACTGCCAACGGCGTATTGCTGGGTGGCGTCATCAGTGTGCTGGGCCAGCCGCTTGGAATCGGACAGGGCTTGAATCCGACTTGCCAGTCCGCACGGGCCATCAGTCTCTGGGCACAGCATGGCATTGGCCAGCTGCTGGAATACATCGCACGGGCTGTGCGTGAAAACGATATTGATGTGACATTCGAAGGGGAAGCGATTCACTCGAATACAATTGAAGGCGGGGTAGCCGAGGAAATCCATCAGGAATTGGATCCGGTTTCCGTAGTGCTAGTGCCGCACCTCGATAAAATTTATAACGAAATGATGAAGAAAACCTTGCTCCGCGGTGAAGATGGCCACAAATGGGTCAATCCGGAATTTTACGGAGAATGGATTCCGCGCGGCTTTGCCAACATCATTGATCCGTTGACAGGCTATGTCACGGATTACCAAGCTTTTGTCCGATTGTTTTATGCGACGCATCATCCTGAATACAACGAAGGCTATGAAATGATTTATCCGAATCCGGTAGGTATTTACATCACCAATGTCCACGGCAAATTGCTCGGCCTCCATGCCGTATCGATTCAACGGATTGATCAGGATGAACAAGGCGCATACCGGGTTTATTTCTATAATCCGAACAACGACAGCGGCCAAAACTGGGGCCAGGGAATTGAAACAAGTGTCCAAGGCCACGGGGAACTTGAAGGCGAGTCGTCGCTGCCATTCCACCAATTTGCTGCACGCATGTACGCCTTCCATTACAACCCTTATGAACAGGGGGATGCTTACATGGTGGAAGATGCAGATGTGGAAGAAATTGAACGGTTGTCGCGCGAAAGCTGGGGGAAAACCTATACATGGGTTTAAGTTTCAGCAGATAACAATGAAAAAGGAGACCGGGGATTTTTCCCGGTCTCCTTGTTTTAGGTTAAGTTAAGAACGATTAGCTTTCAATTTCAATGACATTTGCGGCCTGTGGTCCACGATTCCCGTCAATAATTTCAAATGACACCGAATTTCCTTCTTGAAGTGTCCGGAACCCGTCGCCCTGAATGCCTGTAAAGTGGACGAACACGTCATCACCATCATTGTACTCAATAAATCCATAGCCTTTTTCCGTGTTAAACCATTTTACTTTGCCCTGGTGCATGCACGTTCCCCCTATTATTGAGTATTGTCATGGAACCATTAAAAGCCTTTTAATGGTTGGCTTATACTATACCCGAACGCATATGAATCGTCAATAACTCGCGCCATTTCGGGCATTTCGCCAGCAGTAAAGGGTATAATGGAAGAAAAGGAGCTAAAATCTTGATGAATGAAACCATACAACAATGTGAAACAGCCGTAAGAAAAATCTATGAAACCTATGATGCAAGCCATGACTGGCAGCATATAGAAAGAGTGCGCAGCAATGCCAAGCTGTTATTGGAACAGGAACAGGCAGATGGCTTTATTGTCGAGCTGGCTGTGCTATTGCACGATGTATCCGATCCGAAATACAAAAAAGACGGAGAAGACCTGGAGTCGGAAATCCTGGAGAGTTTGCTAATCAACAAGGAACAAAAGGACGAAATCAGAAATATCATACAATCGGTTTCTTTTAAAGGCGGGAACGGTGTCCGGCCGTCTTCGATTGAAGCGGCAATCGTCCAGGACGCTGACCGCCTCGACGCGATTGGCGCCATTGGCATTGCCCGCACCTTTGCATATGGCGGCGCAAAAGGGCGCAAGCTGTACGACTGGTTAGAAGAACCGAGAACGGAAATGACCGAAGAAGAATACCGGTCGAAGCCGACCAGCAGCACCACGCATTTTTACGAGAAGCTGCTGTTGTTGAAAGAACATATGAACACGCCTGCAGGAAAGCAAATTGCTGAAGAACGCCATCAGTTTATGCTATCCTTTTTAGAGCAACTTATTAAAGAAACGGATGGGAATAAATGAGCCACTTAAACGTTACCAAATTAACAAAAACTGTAGGAGCCAAAACACTTTTCAAAGATGTGGAATTTTCTTTGTATCCCGGGGAACGCGCAGGGTTGATCGGCGTTAACGGCACCGGAAAATCGACTTTGATGTCCATTTTAGCGGGAGACGTAGAAGCGGATTCGGTCAACATGGACCATCCGAAAAAATACGAAATTACGTATTTAAAACAAGAACCGGAATTTGACGAATCGCTGACGGTACTGGAAACAGTGTTCTCCGGAGATTCGCCGATTCTGGCATTAAACCGTTCGTACGAGCAGGCATTGAAAAATATGATGGTGGATTCAAGCTCCACACAGCTGCAGGAAGAGCTGATGAACATCCAGGAAGGCATGGAACAGGAGAATGCCTGGGACATCAACGCCTTGGCTAAAACGGCATTGACAAAGCTTGGCATCGATATGTTCGACCAGCCGGTCGGTGAACTGTCCGGTGGACAAAAGAAACGCGTCGCATTGGCAAAAGCATTGATCGAACCCGCAGACTTGATCCTGCTGGATGAACCGACCAACCATTTGGACGCCGTGTCAACGGAATGGCTGCAGGAAACTTTGCTGCGTATGAATAGCGCCATGCTGTTTGTAACCCACGACCGCTACTTCCTGGACGCAGTATCCACGCATATTTTCGAATTGGCGGACCAAACGATGTATACGCATAAAGGGAATTACGGTGATTACTTGGAGAACAAAGCGATCCGCGATGAAATGGCGGCGTCTTCCCAGCAAAAGCTGGAAAACCGTTTCCGTTCAGAACTGAAATGGATCCGCCGCGGTGCGAAAGCCCGTTCGACCAAACAGAAAGCCCGCATCCAGCGCTTTGAGGAAATCCAGGAAAATGTCCAGAAAGAAAACGATAACACGTCACTGGAATTGTCGATGCAAAGCCAGCGCCTTGGCAAGAAAATCATTGAAGGCGAAAATCTCGGAATGGCTTTCGGCGACAACGTCATTTTCCGGAACTTCGATTTTCTATTGCAAGGCGGCGACCGCATCGGCATCGTTGGGCCAAATGGCGCCGGGAAGTCGACCTTGATGAAATTGATTGCCGGCGATTATGAGCCGACAGAAGGGCGTTTAGAATATGGCAGCACCGTGAAAATTGCCCATTTCACGCAGCATTTGCCGGAAATGAACGAAGCGCAGCGCATGATTGAATACATCCAGGAAATTTCAAGCGATTACGAAGCGGCAAAAGGCGTGCGCTTGTCTGCCACGCAAATGCTTGAACGTTTCCTGTTTCCTTCGAATGCCCACGGCACACAAATCGGCAAATTATCCGGCGGTGAACGCAAGCGTTTGTATTTGCTGAAGCTGTTGATGGAACAGCCGAATATCCTGTTGCTCGATGAGCCGACAAACGACTTGGATATCCAGACGCTTTCCGTGCTGGAGGACTTCCTGGAAAACTTCCCGGGCGTGGTCATTACCATTTCCCACGACCGCTTTTTCCTGGATCGCATTGCCCGGAAATTATGGACCACCGGTACTGGAGAAGTGCTTGAGTACCAAGGGCTTTATTCGGACTTTATCAAGGAAAAGCCGGTGCCTGCAGCAAAAGCTAAAGCAGAGCCGATGGCAGAACCTGTAAAAGAAACGCCGAAACCGGAAAAGCCAAAAAAGAAAATGACATTTAAAGAACAGCAAGAATACAAAACCATCTTGGATGATATTGCTGAAGTCGAGTCCCGGATTGAAGAACGGGAAGGCGAAATGGCAAAAGCCGGTGCGGATTTCGAGAAATTGAACAAACTGACCGATGAAGTTAATGAATTAACCGAGCAATACGATACACTCATCGACCGTTGGACATACTTGCAGGAAATTGCAGAATCCTAATCAAGGAACGGTCAGATGGACGATATTAACGGCAGGAGGAATCACACGTGAAAATTACAACGATCGAACCAACGCCAAGCCCGAATACGATGAAAGTCATCATCGATCAGGAATTGCCATTTGGCAAAAGCCATAATTATACGAAAAACAATGCACAAGATGCACCAAAAGAAATCCAGGCCATCCTTGAAATTGCTGGAGTCAAAGGCGTGTACCATGTCGCGGATTTTTTGGCAGTTGAACGAATCGCAAAATTTGACTGGGAAACCATTCTGGCGGAAGTGCGCCGCGTTTTCGGGGAAGACAGCAGCCATACGAACGAAGAAGAAATTGAAATGGATGAACACTACGGAGAAGTCTATGTCCATGTCCAGCAATTTAAAGGCATTCCGCTTCAAGTGAAAGTATTCGACAGTGCTTCTGAAAAACGTTTTGCGATGCCGGCGCGGTTTGTGGCAGCGATGCAGGCGGTAATGGATCCGACAGAAGAAAACTACTTGCTCCAGCGTAAATGGGCGGATTACGGTGTGCGGTACGGAGAAAAGGAAGAAATCGGACAAAGTGTGGTCGAGGAACTGGAAGCCGCTTATCCACAGGAACGGCTGGATGGAATGGTCCAGCAAAACCACAATGCGGAAGAAGCCGAACCGATTGTCCGCGGCCGGAAAGTGACGCTTGCTGAATTCGATGTACCGGACTGGGAAACACGGTTCCAGTTGCTGGAGCAGATGAACGAAGGCGAACTCAGCGATGTGCCGCTGTTGGCGAAAGCATTGGAAGATGAAAAAATGTCCATCCGACGCCAAGCCGCAATCTTCTTAGGCGACGTCAAAGATGAAGCGGTTGTGCCGCATTTGGAAAAAGCGATGCGGGATAAAAGCTGGGCGGTCCGGAGAACAGCAGGAGACACAATCAGCGACCTCGGTTTTGAAGAGTTCGAACCGATCATGATGGAAGCATTAAAAGACAAAAACAAACTGGTCCGCTGGCGGGCGGCGATGTTTTTATACGAAACCGGAACAGAAGCTTCGCTGCCGGCGTTAAAAGCGGCAGAGGAAGATCCGGAATTTGAAGTGAAACTGCAGATTAAAATGGCCATCGCCCGGATCGAGCAGGGGGAAGATGCCAAAGGTTCGGTCTGGAAACAAATGACTGAAGCCCGTCAAGCCATGAAAGAGGAATAAGGAAAAGCCGGCAGATGTAAAATCTGCCGGCTTTTCAGCTTGTAGACAAAAGAATTTTTACGCATGCGATGCAGGAGCAGTGGTTTTTCGCCGGTTTTACTCCGGATCCTAAACATGAAGCTATCCAAAGGTGTCGCTTTTCTTTTTAACTAGATGGTTGATTCGTTCGGATCACCGTTCACTTTCGAATCAAAGAGAGACGCCCAACCGGTTCGGCCACGCAGACTCCTGTGGGACAGCGAAAGCTGAAGACCCCGCAGGAAAGGCATTGGCCGAAGCTTGCGAGGGCAAGCCTTTGCGACGAAGCTAGCGCAGCGATGCAGGAGCACATGGTTTTCAGCAGCGAGGAGGCTGAAGCTGAGCCCACGGAAAGCGAAGTGGCCGATCCGGTTGGTTTTATGCATTTCTATTCATTTAATTTATACTTTGTCTACAGTTTGAAAGCCGGCAGATGTAAAATCTGCCGGCTTTTTATGTTGGAAAAGGTTTTCCGGACACCCGAAAGAGGTAAACTGCATTAAACCATATTATTCATTAGTTCATGCCAATAGGGGGTATACACATGGAAAACGAATTGGAAATAGACAACGAAATTTATTCCATTGAAATTTTATGCCAGGGAAAATACGAGTCCTGGGATTTTGACAGTGAAAAGAAACGCAATTATTTTTTTGATAAGGTGAAACGGGAATTTTCGGGTAAGGAAATCAAAGAAAAAGAAGAAGACGTCGATGATTCCAAAATTGTTCAGCTAAGCGCTACCAACTTGCAGATTAAAAGCGACGGCGTATCCCAAGTGGTGCCGTACGTCTGGTACGATGCCAGCTTGTTTGAAGAAATGCTCCACTTCATCAATCACAAATACGAGCAATTCTGATTTCCGGATAATTCTCAGCTCTTTCCAATATAGCCTGGAAAAATAAAAAAAACCTCCTGAAAATCAGGAAGTTTGAGAAGTTTCTGGTGTGTTAATCGCTTCATAGATGGTAAGGGCGGCATCTTCAATACTTTCGTAGAGAACGATTGCTTTGCTGTCAATATAGGTCAATTCCAAAGTGCGGGTATTTTTTAAGCATTTGACGGAGATATAAGTTTGATCCCCCCGGTGGAAAGACTGCTCAATATTGACTGTGTGATAGTAACGGACTGTTTCTAAAAGGTCTTTAATGCTTTCATAAGACATTTGCATTCTCCTTTCCAAAATGGAAAGTGACTAAGAAAAGTCTAATAGAATCCATGTGTTGCAATATCTATAATATACCACGGACTCCCTTTTTTTAGGGGATTATTACAGGAAAGACATGTAAATGAAATATATGAAGAAGTTGAACTTCTTGCGGTGAATCCGATATTCGGCGGAAAGGCAGGTGCGTAAATTTGGAGATTGCTGTACATGTAGTACCGCCCGGCGGCGGAGAGATGCAATTTACAATTCCACTTTCGGAAGACTCTTTTTATCGGCCAATTCCAGGCGACTACTTAAACTTTCGGGAAGATGAAGGACTTTGCGCTTTTTACGTCCTAAATGTTCATCATTATTACGAAAAACTGGACGCGAGCCGTTATATGGCAGAAAACATCGTGATAGAAGCTGAACCTGTGAAGTTGCCGGACGGCATCGGCTCTGAATCCCATCAGAAGCTGTGTACAACACTAAAGGCAAACCGAAATTACCCGAACCTTGGCACTTAGTTCAAAAATTAAAGCAATTGGACGAAAGCGAGGAATGAAAATGGGAGACGGGAAAACTATCCCAGGGACTATCCTGTCCGCTGATCTAACAGTCACTCGCACGGAACAAGTAAGGGACTTTTACGAACAAGTTGTCGGTTGGCAGCATACCGGATTGAGCATGGGGAGTTACGATGATTATGTCATGGCGCGTGCTGACGGAGAGCCGGTGGCAGGAATCTGTCATCCAGAAGGAGAAAATGCAGCGTTGCCGCCGGTTTGGCTCGTTTACTTCTCGGTTGAAAATTTGCAAGCGAGTCTCGAAGCATGTAGAAAGTTGGGCGGCAAAGTCCATTATGAACCGAAAGCTCCGATCGGCCCGAACAGTTATGCAGTGATTGAATATCCGCAAGGGGCATATTGTGCAATTGCACAAATATAGTTTGCAAGCAGATCGGCCATACAATAGAGTGAGATATTAAAAAGAAGCAGTGCAGAGCCATTTACGGCTTTGCACAGCTTTTATGGTTGAACGACCAGTTCAGGACTGTGCACAAGAAGCTTAGGCCTGGCTTGCCTCATCCCTGAACTGGTCGTCGATTAATGAAGGATGATCCAAGTAATAATCGATATTCGAGTGCAAAGGCTTTAACATATCAATGCGATTGATTTTTAAATGGTCTCCGTTCCAAGTCAGGTGCTTTTCCAAAATCCGCTGCTTGAGCCGTTTGTTTTTTGCCCAGCGCCGCGCAGTTAAATTGCTTTTTTTGCTCAAAAGATATATTTCTACATCCTGTACTGTATCCACGGATTTCAACTCCTTCTCTATAGTAAATCTGTTTATACGCATGCCTATAGAAACGAAATTTAATTCAGGTCACCGTTTCACTAATAGTAGTATGTGAATTAGCAATTTACAAGATATCCTCTCCCGGATATTACAATTAAGGAAGGCGGTTGTGCCAGTTTAGCCATAAAACATTCAAATATTGAAAAGCAAAGTGAATGTGCAGCTTTTGCAACCACTGGTTAACGAAGGAAAGTCAGGGTGGAAGAATAGATCGGAGATCAGAAGATATGTGCTGAAAAGGAGGAAAAGTCCACCCGTAAACGGAGGAAAATAAAAAATCCCTTGAAGGGACTTTATTTTAAGATTTGTGATTGTAAAAATTGAAAAATTCTTGAAGTGAGCTGAAAATTTCCCCTGCCTGAAAAGAGAATAAAGAAATGGCTGAGAGTGAGAAAAACAAAACGGGAATCAATCGGACTAAATGCATATACCTTCCTCCTTCGTGACTGAATGTGAAAAATATACTCCTATTGCCCGGCATCATCAAGCCAAAATGGTTTGTTTCCAATAATTTTAGCCACTGAATGAGGATAAATGTCATAAAACCTACACTGAAAAGAGGGAACCTTTTAGAAGGGCTGGTAAGCGGTGGGAAATGGCTGACAGATGCAAAGCTTGAGGCGCGCCGTTCAGTAGAGCCATGCAGAGAAAAGGACTTCTGCCGCTGAAACCGAAGGGGAAATTAGCATTATTTCGCTTTTTTTAATGAATAATATATTAGTCATCATAAACAATTCAATTATATTTGTACTTTTCTAATACTTCATGATATAGTAATAGAACAAACGTTCTTAGCTCTTCATGAAGGAGGAATTACCATGGTATTGACAAGAAAAATCGAAAAAAGCGATTATGCCAATGGACAAGAACATATGCAGGGGCTGAAGCTGACTAGACATATAAATAAATTGAGCCAATGGTTCGAAGAAGAGAACATTGAGAACAAAACGGAAATAGGTGATTGGGATTCGCAAATGATTCAAGCGGAAATCGAAGAAGCTATGGAGCGCAATTGCACCATCAGAATGAAATCCTGGAAAGACCACGAATATCAGTACCACGTCGGTACTGTTAAACGAATGGATACCGCCACAAAGTCCATCTATTACGACGATCCGTTCGGGATTAAACGATTGCCATTGGATGAGATAGTAGGGGTCATGATTGTCAATTGAACCAACGGGCTGATTGATGAACGTTTTTAACGTGCCATGGCTTTTTTCTACAGCAAGTCGGCTTGACACGGACCAGGCAAAAATGCAGGAATTTACTCTTTCGCTAAAACGGATAAAGGCAACCATTCATATACCGGCAGAAGCGAAAAACTATGAAAGCGTATAGGTCTTGGGTTAGAATAGTAAGGAGAAAACGCTATTCACCCAGCGAAAAAGAGACTATACGAAAGTAGGGAAACCATGAACGCATATGATGAGTACATGAAAGGCATTGTTGTCCCAATGCGCCAAGAACTAACAACGAACGGTTTTAAAGAATTAATGACTGCTGAAGAAGTAAACGAGCATATGGCTGAAGCGCAAGGAACCAGCCTGGTTGTCATCAACTCGGTCTGCGGCTGTTCAGCAGGTTTGGCTCGTCCAGCAGTGATCGAAGCTTTGCAGGCAACTGCTTTGAAACCGGATCACTTAGTGACGGTTTTTGCTGGGCAGGACAAAGAAGCGACGGCTCAAATGCGCAGTTATTTTGAAGAAATCCCGCCTTCTTCGCCTTCGATTGCGGTCTTGAAAGACGGGCAGCTGGCATATTTTATCCCCCGTGAACAAATTGAAGACCATGATGTAGAACATATCCGGGATCACTTGACTCAAGTGCTGGAGCAGGTATCGGCGCAGTGAAGACCATTGTAACGACAGCATACCGGCCGAACGGCAAAACTGACCGGATGGCAGCTCAAGCGGCAGAAGATCTTTCCATTCCGTTTGTGCTCCGGAAAAAACGTTCGATCGAAAAAATCCATGCGGAAGAATGCGCGGATGTGCTGGTAGCAGCAAAAGAACGACTCGAATTTTACCCATTGGGCAAAACCGAGCCGTTCTTTTTTCATCCCAATTCAGCGGCATTCCGGACAAAACGCCCGATTGAAGAAGATCCGCTTGTTGCTGTTTCCAAGCTGGAAGCGGGAGATGTGTTTTTCGATTGCACACTTGGCATGGCATCAGACGCCATCGTTGCGGCCTACCGGGTTGGCAGCGAAGGCAAAGTCATCGGTTGTGAAAGCCATCCGGTACTTGCCTATGTCATTGAACAAGGATTGGGCCGGTACGAGGAGATGCCGCATTTGCATGAGGCCATGAAACGGATCGAGGTCGCTTCAAAGAATTCAGTGGAACTGCTGAAAAGCTTGCCGGATGATTCCGTGGATGTAGTGTATATGGATCCGATGTTTACCGAAGAAATTACCGAAGCTTCGAATTTCACGCCGCTGCGGGGAACGGCAGACGAGGGCCAACTGTCCGGCGAATGGGTAAAGGAAGCGGTTCGGGCAGCACGCAAAAGCGTAGTCCTGAAAGCGCATTTCCGCTCGGCTGATTTTGAAAAGTACGGATTTGCCAGAAGGGTGAGGCCGAATACGAAATTCCATTACGGGCTGATTGACTGCCGAACGCCGTAAATGCGGCCAACGCCGCTTCAGATGATAAGCTTAAACCAATATTGCGGGATAATAAAAAAAGGCAGCCCGAGGGCTGCCTTTTTTGTTTTCCAGCGAACTGGAAGAAGTCTTCAGTCTGTGAAGCTCAATGAAGCTAAATATCCAAGCAAAAATAATAGTCCAATACCGATAAGCAATGAAGCATCCATGAAAAAATCCTCCTTTTTCAAAAAAACAGAGCTAAATGATTACTATTATTGTACAATGAATTTCAAGAAGATGAAACCTTTACACACGAAATTCGTATAAATTACAAAACGTGTTAATAAATTGTTCAAAATTGAGGGTGATAGGGATGAAGAAGTGGTGGCAAAAGTCTTTGATGATTGCAGTTGCTGTTTTGACCTTGGGAGTGATTACCCCCAACCATCTGATTTGGGAAACTTTATTAGATGAAAAAGCGCACAGCAATTCGCATGCATCGACTGGCAATGACAAACAATACAGCTTTGACTGGATCGATCCGAGTGAACTTTATTACGATACCCATCCTTCAATCCTGGATACCGTTCATAAAGCGGCCGAAGAACAGGCATACTTGAAATTCGGAACGAAAATCGGACCGGTCATCCAAGATGAATTTGAGACGGCTATTTTGCCGAATATCCAGCGGGCAATCGATTTGCACTTTGCCGGCATGGATACTGAAACTTTACGCAAGCTGGCAATCTCCGAAAAACCTTCCGGCGATTATTCGGAAAAGATTTTTCACATTTACGACACAGAAACTTCAAAAGATGCCATCCGCTTTCATGTAAGAACCGAGAAAAAACCGCTCGAAGGCTTTTTCTTTAACTTCCATTACCATGTGGCGGAAGACAATTTCCAAAAGCACATTGCCCTTGGGGATATTTACTGGTCTAAAAACACACCGCCTAAATGGCTTTCGTAAAAGCAGGAATGTTCAATATTGGCAGCTTCTTAAAACCGTTACATTTGTAACGGTTTTTTTTGTGTGTTTTTGTTATGATAAACATAATAATGGAGGCGAATAAAAATGAAACAATACTTAGAATTATGCCAGCATATCTTACATAATGGCGCGAAAAAGGAAGATCGGACCGGTACAGGCACCTTGAGTGTGTTCGGCCACCAGATGCGCTTTGACTTAAATGAGGGCTTTCCATTGATGACCACGAAAAAAACGGCGTTTCGCTTGATCGTTTCGGAATTGCTTTGGTTTATCAAAGGCGATACAAACGTGAAAACTTTATTGGAAGAAAACAATCACATTTGGGATGAATGGGCGTTTGCCCAGTGGGTGGAAAGCGATGAATACGAAGGGCCGGACATGGCCGATTTCGGAAGACGGTCGCAGAAAGATCCCGAATTTGCCGAACGTTATAAAGAGCAAATGGCGCTGTTCCAAGAAAAGATTTTGACTGAAGACGGATTCGCTGAAAAATACGGGGATCTTGGGCCGGTTTACGGCAAGCAATGGCGTTCTTGGGCGAAAACCGACGGCGGCACGATCGACCAGCTGAAAAATGTCATCGAATCGATCAAAAAGAACCCGGATTCACGGCGCCACCTGGTGACGGCCTGGAACCCGGAGTTTATCGACGACATGGCGCTTCCGCCATGCCACATCATGTTCCAGTTTTATGTCGCAGACGGCAAGTTATCCTGCCAATTATATCAGCGCAGCGCCGATGTCTTTTTGGGCGTGCCGTTCAATATAGCGTCCTACGCTTTGTTGACGCATTTGATTGCCCGCGAATGCGGTCTTGAAGTGGGCGATTTTGTCCACACAACAGGAGATACGCATTTGTATGCGAACCACATTGACCAAGTGACGGAACAGTTATCCAGAGAACCAAGAAAATTGCCGACCGTGAAAATCAATGAAGACGTGGCGTCGATTTTTGATTTGGAGCTGGCAGACATTACGATTGAGGGCTATGACCCGCATCCGCGCATCAAAGCGCCTGTTGCAGTTTAAGGGGGAATTTACATGATTTCACTAATGGTGGCACACGATCCAAACCGGGTAATTGGCAAAGACAATCAGTTGCCTTGGCATATTCCGGAAGACCTGGCTTATTTCAAAAAACACACCATCGGCAAAGGAATTGTGATGGGGCGCAATACGTACGAATCGATCGGGCGTCCGCTGCCGAAGCGGCGCAATATCGTGGTGACCCGCAACCCGGAATACCGGGCAGACGGAATCGACGTCGTCCATACTTTGGATGAGGCGGTCCGGCTCGCGGAAGAACAGCATGAAGAAGTGATGGTCATCGGCGGAGAACAAATCTTCCGGACCATCCTCCCGCAAGCAGACCGCCTATATATCACACTCATCAAACAGGAATTTGACGGAGATACATTCTTTCCGGAATACGGTCCGGAATGGACAGCCGTTTCTGAATCGGAAGAGCAGGTTTCGGGCGATATCCGCTTTGTTTACTTGGTGCTGGAACGGGAAAACCGCCATGTATAAATCTCTCCGGACGTTCTCGTTTTTATTCGGCTATTTGCCGGTTGCAGCAATGAATTTGAAAAAGTTTCAAGCCCAAAAAGCGCATTTGAGCAAGCAGGATTACGATGCCCTTATCCATACGGAACCCCAAAAATGGGCGAAAGGCATCATGGGCCGGACAAAAAGCCGTGTAGAAACGAGCGGGCTTGACTATTTACCGGAAGGTGCGGCGCTTCTTGTAGCCAATCACGAAGGCAATTTTGACATCCCGGTTCTGCTTTCGGAAATTCCGAAGCCGTTTGGGTTTATTTCCAAAAAAGAAGTAAAAAAACTGCCAATCATTCCGGTATATATGGAAGACATGAATTGTGTATTTTTGGACCGGACGGACCGGAAAAGCGCTTATAAATCGATAGCTGACACGGTCGGAAAGTTGAAAGATGGCCATTCCATCCTGATTTTCCCCGAAGGCACCCGTTCAAAAGGCGAAGGAGTGACCGATTTCAAATCCGGTTTTATCCGCATTGCCAAAGATGCAGGGGTGCCGATTGTGCCGGTTGCCATTCACGGCACATCCGAGATTATGGAAAAAAACAGCAACCAGATTCGGCCCGGGCATGTCACCATCGGAGTGCTTGAGCCAATTTCTGCTGAAGAAATTGAAAAAATGGACGCCAAGCAACTGATTGAAAAAGTCAAAACGACAATTGAAACAGAAGTCCAGGCGATGGCGCAAAGGAAAACAGATCTCCAGTAGATCTGTTTTTCCAACCTGTTCAACGTTTCAGGTCTTTCCATTATAGGAATATAAGAAATAAGGAGAGTGAAGAAATGCCGAAAATTCATATCGTAACGGATTCTACTTCGGAATTGAATCCGGAAGCCATTAAACAATATGATTTGCATGTTGTTCCATTAAACATCCAAATCGGCGGAAAAACCTATCTTGACCGTGTGGACTTGGAACCAAAAGCGTTTCTGGAATTGATGGAAAACAGTCCGGAATTGCCGAAAAGTTCGCAGCCGGCACCGGGCATTTTTAAAGAATTATACGACCGCCTGGGCCAAAACGGTGATCAAGTGCTGTCCATCCATATGACAGGCGGCATGAGTGGTACCGTGGAATCTGCACGCACAGCAGCCGAGCTTACGGATACAGACGTGACGGTCGTCGATTCCCGTTACATTTCACATGCACTTGCTTTCCAAGTGTTGGAAGCAGCAGATATGGCGAGAGAAGGGAAAACGATGGAAGAGATTGTTTCTCGGCTGGACCATATACGTAAAAACACCAAACTTTATGTCATTTTGGATACGCTTGATAATATGGTAAAGGGCGGCCGCATCGGAAAAGGGCGGGCATTGGTCGGTTCTTTCCTGAAAATCAAGCCGATTGCATCATTGGACGGCGGCGAATATACACCTGTGGCAAAAGCCCGCAGCTACAAGCAAGTCGTCCAGTATTTGATGAACGACTTTAAAGAGCGGACGCAGGGAAAGCAAGTTAAAGGAATCGGTATTGCCCATGCAGAAGGTTTTAATATGGCCAACCCGCTGATACAAGATCTGGAAGCAGCAGGATTTACAGATATCAAAATGGACTACACGACACCGGTCATTTCAACACATACAGGAGTCGGGGCATTCGCCTTTATGTTTTATACAGAGTAAGCCATTCCTAAAGCAAAGGGGGAGATAAACTTGAAACGCATCCTGTTCATCGTAGTTTTGGCACTGTTTGTATTAGCGGGATGCAGTTCAACTTTCATCTTTGGCAATGACGAAGCGGAACCGCGCATCCCGGTTGCCTTTACAGAATATCGAGTGCCTCCTAACTTTGTCCCTCAAGCATTGATCATTACCGCTCTTGGGGATTCGCTGTCGCAAGGAGTCGGCGACACGGAAAACCGGGGCGGCTATGTCGGCAGGTTGGCAAGTGAAATCAGTGATTGGCCAGGTGTTCGGGGAGCGATTGTGGAAAATACAGCAAAAAGGGGCCGAAGAAGCGATCAGCTGCTTGCCATGTTCCAAAAAGGGCAATTGACTGGCCCGTTGACAGAAGCAGATTATGTCGTCATGACGATTGGCGGCAATGACATTATGCGGATTGTTAAACGGGACTTGTTTTCGTTGAATGTCGACGCGTTTACTGAAGAATTGGAAGTATACGAAACTCGATACGAAAACATCTACGCTTCCATCCGGTCCATTAATCCGACCGTCCCCATTATTGCCATCGGCGTTTATAACCCGTTTTCTCTGATTACCGATGAGGTGGAGGAATTTGATCAAATCATCTCCGACTACAATGAATCGATGCGGAAAATTACAGAAGCGGATCCGCTGGCATGTTATGTGCCGGTAAGCGATTTGTTTGTCGGCAATGACAACTTGGTGTACCATACGGATTTTTTCCATCCAAACAGCAAAGGATATGACTTAATGACAGACAGGATTCTTGAACGCATGGAAGAATGCGGGTTGAGTTTTCAGGAATAGGAAGTGATGATGATGAAAGTCTGGCGCTTGGCCTTTTTTGTCTTGCTGGGATTAAACCTTCTTGCACTTCTGGCATTTATTATTTTTCTTACCACTCCAGCGAAAGGCCATTCCTTGGAAAGCGCAAGTTCAGTAGAAGCGTTGAATGGCAATTCAGTCGTGCTGAATGTGACAAAAGCGGATTTTGAAGGAATTGCCAACACGTATATCCAACAGGAAATGGCCAATTCGCCGATTCCACTGACTTTAGCGGTAAACGGCGATGTCAGCCTATCGACGGAAATTGAAGTCTTTTCAGTGCCATTGCCGATCCTGCTCCGGTTTGATCCGTTAGTGCAGGAAGACGGCAATTTATTGCTGGTCCAAAAATCAGTGGAAGTTGGCATGCTGGATATTCCACCCGAATCTGCGTTAAAATTATTACGGGATTCGGTGAATCTTCCCAAATTTATGGATGTTTTGCCAGCAGAAGAACAAGTGCTGCTGAAACTGACGGAAATTCCGCTGGATGGCGGCATTTCGGTTCAGGCAACTTCGTTCAATTTAGAGGAAGATGATATCCGGTTGCGCGTTACCATTCAGCAATAAGAACGGAGTGATGGGATGAAGACAGAAAAAGCGACATTTGCAGGCGGCTGTTTTTGGTGCATGGTCAAGCCATTCGATTCATATGAAGGCATTGAATCGGTGGTCAGCGGTTACACAGGCGGACACGTAGAAAATCCGACTTATGAACAAGTATGTTCCGAGACAACGGGCCATTACGAAGCGGTCCAGATTACATTCCAGCCGGACGTTTTTCCATATGAGAAATTGCTGGAGGTATTTTGGAGCCAAATTGATCCGACCGATGCAGGGGGCCAGTTTTTCGACCGCGGCCAGTCTTACCAAACGGCTATTTTCTACCATTCCGAAGAGCAGCGGATCGCTGCAGAACAATCCAAGCACGATTTGGAGAATTCAGGAAAGTTCTCCAAACCGATTGCGACGAAAATTTTGGAAGCCAAGCCGTTTTATTTGGCGGAGGGTTACCATCAGGATTATTATAAGAAAAACCCTGCCCATTATAACCGCTATTCCGTAGGGTCTGGACGGGCAGGATTTATCGAAAAAAATTGGGGTGGACAAGCATGAAGGAAGAACTAAAAGCAAAATTGACGCCGATGCAATACCACGTCACACAGGAAAACGGCACCGAGCCGCCTTTCCAAGGGGAATACGACCAGCATTTTGAAGAAGGCATTTATGTCGACATCGTGTCCGGCAAACCGTTATTCAGTTCAAAAGACAAATTCGATGCCCATTGCGGGTGGCCTTCCTTTGCCAAACCGCTTGAAGGCAGTGAAATTAAAGAAAGCTTTGATACAAGCCATGGCATGAGAAGAACGGAAGTACGCAGCGCGGCTGCAGATTCGCATTTGGGGCATTTGTTCCCGGATGGCCCTTCCTCTTTAGGCGGCTTGCGTTATTGCATCAACTCCGCGGCTTTGCGTTTTGTGCCCAAAGACCAACTGGAGGCAGAAGGTTACTCCGAATACAAACAGTTGTTTGAATAACTGAAAACCCGGACAGCTGTCCGGGTTTTTTATTTCGAAAGGTTCCATGCGCAGGGGTCTGGCAAAAAAAGTATGCTTTAACCGCTGGACGGCTGCTCGCGCATTCTTAATTGCACAACAAAGGGAGGAAGAAAATGAAACGTTCTTTTTATCAGTTTGCTTTGAAATACCGGGGGAAAGTCCGGCCGGATGATTTTTCCCGGTTTGCGGATGCTATGTTCCTGGATCATTCTTTTCCGAAGAGCTCGGAAGATTTTGAAGACCTTTCCCGTTATATCGAAGAAAAAGCTCATCCGGTCATGAAAGCCTCCACTTTCGATGCCATGTGGGAAGAATATACAGCACTTTAAGGCAATGCGTTGCACTTGCCGCTAAAAAACAGTATGATAAGAACGACTAAAATTAAAGTGAGGTTTTATGATGAGCGTCCATATTAATGCAAAAAAAGGCGATATCGCTGATACGATTTTACTTCCTGGAGATCCGCTTCGTGCAAAATACATTGCCGAAACATTCCTTGAAGATGCTGTACTTTACAACGAAGTGCGCAACATGTTTGGCTACACAGGTACATACAAAGGAAAACGCATTTCAGTTCAAGGAACAGGAATGGGAGCTCCTTCCATTTCGATTTACGTGACTGAATTGATGAACGAATACGACGTACAGAAACTGATCCGTGTCGGTACTTGCGGTTCGATTCATAAAGACGTGAAAGTCCGTGACGTCATCTTAGCGCAAAGCGCATCCTCAGATTCAAAAATGAACGAAATCATTTTTGGCGGCATTGATTATGCTCCAACTGCAGACTTCGATCTGCTGTTGAAAGCTTATAACGCCGGACAGGAAAAAGGCTTGAACCTTCGCGTCGGCAACGTCTTCACAGAAGATGTGTTCTACAACGATTATGCAGAGCATGAAAAATGGGCACAATACGGTATTCTAGGACTTGAAATGGAATCTGCAGCTCTTTACACATTAGCTGCTAAATACGGCCGCCAGGCAATGTCCATCTTGACTGTAAGCGATCACTTGCTGACAGGTGAAGTGACAACGGCTGAAGAGCGCCAGACAACTTTCAATGACATGATCATCGTTGCACTGGAAGCGGCAATCAAGGAATAAGTGCTGCTCCAAAAAGGGTGACTGAGACCGCTGTGAAATCATTGAACCAATTAAGCTGGAACGGGCAAAAGGTCTTCCGCTTTCAATGCGTAGACCAGACGCCCGCTAAAGCGGAATAAAAAGAGAAAAGACTGTCTAGACAGTCTTTTTCTTTTAATTTTTTCAAAAGCTTGATAAAATCGATACAGTTTGAAGTGCAATTAAGAAAGTGGTGAAAGAAATGGATGATAAGCGTCCAGGCGAAAATCAAGACCAGATTCCGCCTGTAGAAGAAGCGCCTGCCCATTTTATCCGGATGAAAACATTCTACTTTATCATGCTTGTCTTCACCTTGATACTATGTACGGCCGGATTAACGGTATTTGCTTTAACTTTTGGAGACGAAAAGGCAGTGGAAGTCAGCTCTCCTGAAAGACGGGAATTTGAAAAATTATATGCGGCTTACGATCAAGTGCAGCAGGAATATTTTGAAGACGTCGACAGCAATGTTTTGATCAACGGCGCTATTAACGGAATGGTGGAATCTCTTGGAGACCCATATTCCGACTATATGAACGAAGAAGAAGCAGCCCAGTTTTCACAAGGCATTTCATCCAGTTTCCAAGGGATCGGCGCCGAAGTGCAGGAGCGCAACGGACTGATCAATATCGTTTCGCCGATTAAAGGCTCTCCTGCTGAAAAAGCAGGCTTGAAACCGGGAGACAAAATTTTAAAAGTTGACGGCGAAAGCATCCAGGGCTTCAGTGCTTCGGAAGCGGTTATGCTCATCCGCGGCGAAAAAGGAACAGAAGTGACATTGACAATCCAGCGCGGCGATTTGGCGGAACCGCTCGAAGTCAAAATTGTGCGGGATGATATTCCAATCGAAACCGTTTATCCGGAAATGATTGGCGATGGCGTAGCGCATATCCAAGTGACGAGCTTCTCTGAAAACACAGCGAAGGAATTGACCGACGCAATCAGCGAAATGGAAAAGCAGGGAATGAAAGCGATGGTCATGGACGTCCGCCAAAACCCGGGCGGTCTATTGACAACAGCGCTTGAAATTTCCAATTTGTTCATTGACGAAGGAAAAGAAATGTTCGAAGTGCAGGCCAAAGGCGAAGAACCAGAAATTTACTTGGCGGAGTCAGGTTCGAAAGTGAAAGTGCCGGTTACCCTATTGATTGACGGCGGAAGCGCTTCGGCATCCGAGATTTTAGCGGGCGCCATGAAAGAGTCGGCGGACGTTACTTTGATTGGGGAAAACACATTCGGCAAAGGCACTGTGCAGACAGCCAATGATATGGCTGATGGGTCAAACTTGAAGTTCACGACAGCGAAATGGCTGACGCCGGACGGCAACTGGATCCATGAAAAAGGGATTGCCCCGGACGTGAAAGTGGCGTATCCGGAATATGCATCCCTGCCAGTACTGGATTCTTCGCTTGAAATAAAGGACGGCACCATTTCCGAACAAGTGAAAACAGCTGAACAAATGCTTGAAGCGCTTGGCTATAAAGTCGGCAAAGTGGACGGCGTTTTTGAAGAACAGCTGACAGATGCAGTCGAGCAATTCCAGGAAGACAACGAATTGGAAACGACAGGCGTCGTGACGGGCGATACCACATTCGCCATCATGGAAGCTTTAAGCAAGAAAATCGATGAAGAAGACCCGCAGCTTTTGGAAGCGAAAAAAATCGTGATGGAAGAAGCGGGCATCAAAGCTGAACCTGCAAAAGAATCAGCAGAAGAAGAACCGAAAGAATAAAACATGAGGTCCGCGCTTGCGGGCCTTTTCTTACGGCGAATTAATTGAGGGGGATTCCATGATTGATGTATACCTATTTAGCGGATTTTTGGGAAGCGGCAAAACCACGCTTCTGAAACATGTCATTCAGCAAGCGAAAGACGCCGGATTAAAACCCGCCGTGTTCATGAACGAACTAGGCGAAATGAATTTTGACTCGGATGCTGTGGAAGACGGCATTCCGTTAAAAGAACTGCTGGACGGCTGCATTTGCTGCACCGGTTCCGAGAAATCGGAGGCTCAGCTGCAGACGCTCCTCGCGGAAGAAGAGTTTGATGTCCTATTGATTGAAACTACGGGGGCGGCGCATCCTGTCGAAGCGCTTGATGCCATTTTCTCACCGCTTTTTGCAGAAAAACTTAAATTCAAAGGCATCGTCACTGTGGCCGACAGCAAACGCTGGCTCGACCGCAGCCAGCTGTCGCCGCAGATCCGGTCTCTTTACCTGGAACAGATCCGCCATGCCGATTTGATTTTAGCAAACAAGATGGATCTTTTAACGGAAGCCGAACAGGCCCAAGTGACATTTGAAGTGCAAGGGCTAAACCCTGAGGCGCAAATCATTCAAACCGTGCAGTCCAAAGTGCCTTTTTCGCAGCTTCAGAAAATCTCCGCAAGCAAAAGCGGGGCCGTCCAGGAAGCACCGGTTTCCAAACTAAATTTAAATGCTAAAGTCTTAGAGTTTCAAAACCCGATAAAGCGGGACGACTTTGAAGAATGGCTGCGCGCCTTGCCGGAATCGGTATTCCGCATCAAAGGCTACGTACCGCTCGAAGGAGATAAATACCCGCATGCATTCCAGTATGCGTACGGCATGGCCCAGTGGCTCCCGGAATACATGAAGATGCAGACGCAGATCGTTGTCATCGGAGAAAACTTGGAAGGGATCGAGCTGCCTTGATCGACGCTTATCGCAAATTGTGGCCGAACCGGACCGGAGTGGATGCCATCGGCACGGAAGAAGAGCTCGAACAAAAAATACAGATTGAACTCAATGACGAACTGACGCATCCAAGAGTCCGCAAAACGCGGCAGCAAAAACTCGAACTTGCCTTAACCCGCATTGAACAATCAAAGCTCACTGTGGAGGAGAAAAACAATTTATCTTCGTTATACAAAAAGATTGCCGCTCAGTAAGTGGCAATCTCAGACTGTAGACAAAATATAAATAAAATGAATAGAAATGCATAAAACCAACCGGACCGGCCACTTCGCTTTCCGTGGGCTCAGCTTCAGCCTCCTCGTTGCTTCGAAAACCCGCTGCTCCTGTTTCTGCATCGCTTCGCTAGCTTCGAAACATGAAAGAGCGTTGCATCGCTTCGCTAGCTTCGTCGCAAAGACTTGACCTCACTGTGTTCGGCCAATGTCTTGCCTGCGGGGTCTTCAGCTTTCGTCGCTCCGTCGCGTTGCTCCTTCACTGCTCCCATAGGAGTCTCCGTGGCCGAACCGGTTGGGGCGTCTCTCGAAAGTGAATGGTCATCGGATTGGTGCTTAAACAGCCAGCTCAAGAAGAATAGTGATACCTCTAGATAACCTTCATGTTCAGGATCCGGAGTGGAAGCCGGCGACTCCTGCGGGATAGAGAAGTGCCGAAATCCACTCGGGACGTACGTTCCGAGTTAGTTCGGCGCGAGCCCGCGGAACGCGTCCGGCTGAAACGGAGGATTTAGAAGGTCGAATTTTGTTTTTATTCATCTAGTACATGTAAAAAATTCTCTTGTTTACAAAAAAGATTGCCGCTCAGTAAGCGGCAATCTTTTTTTGTATTTTATTAAGTCTGAATGACAAAGTGACAGCGCCTGCAGTCAACCCGGCGATCAAACCGATCCAGTAGCCGAATGCTTCAAAACCGGTGAAGGTTGCGAGCAGGTAACCTGATGGCAAGCCGATTACCCAGTACGAAATCAACGCCATGATGAAAGTGATGTTCACGTCCTTGTAGCCGCGGAGCGCTCCTTGGACAGGTGCCTGTATGGCATCTGAAAGCTGGAACAGTGCCGCAAATACCAGGAACTGCACCGCCAGATTGATCACCGCCGGATCTGATGAATACAAAGCCGCAATGTCATGGCGCAAGAAGTACAAGGTGAATGCCGACACGAAACTGAAAGCAACTGCTGAAATGACGCTGATCCAGCTGTACTGCCGGGCATCGTGGAAACGTTTGGCGCCGACTTCAAAACCGACGAGAATGGTTGCGCCCATTGAAATGCTGAGCGGGAGCATATACAAGAGCGAAGTGAAGTTGATGGCGATTTGGTGTGCCGCGATGGTGATGGTGCCATAAGTGCTCATCATGAGCGTGACGGCAGAGAAAATGCTCGTCTCAGCGAATATGGAAATGCCAATCGGCACGCCAATGCGGCTGATCTCTTTTACACGGGCGAGTGATAATTTCGCCCAGCCGCTGAAAACGCCGAAAGACTTGAACGGCTTTCGTGTATGGACAATCCAGCCGGCGATAAACAGTACAACCCAATAAGTGATGGCAGAGGCATATCCCGCTCCTGCGCCGCCCAGTTCCGGAAAGCCGAAATTCCCGAAGATCAGCAGGTAGTTGAAAAATACATTGATTGGTGCAGATAAAAGCGATATGAACATGGATACCCGCGTTGCACCGAGTGCGTCGATATAATAACGGAGCACGTTATAGATAAACAGCGGAACCAGGCCAAGGCTCATCGCAAAGATGTATTCGCCCGCTACGGATTCGACCGCGGCTTCCAGATCCATCAGGCCGAGAAGACTGTCTGCTCCGAATAAGAAAAAGGCGAAAATGAGGACAGCCAGTATGATGGCCAAATAAATCCCTTGCTGCACGGCATCTTTCACTTCTTCTCTTTTCGCGGCACCCATTAATTGTGCTACAATTGGGGTGATGGACATGAGGATTCCGGCAAGACCGATATAAACCGGCATCCAAAAAGAAGACCCGATCGAAACGCCCGCCAAATCTTCCGTATTGTAACGGGCAGTCATATAAATATCAAAAAACGTGACCAAATACATCGCAACTTGTGTAACCAAAATCGGAAAAACAATGCGAAGCAGCATCTTGAATTTTTCCGTTTTTGTCTTCGTTTCAAACATGATTCCATCCTCCAGTAAACGAACAACAATATATTAAATAAAAATAAGTATAGCATAGAAGCCTTCTGTAATTGGAGCGCTCCTGGAAAGATGCATACGCAATTTTAAGACAAGAGAGTAGGACTGCAAAATGGACAAACGAACAATTTTATTGACAGGCGGCGGGACAGCGGGGCACGTATCGCTGAACCAGGCGCTGATTCCTGAGTTAGAGAAAATGGGCTACAATGTGGAATATATCGGCTCTAAAGACGGCATCGAAAGTGAATTGATTCCCGATGCTTTCCCGAAAGTCCGGTATCACGCCATTTCAAGCGGCAAATTGCGCCGTTATTTTTCCACGAAAAACTTCACCGATCCGGCACGGGTCGGAAAAGGGCTTCTACAAGCGATGAACATCATCCGGAAAACGAAGCCGGCTGCCATTTTTTCAAAAGGCGGCTTTGTGTCAGTGCCCGTCGCCATGGCGGGTAAAGCCTTGGCGGTGCCGGTCATCATCCACGAATCCGATGTAACTCCGGGCCTCGCAAACAAAATCGCCATGCCTTTTGCGAATCATATCTTTACGGTGTTCAATGAGACATTGAAACACTTGCCAAAAGAAAAATCCACTTGCACCGGTTCAGTGATCCGTGGGGAATTGATGGAAGGGTCAGCTGAAATCGGCAGAAGCCTCTGCAATTTTGACAACGGCCGTCCTGTTTTGATGATCATGGGCGGCAGCCAAGGTTCAGCAGTCATCAACAATGCCATCCGCGCGAACTTGCCGGCACTTTTGGAAGAATTCAATATCGTTCATTTATGCGGCAAAGACAATGTGGACAGGAATTTGGAAAGCGTACCGAATTATTGCCAATTCGAATACGTCACAACGGAATTGCCTCATTTACTGCATTTGACGGATTTTGTCGTGTCGCGAGCCGGCTCCAATTCAATCTTTGAGTTTTTGGCATTGAAAAAACCGATGCTGCTGATTCCACTGTCGAAACAGCAAAGCCGTGGAGACCAGATCCTGAATGCAGAGCTCTTTAGAAAGCAAGGCTTAGCAAACGTCGTCGAAGAAGAAGAACTGACGCCGGAACGCTTTTTGGCGGAAATGAAAAAACTGCAGGTGGATGAAGAATTGCTGATCGACCGCATGACAAAAGCGGAAGCGCCGAAAACGGCTTCTGCCATGGCTGAACTGGTAGTTGCCCACGCCAAGAAAAAATAATGGGAATTTCCCTGGCCAATCATGCGGAATAAATAATTCGTACAAGAGGTGTTTACGATGGAATTTCTACTTTATAAAGTGCACGGTTCAATGAATACGTTTTTCATGCTCGACGGCGAAGAACGGGAAGATTATGAAGAAATGACACTCAAACTTGCCGCGCTTGATCCCGGCATTGACGGGCTGCTCGTGGTGCTGCCGTCTCAAGTGGCGGATGCCAAAATGCGCGTCATCAACCGTGACGGCTCTGAAGCTTCCATGTGCGGCAATGGCCTGCGCTGCGTAGCCCGCTATGTTTGTGAACGCGACGGAGTGGAAGAAGCTGTGATTGAGACGATGAAAGCTTCTTTGCACGTCAAGAAAGAACAGCCGCAAGGCGACGGCATTGCCATGTATGCAGTGGAGATTTCTCCGGTTTCTTTCCAAATGGCTGATTTGCCGATGGCATACGGCGGCGAAACCGAGTGGAGATTAAAGCCGCTGCCATTTGTTTCAGAAGAGATTCCATTCACCGCTGTAGCGGTACCGAATCCGCATCTGATCGGAATCGTGCCAAACGAATACCAAAGCAATCCGGCGCACCAGCAAAAATGGGCGGAATTTTTCAATGGCCCCAATGAATATTTTACCGACGGCGTCAATGTCTCCTACGCGACAAAAGTGGAAGGCGGCATTTTTGTGAAAACCTTTGAACGGGGCGTCGGGTTTACCAATGCGTGCGGTACAGCCATGACTGCGTCCGCTCTTGTCAGCTGCCTGGCGGGTCTGGTGCCTTACGGTGAAGTGCAAGTTTATAATCCCGGCGGCATGGTGAAATGTTCCGTCGAAAAAACCGGCAGCAGCTTCCGTCTGCGCTTGACCGGCAATGCCACTTATTTGTCTAAACAGCAATTCAAATGGGAAGGGACAGATTCGGAAAGCGGTTTGCAAATGTCTGAAGAACTGCATGAGCAAGCACTTTACGAAAAATTCATTGAACAGACATCTGCTGTCACCAACCAGTTTGTTTAAAAAATAGAAGTAACTTGTTTGGGGCCACCATCAATTCAAGCATTGGCAAATCAGTAAATGGTTTGCCAATTGCTATGTACCAGCACTTGCCCATGTGACCACTTGGATTGAAAACGCTGAAAAAACCGGAAATCTTCTGGAAAGCTGCCAATAAACACTGAAATAAGCAAGCCTTGCCCCAAAAGAGCAGGCGGCAGGTATAATACAAGTTGGCCGAACCGAAGCCCGTAAAGCGTGAAAAGCGGCCGGCATACATAATAAATGCCGAAAGTAAGCAGAACAAATTTTCATCCAGCGTAAAAGATACGGGGAAGGACTGGATAAACTTGCTGTTAAAAATGGAAACGGGTAATCCCAATCAAGCCGCCCGGAAGAAATCCATTTATCACCCAAAGATAAGTGATTTATCCAGTAAAACCCATTGAAAGCGCTTCGAAACATGCTGTGTGAATAATTTCACGAAAAATCATTGTATTTTTTCCTGGAAGTAGTAAGATTGAAATGGAAATTCGTTCTCCATATACGTTGGAAGCGCCTTCTGCTTTATGTCTAGTGGGATGCGTGATAAAATAAGGAAGATACACATACAATAAAAGTGACTGCCAAAAAGGCAAATATCTGGAGGTTTTTTTAATGTCTAGCAATTATTCAGATGCAAAATCCCCATGGAATTCCATCACTGGCCCAAACCTTGGATATGTTATGGAAATGTACGACCTTTACCAAGAATCTCCGGAACTGCTTGACCCGGAATTTGCAGAACTTTTTAGACAGTACGGTCCGCCGATCGATGTGACTCCACGTGCTGCAGCTCCAGCCCAAACTGCCGCTGCAGGTGTAGAGACGAACAAATTTGGCAAAGTTCTGGCTGCCATTCAGCTGGCAGAAGCTATTCGTGCCCATGGACACTTGGCTTCAGATATCTACCCGCTGAAAGACCAGCCGAAAGATACTTCCCGTCTGGAATTATCAGCATATGGTTTGACCGAACAGGACTTGAAGGAAGTCCCAGTTTCACTTCTTTTGTCCGATGCACCGGCAAACATCACGAACGGTTTAGAAGCGATTTCTTATTTGAAATCTTTGTATACCGATAAAGTTGCTTTCGAATTTTCTCATATTGTTCAGCTGCAGGAACGCAACTGGATCCAGGAAAAAATTGAAAGCGGCGAATTCAAGCCATCGCTTAATGCAGATAAGAAAAAAGAAATTCTTGATCTGTTGACCCGTGTTGAAGGCTTTGAGAAATTCCTTCATCGTACATTTGTCGGCCAAAAACGCTTTTCGATTGAAGGCGTAGACACTTTGGTTGTTTTGATGGACGAACTGGTGCGTTTGTCAGAAGCAAAAGGGACAGAAAAAATCATGATCGGGATGGCTCATCGCGGTCGTTTAAATGTGCTTACACACATTTTGCACAAGCCTTACGACATGATGTTCGCTGGATTCGCACATGTGCCGGATGAAACCTTCCTTCCGGAAGACAATTCGGTCCAGATTACAAAAGGCTGGTTCGGCGACGTGAAATACCATATGGGCGCAGCTTATACTTCGCCTAAAGGAACCAATATTAAACTTGCGTATAACCCGTCCCACTTGGAAATTGTCAGCCCGGTTGTGGCTGGACAGACCCGTGCAGCTCAGGAAATCACGGATGCACCGGGTGTTGCTCCGATGGATCCGAAAAAGGCATATGCGATTCTCGTTCACGGAGATGCCGCTTTCCCAGGCCAAGGCGTTGTAACGGAAACATTGAACTACAGCCGAATCCGCGGATTCCAGACTGGCGGTTCGATCCATGTTATCGCCAATAACCTGATCGGGTTTACAACAGAACAATACGATTCAAGATCGACTCATTATTCTTCTGATCCTGCAAAAGGCTATGAAGTGCCGGTTATCCACGTAAACGGAGACGATCCGGAAGCAGTCGTTGCAGTAGCGCGTTTTGCATTCGAATACCGCGAAAAATTCGGCAAGGACATCCTGATTGACCTGATCGGCTACCGCCGCTACGGACACAACGAAATGGATGAGCCGCTTGTCACGAACCCGCTGATGTATCACGGCATCCACCAGCATCCGACTGTCCGTGAACTTTACGGCAAACAGCTGGCTTCTGAACAAGTTCTTTCCGAAGAACAAGTGAAGGAACTGGATGCAGAAACACAAAAAGAAATGCAGGCAGCCTACGACAAAGTGAAAGAAAACAAATCGGACGACAAACACGAAATCACGATTCCGGAAGCGGTCCAAAATGGCTATCCGGAAGTGCCGACGGGCGTCGACAAAGACGTGCTCGTGAAACTGAACGAAGATTTGCTGACATGGCCAAGCGACTTCTCTGCTTTTGGAAAACTTGCACGCATCTTGAAGCGCCGCGAAGATCCATTCAACGGCAAAGGGAAAATCGACTGGGCTCACGCAGAAACTTTGGCATTCGGCGCCATCCTGCAGGATGGCAACCCGATCCGTTTGACTGGCCAGGATGCACAGCGCGGAACATTTGCACATCGCCATCTTGTGCTTCATGATGAGAAGACGGGCGAAGAATTGGTGCCGCTGCACCATATCTCTGACGCGAAAGCATCGTTCGTTGTTTACAACAGCCCGTTGACAGAATCAGCAGTGCTTGGTTTTGAATACGGCTATAACGTTGAAAACAACAAAGCGCTAGTTATTTGGGAAGCTCAGTACGGCGATTTTGCCAATATGGCACAAATGATGTTCGACCAGTTCATCTCTGCTGGCCGCTCGAAATGGGGACAAAAATCAGGGCTTGTGATGCTTCTGCCTCATGGCTTTGAAGGACAAGGGCCTGAGCATTCAAGCGCACGCCTGGAAAGACATCTGCAAATGGCAGCTGAAAACAACTGGACAGTGGCGAACCTTTCAAGCGCTGCCAACTACTTCCATATTCTTCGCCGCCAAGCGAAAATGCTGGAAGAAGAGTCAATCCGTCCACTTATTATCGTGTCGCCGAAATCCTTATTGCGCCATCCTTTAGTTGGAGCGGACGTAGAAGATTTGACGCAAGGCCACTTCCAGACAGTTCTGGAACAGCCGGGCATGGGGACAAAAGAGAAAAAAGTGGAGCGCATCCTTTTCGCCAGCGGAAAAATGGCCATTGATTTGGCAGAGCGTGTGAAAGACGGCAAAGGCTTCGACTGGACGCATATCGTCCGTGTTGAGCAATTGTATCCTTTCCCATCTGAAAAAATCCAAGCGATTGTTGACCGCTACCCGAATGCCAAAGAATTGGCATGGGTTCAGGAAGAACCGCAAAACATGGGTTCTTGGACATTTGCAGAACCTTACTTAAGAGAAATCGCTGGAGACAAAGATGTGGCTTATTACGGCCGCATCAAACGTTCAAGCCCTGCTGAGGGAGACGGAGAATCGCATAAAGTCGAACAAGCCCGTATCCTGGACGCAGCGTTAACAAAATAAGATTCGGACCGGCTATTGCCCGAAAGGCAGTTGAAGCTTTTGGGCAGCAGCTTTCCGCTTGATAAAAGAGAGATAATCTAAGGAGGAATTTTTTGTGGCAGAAATTAAAGTACCAGAATTAGCAGAATCGATTACAGAAGGAACGATCGCTCAGTGGCTCAAACAGCCAGGCGAAACAGTTGAAAAAGGTGAATTCATCGTTGAATTGGAAACAGATAAAGTAAACGTTGAAGTTATCTCTGAAGAAGCGGGCGTTGTACAAGAGCACTTGGCTAAAGAAGGCGACACTGTTGAAGTTGGACAAGTGATTGCAATCGTCGGCGCATCTTCAGGCGAAAGTGCTGCACCAGCTGCTGCACCTGCACCGGAAGCGAAAGAAGAAGCTCCAACAACATCACAGCCAGGAGCTACAATGGAAGCAAAAGAGGAAGCTCCGGCAGTTGAAGAGCAAACGTCTTCAGAACGCACAATCGCTAGCCCGGCTGCGCGCAAACTGGCTCGTGAAAAAGGCATCGATCTTGCTGCTATCTCTCCGGTAGACCCGATGGGCCGTGTACGTGTACAAGACGTAGAAGCTCATGGTTCAAAACCGGCTGCTGAGTCTGCACCTGCACAGAAAGCGGAAGCTCCAAAAGCCTCTGCACCTTCTTCTGATGAAGAATCTGGCCGCGTCGTCCGCGAGAAAATGTCTCGCCGCCGCCAGACGATTGCAAAGCGTTTGTTGGAAGTTCGCCAAAACACAGCTATGTTGACAACATTCAATGAAATCGACATGACCAACGTTATGGCGTTGAGAAGCCGCAAAAAAGATAAGTTCCAACAGGATCATGATGGAACTCGCCTTGGCTTCATGTCATTCTTCACAAAAGCAGTTACAGCAGCACTTAAGAAATACCCTTACGTGAACGCTGAGCTTGACGGCACAGATCTATTATTGAAACAGTTCTACGATGTAGGCATTGCAGTTTCTACAGAAGAAGGGCTGGTTGTGCCAATCGTCCGCGATACAGACAAGAAAAACTTTGCTGAAATTGAAGCGAGCATCGCAGACCTTGCGAAAAAAGCCCGCGACAAAAAGCTTTCAATTGCTGACATGACAGGTGGATCATTCACCATCACTAACGGCGGTGTATTCGGATCATTGATGTCTACTCCAATCTTGAACGGAACACAAGTAGGGATTCTTGGAATGCACACTATCCAAAAACGTCCGGTAGCAATTGGCGATTCAATTGAAATCCGCCCAATGATGTACGTGGCTCTTTCTTATGACCACCGCGTAATCGATGGCAGCGACTCAGTTGGCTTCCTGAAAATGATCAAAGAATTGATCGAAAACCCAGAAGACCTATTGCTTGAATCTTAATTAGAAAAGCGGAAAGAGCCGTTTAGCTTCGACAGGCATAAGACGATTCGGCGAAGCGGCGCCTTCTGCCGCACAGCCGGAGTGGCTTATGACCCGAGAAGCTGGCTCTTGCAGCTGGACAATTAGTAAAGCGGAAACGGCCGTCTAGTCTCGACAAGCGCTGAAGGCTTTGAATGCCTGAACTCTTGCAGCTGGACAACTAGCATAACCGTCCCAAACTGGACACAAATTCATACAGTTAACTACTTTTAAGGATGTCCCTGCGTTGCAGGGACATCCTTTTTTTGTCATGATAGAAGGAGATGAGTCAAAAGGCAGGCGTTAAGTATGGATTTAACTTTTTTAATGGATCTGGTAAAGGAATATGGCTACGTCAGCATGTTCATTTTCAACTGGCTGCTGCTCTTTGGCATGCCTTTGCCAAACGAAGTAGCGGCTTCTTTTTCAGGCGTCTTGACCGAAATCAGCTCATTCCATCCGGTCTATGCATTCATCTCTGCTTATTTAGGGTTGATTACAAGCAACTCGTTCGCATATTTGATTGGTCGGGTATTGGGGAAACGCCTGATCAACAAGCTGAACCGGACCCGTTTTAAGAGCGCGGTCAGCAACGTAACGGAATTTTTGGAGCGGCACGGCAAAATGGCGATTTCGTTTAGCTTTTTCCTTCCCGGCGTCCGCTGGGCAATGCCTTATGTTGTCGGCGCAAACCGTTATCCGTTCGGCCAATACATGCTGTATGCCTACACCGCGGGATTTGTCTGGATGTTCATTTATTTTAATTTGGGCAGGACTTTCCCATATGCTTATAAATCCATTCTGGAACACCTCCAAGTTGCGCTGACGGTTTTATCCATAGTCGTGGTTTGTGCCGTGGTGCTGCGCGTATACTTGCATTCCCGGACTGCGAAGAAATAACGGCATTTGAAATCCTTAACGTAATTCCTTATACTAAATGAATAGACAGATTGAAAAGGATGAGGACTGTGATTCACAACGAATGGTTGACAAAAGAGACAATCCGCACGGTAACGTGCAAGCATACCGATGCTGCAAAGTTTTTGGTATCGAACGTACTGACAGAAGGCAAAACCTACGAAGTGAAAAATGAAACGGAAGAATTTTTGTTCGTCGTAGACAACACCGGAAAAGTCGGAGGATTCTACAAAACATATTTTGAGTAAGAAATGCGGAAAGAGCCGTTTAGCTTCGACCGGTATAAGACGGACCAGCGAAGTGGCGTGTTTTTGCCACCTAGCTGGGTCGGCTTATAACCCGAGAAGCTGGCTCTTGCAGCTAGACAAGAAATGCGGAAGCGCCTGTCCAGCCCCGACAAGCGCTGGAGGTTTTGAAAGCCATGGCGCTTTCCAGCTATGGATTCAAGGCCGAAGTGACTCGAGGGGCTAGGCGCTGCAGCTGGACAGTAAGAAAAGCGGAAACAGCCGTTTAGCTTCAACCTAAAGAAATCCATAACCCAAATAACAAAACAGACCGATGGAAGCTCATCGGTTTTTTCTATGAAATGAGGAGTTTGCATGCATTTTATTGAGCAGGACATTCAAAACAGAACGGCCCGTGAACACGGCGATTACAAGAAATTGATCGGCGAAGGCGGTTATATCGCGCCCGACGAGAATTTATGGCAGGATATTCTTTCGGCCGTGGTGTTGCGCAAGCCCGTGCTTTTAAAAGGGCCAACAGGCGCCGGCAAGACGAAGCTGGCCGAGAGCATTTCAGCGACGTTCAAGCAGCCGATGCAAAGCATTAACTGTTCCGTCGACCTCGACGCGGAAGCGCTCCTTGGCTTTAAGACACTCGTCCAGCGGGAAGGGGAGAGCCGCATCGAGTTCGTGGAAGGGCCGGTAGTAACCGCGATGAAGCAAGGGCATTTTTTGTACATTGATGAAATCAATATGGCCAAGCCCGAAACGCTGCCGATTCTTCACAGCGCACTGGACCACCGGCGGATGATGACCAACCCGTTTACCGGTGAAGTGATTGAAGCACATCCGGATTTTGGTGTCATCGCTGCAATCAACGAAGGCTATATCGGAACAGCTCCAATGAACGAAGCGTTAAAAAACCGGTTTATCGCTTATCCGATTCCGTATTTGACGGGCGACCAGCTGCAGCAATTATGGAACCGGGAATTTCCGGAAGCTGACCAGGCACTCAAAAACTTTATGCTGGAGTTGGCAGCCGATTTGATGAAGCAAGTGCAAAACGGCTTGCTGTCAGAAGAAGCGGCTTCCATCCGCAGTTTATTGGATGCAACGGCGCTGGCGCAGCACATGGATCCGATGCGTGCGGTCCAATACGCCATTGCTGAAAAACTGGAAGATGACAGTGAACGCGATTTGTTCATGGACTTGGCGAATACTTGGAAGAAGTAGGTGAAGGCAATGGCTTCAGTCAATCGCTTTATCCAATTTAATAATGAAACGATCGATACGAAATTGCTCCACCAAATGGAGATGCTGGCGGGTGCATTGGCGGATGCCCCTTATCTAAAAGTGACAACGCGAAAATTGATTGAATTCCGGCCGTCGGAAGCATCGGTGTCAATCAGTGTTTTTTGGCGCCATCGCCCGAAAAATATTGAACGCAATGGCTATTTATCCGATGTTTATTTACTGGGTGCGGGGTATTGGCGCCATTTTAATATGAAGGCCTGGCTGCGATTTAAAGGTGCAGCTGCAGAGCTTCCAAATTTAAAAGAACAGCTGCTGTTGTGTGCAGAAGAGTTTCGGTTGATTGAAAAAATCAGCAAAGAGCGGCCGGGAACAGCTGAAGCTTTCACAATAAGAGAGTCTGTTTATGTGGATTACCACAAGGATCAATACCGGCAGAACCGGCAAAAAGGTTTTTTGGCGGATGCTTTTTTAAATGCGGCATTTTTGCGCTTAAGAGGGGAAGAAGCGCCGGACAGTGAAGCATTCGAGCCGTTGTTCTTTCTATGGACGGGATTATTCGATGCAAGGTCCACCGCTGATGCGGCAGCAGTAGTGAAACGCCTGCTGCCGCGGCTGGAATATATATTGGCAGAAGACATGGTGCACACGTATTATACATTCGGCGAAGCGGCAGATAAAGCGCCGCCTTACCGTTACCATGAAGGCATCGAGCCTGAAGAGGGAAACCAGGAAGAAGAAATCGAAACGATTGAGGAATGGTTCCAGTCCTGGCACCGCGAAACAGAAATATCGGAAGCACCGGCGATGGAATATGAACTCGAACGAGGCGATTCCAGCTATGCAGAAGGCGGCCGGGAAGATGAAGGTAGCGGGGATGTCCAGCAGACGGCGAAAGGCGATTCCCGCGGTGAACATCAGGAAGACAATGACGCAACCGACCAGCGGATGGAAAGCGAACCGAAAAAAGCAGCTGGCAAATTCGGCGCTGCCAATGATGGAGTGGTTTACGCGGAAAAAAGGATCGCGGCATCAAAAGACCAACGGGCGGTTATTGAAGACTGGCGCAGAAAACAAGCGCCGTATGTGCGGGCGTTACTGCGCGAGCTGAAAAAACGCATGACGCAGCGCCGGCAAGATGTGCGGCACAATTTGAATGCCGGCAGATTGTCGAGAAATCTGTTGCCGTTGGTGATTGAAGAACGACCAAAGCCGTTTTACCGGAAAACTGCGCCCTCCAAAGAACTGGATGCCGTTTTTTGTTTGCTGATTGACGGTTCGGCATCGATGATTGATAAACTCGATGAAACGAAACAAGCCGTCCTGCTATTCCACGATGTGCTGCGCGGATTGAATGTACCGCATGACATTGTGCTGTTTTATGAAGATGCATACGAGGCAAGCGACGCAGCACAACCGAATTACTTTGAATGGATGCACAAACTGGAAGACGGCAGCCGTGACCATGCCGAGGAAATTGTTTCGATGGAAGCGCACGAAGACAACCGGGACGGCTTTGCCATTCGCTGGATGAAGGACCGCATCAACAAGCGGCCCGAAAAGCACCGCTTTATGCTGGTATTTTCAGACGGAGAACCATCTGCCTACAACTACGCCGAAAATGGCGTCGTAGACACGGCCAATGCGGTTTCCGAAGCGAAAAAGCAGGGCATCGAAGTGCTGCATCTGTTTCTGAGCAGCGAACCGACAACCGATGAACAGGCCGCTTTTTACCGCATGATGTATGGCAATAAATCCGTCAGCGCTGACTCGCTCGAGCAATTTGTCGAACAGACACTGCGGCTGTTGAAGCGGACACTGCATTTGGTGATTCAGTCTGGATAATTGGTGAAAAAATGCAGTCTGCGCAGGAGTCGAGAAAATACATTCGAAAGCAAAGAAGATAGGATGTTAAAATAGCTTTGCTTCTTCATATGGGACAGAGCTATCCTAAAACCCTCTGTGCATGCGCGAAGGATTCATTTCATTAGTTTACTTATATAAGAGATAAATAATTTCCGGAAAAAGGGTTGCTTTCAATTAGTGGTGAAATACTTTCATTTTGGACGTGAATACTTTCTGTTCACACGTATTTACTTTCTTTTCGGTGGAAGAAGAAGATTTTGCAACAGCAACAACCCGGTTTCCGGGCCGTTGCTGCCAAAACGGATGGGTTCCACGACGCGGAACCCATCCGAAGAGCCCACTGTGCCATGCACGGTGGGCTTTCCAATATATTTTTATGTATTTTGAGAGCTGGCTACTCCTAGAAAACGAGAATACTGTCCTGGATAGCCGAAATACTGTCCGCTCGAACAGAAATACTGTCCCAGCCAGCCATATACTGTCCGCACGGCCAAAAGGCACAAAAAAACCCGAAAGCTCACAAGCTTTCGGGTTAACATCATGCACGCCCTTCGCGGTCGTCTTGGATCGACAGCAGGCGTTGTTTCAAATCTTCTTCCATTTTGCCGATTTCAATTTCTGCCGCTTTGCGGTTTTTGCGTCCTTCAGCTTGGATGCGAAGCGTTTCTTCAATCGTGGTCAGCAAGTTTTCCTGCGTTTGTTTCAAGGTTTCAATTTCCACTATGCCGCGCTCATTTTCTTTGGCCGTTTCAACGGAATTCACTTTCAGCATTTCGGAGTTTTTCAGAAGCAATTCATTTGTCGTAGCGGTGACTTGTTTCTGGGCTTCGACTGCTTTCATTTGGCGGTTCAACGTCAAAGCGATGGCAATCTGGTTTTTCCATAACGGAATCGATGTCATGATGGACGATTGAATTTTTTCCGCCAAGGTCTGGTTGGTCTGCTGGATCATCCGGATTTGCGGTGCGCTTTGAATTGTGATCTGGCGAGACAGCTGCAAATCGTAAAGCCGTTTTTCCAGGCGGTCCAAAAACTGCGCCATATCGTTGACTTCCTGGTAGGCCATTTGGTCGTTCGATTGCTCGGCGCGGCGGCGTAGAGTTGGAATCGTTTCATTCAAAATTTCATCGCGTTTTAATTCGGCAGCGGCAATATAGACGTTCAGCGCCTGGAAGTAAGTTTTGTTCTGGTCGTAAAGCTGTTCCAGCATTTGCACGTCTTCCAATAGGCCGCGTTTTGAGTGGTCCAGCTGGATGCTGATGCGGTCCACTTGAGTGGAAAGCTTCTGATATTTTGTCATCATTTCCTGAACGGAGTACTTCGCTTTCGCAAACAATTTGCGCAACCCCGACTTTTTGCTTTGGGACAGTTCTTCTGGATTCAATTCCTGCAATTTTTTCATCAAATCATTCAAAACATCTCCAACAGGGCCGATGTCTTTCGACTGGACGTGATCCAGCATTTTATGGGAAAACTGGCTTAATTGGTTTTGCGCATTCGCTCCGTATGTTAAAATAGCTTCATAATTGCCGGCAGGAATTTGTTTGGCCAGTTCGCGCGCCTTTTCCTGTTCGTCTTTAGTCAACCGTTCCATTAACGCTACAGGCTGTCCGCCCGGCTTAGCCAGATTTACTTCCTGCGCAACCGGCTCCATGCCGAAGGGGTTGCCCAGCAAATCATCAAGTTCACTTTGATTCGAGCGATTTTCTGTCATGTTCCACGTCTCCTTCACTGTCAGTAGGGTATTGTTCGAGCAATTTCTGGTTGTTGTGCTGGTCGACGGTCAGACGGGCATAGTCGAGCTCCATCCGAAGCTGTTCGACATCGGTAGACAGCACTTTTTTCAAATCGCGTTCCAGCACATCGCTCATCGAATGCAGCGTTTCGCGTGTGTCTTGAAGAGCCACTTTCAATTCACGGTCTTTTACCGGCTGGCCGACAAGCAAAGCGTATTTCTGGGTTAATTCCACTGCAGATTCGAGATGCGAATAAAAGAACGATTCCGCCAAATAAAACTTGCGGGGATTTTGCTGCACATGGGCAACAATCTTGTTGGCGACTTTCGCCATATTCATTAACTGCTTAAACGAAGAGATTGAACGTACCTGGTAAGAACTCTTCTGCAATTGTTTGATTTTCAATTTGGCTTCTTTTACTTGATTGCGTACATTTTTATATTCACTCCGGGTCATGCCGAGTTTTTTCGAATCGGACGAATATTGTACATGTTTCATAGTAGAGGTGCTGGCAAGATATGTTCCGGCGGCCACGGCTCCTGAAGCGATCAGCCCGATTTCTGCACCCATATACAATACGGGAAACATGACGGTCATAAGAGGCAGGCTGACGGTCTGCCGTTGGATGAATTTTTCAAAAGGCTTCATGAAACTGTCCTCCTTTGGTGCAGCTGTTACTATATATACGAAATAAGCCGCTAAAAGTTTCAAATGATTCCTTGTCTCCTTCCTATTTTACAAGGAATAAGAAGCCAATACAAACTTTGCGACTGCCAGAAAAAAGGCAGTCAAAGAACTAGACATATTTAGACAGTTCTGGGAGAATGCTTATAGGGAAAGAATGGAGCGGATTTACATGCATGAAATTTTTTACACGAAAGGCTTCGAAGAACCGTGGTGGATGTTGGAAGGCTGGGAAAAAGACATCTATGAACAGAAGAGCTTTGACGAGTTTCAGAAAGCTCTCGCCTATTTCGAAGAAAGAAAAAAAGGCATGGACCAAAAATTCTCCAGCAGCAAATCCAAAGGACAGGGAGCTATTGCATATTGGAATGAAGGCGATTTGGCTTTTTGCGAAGATTGCGAAGAAAATCTGCAAATTTATCATGGATTGTTATGGACGTACAACAAAAAGCCTATAAATAGTTTTTAGATTTATTTGACTTATCAGTTTTAATTGCTATAATAGACTTATAGAACTAAAGATTACACCACGAACCGCTATTCACCTATTCAAAAAAGTGATCAGCTAGTGATGGTACTTTTTTGAATATGTGAATTTTTTTAATGGAAAAATTCCATATTGAAAATTTTTTATTCCCAGGAGGTTTTTACACATGCAACAAGGTACAGTTAAATGGTTCAACTCAGAAAAAGGTTTCGGATTTATCGAAGTTGAAGGCGGAGATGACGTATTCGTTCACTTCTCAGCGATCCAAGGCGAAGGCTTTAAAACGCTTGACGAAGGACAAAAAGTAGAATTTGAAGTAGAGGAAGGCAACCGCGGACCTCAAGCTACAAATGTAACTAAAATCTAATCTCCAAGACCTGCTCATCATTGAGCAGGTCTTTTTTTTATAAAACAGAGCAGTGGCCTTTAAAAAATACCATCAAAATTTCTAAGCTAATCAAAAACATATCAAAAGGCAGTGCAATAGTAGTTTAATTAGTTGGAACATTTTAAACATTCATTTATCGGGATGTGAAATAACATATTTTGAGGAAATAAAAAACAGATATTGAAGCCTATATCCTCAATTAGGGCAAACCGCTATTCTTTAAGAAACCGCCAGACAATGACGGCAAATTAAAGGAGTGAACCCCAATGAAATCTAAGAAACTACTGACATTAAGTTTGGCCGCCGCGTTAGCCTTATCGGCAACTTCTGCATCCGTCTATGCCTCTCCAACTAATGCCGTCAATGAAAAAGTGCACGTCAACCAGAAAAGCGGAACCACTGATTTCATCGCTGGGAAATTGACGCTGCCATCGAAAAAGTCTGCTAAAGATACTGTCTATGATTATCTGTCCGAAAAGGAAGGGCATTATAAAATCGGCAAAGAAATTGCTGCAAACTTTAAAGTAATCAGCGAAAAGAAAGACGAGCTGGGCTTCACGAACTTAAAACTTCAGCAAGTCTATAAAGGAGTGCCGGTATTCGGTTCTGTCATCTCCGCGCATGTTGATTCAGAAGGAGTGCTGACTTCCGTTTCCGGAGGGCTGGTTCCGCAATTATCTAAACAAGCAAAACTCCATAAAGGGCATCAATTGAAAGCAGCCGAAGCTTCCGCTTTGGCCCTGGCTGATTTAAAAGCTGAACTTGGCGGATCTCCCGAATTGGACCATGAAGAAGCACCGGAACTGGTTGTCTATCTAGATGAAGAAACCGCAAAATATGCGTATAGCGTCGAATTCGAATTTTTAGCGCCATCACCGGGCAATTACCAGTATTTCATTGACGCCCAAAACGGGAAAGTGCTTGATTCCTACAACCAGATCCATGAAGCGAAGGGAGCTTCAGGAGTTACCGCTCCATCCGGCACCAATTCCGTCGCGAGCGGCAAAGGCGTACTTGGGGACATAAAATCATTGAATACGGTCGTCAGCAGCAATGGGTCGTATTTAGTGGATAAGACACGGGGCAACGGCATTTTTACATATGATGTAGGCAACCGTACGCGAGTGCCGGGGACACTGTGGCTGGATGCCGACAACGCATATAATGCAGCCTATGACGGAGCGGCAGTAGATGCCCATGTTTATGCCGGCCAGACTTTTGATTATTATAAGAACATCCATAACCGCAACAGCTACGACGGGCAAGGGGCTCAGCTGGTTTCCACCGTCCATTATGGCCGCAGCTACAATAACGCTTTCTGGAACGGATCGCAAATGGTGTACGGTGACGGTGATGGCTCGACGTTTATTCCACTGTCCGGCGGGCTAGATGTTATTGCCCACGAATTGACGCACGCAGTTACAGACACCACAGCCGACCTGATTTACCAGAACGAATCGGGCGCCATCAATGAATCGATTTCGGATATCTTTGGCACGCTTGTGGAATATCATGCCAACAACAAACCGGACTGGCTGATCGGCGAAGATATTTATACGCCGAAAGTAGCTGGCGATGCGCTTCGCTCCATGGCCGATCCGACATTGAACGGAGATCCGGACCATTACTCGAAACGCTATGTCGGCACGAGCGATAATGGCGGCGTCCATATCAACTCAGGCATCAGCAACAAAGCGGCCTATTTGCTAGCAAATGGCGGCACCCATTACGGCGTCCAAGTGACGGGCATCGGCAATGCTAAAACCGAAAAAATCTTCTACCGGACTTTGACACAGTACTTAACGCCAAGCTCGAACTACAGCCATTACCGCGTGTCTACTATCCAGGCGGCAACGGATCTATACGGTGCAAGCAGTGCAGAAACGGCAAGTGTGAAAGCTGCCTTTTCGGCAGTCGGTGTGAATTAAATAGAATGGGTAAGGCCACTCGCTTAGAGTGGCCTTTTTTCATTTTTCAATACAGGTATTTGAACCTGAATCCGTTAGAATAAAACAGATAAAGATGACTATATATTCTGAAAATTAAAGGAGGTAAGATGTATATAAAAGGAAAAGCACAGATGACAAAAAAGGAGTGAATCCAGTGAACAGGAGCCGTTTATGTTGCTTGGCAGTGGCCGCCTTTCTGATTTTGGCTTCACCGGTTCAAGCTGCAACCGGTACAGCAATTACGGAGCAAGTCTATGCCAGTTCAGACAGCACAGCTCCAGCATTTATTGCCGGGAGTTTAACTAGGAGTTCTTCTGAAAGTGCGAAAGAAATCATCTATGCCTATCTGGATGAAAAAGAGGAGCTGTACGGGCTGGTTGAAGATGAAGCCACCCAGTTTCAAATCGTCAGCGAATCAGTGGATGAACTGGGATTGGCCAATGTGAAGCTGCAGCAGCTGTTCAATGGCATTCCGGTATTCGGTTCGATCATTTCCGCTCATGTAGATGCAAACGGTGTGCTGAAGTCGGTATCAGGTGAACTGGTGCCGGATTTAGCAGCAATTCCTGCTTTAAAGGAAAAGGCAGCTTTGGCGCCAGCGCAAGCATCTGCCGGCGCGCTCCAAAACTTGCAGCAGTTGTACGGGCGGAAAATGGAGATGGCTCCTTTGGAAAAACCGGAGCTGATCATTTATTTAGATAAGAAAGTTCCTGTGCTTGCTTACCATATCCGCTATGAGTTTTTGTCACCGGTACCCGGGAATTACCATTATTTTATTGACGCCAAAACGGGTGCGGTTCTGGAATACTACAATCAAATCCACGGAGCTGCACCGGACGGCATCGATTCGATAACCAATGGAACGGGTGTGTTGGGCGACCGGAAACAAGTAAATACTGTACGGAACAGCGCAGGATCTTATTTAATCGACCGGACTCGTGGCAAGGGAATTTTCACTTATGATGCAGCAAATGGAACCGAACTTCCCGGAACGCTGTGGCTGGATGTGGACCATCAATTGGACGGCCTTTTGGACGGGGCCGCAGTGGATGCCCATCATTATGCCGGACTGACTTTCGATTATTTTAAAACGGTGCATGACCGCAATAGCTACGATGGCCAAGGAGCAGCGATTGTGTCGACGGTCCATTACGGCAAAGCTTACAACAATGCATTTTGGAGCGGCAGCCAGATGGTTTACGGAGATGGAGACGGTGAGAAATTTCTGCCATTATCGGGATCTCTCGATGTGATTGCGCATGAATTGACGCATGCCGTAACAGAATCGACAGCTGGACTCATTTACTGGAACGATGCCGGAGCGATCAACGAATCGATGTCGGATATTTTCGGTGTGCTGATTGAGCATGCCTACAGCGAAACCCCGGACTGGCAAATCGGTGAGGATGTGTATACACCGAAAGTTGAAGGCGACGCGCTTCGCTCTCTGGCCGATCCGACGTTGAAAGGCTTGCCGGACCACTATACAAAACGCTACTTGGGCTTGGAAGACTTCGGCGGCGTCCACATCAATTCGTCGATCAGCAATAAAGCCGCCTACTTGCTTGCGAATGGTGGAACCCATTACAACGTTAAAGTGGAAGGAATCGGCATCGAAAAAACCGGAAAGATCTTTTACCGGACCTTGACCCAGTATTTGACGCCGACCACAAAATTCAGGCAGCTGCAGGCAGCAAGCGTTCAGGCGGCCACCGATCTGTACGGAGCAGACAGCCAGGAAGTGACAAGCGTCAAAGCCGCTTTTGCTGCGGTGGGATTAAAATGATAGGGGATTCACAGAAGAAGTTCCGGAAGAGCCGCAAGTCATCTGCGGTTCTTTTTTTACGGAATGGTGAAGGAATTGTTTAGCCGACCTATAGATGAGGGTATAATTCATCTAAATCGGCTTGTACGCTAAGACTGACTTAATAGGGGGATTCGCAATGGCCAATGCCAATGATTATTTGAAAAAACCGCTTCCGAGCGAAGCAGAACAGCAGGATTTTTATAAAAAATTGCGCAGCAAAATAGAGGGTTGGCTCGATAAACGTTCCGGATTCGTCAGCAAAATCGGGAAATACGTTTTGTTTGCCCCGGATCTGTTTCACTTGCTGACTCGATTGATGCTTGATTCACGCATTGATGCGAAAAGCAAAGGGGCCGTAGGAGCAGGGATTCTGTATTTCTTTGCACCGATGGACTTTCTGCCGGAAATCCTGGTAGGGCCAGGAGGCTTCCTGGATGATGTGGTTGTAGCCGTATTCATCATCAATACGTTATTGAACAAGTTCCCAATCGAAGTGATTGAAGAACACTGGGCAGGGGATGTTGAACTGTTGTCCGTAGTGCGCGGCGTCACGCATTCGGGCAATAAATACGTTTCCAAACTGCCGGCAGGCCGCCTGGTAAAACGTTTCATGAATTAAAAAAGCCGCGGCGTAAATGCCGCGGTTTTTGCATAGGTTGATCCTTTTGCTGAGAGAAGTGCAAACAGATTCTGCAAAAGTGAGCAACCTGTTTGTTATGCCTTCTCACTGCTTCAACAAATGAAAAAATCCCGCCTGCCGAACTTCGGCAGGCGGGATTTCGTTTATTAGTTTGTAATGCCTTGCGTTTCTTTCCACTCAAGGAATTCATCGTAAGTCAATTGCTTGTCAAGGATGCTTCCGTCTTCACGGATTTCAATCACACGGTTTGCAACGGTTTGGATAAACTGATGGTCATGTGAAGTGAAAACCATCGCACCTTTGAATGCAATCATGCCATTGTTGAGCGCCTGGATGGATTCCAAATCCAAGTGGTTGGTTGGTTCATCCAAAAGCAGGACGTTGGCATGCGACAGCATCATTTTCGATAGCATGCAGCGGACTTTTTCTCCACCGGAAAGGACAGAAGGTTTCTTTTTCACTTCTTCGCCGGAGAACAGCATTCTGCCGAGGAAGCCGCGCAGGAACGTTTCGCTTTCGTCTTCCGGTGAGTATTGGCGAAGCCAATCTACCAGCGATTGCTCGCTGCCTTCAAAGTAAGCGGAGTTGTCGATCGGCAAGTAAGCGCGTGAAGTGGTAACACCCCAGCGGACCAACCCTTCAGCCGGCTCGTCTTCTTCAGCCAGGATGCGGAGAAGCGCCGATTTTGCAAGCGGATCGCCGATCAAGACGATTTTATCGTCTTTGTTCATATTGAAGCTGATGTTGTTTAACAATTGATTGCCGTCAACGGTTTGGCTAAGGTCTCTAACTGTCAGCACATCGTTGCCGATTTCGCGGCCGATGGTGAAGTTGACGAATGGGTATTTGCGGGAAGAAGGGCGGATGTCGTCGAGCTCAATTTTATCGAGCATTTTCTTCCGGGATGTCGCTTGCTTCGATTTGGAAGCATTCGCAGAGAAACGGGCGATAAACGCTTGAAGTTCTTTGATCTTTTCTTCCTTTTTGGCGTTCTGGTCGCCAGCCAATCGGGTAGCCAACTGGCTTGATTCGTACCAGAAGTCGTAGTTCCCTACATACAACTGGATTTTCCCGAAGTCAAGGTCGGCAATATGCGTACATACTTTGTTCAAGAAGTGACGGTCATGCGATACGACAATAACAGTGTTTTCAAAGTTGATCAGGAATTCTTCCAGCCATTTGATGGCGTTCAAGTCCAAGTGGTTCGTCGGCTCATCCAGAAGAAGGACGTCCGGTTTCCCGAACAACGCTTGCGCAAGCAAAACTTTCACTTTGTCTGAACCGGATAATTCAGCCATTTTTTTGTCGTGAAGGTCTTCGGAAATGCCAAGGCCCTGAAGCAAAATAGCCGCCTCGGATTCAGCTTCCCAACCGTTCAGTTCAGCGAATTCACCTTCGAGTTCAGCGGCGCGCATGCCGTCTTCATCGGAGAAGTCTTCTTTCATATAGATGGCATTTTTCTCAGCCATGATTTCATAAAGTTTTTTGTGCCCCATAATAACCGTTTCAAGAACCGGATATTCTTCGTATTCGAAGTGATCCTGTTTCAGGACGGCCAAACGTTCGCCGGAACCCATTGTTACGTTGCCCGATTGCGCTTCCAGGTCGCCGGACAAAATCTTGATGAATGTCGATTTCCCTGCCCCATTGGCGCCGATCAATCCGTAGCAATTGCCCGGGTTGAACTGGATATTTACATCTTCAAAAAGTTTGCGGTCGCCAAAGCGAAGGCTTACATCATTTACTGCTATCATTTTTATACGTACCTCCCAAATTTCACAATAAGAATAGTATACCATGAATGCTGTTAAAATCGATAGCATTCAGCAGCGGTCTGGGATAAACTTAAAAAAGGGAAAGCTGAAACGGCCTTTGAAACAAGCACCTCTGAAATTTGGAGAGCCAGAAGAGGTGCCGGCCCATCAAGCACAGAGGGGGTTTATTTATATTTGCGTTCTTTGTAAGCTTCCAGAAGGCCGAGGTCTTTATTAAGCAAGTATTCCATGCGCACATAGTCTTTGCGCGTCGGGATATGTTCTTTGGTTAAGCCTTTCATCGAGAAGATGAAATAATAGCCGCCGATTTGACGGAACACCACCACCACGTGGGGAAATTCGTCGAAAATGGCTTTGATGTTATAGCGTTTTGCATAGCTCCAGTTTACGATTTTCATCCTTGTGCCCGCCTTTCACATCCATTTTAATGGCTCGTGTCCGGGAACACAAGTTTGTATGACCGAATTGCTTAAGGAGGAATGATTTGTGACTGCTCCATCCAATAAATCGGTGCTTGGCCTGATGGTCTTGGCCATCTTTTTCGTCTCGCTGAACTTGCGGCCGGCCATTTCTTCCATCGGCCCGCTGCTTGAAACCATCCGCACCGATTTGGCCCTGTCCAATAGCCAGATCAGCCTGCTCACATCTGTTCCGGTGTTTTGCATGGGGCTGTTTGCACCGCTCGCGGTAGGATTTAACCGGAAATTCGGCATGAAGCGCTCGGTTTCCATCTTGATTATTGTCATCGGCACATTGACGCTGGTCCGCGGGCTTGTGCCGTCTTATCCTGCACTGCTTGCCAGCGCCTTTTTCATCGGCCTGGCGATTGCCATCATCAGCCCGTTATTGTCCGCGATGATCAAGCGCAACTTCCCGACACGGCCCGCGTCTTTGATCGGCGTGTATTCGTTCGGCATGGGGCTTGGTGCGACACTCAGTTCCGGACTGACGGGGGTATTTTACACGATTCTCGACTGGCCGCTGGCACTTGCCAGCTGGGGGTTGCTTGCCGTTGCCGCTTTGATTCTCTGGCAGCGCGTTGAAGAGCCGCAAAGTGATGCGCTGGAAGTGAGGGGAGAGCCGGCCCGTTCCCCTTGGAAAAACAAGCGCGCTTGGCTGATGCTGCTGTTTTTCGCTTTCCAGTCTGCTTTGTTTTTCTCCTTGATTACGTGGCTGGCGCCGATTGCAAGCGATAAAGGCATGAACATTTTGACAGCCGGTGCTGTCTTGACGGTCATGTCTCTGGTCCAGCTGGTTGGCAACTTGTCCATCCCGGCGCTTTTGGGCAAATTCCCAAGCCGCCTTCTTTGGACGTTTGTGTCGCTTGGCTCCGGTGCTGCCGGCATTCTGTTGTTGATGATTGAAGGGACCGCCTTTATCTGGCTTGCGGCTGTGCTGCTTGGCATTACGCTTGGCGGCTTGTTCCCGATTGCGCTGTTGATGCCGCTCGATGAAAACACACGGGCCGATGACGTCAACAGCTGGACGGCAATGATCCAGTCAGGGGGCTATATCATTTCCAGCATCATGCCTTTTGGCATCGGATTCTTGTATGACCGCTACGGCACGCATGACATCACCTTAAATCTGATGTTGGGCTATATCCTGGTGCTGGCAGTATGTGCATTATTGTTGAATAAAAAGGTGAGGGAAACTAAATGATCCGAATCCAAGCAATCAATCAACAAAATAAGATGGTTTTCGATCCGTCTTTGGCGGAATTGGAAGGGATGAAATGGTACTGGGTGGATTTTGTCGACCCTACTGACGAAGAAATTGGGCTGCTCAGCAGCCATTTCAAATTTCATCCTTTGGCTATTGAAGACTGCATCCACTCACTTCAGCGGCCGAAGCTTGAGTACTACGACGATATGAATTTCCTGGTTTTTCATTCGCTCGATCCGGAAACTTTGGAAGCCCAGGAAATCGATGTATTCATAGGAGATAATTTTATCGTTTCGTTCCATTTTCAGGATTTGAAAGAAGTCAATCTGACCTGGAATTATTTCAGTCCGCCAAATGCGCACGGACAGTTTAAGCCGGTGGAAGTGACCTATAAATTGATGGATAAAGTGGTGGATTCGTTTTTTCCGCTGGTCGAGCATCTGGAAGACCAGCTGGCAACCATTGAAGACGCCGACCGGGTGAAAAAAGCGGATAAAACGATTATGGAAACCACGTTTACGGTGCGGCGCGATTTGTTCAAATTGCGGCAAATCGTGGTGCCGACGAGGGACTTGGTTTACCGCATCCTGGAATCCAAGCGGTTTATCCTGCAGGAGCATAAACGTGCCTATTTCCAGGATATTTATGACCATTTGATCAAATTAAGCCAAATGATCGACTCCAACCGTGAACTGACGTCCGATATCCGCGACAATTACATTTCGCTGAATTCGTATCGCATGAACAATATCATGAAAACTTTAACGGTCATCACGACCATTTTCATGCCGCTGACATTCATTGCCGGCATTTACGGCATGAACTTTGTACACATGCCGGAACTGGAATGGAACGGCGGCTATTTTGCCGTGTTGACGGTGATGCTGCTTCTTGGAACCGGCATGTTCGCCTGGTTTTATTCCAAAGGCTGGTTTGAAAACGATTAACGGATAAGGAAGGGACGAGCCATGAAACAATACACGACGATTTTTTTTGATATTGACGATACGTTGATGGATTTTAGAAAATCCGAAACGGCTGCGTTGCATAATACGTTTATGGAACACGATTTGCCGACCGGCTTCGCTGATTACCACGGCAGCTACCGAAAAATCAGCCAAGTGCTCTGGCAGGACTTGGAACAAGGAAAGATTGCCATCCGCGATTTGGGCATCGAACGTTTCAAGCGCTTGTTTTTGGAGCACCAGCTGGATATCAGCGCCGAAGCTTTTTCAAAGTTGTATCTGGATTTCCTTGGCCAGGAGTCGCATTTGATGCCCGGCGCGGATGAACTGATGGAAAGCCTTCAAGGCTGCACGCTCGCGGTGATCACCAATGGCTTTGGGGAAGTGCAGAAAGCGCGCATCCAGAATTCCCCGCTCAGCGACCGCTTTGAGCATGTGATCATTTCAGAAGAAACGGGCTACCAGAAACCGCAGAGCGGGATTTTTGATTATGCGTTCAGACAGCTTGGCCTGTCATCAAAAGAAGGCGTATTGATTGTCGGCGACTCGCTGAGCTCGGATATCCAAGGCGGCCATAATTACGGCATCGATACTTGCTGGTACAACCCGTTTGGCAAAGAAAATCCCACCTCCATCCGGCCAAGCTACGAAATCCGGGAACTGCTGGAACTGCGAGAAATTGTTCGCGGCCAAAAAGTTGCATTGAATAATTTATAATAGAAGAAAAGGCGTCCAGCAAACGGGGCGCCTTTTTGATTTTTGGTCGCTATGCGTCATTTACAAAAAAACAGTGCCAAACCATGATAGGTTTCGCACTGCACAAAAATAGCCGGTTTAACTGCTGGCTTCGGTTTTTTTCCAAGTTTCAGAAAGGAATTCATCGCGTCCGGAAATGGCGCGGTCTTCTTTGTAGTGTTCCGGGTTTTTCTTGTAGAAATCCTGATGATAATCTTCAGCCGCATAAAACGGACCGGCGTCCAGAATTTCAGTGACGACCGGCTTTTTGAAGCGGCCGCTTGCGTCCAAGTCGCGCTTCGATTGTTCGGCCAGCTCCCGCTGTTTTTCGGTGTGGACAAAAATGGCGGGGCGGTACTGGGAGCCGCGATCCTGGAACTGGCCGTCGTTGTCGGTCGGATCGATTTGCTGCCAAAAGATTTCAAGCAGCTGTTCGTACGGAAAAACGTCTGGCTGGAAAGTGATTTCCACTGATTCCAAATGGCCGGTAGTACCGGTTTTTACTTGTTCATAGGACGGGTTTTCAACATAGCCGCCGGTATAGCCGGAAACGACGCGTTCAATGCCGTCGAACTGGTCAAACGGTTTGACCATGCACCAGAAGCAGCCGCCTGCAAATGTAGCTTTTTCTGTCATATAGGTGGCTCCTTTCGCCTTAATATAGAAAAAATCTTACCACTCCCCCTGTTTTACGACAATAAATATGTTTATAATAGTTGAGCAGAAACTTCTTCATGCCTTATGACGTCCCATGTAAGGCATCAACTAGAAAGGAACGTGTAGATTATGGAAGAAGAACTCAAGCCAAGCCGGAGCCGGCGCAAAAGAAAAAGGCTTCGATTCAGAGGCATTTTATTCCTGCTGTTTCTAGCGATTGTCGCGGCCGGAATTTATGCTGTTGTGCAGTTTCAAAGTGGATACAAACTAGCTGAAAATACAGATTTGCCTAAAATGGAATTTGACGGAGACCCAGAGAATGGAGATTTTCAGAATATCTTGATCATCGGAGTGGATTCACGCGGGGAAGAAAAGTCTCGTTCGGATACTATGATGCTGATGTCGCACGATAAAAATACAGACGAAGTGAAATTGACCTCATTTATGCGTGATATTTATGCAGATATTCCGGGATACCAATCATACAAACTGAATGCTGCTTATTACTTGGGGGGTGCCAATCTTCTCGCCGATACGTTGCGTGAGATGTTTGGATTAGAAATCCATCATGTAGCGCAAATCGATTTCGCAAATTTTGAGCAAATGGTCGACATAGCTGCACCAACTGGTGTGGAAATTGATGTAGAGAAAGATATGTCTGAAAAAATTGGAGTTTCTTTAACTAAGGGTACTCATACATTGAACGGCAAAGAACTGCTAGGGTATGCGCGTTTCCGTGCAGACAGTGAAGGCGACTTCGGGCGTGTACGCCGCCAGCAGCAAGTTCTGGCCGCGTTAAAAGATGAAATGATCAGCGTTTCGGCAATTCCTAAATATCCAAAACTGGCAGGAGCAGTTCAAGGCTATATCGAGACCGATTTGCCGACATCCGACCAGGTAAAGCTTGCGATGGAGCTTGCCAAAAGCGGGAAGAGTGATATCGGCCGTTTGACGGTACCCGTCAAAGGTACGTTTTGGGATGCCCGCTACCCGAATGCAGGAGCTGTTTTGGAAATTGATGTGGAACAAAACCGACAAGCCCTTTCTGAATTTTTGTCCCAACCACTTAATTAAAATGTCAGATAATATGCTAAAATAGTAGCATAACGAATTTTAAAGAAAGTAGGAGTGGCATGGAGACGGAAAAACAATCTTTTTTCAATACGAATTTTATCCGTTTTCTCGGAGGAACCAATACTTTATTCACCTTGATCGCTTTAGTGCTGATCGGCTTGGTCATTTTCATTTTCCGGGAAGTGTCGTTCATCTTTGATCCGCTGCTATTGTTTATGCGGACCATTTTCCTGCCGGTCATCTTGGCGCTCGTGCTGTATTACTTGCTGCGGCCGATTCTTCGGATGCTCGAGGGACTCAAAATTCCGCGCATTTGGGGAATTGTCATTATCTTTGTGGCGTTGACAGGATTGATCACCTTGCTTATCGTCCTGGTGCTGCCGTTCCTGCGCGAACAGACGCAGCGGCTGATTATGGAGTTTCCGGATTATTTCATGCAGCTGTTGACCAATTTGGATGCCTTTTTGCGCACTTCCTATGTCGGCGATTACTATGTGGATTCGAGCTTTAATATCGAACAGCTGCTGACGACGCTGCCGACGACGTTTAATGAAACGTTCCAAACAACTGCAACCGGCTTGCTGGCGCGGTTGACGGATTTTATCAGCACCGTGACGGGGGTCGTTCTATCGATCATCATTGTGCCATTTATCTTGTTTTACTTGCTGAAAGACGGAGAAAAATTCCCTGAATATATCCTGAAATTGATGCCCCCGCGTTTCCGTGAAGATACGAGATCGGTATTTCGTGAAGCGGACCGCCAAATTGGGGCCTATATCCAAGGGAAAATCATTGTCGGCATCTTTATCGGGGTGATGGTTTACATCGGCTTCCTAATCATCCGCCTGGATTATGCGCTGCTGTTCGGCTTCCTGGCAGGAGTGACGAGTGTGGTGCCATATATCGGCCCGGCAATCGCTTTTACGCCGGCTGCAATTGTCGGCATCGTCATTTCGCCGTTTATGCTGCTGAAAGTCGGCATTGTCTGGACCATCGTCCAGATTTTTGAGAGCAATTTGATTTCACCGCAAGTTATGGGGAAAACAATGATCATCCATCCGATTACGATCATATTTGTCTTGCTGACAGCCGGTTCCTTGTTCGGCATAGCAGGAGTCATTCTCGGAATACCGGCTTATGCCATTCTGAAAGTGCTTGTGGCCCATTTCTACAAATTGTTCAAACGGCGCTACAACAAACATGAATCCAATCTGGACCATCAATACGATTACACCGAATTGCAGTAACGGTTTAAAAAAGGCTTAATAGTGGTAAAGAAGGACTAGTAAATACTGGAGGGTGCAACTTTATGCATTTTAAACAATTTCTTAGCTCTATTGGGATTGGTTCACTGAAAGTCAATACAGTCGTAGAAAGGCCACATTTAGAAGAAGGCGAGACATTGAATGGAACGGTCTATTTTACCGGCGGCAACAGCGACCAGGAAATCGAATTCATTGAGCTGAATGTGATTAAGCAAATTGAAAATTACCGGGAAGACAGCGACTTTGATGTCATCGAAAACATTGTCGCCAAACAATCGCTCGAATTTATCGGTTCGGTCAAATCGAAAGCTGCAGTCATGCATCAATTTGAAATTGTGCCGGATGAACGCTGGATTTTGGAAAATCCAAAAGGAAAGCTGATTCTGCGGACGATTGTTCATGTCAACAATGGTGTAGATGTGCACGACGAAGATGAAATTACGTATGGAACGACAGATAGTCTTTAAAAAGAAAGGCATTCAAATTGGATTTCAATTTGGATGCCTTTTGGACTTTTTGGAGGTGTTTTGTATGGCACTCGTCAATAACAAAGAACTGGCAAAGAAAATTGAGTATATAAAGAGAAAAGGAACGAAAGACTATATTGAAAAGCAGCTGGAACGGAACCCTTTTGCCAATTCGGCTTGTTTATCGCTCGAAGGAAAAGGTGATTTTTTCTATACAGGGAGCATGAGTTTCGGCGTTGGATTCGGCATGGAAGATTCGCTAGCGAAAAGGGACGTGGAGCAGATTGAAGAGTTCATTCGGAACAAAAAAGGGATTTCGCATGCCCGTTTTGAATTGACGCCGTTTTGTGATCCGCTGTTATTGGCATTGCTGCAGGAACAGCGCTATACATTGGAGCAATTTTTGGCGGTGTGGGTGCTGGATTTGAAAGCTTGGAAGCCTGTGGAAAAATCATTCCCTGGCAACACGGTGGAGATTGCAGTAGTGGCTAATGAAGACAGTTTTGAATGGGCTTGGACTGTAGCCCTCGGCATTTCAAAAGACAATACGGTCAGTGAAGAAACGATGGAAGCTACTCGGACATTTTTGGAAGTTCCCGGCAATACGGGGTTTCTGCTGAAGGATAACGGGGAAAGCGCTGCTGGCGGGACACTGGCAATCGACGGGCGGCTAGGCGAATTGTTTTTGGCCAGCACGGTTCAGGCATACCAGGGGAAGGGACATCAGAACCGGTTGATTGAAGAGCGCATCCGCTATGCAAAAGAGAAGGGCTGTACGCATATCACGGTGACTACCGAACCGAATACCGTTTCAGCCCGGAACATGGAAAAAAACGGCTTTGGGCTGATTTATAACAAAGCGATCCTTAGAAGCTCCGAGATAAAGTAATGAAACAGCCGCAAGCAAAAGCGGCTGTTATTTTCATTTTAGAAATAAATCGATTTTTCTCTAATACATGTAGAAAATTACATAAGGGTATTTATATTCATTCAAGTAAAGCCAACAACACAAAAGACAAAGAAAACAAGAAAAAATTGCAATCAACAAATCTTTATGAAGAAGGAAGGCAAATTTTATCGGTTATAGAAATGACATTAAGATAATTGAAGTTCCTTTTCCAATATTAGTTTTCAATAGAGCAAATACATCTCCAGTCCCGTGAAAATAAAGCGAAGAAGTAACAAGTTTTATATAAAGAGCAATAAACAGGGTTTCATTGTTTAAAAAGCAAAAATCGCTTATAATTAATGATACTGATAATCATTATCAACTAAGGAGATGCGCCATGTTAGTAAAACTGAACACGTTTAAGGTACTGGCTGAATGCGGGTCTTACACAGAAGCAGCCAAACGGCTTTTTTGTTCACAGCCTTCTGTCAGCCAACAGATTAAATATTTGGAAAAACATTACCAGTCAAAGCTGGTGATTCGTAAAAATAACGGCATAGAATTAACGGAGAAAGGCATTCTGCTGAAAGCGCAGACGGAGCAGCTGCTTAAACTGTATGAGGAAATGGAGAGGACTATGGCATCCGCTGGACTTATTCAACAGCCAGTAGCTTTGTATATGAGCCATTACATAGCAGAGAATTATTATGGAGAATTATTTGATGCCAGGTATCCATGCTGCCAGCAATGTCCATGGGAAATCAATGGGCACTGCTATAAAGAACTTAGAAAAAATCTGATTGAGAAAAAAACGAAATTCGCCATCATGCCCATCTATCCGGCGGATAAGCAGATTCAACAATCTTATAAGATCCAGCCCCTTTTTGAAGAAGAGCTGTATTTGGTCTTTTCATCCGAGCACGCTCTTGCCAAACGGAAGCTAATTTACGCAAAGGACTTACAGAATTTGCCGGTACTGCTAACTCAGAGCGTTTATTTGCAGGATCTTGTCAAACAAGCCCTCAAGGAAAAAGGTGTTGCGGTTTTCTATATGCAAATGACCGATTTTAAAATCATCAAAAAAGCATTGGAACAAAATACAGGCGTGTCGTTCATACCCAAAAAAGCCTTAGATCTGAATGATGCTTCCTTGGTATGCCATTCCATTAAAGGTATGCGCATCGTGAGGGAGAACGGACTTGTCATTGACCCCAGCCAGGAACTTAGTCCTTCCGAACAGGCTTATTGCCGGCATATCACCGAAAAGCTTTCCTCTTAACCATGAGGAAAGCTTTTTTTATTTGGCTATAAGCAATCCTTATAAGCCCATAAAGAAAAATAATACTAGTGGTTCAAAGGCTTTGGACAGAAGGAAAAGCCGACTTTCTTCATTCTCGCTGAAATTGATAATCATTCTCACTGGTGCTAAGTTAAATGAGTAAAGTAAAAAAAGAAAACAAATACCCGGGAGGAAATGGCGATGAAAAAGAAAGGTTTATGTATACTTGCAGGACTGATGCTGCTATTGACAGCCTGCGGCAATGAACATACTCAACAAGCAAGCAGTGAAACGGCTGCTGCAGAAACGGAGCGGGTGGAAAACCTGACCATCGGTTTGCATACCGATGTAGGACCGCTGAATATTTACACAGGCAATCTGGATTGGATGACCGATCTGGTTTACGACAAGCTGTTCTCACCGTCTCCATATGTTGATGAACCGATTCCGTGGCTCGCGGAAAGTGCGGAACAGCTTGGCGATAAGACATGGACTGTGAAAATCCGCTCCGGCATCAAATGGCACGATGGAGAAGAATTCACAGCAGAAGATGTTAAATTTACATACGAATATTACCGCGACGGTCCGGCAAACCGCCACACGCACCATGTCAGCGAAGTGCCGAAAATTGACCTTATCGAAATAGAAGAAGACGGAGAAACCATTAAATTTGAATGTGCTTATGCATGTCCGTCACTGGCTTCCATTACATTCGCCGATTTGCCGATCCTGCCTGAGCACATCTGGAGCGATGTGAAAAACCCGCGGAAATTCACCAATTTGGCGGTAGGTACAGGCCCTTACGAATTGACTGATTACCAAGCCGACCAATCGTACCAGTTTAAAGCCAATGATGAATATTTCATGGGAACCCCTACCGTCGGTTCACTCACAATGCCGGTCATCAAAGATTCAACAGCGATGTTCAATGCGCTGCGCTCCGGTGAAATTGACGTGTCGTCCCGGACGGTCCCGGCTGAACTCGTTTCTTCATTCGCTTCTGACAAAAACATGCAATTGGCGGAAACCTCAGCGCTGTCCATTGTGCAGTTCGGCGTTAATTACGAAATGGCACCATTCAATGACGGTGCATTCCGCCATGCACTGTCGCTTGCTGTTGATGGCCAGTCGATTGTTGACACTATTTTACTTGGACAAGGAAAAGCCGGAGACCAAGGCTATCCGCATCCGGCTTCACCGTGGACCAATCCTGAATTATCGACGCCGTTTGATTTGGCGAAAGCCAACGCGGCATTTGATGAACTGGGCTACAAAGACCAGGACGGCGACGGCTACCGGGAAATGCCGAACGGCAAAAAATTGGCGCTTGCCATCAAAGTTTCTGCCGGCGAACCGATTTATGTCCGGACAGCTGAACTGTTGGTGGAACAGATGAAACAGGCGGGCTTGGAATTTGAAGTGAAGGCCATCGACCCCACAACATATGCTGCTGATGTTGCAGAAGACAATTTCGAAGCATACGTCAGCTTAATCGGACCTCATGGTGTAGCGGATCCGGATCAATTCATCATGTCGCACAAATCTGGTTACCTCTGGTCGAAAGAGCTGGAATACCCGGAGATGGACCGTCTGATTGCCGACTGGATGGCGGCCGCCACTATCGAAGACCGCAAAGCGATTTCGTTTGATATGCAGGAATTGTACAACAGCCAACCGACCGCTATTGCCCTTTATTATCCGCAGGAAATCTATGCTTATAATTCTTCCATATTTGATGGATATGTGGAGTCTCTGGGATACGGCGTCATCAACAAATACTCATTCCTGCCGAAAAAAACACAGCAAGCGGTATCCGCTACAAAGCCCCAGCTGATTGAATAAGGTGGTTGATAAAATGAATTCCAATTTTTCAGCTCTCGGGAAAAAATTGATCCAGTATGCCTTGGTGCTGTTTGTGGCTGTCACGATTAATTTTCTGTTGCCGCGTTTAGCTCCGGGCGACCCGTTATTGTATTTCTTCGATGAAGGAACTTTGAAAGAACTGACAGCTGCTCAAAAACAGACAGCGCTCGACTCGATGGGACTTGGCGGTTCGCTGTTTGAACAATACATCATTTACCTGAAAGGAATTGTCAGTTTCGATTTCGGCGTTTCGATCAAATACGGCCTGCCGGCAATGGACATGATATTGGAACGGCTGCCTTGGACATTGATCCTAATTGGCCCTGCGATGCTTTTGAGTGCTTTGGCCGGCGTTGCTGTCGGTGCTTTTTCTGCTTGGAACCGCGGCAAGGCAAGGGATGTTTCCATGTTGACTGTGATGCTGACTTTCCAGGCGGTACCGGGATTTTGGATAGGCATGCTGTTCATCGCCATATTCGCGGTGCAGCTTGGCTGGTTTCCGACTTATGGTGCGATGTCGATCGTCCAGGACGGCACGGCGCTCGGCTGGCTGAAGGACCTTGCACGGCATCTCGTTTTGCCGATTGCAACACTTAGCATTGCCACAGTCGGATCGAACTATCTATTGACGCGGTCGTCGATGCTGGAATCGCTCGGCCAGGATTATGTCGTGATGGCAGAAGCGAAAGGCGTCACCAAAAAGCGTTTGATCTTCAATCACGGCTTACGCAATGCGCTATTGCCGGTTTATACCCATTTTATGATGAATCTTGGTACTTTGATCGGCGGTTCTGTCGTCGTAGAGACCGTATTTTCTTATCCCGGAATCGGTCGGCTGTTGTATGAAAGCGTCGTAGCGAGGGACTTTCCAATGATGCAGGCAGTTTTTTTGATGATTACGGCCGGCGTTGTTGCAGCAAACATCCTGGCAGATCTCAGCTATCCGTTGATTGACCCACGGGCTAAATCGGTAAGACGCATAAAGGAGGAAGGCTGATGCGCAAATCAACAAAAATCATCGGAATGTCAGGAGTGGCAATGGCTGCTGCAATGATTTTGTTTGCGGTTTTTGGTCCATTGCTGATTCCCCATGACGCCTATGAACAAAGCGGGCCTTCATTCCAACCGCCAAGTGCCGGGCACTGGCTCGGAACCAATGATATGGGACAGGATATCCTGGCTGAGCTGGCAGTCGGCGCCCGTACTTCGTTGTTCATCGGCATTGCAACTGCTGTCATTGCCACTTTTATCGGCGGCATGATCGGGGTATTTTCGGGTTATTTTGGCGGCTGGTTTGAAACCTTGATGATGCGTTTCATTGATGTGGTGCTGACTTTGCCGTTTTTGCCTTTAATGCTTGTCATTGCCGTTTATATCGGGCCCGGCGCTTTCACCCAAATCTTGGTCATCACGCTGGTGATGTGGGCAGGAAAGGCGCGGCAAATCCGTGCCCAGACCTTGTCGATCAAAGGCGCGGGTCCGGTGCTCGCTGCCAAATCGATGGGTGCCGGGCATTTCTATCTATTTAAGAAACACATCCTGCCCGGCGTTTTCCCGCTGTTCATCCCGCAATTTGTTGGGGCGGTCAATGCCGCAATCCTGCTGGAGTCTTCGCTGAGTTTCCTTGGCATGAGCGACCCGCTTATGAAGAGCTGGGGCAGTATTTTGTATTACGCGAATAACCGCAGCGCCTTTTTAACGGAAGCATGGATGTGGTGGATCATTCCGCCGGGCATCTGCATTGTCCTCGTCGTACTGGCCTTTTCGTTTATCGGCTATTATTTGGAAGAAAAAGTGAATCCTCGGCTGCGCGCTTATGTGCCGGCAAGAAAGCGGCCAAAGCAGGACATTGTCGTGCGGGAAGACCTACTGGAAAAAAACATGGTGCTGCGCATTGACGGCATGACCGTCAAATATCCGAAAAAGGGCCGTTACACGCCGGTCGTTTCGGACGTATCGCTCTATGTGAACGAAGGAGAAGTGATGGGGATTGTTGGAGAATCAGGCAGCGGGAAGACCACGGTCGCTTCTGCCATCATCCAGCAGTTGAAAGAGCCTGCCCGGATGGAAGTGGAAGGCATTTATTTTGAAGGCAAAGACCTCCAGCGTTTCAGCGATGAAGAAATCCGCCAAGTTCGGGGCAATCAAATCGGCTATATCGCGCAAGCCGCAATGAACGCGCTGAATCCGGTCATTTCCATCGAAAAACAATTGGCAGAAGCGGTTGGAGCGCATTATAAATTACCGGCTGCCGAACTGAGCCGCCGAATCGATGAAGCGCTCCTGCAAGTCGGGCTTGAGTTGAAGTGGCGCCGCGCGTTTCCGCATCAATTGTCCGGCGGTATGCGCCAGCGCGTCGTCATTGCAATGGCACTCATCAACCGGCCGAAATTTGTCATTGCGGATGAACCGACCACAGGGCTTGATGTCATGGTCCAGGTCGAAATTCTGGAACTGCTGCAAAAACTGCAGAGGGAATTGAACTTATCGATGATTTTCATTTCGCACGATTTGCCGGCTGTACTGAAAATCACCGACCGGCTTGCCGTTATGAAATACGGTTATATCGTCGATGGCGGTGCATCGCTGGAATTGGCCGAGCATTCGACTCATCCCTATACGCGGAGACTTATTGATTCGATTCCATTATTGACTGAAAAGAAACAGGAAGCGGTGGTAGGCAGATGAGCTTGTTGCTGAATGTAGACAGCCTGCGGAAAGCATATGGACAAACGAAAAAAGAAAAGACAGCGGTGTTGGAAGATGTGTCATTCAGCTTGCAGTGCGGGGAAATTGTCGGCTTGATCGGTGCATCCGGTGCCGGAAAAAGCACAGTGGGCCGCATACTCGCAAGCTTGGAACAGCAAGATGCCGGGACCATCTGGTTTGATGGCTGTGATTTGACTGATTTGACGGGAAAGAAGCGGCGGGTATTCGCAAAAGACATCCAAATGATTTTTCAGGACCCTTATGGCTCCTTATCGAGCCGAATGCGCATTTCAGACTTAGTGGAAGAGCCCTTGCTCATCCAGAAGAGTGAAAAAGACCCGGCAAAAAGGCGCATGCGGGTTGAGGAAGCCCTGGAATTGGTGTCGCTTGATCCAAAGAAATATGCGATGCGTTTCCCGCATGAACTGTCAGGCGGAGAACGGCAGCGTGTCGGGGTGGCCCGGGCGCTCGTATGCCGGCCGAAACTGATTGTTTGCGACGAGCCCACTTCGATGCTCGATACGTCATTGCGGCTGGAGCTGCTTGTCCTTCTGAAAAAGTTGAATAAGCAGTTCGGCATCGCTTATTTGTTTATCACACACGACATCGCGTTGACGAAAGGTTTCTGCCAACGTTTGCTGGTTCTGTATGAAGGCCGCATCGTCGATCAAGGAGAAACCGATTCTGTTATCGAACAGCCGGATCATCCGTTTACGATTCGATTGATAGAAGCATTAAAAAAATTGGAGAACAGCAAAGGAGAATAATTATGACAACAGATTTTTTAGTACTGGACGCCGGTACGATTTTTGCGCGGACCCGTTCACAGGGGGTTGCCGATCAGCCGGATTTTGAATTTCTTGATATTTATTCACTAGGGGAAGCGGATTTGTCACCCTATAAATGCCTTGTGGTGACGGGTTTTTCTGATCAGGATTACTTATATGACATGAGGCACATCATCCGGGAATTCCTGGACGACCGGAAAGTGGTCATATATTGCGGCAACTTGGTAACGGATTGGCTGCCGGGCGGAAAGCCGTTTATCGCAAAAGACATCAAGCGTTTTTCCGATTACCGGGTTAAAAAAGTGAGCGACCATCCGATTTTCCGAGGTGTGGAGGAAGACGATATGACCTTGAAAAAAGGCGTCGCCGGATTTTTTGCGCGCGGCCACCATCCCGTTCCGGAAGGCGGCGAAGTGCTCTTAACATTAAATGAAGGCGAACCGATTACGTATATCGACCGCAGCAGCACGAACGGAACGATCCTTGCGCATGTCGGGTTTGATTTGTTCGGCTATATGCAAACCGATGAGAAAAAGTCGACAGATTGCATCAGCATGCAGCTGCGCAATTGGGTGCTGGAAGAATACGAAGCCCTTCAGAAAGGATTGGTGGCGTCATGAGAAAAATCGGAGTCTTGTACGGCGGCAGTTCCCAGCATAGCCGCACCTATAAAACAGGAGAATTCGCAAAGCACATCCACCGGCTGATACCGATAAGGGAGTTCGCCGAAGCGGACCTGGATTCGCTTGATGTTTTGCTGATTCCTTCCCAAACCCATTTGAAGCTGCTGGAAGCGAATGTCGGGAAAATCAAAGCCTTTGCTGAGTCCGGGCGCATCGTGGTGACATTCGGACCCCAAGGGTTTGACTGGCTGCCGGAACACAATTGGGAGTTCCGTCCGACAAACTTCTGGTGGTGGCTCGAAAAAGATGCGGACAGCGGTTTGGCATTGCCCGGGCACGAGCATGATCTGTTTCAGAATTACTTGACGCTTGAAGATGCCACATGGCACCAGCACGGTGTTTACTGGCCGATGGAAGGCTGCGAAACTCTTGTCGCAACAAAAGACGGCGGTTCAGTGATGTACATAGATAAAGTGAATACGAAAGGCATATGGATCAATACGACACTGGATCCCGATTACCATTACGGTTCTTATTTTATGCCGGCGACAGAGAGTTTTCTCAGAGGTTTCCTGCCATGGCTTGAAGAAGGGAAGATCTGACATGATCCAAATGTCGAAAGTCACGAAACGCTATGGCAGTGATGTTGTATTGCAAAACGCTGACTTCCATCTGGAGACAGGGGATTTTGCTGTTTTGCAAGGCCTTTCCGGATCGGGGAAGAGCAGCTTGCTGAAACTGCTTTACCGGGAAACGGAAGCGGATGAAGGGGATATCCGCTTTCGCCAAATACCGATTAGCCAAATTTTAAAGCATGTGTTAAGGCGGGAAATTGGTGTCGTGTTTCAGGCGTATCGCTTGATTGAACAAAAGACCGTCTTCGAAAATATCATACTGGCCGGCAGAGCGGTCGGCACACCGATGGAAGAAATTGAACGGGAAGCGATGCGGCTGCTTGAACGTGTAGGTCTGGCCGATAAGAAAACTGCTTTTCCAAACTCTTTATCCGGTGGACAGCAGCAGCGGGTGGCCATTGCACGCGCTTTGCTCAACAAGCCCGGTCTATTGCTGGCCGATGAACCGACCGGCAACCTCGACAAAGAAACGGCGGCGGATATTCTGCAGTTGCTGAAAGAGCTGCATGAAGAAGAAAACATGACGATGCTCATTGTGACACACGACGAACTGCTGCTGAAGCAACAGCATGCAAAAATTTGGACAATAGAGGATGGCAGGCTTCATGAACAGGCATTTAGTTGACTATATGATGCAAGATTCCTGGCAGGGTTTAAAGCGCAACCCATTAAGTACGTTCGCTTCCATCTTCTTCATTGCGCTCGCCTTGCTGCTGATTGGAATCCTGTTGTCCGTTCGGCTGGTCGCTGTAGAGGCGATTGATTACGTGGAATCCCAGCTGACAATGAAAGTGTATATTAATGAAGCGCTGAATGCAGAAGAAGTAGCCGCTATTCTAGCGGAAAAAGAGTATGTCGAAAAGGCTAGAGTTGAAAACGGAAATGAAAATTTAGAAAAACTGGCAGGTTTTTTTAATGGCAAAGAGCATTTGATGGATGCTTTCCGGAATGGTGCCATGCAGGATGCGGTAAAGCTGCAAGTTGCCGATAAAACCGAGTTGGCGGATATTGCGAAAGAACTGGAAGCCATCAACGGCATTGATCAAGTGGTGTACCCGCAGCAAATGGCCATCCTGCTGGATTCCTGGATCACCAATTTAGAGCGCTATGGCACGGCTTCAGCCGCCGCATTAGTCGGAATCGCCTTTTTGATGGTGTATTTCACATTCCATCTCGCTTTGTATAAACGGCAGCAGGAACTTGCCGTGAAATTATTTGTAGGAATGAGTCCGAAAGCTGTAAGAGCACAATTTTTGATAGAAGCGGCTTTGTTCAGTCTCATTGGGGCGGCGATAGCCATCCTGTTGACTGTCTGTTTTCAAGTGGCCGTTTTGGTTCCGTTTCTCGACAAGCTGCCGTTTCTCGGCCGATTGGAAGGTTCGGATATTGCTGCCGTAGTGGTCCTGCAGCTGCTATTGGCTTTAGTCATTGGCTTGGCGGCAAGCCGCCTGTCCACAAGAAAAGGGATTGCCGATGGCTAAGCGGCTTGTTATTGGAATGGCGCTGGCGTTTTTGGTTATGCTTCCTGCATCTGCCCATATGACAGGGGCGTTCGCTAACTTTTTGGCGATTGTTTATGATGAAACGACGATTGACGGGCTGAAAGCAGAAATGGCGCAGACAAAAGACCAAATCGAGGACTTGCAGCCGGAAGTGGACAAGCAAAAAAAGCGGTTTGAAGAAAATCAGCAACTGGCTGTCGAACAGCTGCAGCTTTATGCAGATTCGGGCCTTGATGGATGGCTTTCTATGATGGGAGACGGTCATGATGCTGCCGATTTATTGGGAAGCCATTGGCAGCTAGAGCGGGGCATCGATGCTTATTTGCTTAGCCTGAATGACCTTTACCTGCATTATCAGCAGCTTAAAGCTGCCCAGCAGTCGTTAAAAGGCCATGAAAAACTTTTAGGGGCCATTGAAAAGAACTTGTTAGCGCGCGAACAGTATTTAACGGAAAATGCAGATCTTCCATTGGAACAGATTGCGAATTACCTGGATATCGACTGGGTATCGGAAGTGGAATATGAATTGATTGATGATCTCAAAGCCGATCAAGAGCGGATTCATACGGAGCTTGGCAGCTGGATGGCCGTTTCAGAGGATAGAACATTGGCCGAATCCTGGCTGAACGAAAAAAGCCGGCTGCAGTATTTTTTCCGGAAAGACCATGTTTACGTCGAATATGAACTGCAATACGCTCATGTTATTTTATTGGGTCAGGTGCTTCAAAAAGGCGATGGACAATCTGCAGAACTGGTCTTTGAAGCCGGATTTTATAACGGGTTTTATTTGCCGGAGGAGCTGCTGGAGGAACTGCACGGATTTAAATTGGACTATGCAGCCCTGCAGAAAATAGCCGGCATCGATAATCCGTATTTTACTCAAACGGATGGTGCGCTTGAGATACACCGGAAATAGGAGTGAAGCGGATGAAGAAAATAGCTTTATTGCTGGCGCTGAGCTTTTTTGCATCATCGCAAGCGTCAGCGCATGTAACCAACGAAGCAACCGTATACAGTGACATTGCCTATAGCGAAGCGGCAGCGGATATTCTATTGCTCAATACACTTGGACTAATCTCAGGAAGTGGAGCCCAGGAATTTCGCCCGCTAGATCTTTTGACGGCAGCGGACTTCGAAGCTTGGATATCGCATTCGCCATTTGCAAAGAATTTGCCGGACTTTCTTAGAGGAAAAGCCGTCGATTACGGACTGGTTAATACGGTATTGTTTGGCGGCAGGCTTGTGCTGGAGCATCCGGGACAAACGATGACGCGGGGGGAATTTGCGGTATTTGTTGCGGACCATGCGGATGTGGAAGTAGATGGGCATACGCTCTTCACACGTGCAGGATTTGCGGCAGGGCCGACTGGAGAAATTACAGCCGTTGAACTTTCGGAAAAAGGCTATATCTTGGAAATAGGCAGTGAACGGTATCCGTTGGGCGTTCATCCGCGAATTCAAAGCGAATCGATTGATCCTGAAATCTGGGAAGGCATGGAGCTTGTGAAATCCTGGGTAGGACCGGATATAAAAGATAGACAAACAGGCTCGGGGGAAATGCAGCAAACAGAAGCTATTCAATATGCCGTCATTGAACCAAAAGCATTACATGTTTCGGAAGAGGCAAGCAAAGAAGAAATGAAAAGCAATGCCTTGGTTAAAGCGGATTTGGACGAAGATGCCGGAAAAGTAAATTGGATAACCATAGTAGCCGTATTTTGTGCCGCCTTGCTGGTTTACTGGATCAATAAAAAGAAGAAACATGAAATTGAGTGAAAATGTATAAATCATTGCAGCTGCCTTTTCCAAGGAAAAGGACTATATCCTACTGGAGGTATTCAAATGAAGAGCATACAAGTATACGACCGTAAAGATTTACTGGAAATTGAATTTCAGGATATCCGGAAATTCCATGGAACAAGAGCCTATATGGCAATCGGCGTAGCATTCCGCATGATGGAAGCGGCGTTTGAAGCGCTTTACGGAGACAAAATACCTGAACGCAGCGACATCTCCATCTTGGCCGGCCACGGTGGACCTGGATTCCGGGACACATTTGAATTTATTACACGTGCTGCCACGCGCGGAGAGTACGAAGTGGATACGGCTTACCCGATGGCGCAGTATGATCCATACCGGCCGACGTCTTACGCGTTCGTGTTTAGACGAAAATCCGGTGAAGAAGTGGAAGTCAGTTTGAAACAAGAGTTCCTGCCGCCGGTCTTTTATGAGTTCTTGAAAAAAGGCAGGGAAGAGATTTTTACAGCGGAGGAATATGAAGAGTTCGAAGAAATGAAAGAGCATTTATGCATACGTGCACTGGAACTGCCTTTAGACGAATTAATAGAAGTAAGGTGAAGGGATTTACCAAATAAAAATATTATGTAGTCCTATAAGTGTAATACTTGTATAAAACTACATAAGGTAATTTAATAAAATTCAAAACCAGCAACAACGTACAAAGACACAAAAGAAAAAAAGGAAGCGAAGGCGCCAGCTTTTCACTTCCTTTTTTATATTCAGCTTAACCAAATCCCTCCCAGACAGCTGGCAGCCAGCAGCAATGCAAAAAGGGCAGACATCCAAAAATCAATGCGGCCAATCCGGATGGGTTGGTAATAGTCGGTTCGTGCTTCACCGGTAAATCCGCGGGCTTCCATGGCGAAAGCGGAGCGTTCCGCTTTACGCACAGCGCCGGCAAGCATCGGCATCAGCACTCGCCGCATATCCAGCAGCCGCTTGAATACATTCTTTTCCTCGACGGCTCCGCGCAAGCGCTGTGCCTGTTGGATTTGAGTGAATTCGTCTTTCATGACCGGAAGGAATTGATAGCCGACCATCACGCCATAAGCAATTTTCGGAGATAATTTCAATTGCTGCATCAAGCTCATGATAAATTTTACCGGATCGGTTGTGAACGCGAACATCAGAGACAAAGTGGAAAACGCCAAGACCCGGAAAGAGAGGGACAGGGCTGTCTCCAGTTGTTCATCGGTGATATCCAAGCCGGCGAACGACCAGATGATTTGGCCGCCGGTTTTTGCGCCGAACACAATGGTTGTCCATAAATAACCGAAAGCACCGATAGCAAACGGCAGCATGAACAGCGCCCATACTTTCCAATTGAGCCGGCTCAGGAAAACTTGGAAAAGTAAAACACCCATCCAGAAAATCAGCGGTGTCCAGGGATTGAAGAAAAAGGCAATGGCGACCATTGACAAAGTCACGACAATGAATTTTACGGACGGGTTCATGTCATGCAAAAGATTCCGCACGAAGCTTCACTCCTTTTGGCACAAGCAAATGATGCGACTCCAGCAATTCTTCATTAGCCCATAATTCCTTACACGCAAATTTCCCCGTCAGTCTACCGTCTTTGATAAGAAGAATGAAATCGGCAACGGCTGCTGCAAATTCCATGTCGTGCGTGACGATCAAAATAGATATGCCTTCGTTTGCCCGTTCTGCAATCAACCGCGCTAATGCCTGCAGTGCCGCAGCGTCCTGCCCGGAAGTCGGTTCATCCATCAGCAGCACTTGCCGTTTGTCTGCGAGCATCGCGGCGATTGCGACCCGCCGCTTTTGCCCGTGGCTGACAGCGAACGGATGCGCATTTTGAATGTCTGTTAACCGCAGGCGCTCCATCAAATTCTGGACCTCCGCTGGAGTAGACGAAGCCGAATAGGCTATTTCATCTTTAATTCGCTGTGTCAGAAACAGGTACTCAGGCGATTGCGGCACGTAGCCGAGGCCGTCCGATTCGACGGTTCCGCCAGAACTTTTGTAGATGCCGCACAGCGTCTTCAGCAATGTCGATTTTCCGCTGCCATTCGGCCCGGCAACGACCGTGACTTCCCCGCGCTTGACGGAAAACGACAGCGGATGGAGCAAGCTTTTCCCGTTGACGCTAGTGGACAGCCCGGAAACCCGCAAAGAAAAGGGTTCTCGAAGACTAGTTACCCGTCTGGGGAATGTCATTGCCGCCCTTTGGACAAAGCGCTGATCAGCGAGAATGCGTCCGTCTTTGTCCAGTTGGATACCGCGGTCGAAAAATGATTCCCAAAGATCAAGCCGGTGCTCGACAGCCACAACCGTCAATCCAAATTGTTTCTGCAGCCTGTCTAGCCAGGTGATAAACTGCTTGGCTGTATAGGGGTCGAGATGGGAAATGGGTTCATCCAGCAAGAGCACTTCCGGTTTCATGATCAATGCACATGCGGTTGCCACGCGCTGTTTCATGCCGCCCGATAAAGACTGGATCACCGCATGGCGCATTGGCGTCAATTCAGTTAATGAAAGGACATCTGTTATCCGGCTCTCCATTTCCGTAAAAGGGACATGGAGGTTTTCCAGTGTAAACGCCAGTTCTGCTTCAACGGTCGGCATGCAAAACTGGGAGTCGGGGTCCTGGAACACGGTTGCGACCCGGTAGTTGATTTCTCCGGGTGTATAATCTTCTGCTCTTTTGCCGAACATGCGGATGCTGCCGCTCAGAATTCCGTCGCAGTTCAGCGGATACAACCGGTTCAATAAGTACAGCAAAGTGCTTTTGCCGCTGCCACTCGGCCCGGATATGACGACGCGCTCTCCCGGAAAGATATCGAATGTAAGATCTTTCAGCGTGTTTTCCTGGTCATCCGGAAAACGGAAATGGGTATTTTTCAATGAAAACACCGGCTCATGCACCGGCATCACCTTTTTCTGCGCGGGCAATGGCATAGCCTCGAAGCGAACCGGTTGCAAGCAGGGCGTCTGAAATGTACTTACCGCCGATGCCGGCGATGACCATGCCGCTTAAGACACGCAACGTAAACATCAAGGCCACAAATGAGGGATCAAGCGCTGCGTAGCCGGAGATGAAATAGCCGTACACAAAACTGAATACAGCAGATCCGGCTCCGGCAAGCATAAACACCGCCAGATTGAAATGCTTGTATCCGGTCACTGCAAACGCCGCTTCCGCTCCGAGTCCCTGGACAATGCCGGACAACAGCAGGCGCGGACCAACTGCATTGCCGAGCAGCACTTCAATTGCCGCCGCCATCGATTCCGACAGTACGGCAGCTCCCGGTTTCCGGATGATGTTCATGCAAATGATCGATACGATAAACCAGATGCCGAACAGCCATTCATAGGCAATCGGTCCGATAATGCCGGCCCAGATATTCGAAAGATGGACAAACAGCAAATAAACGATGCCAAACACGATGGCAAACAGCGACATCAATACAACTTCTTTCAGCTTCCACGATTTAAGCATCGTTTTTGCCTCCATGCGAAGGACTGTTGATGCTCATTGATACCGTCATGACCAAATGGCGGTGCTCTTCGGAGCGGGCATTCGTAAATGCTTCTTCGTAAAACGCGAAGACCTCATGGATATCGCCGTGGATGCCGCTCGCGTAATGCATCGATTCGTTAAAGACGCCCTGCGCCTTTGCACGGTCGACTTCGCGGTAAATAACGGTCATGTAATCCGGGTTGTTCATCGGATACAGCGCAAATTGCGATGACACGTATTGCTTCGTGTCATCGGTATTCAGCAGTACGTCATCTTTGTCCAAGTAGACATCGCCCGCAGAATCTCCCGGGCAGCCGATTGAAAATGTTCCGGACAATGCAACATGTTCGCCGGTCTTGGCTGCGTGCAGCGTAAGTGCTTTCGCCGTATTGAAGACATGGTTCTGTTTGCCACGAATCACAGTCGAGACGTCATCGGTATGCATCCAGACGTTCGTTGTATCTGTTTCGTTCAAAGCCCCTTTGATTACTTTGATAAAATCGCCGGTCATCGGATGCAAAGAAAAGCGAAATCCGACAATCGGGCTTGTGCCGCATTGCAGTGGTTCCATAATAAATTCTCCTCCTCAAAAAAATTGCACAAAAAAAGGCTGCATCCGTGAAGATGCAGCCACTATTCCATGCCAATTAAATTCAAGAAAGATCCAATTGCGGAAAGTCACCGCACTTCCTCACGCCAGTATTATCTGGATCGAGTCATAAGGGATCGAAGCTTGCGCTTGCATCTCAGCCGAAAATCGGGCACCCCCAGTGCAGAAAACGGTATGCAGTTTTTTTTGTGGTCCGGGGTTTGCCCCGATGGGTCTAGTGTAGCGGAAGGGGTGGAGGAAGTAAAGGGAATTTCGATTTTGGCTTTTGCAATCAAGATTTTTTTAAATTTTGAATAAGAAATACAGAACCCAAAATATTGTAACTATATAGTCAAAAAGCTGAATAAAAACTAATATTATTTTATCTTTTGTGAGACTTTTAAATCATTTAGGCGTATTATTAGAATAGATAGATAATAATTTTTAAGGGGGAATCTACATGATAAGAGCCGCTTTTGAAGGTGAAACTTTTTAGTGATTTAATCATTCTGCTTTAGAAGATGAGATGGAAAAATGGCAATAGCCGAGCAGCCGGCTGGGGGATTTCAAAGACAGAAACTGAGAATGTGAACTTTGTGGAAACGAACGCTTAGGGGAAGGTTAGTTGAAAAACTACTGGAAATGGGAGTTTGCCATGAATACTATAAACTGGTTTGAAAGGTTGAATCACACACTAGAAACTTACCAAAAAGACAACCACATTGATCCGCACCGGCTGCAATACCACTTAATGCCCGCGGTCGGTCTGCTGAATGACCCGAATGGACTCATCCAGTATAAAGGCACTTATCATGTGTTTTTCCAGTGGAATCCGTTTGGGACTGTACACGGAGCTAAATGCTGGGGACACTGCACATCCCAAGATCTCATCTATTGGCAAGAACACCCGCCATCACTCGTTCCGAGTGAGTGGTATGAAAGAGACGGATGTTTTTCCGGAAGTGCTGTTGAAGTTGATGGAGACATGGTGCTGTTCTACAGCGGGAACGTTGGACATGACAACAATATACTTGAAACATATCAATGTATGGCTGTTTCCCACAACGGGTTTATTTTTGAGAAAAAAGGCCCTGTGGTTCTGCTACCGGAAGGATACACGTCCCATTTCCGGGACCCGAAAGTTTGGAAACGAGATGGCGTCTGGTACATGGTTATAGGTGCGCAAACCTTTTCTCAAGAAGGTGCCGTTGTCCTGTTTGCTTCATCCGATTTGAAGGAATGGGAGTTAAAAGGAACGCTTGCTGGGAACCGGCTTAACGGATTGATTGATTTCGGCTATATGTGGGAGTGTCCCGATTTTTTTGAACTGGATGGAAACGACATTTTGATCGTGTCGCCTCAAGGATTGGAGGCAAAAGAAAGCTTTTACCACAATGTGTTCCAGTCAGGATACTTTGTAGGGAAATGGAAAGTCGGAACCACTGAGTTTCCACACGGCGAATTTATCGAACTGGACCGTGGGTTTGATTTCTATGCCCCCCAAACGTTTCAAGATCAGCTGGGGAGAAGAATCATGCTGGGCTGGATGGGAATTACAGACGAACAGGAATCCCACCAGCCAACCATTGAAAAAGGCTGGGTGCATGCCTTGACGATCCCCCGGGAAATCGAACTGAAAAACAACCGGATTATTCAAAAGCCGGTGCAAGAACTCCAAAAGCTGCGGGAGGCGAATGGGTTCCAGTGCAAAACAAGCATCGAAGATGAAACAAAAACTTGGCCAGAACTGGCCGGGACAGTCAGTGAAATCAAAGCCTGTTTCCACCAAAATCTCGCCGACACAGTAAAAATCGAAATCCGAAAAAACTTGTCAATCGTCTATATTCAGCATATGAAGCGCTTGACCTTAGAGAGAAAGCGGTTCATCGATGGCAAGATTGAAAGCCGCAGCTGCTTTTTGGATAAGCTTGAAGATCTTCATATCTTCCTCGACACCAGCTCGATTGAGTTGTTTGTCAATGGAGGAGAGGAAGTGTTTACGGCCCGGTTCTTTGCTGAAGCAAATGATGTAGATGTATTCATCACTGCAGATGGGCGGGTTGATGCAACGCTTGAAAAGTGGGATTTGCGCAATCCGAAAGAGTTGTAACACAAGCCACTGGCCGAAGCAATTTCGGCCGGTGGCTTTGTAAAGAAGCTGGAACCGCGAAAAAGCGGGTTTCCTTATTCGGTTTACTCACCATTTATGCAGCATAGACTAAAGGGGGAATGGAATATGGTGGACGTCGTCGCACTTGGTGAACTCCTGATCGATTTTACACCAGCTGGAAAGTCGGCAAATGGAAATGCCTTGTTTGAATCGAACCCTGGCGGAGCACCCGCGAATGTTCTTGCCACGCTGGCCAAATTCAATACAACGACCGCATTTATAGGAAAAGTGGGAAATGACCAATTCGGCTCTTTTTTAAGGGAGACGCTCCAGAAAAATAGAATTGATACGCAAGGCTTAATCTATTCAAAAGATGTAAATACCACTTTGGCGTTTGTGCATCTGAAGGAAGACGGTGACCGTTCTTTCCAATTCTACCGTTCTCCCGGAGCTGACATCATGCTGCAGGAACAGGAAGTTGATGTTGAATTGGTGCAACAGGCAAAGATCTTTCATTTCGGTTCGCTTTCGATGACACATGAACCGGCCAAGACGGCCACATTAAAGGCACTGCATGCGGCAAAAGAGAAAGATGTTTTAATTTCATTTGATCCGAACCTGCGTCCGGCGCTCTGGGAAAGTTTAAGCCAGGCAAAAGAAACGATTCTTGAAGGCATGCAGTATGCGGATGTTTTGAAACTATCTGATGAAGAATTGGAATTTACTACGGGCATTCGTGATCTGGAAGAAGGATCCCAATTTTTGTTTGAGAAGTTCGAATTGAAAGTTGTCTTAGTTACGTTGGGTGTCAATGGCTGTTTCTACCGATTTGGAAAAGGTACGGGACACATGACCGGATTTCAAGTGGGTACAATCGATACCACAGGAGCAGGCGATCTGTTCTTCGGTGCTTTTTTGCATCAATTTCTTCAGAAAGATGTTTCGTGGGAGGCAATAAAAACTGAAGAACTGGAAGCAATGATTTTATTCGCCAATGCGGTCGCGGCTTTGGGGACCACTAAAAAAGGGGCGATTCCGGCAATCCCTTCTCTCGACGAGGCTAGGCAACTGCTTGAAGGAAGAAACTGAATAGGCAAAATGGCAGTTCAACTTGGCTTGTTAGGCGTTGGATGCCGCTACTGGAGCGAGCGGACCAAAGTTTTGGATTTACTTTTAAAGCGCTGCTTTTTTTAGAGAAAATAAAAACAGCCGACTTCCTCTTTGAAACGAGGGAAGTCGGCTGTTTTGTTATCCGCTGTTTTATCTGTCGCGCAATTTAGCAAGCAGACGAAGAATTTCAAGATACAGCCAAACCAGTGTTACCAGCAGGCCAAATGCTCCGTACCATTCGAAATACTTTGGCACGCGTTTTTCGGAAGCCTTTTCGATGTAATCGAAGTCCAGCACCAAATTCAAAGCGGCAATGATGACAATGACGATGCTGATGATAATGCCAAGCGGCGTCGATTCGTGCAAATGCGGGATGTTAAAACCGAAAAAGCTGCCGACAAACGAGATCAGATACACAACGAAGATTGCGCCGGTTGCAGCCACTACGCCCAAGCGGAAGTTCTGCGTTACTTTGATGAATCCCGACTTATACGCAAGCAGTAAACTCAAAAGCACCCCAATGGTCAACAGAACGGCCTGGAACACGATGCCGCCGTATTGCACTTCGTACTGGGCGGAAATCGCCCCGATGAACAAGCCTTCCAGCAATGCATAAAGCGGAGCTGTAAACGGTGCCGCTTTCGGCATGAAAATCGTAACCATCGCGACGACAAAGCCGCCGATGCCGCCGACCAGGATCAAGGGCAGGATGGTTTCAGGATTGCTCAAGTACTGATTCCAGGAATAGACCGCTGTCGCTAATACCAAAAGCAATAATATAAAGGTCTTATTGACCGTTCCTTGAATGGTCATCGTGCGGCCAGAATTGGTGTAACCGCCTTTTTCAAATACTTCATCTTTTAAACTCGGGTTTCCACTTCTCACATCAATCGTCTCCTTTAATTTTAAAAACAGGTTCATAGTATTCCTTAAATTCCAGGGAATCAAACCTGAATAAATTTAATTTCAAATCGTTGAAAATGTTTCTTTGTTGTTGTTACGTATGGAACGCGGCAAAAGTTTCATTCAATCAGATTTTAGCAGAACTTTTTTAAAAAGTTGTGTTGCAGTTGTGTCTAAAAAAAATGGAAAACGGCACAAAAACTGGTTCCGCAAGACGAAGGTTTGACATAGTCAGATAATCATACTATAGTAAGTTACATAAAGTAACTAATAATTTGCCGTTGCGGACGGCAGCGTAAGAAGGAGCGAATTAAGTGGCTAAATTAAAACAACAAGGCTTTGAAGTCGGAATCTACACGTTAGCGGATATCGGACCGAATCCCCTGACAGGAGAAATGATCAGCCCCAAACAGCGGATGGACGAAATTATAGAAGCGGGAAAACTGGCGGACCGGGCTGGCCTCGATATCTTCGGGGTAGGTGAGCATCACCGCCTGGATTACGCGGTTTCTTCGCCTGCGGTCGTGCTGGCTGCAATTGCCCAAGCGACCGAACAAATCCGCTTGACAAGTGCAACCAGTGTCTTGAGTACACTTGATCCGGTCCGGTTGTACGAAGACTTTGCAACTTTGGATTTGGTTTCCGGCGGCCGTGCTGAGATTTTGGCTGGCCGAGGAGCTTTCATTGAATCGTTTCCTCTGTTTGGATACAGCGTGAAAGACTATAATGAGCTCTTTAGTGAACATATGGAGTTAATAATGAAGCTGAACGACAGCGACATTGTTTCGTGGAAAGGTAAATTCCGATCACCAATAGACCACGCGGAAATTGCGCCCCGGCCATTGCAAAGCAAACTTCCCATCTGGATTGGGGTTGGCGGAACGCCTGAAAGTGCAGCCCGCGCCGGACGCATGGGCGTCGGAATGGCGCTTGCTATTCTTGGAGGCGATCCCATACGGTTTAAGCCGCTTGTCGATATCTATCGGCAGGCGGGAATCGAAGCGGGCCATTCGCCCGCATCGCTGCAAGTCGGAGTGACCGGCCACGCTTATCTGGCAAAAACTACAGAGCAAGCGAAAGAGGAGTTTTATCCGTACTATGCCAACTACTGGAACTACGTCAATCGCCAGCGCGGAATGAGTTCGCGAATGACACGGAATGATTTTGAACAGTTAGCGGGTCCGGAAACCGCTTTGTTTGTCGGGAGCCCGGAACACGTTGCAAAGAAAATAATCCGGCAGCAGGAATTGTTCGGCCACAGGCGCTTTATGGCCCAAATGGATATTGGCGGCATACCGTTCGGCAAGGTGCAGGAAAACATCGAAATGCTGGCTGCTCAAGTAGTGCCGATTCTTGGGAAAGAAATCGGCCGTATGGTGGCACCGGTCTAGAATGAAGTCAAAATCTTTGACGATCCAAAGACTATCGCTATAAGCAGCCCCAGCTTCCAAAACGGAAAGCTAGGGCTGCTTTTGATTTCGTAGGGAAAAAGACATATTTTTGAAAAACTTAAAAAATTCTTTTACAATAAAATTATCTTTTGCCCTATTGTTAATCTTTCTTAGCATTGGTATCATAAAAAACGATGCAAGTTTATTAAAAATGTAAAATTTATCTTATTTTATTTTTTATTAAATCATAATATTATTTTATATAGAGGTTTTTTGTTAATTTTGAGTCGATTAGTTTTGTTCAGGAGGAACGTCATGAGCTTTCAGGGAATCAGTTTAGAAGAACTAGAAGAATTAGAGCAAGAACTGCTGGGCCTCGGTGAAACGAGGCTCGGCAGTTTAAGCTATTCTAAAATAGAAGTATATGAGGCTATGCACCGTCAATTAGAAGCGCTAGTGCAAGAGGATGAAGATTACCGGGAATATTACACCTTCATCAAGAAAAAGTTGGTGTCTTACCTATTGCGCTACGGCGCAGCTGTTTCTGGCAGTGACCGCACCATTTACGAAGATTCCGAGAAAGTCCTGAAAAAAGTTCTTTCCTATGACTCGCAAAACCCGATTGCCGCTTACCGTTTGGGATTTTTGGCTTACCGTTCAGGAGCTTTCTTTGATGCGGCGGCGTTTCTCCAGCAAGCGCTGAACAGCCAGACTTTTTATACCGATGAGCGTTTCCTGATGAATGCGGAGCAAATCAGCCGTGCCGTCTTGTATATTGCTAATTGCGCGCTTCATCCGGCAATCCGGGGCGAAGTGACAGCCATGGATTTTATGGCCAGCGCCGAGCATGCCACTTCGCTGTCCACCCAGCTTTGCTACAACGATGGTATGCTGAAGAGCCAGGCTTACCGCATTACCACACCGTTTGGCTCCGTGCTTTGTTCGAAAGAAGAAAGCGTCGAAGCGCCGATGCAGGATGTCATTTCGCTGAAGTTCAATAAATTCGGCGCCGTCTTGACTTACAACGGTATTTCCGAGAAATTAGCGCCGGTACAGGCGAATCTGCTTCGCTACCTGTTGATGAAGACCCGGAGAGGGCAAGCCGCAACGCCTTTAGCTTTGAAAGACTATTTTTTATTCACCCATGTGGTTACCGGGGTTCCCGAAGAAACGTTTTTGCTGGTAATGGCAGAAGTGAAGCAAATACTGATGGAAATGGAAATTCCTTCAGCGATCCAGACCGCAGAAGACGAGGATTACGGCTTTTATTTTGACGGCTCGATGCCGTTTGTCGTGATTGACCGGGTTGATGAAGAAATGTCCCTGTAATAATATATAATGAAATTCAATAATTGAACCTTTTCAAAAAAAGGTTTGACAGCAGCCAAAATGTTGACTACTATTAGAACCAAGTTAAAACCAATTACATAAGGAACATTATCAAGAGAGACTGAGGGACAGGCCCGATGACGTCCAGCAACCTACAGAGTGATCTGTAAGGTGCTAATTCCTGCAGAATGATTTCATTCTGAGAGATAAACCTATTCCGTTATGGTGCTTCTTTCTAAATGAAAGAGGCATTTTTTAATGGCCAAAAAAGGAGGGACCCCACCATGATCAGCATCACGAATCTTACGAAGGACTACAAAACAAAAAAAGGCACCGTTACCGGCGTGGACAATGTCTCTCTGACCGTGAACGAAGGAGAAGTGTTCGGCATCGTCGGCTACTCAGGAGCCGGGAAAAGCTCGCTGCTCCGCTGCATGAACTTGCTGGAGCGTCCGACAAGCGGCGAAATCAAAGTGGACGGCCTTGACCTCACCCAGCTGAAAGGCGAAGGGCTGCGCCAGGCAAGGTTGAAAATCGGCATGATTTTTCAGCATTTCTACTTGATCAGCCAAAAGACGGTCGGGGAAAATGTCGGCTTCGCTTTGAAAGCGGCGAAACTGCCAAAAGACCAGATCGCCAAACGGGTCGACGAACTGCTCGAGATGGTCGGCTTGACCGATAAACGGGACGTCTATCCCGCGCAACTGAGCGGCGGGCAAAAGCAGCGTGTCGGCATTGCCCGGGCGCTGGCGAACAATCCATCGGTACTCCTGTGTGACGAAGCGACGTCCGCACTCGACCCGAATACGACGCTTTCCATTTTGCGGCTGTTGAAAAGGATCAACCGTGAACTGAATATCACGATCGTTCTCATCACCCACGAGATGAATGTCGTCAAGGAAATCTGCGACCGCATGGCGGTCATGCAGGACGGCCGGGTCATTGAAGAAGGCGGCGTTTACGATTTGTTTTCGGATCCGAAAGCAGAACTCACAAAGGAATTCATCTCTTCAGTCGTGTCGTTCGATGTGCCGCAGCCGATTCTGGCAGCCTGCACCGGCAGCGTCATCAAAGTGCAGTTCAAAGGCGCCGTTGCCGGAGAAGGCATCATCACCGATACGGTGCAGCATTTCGATGTCAAAGGCAATTTCCTTCATGGTTCAATCGAGTACATCCAGGAAAAGCCGCTTGGCTTGTTCCTGATGGAAATTCAAGGAAGACCGGACAATATCCACCGCGCCATCACTTATATGGAAGGCCGGGGAGCAACTGTGGAGGTGATTTCAAATGGGATTTGATTTTCAGCATATGATGGAATTGTGGCCGGACATCTCGAAAGCGTTCGGCGAAACCTTGTATATGATCGGCGTCTCGCTCGCGATTGCCATTGTCATCGGCTTGCCGCTTGGCATCGTGTTGTTTGTCACCGACAAAGGCTTGTTTTTGCAAAACCGTTTTGTGAAATCGGTATTGGGTTTTGTGGTCAACATGATCCGCTCGATTCCGTTTATCATCTTGCTGGTGGCATTGATTCCATTGACAAAGATGTTGGTGGATTCGACCATCGGGCCGGCAGCAGCCAGCGTGTCGTTGTCGGTTGCGGCGATTCCGTTCTTCGCCCGCATCGTTGAAACTTCGCTGCGTGAAATTGATAAAGGGGTCATTGAAGCGGCCGTTGCTTGTGGAGCCACCCCGTGGATGATCATCAAAGACGTGCTGCTGCCGGAAGCGAAAGCCGGCATTGTCCAAGGGATTACAATCACCATCATTTCACTCGTTGCGTATTCCGCGATGGCTGGCGTCGTCGGAGGCGGCGGCATCGGCGACTTGGCGATCCGCTTCGGCTATTACCGCTACGACAATACAATCATGATCGTCACCGTCGTCATTTTAATTGTTCTCGTCCAAATCCTTCAGCAATTGGGTGACTGGACGTCAAAAGCAATAGACAAACGATAAAAAAGGGAGAGAAACTCACATGAAGAAATTTTTATTGCCAGCAATCCTACTTGTTTTACTGACTTTGCTCGCTGCTTGCGGTGAAGAAGAATCCAGCGCCGACTCGAAATCCATCAAACTGGGTGGCACCGCCGGTCCATACAGCGACATGCTGAACGAAGCGTTTAAACCGGCGCTTGAAGAAAAAGGCTATAAAGTGGAAATCGTGGAATTCAGCGACTACATCCAGCCAAACAACGCTTTGGACAACGGCGACCTCGATGCCAACTTGTTCCAGCACTCGGTGTACCTTGAAAACTTCTCAAAAGAAAACGGCATGGACTTGACCGGCCTGATTACGGTGCCGACAGCGCCAATGGGCATTTACTCGAATGTCTTTGACTCACTGGAAGATATCAAAGACGGAGCGACGATTGCAATTCCGAACGACCCGGTAAACGCAGCCCGCACATTCCTGGTCTTGCAGGACAACAACTTGATCACACTTGATCCGGCAGCGGAAGAATTGACGGTTTCAGAAAAAGACATCCAGGAAAACCCGAAAAACCTTGTGTTCCAGCCGATCGAAGCAGGCGGCTTGCCGCGTGCAGTGGAAAGCTCTGATTTATCAGCCGTGCCAGGAAACTTTGCGTTGGCAGCTGACATGAACTTGCTGGATGCACTGGTACTTGAAAATATGCCAGACCAATACCGCAACTTGGTCGCGGTGAAAACGGAAAACAAAGATACACAGCTGTCAAAAGACTTAGTGGAAATTGTGGAATCGCCGGAATTTGAAGCATTGATCGATTCCGATTTTGAAGGCTTCGGCAAACCGGAATGGATGGCTAGCCGTTAAGAGAGGAGAATCTTTGTGGAAGACATTATCGTAAAAGGCGCGCCGGCTGAATATATCTGCAATACCCATGTTCTCGAAGGACTCGAGGACAAACTGTTGGCGCGTAATATCAACAAAGTGTTGCTCCTGACCGGCACCAAGTCGTGGGAAGCGCTGCGTCCGTTCTTTCCGGAACTGGACAAAGTTGAAGTAGCCTATGAAAATTACCACGGGGAATGCTCGCTTACTGAAATTGCCCGAGTGGCAGAAATCGCAAAAGCCATCGGTGCGGACGCCGTTATCGGAGCGGGTGGCGGCAAAGTGCTTGATATTGCAAAAGCCGTCGCCCATGACACCGGCATCAAGTCGGTGCTGATTCCGACACTCGCTTCCAACTGCGCGCCATGGACGCCGCTTAGTGTCGTCTATACCGAAGAAGGGACGATGACTCATTACACCATTTTCCCGGGAAGCGTCGATCTGCTTTTGGTTGAGCCGCGCGTTCTGCTTGACGCTCCCGTAGCGATGCTGGTCGCGGGAATTGGCGACACCATCGCGAAATGGTACGAAGCGGACGTCCAGATAAGCCGCTTCGATAACCCGCCGCTTGCCTTGAAAATCGCCCATTACACCGCGAAGCTCTGTGCCGATGAAATGTTTGAACATGCGGAAGCCGCCATTCAGGATGCCAAACAAGGCCAATTGTCGGATGCCTTCATCAAAGTGGCCGAAACCATCATTATGGCGGGCGGCATGGTCGGCGGGTTCGGCGACAAATTCGGCCGCACGGCAGGTGCCCATTCCATCCACAACGGCATGACCATTTCGCCGGAATCGCACCAGGCACTGCACGGCGACAAAGTGGCATACGGCGTACTGGTGCAATTGCTGCTTGAAGGCAAGAACGGTGAAGTGGAACGGCTGAAAGTGTTCTATCAAAAAATCGGATTGCCGGCTTCACTGAAAGAAGTGGGGATTCCGAGCAAGTGGATCGAAGACATTGCCATCCAGTCCACACGCGTGGGTGAAACAATTCATGTGTTAAGGGAAGAATCAATTGCAGCATCGGAAGTCGCTGCTGTGATGAAGGGGATTGAAGAAACGGTAACTGCTTGATTAGACTAAGCAATTCAACGGATGGAATCTAATTGGCCTTTAACGGCCCATTAAAATCTAAATACTGTTCGTAAACCTCTTCGCAAAAAAAGCGAACGTTCGTAAAGTGCTTTAGCACTTTTACGGACGTTTTTTTATGGGGTTTTGGAGCAGAATTAGAGCGTTCGGAAAGGTGTACTTTTACGAACGGTTTAATAATTTAGGAGTAGACCTAAAAGCAGTGAAGCAAATATTGAATTTGCTTCACTGCTCACTGTTAGAAAAAATTAACTTATAACTTTGCATCTGTTTATTTCACTTTTTCCAACCCTGCGGAAATGATTGCCGCTGCGTTTTCAGTTTCTTGCGCAGGGACTTCGACAATGACTTCGTCCATAATTTTAAAACAGAAATAATTCTGCATCACGGTACGTATATAATTGGTCGACATTTAAAAGGCGTTTATATCAGACGAACTTTAATTACCGCCGCGCGCGCTTAAGAGAATAGCTTTTTTGCCATATAGGAAGAATTCTTTTTGGTCTTGCTATTTGTGATCAACTACGAAAAGAGATAATCTTCTTCTATTTTAATTGCTTGTTTTTCAATGTATTGATAAATATAAAATATTCTACTAATTTTCCTGAAAATTAGTTCCATTAAGGAGAATGAAAGTTACTTTCAGGTCCTTTCGTTACGTAAAAGTGCCGACTTAACCACGTTGAAGCCAGTTGAAGGAGGATTATCTTATTTTGGATAAGGGGGAGTGTGAGCATTACGCTTTTTAGCTATACTATTTTTCTAACTTCTTTCCCAGTATTATTCTTTCACTTCAAAAGGAGCAGCTAAGGAGCCATAGCGAGCTCGATATTTACCAGGGGTTAATTCAGCGTCCAGTTCGATAGCTTCTGTATACATTTCAATCGTTTCTCTAGGAGGGATACTAATCCCTTGTGATGTATACGTATCACTTTTAAAAGGTACTTTATACCAGCTTCCTGCGAAATACTTATCAATAGGAAATTTTCCGCCACCGATCCCTGTATATTCCGTTTCTCTGTGGTTGTGTATCGTTATACCAATCTCCTTGGTTGAAGGTTGGTACACTTCTTGCTTCATTGTAATTTCTATTCCATTTCGAGAAGTTGGCAACTCCTGTACAGGCGCCCTTTTTAGTGCATGTAAAAACAAGATAAGTAAAAACAAAGCAGTAATAATATAAATAATCATCTTAATTCTTTTCATTTATATCCTCCTCTATATCTCAACTTACAATAACCCTTCCAAAAATTGGGTGGACAATAATTAAGGAATCACGTTTCTCTAGATACTAGACACTCAAACGTTCAACTAATAAATACTTCATCTTTTTCATTAGTGCGTTAAGATAGGTAAACGGTTTTATATAAATAATTATAAATCAAATTTATAAAATTTTTATTATTTTTATAATTTTAATTTTATTGGTAATTTTAACATACATCAATATCCTCTAATGGTAAAATTTATATAATAAAAGTAAAAGGAGGACATTGTTATGAGAATTTTAAAAAGTGTAACAGTAGTATTACTATTAGCTTTGAGTTCAGTTTTTGTGCTTGGCGCTCCTGTTAATGCGACAGAAAACAGCAACGAAATCGAAAAAGATAAGAAAGAAAAAGAAAAGATTGAAAAAAGTCATGGAAAATCAAAACGACAAAATGAAATCAGAAAAGAACTTAAAGAAGAATTAAAACTAGAGGGTCTCGAAAAAGAACATATAAATGAGGAAGGGGGATTTTATTTCACTGCTAATGATGGAATTGTGCTTCAGGTAAAAAAAGAAGCTTCTAATAAAGAAAAGCATTCCAAGTTAGAAAAAGTTTTTAAAAAGTTAAGTAATAAATCAAATTCTAAATTCAATATCGAATATATCTCATATTCACAAGAAGAGTTGGAAAGTTTGGTGATAAATTGGTTCGATCTAAACCCTAATATCGAATTCTCCGAAAATATTATTGTCAGGTTTGATTATTTAAACAATCGAGTCGAAGTACAGACAGATGAGTTATCACAAACGGAACAAAACAAATTACTTAAAAAGTATGGTAATAAAATTCATTTGAATATTGACCCTTCTTTGGAACTATCTACTTCCTATTCCAAGGAGAGAACTGATGATTGGAATAAACTTGGTGCTGGAATCGCCGTACGACAATATGCAAGCGGAAGCTGCTCTACAGCCGGTGTAGCGAGGAAAGATTCACGTTACTTTCTATTAACTGCAGGTCATTGTATAGACGCCATTGGTTCCTCAGTACTTCAATATGATAGGAGAGTAGGAACAGCACATGTGGATGGCCGTTCAAGAGATTACGATATCGGCTTAATTGAGATTGAACTAAGCGGTATAACAAGATATGCATATAATGGATTGTACACATATGATACTAATCCTAGTGATTATCAAGGAAGACTTCAACACTATGACACACCTGATAATGCAGAAACTCTATGTAAGAGCGGTATAACAACAGGATACACTTGTGGAATAGTGACCACCACTGCTGCAAATGTTTCAGGCGAACTAAATTTTGAACTAACAGACACTGATTACGGAACGAATGGATGGTTAGCCGGTGAAGGTGACAGCGGATCAGCTGGATTTAGATCTTCAAATGGCTATTTAATTGGCATTCAATCTCGTATAGGAAGATCTTTTGAAGCAAGTGATGGTGTTAGATATGCTAGTATTGCTTACTTTACTCCTTATAAAGCTGCTGCAGCTAGTTATGGCGTTTCTTTATATACTAGCAGTACGCCAATCGAAATTTCTTATTAATATTGATTGTAGATTTTCAATCGATTTAAGTAGAAGAGAAATGGTTCAGCAGATTGATCTAAGCTTCATTTAAGAAACAGTTTATAAAGAAAATGTTAGCAGTTTTGCTACTAAAAGATGAATCCGGTATCATGCTGATTTCATTAGAAAAAATGATACATTCAAAACGTTGTTCTGTAAGACCTTAAATCTTGAATCTGAAAGGGTTTAGGTTTACATATGAGAGATTATCGGTAGCCGCATATAAAGGGAGAGAAAAAGCTGAATACAGCATGGTAGTGACCCCTTAAAGTTAGAGTTTAGTTATGCAGTTAATTGGCTGGCATGAATTCGGTAATTTACCGGACTCATACCGGCCAATTTTTCTTTGATGCGTTCGTGATTGTAGTAATAGACGTATCGATCAATTTTCGCCTTCAATTCTTCATACGGAACCAGTTTTTCTCCGTAATACATCTCCTGTTTAAGCAAACCAAAGAAGTTCTCCATCGCCGCATTGTCGGCACACGTCGCCTTTCGGGACATGCTTTGGAAAATTCCGTTCTGCTTTAATGTCTTCACCCACAACCGGTGTTGGTAATGCCAGCCTTGGTCGGAATGAAGGGTTGTCCGGTAAGCAGCCCGGTCCCCAATAATCGGCAGAGCTTGATGCAGCGATTCCAGGACGAAGTCGAGGGTGGGACGTTTGGACATGCCCAGTCCAATGATTTCGCCGTTATAGAGATCCATCACCGGGCTCAAGTAAAGCTTGTCTTCGCCCATACATTTGAATTCGGTTACATCCGTCACGATTTTTTGCAAGGCGTGCGAGGTGTGGAACCGGCGGTTCAACCGGTTTTTCGCGATGGTCCCGACCTTGCCTTTATAGGAGCGATAGCGCGATTTCCGGATGAACTTCACACATTTTAACTTCATTTCATTCAGGATGCGTTGGACTTTCTTGTGGTTGATGACGTAGCCTTGCGCCTTTAATTCTAAGTGGATCCGGCGATACCCATACCGGTCTTCGTGTTTCTCAAACAATGCCCGAATCACTGTTTTCCATTCCATATCCGGGTCTTCCGAATCGAACCGCTGCCGATGGTAATGGTACGTGGCTTCTGGAAGATCGACGATCTCCAGCACATCCCTTAATCGGAATCCTTCTTCTTGGAGTTCGAATGCCAGCGCTGCTTGTGCTTTTCGAGGTAGGCATTCGGGTTCTCCTGGAAAGCGTCTAACTTTTTTAAATACGTAATCTCCAAGCGGAGAAGCTCATTCTCGCGTTCAAGTTGTTCTTCACGGGACATCGTCCCAGTTGGTTTTGCCGGTTTCTTTTTCGGATTTTTCGCCATGGGTGGCCGTCCTTTCGTTCTCAGGCCTCCTGCCCCTTTCGCCAAAAATGCTTGTTTCCATTTCGCAATGAGGGTAGGGTTGTGCATCTTGAATTCAATCGCTGCATCCTGGTAGGAAGCGCCTGTTTGTTTCATAAAGTGTAATACATCCAGCTTGAATTGAACAGAATACACCCGGTTCTTCTGCCTGTTCCGCAAGCCTTCTTTTCCGAATGCCTGGAAAGCTCGCACCCAGCGGGCAATTTGCCCGTGGCTGGATAGGCCATATTTTTGGGCTAAGCGTGGATAGCCCAACGGGCTAGCCAAATACTCGTTGACCAGCTTCAGTTTGAATTCTTCGCTATATTTTGCCATAGAAAAAACACCCCTAAAGTTAGATTTTAACTCTAACTTTAGGGGTGCAGCACCCATTCTTCTCTCCCTTTGTTATTGTTTCCTAAAAAGTATATATATGACCGCTTAGTGTGGAAACGCATTCGTGTATTCCATAGTGCTGTTACTGAAGTAGACACCATATTGCGGCAAACACATTTTGAATCATTTCAAAATATACACTTATATACCCGTAATAGATCTTGAGTAGCGTTAGGCGAATCCTTGAACTTTCATCCAAGTGAACAGCTAGCTCTTTGTATTCCTCATTATTCTGGGTGTCTCCGATCGGGTCGGAGTTTAGTTAATGGGGCAGAGGTTTTGAATTGTTCATCTCTTCTAAGAAAGCATACATCACTGCCATATCTAAAAGCGGCTCATAATTCTCGATGCCGGTATCCCAATCATTAAAAGTATAATTTCCAATTATCATGAAAGTAGTAAGATTATTTTTTATTTTCACCTAATTATGATAACGTTATTTTCAAAGGAGTTTCATATTTTTAGTTATATATGAAAGTCTTAACCATTTTTGATACTGGGTTTCAGGGGAATGAACTTTAGTATAGTATGTTGAATATTTTAGAAAAGGGGAGGAAAACGATGACGAAAGTTTCGTGGTCAAGATTAATGTTCTTTACAATGCTGATCTTTGTATTGGTTTTGGCAGCATGTGGCAATGATGATACTTCAAATGAAGAATCAACGGATGACCCGGATGCTGCAACAGAAGAAAGTGCTGACGAAAACCCTGAAACAGCAGAAGGTACTGAAGAGGGCGTTGAGGAAAGTGCAGATGGAGAAGCTGCAGAGACTGAACCAAAAGTTACTGAGTTTGAACCGGCATTTCCAGAACAAACAAGAGCACCTGCAGTAAAGACTGAAACAGAACTTGATGTGGAAGTTGTTGTTGAGGGGCTTGGCGTTTCTTGGGGTATGGCAGAGTTTGAACCAAACCGCTTGTTTGTTACGCAAAGGGATTCAGCAGAACTTCTTATTGTGAACCTTGAAGATGGCTCTGTTTCCGACCCAATCGCAGGTACACCCAAAGTGAATAGCGAAGATCAAGGTGGTTTGCTTGATGTCACGATTGCTCCTGATTTTGATGAATCAAGATTGGTATTTCTGACGTTTTCCCAAGATGTTGAAGGGGGGACTGTCACTGCTGTCGGTAAAGGTGTTTTATCAGAAGATGAAGCCTCACTTGAAGGATTTGAAGTGATCTTCCAAGCATTGCCAGCATATGAGGGTACCTTGCACTATGGGGGACGTATTATCTTTGATGATGACGGCAACCTGTTCTTAACAACTGGTGAGCGCTCAGATGATCCAATTCGTGAACGTGCACAAGACTTGGATGCTTATTTAGGCAAAGTAATTCACATTACACAAGACGGGGAACCGGTAGAGACGAATCCATTTGTTGAAGATGAAGACGCACTGGATGGCATTTACAGCTACGGTCACCGTAATATTCAAGGTATAGACTTCCACCCTGAAACAGGAGACTTATGGATTGTTGAATTCGGTCCACAAGCTGGGGATGAACTGAATATTATTGAACCAGGCAATAACTATGGATGGCCGATTGTTTCTTATGGTCTCGAGTACTCTGGTGAATTAATCAATGAGGGCATTTCAGAACACGAGGCGCAAGGTTTTATTGAACCAAGATATTATTGGGATCCGACAAGTGCGCCAAGTGGTAGTTCATTCTATGATAACAACGCAATTCCTGAATGGGAGAACAACTTGTTCATCGGTGGTTTAGTGTCGAGCTATATTGCACGTGTCGTTATTGAAGGCGACACCATCGTTGGAGAAGAACGCCTATTGACTGATGAAGGCGAACGTTTCCGGGATATTCTTGTAACGGAGGATGGCGCGCTTATTGCAGCCACTGATGGCGGTAAGATTTATAAGATTACTGCAGCAAATTAAGGCGGCGGAGTTGAAGGTGCAGAAGAAGACAAGGATGCTGAATGATTTTATATTCGCTAAAAGCATCCAGGCTTATGCCGATTTCATCGACTTAAGGCGCTTGACGATATGAATGAAGCAGGCAATCATGGAAATCCACGATTGCCTGCTTCTTTTTGCTGCCTGTGCAGATTGGAAATATAAAGGGAGTATGATTGACTTGACCCGGTGGATGCACAGCGCTGATGACAGCGAAATGATGAAATAAGAAAAGTGTCTATCATGCAGGAAACCATTGAAGTGTTCAAAATTTTTTGAAATTGTGGATTTGGTGGTTGCTCCACAATCGCTAAATCAGATTGTCGAATTGCTGATAGGGTAGAATCAGAAAATCAGTGAGCTGCAGAGCGATCTGGATGAATTGAAAAAAGCCGCGGCAAAATCCAAGTAGAAGTTTTAGGGTAAAGACTAGGATTTGAATGTAACTTTTGTGCAGTTAAGTTACATTCAAAATTAAGATAAAAATAAATGTCTAACAGTTAGTTTATATTTGATTTTTTTGTGTTCCCTGACCTCTTGTTTGTATATAAAACATAAATAGCATTTAGAATGAACAATACTATTGCGGATATTAAAAACCCAAATATTCCAGGTATATTTGGCCCCGTTATTAAGAAGAAAATAGTAGCTAAAACAAACGCAGTAAAGCCAGCCATACTCATTTTCCATCGGGAATTATCTAGTCTCGACATACCAACGCTCCCTTTTCTTATACAAAGAGTAGTTATCTCAAAAATTACTAGTTCTGAATCCTTAAGTGGGACTAGCTTAGGACGATTATCTTTTTTAAAAAGATAATAATTGTCTTTAGTATAACTGAAATGAAGAATATTTTTTAATAATTTTGAATGTAATTTAAAGCTATTTAAGTTACATTTAAACTTCCGATACCATGCGCTATATTAGAAAATCCCTTAAAACTGATTTTATACGAAAAAATGATAGATTCAAATGGCCGTAACATAAGGTTTTGAAACTTGCATTTCAAAAGGATCTGGGTTACTCAGTAAGAGTTGTCCAAAGAATAAAAGATTGTAAATCCAATGCTGCGATTAATTGCACTGTTATTAGCTATTATAATAATTGCAACTAAACAATCACTAATTATGGTGCGATTCCAGGAACAGCTTATAATTGGAAAATTACGATATTAAAGGACTGGAATAAAATTGAATAATGGAAAATACCTATCCGAAGTTGGTATTGACGCCGTGTTGTTCTAAGCTTCCATCGCCGGTGTGTCTGTAGTGTTCAATTTTGATCAGGTTAGTGATGTGAAACCAATAGAAAGCTAACTATTCGGTGCTATTAATGATTTTAAGCCAGATCATTTTCAAAAAGAGTTATATGCCAAAACAGAAGTTACCTTTGAAACCATGCTTATACAGGTGGAAATCTGATATAATTTATTCAATATCGGCACTTTTATTAAATTGAAATTTGGTGAATCTCATGAAGGAAAAAGAGAGAAGAAGCAGCGATAATTCTGATCTGAAGAAGACCTTATTGCGATACAAGGAAGAAACAAATGAAGACCGTTTGCCGCAGCAGGCTTATATAATTATTCAAAAAGCGATCCGGAACTTACAGCTTCAGCCTAATGAGGCTTTTTTGGAACGTGAAATTATCGAAATGCTGGAGATGAGCCGGACGCCGGTTCGCGAAGCATTGATTCGATTGGAGATGGATCGCTGGATTCGGTTGATCCCCCGCAAAGGGTTTATCGTCGAACCAATCGTCAAAGAAAATATTGAGCAACTGTGCCAAATCGCTGAAGCGTTGGAGGGAGTGGCTGCCGAGTTAGCGACATTGCATATCAGCGAAGAGCAGCTCGAAATTCTGGATTCTCTCATTGCGAATCAGGAAAAGTATCTGAAAGAAAATAATTTAAAGGCTTATTTAGATATAGACAATCAATTTCATAATTTGATCGTTGAGTCCTCACGGAATGAACGGTTGAAAAATATAATGGACAGCCATTCGGATCAGTTGTACCGGGCAAGGTTGTTTACCATTAATGAGCGAGAGCTTCCTGTCCGGTCCATTAAGGAACATCGGGCAATCGTTGCTGCCATGCGAGCCCAAGACAGCAAAGCGGCTCAACTCTTGATGCATTCCCACAGGCATCGCGGCGGGCAGGAAATTTTGAGAATTATCGAAAACAAACCAAGGAATAAGAAAAACGAATAATAGAAGACGTTTCTTAACATGAAGCGTCTTTTTTATATGCATTCAAATTAAAAAATTTATTACTGAGCTTTTTTAACTAATTTAAAGTAAATAAGCGCTTTACATTGACATTAATAAATTTATTAATTATTCTTAAACTAGATTATAAATTCGGAATGGGAGGTTTCAAGATGAAGATTATTGATATCAAAGAAAAAGCCGTACCTATTAAATCGAGTATCAGCAATGCGTATATTGATTTTTCAAAAATGAATGTTTCGGTCGTAGCAATCGTCACGGATGTGTTTAAGAATGGCAGACGAGTGGTAGGATACGGTTTTAACTCAAATGGCCGGTATGCGCCAAGCGGACTGCTTCACGAACGGTTTATCCCTCGTTTGTTGGAAGCGGAAACAAATGATATTTTAAATGATGAGGGATCTAATTTTGATCCTCATAAGATTTGGGATATTTTAATGACGGGCGAAAAGCCAGGCGGCCACGGGGAACGGTCGGTTGCGGTCGGAACGCTTGATATGGCAATTTGGGACGCCGTTGCCAAAATAGAAGAGAAGCCGCTTTATCAATTGCTGGCCGACCGTTACGGGGATGGAAAGCCGGACGATAAAGTATTTGTTTATGCGGCAGGCGGCTACTATCAGCCAGGAAAAGACGATAAAATGCTTCAAGATGAAATGAGAGGCTACCTGGATCTGGGGTATTCCGTTGTGAAGATGAAAATCGGAAACGGTTTAGACGAAGATCTTCGAAGAATCGAAGCCGTCCTGGAAGTGGTGCCATCCGGCCAATCTCTGGCGGTGGACGTAAACGGACGGTTTGATCTGGAGACAGCGATTCAGTATGCAGAAAAATTAGAGCCCTATAACTTGTTTTGGTATGAGGAAGTAGGAGATCCGTTGGATTATGAACTTCAAGCGGAGCTTTCCAAGCATTATAAACACCCGATGGCTACAGGAGAAAATCTGTTTTCCATGCAGGATGCCCGAAACCTCATCCGCTACGGGGGAATGCGGCCGGACCGGGATTATCTGCAGTTCGATTGTGCATTGAGTTATGGGCTGGTGGAGTATATGAGAATACTGGATATGTTGAAAGAACATGGCTGGTCTTCTCGCCGTTGCATTCCACACGGGGGGCATCAATTGTCTCTGAATATTGCAGCGGGATTGGGGCTAGGCGGGAATGAGTCGTATCCGGGAATTTTTGAACCATTTGGAGGATTTGCCGATGATATTCCAGTTGAAAATGGATATGTGGGTTTACCGGACGTTCCAGGAATAGGATTTGAAACCAAAGCCCCGTTGATTAAATTGCTTCGCTCGGTTGCTGAATAATGCATGATAAAAATCAAGATTTTTTAAAGTTGCGGAACATATTTTGAACAATTCAAGAAAAAAGACACTCAAGTTTTATTCTAAAAAGATGACACTGATAATGTGGGTTTACCACTCTGTCAGTGTCATCTTTTTTAGTTCCCCAGCTTTCGCGTTAAAAGAGGCTGTCTTCACTTAATTCATACTCTATAATGTTCTTCTTGTGCTGCGGTATTTCAACGTTTGAATTTAAACGATTCATTAACAGCATTGAATATACAACTTTAGAGCTCAATACCTTATGTTTACATAAACGATTTACATGTGACTGCTTTAATAAAGTGAACTATCTGCTGATAAAGGAAAAGATGCTATATTTGTAGTGAAGTGATCTTTCATACTTTATGTTTGTTAGTAAAAAACTTATTGAACGAACAAAAGTAAATGAAGATTAATCTGTTTGTATAATAATTTAAGATACTGGAATAAGTTTATAATCTATATTTTAACAGGGTGTTTCTGAAATAGATTCCTTATCCCTTGAAAGAATTCACTTCATTCTTATATTCCTATCTAACTTCAATCCCAAAAATGAGGACTTACATAAAAATTGCGGAACAGGAGAAAGTTGTTGCGTTTATGTACAATGAAAGGGCAGGGTGAAAAGAACTGCCGTTGCAAGAAGTTTTGTAGCGAACGGTCGGTTTTTTTTCCTTCGATCATTACTTGTACTTCAGGTGATTTGGCTTATTTGAGATTAAGTTAATGCTTTCAATTCAGCAAAAATATTTATAGAAAGGACGAAATTGATAAGCAAATAGCGTGAGGATGAACAAAATTTTTAAAAAAAGCGATTTCTTTATCTTAGTTGCGTTCTCAAATTCAATTGCTTTTAAGTCTTTTCTTTTTTCTCATATATTGAACATAAAAAATAGCGGCAATTGCTATAGAAGCTAAAAACGCTCCAATTTTAATTTCGTCTGGAAATAGAAACGTTAACGTTAAAAAAGCAAGACCAACAATCAACATTACGATGGACAATAATAAATTGACGTTCATTGGATTTCCTCCTTAATTTAAACTGTCATTACTGTCTATACCCGTATAATGGCAATAAAGTTTCATTTTTCTTTAAAAATCATATAATTTAGGACAATTACTCCATTTGAAAGAAACTTTCAGTCCTACAGCATTAAATTTTGTTATTGATTTTGTAAAGTTAATAAGTAAATGCATAAGAAGTACTTGCATAGTAATTGATTTATACGCAGGACAGGAAATGTTAAAACCAATACACTTTACTGAAATTATTAGGCAATCGGCCTATCAACTAATTTACACACAAGGCGAGGGATCAAATGTCGGATTTTGAAAAACATCCACCAAAGAAGAAGAAAAGAAAAGATGCCTCCACAAGAAAAAAGATTTTAAAGAAAATCATGCGATCCCTGCTAGTCATAATCAGTGTATTGGTGATGGCTGTTCTGCTGGTTGTCAATCTATCGCCGACTTTTGGTGGTAATCCGAGCAAAGAACAAAAAGAAACATATGAGGCATTTGATAATTACAAGGATGGAAAATTCGTCAATCTGCCTTCTGAAATACCAGCCGGCAGTATTGAAGTTCCTGCGACACTTGCTACTTCAATGTCCTCGCGAGAAGAAACCAGCCCGTCCGTTCGCTTGCCGGTTTCTGAAATTGATTGGAATGCGATCAACTCGGATGAAGACAGCTTAACCTGGCTTGGCCATTCTGCTTTTATCTTAAGCATCGACAAGAAGAAAATTTTGGTGGATCCAATGCTGGGCCCTATTGCATCCCCGGTTTCCTTTATCGGCCCAAAGCGATACAGTGACGATTTGTTGGGGATTGTAGAAAAGCTGCCTGCTATTGACGCGGTACTTATCACACATGACCATTATGACCATCTGGATTATCAGTCCATAACCAAACTGCAAAGCAAAGTCGCTCATTTTTTTGTGCCATACGGTGTGAGCAGCCATTTGATTGAATGGGGCATTGCAAAAGAAAAAATCACAGAACTGAACTGGTGGGAGGAAGCGGAGTTCCAAGAGTTGACTGTAGCATTAACGCCCGCCAAGCATTTTTCCGGTAGAGGCCTTTTAAACCAGAATTCGACGCTTTGGGGCGGATGGGTCATTCTCGGAGAACAAACCCGTTTCTATGTCAGTGGAGATGGAGGGTATGATGCGCATTTCAAGGAAATTGGCGATACGTACGGACCCTTTGATATTGCTTTAATAGAGGGCGCCCAATACGATACGCGCTGGCCCGAATCCCATATGCAGCCGGAAGAATCCGTTCAGGCCAGCATCGATGTACAAGGCAAGGAAATGGTATTGACTCACTGGGGAGCGTTTACGCTAGCGCGGCACGGATGGACAGAGCCGATTGAACGGGCAGCGGCAGCGGCCGAAGAAAGAGGAGTAACCCTCACTTCTTCACCTATGGGTGAAACTGTCCCGCTGGATGGAAACATGTCTTCTCCTTTTTCCACATGGTGGGAGAGTGCAACAGTCAAGTGATAAAAGAATTTAAGAGACAGCAATACTAAACAGAAAACGGAGAGGAATGCTAGCTATAGAGCATTCCTCTCCGTTTTTTTGCTATAGCCAATGTATGGGTTTTAGAATCACTGAGTGGAGAATGACGATTGTGCAATGGCATTTCAACGAAAGCTTAATTATTAATCACAATAGAAAGTTTATAGTTTATGTGTTCATTCAGCTTGATTAGGAATTGGTCCAATTCTGCGTTGGAGGGAAATTTACACTCAAGCAAATAACAGCTGTCTCCACTGATTTGTAATTTTTGAGCACAAAAGCTTCTTGTGATTTAAGAAAAGACAAATAGGGCTACTTCTATGTGTTTCTGGTGAAAATGCTGATGATGGCTTGCACAAGAAAACTCATATTTGCTTGAATGACTTTGAATAGTTCTCGATAGTTCCGCTGTCTTCTAATTTCTTTACACTAGCTGAGGCAGCTGTTCAAGGATCTTTTTTCTGGCAACCGTCACCCTTATACGAAGCAATTAATTTCTTTCTATGATTGAAATGTTCGTTGTCTTTCGTTACAGTAAATTTCGAGTGTAAAGAGATTAGCGAATAGGAGCATTTCTATGAACCACAAATCGTATTTGGCATTAGCATTGCCGCTGACGCTTTCGACAGTTACCACACCTTTATTGGGAGCCGTGGACACGGCTGTCGTAGGCCAACTCGACAACCCCGCATACATTGGGGGAGTAGCCATTGGTACAGTGATTTTCAACACCATGTACTGGTTATTCGGATTTTTGCGCATCAGCACTTCGGGCTTTGCTGCCCAGGCTTTTGGAGCAAGGGATGAATTGCAGGAAAGACTTTCTTTCATAAGGCCTTTTTTTATTGCTTTGTTGATCGGGCTTGTGTTCCTGCTTTTACAAAGCCCCATTGAGTATGCAGCGTTAAAATTACTTAACCCGGAATCTGACGTTGAGGCGTTGGCTTCAAGTTATTTTGCAATTCGCATATGGGGAGTTCCGGTGACGTTTGTCAATTACGTTATTCTTGGGTGGCTTATGGGCATGTCCCGCATCAAAATAGCAGTGATGATCCAGGTGTTGATGAATTTAGTCAACATATTCCTTGATCTCCTTTTCGTGCAGGGGTTTTCCTGGGGAGTTCCGGGGGTTGCTGCGGCAACATTGATTGCTGAGAGCCTGGCCTTGGTGATTGGAATATATGTAATAGCTAAAAGTACATCAATTACGTTCAAATCCTTATCAATGGCTCATATTCTGGATACTTCGGCATTAAAGAAAATGTTGTTGGTCAATCAGGATTTATTTGTCCGGACAGTGTGTTTATTGCTTGTATTCAACATCTTTACATACAAAAGTGCTTCTTTTGGCACCGAAACCCTTGCTGCGAATGCGGTGCTGATTCAAATCCATTATTTGATGGCGTACTTTTTCGATGGTTTTTCCAATGCTTCCAGCATTCTTTCCGGAAAAGCGGTGGGATCACAAGATTACCCGCTGCATAGAAAGACACTTTCCATTTCAGCACAGTGGGCTGCTTACACGTCCATCTTTCTAACGGTCTTGTACGGACTATTTCATGAAAGAATCATTCAGCTTTTCACGAACAATCAGGAAGTCATTGCAATTGCAATGACTTATAGTGATTGGCTATTATTGTTTCCCATATCAACAAGTATCGGCATCATCTTTTACGGTATTTTTACAGGAGCTACAGAAACTGCCCCTGTCCGAAAGTCGATGATTTTTGCCTTCCTTTTCTTCTTGGTAGTTTACTTTGTATCAGTTCCATTATTAAATAACCATGGACTTTGGCTGGCTTTTATCGCTTTTAGCGCCGGCCGTTCTATATTTTTATCATTCTACGTACCGAAGCTGAAAACCAGCTTCGCGAGTTTGAATTAAATTCAGCGAGTTTTTTAGAAGGGCAATTAGCGAATTCGAGTCTTCCAACAGCTTTCATGAACACTTAAATTTAGATGCTTTTCTTAAAAAGAGAAATCTAAATCGGAATTCTTTGCGTTAGTACTGATGAAGCACAGCCGACCAACTTCAACGATTCTTATGGAAAATGTAAGTAAGTGAAGTTCGAATCCTTATCAAGAAACGGAAAATTTCAAGGCGGCTCGGGAAAAGAGGAGTAACAAATGGAAAAGAATACAGAGAAAACGAGTGCTGCTAAAGCACCGAAAAAATCAGTGAATGGCAGATTCTATAAAACCATGTGGAGATGGCATTTGTATGCGGGCATTATTTTCGCGCCGCTTCTCGTGCTGTTAGCTATAACAGGTTCCATTTATTTGTTCAAGGCTGAAATTGAAGAAGTACTATACAAAGATTACTATCAAGTTAGTCCACAGGATGAAAGAGCCGCCGTTACAGAACAGCTTGATGAAGTGAAACGGCTGTATCCGGATGCGGTGGTGACGAAATACCGACCCGGTGAAAGCGAAACCCGTTCCAGCGAAGTGACCATCAGTTCGAACGGCGAGTCCCTCACTGTATTTATGGATCCCTATACTGGAAAATCCATTGGGGAATTGAACAATGACGACCGGATCATGGATAAGATTGAAGAAATCCACGGGGAATTGATGGCCGGGACACTCGGGGACCGAATTGTTGAACTGGCTGCCTGCTGGGCTATTGTGCTGATGGTGACAGGCTTCTTTTTGTGGTTCCCCAAAAAGAAAACCGGCATCGCCGGGACTTTAATCCCTCGATTGCGAAAAGGCAAGAAAATCCTGAGAAGGGATCTCCATGTTGTCCCGGCTTTTTGGGTAACGGGAGGGTTGTTGTTCTTGGTGCTGACCGGGCTGCCTTGGTCCGGCTTGTGGGGAGCCAATTTTCAAGCCATCACGACGAATACGGGGGAAGGTTATCCGCCATCCGTTTGGATTGGGGATGCACCAACTTCAAATATTCAAACACAGGATATTGCCGAAGTGCCTTGGGCTGCCGAAACTTTGGATGTGCCTCTTTCCGCCATACAAGGCCAAGTTCCGCTTTCACTGGATAAAGTAGTGGAGGTGGCGGAACAAGAAGGCATTTATCCGAGTTATTCCATCTTTATCCCACAAGAACCAGAAGGTGTTTATACGCTTTCCGTCTTCCCGCCAAAAGCGCAGGATGAAGCGACCATCCATATTGACCAGTATTCAGGGGCCGTCTTGGCAGATTACCGTTATGAAAATTATGGCGTCATTGGGAAAATTGTGGCATGGGGCATCACGTTGCATAAAGGTTCTCAATTCGGGCTTGCCAATCAATTGATCAGCTTGTTCATCTGCTTAAGCGTTGTTTTTGTAGCCATCAGCGGCATATATTTATGGTGGAAACGTAAACCCCAGAACGGAATAGGGGCGCCAGTGGCACCAGCCCTTTTCAACACGAAAGCTTTTCTGTTCCTTATGATTGGATTGGGTATTTTATTCCCATTGGTCGGTCTGTCCATACTCGCCGTCTGGCTGATTGATTGGCTCTTAATCCAACGCATTCCTTCTGTAAAAAAGTGGCTGAATGCTTAATGCAAAAAGGAGGAGACCGCAATGAGAAAATCAGGAATGCTGGCATTGTTGCTTCTATGTATGCTTATTCTAGGCGCATGTTCCCTTAACAGCGATGCAGCTAGCTTGTACAAGCAAGAAAGCCCGCTTCAAGTAAAAATGAACGTGCCAGAGGACCTTTCGGTGAATGAAGAAGTCGTACTTGAAGTTTCGTTAAGCCAAAATGGAGCGCCGGTGGATAACGCAGACTTCGTCCATTTCGAAGTCCAGAAACAGGATGGTTCAATCCGCTTTCCAATGGAGGAAGCGGAAAATGCCGAGAATAGCGCATATCAAATGCAATTTGAATTTGAAAGCGAAGGCCTCTACTACCTCGAAGTGCATGCAGGGAATAAGGGATCCGTTGTAAGCCCTCAGCAGCAATTCATCGTCGGCGAGCTCTCGGACAGTGAAGTGGAAAGTCTGAAGCAAGGATCCAAGCCAGAACAAGGCTCATCTGGGCATCACCATTAAATTATATTTAATAAAAAAATAAACTTCCGGAGTCATTATTAAGACTTCGGAAGTTCGAGGCTGCCGATATTTTATCGGCAGCTTATTTTTTTCAACTAGGTGAAAGATTTTAAACTTCTATTAATTCCTCAACCAAGATGGCTGGTTTAATAGTTCGCTCACACACCAAGATTTCCCGCAGAAACAATCCTTTTTTCGCGATGCAGCGGTCGGTTACCGTGAATCCAGCTTCTTCTATCATGTGATCGATGGACTCAATGGTAACGACAAGCAGTTTTTCGGCGAAGGGCAAGGCATGGCTAAGGATTTCCTGCTGTTCGTCTGGTGTGGCGTGCGTATAAAGGTTATAAGGCATATCTATGATGGCGACGTCATATTGCTGGCGGATGTCGGCAATCGGCCCTAAGTCAACTCTACCCGTCAAACCGAAATGCGCAATGTTTTCACGTGAACCATCCACGACAAGCGGATTGATGTCCCGGCCGACAATATCGATTCCCATCGATAAAGCTTCGACCAGTACAGTTCCAATGCCGCAGCACGGATCGATTGCTTTCACTCCCGCGGGTTCCGGAACGGCAATGTTGGCAATGGCGCGCGCCACTTTAGTGCTCAAAGCCGTAGAATATTCACGCGGTTTTTGCTGGTGCTTGAACCAGACTGACTCACTTTGCAGGTATGTGCCGAAATACCAGCGGCCGCCAAACGGCATGAGTCCGAATGTGACATCCGGGTTATGGACGTCTGCTTTCCCGGTAATGACAAAGCCGATCTGGCGCTCAAGGTCGCGTTTTTCCGCATAATCCACGTTATTTTCGAGCGTCAACCCGTTGATTTTCGGTAAAATTACTTTAAACGTGGAACTGTCCATATTCACGTGGGCAGCCTGCTCCAGAATATCCGCTACATCTGCGCCTTCAAAGAGCACTTCGATGCGCTCCTTGATGAACGGGCTTCTGCTCGGGTCTATGCCGCGCGTACTTTTAACGACTTTCTCTTCAGAATCCGCTCCAAAAAAAGCGCGCATTTCCAAGAAGCATAGGTCTTTCTCATCTTGATGGTATGCGTATGTATAAAGAAATTCACCTGTTGGCGTTAATTGTTTCAATTCATCCCGTCCTTTTTTGCGCCGTTTTCAGGCTGCATGAAACAAGTATACCAACAACGGCAGAAAAAGAAGGCATAAGAACATCGAAAAAGACACGGATTCCAAAACGTATTCAATTGATTAGTGTTTCTATGTATTAAAAAGCGCCATTATTAGCTTACAAGTGATCCTTCTTGTCACAGAATTCCGAAAAAATCGGTGGAGAATAATAAAATAAGCAAAACTAAGATGAAAGCGGATTGGTAGATTGTAGAAAGATAGGCATTCGGATTTTTCGCATATTTTCGTTCCATGACGGCTCTTATAATTTCAGAAGTGAACACCAGCACAAATAGCAAAACCCAGGGCTGCAAGAACAAATAGGGTTCCTGACCGATTCTTCCCGCATTAACAGAAGCCCCGATGATCATCAAGACAATGAATATAATCCTTAGAGTCCAATCAATTTTTTTGTGTTGATCATTTACATGGTTATGGGAAAAAGCTTTCGGTTTCTCGACTTTTAACCATCTTCGTATAAGGGCATTAAATAACGTGGTTAGTCCGATAAAAACGGTGAGCACGAGAATTAACCTCAGCCAAAAAGAGGGGTCAACTGCATACATGAAATCTTCTCCTTTCTTTGTTCTATTTGTTCTTTTACTATACTAATTAATTTTCAATAAAGTTTCATTTTTCAAAAAAGGCATTATCAAGATTATTTAATATTCGAGATAAACAATATCCAGAGGTTCGCGTAAATGCATGGAGATATATTATGAATATGAGTTCTGCTGTTTGTAAGTTAAGGGAGATTAAAAGTGTTTGCGGAGGCCCTAAATTTTTTTAATCTTCTAGGAGCAATAAAATTTCATTCGTTTCCTTGAGCTTCGTTAATTTTTTTTACTAATGCATCTAGGGCAAAGCCATAAAGTAGTGCTAGAAGAAAATGGAGAAGCAGAAGAAAGGGTAGCGTGTTCATAATATGCGGCAACAATGAACGAATAAAACCGAATACAGGATCTAATCCCATCCAAACAAGAGGCTTTGCCGGCTGCACAAACAACTTAAACAAAATCAACATAAAACTAAAGAACGGCAGCCAAAACGAAAATTTGAAATATAGTTTCATGTTCAACCTCCTCATGACGGATGTAAAAAGAAAAAATCGGTTTGATTTTGTCTGCTGAATATGCTTCAAGTACTGTTAACAAGTAGTTTATTATAGCATTTGGATTTCGAGAAAAAATGAAGGATTTCTAAAAGAAAATATTTATAAAAGGCTGATTAGAGATGGCTTTTATTTTTGTTGGGGGGGGGGATATAGTTTTAAAAGTCCATAACGTTGGGTGCAATCAACGTAAACAAGATTTTGCATAGTAACTAAAGAGGAAATCGAAACTATAAAATCGAATGTATGATATTGGACCTCTTTAAAATTCAGGAGAATTAACTTAATGTATATGGGATATTCAACTAGAAACTAGGAAAGAGCTTCTTTTTTACCATATTATTGTAAAAATTGGAGGGAAGTATGAATAAAGTTATTGCATGTATATTATTAGGCTTATTGGTTTTAACTACCGGCATATATGTCTCTACTTTTTTAACTAAATCGTGGATTGTAATTGGCATAATCCTTTCTGGATTTGGCGGAATTCTAATGGGAGCTAGTTCCTTTTTCTTGCCTAAGCGCATTGTGAAGTAGTTTGCTTGCAAGAGGGTTGGGACTCTATATTGGAATGGAAAGTTTTTAAAAACACTCTACTCATGAAGATTAATGATACTCGTCAATTCCTGGTTTTTGTTAAACAATGCTATTGAATTAATAGCGAATTATGTATTATATATGATTAATTCTGTAAGATTCTATTTTCAGCAAATTTGCTTCTAACTTTTAAAATGAGAAAAACATGAGGTAGATATTCTTAAATGGAATTTCTATTTTAAAGGAGAGAAAGAAAATTGACTCAAAACACATACAAAGCCGCTAAGAAATTGCTATTGAAATACAAAAGCAAAGCAGATTTTGTAGGTGAAGTACCTTCTGGAATTATTGCGAAAGCTGAGGAGGCTTTAGAACTTGAGTTTACTGGCTCCTATTTGGATTTTTTACAGAATTTTGGTGCAGGAGATTTTAATGGAGAAGAAATTTATGGCATCTTAGATAGCGACTTTGAGAATTCTTCTGTCCCAGACGCAATCTGGTATACTCTTCAGGAACGAAAAGAAACGAATCTCCCTTTGAATCTTCTTGTCATTTATGATACTGGGAGCGAAGAGCTTTTTTGTTTGAATTTTAATGATCTAGATGAAACAGGAGAACCTAAAGTTGTTTCTTATATGCCAGGGATAGATATGGGGGAACAAAATTTTGAAATTATTGCTGAAAACTTTTGCGACTTTTTGTTGGAACTATTAGAAGACTCTTTGGACTAAGAGATTGAAATTCTACATATAAAAAATTGATTGAAGACAAAAAGAAAAAGAAACTTTAGGACAGCATTATTCTTTATAGCATTTTGCTTGATTCCAATCAACTTGTTTTTGGGTACGCGGTATTTTTGGGGCCACCTATACTGAGTCTTGCTGCATCAAACAGTAAGACTCAGTATAGGCGTTTTCAGAAAAGGAGTGATCTTATGTTTTCAAACGAAATAGTTTGGGAAAATAAAGAAACCTTCGGATGTGAATATTTAAAATGCCTTATTACGGACACTGCCGTCCTCGCAGAAAGTACAGTTATATATTTGGGGCCAAGTTCTCCTGTTCAACTTGATTATCAAATTGAAATGGACCGCTCCTGGCGTACAAAGCTTCTAAATATCCATTCCAAGAGTGGACAGAGTTTACAGCTCACTTCTATAGGCTCCGGGAAATGGGCCGACAAGAATGGAACCATAATGGCGGAACTGGATGGAGCGGTTGATGTCGATCTATCTGCTACTCCTTTTACCAATTCACTTCCGGTAAATCGTTTTAACTGGAAACCGAATCAACAAAGAGTTCTGGAGATGGTCTACATTTCTGCTCCTTCGCTGGAAGTTTTCAAAATGAAGCAGACCTACACTTTTATAGGGAGCAGGGGAGAGATTCGGGTTTTTAATTTCCAAAGTCCTGGATTTGAGTCCCTCATTTCCACTGATGAAAAAGGATTTGTTGTTGACTATCCCGGGCTATTCAAAAGAAAATATTAATAGCTATTTTCTTTTGGTGAAATAGAAAGGTGATTTTTATAGGGCATAACAAAGAAGCTGAAAAGTTCCAAGAACAATTTCAGCTTCTTTTTGTATAATTTGTGTATAAGTTTTGGAAATACATTAGGTCGATTGGTATTTTCTTCATTTTGATGTTTTCTCCGGCCCGTTAAAAGGTAGTGAATAAGAAAAGGGGCGTTCCAAGCGCAAAAAGGAGCAGCATCATGAAAACACTCGACTATTGGGTCTACCTGGCCCTTACTGCAAGCAAGTTATATTTGTTCAGCATCTACACCGACACACCGTTCAGCTTTGGGTTCTTTCTGATTAGTTTATCAGGAGCGCTTGTGTTATCGAGCTGGACTTTATTGATAGGCGCGAAAAAACGCCGGTGGATTTTGCTGTCGCTATTGGCACTCCATAGCATTTTGCTGATTTCGGATGTATGGTATTACCGATATTTCGGTGATTTGCTGTCTGTGCAGCTGATTTCGTCCATGACGCAAATGAGCGACGTAGGCGGAGGCTTTATGAGTTTGATCCGCTGGACGGATTTTTTCTTCTTCGCTGATTTCTTCGTTTTCCTGGCCTTCATCCTGATGCTTCGGAAGCGCCAGAACCCTGTCCACGGGACTGCGAATAAGAAGCTGGCAAGCGTCATTTTAGCTGCCGGTTTAGTCATTTTTGCTGCACCTATTCTGTCCAGCGTCGCTAAAGGCGAAGCTTGGCTATCCGGCGACGCGGTCAGCGATATGCGGGAATACTATGAACTTGGATTTTGGGGCTACCATGGCTACGATTTGGCAAAAGGCGCCGTTTCGTTGGTCCAGGATACTTCACCATCTGAGCAAAATCAGGCACTGGTACAGGAAGCATTTGCTGCCAGTGTTACCGAAAACACCGGCGAACAGCCGAATGTCATTCTCGTGCAGCTGGAATCCCTTCAGTCTTCTCTTATCGGGCAGGAAATTGGCGGGGAGGAAGTGACGCCATACTTAAACGAACTGAAAAACGAAATGCTTTACTTCCCGGCTTTCCATCACCAAACCCACGAAGGGCGCACGTCGGATGCTGAATTCACGATCAACACATCGCTTCATCCGCTGCGCACCGGCTCGGTCTATACCCGGTATGCGGACAGCACGTTCAATTCTTTGCCGGAAACCTTGCGGGACGGCGGCTACGATACCGCGGCGATGCATGCCTACGAAAAAAGTTTCTGGAACCGGGATACCGTCTATAAGAATATTGGATTTTCCCATTTCTTCAGCAAAGAAGATTATCCGGATACCGAAAAAATTGGCATGGCCATCAACGATGAAGATTTTTTCTTAACTTCCATCGACCACATGAAGCAATTGGAAGAACCATATTATAGCTTTTTGGTCGCCTTAAGCAGCCACATCCCGTTTGAAATGCCGGAAGACCGAAAGCAATTGGAGCTGCGTGGCTACGAAGATGAACTTGTTCGCAATTATTACCACTCCGTCCATTACGTCGACGGGGCTGTCCAGTCTTTCGTCAATGAACTGAAAGCACAAGATATGTGGGATGATGCGCTCGTCATTTTTTACGGAGACCATGACAGCGGCTTAGTTGAAGCAGGAGGCGAAATGGCGACTCAGCTAGGTGTTGATGGCACAGCGGAACAATTTGAACTGTTCCGGACGGTCCCGCTATGGATCAAGCCGCCGGGTCTTGCAAAAGGCGAAACCGTTGAAACTGCCGGTGGCCAAATTGACGTAGCGCCAACCATTTTGGAAGTGGCGGGCATCGACCAAGGATTTATGCTTGGAACTTCGCTGTTATCAGATGCCGAACGCCTCACCGTCTTCCGCAATGGTTCGTTCCGCAAAGGAGATTTATATTTTGAACCTGATTTAACGACCGCTTCCGGATCCGGAGAATGCTATTCCATCGAAAGTGGAAAAAAAGTTGAAGATGCACGTTGTGAGCCGTTTATCGAAGAGGCCCTCAATCAACTGCGTATTTCCGATACCGTCATTGAGAACAACGGCCTTGAGTATATAGAAACACAGTAAAAAGCTTTGGACTTTATGTCCAAAGCTTTTTTAAGGGGGAAAAATTTCATTGAAATAAAGAAGCGAATTAAATAACAGCTGCTTCTAATAAGGAAAACGCCCTATGTAATCGCTCATTTAATAACTATAAAACGAATTAAATGGACTATAATGATTGATTTTATAAAAAATTTGTTTTATTCAGGCTTCACATTGTATAGAATAAGATTATCTTTAAAATTTCGTGCTGTTAGAGGAGGTACCTTACTGCTAGACTAAACATCAGAATAACAGCTCGGTTGTAAGATTTTAAAAACAAAGGGGATACACTAATGAAATTATTAAGCACGTGGAATCGAATCAGTCTTGTAAAGCAAATCATGATCGGCTTGGTTGTTGGGGTGGCTTTGGCTCTTTTGATTCCGGAAGCAGCAAAATCATTAACTATTTTCGGCGCCTTGTTTGTCGGTGCATTAAAAGCAATCGCTCCTGTATTGGTGTTGTTTTTGGTCATGGCATCAATCGCACAGCATAAAAAAGGCCAGCAAACCAATATGAAATCAATCATCTTCCTTTATCTTCTTGGAACATTTTTAGCAGGTTTGATTGCAGTTATTGCCAGCTTCATTTTTCCGGTCAGTATTGCTTTAACTGAAGGAGCGAAGGATTTAGCGCCTCCAGGAAATGCAATTGAAGTCATCAAAACATTGGTCTTGAATGTTGTCGATAATCCGGTCAACGCCCTGATCAATGCCAACTACATCGGCATCTTGGCTTGGGCGATTGTTCTTGGATTGGCGCTTAGAAATGCCGCGGATTCTACGAAAACTTTGATCACGAATTTCTCAGATGCAGTGGCCAAATTGGTAGGATGGGTCATTAAATTGGCGCCGCTTGGCATCATGGGCCTAGTTATTGAGTCGATTACGACAAACGGATTGGAGTCGCTGCTTGGCTACGGAAAACTGCTTGCCCTTTTAATCGGGTGTATGGTGTTTGTTGCACTAGTCATCAATCCAATCATTGTGTTTATCAACATCCGCCAAAACCCTTATCCATTGGTATTTAAATGTATTAGAGAAAGCGGAATTACGGCGTTCTTTACTCGCAGTTCAGCAGCAAACATCCCGGTAAACATGACCCTATGTGAAAAACTGGGCTTGGACCCGGACACGTATTCGGTCTCTATTCCGCTTGGTGCAACGGTCAATATGGCCGGTGCAGCCGTAACCATTTCCGTTTTGACGCTTGCTGCGGTGAATACGCTTGGCATTCAAGTGGATATCCCGACAGCTATCATCCTGAGTGTGCTTGCTGCAGTTTGTGCATGCGGCGCATCTGGTGTTGCCGGCGGTTCGCTTCTGTTGATCCCGCTTGCGTGCAGCTTGTTTGGGATTCCAAATGATGTAGCGATGCAGGTAGTCGGTGTAGGATTTATCATCGGCGTATTGCAGGATTCTTTTGAAACATCGCTTAACTCTTCTACAGACGTTCTTTTCACAGCAACAGCTGAATACAAGAAGCGTTTGAAAGAAGGAGAGAAAGTGAACTTCAAAAAAGTTTTTGCTTTACACAAAGCTTCTAAAGATTTGGCGAAAAACTAATTTTTCACTAACACTTAAAAAATGTAGGAACTAAAAAAAGGCTGTTTGAACCTGGGAAACCAAGGTTCAAACAGCCTTTTTCAATGAGTGGAATAAGGAGCCAACTTTAATTCTTTTCATTTAGCTCTAAACAATCAAATTTTCCGCAAAAGAAATCCGGCAAACCTGTGAGGACAGAGATGCCGGGTTTCGTATTTTTTACCTTCAGTTGTTTGGCTTAATTGGCCATGCTTTTGGATTTAGCGAACGTTTTTGTTCCAGCTTCGGTCCTAATTGGAACAGGAGCACACCACCGCTGATCAGCAGGACGCCAAGAAGCGATTGCCAAGTGAACGGGATTTGTTCGAGCCCGAACCAGCCAAGCCCATCCCATACCAAACCGAAGAAAATCTGAGAGACCATGACGAGTGAAATGGCGTGGCTTGGTCCGAGAATCTGCACGCCTTGGGTGACGCAAGCCACCACTCCGACTCCGACGATTCCGCTGAACCAGAACCACGGTTCTGCCTGGAAGCTGAACAATCCGCTTCCTTCTGAAACTACACCTGCCACAAACGATGCAGCAAATCCAAGAAACAGCACAAGTGCAGTAGTCGTCCAGACGCTCACCCGTTTTTTGACGTTTGCATTAAATGTATTCTGGAGGCTGACAAATCCGCCGCCGATAAGTGCCAGCAAGATGCCGCTAATCATTTGCTTTCCTCCTATTCGTATATATTCTGACCGGCTTGCGCCAACAATGCCTTTCGATCGAGCAGCGTAATTTTTCCTCGCTTTTTCACAAGCCAGCCCGCTTCTTCAAACTGCCGCAGCACCCGGTTTAAATGGCGGTAGCTGGTGCCGATCAAATCAGCCATATCGACGAGTGATGTGGAATTCAAAACCGGTTGCGTGGGCGTCATGGAAAGAAGGTAGCTCGCGACTCGGACATCAACGGTATAAAGCAAGTTGAAGTTCATCGCTCTGGATTTGCTTTCGAATTTTTGAGTGATCGTCCGAAGCAAAAATTGCAGCCATGCAGCATTTTCATTCAATTGTTTTCGCAAGCTGCCATGCGAAATTCCAATCACTTCAATATCCGTAACGGCTTCTACGGTATTGATGAAATGGCAGTCCCGCACATATTCAATGTCTCCTACAATATCAAAGGGCGTCCTGAAGGCCAGAATCAATCGCTTTCCTTCAGGGGACAACATGGAAATTTTCAGTTTTCCTTTGACAAGAAAATAAAGTACATGCGCTTCATCGTCTTGAGAAAACAGGCGTTCACCGTTTTTGAAAGTAGCAAGAGTCATTTCTTGCTTTAACTCATGCGGTAACAAATCCGTGAGTTGATACTGCTTTAAATAATCCGTTACACGCGGGTCCATTGTTTTCCTCCTCACCATTTCAAGACAATAACACCTGTAATCATCAACAAGACGCCAATGACTTGTGTCCAGCTAATTTTCTTTTTGGACATATCAAACCAGCCTTTGCCGTCGATGGCAAGAGCCATGACGAGCTGGGCAATCAAAAACACGCCGATTGTCAGCGTAACGCCCATAATATGGACAGCCGTCATATTGCAGAACAGTACAATGGCTGCCAACATGCCGCCAGATCCATAAAGAGGCGATACCTGGTTAAGTTGCCGGTAAGTCCGGTCTCTGAGCAGGACGACAATAAGAAGGGCGAACAAAAATCCCGTCAACTGAGTCATGGCCGCCGCTTGCCAAGTGCCGATATGGCTGCTGATCTCTGCATTCGCCACGCTCTGCAAAGTCAGAAAAAAGCCGCCAGCCAGCGCAAAAAATATCCCTTTCATAAAATTCCCACACCTTTCTGTATTTTTAATGTACAGGGAATAAAAGGAGATTAAAAGGACACATGTCCTATTATCTTTTCGCATTCAACGAAATTTTACAAGCATTAAAATACCCAGATGAAGCTAGAAAAACCATTGCAACTTACACCAACATCAGTCGTGAAAAGTGGCGGCTAAAAGCCCAGCCGAGAAATTTGCAAAGCTGTCTATTTTAAAGAAAAAAGAAAAGTGAAACTTTATAGAAATTAGTGCGTAAGTTAAGAACGCGAGAACTGATTTTACTGATTCGAAAAAGCAAATGGGGGATTAACTGCTTTGAAGAAAAAATTTTAAGCGGATTGAAGGTGCACGGATGGAAAAGTCAAAATTAAAAGCCGCAACAATGCATGCGGATGTTGAAGTAATTGAATTTCTTGGTGAAGGGGCCTGGCACTATGCCTGGAAAGTAAAGAAAGGCAGTAATAAATTGGTCCTTCGGATTCCAAAAGATATAGCTTATGGCAAACCGGTTCCTTTCAACGAAGAAGCATTAAAAGCTGAGTACGGAGGAACGGAACTGTACTATCGATCCGTCAATAAAGCAGTGGGAGGAGCAGCTCCTGAATTCTTCAAATTCCATGTTTCAGCGGAACTGGCATATACGCTGGAAACTTATGGTGGGGAACAAATTGATTTACATAGTACGACAGAAGCAACCGCTTTTCAGATAGGGAAAGAAATAGGAGAGATTCATCGGAAGACAGAAGAAGTTCCGCACGGTTTGGACGGTTTCGGCTATTTAACCTGGTCAGAAGAAAAGGGATTGCGAGGCAGCATAAGCGGAGACGCAAGGAAGTTTCTTGATGAAGAAAGTGCAGAGCATTTAGCAGATTATCAAGCCCTATGCGCAGCTTATTCGGAATTCGAAGACAAAGTTCTCTTTCAAACGATTCAACTGGCTGTTGACCTAAGAAAAAAATCATTTTCAAAGCCGCTTTTGGTAAATCAGGATACATCTCCTGAAAATATTTTGATGAACGGCAATCGTGTGTGTTTAATAGATCCTTACCCAAGCATCTATTACCCGAGAGGGATGGCCGGAAATTTCATGAATCTCTATGAAACTTACTTTATCGCTTTGGCGCAAACGGAGCGTTATAAAAAGCACCGGTTTGCCGCTTGTGACCGGCAGTTAAAAATGATGGCAAAAGGATTTATGGAAGGATACAGTGCAGGGGATCAAAAGGTTGCTGCAGAAGTCAAAGGAGAACAATTGCTGCAACTGCTTGAAATTGCAAACATCCATCGCCAGCTGTTAGCGGAGAACTTAACAGAAGAAACGATGATTCGTTATGGCAATAAAGAAGAAATAATGAAAAGGCTCTTGTTCCTGTCAGAAGAGTTGAAGATGCTGGCATCCCGGCAAGTTAGACAGCTAGAGGATTTAGTAGTGGAAGAACTTAAATGATTTAATGAAAGAACTGGACTGAGCGGCAGCACTTTAAAAGTGATTGCCGCTCAGTCCAGTTCTTTTTAAACATACTTTTAACAATGCAATGAAATGGACAGCATTCCAGCTTGAAAAAGAAGTGTTAATTAGAAGCATTTCTCTTGAGTCGCCAAAGTGCACACTAGTTAATTCTTACTCACCTCCGCTGGTGTAGTTGTTGTCCCCCATTTTGTAATTAGTGCTTTCTCCAGGTCTGGTGTGGGGGTTGCTTGTTTTATAGGCATCATCATTTCTTCTTTTTCGCTTCCATTCAATCAATAGTCCAAAAGACAAAAGAAATGTTATCGGAATGAAAAAAATCCACATCATCCATCCGCTCCTTTCCGCAAATTGAGTAATAAATCAATTAAAAACCGTTCGCAAAGCTTGTGTTATTTAATTATCTGAATAATACCATAAATTCCCATAAATACCAGCCTCACTAAGGCGCAAATAGATAAGGTTTATACTTCGAAATAACTCCTATTTTTAATATCCGTTCGTTGAGACAAAAAGTGGTTTTCTCATTTTATTTCCAAATAAATGAAATAGTTTTATCTTCTTACCCTATAACTGGCATGATGCTTATTTGGACGATCGCCATTGGGCTAGTGCTGTATTATGGTATGCACTTGCAGCAACAGTTAACGGAATGGCCGCAGACCTGCTTTAATCTTTTTCCACTTCAGGACTACCTGGCACTTTTTCCAGTAGTGATCGGGTTGTTGCTCCGGACGCTAGAAAATCCAATGGGAAATGTTGAATTGTTGCGGTGAAGAGGCAGAGGCATTAGTTGATGCCAAGCTTTGAAGGATAGACCCTACATAGATATAGAAATGAGCCTTCCCGAGTGGAAAGGCTCATTTTTGCGAATAAAATTAGACGGATCAACCAGTTGGGCATTGATAAATAATAGATATTTGTAACTCACACTGCATCAAATAAGAAACTTGTGGCTATATGGCCAAAAGAATAATAGATAGCCGTTTTCCTTTTGATTACCGGCTGGCAGGGATGGAAGCAGCGATATTTTTCTGCTTATGGATGTCTTCAGTGCCGGCTTCCAACGCCGTTTGGTAGTACATACATTTGTGTTCAATGACTTCCATCGTCTTTCTTAGTTCGGCCATCTGGGCTTCTACCGTCGCTTTTCGCTCCATGAACATGTCATAGCGCTGCTGCAGCGTAGCATCCCCCTCCGAACACCAGTCGATGAAATTTTTGATTTCCTTTATCGGCATGCCGCTTGCTTTCAGGCATTCTATGACATTCAATGCGGCAATATCACTTTCTTTAAACAGACGGATGCCGCTTTCTGAACGCTCAACAAACGGGATTAGCCCTTCCTTATCGTAGTAACGGATCGTGTAGACCGTTAAATTCAACTCTTTCGCAACTTCACCTATCGAATATGTTTTCATCGTTCGTTCCTCCATTCAACTTCCACCTTGAATGAAAGCTGGAATTTGGAAAGACTTTATCACGTATGGCGCCGGAAGTCAAAATCAATGCGGTGTGAGGTTCGCGCAGTTTATCGCTTGACCTAGAGTTAACTCTAAGGTTTATCATGGGTTTTCAAGAGGACGGAGCAGGGTAGAAAGCGTTAGGAGTGAATCTGCAATTAATTCCTCGTGGATGCCTGCAACAGCGTTCTTAAAAAAACTGGAGGTTTTCGATATGGTTACAGCTAAAGCAAGAGCGGTCGATGGGCCGGACAAATCTTTTTATGAAACAGAAATTCAGCGCCGCGACTTGGATATCAATGATGTTCTGATTGAAATCAAATTTTCAGGGATCTGCCATTCCGATATCCATACGGCTCACGGCGAATGGGGGCCTGTGAATTATCCATTGGTTCCGGGACACGAGATTGCCGGGATTGTTACGGAAGTTGGATCGAATGTTTCTACGTACAAAGTCGGCGACCGGGTAGGGGTTGGCTGCATGGTGGACTCATGCGGCGAATGCAAGAACTGCCAAAAAGGTGAAGAACAGTACTGCCTAAAAGGCAACGTCCCGACGTATGCGGGCGTGGATAAATACGGCGAACCAACCCAGGGCGGTTATGCGACGCATATCGTGGTCACGGAAGATTTCGTTGTCCGGATTCCTGACAACATTGAATTGGACGCGGCTGCACCTTTGCTTTGTGCTGGCATCACGACGTATTCACCGTTGAACCATTGGGGAGCCGGGCCAGGCAAAAAAGTGGCGATCGTCGGTATGGGAGGACTCGGCCATATGGCTGTCAAAATCGCAAGTGCAATGGGGGCAGATGTGACAGTTTTGTCGCAGACCTTGAGCAAAAAAGAAGACGGCATGCAGTTTGGCGCGAAAGACTATTATGCCACGAGCGATTCTGAAACTTTCTCGAAACTTGCCGGCACGTTCGACTTGATCATCAATACGGTAAGCGCCAAGATCGACATGGATGCGTATTTCTCTTTGTTGACGCTGGACGGTACATTAGTAAACGTCGGTGCGCCTGCAGAACCGCTCGCAGTAAATGTGTTTTCCCTAATTGGCCATCGCCGTTCATTCGCAGGTTCCATGATTGGCGGCATCCGTGAGACGCAGGAAATGCTGGATTTCTGTGCAAAACATAATATTGCTCCGAAAATTGAAGTGATATCGGCGGACCGGATTGACGAAGCTTATGAACGTGTATTGGCTTCAGATGTAAAATACCGCTTTGTCATCGATATCAGCACGATGTAAACCAGCCATTCCTGGCGTTGAAATAAGCTGAGCTTTGCTATGAATGCTTAATCTTCAATAACCGATTGGCAACAATACATTCCATTCACTGCAACGGCCAAATAGAATTCCTCTTCATAACCTAATGACGGGAGTTTTCTATTTGGTTTTTTTGATTAATAAAACAAGGAGGATTCCTATGGATACCAACGACTTTTTAGCACATCTAAACAGTGGGAAAGCAATTGAGGGCGGTTCGGAGATGCACCAAATGATGCATAATCTGGCGCAGGAAGCCTTGAAAATAACGGTGGAATTGAATGGGAAATACCATACGCCTGAAGAAGTCCAGGAATTATTTTCCCGGTTGACCGGCAAACCGCTAGATCCTACTTTTGCCTTGTTCCCGCCTTTTTACACGGACTGCGGCAAAAACATCCGTATCGGCAAGAATGTCTTTATCAATTCAGGCTGCCGCTTTCAGGATCAGGGAGGCATTACGATAGGCGATGGATCGCTTATCGGGCATAACGCCGTGTTAGCGACGTTGAATCATGACATGGACCCTCGAAAGCGCAGCACGATGCACCCTGCTCCTATTACCATCGGCAAAGATGTCTGGATCGGCGCAAACGTCACAGTGGTTCCAGGTATCAACATCGGAGACGGAGCTGTTATTGCGGCTGGTGCAGTCGTTACACGGAATGTTCCGTCGAACACCATTGCAGGGGGTGTGCCTGCTAAAGCGATCAAGCAAATTGAAGCCGGTAAAGAATAGACAATCTTCCGGATTTATCTTTAAGAAGCAAGTAGTTTTCAATACGCATCCTTTTATAAAAAACGAAAGTTGGATTTTTCCGTCTGTTTCCTAAGAGAAACATTATTTTAGTAGAGCTATTTTGGTTGATTGAGGAAAGAAGATTGCTGTAGACCCACTCAATATCCCTCTGTTATGCTGTTCGAGGACGTCTTTTGGAGGGAACAGCATGGAACGGAAATACCAGGATTTAAAACGCGGCGAACGGGGAGCATACCTCAGCATCGTTGCTTATCTTTTTTTGTCGGCAGTTAAATTGCTGGTCGGGCATTTGACCGGTTCGGAAGCATTGCAAGCGGACGGATTTAATAACACCACTGATATAGTGGCTTCCTTAGCAGTTCTAATTGGCTTGAAGATATCGCGGCGCCCGCCTGATGAAAATCATCATTACGGACATTGGAAAGCAGAACCGGTGGCTTCTTTGGTGGCGGCTTTTGTGATGATCGCAGTTGGCCTCCAGGTTCTTTATGGAGCTGCTGTTTCTGCTTTTCTCCGGCAGCCGGAAGCACCTGATCCCATTGCGGCTTGGACTGGATTGTTGTGTGCTGTTGTTATTTACATGGTATATAGATATAACAAAAAATTGGCATTAAGAATTCAGAGCCAGTCGCTTATGGCTGCAGCGAAAGACAATCGATCAGATGCTTGGGTCAGCGTTGGGGCAGCAATTGGCATCTTCGGTTCTCAGTTTGGCTTGCCTTGGCTGGATCCTGCAGCGGCATTAGTCGTTGGTTTTCTAATTTGCAAAACCGGGTGGGACATCTTTAGAGAAGCTTCCCATGATTTGACAGACGGCTTTGACGAAGAAAAACTAAAAACATATGAGCAAGCAGTTTATACGGTAGCCGGGGTAAAAGGGGTCAAAAACATTCGGGCACGAAAATATGGCAATAACCCTGTAGTGGATGTGGTTATATTGGTCAATTCTAAATTAGGAATAGCGGCAGCGCACGATATTTCGAACGAAGTGGAGGATCTCCTGATGAAACGCCACGGAGTGATTGAAGCGCATGTTCACGTGGAACCAAAATAAACGCCGCCTGTTTAAAGCAAATTAAAAACAGCCGCATGAGGAAAAAACAAATCTTTTGACGTTTTTCTAATGGAGGTCCGGTCTTATTTTCATGACGAGCCACTGCTCAAAAGTAAGTTGCGATACAATTTACGAATGACTTGCAGAAATGGCTGAAAAGGAATAGTATTACTAATTGACGGGAGGCGAACTCTATGCCAAACATAGGTGTACCAGGATTAATTTTAATCCTCATCATTGCATTAATCTTTTTTGGACCAGCGAAATTACCGGAGTTGGGTCGTGCTGCAGGACAAACTTTGAGAGAATTTAAAAACTCAACAAAAGGCCTCATGGACGATGCAACAGAAGATTCCAAAGTGGACGAAGACGCTGAAAAAGAAAAAATGATAAAAAAATAAGAACGCAAAAAACCTTTCTTCGCTTCGGCAAAGAAAGGTTTTTTTGTGGAAAATTGTTGATCCAAGCGATAGCCGAAATTCATTTTAGCTGTCTAGCTATAATATTGCAATCGGAATAAGTTTTGTAAATCCACTATTTCAGCATAGTAGATTAGAGAAGATAAATTGTTATAGGAATTTATGTAAAAATATGGTACGTTAATTTGAGTGAAGCTTATAAGCAAGTTGCTAAATTATATAATTTTACCTTTTATGAATCACGCAATGGACGAACCGTTGCCCATGCAAATGCAAGAAACGAAATGGCAAAAGCAGCCCAAAGATTATAACTGGCATTATACCGGATGGTAAGTGTACCTGCTCCTGCACCCAACATGAAAATCAGGACGGTCGCTGCCAAATTGGCCAAATGGTCTTTTGCTTTCGAATCATTTTTGAAAACAAGTTGATATAAATGGCTCATCAGGTTTTTTGTATTGCCAGTCATGATTCCATTATTGACCACTGTGCCCCGGAATTTACGGAAGATGGTCAGTTCATATCCCGCAAGCGTACCAAGTAAAAAGATCATAAGTGCCCCGGTAAACTGATCCTGAAATAGTGCAAGTACGAGCAGCAAAACCGTTTGGATCAATAAATAATAACGGTATCTTTTCACGCCTTTATCTTGATAACGGTCCATGACTGCTTCACCGGCAAATGCACCAATCAGAAATCCTCCAAATGCCCAAACATGGCTCATGGTTTCTTTCCATTCCCCTGAAAAGAGCTTTGAACTTAAGCTGACGAGATTGCCGGTCTGTGCACTCGCAAAGACTTCATCTTGCTGCAAGAATGTATAAGCGTCTAAAAATCCCATTAGAAACGATGCGATGATCGTCAAAACAGTGCTGATATAAAGTGTTTCATTTTTCTTGATGTGCATTTTTTCACTTTGTTGCTTTAAATTTTCCACAGTTCACTCACTTCCAATACTTGAAATAAAAAATGTTGAAGGCGGTGCTATTTTAGCCAAATGCACAAGACGCCGATATTGTCGAAAAAGCTATTTTACACTTTTAAAGGGAATTTGTAATGCAATTACCTTATGAGTACTAGAATCGTGCGATGGGATAAACTTTATGGATGGAAGGTTTGAAAAGTGAAAAGACTGCTCAGCGTTCTGATCTTTTTACTCTTTCTTTTAGCAGCCTGCGGAAACTACGAAGGAACCGTAGTAGAAAAGAAAGATTCAAGTTTTATGTTGGAGCTGTCATCCGGAAATTCTGAAGTAGTGGTAGAAGAAATGCAATTGATCGATCTAATGACTTTCAGCGGAGACGTAAGTTCCTTTGAAGAGTTGGAAGTAGGCGACCAGGTGATTGTTGTCCCTGTCGATACACCATCCGATTTCTCATACACCCTGCCAATGGAGGTGATTGTGGAGCGATGAAAGAAAGGAGGAGAAAAAAGGTGGCAATTTATTACTTGATGCTGGAAGCAGTTCCGCTTCCCGAGAATAAAGAAGAAAAAGAGATTGCAGGCGCCTTTATAAACTGCTGGGTAAATTCTGCGAGTATGGAATCCGCTTTGACAGAAGCGAATGATTACATTCAGAGCGAAGGATGGAAAGTGCAAAAAGTGGAAGATCAGTTCATTGTGAACCGGGAGCGGTACTTAAAGGATCCTGAACTTCAGGAATCACTGGAATGTTTTGATCAAGCTGTAAATGATGGGATTTCTTCTATTTTTTACGTTTGGCCGAGCGAGGAAACTGATTTTTCAGGTCTTTAGGCAATGAAAAAAGAAACAAGGTTGAATCACTATAAACTTGCAGTTAATAAAGAAAGGGGGAATTATTATGATAAGTTCAATCGGTGTTCCAGGGTACATTATTACCGCTATAGCCATTATTGGATTGGTTTTCCTGTTTCAGAAACTGTTTAGGCGATAAGAGGGAACGGCAAAAGAGAGATGTTAAATATGATATGGTGTTGTGTAAGGAGAATTGACAGCTTTTGCATAGAAAGAGAATGGTAAATTAAACTTTCTCATAGGTAGAAACTAATTGTCGAATGACTCTTAACGGCTTTCATTTTTTGCTGGATAAAGGAGGCCCCGGATTGGCCAACAAATTGTATAAACTCACAGCTAAATGTGATATAAAAATTGGAGAAGTCACTTACGAGGAAGGCAGTCAAATCCATACTTCTGTGACGCAGAATTTCCCGCTCGAATATTTTGAGTGTGTGGAGCAGGAGCCCTATATATCGTATAAGAAAAAGAAACACTTGCCCAAGCGCAGAAGGAAATTTTAATTTCCTTTAATGCAGAACCAGTTCTTCTTATTGGACTGCTGATTTCACTTAAAGCCATGCATCCTGCTAAAAGCCAAGCTTTATAGAGATGAAAACTGATTTTAAACTGAAGCTATTTGGAGGTCTTCGATGAAATATCCGTTACAGGACTTTTTAGATAGCTATTTCGACGGGTTAATCTTGAGCCCAGCCTTATTCTATTCCTGGAATCCGGGCATTCGTTTCGAGATTTCAGACCCTGCTCTTTCTGCTCATGATCCAAACTGTTTGGTCCAGGCACATCACCGGGCAATAACTTTGTTTAATGAAGTATTTGATGACAAAGACGAACTCTTGCTGGTGACTGACATTGTCGCCAGGCCAACAAGTTCCATTCTTCAACAGAAACCGCTCAATCTATACCGGAAATATGTAAAAGATAAACGAAATTTGTATCAACTGCAGCTAGAAACTTTTTCATATGGAGAGTATTTAGAAGAGGACCTTGATGAAGAGGATGCGATGGCCGTCCACCGCTTTAGTCTGAAATGCCAGAAAACCGATCTGCGCTTTGTCCAACTGCTTCAGGCCATCTGTTATGAAGATTTTAATCACCCGACGACAATTTTAAAGAATAATCCAGAAAGCGGGATTGAAGTTTATTTCATAAATCTGTCTAAGAAACTAATCTTTCATTTATACGATGACCGGGGTTGCGATGTTCTGGCGGCAGACCAGGAAAACATTCGCTTTTTGTATGAACAGTATAATAGCTGGATTCTGGACTACGACCGCCAAGAAATAGATGCCGTATTTCAAAGAGACTCACCTGGAATTCCCTGAATACAGTAAAAAGTAAAAGTCCGCATGCAGAGTTAAGCAGTTGCAAAACGACTCCAACCAGTGAATAAACTAAAAAACGGAATGCCTGGTTAATCGAGGCATTCCGTTTTGCGCTTTGAATTATTCTGTTTCCGGTCTGCGGACCACCAATACATCGCAGGAACTGTTTCGGACAATATGCAGTGATACGCTGCCCATTAAGTAACGCTCAAAAGCATTCATGCCTGTAGCACCGCAGACGATGAGATCCGCCTCGACCTTTTTGGCAGTATCGCGTGAAATTACTTTTTTGGGGGAACCGGGAGTGAGAAAGGTATTGACTTCTGAAACACCTGTCGCCTGAGCTTCTTGCTTGTAGCTGTCGAGCAGTTCTTTTCCATAATCATAAGCTTGTTCTTCAATATCCGGTTCGTGCAATTTGACGCCTGTAAACGAACGGGTATCCACTACATAAATCAGATTCAGGGCAGCTGCGTTGCGCTTGGCAATGCCGGTTGCTTTCTTGAACGCCCATTCCGCTTCATCCGATCCGTCAACAGCCACCAATATGTGTTTATACGCCAATGTCATGTTAAATTCCCCCTGTCATAAAAGCTTCATCGACGTATTTCTGTAAACAAAGACCAATCTCCTGCAGGGAATAAAATATATTCTAACCGATTGAAATTAAATTAAGAAGGAATAAATATTTATTGTAAATCAATAAACAATGTGATAAATTCAATGTAAAAGTTAGCGAGTTCTAAATCATCCCCCTTTCTGTTTCTTTTTTGAGGAAAAATAAAATAAATATCTCGTTAAATGTCACAAAATTCAGTAATATGGTGTCATTAAGGTAGGGGCTTTTCTGGAAGGAGGCATCAATGATGGAGGTGAAGGCGAATTTGTCCGACAGCCGAAGCAATTCGTCAGGCGAAGAATCGTTCCAGGAGTTATTCAAGCAGCATTATTCTCTGGTCGTCCGGAAAGCTCTGATCATTGTGAAAGAACAGGCCTTGGCGGAAGATATTGCCCAGGAAGTTTTTATGAAGCTGTACCATGCGGACCGGAAAGCGATTGAAAATATCCAGGGATGGCTGACAAAAGTGGCTGTTACCACCGCCTATAACCATATACGGACCGAAAAGCGCCATCATGCACGGGAAGAAAAGCAAAAGCGGTTTGGAAAAAATGCAATCGGGTCTGTTGAAGACCGCTACATGGCGCTCGAAGATATCCAGGAAGTCCAAAAGGTTTTGATGAAGTTATCCGAGCGGGATCGTGACATCCTGATTATGAAGTACTCAGGATACAGCTACGAAGAAATAGCCCAAAGCAATGGACTTGAAAAACTATCCATCGGCACCTTATTAGCGCGGGCAAAAAAGCGGTTTCGGGATTTTTATGCGGAAGAAAGGGGCGACGACCAATGACATGCCGGGATGTGGGAAGGCTGCAGGCTTATTTGGACGGAGAAGTCAGCCGCGAAGAAAAAAAGCAAATCATGAAGCATTTGGAAAACTGCCAAGCATGCCGCAGAAACATTCTCGAATTGCAGCAGCTGAATTCTTTTTTTGAAAAAAATTTAGAAGCGAACGAAGTTCCGCTTGATCTGGAAGTGGCCTGGGCACAGTTCGAAGAAAACCTGCAGCACGGCGGAAGCCGGAAGACGGCTGCCGTTCAAGAGATGAAAAACAGGAAGGGATGGAGTACCTTGAAATCGAAAACCAAACGTTTGCTTGTTTCAGGAGCGATTGCAGCCGCGTTGTTCAGCACACTTGCCCACCCGCAAGTCCGGGTAGAAGCGAACCAGTTTTTGTCGCTGTTCCGCGTGAACGATTTTGAAATCGTAACGCTGACGCAAAATGATCTTCAGGAAATCGAGTCGTGGGTCAGTGAAAACAAAGAAGGGACGCTCGACTTGAAGGACATCGGGCAGCTGGAAATGTCAAAATCCGCCGCTGAAGCCGCCTACTTTGAGTCTAAACAAGCGGCTGAAGCAGCCGGCCACGCGGTACCGGCATTAGGAGAATTTGAAGTGGAAGGGGTGAACGTGATGCCCGCTTCGACAATCACCTTTACGCTGAATGTCGAAAAAGCGAATCAGATGCTAAGCCAATTAGGATCTGACCAGCAATTTGACGCCTTGCTCGACGGCAAGCCGTTCTCGGTCGCAACTTCTGAAGCCGTTCACACCGATTACTCAATGAACGGCCAATACGTGTCGTATATGCACACCCAGTCACCCGAGATCACGGTGCCGGAAGGCGTATCGATCGAGCAGCTGAGAACGACGCTGCTGTCGCTTCCGTTTTTGCCTGAAAACGTGAAGACGCAGATTGCCGGCATCGACAATATCGAATCGACTTTGCCGATTCCGTATGCCCAAACAGAAGGATCGGAAATGACGGAAGTTAAAGTAGGCGATGGGGAAGGATTTGCTGTTGAAAGCGACGAGCATTCCTATATCGTTTGGCAGGCAAATGGCGAGATTCATACCATCTTTGCTGAAGGCAGTGTAAGCGCTGAAGAACTGATAGATTTAAGTGAACAAGTGAATGAATAAGAGAGAAAAGTTCAGAGTGGCTTCATCAAGCTCTGGGCTTTTCTTGCGACAGAGGGGGAAGAGGATGGACGTCATCCAGACGAATTCATTGACGAAAACTTATGATGGCAAAGGCGGCATCAAGGATGTGACTTTGTCGATCGGGGAAGGCATTGTCTACGGATTTTTAGGGCCGAACGGTTCAGGGAAAAGCACGTTCGTCCGGACGCTGCTTGGCTTGATGCAGCCGACAAGCGGTGAAGGCTTTATACTCGGCGAACCGATCGGCACGGTGAAATCGCGGGAACAAGTCGGCTATTTGCCGGAGCTGTTCCGCTATCCCGACTGGTTGACCGGCAAACAGCTGCTCGACGCCCATGCCGAACTGTGCAAAATACCGGTCCGAAACCGGAACAAACGCATACAGGAAGTGATAGAGCTTGTTGGCATGGCCGGGAAGGAAAAAGGGCGCATCAGTGGATTTTCAAAAGGGATGAGCCAGCGGATTGGCCTGGCCTGTGCCATCTTAAATGACCCGAAAGTGATTTTCCTGGATGAACCGACGTCAGCTCTAGATCCCATCGGACGAAAAGATGTCCGGGATCTGATGGTGTACTTGCGGGACCAGGGGAAGACCGTTTTTCTGAATAGCCATCTGCTGCAGGAAGTCGAATCCGTCTGCGACCATGTGTCAATTGTCCATGAAGGGGAAATGATTGTACAAGGACCGTGGCGGGAGCTCATGACAATCGAAGCCCAAGTGGAAGTGGTGACCGAAGGGGCACTGGCTGCACCTTTCCCGGCCTTTGTGGTGAATTACCAAAAAGGCAGCGAACAGGGAGGGCGGACGCGGTGGCTGTTCCAGCTTGAGCAGGAGCGGGATATTCCCAAAATCCTTCATTATTTGTCTGCCCAAAAGGTGAATGTCTTTGAAGCGAAACCGATCATTCCGCACCTGGAGGACGTGTTCATGCACTGGGTGAGTCACAAAAAGGAGAGCGCCTATGTGGACCATCGCTAAACTGACGATTCAGGAAATGGTAACAAAACGAATTTTTTTGATAACCGTCGTCATGACGCTCATCTTTCTGGCGCTTTACGGAATAGCCATTTATTTTGCCGGCCAGGAAGGCGCCGAAGAAGTGGGAAATAGCGGCCAAGGAACAGAAGTGTTTCTCATGCAGCAGTTTATCTCGTCGCAGCTGCTCGGAGTCGGCCTCTATTTTTCATCATTCATTACAGCGCTTCTGGCCATCATGTCCAGCGTCAGCTCGATTTCAGGAGAAGTGGCCAGCCACCAAATCGATACGTGGCTGATGCGGCCGATTGCCCGCTCCCAATTTGTGCTCGGCAAATTCATCGGATTGGCTTTTCTGCTGATTGCCTATGCCGCCAGTTTATTCTTTGCCATCATCCTGCTGCATCAAGGAATCGGAGCGGATTGGATGTCGCTGGACTTCCAGGCGCTGCAATTGATCAAAGCAGTTAGTGTATTCGTGATCCAGCCCTTTGTTTTAGTAGCGTTCGGCGTATTGTTGAGCACACGGATGTCGACGTTGAATGCCGGAATCATCTCAATCATTCTTTACGGTGCGGCTTTCATCGGCGGCTTTATCGAACAGTTCGGGGCAGTCATCGAAAAAGCGAGCCTCGTAAATATCGGCATTGTCATGAGCCTGGTGTTTCCGATCGATTCGATATACCGGAAAATGACCGTTTTTTTATTCGATACGACGGACAATCCGCTTTCCATGGCGCAAGGCGGCATGTTTACAAGCATCTCCGTGCCGGGCAATATCATGATTGGGTATGCGGTATTGTACGGCGCAGTCGCGGTGCTGTTTTCCATTTACAGCTTTAACAAGCGCGATGTGTAAATGAAAACCTTCCGGTGGTTGGTTATTGAAGTCATTTTTAAAGTTCGTAAAGGGATTTTTTCCTTTACGAATTTTTTTTTGCATAGGTGAAATAATAGAGGAATTGCTTTATATCGAGATATGTGAAACCATAGGAGTGAAAAATAATAGAATTACTAAACCAAAAAGGTTAAAGGGGTATGCGCAGTGGAACAACCTACAACCGTTTTAATCTGTGACGATAATGAAGCAGTTCATGAAAGCCTCCATGCTTATTTGGAAGCTGAAGGCATGATGAGTGTGTCGGTATACAACGGAAACCTGGCTTTGCAGCTATTAAGTGAGCAGCATTTCGATTTAGTGGTGCTGGATATCATGATGCCGGGCCTTTTTGGAACCGAAGTCTGCAAGGAAATCCGTAAAACGAGCGACATTCCCATTCTGATGCTGAGTGCAAGAAGCGAAGAAATGGACCGGATCATCGGTTTGGAAATCGGTGCGGATGATTATATTACGAAGCCGTTTTCTCCGCGTGAAGTGGTGGTGCGGATCAAGACAATCCTGAAGCGGGTTCAGCCGAAAAATAAAAATCTACACTATTTGAATGCAGGAAACTTGTCCATTGATGTATCGGGCTACGAAGTTAAGGTCAATGGGCAAGCTATCGAATTGACGGCAAAAGAGGTTGAGGTAATGGCATATCTGGTCAACCATAAGGGGAAAGTGATTAACCGGGAAGAGCTGCTCTATAAAGTATGGGGCTATGATTACACCGGCGATACACGGACTGTGGACACGATGATCAAGCGCATCCGCCAAAAAGTGGCGAAAGCCGCCCCCGACTTTTCCATTAAATCGGTGTACGGCGTCGGCTACAAATTTGAGGTGAACGAATGAAGCGGTTATTTTCAAGCAAGCTGTGGATTGCTTTTGTCATACTAGCCATCTTTATCTCCGGCCAATTGCTGGGAGCCTTTGCGATCAAGCATTACTTTATTCAGTCTAAAATTGAAGAGCTTCAGCCGCCCCTGACTTTGATCGGGGAAGAAGTGGCGAAAGGGGATAAAATCAGCCGAACAGACGATTTCCTGGTAAAAGCGTTCGATGTGCACGGCAAGGAAATGGGCGTTTACTCTGATGAAAAGGTGCCAACTTCTGATGATGCCAAAGTGAACAAGAAATTGGCATCTTATTTGCCCAAAATCATCAGCGGCAAAATGGCTGTTGAAATCCACGAAGTGCCAGGCTATTCGAAACGGGCCATCATCATTGGCCAGCCGATTGTCCAAGACGGCAAAGTGACTGGCGGCATTTTCTTATTAAAAGAAGCACGTGCCTATCAGGCAGCGCTGGATGGTTTTTACCTGGTGTTCTTCGTGACTTTGGCAATCGGAACAATCATCATTCTCGCTTTTCTTACTGTGTTCATTAAAGAGAAAAACGAGCTGGAGCAGATGCGAAAAGACTATGTCGCCAACATCAGCCATGAACTGAAAACGCCTCTTTCTTCAATTAAAGCATTAACAGAGACTTTGGCTGACCATGTCGTGACCGATCCACAAAAAATCGATCAATACTACAGCATCATTTTGAGGGAAAGTGCGCGCCTGGAGAAACTCATTGCCGATTTGCTGGAATTGTCGCGGCTGCAGCATAAGAAAGTGGCTTTTGACAAGTCGGTCGTGGATACAAAAGAAGTGATCAAAGAAGCTGCCGAACCTTTTGTCATTTTGGCAGATGAACTCGATCTCCATTTCCAGATTACCGAGCGGGCAAAAAACCTTCCGGAAACCTATTCGAACAAAGACCGGATTGTTCAGGTTTTGACGATTTTGCTGGACAATGCTTTTAAATTCACGCCTGAACAAGGCAAAGTGGTGATTGATGCCAAAACGACTGGAAGGAAGGCGGAAATTTTGGTGTCGGATAACGGGCAGGGCATTTCCAACGACATCCTCCCACATATATTCGGCCGCTTCAACAAAGAAGATCTGTCGCACACCAGCTCCGGCAGCGGGCTTGGGCTTTCCATTGCCTATGAAATTATGGAACAGCTGGGCGAAAAAATTAAAGTGGAAAGCAAAGGCGAATCGGGAACCACCTTTATCATTACCTTGAGACGGGCATCATATTGAATGACTTTTTATTGTTATACCAATGGCAGGAAAACGTGCGTTTTGCATCGTTTTTCTGCCATTTTTGTGCCACATTGTTTTGTTACGATCAATGTATCGAAAGATTAAACAAAACAAAAGGGAGTTGTATTGAGTGAAAAAATCATTGTACCCAATTATTTCAATGTCCCTCGCCGCTGCTTTACTGGCCGGCTGTTCAACGAGCACTTCTGAAGAATCCATGCTGGAAAGTGATGGAACAGTGGAAGCGTCTGAAACAGCACAAGCAAAAGATAGGAAGAAAGCTTCTTCTGATGGAGTGGATGCTTCCTCTATTGAAAATCAATTTTTAGATATTCCATATGCAAGTCTGTCCGAAGCCCAGCAACTTGATATTTATTTGCCGAATGAAGGAGAAGGGCCGTTCCCGGTTATTGTCGCTATCCACGGCGGCGGATTCAAGGAAGGAGATAAAACAGGAACTGACCTTGAGCCGATGCTTGAAGGCGTCAATCGTGGTTATGCAGTCGTAGCGGTCAATTACCGTCTGTCGCAAGAAGCCTTCTTCCCGGCTGCGATCAGCGATGTCAAAGCCGCAATTCGCCACGTGAAAGCAAATGCAGAAGAATACAACTTGAATCCTGACAAAATAGCTGCCTGGGGCGGCAGTGCCGGCGGGCATTTGGCAGCACTTGCTGGCACAAGCGGAGACAGTGGTGAGTTAAAAGGGAAAAATAGGGATAACATCAACTACACTTCGGGGGTGCAGGCAGTTGTCGATTGGTACGGCCAAATCGATTTCCTGAAAATTGATGAGCAATTTGCAGATTCTGGCATTACACCGAAGCTGGGTGAACGAAACGCTTCCGGCTCGCCGGAAAGTAAATACATGGGCCGCAGCCTTTTGGAGAAAATAGATGAAGTGAAAAAAGCAAATCCCGAAACGTACATCACCGAAAACGATCCGGCTTTCCTGATCCAGCATGGAACAGCAGACCCGAACGTACCGGTTCAGCAATCGGTCAATTTCGCTGAAAACCTGAAAGCTGTTTTGGGCGAGGGACAAGTGGAACTGTCCCTGTTTGAAGGGGCTGTACATGGTGGTGAACCGTTTACTACAGAAGAGAACCTGGAAGAAGTCTTCAGCTTCCTGGATGAAAAATTGAAATAGCATTCTGCGGATGGCCCATGCCATCCGCTTTTTGTTGGTTTTAGAGTCCAATACTCAACGATTCTAGACAGAGTTGCGAAGAGACTGAAGCGGCTAAAAAAGAAAGTAGCTTTTTGAGGAATAAAAAAATGACGGTTCCCGGGAACCGTCATTTTGTCTATTAGTAAATAAGTTATCGAACTACTCCCCTTGTGCGAAGTAGTCCTGAACAGCTTTTGAAACCTTTTTCAGTATTTCTGTTTTAGTCGATAAAGCATTGATGCGCACCGGCAGTATGTGTTCCGTTGCTGCTTGAGCTGGCGGATGGACAGTCAATAATACCTGGCAAGCTGTGTGTCCGGGATTACAAGGTGTAAGAAGGTCGACCGAGTAAAGGCCAGTCTCGATGATTCTTTTCTTATTTTCATGTAATTGATTTGAACTGGTGGCATAGCTCATGGTTGTTTGGCTGTTTTCGAGCAAAGGAGACATAATTCCACTCTTCTTTCTATGAGTTTCTAACTGTATCTAATTCTTTTCCCAAAAATAAAAGAAGTTAATCTTTGTACAGTCAATTAAAGGCTGTAGTTCTGCAGTAATGTGAAAGAACAAAGCGAATTTCTTTGAACCGCAATTAGTAGTTGTGTGTTTTACGATTAATATGTATTGTAAGATTAAGGAATTATTGGGTATAAAGATCTAGCGGTTTTCTATTCACTTTAGCACGTATTGATACTGGAAAAGGCGGAGAATGCAGTGAAAAAGAAAAAGGTTCTGATAGTAACCACCATAATGCTAGTTTTACTGGCACTTTATCTAGTGCTTGTTCAGCCGAAACTCGAAGCAGAGTACTCGTTTGCAGGATATGACGGGAAAGTAGTAATCCTGACAATCGGTAATGCAGGATTCCAAGACATCCATATTAGGGATATCCTCGTCAATAGCGTGGATAAACCCGAAATAGCCAAAATCCAACTTCAACAGGAACAAGAAGGCTTTGCCATAACTGAAACCTTTAACGACAGAGGATATACTTTTGCTAATTACGATGCGATGGCGATTGAACCTGGAACAGCCTCGAAAGGAAACGCGAAAAACTTGCCGTCACCTTACGGCTTAACGGTCAAAGACAGCACCACAATTCCGTCCGTCACAATCGTTTACGAATATCTGGAAAAAGAATTTAAAGAGACGGTAATAATAGATTGAGGCTTACTGGAAATTAGAAACAAAGGATTCGGATGCAAAGAAAACGGAAAGATTGCTGCTTATTAAGGAACGGCGGAGGAGACCTATATATGGATTACATTAAAAATCTAAGATCGATGGTTGGACATGAAAAAGTAATCATGGTTATAGCAGGGGCTTTTGTTTTTGATAAAGATAACCGGCTCCTCTTACAGCAACGGTCGGATACAGGCGAATGGGGACTGCCCGGCGGCTTTGCGGAGTTAGGCGAAAATTTTCATTACGCCGCCAGAAGAGAAGTTTTAGAAGAAACAGGGCTTTAACTGGGCAAGTTGGAGTTGTTTGGGATATATTCCACAATTAATAGGCACGCTGCAGGGAAGAGCAAGAGGGCTCGATCCTTCAGAATCCTGCCACCTCATCGCCTTTACAGAAAAGCAAGTGCTGCTTTATCAAATTTTAAATGAGGACGAATACAAATTTCTTTAGATAATGAATGGAGCGCCTACTAGAAATCCAGAATTTTTTTGTACCCTTCCGCAAACAAATTAAATCCCGAATTTCCCGGATTCGCTAATGGAACAAACGACAAATACTTGTCTTCATCTGAGGAGAAAACCGCTTTTAAAAGCCATTCTTCTTTAGTGACTTCGCCGTTCTGATAAACACGCATCTTGTGCTTTGATTTGTATTCCAAACCGTTCAACGGATTTTCCTTTTTGGCATAAAGCTGCAGGGCTGCTTCATCTTCTGCAGTTAAGGCTTCACCTGTTTCAATAACCGCATACCAACCGCTGAGTTCTTCATGGTTTCCTAAAGACTGCTCTACAACGTAGAAGCGATGATCGTTGTAAAAGCCGTAGTTTTTCGGTGTATGCAAAAACGCACCTTCTACCGGTCCAAAAATATGGAGACCATTGTCACGGACTGAATTTTCTACTAGTCTTTTGCTGGGTACGGGTTCATGGGACATTGCAAAAGAGTAGATGAAAAACAAAGAAAACAGCAAAAAGCATACAGCGAGCATTACAAAAAATATCCTTTTTCCCATAAATGAATTTCTCCTATTTTCTGTAAAGTGATTGCTTCTTTATCATATCAATAAAACCGCGCTTATCAATTTATTTTCAGCAGGTCAAGCGAAAATAGGAGGAGAGGAAGATCGAAGATGAAAAAGGCAGGGGTCATATTCTTGGCTTGTTTGTTGCTGTCCGGCTGCCAAAACGAGCATGATTCTTTTCCGGAAGAGGATACCGTTACAATAGCGAACTCAGGTGACAGGGAGAACTTTGATCGCCTGGAGCGTTTTTTGCAAAACTTTCAGCAACAGAACCCGGACCATATAAAAGTGATATTCTATACAACGGAAGGCGATCCAATCTACCAGGACCTTGAATTTGACGGCCAGGCAATCAAGTCCGTCTACGATTCAAGGGAAGATCAGTATGGCTCCGGGGAAGTCATCGAAACCATATGTGCAGAGTTTAAAGCTGTAGAAACAGGTGATAAACCGGATTATATTTTGACCGGATGCGAGAACAAGGACTATGAGACAGAGTTTATCCGGGTGCAATAACGGGTTATAAGCAGGAAATTCATCGTGTCGGGATGAATAGTTAGGAGAATGACAAAATTAACTCAACTATTGGATTTGGTGTATGGTATATTGGGGTTTGTGCTATCTTTGACACTAGGTGACCAACAACATTTGAAAGCGGGTAGTCTGATGAAATTTTGGAAATACATCGAACTTGATGACGGCATCGGCCAAGGTCTGACTGAAGAGGGCGTTCCTTTTTGGGAAGTGGAGATTCAAGGCTGGAACGATAATGAAACCTTTACCGATTTGACGAGTTTAGTGAAAATAACAGCGATCGATTCTCCTTACGATTCAGAAATCGAATTGAATGTTGAGTATAACCGACCGGAATTAGAGCACGACTTAATGATCGGCAAACTTGTCGACGAAGCAAAAATTGAATTGCAATCAGCTGTTTCGGCGTTCCGCCAGTCGGAAAGAAATCTCTGATTCCCAAGACCACAGCTCTATTTTTATTAACTGAAAATATACGTATCAGCGCATTCAAAAAGGCAGCCCTGGGGCTGCCTTTTTGAATGTGCTTGTTTTATTGTTATTGCGGGCGCTTGCCCGAAATAGGGATCAACAAATGGTCAGATTGGCTCTTTTTAGCAGCCTTGCGGTCCTGCCAGAAGTTGAGTAAACCGATGACGGTATCGCTCCACTGATCGGCCTGGGCCACGCTTTGTCTGTCGTTATCCACTCGTGACGCGATATTGACTGTCTGCGTCCGGACGGCTGAATTCAAATCGAGCACTGAATTTTTTGTGCCTTTAGCAGCGTCCACGAACACCGTAACTTTTTCGGATTTCACTTGCATGTCTTCTTTCAATTCATTTGCCGTATGCGACAGGCTCGAGGTTTCCAGTTTGAGCTTGTCCATGCGCCCTTTTAAATTGTCAGCTGAACCTTTGATTTCTTTCATCGGTTCTTTCATTCCTTTTATAAATAAGAAAACTCCGATTCCTGCAATGATTAGCCCCACCACAACTATTGCGAGTGCTATGTACCACCAAATAGCAGAGTCCATGCGATTTCCTCCTCCGTGTAATTGACGTCTCGGATATGCTATACCCGTTCTGCCGGCTTCAATAACCTGCAGGATTGCACAATTTCCTATGAGATGGCTATAAAAAGAGTAAGATAACTGCTTTTGAAGCAATCAAAGCGGCAACCGCTGAATTTAGGCAACTATAGAAAAGGAAGCAGCCAAAGAAAAGCCTTGCGCGTTACTTGTAAATTTTATAGTCGTCTTGCTCTGATTTTTTGGCTTCGTATAAAGCCATGTCCGCATATTTAATCAGTTGTTTTTCGTTTAGCGTGTGGCCAGGGTAAAGGGAAATGCCGATTCCTGCTCCTATTTTGATTTCAAAGCCATTGAAGACCAGCGGCGTTTCAAAGGACTTTAAAATCCGTTGTGCCATGTTTTCGGCTTCTTCTTCTGAATCCAGTTCAGGCATCACCACGCCCATTTCATCTCCGCCTAAGCGCGCCGCTGTATCAATCGGGCGGACACAAGCTTGGAGCCGTTTCGCCATTTCCTTGATGACAGCATCTCCTGCATCGTGGCCAAAGCGGTCATTGATTTGTTTGAATTTGCGTCCGTCGAGCATGAGGATGGCCACTTTTTTGCCGGAACGTTTGGCTTGGTCAATGGCTTTTTGCAGCTTGTCATCAAACGTTCTTCGGTTGGGGATGCCGGATAAATGATCGTAAAAAGCCATTTTCGCAATCTTATCCTGAAGCCTCTTTCGCTCTGTGATATCGCGGGCAATAGTGAATAAGCGTTTCACTTGCCCGTTTTCAATAACGGGAGTAGGGGAAACTTCCATCCAGATATAATGGCCGTCCTGATGCAAATAACGAATTTCAATAGTGGCCGGCTTTCCGCCGTCAACCAGCGATGTCACACTTTCCATTAAATCGAACGCATCTTCCGGATGGACATTCATCGTAAAGGGGCTGCCGATATAAACTTGGTCGGAATATCCCAATATTTTTTCGTTGGCGGGCGAGACGTATTCAATCAGTCCGGAGAGGTTGATCAAGGTGATGATGTCAAACGTGCTTTCGGTTATGATCTTGTATTTCTCCTGGCTTTTTTGCAGTTCCTTTTCGGCTTTTTTAAGTTCCGTCACATTTTTATAAATGATAGTGGCTCCAATGATGTCTTTCTCTGCATTTCGCACCGGGGTATAAGAAGAGATGATATTGAGCGGCCGTCCAGATTTTGTCATGCGGATGGTGTCATGAGAGTTTACCGTTTCACCGTTCAGAATTCTTTCGACAATCTCGAATTGGTCTTTGACCATGTGCGGCGGAATAATAGTGCCTTTGCCCGAAACCATTTCTTCTTCCGTAAAACCGAAGATTTCCTCAAATGCCGGGTTTACTTTCAGAATATCGCCTTTTGTATCAATATAAAAAATAGGATCCGTGGAATTTTTCCAGAACACTTCGAGCTCTTCTTTCGTTTCAGTCAATGCTTTTTGGGCACGGTTCATCTCCGTCACATCGGTGACGATGCCGTGTAATCCAACCAATTGCTCATCGACTATGATCGGTATGTTCATCGCTTGAAGGTCGATCAGCTCGCCGTTTTTATGGCGAAAAGCCATTTCGAAACGTTCCGGCTGCTTATTATGAATCGTTTTGTAGAAATGGTGCTTTATTTTTTCCATTTCAGACTGCAGCAGGATCGGCTTAAAGGACTGCACCAGCATTTCTTCCATTAAATAGCCGGTAATTTGTTCTGCACCGGCATTCCCGCTTTTTAAAATGCCGTTTCGATCAAATGTGAAAATGCCGTGCGGATGGTTGTCAAACAAGGACTTGTACCGTTGTTCGCTTTCCCTTAGAAGACGCTCCATTTCTTTTTGTTCGGTAATATCTTTAGCAATGGCATAGACGCCGATTACGCTTCCATCAATCATAATGGGAATGGTGTTGACGTAAAATTGCAGCAGCTGTTCTGTTTTTGTGTAAACAGCTGTTTCAAATTCAACGGAACTGCCTTCCAGCGCTTTGTCAAAATGCCATAACGTATTTTCCAGGCAAGACTCGTGCACCAAGCCGACAATGGATTTGCCGAGCAGTTCTTCTTCGCTGAAGCCAATGGCCTCGGTCACCATCGGATTGCTGCGGATGAAAATTTTATTGTGGTCAAACTCAAATACCGCATTCGCATTGTTTTCGATTAGCGAATTCAATCTTTTTCGTTCAATTTCAATTTCTCTCTGCGTTCTTTGCAGCGCCCGTTCTTTTAGTTCCCGTTCCGTAGCATCTCTGATGACAGCGAGTATGTAGCGGCATTCCCCGTTTTCTGCAATGATCGGATTCAATACGGTCTCGCCGATAAACTCACCGTGTTCCGTCTCAATTCCTTCCATAAATTCTATCGATCTCTTTGTGGATTGGGCTTTCTGATGGAAGTGAATGACATTGCGGCTTTGCTCCGGCGACAGCACTTCTTCGATGCGTTTGCCAATAAGATCCTGTGTTGGCATAAGTGCCAAAGCGGATGGATTTACATAAGTATAGCGAAAGGAATCAGCGTCTTTCTCCATCAAAAAAACTGGGTCTTTGATCAAGTCAAAAAGAGCGGTAGAAGCCAGAATATGCTGGCCTTTTTCTTCTGAAAAGTACTTCATAACTAAAGATCTCCCTTCGGTAAATAAAGCGTGGCGGTCTAATGGAAAAACACGAAAAATGATCAATTGCTAATTTGCGAATAAAATAGAAAAGGCATATATTACCATGTATCTTTAGTTTATCCGATTCGCTATGAGGAAGATAGTAAGTTATGAAAAAAATTTGAGAAGTGGGATAAAGTTTAAGTTCTCAGGCATTTTTAGATGCGTGGAGAAAATAGAAAAGACCCGCTGGAAGAACTTCTTCCAGCGGGCCTATTGGAGCTACGCGATATTGCGGCAAGCTTCTGCACATTTGCGGCAAGCCTCCGCACACTGTTTGCAATGGTCGTGGTGGTCTGCGTGCTTCGCACATTCGTCGCCGCATGCATCACAAATTGCAGCGCATACTCTGGCCAGTTCCGTTACAAACGGTGAATTTCTGGAAATTGTCTGTTCCAAAAAGGCGCAGATCTCTGCACATTCCCGGTCCAAGCGGATGCACTGAACCATCATTTTCACGTCTTCCTCCTGCAGGCAAGCGTCAAAACAGTGGTTGCACGCCGCAACGCACTCGTGCAAAATTTGGATGAGTTCCTGATGCTGATCATGAGCCATATTAAAACCTCCATTTTTTAGTTTTCTTTAATACCTCTTCCCGTTTGCCCTTCCGTTAAACGAAAAACGCCAAACTGCATATTTGGGGCGGCTCTTAAAGGGGGCATTGTATTTTTATGATTTTTTTCTGTTGGCGTCATTACGCTATGAGGGAGTGATCCGTCCGGCAATTGGTGCTGTTTTCAGGAGTCGGAGTATAGTGATCATCGCTATTAATACGAGGCTTTTGAAGGCTTAAAGAGAAGCGGAAAAGAAACGCAAATTCTTTAAAATAAAATATATGCTTACATGATTAAAGGAATGAAACTTTGTAAAAAGCTTCTTTTTTACTTTTATAAATGACTATACGTGAAGTGGAATTTTAAAATGAAACTATTCCTAAAAATCTTACGTCTACGAAGTATAAAGAAAAGGGGAGGATGGGACTGTGGCTAGAGACATACGCGAATCTGAAATAAGCGATGAGCAGATGGAAAAGATTATGGACAACTGCGGCGAAGAATTGATTCGCCTGGCTTATTTTTACGTCAAGGATTGGCAGGCTGCCGAGGACATTGTGCAGGAAGTCTTCCTATCTTATTATCAAAAGTCCCATCAGTTTGATAAGCGATCCTCCCTGAGAACGTACCTTTCCAAAATAACCATCAATAAATGCCATGACCATTTGAGAAGCTGGAAAAATAAGCGGGCTTTATTCACGGATGCTGTCAGGAAGAAAGTCTCATGAAGAAAATGTGGAAGTCCGAGCGGAACAAGCCAATTTAACAAGAAAAGTATTGGGGCTTCCAATTAAATACCGGGAAGCCGTCCTTCTATACTATTACCAGGAATTCGCGACGAAAGAAATCAGCCGGTTGCTGAACTGCCCGGAGAACACAGTCAAAACGAGGTTGAGAAGAGCGAAGAAGCTGTTGAAAGACCAAGTCGATGCAAGCGAATAGGAGGGGTTTCAGGATGAACAAGCTTAAGCGAGAGATGGATGCGTTTATCGGAAGCAATCCCCGGTTCAAGGAGTCCTTGAAACAAAAGATAAGAATGGAAATCAAAAATGTTAATCAGGTAGAAGCTTCTTCTAAAAGAAAGAGCCCCATTAAATACGTCGCCGTCTTTGTGCTTCTCCTGTCAGCTATCAGCGTATTTTTAGTGCTGAATTTGAATAAAGGTGAGCCTGAACCGCAAAATACAAATTTCGGCCAGCCGGAAACTGCTGTCCTGACGGATCTCGGCACGGAGACAGAAATTGCTTTTTTTACGGAATACGATACGCCGATGGAAATCCTGAACTTTAAGTATGATGCGATGGACCGGGGGAATCATGAATACACTGTTTATCCTTTATTGATTGATCCGCAAGCTTATGAAGACAAATCCGTTTCCAGAGGAGATGTGATTGTCTATAAAATGGAAGCATTTGATGGGAAAAAGAAGACCGTCTCCCGAATAATCGGGCTTCCGGGGGAAACAATCGAAATCAAGGAAGGGCAAGTCTATGTCGATGGCCAGCGGCTGGATACTTTTTATGGCAAGGCAAATCGGATGGGCATCGGGTCTCTTGAGGAATACGTCGCCGCCCTGAAAGCGCAAGGGGCTGAACAGAATGTCGGATCGATGAAAGAAATCTTTTCACAGACGACACCTGCATTCCGACTGGCTGAAGATGAAGTGTTTGTCGCGGGCGATGATTGGTTTAGAGGCAGCCAGGAAACGCTTCTGCTTTCTGAAATTGAAGGAGAAGTAATGGGGTATGTAAAATGAGCTAGTGGATTCGAACCACTGTTAAAAAAGGAGGGACTTGGCTGCAAGTTCCTCCTTTTTTAATATGCCGGCACTTCTTATTATTAGCCAATTTTCGCTTATGAATCGTATTTTCGGCGTTACTGATCGTATTTCGGTGACATCTGGTCGTAAATTTGCGACTGCTGGTCGTATTTCAGAAACTTCTGGTCGTATTTCTAAAAATCGAGGCGATTGACAACGCTGAGTATGAAGAAAACTCAAATTTCCGCTCCAGTTTCCTTCAATTTCATTAACTGTATCCCACTCCAGGCGTAGACAAGAGAAGCAATGTAAAAAATCGTGGCAATCGTCAGGAAGTCGACGAGGTATCCGGTGCCAATCACTGCAATGGCTGCCGCAATGGACGTCCATACATGATAGCGTCCGATTTGGGTGCCGGCCAATTCTTTTGTTACATAGCGCGCCAGTACGGTTTTTTCTGAGTTTTTTTGGACTGCCCCAAGTACGCCCATCAGCACCTGCAGGATGTAGACATGATAAACTTCAGTGGCCAAAGGGAAACAAAGGAGAAGGATTGCCATTCCCCAGGAATAGATATTTAACAAAGTCTTGTCGCCGACGCGGTCTGCGTATTTCCCAATCAGCGGATAGCACAGCGCCGCTGTCAGCGCAAACAGCCCATAGGCCCAGCCGAATTGTGCGTAGCTGTTTCCGACATTTTTGATTAGCAGAATATAAAACGGGAAAATCATGCTGGACGCCATGCCGATGGTGCCTTGATAATAGATGAAACGTTTATAATTCATGGCCGATACTCCTCATAAAACAGATTTTTGAAACGGTGGTCCGGATCGTAGCGGTCTTTCAGCTCGAAGAATTCATCGGTTCTCGGATACGCTTTCTGCATTTGCGCTTTGGTCGGATAGCCGAAATAAGGCAAATAATAACTGCCGCGATGGGCGAGTGTTACATCAATCATTTCCTGCACGATTTCCCGAGTATCTGCCACACTTTCCGGGTCGGTTCCTTGGTTGATGAGCAGCACCAAAGAAAACATATCTTCTTTGGCATACGACAAAACGGCATTGTCATTTTTGCCGACGTAGCGGACGGTGACATTCAATAGGTTGAAATCAGGATGGGCTTCCAAAATGGCTTTCAGTTCGGGAATATACGATTCAAATTCATCGACGGGAACGAAATATTCCTGAAGCACTTCCGTTTTCCGGCTATTGTCGTATTCCATGAATTCCGAGTCTGATCGCATGACGTTGTTTCTTGAAACGTGCTTCCCGTCTATCCCTTCCGTATACGTTTTCTGGGTCTTCCAAAATGTTTCTTTTCCGGCATCATTGATGCGTGACAGTCCGAGGAAAAACTTCGGCACCGCCACGAGGTTTTCCGTTTTCAACTGGTTGTGCTCAGGAAGCTTGCTTTGGTCCGGAGCCGTCTCATACGTGATGGCATACATTTCTTCCAGCAGCGATTCCGGTGCAATGGAAAGCCGGGCCAAATGCATTTTGGCTTCCGGATTCCCTTTCACTTGTTCTTTGAAATATGCCGGATAATCCCGGAAATCCATGCTTTGGGTTTCCGTGACATACAGCTCGTCTTCGGTAAGCTTTAAAGTCACATCCATAATGATGCCAAACAAGCCATATCCGCTAATCACTGCATAAAACAGCTCTTTATTTTCTGTCGGGCTCAAGTTCCGGATCTCTCCGTCGGCAGTCAGAACGCGCATCGACAATACCGTATCCGACAAGCCGCCGTGGCGGATGTCCAGGCCATGGGCATTGACGCTCAAGGAGCCGCCGACGGTAAAAATGTTTTGCGACTGGCTGACTTTCAGCGACAGGCCATACGGATTGACCGCTTCCTGAATATCCGCCCATGTGGCTCCACTTTGAACGGTTACTGTCTTGGCGTCTTCATTGACTTCGAGTATTTGATTGTACGGCTTCATATCGACCATGATGCCATCGGGATACACCGTCTGCCCGCCTTGGCTGTGCTGCATGCCGGCAATGGTAAGAATGTCTCCTTTTTGGTTTGCATTTTCCACAAGCTGCTGCAGTTCCATTTCGTCTGTCCCTGGTTTTACCGTTTTGATTTTGATGGGCAAGAGCCGCTGGTGCACTTCTGCAGTGGTATCATGGAGATGAGCGGAATAGAAGTATCCCGATAAGCACAAAATAAAGAAGTATAATAAAACCATCCCGATTTTTTTCATCGCTTTCACACCCTTTCATCGCATGAAGTGTATTCATATGTTATATTTAGTGTAATATTACACTATTGGTGAAAATTAAACTAGAGGTGTTTGAATGAATCAACAAGAATTAATTGAAGTTGTATCGCAAAAGATGCGATTGATCCGGCTGGAAAATGAATTTTCACAAGAAGAAATGTCGAAAATTTTGGGTCTCTCCAAAAAGACATTGATTCAAATTGAAAAAGGCAGAGCCGAAGCGAGCTGGAATGTAGCGGTAACGTGTGTGGCGTTATTTGAGCAAAGTGAAATTCTGCAGAACGGTTTAGGGGATGACCCGTTGGAAGTGGTCCGGTTGGTAACGTTCAACAACATCGAACAGGCTTCCACTAAGACGATGGGCGGGAAGGTTTGGTGGAAAGAACTTGAAAAAAGGGGAGCGTACAAGCTGCAGCAGAATGTGGTGAGCCAGCATTTCCGGATTATCGATGAGGCCAATTACCGCTGTTTCAGTTCGTTTGATGAGGAAGAAGCGAAGCTGCATTTAAATACGCTGGAGCGAAAAGCAAAGGATTTAGGCTTGAAGAAATCTTCAAATTGAAAAAGATGAATGAACTCAACTATTCTTCAACACAAGCGAAGGAGGAATTCAATTGAAACCAAAAGTATTCATTGCAAGGCCGGTGCCGCCGGCAGTAGAAGCCTATATAGCCGAATACTGCGACTACAAAATCTGGGACAAACAAGAACGCATTCCGAACACTGTGTTGCTGGAAGAAGCGAAAAGCGTGGATGGCCTGCTAGTCCAGAATCCGCCGATTACCCGTGAATTTCTTGCACAAGTGCCGCAGGTGAAAATCATCAGCAATACATCGGTCGGGTATGATTCGTTTGATGTGGAAGCGATGAAAGAATTCAGCGTAATCGGTACGCATACGCCATTTGTACTGGACGAAACAGTGGCTGATCTGGTCTTTGCGCTCATCCTGTCAGCCGCAAGACGAGTATCGGAAATGGACAGTTTTGTAAAACAAGGGAAGTGGACCAAAGACACAAAGCCGAAGGAATTGTTTGGAGTAGATGTACATCATGCCACGCTGGGGATTGTCGGAATGGGGCGCATTGGGGAGAAAATCGTCAGAAGAGCCGTCCATGGGTTTGAAATGAATGTCCTTTTCCACGCGACGACGCCAAAACCGGAGCTTGAAGAAAAATACGGCATCCGCTACAGCCCGTTGGACGAGCTGCTGGAAAAATCCGATTTTGTCGTATTGATTGTCCCGTTGACCGAGTCGACTCGTCGTCTATTGGGGGCGGAGCAGTTCCGCCGGATGAAACCCACAGCCTATTTAATCAATGCCGCAAGAGGAGCCGTGGTAGACGAACAGGCTTTAATCGATGCACTGGAAGCGGGAGAAATTGCCGGTGCGGCACTCGATGTGTTTGAACAGGAGCCGGTCGACCCGGGAAATCCGTTGTTGAAGATGAAGCAAGTGACGGCAGTGCCGCATATTGGTTCAGCGACGGCCAAAACCCGCGAGGCGATGGTCATGAAAGCTGCTGAAAATTTGGTGGCCGGAGTAACAGGTGGCATTCCGGAAAATGTGATGAAAGAATTGAAAGAGCTGGTGGATACGAAGAGCGAATGATAGTATGGTTCATCTAGCTTTCTCTGTAAGGAACGGTTTTGATAGTAGAGAATGAAAAAACACCTTTTGTTGGTTTAAAGGAATTGCGTTTCCTTTATTCAACGAAAGGTGTTTATTTTTATGGAGCTGTTGGCTTCTTATGGCATTCAGTGCTGCAGTTAAGCTCTTTCTGCTTCTGCCGCGTCTTCTGTGTCGCCTGTCCGGACTACAAGAACATCGCAATGGCTGCTGCGGACGATGTGTTGGGATACACTTCCCATCAAATATCGTTCCACGGCATTTAAGCCTTGGGCCCCGCAGACGATTAAATCCGCTTCCACCCGTTTTGCGTAGTCGCGTGAGATGACTTTATACGGCGATCCGGCAGCAATAAACACATTTACTTCTGGGATGCCTGCATCTAGCGCATTTCTTTTGTAGCGTTCGAGCAGTTCCTTCCCGTGATCGAAAACCCGGTCATCAACATCTGGAACACGCTTCGTCATTGCGGAATACGAACGGGTATCGACGACGTAGATTAAATTCAATACGGACTTGTTTCGAAGCGCAATTTCCACAGCCTTCTTGAATGCCCATGCAGCTTCATCTGACCCATCCACTGCTGCCAAAATTTGTTTATACGCAAAATCCACTTTTATCTCCTCCTATAGTTTGTCTTCTTATTGTGTAAAATTCTCTACAACGGGAATGGATTCCTGCAGAGAAGAGGAAAGATTTTTGAATTATCAGTATAATTAAAAGGCGGCAGTTTTCCCATTTACCAACAACGTATTGAAATTGTTTTTTTGTTCGAAGCAGTGGTCTATGGTTAGAAGGTTTAGAACTGTCCAGAACGGTCATATGAGGAGTAAAAGAAAGGAATGAGGAAGTATGGAAAAAAGAATTCTATGCATTGTCGCAAACCCGGACACCCGGGCCGATTCTTTCAGTTCGTCCGTTTCCAGAGCATTCTTGGATGAGCTGCGCGCCAGCCAGTCAGATTACGAAGTCAAGGAAGTGGATATATTTGAAACAGAGCTGCCGGCTTTGGATTTCAATTCAGAAAACAGAGTGAAAGAGGCAGAAGGGAAAACGAAGGAATACGGTCTTTTGCTTGAACAAATAGCGGATGCAGAAGCTGTGGTCTTCATTACACAAACGATTGGGTTCGGGATTCCAGGCCACTTAAAGTCATGGATCGAAGTATTGGTGGCAACAAGAAACACGCAGAAACTGGCAAATAAAAAAGGCTTCCACTTGCAGATAGAAGACGACACGCTCGTTCCGGTCTTCCAGTTGAAAGAACATGATTTTTTACGGAATTTTCTAAAGGAATGTTCCATGGATATGTTGGAAACCTGTGCACTAAGGCATTTTCACCAGGAAAGGAGCGAACCCGACAACTTCCTGATGGAATTGATACAGGATGCAAGAGAAGCGGCCCGGGACTTTTCAGGGTTTCTTAAACGGTAAAAAGAACTTTATTTTGAAAAAGCCAACCATTTTTAATGCGGAAGGATAACATCTTTCTAGTCTAAGGTATAAAATCCTGTAAGTCCTTCGTAAAGAGCTTACAGGATTTTAAATTTCACTAATTATCATCTGTTTTATCTAAAGGATTTAAAACCCAGGGGAGATCCACTTCAAACTCCAGCTGAAGAACCGGCGCTGGAAAATCTTCAGGAACAAACATTAACTTCCTGGAGAAACCGATGGTGAAATTGTCGAGTTTCAGCGTGTTGGATTCTTTCCAGTCAGAGGAAGTAATCAGTTTGCCTTCTATAACTTCTCCTGTGAAATGGTAAAAACCCAAGTACGTATGAAGCCCTTCTTCGTTGGATGGGAATTCTGAGAGTTCTGCAGGCATCTTCGGGTCGATTCCGAGTGCAGCAAGCAAAGTAATGAACCTAGCACTCATCGTGCCAGTGGAAGCTGTGAAATTGCTGCAGTATGCACAATTGCATACGTCTACGCCTTTAGCATAGAATTCCTGAGTTTGATCGGAATCTAACTCCAATAACCAATTAGCGATTTTTAACTGAGATTTCATGTATAGCGTTCTCCTTACCACTTTTAAAAGAAGGGTTCGATAGGAAGTTAACTCTTTGGCGCGGGTGTTTTCTTCTCCATTACCTCTGCCAGCCGATGGGAATTCGGATCTTTTTCTTCGTGAAGTTTCGCAACAATATTTTCATAATCCTGTGCATTGCGGTTCTGGCTTAATTTGTTTGCTGCCTGGATCTCTTTAACCTTGATTTTAAATCCGACAATGCCTTTCACTTCTTTTTCCAATAAAGCAGGAGACAGCTTGTCCCATAAGACCGGGTTCTCCCGGTGCTCTTCGTATTTCAATAATAGTTTCGTCAAGTCCTGTTTCAATTCTTCCTCGCTTAATAGCTGGGCCGCTCCGTAAATATGGACCGATTGGTAGTTCCACGTCGGAACGTTTTCGTGCTCGTACCAGGAAGAGGAGATGTAGGCATGCGGGCCTTGGAGCATGACCAGAACCTCATCATTCGCTTCAAATGTGCGCCACTGTGGATTGCCGTACGCCATATGGCCAGTTATAAAGGTATCTTCATCTTCTTTGACCAACTGCAAAGGGAGGTGGGTGGCAATAGGCCTTCCTTTTCGAGTAGTGACCAGTGTCCCAAAGGAGTTTTGCTGGACAAATTCCCGGATTTCTTCAAAATCGCTGACTTTAAACTGTTTTGGAATGAACATGATGGACCGCCTTTCAGAAGCTGTTATTGGAGTGATTTTGTCATGATCAAGTCAATTTGTTCGTCGTCGCCCATAAAGAACGAATGGGCGCCAGTTTGCACAAATCCTTTTTTCTGATAAAACGCAATTGCGTTGTCATTTTCTTCCCATACCCCAAGCCAGACCTTCGACTTGTTCAGCTCCAAAGCCATTTCCATCGCTTTGTTCAGCAGCTGTTTTCCGAGACCATGTTTCTGAAAAGCTTTTTTTACATAAATCCGTTCCACTTCCAGCGAATCGTCGCCCATTTCTTCCGACTGGGCATCCCCGGTATTGATTTTCAAATAACCCGCGACTTGCTGGCCGTATAGAACAAAGTAAAAGTGGGAAGACGGGTTGGCTAATTCACGTTTCAATAGCTCTAGATTATAAGCCCGTTCCAAATAGGCATTCAAATGTTCCGGTGAATTTTGTTCCTGGAAGGTTTCCGTAAATGTTTCTTTGCTGACCGCTTGGAGTTCGACTACGTCATCCAAGGTGCACTTCTTTATTGTCATCTAAATTTTCGCTCCTTTGCTTAATAATCCCGCTTGTTTCCTTTTTTCACAAAATCCCAATCCGTTTCGATGTTCTTCCGGATCCGCTGCAGCAATTCAAAAGCCATTTCTTCTTCCAGCTCAGAAAAACCGTCCAATGCCACTTTATTGGAGTGATCGTTTTCCCGTTTGATAAACGGATAGACAGCGTTGCATTTGTCTGTCGGAAACAGCTTTTTAATTTTCTTATTGCGCGGATCGTCTTTTTTCTCAATAAACCCGTTTGCCTCCATCTTCTGAATCGCTCGTGTAGCGGTGGAGCGGTCGACTTTGATCAAGTCGATTAATTGTTCCTGGATAATTCCAGGGTTCTCGCAGATCCGCACCAAATACAAATACTGGCCTTTGGTCAAATCGAATTCCTTGAATTCGATATTGCTGATGGAATCCAGGGCCCGGGCAATCATGCCGATTTCGCGCAGAATTTCTTTCATAAGGAACTCCTTCAAAAAAAGTTTTTGTTGCATTTGCAATAAAATATCGTATATATTGAATGTACTGCAAATGGACCGCCAGCGCAACAGGAAAATGAAATTCTTATTAAACCATTAGGGGTGAAGGGTATGGAAACCAAACTTATATCGAATGAACAAGACTTAAAGAAAGCCTTCATGATTCGGGAACAAGTCTTTGTTAACGAACAGGGGGTGGCGATAGAAGATGAATTTGATGAGTTTGACACACTCAACAGTCCATGCAAGCACATACTGGTATTTCATGAGGGGCAAGCTGTCGGGACGGGGAGAATCCGATTCCTGGCGCAAACAGGGAAACTGGAACGAATTTGCATTTTGGAACCGTACCGAAAACTGGGAATCGGTAAAATCATCATCGGGTCTTTGGAGGGAATTGCTGAAAGCCAAGGCGCAGCGCAAGTGAAATTGCACGGACAGACGCAGGCAGAAGGCTTCTATAAAAAACTAGGCTATGAGAGCCGCACGGCTGTCTTTATGGAAGACGGAATCCCTCATATTGTCATGACGAAAGATTTGTCTCAAGGAAAACGAGCATGAAGAAGCCATACGCAAGATTTGCATTTTTTCTGCTGGGGATCATGGGACTGGCCCTTGGCATTTCCTTAACTATTTTATCCGGCTTAGGGACGTCGCCATTTGATGCCGTTTTGGTGGGTTTGTCTATTAAGGTGGGGCTAACCGTTGGGAGTTGGGAAGTCTTGCTGGCTGTCCTCATGATCGGCTGCAATTCTTTACTGACCAGGCAACGGCCGGAATTGTTGGGACTGGTCACAGCAGTCATCACAGGAATTGGAATCGATCTATGGCTTTTTCTCTTGGGCAGCTTAATCATTCCGGATATGTGGGTGGGCAAGGCCGTCTGTTTTTCCATTGGGCTGATTCTGATCGGAGCGGGGACCGCCACTTATCTTCTTACAAATTTCGCCCCCATTCCGATAGACCGGTTGACCTTAATCATTAAGGACTTAATGCGAACCGACCTCTTTGTTTCACGGACGCTGATCTATCTTGGCTTCTTGATTGTGGCTTTTCTCGTAGGCGGACCGATTGGCATTGGAACGGTTTTAACGGTTTGTTTTGGAGGATTGATCCTTAATTTCTTTATGAAGCCAATCGGGAAGGCCGTGAACGCAACGCTCAATTTAGAATCATAAAATAAAACTTCAAGCTCATCTTGTAAAAAATGGCATCTGCAGATATACTAATCAAAATAAATAATTTAGCGTTGATGAGAAGAGTAGATTGACTGCGTTTTTTCCAGAGAGCTTCGGCAGCTGAAAAGAAGCAAAAATGCGCATTCGAAAATGGCCTCGGAGCTTCGCGTTGAACCTTCCATTTGGAATCAGTAGAATGCGACAAGAGTTGGCACTTGTTATCAAAGCCGCAGTATAGGAGCAGAAGCTTTGTACTGGCTGAGGCTGTTGATGCGAGTTGGCAGCAAATTAAAGTGGAACCGCGAGTGAAACCTCGCCTTTATTCGATTCGGATAAAGGCGGGGTTTTTTATTTTTTAAAAGAGGAGTGGAGAAGATGAGCGTATTTATTGGAGGAGCCTGGCCATATGCCAACGGCTCTTTGCATTTGGGTCATATCGCTGCATTGCTGCCGGGGGACATTTTGGCACGGTATTACCGGTTAAAAGGCGAGCGGGTTTTGTATGTTTCAGGGAGTGACTGCAACGGAACTCCGATTTCAATCAGGGCCAATCAGGAAGGGAAAACAATCACAGAAATCGCTGATCACTACCACGAGGAGTTTACGGCCAGTTTCTCAAGGCTCGGCTTCACCTATGATTTGTATACAAGGACAGATGGTGCGTTTCATCATCAAACGGTTCAACGGATTTTTTTTGGACTTGATGGAAAACGGCCATATTTACAAGAAAGAAACCGACCAGATGTACTGTGAAACCGATCAGTGTTTTTTGCCTGACCGGTATGTAGAAGGGATTTGTCCTGTCTGTGCCCATCCGTCCCGCGGCGACCAATGCGACAATTGCTCGACCATTTTGGATCCGCTGGATTTGCTGGAGCCGAAATGCAAGCTTTGTGGAAACGCGCCGACGGTGAAAAAAACGGAACAATTTTATTTCGCATTAAGTGCTTTTCAGGGAGAACTTGAGGCCTATGTTAAAGAAGCAAAGGAGAGGGGTGCTTGGCGCGAAAACGCCATCCATTTGTCTGAACGTTACTTAAAAGAAGGGCTCTTGGACCGGGCAGTGTCCAGGGACTTGCCAAACGGCGTCCCGTTGCCGGTAAAAGGCTATGAAGACAAAAAGGTGTATGTCTGGATTGAAGCCGTTTCGGGCTATTATTCCGCAAGCCGGCAATGGGCTGCTGAAAATCAGCAGTGCGACGAAGAATTCTGGCAAGGAGATGCAATGGCTTATTATGTCCACGGCAAAGACAATATCCCGTTCCATACGATCATTTGGCCGGCGATTTTAAAAGGCATTGGCGTCCAGGGCTTGCCGACTCATATCGTCTCCAACGAATACTTGACGCTTGAAAAACGGAAGCTGTCGACAAGCAAGAATTGGGCTGTGTGGGTGCCGGATATTTTGGAAAGATACAACCCGGATTCCATCCGCTATTTCCTGGCCATCAATGCGCCTGAAAACCGCGACACGGATTTTTCCTGGCGCGAATTCATTTACAGCCACAACGGCGAACTGTTAGGCGCTTATGGAAATTTCATCAACCGAACCTTGAAATTTATCGAGAAAAGCTACGAAGGAACCGTGCCAAAAGCGGAAGTGGATCTAAGCATAAAAAGAACAATCGAAGGGCTTTACGAAAGCGTCGGCCGAAAAATCGAGGAAGGCCATTTCAAAGAAGGCATTGAAGAAGTGTTCACGTTCGTCCGCTTTGCCAATAAATACTTTGACGAAAAAGAACCGTGGAAAGAAATCAAAGAAAACCGGGCTTCGTGCGATCAAACGATTGCCACGTGCATGCTGATCATTGCGAACCTCAGCCAGCTCTTAAACCCGTTTTTGCCGTTCTCTTCGGAAAAGGTAAAAGGCATGCTGGCAATGAAAGAGTTGAACTGGGCGTTTGTAGCTTGTGAAACAAATACTGTATCAAACATCAAGCCGCTATTTGAACGCTATGATGTAAAACGAATCGAAGAAGAGGTCGAGAAGCTGGTCAGTGAAGCAAAGTGAATGGAAGCTTTTAGCAGGTTCAGAAGAAACTTATTGCTAAGTTTCTTCTTTTTTTATGGAATCAAATGATCAAAAAATGCTTTCTACATTTAAAAGAAGAAAATTTCTATATGTGTTAATGTATTTATATGGTATTGGTTCTAAATTTAGTAAAGTTCAAGAAGAATATCTTTGAAATTAGAAATAGAATTTTGGATTTTTCAAAGATCGATTAATTAAAAATTTAAACTAGCGAGTGAGGCTCATCATATTAATGAAAAATGTCATTTTGGAAGTTAAGCACCTTACAAAAATCTATACAGGAAAAGGTTTTGAAGTAGAGGCGCTAAAAGACGTTTCGTTCAATTTATATATGGGTGAATTTGTTGCAATTATGGGAACGAGCGGCTCTGGAAAAAGCACGCTGCTTAATGTGATTGGCGCATTGGATGAACCGACCAGTGGAAAAATACGTCTGAACGGTGTAGATTCGGAAGCTTTCTTTACAGAGCCTAAAGCGACAGATTACCGAAGAAAAAACATCGGCTTTATTTTTCAGGCATATAATTTGTTGAAGGACTTAACTGTTGAAGAAAATATTTCATTGCCTTTGCTCATAAAAGGCGAGTCAGAGGAAGTAATCGACAGTAAAACTAGCAACATGATCGAACGGATGGGTTTAACAAAGTGGAAGACGCATCGTCCTGTCCAATTATCCGGAGGGCAGCAACAGCGGGTGGCCATCGGTCGCGCTCTTATAGGTGATCCACCGATTTTGTTGGCGGACGAATTGACAGGGAACTTAGACGCCAATACTTCTGAAGAAATTCTGGATGTGTTGACTTCTGTGAAAAAAGAACCCTATCAATGCATACTTGTAGTTACACACGATCCAAAAGTCGCCAGCTATGCAGATCGCGTGCTATTTTTTCATGATGGCAAAATTGTCAACGAGTATGAGTGTACTGGGAATCAGAATCTTGAACACATCATGAAAATTTCCAAAGGGATCATCACAGGTTCAATCGTATGAAATCACTTAATCAGTTGGCGTATCGCTTATTCAGAGAAAACAAGTTTTTAGTGTTCACTTCAATTATGAGCATTGCCATCGCTGTTTCTCTTGTAATAACAATGTCTCTTTTTGCTGTAAATGCGAAGCAGACACTGGAGAATGACCTCCGGGAAATGTATGGCGATTTAGATATTGCCCTTGTGTTCAGCGATGACAATCTAGTGGAGAATGAGAAGGAACTCTATCACGCTGTTTCTAACCACGCTTCGACCATAAGTGTTTCGGAGGCTTTGGTTACACAAGCATATGTAGCTCCTTTAGGTGGAGAAGTGTATGCTCTCGGGATTGAAAATGATCCGATTGCGAAAAGCAGATACAAAACAAGCGTAGATTTGAGGGAAGACTCTGTCATAATTACGGAGAATTTGGCAAAATCCTTAAAGCTTTTAAAAGGCGATCAAATCGAGATTGAACAAGATTCTTTTGAGATAGTGGAAGTCTTGAAGAATGCTCAAGGAACTGGCATTTCTCCTGATATGGTGATGTTCACCTTGGAGAGAGCAAAATTATTCAATACGGGAGAATTGCCAAAACATAAAAACGAAACAACCGCTTTAATGGTTAAAACCAAAGAAAAAAGCGACTTGATTGCAATGGCCAATGATTTTAAAAAAATTCAGCCGGGCTTGCGCGTAGATATTATTGAACAGGATGAAGCAGCAAAAAGCAATTTAGATTCCTTGAATTTGTTTATTGTCATTTTATCAATGTTAATTTTAATTGTTACTTCCATCATGGTGATTTCCAATTTCGACTTGTTTGTTTACAAGAACAAAAATCAATTTGCCATTATGCGTGCGCTAGGGGCAAAAACCACACAACTGGCTAAAGTAATTCGAATCCAAAGCATATTGATTACTGTTGCAGGTGCTCTGCTCGGAACAATGATTTCGTATCTTGCAAATCAATTCCTGCAGCCTAATTTCGGCCAATGGTTTTCCATCTCACTTTCCCAAGAACCATTTGCCTGGGAAGTGGCGGTTCCCGTTCTAGTAGCCTCGAGTATGGTGATTCAACTGTTTCTTTATATTCCGGTTCTCAAATCATCTAAGATTTTGCCCTTGGCGATTTTACAAGAAAATGAAGAACTTGATTTCAAAAATGAGAACACCCGGAAAGTTGCTATGAAAATTTTATGGATTATTTCTATTGTTTCTCTACTGTTTGGCACCATACTCGTAGTAAATGATGCAGCCAGGACACTGCTTATCCTACTTAGCGCGTTTCTTTTGTTAGCTGGTCTTTTTATGGCAATGCCCATATGGCTTACTCGCTCCTTGAACTTTCTGATGCCCGTATTTCGGAGAGTATTTTCTAGTAACTTTGTGATTGCTATCCAGAACTTAAAACCGCAAGTCAAAAAGAACAGCTTTGTCATTCTTTCAATAAGTGTGGTCATGATCATAGCTGTGTTCGGATCCGTTCTGCTAAATACCATTAGGGATAATAATATAGAGTATATCAACGAGCAATTTCCTACTTCTGTAGTTATCAAAAGCCGGATACAGCAATCCGAGATCAACCCGTCAGAGTTGATTAAAGAAGTACGTAAACGAATGCCGGGTGTGAAAGTGGCTACTGTAAGCACCTATGGTGGAGCGGAATTATTAGGTAACGGCGGGTCTGTCTCATTTGACTATACATTGGTTGATTTAGAAGCACTTCATGATGTCGGTGTATTAGCAGAAGCAGCTGGAAAAGACTTAGCGAAAAAAGCTATAGTTTCGCCAGAATTTGCAAAGAGGCATGGGTTATCTGTGGGAGATTCACTGGAAATCGGGATCTATTCAGAAGAAATGCAGCAAGCTGAATATGTAACGACAATGGCAGTAAGCGCAATTTCTGAAGCAGTGCCTACAGGAGAAGTTCTTTTCGACTGGCAGGCGAAGGCTTTAAATATCTCTTCAACTAATTTCCAAAAAGCATATGTAAAATCAACAGATGAATCAGCGGCTTTGAATTCGCTTGAAACTTTAAAAAATATGTATCCAGAAGTCACGGTCAATACTCATGGCGTCTCTATTAAAGAAGCATCTCATATGTTTTTACAGCATTGGGCTATTTTCATTATTGTATTAATTGTGCTTGTTGTTTCTGTAATCGCGGGCGTCTTTAACACTCTTTTAAACAATATACTGGTTAAACGTAAAGAGTTTGCGGTTCTTAGAACAATTGGAGTAAAGCCCTGGGGTGTCGTAAAGATAGTCGTCACCCAGATATCCTTTTACCTTGTCTCTGGACTTATGTTCGGGCTTGTTTGCGGAGTGTTATTTTCTTTGACTGTTTCTCTTGTCGATCCAGGCAGTCCGACAATTGATTATTTATTGATTTTAGGAGTTGCAGGAGCTATGTGGTTTATCAGTTTGGTAATATTTATTCCAGTCGGATGGAAGATAGGCAATAAAAAGATCAGTCTTGAAATTTTAAGCGACAACAAATAATTTCATTCCCACTTTGCTTCCGCCTATTTTTCTGTTTGTAGCATCGATCACGTTATTTAAGACAAGAAGAAATAGTGAGTTGCAATTAAATGAATAATGACTGAAGAACCCGATAGAATTGCTACCTGTTTACACCATTAATTGCTAAATAGAAAAGAAGCGCTTCTATTTAGAAAGTGCGCGGCAGTTACTTGTCGCTGTCTCTTCATTTGCAGAGCAGCAAAGCTTTTATCCCTCATTTGAATAAAATGCTTCTGTCATTAATTTGACTATTCAAACATTATTAAGGCGAGTATAATGATTGAAAAGAACCCGTTAATTATTGTATGTAATTAAAAATGGGAGTTGGGACAAATGAAAATACTGGTCATCATCTTTGCAACGATTGTACTCGCATTTTCCGCTTACGGTTTGCTCACAGGAAACACTGCAGGGATTTTGCCTTTTATGTTGCTGGGGCTCGTCATAATGTTCGTAGCGGCCGGAATTTCTGAATTCGGAAAGCGAAAAGTAGATGGATTAATCAACTTTGTCCTTGCTGCATCTATTCTAATAGCAGCTATTTATGCATTTCAATGAAACTGGAAAAGGTAGTCTTAAAATACAACGAAATGAAAAGGATAGCATCCGCTATCCTTTTTTTGTGGCTTATAATTGATTCAATTAAAACTGATTGATCTCTTCCATGATCGTTTTCAACGCATCAATCGATTTGAAAGGATCGCCTTTATATTCCATGCTGTGGTCCACATTGGGAATGAGCCGGGAAACCAGATGCGGGTTTTCCGCCAATAATTTGTATCGTTCCTCTGAATAGCAATAATCGTTGTCGCCGATGAAAGATAATCCTTTATTGGTGCTCCGGACCATTTTATCCAATACATCATCCCGGTGGATTAATGGCGTCAGCCAAACCACTTTAGCATCTTTAAAAGCAGCTCTTTCCAGTTCGGTGCACAACGCAATCGTTCCCAGTGATTTTGCAACCAAATAAAATTCCTTATAAACCCCATTCTTCAACACTTCATCGATTACAATTTGCACATCCACTTTGATTGCCGTACTCAGTTCATCCATATCAAAGCTGTCATAATCCGCATCGTTGTATCGGTAGTTCACATTCAAGACATCAAAACCTTTTTTCAATAGGATTTCTTCTGAGTAATGGAACAAGGGTTTTTGTGTCGTATATCCAGCGCCGGGCAGGAATATAGCCAGTTTATTTGATTGTTCTTCATGTGTGATAAGTGAATATGGAATATTTAAATTTTTGTAGCCTTTGATTGTTTCTTTTTGCATGTTCATTATAGGTGCCTCCATTGTTTATACTTCATCAAATTGAATGAGGAATATTATATTTCTTTTTTAGAAATTACCATTACATGTTAATTAGTATATACCGTGTTTTTCTTTAAAAGGAACTGATTTATTGAATCATTTCGAAAATTAACTTACAGACCTTTCCAGTTTGTGATAGATTAAATTTATATCATAAGGAATTCATCAACCTCGCATTAAGGAGTGCCCATGAAACCCAAATATAAAATTATCCTATTAATTTCTTCCATATTTATTATTTTAGTTTGCGTGCTATTATTTAGCGGAAGTTTCTTTTTGTATAAAGTAATTTCAGCTGCCCAGGGAACGGAGATGTCATACTTTCAAACAATGTCTGCGCTGGCTACAAAGAACGCCGATGGAGTTGTCGAACGGAAGCTGCAAGAATCTTCTCTTCTGGAAGAACATCGGCATGTTTCCATATACTACTCTGAAAATTTCAGTGAATTTGTGCCTTCAACAATTGAAACACTCGATCTAGCCATTGCAAAAAACGAAGAGATTTTTGGTCGGTTTGATGAAGTGCCAGTTGATTTAATGGTATTTGATGATAAGGAACAGTTTATGGATTTTTCGGGGTTGACTGATGTGGACGGTGCATATTCTGATTTCGATAAAGTCCTGGCTATTCATTATTCGGATGAGAGTGACAAATCAGCCTCACACGAATTTCAAAAATTGCTCCTGCACGAATACAATCACTATGCGTTTAACCGAAAGTCGCCAGATCAAGCTGCATATCCGATGTGGTTTATAGAAGGAGTAGCTGAATATGCAGCTGTTGATCCGGATGATGTCTATTTTCCGAATTTCGAGAGCATCCCTTTTTCAGATTTGAATAGTCCGGAGCAGTGGCAAGCGGCTAGGGAAGTGCCAACAGCTGATGCTTATCTGCAAAGCTATTACGCAATAGATTTTTTGACTAGCAAATTCGGACAAGGCGTTATCAAAGAAATTATGGAATCTGTAGTTGAAACCCGTGACTTCGAAGAAAGTTTAAAGACTGTCACTGGGTTAGAAACAAACGAACTGGATCAGGATTATCTAAATGTTTACCTGAAGTGACATAGTCTCAATATACCGGTAATTTTAGTGAACCTTGAGATGCGATTTTTTATATTCGCTTTTTTATTTTAAGCAACTTGCTAAACTAGCCTAACTAATAAAATAGGAACCTGAAAAGGCTTGGATTAAACAAGGCTTTTCAGGTTCCATTTCATTTAGACAAACGGAATCAGCAACAAAGTAGGATTGCTTTTTAGTATTAATTTTCGAGTATGTTTTTCGGATTTTCTTCAATCGTTTTAAAAATTCTTGAGAAGACTTCCTGGACATTTTCTTCGTTTACTTCGTCTTTATATAGACCATATGTCCATGTCTTTTCTTCTTGCTGAGCTGTTTTCAGGTAACCGGTGGCGTAATAATTATGATTAGGAATTTCACTGGCGTCTTTGTATTCCAAATCGGCATCGATAAAAGGGTATTCTCCAGTGTTTGACTCTAGAAAAAAGAAAGGCATATGGGCATCCGAATAGACCGGGGCATACTGGCTTTGGGCAGCCTCCGCGAGGTTTTCTTTAGTGATGAAAACTGCGTCGAATTTTCTTAACGCTTCTGCATTGAATTCATCAAACGAGATTTCCTGAAATTCTACTTGCTGCTCTTTCACTGCCGGTCCTCCACCCAAAACAGCGATGCTTAAGTTTTTTCCTTTGTAAAGTTCGAATTGCGGGTCTGTCGAACACCCCGTAACCAAGAAAAGCAACCAAACAATTGAGATGAAAGCAGCGAACTTTTTAAAGCTGTTCATGATTACACCGCCTTAAAGTTTTTATGGTCAACCATTTTCTTTTTCTTTCATTGAATAGTGGCCGCAAACAAATGTCCACCGATTCCGGCAAGCATCGTAACAATTCAGCGGATTCATTCAAAAACTCTTTCGATCAAGCAAAATACGAGAAAGGCAATAGTGAGCCCGAGCAAAGTGTCGGCTAAGACATTCAGTTTCATTAAAACAGTCTCCTTTACCATTTCGCTTTAGATAAGAAAAGACTCGATAAAACTTTGGAGATCAGCAGTCCAGATATTTAGATAATACATTTTGTCGAAGTAAATCATGATGCCTAAAAGGACAATAATAGCGCCTCCAAATCTCATCAGTCCAGCCGAGTAATTCAAGATGAATTTCGTCTTTCCGATAAAGAACGCCATGATGATAAACGGCACACAGAAGCCGAGCGAATAGGCGGTGACCACTGCAATCGTCTGAGCAGGATTTACCAGGCTTCCATACGTGATAATGGCGCCGAAGATCGGTCCGATGCAAGGCGTCCACCCGGCCGAAAAGATGAAGCCGACCACAAACGAATTCAAGTATGTAGCGGATTTCTTCTCGTAATTGAGGCGTTTTTCACGGAACATAAATTCAGGTTTGATAATACCCATTAAGAACAAGCCCATGAAAACCAGGAAAATGCCGCCAAGCATCTGGATCAGGGTCTGGTTCGTCCGGAATAAGCCGCCGATTGTGCTTAACGAAAAACCAAGTATGTAGTAGATGACAGAGAAGCCTAACGAAAAGAAAATCGAGTGAACTAAGATTTTCTTCCTGAAAGAAGCTTGTTTGTTTTCCTTTAACTCGTTTACGGAGACGCCTGTTATGTATGAAATAAAAGAAGGGTATAAAGGCAAACAACAAGGAGAGACAAATGCCAAAAATCCTCCGGCCAGCGCAATGAATATTGTAATGTTTTCCAAGTTCAACACCTCACCAATATTCTAGCACAATGACATAACTTTTATTTCCATAGTTCCCATTAAATATTACAATTAAAAGGACGACTATTTTGAATAAAAAAATTTGAAAATGCCATTATTTCTGAACGAGGAGGAGTAACATGATTTCGAAAGAACAACCGACCTATTTATCCACTGGAGAATTATCCAAGCTATTGAACATTTCTGTACGGACCATCCGCTATTACGATCAGATTGGGTTGGCCGAACCTTCCAAAAAAGAGGTAGGCGGAAAACGGTTTTATTCCAAAGATGATATCCTGAATCTGCAAAAAATCCTGTTGCTTAAATCGTTGAACCTGTCCCTGGAAGACAGCCGGCGTGTCCTTGCTGAGCAGTCCATGAAGACGATATTGCTGGCACATAAGACCCTCCTAAAAGAAGAGATTGAAAGGCTCCATGCCTCGCTGAACCATACACAATCGCTGTTAAATCTTTTGGACTTGCAAGACAGCCTGCACTGGGAGGATTTGATCTCACTGGTCGCCGGTGCTGAAAAGGAAAAAGAATGGCGCCGCTATTTTTCCAAAGAGCAGCAAACTACTTTAAAAAGACAACTGCCGAAACTGGAAAGTGATGACGCCGCGACGAAAAAGTGGATCAATTTGATCAAAAGGATTGACCTGTGCCTGAAGAAAGGAAATTCTCCTCAATCCCAAGAAGGGCAGCTAATTTCAGAAGACGCGGATCTTTTGTCTGCGGAAACTTTCAGCAGTCCTGAACTCGCGGAAGCTTTTTGGGAAGTCCGAAAATCAGCCAAGGCTTCCGAAGAGCTCGGACTGTATCCGATTGCCCCGGAAGTCCTTGGGTTTTTGGAAAGCGCAAGCAAAAAAGAGCCTATTTAAGTCCAAAGCAACCTGATACTAGGCTTAAAAAAGCTAGGCTATTGCCATAAGGATTACAGCGATACCGTTAAAAACGCCATGGATAACGATACTTGGAATGACAGAACCCGTTTTTTGGTAGACCCACGCAAAAATGAGGCCGGATACAAAATTGACAGGCAAGGTGTTATAGGTCGGAATGTGGACAATAGTGAATATAACTGAGCTGAGCAGCATACCCGACAAAATGCCGTAACGGCTTTGGAAGAACCGGTAAAGAAAGCCGCGGTAAAAAATCTCCTCGTATACCGGCGAAATGACGGCTGCGGAAACAAAGGCGATAATGAAATGGAGAACGGTCATGTCCGTTTGGAGGCTGTCGGTCTTGCTGTTGGCGGAACCAATTCCCATAAAAGACATGATCATCATCAATCCGACACTGATCAGGATTAAGATAAATGTCCACACCGCCATGAGCTTCCAATGTCCAGGCGAAAAGGGCCGGACTCCGACAGCTGCCCATGACTGGTTTTTGGGTTTTAATACGAAAAAGAAGAGTGCTGCCATAAAAATAAAGGACATGATCAAGCCGATGGATGTGCCGGCATAAAGCTCGTTTTGGAAAAGTTCCCGCAATGCATTAAATAAGCTGTATTCAATAAAAACAGGGACGAACACCAATACCAGGAACAGCAAGCTAAATAGATCCCGCCAGTGCCAATTTGTATTTCTGTCAAATGTTTCCGTTGTCAATTTAATCCCTCCAACTTTTTTGTTATCTCCAGCGTAGATGGTGACGTAAGGTAACCTGCAAGTGTTTTATTTGAAAATCAAAAAGACAAAAGAGCCATTTCATATTCAGTTGACTTTGGGTAAATTAGATGGTAAATTGATTTTAATTAAAGACTATAAGGCTCTTTAATATCTTTTTTTAGATTACAGCAAATGATTTTGTGAATGAATAACGCCGTTCTTACCAAATGGCATAGAGGAGGAAATAAATGATGGCACATCATCACAATCACGCTCATGGACAGCACCAGCACAAAGGGAAAGTATCCTACTTGGACAGCCCGAAAAGAAGAGCGGAGTTGCCTCCGGAAATGTTACTGAGCTTCATTCCAATAAATGCGGAGGCTGCTGTTTTGGATTTCGGGGCAGGGACCGGTTATTTTTCCATTCCTGCAGCCAAACGGGTGAAGGGACCGGTTTATGCGTTAGATCTGGATGACAGCATGCTCGAAATGATCCAGAAAAAAGCTCAGCAGGAAAACATCACAAATATTGTACCGATTCAAGGCCATACAAATAAAATTCCATTGGTTGACGCATCCATCGATGTTGTCATCGCTTCATTGGTACTTCACGAAATCCATCCCTTAGCGCCGACTTTAACGCAATTGAAGAACGTACTGAAAGAAGGCGGCCATTTGATTTGTGTGGAACTGGAACCTAAAGCCGGACCAGGTCAACACGCGCCCAGAATTACGTTGGCCGGCATGGAGCAAGCAATAACGGATGCAGGACTTCGGATTACGGAAAAACACTTTCCTGCTGAATCTTTGTATGTCTTGATTGCCCAAAAATCATAAAAAAATTTTGCTCAAATAAAGGACTTCACGTATCTGTAAAGGTTTTGAATAAAAGGCAATGCGGCAAAACATGTACTGGGGCATGGAGAGATTGGAATCTGCAGATAAGTTGACGCGCAACCATTTGGTTGCGTATAATGAAGGTATGAAAAATGACGAAGCAGTATTTAAAGCTCTTAATGATTCGACGCGGCGGCTGATCCTGGACGAAATGGCGGAGCGCCATGAACTGACTTTGTATGAATTGTCCATCCGCCTTATTTCAAAACACAAGCTTGATATGTCGCGACAAGCCATTGCCAAGCACCTTGCTTTATTGGATGAAGCGGACCTTGTGAAATCGGAAAGGAAGGGGAAGTACCGGGTTCTCCGGTATAATAGTGAACCGTTGAAGGATTTGCTGAGCAGGTGGATCGATTGACTGGCAAAAAGGCAGCTTAAGCTTTGCATGAGTTTAAAAGGCTGTTTGAACATGGAACGGCTTGGATAACGAAGTTGTAGCGAAGAAGTTAATAAGGAGGATAAGACAATGAACATCATCGTTACCAGTTTGTTTGTAGAAGACCAGGACAAGGCATTGGCATTTTATACGGAAACGCTCGGCTTTGAAAAAAAGCACGACATTCCCATGGGGAAATTCAGATGGATTGCATTGGTGTCCCCTGAAAATCCGGAAGGTACGGAACTATTGCTTGAACCAAATGACCATCCGGCATCCCGGGAATACCAGCAGAAAATCTTTGCTGAAGGCATACCGGCCACTATGTTTGGCGTTTCGGATATTCACGCCGAATACGAGCGCTTACTGGATTTAGGGGTTCAATTTTCAATCGAGCCGACTGAAATGGACACGGTCACAATTGCAGTGTTTGACGATACATGCGGAAATTTCATTCAGATTGCGCAGCCGAAATAAAAAAGTTAAAGAGTAAAGCAAAAAAGGGTTTCTTCGGAAATCCTTTTTCTTTTATATTAAGAAAAGAAAGATGCTCCAAAGGAATTGTGGGCATTAAGTAAAAAAAATTAAATGTTGAAATGGTAATTCGCTTCTCTAAGTATGCAGTTACTTAAAATTGCTATGCAAAAGCAACAGGTATACTCTGAAGGTGATAAATTGAATTTTCTGTAATTTATAATCTGCTATCAGTCCCTTGCAAGCGTGTAACGAAGGGAGAGTTTCATCATGAAAGCAAGCGTCCACCGAAAATACGGGCCGCCGGAAGTAATGGAGTTAAGAGAAGTGGATAGACCGTTGCCAAAAGATGACGAAGTACTGGTGAAAGTGTATGCAACAACGGCGACATCGGGAGACTGCAAAGTAAGGAGAGCGGATCCGTTTGCTGTCAGGTTCTTCTATGGCATGAAAAAACCGAAAGCCGGGATACTGGGTTCTGAATTATCCGGAGAAGTAGAAGCGATTGGGAAAAACGTCAAGCAATTCAAAGTCGGGGATTTCGTGTTTTGTGGGACCGGGGGTAATCTGGGTGCTAATGCCGAGTATGTCTGCCTGCAAGAGAAAAGTGCTATTAGCCTCAAACCTTTCAATATGACGTTTGAAGAAGCGGCTTCCGTTCCATTTGGAGCGACCACGTCTTTATTCTTTTTAAGAGATAAGGGGCATATCAAACCTGGCCAAAGGGTTCTGATATATGGTGCATCCGGGGCACTGGGCACTTATGCGGTCCAGCTTGCTAAATCGTTTGGCACGGAAGTAACCGCGGTCTGTGGTCCGAAAAATTTAGATCTCGTGAAATTACTGGGAGCGGACTTCATAGTCGATTACACGACAGAAGATTTTACAAAAAACGAAAAAACTTACGATTTAATTTTTGATACGGTTGGAAAAACCTCTTTTACCAAATGCAAGAATTCGTTGAAGGAAAACGGCATCTTCTTAGCAGCTGTTGCCGGGGTGCCGCAATTCGCCAAGATGTTGTCGAGCTCGTTAAGCCGCAGCAAAAAACTGAAAGGCGGAGTAGCATCGATGAAAAAAGCAGATCTGCTTTTTTTGAAAGGATTGATTGAAGAAGGGAAGATCATATCGGTCATCGACAGAAGTTATCCACTGGACCAAGTGGCGGCCGCTCATAGTTATGTTGAAACGGGCCATAAACATGGAAGCGTGGTTATCACAATGCAACATTAATTAGCAGCAAACGGTTCTTTTAAGCGGCATTTGAATGCTGCGCCTCAAAAGCTAGAAGTAACATCCGGCTTTTGAGGCTTTTTCTATGGTTGAATGCTGGATGGAGCGCTTGAACGGCCAGTTTTCCAAGCCTAAAATTGATCCGGAAACAGAATTAGATTAAGTCACTCTTAATCGCATCAATCAAATATTTTTTTGTTTCTTTCGCCATTTTTCTGGCAGTAAAGTTTCTTCTGGCATCGGGATGTAAAAAATTCATTTTTACTTCAACGGATGAGTATGTATTAATGACTTTGATTACAATCAATTTTTCTAAATCCGTATACTCTTGATCGTCATTCCAGCCTTTAATTTCTACTTCGTAATAAGGAAAACCCTTGGCTGTCAGTCCTTGTTCAATGCCTTCTCCCCAATCAAAATAATTCCAAGTAAACATATGGACACCTGCTTCCTAAAATGAATAAATGATTCAAGAGACGTTAATCACTTTCGAACATCAATACTTTGCGATTCGCTCTCTAAAAACTCATGTAAAGCTCTTTGGTTGGCCTCCAAATCGATGACCAATACTTCGCCCGCGTTTTTCCGTTCTTCTGTAAATGCATCGGCAACAGGAATCCGCATCGTTTTAACTTCCTCAGCATCTCCTTGGACCAATGACTTGCCGATATTTAAAAGAGTAAGCTTGTCTAGATCCGTATCAATGTAAGTTCCGAAAGCTCCTATTATTTCGGGAAGATTCAGCAAGCTGTTAAAATTGATGCCTTGTGTTTTAAGTGCGGAAAGCACTTCCTGCTGCCGTTCCACACGGCCATAATCGCTGTTTTTGTCATGGCGGAAACGCACATAGCCCAGCAATTGGCCGCCATTTAAAGTTTGTATGCCAGGTTCTAACGTCATCCCGATGCCGTGGGACATTTCATAGGGAATATCCACTTCAATGCCGCCGGGAATTATCAAGTCAAAAAGGTGTGGAAAGCCATTGAAGTCCACCGAGGCATAATGATCTGCTGCAATTCCAAAATTTTCATAAAGCGTTTCACGAATCAACTCCGGACCGCCGAAGGAATGGGCAGCATTAATTTTCTGCATCCCGTATCCTGGAATGTCAACATATGTATCGCGCATAAAAGAAACCAGTTTCAGCCGGTTGTTTTTGAAATTATAGTTAGCCAGAAGCAAAGCATCTGAAAGACCGTATTCATCGCTTCTTCGATCTGTGCCGATTAAAAGTACATTCAGTTCGCCTGTTTCCGGAACATTAGTTTCGCTGTATGTAGTCTCCAAGTCTTTCTCTGGAGTAGCTTGTGATGCTTCTTTATCGGATAGCGCCTCGTGCATCAAATGAAAAGCCAAAAAGAGCAATAAGGAAGCCATAATAAGAAGGGTTAGCAAGACAATGGTTGACCTTCGTTTTTTTATTTTTGTGGAGCGACCCAATTTATCTCCTTCTTTCTATGGAGCAAGTAAAAAGCGATACAGTAAAATCTTAGAGGGTCGTTGACTATTTGTCAACAACAAATAAAATTGACAAAAAAACAACAGGTCGATAAAGTGATAGGAACAGACTTTACTTACTATATAAAACGAGAGGAGCATTTTTGTGCAAAACAAATCTGTAAGTTTGGGAATGCTATTAAAAAACGCATTAACTGCCCATTCTTATTCACTTCGGTATTTCGCAGAACTTACGTCGATAGATAAGGCGACCATTTCGCGAATCATAAACGGCAAAAGAAAACCGACGCTAAAACAACTAAAAATATTTTCTTCTACTCTTAAAGTTCCTTTAAATGAATTGATTGAATCGATAGACCATAACGAAGAAAGCAAACCAATTGAAGTTGGGAATTCAGAGCCAGAAAAGCTTCCAGCCTCTCCATCTATAGACGAAATTGAACTATTAGAGCAAGTGATCCATTTGCATGACCAGTCTATTACAGTTGCAAAAGTGCAGGAAGAATGGGAAAGGTGCCAGGAATATGCTGGCACTAACGAAGGAAATGGGATGATCAAAGAAGGATTTGAAGCGAAAGTAAATCATTTTGGAAATACCGGGACTTATATAGATCAACTGAAAAGCTGGCACCTAAAGCTTTTAAAATCACAAGGAACCAAACGGGAACTGGCCATCATAGGAGGCGCTCTGCTTTACTTTGTTTTGCCGCTTGACCTCCTGCACGACTATGTTTTTGCAGTCGGTTATTTGGATGACTGCATGGCCATTCAATTAGCCAGTAATAGGTTGGAAAATAACGCTTGAATGAATTTCAGAACCTGCGATTTCGAGTAAGTGTAATGCGAAAAAATAACTATCAAAAAGACCTGAACAAAAGCGGCAAGAGAAGCCTTGCGCCAATGTTCAGGTCTTTTTTTGAGGGCATAGCCTAGCATTTTTCTGTAATCCTAACTGCTGATCGAGTTTTGAGATGATGATACTTAAATGGATTTGACTCTTTTCCTCTTTTTCACAATCATCAAGACAATGATGGCTATGATTGGCACCAACAGAAGGTTGGCGTACTGGCTGAAAATCTCTCCAGCTTGCGTCCACTGAGGCCCAAGTTTGAATCCTAAATAGACATAAACGGTTGTAATCGGAAGCATCGCGATGTATGTAAAAAAGATGAATTTCCAGACATTCATTTTTGCCATGCCGCATGGAATGGAGACTGCTGTACGGACGCCCGGCAAAAAGCGGCCGAAGAAAGCGACGCCGCCGCCGTATTTTTCGAAAAAGCGGTCAGACTTATTGATATGTTCTTCGGTGACCAAGAAGTATTTGCCGTATTTCAGCACCATCGGCCGTCCGCCGTATCGGCCAAGTGCATACAGCGTTAATGGGCCAAGTACGCCACCGATTGAGCCAGCCAGAATTGCGCCGTATAAAATTAAATCGCCTTCGTAGACCCAATAGCCTGCTAAAGGCAGGACCAGCTCCGCCGGCATAAATTCAAATGTCAAAGCAAGCATAATCCCGAAGTAGGAGAGCCCCTTAAACACTTCCATTAATTGCAGAATGATCGTTTCCAAATCTTATAGCCCCCTTACTCTCTAATGTTCTTACGAGAAAATAATCACCGATAAATTCTCTGTTTCAAAGTACGAAGTATACCACGAATAAGGGGGACGGAAAAGTGGCTGCATAAAAAAACTACATGAGCTAATCTAAAAGCGGACATGGAATACGTGAGTTGTAGAGACAGTTGAAGAATCCTGTAAACGCAAAAAGGAGAAGAGGCATAAAGCAGCATCTTCTCAATACCTATAGGATTTTTAAAAATGAAAATTGGGTCTTCACGTTTTTCTTCATAGACGAAGAATCAGTGTTTACCCTGAAAATTGGTGCTCCCAGCATTTTGCAAGGAAATCTTTCGTTTCGGGAGTAGCACTCATCGCCAAAGGCTCATGGAGACGCTGGACATGTTCGACCATAATATGGCCAATGCCCTCATTCCGGAAATCAGGATGAACGCTGGCATGATGAACGTTGAATGTATGTTCATTTAATTCAATGCCAATGGCACCGACAAAATTTTCCTTCAGTTTCCAAAAGTACAGGTGCCAATTCGGATTTTCTTCATATAATTGGATGGTGTGATGGAGGACATTTAATTTTTGCTCGCTGGACATGAAAGATAACAAATTCATGGCAACTTTTTCATGAGAATTTTCGAACTTGATAAGTACCATTAAATATTCCTCCTTAGTGATAAAAAAGGCAGAAACGCCGAAAAGAATGGTTCATTCTTTTCGGCGTTATTTCCAGCGCTATTGTCTGGTATACTCGTCCTGATTTTAAATTGTAAGTCTTCATAAAAATGGTGCGGAAATTTTAATGACATTTTTAAAAGATTGATATTATATTTTTTAGATATATTTATGATACTAAGTCGGATATTAAAAGTCAAATAACAGTAAAATATAAGAATTGCATAATAAATGCTTCATTATCTAAGCTAGCGAATAATCGAGCATTCGGAGAAAGAAACTGCAATCGGATTAGTTTGTTAAAGCTGAGATATACGATATTTTCGATGCTTTTAAATGACTTAGAAACATCCGATTTATCTGCTTGTACTTTAGAAAAGCGAAATAACAATAAGTTTCTTTTTCATCTCCCATAGGCAGGGCTGGGTAAATTTGTTAATATTGTAATAACCATAATTTGTCTAGATTTACTTTATTAAGAGGAGGCCGTTCCAATGCCGGAAAAAAAGCCATTTAATGACGCGGTCGCACATATGCAAAACATCGAAGGGGCTCCAAGTTCGATTGAAGTGAAGAAACTTCCACGCCTGTTGCGTTATTTCGGCTATTTCATGGCCGGATTTTTTGGGTTGTCTTTGCTGATTATCTTGATCGGCATATTCATTCAATAAGTTAAGAATAGCCGGCGTAGTTCTTATTATTAATGAAGAGTAAAGTTCTTAAGTTTTTTAAGATTTCAATGTACGTCAGCTTTACAGATTTTAAATCTATACGAAATCAATCGCATAGGAGCTATCTGGATGAACAAGCGCGCTAAAGGAATTGCATCAGTATTTTGCGAATCTCACGCGAATGCATCAAAATCGTAGAGTCGAAATCATTCAATGGTTGAATTCAAATTTAATGGGTTTGGCAGTTCAAGAAAAAAGCAACTGCTCTGGCAGGATATGACTTGACCAAAACAGCTACTGTTAAAAAAGAATCATATGAGTACAATTGAAAATTTTAAAGGCTGTATAGTCTGAATAGGGGGACGGAGTTGTGGAATTTATCAATTGGTTTGATGTAGTACTTACAGTCATTTTCTTTACGGCTATTTTCTTTGTTTTTTACTTAGTGAAGGAAAAACTTATGAAGTGAGCTAATTGAAAAAATACACATAAAAAGAATCGTACTTGATGTGGGTTTGGCTTTTGTTCTGGGTAGCAGCGGACTGGCCATCTACTCTTTTCTGCATCCAGTAAGCGACACTATTTTGATTATATTGTAAAGGAGTGCCTTTTTGACTTTGGCTTCTGTCATTTCGAATCAGGTACTTTCTCAATTAAAGAAAGTGCAGCAAGAATTGAAGAATCAAGAACAGCTCAAAATACATAGCAATATATAATGAAGGAGCCATACAAAATGAAAAATGATTTGTTTTTTAAAGTGGTCTTAAGCGGAATCTTGATTTGTTTGATTGTAATCGTCGACAATATGACTACCGAGGCAGAAGAGCTCAATCATCCGGAAGTTCCTGTCAGTGTAGAAAGTCCGGAGAATCGCATCATCCAAATCGCGCCTAATAAAATCGGCATCGTCGATGAAGGAACGGTAAGCGGCTGGAAGCAGCTGGTGATTTTTGAATACAAAGAACAAAGCGGCGAATACGAAGTAAGTTCAACAATTCCTTACGAAGAAATGTTCACCCATCCAGAATTCAATGAGATTCCGGTAAAGAGTAATGCATACGGCAATTGATGAAAATATTGTTATTCAAATAATCAGTTGAGAGCATGCCGATAGCGGTATGCTTTTTTAATTTCCATAAAGTTTAACCTGCTCCATTAAGGACTCTTGAACATATAAGCAAATGCTGATATGTTGTAAAAGAGAAAAACTAATAAGCAGCTAATCATGCATTGAATTTTAGATAACCATGAATAGCAGGCAAACGACTGGAAAAGGGGTTTATTGAATGACGAAAAAAACATTGTATTTCCTATGCACAGGCAACTCTTGCCGCAGCCAGATGGCAGAAGGCTGGGGAAAAGAAATTCTCGGAGACGAGTGGCAAGTATTGAGCGCAGGCATTGAAGCACACGGCTTGAATCCGAAAGCGGTGAAAGCGATGGACGAAGTAGGCATCGACATTTCCAAGCACACATCGGACATCATCGACACGGACATCCTAAACAATGCCGACTTTGTGGTGACGCTTTGCGGCGACGCAGCGGACAAGTGCCCGATGACGCCGCCCCATGTAAAACGCGACCACTGGGGATTTACAGATCCTGCGAAAGCCCAAGGAACGGAAGAAGAAAAGTGGACCGTATTCCAGAATGTCCGCGATGAAATCGGCGAACGAATCCGCCACTTTGCCGAGACCGGAAAGTAATTAAGGTAGATCTGATAAAGGCCGGTTTAGGGTTATAGAACGGCAAATGGCCCTGTTTATGATAAGCGAAAATCGGCTATACCCATTTGAAAGAGCAGTTCTCGAAAGTTAGCATGCAAAAAATATTTTTGAACGCGGAGGAAGGTGGAAGCGTAATGGACAAAGCCTATCAGGAATTGGTGGAAGGCCGCATTTTCATTGGCGGCGCAGCAGATGCCCAAAAAGCATTTGATACAGAACAAATCGATGTGGTCGTTGACTTGCGTTCAGAAGCGGGAGCAGGGGACTACGGCTATCAGCGGATTCACAGCCCAATCATAAACGAAACTGACCAGCAGCAGGATGAATCGGTCAAAGAAGCAATTGATCAGGTTGTCGGCGCATACAACGACGGCAAGAAAATCTACTTCCACTGTGCCAGTGGCAGCAACCGGGCCGGGACTGTGGCCATTGGCACGTTGCTCGCCCTGGGTAAAGCCGACAGCATCCAGGATGCAGAAGCACAAGCCAAATCGGTGCGTCCGATTATCAGTGTGAATCCACACTTGAAGGAATCTTTGCATCGCCTGTTTCCGGAAGCCTAGCAAAACCGGAGACAGGGTCAACTAAAAGCGGAAATTCCTAAGTTTCCCAGTTTATAACGAAGAGCTCATCTTTGGGCTCTTTTTTTATGACATATTGACGGAATAGTTTGAATTTGAGGGAAATAAGTTTTATGATGGCAGTACATCCAGATGTTCAGCGTCGGAAGATTGAAGCACCAATCCAAACGGAGGAGGCATCATTTTTATGACGAAAATTGGCATCATTACAGGAAGCACGCGTCCAGGGCGCAACAGCCCGCAAGTTGCGGAATGGGTCAAAGGCATTGCGGACAAACGCGGAGACGCCGACTACGAAATTGTCGACTTGGCGGAGTTCAACCTGCCGATGTACGCAGAACCGATTTCTGCGGCATACAGCCAGGATTACCAGACACCGGAAGCGATTCCCTGGTCAAAGAAAATAGCAGAACTGGACGGCTACGTCTTTATCTGTCCGGAATACAACCGCGGCGTGACATCGGCATTAAAGAACGCCATTGATTATTTGTATATTGAATGGAACAACAAAGCGGCGGGCATTGTCAGCTATGGTTCGGCAGGCGGCGTCCGGGCAGCGGAATCGCTGCGGATCATCATGGCCGAACTGCAAGTCGCCACTGTACGGGCACATCCGTCGATGTCGCTGTTTACCGATTTTGAGAAAATGAGTACGTTCACGCCTGCAGCCATCCATGAAAAGTCGGTCAATATGATGCTCGACCAAGTCAACGCCTGGACGAATGCCTTGCAGCCACTGCGCAATAAATAATTCGAACACCAAAAGCAACCGGCCTTTTTCCGGTTGCTTTTTCTATGGGAGAGCCTTTAAAACAAAAAGTCGAAATCCAAAGTGTTGACAGCCGAAAATAGCCATGATATGATTATCTCGAATTAAAGATAAATTAATTCAAGATAAAAGAGGTGAGGCCATTGGAATTTTCCAATCTCAATTTAAAAGCTGTAACAGTCCTGGTTCGTGCGGCAGACGCGCTTCACGAAGCCATCAAAAACGACGTCGCCCAATACGGATTGAATCCAACGGAGTTTTCGGTACTGGAATTGCTTTATCACCAAGGGAAGCAGCCCATTCAGCTGGTCGGCAAAAAAGTGTTGATTGCGAGCAGCAGCATCACGTACGTCATTGATAAGCTGGAAACAAAGAATTACGTTAAGCGGCAAGCTTGCCCAGAGGACCGGCGCGTCACCTATGCAGAACTAACAACTGAAGGCCAAGGCTTAATAGCAGAGATTTTCCCAAAGCATGAAAAAACGATCGACAAATTGTTTCATGGCATGGATCCACTTGAAACGCAAACGATGATTGCAGCAATTAAGAAAATCGGTTTTCAAGCACAGCACGCTTAAATTTTTTTAATCTTATATCTCGAATTCGAGATATTTAGATGGAGTAAATGAATATAAAAACAGTTAGGAGCATCAAACATGAGTTTATTCTCAAAATTATTTGGTACACAACAAACAACCCAAAATGAGGAGGAAACAACAATGACAAAATTAAACATCGGTATCGTATTAGGATCAACACGTGAAGGGCGCTTAAGCCCGCAAGTAGGAAACTGGGTAAAAGAATTGGCAGACAAACGCGGCGATGCCAATTACACCATCATCGACATCGCAGATTACAAATTGCCATTGCTTGGCGAAGCTGGTACAGACGCATCTGGAGCAGCGGCATGGTCTGAAGCGATTGCTGCACAAGACGGCTTTGTCTTCATCGCACAAGAATACAACCACTCCATCACAGGGTCTTTGAAAAACGCACTCGATTACCTTCGCGCAGAATGGAATGACAAAGCAGCTGGAATCGTATCTTACGGTTCAGTCGGCGGCGCGCGTGCTGCGGAGCACTTGCGCGGAATCCTGGGCGAATTGTCAGTGGCAGATGTCCGAGTCCATCCGGCTTTGTCTCTGTTCACCGACTTTGAAAATGGTGCAGAACTAAAAGCGGCCCCGGTTCAGGAAGCTTCTGTTAACCAAATGCTTGACCAAGTGATTCCATGGGCAACGGCTCTTAAGTCAGTCCGCCTTAAAACAGTAAACGCATAATCCCTTCATCTTTAGAAATCACACAATGTGCAAACGCACATTGTGTGTGAGCTTGTAGATAAAATAATTTTTAGACATGATAGGTGAATAAATAGCCAATTAGAGAGGAAATACCGGATCCTCCGTTACAGCCGGACGCGTTCCGCGGGCTCGCGCCGAACTAACTCGGAACTAGCGTCCCGAGTGGATTTCGGCACTTCGCTATCCCGCAGGAGTCGCCGGCTTTCACTGCTGATCCTCAGAGTGGAGGCTACTCTAAGGTGTCGCTTTTCTTCTACAACTAAATGTTTGGGCTTCAATCAGATTATCGTTCACTTTCAGATGAAAGAGAGTCGTCCAACCGGTCCAGCCACGAAGACTCCTGTGGGAGCAGTGAAGGAGCAACGCGACGAAGCGACGAAAGCTGAAGACCCCGCAGGAACGTTAGTGACGAGGAGGCTGAAGCTGAGCCCACGGAAAGCGAAGTGGCGGGTCCGGTTGGTTTTATGCATCGCTTTACATTTCATCTAGACTTTGTCTACAGTCTGACACAAAATGTGCAAACGCACATTTTGTGTTTCTAATAAATTTTGAGCAAAGCGGTTCAATGGTTCGGCGAGTTTTGCTGAATATTTATTTGAAAGTAAGAACGGCTTAAAAAAGGAGCGTTTTTGATGAATCATTCTACAATGACGGCAATTGATCCAAAACAAAATACAGAACGCGAAAACTACAAGCTATTGATCGGTTCGATTATCCCGCGTCCAATTGCATTTGTTACCACCCAGTCTGAGGCGGGGATCGTCAACGGTGCGCCGTTCAGTTATTTCAATATCGTCTCGTCGAACCCGCCGATGGTGTCGCTGGCGATTCAGCGGCCAGAGGGTGAACTGAAAGACACGGCGCGGAATATTTATGGCAACGGCGAATTCGTGGTGCATATCGTGGATAGAGAGAATGTGGCGAAGATCAATGAAACCGCTGCTTCCTTGCCGCCATCGGAAAGTGAAGTGGAGTCGGCAAATCTGACGTTGATTCCGAGTGCAGCGATTTCGGTTCCGGGCATCAACGAATCGAAGGTGCGTATGGAATGCCGGTTGGTACAGGCGATTCCGCTAGGCGGAGATGGGCCAGGCAGTGACTTGTTCATCGGAGAAGTAATCTGTTTCCATGTGAATGAAGCGATTTATGAAAACGGGCGCATCGACCCGAGAGGATTGGATGCCGTCAGCCGGTTGGCAGGCGCCAATTACGCCGCCATCGGAGAGATCTTTTCAATTGAGAGACCAAAATAAAAAAGAAAGAAGGAACAATGATGGAACATATTTTTAAAAAAGGATCCAATCCGGAAAAACCGGTTCTTCTGTTGCTGCACGGAACAGGCGGGAATGAGCAGTCGCTCCTGTCATTGGCGCCGATGGTTGATGCCGAAGCTTCGGTACTCAGTATAAGAGGAAATGTCTTGGAACACGGCATGCCCCGGTTCTTCAGACGGTTGAGCGAAGGCGTATTTGACGAAGAGGATCTGGTTTTCCGTACGAACGAATTAAACCGCTTTTTGGATGAGGCTTCGGCGAAATACGAGTTTAGCCGGAACCACATCGTTGCGATCGGCTATTCGAACGGGGCAAATATTGCTGCAAGTTTGCTCTATCACTTTAGCGATGCCTTGAACGGTGCAATCCTTCATCACCCGATGGTGCCAAGACGCGGAATCGAGTTGCAGGACCTTGCCGGAAAGCAGGTCTTTATCGCTGCTGGAACCAACGACCCGATTACACCTGTAAAGGAAGCAGAAGAGTTGCATGCCTCGCTAGAATCGGCGAACGCATCTGTCGAAGTCCACTGGGAAAACAACGGCCACCAGTTGACCGGAAGTGAAGTGGAAGCGGCGAGACAGTGGTATCAGCGAAAATACGGACAAACAGTCGAATGATTGACGGGAATGGAATCCACTCAAAACACATCTGATTTAGGAGGAAGATAGATGAAAAAAACAGCGGGAATACACCACATTACAGCTGTCGTCGGACATCCTCAGGAAAACGTCGATTTTTATGCAGGCGTACTGGGATTGCGGATGGTCAAGCAAACCGTCAATTTTGACGACCCGGGCACCTATCATTTGTACTTCGGCAACGATGGTGGAAAACCGGGTACGATCATTACATTCTTCCCGTGGGCAAATGCCTACCAAGGGAAAATCGGAGCCGGGCAAGTCGGCGTGACTTCTTATGTAATTCCAAAAGGCGCGATGCCGTTCTGGGAAGAACGCCTGGAACGTCTCAACATTCCTTTTGCGAAAAAAGAGCGTTTTGGCGAAACGAACCTATTGTTTGAAGATCCACATGGCCTCCAGCTGGAACTTGTGGAAAGGGAAGCGGGCGAAGTGAACCATTACAAATCGGGCAGCATTACACCAGAAGTGGCGATCAAAGGCTTCGGCGGAGCGACTTTGCTGTCGGCCCGTCCGGAACAAACCGGAAAAACCTTGGTGGACGTCATGGGGCTTGAAAAGGTCGGAGAAGATGGCAATTTCATGCGCTACCGCGCTTACGGCGACATCGGGAACGTCATCGACGTCAAACAGACGCCGCTCGGCCGCGGCCAAATGGGCGTCGGAACTGTGCACCACATCGCTTGGCGTGCAGAAGATGACCAGGACCAGCTTGGCTGGCAGGAACATGTCCGGAACCAGGGCTACGGCGTAACGGAAGTGAAAGACCGCAATTACTTTAACGCGATTTACTTCCGGGAGCACGGGGAAATCCTTTTTGAAATCGCCACAGACCCTCCAGGATTTGCGCATGACGAAACTCTTGCGGCCATGGGCGGAAAATTGATGCTGCCGGAACAATACGAGCCGCGCCGCGCTCAATTGACCGAGTCGCTGATTCCGTTTGAAATCCGTGAAATTGATTAATTTAATTCGGTGAAGCGAACCGAAAATCATTCCAAACAAGTAAGCAATTGCAAGCAGGGAAAAGTCCATACTTTTCTCTGCTTTTTTGTTTGAAAATTTAAGTCAGCTAATTAACCTTACTAGTCTAACAAAGTATACATATCGATAAAAGAGAAAAACTTACTGAATTATACAAAAACTCCGAAGCTTAAATGGCTAGCCCTTCATCTTCCTCAACGGTATATTCGGTACTAACAGTTTCCGCTTCAGGAGGAAACGTTTGCAGAGGCTCCTAATGAAGAGGGAGTGGCAACTGTTTTCTTCACGGATCAGGAGACTGGTTCAGAAATCATGAATTTCAAAAGGAGGAGTTTCAGAAGTGAAAAAAAGAGGATTGACTATCGCCATACTCGTTGCATTCTTACTTGCAGCAGCGGGCTTCGCCGGCGCTAAAAACTTGTACGAAACAAAACCGGTGCCAAAAGAGGAACGGCATAAAATTTCCGAAATCGTGCCCGCGAAAGCCAAATGGGAAAAAGTCGTAAAAGGCGACGGCGGATTCATGGAAGGCATCAACTTTGACCGCAAAGGCACCATCTGGATGGTGAGCCCGATGTCCGGAGAATTGCTGACGGTCAAAAGAGACAAAGTCCAGCAAGTCAAGAAATATCCGGGACCAGTCGGGGCGAAGTTCCATAAAGACGGCCGCCTGTTCATAACGGACATTACGGGCGTGATCCACGCCTACGACCCGAAAACAGGCAAGAGCGAAACGGCCGTCAGCACGTATAAAGGCCAAGCCTTGAACGGGTTAAACGATTTGATCTTTGATAAGGACGGCGGTTTGTACTTTACCGAACCAATGGGGTCGAGCGCCACCAATCCGGTTGGCCGCGTCTTTTACTTGCCGGCTGGAAGCAAAGAGCCCGTCTTGTTCGCAGATAAAATTGCCTATCCAAACGGAGTCGCGATATCCGCAGATGACAGCCGGGTGTATATATCCGAGTTCGGCAAAAACCGGGTGCTCGCGGTTCCTGCCAAAAATGCGCCGCCTTCACCTGAAACTCCATACGTTTTCGGCCAATATGAAGGCGGAATCGGACCGGACGGCTTAGCAGTGGATCAAGAAGGGAATCTGTATGTCGCTCACTTCCAGGCGGGACAAATCGTAATCCAGGACAAAGACGGATTCAAATACGGCACCATCCGTCTTCCTGAAAGCGCCGGAACTTTCACGACGAATCTGGCATTCCGCGAAGGCTATCTGTATATAACGGAATCCTCGAAAAACGAAGTATGGCGTATCAAAGTGAACAAAGAAGGCTTAGTGCCGTACGGCTTGCAATAAATTAAGATCACAAACACGAAAGGGAAACAATGTCCGGTGCGTCCGGTGCTTTGTTTCCCTTTTCCTTTGTTTCTTATAACGGGTTCTCTCCATAAACTGCCCACAGCTGCGGAAACATGCGGCTCAGCCCTTCTTCATCGTCCTCATCCCAATCGAAGTCGATATCCGGATCCGGGTCATCGTCTTGCATCAACTGATCATAAAGCTTCCAATAATCTTCCATGTCCCGGCCGGTTTTCTCTTCAAAAGCCTCACAAGCGACCATTAAGAATTCTTCCAGCTGCGGGATTTCTTCCTGTTCCTGCAAAAGCCCGAAATAGGGCAGAAGCGCTTCGGGATCTTCAATGGCTTCATAATAGACATCCTTCCCGAGGTACAGGAGCCACGCCCGGAAATAATCAAAGCAGTCATCCGAACAGCCGCCCATGGCAATATAGGCAGCAGCCCACAAATCGGAGGTATAAGACTGGCTGTAATGCTTTTTCAAAATGGAATCAAAACTCAAAATATCAATTACGGACCCTTTCGCCAATTGGGAAGCAAGCCACTCCATCTGTTCGTCTGGCTCATCGCCTTTTTCCTTGCAGCGGTCGAGCAGTTGCCAAAAGTAAGCTTCGGTCATGGCACTTTCTTTGATGAGCGGATCGGTCGACACCGCCGGCTGATAGCCTTTTTTAAGTTTGGACTGAATGAGGCGGTGGGCTTCTTTTTTGCAGGCTTCCGGCGTCGGGAAGTCTTTGACGTTGACGGAACCTGCTGTACCGATTTTTCCGTAGTTGACGGCGAACGAAGTGTCGGCAACGGTGATTTTCCAAAACTTATTCGAAAATGAACTTCTAAAAACTAATAGGGTTTCCAACCTGCTACCTCCTTGCGTTATGCATTTAATAAGCCATTACTGTGTCCGAGTCCTTGAACCGTTTCTTTTATTGTAGCGAAGACGCCTTGGATTCACATCAAAAGATTGGTTGTTTTTCTTGAAATATTTCCACCTAACTTTCTACTTTGTTGATGCAAATTGTTTGAGAAGTCAATTAATTCCGAAAATTACATTTACATCTTAAAACCATTACCATATACTGAGTGTATACAGTATACACTGTTATGATTATTTATGTAGGAAGGAGGAACCATGAAGAAGATAGCGAAAAAAGTCACACTTGCCGAACAAGCTTATGAATACATCAAAAAGTTGATTATGATTGGCGAACTAAAACCCGGAGATGAATTGCCGGAAGAAAAGCTGGCAATGGAACTTGGAATCAGCCGAACTCCACTTAGGGAAGCATTGAAAAGATTGGCTGTTGATGCGCTTATCGAGTTGAAGCAGCCAAGGCCGGCCGTCGTCGCTGATTTCACCCAGCAAGACGTTGAAGAGATTATGGAACTTCGGCGATTGCTGGAAATTTACGGACTTCAGGAATGGCCGGAAGCAGATCTAGAGCGCATCGTGGCGGACATGAAACAAAACGCTGAACTTCAGCGGCAAGCGATTCAGGAAAAAGACTTTGTCCGGTTCATGGATTTGGATGAGGAATTCCACTCGTTATTGTGCAGCAACCATCGGAACAGACGCTTGAAAGAAATCATCAAAGGCATCAATACCGGAGGCAGCCGGGCGTTTATGCTTGTATCTGATACGATTGCCGGCAGTTCAAAAATGGCCTATGCCGAACATTTGGCCATTATCGAAGCGATTGAACAGGGAAATTTTCAGGAGGCCAAACAGCAACTGGCCGTCCATTTAAACAACATTGAATACCGGTTGCTGAAATACATCACACGGGAGGATCTATGAAAAAAATACTTGGATTATTACTTATTGCATTATTTGTCTTATCAGCTTGTGGCCGTCCGGACAGCGGCGGTTCATCGTCGGAGGGCGGGGAGTCAAGTGGAGAAACTTTCACCATCCGTTTGGCGCATTTGGTGCCGGAAGAACAATCGTCCCATGTGGCAGCAGTAGCTTTTAAAGAGAAATTGGAGAAAGAATCGGATGGCCGCTTGAAAGTGGAACTTTATCCGAACGGCCAGCTTTACGGCTCTGACCGCGAAGCGATTGAAGCGGTGCAGCTCGGAAACGTCGAGATGACGATTCCAGCGGTTGCGGCAATGGCATCGTTCAACGAGAAATTCCAGGTGTTTGATTTGCCGTTCCTGTTCAATAACAACGAAGCTGCTTATCGTGCGCTTGATGGAGATTTGGGAACTGAACTACTGGCGGATCTGGAAAACAACGGCATTAAAGGGCTGGTATTTGGCGAAAACGGTTTCCGCCATGTATCCAATAACGAAGGTCCGATTGAAAAACCGGAAGACATGGAAGGCTTGAAAATGCGGACGTTGGAAAGTCCGCTGCATACCGATACATTCAAAGCATTTGGTGCAAACGCATCGCCATTTGCTTTCGGCGAATTGTACACCGCGCTTCAGCAAGGAACCTATGACGCGATGGACTGCCCAATTTCCTTGTACTACACAAACAAATTTTATGAAGTGCAGGATTATCTGACATTGACGGGGCATGTCTATGCAGCAACAGCGCTATTGGTGAACAATGATTTCTACAACACCTTGCCGTCAGATCTGCAGGACTTGGTTATGGAAGCTTCAGAAGAATTCCGCACCGAGCAGCGCGAATTGGCGCAACAGCAAGATAAAGAGTTTTTGGATCAACTGGAAGCAGAAGGCATGAAAGTCAACGATTTGACGGACGACCAGCGCAATGCATTCCGTGAAGCTGCAGAATCCGTTTATACGAAATACGAAGGCCAAATCGACAAAGTATTGATCGATCAGGCGCTTGCTGCGAATGAAGAGTAAAAAGACACTACAGTTGAAGAATCAAGGAAGCATTTCCTTGGTTCTTCGTTTTTGAAAGGATGTGTGGAAATGATCAAGAAGTTTGAAAAAGCAGAAGAAGCGTTTTTAGTCCTGACGCTAGTCGTCATGGTAGTTTTGATATTCGGCCAAGTGGTCGGACGTTATGTATTTTCCAGTGCGCCGAGCTGGACTGAGGAAATGGCCCGTTATATACATATTTTCCAGGTGTGGATCGGTGCAAGTTACGCGGTCAAATTGCGGGAACATATCCGGGTGGAGGCCTTTGTTACCCGTTTTGAAGGGGTGACGCGAAAGGTATTGGAAAGTATCAGTGTAATCATTTGGTTTGGAATGGCTTTGTTTTTGGCATATTTCGGAACGGATTTGGTACTTGCGAGCATGGCCAACGGTCAAGTCACACCGGCCATGCAATTGCCAATGTGGATTCCATTTTTGGCTGTCCCACTTGGCGGCATCGGTATGTGTGTCCGCTTGATCCAGCAACTGATCCAGATCTGGAAAGGCGATTACGAAATGCATAAGGGAGGGGACCTTCCAGCATGACGATAGCCCTGTTATTCGGTACTTTATTTGTCTGTTTATTTATCGGTGTTCCAATCGCCTTCGCACTTGGCGTTTCCGCCTTGACTGCGATTTACTTCGGTACCAATCTGCCTCTTAGCATCATTACGCAAAAAGCGTTTACGTCGCTCGACTCGTTTCCGTTGCTGGCAATTCCGTTCTTTATGCTGGCCGGTGTTTTAATGGGCAAGGGCGGTGTGTCCAAGAGGCTGTTGGCGCTTGCGTCTTCTTTGGTCGGCTGGATGACCGGCGGGCTCTCTATGGTGACGATTGTCGCCTGTATGTTTTTCGCGGCCATATCCGGGTCAGGCCCGGCTACTGTCGCGGCAATCGGCGGCTTTATGATTCCGGCGATGATTGCGCGCAAATATGAAGGCGGCTTTGCTTCAGCCGTTGCAGCTTCGGCCGGTTCAATCGGCGTCATCATTCCGCCAAGCATTCCATTTGTGTTGTACGGCGTCATCGGCGGCGTGTCGGTCGGCAGCATGTTCCTGGCTGGAATCCTGCCCGGGCTGTTGATTGGTGTGGCCCTATTGATCACCGCTTATTTGATCTCCAGAAAACGCGGCTACAAGCCAGAAGCGGGAGAAGCTTCAAACTTTGAATTCAAAGAAGTCATCAGAACGTTCTGGGAAGCAAAATGGGCGTTGCTGATTCCGGTCATCATTCTCGGCGGCATCTACGGCGGAATTTTCTCGCCGACAGAAGCAGCCGTCGTTGCGGTAGTTTACGCCATCATCATCGGCAAGTTCGTCTACAAGGAATTGTCATGGGAAGGCCTGTATGAGAGTTTCCGCCAGTCGATTGTCATCAATGCCACCACGATGATCATTATCGGGCTGTCTGTGTCATTTGCCTATTTCATGACGATCGAACAGATTCCGGGAGCCATCTCCGGTTACCTGACCAATTTATCGACAAATCCACTTGTCATTTTGATTGCCATCAACCTGTTGCTGCTGGTAGTCGGGATGTTTATCGATACGATTTCAGCACTCGTCGTCTTAACACCGATTCTGTTGCCGATTGTGGTCGCAGTAGGCGTTGACCCGATCCATTTCGGCGTCATCTTGGTTGCCAACTTGGCGATCGGCTTTATCACACCGCCGCTTGGGGTCAACTTGTTTGTGGCGTCGAGTGTCGGCGGTGTCCAGTTTGAACGGATCGCTGTTTCCGTTTTGCCGTTCTTGCTGGCGATGATCATTTGTTTGGCCATCATCACGTTCGTTCCGGCCCTGTCGATGTGGTTGCCGAATCTATATGAATAATTGAAAGAAAAACAATTAGAATTCGTAAGCGATTCTTGCTGCATTGATTAAAATCAAAAAAGAAATAACAGAAAACCCCTGGATTCTCACAGATGATTGTGAAATCCAGGGGTTTTTGAATCGCATTTGTTTTAACATCTTACATATTTGCGCTTGAACCCGAGACGATTCCTGTCTACAGCCTTTTGAATATTCTCCATGGCATTCAAGGTTTTGCTTCTTTTCTGGTCTTTCTGGATTTCGACAGGACCGACGGCTTTGACAGTTGCCACCGCCTTGTCATGAAGCGGCGTGTACGACACAGCCACCGTGTAGATATAGAAGGGACTTGGTCCTACATGGCTGCGATTGAAGTGAAGTTTCATGTTCTGTGTGCTTATAAAAGGAAAAAGTGAAACTAGAATGAAAAAGGGTAAAAACAAAAACCTTTAAAAAGACTGAATAAATAATTAATTCGTGATATTATAAATACGTTAAAAATAATAAAAATATCATTTTTTCAATACATAAAGTGGGGATTGCAAAGGATTAGACGCAAGTAAAAAAGAAGCTATGGGATTTTCCAATGGAGATCCAGAAGTATTGCCAGCAATGGAGGCGAAAAATATGACTGCTAGTACTAAACGGAAAACGAAGAAGTGGATGCTCTGGAGCATCATTGGCATTTTGGTTCTAGCGATAGCAGCAGCTGCTATTTTTATGCCAAAAGGGACAGGAGCTTTCCAGGCAGAGGTCGCCAAAACTGGAAATATAACGACGTATTCTAATTTCCCAGGCATCATTGACACCCAAAACAGGGAAACGGTCATTAGCGAAAAACCGATGCAAATTTGCGACATCAAAGTGAAGCAGGGAGATCAAGTCAAAAATGGTGACGTGCTGATGGTAACGTCGTTAGGAGAAAATATAAAGGCAACGATAAATGGCGAAGTTTCAAATATTCGCATCAAGAAAAACACCCAAGTGAATGCCGGCATGGAGATGATGAAAATTGTCGACTACAAAAATTACAAAACAAACGTCAAAGTGGACGAATTCAGCTTTAGGTTCTTGGAAATCGGCCAAAAAGTTAACGTTAGCATCAACGCACTCGGCAAAGAACTGGGAGGCACCATAAGCGACATCTCAAAAGAAGCGGTCAACGAAAACGGCGTTTCGTATTTTATGGTGGCGATGGACCTGCAACGGGATAGCGACTTGCGCATAGGCATGAGCACAGAAGCAAAAATCGTGAAGGATGAAGCACTGGCTGTGACGACGCTGCCTATGGATGTCATCCTTTTTGACGATGAAAACGAACCTTATGTGCTGCTGCCGTCAGAAGAAGGAGAGCCGAAAGAAAAAGCCATTACGACAGGCATCAATGACGGCATGATCGTGGAAGTGGTCAGCGGTGTATCAGCCGGAGAAAGCGTCATGTATTCGACTGGAGAAGAAGGGCTGTTGGAAGAGCTTTTCTGGAGGTGATCAAGCATCATGGTGGAGCAAATTTTAAAAATGACCGGCATCAGCAAATCGTATTTTCTGGGTGGAGAAGAACAGGTGGTGCTCGACCAGATAGACTTGTCCGTAAACAAAGGCGACTTTGTGGCCATCCTGGGCCCATCGGGTTCCGGCAAATCCACGCTGATGAACATGATCGGCTGCCTCGACACCCCGACGGGCGGCGAGTACCGCTTGTCGCAGCAAAGGGTGCAGGAATTGGATGAAACCAAACTGGCGTCAATCCGCAACAAGGAAATCGGTTTTGTGTTTCAGCAGTTTCATCTGCTGCCGCGTTTAAGTGCCCGGCTGAATGTGGAACTGCCACTCGTATATGCAGGACTCCCGGCGAAAGAACGCGAGCGGCGGGCAGCGGATATGCTGGCCAGAGTCGGCCTCGAAGAACGAATGGAGCATTTGCCCAGCCAACTGTCGGGCGGCCAGCAACAGCGGGTGGCCATTGCGCGGGCGATGGTGACGGAACCGACGATTCTGCTCGCCGACGAACCGACGGGCGCGCTCGACCAAAAGACCGGCAAGCAGATCATGTCACTTTTCCATCAGTTAAACCAGGAAGGGAAATCGATTATCATGATTACGCACGACCCGGAAATCGCGAAAAACGCGGGACGGGTTTTCCATATCCTCGACGGCCATCTGAGGGAGGAGGAAGCCGGATGCTAAGGGAAAACTTGAAAATGAGCTGGATGAACGTTCTTCACAACAAAATGCGTTCGGCACTGACGATCCTCGGCATCGTCATTGGCGTCGCTTCCATCATCACGCTGATTACCATCGTCAAAGGCGTGACCAACGACATGACCAACGATTTTGCGACGTTCAAAGCGGACCGGATCGTTGTCTCGACTCTCGGCTCCCCTTTACAAACGGGGCTGCTCCACCAGGACATCGAGCGCCTGGGCGACATTGACAATGTGTCCGGTGTGTCGCCGAACGTTACCGGCTTCACAACCATTGCAGCGGGAGGCACCGTCAAAGAACAAGTAACCGTCACCGGGAGAAACGATGTTTATTTTACAAAAAACACAGACGTCATTGAAACCGGAAGAGGAATCAATCCGTTGGACACCCAAAGTGAAAACAAAGTCAGCTTGATCGGCTCTGCGATTGCCGAAGAAATGTTCTACGGCGAAAACCCCATCGGAAAAAGCATATTGATTGGCGGCATCAACTTCACCGTCATCGGGACACTCCAGCAATCGCATGCCTTTTCGTCAAGTTCCATTAATGAGACGGTGATCGTCCCTTACACAACTTCGATGCAGCTGCTCGGAACCAACTATATCATGGCAACCGATGTTTATATGGAAGACTCCACAGAAGCGGACAAAACCACGCGCGCCATTGAAGCGACGCTGAATGATGCCTATGACAACCAGGAAAATGGCTTTGCAATTCGCAATACACAGGAAATGCTGTCGACCATTAATCAAATGATCACAACATTGTCCATGCTGCTTATCGGGATTGCTTCTATTTCTCTCCTGGTGGGAGGAATCGGCATTATGAATATGATGCTTGTTTCTGTTACAGAAAGAACGGCTGAAATCGGTCTCCGCAAAGCGCTTGGAGCGGAGCCAAAGCGAATCCAGCAGCAATTCCTGCTCGAAGCGGTCTTTTTATCGCTGATTGGCGGACTGATTGGCGTGATATCCGGCATCCTGACAGCTTTTGCCATCTGTTCAGTCATGGACACCAGCTTCCTGTTGTCTCCGTTAACCGTCTTTTTGTCTCTCGGATTCTCCATGTCGATTGGCATCATCTTCGGATTCGCCCCTGCACGAAAAGCGTCGAGGTTGAATCCGATCGATGCTTTGAGGAGTACATAAGGCAAGAGGGTTGTTACTAGATTCGAATGGAGGAATAGATCATTGCATTGCATCATCTAACTGCATACGTATATTCAAACAGCCTTCAATAATTTTACTGAAGGCTGTTTTTGTGGTTGAAATCAAAAAACGCCTAAAACAATGAACTATTACTTAGTACATAGAGGCGGAGAAGAAACTTCTTATGTTCCCGCACGTCATCTTGTCTAAAATCCTAATCGTTGGTAGTATTAGGAATAAAAGAAGAAAAATCATACTAAGATTGTCAATTAGTTAATGGCAAATAAATGAGACCTTTATACAACAATGAAAGATAAGAGAGGTGTATTCGATGGAATCCATTACAGCGAAAGAGAAAGCCAAAAACTTTTTTGAATACATGCTGGCATTAAATAATTTAGTAGGAAAAGTCGTACGGGATTACCGGGATTTTGAAAAGAACTGGCAGCTCGAAGACTTGGCTAACTTGGAAGGTTGTTTTACGTTCGGCGATTGCCACAATAGTGAGAACTTAATTGAAATCCATAGACCAACGATCACGAAAGCCGACCAGACACCGCCGGCACCAAAGCCGATTTTCAAAGACTGGCTCAATTTTGATCCGAAGAAAGAAACGGCGGTTCCTTCCTATATAACGATGAAAACAAAAGACCTGGCAGTCGGGGAGCAGCGAAAGGAATTTTTCATCGATGACGAGAGACGCTTAGCTGCATACGAGCAATGGGTTCCGGAATGGAAAGAATGGGCAGCGAAACTCAAAATCAAAAAACGCACGCTGGAGAAATACGAAGAATTTTTCGAGCTTTTTTCGCGTTTTGAAAAAGAAGGCGAAACGCTGGAATTTGTCTACGGCACCGGCTTGTTCACTTGGCAGCACCCGGACCCGAAAATCGGAGCCATTCGTTCTCCGCTCTTAACGAGCAAAGTGGAACTCGACTTGGACGCATTTAAAGGCATCATTTCCATCAAACTGGTCGACAAGGAAATCACCGTCGAGCAAGAGATTTTTACTAGCATCCAGATTCCGAACATCAACGCGATCAATCAATTATGGCAAGAAGTCCAGGCAAGGGAGATTACAGAAGACTTCACTGATTTCTTCACCCAATTTATCCAAACGTTTGACGCGAACGGAAAATATATAGCAGATTCGACAACAAAAGTGCCGGACCGGGACCCTGCGATTTACAGCCATCATATGCTTTCCCTGCGCATCAAAAATGCACGGGTCTTGCGGGATGACCTCACCCAAATCATTGAAGGGATTTCTACTAACCAACTGGAACTGTCCGATACCGTTGCTTCCATTATCGGAGAACCGATCAAAAACAGTGCTGTTGAAGAAAGTGAAACTTTATCACATACCGGCGTGTTTGACGACAACAACTTGTATTTCCCGCTTGAGTCAAATGAACAGCAAAAAGCCATCATCCAGCGCGTATCGCGTCACCAAGGCGTTACGGTGCAAGGGCCGCCTGGAACCGGAAAAACGCATACGATTGCGAACCTGGTTTCCCACTTTTTGTCCGAAGGGAAAAAGATCCTCATCACCAGCCAAAAAGAAAGCCCACTAAAAGTATTGAAAAACAAAATCCCGCAGGAAATCCGCGATTTATGCGTGCCGGTTCTTGGAGGCGGACGCGAATCGCTGCAGGAAATCGAGCAGTCGATCCGCGTCATCGGCGAAAAACTGGGTGAGTTGGATGTTCCAAGACTGGAACGGGAAATCGAACGCAATAAAGAAGCGCTCAACCGCAGCAAACGCGAAGAAGCCCGCTTGAAAAACTTGCTGAAAGAATACGCCGAAAAAGAAGGGACGGTCCTCGCCTACAAAGGAGAAAAACTGTTCAAATACGATGTCGCAAAACGCTTGTCGGAAACGGATATCCACTACAACTGGATTCAGGACAATTTAGCACTCCATGCCGAGTTTCCGCTGAACTCCGTGGATTTCAAGGAATTGTGGCAGCTGAAAAGCGACACGGCAAAAGAAGAACTTCATTTGCGCAACCAATCCCTGCCTTCTGCAGAAGCCGAACTCAAAAATGCTTCTGCTTTTGCAGCTTTCATGGAAATCGAAAACAGTTTGAAAGAAGCGAATCAAGAAGGGGAAGCCATCCTGCAAAAATACTCTTTGCCGATCGTCGAAAGCGAAATCAAAGCGCTGCAGAAGGATTTGGATGGACTTCTCAGCATGTCGGCGGTGCTGGAAAACCAGGTGTACCAGTCGATGATGGACGATTGCAGGGCTGGCGGGCACCGCGAAGAGCGCTGGCGGACATTAACGGATAAGCTAGCCGGAGCCGTTGACCGGTTATTTGCTTCGTACCATGTTCTCGTCACGCACCGGATCAACTTGCCTGAAAAGGGCAGCGAAGCTTTAACAAACGATTTAACCGTCGCAAAAGAGCCGCTTCAAAACGGCAAAAAGCCGAACTTCCTTTTCTTTATGGTGAAAGGGAAGCAAGCAAAATACTTATTCGAAGATCCAGTCTTAAACGGCGAGCCGGTAAAAACGCTTCAAGACATTGAAATTCTGGATACGCATTTGGAATACGAATGGGTCAAAAAAGAAGCAGCGCGGTTGCTGAACGGCAATATGGAAGACATCGGCCATACGGTCATCGATGAAAAAGAAAAGCGCTTTCCGCATCTGTTGGAAGACCGCTTGAAAGAATTGCAATTGGTTTTAAAAGCAGTCGACACAGCTCAAACGTTCAAAGGGAAAATCACTCCTTTTGGAATGGGCGACATCAATCTCTATTCCGTCGACCAACTTAAGCAATTAAGCAAAGACCTTGAGGCAGTGCTTAAACGGCTGGAATACCTGGCATGGGAAGCGCAATACAAGCAGGACTTGGCTGAGTTGACGATGTTAAGCGCCAAAGTAACGATGCATCCGATTGGCCAGGAGTTTGTCCAGGCTTACCAAGAAAAGGACCATGCCAAATGGGTGCAGCTGCTAAGCAAACTGGAAGAACTGCAGCGCACAAAAGCTAAAGTGAACCGATTCTACAACTTGCTGGAGCAGTTCAATCAAACCTTGCCGCTGACCGGCAAGCTGCTTGAAATGTCGGCCGGGTCTGAAATTGAGTTTCCTGAAAACCATGTCGAAGCATTCGAATTGAAAAAATTGCAGTCGTGGCTCGATGAAACGAAAGATACGAACACGACACTTTTGAAGAAACAGCTGGAAGAAGAGCATATCGAACAAAAGCGCTTGATCCGCAATATTGTCAGCGCGTCCACTTGGAAAAACCAAGTCAACCGCATCACCGATGAAGAGAAACGGGCATTGTCTGCCTGGAAAACCTACATCAAACGTTTTGGCAAAGGCAGCGGGAAATCGGCGCAGCGCAATCTGCAAGGTGCCCGTGAAGAAATGAAAACCGCCCAAAGTGCCATTCCGGTATGGATCATGCCGATTAGCCAAGTGCTGGAGAACTTCCCGGTGACCAATGAAAAGTTCGATGTCATCATCTTTGACGAAAGCAGCCAATGCGATTTGTTCGCCATCAATGTGCTCCTGCGCGGCAAGAAAATCGTCGTCGTCGGTGACGACGAACAAATCAGCCCGCAATCAATCGGCACCAAGCAAGACGATGTACTGGAACTCGTGCGCCGCCACTTGAAAGGCATCCCGAATGCCGATCTATTTGATGGCAATTTGTCCTTATATGAAATCGCGGAACAGACCTTCCCGAAAGAAGGGAAACTGATGCTGCGGGAACATTTCCGCTGCGTGCCGAAAATCATCCAGTTCTCGAACGACATGAGTTATGGCGGCGAAATGATTCCGCTTCGGTTGCCGTTAGATGAAGACAAAATCGATCCACCGGTTCTGGCAATCAAAGTCAAAGACGGTGTCATCGATGACCGCAAAGACGTCAATGAAGGCGAAATCGATGCCATTGTTGCCGACATGGCAGAAATGGTCCGCGATCCGAAACTAAAAGGCCAGACATTCGGCGTCATTACGCTGCTTGGCCAAGACCAGCACAAACTGCTCGAATCACGAATCCGTCAGGAAATCGGCGACCATGAATTCGTCGAGCGGAAAATCATTTGCGGGAATCCGTATACGCTGCAAGGCGATGAGCGGGACATCATCTTCCTGTCGATGGTATCTGCACCGAACCGCAACTTCAGAGCCTTAACAGGCAACGCCGACAAGCAGCGGTTCAACGTCGCGGCGAGCCGTGCAAAAAACCAAATGCGCTTGTATCATTCAGTGGATTTAGAAGAATTGAATCCCCAGGACTTGCGCTACCGTTTGTTGAGCTATTGCCAAAACCCGACTCGCTTGAATACGGAAGTCCAAAACCTTGAAGAACTCTGCGATTCACCGTTTGAAGTCGATGTGCTCCGGATGATTCTGGCAAGAGGCTATAAAGTGACGCCGCAAGTCAAAGTCGGCCAGTACCGGATCGATATGGTAGTCGAAGGCATGCGTGATCGCTTAGCCGTTGAATGTGACGGCGAAAGATGGCACGGCCCTGAGAAGTTCGAGGAAGATATGAAACGCCAGGAGTCTTTAGAGCGTTCAGGTTGGAAATTCTGGAGGGTGCGAGGCAGAGAGTTTTACTTTGATAAAGTGAAAGCGCTGGAGAGTCTTTGGGTGCAGTTGGATGTTCTGGGGATTGGACCGGTGAAAGAGGAGCAGTTGGTGGAATGATGAAATTGAAATGTTGAAAGCAATACTACAAGAGCAAGTAAAATAATCATTCTAGGCATCCATCTGGGTGCCTTTTTTATTTCAAACTTTTTCTAAATAATTTAAGTCATAACTTAGAAATTGATTGACGCTTCAAGATACATAAAAACTATCAATAATATTGCAAATGAAAGTAAATATAATATATTTTTCTGATAATTATATTTAGTAATAAAAGTCAATATGTTACAATTAATACTTAAATGTAACTATTTATAAAGACTAACACTAAATCAAATAACACTTTTTCATATTATTGTATATAAATAAAAGTACTCAGCAACTGGAGGGTAAACATGAACGTCGAAGAGTATTTAAATTATACAGAATCAAGGATGGCCAGATACTTTGAAGAAATAAAAATCGTCAGTGAAGCAAATCTTCCATATACCGAATATATAAAGATATTAGGCTATTTTAATAAAATTCTAAGTCACAATATCCAGCGTCAAGGGAATGTTGTTAAATTTATTTGGAAGCTCGCTCCACGGACAGCATTGCTATTGACAGTGAATTATGCGATTTACAATTATGACGGGAATTTTTGGGGGAAATTTAAAAAAGATATTTCCTTACTAAAAGATCATGATTGGAAAGTTTATTTCCTTCGGCAAATTGAATTCGAAAATTTAGAGATCTTCAACAAGAATAGCAGCCAAAAATATGTTGAAAATATTTTGGGGCATGCGGGCATTCCTAAACATAATATAGCTGGATTTCTTAAGCATGTAATTGATCCTGCTGCCAGCTTTGATTTAACAGCTGAAGAAGTTATTGAAGCAGTCAAAAAAGACAAAAATTATGGTTCTGTGGTGAAAACTTATGGTTTATATAAAAGTGTCAAAGATTTTATAAAGCTGGATAATTCCGTTTCTAACAGCCTAGTTTCCCGTTGCATAGAAGTCTGGAGAGAGCAGGAGCGGCCATTTACCGAAAAATACAGAAACTATTTGCCGGATCATATTTTGGATGAATTCGAAAAATACGCATCTCAGGAAGTAAATACAAAAATTCGCCAGACGCGACAGCAACGTGTGGCAAGGCCGATACTCAGTTATTCGACGCAGTTTCAGAATGTTTTCATTAAGTTGCCAATCCAACGATTCAATAAGAAAGAATACTTGAAAGTCGATTGGAAAATAATATCTGGTGAAGATTCGATTATATTGCCTACAAAAGTGTATGTGTCCGATGAGGAACAAGAATATATAGTCGATAAAAAGAATGGCGAGCATCCTGTTTCTCCCTTAAATGACTACACTGTGCATCTTTTAATTAATGGGGAGATAAAAGGAGAATGGAGTTTTTACTTGGAAGAAGTTGCAGTATTCGATACTGGCAGCTATGAACAACTCAATAAAAAATATTTGACTAATTCTAACATTTTAATGATATTGCATGAGCCTGAGTATAAGAAAATGGGAAGTTGTAAGAACGATTTCTTAGTCCGACCATTGTTCAATCAATGGCATGGATATTATGAAATAGACTTGTATGTAGAAAAGCCGGATATCGTTGAGTTTTCCAATACAACATTGACGATGAATCCGTTGCGCCATCTAATGGAAATTGAAGGTGCCAGAGTGGCGGATGCAAAGGCGGAAACTGCCATTTACACAGACCAACCGATTATTAAAATAAATTCTGATATCACATTATTAAATGAAGACTTTGCTAAATGGAACATTAAACTTTATCATCCCTATTCCAAAACTACAATATGGAAGAGGATTAGTGAATTAGAATATGATCAATCATCAAAGGGAATAAATATCAACTTGCTGAATTTGTTCAACGAAAAAAGCGGGCCTTTCGGAAAATACTCAATAAGCCTGACTGGCTTTTTAGGACATGACCAATCAATTGACTTCCATTATATCTCAAGGAAAGACTTTTCATTTTCTGTCCATGAACAAAAAATGAATGTATTAACATCGCCGAATATTGATTTCACTATTCCTACAATTTTTGATGTTGAAAAGAAGAGTGAAACAGAAACTTTGTTCAATGTTCCGAATCATCCTGATTTCGTTCGAGGTAATCTTCTGAACCTCCAAACAAAAGAAAAACTGGATCTGAAACTTTATTCCAGTCTAATTTCAAGTGAAATAGTCACTGCTGATGGTGCTCTAGCATTAGGCGCAGTTTTTAATGCCAATGAATTCGATTTTACAGAGACGCATGTATTGCTTGATTTGGAGAATCCATCCTTGCTCAATTCTGGTAAGGCGATAGCTGTCACATTGATGGAAAGGTTGAAGACAGGAGAATTTGCTAGAAAAACATTCAACTGCAGAGTTGGTAGAAAGCATATTCTGGATTTAAGGTACTTTAATGGCTTACATGAAACTCGTGGAAAAAGAACGATTGGCTTGTCTATCGCCGAATTGAATGTATCTGAAAAAGTGGTAACTGTAGAAACTGAATGGATATTAAATTCGGTGACCGCTCCCAGCTCGGACAATGATAGTTTATCTTTCGATTGCTCCTTCCAACCTGAAAAGCTGAAAGTCCGGATTTGGTCTTTCAATCCCCGGAAAGAGCTTATTCTGGTACAGGAAATAAATTATCCGGCATACTCTCTACAAATCGACGAAGAAAAATTGTCAGATGGATATTATATTTTTGAATTATACGAAGTGGAAGAAGATGACTTTTTTGATATTTTTGATGAAGTGAATTATCCATCTTCACTTGATAGCCATAAGAAATTTATAAAAGTAGAGCGAAAAGCTGAAGTTCCTACTTTTGTAGAATGGCTACTCTTACTTGACAGGGATGGAGAAGAGAAAGAATGGACATTAACTGATTTAGAAAAGCTTTTGAAATTTATGTGGGACAAAAAAGCTGTGATAGAACCTTTGTTACTTACAGACTATAATTCATGCTGCGATTTTGGTCTTCAAAACATCGATTTTTTGTTAGAAATTATTAAGAAAGAGAAAAATGATGAATTTGCTTCATTTATTTGCAAAGTAGCAGGATACCAAGAATGGGATCCAGATTCTTTCAATAGTGCAATGCAAAATCGTTCGGATAAAGAAAATTTAAAAGCTCTGTATGCCCCGGAAAAAATAAGCTTGCTTAGTACGCTATCGAGAAGGGAAAGAGCCATCAGCTTTCAAAGAAAAATTAAAAAAAGCCAGTTTATTAAGGGATTTAGTATACACCATGAATACCTATCTTTTTTTGACAAAGTTGATAATGAGGAAGCCTATAGGTCAAAAATTGAAACGTTTTATGCCAACCACATAAACGCCTTAGACAAAGTGCTCGTTTCTCTGATAGATTTACAGCTTATATCGAGAGAGAACTTAAATCGGATAAATACGAGAAAAATAATCTCGAATTATGTTTTATATGAGTTCCCATACTATATCGGTCTTTCTGCATTGGCATGCGCTTTAATAATCGACCATGAAAGCAAAATGGATGCGCAAACATTATTTGCCTTAAGACAAGCTATTCCTGCTTTATATGATGTTGCGGAAGAATGGTATTTACATGACCTAGTACATTGGAAAGAAAAACTGGTAGCCGACAAAAAAGAATTAATCATTTTAAAAGAGAGGAAGCAAAAATATGAGCATCCATCCTTTACGTGGAAAGAATAGAATTGATAATGATTACCGAGATTATTTGGCCACGACTTTTCCGATTAACGATGAAGAGATAGAGGCTGCATTTTCGAAAGAACTTAGAAAAGAAAATCTTCTTTCCAAAGGACCTTTCCTAGAAGTGACGCCCCCTTACAAAAAAGGAGCTTCTATAAGTGACTTGGTTAGAGAAGGAATTTTATCCAAAGAATTTCTAACACTGAACCAGGAAGAGATGCCTGCTGAACGCCCATTGTATACCCACCAGGAAAAAGCAATCAGAAAAGCTAAAGAAAAAAAGAATTTCGTCGTTGCGACTGGTACAGGGAGCGGGAAGACCGAATCCTTTATGATGCCAATTTTAAATAATCTTTTTTTTGAAGATGAACACAAAGGTCTGCGGCCAGGGGTCCGAGCGCTTTTTGTCTACCCGATGAATGCTCTTGCCAATGATCAGATGAAAAGGCTTAGATCTCTATTGAAAAACACACCGGAAATTACTTTCGGCAGATACACAGGGGAAACTGAACAATTGGAAAGCAAAGCCTTAGATAAATTTAAACAACAAAATCCTGGAATTGAAAAATTACCAAATGAAATTCTCTCACGGAATGAAATGAGGAATAAGCCTCCACATATATTAGTAACGAACTACGCGATGTTGGAATATTTACTTCTAAGACCGACTGATACTGCATTTTTCGATGGACCTTTTTCAAACGAATGGAAATTTATTGTATTGGATGAAGTGCACTCTTATAACGGTGCCAATGGCATCGAAATTGGGATGCTCTTGAGAAGGTTGAAGGATCGGGTTTTGAAGAAGAGACCATATAGAGGTAGTTTGCAATGTATCGCGACCAGTGCAACACTGGGATCTGGAGCTGAAGCAAAACAAAAAGTCCTTGAATTTGCAGGTAATATTTTTGATGAACCCTTTTATTTTAAATCAGAAAAAGAAAATGACCTGATCGAGTCAGAAAGAATTGACTATCGAGATGAACATGAATTGTTACATCGTCCTGACTGGACTGTGTACTCTTATCTATTGGAATTGAAGCAAAAAGATCGGTTAAATGACAGCGATATTTTAAAACTAAATGATTTCGGCATTGAAAACGCAAATTCTTTACTGACAAATGAAAGAAAAACTAACGAATTTCTTTACGATTTTCTTAGTGGGGATGAGAATCTGTTCACGCTTCGGGACCTGTTAAAGAACAAACCTCAAGATTTAAATGCCTTATTATATCGTCTCATAGCTCTTCAAGCAAAATATGGGGAAGTAAAAGCGGAAGAAGTACATCAAGGGTTAATTAATTTAGTGGATATTGCAGGAAGCATTTCAGCGAAAGATTCCCAGGAACCGCTTTTGCCAGCGAGATATCATGTGTTTGTTCGTGCGATTGAAGGCTGTTATCTTAAACTTTATCCTAATTATGAAGTGTCTTTGCAAGCAAAGAAAGTGGATGAAAAAACTAATCATCCTTTTTTTGAAATGGGTGTTTGTTCGAATTGCGGTCAAGTCCATCTCATCGGTGAAGAAGAAGATGGGAAACTCATGCAGCGAAAACAATCACAGACACAAGATGAAAAAATTACTTATACAGCATATATGATCAAAGAGAATGATCAGGAATTAGCAGTCGATGAAGATGAAGATGAACTTACAGAAGAAGATAAAGAGACCTATGAAATGTGTCCATGCTGTGCGAGTATTTGGCAAAAAGGAGACGATTCAACATCTTGTTGCCGGGAGAGAGAGATTACCAATCCGAAGCTGGTAACACTTGTTAAAGAACCAATTAAATTTTCAGGTCACTCTTCCTGCAATCATTGCGGAAAAAAGAAGCAGAATCCGATTAAGTTATTTATGAGTGGCAACGATGGTCCTGCTGCAATTTTGACAACTTCTCTTTACCAGCAATTAGTATTAGATTCAAAAAAGATAATAAAAAATGAAAATGTCACAGTTAGAAATGAGCTTTTTGGAGATTTATTCAATGATGTACTATCTGACGAAGAAGTAAAAGAAGTAATAGAAAATAAATATGAGCCTCAAAAACTATTAGTATTTTCCGATTCACGTCAGGAAGCTGCTTTTTTCGCTCCTTACTTAGAATATACCTATGAACGCGATTTGTGGAGAGCCATTCTATATAAAACAATTGGAAAGTATGATGAAAAAGAACCGATTAGTTTAAAAACATGGGCATTAGACGCCTATAGTGAAGCTTTGAAATGGGATGTTTATACTCCAGAGATGGACAGAGAGGAACGGAAAACAGTTGCCGAAGAATATGTGATGTCTGAATTTATTAAAGGGAACGTCCGGATTTCTCTTGAGGGGACAGGATTGATTTCTTATCAACTTGATATACCTGATCAGATCCAGTCAAATCTTGAAGCGCTTGCACAACGCCTAAACTTCGATAATGGGGAAGAACTGAAAGTTGCTTTGCAAGTATTGCTAAGCACTTTAAGATATAAAAATGCTGTCACTCACCTTGAAAGAAGTAAATTCAACTCAGATCGAATGAAACCTATAAATTTTGAAAACTCGATAAACAAAGATGCTGCTGATAATAAAGGGTATGTCAGTGCGTGGATTCCAAAGCGTTCAAATATTCGTCTTGACTATTTAAAGAAAATTTTTCTTCAAAAAGGATTGGATGAAGATGCAGCCAAAATTGCTGCAAGGGAACAACTCTCAAAGATTTGGGACTTGATAAACCTTCCTAGGTTTTATGAAAGTTTTTTCAAAAGCAAAAATGGCAATAACCTTTTAAGACAGAGTATTTGGCGAGTACGTAAAATCCTGCCGATTTTTCAGTGCAACGACTGCAAAATTATCACAACTTATAATGTCAAAAATGTGTGTATGACAAACGGCTGCTCAGGTCATTTGAAATCTATAGAAAGTGACTCATTAAAATCCCATTATATTAATCAATACAATAACTTGATACCCGTTAAAATGAGCGTAAAAGAGCATACCGCTCAATTATCTCCTGAGAATGCATCGCACTATCAGGAGAAATTCGTAAATGGAGATATCAATGTATTAAGTTGTTCGACCACATTTGAAATGGGTGTTGATGTTGGGGGTTTAGAAGCTGTTTTTCTAAGAAACGTACCACCGGAAACAGCTAATTATATTCAACGTGCAGGACGTGCGGGACGAAGAAAAGCGTCAGTTGCTTTTGTTTTGACTTTTGCCCAAAGAAAATCGCATGACTTAACATATTATCAAGATCCTGAAAATATAATTGCTGGTGTAATAAAACCGCCAGTTTTAAAAATGGATAACTCAAAAATAATTAAACGGCATTTAAATTCTTTAGTTTTATCAAGTTTCTTTCGAGAGAATGAAGAATTGTTCGGGAAAGTATCAGATTTCTTCCAAGACTCTATGACTATAAAATCAGGACCGAAACGAATTGACCACTACATTAAAAATATGCCAACTCATTTACTTGAATCTGTTCAGAAAGTAGTTCCGAATTATGGCCAGCTTCAATATCACCCTGAATTTATTTCTTGGGAAAAAGATCTCATGCTAGAAGAAACAAGCCTATTTAAGAAGGTCTCAAAGTTATATTATCAAGATTTAGAAGAACTAAGAAAGATAAAAGAAGAAGATTTTAAAGCTAGCCGGAACACAGATAGATTAAATCGTGTAATGAATCGAATTCAAAATGAAGGGTTAATTAGTTTTTTATCCAGTTCAAATATCATTCCGAAATATGGTTTCCCAGTTGATGTGGTGGAAATGGTTATTTCTCAAACAGAGAAAGATGATATTCGATTAAGCAGAGATTTATCAATGGCAATTGGAGAATATGCACCAGGGTCGCAAATTGTGGCAAATGGAACTATTTACGAAAGTACTGGCATCAGAAAAGTAAAAGGTTTTGAGCTACCAACCCTTTATTATATTGAATGTAATAATTGCAAATCTTATAAAGTTATTGAGCGATTAAATCCCAATTACCGCGTTATAACTGCACAATGTGAAACATGCGAGGAAATTTGTGAAGTTCATAAGATGATCATTCCTAAATTTGGCTTCAATGCAAAACGCTTAGAAAAAGCAAGTGATAGAAAGCCAGCTAGAGAAAATCGCTCTAGAGTATTCTTTTCTGAATACTTTTACTCGGAAGAACAAGAAGTTCGTGAACACCAACAAGCATCTGAACAAGAAAGAACTTTCAATTTGAAAGGACAGGAAGTACGGATCAAGTATTCGCCTTATGGCAAGTTGTCAGTTATTAGTAAAGGACGCAGTGGACAAGGTTATAAGATTTGCACCTTATGCGGTTCAATGATGAGCACTAAAGACTCTAAGCATAGAAACCAAATGAATAAGATTTGTGAAGGCACTATTGATAAAAAATCGATACATCTTGGACATGAATTTATTAGTGATATTTTAGAAGTTGAATTTATTAACAGTACTCCTGAACCCGAATTATGGGATTCTTTACTTTATGCATTTTTAAATGGGATTAGTATTTCCTTGGGCATAAATCGACGTGATATTGATGGATGTATTAAGTACAACCATTTGGCTACCCCAACCATTGTGTTATTTGATAAAGTTCCAGGTGGTGCTGGTTATATGAATGAAGTCTTTGGTCAATTAGAAAAAGTGATTCAAGCTGCCAAAGAACTAGTAAGTTCTTGTCAATGCGGTAAGGAAACCAGCTGCTATGGCTGTTTGAAAGATTATTCAAACCAATATTGTCACGACACACTATCGCGCGGAATGGTGGAAGAGTATTTAAGTAAGTTAGTTAAATGAAAATCAACCTCTTAATATAAATATACGTAGAAGATAGAGGATACGATGGTGTTAGATACGTAGGCTATTGAGAAGCGATTAAGTGCGGACAAGTTAAAGGAAGTGAAGGACTACTTATATACAAAAATTGGAGATCAGAAAGGGGCTAGCTGAGATCGATCAGCATATCGCATTGCCACCCTCTTGTTGTAAGTAATCAGGAAGCAGCTGAGGATTTGCATAAGAGTTATCAAGGGCTGAGTTTTGGAAAGATATTAAAGAAGTTGAATCTGTTAATTAAAAAGATGAAAAAAAGAGTGTCCATATGGGCGCTCTTTTTTGTTAGCGGTTAACAAATTACAGCTGAAAGATCATAACTACTTAATCAATATTTCGACTTTTATGGAGCTTGTTTGAACATATAGTTATAAAAATTAAAATATTCTGAACTATATGTTAAAAATAAAGCTTAGAGGTTAAAATCTAATTATGCTTAAGCCACCCGAGAGTTAAAGTACTACAGAATTGCTCAAACAACACGGAGGTGATTTTTTGACAAATAACTGATAGAGAATCACTTAGCGTATTAAAAAATGACAAAGCTGCACATAATTAGGCTCTAGAATTGTCAGTGAAAGCAAGAGATTACTATTCTAAAAGTCCTGAAGATATATAAGAATATGATAGTCCACATCGCAGTGTCTAATTGTAATAGAATATTCAAATGGTAACTTGGAAGTTACTACTTGAGCTAGAAATAAAATAATCGAATGAAGATTCAGTTTTTAAAATAAATTGAAAATCAATCTAATAAATTATGAAGAGAAATATTTCTCTGCCCTAAAATAATTACATTGAATTCTTTTCAAGGAAGACGGAAGCCTGGTTAAATGAGTGATATGCAAAGTGCCAAAAAACTCCAGCAAGTTCCCGTTGATGAAATAAAATTCACTTATAAAATATACTCTCAGAAAGGGGCAGAAGACATGGATAATTGGTTTACCGACTTATACGGCGAAGAGGCCTTCAAGGACTGGATGGAGGAGCTGACCGAAAAGGGGCTGTGGGACGTGAACAAACATGGCGAGAAATACCTGATACGGGTCAGTGAACAGGAAGGGACGCTCATCATCGCTCTCTACGACCGCGAGACGGGCGAAGGGTATTACCGGATGTTTCCGGTGGGCGGATTCGACATGGAGAAGCGCAAAGTGATCGCCGAAAAGGCGCTCGCCTATGTGGAGGAAGATTTGCCAATCATGTGGAAGGAAATCATCTCTCCGCTGATCGGCGGGTACTGGGAGGACGAGGAGTGGGATGTCACCATTGTCCATAATATCGACCGCTCACGTATCAATCCTGGTTACCGTAATTATCTCAAATAAGAATAAAAAAAGCCATCCTGTGCTTAACACAATTCAAGATATATAATAAAAATGCATGAAGAATCTAATCAAGCTTGCAATAAAGCGGATTCCTCATGCATTTTTATGGTAAATGACAACTTGTCATAATTAAGGTATTTACAGGGGAAATTTGAGAACCGCTGGTATAATGTGAAATACAATGAACTCATGTTTGAGGTTAACCATAGATGTTCCAATGCATAAATCTTAAATCTCTTTCTGACTCTGCTCCTCCGTATACTTTCTGCGTGTTTCCTACAGTGTTTCCCCTATTTCTTCATGAACTGTGAATACATATGTTTGGATGCTGAACCAGCCATACAACCCTTTTCCCCATTTCTGCATCGATAAAATTCTTCATGAAAGTCTACAAGGTCGTTCTCTAAAAGAACGGCTTTTTCAATGCGGTTTTTGATTTGAGCGCGTCTCCAGGTCTGATGAGACCCTTTTTAGCATGGCATCAATTTTAATCAGCACCCGCGTGGTCAATATTTTTTTACTTTTGTTGGGTGTATTTTTGTCCAAGAAATTTACGTAATAATCGGCGTGATCGTTTAAAGGAGAAATCTTGATGTGAGGAAGAATATTTTCATGGTAAAATAGAATTATGAATATTCCAATTTTATCGACCAAACTTTATATTCCACAGCCACGGCCAAACAGTGTCCAGCGGCCACGTCTGATTGAACGGCTTAATGCTGGATTGGATCGCAAACTGACGCTTATCGCTGCCTCCGCCGGGTTTGGCAAGACGGCGCTGATTAGCGAATGGGCAGCCGATTGCGGCCGGAGGGTCGCATGGTTGTCGCTGGACAAAGGGGATAGTGACCCTGTACGCTTCTTGTCTTATTTTATTGCAGCATTGCAGACGATTAAGGAAGACTTTGGAACCGGCGTGGTGGATTTGCTTCAATCCCAGCAGCCACCGCCAATCGAATCGGTTCTGACGGCTCTGATCAATGAAATCTCGGCCATTTCGTTCAAATTCATCCTTGTTCTTGATGATTTCCACGTGATTGATTCCAAAGAAATAAATGAGGCTCTCAGCTTCTTGCTCGAACACCTTCCGACACAGATGCATTTGGCCATCGCCTCACGTGAAAACCCGCCGCTTCCCTTGGCCAGGATGCGTGCAAGGGGGCAACTGAACGAATTGCGTGCCGCCGACCTGCGCTTTACTCCCGATGAAACGGCCCTGTTCCTCAAAGGGATGATGCGCTTGAATCTCACAGCTGATGAAATTACGGCGCTGGAGTCGCGTACCGAAGGCTGGATAACCGGGCTTCAGCTGGCAGCACTTTCGATGCAGGGGCGCAGTGACATTCCAGCATTTATCCAGGCATTCGCCGGAGACAATCGGTATATCGTGGACTATCTGGTCGAAGAGGTTCTGCAGCTGCAGCCAAACCATGTCCGGGCCTTTTTGCTTCAGACCTCCATTCTTGACCGGTTAAACGGGCCACTTTGCGATGCCGTCACTGGCCGGCAGGATGGGGCCGTTCAGTTGGAGGCGTTGGAGCAGGGCAACTTCTTCGTTGTTCCGATGGATGAAACTCGCCACTGGTATCGCTATCATCACCTTTTTGCCGAAGTTCTATATGCGTATTTAAAGGAAGAGCAGCGGGCCCAATTAGCTGATCTGCACTTGAGCGCGAGCACGTGGTATGAAATACACGGCTTTTCGGCTGATGCGATTCGCCATGCACTTGCCGCCGAAGATTTTTCCCGGGCGGCGGGCTTGATTGAGCTGGCTTGGGCAGATATGCGCAGGAATCGCCAGGAAGCGGCGATGCTCGGCTGGCTGAAAGCAATTCCCGATGAGCTTGTCCGCCAGAGGCCGGTCCTTAGTGTAATTTATGCCTGGGCGTTATTGTCGGCCGGTGAGATCGCGACAGTAGAGGAGCGGTTGCAGGACGCTGAACGGTGGCTGGAAATGGCTGATGCGCATGAAAAAACCGAATCTTTTTTGGATGGCATGGTCGTCGTAGACAAAGACGAATTTCGCGGGCTCCTGAGCTCAATCTCTCTTTACCGTGCCGCAAATGCTTTGGCGCAGGGGGACATATCCGCTGCCATGAAAAACGCCCGGCGGGTTCTCGGCCTCGTCCCTGAAACGGATCATCTCCGGCGGGGAGCGGCAGCCGGTCTTTTGGGGCTTGCCTACTGGACAAGCGGGGAACTCGAGACGGCACACCATACTTATTTCGATGGCATGGCAAATTTACAGCTGGCCGGCAATCTATCTGATGTCATTGGGGGATCAATCGCTTTGGCTGATATCCGGATTGCCCAAGGCCGGCTTCGCCAGGCAATGCGAGTTTACGAGCGCGGATTGCAGTTAGCGGTGGAACAGGGCGAACCTGCCATGCGGGGAACGGCAGATATGTGGGTGGGAATGAGTGAGCTTTGCCGGGAATCTAACGATTTGCCAAAAGCCTTGAAGCATTTAATGAAAAGCAAGGAACAAGGTGAGCATACCGGTTTCCCGCAAAACCAATACCGCTCTTGCGTCGCCATGGCCCGCATAAAGGAAGCTCAAGGAGATTTCGACGAGGCGCTCCAACTTTACACAGAGGCAGAACAGCTGTATGTCAGTGACTTTTTCCCGAACGTCCGGCCCATTGCAGCGTTAAAGGCACAGGTGTGGCTTAAACAAGGGAGGCTGGACGACGCTCTCGATTGGATGCGGGAGCAGGGTCTATCCGTCGACAACAGCCTGAGTTACTTGCGTGAATTTGAGCATATCACCATGATCCGAGTGCTTTTGGCCAGCTATGCGAGTGGGCTCGCAGACCATCGCTCTTTGCCCGTGGCAATAGAATTCCTGGAACGCCTCCTCAAAGCTGCAGAAGAAGGCGAAAGGATGGGGAGCGTAATTGAAATCCTGATTGTGAAGGCGTTTGCCGATCAGCTGGAAAGCGGCACCTCTGCCGGACTTGTGCCCCTGCAGCGAGCACTGTCCCTGGCAGAGCCGGAAGGATATGTCCGCGTCTTTGCAGATGAAGGTCCTTCTATGGCGGCCTTGCTTGAAGCGGCCCTAAAAAAGAGGATTGCCCCGCACTATGTCCGTCGCCTGTTAACAGCTTTTGGCCAGACAGAACCTAACGTGCCTGCTAAACAGCCTTTAAGCGAACATTTGAGTGAACGCGAACTTGACGTGCTGAGGCTGCTTCGAACCGACATGAGCGGCCCTGACATTGCCCGGGAGCTTACAGTCTCCTTAAACACGCTGCGGTCCCATACCAAGAACATTTACGGCAAACTCGAAGTAAACAACCGCCGTGCAGCCATCCGCCGGGCTGAGGAACTCGGATTGTTTTGATGAGAATGCACCCCTTCCTATCCAGGCGGATTTGAACTGCACCGGAATCGTTAGACCCAAGTCTAGCAATTCCGGTGCAGTTTTTTTGTTTTTAAATTTATTCTTTTTATTTGATAAATCACCACATATGGTGATGTGCTCTCACCACATGCACGTGTATCTTTTAATTTAAGAAGAGAAAAGGAGGCGCAAAATGAACGGGGAAAAAGAAGCAAGCAATGGCTACGAGACGCCAGAATTGTATGAAATTCGCCTCAAAGGACATCTGAATGACCGGTGGGCCGACTGGTTTGAGGGCTTTTCCTTCACCCTTGAAAGCGACGGAACAACCATTCTCTCCGGTGCAGTAGCGGATCAGGCAGCCTTACATGGTATGTTGCGGAAAATACGTGATCTGGGGCTTCCTTTAATTTCAGTTATTCAGGTTGGGAACAACCAGTAAAGTTTGAGAGATAACAACAAAAATCAATCGTAAAGGAGACGAACTCATGAATACACATCAACAAGTTACGGTTTATAAAGAAAACATACAGGCTGACGTTGACCAAAAATCTGCGGTTAAGGCAAAAGGAAAATGGAAGTTAACGGCTTTGGCTCTTTTCCGCGGGGCAGGGTTGTCAGCTATGGTGGCAGGTTTCTTTTATGTGCTCATTCAAATGATCCACCCGCCTGAACTTCTCTCGACGGTCACGTCTGGCGCATGGGCAAACGTCCACTATTTAACTTTTGCCATGTGCCTTTTCTGGCTGCTGGGCATGGTGGGTATTTACGTGAAACAAGCGGAAAAGGCCGGGTGGCTGGGCCTTGCTGGTTTTCTTCTGTTTAGCCTCTTTTTGGTACTCTCAGCTTCCTTCAATTTCGCCGAAGCCTTGATCATACCGCTGCTAGCGGCAGACGCACCGAAATTTGTAGAAGGCTTCCTGGGGATTTTCAGTGGAGCGGGAAGCGAAGTCAACCTTGGAATTCTTGCAGCAATCGGGCCAGTAGGCGGGATATTGTATTTGTCCGGAGGCGTAGTGTTTGGCATCGCTACATTCCGCGCAGGTATCCTGTCGCGCTGGGGTGCCGCCATATTTGCCTTCGGGGCAGTGGCATCTTTGGGAGCTGCCGTGCTCCCTCACGAACTGGCAAGGCTGATGGCCGTGCCAATGGGAATCGGCATCGCTTGGCTAGGCTATTCGCTGTTGACGCACCGGCGATAAAAAGCTAAAGAAATTTTTCGTGTTTTGGGAAACCTGTATTTTTTCAATGGAATGACAAGCGGCAAAAAGGCCGTTTGCCTCAATGTGTTTGGCACAAGATGGCCGCAGTCTCTTTTGATAGAAAGGAAGAGGAACATGAATTCATCCAAAAGAACGGCGAAACTTATTGGTGTTTTGTTTATTCTTGCAGCAGTTTCGGCCATAGCAGGGGTTCTTTTATACAATCCCATTTTGAATGGTCCGGATTACCTGATTGAAGGCTCCAGCCACGCCAACCAGGTGTTGCTCGGCGCCCTGATGGAATTGATCCTGGTGGTATCAGCCATTGGTACGGCGACTACGATGTTTCCCATTTTGCGGAAGTACAATGAAACCATCGCACTTTGGCACGTTTGCTTCCGTTTTCTAGAAGCGGTTGTCATCACCATCGGAATAGTCAGTGTGCTCGCTCTCTTGACATTAAGCCGTGAATTTGCAGCAGCAGGAGCTCCGGATGCCGCCTCATTTCAAGCTGCCGGAACTTCCTTGATTGCCATACACGACTGGACTTTCATGCTCGGGCCGCTTTTTTTCCTCGGCATCAATACGATCATGTACAGTTATATCTTTTATAAATCAAAGCTTGTGCCGGCGGCTATCGCCTACTTAGGCATGTCGGGTGCCGTACTGGTTTTCATCTGTGCCTTGCTGGTCATGTTCGGCGTTATCCAACAAGTATCATTAGTTGGAGGTCTGTTGGCGCTGCCGATAGCAGTTTATGAAATGACCTTAGCGGTGTGGCTCATCGTGAAAGGCTTTAATGGTTCAGATGTTGTTCCCGAGGATGAAAAAACAACTGTACCTGTCTATTAGCGTCCGCCTAAAAGAGGAGAGTTGCAAAATGAAAGCACTTGTCGCAACGAAATACGGTTTGCCTGAAGTTCTCCGGTTCAAAGAGGTCAAAAAACCTTCGCCTAATGACAATGAAGTGCTGATAAAAGTCTGTGCGGCTTCCGTAAACTCATGGGACTGGGATCTTTTAAGAGGGAAACCTTTATTGACCCGGATAGGAGGGCTTTTTACACCGAAATACCCAATACTTGGCGCTGACATTGCGGGGCAGGTCATAGCGGTGGGCAAAAGTGTAAAGCAATTTTTTCTGGGCGATGAGGTATATGGCGATATTTCAGGAGCCGGATGGGGCGGTTTTGCCGAGTATGTATGTGTCCGAGAAGATGCATTAGCGTTGAAGTCAGCCCACATGACAAACGAACAGGCAGCTGCTATTCCTCAAGCAGCAGTGCTCGCTTTGCAAGGGCTCCGCTATAAAGGAAGGATAAGCAAAGGGCAAAAAGTTTTGTTAAATGGTGCCGGCGGGGGAGTCGGTACGTTTGCGGTGCAAATCGCGAAATCATTTGGTGCGGAAGTGACCGCTGTGGACAATTCAGGGAAATTGGCGATGCTGCGTTCGATTGGTGCAGACCATGTCATTGATTATACAAAAGAAAACTTCACTGAAAATGGAGAGCAGTATGACTTGATCTTGGATGTTGTCGCGAATCGCTCGATTTTCGATTGTAAACACTCTTTAAAACCGAAAGGCCGCTATGTCGTAATTGGAGGCAGAACGGCCCGAATTATTCAGTTTGCGTTTTTGGGTCCATTGGTTTCACGAATGACGAAAAAGAAGATGGGAATCCTCATCCATCTTCCAAACCAACAGGATTTAAACGTGATAAAAGTGCTTTTCGAAAGGGGCAAAATCGTGCCTGTTATCGATAAAAGCTATCCATTGTTCCAGGCCGCCGATGCTCTCCGGTATTTTGGCGAAGGGCAAGCTAAAGGAAAAGTGGTCATCACGATGGATTAAAAAGTATGTATCTTTTATTGGCGTGTTTATCTTGTAACCGCCTTCCTGTAATGAACAAAATCCAAGCCCACAATAGTAATGCAATTGGAATTCAACAAAGTCGGTAATAGATTTTACAAGGAATAGAAAGACCGAGTGCCGGTACACCGGGTCATTGCAGTTCAGGCCGCGAAAGAGCGGCTGGTTAAAATGAAGATGTTTAAGCAAAAGAAGTAACCATCCACCATCCGTTTAAAGGAGGGGCTGGTTACTTCTTTTTGTAGTGGCAAGTGCAACGATTATTAGCGCTTCCGGGGAATTGTTCACTTGAAAAGCCTAATGCTTTCCAAGTTCACAAAATCCGCTTTCCCTGACTTCCTTATAAAATGCTTCTATTATTTAACGGTTTCCATAGGAATATGCTGGGCTTCGAAGAACTCGGCGACAGCTTCTGTGGTAACAAAAGAAGGAATCGTGAATTTTCTTTCGCTGCCGTCATTCAAATAGATTCGAAGCGTCCCGTTAGCAGTGCCCGCAGTGTGGAATGTCGATTGGGTCTTCATCTCTACTTTATTGATGGCTGAGAAATGGATATCAAAATTCTTACTGCTATTGAGCAGGCTTTGTGGATTTTCGCTCATTTGGCGATCGATTGCCGCTTCTCGCTGTTCTTTTCTTTTATGGAAAAATAGCTTTCTTGAAAGCATCATGGCAAGCCCTACAACCAACGGCATCGACTCATCGCTTGCCTCATCATAAAATTGGCCGCCAACTTTAGCGAATAAAAAAGAAGATTCAGTTGAATAAACTTTATAATACCTGTCTAGTGCCATCGTGCTAGGCGCTAATAAGTGAATGGATTGGTGCATTGTTTTTCCCCTTTTGATATGCGATTTGAGAGATAGTCTTATTTCTTCATTAGTATGCATCAGAAAATTAAGGAAATAAAGTAATATTTTAAAAATAGTTTACAAAATTGATCATTTAGTGAGCAGTATTAGTCTTGAGTTAAATAAGTTGAAATAATGCTTGGTTTGTCTGCTGGGCTTCAAGAAAGTGAAAAAGCATTGCCGATTGGGCAATGCTTTTTTTAATCAGTATTTATAGCCTCCAGCCCGATTTCAGCAAGTACAGCTTGTCCTTCTTCTGTTGGATGAATATCGCCGGGGATGATATAGTCTTCCTGTTTGCCGTTGAAAGCTGAATAGGCATCTATCAGGTAGACATTCTCAGAGCTTTCAGTAACCTCTCGGAACGTGGCGTTTACTTCAGGGAGAAGGGCTTCACCGATTTGGTGCATGGAATTGCCAGGCGGAAAAGGATTGTAAATGTTATAAAGAAGGATTTGGGCGTCTGTCAGTGACTGGATCTCTTCAATGAGTTCACCGATTTCATCGAAGACAACGCTATTCCCAAGCTCTTGCCTCAGTAATACTTCTACTTGTCCCGGGTTGTCTGCACCGGTAGTTTCAGCAAGCCGGAGGATTTCAAGCAGATCGTTGCTGCCGATTGTCATGGCAATCACGTCTGCGTCTTGGACCCTTTGCCGGTATTCTTGGTCTCCGCGAAGAGCTTCCATGACCTGAGCGGTTTGCCAGCCTGAGACGGCAAGGTTCTGCACTTCGAATCCGGCATCTTCACCAATCAAGTGCGGATAAGCCGACTGGCCGCTGTCTTCGAGGTTGGCGCCATATGTGATGGAATCGCCTAAAGCGACGAGTGTTTCCTGCTCGGCGTCTTCCTGTGAACAGGCGCAGAGCAGGACAACGGCTGATAAGGTGAAAAGGGCATTCCTGCCGATCCGCTTGAATTTTGCCATAGTGTTTCTCCTTTTATGTTTTCTACAATATATCATGAACGTCAAACCGTTTCTCTTTCATGGAGCACTTCGAGGAAATCTTCTTGGCTAAGGGTGAAGGTTTTCGCCGTAAATACCCAAAGGAAATCAGGAGAAAGGCAAAATGAATAAAAGAATGGCGAAATTCATCCGTGAAAAGACGAATTTCACCATTCTTTTTTAGATTGAAGAAGTATCAATAACCAAACAGCTTACTTGAAAACCCGTTCGCTAATCGAGAATGCTTCCGGTTTCGTACATGAGCTCTCCATCCGGTAATAAGCACTATCCCGCGACGAAATCAAAAAGCCGTGCATCGCTTCCAACACGTGATAAGCGAGCGCTCCGTTCGCACGGTGCGTTTCGCCGTTCAGTATGGCATGGGCCATATCCGCGACGCCGATGCCGCGGGCGTTGTCTTGGAAACTGGAGACAAGAGGGATGTCGGTAAAGTCTTCTTGGTCTTTTTTGCGCAGCCGCACCGGTCCGCCGAATGTATTGGGATCCGGAACGAGCAAGGTGCCTTCGCTGCCGTAGATTTCAATCGGCGGAAGCGTGGAGCCGCCGAACGCGTCAAAACTGGATGTAAGGGTACCGATCGCACCGGATGCAAAATCGATCGTTCCGGCAATATGAGTTTCGGTTGAAACCTCGATTTTCTGTCCGGCGTTCGGTTTGCTAAGGATGGTGCGTTCCGGATAACTGATGCGTGCGGATCCAGCAATGCGGTCGATGGGGCCGAGCAGCGCGATCAAAGCGGTTAAATAATACGGTCCCATATCAAACAGCGGGCCGCCGCCTTCTTCGTAGTAAAAAGCAGGGTTCGGATGCCAGTGCTCGTGCCCGCGGCTGATGACGAATGCTGACGCGCCGATTGGGACGCCGATGTCCCCATTTTGGATCAACTGCAGAGCCGTTTGGATGCCCGCTCCGAGGAACGTATCCGGGGCGCTGCCGACCAGTAAGCCTTTTTCTTCCGCTTTGTCCAACACAAGTTTTGCTTCCTGCAGACTGATGGCCAGCGGTTTTTCAACGTAGACATGTTTGCCGGCTTCCAGCACTTGAAGGCAAACTTCCGCATGTACATTGGGAAGTGTTAAATTAATAACCAAATCGATTTCCGGGTCATCCAGCAATTCCTGAACGGTACAGGCTTTCGGAATTCCGTATTGCGCGGCTTGTGAGCGGGCGCGTTCCAAGTCCAAATCTGCGCAGGCCACAAGCGATAAATGGTTGAAGGCCGGGATATTTTCCATGTAAATAGAGCTTATGTACCCGCAGCCGATGATGCCGATCTTGAATGTGCTCATGCTGTTCCTCCCTTACTGGCTGTCGCCCATGCCGGTGTAGATTTGAGTGTTGCCAGAAGCTGCATAGCTTCCGTTGTTTGAATCTCCGTAGAGCGTTTTGCCTTCAGCTGCCCAAAGAAACCCTTTTTTCATGATGAACGATACTTCAGGCATCGCTACAATGTCCGCCACATGTCCGAGCGAATTATAGAAGACGCGGCCAACGCCCCAGCGCTTCGTCCAGACAACCGGCATGTCGACAGCTTTGTTCAACCTATGCGGACCGTCCGCCACGGGGAAGCGGGTAGTGGCCAGCACTTCAACGGCCGGGTCGACGTGCAAGTAGTATTGTTCGCTGACGACTTTGAAATCATCCAATCCTTCCAAAATCGGACTTGAAGAATGTTTGACGTTGACCGTGTATTCAACGCCGTCGTTGCCAGGATGCGCCACCCAGTTGCCTCCGGTCATAAACTGCCAGTCGACGTTTTTGCGGAATGAATCGCACATGCCGCCGTGGCTGCCGGCGAGCCCAACTCCGCTGATGACAGCTTCCGAAACGTTGCGCACGTATTGCGGGTCGATTTCACCCATCGTCCAGTGCGGCACAATCAAATGAAGCGCTTTCAATTTTTCGGCGTCTGCATATGCGTCAAGCGTATCGGATATTTCGACATCAAAATTTTCGGCAACGAGTAGGTCTTTGTAAATTCGGGCAACTTGTTCCGGCTCATGGCCATCCCATCCGCCTTGGACAATCAATGCTTTTTTCTTCATATTCTTAGCACTCCTATCGGTTCAAGTTCGGTTATCAAAGGCTTGTAACGTCAATCCACTTTCTTTCTCGTACGGAAAGTTCCACGGCTTCCAGCACTTGCTGGCATTTGACGCCGTCGTTGAAATTCGGAACCGGCTGCCGGTCTTGCTCGATGGCGTCCAGAAATTCGACGAACGCGTGTGTGAAGGTATGTTCATAGCCGATCGGATGTCCGGCAGGCCACCAGACACCGGAATAGGCATGCGCCGGATCGGTTGCCAGTACGCGGCGGAAACCTTGTACATCTTCTTTATCGTCGGTGAAGTAAACTTGCAGTTCGTTCATCCGTTCAAAATCAAAAATGACGCTGCCTTTGGAGCCATTGATTTCGAACGAATTGGTGCTGCGATGGCCGGTCGCGAAACGGGTCGCTTCAAAACTGCCAAGTGCGCCGTTTCCAAAACGCGCCAAGAACAAAGTGGCATCGTCGACGGTGACGGGGCCTGTTTGCGATGGGTTTCCGCTCGTTGCCGATAAACCGCCAGTTTCTTCCGGCAGCGGGCGCTCTTTAATGAAGGTTTCGCTCATGCCGATCACTTCAGTGATATCACCAATCAAGTAATGGGCCATGTCAATCAAATGCGCCCCCAAATCGCCGTGGGCACCAGAACCGGCAATTTCTTTTTGCAGGCGCCAGGCAAGAGGGAAGTCCGGATCCACCAGCCAGTCCTGCAAAAACCAGGCACGGAAATGATAGATGTCGCCTAAGCGGCCTTCGTCAATCAGTTTCTTCGCCAGCATGACGGCGGGCGCAAAGCGGTAATTAAAGCCGACCATATGCTTGACGCCTGCATTTTCTGCCGCTTCCAGCATGTCGCGTGAATCCTGGAGTGACAGTGCCAGCGGTTTTTCACAGTAGAGGTGTTTGCCGGCACTGGCTGCCGCAACGGCAATTTCCTTATGCGCGTTGCTCGGGGCGTTGATGTCGATCAAGTCAATATCTTCCCGAGAAACAAGCGCTTTCCAGTCCGATGTGTGTTCTGCCCAGCCGAATTGTGCAGCGGCCGCTGATACGGCTGCGGTATTTCGGCCACAGATCACTTTCATATTTGGCGTGATGCGGTCCGGAAAAAACATCGGCAACGCACGGTATGCGTTGCTATGCGCCTTGCCCATGAATTTGTAGCCGACCATGCCAATATTTAGCTTAGCCATTTCTTCATCCCCATTCTTTGTTTAATGATTAAACAAACACATTTTTATTTTCTCGAATAGTTAATATTCTGTCAAATTTAAGTGTTTAGTTCTCCATACCCTGAAAATTGCAGCGAAACAAATGGATTTATAAACTTTAGATTGTTTTCCGTAAAGAACGCTATAATTAAGCTGTTGATTTCCTCTTTAATAGTAGAAAGTTCTAGCAGCGAATTGGAGATGAAGAAATGAAAAAGATAGAAAAAGTTAAAGTGGACACGGTTGCCGAGTGGGAAATGGAAACGGATGCTTATTCGCTTTGCCATGTTTCACTGGGGCCGGACGGAGAAGTTTGTCTGCTGCTGGCTTCCTCCATACCGGAATTGATCGATGGCAGTTTTGCACCGACCCGCACGGATGAAGCCATTACCTATAAAGCGCTTATGATTAAAGACGGCGAGTTGAGCGAGACAACCATCCCTAAGCAAAAATGGAACTACCATTTTTTGCAGCCGCTTGGTGATGATCAGCTTTTGCTTGCCTGCGCGAGATCCATCAATTATGGCGGCGGCCAGGTGGATGAAAATGCACGGGTGTTTGACCGGGATGGGAACTTTATCCGGTCGTTCTGTCTTGGCGACGGCATTGGACATTTGTACACGACCGGGGACGGAAAGATTTGGACAGGCTATTACGACGAAGGCATATTCGGCAATAATGGCTGGGACGATCCCATTGGCAAAGACGGCCTCATTTGCTGGGATGGATTCGGACACATGCTGGAAAAACATGAACAGCCGGAGGATCATTTCATTTCGGACTGCTATGCGTTAAATGTCACAGCGGATGATGAAGTATGGTTTTATTTTTATACGGATTTTCATATTGGAAAGAGGCGGAACGGCAAAACGGAATATTTTATCCCGAATATAAATGGCGCGACCGCTTTTGCGGTTCACGGCGAACTGCTGTTGTCTACCGGAGGATACGGAGAGCATGACCGTTTTTATTTGTTCGAAAAGAATGCATCCCGTTACCGGCGGCTAAAAGAAATTGTGTTTGTAAATTCTTCCGGCAAGAAACTGAAGCCGTTGTTTACGAGCGCGCGCGGGTCGAAAATACTATTGCAATGCGAATCAGCCAGTTATCTTTTTGATTTGAAAAGTCTGAATGCAGACTGATAAACTCCAAAAACACTGCCTCAGTATAAGGAAGCATCCCCATAAAATAGTTTTTGTTGATTTGGCAAAATGGACTCCTATGCCGGAATGATTTCACTTTCTTCACCACATGTTCCTGTCCAAGTTGAAAAGAAAAGAAAAATCCGAACTCCTTAATGCAGAGGTTCGGATTTTTTATGTTTTTTTGGTAATTCAGATATGCGGTGGCAGGCACTGCTAAGTCCTTTTTGCATTAAATGATTGGCACTTCTGTAATTTCTTCTGAATTTCATTTAATGAACCTATATTGAACTAAAGGTTCTGCCGTGACATTCGGACGACTCAAAGCAAAGAAAATGAATACGCCTGGAATAGCTTTTTAAAATAAAATTGAAGGAGGCCATGACGTGAAAAAGTATTTAATGACTTTAGTGAAGTATTTAAAGCCTCTCTACTTTACTTATTTTTTGTTCGGCACACTCTTGGTGAATATCCTTAAGTTTCTTATATTGCCAGAAGACAACTTGATTCTTTTCGTAAGTTTCGGCGGAAAGAAATTCGATGATAGCCCGCGGATGATTTATGAAAAAATGATCCAAGATCCAAGGTTTGACCGTTATGAATTGGTTTGGGCTTTCCACGAACCAAGCAATTTTGACATTCCGAGAGGCAAGGCCATCAAAACCGACTCTTTCCAGTATTACCTTACTGCACTGAAAGCGCGAAGCTGGATTACGAACTCGACAGTGGAACGGGGATTGAATTTCAAGGGGCGTCGCACCTTTTATTTTAATACTTGGCATGGCACTCCGATTAAAAAAATGGGGGCCGACCTTTTGCAAAGTGATAAACCCGTTAAGCGCAAAGCCCAGTGGGGCGTAGACGTCATGGCGGCCCAAAGCACTTACGAATCCGCTGTTTGTTCACAGGCATTTCAGCTGGATAAAGAAAAGTTTTTTGTTTGCGGGTTGCCGAGAAACGATGATCTGGTAAATGTTGCAGAGGAAACCCAGCAAGCCATGAAAAAGAAAATAGGGATCCCATTGGACAAAAAAGTCATCCTCTATGCCCCGACTTATCGTGAATACGAACGGGACAGCAATTTCAATTGTGTATTGGACCCATCCATTCACTTTGGCAACTGGAAAAAGGAATTAGGGAATGAGTATGTAGTGTTGCTGCGGGCTCATTACGAGGTTGCTAAAGTACTGAATATCGAAACGGACGATGAATTTGTCTTCAACGTATCCGATTATCCTGTGTTGAATGACTTAATGATCGCATCCGATCTGTTGATTTCCGACTATTCCAGTATCTACTTTGATTATTCGATTTTGAATAAACCGATGATTTGTTATGCGTACGATTACGAGAAATATGCCGATAAGCGCGGTTTATATTTTGATATCCGGGAGTCTTTGCCGGGCGGATCTATTTCTGAAGGCGAATTGCTGCATTTAGTTAAAAACCTGCCTTATCAAGAAAGCCTGGATCTTGTTAGAGCGTTTCGGGAAAAATATGTTGAAAGTTATGGGAATGCCACAACTGCATCGGTGGATAAGATTTTTGAGAATATTGCGCTGGTGGAGGAATCTTCTATTCAGCCTGTCGAATGACTCTATATTTTAAGTTGAAGAAAAAAAGCAGCTTTTAAAATCCGATGGGTTTCAAAAGCTGCTTTTTCGTAGATGCTAGCAAATAGTCGTTAAGTCATTCGCCGCAAAAATCATCAATCTCCTGAATTGCCTGGTCCAACGATTTTTTCCTTCTCTCCAAAAGCGTCCGCTGCGGGCTGCCTGGCTTCAATCTGGCATAACTGTGTTCAATCGAAGGAACCAGGATTTTTAAGATTATCCGAGCTTCTGCTAGTTCTTCAGAGGTATATTGATGGGTTTGTTCATGCCAGGCATTTTCCAGTACAGCCAAACCGACTTTCAGGGCATTGAGTCGCTTCTCTAATAAGGTGGTGTTGGAACCTTTCTCGTTCATTTGAATCCAGGCATTTTCACATTTGCTGATGGTGGAGCGGAAGGATCTGATGGATTCTTCTTTTATAAGAGCGGATAAGTGATCCACAGGGCGCCACTCCTTTCCATATACATAAAAAGAAACGAAACAGCCGATTTAGGCTGTTTTTTTATTCTTATATCTACATTTTATAACAGGGGAAGCTTTTCGTCATTTTCTTCTCATTCTTTAAAAATCCTGGGAGGACAAGGCACTTATTTTTAGATGTCCCCGGGCGGCGACTTGGGCCCGAACTACAATCCGGCAACAGGCACAGGACGCAATAATTCCTGCTTGTCATATGCAACCATTCCAGGCGGCAAATACGGCTATAAAGCCGGCACAAGTCAAGCACATCATTCAGTCATCATCGGAAGATGTCTTTAAAACAGGCCATGACAAGTATTCAGGATTCAGATTGATCGATGCGGTAGACGCATTGGATTGATTTGGCAACAATATAAAGGAAAAACAGCCGTCTCCGAAATCAATCGATTTCGGAGACGGCTGTTTCGTGTTTCGTGCAAAATACTATACTGGCAAGATGAAATAAACGCCGAATGGTTGGAAAATTATAAAAACTATAGCAAAATTCTTGGCTTTGACCTATCATTAATCTTAATGAATGCTCTTCTATCAACTGAGCATTCTTTTTATTTACTTTTGGATACGGGGGAGAGGATAAGTTGAGCCGAAAAGAGATCGTCTACGTCGTATCAGATTCCATCGGCGAAACAGCCGAACGGGTGGTCAAAGCAGTAGCCGCTCAATTCCTCGAGGATGAAATTGGAATCCACCATTCGTCGCATGTCAGTGATGAAACGGATATTGACGAAATCATTGCAAAAGCCAAAAAAGATTCTTCCATCATTGTCTACACCATTGTTGTCGATGAGTTGAGGGATTACCTGAACAAACGGGCTGAAGAAGAAAATGTGTCCGCGGTTGATTTACTGGCTCCATTAATGCAGGCTTTTGTCGACAAGTTCAATCGGGAGCCCGCCCATAAGCCGGGGCTCACGCATGTCTTAGATGAAAGGTATTTCCAAAAAGTTGACGCCATTGAGTTTGCGGTGAAGTATGATGATGCCCGGGACTTGGAAGGAATCAAAAAAGCGGATATTGTGTTGATCGGCGTCTCACGGACATCCAAAACGCCGCTTTCGATGTACTTGGCGTATAAAGGCTATAAAGTCGCCAATATTCCATTGGTTCCAGAAGTGCCTGTACCGGTTGAGCTGTTTGAGGTACCGAAAGGCCGATGCATCGGACTGATCATCACGCCCGACAATTTAAACGCAATCCGCAAAGAACGGCTGAAAAAAATGGGCCTGCAGCCGAACGCGTCATATGCCCGGTTGGACCGCATTCTGGAAGAACTGGATTATGCAGAAAAAATCATGAAGCGCGTCGGCTGCCCAGTCATTAATGTGTCGAACAAGGCGATTGAAGAAACGGCGAACGACGTAATTGATATTTTGAATCTCTAAACAGTTTGTTCATTTCAAGGGGGTCATCAGATGGTTAAAATGGTGTATATGTTCGACGAAGGTAATAGTGAAATGAAAGAAATCTTGGGCGGCAAAGGGGCAAACTTAGCGGAAATGACGAATATCGGTTTGCCGGTACCGCCTGGATTCACGATTTCTGCACAAGCCTGCAACGATTATTACGAATCCGGAAAGCGCATACAGGACGAAGTCAAAACCGAAATCCTGGATTCATTAGCCCGTTTAGAAGAATCCACTGGCAAAAAACTTGGCGGAACAGACAATCCTTTGCTGGTGTCGGTGCGTTCTGGTTCGGTCTTTTCGATGCCGGGGATGATGGATACCGTCCTGAACCTTGGGATGAACGATGAAACAGTGGAAGCGGTAGCCAGGCTGACCGGAAATCCGCGTTTTGCGTACGACTCCTACCGTCGCTTTATCCAAATGTTTTCGAATGTTGTACTGGAGATTGACGTCTTTTATTTTGAACAGTATCTGGAGAAATTCAGAGAAGCGAAAGGCTACCAAAACGATCCCGAGCTGGAAGCGGACGATTGGAAAGAAGTCATTGCGGAATATAAAAGGATCGTCAAAAAGCACAAAAAAGAAGAATTCCCGCAAGACCCGATGCAGCAGCTGTTCCTGGCGATCAACGCTGTCTTCGATTCCTGGAACAACCAACGGGCGATCGTCTACCGCCAGCTGAATAAAATCCCCGGCCACTACGGCACAGCTGTGAACATCCAAAGCATGGTGTTCGGCAACATGGGGAATGATTCCGGGACGGGCGTCGCTTTCACGCGCAATCCTTCGACTGGTGAGGCTTTGCTGTACGGCGAATACCTCATCAATGCGCAAGGGGAAGACGTCGTGGCCGGCATCCGGACCCCGAATCCAATCGACACCTTAAAGCAGGATATGCCGGAAGTGTATGAACAGTTCACGGAAGTATGCCGGCAGCTGGAGCGCCATTACCGCGATATGCAAGACATCGAATTTACGGTTGAACACGGCAAATTGTTCATCCTGCAGACGCGGAACGGCAAACGGACGGCCCAGGCCGCACTGCGTACTGCAGTCGAAATGGTGGAAGAAGGCGTCCTGACAAAACAGGAAGCGATCGGCCGCGTGGAGCCCGAACAACTGAACCAATTGCTCCACCGCCGCATTGACGACCGCTACCAGAAAGACGTGCTTGCGAAGGGCTTGCCGGCTTCTCCGGGAGCGGCTACGGGACGGGTCGTATTTGATCCGGACGAAGCCGAGCATTTGAGCAAAGAAGGCATAAACGTCATCTTGGTCCGCACGGAAACCACGCCGGACGATATCCATGGCATTATTGCGGCACAAGGCGTCGTCACGAGCCGCGGCGGCATGACGAGCCATGCGGCCGTTGTGGCAAGAGGCATGGGGAAATCGTGCATTTGCGGCTGTGAAGCCGTGAAAATTGATATGCAGCGAAAACAGTTCCAAGTGGGCGAAACGGTCATCAAACAGCTGGATACGATTACAATAGACGGCGGGACCGGTGAAATATTCGCGGGAGAAATTCCGATGATCGCTCCGGAGCTTTCCAAGGAATTTGAACTGTTGCTGTCATGGGCAGACCAGGAACGGAGCCTCGACGTACGGGCGAATGCCGACAATCCAGAAGACGCGAGAAAAGCGGTGGAATTCGGAGCGGAAGGCATTGGACTGTGCCGCACCGAGCACATGTTTATGGACTCGGAACGGGCCCCGATTGTTCAGCAAATGATTCTGGCGGAAACGGAAGAAGAAAGAATACGGTCACTCGACCAGCTATTGCCGATGCAGGAAAGTGATTTTGAAGGCATCTTTGAAGCGATGCAGGGGCTTCCTGTGACCATTCGCTTGCTTGACCCGCCGCTACATGAATTTTTGCCGGATAAAGAACAGTTAGCCATAGAAGTGGCTGAAATGCAAGTGACGGACTCCCATTCTCCGGGACTCGCTGTAAAAGAAAAATTGTTGAAACGCGTTCGGCAACTGCATGAATCGAACCCGATGCTTGGCCACCGTGGATGCCGCCTCGGCATTATCCATCCGGAAATCTATGAAATGCAGGTAACCGCTATTTTCAATTCAGCGGCTAAACTGCAAAGCAAGGGAATTTCGGTAATTCCCGAAATCATGATTCCGCTTGTGGGCCATGTCAATGAATTGAGAATCCTGCGGGAACTGGTCAATGAAACCGCGGTTGCTGTCCAGAAGAAAACGGGTGAACAAATTGAATACTCGGTCGGCACCATGATCGAAGTGCCGCGTGCCGCACTTACAGCCGATGAAATTGCCACCGAAGCCGACTTCTTTTCATTTGGCACAAATGACTTGACGCAGACGACGTTCGGCTACAGCCGCGACGATGCAGAAGGCAAGTTCTTGAAAGATTATGTGGACAGAAAGATCCTTCCGGACAATCCGTTTGCCGTGCTCGACCGAGAAGGTGTGGGCGTATTGGTGAAGACCGGCATCAAATTAGGCAAACAAACCCGTCCGGACCTTAAGACGGGAATTTGCGGAGAACATGGCGGTGAAAAGAGCTCGATTGAATTCTGCTGCCAGCAAGGGATGGATTATGTCAGCTGTTCACCGTACCGTGTTCCATTGGCGCGTTTAGCTGCCGCGCAAGCGGCAATCAAACACGGGCTGCGACGGGCTGAAGTGACACAGAAATAAAGGGTTTGGCAATAATTCCGGAAAAATAAATAAGTGAGGCAAGAGGCCTTTCCAAGGAGAATCACCCTTGGGAAGGCCTCTTTTCTTGGTACATTGCCGAACCATTCATGTTTACAGCAGAAGGCAGGGGATTCTGCTGTAAACTTAAGTAAATGCAACATCATGAAGTCATTTGAATAATTCACTTTAAAACAAATCCAAGCCATATTCCTCACAAAGAGAATGTAGCTTTTTATTGTGATTCATATGAATAATTCATTCAAGTGCAGGTGAAATTTTTATGAATAAAATAAAATCAGTCAACCATCCCGCATTCATACGTGGTATGGTTAAAGAGTATACATAAACCAGTGAATAAATGTAAGACAGAAAGGATGTTTTCATGGTTTCAACGACAGAAATCGCAAAATATGCAGGAGTTTCCCAAACAACCGTTTCCAGAGTGCTGAATAAACCCGATCAAGTCAAAAAGGAAACTTACGACAAAGTCATGGCCGCGATCACTGAATGGGGCTATTCGGCTGAACCGAAAGAAAAAATAGAAGAACTGAAAGCAGCCAATACCATCAGAATTTTAGCATCCGCAAACGACCCGATCATCTATCAGGGCGCTATGCAGGAAATTGTGAATAGTGCTGCAGAACAAGGGATGCTGGTGAATATTCATGTATTCGCTGCAAGCGGCAAAGAAGCGCTATACAATGAATTAGCAGCCCAGGGAACCGCTGGCGTCATCGTTTCTTCCATGTCGATCGAGGAAGGGCTTGCTAAAAAATTGAAACAGTCCGGTATTCCATTCGTTCTGCTGAATGAAGGCTATTCGGAAAACGGCTTTTCGGTTTCTTTGGATTATTCAGAAGCCGGATATTTGGCAGCTAGTCATTTCATTGACAGCGGACATCAAGAGCTTGCTTGGATCGGCGGGCCGCTCGATTCCGAAATGAATAAGGACGGCCTCCTTGGTTTTGTCCATGCCTTGCAGGCGAATAACCATAAAATCCGAAAAAAGCGCTTAGTGGTTACGAAACAGGACAAAGTATCGCTTTATGCGGCTTTTGAAAGTTTGATGGTGCTTAAGAAAAAGCCGACTGCGATTGTAGCAGCATCCGACAGTCTTGCCATTCAATTGGTGGAGTTTTTGCAGATTGCCGGTCTGGATGTACCAAAGGACATCAGCATTATCGGAATCGGAAATTCCGCAGAAGCGAGCCATCTAGATAACAAACTAACTTCCATTGGCACTTCCGCTACTAATAAAGAACTCGGGAAAGATGCGATTTCACTGCTCCTTCAAAGCATAAACGGCAAGAATTCTGAGCTTCGGAATGTGAAGAAAAAAGTAGAGTTAATCGAACGGCAAACAACAAAACCTTTCTTTGTTAAGAAGTAATATAAAAAAGCTGCACCGGTTTTTACACCGCTGCAGCTTTTTTGGCGTCCATTATTTGTAGCAATTGACTAAAGCATCTGCTAAATCATAATCCAGTTGCTTCGTAAGTTGACCCCATAAAGCTTCAGGAAGAGTGATTTCTGCAGCCGAACAGCATTGAACAAACTTGTCTTTCACGGCATTTGGATCGGTATCCGGGCTCAGGCTATAGACGGAATGAAATTCTTCCGATTTTGTGAATATGCGGATATCGCCCGGCGGCAAACCTGGAAGGTTATCTTGGGCCGGTTTTATTTCAATTAAGCTTGCAAGCTGTAAAACGTTGGAATCGTCCAATGCTTTTTCGGTTAAATTGTTTAAATCCACTCGGCCGTGGACGAGTGCACATGCCACCATAAAGGGAATGCTGAATTTTGCATCCTGTAAGGTGCGGGGGCGGCAACGCTCTGCCAAAGGACGGCAAAGCATCGCGGCAGTTTCGTTGGCGCCGATGACAATTCTGCTGATTTCTTGTGCTTCTGTTTTGCCGCGAAGCAGCAGTGCTGCTTGGATAAAAGGATGCGAATAACGGCAGCTGGGAAAAAGTTTGATGGAAGTGTCAGCAAACGCCCATGTTTCTGTATGCAACAGGATGCTTTGCTGGGACTCTGCAAGATTTTGCCCGAAATAGATCCGGAAAAATCCAGTCGGTCCATCCATGCTGCTCGAAGGAGCCGTGACGCCTTGACTTGCCAATAATGCCGCCTGAACACCGCCCATCGAAGCGAACGCCGGATAGATGGAACGCGCCTGCGACCCTGTTCCAACGCCTGCTTCTTTCCCGCCGGCGGCTTGCATATAGGCAAGCCCGATGGCATGTCGAAGTTCCTCGTCAGTCAATCCAAGCACCAGTCCGGCAGTAATCGCTGCCCCAAAATAACCAAACAGCTGGCTCAAGAACCAATTCGCATCCGCTCCGACGCCCTTGGGTTCAATCGCTTTGCCCATCCGGCAAAGAAGTTCATTTCCAAGCGCTACGGCTGTCACCAAATCGATGGCTGGTGGTTTGCCTGCATCGGCGGCAGCTAAAGCCGCCGCTAAAGAAATGGGTGTCGGATGAATTCTGGCCAAATCATTGATGTCGTCAAAATCCAAGGCATGCGCCAGAGCGGTATTGCAAAAAGCCGCATGGCCTGGCGGCAACCGCATAGGGCTGCCGATGACTTTTCCGGTGCCGCTTGCGCCCATCGCCATCGCCAACATGGATTGATGAGCGGTGGGTGCACGTTTTTGAGCAGCTAAAGAAATGGCAACGGTATCTTTTATATGCAGTTTTGTCTTCTCGGCAATCTTTTCAGGCAGCCCTTGCTTTTGGCGAATGCGGATTGCCTGGATCCATTCCGTGCTTAACGTCAATTCCACCACTTCCTTTTCCAAATAATAGTTCCATACTATCCTTCCAAAAAATTTCTCACAATCATTTTTTTCATAAGAAAATCAAAATTGATTCAAATCAGCAAAGAAAACAGCAGCCTTTTTAGATTGCCGAGTTCCGAATTGAGGGCATTGACAAAAGAAACAATTGCCCCTTATAGTTCGACTACAATATCTGAAAATTTTATTTTTTACCGAGACTAAAATATTAGCTTTGAAAATGGAGGAATCGAAATGAAAGAAGAACAGGCGTATAAAACCATCAAAAATATGATTGTCCAAGGGAAGTTCTCGATGCAGGAATCGATCAGCATCAACGGGCTGGCAGAAGAAATGAATATGAGCCGGACGCCGGTCCACAAGGCATTGGCGCAATTAGAAAGAGAAGGCTATATCACAATTACGCCGCAAGTCGGCGTTTTTGTCCGCCGCCCGGAGCCGAAAGAAATCCAGGATCGGCTGCAGCTCTGTGTCGCGATTGACGTTTTCCTGGCCGAGCAGGCATCCCGGTCCATCACCGAATTGCAGTTGGAGGAATTGAAGAAAGTGCTCGAAGCGATGGAGTTTCCGGGGGTAGCCGCTGACGACTACGAAGCGCTGAACGTACAATTCCATACGATCATCTGCAAAGCAGCCAATAACGATTTTGCGTTCCGGACCAATAAAATCAATTGGGATTACTTGAATTACGTCAATATCTCCGATGAATTGTTTCAAGGCGGCAACCGGGAGCAATCGCAAGCGGAACACCGGATGATTTACTACGCTTTAAAAGACCGCGATACCAAACTGACCGAGCTGCTGGTGCGGAAGCATTTGATGCGAGTTGCGCAATTTATTACCGAAAAATACACGCATGTGAATGCATAAATACGAAAAAGACATCCGTTTTCCGTAAGTTTTATACAGAAAACGAAAAGGAATGTAATAACTATTTATTGAGTTTTCAAAATAGATTGAAAACTACAGATCTTGCGCATAGAATCAAAATCAAGAACCAAAGCAAGCTGAAAGGAAAAGCAGGAAGGAGGACCAGAATCTTAAACAGAAAATCTTCATTTTCGAAATGTAAGCGTTTTAATTCTGGAAGCTGAAACGAAATGTTCGGCTGACACCACCAGCTGAATGGCAAAGAATAGCTCAACTAAAATATTAGAATTTTAATTTGGTCATAAAGATAGCGAATTCTATTTTTCAAGCTTATTTCTTCGATATTTGCATTACCTAAAATTTTAGCTAGAAGGAGCAGATGTACATGCCAATCAAGACATATAAAGTCCAGACAGGAACTTACGAAACCCTTATACACGAAGGAGGAGCCGGCAACAGCGAAACGATCATCTTCCTGCACGGCAGCGGCCCAGGAGCCAGTGCAAGTTCAAACTGGCAAGAAGTACTCGCGCAATACGCCAATGACTATCATGTCGTAGCACCGGATCTTGTCGGGTTTGGCGAGACCGACCATCCGACGGAATATCCGTCCAATGGCGTGCAATGGATGAATTTGAGAATCGAACAAATTTTGAATTTGATGGATCGCTTGAATGTCGAGAAAGCGCATTTGGTCGGCAACTCACTCGGTGGGGTCATATCTTTATTCCTGGCAATGGATACACCAGAGCGCTTTGACCGCATCGTATTGATGGGGGCTGGCGGCGGTTTGACTGAACCGACACCTGAACTCAGCAAGCTGGCAAATTTCCATAAAGATCCGACCGCCAAATCATTGCGCAATTTGTTGAGCTGGTTCCTTTACGACACGACGGGCATGGGAGAGAAACTTGATGCCATTGTGGAACAGCGCATGGAATTGTTTAACCGTCCGGAAGTGCTTCGTTCTTACGAAGCGAATTTCAAGAACACCCACTTATCGGATATGCTGGTTCCGCCATCCGCTTTAAAGCGCATGAAGCATGAATTTCTTTTGATCCACGGCCACCAGGACCGCTTTGTTCCATTGGCAAGCAGTCTATATGTCATGGATTATCTGGAAAACGCAGAACTGCATGTTTTCAAACGCTGCGGCCACTGGGCTCAAATCGAACAAAAAGAGCAATTTATAAAATTGACGCATGATTTCTTTGACCGCAATAAAGTGCTCAATCAAGTTTAACCACTGCTAACCAACTGGGATGGTTATTCAAATGAATAAAAAATAAGGGGCGTGGCTATATTGACTCAAATGGCGACTGATATTAAACAAACACTGGTCGAAAACGGTACAGCGTTGATTCCGAAATTGCGTGAACTAAGTTTTGAAATTGACCGCAACAGCGCAATACCGGATGAAGTGGTCCAAGATCTTCAAAGCAATGGCTTATTGAAAGTGCTGCGTCCGGAGATTTTCGGCGGACATCAGACGAATATGCGGACTTATACGGAAGTGGTGACGGAGATTTCCCGCGGCAACGGTTCGGCCGGCTGGTTCGTGTCGCTAAGCAACATCCGCGACTACATGATTTCTTATGCATTCGGCCAGCAAGCGCTCGATGAAATTTTCGGCCCTGGAGAAGACGTCATTTTGGCCGGAAATTTCAAACCAATCAAATGCGAAATCGAAAAAGCGGAAGGCGGCTATTTCATTAAAGAAGCCCAGTGGCCATTCGTTTCAGGCAGCCCGCATGCAGACTGGTTCTACTTCGGATTCCCGGTAGCTGACGAAAACGGCGGCATGGAAATGGCGATCATGGTATTGCCAAGGCACGAAGTGACGGTTCTCGACGACTGGAATGTCATGGGCTTGAAAGGGTCAGGGAGCAACAGCGTCCGCGTTGAAAATGTCTTTCTTCCGGAGCACCGTGTATCGCTCGACCGTTTGGCAAGACAAGGCGAATACATGATTGAACCATTAAAACATGTGCCGCTTTACCAGACGCCTTTTGTCCCTTCGTTGACTTTGTCCATCGTTGCACCGGCATTAGGTTTGGCGCAGGCAGCGCTTGACCTTCATATGGAGCGCGTCGGAAAAGCGGGGATCGGAAATACCTTCTACAACAAAATGAGCGAAGCACCGATTACCCACCTGCAAGTGGCGCAAGCCCAACTGAAAATCGATTCCGCTGAACTTCACCTGTACCGGGCGGTTGATATGCTCGATGACTATTCGGTGAGAGGCAAGCAGCTGACAATGGAAGAAGGCATTCGCATGAAGGCGGATTTCGGCTACGTCAACCAGCTCTGCAAAGAAGCGATCGACTTGATGACCGAAGGCGCCGGGTCCGTCTTCTCCTACAATAACAACTTGTTCCAGCTGGTCTACCGTGATTTCCTGTCGATGCACCTGCACGGATTCATCACACCGAACAGCTTGATCGAAACCTACGGACGCGTCATGTGCGGCCAGGAACCGAATACTTATTTCGTTTAAATAAAGATATTCCGCAAAACAGCTGCGAAGCTAATGGCTGTAGCTTGCAAGGCCATTAGCTTTGCGACGAAGCAGCGCAGCGATGCAGGAGCATGTGTTTTTAGCCGCAGGCGTCTCCGCTGTTTTGCTCCATATCTTAGTTAATGAGGATCAAGAGACTATCTAAATGATTCACTTTTTTATAGAATGCTTATCCAGCGCCGGCGCGCCCAAGGGCTAGGCAAGGAAATGATCCAAAAGCATTTTGGAGCATTTCCTTTGCGACGAAGCTAGCGCAGCGATGCAGGAGCAGAAGGTTTTTAGCTATGAGACGAGTGGTTTTCTCGGCTCATGGCGGGAGCCATGCCCAAAGCGACCGAAACGGAATATCAAAGTTAATTTTTTTAGTACACCTTACTTAATCATATTTATATTATCAACCAACCATAAGGGGGAAACGCAAATGGCAATTCCAGAAATCGCAAAATTAGGGCATTTTGGTTTGGTATCAACAGATCTTGAGAAATCACTTTGGTTTTTTAAAGAAGTTTTAGGCCTTGAAGAAACAGAAGAACGGGACGGCGTCCATTACTTGCGTGCTTGGGGTGATTTTGAACACCACACCTTGACCATTCGCCAAGGAGACGAAGCGAAGCTGGACCATATTGCATGGCGCACGAAGAAGCCGGAAGACGTGGAAGGTTTTGCAAAAATTCTGGAAGAATCGGGCACTCCCATCACTTGGAACGAAGAAGGCATTGAAGCCGGGCAAGGCAAAGCGTTCCGTTTCCAAATGCCAAGCGGGCATACATTGGAAATCTATTACGAAATGGAAAAGACATTGGCGGATCCGAAGAGCCGTTCGGTGCTGAAAAACCAGACGCATAAATCATGGGCACGCGGCATTTCTCCTCGCCGGATCGATCATGTCAACTTGTTGTCATCCTTGCCGGCAAACGAACTGGCAGATTTCCTGATGGACAAATTAGGCTTCCAGATGCGCGAATGCGTACAGGCCCCAGACGGCAGTCTGGTCGGTGCTTGGTTGAGTGTCACCGCATTGGTGCATGATATCGCCATCAGCCACGATCCGAATGCTGCTTCAACAAATGAAGTGCACCACATTTCCTACTGGCTGGACAATGCGCAGGACCTGCTGCGGGCAGCGGATATTCTGAAAGAGAACGGCATTCACTTCAAAGGCCCCGGAAAGCACGGGATTTCACAAGCCATGTATATTTATGCCATCGACCCGGGCAGCGGTGTCCGTGTTGAAATCTTCACGAACGGCTACTTGATTTTTGAACCGGACTGGGAACCGATTGTCTGGACTTTGGATGAAATGGACATTGGCTTCACTTACTGGGGTGACCAGACGGATACCAAAACAGAAAATAATCCAACCATCAAAGCTTAAGGTATAAACCGAAAATAGAGGAGGAGTTATCATGGATGATCGTTTATTCCGAGATGCAATGGGCAAATTCACCACAGGAGTCACGGTACTGACTACAGAGTTTGAAAACGAGCCGGCGGGAATGACAGCCAACGCGTTCATGTCGGTTTCATTGACGCCGAAACTGGTCGTCGTATCCATTGGGCACAAAGCGCGCTTTTTGGAAAAGGTGAAAGTTTCTCAGAAATTCGCAGTCAATATTTTGGCCGCCGATCAGGAAAACTACTCCCGTATGTTCGCCGGCCAATTAAAAGACGACTCGAAAATTGAGTTTGCAGAACTGGCCGGCCTTCCGGTCGTCCCGAACGCTTTGGCGCAAGTCAGCTGCAAAGTGGTTGCGGAACATATTGAAGGTGACCATACCTTATTGATCGGCGAAGTATTGGACATCCGCCTGGAAGAAGGCAATCCATTGATTTTCTTCAGCGGCCAATACCACGCCTTGGCAGAAAAGACAGCGGTTCTATAAAAAAGGAGGAAAAGGATGGATATTCAAAAAGCGGCAAGCCGATTGGCGCAAGCTGAACAGGAAAAGACACCGATCCCTCCTTTGACATCCGGAGCAGAAGCCATTTCTGTTGAGGATGCTTACGGGATCCAGTTGCTGCAGATCCAGAAAAAGCTGCAGCAGGGCGCCCAAGTCAAAGGATTGAAAATCGGATTGACGAGCAAAGTGATGCAGGACATGTTTAATGTCCGGACGCCGGATTATGGCCATGTGTTGGATTCGATGGTTTACACCGAAGACAAAGCGGTCAATATGGATGCGTTTATCCAGCCGAAAGTGGAATTTGAAATTGCTTTTATTTTAAAAGAAGACCTGCAAGGTCCTGGCGTGACGGTGGAAGATGTATTGGCTGCCACCGATTACGTCGTGCCGGCAATCGAAATTATCGACAGCCGCATTGAAAACTGGCAGTTCAAATTCGAAGACACCGTAGCCGATAATGGATCATCTGCAGGTGCGATACTCGGAACGAAAAGAACTTCCCCAGACGCGGTGGATTTGGCAGAGGTTGAAATGACCGTTTACAAGAACGGCGAAGTGTTTGATTCGGCCAAAGGCGAAGCGGTGATGGGCCACCCTGCTAAAGCGGTGGCTTGGCTGGCCAACGCAGTAGCGGAATACGGCATCACCCTTAAAGCCGGTTATTTCGTCCTGGCAGGCGCTTTGTCGAAAGCGGTTCCGTTTGAAGCGGATGATGTGTTTACAGCCGATTTCAGCGAACTGGACGAAGTCGCCATTTCGTTTGCAAGGGAAGGTGAAAAAGTATGAGGAAATTAAAGGTCGGCATCATCGGTTCGGGAAACATCGGGACGGATTTAATGTATAAAATCGAACGCAGTGACGCACTCGAAATGAGCGTCATGGTCGGCATCGATCCGGAATCGGAAGGGCTGAAGCGCGCCAAAGACCGGGGCTATGAAGTGGTCACTGATGGCATCGATGGATTGATGGAGTGTTTGGAGTTAGTGGATATCGTCTTTGATGCCACTTCTGCCAAAGCGCACAAACACCATAGCGAATTACTGGTCGCAGCAGGCAAAAAAGTCATCGACTTGACGCCGGCCGCCATCGGGCCGTTTACGGTTCCAACCGTGAATTTGAACGAGCATTTTGCAGAACCGAACTTGAATATGGTGACGTGCGGCGGCCAGGCGACCATTCCCATTATCAATGCCATCAACCGTGTCGTTCCGGTGGAATATGCCGAAATCGTGGCAACCATTTCAAGCAAAAGTGCGGGACCGGGAACCCGTGCTAACATCGACGAGTTCACGCGGACTACGTCCAAGGCAATCGAGCAAGTGGGCGGGGCCAAAAAAGGCAAAGCAATCATCATATTGAATCCTGCTGAACCGCCGATCCTTATGCGCGATACGGTGCACGCACTGATTGCGGAAGAAGCGAAAGAAGAAGACATTATCGCTTCGATTCATGACATGGTGAAGGACGTGCAAAGCTACGTGCCGGGTTACCGTCTGCGCGGAACACCGCAATTTGACGGACGGAAAGTATCGGTGTTTTTAGAAGTGGAAGGGGCAGGCGATTTCTTCCCGCCTTACTCAGGAAATCTGGATATTATGACAGCCGCCGCGGCCAAAGTAGCAAACGAACTTGCGAAACAGCTGGCAGCCGCTGAAGTGTAGGAGGGGAATACAGATGCCACAGCGATCATTTGAAATTTTAGATGTCACGTTGCGCGATGGAAGCCATGCGATGAAGCATGCGTTTACCGAACAGCAAGTGATCGATACAGCAAGAGGGCTTGACCGGGCCGGCGTGAATTATTTTGAAGTTTCGCACGGAGACGGCCTAGGCGGTTCATCCTTGCAATACGGTTTATCAAAAGTGGATGAACTCAAATTGATTGAAGCGGCTGCCGGCGTCTGCAAGAACTCGAAGGTGTCCGTACTGCTGATTCCGGGCATCGGCATCAAGGAGGATCTGCAGGACGCGGTGAAAGCGGGTGCCAAAATGGTCCGCGTGGCGACGCATGTCACGGAAGCGGACGTGGCAGCCCAGCATATTGCCCTTGGCCGTGAACTTGGCTTAAAAACGGTCGGCTTTTTGATGATGGCGCATATGGCTGACGTCCGGAAAATCGTTGAACAAGCCAAGCTGTTTGAAAGCTACGGCGCCGAAGTGATTTACGTGACGGATTCAGCGGGGTATCTCTTGCCGCATGAAGTCACCGAGCGCATCAGCGCTTTGAAGCAATCGGTGTCCTGCGAAATCGGCTTCCATGGCCACAATAATTTGTCAATGGCCATGGCGAACACAGTTGCAGCAGTCGAAGCAGGAGCTACATATATTGACGGCAGCTTGCGCGCACTCGGCGCAGGCAGCGGCAATACGCAGACCGAAGTCATGGTTGCGGTGCTTGAGCGCCTCGGCTACCAGACCGGCATTGATCTGTATTCAATCATGGACGTGGCGAACGATGTCGTGGCGCCTTTTATGCAGCGCCCGCAGGAAATCACGGGATCGGGATTGATCATGGGCTATTCCGGTGTCTATTCGAGCTTCTTGCTGCACACACAGACGGCGGCCAAGAAATTCGGTGTCGATGAACGCGATATCCTGGTGGAACTCGGCCGCATGAAAGCGGTCGGCGGACAGGAAGATCTGATCTATGATGTCGCTCAAAGTTTTGCGGTTAAGAAAGCTCTTTAAGCAATATTAATGCCAGTAAAATTCCATAGATAAGCAAAAGCGCTGAAAAGAGAAATCTTTTCAGTGTTTTTATTTTCATGAGTCGCATGACTCAAAAATTAAAAACTAACAAAAACTAACGGAAAATCACGTTGTAATCGAATAATTTCTACTCTAGTATGTAAGTTTTTGTTTGTGTAATATTTCAGTATATTCAACAAATTCTTTAAATTAATTGTAAACGCATACAAAAGGCGGGGATGAAATGGGCAATCCGGAAATTGCGAAATTAGGCTATGTGGCATTGGTTACACCAGATTTAGAAAAATCACTGCATTTCTTTAAAGAAGTGATCGGCCTCGAAGAAACAACAGAAATCGACGGCGTCCATTATTTGCGGGCATGGGGTGATTTCCAGCACCATACCTTATCGATCGAAAAAGGCGGCAGCGGCCATGTGAAATACATCGGCTGGCGGACAAAAAACCGGGAAGATGTAGCAGGTTTCAAGGAGCTGTTAGAGCAGGACGGAATTCCAGTTGATTCCTTGGCAGCCGGGACAACCCCAGGCATTGGCGAAGCGATCCGTTTCAAACTGCCGAGCGGCCACACGTTCGAGTTGTATTACGATGTCGAGCGCCCGGCAGTCGAAGAAAGCCGGAAGTCGATTTTGAAAAACCAGACGTATAAATCCTGGTCAAAAGGCGTGTCCCCTCGAAGACTCGACCATGTCAACATCCATACATCCACAGACGCGGGCATCACTTACGAGTTTTTAAAGCAACTGGGCTTTAATATGCGGGAGTATTTGCGGGATGACAATGGCGATGTGATCGCTGGCTGGATGAGCGTTACCCAACTTGTCCACGATATTGCACTGGCACAAAAGCCAGCCTTGCCGACGCCGGCGCGCATTCACCATATCTCGTATTGGTCGGATGATTCCCAGGATATCTTGAGGGCTGCCGATATTCTTCGTGAACACGATATCGATTTTATCGGTCCAGGCAAACACGGCATTTCGCAGGCGCTTTACTTGTATGTCATGGATCCGGGCAGCGGCTTCCGCGTTGAATTGTTCACAGGCGGCTACTTGATATTCGAACCGGACTGGGAACCGGTGGAATGGACGATGAAAGAACGGGCATTCGGCAATACGTATTGGGGAGACACCGTCCAGGACAAGGAATTGAACAATATCACGATCGAAGCAAAATAAGGAAAAGAGGCGAAATCCTATGAAAACAATCGAAATCAATCACGCCAATCTGCAGCATTGCCAAGAGACGCTTCCGCCGCATGTCATCGCTTTGGGATTTTTTGACGGACTCCATAAAGGCCATCGGACCGTTATTGAAACGGCCCGCCGAAAAGCGGATGAACTGGGGCTGCCTTTAGCGGTCATGAGCTTCTTCCCGCATCCGAAAAGCGTGTTGTCAAAAGGGCAAAAACAGGTCGAGTATTTGATGCCTCTGGAGAAAAAGCAGCAGCGGCTTCAGCAACTGGGCGTCGATTGGTTCTTCATTGTAGAATTCAGCCTGGATTTCGCTTCTCTTTCCCCGCAGCAATTCGCAGGCCAGTATTTGGTCGGACTTAATGCGAAACACGTGGTTTGCGGCTATGACTATACGTACGGGTCCAAAGGCGCCGGCAATGTCAATACGCTTTATGCAGACGGCAGCGGCAATTACGGCGTGACCGAAGTGGCAAAAGTGGAACTGTGCGGCGACAAAATCAGTTCAACCCGCATCCGCGAAAGCCTGGCAGTCGGCGATATTGAATTTATCCAAAATTTGCTTGGAGAGCCTTACACGATTGAATGGTGTCCGGAAAACGGCTTGTTGCCGCAATACACCTTGCCGGCACGGGGGGAATACGTGGCCACAGTGAAATGCCATGACCGGGAAATTGTCGGCATTCTGCAAGTGACCGCTGACCAGCAGATCAATTTCAACCGCGTCGGGTTTATCTCGGACCGAATGATGACGATCAAATGGCATAAAGAAGTGGAAGAAACCGCGTTCAGTTTGATGACTTAAAGAGAAAAGGAATGGTTGGATGTCAAAAAACAAACAATTCAAAGCGCTGCTTCAGCAGCCAAATGCATTTATTCTGCCGGGTGCGTATGACGGCATGACGGCGCGTTTAATAGAAGAAACCGGATTTCCCGCGATCTATGCGACGGGTGCGGGAATATCCAATGCCCAGCTCGGATGGGCGGATGTTGGGCTAACGGCTGTCACGGAAATTGCGGATGTGGTCAGCCGGATGTCGGACGTGACGAATGTGCCGATCGTCGTTGACGGGGATACCGGATTCGGCAACGCCATCAATTTGATGCGCACAGTGAAACAGCTGGAACGTGCCGGTGCATCTGCGATCCAGTTTGAAGACCAAGTAGCGCCGAAAAAATGCGGCCATTTTGGCGGCAAGCAGGTCATTTCAAAAGAAGAGATGGTCTACAAAATCAAAGCGGCGGTGGATACGCGGAAAGAAGACGACCTGTCCATCATTGCCCGGACCGACGCACTGGCCGTCTACGGCATGGGCGAAGCGCTGGAACGGGCCAACGCCTATAAAGAAGCGGGGGCGGATGTGATTTTTGTGGAAGCGCCGACAACAATCGCACAGCTGCTTGAAATTACCGCAAACGTGCCGGACATTCCGCATATTATCAATATGGTGGAAGGCGGCAGTACACCGCTCGTCTCGCTGGAAGAAGCGGAAGAGATGGGCTTCCAGATCATGCTTTGCGCCAATACGGTGCTGCGTTCCGCCATCAAAGGGATACAGGAAAGCCTGCGTGTTCTGAAGCAGGAACATTCGCAGCAGAACATCCACGATTTGATCTGTACATGGGAAGAAAGGCAAGAACTTTTCAAACTGAAGCAAATCAAACAATGGGAAAAAGAGTACCTTGAATTTGATAGAGCAGAGGAGGCGCCGAAACGATGACAAGAGAAGTGGATTACGATATCGCCATCATTGGCTGCGGAGCAGCAGGAACAGCAGCGGCTTTGTCAGCGGCGGAAAAAGCGAAAGAACAAAACAAAGATATCCGGATTGCCATTATTGAACGGGCCGATTTTGATAACCGCGGCGGCAATTCACGCTGGACGGCTGCTTATATGCGCATGGAAAACATCGACCAGCCAGCTGCAAACTTTAAAGAAGACATGCTGGCCTTTTCGGATAATTTTTCCGACCGAGCTTACATCGAGACTTTATACGATGAAGCCGGTCCGACATTGCGCTGGGTGGAATCGAAAGGCGTCGAATTCGGCTATTTGCCGACGATGTTCTTGACCGCTTCCAAACCCCGGTTGCTGCCGGTAGGCGGCGGACGGGCATTGATCGATACCTTGTCGCTTCGTGCACGCGCACTGAATGTTGAAATCATTTACGAAGCGACAGCTTGGGATTTGAAACTGGGTGAAGAAGGCGCCGTGGAAAGCTTGAAAATCCGCATCAAAGGCGGGGACTCCATCAATTTACAAGTGAATTCCGTGGTTCTGGCAGCTGGCGGTTTCCAAGGGAGCCAGGAAATGATGGCCCAGTATATCGGCCGCGACGCGCACAAGATTCCGCCGGTTGCGGAAGGCGGCTATTACAACAAAGGTGAAGGCATCCGCATGGCGCAGCAATTAGGCGCGAAAGCGACCGGGCAATGGGACTCATTCCATGCCGAACCGGTGGATCCGCGCAGCAAACGCGAAGAAGCCGGCGTCATGACCTATCCCTACGCCATTCTGGTCAATCAGCACGGAGAACGCTTTACCGATGAAGGGGAAGCGACGATCGATGAGCAGTATGAAGCCGTGGCGCGGAAAATCTTCTACGACCAGCCGGGGCATATCGCGTACATGGTTACGGACCAGAAAATGTACGATATCCCGAATTACGAAGAAGCGCTGCAAACGGAACAACCGCCGATTGTTTCCGACACGATTGAAGGTTTGGCTGAGCAGTTAAACATCAATCCGGAAAACTTGAAAAAGACGGTCGACGACTTTAATGCAGCCGTGCAGCCGGGGCAATTTCTCTGGAATGTAAAAGACGGCAAGCAGGCAGTCGGCATTGAGCCGCCAAAATCCAATTGGGCGATTCCGATTGACCAAGGTCCGTTTATCGCTTATCCGATTGTCTGCTGCAACGTCTTCACGAACGGCGGCATCGCGACGGACATCCATGGCCGCGTCGTCTCCAACGACAATGAGCCGATTCCGGGATTGTACGCAGCCGGCGAAATGACCGGTTTGTACTACGGCAAATACCCGGGCGGTACATCGGTATTGCGCAGCCTCGTATTCGGAAAACGGGCCGGGGAACATGCCGTCGAGTATATCGCTTCAACGGTGAAAACTTATTCATAAATCAAGGAGGTGCAGCCGATGTTAACAGGAAAAGTGGCGTTCGTCACAGGCGGCGGCCGGGGAATTGGGCGGGAAACTTGCCTGCTTTTGGCATCATACGGAGCGAATGTAGCCGTATGCGCCAGAAGCGAAGAAGAATGCAACGAAGTCGTCCAGGCAATTGACCATCAATATGGTTTAGAAGCCATCGCCGTCATTTGCGATGTCGGCGATGAAGCGGCTGTGGACCAGGCAATTGCACAAGTGAAGCAGCGCTTCGGAAAAATTGACATTCTGATCAACAATGCCGGCGTCATGAGCATGAAGCCGATCACCGAATTGTCCGTGGAAGAATGGAAATGGGTCCATGACATCAATGTCCACGCGCCGTTTTATTTGAGCAAAGCGGTCGTGCCGGAAATGATCGAAAGGCGGGACGGCGTCATCATCAATATTTCGTCCATCTGGGGCACAAAAGGCGGCCCGAACCGCTCCGCTTATATTTCATCCAAACATGCCATCATCGGTTTTTCAAAAGCGCTCGGCGAAGAATTGAAGCCGTACGGCGTCCGGGTCAACGCCGTTTGCCCGGGGCCCGTCGATACGCAGATGATGGCGGTGCTTGGCGCAGGCGTCAACAAATCCAGCTGGCTGCAGCCGGTTGATATTGCACACGTCATCGTAGATCTTTGTTTACCGAAAATGAAAGCCGTCACCGCTTCTTCGATTGAAGCGTTCGGATATGGCCAGCCGGTCGCAGTTACACCACAAACAAACTAAAAGGGGTAGATTATCATTAGCGAATTCATCACAGCAATCGAGTCGAAAAACATCAGCCTGGCATTAGCCACTAAATTACTGGAAGCAGCGGCGGAAAAAGGCAAAGAAATGGGCATTCCCTTCAGCATCGCCATCGTCGACCGTGTCGGAAACTTGAAAGCTTTTTCGGCAATGGACAATGCGCCGGTATTAAGCCTGGAAATTGCGCAGAACAAAGCATTTTCTGCAGCAACGTACAACCGTGCCACCCACGAATGGTATGACCGCTTGAAAGACGATCCGCCGTTGTTGCACGGCTTGGTCCATACAGAGCGATTAGTAATCTTTGGCGGCGGCTATCCAATCAAAATCAATGATGAATTGATTGGCGGCATCGGTGTCAGCGGCGGCCATTATTCCCACGATATGCAAGTCTGTGAAGCGGCTTTAGAGGTGTTGAACGAATTAACTTCAAAGGCAGTGTAAAGCCTATGGGAGAAACGTATAATTTGATCATTGTCGGGGCGGGAATGGCGGGCTTGTGTGCGGCGGCGGAAGCGGCTGCACAGGGAGCAGCTGTCCTCGTGCTTGAAAAAGAAGCGGATTTCGGCGGCAGTTCACTGCTCAGCGGGCGCTATATGGCGTTCGCCGGAACCGATCTCCAGCACCAAGAAGGCATCAACGATGAATCTCGTTTCCTGGTTGACGACATGCTCGCAGTCGGTGAAGGCAAGAATGAAACCGAATTGGTGGAAGCATACGGCAAGCGCCAGTTGGAAACATATGAATGGCTTGTTTCTAAGGGAGTGGAGTTTCATAAAGTCCAGGCAGTGAGCGGACATAGCGTTCCGCGGGGCCACACCATCACTCCGCAGCAGGCCATTACGGCTTTGTACCGAGCGGCTGCCGAATCCGGCACTGTGTCATTTAAAACCGGGGCGTCCGTCAAGCGGCTGCGTAAAGATGAAGATGGACGTGTTTCACAAGTGATTTTTGAACATGCCGGCAAAACGGAAACCGCGACGGCTGAGAACGGTGTGCTGCTCACGTCAGGCGGCTTCTCAAGAAGCGAAGACTTGCTCCAAAACTTCGCACCGCATTTATCCGGTGCCATCCGCATCGGCGGCAAGGGAAATGTCGGAGACGGCATCAAGCTGGCCAGTGAACAAGGGGCCTGGCTGCGTGATTTCCCGTATTTAAAAGGGACATATGGCTTTCATCCGAGTGCAGACGGACCAAGGAAATCACAAGCTTTGGCATTTTACAAAGGCGCCATCATCATCAATAAATTCGCGGAGCGTTTTGTCAACGAATCGATTTCTTACAAGCTGATCGGTTCGGAAGCCTTGCTTCAGCCGGAAGGCATCACGTACCAGGTCTGGGACCAGTCCATTATGGATCAGGGCGTTCCAGGCGACGCCCTTTACGACTTTGACAAGCTGCTGGCGCTCGGCTTAATCGAAAAGGCGGATACGCTTGAAGGGCTGGCGGAAATTATGGGAGTTCCCGCTGGATCGTTGAAATCTACTATAAATGAGTATAATCGCGATATCCAAAATGGCGGCGACCAAAAATTCGGCCGCAGCACATTGACGCACCATTTCGGAACGCCGGCGCCGATCGGCAACTCTCCGTTTTACACAATGCGGACAACCGTGGCGATGCTGGCCACCTATGCCGGTGTCAGTGTCGATCCATCCGCGCAAGTGTTGAATGCGTTCAATGAACCGATTGAAGGACTGTATGCGGCCGGCGAAATCGCAGGAGGATTCCACGGCGCAGGATACATGACAGGGAGTTCTCTCGGCAAAGCCGCTATTTTTGGCAGGATAGCCGTTCAAGCCGCATTACAAAAACAAACTGTACTTTAGGGGGATGGATGTGTTGAAAATATGGCATCAAAGTTTGACATCGATCGAACATGTGCCGGCTTACCGGGATGCGGTCATCGGCCATATCCAGAAAGTCGCGCGCCCGGATGTAGAAGTTGTGCTGCACGGCATGGCCAGTGAAACTTATCCGAGCGATTATCCCGGCCATTTTATCACGTATTCCTATTTGCAGAACCTGCACAAAGAACAGTTTATCCGCAACGCCTTGATTGCCGAAAGCGCCGGCTACGATTGCATGTTCATCGGCACGATTCCGGACGTCGGTTTGCTGGAGGCGCGGGCATTGGTTGACATCCCGGTGATTGGCTACGGGCAGGCTTCTTTCCATATTGCGTCGATGCTCGGAGACCGCATCGGCATCGTCAATTTCCTGGAACCGCTGGCGGACCAATTGCGCAGCAACGCCGAACGCTACGGACTTGGCGGGAAACTCGGACCGATTGTCCAGACGTCGATCGGGTTCTACGATGTGCTGGCCGGTTTTGAAAATCCACAGCCGGTCATTGACAGCTTTATTGCCAGTGCGGAGGAAGCCATCGCTCTTGGGGCTGATGTCATTGTACCGGGTGAAGGTCCGCTGAATGTCTTTTTGGCTGCACACGGCATTTCCCGGATCGGCGATGTGCCGGTAGTCGATTCTTTTGCGGCCGGTATCAAAATGTGTGAAAGCTTAACCGATTTAAAAGTGAATTCAGGCGTCACGATGACCCGTAAAGGTTTCTTTAATGCCAAGCCGCCGGAAGAGGCAGTGAAAAAACTGCGCGCGTTCTACAATCAGGAAAGCGAGATCCATGCTGGCTTGGATTACGGTTTATCTGTTAAAGCAGGCATTAATATCTGACTTGGCAGAAACACTTCCGGCTTTGGGCTGGAGGTGTTTTCTCTGTGGAGCTACCATTTGAAAATAAATGAGAAATATTTCTGTTTATTTTGTATAATCCATATAAGCATAAAATTATTATGTTTTACAAAAGAGAATGGGATAAAAGTTATGGAGTATGTATTCTCAGAGACCATAATAGCCACAAGGGGGATTTTCATGAGAAAACTGGAAACGTTCGATCAAATGGAAGATAAAAAAATCTCGACGACTTCTGCCACTTTCGGGTTATTAAGAAAAGAACTGATTGAAAACCTGGGAGTTCAGCGGGCCAAGTCGTTTTTGCTCAAATATGGATGGAATCTCGGGAAAGCCCATGCAATCGATGTTCTGAAAGTTGGAGGCACGACCGAAGAAATGCTGGAAAAAGCCGGAGCGCTGCATTACGAAACCGGGCAAATCTCCGGTCTGATATCCAATCGGGAAGTGATTGTGGATGAGAACGGGGAAGTGACAAGAATTTCAGCAAAAGGAGAATGGCTGGATTCCTTTGAAGTGGCTGAACATGTGAAAAACCACGGCATTTCAAATTGTCCGGTATGCCATACTTTGACCGGATTTGGAAGCGGTTTCACTTCGACGATTACTGGGCGCCGCGTTTTCCTTCGGGAAATCGAATGCAGAGGAAAAGGAGACGCTTCCTGTACATTTGAAATGAGGCCCGAGGAAGATTGGGACGATGCCGACATGCAAAAAGAAATCCAGCTGTATCAGGAAAGCCGCTTTATCGATGAGCTCAATTTTACGTATGAGCAGCTGCTGGAACAGAAAGATTTCATTGAGAAAGCTTCCACCTTCCATAACACACTGACAACAAGGCTGTCGGATGGTGATTCGATAGAGGAAATGATCAGCACCATCTATGACACCTTGAACATTCCAGTTTCCATTGAAGATTTGAATTTCCATCCGCGCGTTTACCGGGGGATTGACGAAATCCAGTACAAGACTTTTAGTGAAGACTTCTATAACTCCATCAATAAAACCAAAAGCGGGAAAATCCTTTATTCGTCCTATGACAAAACTTTTGTCATTCAAGGAAAAGCCCATAAACGCCTCGTGTCACCGATTATTGTCCAGAAAAAGCCGATTGGCTATATCACCTTTTTTTATCTGGACAAAGAGGCAGATGCTGAAAATGAAACCATGTTTATCCAACGTGCCGCGACGTCGGCAGCGCTTTACTTTTTGAATGAGAAAACCAGTTTGGAAGCGGTCGAAAACATCAAGGCGTATTTCTTTGAACAATTGCTGCAAAAGCAATATACTTCAATTCCGAGCATTGTTTACCGGGGCTATTATATGGGCATCGATTTGAAGGAACCTTTTTTCATCGCCAGCTTGAAATGCACTTCCGAACACCTGGATGTCTCCAAAGTGGAGCTGCTGGACCAGATCATCCAATCGATCACACGCTATTTAGAAATGCAAAGCTATAAAATCCTCATCACCGAATACGAAGGATCGATTGTCATGCTGCTGCCGAAAGTGGACCGGCTCAACTATATGCTGGAGAATATCCTTAAGCATTTAAGCCATGAACATCGGCATATCGCGTTCCAAGTCGGCATGAGCAGCCAGCACGGGTCCATCGAGACGATTGATGAAGGGCTGGAAGAATCCAGAGTCGCACTGCGCTTGAATACGGCTGAAAAAATCGCTTCTTTCGAAGAAGTCAGCATCATCGGTTCGCTGATCAATTCCAAAAATATGCTAACCATCCGGCGCATTGCCAGAAAAGAATTGGAACCGATCTTTGAACTGAAAGATCACAAACGGGATGAACTCCTGAAAACTTTGTATGTTTTCCTGATGAACGGCGGCAATCTGCAGCAGTCAATCAGCGATTTGTCGCTGTCGATGAGCGGGTTGATGTACCGCATCACCCGCATCGAGAAATTGCTGAACAAAGAACTGCGCAATCCGGCGGCAGCATATGAGCTCCTGCTGATGCTTGACGCATTGAAGATTCTGGGCGATATTGATGTCTAGAACTTTTTAAATGGCAACTCTATTTAAGGCTAACCCAAAAGTCGAAAAAGACTTTTGGGTTAGCCTTTTTTCAATTTTTATTGGGAACAACGAATGACAGTAAGGGACTTGTGGAATGAGCCATGCCTAGAAGAGGGAAGCAATTTTTCATTGATTTCATTAGGGAACGGCATTTAACAAAAAGAATTAACGGAAAAGAAATGAAAAAGACGATTCTTTCGATAAAAACTAACATTTTTTATTGGAAAAAGGCAGGAAATCGAATGGTTTTTCATCTTTAAATGATTCTGAAATTTCTTTAAATTAAGGGTAGCAAGAAAAAGAATCAGAGGAGTGGACCCAATATGAATCCTGTTATCCAAAAGGAAAGCAAAGTAGACGTCGTAGCAGCAGCAAAATCACTGATACCTTCATTAAGAGAACGCGCAACGGAAACAGACGCGCTTGGCCGTATTCCTGAAGCGACGATGAATGAATTGAAAGAGCTGGGCTTGTTCAAAATGCTGCGCCCTAAGCAGTACGGCGGCCAGGAACAAAATATGCGCACTTACAGCGAAGCGATTGTTGAAATTTCAAAAGGCTGCGGATCAACGGGCTGGATTGTGGCTTTGTGTGCCATCCGTGAATTGATGGTAGCTGAATCCTTCAGCGAGCAGACCCATGAAGAAATCTTCGGGGAAAATGAAGACAATGTGCTGTTTGCCGGAGTTTACGAGCCACGTAAATGCATCGCCAAAAAAGTGGAAGGGGGCTATTTGATCGAAGAAGGATTTTGGATGTTCTGTTCGGGATCCCAGCACGCCACTTGGGGATATTTCGGCATGCCGATCATCAACGAAGAAGGCAAAATGGTCGACCAGGTACTAATGACACTTCCGTTCAGCGAAATGGAAATCATGGACGACTGGAACGTCATGGGACTAAAAGGCACCGGCAGCAATAGCGTGAAAATGCATAATGTCTTTATTCCGGACCACCGCTGTACATCGTTCGTCAAAGCGCTTGACGGCGATTTTGAATCCTCGCATTTAAGAAACATTCCGCTGTACCATACGGCGCTTTTCCCGGCATTGATTCTTTCGCTTGGATTGCCTGGAGTGGGCATGCTTCGGTCAGCAATGGAGTTTTTCAAGCAAGGTTTGCCAAACCGACGCGCGGCGCATATGGGCGTTGAATTTGTCAAAGATGCGGCAAGCACGCATGCCATTATTGCGGAAGCGGAATTGAAAATTGAAACGGCTGAGATTTTCTTCTATAAAGTGGCCGACGCTTTGGATGCCAGTGCCCAAGCAAAAGAATATATGGGGCGCCATGAACGCGTAAAAACTTTAGCGGATATCGGCTATGCCAACCAATTGCTGAAAGAAGCGATGGATTTGCTGATGTCAGCAAGCGGCTCCGGCTTTGCCTATAACGGCCATCCGATGCAGCGCATTCTGCTCGACTTTCTCGTTTTGCATTCCCACCGCTCCCTATCGCCGATCATTACCATTGAAAACTATGGGCGGGTATTGTCGGGGCTCGAATCAAACGCCGTACGCTATTAACGTAAATGTACGCGCTTACAAATTGGGAAGTCAGAAGGAGGTTTTTCAGTGAAACCGGAAATTGCAAAACTGGGCTATATTTCGTTGGTATCAGCAGATTTAGAAAAATCGCTCGTATTTTTTAAAGACGTCATCGGCCTGGAAGAGACCGAAAAAAAAGACGGCGTCCATTATTTGCGGGCCTGGGGAGATTTCCAGCATCATACTTTGTCGATTGAACAAGGCGACCGCGGATATGTAAAGCATATCGGCTGGCGGACCAAGAAGGAAGAAGACGTCCAAGGATTTAAAGAACTTCTCGAAGCTAACGGCGTTCCAGCTAACAATGTAGAAGCCTGGGCGACTCCAGGCATCGGATCTTCCGTTGCATTCCAAGTGCCAAGCGGACATACTTTCCATCTTTACTACGATGTGGAGCGGCCCCCGGTGGATGAACACCGCAGGTCTGTGCTGAAAAACCAGACCTATAAATCCTGGGCAAAAGGCGTATCGCCCCGCCGGTTGGATCATGTCAATCTCCATACTTCGGCGGACTCGTCTGACACCTATACCTTTATGGAGAACATACTCGGATTTAAAATGCGCGAGTTCTTAGCGAACGATGCTGGAGATATACTGGCCGGCTGGATGAGCGTAACGCAATTGGTCCATGACGTGGCACTGGTGTCGCGTCCCGAGACGCCGACAAAAGCGCGGCTGCATCATATCTCGTATTGGCTGGACGACTCACAGGATATTCTGCGCGCAGCGGACATCTTGCGGGAAAACAATTTTGATTTTGTCGGTCCGGGCAAGCATTCCATTTCCCAAGCCCTGTATTTATACGTGACGGATCCAGGCAGCGGCTGCCGCGTGGAATTGTTTACAGGCAGCTATCTGATCTTCGAACCGGACTGGGAGCCGATTCATTGGCATGAAAGTGAACGCGCTTTCGGCAATACGTACTGGGGAGACAGCATTACCAACAAAGAGCTGGTCAAAGAGACGATTGAAGCCTTGTGAAGAAATAGGATGAGCATAGTGATGGTTCAATGTTTGAAATTTACAAAATGATATTAGATGAACTACAAATTTATAACAGTGGAATTACCACAAAATTGTTGGTTTTCTCCACTGTTTTGTGTCATATCAATAGTAGCGGTTATCAAAAAAATTATACAAATGATTCTCTCTTTTTAAGAGAGCTTCTCCAGCTCCGTCTCGCTCAAAGCGTCCGAAGCGGAATATAAAAGAATAATTCTATAGTTTCATTAATCTCGATGATAGAAAGGGGCAAAAATAATGGCTTTATTAACAAATGCAGTAACTCAGGAAATTGTCCAGACAGAAAATTTTGCTACATACTTAAACCGCTCCGGCGAACAGAACGAACAAACGATTCTGTTCCTGCACGGCTCCGGTCCAGGAGTGACCGCTTTCGCCAACTGGCAGCCGGCACTCGAAGAAGTGGGAGAACAGTTTCAATGCCTGGCACCGGATCTGTACGGCTTCGGAAAAAGCAGCCATCCAGACGAGCCGCTGAAAAACCGCCAGGAATGGATGGATCAATGGATCAGCCAGACGATCGAACTGCTGGACCACTTGAAGCTTGAAAAAGTGCATGTGGTCGGCAATTCACTGGGCTGTTCGATTGCGCTGGAATTGCTGCTTGAGTATCCGGAACGTTTTGATCAAATCGTGCTGATGGGGCCTGGAGGCACGCCGAATACGAAACTCAGTTTTGAACTTGCCCGGGCAAAAGGGTTTTATGACAATCCTTCCAAAAAGAAACTAAAGCAGATCATGGGCTGGTTTGTCTACGATGAGAAAGCGATGCAGCCGGTCATCGACAGCATTCTGGATGTCCGCTATCAAACAGCGATGCAGCCCGAAGTCCACCGTTCGAACGATTCGATCTTCTCTACAGCGGCAGTTCCTGTACCGGTTGTGGCGCTGAACCGCATCGAAAACGAAGTGCTGCTTGTCCACGGCCTGAACGATAAAGTATGTTCGGTCGATTCGAGTTATTATTTGGCTCAGCATTTGAAAAAAGCCCAGCTGCATGTCTTTGGCCAGTGCGGACACTGGGCGCAGCTTGAGAAGAAAGACAGTTTCCATGAACTGATCCAAGCCTTCTTTAACAAGAAAATATAAGCAATGGGAAGTGGCGATATGGAGTCAAAAACGGAATACCAATACGAAGCGGATGTTGTGATTGTAGGAGCCGGCAACGCGGCGATGTGTGCAGCTCTTGCGGCACAGGAGCAAGGCGCGCGTGTCATCGTCCTTGAAAAGTCGCCTGAAAAAGAAAGAGGCGGAAATACGACGTATACGCATGGTTCCATTCGTTTCGCGTATAACGGAACCCCGGACATCCAGGCAATCATCCCGGATTTGGCAGAAGAAGACCTCAAGGTGACGGATTTCGGAAGCTATAGCGAAGAACAGTATTACGAAGACCTTTGCCGCATGACCAATTACAAGACCGATCCGGAACTGGCTTCCATTTTAACAGGAGAAAGCTTTGAAACGATGAAATGGCTGACGAAGCACCATATACAATTCATTCCTATTTATGGTCGGCAAGCATTTAAAATCAATGGCATTTTCAAGTTTTGGGGCGGCATGATCCTGGAATCGGTCGGCGGCGGCCACGGGTTAGTCGAAGCGCTGCATAACGAAGCGTCCAGCCAAGGTGTCCGGATTTTATACGGCACGATGGCTATTGAATTGCTGCACGGTGACGAGGGAATCCAAGGCGTCCGGGTGAAAGAGAAAGGCCTCAGCAAGACTATCCGGGCGAAAGCCGTTGTTATGGCTTCAGGCGGGTTTCATGCCAATGTTGAAATGCGTACAAAATACCTCGGGCCGAAATGGGATGTGGTCCATACGCGCGGCAGCCGCTACAACACCGGCGAAGGCATCCAAATGGCATTGGATATCGGCGCGTTGTCTGCCGGCAACTGGTCGATGGCCCATGCGGTGACCGGTGACCGTTACCTCCCGGACTTTCAGGAAGGATTCCAGCGGCTCAGCTATCCGTTCGGCATTTTGGTCAATTCTGACGGACAGCGCTTTCTGGACGAAGGCGCCGATTTCCGCAATTATACGTATGCTAAATACGGCCGTTTGATTCTGGAGCAAAAAGATAATTTTGCTTGGCAAGTTTTTGATGGGAAAGTCTCACACTTGCTGCGCGAAGAGTATAAAGGCAAGCAAGTGACGAAAGTAAAAGCGAACTCTTTGGAGGAACTGGCGGATAAAATGGAAGGCGTCGATAAAGAAAAATTCCTTGAAGAAATGGTTCGTTATAATGAAGCGATTGATGATGTTGTGCCATTCAATCCAAATGAAAAAGATGGACGAGGCACAAAAGGAATTGATGTCCCCAAAACAAATTGGGCGAACCGCATCGATACTGCTCCTTTTGAAGCTTATGCTGTAACTTGCGGCATCACCTTCACGTTTGGCGGATTGAAGATCAACGAACGGGCAGAAGTCCAAAACACGATGTACCAAAAGATCAATGGCCTGTATGCGGCCGGGGAAGCGGCTGGTGGACTGTTCTATGACAACTATCCGGGCGGTGCCGGCTTGATGGCAGGTGCCGTATTTGGAAAAATTGCCGGAGAACAGGCAGCACACTATGTGAAGGCGGAGCTGACCGCAAAAGTTTGAGTTTCTTCTATAATATGTATGTAGGAGTACAAACGTTTTCCGGAATTCACATCTGTGAGATTCCGGAAAACGTTTTGTCTTTTGTGGGAAGGGTATCAGATATACTAACTCCTTTTCAGGCGAGACAGAACTATGGCCTCAAACGACTTATCTCGAAGCCGAGGCATATAAATTGATATCGCTTCACTATGCGCGTAGACTTTTAATCAGTAAGCAGCAAGATCCAATGCTTACAGAGCAAGGTGGAGCCAGCTGGAGAATTCAAAGAAGAAGGTGCATACCTATGATGAATGATCACAAAACGATTTTAAAAAACAGTGACTGGGTGAAAGGCATATCCCGCCACGGTGAACTGATTATCGGGTTCATCGATTCGATGAATATTTTTCAAGAAGCGGTATACGTGGTAGTAGCCGAGAGCGATAACGAGGAATTGATCGGCAAGACCATCCCGATGTCACTTACACAAGTTGAAAGCATACCGGACAACGAAACGAAAGATGCCGGCCAATTGGAGTTTCTGATCGATTTAGCCCTATCAACCGGGGACAAAGAATGGTTTAAAGAGCTTTCAGCAGAATTGAATGGAAAGAAACAATCGGTCAATTAAATAAATAGCAGCATCCATTTTGAAAAAGCAGCGGACTCTAATTGAGCCGCTGCTTTTTTCTTTTGAGCCGATTGGATTTATACGCATTCGAATTCAGGCAAGCAAACAAAAAAGAAGCCGGTTCATTGGCTGAAAAAATGTTCGATTGCTAAAAAAATACTGAAATTTATGCCGCCAATTTTGTATTTCACGAAAACTTAAAAACTCTGCCGAAGGCATCTTAAAGCAATTGGCTAAAAAAAGAAAATGCATAGAGCTTAAAAAATGATCACCTAAATAACATCCTTATCAAACTGTTATTAACTTAAAATAGCAAAAGAATTTTTCCATTAAAAGTATTACAAATTAAGCATTTTACCTTAAACAATTGTTTGAAGCGCAGGCCGGATAAATACCTTACGCTCATCAGATTGAATTTTTTATAGACAACAATGCATATTTATAAAAAATAAATATAAACATTATTTAATGAATCGCCATTCATAGGACTTTTATATGAGTTAAAGTTATACAAGAAAAGCGATTAAAGTATCAGAATTAAAAGAATATTATAAAGCTCTTTACATATTTTGTGGGGTAATATAGTCTTAAGGTATCGAAAAACCTTATTCGATTATTAAATAACAGTTAATTTTAAGCAATAAGTTTATGAATTTAGGTTAAATGTCAAAAAATATTGATTATTTTTTCGAAATTATCATTTATTTATTGAATCATTTAGCCTGTGGTTAATTATACATTCATTCATGCATCTATTTAAAAGCGGAAGCAAAATAAATTGTAGAATTAAGAATGGAAGGGTTGATCTGGATGTTAAAAATGAATTCTTTGGTCGAAATTGCCGAGAAAGTCGGAGAATTGCTCGAGGCAGAAGCAGAACTTCGCCCTGAGGGGTTAATTTTTAAAAAGAAGCGGATTGTGAAGGAACAGAAAAGTTCTAACGTGCATGTCTGCTGGTCGTTGGATTTAAGTGTCAATGTCCAATCAACAGGATGTGAAGAAGCAACCAATAAAGCGGAAGTGTTTCTTCTTCCGGAAGAATTGCCATTATTTACAGCGTCGCTCATCGGAAATCCGATTTTAATGCCGACTAACTTTTCGCAGAAAATCTCATTGGAACGCGGCATGTATTGTGTGCGCTTAATGTCTCAGGAAGCCCCGGAAATCTTTGCTGCACGGCTTTCAGAGACCCTGCGTACCTTAGCCGATAAGGAATAGTAATTTTCAGTGTACACGAATGGATTGTGGCAAGGAGGAAAAACTAAATGGAACAGATGAAGCGAAGGCCTCATAAGTCGGTTAACTATTTTTTTCTTAGATCCAAAGATGTGCATATTGAAAACGATTCAGCCGTCATTACTTTTTTTGCCCGCCTGACGAGGGAAGTTTTACTTAACAAAGAAGAAGAGCCAAAAGTTGAGACGGTCTGGGTGAAGATCGACGAAGTTCCGCTGGATCGCGCATCCCCAAAAGCAAAAGCCATGCCAAACTGCGTGCGGCGGTATGAACTGCCGCAAAACGTCTTTTATCATCTCTATCAAATGTCGAAAAGCTGTCCTAAAGAACTTTTTTATGTGACCCCTTACTCGCGGCATTTCACTCGGGAAGATTTCATTACTTAAGTTCTGGAAGCAGATTTTCCAGAACAGCATTTTGCAGCGGCAGCCGGTTTTTCATTTAAGGCTCAAGCACTTATCATTTTTTTCCGGTACTAAGGTTACTCATTATATTGAACAAACCCAAGGAGGATGAATCAGATGAATACAATGCTAAAAGAAGCAACAAGAATGGAAAACACGAAAAAGACGTACTTGGAAATGTACAAGGAGTTTATCAACGGCTACCTGCAATATAAATTGGGAAAAGCCGATGGGCAGACACCTACCCACCCGGCTGAAAGTCATGAAAAATGACCTTTACATAAAAGGCATTAAAAAAGAACCAACCTGCTTTTCTGCCGCAGCGCAGCAAGCACTCATGGCTGAGGTTGAAGAGGAGACAGGCGCTCAAGAAAAATCGGGTAGCAGTGCAGGAAATCCGGTTTGGTATGATGACTTGATCGATATTGAAAAATTTGTAGAAAGCAAGAAGCTTTAATTTTCAATCCGGATTTACAACTAGCTAAGCATTAAGGAGAGGCTGCTCGAACTTTGAGCGCCTCTTCTTATTATATTTGTTGAAAAAGCGGCCTTCGGTCATTTTGCTTGAATGCTTGGCTTTTGACAGTTCGCCTTATAAAGCAGCTGGGAAGTATTTGCTGGACGACGTAATCGATCTAAATGATGCCCGGAAGTTTATGTGCCGCCCATTAGAACTTCCCTGTGCATCGAACGAGGGAAAGCTAGCGCCGCTTGGCACCCTGGCCTACCGGTTTTCCAATGGAGAACTGCAACTAATAATAGGACCTTCACGGAAAATAATAATTTTTTATGAAGGATTTTTTGGTAGGTAAAATCGATTGGAATCAGCTTTTCATGGCCTGCGGAAAATATTATTCCGAGTATAATAAAAACAAAGTGTACAAATTAGTACCTAATGCTAATAGTTGATGTTAAAATGAAGCGAGTACCAGCAAAGGGGCGAACTTCATGAATTTATCAAAAGCAAGAATTACAGCCATCGGTTCCTATGTGCCAGAAAAGCGGCTGACGAATCACGACCTGGAAGAACTAGTGGAAACAAACGACGAATGGATTGTCCAACGGACTGGCATAAAAGAACGCCGCATTGCAGCGGATACGGAATTCACAAGCGATATCAGCATTAAAGCTGTAGAAAACCTGCAGGAGCGCTACGGAAAATCTGTAGATGATGTCGACATGATCATCGTCTGCACCATGACGCCGGATTTTAAAACGCCAAGTGTCTCTGCACTTGTGCAAGCCAAGCTTGGCATCAAAAACACGGGAGCGATCGATTTGAATGCTGCCTGCTCAGGATTCGCATACGGGCTGCATATGGCGAATGGATTGATCACTTCCGGCTTGAACCGCAAGATTCTGGTGATCGGCGCGGAAACTTTTTCGAAGATACTGGATTACAGCGATCGTTCCACATGCATCCTGTTCGGAGATGGCGGCGGAGCCGTGCTGGTTGAATATGACGAGGAAAAACCAAGTTTTATCGAGTCCCATATGGGAACTGACGGGGCGCTGGCCAATAATTTGTATTGCACAGATTTGTCAGGCCGGATGTTCGGCAACGAACTGGCGGTTAATGGATTTGTGACACAAAACGGCCGTGAAGTTTATAAATGGGCGGTTAACACCGTTCCAAAAGGCATGAAGGCATTGATGGAAAAAGCGGGATACGACAATGATCAAGTGGATTGGTTCGTGCCGCATAGCGCCAATCTTCGCATTATCGAGTCGATCTGCAGCCGAAACGGGCTGCCGCTCGAGCGTACCATTTACAGCTTGGAGTATTACGGCAATACATCAGCTGCCTCAATTCCATTGTCGCTCTCACAAGGCGTTCAGGAAGGCAAAATTAAAGCAGGAGACAGGCTGCTTCTATACGGATTCGGCGGCGGATTGACCCATGCCGGCATGTTGGTGGATTGGTCAATTTAATGCGGTTTCTGTACATTTCCATAGTTTGGGCAAAAAGTTTTCTTCATATACTGAAGAAAACTTTTTTTAATTGGCAGCCGATTGAAATTTCATTCAACCTTCATCATCGCCGTATACGATAAGGAAATCGAAAAGCAATTTAAGCAGGGAAGAGGCGGTTCTGATGAAAAAAGTATTGATACTCGGTTGATATACGAATTTGATTGATAAGGTGCAAACGACAAACGAATGGGCTTGTATACAATTGTTGCTGCAGGCTTGGAACCGGATTCGCCAGCGAAATGGCATGCAGACAAATCCTGTACCATCAGCACCGACGATACAGGGCGTTTAGCCGAAATGGCAAAAGAAGAAGGGGTTTCCGGCGTTCTCAACGCCTTCGATAATTTCAATACATGGCAAGCGCAGGCGCTATGTGAACAGCTCGGCTAGCGGTATTATGTGACTTCAATTATTGAAGAGTATCGCACCGGAAACTTTCAGAGAAGTGCGTCCAACGGTCTTCAGTATCCAGTTAACGGCAAGCTGGTGGACAGTTATGCGAGCCAGGCGATTGCCGTCAGCCACAGCGCGGAACAATTGGGGAAAGCCTATGCCACAACAGTTGGATAGCCCAAAAGCGGCACTGCCTCATCGAACGCTTTATCGACAATTTGCAAAGTGTGGAAATGTATTATACGGTCGCGGATGGAATTGTTATGTTAACGGCAATGGCCGACCGCTACGTGCAAAAACAGTCTGAAGAACATCGGCCGCTGCCGACAGCCGCCGTTTTTCCTTCCGGCCACTTGGACCGGATTTAAACGAGCTGAACTGGCCACAGCTTCTTTTAAATTTCAGAAAAACTTGCACCAACAGAATATTTTAATCTCTTTTTAACCTTTCTATGAAATACTGAGTCTAAAGGCAAGGCGCTGCTGGAGAGGGTGTTCATTGTGAAGATATTGTTGGCAGAAGATGATGAGATGCTTGGCGAATTGGTAGTGCATTTATTGAAGAAAAAAGGGGCGAAAACCGTCGATTGGGTGACCGAAGGAGAAGATGCCTATGACTATGCGGCCGCGTCATTTTATGATGTCGTCATTTTGGACTGGATGATGCCAGGTGGAGATGGCATTTTCGTCTGCAAAAAACTCAGAGACAGCGGCTACGGCGGTGCGGTATTGATGCTTACGGCGAAAGATGCGCTGATGGACCGGGTGGAAGGGCTTGATGCGGGGGCGGATGATTATTTGGCAAAGCCGTTCGAAATTGAAGAACTGTGGGCGCGGCTCCGGGCGCTGGCACGTCGCACGTATTCCCCGATTCAAGAAGAAGTCATGGAAGTCAATGGCTTGAATATTAACCGCACTGCACATTCTGTAAGCCGCGGAGACCGAAAAATCAATTTGACGCCGCGCGAGTTTCAACTGCTGGACATGCTGATCCAAAACCGGGGGACGGTGCTGACACGCGAGCTGATTTTTGACCGTATTTGGGGGTTTGATACAGATGTTTCAATGAAAACGATAGATGCGACGGTGAAACTGCTGCGCAAGAAAATTGACCACGACGAAAGCAGCAGCATGATCGAGACTGTCAGAGGAGTGGGGTATAAAGTTGAAAAGGGCTGACTTTTTCAAAAAACACGAAAATGATGTTTTCGCGCAAACCCGGAATCGCCTGACGCTTTTTTACAGCACTATTCTCACTTTATTCCTGGCTGTCTTTGTCGCATTGGCGTTGTTGATTTTTTACATTGTCGTCAACAATGACCAGGAACAGACGCTCCGCCTGCTTTCCGATAGAGAAGTCGGCATGGCGGAACGGGCGCTTGACGGCAGCGGCGGAGCCTGGAGAGAACAAGAACGCCGCGATTTATCCGGCAACCAAGTATTTTATTACGTAACCGGCAATGAGGACGAGTTGATCATCAACAATGACAATTACGAAGAGTTGCGGGAACTGTATATGGATGTCGTCGAAGAATGGGAAACGGATGGAATTGAAGTCAAGAAAGTTGAAATCGACATTCCGGAAAATGATCCGTTATTCGAAGATTTTAAGGAATTGGAATTGAATTTGATGGTGTTGGCCCGGCCGGTCATGCACGAAGGAGACCGGATTGCCATGCTGTACTTGGCTGTCGATAACACCTTTTATACCAGTGTCATCAAATGGACCGTTGTTATCTTTGCCGGAATGACGATCTTGTTCTCAGCGATCGGGCTGCTGGTAAGCCGCTGGATGTCCAAACGGGCGCTCGAACCAGTTGAAATCGCTTATAATTTGCAAAGGGAATTTGTTTCCAATGCGTCTCATGAACTCCGGACACCGCTCAGCGTCATTTTGTCTGCTGCGGAAGCGCTTGGAATGGAAAACGACAAATCCAATCCATTCCGGGAAAAAATGCTCGGCACCCTCAAACACGAAGTGAAACGGATGTCGGGGCTGATTACGGAACTGCTGGCGCTCGCGAAATCCGATTCTGAACAAAAGTCTTTGAAGCTTCGCAAAGAGCAGTTTGATATCCGCCCAGCTGCTGAACAGATGGTCGAATCCTTCACAAACGCCATACGGACAAAAGGGCTCAGCTTGAAACTGGATGCCCCTGTTCCGATTGAAGTAGTCGGCGACCGGGACAAGCTGATCCAGCTGATGTATATATTGACGGACAACGCCATCAAATATACATCAGCAGGCGGGCACGTAGAAATCAAGTTGAAAAAACAGAACCACAAGAAACACGACGATTTCATTTTCTCAGTGTCCGACACCGGCATCGGCATTTCACTTGAAGATCAGAAAAAGGTTTTTGAACGTTTTTACCGAGCCGATAAAACGCGTTCTCGCAAAGAAGGTGGCTACGGGCTGGGCTTGTCGATTGCGCAATCAATTGCCGAAGCGCATGGCGGAGTGATCGAAGTGGAAAGTGTTCCTGACCGCGGATCGGTATTCAGCGTAAAAATTTCTTTCGAGCCTGAAGCGGTACAGCAGGCAAGGACCACGGAGGCTTCGGTGAAGCAGACATTGATTTAATAATTTGATGTGCTAATCGGAGAACGAAAGCCAGCTTGCAGAAGCTGGCTTTTTTGTGGGAATTAATAGAAAAGCAGAGACTATTTTAGCTGCAAAATCGTATTTATTTAACTACTGGTCGTATTCTCACCGTAATGGATCGTATTTTTTCATTTACGGGTCGTAATTTCGCAACTTCTGGTCGTATTTGAATCCATTGTTTAGCAAAAAGCAATCAGGGAACATCTAAAAGTGACGGATAAATTTCTGTAGAAAGGAAATGAGGACATGCAGCCATTAAAAGCAGTGTTTTTAAATTGTTCGCTGAAAAGCTCTGATGAAATTTCTAATACGGAAGGCATGATGAAAGACGTACAGACCCACTACAATCAATTAGGTGTTGAATCAGAGATTATTCGTTTGGCGGATTACCGGGTAGCTTTAGGCGTCCAGGAAGATATGGGCGGCGGCGACCAATGGCCGGAAATACTGGAGAAAGTGAAAGCCGCGGATATCCTGATTATCGGAACACCGCTCTGGCTGGGAGAGAAAAGTTCACTTGCCACGCTCGCCATTGAACGGCTGTATGGCAGCAGCAGTGTAACCAATGATAAAGGACAAGCTATTTTTTATAATAAAGTCGGAGGAGCGCTGGTGACCGGCAACGAAGATGGCGCTAAGCACGCATCGGCCTCTCTCCTTTACGGGTTGTCCCATATCGGTTTTTTGATCCCGCCGAATGTGGATGCGTATTGGGTAGGGGAAGCGGGGCCGGGACCATCTTATAACGAAGCGGGCCGGGACAACGATTTTACCAAAACGGCGATTGAACGCTTGGCCTACAACACCTACCATTTGGCAGGGCTTCTCAAAAACAATCCCATTCCCGCCGAAGGCAATACACTCGATTCATAATCGCCAAATGATTAAACAATCGCAAAAGAAGCCCACTTCAATAAAGGGGGCTTCTTTTGCAAGTTGAAGTTTACATTTTAATTTTCATTTGAGGAGGGACTTCAATCGGCACTGGCACCGGAATCATGTATTTAAAGTATGCCGCTTTTTGGACCGTTTGCTGTTTTAAGGTGAAATGCTTGATGGCATTCCCAATTTCCTGGGCGTGACTGCGCATTCTGGCATCATCCAGCGTAATGGAATCGATGGAGATAAAAGAATCGGTGATTTCAATTACCCGCACCGCTTGTTCATCGAGCACGGCTGCGAGCTGCAAAAAGTTCCATTGTCCTCGGCCGGCAAGGGAGTTGGAATGGTTGTGGCCGTTGATATACAGCCCGATGCCTTGTTTTTGCTTCAAGACATTCCAAATCGGCACATCGGGATGGATGCAGCGTTTTTCTTTCTCCGAATCTTTTGTGGTCGAGAAAACCGGATGGTGTGCAAACAGGATGAGCGGCCGTTCTTCGGACTCTTCAATGACGGATTCCAGCCAGTACTGTTGAACCGCATCCATCGTTCCGCCCCAATCTTCGTAATCCTGCTCCCGGGCTGTATCGAGGAATCCGAGAACGGCCTCGTCCGTAGACAATCGATGGAACCGTTCCTGGCCGGTAACCGATAATACCGCTTCGCGGGGCATGGCATAAAGGTCGTGGTTCCCGAGTACATGCTTGAACGGTTTGTTGTGTTTCCGGATCAACGCATAAACCTCTTCCAATTCATCCATTCGCCCGAAATTCGTCAAATCGCCTATGGATACATACAAATCAGCTGGGACTGAGAAAAACCGTTCCAAAAACGTTTCATAAAACGCCTGGCGGTCCTCTTCGATATACGCGCAACCATCTTTTAAACTTGGATAATGCAAATCACCGATTACTGCGATTTTCATCAACTGTCCAACTCCCCTCAGTTATCTGACAATTCAAGTATCCCACACGATTGTTTAGCTGGCTTAAAGGGATTGTAAAATTGTGTAAAGCTTTAAATCGGCATTCGTTACACAAATGCATCCCAGTTTATTTATCTGCCGCAAGCTTAATACTTTTATGTTTTCTGCAGGAAAGCAGTATAATTATAGCTATAAACCATGTAGGCAATGAGAGGAAAGCGGCAGCCAAATTGCCGTGCGTTTCGGGATAAAGGAGGCGTTCTAGTTGGAACATGACCATGGACATTCCCATACTCACGGGGGGAATAAAAAAACCTTATTTATAGCCTTTTTAATAACGACGTCTTATATGGTAGCAGAAGCGATCGGTGGACTTCTTACCAATAGTTTGGCACTTATTGCAGACGCCGGGCATATGCTGAGCGATTCCATTTCTTTACTTGTGGGATTTCTGGCATTCACGGTGGGCGAAAAAGCGGCAAGCCGTGCGAAGACCTACGGCTACAAGCGTTTTGAAATACTGGCAGCTGTTTTTAATGGCGTTTCGCTGGTCGCCATTGCCGCTTATATTTTTTACGAAGCTTACCACCGTTTTGCTGATCCGCCAGAAGTCGCGTCCGGCGGCATGTTGGCCATTGCGGTAGTTGGCCTTTTAGTGAATGTGCTGGTCGCCTGGATTCTGATGCGAGGCGGAGACACAAAAGAAAACTTGAACTTGCGGGCAGCTTTCCTTCATGTACTGGGCGACTTGCTTGGTTCTGTCGGCGCCATTGCGGCAGCATTACTCATTTTGTTTTTCGGCTGGGCATGGGCCGATCCGCTCGCAAGCGTCATCGTTGCGGTACTTGTCCTATTCAGCGGCTGGCGAGTAACGAAAGAGGGAATCCATGTTTTAATGGAAGGAACTCCTCGAAATGTGGATATCGATGAAGTGGCTGCAGCCATCAATAATGTACCGGGAATCTGCAACATCCATGATTTGCATGTCTGGAGCATCACCAGCGGGCGAAACGCATTGTCTGGCCACGTTGTCGTTGAAGACAACGTTTCGTTTGAAGAAACGCAGAAACTGCTAAGAAAAATTGAACACCTATTAAAGGATATGAAAATTGGCCACGTAACCATTCAAATTGAAAACAAAGAACATCCGCACGGCGAATCGGTTCTGTGCCAAGAGGTTCAACATGAACTTGAACACGAGCATCATCACCAGCATTAGATGAATAAATAAATCAAATCCTGGCCAACCGTAAATCACGGTTGTTCAGGATTTTTTAAATTGACAGTCTTTCTATCCATTTAAAGGAGATAAAAATCTATTTCTATTTCCGAATGAATTCCCAAATTAAGAGTTTTCCCTGTTCGTTTTCTAAAAAGAGATGTAAAATAATAGGTAAAAGCTTACAGGAATGAAAATAGTATGGAAACTACAAAAATTAACTGGAATGGAAATTGAAGTTCCATGTCCTTGATTGGAGAACAACCGGATGTTAAAGGAGCAGACTCGCTATTCCCGCCTGGCCAATTTGACAAAAGTCATCAATACGAAGCTGGAGCTTAAAGAAGTGTTGGAGCATGTTACAACAGCGATTTCTGAGGAAATTGTCCAATGCAATTCCGTGGGGATTTTCTTGCCCTACGAGGATGGCAGCTTCCGTGCATTCGCCGGAAAACCGGAATTTATTAACGGCAATGCATTTGAAACTCAGATTCTTGATTTGGAAAGGGATTTGCTGGCACAGGAAGTAATTGATACAAGGAAGACCATTTACATCCCGGACACTTCCAAAGACCACCGGCCAGATCCAAGATCGGTTGCCGCCTTCGATATCAAATCACTGTTGGCTTTGCCAATTTCATATGAACAGGAATTGTTCGGCTTAGTGTTTTTGTTTGACTACGGAACGCCGATGAATTTGACGGAATCAGAAATTCAAAGTGTGGAGGCTTATGTGAATATGGCAGCTGTCGCAATACAGAATGCAAAAAACTTAGCCCAAAAAGAAAACCTGATTTCTGAAAATCAATTGCTGCTCACTATCACGCGCGAACTGTCAATGTGCTCATCCATCCATGAAAGCATCGATAAATGCTTTTTTTACTTAGAAAAAGTTTTAGGCAGCAAAGTGATGGCTGCCCACCTTTTGGATCCGAATAGCAATAAAACCGTATCGTTGACTAAATATAGCAACGAGTACGATGCTGAAGAAGTTGGGTGCAATGAAAACTTTCGCGATGTACAGACGGATTTAAACTACAGGCAAATCATTCGGCAAGTGATTGAAGCTAAAACGGCCAGAACCGTGTCGTTTCCGGCATTCCGGAATTTATTGATCATTCCGCTCATATCCATGAACGAAGTGCTTGGGGTGATTTCCGTGTTGAAATGCGATAACGAAAACAGCCATTTTGATGATTTGCAGATTCAAATGGCCCAGTCAATCGTCGATACAACCGCGCCGACTTTTTCACATATGCTTTATATGGATCAATTGGAACATATGGTGGAAAAGCGAACAAGTGAGCTTGCAGCGGCGAATGAAAAAGTGACCAGCGTTATTGAAAGCATCACCGATGGGTTTTTCGCGTTGAACAAAGAATGGGAATTCATCTATATTAATAAACATCAGCAATTGCCGGAAAACAAAAAGGCGAAAGATGTGATGGGCAAGAATATTTGGGACGTAATCCATCCGGATTCGGCGTCCGTCATGTACAAGGAACTCCACCGCGCTATGTTTGAACGCATCCCCGTGCAATTTGAAATGCCGTCGCTTACGGAAGAATCCTGGTACGAAGTGGTCGCATATCCATTTGATGACGGCATTTGTTGCTTGTTTAAAGATGTGGCCGAGAAAAAGAAATACGAAAAAGAATTGAGAAGGCTGTCTAAGTTGGATTTGATCGGCCAAATGGCAGCCGGAATCAGCCATGAAATCCGAAACCCGATGACGACGGTCCGAGGATTCCTGCAGTTGTTGAAACAAGAAGAAGAACTGAACCAGCATTTCGGCTATTTTGATTTGATGATTGAAGAACTCGACCGAGCCAACTCCATCATCACGGAATTTTTGTCCATGGGAAATACAAGGACATCAGATTTGCAGATGATGGATTTGAATGCATTGATTTGCGAAATTGCCCCACTCATCAAAATCGATACGTTCAATCAAAACAAACTGATTGAGTTCAATACGCAGGAAATTCCGGAATTGCTGCTGAACCGGAATGAAATCCGGCAGCTGGTTATCAATTTATGCCGGAACGGCTTGGAGGCGATGAGTGAAGGGGAAGTGCTGACCATCAGCACTTATCAAAACCTGGATGGCTGTGTCGTTTTGGCGATTCAAGATGAAGGCGAAGGCATATTGCCGGAAGTGCTGGAGAAAGTAGGGACCCCGTTCTATACCACCAAAGACAATGGAACGGGCCTTGGCCTTGGCATCAGCTATGCCATTGCAGCCCGGCACAACGCGACAATTGATATTGAAACGGGACCTGAAGGCACAACGTTCTTTACGACGTTCTGCTATAAAGACAAAGAAAAAGAATTGAATAAGTAAATGCAAAAAAGGAGAAATTTTGGTTAGCCAAAACTTCTCCTTTTTCTATGGGTTTATTTGAAAAACGGAACTTTTTTAAGTGCAATCACTGCCGGAATCGCGACAAGCAAGCCGACAACGTTTTGCACAATATTGCCTGGAATCGAAGCGGCAGGCACGATGAAGCTGCTGAAAATGATGGCTTCACCGACATAATAGATGGCAATCATGACCGGAATCGAGACAATGGCAGCCAGAATATTGAAGCCTTTACTGTTTCCTGAACGACCGGCTGACCAGGCGATTTTACCAACAAGGTAACCTTGCAATCCACGGGCGATGATGGAAATGGGTGCCCAGAGTGTCCAACCTGAAACCAGATCGAACAGTCCCATTCCGACAGCGCCGGCAATGGCGCCTTTTTTCGGTCCGAATAACATCGAAATGATAAAGAGCATCGCTGTGCCAAGATGAACCAAACCGCCATTGGCGGTAATCGGCAATTTGATATTGAGCAAAAGCGTCGCAACAAACACAAGGGCGATGGCCATCGCCGTCAGTATTAAATCGAATGTTTTGGCACGGGAGTATGATGGAGCAGCAGTTGTTTTTTGCATAATCGTAACCATCCTTATCGTCAGTATTTTTTGATAAGGTTAACATTAGCAAATCTGTGGCCTACTTGAAAGTATCAATATGCGAAAAAACTTAGGGGTCAGTTTTGGGAAGAGCAATAGTGCTTAAGCAAAAAAGACGGCTTCCTTTTGGACGGCGCAGCTTTCGGGTGAAAGTGTGTAGAAATCAATGTCATTGTCGGTGCCCAAGTGAAAAACTGGACGATTTTTCTTCTGCGGAAATAATCGGATGCAGCGTTTCGCGCGATTTTTAGCAGCTAAGTGGAGATAGCTGCTTGCTGATTGAAAGTATATAAATTCTTATGAACCCGATAAAAAGGTTCCTGCGTGAAATCTTCCGCGTTTTCTTTGTTGCGTAAGGGCAAATAGATAGAGCGGTAAACACGGTCGCTGTGTCCCTTACAAAACCGCTTCAATTCTTCCATATTCTTCAACCTCCCCCTATCAATCATAGACAAAGCATCTTCCGAAAAGTATCGTTTCAATAGAAAGTTATATCGAAAAAAGAAGCCATGTATCTCGGCTTCTTTAAAAGGAATTTATCGTGTACGGCTTGAGCGAAAGTGAAACACTTTGTTATCGAATTAAACGAGTGAGCAAAATTCTCTCGAAAAAGACGCCTGCAGCAATGCCTGCTGCATAACGGAATAAATCAACCCAAAAAAAACCATGGCCCAAAACTAAAGAGCCGAGCACTGTGCTGCGAAGTGCATTGAGCCAATCCGCTTGATACAACTGGCTAAGTTCTATGCCGAAGCTGAAAAGTACAGCGCATCCAATAGCGGGATAAAACGGCTTTTCAACGAGCAAAAAACGGAAGCCGAAATAAATCATCATCGCCCATAAAGCATCCCCGGCATGCAGTGACACAAACAAAGGAAGGCTTTCAGCAAAGCGTCTGGAAGCCAAGCCAAAAGCGATGCACAGAACAAAAGCAACAATAAAAGATATTCGTAAATAGAAATATTTTGTACGCAGCAGATCCAAAAAGCGCCTGTTTTTTCTATTCATAGGCATTCTCCATTCTTAATTAATTTAACGGCGTGAAACAAAGAAAGTTCCAGGCAGAGCTCACAGAAAAAGCCAGAAAACCAGGAATCGACATTTTCAAAAAGACCCGCACAAAAAGCGGATTAAGCCGGAACGAAATTCCAAGCTCCGGGCGATAACCATGTCGCTTATAATACCACCAAAGGGGATGTCCATTTGCTTGTTAATTGATCTATCGTGTGCAAGAATTCTTTTATATACAAGCATCCAACTGCCGGATCCCTGGGTCCGGCAGTTTTTCTTTGGTTTTTCTGCAAATACTGGCAATTCATATGAGCTATTGGTAATTTGATAGTAAGGAGTGTGAAAAAGATGCCACTTGAAATTGTACGCAACGACATCACGAAAATGCAGACAGGGGCAATCGTCAATGCCGCAAATTCATCGCTGCAAATGGGCGGCGGGGTATGCGGAGCAATTTTCCGTGCAGCGGGAGCCAAAGAATTGCAGACGGCCTGTGACCGGATTGGCCATTGCCCGACTGGAGGAGCCGTCGAGACGCCTGCATTTCGTTTGCAGGCCGATTACATCATCCATGCGGTCGGTCCGGTTTGGCGGGGCGGGAAAGAAAGGGAAGAAGAATTGCTGAGGTCCTGCTATCAACAATCCTTGAAGCTCGCCGCTTCCCTCGGGTGCGAAACGATTGCGTTTCCGCTGATTTCTGCCGGCATTTACGGGTACCCGAAAGAACAGGCGCTGCAGGTCGCCATTTCGGAAATCCATCATTTTTTGCTGGACCATGAAATGCTCGTGTATCTTGTCGTATTTGACAAGCAAGCGTTTGGCATCAGTGAAAAACTGTATCGATCGGTTAAGCAGTTTGTCGATGAAAATTACATCGATGAACAGGAAATCCGCTATTCCCGGAACCGCAAGATGATGGAGCAGGACATTATGGCGGATGCGGCATTTGGGCAATTAGAACAGTCCATCTCACAGAGCGGGCTGGAAGAAGCGTTAAAGCGGATGGATGAACCGTTTTCCGTGCGTTTGCTGCGGTTTATCGACGAAAAAAACATGAGCGATGTAGACACTTATAAAAAAGCGAATATCGACCGCAAACTGTTTTCGAAAATCCGCAATTCCAAGAATTACACGCCGATGAAAAAAACAGTCATTGCCTTTGCGGTCGCCTTGCAGCTCGATTTGGGTGAGACCGAAGAATTATTGGAATCGGCAGGTTATACCCTGACACGCAGCAATAAATTTGATGTGATCATCGAATATTTTATCAAACAGGAAAACTACCGTATCCATGAAATCAATGAAGCCCTGTTCGCTTTTGACCAGCCGCTCCTCGGAGCTTAAAGTGTCGCTTTTCAAGCGACCTTTCGGACGAGAAAAAAGCATATTCTTTAGTTGTAGCACACAACTAAAGGAGGAATTTCAAATGAACAACAGCACAGAATTGGTATTTATTCTCGACAAGAGCGGTTCAATGGGTGGATTGGAAAGCGACACGATCGGCGGATTCAATGCACTGCTCAACAAACAGAAAAAAGAACCGGGTGAAGTGAAAGTCACCACGGTGCTGTTTAACCACAACTACGAACTTCTTCACGACCGGTTGCCAATCCATGGGATTTCACCGTTGACGGATAGGGACTATGAAGTCGGCGGCACCACGGCGCTGCTTGACGCTATTGGTTCAACGATCAATAAAATCGGCAATGTGCAAAAACGGATAAGCGAAGACCAGCGTGCGGGGAAAGTGCTTTTTGTCGTCACGACGGACGGTTTGGAAAATGCCAGCTGTGAATATACCCATAAAAAAATCCAGTCGATGATTAACCGGCAAAAAGAAACCTACGGTTGGGAATTCATTTTTATCGGGGCGAATATTGACGCAGTCAAAACCGCAAAAGAATTTGGCATCGCGGAAGAGTTTGCGGTCAATTATCATGCCGATGAAGAAGGGACAGAACTGAACTACCGAGTGATGAGCGAAACCATCAGTTCGTACCGCCAAGGAAAGAAATTGGACCGTTCCTGGAAAAAAGACATTGAAGCGGATTTTGAATCCCGCAAATGACCCGCTGCTTTGAAAAGAGGCAATTTTGTTTAAGTTAAACTAAGAAGGCCATCAACAATCATTCTGTTGATGGTTTTTTATTTGCAATAAAGCCCATTAAAAAGGTTCATTCTAGAAATATTCCGATTCCAATTGGAGCTTTTCCTGTCAATAGCGGGTATGTCTTTATATAGAAGAAATGAAAAGAGGCGATAGGAGTGAAAAAGCAAATCTTGTTCGTTCACAGTGCCGGTCCGCAAAACGAAACGCAAGGAAGCAGTGGCCTGATTCGATATCTGGAAAAGGAGCTGGGCGGAGAAGTTGAGTTGCGCCATCCCGCTATGCCTGACCCGGAAAATCCGGTGTATGCAGACTGGGAACGGCAAATAATAGAGGGTTTTACCGATTTAAGAGAGGACGCTATTTTGATTGGCCATTCATTGGGAGGGTCGGCGCTGCTGAAACTTCTGTCGGAAGAAAAAATGGAACCTCGTATTTCTGCTCTCCTATTAATTGCTTCACCGGTATGGGGGATGAACACCGATTGGGACAAAGAAGATTTTCTGCTTGCTCCCGGCTTTTCATCAAAACTGCCGGAAAACTTGGATATTTTTCTTTTTTATAGTGCCCACGACAATGTAGTGGCATTTAAACATGGTGCCAAGTATGCCGAACTGCTGCCATCAGCTCGCCTTAAACAAATCCCCGGCAATAGCCATTTGTTTGAAAACGGCTTGCCGGAACTAGTAGAAGAAATCAAGCGCATCAAGCTGAAATGAAATACAGATTTGCAAAAAATGAAAAAAGGGTATAGGAGCGTATAAATTTTCCGGTTTTCTTGCCACGGACAATGTACTGGCAGTTGGATGATTCAGGTTCAATCGAAGTTCACTACAATACCTAACAGAAAGAGTGGGATAAGTATGGAAAAAAGAAAACTTGGCAAACAAGGGCTGGAAGTTTCGGCAATCGGCTTAGGATGCATGGGAATGTCGGAATTCTACAGCGGCCGGGATGATCAGGAGTCCTTCAAAACCATCCATCACGCCATAGAAAAAGGCATTACGCTGTTGGACACCGCAGATATGTATGGGGTGGGGGCCAATGAAGAATTGGTAGGGCGTGCAATTAGAGGAAAGCGGGAGCAAGTGATTGTTGCGACCAAATTCGGCAATGTCCGAGGAGAAGACGGCTCTTTCCAAGGCATCAACGGGCATCCGGACTATGTGAAAAAAGCGTGTGATGCCAGCCTCATCCGCTTAGGGCTTGATACAATCGATTTGTATTACCAGCACCGGGTTGACCCGAACGTGCCCATCGAAGAAACGGTCGGCGCAATGAGTGATTTGGTCCAACAAGGAAAAGTCCGTTATCTCGGGATGTCGGAAGCGGCTCCTGCAACGATTCGGAAAGCGGCCGCGGTGCATCCGATCAGCGCGCTGCAAACCGAATACTCGCTGTGGAGCCGGGATGTGGAAGATGAAATTTTGCCGCTCTGCAGGGAATTCGGCATCGGTTTTGTGCCTTACAGCCCGCTTGGCAGAGGATTTTTAACAGGCCAGATCAAAACTTTCGAAGATTTGGCGGAAGACGATTACCGCCGATTTTCACCCCGTTTTCAAGGAGCGAACTTTCAGAAAAACTTGGATCTTGTTACTAAAATTGAAGAAATGGCCCGTGAAAAAGGATGCCGTCCGGCTCAGCTTGCCCTTGCCTGGCTGCTTGCCCAAGGCGAGGATATCGTCCCGATTCCGGGGACCAAACGCATCAAATACCTGGATGAAAATATCGGTGCGCTGAACGTGGAATTAACAGAACAGGATTTGGCGCACATCGACGAATTGGCGCCAAAAGGTGCAGCAGCCGGCGATCGGTATCCCGATATGAGAAGCGTAAATTTGTGATAAAACTTTCGTGAAAACACTAAAAGCCTCTTTCCTTCAAGGGAAGAGGCTTTTGATTTTTATAAGTAAAGCATTTATTTTCCGGGGTGCGGGAGCACGTCTATTTCCTCTGTAAATTCCATGACGGCATCGATATAGAGCTTGGGTTTAAAAGCATGGATTACGTGGTTGGCATGGATTTTCCGGTATTTCATACCGGGCACCAACTCTTTTATCCGGGCGGCATCCCGGTCATCCATCGCTCCAATCAGGCCATGTTCGGGGTAGCGCTGCCAATCCGCATGAAGCACCAGAAGCGGACACTGCACCTTTTTTAGCGCCTCAGCGTGGTCGATGCCTTCGTAAAAACGCCCATCCACAAATGCCCGTGCAAAATCCGGATCGAACATTGACAGCGATTTTAACAGAAGGCGCAGTGTGGACGGGAACCCCGTTTCAATGGGCTGGCCGGGATGTGCTTGTTCGAACTTGCGGATTTTTTTGGACAAGTAGCGGACAAATTGCGGGGGCATCCGTTTTGTCCGTGTTTCCGACACCGGCATCTCCATTTCGTTAAAATAATTGGCCAAGTCCCGGTTCGCGGGATCTCCGATATTTTCGACCAGTTTTTTTAGCCCGTTATAGACAAAGCGGTCTTCTTCTTTGAAGCGAGGCATTTCGACGGAAAATACCGGTGCATCTTCAAGGACGACGGCTAAAACCAGATGCGGCAGATTGGCCGCACACCACAAAGCGATGATGCCGCCGGAAGAATTGCCGGCAAGAATCGCTGGGCGTTTGACTATTATCTCTAAAAAGGATTGCATATCGCCTCCGATAATGCGCCAGGAATAATGCCCCGGCGTCCAGCTCGATTTGCCATGGCCCCTTATATCCAGCGCGAAAACTTGGAAATCATGTGACAACGGAACCAATACTTTCTGGTAGCTTTCCCACATGCCCATCTGTGCCGGAATCAGCACCAAAGGCGGCCCGTTGTCCGGTCCAACCACGTAATTGAGCTTGATGCCACCGGTGTCGAATTGGAATTCCTGAAATCCAGCTTTTTTCAACTTGGAAGAATGGATGGAACCCGACAAATGCTCAAAAGGATTGGAGTACATAAAGCCCCTTCTTTCTTGGTTTCCGTTGTAACCATTATACTCAAATGGCAGATAACTTAGGACGGATTTTAAAAAAGTCCTTACGAAATAGAAAGACCAAAAGGGGAAGGCGTTTTTTAAGAACCTTTTCGGGTAAGCAGTAATTAGGGACAAAATTGGAAATGAAAAATAGAAAGAGGCGAAGCAAGTGGCTCAACAACAAATGAAAGCATTCGGATTTTATAAAAAAGGAGATGTAGCAAAAGCGCCCCTATTTGAAATGGTTCATCTGGACAGGCCTGTACCGAAAGGACGAAACTTGCTGGTCGAAGTGCGCGCCATTTCGGTCAACCCGACGGATTTGCGGACGCGCGATGCCAAAAAAGAAGATGATGAATCGTTGACGATTGTCGGGCGGGACGCTGCGGGTGTGGTAGTGGAAACCGGAGATGATTGTTCATTATTTAAACCCGGTGATGAAGTGTTTTATGCCGGTACAAGTGTTGCGCCCGGCGGCCAAAGCGAATTCCATTTGGTCGATGAACGCCTTGTCGGCAGAAAACCGAAAAGCGTTGATTTTGCCCAAGCGGCTGCCTTGCCCTTGACGAGTGTGACCGTGTTTGAAGCGCTATTTGATCGTTTGAACATTTCCCGAAACGCCGCAGACAATGCAGGGAAGTCGATTCTAATTATTGGCGCTGCAGGTGGCGTCGGTTCTGTTGCAATCCAGATCGCTAAATTAGTGGGGCTGACGGTCGTTGGAACAGCATCACGGCCGGAAACGATTGACTGGGCGCAAGCGCACGGCGCTGACCATGTTCTCAATCACCGCGAATCGCTGCCAGATCAAGTAAAAGGACTTGGACTGGAAGGAGTCCACTATATTTTCTGTCTGACTCATATTGATGACCATATGGAGGCGATGGGGGGAATCATATTGCCGCAAGGAAAAATATGCTCGATTTTGCCCGCCCAAAAACCGATCAACATGGCCTTTTTCTCAAAAAGCGTGACGTTTGCCTATGAACTGATGTATACCCGTTCTGTTTTCCAAACGGAAGATATGATTCAGCAGCACCATTATCTCAATGACTTGGCCGATTGGGTGGACGAGGGTAAAATCCAATCCACGCTGAACGAAAAGTATCAGCCCATTTCCATTGAAAACCTGAAGAAAGCGTATGAGCAGTTGCTGACAGGCCGGACCATCGGGAAAATTGTGCTTGAAGGGCCTTTCGAATAAGCAAATTAAGGCAGAAGGAAACCACCGTTAATTCATATGAGAAATGAGGGGAAGCAATGTTTGAAAATACAGCAGGGAGTTATGTAATCGAAGGACTGAAAGAATGGGGCGTTGACCATATTTACGGGATGCCCGGCGATTCCATCAACGAATTTATGGAAGAATTGAGAAAAGAAGATGCCATTCGTTATATTCAAGTGCGGCATGAAGAAACCGGTGCCCTGGCGGCTGCCGCCTATTCGAAACTGACCGGCCAAATCGGTGTCTGCATGTCGATTGCCGGGCCAGGCGCAGTCCACCTTCAAAACGGCTTATACGACGCCCAAAAAGACAAAACGCCGGTGCTGGCGATCGTCGGCCAAGTGAGCAGTTCAACGCTCGGAACGGATACATTTCAGGAATTGAAACTGGAATCGATGTTTGAAGACGTGGCGGTCTACAATCGGCAAGTGCATGCAGCGGAACAATTGCCGGATATGCTGAATCAGGCCATTCGAACTGCGTATGCCGAAAAAGGGCCGGCTGTGTTGATCGTTTCGGATGATTTGTTTGCCGAAAAGATTAAACGCGACAAGCCGTTTACGTCTGCCGCTTACTCGGTTCCGAAAATATGCGCAGCTGAAGAAGATCTTCAGTCAGCCTTAGAGTTGATTCAGTCGGCGAAAAAACCGGTCATATTAGCTGGAAAAGGCGCCAAAGGAACGGCCGTGGTACTCACAGCTTTTGCTGAGAAAATCAAAGCGCCGATCATTCTTTCGCTTCCTGCAAAAGGGGTCGTACCGGACACCCATCCATATAATTTGGGCCAGCTTGGGCAACTAGGCACTAAGCCATCCGAAGATGCGATGAAGGAATCCGACCTTGTCATTTTGGCAGGCACTGCATTCCCGTACCGTTCGTATTTGCCCGACAAAGCGCCGGCCATTCAAATCGATATCGAACCGAAAGTGATCGGCAAATACTATCCGGCAACAGTGGGCATAGTGGGCGATCTTGCCCCGGCCTTGTCCTGGTTCACCGAAAGAGCGGATGAAAAAGAAGGGGATTTCTTAACGAAGTATACCCAAAAGCGGGAAGCGTGGCAGGCGGATCTGCAAAAAGACAAGGACAAAGAAACAAATAAGCTGCAGCCGCAGCATGTGCTGGCTGAAGTCCAGCAAATAATGGACGGCAATGCTGTTATTTCGCTCGATGTGGGAAGTGTCACCATCTGGACGGCCAAGTACTTGCAGCTTTCCGGCCAATCGCTCGTCGTATCAGCATGGCTTGCAACAATGGGCTGTGCACTGCCTGGTGCCATTGCGGCGAAACTGGCATACCCCGACCGCCAAGTGATCGGACTGATCGGCGACGGCGGTTTTTCGATCGGCATGCAGGATTTTGTTACAGCCGTTAAATACAATCTGCCGATGACGCTGGTCGTATTCAATAACCAAAAAATCCAGCTCATTGAAGATGAACAAGAACAAAAAGGCAACCCGGCCGATAATGTAGACCTTGCCAACATCGATTTTGCGGCTTTTGCCAAAGCCTGCGGCGGAATCGGCTATACAGCGAAGAACCGTGCAGAACTAAAAGAAGCATTGGCTAACGCTAAAGCGAGCGGCAAACCGGCTGTCATTGATGCCTATGTAGAAGATATCTCGGCGATATAAGAAATGTCGGAACCCCTAAGGCTGCCTCGCCTTAGGGGTTCTTTTTGCGTTCAATGAAGTAAGGGCCGAGATTCTTCTCGTGAGTATTCATAAACGTCCACTGGCCACTCCAGTCCATGACGTATACATCTTCGCCTGAAGCCAGAAGCAAATCTGCCGCTTGCAGGTTAACCGCGTTTTCGATCAGATACGCATCATCGTGAAGTTCGAAGAAAATGGTGCATTTTTCTTTCGGCTGCTTTTCAAAAGCAGCCACTGCAGCCTCTCCAGAAAGAAATGCCGTTTCTTCATAGCTGCAAAGATGCCAAAGGTAACTTTGCAAATAGATTTCTTTTTTCTTCTTGGGCGATAAATGGGCCGCAAATTGCTCTTCCCATTGACCGCGTAAATACTTGCCCCATTTCGGGAGCTCTATGTACTTCAGTTCCGCTTGAAAGCGCAAAATTTGTTCCTCTTTTCTTCGTAAATTTTAAACTGCAGCTTCTTTTATTATACGGCTTCCTTTGCATAGAAGTCTTTAGCGATCATTCGTGCTTCCGGTCCAGTAGGCTAATTTTGAAACCAAAGCAGCTTTTTTTCGTAAAATAGGTGAAGAGGGGAGGGGACTTTATGGAAAAGCAGCCTAAACTTGATTTGCCGAAACCGCGCCTGGCCGTTTTTCTCGATGCTGTTGCGCTGCTGGTTTTTGCAGCAATGCTCATTTACTTGTTTAGCCAGTTTGCATCTTTGCCGGATAAAGTGCCTGGACATTATAATGGCGCCGGAGAAGTGGACCGCTCGGGCAGCAAAATGGAATTGTTCATCTTGCCGATCATCGGAGCAGCCATGTGGGTTTTCATGTCGATCACAGAAAAGTACCCGCATACATTCAATTACTTAAATTTTTCCTACGAGAAAGCTGAAGGCCATTATAAAAATGGAGTATTGATGATGAATGTCTTAAAAAATGAAATCGTCCTGTTGTTCAGTTTCCTGACGTACCAAAACATTCAGGTAGCCATCGGAAAAGCAGAAGGATTAGGGGCAGGGTTCATGCCAATCTTCTTGGCGGTCATCTTTGGTACCATTCTATTTTTTATGGTCCGGATGGTCCGGATATAAGAGGCAAGCACATTACCGTGCTTGCCCTTTTTTTTTTGAAAATCCAACGGTAGGGGAGGGGAGCCAGCAAGCATTATTTCGCTATTTCTTCAAGATGCCCATATCCAATTGGTATTTCAAAGGCATGCTAAGACCCGTGCTGAAAAAAGAGAAAACTATCACTGGATTAAAAAAGAGGCTCAGCAAAAAGCAAAAAAACAGAGTTATCAACGCAGTTTTCCACTGAAAAACCGGGGAACGGGGAGTAATTCACAGCTTCCAACAGTTATCCCCAGCCCTGAAAAGTTATTAACTATTTGATGATACAACTGTATTAGAAAGATGGATTCAAGCTATTTTATTTGATACAACTGTATTATTTTATTGAATATTAATAGTATTCTGATAAAATAGGAGTATGCCAAAACTTACAAACCATGAAGAAGTTAAACAGTCGATCGCTGAAGCCGCGTGGAAAGTCATATTAGAACTAGGGATGGAAGGAGCTTCTGTACGGACAATTGCGAAAGAAGCGGACTTGTCGCTTGGTGCGCTTCGCTATTATTTTAAGACCCAGGATGAATTGGTGGCGTATTCCCGAGAACTCGTGTACAAAAGAACGGCAGAAAGGATGGGGAGGGTATTTAAGCTGGACATGCCGCCAAAAGACAAAATTGTCCAAGTGCTGCTGAACTTACTGCCGTCTTCTGAAGAAAAAAGGCTGGAAGTGGAAGCACGCCTTGTGTTCAAAGTGTACACGCGCCATAAGGGAGAGAAGTTCGATGCCCAGCAGGACAGCGTATATTTGGCCATTAAAGAGGTGATGTCTTATCTTGTCCTGCTGAATCTATTGAAGAAAGATGCTGATTTGCATTTGGAGACAGAGAGGCTGTACTGCTTGATGGACGGGCTGGCTCTTGATGCCATGATCCGTCCGGAATTATTAGAAGCGAACCGCATGAAAAGGATCATCATTTATCACCTGAATTCAAGCTGCAATGAAGAGTTCGGAAATGTCGGGTGGTAGGAAGTTATAGCAAAAACAAACATTTTGCATAAAGATACAGTATTTAATAATTCATGTATTATTATTATGTAAACTATATTGACGGTTATTACATTTAATTTTATGAACTAAAAGCAACTTCTTTTAAGCTAGCCTTTAATAAGGCTGGCTTTTTATCACGCTTTGGTGTCGGGGAACAAAAGATCTGTAGTTTTCGTACGTTAATTATTTAACGGTGACGAAGAAGAAGTGAAATATGGTTTTTCCTTTCCACCAACTGAGAAACGATGACCTGCTTCTATATAAGCTTGATTCATTCAGGTTTGTAATTCCGTCCGCGACGACAGAATAATTAAAATTATTTGCATGCGATATATTGTATTTTTAAGAATTGTGTGATAAATTAATCAAAACATAAATGAAGCTTAAACTTCATAATTTTAAAAAAAGACGCCTTAACTTCAAAAGGAAGATGCCTATGAATTTAATGGAATTGATTCGCGAACAATACAACGATTTGTCCAAGAGCCAAAAGAAAGTAGCAGCATATGTCTTGGACCATCCAAGAAAAATAGCCTTAGAACCTGCGCAGGATGTAGGCGAATCCATTGGTGTCAGTGAAACGACAGTGATCCGGTTTTGCTACAGCCTCGAATTATCGGGATACGCTGAACTGCAAAAAGCGATTCGTGAACAACTGTTTTCCCGGGAAAGCAGTTTGAATGCCTACCAGCAATCCAAAATGGAACTCGAAGAGCAGCCGCATTTTTTAGAAGAAGTGATGGAGCGCGATAGAATGGCCATCGCAGAGACGATGGAACAGATTGACGAAACGCATTATGAAACGGCTGTAAAAAAACTGTCGGAAGCAGACACTGTATACGTTTTGGGTCTCCGTTCTTCATTTGCTTCAGCAAATTGGCTGTCTTTTACGCTTAATCTTGTCCGCGGAAACGTGCACCAAATACGGCCGGAATCGCAGGACGTGCTGCAGATATTGAATGATATGAATGCTAATTCCGTGTTGATCGTCGTATCGTTTCACCGCTATTTAAAAGAACCGATTCGGCTGGCTGAGCTCGCGAAGCGGCAAGGGACTTTTGTTATCGGCATTTCTGATGCACCGCTCGCTCCGATTCATGCGCACAGTGATGTGCTTTTTCCAATCTGCTCGCCGAACAAATCGACGCTGGATGCGACAGCACCGCTATTCTCATTCTTGAATGCGCTCGTAGCCGGCGTAGTGGTAAAGAACAAAGAAAAGTTCCATAAAAGGCAGGAACGCTATCAAGCTTTGGACAGTGATTTCTTATTTACAGAAGGAGACGATTTCCATTGAAAACTATTTTGGATGAAATAAAACCGATAGCTGAAGAAGTGTTTCAGCACCTGCATGCTAATCCGGAAATCAGCTGGCAGGAAGTGGAGACGACCCGCTATTTAAAAAACCTGCTGGAGGGCGAAGGCTTCAGCGTAGAAACCTTTGATGATTCGACCGGGCTTGTCGTAACAGTCGGAAGCGGCGAACCGTGCGTCGGACTTCGCTCAGACATCGATGCCTTGTGGCAGGAAGTGGACGGCACTTATCAGGCCAATCATTCCTGTGGACATGATGCGCATATGACGCTTGCAGTGGGAGCGCTGTTGACACTAAAAAAACTTGGCATACCCGAGAAGGGCCGCTTAAAAGTGATTTTCCAGCCGGCGGAAGAAAAAGGGACGGGTGCCTTGTCATTCGTTGAAAAAGGAATTGTCGACGACATCGATTTTTTGTACGGCGTCCATCTTCGGCCGGTACAGGAAATTGGCCATGGCTATGCTTCTGCTGCCATCATGCACGGCTCAGCCAAAATGCTGAAAGGAGCCATCCGTGGCACTGATGCCCATGGCGCCCGGCCGCATGAAGGACAAAATGCCATTGAAGTGATGGCGCTCCTGGTACAAGCGATCTGTTCGATCCATATCAACCCGATGGTGCCGCATTCAGCGAAAGTGACGATGTTCCAGGCTGGCGGCGAATCTGCAAACATCATTCCGGGAAATGCGGTATTCAGCATTGATATGCGTGCGCAGACGAACAGCGCGATGGAAGAATTATACGCGCAAGTCGATAAAGCGATCCTTTCTGTTGCAGAACTGGCGGGTGTGAAGATTTCTTATGAGACCATCGCAGAAATTGCGGCTGCGGAAGTGGATGAAACGGCAGTCCGCTTAATGGGCGAAGCCATCGCTCAAACGCTTGGCCAAGAATTCCTGGTGCCGCCCATTGTGACGCCGGGAGGGGAAGATTTTCATTTCTATACGTTAAAACGGCCCTCCGTAAAAGCTTCTATGCTCGGTCTTGGCTGCGATTTATCCCCAGGGCTGCATCATCCGGCCATGACGTTTAACCAGGACAGTTTAATCGTCGGCATCGAAATTCTTGCCCGGACCGTCCAGCAGACTTTTGAACATCTGGAACAAGGGAAGTGACGGGAATGGCAAAAGACATCACCCTCCGCAAACTGGAAAGCAATGCGGACATGCGCTTGATCCAGCAACTGGAACGGGATGTGTGGGACATGTCGCCGGTGCCGACACACCAGACGTTCACCGCCTCCAAAAACGGTGGAATCCTGGTCGGTGCATTTGACGGCGAAGCGCTGGTCGGTTATTGCTACGGCTTTGCCGGATTTAAAGACGGCAAGACGTATCTTTGCTCCCATATGATGGGCATTTTGCCCGCTTATCAATCGATGGGCATCGGCAAAAGGCTGAAACTGGAACAGCGCAGCATTGCCAAGCAAATGGGCTACGATTTGATCACGTGGACATTCGATCCGCTTGAAAGCCGCAATGCGCATTTGAATACGAGCAAATTATTCGGCATCAGCCGGACGTACATCGAAGATTGCTACGGGGAAATGGATGACGGCTTGAACCGGGGGTTGCCGACCGACCGCCTGCAAATCGAATGGTGGATCTCAAGCGGCCGGGTTGAAGGCAGTTGGACGCCGGAAGTCGATGAATACCGAAATCCATTTGACATTAGCCGTTCTTCATTAGGCTTTCCGGTACTCCAACTTCCGGAAAATGACTTGCCCCAAGGCGCAGAAGGCTATGAAGTGCCGGTGCCGCAGGATTTTCAAACCATCAAGAAACAGGAACCCGGATTGGCGCTGGATTGGCGCATGAAAATCCGTTCGGTGTTCCAATATTTGTTTGAAGCCGGCTTTGCCGTGACGGGTGTCCGAAAAGCCGAAGCAGGCGTGCATTATTATCAATTCGTTCCAACCGATACGATTCCGCTACAACCAATAGAAAGAGGCGATCAGCATTGAAAATTACAGAAATCCGCATCCGAAAAATGAAAATGATGATGAAAAAACCGTTTACCACAAGTTTTGGCACCTTCCAGGAAAAAGATTTTCTTTTGCTGGAAGCGAAAGATGAACTCGGAAACTCGGGCTGGGGGGAATCGGTTGCTTTCCATTCGCCTTGGTACAGTGAAGAAACGCTCGAAACCAATTTGCACATCATTAAAGATTTTCTGGTGCCGATTGTCCTTGGAAACGAAATCAGCCATCCCGATCGGGTCAGCGAATTGTTTGGCCATCTCCGCAAGAACAATATGGCGAAGTCGACGCTTGAAGGAGCCATCTGGGACCTTTACGCAAAGCGCAACAAAATGACGCTTGCCGAAGCATTAGGAGGCACCCGCAAAAAGATCGAAGTCGGAATCAGCATCGGCATCCATGAAAATGTCGAGGAACTGATTCAAACCGTAGCCGGATTTGTGGAAGAAGGCTATAAGCGCATCAAAGTAAAAATCAAACCGGGCTATGATGTAGACGTCATGCGGAAATTGCGTGCGGCATTTCCTGATGTGCCGATGATGGCGGATGCGAATTCCGCTTATCGGCTAGAAGATACCGATTTGCTCAAGCAGCTGGACGGCCTGAATTTAACGATGATCGAACAGCCGCTGGCATCGGATGACATCATTGACCATGCCGCTTTGCAGGTGAACCTTCAGACACCGATTTGCCTCGATGAAAGCATTCATTCACTCGAAGATACACGAAAAGCAGTAGAGCTTGGCAGCACTAAAATCATCAACATCAAAATCGGGCGCGTCGGCGGTCTGACGGAAGCGAAAAAGATCCATGATTATTGCGCTGAAAAAGGCATTCCGGTCTGGTGCGGGGGAATGCTTGAATCCGGCATCGGCCGCGCGCACAATATTGCGTTGACGACTTTGCCGAATTTCACGTTGCCGGGTGATACAGCGGGTTCGTCGCGTTACTGGGAAGAAGACGTCATTTCGCCGGAAGTCACAGTAGAGGAAGGCTATATCACCGTTCCCGATGCCTACGGAATTGGCTATGCCATAAACGAACAAGCCATGGATCGCTTCACCGTCGAAGAACTGGTTTTTCAAGCACAGCCATTCACAGCTGCCACTGGCCAATAAAAACTTAAAAAGCAACGGGGGGGGGAATCGTATGAGACAAAGCTTTCAAATTGGCGGTGCATTTATCGGTGTTATTGTAGGTGCAGGATTTGCATCGGGACAGGAAGTTCTGCAATTCTTTACGAGTTTCGGGGTGTACGGCATTATTGGTTCATTTCTGGCAATGGCGCTGTTCGCTTTTCTCGGCATGAACTTGACGCAGCTCGGCAGCGAGCTCCAGACCAAATCCCATCAACACGCCATCCGCCATATATGCGGCAAGTATTTAGGGCCGGTGGTTGATGTGGCCATCACCTTCTTCTTGTTCGGCGTCACGGTTGTCATGTTTTCCGGTTCCGGTGCCATTTTTGAGCAGCAATTCGGCATTCTCGGATCGGTGGGGAATGTACTGATGGCTGTCTTGACGATTGCGACCGTCATGTTGAGTGTGAACAAAGTGATTTCGCTGATCAGTGCCTTTACACCGGTCCTGCTTTTGGTCGTCATCATTATCACGGTGTATTCATTGTTTAATTTTGATATGACTTCAGCAGAACTGGCTGCTGCCACCGCTTCTGCTGCAAACAGCCAAGCAGCGCCTCACTGGCTATTGGGCGCGGCGCTTTATGTATCTTATAACCTGGCTGCAGGGGCGGCCATGATGACGGTGATGGGCGGCACGGTGAAAGATGCAAAAATCGCAGCCCGCGGCGGCATCATCGGCGGCGTCGGGCTGGGAATTTTGATCTTGCTGATCAATGTTTCCATGTTGACGCAACTAAAAGAAATTGCGGCTGTTCCAATGCCGATGCTGGTACTGGCGAATAACATCAGTCCGTTAATCGGCGGCTTAATGTCCATTATTCTCCTAGGTATGATTTACAATACCGCTGTCGGCATGCTATATGCGTTCACGGCACGTATTGTTAAGCCGGACAGCAAAAAATTCAAAGTATCGGTCGGAGCTTTCGGCGCCGTCGCATTTGCTTCCAGCTTTGTCGGCTTTGTGACGTTGGTCGGAACCGTGTATCCGGTGATGGGCTATTTAGGGTTTACGTTAATTGCAGCAATTGTCATTGCCTGGGTGCGCAAAAGGAAAGTCCAGACCACCCGCAATGCAATCAGTACCCCTTAAAAGATAAATTGTATGCTTTAAAAACTTCCTGTTAGTTTCTGCAGGAAGTTTTTTGATTTCTTTTAAAGCGCTGGATGGTCCTTCCCAAAAGCTCGCCTTTACTGAATCAGAATGGTTATGGAAAGTTCCGGAAAAGTTTGAAAATCAGATTTACTAGCTCTTTTGGCAGATAAATCGTTCCGTGCTAGAAGTTTTTTGTTTTTAATTTGAAAATTCAGAAATAATATTTCCTGCTTTGGTAGGAATATGCTACCATCTAAATAAATCGATGCTAATGAATGTTAAGTTGTCTTCCTTAAAGAAAGAAGGTGATGCACTTGCAGTCAGTTTAATCTGCTTTTTCGATGTCTTGTCCCTATCTATTCCGGTTTAAGGGCTGAAAACAATAGGGAAGGGTTTTGACGGTTTGAGTTTTGCGATGCCAGTTTGCTTTGGACTTATTATCGCTGCATTAACTTAAAGAAGAGAGGGATTAGGATGGCTGATGCAAGTGTCCGTGCGCGAATCCAGCGCTTCGGGAGTTATTTGAGCGGCATGATCATGCCGAACATCGGTGCCTTTATTGCCTGGGGTCTTATAACCGCATTGTTCATACCCGATGGCTGGTTTCCGAACGAAACTTTAGGTTCGCTCGTCGGTCCAATGATTACGTATCTCTTGCCATTATTGATCGGTTTCACGGGCGGACGGCTTGTCTATGATTTCCGGGGCGGTGTCCTCGGGGCAATCGCCACAATGGGGGTTATTGTCGGCGCTGAAATTCCGATGTTTCTCGGTGCCATGATCATGGGGCCGTTGGCCGGATTTGCCATGAAAGTGATCGACGGGTGGTTCCAGCACCGCATCCGCGTCGGTTTTGAAATGCTGTACAACAACTTTTCTGCCGGGATATTGGGTGCATTTCTGGCAGGGATCGCCGTATTCTTCGTTGGTCCAATTGTTAATGCACTGACCAATACATTGGCAGACGGAGTAGAAGTGATTGTCAATCTGGGGTTGTTGCCGCTCGCGAGCATCATCATTGAACCGGCAAAAATCCTATTTTTAAACAATGCCATCAACCACGGAATTTTAAGCCCATTAGGAGTGGAACAGGCGGCGGATGCCGGGAAATCGATCTTGTTCCTGCTTGAGACCAATCCAGGCCCTGGCCTTGGCGTGCTGCTTGCGTTTTCGGTATTTGGCAAAGGCGTCTCCAAAGCGTCTGCCCCGGGAGCGGCTATCATCCAGTTTCTCGGCGGGATCCACGAAATTTATTTTCCATATGTGCTGATGAAACCGGTTCTGCTGTTAGCGGTTATCGCCGGCGGGATGAGCGGCGTCTTCACGTTTACTTTGTTTAATGCAGGACTTCCTGCAACGCCGTCTCCCGGCAGTATATTCGCCTTGCTGGCATTGACGCCGCAGGGAAATTATCTCGGCGTAATTTCGGGTGTGGTAGTGGCTGCCGCCGTGTCGTTTTTGGTGGCTTCTGTTGTTTTGAAGACCAGCAAAGTTGAAGAAGAAGATTTAGCCGCAGCTGCCGGCAAAATGGAACAAATGAAAGGCAAGAAAAGCGACGCGACCGGCTATTTGACACCGAAGCCAGCAAAAGAAGTGGTCGGTGCAACTTCCGGTGACCGGATTGAAAGAGACAATACCCAGCCGGTCCATGCTGCGCCTGTAAAAAATGCTACTGACATCCATAAAGTGGTGTTTGCCTGCGATGCAGGAATGGGGTCCAGTGCAATGGGCGCTTCACTGCTTCGCAATAAATTCAAGAAAGAAAACATCGATATACCGGTTTCCAATACCGCAATCAACCAGCTTCCGGAAGATGCAGACATTGTGGTCACTCACAAAGACTTAACGGACCGGGCAAAGGCGAAATTGCCGAATGCCGAACATATTTCTGTTGAAAATTTCATGAACAGCCCGGAATACGACAAGCTGGCGAGAAGGTTGAAAAACGAATGATACTCAACTAAAAAATTACAATGGGAGTGATATGAATGGCAAAAGACGTATTAAGCAAAGACAATATCAAGTTGAATGTTCCCTTAACCGGCAAAGAAGAAGCGATACGCTTTACCGGTGAAATTTTGGTGAACGGCGGCTATGTGGATGCCGGGTATATCGATAAAATGTTTGAACGGGAAGAAATGGCCTCTACCTATATGGGGAATTTCCTGGCAATTCCGCACGGCACGGAAGATGCGAAGAAAAACGTCTTTGAAACAGGGATATCGGTTGTGACAGTACCGGAAGGCATTGATTTTGGAGGCGGAAACCTGGCAAAGATTTTTATTGGCATTGCCGGCAAAGGAAATGAGCATTTGGAGATTTTGTCCAATATCGCAATTGTCTGTTCCGAAGAAGAAAATATCGAAAAAATCCTGAATGCCCGGTCGGAAGAGGAGATTTTAGACCTTTTTAGCGAGGTGGGGTAAATGCAAGCCGTCCATTTTGGGGCAGGAAATATCGGCCGCGGGTTTATCGGATTGCTGCTTAGCCAGTCCGGATACCATACACTTTTTCTGGATGTCAACGAGTCTGTCATTAATGCCTTGAATGCACAAAAAGAATACGAAGTGACTTTGACAGGTGAAAAAAGGGAAGTGCTGCAGGTCGGCAATGTCAGCGGCATCAACAGCATGACAAATGCGGAAGAAGCAGCAGAGTTCTTGAGCCGGGCCGATTTGGTGACGGCCGCTGTTGGGCCGAAGGTGTTGCCGGCCATATCGGCTTTGCTGGCGGAAGGACTAAGGAGGCGGTTCCAAAACCGGCCCGAGCCGTTGAACGTCATTGCCTGCGAGAACATGATCGGCGCCAGCTCGCTTTTGAAAGAACAAGTCTACCAGCATTTATCAGCAGAAGAAAAGCGGCAGGCTGATGAACTGATCGGCTTTCCGAACGCGGCGGTAGACCGCATCGTTCCGGACCAGCGCAGCGGCGATCTTTTAGGCGTAGCCGTCGAACCATATTTTGAATGGGTAGTGGAGCGTCCGGCAATCAAGGGAGATCTACCGCCTGTTAACGGCATTACGTATGTGGACGAGTTGGAACCTTATATTGAACGGAAGCTGTTCACGGTCAATACGGGACATACGGTCCCTGCTTATTTAGGCCGGTACAAAGGGTATCAGACGATCAATGAAGCGATGGACGATGAAGAAATTGAACGCATTCTCCAGGGAACACTTGAAGAAACCGGCGAAGTCCTGGTGCAGATGCATAGATTTGACCCTTCCCGGCATAAGGAATACACGCAAAAAATCATTGAACGTTTCCGGAACCCTTACGTTTCTGATTTTGTCACCCGGGTGGGCAGAGGGCCGATCCGCAAATTGGGCAGCAATGACCGTCTGGTCCGCCCAGCCAGCCTTTATATGCAATTGACTGGAAAAGAACCGCTCAATTTAGCGACGGTCATCGCTGCGGTTTTGCTTTATGAAAACGATGAAGACGATGAGGCGCGGGAACTGCAAAAACAGATCAATGAGCAGGGATACGAAAGTGCTTTCCGCCAAATTTCCGGATTGCCAGACGGCGATCCGCTTATTGGAGCGGTCATGAAGCAATTGGATGCAATGAAAAAGTAAGGAGTTAGTTAAGGGGCAGCTTAGGTTGCCTTTTTTTCTGCCTGGCATTCCGCTTCTTTAAAAAGCGGGAGTGAACGAATTGACAAGACCATGTGCGATGCTAAAATAAAAATATCATACTGGAGATGTACCCAAGAGGCTGAAGGGGGCTGACTCGAAATCAGTTAGGGCGTGCATGCGCCGCGGGGGTTCGAATCCTCTCATCTCCGTCATCGTCTGTAGAAAAAACGACTGATTTTAATCAGCCGTTTTTTTGTGGTCTAAAGACCCAGCGAAATATCTTTTTTGATTGAAGATTCATAAAATATTGACATATTTGTTTAGGAAGAATGACAGAGGGAATAGGAAAGATGCAATTATAAATACCTAACTGAATGGAGGAGAAGCACATGAACCAATTTACCGGAGCATTCCGGGACATGGGAACGACAATCGTCAATTTTATTCCCAATGTCATCGGCGCCATCCTGTTGCTGCTTGTTGCCTGGCTGGTCGCAACGATTGTCCGCGCCATCTTTACGAAAGGGCTTAAAAAAGCCGGGGCCCCAAGAGCCATGGTCAAAGGCCATATGGCAAAAACCCAGGAAGACGCTGACAGCAAACTGGACTCAATCGGAAAAATTTTCTATTACCTTGTCTTTATCCTGTTTCTTCCGAGTGTCTTTGACCAACTGAATATGAGAGCTGTAGCTGCTCCGATTTCGAATATGATGGATAAACTGCTGGCATTTTTGCCGAACTTATTAATGGCAGCCATTATCCTCATTCTTGGCTATTTTGTTGCCAAGTTCGTCAAGAATCTGGTTGCAACGATCTTAACAACGATCAACATCGACAAATGGTTCAACAAACTGACGAATAAAACCGGCACGCCTGAAAAGATGTCGCCGAGCAACAAAAACACTTTGGCTAATGTTCTCGCTAATGTTGTATTCGTCCTTGTATTGATTCCCATAGTCACAGTGGCACTGGAAACCTTGAATATCGATTCGATTTCGCGTCCAATTACAGCGATGCTCAATCAAGTCCTGAACATGATTCCAAATATCTTTGTGGCAATCATTCTGATTTTAGTCGGTGTTGCCATCGGGAAATTTGTCGGTGATTTGCTGAGCAGCCTGCTGAAAGGCACGGGGCTTGACAACATTTCCCGTTCATTGAATTCAGGTTCACGGCCGAATATGCCGACTTTTGATATCGCTGCAATCATCGGCAAGGTCGTGCAAATCTTGATCATCGTGTTCTTTACGGTTGAAGCATTGAATGTGCTTCAACTGGATGTATTGAACAATATCGGTACTTCCATTATCAGCTACTTGCCGCTGGTCTTGAGTGCCTTGATCATTCTAGGGCTTGGCATTGTCGGCGCCAACTTGCTTGGAAATTACGTCCAGCGTGCTTCCGGAAACCGTATGTATGGTGCGATTGTCAAATATGCCATCATCATCATGGCGGTTTTCATGACGCTTGACCAATTGAACTTTGCTACTAACATCGTCAACTTGGCGTTCCTGTTCATCATCGCAGGACTAGCCGTAGCCTTCGCCATCGCTTTTGGCATCGGCGGCCGCGACTTCGCGAAGCGCCAATTGGATAAATTTGAAGCAAAAGCCCAAGAGGAAGACAAAAAACCGACAGACGGCAATCTATAAGAACAGCAAAAAGATATAGAAAAAATTTTGCTTAGAATATCTCCGGAATTCCGCAACCCAGCTGCGCTTGCCGCGGGCGCCAAGCCCTATCATTTCTTGCGTTGCGGGGTCTCGGCTGTCTCGTCGCTTACGCTGCCCCGCAGGCAAGACATTAGCCGAAGCCTGCGAGGTTAAGTCTTTGCGACGAGCTTGCGCAGGAGCAGTACGTTTTTCTCCGCTGGTTTGCTCCATATCGACAGTGAACTGTGAATAAATAGCATGCCTACTCATCCACTCTTTCTGATAAAAAGAGAACTTTAGCGTCCACTTGGAGCGAAATGGCTTAGAGAATGGAATGTTTCTCGACACCCTGAAAAAGAGAATGCCCTTGGTGGGCATTCTCTTTTTTGATTTCATTCGCTTGCTTTAGAATTCGTCATCCAGCAAATTTTGAAGCGCCTGCTTTTCCAAATTGATTTCATCCACTGTCCGAATGCCAAGCTTTCTGATCAATGGCAGCGGCGGGCACCAGCCCTGTATGGCATGCTGCAGCATAAAGACACTGACAGCTCCACTCACATACATCCACTTTTTGTTTACAGCCAGCCCAAGCATTGAAGAGACCAAGGCGATTGAGGCCATATTCAATTCCAGCACCCGCTCTGTGTCCCATTCCTCTTCCAAATGAAGGATGCGCCGCTCAATCGTTTCTTTGTCCTGGCGCTTAAAGTAGTTGACGTTTGCTTCTATTTGCCGTTCAATTTCTCCGTTAATCGACTCTGGCGTGTTCATCGTAATCCTCGATTTTGTTGAAGGCAATTGTTCGATATCCATGGCCATTCATATCCCTGCTTTCATTTAGTTTCTTCTGTTGTAGTATTCCGCTAATCGCGGAACTTAAACATTGTTTATGAAATGGAATGCTGGGATGATGGCTATTAATAGTAGTTGGTTAAATCAATCGAAAAGGGAACGTGATATTGTTTAGTTTTTCTTTTCCTGGTCATTCCCGGATCCAATGTTCGGAAAATATAAGCTAGGAGGAAGAATAATGCCAAACTTCAGTTTGGGAGAATCCATGCCTGGATTTACGCTGCCAGCCGTATCTGGAGAACCGTTTTCTTTTGATCCACAGAAAAAAATAGAAAGACAATGGCATCTCCTTGTATTTTTTAGGGGTTCCTGGTGTTCTGCCTGCATCAAAGCACTGGAAGATTTAGAGTTGAACAAAAAGGCGTTTGAAGATGGCGATATCCGTTTGGTTACCGTTTCCACGGACAAGTTAGCAGACTTAAAAAATATGTCACAAGAGTTGAAGTTAACTTTTCCGGTGTTGGCGGATGAAAACTTCAAAGTACTAAATCAATTCGATGTTTATATACACGTAGAAAATGCACCCTATGAAGATACAGGCATCCACGGTGAACCGGCGTATTTTTTAATGGATGAAGAAGGTAAATTGCTTTATCAACAGAGACAGACCAGCCCTTACGGCCGGCCAACAGCCGACGGTCTTCAGCAAGTCATTAAATTTATCAAGAAAAAAATGTCTACCGTATAATCGATTGCCCCAAGGGTCCGGAACATCGGATCCTTTTTTATTCGTCTATTTTAGCAAAAGAAGATGTGAATTATTTGAATATTAACTTATAATGGACTCACTGATTATGAAACGAAATCGAAATGAGGGATGGTTTTGCAAAAGTTCATTTGTGAAACGTGCGGCGTACAATACGAAAATTCTGTAGTGCCCCCAAATAGTTGCCGGATTTGCAGTGAAGAACGGCAATATGTCTACCATACCGGACAAAAATGGACGACGCTTGAACACATGGTCAATACAGAGCCGTACAAAAATTTTTTCAAAAAAGAAGAAGAAAGCTTGTTTAGCGTGAAAACCAAACCGGATTTTGCGATTGGCCAGTCCGCTTATATTGTTCAGGAAAGCGGCTTTCATCTTATGTGGGATTGTATTACCTATGTCGATGCGAATTCTATTGAGGCCATTAAGAAAATGGATGGAGTTGATGCCATTGCGTTGTCCCATCCGCATTATTATGGCAGCCAAGTTGAATGGGCAGATGCGCTGGATGCCAAAATCTATATCCACGAAGATGACAGGAAGTGGGTCACTCGGCCAAGCGAAAAAATGGTTTTCTGGTCTGGGGAATCGCTTGTGCTGCACGCAGGATTGGTTCTTCACCGGCTGGGTGGACATTTCAAAGGAGGGGCCGTGCTCGAGTGGCAAAATGGCTTTGACCGAAAAGGAGTGCTGCTTCCGGGCGATATTGTCCGGGTGATGCCAGGGCGAGACTGGGCAAGTTTTATGTACAGCTACCCGAACTTCATTCCCTTGCCGCCAGGCATTGTCGAAAGAATGGCAAAGAAGCTCAGCACTATCGAATTTAAACGGGTATACGACGCGTTTCAGCGCATCATTCCGGACCAAGCGGATGAACGGATCCAGCAGTCTGCAATGCGCTATATCGATGCAATCAACGGAAAATTATTTGAAACTTAAGCCCAAAGGAGCGAATTGCCGCCATGAACCGAGAACAGCTCAAAACACGGATTTTCACAGCCCATAAACAACAAGCGGCCGACCTAGTAATCCGAAATGCAAAAATCGTCAACGTCTTTACGAAAGAGCTGACAAAGGGGGATATCGCTATCCAAGATGGCGTCATTGTCGGCATCGGCGAATACCGGGGCAACCGGGAAATTGATGCAGAAGGCCGCTATATATGCCCAGGCCTTATAGACGCCCATGTCCATATTGAATCATCCATGGTCACGCCGCATCAATTTTCGCGAGTGGTTTTGCCTCATGGCGTAACAACCGTCATCACCGATCCGCATGAAATCGCCAATGTATGCGGTTCAGAAGGAATCGAATTTATGCTCAACGATTCTGAAGATGCCCAGCTTGAAGTGTTGGTCATGCTGCCATCCTGTGTGCCGGCAACAGCTTTTGAAAATTCAGGAGCTTCACTGAGTTCGGAAGACCTCCATCAATTTATAAGCCACAAACGGGTCATGGGAATCGCGGAAGTGATGGATTTCCCATCGGTTGCCCAAGGAGCGGACGGAATGATGGACAAGTTGCTGCTTAGCCCACAAATCGATGGCCATGCTTCCGGGCTGCAAGAAAACGATATCAATGTCTATCTGGCTGCGGGCATTACGACAGACCATGAATGCGTTACTAAAGAAGAAGCGGTTATGCGGCTGGAGCGCGGTATGTACGTCATGCTGCGGGAAGGGTCAGTTGCCAAGAATTTAACTTCGCTGCTTGAAGCGGTCAACGAGAAAAATGCCCACCGCTGTTTGTTTTGTACAGATGACAAGCATCTGGATGATTTGATCGAAGAAGGAAGCATCGATTACAACGTCCGAATTGCCATTCGCTATGGGTTAGACCCGATTACAGCGATTTCAATGGCAAGTTTCAACGCAGCCCAGTGTTACGGCTTGCATAGAAAAGGCGCTATTGCCCCTGGCTATGATGCCGATTTCATCCTATTGGATAACTTAGAAGAATTTAAGATCCACCAAGTATACAAAAACGGAAAGCTTGCAGCGGAAAATGGGCGCTATGCCGGACCATGGACTCAAGGCACAGCAGCAAATCACGTTCGGAACACGGTGAATATTCTCGATTTCACCAAACAAGATCTACAAATCCCTTTACCGGAAAATGCAAAAGCGCATATTATTGGTATAAATCCGTACAGCTTGGTCACAGACCATTTGGTGGAAGTAGTCGATACCGAAAGAGGGTGCTTTGTCCCGAATCCTGAAAGAGATTTGCTGAAAATCGTTGTGGTCGAAAGGCATCAGGCGCTTGGAAATGTTGGAGTCGGCATTGTGAAAGGCCTGGGGCTAAAAAGAGGGGCGATTGCCACGACCGTTGCGCACGATTCGCACAATATCATTTCGGCAGGCACCAATGATGCAGATATTGTTGCCGCAGTCGAAGCTTTAAAACAAATGGAAGGCGGCTTGGTGGTTGTCAATGAAGGGGAAGTGTTGGCGGCTCTTGCCTTGCCGGCTGCCGGGCTAATGGCTGAATCAGGCTTTGAAGAAGTCTACGATGAACTTAAAGGGATTGATGCGGGATTGGCGAAACTGGAGGCTCCGGAGAATTTTAATGCTTTCTTAACTTTGTCATTTTTATCACTTCCTGTTATTCCACATTTGAAAATTACGGACTGTGGATTGTTCGACATGGATCAATTTCAGCATATTTCTGTCTTGGTTGAAGAGGAAGAGAAAAGGTTCAACTGAAATAAAACCGATGCCAATGGGCCGCCTCTGCTTATAGAGCCGGCCTTTTTGCATGCTTCGAAGCACCTTTGCCAACTTTTGAAAGACGGCGGAACGTAAATCGAACGGTTGTCTGCGTTCCATTTATTTGAAATTGATGGGCGAAACAGGTTTATAAAACCTATGAATAAGGAATTAGTGCAGAAGATAGATATTTAGCTAATGGGGTTAATATGTACAAAAATCGTATAAAGTTATTGAAAAGGTCTTTTTTTACTGAAATTATAGTATTTTCAGTAAATTTTGATGTAAGCGCTATCAAATTTAAAAGGGGGTCAAGTCATTGAAAAAGCTGGCATTTTTTCTAGTAATTTTGGCTGTACTATTTTTATCGGCTTGTGGCGGTGGATCAGGAAGCGGGGAAACAGCAGATGGAAAGATTGAGTTGACGTACATTAACGGCTTCACCGGCGGTGATGGTGATTTTATGAAAAAGATCACCAACGGATTTAACGAGTCGCAAGATAAGTATGTGATCAAAGAATCCCAGGAAAAAGACCATTACACCAAATTTAAAACGGGAAACTATGATTTAGTGATCATTCATACGGATCTGCTTGAGACCTACAAGCAGGACGGAATGATCCAGGACATCAGCAGCGTCATGGAAACTGCCGGCATCAGCCCGGATGATTTCCACGATAAAGCTAAAGAACAAGTGACCTTTGATGACGGCGTCTTTGCAGTGCCTCTTGATATCCATCCGATGACAATGTTCTATAACAAAAAATTGGCACCTGAAGCCCCTCAAAACTATGAGGATTTTGTGAGTTTGACGCAATCGCTCCAGCAGCAGGATCCGAACCTTTTTGCAACCGGCGTCCCGAGTGCCGGCCTTGGCGAATGGTTTATCATGACGGTCGCTGCCCAAAATGGCATTGATCTGGTTGAAGATAATTACATGAATTTTGCGCAGGAAGAATTAGCAGACGCTTTGATGATTTACAACAATATGATTTTTAAAGACAAGATTTCTCCTGAAGGCTTGGGGCTTGATGGTGAATTCCAGGCATTCATGAAACAAGTAGATGAAGGCGGAAGCGCTGTGCAGACGGCGACTGCTTTAACCGGTCCTTGGTATTACCAGGCGGTCAAAGAAGCGTATGGCGATGATTTGGGAATTGCCTCTGTGCCGGTCATTGGAGAACAGCCGGGGGTATATGGAGCTGGCCATACACTGGCTTTGCCTTCATCGGTAACAGATGAAGAGCGGATTGCCGGAATTGCCGAGTTTCTAAAATATATGTATACGCCGGAAAACTTAATCAACTGGGCTGACAGCGGACAGGCGCCGACTCATATGCCGACAATGGAATTGGTGGAATCTGATGCGGCGAAATATCCGCTGTCAGCACAGAACATCAAACAGTTCGATTCGTTCGAAGGGGCACCGAAGCTGTATCAATACCGTGAACAAGTCCGCTATGTCGTAGAAAATGTCTACCCGAAAGTAGTTGGGGAAGCAAATATATCAAAAGAAACTTTGATGAGCGAATTGGAGAAGGCAACCGAACAGGCAAAACAAGTGGCAGAAACAGCGCCTCAATAAAGTAAACGATAGTCAACGATAGAGCTGAACGGCATTTCATCCTGGAAATCAGTGAAATGCCGTTCTATTTAAATCATGGAGGTGGCGCCTGTATGCGGATATCAAAAACCTGGTCGTTTATCTTATTTTTGCCGTTTCTGATTTGCTTTGTTTTGTTTTTGGTTGTTCCATTTGCGTACGGCCTATATATCAGTTTTCATCAATGGTCTATTTTCGGCGGAAATGGCGGTTTTGTCGGCTTCGATAATTATGTTTCCATTTTGACGCCTGGAAATGTTTACAGCAATGCCTTTTATAACGGGTTGAAAAACACACTGATTTTTGTGGCCATCAGTGTCATCCCATTGGTTGTGATCAGCTTGGCACTGGCTTTGGTGATTGACAGTATTCCCGATAAATTGAAAGTTTTTTACCGGACCATTTTCTTTATCTCCTATGCCGTCTCCGTCACAGCTGTCTCTGCTATTTTCAAATGGCTGTTTACCGGCAACGGCGGCTATGTAAACAATGTCATGAATACCTTCGGCCTCGGGGCATTGAACTGGCTGAACGACCAGCCGCTCGCCTGGATTGCTATCCTGATTGCGACTGTCTGGTGGACGATCGGCTTTAATATGATCCTGTTCATCAATGCGCTGGACGAAGTGGACCGGAATCTATACGAAGCGGCTAGTCTCGACGGAGCCAATTGGTGGCAGCGTTTCAGCAATATCACGTTTCCTTCCATTAAAGGGGTATTCGTATTTTTAACCATTATCACCGTCATCGCATCTTTTAACTTGTATGGCCAAACCTTGCTGATCACTGCAGGCGGGCCATCGCAGAGCACAACTTCCTTGATCATGGTGATTCAGCAGATGGTGTTTAATCAGAACAATCTCGGAATGGCCTCGGCGATGTCCATGCTGATGGGGCTGGTCATGGTCTTGATCGTAGCTGCCCAGTATTTCTATACGCTGCGCAAAGATTGAGGAGGTGTAGACATGAAGAAATCATTGAAAAAAAATGTTTTCATTTTGGTTATCGCGACAGTATTGGCCATCATCTTTTTGCTGCCATTGATATTCATGCTCTTCACTTCATTTAAGGCATTAAGCGAAGCGATGTCTTCATCTGCTTTGCTGCCTAAACAATGGACGCTGGAGAACTACAGCAGCAACTTTGGCATTGCAGCCGATGTGCCGGTCATCCGCTGGCTAATGAATACCGGTATTGTGACGATAGCAGGTACGGCATTGGTTGTTTTTGTCGATGTGCTGGCCGCATATGCTTTGGCCAGATTGAATTTGCCCGGGAAAAAAATCTTCTTCACCATGGTCGTAGCGGCATTAACGATTCCTGGAATCGTTACGCTGTTCCCAATGTTCTACATATTCCGGGAGTTAAATTTGATCAATACGTTTGCGCCGCTCATCTTAATTTATTCCGCAAATACGATGGGCGTATTTCTGGTTTACAGTTTCTTAAAAGGATTCCCGAAAGACCTGGAGGAAGCGGCCGTCATTGACGGTGCCTCACTTTGGCAGATTCTTCGGTTTGTCATTTTCCCGGCAATCCGCCCAGTGGTGGCCACGCTTGCGGTTTTGACTTTCCTGACGATTTACAACGACTTTTTGTGGCCTTCTGTCGTGACAAGCGCCGACGAAATGAAAACCGTGACAGTGGGTGTTGCCAATCTGGTCCAAGGAGCCAACTTTGTTAACCCGGGCCGTATGATGGCAGCGACTGTAGTGGCGACTTTGCCGGCATTGATCATTTTTGTAGCGGCCAACCGCTACTTCGTTCGCAGCGTCATCAGTTCAGGAATAAAATAATGCTTTGGAATGCGGGCACCTTCTATATGGTGTCCGCATTTTTTTGTGTATCCGGCATTCCTCAAGGTAAACTTCTAAACGCGGAGCCGGGAATTGGGTTATGATTAAGATAAGGAACAATCAGGATGAAAGAAAGAGCCGTTTAGGAGGAAATACAGTTGAACAGTTTTATTGTCATGCAAGGAGAAACCTATCAGGAAGAAAAGAGAATGGGGCTCTTATGGACGCCCCAACACGACAAATCGGGAATGGTGCCGCATTCTTACCGGCGAATGGAAGAAATTAAAAAAGGGGACCGGATTTTCCATTATGTGAAGGGCTTTATCGTCGCCATCAGTGTCGCAAAGGAACATTGCCGGACAGGCAGCAAGTCCAGTTTGTTGAACACCGCAGCAGACGAAGACGAAAAAATCTTTGCTGTGTCCGCGGAATACCATGAGTTGGAAAATCCCTTGAATATGGGTACATACATAACCGAGCTGAACAGCATGCTGCCGGTAAAATATTCGGCGTTCCAGGAAGACGGGACCGGCAATCCGGGGTACTTATATCCGTGCAACGAAGAACTCGCGATTAAGCTGTTGGAAGGCATCAGCATGCTGAATGTGTATGCACCGGAGGCAGAGCAGCTGGAACTTGCGATGGAAGTGGTCCGGACAACAGAACACAACCCGCTTGTGTCGCTCATTGCCGAAACCATTTTGGAAGCAAAAACGAAAATGCGGCGCGGCGAACAGCAATTCGAGAAGCGTTTGTCACGTCTTTGGAATAAATCATGCCCGTTATGCGGCATGGATCTGGAGCCGGTTTTAAAAGCGACGTATGCCAAGCCATGGAAAGACAGTTCCGATCCGGAACGGCTGGATCCTTATAACGGTGTACTGTTATGCAGCAACCACAATGCGATGTATGTGGCCGGCTTGATTTCGTTTAATGCCAATGGCAAATTGCAGATTGCGAAAAAAATCCCTGCAGAAAAATACTCCGATTACGGATTGAACGAGAAAGCGAAGATTCCGGTTTATCCGGAAAACGGCGTTTATTTTAAATGGCACAGAAAAAATCTGTTCGCCGATAAAAGAACCCGGTCCATTTCGTTGAAAAAAGAGCTGGTTGCTGCTGAAAACAAAACGAACGAAAAGCAGCAGGGAGAATAAAAGTCAAAATTAATCGTCCATGCGGTGAAACTGTTATCTTTGGGGTATATAAGAATTACACAAAACCCTTAGAGAACGGAGAGCCTGCATGGACATTTTAATGACGATTTTGCTGCTGATTACGGCCTTGCTGATTTCAAATATTGTTGGCCATTATACCCCTTTCATTCCAACAGCCTTAATTCAAGTGGCGTTAGGCGTCCTCATCGTTTTCCTATTCGAAGACATTTCATTTGATATTGAAACCGAATGGTTTTTGCTTTTATTCATCGCGCCTCTTTTATACAACGATGGCCGCCATTTTCCGAGGGAAGAATTATGGCGGATGAGAGGGCCAATCCTGGGCAATGCGGTTTTGCTGGTGCTGATTACTACAGTCGCCGGCGGCTTTTTTATCCACTGGATGATCGATGAAATCCCGCTTGCAGCTGCATTCGCCTTGGCGGCGATTTTATCTCCGACAGATCCGGTAGCGGTCAATGGGATCGCGCAGCGCATTCATATTCCTCAAAAAGTACTGAACTTGGTTAGAGGAGAATCCCTGATAAACGACGCATCGGGACTGGTTGCGTTTAACTACGCGGTAACAGCAGTGGTCACCGGCTACTTCTCGTTATCTGAAGCGGCGCTCGACTTTTCCTATAAATTTGCCGCGGGCGCAGTCCTAGGCTTGGTATTGGGATTCTTAGTCATCTGGATCCGTTATGTCATCCGCCAGCAAGGCATCAACGATGTGACTTTTCTGTCGCTACTTCACATCATGACGCCTTTTCTGGTGTTTATCATCACAGAGGATCTGTTGCATGCGTCCGGCGTAATCGCGGTTGTAGTAGCGGGCATTGTCCATTCACTGGTGCGGGAACGGACAGAAACATTGGTGGCAGAAGAGCAGATGTTGGCTGAAAACATTTGGACCATCATTTTGTTTGTGTTGAATGGCATTGTTTTTCTCCTGTTAGGCTTAAACATTCCATCTTCGATGAGCGGAGTGCTGGAAAATCCCAATATCAACGAATGGGCACTGCTCGGCTACGTTTTTGCGATCGGGTTTGTCATTCTTGGCATCCGATTTATCTGGGGCTATTTGTTCTCTGTTTACGAATACCGTTACGGCAAAATGGAAAACGTGTCCAAGCCGAGTTTAAAGACAACCTTATTCGTCAGCTTAACGGGCGTGCGGGGAACCGTTACAATGGTCGGGGTATTGTCTATTCCTTTCTTGACGGAAAGCGGCGAAGATTTTCCAAACCGGCCGCTCATTATCTTCTTAGCCGCAGGTACGATCTTGTTCACGCTCATTGCCGCTACCATCCTGCTGCCACTGCTCAGCAGAGGAAGCATGGAAGAAGGCGAGCAATCCGATTACCTGGATACAGAAGAAGCAAGACGAAGAATTTTGCTGGCTTCCATCAAGCAAATCAAATCAGAAATGACCGAAGAAAATGAAGTGGCTGCCTATGAATTGATGGATGAGTACAAGATTCGGCTGCAGCAGACATTCAATGAAGATTCTATGATGGACAGCACGAAAAGATATCGGCGCAAGCTGAAAGAACTGCGGCTATTAGCATTGGAGGAAGAAAGAAAATACATTGAAAAAGTCCGTTCAAATGGCATGGATTCCGAAGTGTACGAAGCCTTTCAAAAATCGTTAAACCGGCGGGAAGAGGCCATCAAGCATAATCTGCGGTCACTGAGCGTACACCTCCGCGGAAAGTTGATCCGTGCCTGGAGGCGATTCAGGGGACAGTATTTAAAAGACGAAGAAACCCGCTTGGTCCAGCTTCAAATCGGCAAAGAAATTCAATTGAAAGCACTGCTGGCTGCCCGTGAATTTTTAGAGGAAATTGAAAAAAAGGTTGACCATAAAGAACTCACAGATGCAGTCATCTCTGATTACAATCAAATGATCAGTGGGCTGCAGCGCCCGGAATCGCAATTTAATGAACAATTTGAACTTCAAAAAGAAGAACTGCGCATTATCGTCATGGATACGGGGCGGGCAGAAATTGCCCGGCTGTATTCTGAAGGGGATATCACCCGAGAACAGGCCAGGGAGCTCAGAAGATTTGTCAATTACATTGAAAGCATTACGCTAATGGAGCGCGGAGATTAATACTGTTTATGCCAAAAGGCTAAGTTGCTTCGTCAAGAAGCGGCTTAGCCTTTTTAGGTTAAAAAACTTCTTGTCATTTATTTGGAATAATCAGATAATAATAATGGAAAATAAAATACAGTTTGGATGCGAGGAGGAGCCATGGAAAAGCAAACAAACATCATTCGGTTGGCAAATGGCTATCATGTATGGACCCGAAAAGTTGGAGAAAGTCCGATTAAAGTTCTTTTGCTGCATGGTGGGCCGGGATTGACACATGAGTATTTGGAGAATTTTCAGGATTACTTGCTGCCGGAAGGGATTGAGATTTATTTTTATGACCAGTTGGGTTCCTACTTTTCAGATCAGCCGGATGAACCCGAATTGTGGACAATTGAACGGTTTTGCGATGAAGTGGAGGAAGTAAGAATAGGTTTGGGTTTAGATGATTTTTATCTTTACGGCCATTCCTGGGGAGGCATGCTGGCGATTGAATATGCGTTGAAGTATGGAGAATCGCTGAAAGGCTTAATTATTTCAAATACAACTGCCAGCATGAAGTCGTGGGATAAGCATTTGCTTGAACTCCGTAATTCGTTGCCTGCAGAAGTAATCGAACGGATGGAAGTTTTAGAACAGCTTGGAAAAACGGATGCAGAAGAATATCTTGAGCTGTACTGGAATTTCTTCGGTAAAAAATACGTTTGCAGGATGGAAAGCATGTCGGAAGCAGTGGTGCGTTCAGAAGCACGGATAAATGAACAAATCACTGAAATTCTACTGGGAACTGCAGCTTTTAAAGTGGAGGGGTTATTAGAAGATTGGGACCGTTGGGATGCGCTTCAGAAGATTTATATTCCTTCTTTAGTGATAACAGGGCGATTTGACATGATGAGGGCAGCAGAGATGGAAGAAATGGCGAGGCTGCTTCCCATGTCGAGATCAGCGATTTGTGAAAACGGCAGCCATTTAACAATGTGGGATGAACCGGAAAGCTACTTCCAGCACCTTATCACTTTTTTGAAAGACGTAGAAGGTGGAAGCTTTGATTCAGAATAATTAAAAAGGCCGGAGTCAAAGATGCTGTGAAGCGCTTTTGACTCCGGCTTAACCTATAGTAAATTCAATTTTTTAACGCGATGCCGAATTCCTGTTCCAGCACTTTCATTTTTTCTTCCGGCGATAAATCCGTCCGTTCTTTTTTGCCGTTTTGGGTCCGGGTCAGTTGATGATCGGATAAAGTGACACGGCCCTCCGACGTGGCTTTTGTCACTAGGTCGTCGTGCGTAAACGGTGAATCTTTGGAAACTTGGTTGAAAACACAACCTTCATGGAAATCAGCCAATTGCTTCTCCTCCAGGCTAAAACGGTAAAGCGTTCGTTCTTGGCCGTCATTTTCCCGGACCAAATCGTAAAACTTCTCATCTACTTGATTGATGCTGTAAGTTCCGCTATGGTCCGTATGCCGTTCTCCGCCAAGCGGAATCGGGCTGACGGTTGAATCGCCAAATCCGGCATCCACTAAGTAAGGCACATCCAGGTTGACCAAAATGGCGGCGTGCGTATCCGCCTTTGACCAAGTGCCGTCCGGTTTCTGGACAGTCGCGGAAATCATCTTGGCGTCAAATCCCAGTTCCTGGAGCAGCCAGTGAAACAGCCCGTTGATTTCATAGCAGTAGCCGCCGCGTTTCTGGTTGACGATTTTCTCGTATATGTTTTCAAGGTTCAAATAGATGGGAACCTCGCGAATGACATCCAAATTTTCAAAAGGGACGTTCTGCATGTGAAGCGACTGCAGACGCGCCAAATCCTGCAAATAACATTCTTCGACCGGATAAGCGTTGAATCTTTTCAAATATGCGATTGTATCCATACTCCATACCCATTCCTTTCTATCTCTGTCTTCCTTAATAGTAGCATGGCCCGAACCGTTGAACACGGAATTTGAATCTGCCTGCACCACAATATTTAACTGCTTCTTGCCGATAAAAACCGCCCGCTTCTGTTGATAAGCGGGCGGTTTAAAGTAAATGAATAGAAGAAGACTAAAAAGCGCCAGATCCTCCGCCGGCATCGCCAACACCACCATCAGCAAAAGTGGAGCCGTCCGCTTCTGCAATCGTATTGGAGCTGGCTGCCATAAAAATCCCTGTGAGGAGCAAGGTATTCAAGTAAAAGCCGTCTTGGTCCAGCTGATTTGCCCGGTTGTCAGAAAGTGCCAGAACCGCAGAAGGTCTGTTAATAGGAGTGGTTTCGCATCCAAGATTAAACGCATAAACCCGCATCCACTCATTCTGTGATAATTGCTCCCAGTGTTCAGCCGGCATTTTCTTCAGAGCTTTGCCGAGGCGTTTCCATTGTGCTTTGATTCGCCGGCCTCTTGCTGCTAGCGGCATATAAAATACAGCAAAAAGAAGCGCGGCCAGAGCGGAAAAACCGAAAAATGCCATCTCCATGTACAGGTCGTATCTGGCGGTGTAGAAGGCTAACGCAGCGAATGCGGTGCATAACCCGACAGAAAGCCAACGAATTCCGGAATGATTTTCGTAAAGGTTTTTTTGTCTTACTTCTTGGGCAACTTGTTCATTCCAGTCACTAAGAGAATCATTATATGGTATATGGTTTGTTTTATTTTTTGTATAGGTTTCTATATCGCTTAACTGAAACTGTGTTCCATCGCCTATTTGCTCAAACAGCAGTTTGATTAAAGTCAATTCGTGTAGCAGCTCGGTTTTTCGGCTTACCAATTCATACTGGTCCTCGCTATGCTGTTGAACAAGCCCTTTGCGGACCAGTTCCACCAAGGCAGCGGCAAGTGCATTGGGGCCAAGGAACGGGGACTTTGTAAAATAGATAGCTGCCGGAATGCTCAGTTCGTCGTCCGGCACAAACGCTCCAGTATCCTGGGCGTTGAAGTCTTGCAGGGCGCGTCTTCTTTTCCGAAATGCTAAGCCGAAAAGAAAAGCAATCATGAAAGCGGCAACTGGAAGGGCCGCCAAACCCACAATGTTTGCTGTCTGCTGATTTTTTTCGAATGCAGCTTGCTGGATAGCGAGGCGGTTCCGGTCGTTTATCAAATCATTTTTTACTGCGCCGGGCTTTAAATCGGCGGCAGGGAAGAGTTCAGGAGCGTAGATCACCCGGATATCGCCGTTTGCACCTGCTGGTACATCGCCAAGAGTGAAAGTGACACTGCCATCTTTAGATAGTAAAGCTGTGCCATAAGCTTCCTCGTAGCCAAGATACTCGACTTCTTGGGCAGCAGCGGGCGGGGAGACGGTGATGTCTAGGTCTTGGTAGGTTTTTACGTTGCGGTCATCGAAAAACGGCCAGAAAAATTGCGCACCGTCTTCAAATTTTTCAACCGCATTCGATATGGTGTACGACAGTTGGATGGTGATTGTCTCATCGCCGCCCGTGCGATGAATTTTATAAAGATCGCCGTACTGCTCCACTTCTAACTTTTTTGCACCTTCGGAAGCGCTGAATCCAGTGACGGCGGTTCCGGCTTTCGGTTTGATTTGACGGGTGATGCCATTAAAATCACCATCAAATTCATAGGTGTAGCGCTCGGTAACGAAAGCATTGCCCTCCCTGTCCAGCTCGGCTTGAATGTCTGCGTTGTTAATGCCGAAGTCGACTGCAAAAACTTCGGCGGGCACCAGCAGCAAGAAGAATGAAAAAAACGCCAGCATTTTTCTTTCCATCTCAATCACCTCTTTGTCCGGAATGCGAAGCAAAAGAAAAAATTGAAGAAATTAAAGCTATACGCCTTTCTTTAAAGCCGCTTAAAAAAAGATATTTTTTGATAAATAACGGAATACACTTTACAAAATTTACAAATTTTCACTTTTGTAAAATAACGTAGGTATTTCATCCCTTTAATATTGACGGAATTTTTAGTAATATATAGGATGTCAACTAAATTATAATCCTTTTAGTGCGTTTTATGTTGATTTAATTTACTGAAAATTAGGTTTGTTCGATAAATTTTACTAGTAATAAAACCGGCCATATTTTTCTTGATTTCTGAAGCATACACTTGGACACATTGTGCAGGGAAAGTATAAAGCAGATCGGATTTGTGGAAAAGAGGGGTTCAGGAATGTTAATCAGATATAAAAAATCTTGCGAAAAGATTGCCATGGGTTTGCTTTCATTCATGCCTTTGGAAAGAAACATTAAAAAATTGAGACAGACCATGCAAGATTACGAAGAGAACCCGGCCTGCCAGTTATTCATGTGGAAGAAAGGAGAAGACTTTATTGGCATGATTGGAATACAAACAAACGGCCCGGTCTTCACCGTGCGCCATATATCGGTTATGCCTTCTTATCGAGGAGAAGGGGTTGGGCAAACCATGCTGGAAAAGATCCAGGAACAGATGGAACCTTTGGAAATGCATGCCTTAGAAGAAACCAGGCCTTTCATTGACGTTTATAAAGAAAAGAGAAAAGCTTTCGATCGATGAAAGCTTTAAAAGAAGGGATGAACCATATGCAGTTAGCTGAAACAGCAATGGAAAGGGTAAGCGCCTTATTGGATGCAGAAGTAGAATCGATTGGCGGAACACATGCCGTAAAAAAGAGCCGCACGCTTTATATTTGCAATGAGAAACTTTGCTTTGCCTGCACATTGGAATTGGATATTTCCATCAAACAATTGCGGCCCGACGGAAAGGCCCTCAATTTTGCAGAGATTCTCTTGCTCCCGGAAGAAGTTGAAGCGTTTACTTCGGCTTTAGTGGAAAATAAGATTCCATTGCCGACTTCGTTCCGCCAATGGACAGTGGTAAATCCCCATATTGTTGCAGTGAATTTGGAAACGCTGGAACCGCCTGAACATTTTGCCGGCCGCTTGGCTGCAGCTTTAGAGCTGGTGGAGCCAAAGGAAGGACTTTTGGATTTTAAAACTTCTTAATGCTCCTATAAAAAGGCCGGAATTTTTATCCGGCCTTTTTGCATGTTGTTTTTCGCTAGAGTTCAATTAATTCAAGCAGTAGTTGTAGTGCGGCTTTTTCTGTCGCGGAATACCCGGCTATCCAAATATTGATGGAAAAACCATTCGCCGCCACCGATAAACAAGCCGGAGATAATTGCAGGAGTAATGACATCAGTGCCGCTGCCGACCAGGGCTTCCCCTATAAGCCAAATGACCAGGATGGCTACAGCCACATCGGCGATGGTAGCAATGGAGTTGCGGGTCGCCTGTTCAGAACGCTTTCCGCTGCTGCGGAAAATCAGCAGATCGCCCATGGCATAAGCGATGAAGGTCAAAGCCAAACTGATTAATAATGTATCCGCAAATGAAACCTCGAAAAATCCAGTTAATATGATCAACAGTACAGCGGCAATCATGACGAACTTAATGGCTAAGGCGATGAGATGCTTCATTTAACTCTCCTCCTTTTTTTGTATTCATTGACCGTTTACCCCATAAGGATAATAAATAAAGATGTTTTTAATAATTTTTTTTGATATTTTTGCTATAGAAAAAGGATAGGCCCTTTTTCATCTTTTTGGCATAAATAAAGGGAAGTTAGGGTAATAAAAAGAAATAGAACTTAAAATGAAAAGCAGGCTTTTGATTGAGATGCAGAGTGGAGGACGATGGATATGGAAATCAAGCAAATGAACAGAGGTATTGCAACCTCATTGTCAGCAATTGGAATAGCACAGGCTTTAAAAATATTCACCCATAAAAAAGTAACCGGGAAATGGGATTTGAAACAGGCATTTACAACAGGTGGCATGCCAAGTTCCCACTCAGCCGGCGTTTCTGCCCTTGCTTCATACGTAGCGGCGAACAAAGGAACTGGCCATACTGAAACCGCATTGGCTGTCGTGTTTGGAACAATCGTCATGTATGATGCTCAAGGAATCCGCCGCCACACCGGTGAAATTGCACATCTTGTAAATGATTTGGAAGACAGTTTTGTTTCCTTGTCCGGCGATTTTCCAAGTCTTGAATTTGAAAAACGTGAAAAAGAACTGAAAGAGATTCTTGGGCATCAGCCGATCGAAGTGCTTGGAGGGGCTGTTTTCGGCGTCTTATTCGGACTGATTTCCGCGCAGATTGAAAATGACGAGCGGCGCCGAAATCGGCGTATTAACCGCAAAAATGCTTCTAAAGTTCAATTCAACTCGAACGAAGTTTACATCCCAGCCAAAAGACGGGATATTAAGAATAGAAGATAAGATAAAAAGCGTGCCTGTCACTCAGGCACGCTTTTTTGAATTGCCGACAGTTGAAGCCAGCCGGACTTTATTCATCTTCCCGACAATCACATAAACTCCGATCAGAACGGCGAAAAAGAATACGGTCATATACCAGGGGAGCTCGGTAATGGCTTCGCCGAAAGCCGTATAAATGACAGCGGGCAAGATCAGCCCTAGCATGGAGTAATACATGTATTCTTTGCGGCTTTGGGTCATTTCCATTAAATACAGGGAAAGCAAATGGAAATGTACAAAAGGCATGATGCGCAAAATCATCACTTGGCCAACTGAGATTTTGCGGTTGGCGAACATTTTGTTTTTTAGTTCAGTCATCTTCTTTTTGAACTTTGGAAACTTATTGACGAGAATATACGAAACGAGGCTCATTAGCGTAAGGCCAATAAAAGACAGGAGGGCCCCTTTAAAAAATCCGAAAAGCACGCCGCCAATGACACAAACCAAGACGACCGGCAAAAAAAGAAGCGGCCGCAATAAATGCAAAAGCACAAAAAGAAGAGGGGCAAACCATCCAAATCCGGCAATGAAATTCTCCAATGTATATTCGAATTGTTCCATTTTCTCTCTCCGCTCTTTAACTCTTCTTAATTCTGTAGAATAAGCCAGCGGCTAAAAAAAAGCAAGAATAGGGCTTGGCAATGGGAAGGAAACCATATAAGGCAGCTGAAATTTGCTATAGCGCCCGTTTAGCCGACTTTTTTTACCCAAACCATATGCGGCTTTCCGGGGCCCCAGTAGTTCTCCAGAAGCCGGCTCGGTTCGCCTAATTTGGATAGCCAGTATTGTTGGGAACTCGTAAAACCGGCGTCTAAATAAAACTTCTGTTTGCCAATCGCTTTCAGTTCCCGGCAGGCTTGTTGAAACAAAAAGTCACCGATTCCGGACCGCTGGTGTTCAGGATGCACATACACGCAAGCAACTTCCAGTTCTCCGGGTTGCACATCAACCATCGAGTTCAACATTTTGCCTGGTGTCTGAAGGGCGATGGTTCCCAGCAATTTTTTCTCTTTTTCGGCAACAAAGAACCGGTTTACCGGGTCCACTATACTTTTTTGCGCGGCTTGGTTCAGCCTGTCAACTTCTTCTGTCCATAAAACCCCATCGTCGTTAAATCTTTCGCGCTTCAGCAAATCCTTCAAGCATTCCTGAAACAATGCATCCACTTTTTCTAAGTCACTATCCAAAAGGGTTCTGAACTTCATGTAACGCCTCTTTTCTTTTTAAATTGTCCAGCTGGATCCACTGGTTTGTTTACCCTTTCTCTAACTGGGAAAGGCAATTGAAAACACCATATTTGTGAGGATCCTGCAAGCATGAGAAGCGAACAAAAACCTATTTTATGGTAAAATTAAATGGTAACTAAGCAAGAAAGGGACGTGTTGCCATTTGGAAAAAAGTGCACAAAAGGGCGCACCTCTAACAGAAGCGCCACTTGCAAATTTGCAGCAACAGAAAAATCTATTTCATATAAATCATATTGTCATTTTAGGTGATTCGGTCGCATATGGCTATGGCACAAAGGGCGGTATTTCCAAATATTTAAAAGAAAGCTTCCTGCACAGCAAAATTACCAATCTCGGCATCAATGGTTTAACGAGCAACGGTATGGTCGAGCGGCTGCGCTCCGGTGTTTGGGACAAAGTGATCGCAACAGCGGATCTGGTGTTGATTAATATCGGCGGCAATGACTTGCTTCATGGATTTAGGGGGCAGGGAGCTAAAGGCCTGGTCCGCCAATTCACAGTAATTAAACGGACGTTCCGCCAAAACTTGCTCGAAACGTACCGCCATCTGCGTGGACTGAATGAAAACATAATTATCGTGCAGAACAATTTGTATAACTCCATGAAAAAAGAAGTGCAGTATTTTGGATTTACGGACTTGCTTTTGCGGTTATGGAACTCGGCTATTGGAGAAAAAGGCGTTATCGTGTCAAAAACCGATTTAATGGGCAAAAACCCTGAGATTTGGCTGGACTCCATTCATCCGAATGACGAAGGCTATAAACTGATGCACGAATTATTGATGAAGACTTTATCATCGACAGGGTTTATTTATCATCCAACGGAAAACAACCAACATTCTTAACGGCTTCTCAGCTTGTTCAACCTGATGGAAATTGTCCGTTTTATTCTTAATTATTATGGAAGAGATACCCGGCTGCAAATAACGCAGCCGGGTTTTTCTTTTTGGAAATTGGATGAAACTCTTCAATAGATTGACTATTTAAAATCTTGCTTATACAATTAAAAAAGGCTTTTTTGACAAAAGCTGAAAAAGTGAAAGGAGTTAAAACAAACGAAAGTACAGGAAGCAATTAAAAAATCTGGAAAAGGGGTGCGCATTCGCAATGATAACTTTTTTTGTTTCGATTATCATATTGGTTATAGCTTATTTTACATACGGAAAATTTATTGAAAAAATGTTCGATCCGGCTGAAACAAGAAAAACACCAGCATACGCCAATCAGGACGGCGTCGATTTCGTCCCAATGAACAAGCACAAGAACGCATTGATCCAATTACTGAATATTGCAGGAACCGGCCCGATTTTCGGGCCAATTATGGGCGCATTGTACGGCCCGGTCGCATTTCTGTGGATTGTCATTGGATCTATTTTTGCCGGGGCTGTCCATGACTATTTGACAGGCATGATTTCCATCCGCAACAAAGGCGCCCATATTCCGGAACTTGCCGGCAAATTTTTAGGGGCGGTATCAAGACACATTGTAAACGTATTTGCCTTGCTGCTTCTGCTGTTGGTGGGTACTGTATTTGTCACTACACCGGCATCTTTATTAGCCATTTTGCTGGACGGAAAAGTAGCATTGGGCATCATCATCGCAGTCATTTTTGCTTATTATTTCTTATCGACCATTTTGCCGATCGACAAAATCATTGGCAGAATGTATCCGTATTTTGGAGCGATTCTGCTGGTTGGAACTCTTGGAGTGGGGATTGCACTCGTATTCTCGGACTATACGATTCCAGAATTGAATTTGACGAACATGCACCCGGCTGATTTGCCGATCTTCCCGATGCTGTTCTTTACAATCACATGCGGGGCTTTATCGGGCTTCCATGCGACCCAGTCGCCGATCATTTCCAGAACGGTGCAAAAAGAATCGCAAGGACGTTATATTTTCTATGGCATGATGATTGCTGAAGCGATTATCGCGATGATTTGGGCAGCGGCTTCGATGAGTATTTTCGATGGCCAGACGCTGAGCGGCATCATCAATTCGGGTACACCGTCTGCAGTGGTCAACGAAGTGTCGATGACCTTATTGGGTGCAGTGGGCGGCACCATTGCGGTTCTCGGTGCCATTGTCTTGCCGATCACTTCAGGAGATACGGCATTCCGCGCAGCGCGTTCGATTATAGCGGACTATATCAAACTTGATCAGCAAAAAATCATGAAACGCTTGGTCATTGCGGTTCCGTTGTTTGCCATTTCGGTCCTCTTGACGCAAATTGATTTCAACTTGCTGTGGCGATATTTCTCTTGGGCAAACCAGGCGACTGCTGCAATCGCTTTATGGATCGGTACGATGTACTTGTACATCCAAGGAAAAAACTACTTGGTTTCCATGGCACCGGCCATCTTCATTACGTACATGGTGTTCGTCTACATTTTGAACCAGAAAATCGGTTTCAATCTTGACTTGAACATTTCGTTCATCATCGGTTTTGTTTTGACAATCATTATTGTCGCGATGTTCTATGCGAAAGCCAGAAAGAACCGGGAAGAAGATGTGGAAACTGCCGTAGCAGTCGATTAAAGAAACAGGTAATAGTTTACGTAAGTGAAAGCGGGCTCATTGAGTCCGCTTTTTATATTGACTTTTTAGATTGGGATAAGCTCTATTTAAATCTTAAAAGTGAAAAATGTTATTTTAATATCAAATTCCATTGAACTATTCAGACAATTATGTATAATTAACTCTATTGGTTGCACTGAAAAGACGAATTATTTTAAATTTTAGTTCTTTTAAGTGCTGCAAAACGTTATACATTAAGGAGCGATTAATCATGACTGAACAGACCATCACCATCGTCATCGAAGCTTTAAAAGCGGCGTTGACTGAAGAACAGGTTACGATCAATGAAACCGTGAGAGAACTGCATGGCAGAGACGAATCTTATCACGGCCTGCAATTGCCGGACATCGTCGTTTTTCCTGAAACAGCCGAACAAGTCAGCGCTATTATGAAAATCTCGAACCAATTTCACATTCCGGTGATACCGTTTGGATTGGGATCCAGTCTCGAAGGGCATGTCATCCCGACCGAAGGCGGAATCACCATCGATTTTTCCTTGATGAATAAAGTGCTTGAAATCATGGGGAATGATTTTCTCGTGAAGGTGCAGCCTGGCGTAACACGCTTGCAGCTAAACAAGGAATTGAAAAAATACGGATTGTTCTTCAGTGTAGACCCAGGAGCAGATGCCACAATCGGCGGGATGGTCGCCACAAATGCGAGCGGCACAACATCGGTCAAATACGGCGTTATGCGTGACCAGATCCGTGACTTGGAAGTCGTTCTGGCAGACGGAATGGTGATCCATACCGGAAACTTGGCAGCCAAGTCGTCGTCCGGCCTTCATTTGAACGGCCTTTTTACCGGTTCCGAAGGGACACTCGGCTGCTTTACCGAAATTACACTGCGCGTCTACGGTATCCCGGAGCACGTTTCAGCAGCACGGGCTTGCTTCCCATCGGTCAATGATGCAGTGGAAGCGGTGGTGTCCATTTTGCAGGCTGGCATTCCGGTAGCGCGTGTCGAACTTGTTGATGAACCGTCGATTCGCCAAGCAAATCTTTACAGTGAAACCGACTATCAAGAAAAACCGACGCTGTTTTTGGAATTCCACGGCAACGAAGCGGGACTGAAGCAAGATGTGGAATTCATGAAAGACATTGTGGAAGGCCATGGCTGCTCGGAAATTCAGTTTGAAACCGATACTGCGAGCCGCAATAAACTGTGGGAAGCGCGCCATAATCTGGCATACGCATTCATTCACGGCTATCCCGGCAAGAAAATGATGGTGACGGATGTCTGCCTGCCGATTTCAGAACTGGCAGGGGCAGTGGCTCATGCACGAGAACACCTCGAAAGCTTAGGCCTGATCGGCGGAATTGTCGGCCATGTCGGCGACGGCAATTTCCATGTGCTGCTGATGATGGATTTGGATAATCCGGAAGAAACGGCGAAAGCGGCTGATTTCAACGAACGCATCGTGTTATATGCGCTAGAGCGCGGCGGTACCTGCACAGGTGAACACGGAGTGGGCATCGGCAAACAGAAATACCAGCAGCAGGAACACGGGGATGCACTGCTGGTAATGGAAAAAATCAAGCAGGCGCTGGATCCTCACAATCTCCTGAATCCGAATAAAAACGTCAAAGCAGCTGAGAAGGGAGTTCATCTATGAAATTTCTTGAATCGTTAAGTACATTTGCCGGCAAATATTTTGCCGTTTGGGTCATCGCCATTGCGGTCATTGCCTTTTTGATTCCCGAACCGTTTCTCGGGTTCGGCAGCTATATCACCATCTTGCTCGGCATTGTCATGTTCGGCATGGGGCTGACCTTGAAGCCCGTCGATTTCAAAATCGTCTTGATGCGACCAATGCCGGTCATTATCGGAGTAGCAGCCCAGTTTATCATCATGCCACTGGTCGCTTTTACGATTGCTTATCTCCTGAAATTGCCGCCTGAACTGGCAGCCGGCCTGGTCCTGTTGGGCTGTGTTCCCGGGGGGACAGCTTCAAATGTAATGGTCTACTTAGCAAAAGGGAATCTGGCGCTGTCCGTTGCAATGACCTCGCTTTCGACTTTGCTGGCACCAGTCATGACGCCGCTCCTTTTATTGCTTCTGGCCGGACAATGGCTGCCGGTGGATCCGGTCTCGATGTTCATGTCGATTGTCCAAGTAATCATCATTCCGATCGCTTTGGGCCTGATTGTCCAAAAAGTTCTGCCAAAAGCCGTCGAAAAAAGTGTTACCGTTGTTCCGTTGATTTCCGTACTGGCGATTTTGATCATTGTGTCTGCAGTAACGGCAGCCAATGCGGCCAATGTCGTCAGTGCCGGTTTTATCGTTTTCGTAGCAGTCTTCCTGCATAATGGTTTTGGTTTGTTGTTGGGGTACCTGACAGCTAAAGCGATGGGCTTGAACGAAAATGACAGAAGAGCGATATCAATTGAAGTCGGAATGCAAAATTCAGGCCTCGGCGTAGCGCTTGCCACTGCACACTTCAGTCCGCTTGCGGCGCTGCCAAGTGTGTGGGGAGCGATTTGGCACAATATTTCCGGTCCGATTTTGGCTACCATTTGGTCGAAAAAACCGGCGGATCAAGAACAGACGGATGCTTTGCCGGCCGCAGAAAAAGTACCGGCGAAAGCGAAGCTTCAAAAATACTAAAGATTTTTAAAAGCCTGTCGGCCCGAAAAACGGGCGACAGGCTTTTTTTACTTTTTCATGATGGTTTCGATTTGTTCTTTGCCGCCAACTTTCTTTGTCGAAAATGAAATCACATCTCCTTTCTGGAGCACTTTGAAATCACCGTTAGCGTCTTCCGCTAATTCATACCTTTTATCTTTGCCGTCTATTTCAATTGTAAGAGCATTTTGTGAGCCATTGGCGAACCCTTTAAAAATCCCGTCACTTTGAGTCGTCAAATCGATGCCGGAGGCAGGGTCTACACGTTCGGTTTCCTGCACCATTTCATTTTCGGGCCGTTCGATACAAGCGGCAAGGCCGAATACCAAAATAGATACACTGCCTAACTTCAGCCATTTCTTCATCGCTTTACCGCCTCCTTAGTGGAATAGAAAAGCATTTAAATTCTGCCTGTTTAACAAGTAATAATCATTCTCTTTCCGCGCTTTTCCATACTTCCGGAAGAAGTCCGCTGATTTCATGGGCAAGCAGCGTATGGATTGAACGGGTTTCTGTCCATTTATCGGCACAGGCGCCGTGCAAAAACACCGCATTTAAAACCGCATGCTTCCAATCCTCATGGCAGCAAAGCATGCCAAGCAGCATCCCAGTCAACGTATCGCCGGTTCCGCCTTTGGCAAGTGCGGCATTGCCGGTAGGATTGGTCCAAGTTTCCCCGTCAGGAAAAGCGATGACCGTTTTGTCTCCTTTTAAAACAATGGCAACGCCCAGCTTTTTTGCGAACTTGGCTGCATAGAAGCTTCGTTTCGGCAGAAGCTCCTGCAGATCCACTCCCGTTATTCGGCTGAATTCTCCGGGATGAGGAGTTAATATGACAGGTGCAGGACGTTCCATATAATTTCGCTGCGATAATGCGCCGGCATCCAAAACTAAGGGGGAATGGCTATCAAGGATGTTTTCGATGGCTTGTTCTGTCAGCCGGTCAGGCAGAATGCCGGGGCCCATCGCAACAGCACGGTAAGGAGATAAATCCACTAGGCCGTCTGCGATTTTTTGCAGCCCGCTGCGGACATAGGTCGCTTCCGGCAAGGTAGACACCATCAGCGAAATCACTTCTGGTTCAGTGGCGATTTCAAGCTTGCCGATGCCTGACCGCATCGCGCCGAGCCCGGATAAAATGGCCGCTCCAGGCATGTCGCGGCTGCCGGCCACCAGCAAGCCGGTTCCGAACGTGCCTTTATGGCTGGCTTGATCTCTTTTTGGAAGGGTTTCTTTTACGTGCTTGATCGTCCACATGGATTCTGTTTGATGGGTATGCGCCATTCTTCTCAACTCCAGCCAAAATTATTTAGGAAAAAGCCAAAAAAGCGTTTCGCTATTTGCATACCCGCTTCCTTCCAGAATCTAACGGTTTGGCCGATTCATCTGCCTGCAGGGTTAACTTCTCGGATGACAGGGAATTATCTTAGCAATTGCGAAAAAGAAAGGATGATGGAAATGGCACAAGCGCTGTTATGGGGAGCAGTGGCAGGAGGAGCAAATTTGCTCGGCGCATTGATCGTGATGGCGTTTAATTTGCCTCAAAAACTGATTGGCTACATTATGGCGCTTGGTACAGGAGCGTTGATCGGGGCCGTGGCTTTTGAGCTGCTCGATGAAGCGATGGAAATCAGCGGATTGACCCAGATTGCACTAGGCTTTCTCGGGGGAGCTCTTGTTTTCACGATATTGGATATTCTCGTAACCCGGAAAGGCGGAATGCACCGGAAGCGGTCCGGCCACGGAAGTGATGCCCCGAGCAATTCAGAAGCAGGAGCCGGAATGGCAATTTTTATCGGAACCATCATGGATGCGATTCCAGAGACGGCGATGATCGGCCTTGGAATCGCGCAAGGCGGGGGCGTCGGCTATGCGTTGGTCGCAGCTGTCTTCATCAGCAATCTGCCTGAAGGCATTTCCAGTACGACCGGTTTGCAAAAAGGCGGCTACCATAAAAAGAAAGTGCTGTGGATGTGGGTGTTTGTGCTGGTTGCTTCCGCGCTTAGTTCACTCGCTGGCTATACGTTCCTGGAGAATGCCACGGAAGATCTCCAGGCGATACTCAGTGCGTTTGCCGCAGGCGGCATCATCGCCATGGTCGCTTCGACCATGATGCCGGAAGCCCATGAAAAAGGTGGTCCGATCGCCGGCTTTATTACAGCGGCCGGCATCTTTATCACGCTGCTGTTGCAGCAGATTTAAGGTAAAGCCTTTAAGAAGAGATTCTTAAAGGCTTTCACCATTTTGCCCATTCCTGATTGGGTATCTAAATCCAGGATTAAATGTTAGAATATTCAATATTATGATTAAGAAAAAAATAAGGGGGATGCACATGTACAAACAGCTGAACGAACGGATTTTCATTATCGACGGAATGGATCTGGGGTTAGAGGAACGCACCGGCACCTACGTGATTGCCGAAGAAGAACTGACGTTGATTGACACAAGTGCCAGCCCATCAGTGCCGTATATTAAGAAGGGGCTCGAAGAACTCGGATATCAACTCGACCAGGTCAAATACATAATTGTCACCCACATTCACCTGGACCATGCTGGAGGAGCCGGGCTTTTGCTGAAGGACTGCCCAAACGCCAAAATTGTGGTCCATCCGAAAGGGGCACGCCATCTGGCAAAACCGGAGCGCCTGATTGCCGGAGCGAAGCAAGTATACGGCGATAAATTTGATAAGTTATTTGAGCCGATTGTGCCGATTCCGGAAGAGCGGCTGCTCATAAAAGGCGAAGGCGGCCAATTGAAAATCGGTCCGTCCTGTACACTGGAATTTTGGGATACCCCGGGGCATGCCAACCATCATTTCGGAATTGTGGATCCCAGAAGCAATGGCATTTTTGCCGGCGATACGGTCGGCATCCGGTACGAACAGCTGGCAAAAGACGGAATTGATTTCTTTTTGCCGTCCACTTCACCCAACCAGTTTGATCCGCAAGCGATGAAACACGCCATTTCACGGATGCAGTCCCAGCATTTCAGCGCCATTTACTACGGCCATTTTGGCATGACGGAAAAAACGGATTTGGCGCTCCGCCAAGTATCGGAGTGGCTGGATATTTTCATGGCGGAAGCCGAAAAAACTTTTGCAAAAGGGCTTGGTCCGGATGAACTTGCAGGGCGCCTGCAAGAGCGCATCCAGAAGCACCTCCAGGGGCTGGGCGTGGGGGATGATCATGAAGTGTACAAAATCATTGAACTTGATTTGGAAGTCAGCGCCATGGGAATGGCTGACTATTTTTTAAAGCTGCAAAAGGCGGCAGCGCCCAGTGAAAAGCAGTGAATATGCAGGGTTCAAGTTCTTGTTTTCGGGTATTGATATAGAAAAATGATTTTCCGGGGAGGAAAAATACAGATGGCCAATGTCAACAGCGAAAAGTTTTTCAAGGAAATGAACGTAGCGTTTGTAATCGGGGATTTGGATTTTATCGAAAAACATATCGCAGACGATGTGGTATGGAAAATGGAAGGCGAAGAAACGATCGAAGGGAAACAGCAGTTTCTTGACTATGTCGGCAGCATGGACAGCGACCACGATGTGAAAGTCACCATCGACCATGTCCGGGCAGACGGGCTGCAGGCAACCGTTACCGGAAAAATGACCATTGATGACAAAAAAGGCTTAGTGAAATCTTACTCGTACCAAGACATTTACGAAATGGACCGGGAAGAAGCAGGGAAAATCGTCAGCTTGACTTCGACTACCAAGGAAGACAGTTGAAGGGACAAGAAAGAAGACTTCGGTCTTCTTTTTTTGTTTGGAGAAAAAACCAATAAATCGTCTGCTTATTGTGTTTGCGTGCAGGAATCCAACCGAAAAGAATCGAAATACCTTAAGACCTTTGAAGCTGGGATTTCAAGGGTTATGCAGAAAGGAATGGGGGAATTTGATGGCGATACCTGTAATGATCGACTGCGATCCGGGAATTGATGACGTGATGGCGCTGACATTGGCTTTCGCGCGTCCCGAATTGGATGTCAAACTGATCACGACAGAAGCGGGAAATCAAACGCAAGCAAAAACAGTGGCCAATGCTTTGGCGTTTGCCAGCTATTTAGGCCAGGACGTGGAAATCGCCCAAGGTTTGGACCGGCCGATGTTTAAAGCGCTGGAAATTGCGGCCGAGGTACACGGCGACAGCGGACTTGGGGATGTGGAGTTTCCAGAACCCGTGCTCAAATTAAGCAGCCGGACGGCCATTGAAGCGATGAAACAAGTATTGATGGCAAGCCCTGAACCGGTTGTCCTGATTGCCACGGGCCCGTTGACCAATGTCGGCGCATTGCTGTTTGCGCATCCGGAAGTGAAACCGAAGATAAAATTCATTTCGTATATGGGAGGCGCAGCAGTGGGCGGCAATATGACGCCGACGGCGGAATTTAATGTTTACGTGGATCCGCATGCCGCTGATTTGGTGTTTCGTTCTGGCGTTCCAATCGTGATGAGCGGCTTGGACGTAACACATAAAGCGTATGTGACGCTCGAAGAAGTGAAAGAGCTGGAAAGAACGGGTTCGGATTTTGCTTTAAAAGTGGCGGCAATGATGCGTTTTTATGTAAAACAGGCCAAACAGACCGCTTTCCATCCAAGGGATTTCGAAAAATGTATCCGCTTACATGATTTGTGCGCGGTCTCTTATGTCGTGACGCCGGAATTATTCGAAGGAGACGATTGCTGCGTTCAAATCGAGACGCAAGGGCGTTTGACTGCCGGGACGACGATAGTCGATTATGCACAGCGCTCCGGGAAAGCAGCGAACGCGAAAGTTCTGCATACGGTTGACCGCGAAAAATTCGTTGCCCAGTTTTTTGACGCCGTAGAAAAGATGGGCATGATTGCAATGACTCATTCGGAGAGGGGGAAAAAATCATGAAACGCAGTTTTAAGGACGACTTCAGTTTAATGGCAATGCTCTTGATTCCAATCGGGGTCGCCATCAATATCGTCGGTTTTCAATTGACGAATGTGCTGCGGCTGCCGATTTTTCTGGATACGATCGGCACGATTTTAGTAGGCGTCATTGCAGGGCCATGGGTGGCTTTATTAGCTGGACTTATCACCAATTTAATCAACGCCATTTTCAATCCGGTATATTTGCCGTATGCCTTAACCTCGATGGCAATTGGTGTTGGCGCTGGCCTTCTTTCCAAATTCGGATTTTTTAAAAACGTGCCCAAAACCATCATCTCGGGCATCGTCATCACTTTGATAGCGGTCGTCGTTTCCGCACCGATTACTGTTTTGGTATTTGGCGGCGCTACAGGGAATACCTCTTCGTTGATCACGGCTACTTTCCTGGCATCTGGGCAACAACTGTGGACGGCGGTATTTTCATCGAGCTTCATCGTTGAAATAGCCGATAAAGTGGTTTCTGTGCTGATCGTCTTTTTCATTGTCAAAGGCATGTCTGACCGCTATTTGTCAAAACTGAAATACGGCCATTTGTATATGAAACGCCGAAACCGCTCGTGATTCGATGCGTTCAACATCTATCGATTTTTCCTGAAGAAAGGGAGGGGCAAGAGCCATGAAACCGAATGCATTGCTTCAGCTTCACCCGATGACCAAATTTTATTTTTCGCTGTTTATTTTGGCGGTTGTCCTGATTGTTCCTGGCTATTGGTTTGCCTTTTCCGTATTTCTGGGATTAGTGGCCATCTCGTTGTTGGCCGGTGTTTTCAAGGAATTCATGGGCATTGTTGTGAAAGCATTGGTCAGCGTTCTCGTGATTGTCTTTCTGATGCAGATCTTTTTCTTCCCGGGCGAGCAAGTGTTGTGGCGATGGTGGATTTTTGAAATCAAACAAGAAGGCGTTTATTACGGACTCATCTTGACTTCCCGCATCTTGGCGATTGGTTCTGCATTTGTGCTGTTTTTCCGGATGACGGAAGTGCGCGATTTCGTGAAGTCGCTCGAAGACAAAGGGATGCCGCCAATGGGGGCGTATGTCGTATTGTCGACCCTTCAAATCATTCCGGAAATGCGCAGGCAAGCCAATACCATCATGGAAGCACAGAAAACAAGAGGGGTTGAAACGGAAGGGTCGCTCTTTGTGCGGGCGAAAGCATTTATTCCGACACTCACTCCGCTTATTTTGTCTTCCATTGCCGGAACGGAAGAACGCGCACTGACGCTCGAATCGCGCGCATTTTCAGCGCCGGTGAAGAAAACCAGTCTGCACAAATTGGCCAAAAGCCGCGCCGACCGGATATTGCCGATTTTATTTATTTTAATCATACTGGGCTTGCTTGTTTGGAGGGTAGTCTTATGGCAGACATCGTAATCGAGTTGCAAAACGTTTCGTACCGCTATCCGGTCAGCGATGATTATGTCCTGAAGGATGTTTCGTTCACCATTGAAAAAGGGAAATTCACCGCCATTATCGGCAACAACGCTTCCGGGAAAACAACGCTATGCAATGCCATCCGCGGGTTTATTCCCCATTTCTACAAAGGAGACCTGGAAGGGACTGTACGGGTGGGCGGAAAAGATACGCAGGATACGCAGCTTGGCCAAATGGCGGAGCAGGTTGGGTATGTGTTCCAAAATCCGTTTATCCAAGTGTCCGGCGTCAAAGACAATGTGTTTGAAGAAGTGGCCTACGGCTTAGAGAATCTCGGCGTGCCGGTTGACGAAATCCGGCTGCGGGTAGAGGAAATCCTGAAACTCGTGAACATTGCCCATCTCCGTGAGAAAAATCCGTTTGAATTGTCCGGCGGGCAACGGCAACGAGTCGCGCTTGCTTCCATTATCGTCATGGACCCGGATATCCTGGTCATTGATGAGCCGACTTCGCAGCTGGACCCCGTCGGCACTGAGCAGATATTCGATATTATCCGCTTGATGAAAGAGCGCGGCAAGACGATTGTACTGGTTGAACACAAAATGGATTTGATCGCAGAGTATGCAGACGACCTGCTGGTAATGAGCGAAGGGAAACTCGTCATGCAAGGGCCGGTGAAGGAGGTATTCGGAAATCCGGAATATGAACGCTACAACATTCAGTATCCGCATGTGACCGAAGTGGCGCTGCAGCTGCAAAAATCCGGCATGCCGCTTGCGTTTCTGCCGGTAAAAGACAGTGAATTGGCTCAAGCGCTGAATTTGAAAGGAGTGGGTGCCCGTGACTGATCTGATTCTGCAGAATGTCAGTTTTTCTTATCCGGACGGCACGAAAGCGCTCGAGGATTTTACACTGACGGTTAAGGCAGGAGAACGGGTGGCCATCGTCGGACAAAACGGCGCCGGCAAGACGACGGCCGTCAAATTAATGAATGGGCTATTAAAACCGGCAAGCGGAACGGTGCAAGTCGGGGATTGGGATACCACGAAATATACAACTGCCCAGGTCTCTCGAAAAGCCGGATACGTTTTCCAAAATCCAGATGACCAGATTTTTCATAACGATGTGGAGTCAGAAGTCCGGTTCGGCCCGAAAAACATGAAATTTGATAGCGAACGGGTTGATGAATTGACCCGGTGGGCAATGGATTTATGCGGCATCAGCGGTTTTGCGGAAGAAAATCCGTACAACCTGCCTTACTCCGAACGCAAATTTGTCACGATTGCATCGGTGCTTGCCATGGATTCCGACATTATCATTTTGGATGAGCCGACAGCCGGCCAGGACAAAGTCGGGTTGCTGACCCTCGGCCACCTGCTCGATGTGTTGGAACACAAGGGCAAGACGGTCATTACCATCACTCACGACATGGAATTTGTCACCGACTATTTCTCCCGGATTGTGGTGATGGCGAACCGCAAGTTAATTGCAGACGGTAAGGCGGAGGCTATTTTTTATAATAAAGAAGTGCTGGAAACCAGCATGCTGAAACCGCCGGCTGTTGCGCAAATGGCCAGTATGTTCCATTTTCCGCCTGGCATTCTTTCCAGACAGCAATTGGTGGCTGCCATTTTAAAACAAACAGCCACATAACAAAAGCCAAAGGAGCAATTGAGCTCCTTTGGCTTTTTGGCTTTAAATAAAGTCCAACCCGAATGAATAACAATGGTAAATTCAACCATTCTGACCAATCGGCATTTATAGTCTTGGCTTCGGTCTCCTGGAATTACTTAAACACAAGTCTTCGTAACCCATGAATTGAATATTCAACCAAGACGGTGGTCTAAAAGAATGCACTTTTTTATATTTGATACATTTATTCATTATCCATTCAATTTTCATTTGTTAACCATTCTCTATTCATTCATTCATTATTCAAATGAAATTATGTTTTGCAAACTTAAAGCCAAAGGAGCACTGGGGCTCCTTTGGCTTTTGTTTTACATATTCGCTTTTACATAGTCCGCCACTTCGGCTGACGTATCCATCGCTAAAATGCGGTCGATATGCGTTTCCATATCGGCTTTTGACAATTTGCTGATCTGTGAGCGGGCTTTCAGGATGGACGAAGCGCTCATCGAGAACTCATCCAGCCCTAAGCCGAGGAGAATCGGAATCGCAATTTCGTCTCCTGCCATTTCGCCGCACATGCCGGTCCATTTGCCTTCGCGGTGGGAGGCATCGATGACCATTTTCACCAGGCGCAAAATCGCCGGATTGAAAGGCTGGTACAAATACGATACGTTTTCGTTCATGCGGTCGGCGGCCATCGTGTACTGGATCAGATCGTTCGTGCCAATCGAGAAAAAGTCCACTTCTTTGGCGAATGTATCTGCCATGACCGCCGTTGAAGGAATTTCGACCATGATGCCGATTTCAATCGAATCGCTGACTTCGATGCCTTCTGCCTGCAGCTTCGCTTTTTCGTCTTCGACCAGCGCTTTTGCCTGGCGGAATTCATCCAGCGTCGCAATCATCGGGAACATGATCTTCAAATTGCCGTGGACGCTGGCGCGAAGCAATGCACGCAGCTGCGTCCGGAACATATCCGGCATTTCCAGGCATAAACGGATGGCCCGCAAGCCCAGGAAGGGATTTAATTCTTTCGGCAATTGCAGATAAGACAATTCTTTATCGCCGCCGATGTCCAATGTGCGGACGACGGTCGGTTTGCCTTCCATTGCTTTTAGCACCGACGAGTACGCTTCGTACTGCTCGTCTTCGGTAGGGAACTGGTCACGTCCCATGTACAGGAACTCTGTCCGGTACAAGCCGATCGCTTCGCCGCCGTTTTCAAGAACACCAGCCGTGTCTTTCGGCGTTCCGATGTTGGCGCCAAGTTCCACGGCGTGGCCGTCTGTTGTCACTGTCGGTTCATTTTTCAGTTTTGCCCATTCCGCTTTTTGGCGGTCATACTGAGCCTTTTTCTCTTCATATTCGGCAACCGTTTCGCTGTCCGGATCGAGGATGATGTGGCCATCCAAACCGTCAACGATGACAAGCGTGCCGTTTTCAATTGAAGCCATCGCTTCTTTAGCGCCGACTACCGCCGGGATTTCGAGCGTGCGGGCTAGGATCGCCGAATGCGAAGTGCGTCCGCCGATGTCGGTAATGAACGCTTTGACAAAAGTTGGGTCCAACTGGACCGTATCGGAAGGCGTCAAATCTTCCGCAATGATGATGACTTCTTCGGAAATCATGCTTGGGCTCTGTATCGTTACGCCCAACAGGTGGGACAAGACCCGTTTGGTCACATCGCGGATATCCGCGGCGCGTTCTTTCATGTAATCGTTGTCCATCGCTTCAAACATCTGAATAAACATATTTGCGGTTTCCTGCAACGCGTATTCAGCATTTGCTTGTTCGTTTTCAATTTTTTCCTTGATGGGCCCGATCAATTCCGGGTCGCTTAACACGAGAAGGTGAGCGCCGAAAATTGCGGCTTCCTTATCGCTGATTTGCTTGGCGGTGCGTTCTTTGATGACTTCAAGTTCAGATGTGGATTGGTTTAATGCGGCTTCAAAACGGGACACTTCCTGCGCTGCATCCGTTACTGTTGTTTTTTCAACATTCAGTTCCGGATTTTCAAGGCGAAAAGCTTTTGCGATGGCAATCCCATTCGAAGCTGCAATTCCGGATAATGTTTTTTTCATTAGTTTGAAAGCCCCTCAGACGCCATGACCTGGCTGACTTGAGCCAATGCTTCTTCCTCGTCTTCGCCGTTTGCTGCCACCGTAACTGTTGATCCAGAAGCCACTCCAAGAGACATCACACCTAAAATCGATTTCAAGTTTACTTTTTTGCCTTTGTGCTCAAGTGTAATATCGGATTTGAATTTCGATAAAGAACCTACCAATGCGGATGCTGGACGTGCGTGGATACCTGCTTCATCTGTGATTGTGAATTGTTTTTCTACCATGTAAAATTCCTCCTAATATGAATGATTGTCTTTGATCGTTTTCAATCTCTATTATGAACGATTTTGATTGAAAATAAAATCAAATGACTGTTTTTGATTGCTTATGAATGATTATGATTGATTTTGGAAGCGATTTCAAGTATTATCTATTTAACGAACTAGCAAAGAAGGTGAATAGATGTTAACGAACGAACGCCATGACTTTATTTTAAAGCTGCTAGAAGAAAAACAGACGATCAAAATTCAGGACATCGTCGAATTGACGGCCGCTTCCGAGTCGACAATCCGGCGGGACTTGACCGAACTTGAAAACCGGCAAAAATTGGAGCGCGTTTTTGGCGGCGCTGTCCTGCCGGGCCGCAACTTGGCGGAACCGAGTGTCGCCGACAAATCGGCGCAGAACCTCCAGGAAAAAATCAACCTTGCCAAATTTGCATCCGGTTTTGTCCAGCAAGGCGACAGCGTATTTTTGGATGCCGGCACCACGACTTTTCAAATGATCCCTTTTCTGATGGAAAAAGATTTGGTTGTCGTCACGAATGGGTTGACGCTTGTCGAAGCTTTAAATGAACAAGGCATCACCACTTATTTGACCGGCGGGATGATTAAGCCGAGAACCGGTGCACTGGTCGGGGCTCAAACAATCCAATCCCTAAAAAATTACCGCTTTGACATCTGTTTCTTGGGCGTCAACGGGTTTCATCCTGATTATGGATACACAACGCCGGATCCGGAAGAAGCCGCCGTCAAAAAAATGGCCAGTTCCTTGGCCCGTAAAACTTATGTGCTGGCCGACCATTCAAAATCCAATAAAGTAAGCTTTGCAAAAATCATGGATTTGGAAGAGGCGACATTGGTCGTGGATGAATTGTCCGCTGATACATTCGAAATACTTGAAAAAAAGACAACCGTAAAGGTGGGAAAAGCATGATCTATACGTGCACCATTACACCATCTATAGACTACACCACCTATTTACCCAAATTCAAGACGGGGAAACTGAACCGGACGGCCGATGTGCATTATTATCCGGGAGGAAAAGGCATTAATGTTTCCCGCGTTTTGAACCGTTTAGGGACTGCAAGCAAAGCGCTGGGCTTTGCCGGCGGGTTTACAGGTAATTATATAGAAGAATTCCTCAACAATGAAGGCGTCTCGACAGATTTTATTGAAACTTCCGACATTACCCGGATCAATGTGAAAATCAAGTCCGAAGAAGAAACCGAATTGAACGGCCCAGGTCCGGTGCTGCAGGAAGCGCAATTGGACAAGCTGGCCAAAAAAGTGCGCTCGTTGGAAACAGGCGACTGGTTTGTGCTGGCCGGCAGCTTGCCGGCTTCCGTTCCGCAAGCTTATTTCCTGGAACTTGCAGCGATTTGCCAAAGCAAAGGTGTCCGTTTTGTCTTGGATACTTCAGGCCCTGCCTTAAAAGAATTGGTTGGAGCGAAGCCTTTCTTGATCAAGCCGAACGAGCATGAGCTGGGGGAATTGTTCGGTGTTGAAATCACCGGCAAGCAGCAGGCCGTTTTCTACGCTTCCAAATTGGTCCGAAACGGCATTGAAAATGTCATCGTTTCCATGGGAGGAGAAGGGGCGTTATTGGTCACGGCAAATGAGACCGTTGCCGCAGAAGCACCGAAAGGCCAAGTCGTCAATACGGTGGGATCCGGTGATTCGCTCGTTTCTGGTTTTATCGCTTCCTACGCCGCACAGGCGGACGCCGTGAAAGCGTTCCAATACGGAGTGGCATGCGGAAGCGCCACCGCGTTCCGATCGGATTTATGCGAAAAACAAGATGCAGAAGCGCTGCTCAGCCAAGTTGTTTTACACCCCATTACTGAAGAGGATGTGACCACATGAAAATCACGCAATTATTGACTGAATCAACCATTATCCTGGATGTTTCGGCTTCCTCTAAACCGGAAGTCATCGCTGAACTTGTCGCGCAGCTGGACCGTGCCGGGAAACTGAACGATCCCGCCCAGTTTACAAAAGACATTTTAGCGCGCGAAGAACAAAGCACCACAGGCATTGGAGAAGGCATCGCGATTCCGCATGCCAAATCCCGCGCTGTCAAAGAACCGGCCATTGCCTTCGGGCGCTCAAACAGCGGACTGGATTATGAATCGATGGACGGCCAGCCGGCCAACCTCTTTTTCATGATTGCCGCAACGGAAGGCGCAAATGACGCCCATCTTGAAGCCCTATCGCGTTTGGCTACGTTCCTGATGGATGGGAATTTCCGCTCGCGCATTCTGGCTGCTACAACGAAACAAGAGGTCCTGCAGGCCGTGACGGATAAAGAAATGGAAGAAGACGGACCGGTTGCACCGGAAGACGAACACACGGCGCCGGCCGGTACAGGCAAGCGCATCCTCGCTGTTACGGCTTGTCCGACGGGCATTGCCCATACGTATATGGCGGCTGAAAAGCTCAATGAACGGGCTAAAGAACGCGGCATTGACATCAAAGTGGAAACGAACGGCTCAAGCGGCGTGAAAAACCGGTTGACGGATGCCGATATCGCTGCAGCGGACGCCATCATTGTCGCCGCAGACACGAAAGTGGAAATGGCGCGGTTTGCCGGCAAGCCGGTCATCCAGACAAAAGTCGGCAAAGCCATTTACGAGACCGACAATTTATTGGACCGCGCGATGACAGGCGATGCACCGGTTTATCAGCACGACAAATCGAAAGACGATGCAGCGGGCACGGAATCCAAAGGGCTTTTCTACAAGCATTTGATGAACGGGGTTTCCAATATGCTGCCGTTTGTGGTCGGCGGCGGGATCTTGATCGCCATTTCGTTTTTCTGGGGCATCAATGCTTCGAACCCGGACAGTCCCGAATACAATGAATTTGCAGCCATGCTCAACACAATTGGCGGCGGCAATGCGTTCTTCCTGATGGTTCCGGTACTTGCCGGCTTTATCGCGATGAGCATCGCGGAACGGCCCGGATTTGCACCGGGTATGATCGGCGGGTTAATTGCCATCACGGTAACAGGTGTTGAAGGGGCAAGCGGCGGTTCCGGTTTCCTCGGCGGTTTGATTGCTGGTTTCCTGGCCGGTTACGTCACGCTTCTCGTAAAACGTGTTTTCTCCGTCTTGCCGAATTCGCTTGAAGGTTTGAAACCGGTGCTGTTCTTCCCGGTATTCAGCATTGCCATCACCGGCATCATTATGATGCTCGTGAATCCGCAGCTGACAAAAGTCTATACTGCCATTTCAGCGTTTCTTGAAAGCCTTGGCGGCACGAACCTGGTGCTGGTCGGCCTGCTGCTCGGCGGCATGATGGCAATTGATATGGGCGGCCCAATCAACAAAGCGGCCTACACATTCGGCATTGCGATGCTTGATGCGCAAAACTTCAATTTCATGGCCACTGTGATGGCGGCCGGCATGGTACCGCCGCTTGGCATGGCCATTGCGACAACGATGTTCAAAAACAAATTCACGAAACCGGAACGCGAAGCCGGCAAGACCGCTTACGTTCTAGGTGCCTGCTTTATTACGGAAGGCGTCATTCCGTTTGCCGCAGCTGATCCGGCACGCGTTATTCCGGCATCTGTTGCAGGTGCAGCCTTTACCGGTGCACTGGTTATGCTGTTTGACATCAGCCTTCGCGCTCCGCACGGCGGCGTGTTCGTCATGGGCTTGGTGGACGGCGGCGTAATGAAAGTCCTTCTCTACGCTGCAGCTATCATTGCTGGTGCGATTGTCACAGCTATTGTGGCAGGACTTCTGAAAAAGAAAGTCGTTGCAGCTGCATAACCACCAAAGCCGTTCCCGGAAACCGGGGACGGTTTTTTTTTGCGTGGAGATTTCGCATCAGCAGCGTTTTATAACAGTAAAAAAAATCCAGAAATTATTATGGATTAGGCTTAGCTTCCCATTAAAAGTGGTAAAATATTAATTAATAGGCAAACTGACAGCTGCCGGGCATTGATGCACCAAGGAGGTTACAAAATGAAAAGAAACAGCAAAGGATATTACGGCATAGCAACAGGCAATGCCCTGCCGGCAGTTCCCGAAGAAGTCCGGCTGCTGACTGAATTATTCGGGAGCTTAGTCGAAGATGCTAGCGTCTGCATGTATATTTTAAACGGCGATGCCTTCACTTATTTTAATCAGGCATTCTGCATGTTTACAGGCTATTCAAAAGAGGAAATCATCGGCCATGAAAAAGCGCTGGAATTGATCATTCATCCAGAGGACTTGCAGGTCGTAAAACGGCATATTTATGAGCGCCTCCATGAAGGGGCTTTAGAGTCCCGCTACCGTGTGCGGGTGATCCGAAAAGACGGTTCGCTTGTCCATAGCGAAATCCATTCCAGGAAATCAAGCATCAACGGCGAAATTGTGATGGCAGGAGCTGTGATCGATGTTACCGAAGAAGTGACCGCTGCCCTGCGGCTAAAGGAAAACAACGAGCGCTTCCATTCGCTTTTTTACAGCAATCCGGATGCGATTTTTGCTTTCGATTCTACTGGCACATTCACAGATGCCAATCCGAGCTGTGAGGCGTTGACCGGGTTTACGATTCCGGAACTGCTTCAAATGCCGTTTGCGCCGCTCGTCCTGCCCGATCATTTGCCGAAAACCCTCACTTATTTCCAAGAGGCGCTTCAAGGCCGCACCAATCATTATGAAATCGTCATCTATCATAAAAACGGCACCCACTTGAACTTGGAAATCACCAATTTTCCGAAAAAGCAGGACGGTGCAATTGTCGGAGCGTACGGCATTGCCAAAGATATAACCGATAAAGTGCGCTACAAGCAGCAAATGGAAAACCTGGCGTTTTACGATCCTTTGACCAAATTGCCAAACCGGCGTTTGTTTGAAGACCGGGTCCAGCAAGCGATTGAGTTCTCGAAAATCAGCGATGCCAATCCGGCTGTGCTGTTTCTGGATTTGGACCGGTTCAAGTTCATCAACGATTCGCTGGGGCATCATTTCGGCGATGAATTTTTAAAAACGTTCTCTTTGCGGCTGCAGGAAAATCTCCGGAAAGGCGATACCGTAGCGCGGATTGCCGGGGATGAATTTGCCGTCTTGCTGCCGACAGTGGAGATGAACGAAGCAGAGCGCATCGCTGCGCGGCTGGTGGCTATTTTGCGCGAACCGTTCGAAGTCGACGGCCATTCGGCCACCATTTCAGCGAGCATCGGCATCGCGTTTGCCGGTGAGCCGGGAGAACGGGCAGCGGGATTGATCCACAAAGCGGATACGGCAATGTATTTTACGAAAAAACACGGTTCCAATGATTATACGGTTTATTCCAAAGAACTCGATTTTAAAACCATCTACAAAGTAGCTATTGAAAAAGATTTGAAAAACGCCATTGAGAAAAAGGAACTTTGCCTCCATTACCAGCCGATCGTCAATTTGAAAACGGGCAAACTGGCTGCCATGGAAGCGTTGATCCGCTGGGACAATCCGACACTCGGTTTCGTGCCGCCGGATAATTTCATTCCGATTTCAGAAGAAAGCGGCGAAATCGTGCACATCGGCAAATGGGTGCTCGAAACCGCTTGCCGGCAACTCAAAGACTGGCAAGATGCCGGGCACCCACCGTTTAAAGTATGTGTCAACATCTCGACCATCCAGTTAAAACACCCGGATTTTGTGGCGACTGTGCAGCAGATATTGAAGGCCACGGGACTTTCTCCCAGATGGCTGGAACTGGAAGTCACAGAAAGCATCTTGATGGAAAACACAGAGATCGTAAAAGAAAGCCTGCAGCGATTGAAAGAGCTCGGCGTCTCCATGTCGATCGATGATTTTGGCACAGGCTATACATCGCTCAGCTACCTTCGCCAATTCGCTTTTGACCGGGTAAAAATCGACCGCAGTTTTATCGGGGATATCGAAGAGGATCTAAACGGCAAAGCCATCACGTCGTCCATCATCGCGCTTGCACATAAGCTGAATATCGGCGTCATCGCCGAAGGCATAGAAAATCAGGTCCAGCTTGGCTTTTTGGAAGAAGAGCTATGCGATGAAGGCCAAGGCTATTATTTCAGCCGCCCGAGGCCGGCTGCCCAAATCGATTTCCAGACATGGCCAAAGACCAACTGATTTTCAAAATCAGGTGTAAAATTAATAAAAAGGGGAAATTTATAAGTACGATTGGATGGGATTTACCAACCGATCTACCCGAACCGTTGCTTGAAGCAGCCTGTGTGCACTCTGAATAGATTGCGGAAGGGCTGCTTTTTTACTGTGAGGTTTTTCGTCTCTCTGCCGGTGAAGAAAGGAGGACGGCCGAAATGGAACCGGAAAAAGAGAAATTGAATTTGCGGGCAGCGGCGACTTGGTTCGGGAGATGGGTGCTGGACAATAAACTGGTGGCGATGTTGTTGATCAGCTTGCTCGTGCTGCTAAACTTCTATCTGCTGTCAAAAATCACATTTATTTTTTGGCCCATCCAGGGATTTTTCAGCGTCATGGGTTTGCCGCTGATCATGTCCGCCATTTTGTATTATTTGCTTAACCCGCTGATTGATTGGATGGAGGCAAAAAAGATTCCGCGCGTGAGCGGCATCCTCCTGGTATTCGCCCTTCTTCTTGGACTCATCATTTGGGGCGTGGCGATCCTGATCCCGATATTGCGGGAACAAGCCGAAAGTTTGCTGAACAATTTTCCGGATTACATCGACCGGCTGGTCATCCGGATCGATTCGCTCCTGCAAAGCGACGTCTTCTCACAGCTGCAGCGCCGCTTGACCGGAGATACAGAAGGCATCACAACTTCAATCACCGACCAGACCGATGATGTCGTCGATACTACGGTAACGGGCATCGGCAGTGTCGTCGGTGTGGTGTCGAATGTCGTACTGGCTTTCATTACGACACCGATCATCCTTTTTTTCCTATTGAAGGACGGCCATCACTTGCCGTATCACATCATGAATCTTGTGCCGTCCGCAATGCGCGAAAAAACTTACGTGCTGTTGAAAGAAATGAATAACCAAATCAGCCAATATATCCGCGGGCAGTTGCTGGTGGCATTTTTCGTCGGGCTTATGTTCTGGATCGGATTTTCGCTTATTGGGCTTGAATATGGGCTAATCCTGGCGATCCTGGCCGGTGTTCTCAATTTAATTCCTTTTTTGGGCTCTTTTATCGCCTTTGTTCCGATCGTGATTGTGGCGATAGTCGCCCATCCGCCGCTGATGCTCGCAAAAGTGCTAGCCGTGTTTTTTGTCGAACAGACACTCGAAGGCCGGATCATTCAGCCCTTGATTCTCGGCAACAACTTGAATATTCACCCTGTGACGATTATTGCGGTCCTGCTGACGGCGGGGCAATTATTCGGGCTTGCCGGTGTGGTTCTCGGGATTCCAATCTATGCCGTCTGCAAAGTGATTTTTGTCCATGCATTCATTTGGTACCAAAGCTATACCGGTCTGTACGAAGATGCCTATAACCCGGCGCCGCAGCCGCTCGTTTCCGAGAAAAAGCGCAAGAAGCAGATTATTCGGCGCAAAAAACAAAAGTAAGGCATGTGCTATGGAGTTAAGGGGGAAAGCTTCCCTTTTGTTGAATCAAGAGAGGAGGCAGGCCATTTTCAGCAGAAAAAAGGCACGAAAAAAACGAAACCATCAAAATGATTTCGTTTCTTTCGTCAGTCATTCAATGAATCGGCTGATTTTTTCGGTTTTCCCTGCCTTTTGGTATAGAAAGCAAAAGCAAAAAAGAAAATCGCTGTATTGAAGAAAAAGACGATGTCGTCAAACATTCCTTTAAACAGCAATATGTTGATCAAGGTCAGGATATGCATAAAGCCGAGTATGATCAGTAATATGGTCGAAGTTTTCATGAAGCGGTCCTCCATCTTTTGTTGTAGCTTAAGTGTACCGTAAATACGGCAAAAATCAAAAGAGCGAAAGGAGCAAACATCATGTCGGTTGTAACCAATCAGCAGTTTTTCACCAAAGTGAACCAGGCCTTTATCGACGGAGACATTGAATTTTTGGCTGACCATGTGACGGATGATGTGGCGTGGTCGATGTATGGCAATAAAATGATCGGACGCGAGGCCTTTTTAGACTGCGTCAAAGAAATGGGCATGGGCAATGAAACCAACGTGGCATTGACGATTGAAAATCTGATTGCAAGCGGAAACGAAGTGGCTTTAAAAGGGAAAATGCATGCAAATACGGACACGGGACAAGAAAAAGTGTATACCTACTGTGATATCTACGTCATGGACGGAGCCGGGAAAATAAAGGAACTGACGTCGTTCTATCTTGATATGAAAGAATGATTTTACAGAAGGAATTCTGCTGAATTAGAAGGGGGAAAGAAGGAATACTTAAGTCGATAGCTGTACGAATTACGAAGGCAATTACTAGGCGCATGGCCGCTGTTCGATGTTATCCCATTACAATGGACGTTTCATATGAGTCGGTCGCCTAATGGTCCGGCTCATATTTAATTTGCCGTCTTGGATTCCATCGTGTCTGAAGTGTAGAACTGCAGAAAGAGGGAATCAAGAAATTATGCAGGAGTAAGAAAACGAAAGGCGGAATGCATGATGGCGCAATCATTAAAAGGAAAAATCGCATTTATTACAGGAGCAGGTAAAGGCATTGGCCGTTCAACGGCTCTCGCCTTAGCGAATGAAGGCGTGCATGTCGGTCTAATCGCCCGCACGGAAAACGATTTGAAGGGAGTAGCGGAAGAAGCGGAAGCACTCGGCGTAAAAGCAGCCTATGCGACAGCGGACGTCTCTTCACTGGAACAAGTGGAACATGCCGTGTCCCAGTTGACGGAAGCCCTTGGCCAGGCGGACATCCTCATCAATAATGCCGGGATGGGCAGTTTCGGGCCGTTCCAGGAAATTGACCCGGCCGACTGGAAAAAGACGCTTGATGTTAATTTGCTTGGCATGTACTACGTGACGCGTACGGTACTTCCGCAATTGATTGAAAAAAACGGCGGCGACATCATCAATATCTCGTCGATGTCGGGACTTAAAGGGACAGCCGGGTCAAGTGCATACAGCGCTTCGAAGTTCGGGGTGCTCGGCATGACAGAAGCGTTGTCGCAGGAAGTGCGCAAACATAATATCCGGGTGTTTGCGTTGACGCCAAGCCGGGTCATCACCGATTTCGGCGGCGGAGAAGCGCCGGAAAACAGCAAAGAGAAATTCATGCAGCCGGAAGATATCGCGGAATACATCGTGGCGCAGCTGAAACTGCATCCGCGGATTTTCATCCCGACTTCCAGCCAGTGGGCGACCAATCCGTTTTGAAGAATACCGATCTCCGGCGGCTTCCCGCTTCCGGAGATTTTTTTGCGTCATTTATGATACGCTAGTGCCATGGAACGGATTAGCATCAGTGAGGAGAGAGTCGAATGGTAAAATGGAAAGAAGAGCGGGTGATTCCTGAAAACATCGAAACGGTGTGGCGTTTGTTCTCCGACAACAACGTCAAACGGCTTTTACCGAAAGTGGAAGAACACATCTTGCTTGAAAACAACGACGACGAAGCGGGAGCCAAACACGGGCAGAGCTATTACGAAGGTTCGCAATTGCAATATTACGTGGTGGAGACTCTTGCTTTTGAAGACCTTCCGGAGCGGAAATACCGTCACACGCGTTTTGTTTTGAGCCAATTGTTCCAAGTGGATTACCGCTATACGCTTGAAAAGGTATCAGACACGGAAACCCGCTTTGTTTACGAAGGTTCCCAAAAAGGGCTGACGATGACTGCTAAAGCAATGCTGCTTTCCGGAAGCAAAGCGAAGCGCCTGGAAACGGTTCATGTGTTCATGGACCGTGTGGAATCGGAAGCAGGCAAAGCTGAATAACGCTCCGGCAACTGCGAAAAACGCAGCTGCCGGCTTTTTTATGGAGAAAATGAAATGCAGCACCTATGAAAGAGGAGCGTTCGCTATAATTGAAAGAAAACAACAGAAGGCTGGAACAATACATGAGAATGTACATCATCGGTTCGGTGGGAAGCGGCAAGACGACACTGGCCAAAAAAGCAGCATTGGCATACCGCATTCCCCGTTTTGAAACGGATAATTTTGTCTGGGAGCGGAAGCCGGGCGGGGACGCGCGCAACAGCGAAGAAAAACGCAATAAGCTGTTTCAGGAAGCAGTGGAATTGCCCGAGTGGGTGATTGAAGGGGTGCACATCGGGTGGACCGATAAGGGACTGGAAAAAGCGGACAGGATTGTTTTTCTGGATTTCCCTCCCAGAACGCGGACGTGGCGCATCATCAAACGCTATATAAAACAGACGCTAATGCTGGAAAAGGCGAATTACCGGCAGACGCTTCGCATTTTTTTCAAGATGTTCGGTTGGAACCGTTATTTTGAGGAAACCATGAAGCCGGAATTCCTGGAAAAGTTGCAGCACTACCAAGCTAAAACAACAATTGTCAAAACACAGGCAGAGCTTCAAGCACTGAAGGTAGAAAATAAGTGAAAGGCGGATGGACAATCAGCAGAAGTATACGAAAGAAAAGGAAAAAAAGGAAATCCTAGAAATGCAATACGCTAATGAACAGAAAGTGGTCGGGAAAATCCTTCTTTAGAAACAGTCCTGCAACAAGAATTATTAATAAAATCGGGTTTTCGCTAATATATGTAGAAAACTACATAAGGGTAACATCAAAAAAAACAAAAACGCAATAAAAAAGGAGAACACAATGGAATTGAAAGAGATGCTTCAAGTTATTCAAACCTCAATGCCATACCTCAACATTCAGCAACTACAACGGTTCAGCGGATAGAGAAAGCATCTGGCAGCGAGTAGAGAAATTTTACGGGCTGCAGCCGGATTTCCACAAAATGATCCATGCAGTGAAGAAGAATGAAACAGTTCAATGGGACCATGTTTTGGATCATTTCAAGAAACTAAAATCTTCGAAATCAACGTGATTTCGAAACTTTCTTGCTGTTGGTCCGTATTACTAGAAAGAAAGAGGGGATTCAAATGGTGCAATTTAAAGAAAAAGGAAGTTATGGAGAAGTGAATCCGTTTACAGGCATCTGGCTGAAAACGAGAGAAACGGTCCGCTATGTGATTGAAGAAAAATCGATGGGGTTTGTCATCCTCTTAATGATTTTATCCGGCATCAGCAGTGCCCTTGTCGGAGCATTCGATTCGGAAATGAACCAAATGATGCCGGTATGGGGAATCATTTTAGGCTCCATTATTGCCGGGCCGATATTTATCCTGTTGGTTTATGCGATTATGGCTGGCGTTTATTTTATAACCGGCAAGCTTTTTAAAGGGACCGGGACTTATACAGAACTTTTTAAAGCGATAGGCGTTGCGGCCATCCCGCAAATCTGGCTGCTGCCGGTGTATTTGATTTGGGTATTGGCAGCTCCGGCAACCTATTTTGCAGAACCGCTTGGAACTTCAGGCGGCGCTGGCGAACTGGTCATCACCTTGGTCGGTTCCGTTCTGATAACCGTTGTGACGATCTGGAGCATTTTCATTAACGCCAAAGCGATTGGGGAAGCGCACCGGATTTCCAGCTGGAAAGGTTTTTTCACCATTATGATTCCGTCAATCGTTATCGGAATTATCATCGTTGCAATTGTGGTACTGATCGCTATTTTGTTTATAGGATTCTCCGTCTAAAAAGAAGACTCTGGTCTTCTTTTTTAATTTAGGAGCAACCTGAAGCAAGTGGGGGATGTTTCAAAACAATTGTTCTTCCTCCAAAAACATTGCATAATTGCAATCCTTTTCGGGAATGGTATAATGAATGAAGATCAGAACATAAAAAAAGACCAATGGGTGCTCGAACACCCATCGGCCAATAACAACGAGCATCGCTTCAAAGGCGATCGCATGTCAGTACCAAAGTAAACCGTACCTTATGCTGGGGAGCACAGGCGGTTTACTTTTTTTTCGAAAAAGTATATGACAACACTATGATTGAAACGATTAAGCCAGAAAAGCTAATCATCAATGTCAGTGCTTGAAAAACTGTCATTTGCATCACCTCCTTTCCCGTTCAGCAAAAACTGATTGGAAAGTGAGACATGCAACCGCCTATGAACGTCCACTAATTGCTACCTCTCTAATTATACCATACACACGTTCCCGTATTGAGGGATTTCTAAAAACAATAGACAATGATTTTGAAGAAAAAAGCCGGCAAGATTGAGTGTAGATCTCAATTTTGCTGGCTTTTTTTTGATGTAATCACGAAAGGGGGAAAGGAAAGTAAAAGAGAAAATGAAAAGCAGACGCACAAAGAAAAAAGGGCACTTGAAGCTAAGGAATGCCACACCATCGTTCATGTTTGAAGGAAGGGGCAGCAGCAGAGGATCGCACAAATTTGTTACATGGCTAAACGATTCGAAAAAGGAGAGAAAAGAGTAATAAATGTAGATATCTACATAAGGAATTATAAAAAAATTCAAAACCGCTCTTAAGAACGGAAAAACCAGCAAAAAATGAAGGACTACCCGTGCTTTGAGAAGAACCTTTTAAAGAGGGAAACGCGTTCAAGCTTTTGAAAAAGAAAGAAGGGGAATCAATGATCGAGATTTACCAGAAAGAAAATGTGGTTTGTGTGGAAGGCACGATTGAAAGTTTTGGCCGGAAAGTTTATGTCTATTTGGTTGATGGCATGTTGGTGGACACAGGGCCGGAAAAACTTCAGAAGGAACTGATACGCTTTTACAAAGAATATCCAATAGAACTGGTAGCACTTACACATAGCCATGAAGACCATACCGGAACAGCCGCCTGGATTCAGAAACATGTCAACATCCCGATTTATTTGCATCCTCAAAGCATTCGTCTTTGCGAGCAGCCGGGAGAGTATCCGGAATACCGCCAGCAAACCTGGGGCGGCCGAAAAGCATTCCATGCCTTGCCACTTCCTGAAACGATCCGCTCCCGCAGCCAGGAATGGACTGTCATCGAGACGCCTGGCCATGCAGATGACCATGTATCTTTTCTAGACGAAAAAACGGGACAGCTGTTTTCGGGGGATTTGTTTGTTGCCCCTAAAACTAAAGTCATCATGGACAGTGAATCGATTCCGCTCATTATGGATTCACTCCGCAAACTGCTGCAGTATGATTTTGACTCATTATTTTGCAGCCATTCCGGCTATTTTGAAAACGGACGGGAGATGATTGAGAAAAAGCTGCAAAATCTTGAAAACCTGACGTTGAAAATCCAATCCTTGAGCAAGGATGGCCTGTCGGTCGACGAAATCAAGCAGAAGATTTTCCCGCTCGACTATCCCATCATCGGCTTTTCAGAAAACCAATGGGATTCTCGGCATGTAGTCCGTTCTATTCTAGAAGGCCAACAATCCAAATAGAAAGTGGTTAGTTTTTGGAACTACCGATTGGAGCGGATTTTTTTGATTCGACTAATTGAAAGCGACCGCTTGCTGCTTCGGGTCTTTACTATACAAGATGCAAGCGCTGCAGAACGCTTCTGGGGCGATTCCGAAGTAATGGCCGCAATCAGGCGGGCCAACGCCGTTAGAAGTACTTCCACGCATCTTAGAGAGCTATAGCCAATGCCACGTTAAAAACGGAATTTCCGTATATGCCGTCATCGAAAAGGCATCCGGAAAGCTGATCGGTGCAGCCGGCTTTAATGTCCATGATTCACTTGAACAAGTGGAATTAATTTACCATTTTGCAAAAGACAGCTGGGGAAAAGGCTATGCGACCGAAGCCGCTTTGCTGTGCGTGCAACTGGCTAAAGAGCATTCTACTGTTCGCACGATTACGGCTTCTGCTGCGCCGGGGCACGAAAGCTCCATTCACGTGCTTCGGAAAGCCGGCCTGCGGTACATAGAGCTGCGCTGGTTTGACGACACCCAGCAAGAAGAACCGTATTTCGAACTGGCGGTAAATGATTGATCATTAAAATACCTATCGCCCCGTTTAAAATGATACGGGGCATATCGCATTGAGGACTACCTGGACCTTCCATAGGTCTTTTTTTATGGGAAGACTGAATTGTAAAAATTAATCATTCTACAGGACACAGCGAAACGAATCGGATAATGTTTGTTATACTAGGTAAATGAACTTTTCTTTTTTATTATTGCGACTATTTCCTTCCTGAAAGGAGACTGCGAATGGTTTATGCAATTCTGCTCTTAGAAGTGCTGCTCATTACCGTTTTCATTTATTTTGTCAGCGGACGTTTGATGGGGGCACAAGTCAATTTCACGAAACGGGTGCTGTCGGTCGTGCTCGGCGTGTCGCTGACGACGTTTGTTTATTGGTACTCCTATTTGCGTTATACCGATTATTTATCCGAAAGTGTCCTGAATACCGCGACAGACGTCAGCACGATTGTTTGGGTCGGCAGCATTCTCCTGATCTCGATGCTCCTGTACTTGCTCTTTGAATTGTTCGATCCGATCGAACTCGGAGCCAAGGGAGAGCGCATCACCGGCCGGAAGTTCATTTTTAAACGCCTGCAGCACCAATGGCGCCGGCAAAAACGGCTGCGCGAAGTGGTGGAAATCGCCCTCCGCAACGGAATTTCCAGAGCGTTGAAATACGCCAGGCACCGGGAAAACGACCGGGAACTGGCAATCGCGTTCCGGGATACGCTGGAACAAAGCGGCGGCATCTTCATCAAATTCGGCCAAGTGCTCTCTACGCGCACCGAACTGTTTCCTCCTGCGTTTGTCGAAGAACTGGGCACTTTGCAGCAACGGGTAAAGCCGCTGCCGAATAGCCAGGTCCAGGACATTTTGGAAAAATCCTTAGGCGGACGCTTTGAAGAAGTGTTTTCTTCCTTTGATATGGAGCCGCTTGCTGCCGCGTCCATCGGGCAAGTGCATAAAGCCGTCTTGAAAAAGGACAACCGCCACGTCGTGGTAAAATTGCTGCGGCCGGAAATCAAACGCATCATGCGCGACGATCTGAACATTCTGGTGGAATTTGCAGAATGGGTGTCGAACCGCTCCGCGTGGGCTGAAAACCTCGGGTTCCGTGAACTGGCGATCGGTTTTGCGGCAGGGCTGCGGGAAGAAATCAATTTCAACATCGAAATCCGCAACACGATCCAAATTACGAATGCCATGAAGAACAGTCCGTATCGAGTGCGCATTCCGCATGTCTATACCGAATACAGCAGCGACAAGCTGATTGTGATGGAATACGTGGAAGGCAAAAGCATCGCCCAAGGCAGCCGTGTCTTTCACCAGTTCGGCGGCAATGAAAAAGATTTCGCCCGGACGGTGCTATTTTCATTCTTTGAACAAATGCTGGATTCGGGCATTTTTCATGCAGATCCGCATCCGGGCAATATCTTTATCGATGAACAGGACGGCAAACCGATTCTGCTCGATTTCGGGGCAGTGGGGAGACTTGCTTCTCCGCAGCAGGAAGGGCTCAGTTTGTTCATCATCGGGGTGCAGCAAGGCGATGCGAGCGTCATTTACGACTCGATCATGCTGCTAGTGGAAGACAATCAGCAAATCGACCGGCACCGGTTCGAGCAAGCGATTGGGCAAATCCTGTTAAAGATTTCCTATGTCCACCGGATTCCCACAACGGAGCTGATTCATTCCTTATTTGACTTGGTGCGCGATTTCGGGCTGTCGTTCTATCCGTCTGTCGGAACGGCGCTCCGCTCACTCATTACACTCGACGGCACGCTGCATACCATCGATCCGACATTTGACATGTTTACAGAAGCTAAAACGTTTGCCCAAAAATACAAGTCGGATTTCCTGAAAAAGCCGTTCAAAGAACCGAAAGCTGTGAAAGAACGGTTGGAGAGCGAACTGGCTTTGGTAATTCCGGAACTGGTTCGGCTGCCTAAGCGATTGGACCGGCTGGTGGAACGGGTTGAAAGCGGCAAAATCATTCTGCATCACGATGTGTTCTCCGACCGGCACAATGCCAACTTCATCACGCAGATGTTTTCGCGCTTGGTGCTGTTGCTGACGGGTATTACATTCGGATTGATTTCCTCTGCCTTGCTGGCGATCGCCCAATTCATCAATACCGCCTACGCGGTGTACTTGAATACCGCGGCCTATACGGGCTTGTTCCTGTGCGTCATCCTGCTTGTCCGTCTATCGGTGCAGGCCATACGAGATATGAAGCGCAGCAACGACATTTAATACGGATGCCATCCAGCCTTAAGAGCTGGATGGTTTTTATTTGGGGAAAATAAGTTGACTAAGTCAACTATTAACGTTATTCTATGCGTAATTAAAAATTCTGAAAACTAAAGGGGTGATGAGTGTGGCAGACTTGGCAAAAATTGAAGAGATCCGCCGGTTCAACCGGCATTATGCCAACATTCTCGGCAAAATTGACCAGGAAATCTATCATAAGCCATATCCGTTAAGCGAAGCCCGCGTCCTTGCTGAGCTTTACGGGAAAACCGGCATCACTGCAACGGAAATCCGCGAGAAACTGGGCATTGACCGGGGCTATATGAGCCGCATCACCCAGAAATTCGAAGACGACAAGCTCATTTCCAAAAAACAAGCACCATCCGACAAACGACAGCATTTGCTTCACTTGACCAACTACGGGGAGAAAGTTCATTTGGCATTGGTGGACGAAGCCAATAAAGAAGTCGCAAAGATGATTGAATTGCTGACTTCGAAGCAACTGGAGCAATTGACAGCTGCCATGCATACTGTGGAAAAGTTGCTGAATCATGAAGAGCCGCACGCACCGCGCGTCCGCATCCGGCCGTTTCAGCCCGGGGAACTGGGGTATGTTTCTTATCTGCACGGCCGTCTTTACAAAAAGACCTATGGCTTCAGTGAGCTCTTTGAATACTACGTCATGAAGGGCTTATCGGATTTTCTGGTGGACCGACAAGGCGGCGAAATGTGGATTGCGGAAGTGGACGGGGAAATCGCGGGTTCGATTGCCATTACGCGCGTAGAGGGCAATACCGCTCAATTGAGATGGTTTGTGCTCGATGAACGGTTCCAGGGCCTAGGCATTGGCAAAAGCCTGATAGACACAGCCCTGGCGTTTTGCCGGTCCCAGAACTACCGCCATGTTTTCTTATGGACCGTCAACATCCTTGAAGCCGCACGGCATCTGTATGGCAAATACGGGTTTGAACGCACCGAGCAAAAACCGAATGCCGAATGGACGGATCAGGAATTGATTGAAGAACGTTGGGATCTGGAGATGGATCTTCATTAAAGATGCACCCGGTTATCAACCAAGCGCCGAAAAGGAATTTTTTCTCTTATCGTTTGGTATTTCGTAAAATTAATCTTACCGGAATGAGTATCGTATAAAGAATTTTTTGGATGATCCACGGTGGCTTAGTCACTCGGATGTCATCTTGATGCTGGAGCCCGAGGTGTGATGTAATCAAAAGAGGCGGCATCCCGTTGCTGTCCAGTTTTCCCGCATTGGCCAAAGCGAAATAAGATTTAAAGAACTGTTCGATTGTTAAAGCCGGCGTAAACCGTTGGATCGTGTGCGCTTCCATGGGGCTTGCATTCCAGAAATAGTGGGGGACCCCTGGTGGAATGACGATTTTTTCTCCCGCTTTAACAATTTGGACACGGCCGTTGATTGAAAAGCGCACTTCGCCAGACAGCACTTCAGCCGAGCTTTCTTGTTTCGGATGAATATGCTCCGGCTCTTTTTCAGTAGACGGGGGATTAAACGTTTCTATTTCCAGTAATTGTCCGTTTGTGTCCTTTGCCGTTTGACGGAAAATCATGCGTTGACCTGAGCGCAGATTGGTAATGGTTTGTTGTGGTGCCATTTTGCTAACCTCCTTAATTAACTAATTTGGCTATACAAAGATCAAATACAATAGGAAAAGACAGGAGCTGGGATTTTATGGATTCCTCAAAAGATGTTCGGATTACAGTAGAACCGCCAGCAAGATATGAAGAAGTTTTTCGGTTGTACCAAGAGTTAAATTGGGATTCGCTTGGCCTGACAGTTGCGGAGCTGCAGAACATGTGCCAGCAAAGCTGGTACGTGGCTGTATGCGCACAGGCAATAAGTTGGTTGGAATGGGACGGATTGTCTCAGATGGCGTGATTACCGGACTGATCTGCGGAGTTGGTGTTTTGCCAAGCTATCAAGGTGTTGGCATTGGACGCATGTTGATGAATGGTCTGATTGAGCAATGCGACCATCACCGGATTATTCCACAGCTGATGTGCACTGAAGATTTGGAATCGTATTATGAGGCGATGGGGTTTAAGAAGTTCGCCATTGGCATGACTCGAGAACGGAAAAAAGAATCCTAATGAATCTTAAGCATATTTGAGAAGAGAGAGGTGCAAATCGACACACTGCTCCAGGGCGTAGAGAGCAGCAACTGGCTGAAATTGCCGGGAGTGGACAATGCCTCTGAGACAGACCATTTGCTGAACAAAGTGCACGAATGGATCTCGCGCTTAGAAGAGGTGGACATATTATTTATATAGGTATACCAAAAAGGAGGAGGGACTTCGCAGTAAAGAGAAAAACCCCTCTATTGAGGAGTCTTTTTCAAAGTCCGTCTCTTCTCCATCAATCTCTTGATGTCGAATGGCAGCCAGACAAGCAACGGAATGAAGCCGATTAGAATGATCGTCGCGTTGGAAGCCGGCAGAAGAAAGTAGACGAGTAGCATCAATGCAATGGCAATGAGATACTTGGTAAAGAAACTTTTCACTTTGTTCTTCATGATTCATCGCCGCCCCATGCTATCCAGATTTTTTCATCCGCTGTCTTGTATTCCCGAAGCTGAGTGTAGTTGCTCTTCTTCCAAATTTTCAGGTGCTGCTTTTCTAACATGTAGCTTCCTGCGAACCGGAAGTCTTTCTTGGCTGAAAAGTAGCCGGTCTTCAGCTTCCATGTAATGACCAGGGCCGCTACCGGTGCTGCAAGCTTCCCGACATACGGAATCAGCCCCAGGATGGCCGTAGTGATGATGGCTACAGTCGCTTTTTCCTCTATGGTAATTTTGTAGTTTTTCCATTTGCCATAGTTCCATTTCGTCGGCTTCGTGGCAGCGACTTCGTTCACACGCACCGCTTTCAATATCCTGAACTGTTCCTGCTCTTCGTTCTCTGAAAGGAAGTCCGCTGTTAAGGAAGTGAATGTCCCTGTCCGCCTGTCAAACGTCACCAGCATTTTGCCTTCTTCGCTATTGATGAAGGTTGTCACGATACTGCCGACCACCAGTTGGCTGAACACCGATCCACTGGGCATCTGTTCTTTTTCTGCATTGGCCGACTGCGAAGGCATCAGAAAAAAGAACAGCAAGACGAAAGAGATTCCAAGCCTGGACACCTTGCTTCCTCCTTAACAGAATATTTAGATTTTATTAACAATATAGCATGAATGCCAAATAAAAGAAACGGCAGATGACAAAATAACCCTGCAAATCCATTAAAACAAATGCCGGACACACAGAAGGAAACACTTCAAGTCGACAAAATGCTGACACTTGGAGCGCTTTCGAAGTTATTTAAAGATGAAAGCGAATTGCGAGGAATGTGGTCAAATCCATTAATCAGGAGAGTGTTTTTAGAAGACTTAACAAATTTTGTTTTTGGCAAAGATGAGTTGTTGCATTACAAAATTTAATTAATGCCGAGAGTAGCGATATAGTTGAGGTTCTTGAATATGTTTCTTATGCGATACAAGCCGTTTTGAGAAAAGAAAGAGTAGCGCAGGCTAAAAACGATACTTTCAAAAAGTTAAGTGACAATGAAAAGGAATTTTTAGAGTTTGTCTTATCGAAGTATATTGAAACTGGGTTTGAAGAGTCAGACCAAGAGAAACTTCCTCATTAATTGACATTAAAATATAATATTATGTCAGATGCAGTGACAAAGCCTGGTGGTGTAACTAATAGTCAATCTACATTTTCAGATTTTCAAAAGCATGTATATCAACATAAAATAATTTCTTTAATGTAAAAGGGAAGAATACATAAAGCTTATGTCATTAAAGTAAAGATTCTATTGTCGCTCGACAAGAGGGCGGGAAATCAAGGCCTCAACTTCTTAAAAAATAATTAAGTTGACATAATATAAATTATCGGAAGTATCGTTTCATTTAAAAAGTATACTTAAGACAGTGAGACGAAACCGATTTTTAGGTTCATTTTGAGCTATTTTTGACGTTTTCGTTTTTTTGCTGTTTTGGTGCATTTTACTCGAATTTACGTATTCAACTCGATCGGCACATTGATTTTTGTTTGAGTTGTCTTACGGAAAAAATAAATCGATTTCGTCTCATTGAAATCATTTGGTTGCTGTGAGATTTCTTTCTGTTAAAGTTTCTGTGCCATTGAACCATCTTTAACTAGTTGTTGAACTGATCTCGTACAAGTTCAGTTCTTCATACTTATTATTGCTTGCTGTCTTTACATCACCAGCAAATTCCACCGGTGTCCATCCAAATCGCAAAATCCCGCTCCGTACATGCCATTTGTTTCGCCAGGCTCGCTGAAGATCTTGCCGCCTGCCTGAATCACTTTTTCGCACATCTCCTGGACTTCTTCACGCGAATCTGCTGAAATCGACAGCAATACTTCTGTGCTTACGGCTGTATCCGTCATCGGATTTCGTGCAAATCCTTCCAAAGTAGCTTCAGGAAATAACATAATCATGGAATTGTGTTCACCCACCACAATACCCGCCATCTGCTCACTGTCCGAAAACCGCTCGTTTACCGTAAAATTCAAGCTCTGGAAAAACTCCTTTGATCTGTTCAAATCTTTTACCGGCAAATTGATCCAAAAATCCGTCGCCATTCCGCTCATCCTTTCTGTCATTTAAATTTTTCGTTTGTGGCCGCTGGGTGTATCGCCATTATAGTGCTGATTTATATGTTTTACTACCGTAACCGTTCAATTTATTTAAATTTTCAGATATCTATACTTCTGCTGCTGAAAGTGATTCAGTTATAAGTTAGTTTCTATTAATTCTTGCTGCTGGACGGAACAAAACTTCTCTTTTCTCCGCTTTTTACAATATTTTATATTAATTCTTGCTATAATGGACGTATTATCCTTTTAGAAACGAGTGCCTGCCATGGACCCAAACCAATTTCCTTTTATTTTTCATTCTGCCGACCTCATTCACTGCTCGAACGATACACGGCACATTAAACCGCTCCATGTCCATCCGGAATCGTGCGAGATCATCCTTGTTTTGGAGGGCCAAAGCCGCTTTTCCATTAACCAAAAAACCTATAACGCAGCCCCCGGTTCCTTGGTGCTTTGCAATGCCGGAGACTGGCACGCAGAAGCATCCATTAAAGGCCAAGCGTACAGCTGCCTGTCTCTCAGCTGCTCCGGCCAATTGATGGATGAGCTTGAGCTTCACCAACTGCGGCCGCCTCACCTGCCTCCGGTACACCGACCAGCCGAGTTTGAACGCCTGAAGTCGTTTGGTCTGCAATTGATGGCAGAAAACAGCAGCTCCTACGCAAATAAGCATGAAATCGCTGGCCATTTGCTCGGGGTTTTTCTCGGCATCTTGAAACGTTCCTTGGCTGAGCCGAACCGACCAGCAACCGATCACCAACAGCATATCCGTATGGCCAAACGCTTTATCGAAGAAAATGCGCACCGGACACTGACGTTGGAACTGCTTTCCGCAGAAATCGGCTTGAGCAAATACTACCTTGCCCGGGTCTTTAAAGAACAGACCAACATGAGTCCAATTCAGTATGCCATTCAATGCCGCATTGGATTGGCACAGTATTTGCTGCAGCACACCGATGCCTCTATCCAGCAAATTGCCCAACGCACCGGCTACAAAAGCGAAACGCATTTCCAACAGGCCTTCAAAAAAGCCGCCGGACAGACGCCTGGCAAGTACCGTACCTACATGAAAGAACAGCAAAATCATACATAACAATCATGAAAACAAGCTGCGTTCATTTTTATGAAGGCAGCTTGTTTTCATTTATTCTATTCGTTCATTAAATAAATTGTAGAGTTCTTTTTCCTGATACGTTTTGAAGAGTAATTCTTTGGTGTCAAAAACGAGAATGACGGGAAGCTTCTCAATACCCAGTTCTTTCTTGTAATCCACTTCAACAGGTAAAGTTTCTTCTGTAGGCGGCAGCACTTTTACTTTTTGCCCAGGCTTGAAATCCTTCAATTCTGCCGGGTCGCCGTTTTCAAGTTCCATCCTGGTCTCTTCTGTGATGAATGCCTGAAAACCATAACCAATATCCGGCACGGCATGTTCCAAAGGCACATGCCGATTGATCCATTCTGTATGATCCACGTACAAGGATTGTGCTGAAGGATTCGTTTCGCCAATTTTGCCGATCAATTCTTCGTCGTTAAATTGTCGGCTTTCTGGCGATCCCTTATCTTCCGCTTTTAGTTTGTCTTCTTCTATTTGCCCGCATGCAGCAAGCAAACTTATAAATAAACAACAAAGCATACATATCATTTTCCTCAATTCCACTATCGTTCCTCCCTTTTGCACATCCGCCAGTTTTTCTTTTCTCATTTTTAATTGGTCTGTTACAAACTAAGTCGTTATTAGATTGTTTAAAGTTTCATATTATCCAGCAGTTGAAAATATACAAACGTTTTTTTGTCTCAATAAAAAACCAAATGCCCTGTGAGACAGCATCCTTTCGATAGAATCTTGTAATTGACCCCCAAAAAAAGAGGCAAAAGCTTATTCGCTTTTGCCTCTTACAGGTTACTTGTTGCTGCGCTTACTGAATTTATAGACTACAAACACCATGATGAGCGGGACGCCGACCATTAAGGCAAAAATCGCAACAGCGGCGATCATTTGAAAACTAGATGTGTCGTTCACGAGTGCATTCTCCTTTATCTGTAGACGGCTTGTCTCTTTTCTTCGATTCTACACCATTTCCAGCGGTTAGCGGGGGCTTTTCCGTTTCTTTGGCCATTTCCTTTTAAAAGCAGGTTCACCAGCAGACAAAATTAAAACCGGAAGCCTGGCACTTCCGGTTTTTCGATCTAAATCAAAATTTGCGTCCAGAATTCGGCTCACTTCACCCGGATGACGATTTTGCCTTTCGCGTGGTGCGTCTCGCTGAGTGCATGTGCATCTTGCAGCCCTTGCTCGCTCAAGTCGAACACTTTGCCGATGACGGGCTTTAATTGTCCTTTTTCGTAAAGGCCTGCCAACTCCTGCAATTGATCGCCTTGCGGCTCAAGCCAATAAGAGCTCGCGTGAACGCCGTATTTGGCTGCGTCTTGTTCGGACGGCATCCCGGCGATCGATACCAAGCGTCCGCCTTTTTTCAGGACCTGAAAGCTTTTGTCGAGCACGTCCCCGCCCAGCGCATCAAGTACAATGTCGTAATCGCTCAAGACGTCTTCAAACTGTTCGGTTTTGTAGTCAATGACAAGATTTGCGCCAAGGGATTTGACAAAGTCCTCGTTTTCCTTGCTGGCAGTCGTTGCAACGTAGGCGCCGAAGCTTTTGGCGATCTGGATGGCAAAGTTTCCGACACCGCCGGCACCGGCATGGACCAGAACCTTATCGCCTTCTTTGATTTTTGCCACATCGACCAGGGTTTGCCAGGCCGTCAACCCGGCGAGCGGAATCGCAGCCGCTTCTTCAAACGTCATGTTCTCCGGCATGCGGGCGAGCAAATTCTCTTTCACCGGCACGAATTCTGCATAGGTGCCTTGGCGAGTCGTCGCAGGACGGGCGAATACCCGGTCACCGACCTTGAAGTCGTGTACCGCTTCACCGACTTCAGCAATGACGCCGGCTGCATCCCAGCCGAGAATAATCGGAAATTCGAACGGCAGCCGCTCTTTCAAATAGCCTTCACGCAGTTTCCAGTCAATCTGGTTGATGGACGTTGCGTGTATCTCCAACAACACCTGATTTTCAGAAATCTGCGGACGCTCCAGCTCTTTTTCCTTTAATTGCTCTTTGCCGCCGTATTGTTCAATTACAATTGCCTTCATGAATAACTTGCCCCTTCCTTGAATTCAGTTTTTCTGCATACATTCTCTTTGTTTCCCGTTACTCGAGAAAAATGAAACATGTCGACTTTCTCCACCAAAAACACTCTTCGAACCCGATGCCGGATCCGAAGAGTGTTGGTATTTTTAGTTCACTTTTTTCGAGTTGTTCCAGTACATTTCACGCAAGCGGAACTTCTGCAGTTTACCGGTAGCGGTTTTTGGCAAGGCTTCCACAAAATCAATCGATTTCGGTGCTTTGAAATGAGCCATGTTGTCACGGGTGTAGGAAATGATATCCTGTTCCGTGACCTGTGCACCCGGCTGAAGGACAATGATCGCTTTTGGCACTTCGCCCCATTTCTCGTCCGGCACCGCAATGACGGCCACTTCCATGACGTCCGGATGCTTATAGAGCACGCCTTCGATTTCGGTGGAGGAAATGTTTTCACCGCCGGAGATGATCATGTCTTTGATGCGGTCCTGGATTTCGATATAGCCGTCTGGATAAGTTACAGCCAGGTCGCCCGTGTAGAACCAGCCATCCCGGATCGCTTCCGCCGTTTTTTCCGGGTCTTTGTAATAGCCGCTCATGACGACATTGCCGCGGGTCACGATTTCGCCGAGTTCTTTGCCATCCCAGGCGACTTCACGCCCGTCTTCCTGGTTGACGACTTTTGTCTCGCCGTTAAAAGCAAGTTCGATGCCTTGGCGCGCTTTGATTGTCGCTTGCTCTTCCGGTGTTCTTGATTCGAATTCCTTTTTCCATTCGTTATACAAGATAAATGGAGACGTCTCGGTTAAACCGTAGACGTGAATCATATTCAACCCAAGAATATCCTGCGCTTTGGCGATAAGTGCAGCAGCAGGCGGTGCTCCGGCTGTCGCCATGCGCGGATTGGTCGTAATCTTGATGTCTTTCGCTTTCGGTTCGTTGACGAGCATGTTGACGACTGTCGGTGCTCCGCACAGATGGAAATCTTGTGCTGATCAAACAACTCCAAAATCAGCGGCGGATCGACTTTCCGCAGGCAGACATGCGTCGCACCCGCTGCCGTAATCGCCCAGATGCCGCCCCAGCCGTTCGCGTGGAACATCGGCAAGGTGTGCAAGTAAACGTCGTCATGCACGACATTTAAGTGATGCAGGAAGTTCGCGGCATTGAGGTAATTGCTGCGGTGCGTCAGCATGACGCCTTTTGGATTGGACGTGGTGCCGCTGGTGTAATTCAAAGTCAGCATTTGGTTTTCGTCAATGTCCACTTGCGGTAGCTGAACGTCTTCCGTTACATCGCTGATAAATTCTTCATAAGCCACACCGTTAATGGCCGACTCGCATCCTGCGACTTCCACGATGATGAATTTTTCGATCGGCAGCTGATCCTGGATGTCTTCAATAAGTTTCCCGAACTCGGCATCAACAATGAGCATTTTTGCATCGCTGTGGTTGATGATGTATTCCAGGTCTTTCGCCGTCAGGCGGTAGTTGAGCGGCACCATGACCGCACCCAGCTGGCAAATGCCGTAAAAGCATTCCAGCATGTAATGGGTATTGGGCAGCATCACCGCGACGTGATCGCCCGCTTGAATCCCTGCGTTATGTAAAGCAATGGACAACTGATCTGTGCGCTTGCCGAACTCTTTGTATGTAAAGCGTTTGTGTTCGTCAATCACCGCAATTTTCTCCGGGTAGTATTTAATGGCGCGGCGTTTCCAATCGAGTGGCGTTAAAGCAGCAAACATGGCAATTCCCCTTCCAAATCTGTATTTAACTAACATGTGTTATAACACAGTATAAGTATAGAGCAAAACTGTGTCAAATGAGTTTTTGGAATTGCATGAATTCTTACGACAGAAATAAAGGCGGGCGTTTTTCCTGCCAGAGTGGTTTAATGGAATCTTCATATAAGAGTTTGATGTGTTGAACGCGTGCTGGAAGCACTACATAATTGCCGGTGTGCTTCTGAGATATGCGTCACTACCAAATCAATCGTTTTTAGAATTTCCGAATTTACCTAGCCAATTTATTTTCAGCAATACACACATTCCAACACGAATATGCGTTACAACTTACTAGGTGTTTTTATTTTACCTGTATCTAAAGTTTGCAATTAAATCCTGCCGCATGAAACTTTCGGAAATAATCGATGTTTCCTGAAACTTTTCACCCAAAAGAAACGTATGTATAGAAGATGACAATATACAGAATTGTAAAATGATGTATTTCAAAAAGAAAGGAGGAATATCATGAAGCTGTCTTATCAGGAATACGGAAATTTGCGGGCGCCGCTGGTCGTCTTTGTGCATGGCGGCGGGGTTGGCGGTTGGATGTGGGACAGGCAAATCCGCCATTTTAGAAACTACCACGTGGTGGTGCCGGAACTGAACTGTGCAGAAAACGCCTCTGCTTTTTCAATTGCCGGAAGTGCGGAGCGCCTGATTGCGTTGATTGAAGAAAAGCGGCAAAACAAGCCGGTCATTGCCATCGGATTTTCGCTCGGTGCGCAAGTGGTGTTGGCCGCGATTGGCCAGAAGCTGGACCTGGTGGATTACGCCATGCTCAACAGTGCGCTTGTAAAGCCGGTGCCGTTTAAAAACACCCTCGCCCGATCTTCTGCCTTGTTCCAGCCGCTGGCTAAAAACAAAGCGTTCTCGAAGCTCCAGGCGAAATCGCTTTACATAGGAGACAGTTATTTTGAAGCTTATTACCGCGACAGTCGCCGCATGAAAAAGCGTGAATTGGCCCGCATGCTGAAAGAAAACATGTCGTTTGCGCTGCCGGAGAACTTCAAATATGCCCAGGCGGACATCCTGGTAACAGTTGGCGAGAAAGAACGCGGCGTCATGAAAGCATCGATGACGGAAATTCTAAAAAGCAATCCGAATTGCCGGGGAATCGTTTTTCCAGATATCGGCCACGGCATTTCTTTTGCAAAACCCGAGCTGTTCAACCGCGTCATTGAACGGTGGCTCGCGGACCGCGTGTTTCCCGAGCAAGTCATTGTCTTAAACGACTGAAGCAAACCTCAGGAGGGTTTATTCTCCTTGTTCGCCCGTGCGGCGGATATCCACCGATCTAGCAAGTCGGAACCAAAAGCTGCCCCCATGCCGGTCCATAGAATGGCGAATTTCGAAACGAGTTCGCGTTCATACAGGACACCATATGCCAAGTCTGCGATTAGCAGCAGCACCATGGCATAAAATCCGGTAATGGCCGCTTTGTTCCAGCTTGCTATTTCTTTTTGATTCATTTTTTAAAAAAAGATTGTCATGCGCTCTCCACTTTATTCATTTATTCTTCCTCTCCCTTAACGATTTCAACAACTCGCCGGATGGCGTTTGCCGTTTCATCGGTCTGAATAATGGTAATCAAGACATCTGCTTCACTTTCCGAAAGGGCAATGGCCTCTGTCTGTTGCCCGTCCAGCACTTCTTTAAAAGAAGCGGCGGTCCGCAGGATATTTGTAGAGCGGGTGCTTGCTGCCACTCGTTCCCTAAGGACAGAATCCGGGATATTCAAATGAACGAGTATGCTCGTGAAGCCTTTGCTGTGAAATTCCTCAAGTAGCGCTCTGCGGCTGTTCATCTTGAGGTTTGAATTGCTCAAAATGAGGTGGCAATCCGTTTCGTTCACTGCATAATCAACAACGGCCCGGGTCAAGGCGTATTTCAGAAGATTTGGACCGTCACTAGGCACTAAACGCGGATATTGCAACTGGAGAAACTCTGCGTGACTGTCCTGATCAATGACTACGGCATTCACCAATTTCTTTTCCAATTCGTTTGCGAATGTTGTTTTTCCGCTATGGGTTTTCCCGACCGTCATGATGATGTATCTGTTCATTTTTCGAAACTCCCATCTTAGTAAAGTTCAGGAAATCCAATGGGTTCAGCCATTAGAGATTGTTTGGGAGAGCGCCTGTTTTACAAACTCCTGGATTTTGCTGCCACATTATTCGCTCCTACTACCTGAGCATTTTCATTCCCAAACTTCATTTAACTTATCCGAATAAAACCGAATGGCATTTTTGTATTTAAATATCTCTTCATCACGAGTCGTTTCAATTAAGCATTCAAGCAGCAACTGCATTGCAGTTCCATGTTCTTCAAGATTGAATAAAGTCATGGCGTAAAATGTTTGAATCGCTTTATTCTCCGGGAAAAGCGCAATACCTTTCAAGAAGACCTCTTTTGATTTTTGATATGCACCAAGTGTCCGGTAAGTGCTTCCGAGACCAAGCAATGCACCTTCTAATTCGTTGCCGGCTAATCCAAGACCGATTGCTCGTTCATAATAAGCAACAGCTCTGGATTCCTCGCCTAATAGATCTAAACTCCACGCACATTGATATTGAATATAGGGAAAATCAGGATGCGCCTTTGCCAATCCGAGCAAAATCTCTTTGGACTCTTCGAACTTTCCAGCCTCCCGTAATCGAATCGCTTTATCTAATGCTGCGTCCATTTTCCCACTCCTCATTTATCGATTAGTTTTTTCTTAGACAGAAGTTCTTACGCCAGGAAACCCCTCATTCGAATTACTTTTCCGCCAAGCTCTAAACCGATTTCTTCCATTCCAGCATTCCGATAAAACGAAAGAGCCGGCAAATTTGAAGGAGAAACACGAAGATGGTATTCCTTAACCCCGTTTTCTATAAAAAAGTTCAAAGCATATTCATGTAAAGTTTTCCCTAAACCGAGACCTCTTTTATCTGGAATCAAATAATACAAGTTTACATATCCAATACTTCGCTCTTCATATACGGTAAGTGTTAGTTCAAGTTGGCCGATTGGTCGTTCATCTTCCATAACTACCATAAATCCGTCCGGAAATTGAAGGGATTTTGCAGCCACCCACTTGAGGTAATCTTCTTCATCTCCAAATTCTTGAGTGGAACCAAAACTAACGGCAAAAGAATCTTTTCGAAATTGTATTAAAATTTCCCGCTGTGTTTCTAAATCAATTCGTTTGATGATCATTGATTTCATTCACCTCTAAAGAAGCAGCGAATGGATTAATCACTCGGTAACCCCGACCTTCAAAAAGCTTTTTCAAACTCCATAGATGATCACGGCCGATTAAAAGCAAAACTCGTTCCTTAGGAGAGTCAATCACATCAACCACATGTTTAAAAATCATGAGTTCCCGCCAATTCCATTTTCGGAGAAATTCAGCGCCGATATATTCTTCGTTCTCTGCGACCGAGATAAATGAAAGATAAATCCTTTCCAATACGGATAGCTGCGACGGATTATTCAAACTCTCAAAAATGGCATAAAGCGAGACAGCCTCATCCATTTGAGCATCTTTTTCCGAAAAATCAGCAAGTTCTTTCTGAATGGCCGGATAACGCGAAGAAATTGCACCATACAACTTTTCCATGTCTTCAGGTGTCAAGTTACCTTCATAATCGATGGCTTGTACGTTTTTCAACTTCAGTTTTTTTGCTATGCGAAATCCTATTTGTTCAATTTCATTTTGACCGTAGCTTTTCTCAGTTTCTAAAAAGCGCTTCGTTAAATCCTTTTGTAAAGGTTGTTGCCATTCAACAGCAATTTTAGATGGTTTAAATTCAGATAGATATCCAGCTAGTTTTTCAATTTCAAATTCACGCTCTTTTATAAGTTCTACTTGTTGTTCAAAATGAAATGTTCCGACTAAAATAATTTCAGGTTTCAAAGACACTGCGGTTTTTCCTCCATTTCTTTGTACTGGCATTGTAATTTGGTTATTTTAAATTCTCTTTTTTTGTTGCTTGCTGTTTTTTGATTTTAATAACACTTATGTAATGATGTATTTAAGGAAGAAAAAAAGACAAAACTGCTTAAAAGCCGACAATTCAAAAGCCTTCTCCACTTCCCTCTTTATCGTACTGAAATCTCCGCTTTATTAATAGCCAAATTTTCCATTTATTAGATTTTCAGTTAGTGTTAGGATATAACCATGGCAAGTGCTTAAATATATGCTATCCCTAGGAGGAATTCTTGTGATTCAATTCATGGATGATATTGTAGGTGCAATTGTAGATAATATTAAATTAATCGGCTATTTCCTTGCCGGGGTTTTGGGCGTTAGTGCTGCCTTTTATGCAATCGCCGGTGCATTCGATATCATTGCGGCGCTGTTTTATTGAACCACGAATTCTCTTCTGCTTAATACCCGGTCATAGCCAGAACCTTCTAATACAGTGCAATCAAGTAAATTTAGGCCGCCTAATCGGATAATCCAACACCTTATAAGGAAATTAAAAGTCCCGCCTCCTAAGACAACTGTCTTGGAGGTGGGACTTTCCTGTCGCGGTATTATTTTTGAATCCAGTTCCGGTGCAAAATTCGAAAGCTTGTTTGGCCAAAACATCGCTTGCCCCTTTCCACCAGACAGAGCTCTCTTAGAAGCTTCGTTTTAGTTACTGTCCTCTTCACTGTGTTTCGCTGTATAAATTTTCATTACCTTACCACGGCAGATTCCCTAATCAAGAAAATTTAAAAATTTATTGCATCGGCACCATGAGCCGCACCGTTGTGCCGCTTCCAGATTCACTAGTTACTTTGATCGAGCCGCCGTGCAGCCCAACCAATTGCTTCGTGATTGCCATGCCAAGGCCGGAGCCGTTTCCGGAATCCACGGTGTTCGATCCGCGGTAATAGCGCTCGAACAGCTTGTTGAGCATCTTTGGGTCCATGCCGGTACCGTCGTCTTCAATTCGGACGATGAATAAATGCTGCTCGATCGTTGACAAAGAAACGGTGATCATCGTTCCCGGCGGATTGTACTTTACGGCATTGGCAATCAAATTGTCGACGATGCGCTGGAACCATTTCGGATCGATTTCAGCCACAATGGACCGTGCAGCCGGCTGGAAATCAAATTCAAAAGCAGCGTTCGCCGGTTCATTAATGAATTGTATGATGGTGCGGCGCATGAATTCGTTCAGTTCCACCGGCTCTTTCGAAAGCGGCAAGGCGTTGTTTTTCAAGCGGAACGTTAAGGTCAAGTCTTCCAGCAGTTCCATCATATACCCCGATTTTTCATGGATGATGCCGGCAAACTCTTTTACTTCGGTAGTGGACCATTCGTAATTTTCAGCTTCCAGCAATTGAGCATAGCCTGAAATGGAAGACAGCGGCGTCTTGAGATCATGCGACAGTCCGCTGATCCAGTCTTCGCGCGTCTGATTGAGTTCGCGGCGCTGCACTTTGTGCTGCTTTAAGGTATCGGTCAATTGCTCTAACGTCTCAATCAAATCCTTGTACAGCCGGTATTTCCGCTTCAGCTTGCCTTTTTTGGTGTAGAGGGCCGGCTGGCCGCTTGCATCCTGCGGCGCTTCGTATTGGCGGCTGCCGAGGTTTTGGATCCACTGCATCATGACCAAAAGCGGCATGCCGAACTTCCGGGCATACCAAAACGTGCCGATGACTAAAGGCAAAAGCAGCAGAAGAAAAACGTAAATGAGCTTGCGGTCGGCAAAACTGTCCTCCAATAAAGAGGAAGGCGTTTCGGCAACTCCGACATATAAAGCGGTCTGGGTCACTTCATCCACCGTTACGGACGCCATCGGCCATTCCGCGGCCAGCCGGTCCAGTCCGTCCATCGATTCAGAAAGCTCGGGCGCCTCTTCCCCGAAGCGGTCCACCACTTCTCCATTTGCATCAACAAGCTGGACCCAAGCGTTTTCCGCCTGCAGCTTCTTTTCCATGTCCGCGGTCAAACCGAGTTGCTTTTGGCCCCAATCCACACCGGGTTCCAAAGCGGCCGTTAAGCCCGCTGCTTTGTTTTCTTTTTCGAACAATAAATACAGCGGATCCTCATCAAAGTATTCCAGTTTCCAATAAGCGCGTTCTTTGCCTGCCGAATCCGTCCCGAGAAGCCATGCCGCCAATTCGTTTGCCTTCATCCGGGAAGGCGTTTGTTCCGGCGCCTGGAAAGAATCAAGGACATATCCTTCTGCATCCACCACGAGGAGCTGGCCATTTTGTCGCTTGGCCAGTTCTTTTAACTCCGGATCGATGGATACGTTTTTTCCGTCAACCGATATTTTGCCGGTAAAGTAGGAACTTTCGGCTTTGGCAAGATCTTGGCGGGCATCCTGTTCTGTCAGCGAAAATCCGATAATGGCCCAAATGGCCAGGATGGTCACCAGGAAAACCGCTGACAACAAAAGAAGCTGAGTGAAAAATTGCAGCAGAAAGCGCTTGTGCAGATTCATAGGCTACCTGCCGGCACAAATTTATAACCCAGACCCCGCACCGTCACAATCAGTTTCGGACTGCTGGGGTCCTGTTCAATTTTCTCGCGCAGCTTTCGGATATGGACCATCACCGTATTGTCCTCGCCCAGAAATTCTTCACCCCAGACGTTTTCGTACAATTGGCTTTTGCTGAACAGCTGATTGGGGTGGCGGCAGAAAAACAGCAACAGCTGGTACACTTGTGCAGGCAGGTCCACCGGCTTGCCAACGAGCTTCACTTCCGCAGACTGTGTGTTGATGTACAACGGGCCGGCGCTGTAAATCGTCTGTTGGGTTTGGGCCGGGTTTTTGCCGCTTCGGCGCCTTAGATGGGCTTTCACGCGCGCCGCCACTTCCAGGGGATTGAAGGGCTTGGTGATGTAATCGTCCGCCCCAACCGCAAAGCCCGACAGTTTGTCCAAATCCGACGACCGGGCAGTCAAGAAAAAGATGGAAGCATCCGTCGTTTCCCGGATCAACGGACAGATGTCAAAACCGCTGCGCTCGGGTAGCGTGACATCGAGCAGGATCAAATCGTATGCCGTTTGCTTAGAGAGCGCCAGCGCTTCTTCGGCAGATCCCGCCGTATCAATTGAACGAAAGCCTTCTTTTGTTAAAATCGTTGTCAGCATATGTAAAATGGCGGGTTCATCATCTACAATTAATAAGTGAGGTTCATGCATCGTAAAAATCCTTTCTTTACCGTTTTCATGTAAATTATCATATCATTCCAAAAAGGGAAAAAGCGGAATTAAGGAAAAATTAAGGAACAGGTTTCATTCACTTAAGCTAAGGCATTTATACTAAAGTCAGCTTCAGAAATACATGCACGTTATGAAACGGAGGAAAGTCGATGTTCGCCATTGGCAAAAAAGAGTTTTCAAGTTTGTTCAAAAGCATCATGTCGCTGCTCATAATTGCCCTTTTGCTCGTCACGTCCTATTATTCCGCAAAGTTTTCCGATCTGCTGACGGTTGGTGCCGGGCTGACGGCGAGTGAAGCGGAAGATGTCCATACGGCGGGACTGCTCTTTTTATTGGTCGGCTTCGGCCAATTGTTCGTGATGGGCTTGTCGCATGACACCATCAACCGGGAGCTTCATGAACGCACGATGCGGTTTTTGGTTACCCGGACTTCCAGAATTTCGATTGTGCTTGGAAAATATTTAGGCATCTGGTTGTTTTGGTTCGTGTGCATTTTGATTTCATTTCTCATCATCAGTTTGTTTTCTTTAAAAATCGACCTGTTCATCTTTTCGCAAACCATCACGCTCGTGACGTTCCAAATTGCTTTGGCCGTCCTCTTGTCGGTCCTGATTCCTAAGCCGTCTTATACGATGTTTCTCGGTGTCTTACTCGGAATCGCCTTGCCGATTCTTGGCGTATGGGTCGCCTTCACTAATAACTTATGGGTTTCCTGGTTAAAGTTTGTCAGCCCTTATTATTATTTGATCAACGATGATTATTCATTTTTAGTCATTTTCGGGTTGGCGGGACTGGTACTTGCGGCCGCACTCGCATTGTTCAATAGGAGGGAATGTTAATGAACGTCATTGAAACGAAAAACCTGAAAAAATCATACGGGTCGACACCGGTTATCCATGGCATCGATCTAGTGGTCGAACGAGGAGAAATCTTTGGATTCCTTGGCCGCAACGGCGCGGGGAAATCGACGTTCATCAATATGCTGACGGGCATCATCCGTCCGACAAGCGGCTGCTTTTCTTTGCTTGGTGTGGAAGGGCCGAATCAGCGGCTGAAGAAACACATCGGCGTCATGCCGGATTACTCGAGCTTTTACAATTCGATGAACGCCATCAAGCATTTGAAATTCCTGTCTGCGCTTTCCGGCATGCCGGTTTCCACCGCGCAGTGCAAAGCGGTGCTGAAAATGGTCGGCCTGGAACAGGACCTATCCAAAAAAGTCGGCAAATTCTCGTTTGGCATGAAGAAAAAACTGGGGATTGCACAAGCCATCATCCATGAGCCGGAACTCATCTTTCTGGACGAGCCGACTTCCGGCATGGATGCGGAATCCGCGCTGCAGATCCATCAGCTTATACGGGACTTGCAGGCAAGCGGCAAAACCGTATTCATGACTTCCCACAATTTATTTGAAGTCGAAAAGCTTTGCTCGACCATTGCCATCTTGAAAGATGGCGCGATTGTCAAAAAAGGCAGCATGGAAGAATTGCGCTCATATTACCGCTCCACCCTGGAAGTAAAATTCAAACATTCCGTCATTCCGGAAAGCGAAGCCGAAAACTTGTATGACTGGCTCGAAACAGCAGGCAGCGATTTAAAAACGACAGCTTCCTCCAGCAGTTTGACCGTCGGCAATGAACGGAAAATCGCTGAAATCATCCGGGCGTTTACAAAATGCCAAGTGGATGTCTTCCGTGTGGAAGTCAACGAACCGTCACTGGAAGAAATGTTCCTCGAAGAATAACGAATAACCCCTGAAATGCATTTTGAATAAGCGTTTCAGGGGTTATTCGTTATTCATTAAATCCAGTTTATGAATAATTGCTATTCACCTGCCCGGAATAATGACTAGATATTATTCCGGAGCGTATTCATTAAATGACCAGAACCATTTTCTTTGTTTGCAACGCATAACCGAATAAGTCATCTTCGTATTCATCGACCAAGACAAAGCCTTTTGCCGCGTAAAACGTTTCGCCGCTGTTATTTCCTTTTTCCACTTCTACGTACAGTTCCTTCACTCCGTCCAATGCTTCAAGAACACCTTCCAGCAGCTGTGTTCCAATTCCATTGCCTTTTGCTTCCGGCAGTAAATAGATGGCACTGAGATCAGCTTGGCCGTCTTTTTGAAAAGCGGCGGCGTAGCCGATGACATTTGAATCGCTCTCAGCTACGAGAAAAAGGCTGTGGTCGATTCGTTTCACCATCGTTTCATCGGAGTAGGCCTGCTTCAGGAATTGGTCTTGGATCGCTGCAGGGATCAATTCCTTATAAGTCTCATGCCAGCTTTCTTTTGCCACTTGCTGGATCGCCTGGATATCTTTCTTTTGCGCTTTTCTAATGATGGCTTTCAAATGCTCCACTCCTCTTTTACAACATTCACGCTCTTGCGCAGTTCAATCATTAATTTTCATCTGCCCATCATACCCATTTCTTTTCTTTTGGCAGCAGTCTTCTTTTTACAAGGCTTTTCAACGAATAATAGCGGTACAAGGCACCGACCGCTTGCCGCTTGATCAAGGTTCCAATCAACCTCTTCTCGAAATTGCCTGACTGAAAATAACTGTCCCGTTTATGGAGCCATTCATTATGGATGATTTCGCCCATCTGTTTTTTTGCCAGATCCGGCGTCAGCGTACTGCTTGGATGAAACAAATTCCAGAAACAAGTCATGACGCGGGATGTATAAAAGTTTTCAAACAGGACTTTGTTCTTGCCGGCATACGCATTGTTTTTTTGCAGAAACGCCTTTACCGCTCCTTGCATCAATTGCATATTGGTATAGAGATCCGCGCGGAACTGGCTCGTGATGGACGCGGCATTGGAATCGATGTAGTAATAGAACGCATCGGGAAGGAGACTGATGTTTTGGCATTTATCGATATACCGCAGATTAAACAGCAGATCCTCTCCCCAATTCACATCGAGGTCAAATGCCAGTCCTGAATCTTTTAAAAGCTGTGCATCGTACAGCTTGTTCCAATTAAAGTGGATGTAGTAGTACTGGTACAATTCCCCGAAATGCACTAAAAATTGTTCTTTTGTAAAATTGCCCTTTTGCGGAATGCGGTAGATTTCTGATTTGATGATATGGTCTCCGCGCATCAGGATTTTTTGGTACCCGCATATGGCCAGCTCACTGCCGCCCTCCATCGCCTGCACCAGACGGCGCGTCATATGTTGATCGATAAAATCATCCGAGTCCGCAAACTGGATATATGTGCCGCTTGCTTCTGCGATTCCGCGGTTTCGCGCTGCCGACGGGCCGGCATTTGGCTGATGGATTACGTTTACCCGGTTATCCTGTTTTGCGTACTGCTCACAAATCTTTCCGCTGCTGTCCGTAGACCCGTCGTTTACAAGAATGAGTTCGATATGGGGATGGGTTTGGTGGAGGATGCTGTTGATGCTTTTCTCTAAATACCTTTCAGCATTGTAGACAGGAACGATAAAGCTGACTTTTTTAGTGGTGTCCATTGGAATCCTCCTGACTTTTTTAAAATGCTATTAATTAGGAATCCTAAGATATTTTCATTTTAACAGAATTGGCTGAAAAACAGGGTGAAAATCCACTCGAAAATACCTTTTTCGCTTCCTTTTCCATGCGTCGCCAAAGAGATAGAAGTTGGCATCATTTGGGTTACAGATTATACTTAACAGCAACGAATCTTTTAACTTTTATTGGAAAGAGGTTGGCCTATGACAACAATCATTTTTGATTTTGACGGCACGTTAGCTGATTCCATGCCGCTTTTTATGCAGGCGTGGAATACGTACGCCGGACAGTTCAATTACCTTCCGGTCAGCGAGAAAGACTTGGCGGCTTCCCGCAACTTAACGATTCAGCAGCGCGCTAAAAAGTACGGCTTTCCGATGCACAAAATTCCCGTCATCTTGCCGAAAGTTTACCAGTATTTCAAAACCCATATGAACGAAGTGGCGCTGTTTGACGGCATCAAGGAAATGCTCGATGCATTGGCCCATAACGGCTACCGCATCGTCATCATTTCATCCAATGCCAAAGAAAACATTGAATTGTTTTTAAAGCAGGAAGGCATCGAGACGGTGTCGCAAGTGCTGACGTCGAGCCGCATTTTCGGCAAGGACACAGTCATCCGGAAATACATGAAGCAGCAGAACGTTACCCCCGCCCAATTGCTGTATGTCGGCGACGAAGTGCGGGACATTGTGGCCTGCAACAAAGTAGCTGTGCCGTTCGCCTGGGTCAGCTGGGGGCTGGACGGTTTTGAATTGATTGAAAAGGAACGCCCGAAATTTATCGTGCACACCCCGCAGGAACTGCTCGATGCGCTGATTGTGGAATAAGCTTTCAAAACATCAAAAAGAGCAATCGCTAAAAAGGCGATTGCTCTTTTGTCTATTACCGATGCATTTCTTCCTTTTGTTTAGGCAAAGAATAAAATGCGATTAAGCCGATCAGTGAAGTGGCGAATAAAATCGCTCCCATTGGCACAGCCGTGCTTTCGTCGATGCCGACCAACGGCGAAACTGCGGCTCCGACCAACAGCGGCAGCATGCCGATGACCGCACTGGCACTGCCCGCCCGGTGGCCTTGTTCGCGCATCGCGAGCGTAAACGAACTTGTCAAAATCATGCCGATGGTGATCATATAGATGAAGATTGGAATGACAATCGTCGCGAGCGGCCCTTGCACAATGGTCGCAAGCAGCAGCACAAAAGTTGCCGCGCCGGCCACAGTAACCGCAATTTGCAGCATGCGCTTTTCCGGCACGATGCCGCCAAACCGCCCAATCAAGTAGCTGCCCAATATGATGGCAATGCCGTTTATGCCAAAGAGAACACTGAACACTTGCGGCGACACGCCGTAAATTCCCTGGTACACAAACGGCGTTCCCGCCACATAGGCAAAACTGCCGCCGTGGACAAATCCGGCGATGAGCGTATAGCCCGTGTAGGAACGGTCTTTTAACAGGCTAAGCATCGTCCGGATGGACTCGCCGATGGAACTCGGAATCCGTTTATCAACGGGCAAGGTCTCAGGCAATTTTAACCCAATGGTTGCGACAATCAAAACGCCAAGAAACGCCAGGAAATAAAAGATGGTCTGCCAGTTGGCAAACGGCAGCGCAAGGATGGCGCCGCCGGCAAGCGGGGCCGCGAGCGGCGCAACCGAATTGATGACCATCAGCAGCGAATAGAATTTCGTCAGCTCTTTGCCGCTAAAGACATCCCGCACTACAGCACGAGACAAAACGACGCCGGCCGAAGCGGTGAAGCCTTGAAGAAAGCGGGCCACGATAAGCATCTCGATCGACGGAGCGAGTGCACACAGAATCGACGACAGCACAAACAAAGAAATGGCAATTAAAAGCGGCTTTCTTCTGCCCTGTGCATCGCTGATCGGCCCGACGACGATTTGGCCTACTGCGAGGCCAATCAGGCAAGTCGTCAAGCTCAACTGCACGAGTGAAGCCGACGCGTTTAAATCGCCGGCGATGCCAGGGAAACTCGGCAAGTACATGTCAATATTCAGGGGAGCCAAAATGCCAAGCATGGCGAGGAGAAAAGCCAGGCCGAGGCGGGCTTTTCCGGTAGGGTTATGCAACATGGAGATCAAAACCTTTCAACACAAATTCTCTTTTAAGTATCCTTGTTCAGCGTAACACGCTTTGTAACGGAAAAACTGCCGAATTTTCATGTAAGCGCTTTAGAAACGAAAAAAATAAGAATGCGTATTAAGGAAAAGAAAACCGCAAAGCTGCTCAAGTTTTATTGAGCGGCTTTGCGGCTTTATTCCAAATCGATTTCTTTGTATGTTAATTAAGCATATTCCGCAGACAAGGCTTCAAGTTGTTCCAACACGTCTTCAAACGCCGGCTCTTCAGCAGCGACAAAGAGGTAATGCCTGCCTTCTTCCCGTTTCAAAAGCTGCGAAAAATGCGTGACAGCGGCTTGTTTTTGGCCCAGCAGCATTTCGCTGCGCGCCAGTTCGTAGTAAGCCGGCAAATAATCGTCCTCGTCTTCGATCAATGACAGCAGGATTTCCTGAGCGAGCGCTGCTTCCTCCACATCTATATACGCCATGCCGAGGTTTAACCGGATCCACTCATGGTCTTTCAGTTGTTCCGGCAAGCGGTCTTTAAACGCCGGCACTTCGCCCGGGCGCCGTTCAGCCAGCAAATGCAGCAGGCGGATATAGCCTTCTGCATAGAAAGGCTCCAACCGAATCACTTCTTCAAACTGTTCCCGTGCTTTTTTGGTTTCATCGATCACCGCCAAGGCTTCGCCGCGCAAAAGCAGGACGCGGGTATCGGATGGCTGTTGCTCGTGAAGCTTCCGTGCTGCAACTGCAGCCGATCTCGCCAGCTTATACGACTCTTTTTCATCCGCCAGCTGAAGCGTCGCTTGAATCAATAAAAGCGACGCCTCGTAGTTTCCGGTGCGTTCCACAAATGGCTTCAGCTCATCAACCGCTTCTTTGGCCATATCGCGTGACAGGTAGAGCGAGGCCAACTGCAGGACCGGCATTTCGTTGTCCGGCAAGCGCTTGATGGCTTCTTCGTACAAGGAAATAATCTGCGTAATGGTGCGCAGCGACCGTGCATTGTGCCGCAATTTGTTCAGCATCCCTTTCGGCTCTTCCTGTTCGGCTTCTTCGAACCACTGCGCCAAAAATTGCGCACTGTGCACTTTCGCCATCGCCAGGTCTTCTCCGGAAAGCAGCCGTTTCAGACGTTTTTCGATTTCTGCTGTTTTGCCGATTCGGCTGAGCATCAAAACGTATTTTTCGTACAGCCCGACAATCTCCGGATGTTCGGCGATCATTTCTTCCAGCAGCATCGCTGCGCGTTTAAAGTCGCCTTGGCGCTCACAGAACTCAACGTGGTCAAAATAAGAAGCATGTGCGCCGTTTGTCGCTTTCGCCTCCAGAAACAAGGCGTCCGCTTCTTTCAATCGGCCTTCTTTTTCGGCAACATGTGCTTTTGCTGAAAGCAGCCATTCTTCCGGCACTTTTTCGGATATTTTCATTAAAGTTCCGGCAATCGTTTGAACCGCTTGTTCGGAATCCGCCAACGCAAACAACTCTTCAAAATCAGCTTCCTGCGGATCATGCTCCAATACATGCAGCGCTTCGGTGAAAGCCTGTTCCGTCTTGCCGCTCGCCGTATATGCCCGCATCATCGCTGTATGGGCGGCGCTAAAGCTCGGATCCACCTCGATGCAGCGGCGGTAGTTCAAGATGGCCTGTTCATTTTTCTCCCGCTTTTCTTCCAAGAGGCCGAGACGGTAATATGCCGGTGCATAGTCGGCAAAGTCAAGCGCCTGCTTGTAAAGCTTGCGTGCATAGCGGTGGTTTTCAGCTTCTTCGTGCAGTTCGCCTTCCAGGCACAAAAGAATTTCATCGGGGTGCGCTTCGCGCAAGGCTTGAATGTGTTCCAGTACCCGCGTCCGGTGCAACGGCGCTTCCTCCCCGAATTCGGCATATTTGATGGCCAAATCATGAAAGCCGTCCCGTTCTCTGTCGGAAAGCCCTTCTTCAAGCAGGCTGAGCGCCTTTGCTTTGCCGGAATGATCTGCCCATTCTTCCCACAACAGGGAAGCGGTTCGGATATAAAAGCCGGCATCGCCCTCTTTGGCATAACCCTCAATCCAGTTGTGCGCTTCCAAATAACGTTCCTGTTTGATCAAGACATGGGCGATGTGCGATACCGCAAACAAATCTTTAGGATCCAGTTCCAGCGCTTTCCGGTATTCCGCTTCCGCTTTTGAATACTCTTTTTGTTCCATGGCGACGTGCCCGAGGTACATATGCAGAACGTCATGCGTAGCAGTACTTGCGATGCCTTCGTCGAGCGCCTTTTTCGCTTCCGCCCAATTTCCCGCTTCCATATGGATTTCCGCCATCCGCAAATACGGGAACGGTTCACCGGACTCCAATCTGATCGACCGCTTGAACGCATCAAGCGCCTCGGCGTCCCGGCCTAACTGCTGCAGGCAACAGCCCACCTGGTAAATGAAGAATTCGTCTTCCGGCTCGCTTTCGGCCAGTTTGCGGAAGCGTTCCAATGCTTTTTCATGCGCACCGGATTCGGATTGGATCAAGGCGTGGTTGATTTGGACGGACACGCTGCTTGGCAGCTGGTCAAGTGCGATGCTGGACCACTTAAACGCCTGATAGACCTTGCCCATTTCCGTATAACAGCGGGCAAGCCGGCTATAGGCATCGGGCTGGACGGGATCCATTTCAATGGAGCGTTTCAATAAAGGAACGGCTTTGTCAAAAGCGTCCTGTTTCATCAAAATGGCGCCTTTCAAGTACTGCGCGTACGGACTGGTTTTTGTCTCCACGTGTTCCAAGCATCGCAAGGCTTCCGGCAGTTGGTCGCTGACAAAGTGCATATGGGCAGCCAACAAAGCCACCTCTGCATCTTCATTGCCAAATTCTGAATACAGCCGCTCCAGCCACTGGGGATGCAGGGCTTTGGCACGGTCGGTAAATAGCGAAGACAAGCCGATGACGGCTGCATAGCGCTCCTCGAGATGAGCAGTCAAAAACGCCAGGAACGCATCGCTTTCTTCCACTTCGCCTTCTTCATCCTCCAGAAATTCATACAGCTCCGTGAAAAAGCGGTGTTCATTTTCATCCAGTGAGTTTAGGAGGTGTTTCTGTTCTTCTTCCATAAACACCATGCTAAGCGCATCGGACATCCGGTAGGTTTTCTGTACGTCGGCATAAGGCAATAAATACGGTGCCAGATCGTTCGGGTCCTGAATGATGAGCCCTTGCAGCCGGTCATCATAGCCGACGACCACTTGGACATGGGCACTGTTCTCAATCATCATGCTGAGGAGGATCGGCACACCCGCATCGATAAACTGCTTGTAAAGCGCAACGTTGCCTTTAAAATACCGGGCATGGAGTCCAAGCGATTCCATGTATTTCATCGTCGTCCGGAGTTTGGTGCCGGTCACATCAAAAACATGGGAAGCGATTTCGTCCTGTCCGATGTCCTTGCCGTACACTTCCAGCATGAGCGATAACGAAGCCGGCACACAATAATTCATCTTCTGGACTTTCGGCGTAGTTTTCAGCAGAACCTGTTTTTCGTCCCGGCGAATCTCGGCTTTGCCATAGATGCTGTCTTTCAACAGTTCGCGGTGCTCGCCAACCCACGACTCCAGATCGTCCCATTGCTCAAGCCGATATAAACACACCGCTTTCAAATAGGAAAAATGATCCCGGTGGACGTGGAAAGGATTTTTTTCATTAAAGTTGTCCATTATACGCAGTACATCCACATAGCGTTCCAGGTGGAACAGCCGGCTCACTTGTTCCGTCTCATAGGCCCAGCTGTCCTCCTCCAAGGCATCGCCTTCTTCAAGCACAGCCAACGATTCGGCTTGCCGGCCGACCATTGACAAGACGTCTGCATAAAACAGGCGGGCGAAGCTGTCCCGGTCCGTTGATTCCTCGATCATCGCCTTTTTTAGCACCTGTTCGGCTTTGTCCCATTCCCCGCTGTGCATATAGTAGTAGCCGGTCAAATCCGGCCATACGGACCCCCGCACTTGTTCGATTTTGGCCAATTGTTCTTTCGCTTCCGGCAGCCGGTTTAACTGGCAAAAAACACGCACCAGCAATTGATGGGCGGAAGCGAGTTCCTCCACTTTGTAAGTGGAAGCAGCTGCCCCTTGCAGGCGGCCTAGCATCTTTTCCTCCGCTTCCAGGCTTCTTCCGTTTTCAAGCAGCCGGCCGCAATGCCAGGCAAACGGACGCAAAGTTCCGAAACGCTTGTAAGCATGGGTCGCCAACAGATTGCTGTAATTGTATAAATCCGCTTCATCGGCAAGCCGCATCAGCCGGTAGTATTCTTCTTCCGTTTCAATGTCCCCAAGCCACTCGCGAAGCCGTTTGATGGAACGCCCGTCCCATAGCCCGCGAATGGCTCGAATCATTTGTTCGGCAGTTTGGATTTCTTGTGCTTGCAAGTCAATGGCCATTCTTTTTCTCTCCCTTATCCCCCTGCTTTTTTTGCAGTTTCTTAATTATATGTTGGAAAATTATAGGGTGCAACAGATTTTTCTGAATTATTGAAAGGTGGATTATTCCCTGCTTTCTTTCTTAGTTCCAAACGGATTTTCCAACGCATAAAAACAAAAAGTTCCTGGCGGAAACCGCCGGGAACTAATTATGGTTGGTTCATAAAAGAATGCAAAATCTTCCGGGTGTGCCGATGAAGAAAGAAGTTTTCAATGGGCTATCTGAATGTCGCCGTTTTCCCTGATTTGAACGGGCTGGTAGCTGTCCATAAATGCCAAGCCCACATGGCCATTCGCATTCAATTCCGTAATGCCTTTAATATAAGCTTCTTCGTCTGTAATTAAGCGATAGAAGAGACAATTTCCTTGTTCTGTCTCGATCGACTCTTCAAAGACAAATTTCTCCCCGTATGTTTTCTCAAAATAACCAATCGCTTCTTCCTGGTTTTGGAATTTTGGCAATCCGGCTTGGTCCTCTTCGCTGATCCGCTTAATGTCCGGCATATTCCCACTCCTTATCGTTTTTGTTTGAATAAAGTTTTCCAGCTCGTCTCTTAAAGAATTTATCATATTTCACAAATAACTTCTCGAGAATATGAAGACAATACAAAACGCCTAACCGGAAAAGGGTTAGGCGTTTGTTTTTTACTGATTTACTTGTCCTGGTTCGCTTCTTCCGTATCCCGGACGTTTTTTTGTACAGTGACCACGGCGAACAAGCTCAAGACGAACGAGATGCCGTAAAACCCTTTTTCGCTTAAAATGATGCTGCCTGCGTTAAACAGTCCGATGGCCATAAGCGCAATTGCCGCAATCAAGGCAAACCAGCTGATGCCGTAATACAGGTTCGTGACCCGGATTCCTTCGTCGCGGTCTCTGACTGCTTTTTGGAGCGAAACGGCGGAATAGAGCCCGAGGATCAATAATGCAATATAATAGCCTTTTTCATTCAATTCCATCGCCGCATTGTACAACCCGATTAAATAACTCGCTGTCCCAATCAGCAAGGCTCCCCAAGCTGCTCCTTTAAACGCAGCGGTCGGTTCGCCAAGCCTGCGTTTCTCTCTCGGTTTTTCCGAAAACAAATCTTCGTTCTTGTCACCCAACATATAACTAGCCCCTCTCATCTGTAACACGTATTGATCTATATGCAGGGCGATTCGGCAAAACTCCTACGCCCGTTAAATATAAACTATTTGCTTTCTTCTGATTAATCCGTATGTATCAGAATATAACCACACTTTTTCCATTATTAAATACATTTTATCATACTCTGCTTATCCTCTTCACTATTGTTTTAAGGAAGCTTTAAAAGAACACAGCCTTCTTTCCAAACAAGGGATTCACACTTTTTCAGTCGACCCTTGGACATGGCGGATGTTTCCTTGCTACAAGCATTTCAGTACAGCGTTTCCCGGTAACTTTTCTCCAAGATTTTACCCACGGCTTCTTCGTCGATTTTAGGCAACTTCGCATGGGCTGCCAGGATTTTCGCGCCTTTTGGAAGTTCCTCTTTATCTGCCCAGCTCTCAGGATGCCAAAGTCCCGAACGCCGGAATGCCTTGGCGCAATGAATAAAGCATTCCTCTACGTCCACGCCGATTCCAAGAAGGGGCCTTTTGCCATGCACCGCCATTTTCTCCAGCAATTCTTCGTCCTGGATGACGCTGGCTTTTCCGTTCACCCGCAAAGTCTCACCAAGCCCCGGGATCAGGAACAGCAACCCGATATTCGGATTCGCTAAAATGTTCCGCATCGAATCCATTCGTTTGTTTCCAGGACGTTCAGGGATGATCAATTGTTTTTCATTCAGCACATAGACAAACCCGGCATCGTCTCCACGCGGGGAGACGTCGCACCTGCCGGAGGCATCCGCTGTAGAAATCGTGAGAAAAGGAGATTTGGCGATAAAACCTATACAATGCTCATCCAAATAGGAAATGACTTTATTGTTCACCAATTCGCTCGGCTGGCCGGTGATTTCCCGCAGTTCTTCTACGGTCTTTAGGGTGTTTGGGAATGTTGGAGCGATTTTCATTATTGTTCATCCTCTCATATTTAGTTATGCAATCCCTTCTCTTATCTTCAGGCAGCCGAACTTTACCGGCATTTCTTTCATGAACATTCGGGAAAGGTTATAAGGCATACAAAGAAATTCAAAAGATTTTTTCAGGTCATGTTATGATAGATTATTTCTTATTGGTTACCGAGTTGTTCCGCCAAACCGATTAAAAGCCCTTCGGGTCCACGAATGTAGCAAAGCCGGTAAGAATCCTCATACTGAACGATTTCACCAACGAGCTGCGCACCGTGCTTGATGAGCCGTGCTACCAGTTCGTCAATGTCTTCAACGGTGAACATGACGCGCAAATAGCCGAGGGCATTGACAGGAGAGCTCCGGTGGTCTGAGATCGTCGGCGGGGTGAGAAATCGCGACAGTTCAAGCCGGCTGTGGCCATCCGGAGTAACCATCATCGCAATTTCGACACGCTGTGAATTCAATCCGGTTACGCGGCCTGCCCATTCCCCTTCAATAATGGATCGCCCTTCAAGCTTCAAGCCAATCTCCTCAAAGAATGAGATGGCGTCATTCAGCGATTCTACCACGATGCCGACATTATCCATTCGGAGCAATTTGTTATTCTCCATAGTCTTACCTCCTTGTACATATATAATTTCTGTCTGATTGTCTTCCTAAAGCATTCTAGTTAAAAGTTGCAAAGTCCTTCCTTTTACAAAAAACCGGGTGCAGTTAGGGGACTATCTCTAAAAGTATTCCTCTGCGGACTAAAAAAAGGAACTTTGTGTAAAGTTCCTTTTCTGCGATAAGCTATAATTTATGAACTCATCTCTCCTTTAAGTTCCGGCCATTCATGAGGGCATTTAAAAATGGATTTTTATTCGAGCGAGGTTAGATTTGCTCAATATTTAAATTTAATCTTTTCCTAACCACTTTCATTTAAACTCTTCCGGACTCCAAATAGCGATTTCATTTCCAGGGACAGCTACAATCAACCAGTCACCATCCCCATACCCAAACTGATCTCCGACCTGCCAGCATTCGTAATCATCATCTTGCTCATTTATAAACAAGACTCTCCCGGACTCAAAAGAAAGATACAAATGCGGGGAATCTTCTCCTAGCCAAACATCGTTCACTCTTTCTCTCCGATGTCTCAGCAGCAATGGCAACAGATCTTCCTCACTCAGCTCTGACAACTGTTCTGTGGAGATTGACTTCAATCGATCTTGACTAGCAATAATCGCTATTTTTCTTACCTCAATGTTCAACCACAGCGTATCTGGTTCTTTCTCAGAATAATGGGCAAAGCAGATACGTACTGTCCCGTAGCCAGCGCCAAATTGCAAGCCATCCAATTGGCTTCCAATAAGGCGTTTTTTCAAAGCTCTTTCTGCAAAGTTTTTATTAATCTTCTTCATGGATTCAACACTTTTTTCCGAGAAAGAATTTCGCACAATCGTCCGCATATTTTGCTTCCCAGGAGATTTTGAAAGAAATCTTCATTTACAACTCGCCGATTGGATCAAGTAAATTATTTTCCAATAGCTGATTGAATTCATCCCAGAATTCTTGATAGGTTTCACGGTCATAATCGTCAGTAATCCGTTTTTCTTTTGACGCATCAAAGAAGTTCTTCACTTGTACAGCGAATTGGACAATTTGCTTTTTATACTCATTTTTATTCAGAGCTGCATGTAGCCCCGGGTAATAAACACTTCCTGTTTCAGGATCGGTTGTTATGATTTTCACAAAATCCGATAAAAGGACTTGATCCCCTGAATGCTCCACTGTCCAATGGATGGAAATCGGACAGCCCATCATCAAAATCGCTCCGCATCCATGGAGGATTAACCCTTCCTTATCATTGGGATGGCACACATAATCGTTATCAATGGTACGCAATAAAGCCAAAGCGGATTCACTGATTCCCCATTCTTCTTTTATTCCGGATTGGGTAATGATAGTTCTGTTAACACTTAAGTGGATTTCTCCGTGGGAACATAAATCTTCTTCCTCATTGTCATAAAGCCATTCCTGGTTTTCGATATTAATTATAAATTTTTGGGTTGATTCCATATTAAATTCACCGTTTTCGTTTTGGTTTGGCACTTGATTTTACCCTATCGCTTAAGATCGGTTAACTTGAAAATCATCTTCTGCAATGAACCTAATCACAATTGAATTCCATTCACAACAGGAAGTTCTTCTCCTTCTTAGGAATCAATACGAATTTGGAAACAGCCATTAACGAAAGAAATAACATAGCAATCAGACTGGCTGCGTTGCCCGCGCCTTCCGTTCGGGGAAGAATTCCCCAAAACACTAAAGCATTTACCAAAACAAAAACCATGAAACCGGCAAACGAAAAACTGTATAAATCATTTCCGCGAAGCAATCTTTTGTCAAATTCATTGTTTGGCAAAACCGTTCGTTTTAGCCAAGCAGAATAGCGGAGTTGTCCAATCAACCCAAATGCAAATGAGCTGATAAAAATCAACAGCACACCAGAACTAAACCAGGTCATCAAATCATTCCCTTCTTCACTCTAATAGATAGCTGTAATGGTTTGCAGCTTTTCTTGTACATCAGAAGCAATCCGTCTTCATTTAATGACACTCAAATGACTGTCTGGCTTTCTTTTGGAACATCAGTATTCCAGATGGTCTTGAAGAATTAATTTGAAATTCGGCTTAAATTGAATCTCTAAGGTTTGAAAGGTTTCATCACTAGCCAAGGTCAGCAAAATACTAGATAGATTTTTAAAATCCGCTTTAATTTCAAGCGTATCCACCCTTTTCAAATCAAGGCGGGAAATCAGCCTGTTTGTCGATTTCTGGTTCACTTGCATTTTAACTTCTCCATATGCGGGCTCGAGAATTACCAGAAAGGCTTCTTCGTCATTTGAAAACCGATACGCAGCCTGGTTATAGTAAAAAGGCAGGTTTTTTGTTTGGGTATCACGCAAGACCGGTTCGCATTCGAACAAGGCCACTAATTCATATTCAGCAGGTAAACTTTTCACGACCTTTTATTTCCTCCCAGTCTATATTCAGTTCCGCACTAACATAGATTTGCAAACACCAGGATAGTAAATGGAATTTCTTTGCAGCTTTATTAATTTCCTTTGGTTGCAGTTTCAAATAGATGTTGGTGTCTAACCAATTTCATTTTATACAATGGAGTATTAATAAATTAGGATAAGCGTTGGAATGTATGATTTTTTGGCAACTTTAAAATCATTTATGAAGTCTGCGCTGCAGGTATTGTGGATATAACTTACTTCACAATAAGGCACATTCACTTCTCTTAAAAATTAAGTTTTTAGGAACCAGTAATTATGCTAATGGGAGTTGATTTACCGTTTATGAGTATGTCTATCATTTCTGTATCCTTATCTACTTTCAACTTGAATACCTGTTTTTTAATTTCGTCGCCATCTTTAGGTACAGATTTTAATTTCACGTTCAATTTGTCTCCATGTTTTTCAAGAGAAGCAGTTACTTCATCTGTTGTCTGGTAAATAATATAGGTCATTTCTCCATCCTCATTTACAGATTGGAGAGGAGCAGCTGGATCCAATAGTTCTTGAACATTTTCCGGCGCTTTTTCTAACTTTTCAATGCTTGGTGAAGCATTAAATAAATTACACGCGGACAGCAACCAAGAAATTAGGACGATTGCGAGTAATTTTTTCAATATCCTTCCCCTCTTCGTTTTGGCACTTTTTTCTAACAATTCATTTTACCTCACTTTAAGAAAAGGCAGTATATTAAAAAATGAATGTAACTTAACTTTACTTAAGTTACATTCAAATCCCCGTCTTTAAGCCAACACTTCCACTTGGATTTTGCCAGGGCTTTTTTCAATTCGTCCAAGGCGGTTTGCAGCTGCTGAACGCTAGCCAAAAGCGGTTATTTTCGTTCAGGGCTTTTTTTCCTCTAACCTTAAAGCTTTTTTTAAACAGAAATTTTCCCAGCAAGCCATCCCTCTATAAACTCTTTCAAAGAGGAAGCAATCCAAGTTCGACTGTCATCTTCATGTTTCCAGACATAGATGTCTTCATGATGGATATGTCCATTCAAAATAGCATAACCAAATAAATCCCCGTTTCCAGCATCTGAAAAAAATAGGAGATGATCAAACGGCATATAGATGTCTTTAAAATCTTCCCAACCTCTATAATAGAGGTTTTCTTCGATAATTTTATGGATTGGCCAGATGAAATGGCAATCGAATTGATCGTACACTCCATTTGTTTCACGCAGTAAGTCTTCTAACTCTTTCGGTAAGTTTACATTCAGTTTTTCCTTGATTACACGCATATCCTTAAAAGTCGCGGGATGAGTAAAGTGATAATCGCTTGATACATTTTTGATAAAGCTTTTCCATTTCATTATCCAATCCCTCTTCCAAATTTATTAAGATTACCGGATTTAGCTGAATTGTATACCCCTTACATAAAAATCCACGTCGTTGTTTCAAAACTTCGCTTCAAATTTTGTAGTGGTTTTTCATTTTTCAAATCACGGAATAGGATTCTTATATTCAATATACTCAGAACTCAAATCAATAGCTAGATAATTTTGGAAATTTAACCATTCGGAAAAATACACTTCAATGAACAAAAAAGGAGGTGCCCCAAAAGTAATATGGACGCCTCCTTTGCGACGAAGCTAGCGCAGGGATACAGAAACATGAGCAATCGTATTACCACACCCTTTAATAGAAGCAAGGTGCTGTCCAATAAGTCGAATAATAGACTAATTGGACAGTACCTTGCTATAAGGCCTCATATATAACTCAAAAAAACCCTTTAAAAATTCTAATAAATCAGTTTTTTTAATTGCTTTTTTCATTGATTCATCATATAGTTTCACAAAGGAAACATTCTATCTTAAAGGAAACTTATTGATGGTCATCAGACTGAAAAGGAGGAGTGAATCATGTTAGAGGTGAAAGCCAAACCGGTGGAGTCCGAATACAAATCGTTCGAGGAAATCACCGCTTATCGGAAACAGCATCACAAAGTACTGGTTTTTCTTGGACCTGCTTTCATTGCCGGCGTTGCTTACATCGATCCGGGAAATTTTGCAACGAACATCACGGCGGGTTCGAAATACGGCTACCTCTTGCTGTGGGTCGTGCTGGTATCCAATTTAATGGCCATTCTTATCCAATCTTTATCAGCTAAACTTGGCATTGCTACAGGGTTGAATCTTCCGGAAGTGTCGCGGGAAAATCTGCTCAAACCGGTATCTTTCGGTCTATGGATTCAAGGCGAACTGGTCGTCATGGCAACTGATCTGGCCGAATTTATCGGAGCGGCTTTGGGGTTATATCTCTTGTTTGGCATTCCGTTGTTTCCGGCAGCATTGATCGCTGCTGTCGGTTCTTTTGCCATTCTGGAGTTGCAGCGAAGAGGGGTGCGCCAGCTGGAAGCCGGAATTGCGGGAATGGTACTAATTGTGGTCCTCGCTTTTGGGCTGCAGATGGTTTTTGCGCAGCCGGAACCGTCTTCGATTTTCAAGGGGCTGTTCACACCTCAATTCCAAGGCGTGGATAGTGTCATGTTGGCCGCCGGTATCCTCGGGGCCACTGTTATGCCGCATGCTATCTACCTGCATTCCGCTCTAACGCAAAAACGCGTCATCGGGAAAACGGAAATCGAACGGAAACAGATTTTCCGCTATGAATTTTTTGATGTGTTGATAGCCATGATCATTGCAGGCGCAGTTAACGCCAGTATGCTGATTGTTGCGGCATCTCTTTTCTTCGGCAATGGCCTGCCCGTCGAAGACTTGGATGTAGCTTTCACTCAATTTGGCGAGATCATCGGCCCGTTTTCCGCCATCTTGTTTGGGGTTGCCTTGCTGGCGTCCGGATTGGCAAGTTCTTCTGTTGGGACAAAAACTGGCGACATCATCATGCAGGGGTATATCAAACGCCGAATCCCGCTTTATGTGAGAAGAGCCATTACGATGATTCCGCCGCTGGCCATTATCGCGTTGGGCGTCAATCCGACAGCTGCGTTGGTATTAAGCCAAGTCATCCTGTCTTTCGGCATCCCCTTTGCCTTGGTTCCCCTGATCATTTTCACCAGTAACCGAAAAATTATGGGTAGCTTAGTGAACCATTGGCTGACTAAGTTCCTTGCTTGGTCCGTAGCTGTAGTAATTATTGTGCTGAATTTGTTCCTATTGTTTCAAACGCTCCAAATACTATTTTAAAAGCGACTTGCTTTCAATAAAAATCCGGATTATTTATTTGCAAGAGAGAAAAAACTGTTTAACACTTAGACACAAAATGGATGGTTATTAAATAAAATGATACTGTTATTAGATTTGCCAAGATACGCTGCAGTTCACACCGCTTTTACTAATGTCATTTCTGAGATAAGTGACATTATGAAGGCGCTGTTTATCCAACAAGAACAGTAGCTGAAATGGGATGATAGGACTGAAGTTAAACTTAAAAAACGCTTCACACATTAATGTGTGAGGCGTTTTGCAGTCTCCGTCAGTTTTCTAATTACTCATTTGAGTAGAAAAGTTATCTGCGGAAGTTTTAAATTCCTAATCATAAAATCATTCCCTATAGTGGTACATGGAAAACACAAAACAACTGAAGCATTATTCACAGCCTGATTCTGAATTAGAATATGAATTCCGAAAAATAGTTAAATTGTTTAAAACCGGCCAACACCCCCTTGCCAATTCCACTGCAGAAATTAGTCAGTTAATGTATCCCTCTATTACTTACTGCAGGAATAGATTTAGCAAGAATCATCTCTTCCCCTCTCACTAAGTAAGATTAACCCCCGGATGAAAAGGGGGTTCAGCGATTGAAGGTCCCCCGTTCAAATTGATTCAGCGATTAAAAGGTAGGTTTTTATATTTTGGACAAATCTAAATTACGCCTATTCTTGAAGGATGTCGATCTTTTTTAGTGCAGGTAAAAAGTGGCTAAAATTCGTGTCGTTTTATGAATCACTAAACTCAATGTCGGTTGATGCCGCCTTTCCTTAAACCATTTTCCGGCCTTTCTTTCCTCATCGATTTTCCACTTGCTTTTTAAGGAAATCGGACTATGCTTGATTTATCAAAAGCCGTACTTTAGGGATGGTGGAGTCCATGTTCAATTTTCTTAAACAGCTACTAATTGGCCGTCCATTAAAATCGGATCAGCTGGGAGAACAGAAGCTCAACAAAAAGAAGGCGTTGGCGATTCTTTCTTCAGACGCCCTTTCTTCCGTCGCCTATGGTCCGGAACAAATCCTCCTTGTATTGATTACCGTGAGTGCCACCGCGTTTTGGTATTCGATTCCCATTGCCGCTGCGGTGTTGTTCCTGCTGACGGCGCTCATCTTGTCTTATCGTCAAATCATCTATGCCTATCCGCACGGCGGAGGCGCTTACATCGTGTCCAAGGAAAATCTCGGCATCAATCCCGGATTGCTGGCCGGGGGCTCGTTGCTGGTGGATTACATTCTGACGGTGGCCGTCAGTGTGTCGGCTGGTACCGATGCCATCACCTCTGCGTTTCCGGCCTTGCATGACCACAATGTGGCCATCGCGGTGACATTCGTTATCCTTCTGACGATATTGAATCTGCGGGGGGTAACCGAATCTGCTTCGATTTTGGCCTATCCTGTTTACCTGTTTGTACTAGCTTTGTTTCTCTTAATCGGGGTTGGCCTATTCAATATCCTGACCGGCACCGTTTCTTCGGATCTGCATACGCCGGTTGGCACGCCGATCGCCGGAATCAGCTTGTTTCTGCTGCTGCGGGCCTTTGCCTCCGGTAGTTCAGCCCTTACCGGCGTTGAAGCGATTTCCAATGCCATCCCGAACTTCAAGGAACCGGCTTCCTCCAACGCCGCGAAAACGCTGACAGCCATGGGCATTCTGTTAGCCACCATGTTTTCAGGCATCGTCTTTCTGGCTTATTATTACGGCATCGTGCCCCAAGCAGAAGCGACGGTCGTGTCACTCATCGCCGAAGAAACGTTCGGCCGGAACGTCCTGTACTACTTCGTGCAGGGGACCACCGCATTGATTTTGATCCTGGCAGCCAATACCGGCTATTCTGCCTTCCCGCTGCTGGCTGTCAACTTGGCGAAAGACAAATTCATCCCGCGGATGTTTACAGTTCGGGGTGACCGATTGGGCTATTCCAATGGCATCGTCATTTTGGGATTCGCCTCTATTTTGTTGATTGTGGCATTCAACGGCCATACCGAACAATTGATTCCGTTGTATGCCGTAGGTGTTTTCATACCCTTTACCCTGTCACAGAGCGGCATGATTGTGAAATGGCTCCGGGAAAAGCCGAAAGGCTGGCAAGCGAAGCTATTCATTAACGCAACGGGGGCCTTGATCAGCTTGACGGTGACCGTGGTATTCTTTTTAACGAAATTCACCCAAGTCTGGCCCGTGCTGGTTTTTCTGCCCGCCATCATTTTTCTGTTCTACCGCATTAAGAAGCATTACGACGCCGTCGCGGACCAATTGCGGGTTCAAGACAAAGCGGCTGCAGTACCCATCGAAGGCAATGTCTTCATCATCCCGATTGCCGGCATCACACAGGTCGTCGAACACTCCATCAACTATGCCCGTTCGCTTTCAGCCGACCAAATCATCGCCGTCTACATTCCCTTTGAGCGGGAGGATGAGAAAAAAATTGAGGAAAAATGGGCAAAATGGCATCCGGATGTCCGATTGGTTACGCTTTTCTCGCCCTACCGAAGTATCTCCATCCCCTTGAATCGGTTTGTGGATTCAGTGGAACGGAAAGCCAAAGAAGCCAATTACCAGGTGACCGTCCTCATTCCGCAATTCATCCCGCAAAAAGGCTGGCACAACTTTCTGCATAACCAATCCGGCTTGCTGATTCGCACCACTCTGCTGTACCGGAAAAATGTCATTGTCACCACCGTTCCCTTTCACTTGAAAAAATAAAGAAGGAAAAACTGAACTTATAGAGAAAACCTTTAACATATTCACACTCACCAGAATAGGAGGAGGTAATTGATGACACTTAAATACAAGCAAATTCTCATAGCGGTTGATGGCTCAGATGGAGCCCACTATGCATTCAGGAAGTCGGTTGAAATAGCCAAACGAAATAATGCTGTATTGAATCTGATTTATGTGGTGGATACCCGCTCCTCAATGGTTATGACAAAACGTATCCCCGACCCCACTAATGCATTCACTGAGTATGGGAAAGAGCTGCTTGAGGATTATAAAAAAGAAGCTCTAGAAACCGGTGTTCTTGAAGTAAAGACGTTTGTCGCTCCAGGTTCCCCTAAAACGGTTATTTCACATGAGTATGCAAAACGGGTGAACGCTGACTTGATTGTTTGCGGAGCGCAAGGCTTGAATGCCTTGGAACATTTTTTTATGGGGAGTGTGTCTGAGCATATTGTACGCAGCAGTTCTTGTGATGTTTTAGTCGTTCGAAAGGGTGATTCAGAAAAAGCAGAAGGACAAATAAAGACTGAACTTTAACAAGAACTCTGATTTGCATCTCCAGATTTTAAAACAAAGCCTGATTTACTTAGCTTTCAAGTTGATCGGGCTTTTCTCTATCATTAATAATCAATCTTCTCTGTCTTTGTCCTGTTGTTCGAATAAAAAACAATTGCAGCTTTCTATTTTTAAATGGCATACAGGCATAGGGGTTGGATAGAAGCCGGTGAGCATCTCCTTTAAATTGTGCCTTCCTCTGATCAAGCAGCTGAAGTCCTCTATGAAAAAATCCCTCCCTGAAAAGAAGAGCTCTAAAGATATCCAGACAAGGTCGTTCGTAGTCACTTGTAAATACGAGCCAAAGAAAAAAGAAACTCCTGCAAGAGTTTCTTCCAATCACCTAATGTCATGTAATTCAAAGTCTTTAAATGCCATCCTCATTGAAACCTAAGTATATTTCGATTTCGTTAGAACCATAAGAGAAATAGGTATATGTTTAAAATCCAGAAAAAACAATGGGTTCGTAACTAACCTTTGCCCTTTCATTTTTATGCAAAAGAGAAATTAGTGTTCCTTTATACCGGCGATATCCAGTCAATCAATGGATAGTTCTGCATCTGCAGGAACATATTTGGCAAGAATCATCTCTTCCCCTTTGGTGGAAAGGACGTGCAGGGAATCGTTTATTTCCCTGATCGTCTTATCAAATTGTTCTGGACTGTCTGCTGCAATGTTAAACCGGCCAAGCATCTGTGCATACGTGCCAGTAATCTCGACCTCGTCTCCTTCACCATTGACGGGGATATAGGAAAGGACGGCGGGCATTGCTTTAATCTTTTCAAGCCCGATGATTTCTTTTATGGTGCCTTTGTCCAGCAGAATGGAAAGGTTGCAGGCAGGAAACGCCGTATAGCCATTGTCGTATTTTTCGGTAGCGTATTGATCCAGGTTTCCACCGGTTGAATAATCCAGCATCATTTCCAATAAATTGATGCCTGTCTGCTTTTCAACGATGGTGTAATACTGGGTGCCGCTAAGCCGGAAGCCCATTTCATAGAAATAAAATTCGCCGTCTTCAAAGAGAGATTGGATAAAAAGGACGCCATTTTCGATTTTCATCTCTCTGAGCATGGTTCGGACTTTTTGATCCAGTACCTCAAGATAAAGATCTAAATGTTGTGAAGGGAAAATCGTTGCTGTCGGCAAAGGCGGATGCTCCTGATATTGTTTATGTACGTAGCGGTCCGTCATTGCACTTAAGACGACGCTGCCGTTACGGACCGTATAAAACATCATGACGCCATACGGGTTATCAATAAATCGTTCCACAATGACTTTCTCCGACTTTGAATAATCGGCTGCCTTCTTATAGCCTTCCTTTAGTTCCTCGGCTGAATAGCAGACCGTGATCCCCTGGCTAGCGTAACTGTCCACCGGTTTGACGATGACAGGAAACGTTAATTTCGACAAATCTTCGTCCTTTAAGTTTTCATCCACGTTGTATTCTTCGATGACCGGTATGCCGTAGTCGCGGCAATATTCCTTGAACCGATCTTTGTTCGAGCAGATTTCCAGCTGTTCTTCTGTCGCATAAAATGGCAAGCTTAGCCGTTTGCTTAAGGCAAGAGCATGCCAAGTGTTGATGTCATCAAATCCATTGAAAACGCCATCAATCGCTTCCGCTTCCGCAATTTCCGCCAACCTGTCAATATCCGAAGTGCTCACGTCATAGGATTGGTCGGCATAGGCTTTCGCCGGAGAACCGACATCCCGGTCTGCCACAATCGTATACATCCCTAGTCGTTTAGCTGTTTTTACCACATCAATCATATGTGTATATCCACCAAGTATTAAGATTTTTTTCATGAACCTTCGCCTCTTCTCTCTTAAAAAAGTTTTTGATATAAATGTTTTTAGACATCGCTTTCAAGTCGTCTACATCTTTGCGCTTACAAGCAAGTTCTATATATTTCTATAATATAGGAACTTAATGAAAATTAAGTGAAAATTTTTACTTTGAAACAAATAAATTAATATAAAAAAATTGAAAGGTATTAATATAATAAAAAACGATTGGAGATTTCAAACATGACCTCCTAGAAGAGAGAATCCTCAAATAAAAGTGGAAATCCTATTGAGCAAAACCGTTTAAAAATTTTAAGTTTTAAAACAACTAACATTCACTTAATTTATAAAAAATAAAAGCCCTTGTAATGGAAACTTTTCAGAAGGAGGATCAGGACGCTACTGGCGTGTATGTCTTTAACCGGGAAAAGTTGCCGGGGTTATGCTGACACAAAAAATACGAGTCATTGAATAGAGAAATAGAAGAACTTTACGATCAACTGGGTGATTGGATGGCTGGAAAGAGGCTACTGACGGAAAATACTTCTACCTTTTCAGACGTGGAAGTTCGCGGTGCAATCGCATCTGCCCTCTATCATTAATGAAGAAAACGAGTGGGAATAATCGTTGTATCAGCTTAAATAGACACAGTATTCAATGGAAGACTATAAACAGCTTGATGGCAGCCAAAAGATCTTTGTCAATAAAGCGCTGGATCGGATCAGGTTAAGAGGTATGGAAGCCGAACAATCCCTTCATGGGAATTCGGCGCAATACAACAAATTGAAAAACAAGAAGATGGGACTGCGAATCATTTTCAAAGAAGCTGAGGAAACTATCTAAGTAATCCAGATTGTAGCCATTAAGAAACGCGAAAAAAATGATTTATAAAATGGCTGAAGAACGATTAAACTAATTGAATGGAAGAACAGATTCCTCTTACTAAAAGAGCCTGGCATACCGACACTTTTAAAGTGCTCGCTTTGCCAGACTCTTTTTTATTAAACAGTTCATTCTCTTATTTGATGGTCACATCTTCCGGTAATTCCTTATATGTAAACTGATTTATCAGCATTTTAAATTTTCTTTACTTATTGTCACTTAGAATTTCCGTGCTAATTTTCTTATTCTCCATAACCCATCCTACGGGTACAAAGATAAACATGCTAACAAACCACATACTCGCTGCTACTCCCCACATCAAAGGAAAGTCGATGGCTACCCTGCCAGAATCAATCAATGAAACAATAAGAGAGAACACCAACCCGCAAAACGTTCCGAAAACAAGTCCGAGCAAAAGATAGAATGAGATTTGCGTGACAATTATTTTCACGATTCCCATTGGTCTGACTCCGATTGTCCGGAGTACAGCAAACTCTTTTCGTTTAGCCAGTATATTGTTCAAAAGGGTATTCAAGACACCTGCCATGAGTATGATCAGCACAAAAATGAAGATGGCCCATCGCTGCACGAACATGTCTGAAGCTTCTTCAATTGACGCAGCATGCGTATTGACTGTGAGTTCAGGATACATACTGGTTAGGCTTTCAAGAGAACTCTTGGTTACTGATTCATCAATTGCATTTACATACGCTTTATTAAAGTTAGTAGAAGAAGTATTTAACGCCTTCGCCTGCCAATCAAAAAGCACTTCTCCATTGCCAACTGCGTCAGAAACAGCACTTACCTCCATAGTCGCCACATATTCAGCCTGTTGCTTTTCATCCGAGTAGATGCCAATTTCTAAGGTGTCGCCGACTTTTAACTTGTGCTTTGTAGAAAGTACACTTAACTGAACAACATTAGGGAATAAAGGTAAATATAACGTATCTTTAATTTGTTTTTCTTTTTAATTCAACAAGTTATTTTACTCTCTCCATTCAAAGTTTAATAAAAAAATTGCAACATATAAATTTTCTTTCTAAACGTCTGGTATTGTTAAGAACTGTTATAATTTAACTTTTTCTCTTGCTAATAATTCTAACGATGAATAATATAATCATTTTATGAGAAAGTGAATAGGAATTAATTAAAAATCTAATTTACATGAAAATTAGTAATTTAGAGAAAAATGATTTAAAATGTAATAAGTACTAATTATATCTAATATTAGATATTTTTTCCTAAGAATTGATGAGTTTTTCTTTACAGTATTTTTTTACCAATTAGCAAAACATTTTTCGAACTTGTAGATGTAAACGTTGCATCAAATAAAATTTGAAAGGAACGATTCTTTGAAAAAATTTACGATGATACCAGCAGCAGCACTTGCACTTACTATACTTAGTTCACCTGCACAAGCGGCGACAGATTTGCCGAAAAACCACGGTTTTTATGAAGAAATGACTTACTTGGTAAATAAGGGAGTTATTTCCGGATATGATGATGGCACTGTCAAACCTGACAAAATCGTAACGCGCGCAGAAGCAGCCATCATGATTGGTAAGTTGAAAAATTTTAATGGAACACAAACCGGAACAAATTTTAAAGATGTTACCAAATCCCAAAGAGCGAGCGGATATATTGCTGAAACAGCAAAAGCTGGTTACATCAGCGGTTACCCAGATGGCACATTCAAGCCCTCCGCACCGATTACCCGTGGAGATATGTCCATCATATTGGATCGTGTCTTCAATATCATTGATGTCGGCGGAACACCATTTTCCGATGTATCAACGAACATGAAAGCTCACGATGCAATCGGCGTCATGGTAACAGGTAATATTACAGCGGGATATCCGGACAATACTTTCCGTCCCACACAGTCTATTACTAGAGGCCAGCTTTCTGCTTTCTTGTCGCGTGCTTTAGAACCAAAATTCCAAAACGATACACACATGGCAAATTCATACTTGAAAGACAAAACCAAATCGTATGTTTATAAAGTAACAAAAGGAACAATCACTTCCAGCTATGAATATATCCCACCGCGCAATGGAAACGAATACGGCTTTATGTGGATAGACAGAAGTAGTTTTGGGACTGACACCTTGTTGTACCTGGAACTTGAAACAAAAGAAGAATTAACTATTGGGTATCCATATTCAGAATCTGATATCAATCTTACGTATCCTGTTAAAGTTGGCAATAAGATTGAAAATGGTCTAGGTGAAATCTACATTTCTACGATTACAGGTATCAATAAAACTGTTGAAACACCATACAAAACCTTCACTAACGCTGTTGAAGTGACGACTGAAAAAGGCCATAAATATTACATGGTCGAAGGTTACGGAAACGTCAAGAGTGTGAGCACTAAAGGGGAAACAGTGAGCGCACTCTCCAGCGTAAAATAAAGAATTGAGATATAAACCTTCTCTTGTAGAGGAGGTTTTTTTGACGTTACTATTTAATTGTTTTTAGTTTAGTTGTTTTCCAGTACAACTCCCTTATATATACTTCAATATAAATGGTAAGAATATCAGTATTTATAATAGTCTTTCACTTTAAAAAAGTTGACTTTTTCACTTCTGACAATGACATGATTAAGTAATTCAATATCATAAATTTGTTCCTCATTCACCAATGTATTTGTAAGTTTCAATAACCTCCATACTTGGTGCAGAGTCAAATAAAGGATGTTTATAAGTTACAATGATACATTTTAAGTATTTAAAATGCTTTTCATCTTAGAAAAGCATTTGCAAAAGTACACATGAACGAACGGTTTATAAATAGCAAAATAGGGACAGAAATAGCGTTTGTAACTGTCTTAAAACCTTATTTGAACGTACACCAATTTCCGTATACTTTTCCGAACACTTCACTTACAAGTTTAAATAAAAAAACGAGGATTGACTCTTGCGATATCTCACCTCGTTTCTAATCATTTATTTAATTATCATACTTTAAAGTATAAAAATAGTTCTGATTTAATCCTTACCCACCGATATACGACATGCCTATTTTCTTACGCGATTTCGCTGTCTGTTCCGTCCGCTCATCCGAATACCGGTCACTCCGGCGTTCCCATACACGGCTTATGGCCTCGAGCAGTTCCACATCATCCAAACCGCTTCGCAGCAATTTACGGATATCGAATCCTTCCGTGGCAAACAGGCAAGTATAGAATTTGCCGTCTGATGACAGGCGGGCGCGTGTGCACGATGAACAGAAAGATTCGGAAACAGAAGTGATAAAGCCGACTTGCGAGTCGCTGCCTTTATAGCGGTAGCGTTTAGCCACTTCGCCGAAATAATCTTGATCGACCGGCTCCAGTTCATAGGCGGACCGGAGCTTTTCCAGAATTTCTTTCTTGGTGACGACTTTTTCAAAGCTCCAGCCGTTGTCGTTGCCGACGTCCATGAATTCGATATAGCGCAGCGTGATGCCTTTTTCTTTAAAGTAAGCAGCCATTGGGAGAATTTCCGCTTCATTGACGCCTTTTTGGACCACCATATTGACTTTGATTTCAAAGCCCAGTTCTTTGGCGAAATCAATGTTTTGGAGAATCGGTGAAGAGCCGACGCCGCGGCCGTTCAGCTTGCCGAACAGATCCGGTTCGAGCGCATCCAAGCTGATATTCAGCCGGCGGAGACCCGCCTCAAATAGCGCCGGTCCGTGCTGTTTCAGCAATAAGCCGTTCGTCGTCAACCCGACATCTTCCACACCTTCGACGGAGAATATTTTCTTCACCAGCTCCGGGAGCCCGCGGCGCAGCAATGGTTCCCCTCCGGTCAGCCGGATTTTCTTGACGCCCATCGACACGAAAATTTGGGTCAGCTGGTGGATTTCTTCAAAGGACAGCAATTCCTGTTTCGGCAAAAATGCATAATCATCGCCGAACACTTCTTTTGGCATACAGTATGAACAGCGGAAATTGCAGCGGTCGGTGACAGAAATCCGCAAATCCCGTATCGGACGTCCCAATTGGTCTTTCAGTGGCTGCCTTTCCATGCTAACGCCCTCCCTTTCTAGTTGATGCGGGTATTTATGTTTTGGAATACGGCAGGATCTTCATGGATCAGCGAAGACGCTACCCATTCCGTATCGATTGTTTCTAAAAAAGCGAATACGCTCAAATTGCCGAGTTCAATGAACTTTTTTAATCCCTGGCTCCAGTTGCCGTTCCATAGACTGAACAGGGGAATTTTTTCAGCTGCTGTCTGAACCGCCGTGACATCAGCCTGTGAAGACAGCTGCACCAACGCCTGCGTTTCCTTCGGCCCGACAAAAGGCATATCGCACGGAAGCACCAGATACCGTTCAGCCGGCCACTTTTCCATTGCCGAACAGATGCCGGCAAGCGGGCCTTTTCCAGCCACTTCCGGCAAATCGGCTATGACGTCCAGTCCGGCCGGAAAACAACCGATCAATTCTGGGCGCGCCACGATGACAACCTGATCGCAAGCTGCCGCGAGCGCTTCGTAAACCTGTTCATAAAAGAGGCGGCCGTCCATTTCAGCAAACGCTTTTGGCGACCCGAAGCGCCTGGACAGTCCGCCGGCAAGCAAAATCCCGACCGTTCGAATCATCCGCCGCTAACCGGCGGGATAAGCGCGACGACATCGCCTTCTGACAAAACGTCATCCGGCAAAGCGTATTCTTCATTCACCGCCACTTGGACAGAGTTTTCGTCCATACCGGGATATTTGCCGGCAAGCTCTTTTCGCAGCTGATCCACTGTCTGGCCTGCAAATTGCAACGTCTCTTGCGCCGTCCCGGTCAGGTCTTTGATTCCTGCAAAATAATGTATGGTGATCATATCGTTTCTCCTTCCGGCTTTTTCTTCTGGTCACCGATCCATTCCTCGCCATCATTCCAGATTTCCTTTTTCCAGATCGGCACGATTTCCTTGATGCGTTCAATGGCGTATTCATTCGCTTCATAAGCCGCTTTCCGGTGCGGCGAGGATACCGCAATTACGACCGCAATGTCGCTGATTTGAAGTTCGCCGATGCGGTGCGCAATCGCCACTCGGGTCCCTTCCCATCTCTCTTCGATTTCCTGGCCGATTTGCGCCAATTTTTTCTCTGCCATCGGCACATAGGCTTCGTACGCCAAATACAAGGTTTTTATGCCTTGGGTCCATTCCCGGACGTGTCCGGTGAAAAGCGTTACGGCGCCGGCTTCCGGACGCAGTACGTAATCGGCGTAAAGTTGCGGGTCGATCGGTTCGGTCACTACACTAAATGCTTTCATCCACTTCACCTTCCATCCATTCTGTAAAAAAACGGGCGATTGCTTCTATATTACCGGCATCCACCGTTGCGGTATTTTCCAACTTCACGCCATCATGCACGATGACCAGTTGGATATTCGAAAGAACTCCAAGTTCCCGCCAATCTTCCTGGCTTCGGACCAAGACAATCTTCGGATAAGGAGCTGCCTTAAAACCTTCAATCAAAATCAAATCCGGATTGGCTAATAGTGAGAACCGGATGAATGTTTCCAAATCCGCTCCGGGTTCCTCAAGATGCATTTGGACCAAGCCATCGCCGTAAACAAGCGAACTGGCAGCGCCGCTTGCGAGAAACTGCGTACTGTCGGTTTCCTGCGGCGGCAGTTCGGGTTTGCCACCGTGTCCGTGATGTTTGATGGCTGAGACTTTCCTGCTGGAAGTTTGCGCCCTCTCGATCAACTGGTTCATGAGCGTCGTCTTGCCGCTGTTTTTAAAGCCGACAATTTGCAGAATCTTTACAGCTTCCATGCAGCGCTGCCTTCCTCGACGCCAAGCAGCAGGACGTCCACTGTATCGCCTCTTTTAAAGCCTCTCGTACCGCCCGGCAACACAATCAGCGCGTTGCCTTTGGCAATCGATGCAACAGCGTTCGATTTGTTGAAGCCGGCGGGTTTGATGTTGCGGCCATCATATACTGCCCGGATAAAACGTGTAAACGGATTCGCTTGCGGAACGTCTTCCGTTAGAACGGCTGTTGTGTGCGGCAAATACAATTTTTCCGCTCCCATCATTTTTAATAGGGCCGGCCGAACGAACAATTCGAAACCGGTAAAGCAGGCGGAAGGGTTGCCGGATAAACCGAAAAGGTATTTCCCATCGGCTACCGCGACGGTCGTGACGCTGCCGGGACGCATGGCGACTTTATTGAACAAGACGTTCGCGCCGAGGCGCCCGTAAATGGCTGGAAGAAAGTCAAAGTCGCCGACCGATACGCCGCCGGTGGTAATCAGGCAATCCGTTTCTTCAGCGGCTCTTTTTACAATGTCAAAACTCTCGTCCAAATTGTCCACCGACAAGCCGTAGGTTTTGCAGGGAACTCCCATGCGGGCCAGTTGCGCTGTAATCATCGGGCCGTTGCTGTTGCGGATTTTTCCGGGAACGAGCGGCTCGGACACGTCTAGCAATTCGGTTCCAGTAGAAAGTATGCCGACAATTGGGTGCTTAGCAACAAGGACCGTTGCGTAGCCGAATGTTGCCAGCAAGGCGACGGTTCCGGGATGGATTAAATTTCCGCCTTCGATGACCGTTTCTCCCTGTTTGACGTCTTCGCCTTTGAGCGATACATTTTCCAGCGGTTCAAACGGCTTGCGGATGGTAAAAGATCCGCCCGATTCCACCGTCTGCTCAAACATGACGACCGCATCTGCATTTTCAGGAAGCGGCGCTCCGGTCATGATCCGGACCGCTTGATTGCCAGACAGCGTCTTTTCCGAAACCGCCCCCGCGCCGATATGGTCGACGATGTCGAAACGGATGCGGTTGTCGCCGGAAGCACCGGCTGAACTTTTCGAAATGATGGCAAACCCGTCATACGGCGAGCGGTCAAAAGGCGGTACCGGGTGTCCTGCGACGATTGATTCTGCGAGTATACGGTTGTAGCTTTGTCCAAGCGGCACTGTTTCACTCTCTAACAGGCGCGCTTGGTTAATCACTTTTTGTACAGCTTCTGAAACCGGAATCGGCTTTCGGTGTTCCACCATCTATATCTACTCCTCGGTTATTCCTGATATACTATTTTTAACTAGACAGAAAGGGTGTTTAACATGTCTGAACTGACACACTTTAACGAACAGGGGCGGGCCAAAATGGTCGACGTCTCGGAGAAAACCGACACCGTCCGGACGGCACGCGCTAAAACGGCTGTCCTTCTGAACAAAGCCATTTACCAGCAAATCAAAGACGGCACCAATAAAAAAGGCGACGTGTTTGCAGTGGCACAGATTGCCGGCATCATGGCGGCCAAAAACACCGCACAAATCATCCCGATGTGCCACCCGCTCGCACTGAGCGGTGTCGACATTCAATTTGAATGGAATGTCGATGAGGCAGTAGACCATTATGAAGTGCTTCTAGTTGCAACGGTTAAAACGAAAGGCCCGACCGGCGTTGAAATGGAAGCGTTGACTGCCGCCTCTGCCGCTGCCCTCACCATTTACGATATGTGCAAAGCAGCCGGCAAGGAAATGGTCATCGGACCGACGATGCTGCTTGAGAAAACCGGCGGCAAGTCGGGCGATTACGAACGCGCTTGACGGTGTTTGCCCAGTTCAAATGTGATATGGGCGAGTTCCGGCAACACCAGCCGCTCCATCGCCAGCTTCACCGCACCGAGCGAACCCGGCAGGACAAAAATGGCTGTATCTGAAGCCACGCCTGCCGAAGCGCGGCTTAAGAGGGCTCTAGTGCCGATGTCTTCCGAGAAACTTAAAAAACGGAACAATTCGCCGAAACCAGGGATTTGTTTTTCGAATAGCGGTTCGATCGCTTCAATCGATACATCACGTTTGGCGATGCCCGTGCCGCCTGTTGAAATAATGGCATTCAGTTCTGCTTTTTCCAGCCACTCCGCCACAGCTCGTTTAATTTCCGCTGCATCATCTTTTACAATCCGGTAGCCGGCCACTTCGATGCCGTTTGCGTCAGCCATCGTTTTGACCAACGCCCCACCGGTATCGGTTTCAGCTGTGCGGGTATCGCTGACCGTCAAGACAGCAATGCGGATTTTCTGATTCAGCTCAAATAATTCCGACATTCCCATTCTCCTTTTCTCCTTCACCCAAACAACTGATGATAAAATTTGCGTCCTTCGGCAACATTCCGGATGCCGTGGATCAGCAAGCGGCCGTCTTTAAACAGGACGGCCCTTTTGCCGTGCACGTTCAATTCCACAAAAAACGGTGTACTTTTTACAGTGCCATCTGCTTGCTGGCCGATTTTTTCAGCATCAGCCAATGAAATCAGCCGGCTTGGATCCGGCAATACCTGCACGGCGTCCCTGCCGCATAAAACCGCGTAAGACCCTTGGCTTCTTGCTTCAAGTGCCGGAAAGACCGGCTCTTTTCCGCAAGTTGCACATTCGGGATTTTTTATGCGTGAAATGCCGATATCGTGTTGATTAGAGTCCCACAAATCAAAGTGATGGACTTTTTTTCGCAGCGCATCCGGGTTTCCACTCAGCCATTTCAAAGCTTCTGTACATTGGAGGGCGGCTGTTACTTGGACTGCCGGCGGGATGATGCCGACCGTATCACAAGTTTGGTTGACGGCCGGCAATACCGGAAGCAAGCAGCGAAAACAAGGGGTCTCGCCAGGCACAAACGGAAAAACAACGCCGGTGCTTCCGACACATGCCCCGTAAATCCAGGGAATCCGGTATTTGGCCGAAGCATCGTTGATGATGAGCCGTGTTTCGAAATTATCGGTTGCGTCCATGATCAATGTACAAACCTTGGCCAATTTTTCCATTAACCGTCCATCCAAATGTTCCATATATGTCATCAGGCGAACGTCGCTCCGAATCGCTTTTAGCCTTTTTTCAGCAGCGACCACTTTTGGCGTCATCTGCTTGGCGTCTTCTTCAGTGAAAAGCTGCTGCCGCTGCAAATTGGACAGTTCTACATAATCACGATCCACCAAATGGATTTCGCCAACGCCTGCTCTTGTTAAGGTTTCTGCAATGGCCGATCCAAGTGCCCCGCAGCCGATGACTGCAACCCTTGCTTTACTGAGATTTTTCTGTCCCGTCGTTCCGATCGGTTTAAATAATCGTTGCCGGGAATAGCGGTCTTCCACTTGCAGCCACCTCTTTTCTGAACTCGTCGTAGTTTAACATTTCATTTTTTTGAAAAAGCGATTGCTGCTCACGTCTTATTTCCATCTTAATAAAAAGCGGCAGTAAAAGAAAGGAAAGCAGCAAATCAAATCATAATATTCAATCAGTTAACAAGTCTTCCTAAATATAAAAAACAAGCATCCTTCTTAAAGAAAGGATGCTTGTTTCGATTCTTGTTCACTCATCACGCCTTTTTCGATCCGGACGATGCGATGGGCGAGTTCTTCTGCATCAGCAATACGGTGTGTCACCAGGATTACTGGAATCTTCCAAAGTTCGTGGATTCGCAGAAGTTCGTCGTGGCAACGGCTTCGCGTCGCGTCATCCAGAGCAGAAAATGGCTCATCCAAAAGCAGGATGTCCGGTTTAGTGGCAAGCGCACGCGCCAATGCCACTCGCTGTTTTTCGCCGCCGGATATTTGATGCGGATATTTTAGCAGCAATTTCTGGATTCCTAATATTCGGGTCAATTCATTTACATGGGACAAATCAGCGTTTCTGTCCAAACTGAAAAGGATGTTTTTCTCTACCGTAAAATGCGGAAACAAGGCATAATCCTGGAACAAATATCCAACTTTCCGCTTTTGGATCTTTAGCGGCTTTTGCCCTTTTCGGTAAAAGGCTTGTCCATTCAAAGAAATTTCTCCCTGATCCGGCTGGACAATGCCGGCAATGCAGTTCAGCAAAGTGGTTTTTCCAGAGCCTGAAGAACCGATCAACGCCAATATTTCTTGATTCAGTTCAAAATCCGCATTCAGTTCGAACTGTTCCAATTGCTTGCGGACATTCACTTTCAGCATGACTGCTACTCCCTCCCTAGCCGGACTTCATTCTTTTTTCGCCAGTAATTCAACCAGGACATAACGGCCATTCCCAATGCTGAAATCGTCAGCACCCAGAAAGCGGCTTTTTCCATTTGCCCTGCCTCATAAGCAAAATAGATGGCGAGCGGCACCGTTTCGGTCTGCCCGGGAATATAACCGGCAATCATCAATGTCGCCCCAAACTCGCCGATTCCTCTTGCAAAAGACAGAATCAGCCCGGCAAAAATGCCTGGCCAGGCAAGCGGGAACGTGATGGTCCGAAAAATGCGCCATTCGGATATGCCCATTGTCCGTGCGACATTTTCCCAGCGAGGATCCACTTTTTCAAAAGCGGCGAGTGTACTTTGATACATCAACGGCAAGGACACGACAAAGGACGCAATGACCGCGCCTACCCAAGTGAACACAATGCGAATGCCGAACCATTCTTCCAAAAGGCTGCCAAGCGGACCGTTCATACCGAATAAGTAAATCAAGCCAAAGCCGATGACCGTTGGAGGCAAAACAAGCGGCAAAAGAATGAAGGCTTCAACAAAACTTCTGCCAAAGAAGTTTTTTCTTGCCATAAAGCGGGCAAGCAAAAGGCTGACGATAAATACAAAAAAAGTGGAAATGGAAGCTACTTTTAACGATAGCCAAAAAGGCGATAAATCATCAGGCATCCGGCTGCGCTCCTTCAACTGGCACAAAACCGTATTCCTCCAGCAGTTCTTGCCCTTCTTCACTCATCAAGAATTCCACAAAAGCTTTCGCGGCTTCTTTGTTGTTTGTTCCTTCCATGATGGCAGCAGGGTAAACGATTTCGAGTCCATCCAGCGGCAGTTCGATGGCTGTTTGGAGGTTTGGTGAACGTGCAGCGTCGGATGAATAGATAACACCCATTTCCGCATTGCCGCTTTCAATATAACTCAGTACCTGGCGTGCATCTTTTGCAAAAATCAACTTGCCCGCCAAAGCATTCCATATGCCCATCCTGCTAAGCACTTCTTTGGTATAAAAACCAACAGGTACGCTTTCCGGTTCTCCAACCGCCACCACTCCGCTTGAATGCTTCAGCATCTGTACAGGGTCGGTTTCTTCTATTTGGTCAACTGACGCCAATACCAGCCGGTTTTCAGCGAAATTTTGGATAGTCTGTTCCTGAACCAGTCCGTCCTTCTTCAGCATTTCCACATCTTGAGCACTCGCTGATAAAAAAAGATCCACCGGCGCGCCTTGCTCAATCTGGTTCCGAAGCTTGCTGGAGGATCCAAAATTAAAGGCCACTTCCACATCAGGATGCGTTTGGTTAAACGCTTTTTCAGCGGAAAGCATTACATCGGTCAAACTGGATGCAGAAGATATGAGCAGTTCTTTGCTGCTGTCGGCTGTAGTTTCTCCGCAGGCTGAAAGAAGCAATGCAGCCGACAGCATTAGCATTATTTTACTCATTTAAACTGCCACCCCCCTTCTTTCAAAAACTGCTTCCTATTTCACAATTGCTGACAATGAAAACAGATCCTTTTTTTCAATGCATATTATTCCTTTACTGATTGAAAATAAGGATACCGCTTCTCTCGGACTTCCGTCAATAACAGCCCTTCGCAATCCATTCTTTCACTTAAGCAACTAGATGGCTATGCGATGCTGGCTAAAAAATTATTGGATTCCTTATCAAAACAAACCAGGGCTGATCAAATTAAAAATCAGCCCTGGTTTGTTTTAAAGAATCTGGTGGTAATGGGGTGAATCTGCTGGCTTTCGCTGCCTTACCAATATCCCTTTACTTTCCCTCCCTAACCATATTATCGCTGCCGAAGAAATTCCTGAACATCTGAACGGTTTGTCGCGGTTCATAGCTGCAATGGATGTCTTCAACGGAATGGCTTTTGGACAGGATTCCACGCAGTTTTGCGCCATCCCGCATTGTTGGATGCCGCCTGGACCCATCAGCAAATTCAACCGCTCATCTTTGTTCATGGCCCCTGTCGGGTGGGCATTCATCAGGCGCACCTGAGAAATCGGAGCCGCTCCGATAAATTCAGATTTGTCATTCACATTCGGGCATACTTCCAAACAAACGCCGCATGTCATGCACTTTGAAAGTTCGTCAGCCCATTGATGCTTTCGTTCAGGCATACGCGGCCCTTCGCCCAGATCGTAGATGCCGTCGATCGGGATCCAGGCCTTCAATCTCTTCAGCGTATCGAACATGGTGCTCCGGTCGACGACCAAATAAAGCCGAAATGACATTCATGTTCAGGCGGTACGGCAATTCAAATTCTTCCCAACATGATTTTTCGTTCATGATGTTTATGCGTTCAATTTCAAACAGGACGCTTTTTGCCGCTTCCCCCATTCTCATTTGACTCCTTTAGGATTTTGATTTTGGAAATCACTAAACAATAAATAAGATGAATAAAGCATCAAATGAATATATTCTCAAACAAATGGATAAGATTTGCTTTATTCAAACCTTAACACAACAAACGAATAACCCTCTTGAATATTCAATTACATTCAATCGAACGAAAACGAAAGCTCAATCGTTTTATTCATCAAAAGAAATGCTTAAAGCAGCGTTAACTCCAACTGAATAAGTTAACACTCGCCTATTCATTGTTTGTTTATTCACTCATTCACTCATTCATGGTCTATCCCCACTATCAGCTTTCCTGAATAATGGTCTGCAAGAGCTTCATGGGCTGCTTGGATTTCTTCCAGTTGAAACTCTTTCGCAATGTGTACCGTTAATGCTTTTGATTCAATATAGTGATTTAAACGGGCGATGATTTCTCCTTCCGGCTCGCCGTTATAGGAGCTAACTTTTAAATTTGCAGCAGTATTGACGTCCAGTTGGACACCATTCGGATAGGCTACACACCCTTCATTCCTTACAAGTTCCAGAAGATCCTGTGCCAGTTTCCCTCCCGCAGTAAATAAGGCATTATCGATTCCATTCGGTACAAGTGCTTTTATTTGCTCCAAAGCATTTGCACTGCGGCCATTTACTACTTTTTCAATTCCCAATTGCTGAACCAAGTTTACGCCATCATCGCTCGAAGCAACCGCAATTACCTCTGCTCCCATCATTTTTGCAAGCTGCACCGCCATGTGGCCGACTCCACCGCTGGCACCCAGGATCAAAATTGTTCCGCCCTTTTGAAGGTTCAGGACATCTTCTAAACCTCTAAGCGCTGTTAAGCCAACCCCTAAAATCGCACTTGCTTCCCTCATCCCAAGCGATTTTGGGATGAGGGAAACATACTGCGCACCCACTGCCGCATATTCAGCGTAGGTCCCTCCGTTCGCATTCAGAAAAGAAGCCGTATAGACTGAATCACCTTTCTTGAATCCATCAACATCTTTTCCTATAGCCTCCACTGTTCCAGCACCTTCCGAACCGAGGATATACGGAAATGATGGTTCCAGCCCAAGCATTTCTGCATAGCCACCTTCTCGTTCAAACACATCCCAACTGCTGACCGCTGAATACTGGAGTTTAATTAGCACCTCGTTTGCTGCGATTTCAGGCAGGGGAACCTGTTCCATCCGGAATTCTTCAGGTCCGCCAAAACGGTGCAAAACTGCGGCATTCATCTGTTTTTCCATGAATACAACCTCTTTTCAGTAAGATTTACTTACTGTTAAGGTAGCAGTTGTTGGAAATTAATACAATCTGAATTTTCTTAAAATGAAAAGAAAGGAGACTGCTGTGATTCCAGCGGCCTCCTCATATCCATATATTTAATAGTAGAGATCTTCTATCTTAATGAAAACTCACCGAAAGACAATTTAACATTTTTAGATCCATCTCATCGATTATGCCAAGTTCCTCTTCTAAATCCCACAGTTTTATTTCTGTTGTTTCGTTATTTTGGATGAACGGCTGCAGCTCTTTAATCTCTGCATAATAAACCGGATTGGTTTTTATAGAGCCGGTCTTGCTATTCCTCAGTTTCAATACTCCTTTAAACTCCAGCTGATCGACTTCTTGGCCCGTTTCTTCATAAAGTTCCCTGATGGCACATTCCCGCGGCGTCTCATTTCCTTCCCGGATGCCGGCTGGCAATTCCCATTGCTTGCGCCACTTGTTGAAGCACATCAAGTATTTCCCATTGCATTTTATAACTGCAAACGAACCGGCAAGCGGCTGGTACTCGCCAAGGTCCTGTTCATGGGCAACTACAAAGCCAAGGAATTCGAAACCATGATTTTGAGTACTGTTCAATGAAATTCACCGCCTGGTTTTTACTCGTCGAGCTCTTCGTCATAAGGATTTGCATATAAATCAATGTCAAAGTCCGCTTGGATACGGCTGGCGAATTCGATCACGGGAAGTCATCTGCAGTTAAAGAGAAGTAAACCATTACTTGTGTTTTTTCCAATGATCCCACACCTTTTCCTCATTCTCTTACTTCTGGCCGTTTAGTTCCGGCATTTATTTTTTTACAGGTAAACAATATGCCCCAGCAGACGAAAGCGACGCTTAGAAACGTAACGATGTTAAACCAGGGGGATTGGGTTGAGCCAAATGCCACTTCCCTTTGAAGGGTGTCGGCGTTTTGCCATGCGTCCACCATATTCGGCCGATAAAGAGCAGTTTTCACATAGCCGACCGCCATTGTGGTTAGAAAATAAATGGCATGGAGGGTTGTCGAGGCAAGGAAAGCTTGAAATATGATCTTCATTTTTTCACCTCTTTTTATCATTCTATCAGTTACCAATATTTTCACATTAACCTAAAATTTAGTATATCAATCTTTTCACTGATAAGCATAGGGATTTTCATTTTTTCTATTTCTTTTTCAAGGAAACTAAACTAAAAAAGGCCAAGCATATTTACACGTGCTTGGCCTGGCCGCTAATTTTATTCGCCGCTATTTTTTTCGACATCCGGCTCAGGATTGGCTTCATTATGCCCTGGACCAAAATAACTTAAAATGACCACTCCGACCAGGATGAGAAGAATGCCGGAGACACTGGCAAAGTTGATTTTTTCTTTCCAGATTAAAACGGATATTACTGTAGTCGCAACCATACCAAGTCCAGACCAAATGGCATAGGCGGCATTGAGGGGGATTGTTTTTAACGCCAAAGATAGGAAGAAAAATGAAAAAACGAATGCAAATAGCATGCTGATTGTCGGCACGAGCTTTGTAAATCCTTCAGAAGCTTTTAACAGCGATGAGCCGAATAACTCGCCGATGATGGCAAGCAATAGATACATATAGGACATAAACATCAACCTCCGGATTTTTAAAAAACAGCTGTATCGACTGGACCATTAGATGTCCTTTACCCGTTGACCGGAGTTTGTAATTAATGTTTGCAAAAATAACATGAAAAATAAAAAGATCGAAGCTCAACAAATGAGCTTCGATCTTATAAATTATGCCGGCTTATAAATATTCTTTTTCAAACGTGCGGGTGCTGCGTACCGTATCAATCGGGCGAACCATGCTTTCGATTTGCTCGCGTTTCGGCTCCAAAAAAGGCGGCAGCGATAATTTTTCGCCGACTGTTTCGTAAGGTTCGTCTCCCATGAAACCAGGGCCGTCTGTCGCCCATTCAAATAAGACGCCATTTGCTACACGCGCATAAAGCGATTCAAAGAAGAAGCGGTCCACGTAGCCGGAAGTACCAAAACCGAACCCTTCCATGCGGTCGATCCATTCTTTCAAGACAGCTGTATCCGCTACTCGGAACGCTGCATGGTGAACAGTGCCAAAACCTTGGCGGCCGGCTGGCAGGATGACGTTATGCTCGACGATCACTTGAGCACCGTTTCCGCCTTCGCCCACTTCGAATAGATGAAGCGAACCTTCTTTTGCCGTTTCACGCATCAGCATCGCTTTTTCCAGCACTTCTTTAAAGTAGTCGAATTCTGCAATCCGGACATGGATCGGGCCAAGTCCAGTAATGGCAAATTCCAATGGCACCGGGCCGTTTTGCCACGGAGTGCCGGATGCGACGCCTTCGTTTAGTTCATCAGAAACGAGCATGTATTGCTGATCGTCAAAATCGACAAACGATAATGTTTTCTTGCCAAACAATTTCTGAATGCCTTTATGTTTCACTTCGTATTTATCAAAGCGTTTAACCCAATATGCCAAGGCTTCGTCCGTCGGCACGCGGAAAGCTATTTTGTAGATTTCGTTCGTGCCGTGCACGCCTTTTGGAATGCCCGGGAAATCAAAGAACGTCATGTCTGTTCCAGCGGATCCTTTGTCATCTGCAAAAAATAAATGGTAGGTCTGAATATCATCCTGGTTAACCGTTTTTTTCACTAATCGCATGCCCAAAATATAAGTGAAAAATTCGTAGTTCTTTTCTGCGCTGCTAGTAATGGCCGTTACGTGATGAATCCCTTTAATTTCGTTCATGTTATTCTCTCCCTTTAATCAAGTTCATTATCTCGAATTCGAGATATATAGTTAAAAAAATAATGGCGCATGTAAATGCTGTAATTTATCTTTAATTCGAGATAATCATACCATGTCCTTTTTCCAGCGTCAACTATTTCTGTTTCTTTCTCTAATCGATTGGATAATCGTTTTGATGATGCTACTACCCTCACACAACAAAGAATATTCGGTAGGATCCAGGCTAGTTGCAATCCTTGTTTTTCATACTATACTTCTACATGCCATTATAATGAGAGCCGGAATCTTGTTTAACTTGTCTATCTTACAGTTCTTTCTCATTTTTCAGCCTTTCGACTTCGGATTCAAGAAAACCTAACCGCTTGTGGATCCGGTAAAAAATCGGCAAATAAGCCAATACGATAATAATCATCCACCCCATCTAACCACTCCTTCCAATCCATCGGTATTAAATCCGTTCTGTTCCTCAATTCAACAACGAGATAATTTCCTTCGCATTCTTATCGTAAAGATAAATCTCCAGAAGGTCCGTTTCTTTAAGGTTCGCCGGCAACTTTTTGTAAATGATAAACTGTTTGCCTTCCGGAACCACTGAAGAAAAATCGAAATCCTGTTTGCTTAATTTTGCAGTCATCTGCTTTATCTCGGCCTTTGGATTTTTCCCAATGAAGACGCCGTACATTCCTTTATCCGTTTTGACGTCATGATAGGACACCATATTTGTTCCCCATCCGGAAACGTTGATTTTATATTTGCCGTTCCAGCCTTTTATTAAATGGGCATAGCCGATATTTTCATCTGGTGTTTCGAATAAAACAATTTTAGAGTTTGTGTTTTCCAGCTGTTCAGTGCTTATGAGCTTTAGTTGGAATTCAGTGCTGTTCCCTTTAGATTGCCATCCTATTAAAGCTGACTCAATGTCAGCTCCGGTATCTTCTATTGTATATTGATTGAAATGATTTGCTGCAAATCCAACAGGAATCAAAAGAAGCAACAACAATAACAAAGACCATTTTTTGCTCATCCAATGTCACGCTCCTTTTATTCAAAAGTTTCCTATTTCTGCTGTTCATTCGATCCCAATGTCTTACTCTTATTATACTGGTAAATGTGGAATAAATTTCAAAATATTTGGCATCTTACATATCATTATTTAGATAAAGATTTTCATTTTACTGCTTCAAACTAAAAAAGCCGGCTGATCATTGAAATCAGCCGGCTTTTTTAGTTGCGATTTTTAATTTGTCTACACATGTTACATCTTATGATTCTGTATCCGCTCGATCAATTCTTCTAACCATTGTTCGGTTTGTTTCGCTTTGCTTAAGGAATAGTCGGAGATAAAGTCAACTAATCCTTGTTTTGAGTCAACGACTTTAAGCTGGTTGGCAGACTCTCTGATGAGTTCCCATTTCTCATTATGTTTTTGCAGCTTCTCTTCCAAAGTGTCAACGATCCGGTCACGGTCCACATGTTTCAAGTTAACAAGGCCGACCATCATTTCGTTGATCTCCGTTGTGTTTTCGAACAGCTTGTATATTTTTTCAGGCAATTCTTTTCGGCCTTTTTCCGTGATGGCAAATACTTGTTTGTCGGGCCGATGATCTTCTTTGACGATTTCCACGACCTCGATTAATCCTTTTTTCGCCAGCGAATCAAAATGATAGTATAGCTTGCTTTCGGTGAGCCCTGTAAATACATCAAATGGAATGGGTTCCGAAAGCTGTCGTTTCAATTCATACGGATAATTATTGCCTTCAATCAATTTGCTCAAAATATATATTTGGATGGACATAAGGTTTGCTCCTTCAGCGGGACTTAAGCCCATTGTAGCAGTTTTAGGCAGTGATTTCAGCCGAAGCTGGAACAGTCTCTGCCTGCGCTTCCGTCTCTACAATCGAAACAGGCTTATGGAACAAAGCCACAATCAGGATGTTGATGATTAAAGCTGCTGCGCCGATTGTTGCCATCATCACTTGGAACGGCTCAGCGCTCACACTGCCGTATAAGTTGGCCATATAAGCCTGTACCGAATAATACATTGGGGAGATGTAGCTCATCCATTCATACGGCAAATACATCATTTCGCGAGGCATGGTCGCTCCATTCGCCAGTGTTTGGATCAAGAGAATCGGCAAGTTCAAAACCATGCCGCCTTCACCTAATAAGAAAATCGTGATTGCTGTGAAGTTGAAGCAGACCATATAATTCAAAACTTGCTGCGCGGCGAGGCCTGCGAACATTTCTGCTCCGTGGCTGCTCACCAGATAGGCGACACTAACACCTATTACAGAAGACACCACAGCAATTAACAAGGCCGTTAATTGAACATACAGGAATAGGCGCGTCTTGCTTGCTTTGCCCCGGCTTTCTCGGAAAGCCGCAACCAATTGCATCGCACCGATCATCGCACCGGTGTAGCCAGCCATCGTCAAGAACATCGGCAGCATATTATTGTGCATGCCTGCCGGAACTTCGTTGATGGTCACCATATTGCCGGCATAAGCCGTTTCAATCATTTCCGCCATCTCTGTTGCCTGCGCTTCCGGGATGTTCAAGTTCATCAAGACCCCTTGTGCGGTTTGAGTCGATAATTGGTTGCTTAATTGTGTGTTGATCTGATTGACAATTGACGTCATTGTAGACGAAACGACTGTGGAGCTAGCCCCGTTCGTTGTAAAATCAATGCTGGAAGAAGTCTCCCCGTTTTGCATATCAGCTGAAAAAGTTTCAGGGATATGGATGACCAATGCCAGCATATTTTTTTCCAATTGTTCCGTTGCCTGTTTATTGGTCAACCCGGTTTCGATTTCTTCAAATGGCAGTTTTTCCGTCAGCTGTTCCGAAATTATTGTGCCGTATTCGCCGGCATCGTCGTTGACCATGGCAATCGGCAATTGATCGATATTATTCGGAATAGCCGAATATCCGGGGATGAAAATGCCAAGCATGGCAACTGCGTAAAAGATTCCCATGAAGATGGACGCAATGGCTCCTTTTGTTTTTAAAAACTGTGTAAACTTCATTCTTGTTTTCCTTCTTTCGGATAAGAGTTTTAATTTTAATAAAAGTACTTTAATTAAAGTACTTTCAGTTAACTACTTTTGGAATTTTACGCTTATCCCTTCATAAAATCAATCCTATATTAAGGATCAAACCTTAATTATTTTAATATGTGGCGAAAATAAAAAAGCTCAGACATAATCTCATGCCTGAGCTTTTGCTCCTTAAATAACTTACATATACTTGCTTTAATCCGGATAGCCGCCTGCTTTCTTATTCTTTATTCCGATACAGATACATCGTAAACGGCGCAAAGATGGCAGTCAGAATCACCGAAACAACCAATACCCAAATGATTTGTTCGGCCGTCACCGTACCGTGCATAAATCCACGGACCGCCGTGGCGAGGATGGATATCGGATTGATGCTCACAAAACCTTGCAGCCAGGACGGCAAAGTGGAGGGGTCTACAAAGACATTGCTGATAAAGGTCAATGGCATCATGACCAGAAAACTGAGCATCATCAATGATTTTTCGGAGCGCACTATCAATCCGAAAGCTGTCCAAATCCAGGAAAAACTGAATGAGAAAATGAGAATCAATGCAAGAGCCCCAAGCACCCCGATAAATCCGCCTTCCGGCCGGAACCCAAGCAGCAGGCCGAGGCCAATCATGATAATAGAAGCGATGGAATAGCGGATGACATCAACCAGCAAGGCCCCGATTAATGCAGCAGGCAGCCAGATCGGCAAGGTGCGGAAGCGGTCAAAAATGCCTTTACGGATATCGTTGTTCAAATCAATGCCGGTGTACATCGTAATCTGCGACACGGTCATGACAAGAATCCCCGGCAGCAGGAATTGAAGGTATTCAGCAGTTGAACCGGCAATGGCGCCGCCGAACAAATACGTGAACATTAGCAGAAAGATAACCGGAAATAACGTAACATCAAACATCTGCTCCGGCACATGTTTGATGCGCAGCAATGCACGAGTGGCGAAAGCTCCAATGGTCGCTAATACGGTAGGGCGAGCAGGACGTTTGCTCGAAGCAATGGTTTCAGACAAGGGAAACTCAACTGTTCTTGACGCATCTTGTTCGATGTAATCGGTCATGATGTCTCCTCCTCAGCATCCGCTTCTCCCTCAGCACTATGCCCAGTCAAGGAAAGAAAGACTTCATCCAGACTGGGTCTGCCGAAAGAAAAGTCACTGATGGCTATTCCTTCTTTTGCCAGTTCACTTATGGCTTCCGCAACAAGGGCTGGATCGTTGATCTGGGCAGTCACCGACGCGGAATCCCCGGAATGATGTACAGGTGCTAAGATCTTTTGTTGGAGCAGATTCGCTGCTCGTACACGGTCTTCCGGATGGGCTAGCTGTATATTTAATGTGCCGCTTCCTACGGCGGCTTTCAATTCACTGCTTGTCCCTTCCGCGATGATCTTCCCTTTATTGATAACGGCAATCCGGTCCGCCAGCTGATCCGCTTCTTCTAAATATTGAGTTGTCAGCAGAACCGTTGTTCCTGACCCGACAAGCATACGGACAATATCCCACACCTGGTTGCGGCTTCTCGGATCCAAGCCGCTGGTCGGTTCATCGAGAAACAGCAAATCGGGCGTTACGACGATACTGGCGGCAATATCAATGCGGCGGCGCATTCCTCCTGAATACTTTTTCACTTGGCGTTTAGCCGCGTCTTCCAAGCCAAAAGCTTTCAATAATTCACTTGCCCGCGCCTTTGCTTCCCGGCGGCTGTAGCCCATCAGTTTTGCCATCATGGTGAGGTTTTCCATCCCCGTTAAATCTTCATCGATTGAAGCGTATTGTCCGGTCAAGCTGATGCGGCTTCTGATTTCATCGTTGTCCTTGCCGAGGTCATGGCCAAGAACATGGGCAACTCCAGCGTCCGGCTTTAACAAAGTGGCCAGCATGCGGATGGTCGTTGTTTTTCCCGCACCATTCGGCCCTAAAAATCCGTAGACCATTCCTTTAGGGATGGCTAAATCCACTCCATCAACGGCACGCTGCTTTCCGTAAATTTTCACAAGACCTTTTGCTTCAATGGCCAGGAAGTCTGATCTGGGCAACTGCTTTGCAGATTCCAACATTCTCACCTTCTCCATTCGATTGGTCTATTGGCGCAGCAATATGTATATTGAAAATCTCTCAGAAGAACATATGTTCTTAATATTCTGAATTCCCTTATTTTTTTATTATAAACCTCGAAAAAGGAGGATTTCCATCTTTTTTTGAAGGAAATCCTCTTCTTGAATCGTTGCATCCAGCTTGTAAAAAATCATTAATTGATGATCAACTAAACTCAGGCTGCTCGTGCTCCATGTGTAAGCTTTTTGATCCAGCTAAAGCCGCCACTAGCTGAATGAATTCTTCGACAGCCATTGCTCTTGATTCCATATTTCCATGTGAGCGGACGTTTACTTGCCCACTTCCTTTTTCGTTGTCCCCAATAACCAGGATGAAAGGAATTTTTTTCATTTGGGCCTCTCTCATTTTATATCCTAATTTTTCATTGCGTCCATCCAGGTTCACCCGGATACCGGCCTTCTTTAATGCCATCCGGACTTCTTCTGCATACTCCAGATGGTGCTCGTTGGAAACCGCAATGATCTGCGCTTGGACAGGTGCGAGCCAGACAGGGAATGCGCCGCCGAAATGCTCGATGAGAATGCCAAGGAACCGGTCAACCGATCCAAAAACAGCCCGGTGAATGACAATCGGCCGCATTTTTTGGTTGTGGGCATCCATATAAGATAAATCAAACTTCTCCGGCATCTGGTAGTCCAATTGGACTGTCGCACATTGATGGCTCCGGTTCAGCGCATCTTTAATGTGGATATCGATCTTCGGCCCATAAAAAGCACCGTCTCCTTCATTGATGCGGTAGTCATAGCCCTGTTTGTTTAAGACGTTTGTCAAAGCCCCTTCCGCTTCATCCCAAAGTTTTTCATCTCCCATGTACTTTTCCGGCCGAGTGGACAATTCGATGGCATACTCGAAACCGAAAGCAGAATAAACTTCATCGATCAGTTTTAGAGCTTCAGTAATTTCGGATTCAATCTGGTCCGGCCTTACAAAAATATGGGCATCGTCCTGGCAGAATGCGCTTACGCGAAGCATGCCGTTCAAAGCTCCGCTGAACTCATGGCGGTGGACTTGGCCGAACTCCGATAGCCGAATGGGCAGGTCGCGGTAGGAACGGAGCTTGTCCTTGAATATCAGCATATGGCCAGGGCAGTTCATCGGCTTCAGCGCAAACGCCTGGTCATCTACTTCGGAAAAATACATGTTTTCTTTGTAGTGGTCCCAGTGCCCTGAATTTTCCCAAAGCCGGCGATTCATCATGATGGGAGTCCGGACTTCCTGGTAATCGTAAAATTGCTGGAGCCCCCGCAAAAATTGCTCCAGCTCATTGCGGATCACATGGCCATTCGGCAAATAGAACGGCATGCCCGGCGCTTCTTCTGAAAACATGAACAGCTCCAATTCGCTTCCGAGTCTGCGGTGATTCCGTTTCTGAGCTTCCTCCAGTCCAAGGAAGTACGCGTCCATTTCGCTCTGTTCAGCAAAAGCCACTCCATATACCCGCTGCAGCATCTTGTTGCTGCTGTCTCCGCGCCAGTATGCACCGGAAACCTGAGTCAATTTAAAAGCTTTCAAAAAGTGTGTGGACGGCAAATGCGGTCCTCGGCATAAATCAACAAACTCTCCTTGCCGGTACACAGTTATGGCTTCTTCTTGCGGAATATCAGCCAGCAATTCCAATTTCAATGGATCTTCTCTGAATATCTCTTCTGCTTCCTCCCGTGGCACTTCTTGCCGTTCAATCTTCACATTTTCCGAAACAATCCTTTTCATCTCTTTTTCGATTTTTTCCAAGTCCAGATCCGACAGCGATTGCGGCAAGTCAAAATCGCAGTAAAAGCCGTTGTCAATCACCGGCCCCACACCAAAACTCACTTCTCCGTAAAGCCTTTTGACAGCGTGGGCCATAATATGGGACGCCGAATGCCGCATAATTGCAACGCCTTCTGGTGAATGCAGGTCAATAAAGTTGATTTCTGCGTCACTTTCAACCGTTCTTTGAAGATCCATAGCTGAACCGTTTACGATGGCTGCGACCGATTTCTTTTTCATGCTGGAACTGATAGATTCCGCAACTTCCTTCAGCGATATCCCTTGTTCGAAACTCTTTTGTCCACCATTTGGAAACTTAACCTTCACTTCTTTTCTGCTCATCCTGAACACCCCTTTTTTAGAATAAAAAAACACACGCATCCCTAAATAGGGACGAGTGTGTTTTAAACCCGCGGTTCCACCCAGCTTCCCGCCAACTTCATTAACGGAAGGTGGCGGCTCTGTTTCAGCTTTATCGCAGCTTCTGCGGTATCCGCTACTGGTGGTTCACGGGTACTGCTCAAAGGGGGTGACTTTCTCTGCAGCGTTAGGAAGCTTTCAGCTCTGCTTTCCTTCTCTGTAAACCGTTAAGAGAAATCCGTGTCCTTGTCATGGCATTCTTTATTCAATGGCATAAAAAAACACACGCATCCCAATAAAGGGACGAGTGTGTTTTGGACCCGTGGTTCCACCCAGCTTCCCATCAGCGTTTGCAGGCAAATGCTGATGGCTCTGTTTCGGCTTTATCGCAGCTTCTGCGGCACAGGCTACTGTTCAGTACACCTGTACGGCTCAGAGGCGGTAAAGTGATCCGTTCAAGTTAGGAAGCTTTCAGCATTGCTTCCCTCTCTGTCAACCGTCCGGAAAATTCATGTCCTCGTCATCGCACTTAAAATATCTTTTTCTTAATATAATCGGCGCTCCATTTTTTGTCAAATGAAATTTTATCAACTGTATCTAAGTAGAACACTAAATGGATTTAGCTGGATCAGCTAAATAGATAATACGGCTTTTTATATCCGACACAAATTTTCCAGCACATTATTGATTCGGCACTTATTATTAAAAAAAGTAGCTACGGTAATAAACGAAAATAAAGATAACTGCATATAACGTATAAGCAGCAGACGCATAGATAGGTGCTTTGCCGAATTTCGCATGCCGTTCCTGTTCAACTTCCATATACGGCTGGCTATTAAAAAAATCAGTTAAAAAATTGTTAGGCGCAGTTGCAAGAATGCCAAGAACGCCGACCGGCAATGCTAAATCGATAAAGCTAAATTGAAAATAATAAGATGAGATAAAGTTAATAAGCGCTAAAATGGTAATTGTTGTTATAAAATAAAGTAATTTGACCAATGTCTTTCCTCCTACTTATGATAAAAAATATTACCAGTTTATAGAAAGGAAAACAATAGCTGCTTGAAAATATATACCAAACCTCCTGTGCTTCAAAACTCGATATAGAATGGCTGTTCATTTTCATCTAAACAATGTTCAATTCTTTGGCTGAAATTTTTCCAGGTAACTATCTTTAATGCGGTTTCAATTGGGAAAAATCCTACTTCTAAACTTTCCGCTGACAGGGTTGGTGTTCCTGCAATCGGTTTAGCCAAAAACAGCGTATTGCATATAGAATCGCTGACATTCTGAAAAACACCGCAAAATTTCAGCACTTCTATGTCAATGCCGGACTCTTCTTTTGTTTCGCGGATTACGGCCTGTTTTAATGATTCGCCCTCTTCCACTTGCCCTCCCGGTATTTCCCAGCCTCTTCGCGGACCTTTGATCAGCAATATTTCGCCTTGTTCATTCAATACAATTGCTGCGGCAGATACGATGTGTTTAGGGAGCGCCATCATATCGGCTGCGCTTATGCCCTGACTTGCCACTGGCTTCTCACTTCCTTTTGTTTAATGCACCGCTTCCTGCTGGCCCTTTAAGCGCAAACATGCGAACCGGATTGCTTGCCAACTCAGTCGAGCACCTGGATTTCAATCACTTTTTTCGTATAGGGCAGATATTTGGCTTCACATGAAAAACTGCCTTCTTCTATTTTTGGAAAATCATTTGTTCCTGTTTGGAGAGCAAGCCCGCCGACAGTGAACTCTACCCATGAATTTTTCCCGCCATCATAATGTGTCCAGATGCATTCGCCTTTTGCTGTTTCAGCATTTCCGGACAACAGATGAATAAAGTCCAAAGAACTTAGCACAAAAAAATACAAACTGATCATCAAAACCAAAGCTGAACCGGCTAGAACAGATTTCGTTTTCGGCTGGCTTTTTTTGTTCTTCCAGAAGTAAACAAACACCGACAAACTGCCGAGAACCAGCACTGATTGAAATAAAAAGCCAAGGCTAAAAACAATCATCACTTCACTCCGTCCCATCACTCAAATCGACTGAGATTTTTTCAGAGAATCGGTGCTACCAACTGAGCCACCTGCAGCCTGAAACGCTTGAAAAGCGAAAGCTGCTCAAAATATTCAGAAGTGAGTTCTTTGGAAAGTTTGCTGTCATTTAAAAATAGGCGGACCATATCCTCTGCCGTTTCAGCATCGTAAACGAAGACATTCGCTTCGTAATTCAACGTAAAACTGCGGACGTCCATATTGGCTGAACCAACAGAAGCTACTTTTCCATCAACCACTACTGTTTTTGCATGGAGAAATCCGTTACTATAGGCATAAATTTTCACTCCCGCCATCGCTAGTTCTCTGGCAAATGACAAACTTGCGCTGTACACAAATATATGGTCAGGTTTATCCGGAATCATGATCCGGACGTCAATGCCGCTGAGTGCGGCCGTTAACAGGGCATCTAGAACCCCTAAATCCGGAACTAAATAAGGCGTCTGGATATACACCGATTTGCGTGCCTGGGATATCATCCGCAAATAGCCGTTTTTGATTTGATCAATTTCTTCATCCGGACCGCTGACCACCACTTGCATTCCCGCGCCTTTCTCATTGTTTATCAGTGGGAAATAATGTTTTTCTTGTTTAAGCGGATATTTCTTGGAAGTTTCATTCCAGTCTTTTATAAACCAGTGCTGGAGGGAATGTACCGCATCCCCTTCAATGCGGAGATGTGAATCGCGCCAGTACCCAAACTTTTCAACTTTCCCCAAATACTCGTCGCCGACATTAAACCCGCCGTTATACCCTACTTTCCCATCGATGACAGCTATCTTTCTATGGTTCCGGTAATTGACGCGCGGGTTTCCAAAAGGCAATTTGGAGGGAAGTGAAGCTGCTGTTCTGCCGCCAGCCTTTTCAAATGCATCGAAAAAATTTCTGGGCAGCGACTTTGAACCAATGTCATCATACAGCACCAACACTTGAACGCCTTCCTCCGCTTTTTTCGTCAGAAGTTGAAGCAGGCGTTTTCCGATATCATCATTGTTGATGATATAGTATTCCAGATGGACATGGATTTTTGCGGCTTCAATGTCCTTGAATAAAGCTTCAAACTTCCGCTTGCCATCGCTGAAAATCTGAAGGCGGTTGTTTTGTGAAAATGGAGTGGTTTCGCTTCTTAAATTCATTCGGATCAGGTGCTGCCAGTCTTCGGCAACATCGGAAGAATAGTTAAAAGAACCTTCATCAACTTCTGCCAGCTGCCGTTCCGTAAGTGCTTGCAGATCTGAAATTGAAGCATCTGACGCATGCCGCTTTTTGTTTTTTCTATAGGGCTGCCCGAACAATAAATACAGCAGCATTCCCAAAAAGGGAAGGAACAGCAAAACCATAACCCAAGCCCACTTGGAAGACGGTTTTTTGCGTTCAATAAAAAGAACAAAAAACGCCAGCACAATATTAGCAATTAAAAACAAAGTGCTGATTGTATACCACCAATCAATAGAATTCCACCATTCGGAAGCAATAATAATTACCTCCTTTCTTTAAGCATTCCTTTTCTTTACCCTAAAAAGCTGCCACTAGTCACGTCTTAATATGACACCTGAGAAACTCCCTTTCAGCACTTCTTTTCCATGCTGGTTGGTGCAGGAAAAAGGGGCAGTAATGCGGGCACGTTTTTCCTGTTGTTCAAAATGGCTGATGGTTACTTCACAGCGAATTGTGTCTCCGGTATATACAGGCCGCAAAAACTCAAAATTCATATGGCGGGCGAGCACATTGTGGTCCCCGCCTATTTTTGTCGGTAAGGTCGCTGTCAGCAGTCCCTGTACAACCAGCCTCCCTTGTTCATCCTGCTCAAGGTGATGAATCCCTTCGTCTCCGGAAATCTGTGAAAACAATTCGATATCTTTTTTCGAAAAATTGCGTTCAAATATGATGGTTTCTCCTACAGCAATAACCAATTATTTCCCTCCTTCATTTTCACCAGATGGGCTTAGTGCACACCATGGCCTCTCCTTTCTCTTTGAAGTTACCCCCGTACTGTTCACAAAACGGAATTTCCTTTTACAACCGTATGTTGCTATTCCTCCTCTGCAGCATCGTTAAAAGGCTTGAATCCGAAGTGTACGTGTTGTGCACCGAGTAAGACTTTTTCAAAAATGCACATCACTTTTCACCGGGTGGTTTTGTTCAGCGAAATAATGGTCCACTGCGTAATTAAAGGATTCGATGAAAAAGGCAGTGGCCTTTTTGCTCAGTTCTGCGTTCGGATTGATGATATCAAATCCGTGGTAGCCGCCTTTAAACAGTTGGAACCTGACTGGCACGCCGGCTTGCTCTAAATTTTTTACATATTCAATAGTTTCATCCTTGAACGGTTCAATGTCTCCTACGAATGTGGCCGTAGGCGGCAGCTTGCTGTAATCTGTCGCCCGTGAAGCAGCCGCATAAACCGGCACTTCTTTGCCGTATAATTCTCCCAGATACAGCTTCCATGCCCACCGGTTTGTGTCAGAATTCCAAATGGGTGCATTATTGTCTTTTGCTGACTCTGTCGCCATGCGGTCATCGAGCATGGGGTAGAGCGGCATTTGAAACGCGATGTTCACTTCCCCGCGGTCTCTCGCAAGGAGAGTCAAAGCGGCAGTCAATCCCGCTCCTGCACTTTCCCCGCCCACAATCAGCTGATTGCTACGAAGTCCCAATTCTTCTGCATGGTCTTTCATCCACAGAAGCGCGGCATAACAATCATCCAGTGCCGCAGGGTACGGCGCTTCAATCGACAACCGGTAATCCGGTGCAATGACGACGCAGTCGCGGGCTTGGATCAGCCTTTTGTAAGTTGCCGAAAAAAGTTCCGGAATCCCCTGGGAATATCCGCCGCCATGCAGCCAAAGGACCCCAGGAGCATTTTGAGCTGGATCGAGCGGTTTATAAATGCAGATGCGGAGCTTTGATCCGTCTTTGCGCGTAATCCATTGTTCCGAGAAATGCAGGCCATCGACTTTTTGCCCTTTGCGGTTTTCCGTCTGCTTTTTGATGGTATGCATAAATTTAATGTATTTTTCTTCACTGGATTTCTTTAATAAGAGATTGTACAAAAATCCCCGTAGCCTTAATTGCTTGTCAATCATTTTGTACGTGACTTTCACTGCTTCTCCACCTTATTCTTTAGAATATTCCTTCGTACTTAACTGGTTTAGACGCGTATTTAGTTGAAAACCTCCAGTTTTGTCGTTAACCTTTAAAATCCCTTTGTACAGCTTTGACGATTTCATCGGACATCAGTTCCAGGAACCACTCGCCCCACTCCGCTTCCGCTTGCCGTGGGTCGCCGATAATGCCCACGTCGGAAAGCCCGACAATGCCGTGTTCAAATAATTTTGCTAAGACTTCTTCGGTCATTTTCCCAATAAAACCAGGTGTCGCTTTTTCCATGTCAACCTGATCTGGAGCGATGTGCAGCATGACTGATGTTTCCATCGCGCCGCCATGCCCGCAGCTGCCTTCTGCTAAGTTATACTTTTTCTCAAATTCCGCCATGAGTCCCATCAGTTCCATCAAGGTCAATGCACTACTGAATTGCATATCCGGATGCCGCTTTTTCAGGCTTTGCACAATCTTTTCGTTTTCATTAAAATTTCCGCCATGGGATGAAAAAATCACGACCTTCTTGAACCCATGGTTCTGGTAACTGGTGACATAGTCTTCAAGAAGACCCCGGTAAACTTCAGGGCGCAGCGTCAGACTGCCGGCCATCGGGATGTGGTGTTCAGATAGGCCAGGCCGGATCACCGGAGCCATTAAAGCGTTTCCTAATTTTTCAGCAACTAAAAGTCCGGTTGCTTCGCCAATCAGCGTATCCGTCAGTTCGGACAAATGATAGCCGTGCTGTTCAACCGAAGCTGTACAGATGATGACGGTGTCCATTCCCGCACCTATTTTTTCTTTTATGGCTGGCCAGTTCATACACTCAAGCAAAAAATCATTTAAGGGCAAAGCGATCCCTCCAATAGTCAATTTAGTCTTTTTTAAGTTTTCGCTATGCACAGCTAAAATCCCTTTCTTGTAATGTCTTTGCCTAAGTTTGCAACCCGTGGCATTTGCTTAGCAAAAGAAAGGATTCTGCCTGAAAATGCCGAATATCCTATTGAAGAAGTGAATTGGAGGGAAGCAGAATGGACCATACTGCGCTGCTCGTTATAGACGCTCAAAACGAGATGTTTGCTGAAGACAATCCGGTATACAACAAAGATGCCTTGCTTGAAAACCTGAAGAATTTAATTGAAGGGGCACGTTCCGCAAATGTCCCTGTCATTTTTGTCCAGCACAATGACAGGGCTTTAGTTGCCGGCAACCACGATTGGCAAATCCATATGTCTGTTCAGCCGCTCAACGGAGAAGCCGTCATACAAAAAACAACGCCGGACTCGTTTCACAAGACGGGGCTTCAAGATGCCTTAAACGCGAAAAACATTCAGCATCTCGTTCTCGCCGGCAACCAGACCGAGTATTGCATTGACACAACTTGCCGACGAGCTTACAGCCTTGGCTACAAAGTAACTTTGGCTAAGGATGGGCACGGCACATGGGACTCGGAGCTCTTAACTGCCAAACAGATTATTGACCATCACAACGATGTGTTAAGTTCTTTCGCAGAACTTAAAGAGGCAAAAGAGATCCAGTTTTCCTGAGGAAGTGTTCAGCTGGCTGAGTGAACACTGCGATTCGATCTTCATGGCCAGCTTCTCGATAGGCGGTACTTTGGCGCTTCATATGATGGCTTTCTTCAGGAAAGACGAATAATTTTTAGAGGACAAACCAAAACGGAACGGCGGTCTTTCAATCCCGCCGTTCCGTTTTGGTCTGTCAAATTATTTTAAGGCTCTTGAAATCCATAGATAGCGACCAATGTGACGAAGATATAAAAGGCAAAAATTAGCGAGTTCAATAAAACCAGATAAAATCTCACATTGCCTTTAACACCCAGCCGCCCCAGTACGATTCCGGCTGCTCCCAGCATCATGGGGAAATAAAAGTTTACCGAGAGAAGCAAATCAAACCAGTCGGCTCCACCTGAAGAATACGGAAGGGCGAGCGGCAAAATCATGAGCAGAAAACAAAACCCAGACCCGATCGAATACACTTTTTTCAGCAAAATATTCCTTCTCCCTTCCGCCATTCATAAATCCATCTATACTTATAGGCGTCTCTCAAGCAAATGAAGTTCCCCCCTTTGAAGCTTTTTCCGATCCAGTTTGCCGACCGAGGTATAAGGAAGTTCCTTCACAAAGACGATTTCCCGGGGCACTTGAAAATCGGCCAGTTGCGTACGAAGCCACCCAATCAGTTCTTTTTCGTCCAGTGTACATCCTGGAGAGCACTGGACAAAAGCTTTTAGCCGTTGTCCCCGGTATTTGTCTTCAATTCCAATTACCGCAATATCATCTATAAGCGGATGGACAGTGGCCGCTGTTTCGACTTCCAGTGGATGAATATTATTCCCGGCACAAACAATCACGTCATCGGTTCTTCCGCAGAAAAAATAATAGCCCCGATGGTCCCGGTATCCGCAGTCCCCCGTATCAATCCAGCGAGTTTCCTTGTTTTTCATCGACCAGTTGTTTCGGAGGAAAAACTTTCCCGCCACTTCATTTCCCGTTTCTTTTCCGTCCACCATCACCCGCAGCTTTCCGCCGCGGATCAGCCGGCCAAGCGTATCCGGATTATAGGCGAGATCATCCGGTGTTGCAATCATGTTAAGCCCTGTTTCTGACGTCCCGTATAAATTGTACAAGACATTTCCCAGCCGTTGTTTTACTTCCTCAACCAAAACCGGATTCAGTTTCGAGCCGCCGGAGGCGATGCACTTGAGAGAGCGCAAATCTTCTGTATTGTGCTCCAGCATTCGATGGACCATCAACGGAACGACTGTGGCAACTTCAACCTGGTGTTCCTGGATCAGTTTGCAGGCTGCAGCAGCTTCAAAATGATCCTGGATCGCCACTTTCTTTCCAAGTGCAAAAAGAGCCAGTAAAATGGCGATGCCATAGCCGTGGTAAAGCGGGGTGGCGATAAAGGCCGTTTGATAGTGTGCAAGCTGCAAGCGGTCGAGCAGTGCACAAAACGGCTGAAGAAATGTGAAAATTGAAGGCTGGTGGACCACTTGTTTCGGCTTTCCGGTCGTACCACCGGTCAATAAAACGATCTGGCTGCCGGACACCGGGTTTAAAGCCTCTCTTTCATTCCGCTTCTCCTGCACGAGTAAACTGACTGCCGGCTTGCTTTCGTGATAGCTTAACAGCTTCTCCTTGCAGTAGCTTGAGGCCTCAACCAGGCCAGTAAATTCTTCGTCATAAATGAGGAAGTCGAATTGCTGTTCTTCCAGCATCCGGTTGAATTGGCTTTTGGACATCGAACTGTTCAGCAGATAAAGCCTCGCACCCAAACGGGACGCGGCAAACAAAGCTTGCACCAACGATGCGTGGCTGTGGCAGAAAAAAGCGACTTTCTGGCCGGCTTCGATTCGGTAACGCGCTTTCAATTGACCCGCGAGATTTTCACATCGCTCTTGGAGTTGCGAGTATGTGAGCATTTCCCGGCTGTCGGAGAGTGCTATTTTGACGCGATCCTCTTTTCCAATAAGTGAAAATAAAAGCATCAGATTGATGCCGTTTCGCCGAGCGGCCCGTGCGAAAAAGAACAGCTTCGCAGGCGACAGCAGCTGAAGATGGAACAACAGTTTCAATAAGCTATTCGCCAACGGTTCCTGCCTCCTTTTTCTTTACCGAGCGTGAAACAAGCATGTCTAGAGGCCACTTGAATACCAATGAGGCCAATTCCCCTGGACCCAGCCACCACGGCTTGTAGACTTTTCGGTTATGGCAGATGGCGCGTCCGATGATTTCTGCTACATGCACCGGCGACATCGCCGGCTTCCCAAGATATGCTGCAGTTGGCGCAATCATCGGTGTTTTCACTAACGGCAAATAAATGCTGGAAGTGGAAATGCCCCGGACTTTTAATTCCGGTGCAGCAGAACGGAGCCATATATTAAATGCGCCTTTGGAAGCCTGATAAGCAGCCCAGTACGGGACAGGATAGAGCAACGTGTTGATGGTGGAAACATTGACAATATGACCCTTCTTTTTTGCCAACAAGGGAATGGTCGACAGCAGCAATTGCACCGGTGCAAAATAATTGATTGCCATGGTGCGGGTAAAATCATGGTACCGGTCGAGTGATTTTGAAATGGGCCGGTTGATCGAGAGGCCGGCATTGTTGATGACGATATCCAAGCCGTTTGGCAAGGCATGAAGAAATGCGAGCAAACTTTCCATCTCTTCTTCATTCCGCAAGTCCGCTGGAAAAATGCTGACGGCAGCTGGCCCTTTTTCGATTTTCGCTTTGATGTGCTGCAGTTCTTCCTGCCTTCTCGCTACTAAAATCAGGTGCATCCGAGCTTTTCCGAATAAAAAAGCCAGCTCTCTGCCAATTCCGGAACTAGCTCCTGTGATTAAAACGGTTTTCCCTTCCAGTTCCTTTATTAAATCTGAAAGGTCAAAGCGGCGCGGCATAAACAGGAATCTTTCCAGCAGCGTGTAATTGTACATGTGTAGCCCACCTTCCTTTCCAACAGCAGCGCTGCAGTTTCCTGCGCTTCCGAAACTTTATCTGCGATTCTCGTTATTTATCTGCGATCCCAGAGATTTATCTGCGTTCGCTCCTCAAACCTTACTTTCCGGCTTTTATTCACCCAGAATCTGTTTATAAAAAAACAGGAGCCACTCATAGAGCACCTCCTGTTTGTCTGTTTCAAATCCTTTTATAAAAAGCGATCAGTAGTTTTCGGATTTCACCATTTCGAAAAATTCCGCTTCTGATGCGGCCCCTACTAACTCCATTGGGGCCATTCCATCCGGACCGATAAGCGTCGGGTCAGCCCCTTTTTCCACCAGTAATTTTGCTGTGTCGTATTCACTGTACATAACCGCATTGCCGAGCGCCGATGAATATATGTCGGCAGAGTTTGGATCGGCTCCTGCTTCAAGCAAGGAAGATGCGATGGCCGCATCTCCCGCATAAACGGCATACATCAGCGCATCTGCCCCGTCCGAATCTTTCTCTTGAATGTCAGCACCTTCAGCAATCAGCCTTTCGACTTCAGCCTGGTCGCCCAAGGAAGCAGCTGTCATTAATGGCGTTTCTCCTTCTGCCGCAAAAGGATCTGCAAATAGCGGATCTTCCAGCGCGTCCGGCATCAGCTGGGAATAAGCCACTGCCCCGCCAGTTAATAGTGCGATAGTTAACATGTATACGCCGAGCAAGCCGCCGAAAATCAAAGCTGCTCCTAAAGCGATTTTGCCATGGCTTTGCGTATAAACAGGCACGCCGCTTTTATCAAATTGTTCAAGCGCCTGAATGCGCTTAGGCAATCGCGGATGCGACGACAGCACTTCACTGAGCCAAACAAAACTATTCGATTCAGTCGCAATCTGCTCTCTATAGGCTTCTTCATTTACTTCAGTGTACATTTGCTTGCCGACACCGAGCAAAGTCAGAGCACGTTTGGATGCCGCAACGTTTTGAATGGCATAAGCCGCATGGCGGTCGCACGTATATTCACAAGAGCGGCTATACGCCTGGCTTAAAAACGGAATAAAGCCGGCCGGCAAAATCAAAATATTTTTCCATACATGGCGGCGCTTCACATGCGCCAGCTCATGGGCGATGATGAAATTCAACTCGTCCATGCCTTGTTCGCGTGCCAACTCAAACACTTCCGAATACAGCACGACCATATTCCGACCGAAAAAGCGTGTGGCAAATGCATTCAAAGCGCCTTCCGACTGAATAACAAAAACATCCGGCACGTTTTTAATTCCCATTTCCTTGGACAAGGCCTGTACATTTTCGTACACGTCCGGGAATTGGCGCTCGTGGATCCGGATACCGTTTCCGCGAATCGAACCGAGCATCAAGGCATTCGAAAACAGTATAAGTGCCAATACGCTTAAAGCAATTGCGATGCCGATGATCGATACGATAGCCAATACATAAATCAAAATACTGAAAATCAAGCTGATAATAAAATAAACGGTTTCTCTATCCGATTGGATATTTGAATTGGCCATTATTTCCTCCCGTTAAATATGAAATATCTTACATATATTAGCATATAATACCCAACAAAAGAATGTTTATTTTTGATATTTCATTTTAATATTTACACACGCAAAAAGGCATTTCCGAATTTGTTCGGAAATGCCTTTTGTATAAATGTTATTAAAAAAAGATCAGCAGCAAAGTCCCTGCTAAAAAGCAGTAATACGTGAAATAAATCAATTTCCCGTGCTTCATGATGCCCATGAACCAGCGCATCGCAAAATAGGACATGAACAGCGTTGCGATAAAGGCTGCTGCATAAGGAACCGCTAAAGCCGCTTTATCCGGTTCATCCAGAAAATCCGTAAAGCCAAGCACCACGCCGCCTAAGCTGACCGGGATGTAAAGCATAAACGAAAAGCGCAAAGCCGTTTCCTGCTTTAAGCCGACTGCAATCGCCGTGATGATGGTTGCACCGGACCGGCTGATTCCAGGTGTCAAAGCGACTGCCTGTCCCAACCCGACAAGAATCGCATCTTTAGCCGTCATGGTTGACTCGTCTTTCTTCCCTTTCATATTGCGTATCAGGAATAACGCAATTCCTGTCACAAACAACATAAGAGCGATGGTGGTCATACTGACGCTTTCGGCAATAAAATCGCTCAATAGAACACCCAGGACACCCGCTGGAATTGTGCCAATGACAATATAGCAGACAAAAAGGAAATCGCTTTTGTAGGTTTGTTCTCTTGTTCTTATGTATTGGATTGAATTGACTGCGAGACGCGCAATATCTTTCCGGTAAATGAACATGATCGCCAATAGCGATGCCGTGTTTGTCAATATCGCGAAAGTGAAGCCCTGTTCGCCGAGCCCGAGTATTTCGCTCGCAATCATAACGTGCCCGCTTGATGACACCGGAATTGGTTCCGTAAACCCTTGGACGATTCCGATCATCACCATTTTAAGTATTAAGATTAAATCTAATTCTCCCATAAGCCCTCCTTAATTTATCCATTGTTAATATCAACGTTCTTTGCCGCCAGATGTTTCACCTTTTATCGAACACACAATGTTCTAACTTATTTTCAAGCAAAAAATGGCGGAACTATGGCAATTTTCCTAAAGAAACTTTTAAAAAAGGCAAAAAGCATAACGTATCACTGTATGGTTTTTGATGCCTTGTGATAAAATTTTTTTAACTTGAAGAAGGAGGCGTGTGCATTGGGAAGGATTTAATGAAAATCGGTGAACTTGCGAAGTTGAGCGGCGTATCGACGCGAACAATTGATTACTATACGAATTGCGGCCTCCTTGCTGCAGAACGTACGAAAACCAATTACCGGATGTACCCGGAGTCTGCCTTGCAGACAATTGAACGAATTCAGTTATTGAAAAAGCAGCGGATGTCGATTTCAGAAATCAAAGACGTTCTTGAAACAAACGAAAATCCCCAAACCGAATTGCTGGTGGAAGAAGTTTATGAAGAATTTGAATGCCTGCAGCGAAACATTACGCGCTTGGAAGAACAGCTGAAAGATGCGCCAAGCCATGTGAAGTTCCAAATCAGCAAAGCACTGGAAAGCAAGATGGTTGCCATCGCTTCCCTCCTTGCGCTGCTGTAACTATTATCGGAGGTGAATCCCTCGAACCGAGGGAAAATTAGTGGACATAATTACATTGTTGAATTTAGGGTTATTGGTTATTTTAATTGCGTTAACCGCTTTTTTCGTAGGATCGGAATTTGCGGTCGTAAAAATCCGGATGTCCCGGCTTGATCAATTGATCGCAGAAGGCAATAAAAAAGCGATAACGGCCAAGAAAGTGGCAGGCGATCTGGACTATTACCTGTCCGCCTGCCAGCTCGGAATCACCGTAACGGCACTTGGACTCGGGGCACTCGGAAAACCGACAGTCGAGCGTTTGATGTATCCGATTTTTGAGTATTTTGCGGTTTCCGATGCTGTCGCATCTGCAGCTTCCTATGCCATCGCGTTCATGCTCGTCACGTATTTGCACGTGGTCCTTGGCGAGATGGCACCCAAGACACTGGCCATCGAGTATGCAGAAAAAATGTCTCTTTTGCTTGCACCTCCCCTTTATTGGTTCGGTAAAATCATGAAACCTTTTATCTGGGCACTCAACGGAGCGGCGCGTGTATTGCTTAGAACATTTGGCGTCCAGCCGGCAGGACATGACCAAGCCTATTCAGAAGACGAACTGAAAATCGTCATGGCACAAAGCTTTGAGGGCGGCGAACTCAACGAAACCGAATTGTCTTATATGGAGAACGTCTTCACATTCGACGAACGGTCCGCTAAAGACATCATGGTTCCCCGTACCGAATTGGTGACACTTGATAAAGATATGCCGCTTGAAGAAATTGTGGAGACACTGGATGAAAATAACTATACGCGCTATCCGGTAACGGAAGAAGGCGACAAGGACCGCATTATCGGTTTTGTCAGCGCTAAAAAGATGCTTCCCCACATCGTCGCCGGACGCCCTTGGCAGCTTCAGGAATTTGTGCGTGAATTGCCGACAGTTTTTGAACAAACCGGTCTGCAGGATGCTTTGCTGAAAATGCAGCAAGCACGTGTCCATATTGCGATTGTTGCAGATGAATACGGCGGTACAGCCGGCATGATTACGCTTGAAGACATACTGGAAGAAATCGTCGGAGAAATCCGCGATGAATTTGATGCCGATGAACAGCCCGAAATTAGCCAAGTCAGCGACCATCAATATTTGATCAATGGCCGCATGCTTTTAAGAGATCTCGAAGAACGCTTTGGCGTGGAGTTTGAGGAAAGCGATGATATTGATACCATCGGGGGCTGGATTCATTACAAAACCGCTGGAGAAGTGCAGACAGGCGAAACACTGACTGAAGAAAGCGGTTTATGGACAGTCACTGAAATGGACAATCAGCAAATCAAACAAGTCATGTTTCATCAAAACCGCAAATAAATCGAAGCCACTAATCTTTCGCTTAACTACTTAATGGAGGTGAATCCCCCGTTTCGGGGGAACCGTATTGGACGGACAAATAACAATTAACTTAATACTGGTCGCTTTAATGATCTTAGCGACCGCATTCTTCGTCGGTGCCGAATTCGCAATTTTGAAGGTGCGCATGTCGCGGATCGACCAACTTATTTCAGAAGGCAATAAAAAAGCCATACGCGCGAAAGAAGTGGCAAATAAGCTGGATTACTACCTTTCTGCCTGTCAGTTGGGGATAACAGTGACAGCACTTATCCTTGGGGCTTTAGGGGAACCGACCGTCGAAAAAATGCTGCACCCCGTTTTTGAATATTTCGCAGTACCGGAAGCATTAGCTACCGCCCTTTCTTATGCAATCGCCCTTGGAATCGTCACTTTCCTTCACGTTGTTATCGGAGAATTGGCGCCTAAGACTTTGGCAATTCAATATGCGGAGCGAATGACTTTGCTGCTTGCTCCGCCGCTTTACTGGTTCGGTAAAATTATGAACCCTTTTATATGGGTGATGAACGGTTCTGCCCGTCTATTCTTGAAACTTTTTGGAGTAGAACCCGCTGGACATGAAGAAGCCCATTCAGAAGAAGAGCTGAAGTTGATCATGGCGGAAAGCTACAAGAGCGGCGAAATCAATCAAACCGAATTGACGTACTTGAAGAACATTTTTGATTTTGATGAGCGGATTGTCAAACACATCATGGTTCCCAAAAACCAGATGATAACAGTTGATAAAAGCTTGGATCAATCAGAATTCTTTTCTGTCATTGATGCCCATGAATTTACCCGCTATCCCGTAACAGAAGGAAACGACATTAACAATGTAGCAGGTTTCATCAATACAAAAGAGCTGTTGACCAGCATGGCAGCCGGCAGGGCCCAAAAAGCGGAGTCCTTCCTGCATGCAATGCCGCGATTCACTGAAAACACGCCGATCCAAAAAGTGCTGACTTATATGCAGCAAAACCGGATTCACATGGCTGTTGTGACGGATCAAGCCGGCAAAACCGCAGGGCTCGTAACAATGGAAGATATTTTAGAAGAAATCGTCGGTGAAATCAGCGATGAATCTTTTGAAGCTGGCACTGTTTAATCTGCAATTCGCTTGAACATCATATAAGGTAATCCAAACAATCCCTTCCTTTTTATTTGGAAGGGATTGTTTTCATTCGCTAAGCTTTTCATTCGATTAAAAAGATTATTGACAACAAGGAATTTTTTCTATATTATCAATAATTGATAATGATTATCATTGTCAAAAAGGAGATGTCATGATGAAGAAATTTTTATTGCCATTCCTGCTTTTATTGGTCCTAATCTTAGGTGCCTGCAGTGAAAAAGAAAACAAAAGCTCATCAGCCGAGGCTGAAAAAGACACAGAAACCATTACATATGAGTCTGAAACCGGACCTGTAGAAGTTCCGAAAGATCCTAAGCGAATCATCGCTTTGACAAATGGCCCGAACGTGCTTGCACTGGAAGGTAACATTGTAGGAATCGATGAGTGGACGAATGCCAATCCCCTATTTGCAGACAAACTGAAAGATGCAGAGATCGTCACAGAAGACAACCTCGAAAAAGTCCTTGAATTGGAGCCTGATTTGATTATTGCCGGTTCCCACATGAAAAATATCGACAAATTAAGCGAAATTGCACCGACTGTCGTTTACACTTGGGGCAAACTGGATTACTTGGAACAGCAAGTTGAAATCGGCAAATTGCTGAACAAAGAAAAAGAAGCGACGGACTGGGTATCAGACTTCCAGGAACGTACAGCCGCAGCGGGTGAGAAAATCCGTGCGAAAATCGGTGAAGATGCAACAGTTTCGGTCATCGAAAGCGGAAACAAAGAATTTTACGTGTTCGGCGACAACTACGCACGCGGCACAGAAATCCTTTACCAGGGTATGGGCTTGAAAATGCCTGCTAAAGTAGAGGAACTGGCACTTGAATCGGGCGTTTATACGTTCTCTTCTGAAGTGCTTCCTGACTTTGCTGGAGACTATGTCATCTTCAGCAAAAACCCGGATGTAGACAACTCGTTTACGGAAACCGAACTTTGGAAAAACATCCCTGCCGTGAAAAACAGCCAAGTGTTTGAAATCAATACGAAAGCTTCTACTTACAGTGATCCTATTACTTTGGAGACGCTTTTAACGTACTATGAAGATTCTTTTCTCAATAACTAACAAAAAATAAAAAGCCGAATTGGTGTCACTTTTAATGTGCACCAATTCGGCTTTATTTTTTTCAGCGACTATATTAGATGTCAATATTTTTGTAACTGGTCCGCCTGTCAACACAAAGATTGAAATTTGCAAAGATGCCTAAATCAATATAAAAAGCAGCATGCCCATTTTCATTGCCGCAGAACAATTATTCATATCGAATAGCTTTTCCGTATAACCTGTTTTAATGGATGGTTTTTGACTCTTCCTCGTTTAATACATAATGATACTGTATGCCGGCATTCAACGAATTGACAACGGTACAATACGTATCCCGTGACAACTTAATGGCCCGGACCACTTTGTCTTCCGGGAGCTCGCCGTCAATATGATAAGTAATGGCGATTTCAGTAAAGCGTCTCGGATGATTTTCAGCACGCGTGCCGTCGATTTCAATATGGAACCCGTCAATGGTGAATCGCATTTTCTCAAGAATCATGACAATGTCCATTCCGGTGCAGACAGCAGCCGCATTCAAAAGAACTTCTGTCGGACGCGGGCCTTTATTGGCTCCGCCATTTTCTTCGCCGGCATCCAATAGCACGTGATGCCCCGATTCCGTTTCTCCGCTAAACGCCATTCCGCCGTTCCAATTCAATTTTGCTTTCATCAACATCGCTCCCTTTCCAGTTTTATTGCTATTAATCACCTTGGTGATAAGGTGCCTTCTATTTCTCTATACCCAATTCCTTAATTATTACATTAAAAAAATGATAATGGAATAAAAAAAGCACGAAAGGAAAGGTCCTTTTCGTGCTTTATATTATAGAGCAGCATTTACCGTTTTGCGGTAATAGCCGATTGTCAAAAATGCAAACGCCGTATAGATCAGTGTATATACCCCCATTGCCAGAGTTGCCGGCATCAGGATATCCGACTGGAAGAAGAAAGATGCAGCTTTCATCGCAAAGATGGAGTGCAGCAGACCGATGGCAAGCGGCAAGCCAAAGACAAACACTTGCTTGCGGATAATGCCCTTCATGATTTCTTTTCCTGTAAACCCAAGCTGGCGCAGGGTTGCATAGCTTTTCTTTTCCTGTTCGGCTTCAGTCATTTGCTTGAAATACAAGATGCTTCCTGTTGAAATCAGGAACACCAGCCCCAGGAAACCGGCTATAAAAATCATCAACCCATTGTCCTGAACCGATTCTTCATAAGAAGAATAATAATCCACATGCGGTCCACTTGAAGTGTATTTCGGCTGCTGGAAAATGGCCGATGCGGTTTTTTGGTCTTTCTCCTCTAAAATGTGAAAGCCGTCGATGTATTCTATCTTTGCGCCTTCCATTCCAGACAATTTGTTTTTCAGTGACTGATAAGTCTCGTCACTGACCACGAGCTGGCCATAAAAGATGGACCAATTGACGACATTGCGTTCGCCCATCTTTGTTATCTCGACGGTCGTGCGGTCTTCATCTTGGATTTCTATTTTAATTGGCAAATCGACAGAATCTGCGAACATGGAAAGTGAAGATGCATCATGATAGCTGGCTGATCCGTCTTTCGGAGCCGCGATATCGATACCCGCTGCTTGCAGCTGCTTATCACTGATAATTGCCGTCGGCCGTTCAAAACTTTCCCCTGGGAAAACACCTTGTTCGAACATGGTCGGCACCACCAGCATGTCCACCTTGCCGTGCTGGTAGCCGATCCCTTTTTGGTTCATCTCGCCCATAATTTCATTTGCTTGTGCCTCATTGTTGTCAAACATAAAATCAAACGGCATCCGGATATCGGTTTCCCGTTCGGTTTCATAATACATCGCATATGAAAAAGCGACCATCGTCAACGTCATCGCAGACAGAATCGTAATGACCGTCAGTGAATTGGCGTTCCCTTTTAACCGGTGCATGAGCGGCGCCAACGACAGACTGTTCAATAAACCGAGGTGGCCTTCTTTGCGGCTCCGGATTTTAAACAATAGCCAGCTGATGGTGACGCGGAACAGCAAATATGTTCCTGCAATGACCGCAGCCAAGACAATCAGGATGTTAAAGAAAAACAGTTCGTTCAACATGCGTCCCGACAGCCAGTAGCCAAAACCGACTAGTAGCAGTCCGAATACCCCAAAGAAGGCAGACACGCCCGTTTTCGGTTTTTTCGGATGTTCGCCTGCTTTGTCCGAGTTGAACAAAGAAAGCAAGGTGTTGCGAAAAACCATCACAATCATTTGAATCGTTGTTAATGCAAAAATGCCGATAAACACGAGGATTGTCTGCACCACCGCTGCCATGGAAAAACTCACTTCGATAAACGATTCGTAGCCGATCAGCTTCATCAACAGCAGCAGGAACACCCGGGAAACGAGTAGGCCTACAGCAATTCCAATGATTAAAGCCCCGACGCCGAGAAGAATGTTTTCGACAATCAGCAGCCTGGCTACTACCCGTTTCGTTAAGCCGATTAACTGATAAAGCCCGATTTCACGGCTTCTTCTTTTCAGGAAAATCGAATTGGCGTAAACCACGAAAATTCCGGCGATAAACAACAGCAGAATCCCGGCTGCCTGAAAAGCGGTGCCCATACTCGTTCCGCTTAGCTCCAGAATGGCTGAATCGTATTGCAAGGTGGCAAACACAAAATACAAGACCACACTTAAAATAAGCGCAAAAAAGTACAGGTAATAATGTTTGATGTTTTTCCGCATGCTGCGGATGACCAGATCAAAGAGTGTCAACGCTGTCACCCCCGAGCACAGCCTGGACATTCATGATTTCCTGGAAGAAGGCTTGCCTCGACTTGCTTCCTTTATAAAGTTCGGAATAAATATTTCCATCTTTTAAAAAGACAACCCGACTGCAGTAGCTGGAGGCGAGCGGGTCATGGGTGACCATCATAATCGTGACTTCGCGTTTTTGGTTAACGTCGGCCAATGTACCGAGCAGCGAAGAAGCCGACTTGGAGTCGAGGGCACCAGTTGGCTCATCAGCAAACACCATTGACGGTTTATTGATCAATGCGCGCGCAGCTGAAGTCCGCTGTTTTTGGCCGCCGGAAATTTCGTGCGGGTATTTTTCTGCCAATTCCGTAATTCCTAAAATGGATGAAATCGACTGGAACTCCGCTTCCGCTTCTTTTTTCTTCATTTTGCCGAGCGATATCGGCAGCAAAATGTTCTCTTTTACGGTCAATGTATCGAGCAGATTATAATCCTGGAAGATGAATCCAAGCTGATCGCGCCGGAACGCGGACAATTTTGCGTCTTTCATGCGCGAGATGTCTGCCCCGCTAATTAAGATCGTGCCTTCTGTAGCCCGGTCAATGGTAGCCAGCACATTCAATAGCGTGGTTTTGCCTGCCCCTGATGGCCCCATGATTCCGACAAATTCGCCTTCTTCCACATGCAAATCGATGCCTTTCAGAACTTGCTGGACATTGCCCCGTGAGCCGAAAGACTTCCGGACATTCTGTGCATGCAGCACGGTTTGTTTCGCTTTTTGAGTCTTACCGGTTTTAGTGGTTTTTAACATTGTCATACAATTGCCTCCCTGTTTACTTATATCCCTATCTTACTGCCTTATAATTTGCAGGTCGTTTGATTTACATGACAAACAGGAAGCCGCAAGTGACAATGTTGTCACTTGCGGATGCGTTCAAATTCATTTTCCAGCGGGAAGGCCATTTCGACTTTTGTTCCTTGATTTTCTTCAGAGAACGCCGATAAAGCGATGCCCATTTTTTCAGCCACTGTTTTTGCCAAATACAGCCCCAGCCCTGTGGCCGCGTTTTGAATACGGCCGGCGCCTCCAGTAAAACCTTTATCAAAAATGCGCGGCATTTCATGATCCGGTATGCCTGGCCCTTCGTCCTTCACCGACAAAATGGTTTGGCCGGTATTTGCCATATGCGCTTCCACGGTGATGGTCCTATCCATCGGACTGTACTTCACTGCATTCGTCAATAATTGCCGAAAAACAAAACGGCTCCATTTCAGGTCTGTTACGACGATCCTATCCAATCCATCCAGTTCCAAAGCAATGTTCTTTTCCCTGCACCAGGACATCAATTCCCGGACTTCTGCCGTTACCATACTTTTTAACGGCACTGATTCGAGCACATAATCCTGTTCCAGCGTCGGCAATCGCGATATGTATAATTGCTGGTCAACCAATAAGAACACGCGCAGCCATTCTGCATCGATTCGGCGCATCACCGAAATGTCCTGGTTGGCATCAATCAACAGCTTCATCGCTGTAAGGGGCGCCTTCACTTCATGGACCCAGGCAGCCGTATATTCCCCCTGCACGACAGTACTGCTACGGACGTCACTCAATCGTTTTGAAAAAGCAACCCCTGCATCTTTTAAAAGTTCATTTATCATTTCGTCCCGTGCAAACTCACTTTCAGGCAAAGCTTCATGCCAATCGGAATCGGTCTCGTCTACCAGTTTTTCCAATTGCCGCATAAAAACCGTTTCTTTTTGGAAACGCCAAAATACAAAGATGGAAAAAGCAATCAAGATCAATGCATTGAGATACACCAAGGATGAAATTTTTACCACAATTCCCGGATCCAAGAAAAGCAGAAGGTCGGCTGCCAGAAGCGCCAACAGAAAAAAGAAGAGCCAGCTTTTCATATCCTTTAAATACGTGAAAAACAAAAAACCCCTCCGTTCTACAATGTGACTGCCAAATAGCCAAGCCCTTTTTTCGTCATGATGGCATTTTCCAGGCCCAGTTCAGCCAATTTTTGCCGAAGCCGGGTTACATTGACCGTCAATGTATTGTCGTTGACGAATCGTTCATCATCCCACAGTTTGCGTATCAGCTCATCACGAGAAACGATTTTATCTTTTGACTCAACCAATACGGCCAAAATGAAAAACTCGTTTTTCGTCAATTCCGCTTCGCTGTCTCCCATCCGGATTATGCCGCGTTTCAAATCAATCACTGCGCCGTTCCATTCGATTACATCCGTCGACACTTCTTCCCCGTAGGAATATACGCGGCGCAAAGTCGCCTGGATTTTCGCCATCAAAACATCTGAATTAAATGGCTTCTGGACATAATCATCTGCGCCCATCTGCATCGCCATCACCATATCCATCGGGTGATCGCGGGAAGACAGGAAAATAATCGGCACTTTGGAGACAGCCCGGACCTCCCGGCACCAGTAAAACCCGTCATAAACCGGCAACTGGATATCCATAATTACAAGTTGCGGCTGTTCTTTCAGGAAAGTGCTGAGCACTTCCTGGAAATTAGCGGGGCCGACGACTTGCATACCCCACTTTTCCAAACCTTCTTTCAATGACTGGAATATGGCTGCATCGTCTTCCACGATGAATATCTTCATTTCCATAATCGGGCACTTCCTTTCTTCTTCCCATTCTACTGGAAGTGTAAATGAACAAGCAATTGACAAGAAAACGAACGGTTCCAAACCCTTTCCTAAATGAATCATGATATGGTTATTATTTAAGGAAATTGGATCTTTCCTTTCCTTTTAACGACTTACTGGCAGAGCAAGGAGGAAAAATGTTGAAAAAGAATACATTTCACTTCGGACACTGGGAATGGGTACACATCGATCCTGAATCAACACAAGATATGGAGGCCCTTGATGGGATGCCCAATGTGAACAAGAACTGGATAAAGTCGCTTCAGGAAAAACACAATAGCAATCTGGAAATGGAAACGACCGACCAAGACGAAGAAGTCATGTGGGGCTCCGTTATTTACCACCAGGATGTCGAAGACCAGAGTGAACAGACTGTCCTTCAATATTCACTTTCTCATAAAAGGCTGATCACAAACGATATTGACTTTTCCCTTTTATACAACTTGACAGACACAATTCTGTTTAAGAAAATGCAAAAAGCGGAAAATGCCATTGAAGGATTTATGATTTTTCTTGGTGAAATCGTCGCTTCCTTTCTTCAAGGCATTGATGCGCTTGAAAATGATATGCACGATTTGCTATGGCGTGTAAAATCCAAAAATAATGACCAGGTGCTGGATCAACTGATGGACAGGCGCCATGAAGTGCTCATATGGAGAAACCTTATTATTCCGATTGCTGAAATTCGCGATGCCATAAGCGAAGCTTTCGGAGAAGAGATTGCTTCCAGCCGGCATTGCCTGCGCACGAGCCAGCGAATCGACCGGTGCAGGACGCTGATCAATGAATATGCCGAGGAAGTGCGCGAGATGGTGGAACTGGAAACGGTTATTTCCTCGCATCGGGGAAACGAAATTGTCAAAACCCTAACGATTATCACCGTATTATTTTCCCCAATCGCTGCGTGGGGAGCTCTTTGGGCCATGAGATTCGAGGTTATGCCCGAGATCACATGGAAATATGGCTACCCATTTTCGATTCTTGTCATTCTTCTGTCTACATGGGCTCTCTACTACTATTTAAAGAAGAAAGACTGGATTGGCAGTGTGCTGAAAAATCCAAAAGGCAAGAAGTTTTAGGGAAACGAAGATTAATCGACAATCCCTTGCCATTATTGCCGCCGATTAACAGGTGTACATTTAATTTTGGTGAGAATGGCTGATTTTCAACAAACGTCCATATACTTCACCTGTTCCAGCAATTTATTAAACACCAAAGAATTAAAAAGAGCGTTTATTTGCTATAATAAGGAATTGTAAAGATGAAGTCTAGAAATGCTTCTGTCAGGTTTTACGATTAAATTATGCAGGGAGAAAAGAAATGATTATGGAAAACACAATGGAAATCAGTCCCGCCAAACTGATGTGGAAAATGACGCGCCCGCATACGTTGACGGCGACATTTGCACCCGTCATTTTGGGAACAGTAGCAGCCCTTTATGTAACGGAAATTGATTGGCTCCTATTTATGGCAATGATGGTTGCATGTTTGGCATTGCAGATTGCAACGAATTTGTTCAACGAATACTATGATTTTAAACGCGGCTTGGATACAGCGGATTCGGTCGGCATTGGCGGCGGAATTGTCCGCCACGGGCTGAAACCGAAAAATGTTTTAAGCGTAGCCGTCTCTTTGTATGTTTTTGCTGCATTTATCGGATTGTACATTTGCATGAACAGCAGCTGGTGGCTCGTGGTTATCGGGTTTGCCGGCATGGCCATCGGATTTTTGTATACAGGCGGCCCTTTGCCGATCGCCTACACACCATTTGGCGAATTGTTTTCAGGCCTGGCGATGGGAACCGGTTTTATCTTGATCGCGTTCTTCATCCAAACCGGCTTTATCACCCTTGAAAGTTTATTGATCTCCATCCCTGTTGGCATCTTGGTCGGCGCCATCAACATGTCGAACAATATTCGGGATATCGTGGAAGATACAAAAGGCGGCAGAAAAACGCTGCCAATCCTACTGGGCAGAGACAAAGCCGTTACTGGATTGGCAATCGCCTTTGCTGTAGCTTACCTTTGGATTGCAGCCATTGTGTTGTTGGGCTATATCAGCCCATGGGCTTTGGTCGTGTTTCTGAGCTTGAAAAAACCGATGTCGGCCATCCAAGGTTTCCGGAAAGGTGCAGCCGAACCGCAGTTTATGAAATTGGCCATGAAATCGACTGCGATGACCAACACGATTTTTGGTTTCCTGTTGTCTGCCGGCTTGTTGATCAGTTATCTACTTTAATCGAATCAGAACCCCGAACCGCCGAAGAAATCCTTCAGCTGTTCGGGGTCCTATTTTTACCGGGAAATCAGTGCATTATCTACATACCTTCAAGTGCAGCTGCATTAAATCCAACTAAACGGGCGCTCGCGGTATAAGGCGCCTAAAAGGAATTCTTGGCAATGCTGCTTCTAGTTTTACTAATAAAAGTAAATCTTATTGAAAATAATGCAGTAAGAAGTGCACAAATGCTGATTTTCCTTTATCATAAATACATGAAGCCAAGCAACTCTAGCTAAATAAGGAGCAAGACATCATGCCGAACGAACAACTGACATTAAAAAATGACAAACTTCACGACTTTTTATGTGAAAGAAATAAAGCAATGACGGAAGAATGGTATCAAACCCTTGATAAAAAAGCCGGAGGCATCTACTCCTCAAACAATCCGGAAACAATCGAAAAAATGAAGCAGCAAAATTATGAGTTTCATGAACTTTTTTGCGCAATGTTTACAAAAGATACAGTTGATTGCATAGAACAGTTTGAAGAATGGATACAGCAGGTCGCAAAAGACGAGGGCCATTTAGCCACGCCGCTTGAGTCCGTTTTGAAAGAATTTTTCAGAACCCAGGAGCAATATTTGCAGTATATTGAAGAATTTGCAGCGACACAGAAAGAAAACATTTCCTCTGCACAAGTTAATGAGTGGAACAAAGCAGTCGTCAATACGATCAATAAAATCATTTTGGAGTTTACGATTCAAAACACTAAAGCAGCAGAAAACCGGTTAAATGCGCAACAGGAAATGATTCTTGAAATGAGCGCTCCGGTCATCCTACTGACCAAAAACATCGGTTTGCTTCCATTGGTCGGCGAAATCAATACGTACCGCGCGCAAATCATGTTTGAAAAAGTGTTGCAGCAATGCCATAACAATTCCACCGAGCGTTTATTCATTGATTTGTCCGGTGTTCCGATCATCGATACCATGGTAGCCCATCAAATTTTCCAGCTGATCGAAGGCTTGAAAATCATTGGCGTCAAAACGGCAATTGCCGGCATCAGCCCTGTCATTGCCCAAACGGCCATCCAGTTAGGCATCAATTTCGGCGAAATCGAAGTATACAGCAAAATAGCTCATGCGATGAAATTCCACAACCTGCAAGTTTTAGAAAAATAAATGCAGGCAATTTAAAAGCGGAAGCCCCAAGATAGATTTTCTATCATTGCGGCTTCCGCTTTTTTTGTTTTTGGAGGGTTGTTATTTCATGTAGCGGTATTCCCGCAGGCTGTTTAAAATAGAAATTTCCTGGATTAATTGTTCGCCGATATTGGTTTCCCGGACTTTCTTTCTTTCTAGTTCTTCATCAACCAAACGCTTGACGGACAATACATCGGTTTCATTGCTCAACACTTCATCTTTGGAATTGAACAGCTGGTGGGCTACAAGCTGCATGCCGTAGGAATTGTACAACAGCGTATAGCCGGCAATGCCCGTAGTCGATTGGTAGGCTTTGGAGAAGCCGCCATCGATGACGATCATCTTGCCATTCGCTTTGATGGGGTTTTCACCATCAATTTCTTTCACCGGCGTATGGCCATTGATGATGCGGCCCTGATCTGGGTTCAAGTCGAATTCCTCGAGCATTTTTCGGCATACTTCTTCATCTTCACGCAAATAGTAGTAAGGATTTTTCCGCTCTTTATGCGTTTCTTTTTCTTTGATAAAGTAGCGTTCGAACGTGGTCATTTCCCGTTTGCCGAACAGCGATGAATACTCTCCGGTCCACAAATACCACACCATATCGGTCGCGAAGTCATCGGTTTCTTCCGGATGCGCGAACGCATAGCGCAAGTAATGCTCAAAAATATCGAGCAGTTCCCGCCCTGCATAATTTTTCCCTTCAATCTCCATGCCTTCCATATTGCCGTTCTCATCGAGCGGAATACAGCCGTGGATCAGCAGATTGCCGTTGTATTTTAAGTAAAGGCTGCCTTTTTTCATGATGAAATTCATATGGCGCGCCAGTTTTTCAGAGTGCTGGACCGCCACCAATAATTTGTCCATCACTTGCTGTTCTTCTTCCAGCAATTCATCTGGCTTATCCGGATTGACCGTACTAAAACAGGTATTTTCCAGATTATAAGTTATGCCGTGCAATGTGGCAGTTCGGGCTTCATAATCGACTTTCTCGAGCAGCAAACGGTCTTCCATCGCAAAACAAGGACGCCGTTTGATAATCGGGCTTTCCAGTTTGAATTGGATGATCGAAATAGCTTGATGAATTTTGGTGATTTGCAGCTGTTCCTGCTCGGTCAATTGTTCACCGGAAATTCGCTTCGGGCGAAAAGCAGGATTGTCGTCGTAGTATTTCTCCGCCAGGTTTAAAAGCGGACGCAGATTGATGCCGTAGACGTCTTCGATGATGTCCAAATTATTGTAGCGCGCACAGATCCGGATGATATTCGCCAGGCAGACCTTCGAGCCGGCAAACGCTCCCAGCCAAAGCACGTCGTGGTTTCCCCATTGGATATCGACCGAATGATAATCGATCAGCGTATCCACGATTTTATGCGGATCCGGTCCCCGGTCGTAAATATCGCCCACCACATGCAGATGGTCCACGACCAATCGCTGCGTCGTGTAGGCTAGCCCGATGATCAGCTTATCCGCTTGGCCCAAGGAAATGATCTGTTCCAGCATTTTTCCGTAATAGTCTTTCTTATTCGTGAACTCATCTGTTTTATACAGCAGTTCTTCAATGATAAAGACAAACTGCTTCGGCAAGGCTTTTCGTATTTTGGAACGGGTATATTTTGAAGACGCGTAGGAAATCAGCTTCAGCATCCGTTCCATAACTTCTATGTACCACTCTTGCAATTCCTTTTTGGTGCTGAAATGGCTTTTGATCATTTGCAATTTTTCTTCAGGGTAATAAACCAAGGTCGCAAATTCGTTCAATTCCTTTTCCTGCATTTCATCTTTAAAAAGGTCGCGGATTTTCACCTTCACATTTCCGGAGCCGTTGCGCAGCACGTGCTGGAATGCCTGGTACTCGCCGTGCAAATCGCTGACAAAATGCTCTGTGCCTTTAGGGAGGTCCAGAATGGCTTCAAGATTGATGATTTCAGTGGCTACTTTCTCTTCACTGTCATATTTTTGCGCCAGTAAATCCAAATATTTAATATTTTTCATGTTGAACTCCCTCCATTCTTAAAAGTTAATTGCCAACTTCATAATGTTTATATTTCTATTATAGAAGAAAACGCCGGAAGTTATCACATTATCTGAAAAGCTTTCGTTAATATGGCAGCGTGCTTGGCATAATTTCGCCTGTCATCGTATTCACCAGCAAGGTGATTTCTTCAGATCCGGACTTTCCGGTAAACAAATGTGCCGAACTTGCCGCAAAAGGATTCCAGGAATCGTTTTCAAGCGGCACGAGAATCGATTCCAGCTCTTCAAGATCGTGACTGTTAAGTATCTTCTGTTGGGCTTCGTGATACGTTAATGCAGGAAGCGAAAAGCAGACGACCGGAACCAGAAGGATAATTAAAAAGAGATAAGGAAGAATCCGTTTCTCCGTCAGTAAATGCTTGAAGAAAATCACATGGAACGCCAATAACATAATGATTACATTTAGCGGCATGACATTCCGGTAAACTGTCTGGCCTACATACATCAATACAAAAAAGAGCAGCAGCGAGATGATGGCGCCTGCCAGATAGTCCTTCATTTGTTTTCCCTCCCTTTTAACCGCCTATTTTGGTGTCGTAAAGATACTCAGCAAAACCCCCAGCCCGATGAATGGAAAACCGAAAAAAGCTGAAAGCCGAAAAAAAGCGTGATGGGAATACCCTAAAACATAGGTTAATCCTAAACAGCAGAGACAAATCCCGGAAAAGAAAATGGCATCGCTCATTCTTTTAGTTATCTCCACTGTTTCGTCCCTCCCAATGTTTTCTAAGTATTAAAGAATCCAAAAAGCATATCCAATAATGGAGGAAATCAGGACGCCAGACTGTCCCCAAATAGCCCTGTTGCTCATCCCTGCCTTACGTTCCAAATAATAAACATAATTGACAATAGCAATAATCCCAATCAAGATTATCATGATCCGTGTGGAACTATCTTCCACTTGAATCATACTAAATCCTGCAAGTGCTACTACGATCATGCCGAGCGTGCCGAAAATCATGTAAATGATAGAAACACCAGAATCCTTTTCTGTCATCGTTTTATCCCCCTTTAAATTCTTCATCATCACATGCTGCTCTTTTCTTGCCTGCCATTAATGCCGATTCATTACCGGCTTAAACTTTCCATTAAACTTTCGTCCTTACTATATTGGAAACGTCCAATTTTCCCTTCTTCTTTTGTCGAGAAGAAAATGGTGCCTTCTACTTTTGCCGTTTCCTCTTTGCCTCCAGATTTCTGAAACCCGATCTGTGCGATGAACTCGTAGCGGTTTCCGGCCTCTTCAGTTTGTTCTATAGAAACATCTTTCAATTCCAGTTTATAGTCATTTGAATGCGCTGTACTTGGATACTGAGTGCCAAATGCTCTCATGAAGGGTTCTAGTTCGCTTACAGTAAAATACTCCCCATATACCTCACGAACGTACCGGTCAAAGACCTCGTTTTCTTCTGTGCCATTAACAATATTTTTGTTTTCGAGATTCCACATAGCATCCATGAATTCTTTATCCGGTCCCGAGAACTGGAGCTCGAGTACTTTATGGATCACTTGTTCATTGGTATTTTTCGTTCCAGTTTGAGAACAGCCAACCAACATTCCTATTGCAAATAACAGGTTCAATAAAATGAAAAGCAGTTTTCTATGAATTTGCCTTAGCCGCATATTTCCACGCCCCTTTTTTCTAGTATACGCAGAATCTGCCAGAGAGTTTCATTATTACAAAAATTTAGGGGATAAGATCGACTAAATATTATTGCTGAAAGTGCTGCTTAATCTTTTGACCTTCAGCTCCTATTGTGCGATAGTAGACTAACGACCGTTAGGAAGGTGAACGTATGAAAAAAGAAATTTTGCAAACGGCGCTTGTCCAGTTTGCCAACGAAGGATACGAAGGCGCGTCTCTTGGCAAAATTGCAGAAGCTGTAGGCATCAAAAAACCTTCGATCTATGCCCATTACGCCGGCAAAGATGAGTTGTTTTTATCCGCATTGACCTATGCCTTGGAAAGGGAAAGAAACCATTTGGCCGGCTACTTTAAGCAAATGAAAGAAGAGCCGCTCGAAAATTTGCTGCGCGGTTATTTTAAATGGTTTATCCAGGACTTAGAAGGCAATGACCATATGAAGTTTATCCTCCGGACGATGTACTTTCCTCCTGCCCGCCTCGAGAAAGAAATCGGCGAGTTGATCAATCCCCTGTTCGACAGCATGCACCGGCACTTTACCCGCGTCATGAGAGAACGCGAACGCCGTGAAGGTATCCTTTACTCCGACGATTTCTCCAGCTGTGCTTTGGCATTTATCACCGTCATTGAAGGGACCATCACAGAACTGGTGTACAGCGGCGAAGCTGCATACCTGAAGCGGTATGAAGCGGTATGGCCGATTTTTTGGCGCGGCCTGGTCCGCGCATAAAGCTTTATTTTAGTAATTGAAAAAATGTAAAAGAGGTTTATTTATGAAGAATTACAAATTGGTTTTATCTATTTTGCTGTTGAATTTATTTATCGCATTTTTAGGAATCGGATTGGTCATCCCGGTGACTCCAACCATCATGAACGAATTGAATATTTCAGGTACGGTTGTCGGCTATATGGTATCCGCTTTTGCGCTGGCGCAGCTGGTCGTTTCGCCGCTTGCCGGACGAGCCGTTGACAAGTACGGCCGTAAACCTTTGATTGTACTGGGATTATTTGTATTCAGTTTGTCCGAATTGTTATTCGGCCTCGGGCAATCGGTTGAAGTGCTGTTTGTGTCGCGCCTGCTTGGCGGCGTCAGTGCTGCCTTCATCATGCCGGCAGTTACCGCTTATATCGCAGACATCACGACACTCAAAACACGGCCGAAAGCGCTCGGCTATATGTCAGCAGCCATTTCAACGGGTTTTATCATCGGGCCGGGCATCGGCGGGTTTCTGGCAGAAATCGGCACACGCCTTCCCTTTTTCTTTGCGGCAGGCTTCGGGCTGTTTGCGATGTTCCTATCGTTTGTGCTGCTGAAAGAACCGGAACGCCAAAAACAGGAAGAGAATTTATACGGTGAACAGAAAACGGGATTCGGCCGCATTTTCTCACCCATGTATTTTATCGCCTTTATGGTCATCCTGATTTCCTCATTCGGACTCGCATCTTTCGAGTCGCTGTTTGCTTTGTTTGTGGACCACAAATTCAGCTTCACACCGCAGGATATCGCCATCGTCATTTCACTTGGTGCAATCGTCGGAGTCATCGTGCAAGTCGGCTTTTTCGACCGCTTTACGCGCTGGTGGGGAGAAATCCGCTTGATCCGCTACAGTTTGATCGTCTCTACCGCTCTTGTCCTGATCTTGACTTATGTGACCAGCTACTGGGCAATTTTGCTCGTGACGATGGTGGTGTTTGTCGGTTTCGATTTGATGCGGCCGGCGGTTACGACTTATCTGTCCCGGATCGCCGGAAATGAACAAGGTTTTGTCGGCGGCATGAACTCGATGTTCACAAGCATCGGGAACATTATTGGCCCAATTATCGGGGGGATCCTTTTCGATATCGATTTGAACTATCCATTCTATTTTGCGACAGTCACGCTTGCCATCGGCATTGCTTTGACGTTTGCCTGGAAAACACCAAAGCAAATCCCTCAAGAAGCAGCGAATTAATTCGCTGCTTTTTTGTGTGAAATGAATCGTCGCAATAGTAAAGAAAGTAAAGTGAACGCCTTCTTTAGAAATTGTCGATATGTTTTAACCAACTTTAACTGTTATTTCATGTATACTTAGTTGTTGGATACAGAAAGCAAGAGTATGAACGACGTCTTACTGAACTGCGTGAAATTGATTGTACACATATGAGATTTAAAGAATCCGAACAATCATCTGAGTTACAGTGGCCTTCGTGGATATGAAAGAGGCTAGAGATTAAATGACAAAACAATCAAAGAAAACATTATGGGCCCAAGTCGTCAAAACAGGAATCATCAAGTCGAATCTGATACCGATGATCGCTGGATTGATGCTCGCATTGTACACCTATCAATATAGCTTTACCGATAACATTGGGAACATCTTGCTGGCATTTGCAGGAACTGCAGCAATCATTGCAGCATCCGGTGCCTTCAACAACCTCTACGACCGCGACATTGATGCCTTGATGGCCCGCACGAAAGTACGCCCAACGGTGACCGGGACCATTTCAATTAAACGGGTGGCTATAGTGGCGGTCTTGTTATTGCTGGCCGGTTTGGGCTTATTGTATTTCGCCTCTCCCTTGGCGGCGTTCCTTGGATTTCTAGGGGTCTTTTTCTATGTGATTCCCTACACGATGTGGACCAAGCGCCATACCATCTGGAATACCGAAGTGGGCAGCATTTCAGGGGCCATCCCGCCTTTAATCGGCTGGGCTGCCGTAGCTCCTGACATCTGGCATCCGGCATGCTGGGCATTATTTTTGATCATGGTAATCTGGCAAATGCCCCATTTTTACGCCATTGCGATCCGCAAAAAAGAAGATTACGCAGCAGCAAGCATTCCGATGCTTCCCGTTGTCAAAAGCGCAAAACGCACGTATCTTCAAAGCAATATCTACTTGGTGCTGCTGGTGCTCTCCAGCTTTTTGTTCCTCCCTTTAAGCCTTGGCTTGACTTTGATGTCACTGATTCTTGGCTTGATTTGGCTGGGACTGAGCTTGTTTGGCTCCCGCAGCATGACAATTGAAGTCTGGGCAAATAAAATGTTCCTGTTTTCCCTGGTTCACATGATGATGATTTTCTCTACGGTCATTATTTATTCTTCAATTGGACTGATTCTGAACGCTTTATAAATAAACGCTAAGAAAACCCCTCACAAAATAAATTGTGAGGGGTTTTCTCACGTTGATTGCCGCTTCGCTAATGGGGTTTTTGTGTTGGAATAAAGACGGCACTTACTGCAGCTCCACATGATCATCCATCAAATCAACGAGACGTATCAAAATCAACCATGAACGCGTGGGAATAGATACAAACAAAATGAGAGGAAAAGCTGAATACCAAGCTTTTCCACCTTCTTTTTCGCAAGTGAATTTAGCTGTCAACCGAGGCTGGAATCCGCATGTATTGTTTGCCTGTGTGAGCCGGCAATAAATGGTCTCCTTTTTCAAACAAGGCATCCCTCAAAGAACTGCCCTGGTATTCTTTTTGGACAAGGCCGCGTTCCTGCAGGATTGGCACGACCAGTTCGATAAAGTCGGAAAATGTCCCCGGCGTAACCGCATAGGCGATGTTAAAGCCGTCGACGCCGGATTCCTCTACCCATTGTTCCAATGTGTCCGCCACTTGTTCCGGAGAACCGACCGTAAATGGCCCCAGTCCGCCGATGCCGACATATTCCTTAATGTCATTGACGGTCGGTTTTCTGCCAGGGAGGATTTTTGTGAAATTCTCTAAAGCGGATTGGATCGCATCGTTTTCGATGTATTCAAGCGGCTGCTCCGGTGCGTAGCCGGACAAATCGACGCCCGTCCATCCACCAAATAAAGCCAGTGCCCCTTCATGGCTGATATGGCTCTTATAATCTTCATATTTGGCATGCGCTTCTTCTTCTGTCTTGCCGACAATCGGTGTAATTAAGGACAGAATCTTCACATCTTCTTGATTTCGGCCGGCATTTGCCACTTCCGCCCGGATTTTATCGACGGTCTGTCTGGCAATATCGATATTCGGCGGACCGATAAAGACGCATTCGGCATGCTTCCCGGCAAACGCTACGCCTTTCTTGGATGCCCCCGCCTGGTAAAGCACCGGCGTCCGCTGTTTCGACGGTTCCGTTAAATGTGCACCCGGCACTTTATAATATTTCCCTTCGTGGTTTATGTCATGCACTTTACCGGGATCGGCGTAGATGCCGCTCGCTTTGTCTACCACAACTGCATCATCTTCCCAGCTCGACTCCCATAATTTATAGCAAACTTCCAAATACTCTTCGGCAATGTCGTAGCGTTCATCGTGCTTGATCTGATCTTCTTTCCCAATATTCAGCGCAGCGCTCTTCAAATAAGAAGTCACGATATTCCAGCCGACCCGGCCTTTTGTCAAATGGTCAAGTGTTGAAATCCGGCGCGCAAAGGTATAGGGATGCTCATGCGTAACAGAAGCCGTGACACCGAAGCCTAAATGTTTGGTTACGGCAGACATGAGCGGCACGACGAGCAAAGGATCATTGACCGGCGACTGGGCTCCTTGCCGGACGGTAGCGTCTCTTGAACCGTTGTAGACATCATATGTACCGAGGACATCGGCAAGGAAAATAGCATCAAACTTGCCTTTCTCCAAAAGTTTCGCCAGCTCAATCCAATATTCACTGTCTTTGTACCGATGGGACTGGTCTTCCGGATGTGTCCAGAGCCCCGGCGACTGGTGGCCGGCGCAGTTCATGTCAAAAGCGTTCAAATAAATCCGTTTGCGTGTCATACTTTCCCACTCCTTTAGTTGCGTTATTTTGGCAAAAAGAAATAACCTTCTTTTCCCGGAAAGAGAAAAGAAGGTTATGTATCGCTACCGCCCCGCTCTTATCTCCCAAGAATAAAATCCTGGCTGGAATTAGCACCTTTCTGACAAATGTCAGAGGTTGCTGAAGCGTCAACGGGCCAGTCCCTCGGCTTCTCTGGATAAGATTTATGAAGTTGAAAGTAATCATAATATTAAAACTACTGGAAGTCAACGTTTAATTTTATCATTCTTATTCGTTTACTTGGATATTTTTTTTCATCGATTTCAAGCTTTTTTCACCTTAAAATACGCCTTATGTTTAAGAACAGGGTGAAAGAGGGAAAAAGACTGTCATGACTCTAATAGAAAGCAGGTAGATAATATGCCAAGAATCGCAGTAGAACATCCATTTACCGACATTCAGAAAGCTTTGCAGAAAAAAGGATACCAGGCCGATATGGTCAATCAGAAAACGGATGCTATCCGCTATGACGTAATCGTTGCCCGCAACTCAGACAGCTATGATTACCTTAGCTTTGAAGGCTCGCTTGTAGAAGTAAGCGGCAGTTCCGTCAAAGAAATTGTGGCTGAAGTGGAAGAACGCCTTCAGCGAGCAGGCAAGATCAGCGGCCAGCCAAACGCGGCAAAAGGCAAATCCGGCGGCGGATTCTTCGCAGGTCTTTTAAGCGGAGCAGCAATCGGATCAACCCTTGCCCTTTTAATGGCACCAAAAAGCGGGAAAGAATTGCAAGTAACCGTAAAAGATAAATTAGCCAGCAGCAATTCTTCAAGCGACGGCAGCGGAAAAATCGCCCAAGTAAAAGAGAAAGCGACTGAACTGGCAACACAGGCAAAAGAAAAAGCGACAGACGCAACAAATCAAGTGAAAGATAAAGTATCAAGCTCTAAAGAAGGCGATAACAGCAAAACGTCTACAAGCACAACCGACTCAACCGATTCTTCTATGCTTAATTAAGCAGATTCGGCTTTGAAAAGAATAGCAACTCGGAAACACCGAAGCCGCCGTTCCGGCAGCTTCGGTGTTTTTTGTTGTCATAATTCATTACACTCTCTACCTCTATCCTGCATAAAAGATAGGAAGTTAGTATTGAAGTAAACAAAATAATAAGTGGTGTGCGTCATAATTGATAATTTTCCATGAGTTTCATTCCTTCTGCAAAAATTTCTTCAGCACAGTTAGGTCTTCTTTATTTTTAGCAATGATCACCACTTCATCACTGTTCACCTCAAGCATGTAGCGGTCATTATAGAAGGCGATCAAAGAGGGCTGCTTCCCTTTTATTATTCCTTTTACATATTGAAAAACTTCTTCTGAAGAAACTGACTTTACCGTGGCGTAATGCAAGATTGCTTCGGATTCTTGCCTGTCTATATATTCCTCTTTCCAATTTCGGATAACAAATGCCTGGTGCAACGCCTGCTTCTCAAAGAAGCGGGGCTTCTTAAAACCGTACGGCATATAGGATTTTAGAAAGGTCATATCAATTCGTGAATCCTCTTCAAACAAGAAAGTAGTGGTTCTCTGCACAAAACCCGCTCTTTCTTTTAATTCTTGATGCTGGATAACCATTCGATGCTCTTCTTCCGCTTGAAAATAAGGGCTTTGCTCCGCGGAAAACAAGATGCCAAATTGTTCTTCTATTCTTTTCAATGCATTCTTCCTTTCCACTTATCAAGAAACACTATTTTTTTAGATTCTAAAAAAATACGAAATGATAAAACCTGCAATTATTCCCATAGCGAAAATCAAAAATACTTTCGGCTTGTTTCTTCTTTAACTCACACTTTCTATTCAAGAGATTTAGGCCCTACTCCGATTTCTTACTCAGCCTTTATTCTTCCTTTGGCTCATAAAAACCCAGGCATAGTAGACGACTAACGTGCCCATTAAGAGCAGTGTCGGAACTATTTGCATCTCAGCAGGAAGAAAAATATATAAAAGAATTGCCAATACAGTTATTGGCAAAATCACCGAAAACCAGATCCGCACCCGCTTGTTCTTAAAACTCATCTCGAACCTTTCCATTTCAGTGTCCCTCCTTCAAAGTCCAAATTGCATCTCCATTCGATGCGCCTCCCTTACTTGCTTGCAGAAGTTTTTTGGATATATTTATAGATGTTCATGATTCCGATAACGAATAAAGCGGACATTCCGATTCCGAAAAATACAGACTGTACCGTTTGGCTTATAAAGCCCATACTGGAAATCGATACAGAACCTAGTACAAAAAAATAAATGATTGAAAGTTCTAGGCGTTGCTTCATAAGTTCCTCCTTTTGCATTAAAAACAAAAAATTAAGCTCCCTTCGTTAATTGTGTTGGATTCCATAAAGTATCCACTGCTTATCTTTGGAAATTCTCGCTATTCTAGATTACCAATAATTCCTTTTATTTCCTACCCCAAGTTAACGCAAAAACCGCCAAAGAGAAACATACATCGTTTCTCTTCGGCGGCTTATTTTGGCTATGTCTTTTTTTCGCAGCGCTACATCCTTCAATTTGCGTTCTACTTCATTGACCACATTACTTAATGGTTTTGGATCAGCCCATCTTGACTATACAAAAACTTCCCCGTTTAAAAGCGTCCGGTTTCGTGGATGTTCAGGAAGTATAGAAGACACCAATTTCTTCACCACAGGCTGCTGTGAAGAAAAGATTTCATCCTTGTCTTGAACCATTTCGACCACTCTTCCCTTATCCATTACTGCAAGCGCATCAGAAACCGAGTATGCTGCTCTGATGTCGTGTGTAATAAACAAATATGAAAGGCCATACTCAGCTTTTAACTCGTTCAATAAAGTTAAGATATTTGTCTGGGTGACCATATCGAGACTGCTGACGGGTTCATCTAAAATGATCATTTTCGGCTTTAGGGCAATTGCTCTCGCAATGTTGATCCGCTGAAGCTGTCCGCCGCTGAATTGCATCGGATATTTTTTCATGTCATCCGCATGCAATCCGACAACTTCCAATAATTGCGCCACACTCCTTTTCAGTTCCGATGGAGAAAGTCTCTCATAGTTTTCCAGTGGCTCACTGATAATCTTTTCAGCCGTCATTCTCGGATTCACCGATGAAAAACTGTCCTGGAAAACGACTTGCAGGTCTCTGCGAAAATGCTTTCGGGCGGCAGCCTCCATTGTGTAGAGATCTTGGCCTTGGAATAGAACCGTTCCTTTTGTCGGTTTTTCGACACCCAAGATCACTTTCCCTAATGTACTTTTGCCGGCTCCGCTTGTTCCGAGAAGCCCCAGGCACATGCCTTCTCCGATAGAAAAGGATATATCGGAAAGGGCAGGCGCCGCTTTTTCTTTGCGGCGAAAAGGACGGAAAGAGCCATATGTATGCGTCACGCCTGCCACTTCAAGTAAATTCATCGTGTCCCTCACCTCACTTTATTGGCCAATTAGTTTATATGACCAGCTTTTCACGTTCGTATTCCATCGGCAACATAGGTCTGGCCAGCAGCAATTTTTTCGTGTAGGGATGCTGCGGCTCATCGAACAATTGGAAGACATCCGCTTTTTCCACAATCCGCCCTTTTTGCATCACTGCCACATCGTCAGCAAGAGCTGAAATAACGCCCAAATCATGTGATATCAGCAAGATCGAAGTGCCGCACTCTTTTCGAAGCCGGTCCAGTTCTGAAAGAACCTGCATTTGGCTTGTTACGTCAAGTGCAGTTGTCGGTTCATCAGCAATCAGCACAGATGGACGCAGGCACATCGAAATCGCGATCATGACCCGCTGCAGCATTCCGCCGCTCAGCTGAAAAGGGTACATCCGCATCAATTTATCGGGTTCCTGCAAATCCATTGCAGCCATAGACGAAACCGCCAATTCAATCGCCTGTTTTTTTGTAAGAGGTGTATGCGCGCGGATTGTTTCTACAAATTGGTTGCCGATTGTATAAACGGGAGTAAAAGCATTCATGGGATTTTGCATAATGTAGCCGATTTCTTTCCCGAGAACGTTGCGCATTTCTTTAGGCTTCAGCCCATTCAGTTCACGGCCATTGAGCTGGATGCTTCCGCTTATTTGTGTGGTTTTTGGATTTAACAGCTGAAGCAGCGCCATACACGTAATGGTCTTCCCGCTCCCGCTTTCTCCTACAAGTCCCAGCACTTTTCCGGGCTTCAAGTCCAAATTCAGCTCATGAACGAGTGGTAGCCTTCCCTGAGCTGAGTTTACTGAGATATTTACATCCTTCGCCTGCAACACATAATGCTGTTTGTCCATCTGATCATCCCTTCCCACTACCGTTTTTTAATGCCGTACTTCTCCGATAAAGCTTCACCTAATACATTAAAAGAAATTACAACGAGCAGTATCATGATCCCCGGGTAGAGCATCAATTCAGGCTGGCTGCGGATGAAGTTTTTGCCTTCCAGAATCATGGCCCCCCATTCGGGAGTCGGAGGTTGGACGCCGAGCCCGAGAAATGACAGTGCCGACAGATCCATGATAGCCCATCCCATTTCAAGTGTGCCCATCACCAGAACTGGCGGAAGCACATTTGGAATCATGTGGCGCCTAATTATTTTCCCTGTAGAGGATCCGCTGATGCGGGCTGCCAGTATGAAATTCTGTTCTTTCAAACCGACAATCATATTGCGGATCATTCTTGCGTAATATACCCATTGAACCATCATCAGCGCCATCACCACCTGCCAAAGCCCGGGGCCGAGCAGTCCGACGATGCCAAGAACAAGCACAAGATTCGGAAACGCCATAACGCCTTCGCAAAATCTCATCAATACAGCATCAATTACGCCGCCTTTATATCCGGCAATTGTGCCAATCACCAAGCCGAAACCTAAAGCAGCCACAAAAATCAAAGAAGCGAAACCTAACGAGACGCGCGCGCCGTATAAAAGCCGAGACAGGTTGCATCGCCCCAAATGATCCGTTCCCAAAGGGTAGTCCAAAGAAGGAGGCGACAATTTAAATGCCAGGTTCACCTGGATGGGATCATTCGGCGCAATCCAAGGAGCTAAAATAGCGATCAGGAAGAATACGGCCAGTGTGGCAGAGCCAATGAGGATGGCTAGTTGGCTCTTTCTTGCGATTCGTATGCTAGAAATCAAAACTGAGCCCTTCCCTTCAATGAAATGCGTGGATCCATGTACATTTGCACAATATCCACAATCAAGTTGCATATGACAAATAAGCAAACGGCCAACATCACGTAACATTGAATAACAGGTATGTCCCGGTTAAATATGGCTTCTACAAAATATCGGCCGAATCCCGGCCATGAAAAAACTTGTTCAATGATAATCGTACCGGTCAAAAGTTTTCCAAGGTTCATGCCAAGCCCCGTCATCATAGGAGCAATCGCGATTTTTAAGACGTGCTTGCCCATAATGGCTTTTTCTTTGATGCCCCGCGTCCGCGCATATAAGACATACTGCTGCTCCAGCTCTTCCAGTACACTGGCCCGGAGCAAGCGGGTGTAGACAGCAACCAATGCTAGGGACAAAGTCAGACTGGGCAATACAAAATGCTGCCAGGTCCCTTTCCCTTCCACCGGAAACAAATCCAGTTTGACGGAAAAGAGAAAGATCAATAAGTATCCCAGCCAAAACTGGGGGATGGAAGCGCCTAAAAAAGAAAGCAGCCTGCTAAAATGATCGATTGCCCCGTTTTTGTATACCGCTGACAAAAAGCCGAGCGGGATGCTGATGGCAATGGCCAACAGTATACTGCTGAGGGCGAGCTGGATGGTTGCTGGCATTCTTGCTGCAATCTCCTGCCAAACAGGAGTATTCGTTACAAACGAATTGCCAAAATCCAGTAGGACAATTCCTTTGACCGTTTGGACATACTGCATCCACAACGGCTGATCCAAACCGAATTCATGTCTTTTTTCTGCCAGAATTTCATCCGTTGGATGAATATGGGCTGCGGAAAGATACGCTTCTGCAGGATCAACCGGCGAAAGGCGGATGAGTAAGAACATCAGAAAAATGGCAAAGAGAACGATGGGGATGACAGCAAGGAGCCGTTTTGAAATATAGGTTGCCATGACTTGTCCTCCCCGCTGTTACTTGCTGATTTTCATTTCGTTGAAAGGGTGTTCATCCCGGTTTGCCGGGAAGATAAATTCTTCTACACCGTTTTGGTAAATGACCGACTTTTTAATATAAGAAATAGGCACAAAAACAGATTGTTCCTGTAAGGTTCCAAGAATCGAACCGTATAATTGCTGGCGCTTCGCCTCATCCGTAGACCCCAGTGTTTCTTTTATTTGCTGGTCCAAATCCGATTTCATCGGCAAGTTCGAATGGGCTTCTGCAACGCCCCATCCTTTTTCTGCTACAACATTGATGAACGAATGCGGATCGTAAGGTGCACCGTAGTTGTACCAGAAATCGACATCAAAATCTCCGGCTTTCCGGCGTTCAATTTGAGTGGTCAATTCAAGCCCGCTAATATTCAGCTTAATGCCGAGTGCTGACCATTCGGCCTGCAATGTTTCGGCCATCGCTTTTTGAATGGGATCGGTCTTGTCGTAGATTAATTCCAATTCGAGAGGCTGGCCGTCCTTTTCGCGAACTGCTTTTCCGGCAGGCAGCTTCCAGCCTGCTTCTTCCAGGTATTCCGCAGCTTTTTCCACATCGTAGTCAAACGGTTCTACTTCAATATCGGTATATGGGAAGTTTGTCGATAGAATATTATCTGCTTTTTCTTCTAAGCCTAATGTGACCCCTTCAACCATCGCCTGTTTGTTGAAGCCATGCTGAAGTGCTTTGCGTACCCGCAAATCTGCCAATTTTTCATTTGTTGTATTTAACAGCAAGCTTCTTGTTCCGACTGGTTTGGAAAGAGCGGTTTGGTATTCACCGGATTCTTTCAACTGATTAAAGGAATCCATGCTGATGACACCTTCGCCATAAATCAAATCCAAATCGCCTTTTTCAAATGCCAGAACCCGGGTTTCAGCATCGGGGATGATTTTGATTTTCACTTCTTCAAGCTCCGGGCTTTCTCCCCAGTACTCGGGATTGCGGGTGAACACCGCATATTCGTCTTTCTTATAGTCTTTCAGCATCCATGGACCTGTACCGACAGGCTCGGTGATGCCTTTAGACGTGTCGCCGTCTTCTGGAAATCCTGCTTCGCCCAAGAATCGCACCGGCCGAACAACTGCCAGGTCCTGAAGTGCCGGATAATACGGCTCTTTTAGCACCATTTTAAAAGTCTGATCGTCAACTGCTTCAGTCTTTTCCAAAACATTGATTACGCCAAGCCAACTGTGGGAACTTGAATTTTTCATGACCGCATCGAAGTTCTTTTTGACTACAGCCGCTGTAAGCGCCGAGCCATCAGTAAACTTAACGTTTTCACGAATTTTAAATATGTATTCTAATCCGTCCTCGGAAACCGTCCAGGACTCTGCCAAATGCGGTTGAATTTCGCCGCCTTCTTTATAGCTGACCAGCGGTTCATAAATCATCGATTGGGCCAATAGCTGCGATGGATTATAAACGTGCGGATTCATAGGGCCGATATCTCTTGGCCAGGAGATTGTGATGGCGTTGTCCGCTGAAGCCCCACTGGCCGATTCGGCTTTATCGTCCGAACATCCTCCCAGTATGATCGCTATCGCCAAGCTAATGGCCACTGCTAAAAATTTTCTATGCTTATTCATGATTATGTAATTCCTCTCTTTTCTCATTGATAATGATTATCAATTTCACTATTGTAACTATAGTTATCTGAGCTTTCATTGTCAATATAATTCATGAATGAATGGTTCGAAAAATATTAAAAGCATATATCTAACCAGTACTAGCAAGGTTATTTGGCCTATTTTAATTTTAATCTACATGCATTCAAAGTTTAAGTAAATGACTGTGACTTTTAATTACTATTCTTAATATAACAATATCAATGAAAGCCCTTTCTTAGTTGACTCATAGAGCTTAGGACCAATATATTTTTTAGGAACCCTACTACGCCATCCATATAAATGGTACGATCATAGTTAATAAGTCGGGTGTTTAATGGGTTCGTAGCGTTTCTTTTTTTCAAGGAGAAATGGAGGAGATGGCTTGAAAAGATTGTTTAGATGGGCATTTATTTTGTTTATATTGGCTGCTCTTTATCCGATTATATATAAAGGTTCTGCAGTAGTTTCCAACGGCCAATTAAAAAAAGATCAGATAATTTGTGATGAAAACGATTTAACTACATATGAGACTGTAACAAATTCGGAAGGAACCCAATTTGTGATTAGACAGACGACAATTTTAGAGATCGATGAACCCGATGTGCCGGTTCCACAAACAGAAGAAGAGTTGATCCAATTAGCCCGTGACATGTATAAACAAGCGGGTGAGGGCGACGAAATCATCTATGTAGGCGAATCAACGGCAGACTATGAAAAATTAGGCCAAGTGGTTTATCCTTCTGGATTTGCCGAAGAAAAAACACACTGCAAACCGTAATCTAATATAAAAAAGGAGACAGCCACGTGCTGTCTCCTTTTCACTATGCCTCTGTCCGATTACAAAATATCCGCCCAAATTTTAATCGCTGTCCCAAGAATCAAGAGTGCTAATATCCATTGCAAATACTTTGTGTTCATTTTCTGTCCGATTTTTGCGCCAAGCGGTGCAGCCAAAATGCTCGCTACAATCATGACCGCTGCAGGTCCATATAAAATCTGGTCGGTAACAATTTTCCCCACGGTCGAACCAATGGACGAGATAAACGTAATGGCGAGTGAAGTTGCAATGGTCATGCGGGTTGGAATCTTCAGGACCACGAGCATAATGGGCACCAGGATAAAGGCGCCCGCCGCTCCAACGACTCCCGCTGCAATCCCCACGATAAAGGCCAATGCGGCTGCCAGCCATTTATTGAACGTGACCTGATCGAGCGGGATATCGTCGACTCCTTTTTTCGGAAGGAACATCATGATGACCGCTATCGTGGCCAAAACGGCGTATACGACATTGATGGCCTGCTCAGACATTAGCGTCGAACCGTAGCCTCCGATGAAACTCCCGAGTAAAATGGCTCCGCCCATATAGGCAATTAGCGTTTTGTTCAAATACCCGCTGCCGCGGTATGCCCAAACCCCGGCAATTGTCGCAAAAAACACTTGGATGGCACTAATGCTGGAGACTTCATGGGCACTGAATGCGGTATATCCCAACATCACTGGTATGTAGAGAAGCATCGGGTACTTGATGATCGAGCCGCCGATGCCGACCATACCGGAGATGAAAGAACCGATAAAGCCGATCAGGAATATGACGATAATAAAATCAAAACTCATTCTTTGTCACCCTTTCCAAAAGAGAAAAGGGTATCACAGCGATACCCTTCCTACTGCTTTCAGCCTTTCTTGATCCAGAATTTTAGGACGCCGCCTTCTTCTTGAATGTCCAGCAATTCGTGGCCTCCCGATTTTGCCCAAGCCGTCATGTCCGCTTTTGCGCCTTTATCGGTTGCCAGGATTTCCAACACTTGGCCAGACTCCATGTCTTTCATTTCTTTTCTTGTTTTGACGATCGGCATTGGGCAAGCCAAGCCTTTTGCGTCTAATACTTTATCTGCGTTCATCGTATTCTCTCCTTTGAGTTTCTGCTTTTTTAGTTGAATTTTTGATTTAGAATTAACGGACTGCACAGCGGTTCGGTCCGATTTCCATTTCGCGCTGCACTTCATCGTCCGGTGTGATTTTCCCCATGTTCGTCTGGCGGATATCCTGGTATGCGTTCGGCTGCGGCGGCAGGTTTTTCGTGACCATATCGCGGAACTCTTGCTCGTCTTCGATATTCAATCCGTGGTTTTCTTTGAACAGACTGCCCAATGTTTTCGCGACGCTGCCGTCCTCGTTCAGCTCTTCCATGATCATGAAGTGAGCCGGCAATACGATCAGCTCGTCAGCCAATTCTGCGTAGCGGCTGTAAAGCGATTCACGCAAGTCGCCTACCCAGTCTTCTGCAAGGCCTGCAAGGTCAGGACGGCCGATGGAATCGATGAACAGAATGTCACCTGTCATCAAGTATTGATCGTCCACGATGAACGATGTCGACCCGATGGTATGCCCGGGTGAGTACAAGGCTTCGATTTCTATTTTTGCATCGCCAATCGAGACTTCCAGTCCACCCACCAATTCCGCATAGTCGAATACCACTTCTTCTGCGTCCGCCGGCGGCAAGTAATAGATTGCGCCCGTCGCTTCTGCGATTTGGCGTCCTCCGGAAATGTGGTCTGCGTGCAAGTGCGTGTCGAATACGTGCTTGATCGTCGCTCCTTTTTCCTGCGCGAAATCCAGGAAGATATCGGTCATGCGGGTGGCATCGATAATCGCAACTTCGCCGCCGGAGATGGCCATATACGACAGGCAGCCTTTTCCGATGCGGACGAACTGGTACAATTCGCCGCCGTTTTTCAAATCGCCGACTCTCACTGGTTCCAGTTGTTCACTCCACGCTTTCATGCCGCCTTCTAGATACGCTGCCTCCACGCCTTCTTCATCCAGCATTTCCGCCACCATGACAGAAGATCCTTCTTTCGCACAAACCACTAAGATGTCTTTGTTTGTCGGAAGTTCTGAAACCACTTCTTCGACACCGTCCAATAAATCGAAATAAGGGATGTTCAAATACTGAATGTTGCCGCCTTCGATTTTCCAGTCGGCGAATGCGTCGCCGTTGCGCACGTCCAGGATGAACAATGGTTCGTGATCGATTACTTTTCTTGCTACTTGTTTGGCTGTCATTGCTTTTACTGTCATACAAATACCCCCTAGTGTATTTTATTACGTAAATTTTTTTGGATTAAAACGTTAAGGTGGCGTCTGCGTCTTTTGCAAAGTCCAGGAACGTGACAGCTCCGCCGACGTCAATACCGTCGATGAAAGCGTCTTTTTCAAGGCCCATGACATCCATCGTCATTTGGCAGCCGATGAATTTTACATCCAGTTCCTATACCAGTTCGACCAATTCCGGAATGGCGGGTACATTCGCCTTTTTGAAACCTTCTGCCAATTGCTCCTTGCCTTTCGGCAAAGCCAATTGTCCGTATGCTTCTTTGTGGATCAAGTTCAATCCTTCGAATGTGAAGAAAATCGCCACTTCGTGATCACTTGCTGCTGCGGCTGTTGCGATATTATAAACTTTGTACGCATCGAATAATGAACCGTTTGATGCGATGATTGCTGTTTTTCCTGCCATTTGGTATTCCTCCAGTTAAGTTAAATTGTAAGATTGCTTAGCTACTGCTTTGTTTCGTTTCGCCGGCCCATTGGCTCATGCCCTCTACGGCATTCTTCACGCGGCCAAAGCCTTTTTCAGCCAATTGCTTCGCTGCAAAATCACTGCGGTTGCCTGTGAGGCAGATGACGAAAACTTCTTTTTCTGAATCCAATTCGCCTGCCCGCTGATCCAGTTCTCCAAGAGGGATCGATACCGCGCCTTTTACGTGTCCGAATGCAAATTCTGCCGGCTCCCGGACGTCCAAAATGATTATGCCGCCGCGTCCAAGCTGCTCCTGCAATTCGCTATTTGTCACCGTATGTGGGAAATTAATCTCGTCCTTTTCTTCTGACGAATCTGCTTTCCGCAAGTAATGCTTCAGCACATCGCCTTCTTCAGAAGAACCGAGATACTGGTTGCCGCTGCTTTTCGCCCAAGCTTTCATATCGGCAAGCGAACCCTTGTCGGTCGCCTGCACTTCAATCACTTGTCCGGGTTCCAAGTCTTTCATCGCTTTTTTCGTGCGTACGATCGGCATTGGGCATGCAAGCCCTTTTGCATCAAGAATTTGGTCAGTTTTAATCATGTAATGATCCTCCTAGTACCCAGTGGGGTATATTTTCAGTTAAAAAAAATTTTACTTACTCAGTCGGTCCGTCCCAGTCCAGCATGCCGCCATCCATATTGATAACGTTGTAGCCGCGGCTTTCAAGGATATTTGTTGCCATGCCGCTGCGGTTGCCGGATCGGCAAACTAGGATGTGTTCTTTAGATTTGTCGATATCCTGCAGACGGAACTCGATAAGCCCTAAAGGGGTATTAACTGCGCCGGGAATCTTTCCTGCCTTTACTTCTTCTGTTTCGCGCACATCGATAATTGACGCATCTTTATTGTTTTTAATATGTTCTTGTACTTCTTGTGTGGCCATTCGGTTCATTGTTTTTCCTCCTTCAATTTATGGACGGTAATTGTTCATGCCGCCTCTTACATTAACGACTTGCTCAAAACCATTTTTCTTTAATATGTCTGCTGCTCTGCTGCTTCGCATACCGCTCTGGCAGATCAGGTAAATGTCTTGCTCTGCGTTCAGTTCATTCAGGCGATTTGGCAATTCATTGAGCGGAATATTCTTGAATTCCTTGATGTGCCCTGCTTTGAACTCTGCTGGTGTTCTTACATCAATGAATTGTTTGCCGATTTTCTTAAGTTCTGGCTTCAGTTCATCCGTCGAAATGGATTTTCCGCCTTTTGCTGGTGCGATCGCGCGGTAACCGATAAAAACAATAACAGCACCGATTAAAATCATTAACCAAGTATCCATATTTCCCCTCTTTTCGTTAAATGAATAAATTCACGTTGCCGTCTTCTGCATCTGCCAAATAAGCAGCCACGCCCGCATAGGTTACGCCGTCAAGCAATTCTTCCTGCTGCAGTCCGAGAAGATCCATCGTCATTGTACATGCCACCAGATGGATGTCCTGTTCCTGTGCCATCTCGATCAATTGCGGCATCGTCATCGAATTGTGCTTGCCGATCACTTGTTTGATCATTTTGGGTCCCATGCCGCCCATATTCATATTGGACAAGCCCATCTTGTCTGCGCCCCGCGGCATCATTCTGGCAAATTGCCGTTCAAGAAAACCTTTCTTTACGGCAGGCGGTTTGTCTTTCCGCAATACATTTAATCCCCAGAATGTGTGGAAAATCGTTACTTCATGATCAAAGGCTGCTGCGCCGTTCGCGATGATGTAAGCGGCCATCGCTTTGTCGTAATCTCCGCTGAATAAAATAATGTTTGTTGATTTTGTTTGTTCCACTGCCTTGTTTCCTCCACTCTATTTACCCTTGGGGGTATATGAAATTTTAAATAAAAAATAAAACATCCACACTTCATTCACATACCCCATAGGGTATATTATCATCCGAGAGAAAATTCGTCAACACTTGATTGACGAATTTTCTCAGCGGCTTTTGACCAGAAGGCTCACTGCATCTTTTACAAGCTGATCGGTGCTTTCCCCTTTTTCAAGGCTTTCACGGACACACTGTTCCAGGTTTTCGCTGACAATGACGCCGATTGCGCGATCCACTGCACTTCGAACTGCAGACAGCTGGGTAACTACATCGCGGCAATCGTCGTTTTCTTCGACCATCCGCAGGACGCCTTTCAGCTGGCCTTCAATCCGTTTCAGCCGGTTTTGGACTTGTTTATCGTATTCCATAGGTTCTAACCCTCCTATAAACGAAGTAAATGTTAATGATGATCAATTTTATACCCCTTTGGGTATTATTTCAAGCGTTTTGTTTCATCTTAAAAAGGACAGTCCGCTTTTCTTCCTTAAGCGAAATCAATCTATTAGAACTGCCCCGTTTTCTATAATTGCAGTTATTCTATCTTCAGCTTTTATTCTCATACAGATTTGTCAATACAGCCAATCAATCTTTCTTCAATATCCAAAGCAATTTGCTTAATCGATTCATTATGCACCATTTCGATTAAAGCGCTTGGTTTTGGCATGCCGATTTTCGTCGTTCCCTCTTCTTCATACACGACAATTTTGCATGGCAGGAAGTATCCTACCATCAAATCTTCTGACAGCACCCGGTTTGCTTCCTGAGGGTTGCAAACTTCGAGGATGGTGAACGGAGTATCAAAATCTGTGCCTTTTTCCTGAAGTTTTGCTGTCAGATCAAAATTCCACAGGATTCCAAACTTTTCTGCCTGCAGATTTTCTGCGAGCGCTTGAACCGCTTCGTCTCTGCCTTTTTCCGTTTCTACTGTGTAGTTGAACATATTGAAAACTCCTCTCTTTTTATATGTCTATTCCTAAGTATTGTTCCCTCTTATCAGCCAAAGAATCATTTGGCCATTTGTATTAACTTTTATTTGGTGAGGACTATAAAAACAAAAAACGCAATTCCTGCCAGGAATGCTAAGCGCTGTGCTGGTCAAAGCAAATTCCAAAATGTCTTCATGAAAATCTCCTTCGCCAAATTAAACCCCCAGGGGTATGTCTTGTGACTAGAATAACTTGAATATATTAAAAGAGCAACTGATGTGCTTAGGCAGCAACCGGCAGATGTAAATACTAATACCCGTTGTAAAAGTCGGTTGGAAATTCCAGCGTGTTTTTATAAACGCGCAGAATCATATCATTCGTTTTCCGTTTTACTTCCCATACTTTTTATCGTGCATCTATTTTCTTCATCATCTGTTCGATATTAAAATAAGAGGAAAGAGATGTCTTTCTTCCTCCTTCGTGCCATTTACGATAATCCTCCAAAATCAGACGAACATCGTTTTGATAACGCTCTTCTACTAAAAACTTAATGGTTAAAAAGCTTCTCCAGTAATCAAACATGATGCTGGATAAACTCCCCTTATACGAAGCGCTTCCGAATTCATCGAGCGATCTTAACCCGTATTCTTCGGTAAATACTTCAACCAGTTCTGTCTCTACTGCAGTTATGCCATTAAATTCGCTCTCACTTAATAATAATTTTTTGGGCAAGTATTCGCACATTCCTTCTTCAAACCAGATACTGTCATGCCATTCCTCATCAAACTCATCTACAAACAAATCGGAGTGGTGTGTTAGTTCATGTGCCAATATAGTAAATAAAAGATTCTCAGAAAAGTTTTCGTAAAAACGCTGAATATGCGGCAAATCTTTTCCATCCAATTGTTCGATCATTAGTTCTCTCCATGCTGTTAAATCCGGAGATATGTAGATTGTGTCTTTATTCGTAAATGCAGGAATCGGTATTTCAGAGAAAACGGAAGTTGCGAGTTCAGCGGAGGTCCATACAATCGCCTTCGGTGCTTCTGTTAAGGCAAAATTTTCTTCGAGTATTTCTTGGTATCCATTTAATCGATCGCTGAAACGCTGGATAAGACTTTCATGCTTCTTATATTCTTCTATCGATTCAAAAGCAAAGATATGTTTCATCACAATAAAACCCTTTCTAAAAAAGCTGTTTTTCTTAGAGAATTTAATTTATCTTTTGACCATCGTCATAAATTCAGCATAATTGTTCCGAAACTGCTTGTCAGGAACAAACCCAAGTTTTTTATATAAGTGAACTGCCCTTTTATTAAATAGAGCGACGGTCAGGCGGATAGGGACGCTTTCATAGTTCTCTTCAATACAATTAATGATGAACGAAGTAAAGGCTGACCCATTCCCTTTCCCGGTTAACTTCGGTTTCATCCCAAGCCCGATATCGGTAAGAACTTCCTTATACACACCTTGAAGCTGGCCGGCCGGAACTTGTGCACTTTTTCCGGTGCAGAAGAACCCTACGAGCTCTCCTGAACCTTCCTGCAAGGCAAAACAAGCTCCATTGAGACGTTCAGACATTTCTTCTTCAGTTGTTTCTGTGTTGTAAAAATCGTACGGCGGATCATATTGCCAACTTAAAATTTCTTCAGCCACCTTACGGTCCATTGGTTTTAACAGTAACTCCATAAGAAAATCTCCTTTGCAAATACATACACGCAAGCCGTTATCGAACCGCTTTTCTATTTAACTATATCCAATTTCTTCTTTCACTGCCATTTATTTTCCGAATATTTAGCGTATAATGGAGCTAGCCAAAATTTAGGACACCTCCCTTTCCCCCGGAGCCGTCCGCCAGCCGAAAGGAATATTCGACATGACCCGTAGTCCAATTTAAATAACCCCATTCATTCAAAACAATTACGAATTGAATTCATGGGGGAATACAATGATGAAACTGAATCGAAATTTCAACTTGCTGTTGACCGGGCAGTCGCTTGCCAATATTGGCGACGTCTTGTACATTGTCAGCGTGATTTATCTGATTTTTGAATTGACCGGATCGGCTACGGCAGCCGCTTTCGTGCCATTTACCATTACCGCATCAATGTTTCTGTCAAACACATTGACGCCGTTGCTGATGCAGCGCTTCAATTTGAAATGGCTGCTAACTGGCTCGCAGATGGGCAAAACCGCCTTGCTGATTTTGCTAGCATCTTTATTGCCGCAACTCTCTCTTTCCAACTACTATGTGCTATTTCCAGTCATCAGTATAGTTGCCTTGCTGGACGGCTGTGCCAACCCTGTGACTCAAACACTCTTCCCGCATTACGTGAAGAGTGAACAGCTGTTAAAAGCGAATGGTATCACTGAAACTATTACCCAGTCGATCCAAACCGCCATGTGGTTTGTTGGCAGCTCACTGTTGATTTGGCTCTCAGCAAACGATTTGGTTTGGCTGACTGCGGCTTTGTTTTTCTTGTCGAGCCTTCTTTTATGCGGGTTGGAGTCCGTTAACATTACGCCTTCCAAGGAGCAAAGCAAGCGGCAGCAAATCACCCAAGGCTGGCAGACCGTTTCCGCTTCACCCGTGCTAAAACGGATTGCCTGGATGGACGTGCTGGAAACCGTTGCCGGCACCGTTTGGATCGCCGCAATTCTTTATGTTTTTGTCAGCGATGCTTTATCGGCCGACGAACAATGGTGGGGCTTCATCAACGGTTCTTTCTTTCTCGGATTGATCGCAGGCAGCCTGTTCTGTCTGCACTTTTCGGACCGGATCGAACAAAAGCTTAGCCAGTTCATTTTCCTGGGTGCTATTTCTGGCAGTTTTGCCACCATTCTTTTCGGGCTAAACAGCCTGCCGCTGCTGGCATTGCTATTGTCCTTTTTAGTTGGGCTGTTCGGCCAAATCAAAAACATTCCGCAGCAAACAGTGGTCCAGACAAGTGTACCGAAAGGACAATTGCCGATGGTGTTCACAACGCTCGGTGCAATTGGAACGGGAACGTTCGGTATCGCTTCTCTCATAATGGGTGTTTTGGCAGATTCATTTGGCATCCGCGGAGTCTTCGTCTTGTCAGGTATCTTGCTAGCAGCAGTCAGCTTGGTTGCTTATAAAGGAAGAGTTCTTTTATGGCGGACGGTGCAGGAATAATAGAGGTATACAAAAAGGAGACTGCCGTTTTTCAATCGGCTGTCTCCTTTGATTCTTATAAACAGGAATGGCTTCCTGTCACGAAAACTCCCCTTTTCCAAAGCCCTTAGCTTCACTGTATCCACCGGATTTAACAGCAATCATCCTAAATACGGATAATGCCCCTGCCAACCCGAATAGCAAGGCAAACAGCTGAAAGCCAATGGTCGGCGAATCAAATAAGGCATAGCAAGCCAGGAAAGAGAAGCTTGCTACGAGCAATAAAATCGCATTTCGTACGGTTCTTCTACCTCTAAATAACCAAAAAGTCAGCTGGAACAAAACGAAGTAGAACGATATCGCCATCACTAACGGAAAAAGCGGTTCAAACTTTGCGGCATAAACAAAATGATCAAGTATCCACAGATTGTCCTCGTTTGTGAAGCCTTCATTTGCCCAGTTAGAGAATACGGCAGTATACCGCCATTCCCACGGTTCGTCGCGCAATTGCCCACCTTCATACCAGCTGATGAGCGCCGCCAGTATAAACACAACAATCGCCCCACTCATCAGGACAATTTTTTTAAATGGCATACGTCTTTCTCCTTTCCTATTACTTTAATTATCCTTACGAAATGAAAGATAATAAGTTCCATCTATAGGGTGAATTTACATTTCTTCAAAAACTAGTCCACTTCGATGACAAACGTGTAGGACACTTCCCCTTCTTCCCAAGTTGCGAGCGCTTCATAAATATAGCGGCCTCCGCTTACGGGAACCGAGAATTGATGATCAGTCAATTCTATCTGCTTCTCTCTCTTATTCCCATTCCATTGGTAGACGGAAATTTTCAGCTCTCCCTCTATCTTAAATCCAATTATGGCGTTTTGGCTTGCTTGAATTGCAACCACTTCTTCTGCCAGTTGGGACGGTGAAGCAGCATCCGTCATCGCAACTTCCGTTCCGGTGCCGCTTTTTCTTTCCCACCGGCTGTTGCCTTCTTTCAGGTCGTGCAGGCTGCCGTCAATGCGGACCATTCCTTCCATTGACGGCGGAAATTCTGACTGTGTTTCTTCTGTAGTTCCGTTTGTTTCTATTATCCTAGCCGAACAGCCTGATAAAAGAATAAGGAGTGACGCAGCTGCCAGTATATTTTTCATTTTCATGAACCCTGCTCCTTTCGTTTTAAGGATGAAGTGATTACTTATTGGAGCTGGTGTATAGATTCCTTATTCTCCCATAAAACGCGTTTCACCGTTTAGCATTCCAAAGATTTTTAGAACCTAAAAAGCCCCGAGAGAACAAATCATTCTCCCAAGGCTCTAACTTCGTTTAGGCATAAGAATGCAAGCCGGCGATGACCAAATTCACGAAAATTTGATTAAAAATGATTGTCCCGAAACCGATGATGGCGAGCCATGCCGTTTTCTCGCCTGTCCATTCTTTGCCGAGCCGCAAATGAAGGAATGCGGCATAGAATAAGAACGTGATTAGTGCCCATACTTCTTTTGGGTCCCAGCCCCAGAAGCGGCTCCAGGCGATCTGTGCCCAAATCATCGCAAAGAACAGGCCACCGAGTGCAAACAGCGGAAAGCCGATGACTACGGAACGGTACGAAATTTCATCCATCAACGTGGAGCTGACTCTATTGGTAAACGGCTGCAGCAACTGTGCGATTTTTTTGCGTGCAATCAAGCGAATCAATAAATAGATGACGGAACCTGCCAGGAAAGACCACAGAACCGAATTGGATTTTGCTGCTTCAATGCTGTTGGGAATTTCAAGCAGACCGCCATAATGCTCAGCCGGCTCATAACTTCCAGCCACTTCTTTAACGGGCACAGAGCCAGTGGGCACCACGATGGCAGGCATGGCGTAATCGTGCACCTGGATTTCCCCTTGCTGGTTCTCAAACTGGTAGCTCGCTTTGTAATCGGTGATCTGAAACGCTGAAGTCACCAGGATAAACCCGACAACAACAACCAGGAAGTACAAAACAAGTTCCAAAAAGAACGACCGCTTTCCTTTTTGGGCAGTGTCTACATTTTTCAGCAAGTAAATCAGCCCGGTCACAAATGACACCGACAGTACTGCACTGGCAGTGGCTACCGTAATGACGTGAATCGTGAGCCAGTGGCTTTGCAATGCAGGTATTAATGGTGCAACTTCATTGGCAAACATACTGGCGTAAGCGATGATCAAAATAGAGACCGGCAGCAAAAACAGCCCAACCACTGGCTGGCGGTACAGGTAGTAAAACACCAAAAAGCTGCCGATCAGCATGATGCCGAAAAACGTCAAAAACTCATTGAGATTGCTAACCGGTGCATGTCCGGAAGCCACCCACCGCAAAATGAAATAAGTCAATTGAGCCAAAAAGCCGATAACTGTCAACGCCAAAGCGATTTTAATAGCCGCTTGCTTCCGGGATTTCACTGCGATGCCAAACGGGACAATCGCGATCAAGAAAAGAATAAATGAAAAGAACAACGACGAACTGCTTAACGAAATCATGGATTCTGTGGACATAACGACACTCCTTCTACATACAATAAATGGATAAATTCATTCTTTTTCATCATAGCATTACTGATGACATTTAATGTAAGTCGATTATGTGACGGAATTTCACGAACGATTTTAAGATCGTGCCTTAAAGCCTTTAAATTTCAGCCTAAAAATGTCCACGCAGGTTTGTTTCATTAGAAGTTTGACACTTTGTATACATTTGTATACAATCAAAACAGTTAGGCAAATGGAAGTGTTAGGAGGTAAAAGCAATGAAAGAACCCGAAGACACAAAACCAACCAGATCTGATGACCTAAGCCGGGAGGAATTCCGTCGCGGCAGAGGCGGACACCGGCGCAAAGAACGCGGCGGCGCCAAAACGTTTAGGCGCGGCAGAGCCCTTGAATTTCTAGCCCGTATGAACACCCGCCGGGATACGTTAAAGCAGCAGTTGGAAACGCCGGAATTGCAGACGATCCATCCGGTTCTGGTCGGTGAACTGAAAGCGGTTGAAATGGTGATTGCTGAATTTACGCAGCTGTTTGAAATCCATGAAGACGAAATCCATGAAAGTTCTTCCGCATCCGAAGACAAACCCGGCGAAACTGTCCATGGCGAGTAAGTTTAAAGAAATCGCAGAGAATGTATGGAAAGCAAGTTCAAAATTATAAAATGAATGGAGATTTAAATATGTTTATCCAATCCCGTAAAATGACCATCACTGAAGGAAATTCCCACTTGGTGCTTGAGCGCTTCAGCAAACCCGGAATTCTTGAAAAGCAAGAAGGCTTTGTTGATATGAAGGTTTTACAGAAAAAAGTGAGACGCGGCGAAGAAGAAGTGCTGATCCTCGTGACATGGGAATCCGAAGCGCATTGGAAGCAATGGGAGAAAAGCGATGTCCATATCGCCGGCCATAAAGCGAACCTGAACAAACCCAAACCGGCGCATATTCTTAATGTGGAAGTGGCCAAATACGAAGTGAAGGCAGTTAAAACGGCAGTTCAAGAAAACTAAGCTCTTTATACCTTAACCTGGCGCAAACTTTAACAGCATCTTTAAAATCAGGAGGTCTTTTAATGAAAGAGCAAATGTGGAACGACGTAGACGATTATTTTACAGATAAGCTTCACAACACAGATCCGGTCATGAAAGCCGTGCAGCAAAACAACGCCGATGCCGGATTGCCGGAAATCGATGTTTCAGCGAATCATGGCAAGTTCCTGAGCCTGATGGTAAAAATGGCGAACGCCAAAAACGTCCTGGAAATCGGCACACTGGGCGGCTACAGCAGCATATGGATGGGCCGCGGCTTGCCGGAAGATGGGCACATCGTGACACTTGAATACAAAAATGCCCATGCCAAGGTGGCCCGCGAAAACATTGAACGCGCGGGTTTGTCCGATAAGATCGAAGTCATCGAAGGAGCGGCTATTGATACCTTGCCGACCTTAAAATCCAAAGGATGGTCCTCATTCGATTTGATTTTCATCGATGCAGACAAACCAAGCTACCCTGAATATTTTAAATGGGCGTTGAAACTCTCCCGTCCCGGCACTGTCATCATTGCCGATAACGTGGTCCGAGGCGGGCGCGTTCTCGATCCGGAAGATTCGACCGGAAAAGCCATACGGGATTTCATGGATATGATGGCAGATGAAAATTTGATCGACGGCACTGCCCTGCAAACAGTCGGCAGCAAAGGCTATGACGGCTTTGCCATCGGAATTGTGAAATAAGGAATCTATATAATGCAACAAGACATTCTGGAAGTGTTCCATCCACTTTCCAAGAATGTCTTTTTCCTTGTAACTTAAACAACTTTAGACGCACTTTTGCTCCGATTCGCCCAAAGTATGATGGGAATTAAAATCAGCGACAGCACTCCCCCGGCCAACGACAAAACCGCGTAGCTTGACCCGGCCACCACTATGCCCGACAATACTCCTCCAGAAGCACCCGATAAAGCGATCAAGACATCCACGTTTCCTTGGATTCTGGCTCGGTTATCTGAAATCGTAGAATCGACCACTTTCGTCGTTCCGCTAATCAATCCGATGTTCCAGCCAAAGCCAAGCAAAGCCAGCGCCAAAATAATCGAGATCAAAGATTCTCCCGGCGCTAATGCCGCTAAAGCACTGGCTGTTGTGAGTGTGGCGCCTGCTATCACCGACATGGCAGTGGCGCCGAATTTATCGACCAGGATGCCTGTAAATAAAGAAGGCAAATACATGGCACCGATATGGATGCCAATCACCAGACCGATGTCCCCGAGGTCGTGGCCAAAATGCCCCATATGTACAGGGGTCATTGTCATAATTGCAATCATGATCAACTGAGTCAACACCATAATAGCCGCCCCAGCCGCCACCCCATTTTTGCTGTAGGTTTGAGGTGCATCTTCGAAAACGTCTTCTTGTTTGTGCTCTTCTCTGTAAGCCTCTATTGCTTTGGCAATTAAAAACGGATCCGGGCGAAGCCACAGGAAAATCACCAGCCCTGCCAATAGAAACGCTGTCCCTGATAACAGAAACGGTCCCGAAAGTGCCGGAATTCCGATTGATAAAGCAAACTCGCCCATTACGCCGACCAGATTCGGGCCGGCAAACGCCCCGAAAGCAGCGGAGACCATGATGATGCTCACCGCTTTCGCCCGCTGATTCTTAGCTGCCAAATCTGTTCCAGCATAGCGGGTTTGCAGGTTGGTCGCCGTTCCGGCCCCGTAAATGAGCATCGATACTACCAATAGCGGGAGGCTATTTAGTACTGCAGCAAGCACCACGCCAAGCCCGCCAAATCCCCCGAGCATAAAACCGGTTGTCAAACCGAGGCGTCGGCCATAGCGCTGAGACAGCCGGCCAACAAGCACAGCTGCAGCGGCTGACCCAAGCGTAAACAAGGCGATCGGCATCCCGGCATAGGCAGCTGTCCCAAGCATTTGCTGCGCCAATAGTGCCCCTACGGTAATTCCTGCCGCCAATCCGGCCCCTCCAAAAATCTGCGACAGACTGGCGACAAAAATAACCCGGCGGTATAACTTTTTCATTTTTTCCGGTGAGTCGATATAAGTTTGAACGGACTGATCGGTTTTAGTTTCCATCATGAACCACCTTCTTTTGGCGAAACGTCGCGGATACTATAGAAATGAAAAAGCTTTGGCAACACACAACCATTATAGCCGGCGCTCATTATTTGAGATGATTAAAAGTTAAATCCAGTGCAGAACTGGCCATAAAGGCGTTCGGTAGGATTTCCCATTTTCCCGTGCTATACTTAGTCTCTAGCACTAATGGATTCTTTCAGACTTTTCTTAGTCACTTTCCATAGCAGGAAAGGAGACACTCTCTATGAAATACGATAGCGTAAAAGTTTTTTTAGAAACAATGTGTGAATACAATACGGTGAAGATCAATCAGGTCTTTACCGCGGAAGACGGTCAAAGCTTGTCTGTCCGCTGTTTGCCAAATACAACTACATTTGAAATTACTCATTCGTTTACCCAAGAAATTGTCCAAAACGATTCGACTGAAGAAACAGCACAATACATCATTTCATTTTTAAGTTCTTACGATATGAGCAAAAGCTCCTGACGACTCGGGGGTTTTTTCGATTAAGAAATATGAAATCGGGTAAAACCTTTATAGACAGGCTTGAGCGTATTAAAAATAATGGACGACCTATGTCAAAGAAGGAAAGAGCGCGATTATCATGAAGTTGGAACACATCAAGAATCTTTTGCAGATTTCATGCAATTTTAATACTTCGACCATCAGCCATTCCTTCTCGATTGGGGCGGAAGATACACTGACCGTGAAATGCCTTAAAGACACGTTCATCCTTGAAGTGACTTCCAGTGAAAATCAAAAAATTGAGTACTATACGTCTATTGATGAAGCGGCCAAAGCTTTGTATAATAAAATCCAGGCTACTGAAACAAACTAACCTCCTTGAAAAAGGAGGTTTTTCTGTGGATTGAATTCGGCAGTGGTTCCCGAAGTTGCTGCCAAGTTACTTGATTGCATTTCACATATTAGATTATTTATTTACGTTTTGCTTGTCAAATGATGTAGGAGTTGCTGATAGACCTCTTCCCCATCAGGCACATTGCCATAGCGGTAATGAAGCAGCGTTTTGGATTCTGTTTCCTGTGCTTTATGGCCAAGTGAATTTCTTTGGTTACCCCCTTCATGTACGAGCTTGATATAGGCAGTGGTTCCTACATTATCCGATATAAGCGCCAACTGCAGGATAGTGAAATGGCGCTTGAACTTGTGGCTGGGGTAAAATTCAAGTTCCTGAACAACGCCGCTATGGGTCAGATCGCTTTTGATATTTAGTGCCTTTTTTAACGAGAAATCCAACTCATGCATAGCAGCCAAAATTTTTTCTGCCGCTTCAGTCCCCATGACATGGATGTCATGCTCATCACTTGCCTCCTTCCCCTTTTCCGTTTTTAACACTGTTTTCAGCCAAACATCCACTTTATGGATAGTCTGAGGGGTTTCAGGAGAGAGCTTTAATGAAAACGGAACCGTTTTTTCCTCTTTCGGCAAAATCCTAAAAGAGTCTGTTAGGCTGAAGTGCTGGATTTCTGCGTCTTGCATAACTTTCCGTTCACCTTCGTTCACCAAAATAGTTGTCATAACTGAAATTGTAACGCCATCTATTTTTTGCTCCGCTTCGCCTCCTATTACATACACTTGCCCTGAAACCATATCTCCTTGTCTCACTTTGGCCTTTAAGATATGAAGTCCGATTTTGGCATTCCCTGTTCCGGCGTTTGTTCTTAAAGTTTCTAAAAGAGACACTGCAATCCCTCCTGATTTATCTATATATTCAATCTATTATAACACCGGAGATTGTCTATCGCTTCAGAATGGAATCAGGAAAAGCGCTTATACAGCATTCTTTTAGGCCTTGCCTTATATTCATTTGTTAAATCGGGTTGGCAGTTTTCTTCATCTGCTTTTAAACATACGCTGAAGCAACCTGGCCGGTTTCAGCAGGAATTTCATTGTCTGCAACACTTATCGACATATTAAAAAGAACTCCATGCAAATAATTAGGATAATCGAATAATAGCAGGTTTTAAGCTGGCTAAGATCGTAAAAATTTGGACTTATTAAGACAACAAATGTAAACTTGAGTTGTCAGAATTTTAAGGAGGCAGCCAGTGTGTGCACATCCATCACTTTGTATACGAAAGATCATTATTTCGGCCGCAATTTGGATTTAGATGTGACTTATGGTGAATCGGTTACGATTACTCCCCGAAATTTCTTATTCAAATTTCAAAAGGTCCCGGACATTCAAAGTCATTACTCTTTAATCGGCATGGCTATTGTGGTTGATAACTATCCTTTGTACTTTGATGCAACCAATGAAAAAGGGTTAAGTATGGCAGGATTGAACTTTCCAGAGAATGCTTGCTTTTTCTGGAAAAAGCAGACAAAGACAATGTATCTCCTTATGAATTTATCCCATGGATTCTCAGTCAATGTGAATCTGTTAAGGAAGCTAAGAGATTGCTGGCGAAAATCAATCTGGTGAACATTAACTTCAGCGACGAGCTGCCATTATCTCCTATGCACTGGATGATTTCAGATCAATTGCAATCCATTGTTGTGGAATCGATGAAAAACGGATTGAACGTATATGATAACCCTGCAGGTGTTCTGACCAACAACCCTGCATTTGATTTTCAGATGTTCAACTTAAATAATTACCGCCGCTTATCCCCTAAGGTTTCCGAAAATACGTTTTCAAAAAGTTTGGATTTGAACGTGTACAGCCGCGGCATGGGTGGAATTGGACTTCCCGGGGATTTATCTTCGACTTCCCGATTTGTAAAAGCCGCTTTTACAAGTTTAAATTCGGTTTCCGGCACTTCTGAACCAGAAAGTGTCGGCCAGTTTTTTCATATTTTAAAATCAGTGGAGCAGCAAAAAGGATTGTGTGAAGCAGAAAATAGCGAATATGAATACACCATCTATTCTTCCTGCTGCAATATGGACAAAGGAATCTACTATTACACCACCTACGAAAATAGCCAAATAACTGCTGTAGATATGCATAAGGAAGATTTAGACGGAACGGTATTAACCGCTTATCCTTTAGTAAAGGAGCAGCAGATTCGTTTCATGAATTGATTACAAGGATCATCAAGTATGGTGAACTAAGATTGCATTGCTTCGTTGCCGCGATTCAACTGGCAATTGAAGGCTGCTTTTGCTGGAAGGAGAAACAAAATGAAATTATTTTCCAGAAACAGTGAAGCTAGGCTCAAAAAATTCACCAATAAAAAGCTGTATGAGCGGCTTACACGGCTTGAAAATGAAAAAGTGCCCGATACCGAATCGCTGCAAGCCCTCCTTTTGGAAATCTCGCGTCGGGATCCAGCTGAATTCGAAGCGGGAAAAATCGCGGCAGAAGTAGAAAAATCCAAACGCCATGCTGTTAGGGAGTCTACGGACATCCTTTATTACGAAATCAAGTATTGCGAGGATTATCTAGCCAAACCGCAATCTGAAACCGATCCGTTTGAACGCAAGCTTCGGTATGCCAAACTTCAAATGATTCAAAAAGAATTAAGCTTTCGGAAAGTTTAGGGCAATTGCTTGATAAGGATTTCCTATGAATCAATCTCTGAAGCTGCTCGGTATTAAGACCGTTCTGACTGGCATAACCCCAAGACTCGCTCAAGAACTTATCAACAATGACACCATCCTGACATTTGACCACGTTTACGCTACGCTGAAAATGGCAGTCCGTGCATTAATTGACGACGAGTGAAAAGAAACAAGTTCCAATTCATCTTTGCCTCGAAAATAGTTCAACAAAAAAACAGGATGACTGGAATTAGTCATCCTGCTTTTTGTATAGATGAATCTTTTACAGCTATTGAACAGCAGTTTTTCTTTCAGCCAGTTGCGGCCAATCGATTTTCTTCTTAATCCACTTCTTCAGCCTAAGTGAAAAACTTTTGTTCAAATCCCTTCTCCTTTATAAGATCCAAGGCATGAATTATGATTTTGAGCCCTCGAAAGCTTCCAAAACTGAAAAGCTTTGTTTTTGATCCAGACGATAGCTCGCAAATGCCAAGCCGGAAGCAATCAGCGCACACAATCCTCCGACCCACGATAACTGGTGAAGACTTCCATTCGCTATGACATATCCACCGATTGTCGCTCCTAAAGCAATGCCGATGTTTACAGCAACAGGTGTTAGCGAAGAAGCAAAATCTTTAGCAGCTGGAGAATAAACCGCCGCTAAGTTCATCAAATACAATTGAATAGTGGCATTCATCGCATAAATCATGACGGCCATCAACATAATGCTCACAAGCCCGGCAAATGAATTTCCCATCGTAAAATAAAGCGAACCCAATATGACAGCTTGGATGATGAACACGTAGCGGAGCTTGCTTACACCATTATGGCTGGCAATTTTTCCTGCAACTATATTGCTTAAGATCGAGAATGCTCCATAAGCCAGTAGAACAGCACTAACATATGCCGTGGGAATTGCCAGTCCTTCTTCCAGGATCGGCGTGATATACGTATAAACCGTATAGGTCCCGGCAATTGAAAACGTTGGTATAAGGAAAGCCAAAATCATCCGTGGGTTCTTCAAAAAACGCAATTGTTCTTTTGCCGATCCTTTTTGTACTTTCAGTTTTCTGGGAAGGATTAGGATGGCCATGACCAAACTAATGATCCCGAGCAACGTTGTAAACCAGAAAGTCAGTTGCCAGTTGCGCAACTGCCCAATCAAAGTCCCTATCGGAACGCCGATGACATTGGATATAGTGAAGCCTGCAAAAATGAGTGCGATGATGGAGCTTTTCTTGTTTTCCGGCATGATGTCGCTGGCGACACTCATGGACAAGGCAACCAACACCCCACTGACCACTGCAGTCACGACTCTGGACAAAATCAACAGCTCATAAGAACTTGATAATGCGCTGATCATATTTCCAATGATAAATATAGAAATCAAAGTCAGCATTAATGGATATTTGGGGAACCGGCTGACAAAAATGGTCAGAATCGGCGTCCCGATTGCGTAGGAAATCGCAAAACCGGATATTAAGGTGCCCGCTGCCGCAAGGCTGATTTGCAAATCTGAAGAAACTTCATTCAGCAGGCCAACAATTACAAATTCACTTGTTCCCATCACAAATGTTAAAAGCGTCAGCGTAAAAGCTAATATTTTTTGTTTCGTGTTCAATGAACTCTTTTTTAAAACGGCGGTCATTAAAAATTCACTCCTGATTTTTATTCTTTGTAGAAGATAGTTGCATGAAATTCTTTATATAGATATATCTAGAAAAATAGATATTCATTTCGGAAGAAAAAAGACATGGCAATGTCTTAAATCTCTTCATTGATGAACTTTGCAATTTTCGCCAAAGTTTCTTCGTTCCGTCTGTAATAGGTCCACTGCCCGTAACGCACCGCTTCAAGCAAACCTGCTTTCTGCATAAGCGACAAGTAATGAGAAACGGTTGACTGGGATAAGTTCACTTTTTCTTGAATATCACCAACACAAACGCCGCCTTCAATGCTTACCTCCTTTGGCAAATGCGCTTGCTGTGCCGGAAAATTCTTCTCTGGCTCCCGCAGCCACTTTAAAATATTCAGACGGGTTTCATTTGACAATGCTTTGAAAATATCTAAAACATTTAAATTTTCCATGCATGTATCGTACATCGAATTTAATCGATATGTCAATGCATCCGAATTAAACCTGTGGCATGGAACCCTTGAAAATCAAGAATCTTACTCGAACAAGTAGTTAAACAGCTATTATTTCTTTGTCTTAAACAACTGAGAATTTACTATAAAAAGGTCTATCAACCTTTTTTGACGGCAGCCAATTCAAAACGGTGCCTCCAAAGTTATCATAAATCAACTTTTGGAAGACACCGTTTCTCCAGCAAGCTATCAAACCGAGCTAGCTCTTCAGTTTTAAGGTCATCGCATTAATTGCCACAATGACAGTCGATACGGACATCAGGACCGCTCCTGCTGCAGGGGCTAACGTAATCCCAATGGAAGCTAAAACTCCGGCAGCTACGGGAATGGCAATAAAGTTATATCCGGCTCCCCAAACGAGGTTTTGTTTCATTTTGCCGGTTGTTTTATTGGCCAATTCAATAAACGATTCGATATCTCCTGGATCCGACTGCGTCAAAATTACATCAGCGGAATCGATAGCGACTTGAGTTCCGGCTCCGACTGCGACACCAACGTCTGCCATCGCAAGAGATGGGGCATCGTTGACGCCATCGCCGACCATGATCACGGTTTGCCCTTTGTTTTTCAGAGATTCGACCAAATCGTATTTATCCTGCGGCGATTGGTTGGCTCTGTATTCAATGCCCAGTTCCTCCGCTACGCCCTGGGCGGCCGTTTCATTGTCGCCTGTAGCCATAATTGGTTGAATACTGTTCTGCTTCAATGACCGTATCAGCGTTTTACTCGTTTCTTTTAATTCATCCCCTAATGCGACCGTACCAATGGGTTTTCCGTCTTCAATCAGTATGCTTAATGTGGCTCCTTTTGGAACATCCACCGCAACAGCTTTTCCAAGCTCCTTTTGACTGATTAGTTTGTAGTTCCGTCCATTGGCGTTTCCTTCGACACCGGCACCAGACACAACCTCAATCTGATCGAAACCGGCCGGCTGAATCCCTTGCTCCTCAGCGTAATGGACAATCGATTGGGCGATAGGATGGCTTGATCCGCCTTCAATTCCAGCCATTAGGGCTGTGATTTCAGCTTTGGTATATTGGCTATCCAGCGTTTCCATATTCAATACTTTGAATTCCCCGGTAGTCAACGTGCCGGTTTTATCCAGTATCATCACGTCGGCCTTGTTCGCCAGTTCCAATGCTTCACGGTCTTTCACTAACAATCCACGGCTTGCACCGAGGCTGGTGCTTCGAGCTATCACTAAAGGAATGGCAAGGCCGAGAGCATGCGGACAAGCGATAACCAGCGTCGTGACTGTAAAGAGAATGGCAGTTTGGAAATCTGCTATATACAGCCAAACCCCAAATGCAATTATGGCCGCCGCAATGGCGATATAGAATAGCCAGCCGGCTACTTTTTGGGCCAAGTTTTCAGCTCTTGAAGGCTGATTTTGGGCCTGGCCAATCAAGGCTTGGACTTGAGAAATGAACGACTGGTCACCCGTTTCCTGCACTTCAAGATACAAGATGCCTTCGCCGTTCGTGGAACCACCGATCACCTTATCTCCAACCCCTTTTTCAACGGGTTTGGATTCTCCGGTCAGCAATGCCTCATTGATGCGGGAAGCTCCTCGTTTGATGATGCCATCAGCAGGAACGTTTTCGCCAGCCTGCACCCGTACAAAATCCCCCACTTTCAACTCAGCTACTGGACGAGTCTCAATCGAGTCGTCTTCCAAAACCACATGTGCATCTTTCGGCACCAATTCAGCGAGAGATTTTTGTGCGTCCCCTGCTTCGCCGACAGCTTTCATTTCAATCCAGTGGCCTAGGAGCATGATCAAGAGCAAGGAGGAGAACTCAAAAAAGAAATCCATAATGTGTTGGCCGGTCACATAGCGGGCAAGCACTGCATAAATACTATACAGATATGAAACAGATAGCCCTAAAGAGACAAGGGCCATCATGCCTGGAGCTTTCTGCTTGAATTCGCCTATTGCCCCTTGAAAGAAGGGTTTCCCCCCATAAACCAATAAGATAGTTGCTAAGACAGCGACTACAATATCCGAGTATGGGAAAGTAAATTGAAAGAAAAGCCGAACGTCCATCATTGGCGACAGTACCAGAATGATCATTCCCAGCGGCAGAGACTTCAGGAAAATTTCTTTGAAGTTCCCATGGTGCTGATGGTGGTCATGTTCACCGTGATTATGATGCTCGGCAGAATCGCTGGGGCCATGACTGCCTTCTTGCACTTGTGCTTCGTGATGAACATGCCCGACGTGTTTAGAATGATCCATCGTAACATGATTCTCGTGTTCCTGCTGCGAATCAAAATGGTTGTTTTCGGACTTCGTCATTTATAACGCCTCCTCCAAATACGGTTCAGGGGTATATTTTTCTTAAAAATATAAAGTACTGTTCAGCACTCTTATACGACCCTGTATCCTTTTTCTTCAATTATTTCTTGAATTTCAATCAATGATGTTTTACTGCTGTCAAACTCCACTGCCACTTCACCTTTAGCAAGATCCACTTTTACCGCTTTTACGCCTTGATGGCCACCTGCGATGGATTCAACCGCATTTACACAATGTCCACAAGACATCCCTTCTACTTTCAATATTCCGTTCATCATGATTCCTCCTAAGATTTGATCTCTTATAGTCAATATATCTATTGGACGTATACTACTTATTCTGTTCTCTCTTTAATTTGGCCACTATGGTATCTATTCCTCTGCAGGAATTTGTGCCAATTCAGGCGTACGGACAAATATGAGCGACAGGATTGCACCGGCAAATGCTATGATTCCAGACCAGAAGAACGCTTGCTGAAACCCTGCATTCAATGCCTCGATTGGATCAGCGGAACCGCTTGAAGCTGTCGCCGCGCCGGCAATTGCTACCATGATGGCCAATCCGATGGCGGAACCTACTTGATAAAAGGTATTGTACAGGCCAGATGCCAGCCCCGATCTTTCCGATTCAACTGCTGCCACTGATGCTGTAGTTGCCGGCAAATAGGCTAGGGCGTTGCCCAGTGCTGCCAGTAGCGACGCGAGTAAGACGTTCGTCCAGTAATTCCCTTCGATTGTTGCCGATTGGGAAAACAGGATGGACCCGGTTCCGAGAATAATGAACCCAACAATCAATGTTTTCTTGATGCCCAATTTGGCCATCAGTTTTTCTGCTACCGCAATCATGAAGATGGCCATCAAGATCGGCATCGGCAATAAGGCCATTGCTCCGCCGAGTGGTGAAAGCTGCAAGACTTGCTGCAAGTACAGCACCAAAATATAGATCAATGGGAACCACGATGCCGCAATCAGGAATACCGAAATATTCCCGATGGTCAGGTTAGGCGTCTTAAAAATATTTAGCGGCACGAGCGGGTCCTTTTTCTTTGCCTGAACCAACAGGAATATCAAGAACAGAACAATGCCAACTGCCAAAGACGATAAGGTATTGAACGACTGCCAGCTGCTTTGCTCGGCCATGACGATGCCATATACGATCAGCATAAGCGAAACAGTCACTAACACCGCTCCAAGATAATCGACGCGGCCGGCTGCTCTGCGTACGCTCTTTTGCAAAAGCTTGGGTGACAAGATTAGCACGATGAAACTGAGCGGTACATAAATCAGTAGCGTCCAGCGCCATCCGAACACTTCTGTAATCACACCGCCGAGCACGATGCCCAGTGCGCCGCCGGCAGCCCCGGAAAGTCCCCAGAAAGCCAGGGCTTTTCCCATCTCTTTCGGGTTGGCAGAAAACAGCAGCATGATTAACGACAATGCCGCTGGTGCGATGAAAGCAGAGGCCAATCCTTGGGCACCCCGTGCCACGTTCAGGCTTGTTTCACTCCAAGCAAGACCAGCAAGTAACGAAGATATGATTAAAATAATAACGCCTAGATTAAAGATGCGCCGGTTGCCGAATAAATCCGCCAAACGGCCGCCAAGCAGCAGGAATCCGCCAAAGAAAAGAAGAAAGGCACTCATCACCCATTGCAGGCTTTCCTGGCTATACCCGAGTGTCTCTTTAATGGAAGGCAAAGCAATTTGGACAATCGCCGAGTCCATCATCACAAGAAAGTTTGCAAAGCACAAAAGAGCTAATGCTTTCCAGCGTTTTGGATCTGGTTGTTGAATCGTTTGTGTTTGTGTAGCCATAAGTACATCTCCTTCTAGTTTCCAGTTAGTCAACAAAAAAGTTCACTTTCAGTGGCCCATTTTGATTTTTCACGTATTTGCCGTCGATAGAGTTGGAATCCACCAAATATATTAATTATTACTCTATTAAATGGAGCCGGCCTATTCTCTTGGTGTATTTGTAAAAGGTTTCGCGTTTTTTTCCTGTCTCTGCATATCCTGTGATGATTTTTTCTACTGCTTCGTACAATTCTTCAGAGGAAAGATTCTCCAGCAACAACGAACCAACTTCCGCATCTTTTCCTTTTGCCTTTCCACCGACATACAGATTAAAGCGGTCCCGGTTTTTCATCACCCCGATATCACTCAGCATCGGTTCGCCACACCCGACCGCACAACCCGTATAGGCAGCTTTCAATGTAACGGGCACCGGTTTTCCGGCAATGCGGCGGTTCAACTCTTTCGCCACCGGCATCCCTTCTGCTTCTTCCCCTTTGCAGAAATTGCAGGTCCTTAAGCTTTTGACAAAATTGCCGACCGGGTAACAGGCAAGTCCCACCTTTGTAAATTCTTCGATGACTTCTTTCTCTTTGTCTGCTGGAACTTCAACATAAAGCTGCTGGAAAGTCGTCAGCTCCAGCTCCTCATCCTCCTCCATATATTTTGAAATGGCCACCAGCTGTTTGGCATTCAGTTTGGCGCCGAATCCAATGCCGCCATTGATGGCAATTTTCATTTTCTCCTGTTTTTCCATATGCTTTCTCCTCTCTTCCTAAATAAATTTTTTAAGCAGCAAGAATTCCAACGCACACTATACATACAGGGGGTATGTAGTTGTGCAAAAAAATTTACCCTCGACTTTTCCTTGACAAACTTCGCTATTGAACATCTTGGCACCTTCAGATAATCTATCAACTTCACAAGAACAATATACTATACCCCCCTATAGTATGTAAAGAGATTTAGTATTTTTCTTAAAAAATCCCTGCTTCTTTGGATTTTGCAATCGGATGGCCTTCTTTCGACGTGATGGATAGAGAGACAACAGTACCCTGAAACACCATGTCTCCCCAGCTAGACAACTTAAACGATTAAAAGAAATTATTTTACAAGCAAAAAGGACATCACCTGCTGTACAGGGTGCCCTTTACTGACCATTGATCAAATTGATTTCTGACGTTTTTCTTTATCGATAAGAACTGGGAGTGAAACAAAGCATAATCCAATCTTTGGAACTCATTTTACTCTACTTGTATTGAAGAAAGGCCAAATTCCTTTGCTGCTGATCTGTCGGTTGTTAGTTTAAGTTCCTTATCAATTTTTTCCGTCTATCTATTTGAAGTATGAAACTTACAGGTTTTCACATGATCATCCACGATACCGATGGCCTGCAGAAAGGAATAGGTGGTAACCGGTCCTACAAACTTAAAGCCTCTCTTCTTAAGGTCTTTACTGACCAGGAGGGATAAAGGAGATTGCGCAGGCATCTGCGCATCAGTCTCCCAGCCATTCACAATCGGTTTATGATCGACAAAACTCCATAAGAAGTCAGCAAAACTCCCGTATTCTTTTTGAATCTTTAAGACTGCCTCCGCATTGGTGCGAATCGATTGAAGCTTTGAAAAATGCTTGATGACTTGATAATTCTCTTTTATCTCTTCTAAATCTGTATCATTCAATCCGGCGCAAAATGTGATGTCAAAATGATGAAAAGCAGTTTGATAAGCATTGCGCTTTGCTAAAACAATACTCCAAGATAAACCGGCTTGGGCCCCCTCCAACGTTAACATCTCGAAAATATATCGATCATCTCTACTGGGTCTGCACCATTCCTCATCGTGATAAGCTTGCATAAGTTCACTGTTTTGCGGCCATACACATCCGTCCATAGTTCGGTTCACCTCTTTCTTTTTACTGAACTTACTTTACCATTCCACAAGGTCCAACTCGCCCTATTAAGCATGGTATTTTCCAGCGGTATCAATCAACGAACGCCGTTGTTTAATTTCTTTTATGGAAAGGTACAAAGTATAATTTCCGTAATTTAGAATCGCATTCAAGAGCAGGTTTAACTGATCTTGGGAAGCCACTTTTATTTTCAAATGGTAGCAGCCTTCTCCCGATACACGGTGCGCTTCGATTACTTCTTGCCGCTCCCCAAGAAAATCGGTGAACTGCTCGTGATTGGTTGTTTTCATGTAAATGATGACAAATGCCGTATATGAAAACCCCAGCTTCATCTCATCGACAATCAGGGAATAGGCTTGAATGACGCCGCTGTCTTCCAGTTTCTTGATGCGGTTGCCCACTGCCTGGCCCGTCATGTGGATTTGTTCGCCCAAGTCTTTCCATTGGATACGGGAATTCTCCGACAGCAGGCGAAGGATCTGAAAATCAATATTGTTTAGTTCCATATTCAATTCCTTTCATGGTGAAATGATATGACGCAAAAACGCTTCATCAGCCTATCGCTAATTATGTGGAAGCTGTATATCATGAACGTGTAGGAAAAATTATAAATGAGGTGGAAAAATGAGTACAGCTTTGATTATTGTCGATATTCAAAAAGACTATTTTCCAAACGGCAAGATGGAATTAAGCAATCCTGAAGAAGCAGCTGCCAATGCAGCGAAAGTTCTTGACTGGTTCAGAAAAAATCAGAAAGAAAACATTTTCCATGTTCAGCACGTAGCAAGCGACCCTGCAATGGGCTTCTTTCTACCGGATACAGAAGGCACTGAAATACACAAAGCGGTTCATCCTTTGGAACACGAAAGCATCATCATCAAGCATTTCGCGAACAGCTTTTTGCAAACCGATTTGGAAAGCCAATTAAAAGAAAAAGGAATAACGAAGCTTGTAGTGGTGGGAATGATGACACATATGTGTATCGACGCAACCGTGCGTGCTGCTGTAGATTTGGGCTACGAAACAACATTGATTGAAGATGCCTGTGCAACTCGTGAGTTGACTTACCAGGACAAAGTCGTTTCAGCGGAACAGGTCCATTATGCGTTTGTCGGTGCACTTCAAGGCATGTACGCCGAAGTAACATCAACCGAAGCTTTCTTGCAACAAAAAGCCGCTATCCTTTAAACTGGTTGAATTCAATATAAATGGAAACTTGTTGTTCTACAAGTTTCCATTTTTCATTTCCTTTATTCTTTTACATCAAAGAGATGGTATGAGGAAAAGTATAATTTTCCTTTGTTCTAAACTTTTTAAAGGCAACTAATTATTACTTCGCTTGTTAACTTCGATTGAAATGAACTCCGGCAAATAGTTGGGCGTACATCCTTTGGATACCATTTCATCTTTGTAAAGACCCGTTTTCTCCCCAATATTCATACAGCGTGCACGATAATTTTCATCATAAATGCCTATCCAGCCTGCGGTGAAATTCATCGCCCATTGAACTTCCGGTTCTTCCTGCGCAAGATTCGCTTCTATTGCAGCCAGCAAATCTTCGGTGTTGTCAGGCGGTGTTTGGCCAGTCCATCTCAATCGCCCTTGATAATACCAGAAAGCTCGCCTTTGGAGAGCAGAAGGACTATTCCTCCAGGACTCCATCAAGGCAATGTTTTTCTTATCTTTCATGAGCTGATTAGCCATCAACCAATCCATCAAGTTATTTCGCTCATCAATAGTGTGCGTCTGCATATCTTGATCAAGCTGATTAAGAACATCTTGTGAGAGCAGTTTTTTGTCCATAATTAAGATAGCCAGTAACCTGGGCAAAAACTCTCCGGTTGACCAAAGTTCCATAGCAATTTCGTGGTCTTTTTTAATGTCTTTCGCGATTTTCCGCAAATCCCCCAGCTTCGTTTTACTATTGATCTGAAGTAGTATATCTTCTGCTTTTGAAGAGCGTTTTATTTCTGTCTCTCTTTTTTCAACCAATTTAAACAGCTCCTTTAGTAAAGCATTTTTTGTATGTACTTTAAATGATGTATCGAATACTTAAGTTCATTATAAGCCTTATTGTACTGGTGTGCTCCAGAAGTTCAGCTTAGACCATTTTAACGAAAGTATAAAAAATAGGCTGACATGAATCCGGTCAATTGCTGCATTCATGTTAGCCAAAAAAAGCATATCTACCGTTTCAGTTCTTAATACAAGTGATGATCTGAAAACATGAAAGTTCACTAAATAATTTAGTCTTAAATAAATTTACTGTTTCAATTCTTTTTGATAACTGCAAAAAACCATCTATTGAATCCAATCAATAAAAGGAGCAGGCCATTAACAAATGTTAATAGTGCTAAGATTGCTCCTCCGTAACCCGCTCCTTCCCCAGTTCCGCCTGAACTCCAGTCATAAAAGAAAAGAAACAAAGCTTTCATTGTAAAGTTCACTAAAGGGGAAAGCATTATTAAGATCAAACCTGAAACCATCAAACCTAGTTTTTCTTTTTTAGACAAGCTGAAGAAAAGAACATTCAGGGATATTAAAACTACAAGGAAGAATGCCAAAATTAAATTTGCCATAATGCAACTCCTTATCAGTTTGATTGGATTTCGATTTAGCATTTGTTATGTAACTAAGAACAGGGGGATAAATATTTCACCTTGTATAGTGGCCCATTCCTTTTTCTTTTAATAACATCACAGTTCCAGCATCATTAAATTGCAGTGTTGCAATTTCATTCTTCCGATGTCAGCATGTCATGAGGCGGCATCACCCCTACTTCATGATGTAGCGTGACGCTCCCAAGTTCCACTTCATAAGAAAGCATCTACTCTCCATTTGCCATTCCTCCGTGAAAAATCACCAGAAAACTGCAATTTCCAATAACTGATTGGTTTAAGCCTTTTTACCATCCTCATTATCATGGTTTGTACTTAATGACGGAATTACTTTTTACTTATTCTCTCTAAAAGTACAGGAGCTATATTTAGCAAAATCGATATGATGGTCAAAACCCATAATGCTGATGCCATGATAGGCACTACGTCCATTAAAGCAGACCAATCTTCCGCCTTTACCCAATTGGACACCATACTGTAATCTGCAACAACTGTTAGGGTGGTAAATGCTAATCCCATTGCCATTGCCATTTTATAATCTTTTCCTATTGCATACAGATAAAGATTTAAACAAGTGGCTGCTATTGCAATGAGTCCGAATATGAACCACATCATTATGCCTCCATTCTCTTTTTGTTTATGGGGAAGATTTATTAAAAGATTAAAGGATTTAATCATGACCTTCTTTTAAAATCAAATTCATTGGCGCAAAAATTTATCTACTCTTTAATAACGATAAAGATTTACAAAAGTTTCCAAAGGGTGCCGTGAATAAAGGGCCCCTCTTTTATGAGCGAACTTTAACAAACTAAAAAGACAAGAAATTCATAAACGAATTTCCTGTCTTTCGATTGTTCTTAATATATTGTGTTTATTCATTGAGTTTTCTAGCATTCATGCGGATGTCATTGCTCTCTAAATTACTTCTCATGCACTTCTACATATACCGTGCCGATGACTTTATCATTGAAAACCGCTGTTAACTTCCACATGCCCTTTTCAGGCAATTCCATCATTGTGGGGATGTGGTGGTCCGCACCGTTATTCGGGCTAGGGCGTGACTTCATTTTCGGAACCACCACAATTTCTTCAGGGCTGTTCTCATGGACGCCGAGCACTTTAAACGTACCAGTCAATTCTGCTTGGCTTCCCCAGAAATGCCACATGTACTTTTGTGTTTTATCTTCATTGATACGAGACACTTCAGCATCATCGTAAATAAAACCGGCTCTACCCTCTTCGCCAATCATGGTATAAGGTCCTGATTCAAACAAAGGGCTTTCCTGCCATTTGGATTCATCGGTTTTTTTCAGCACCAGGTTTTCCTGTTGGCCTGCCCACTCGATTGTTCCTGGGATTTCATCCTGATCCGTATAAAGGATGCAGGTCGTGCACGTCCCAAAATTAACATTGGCGTAACTGCTATCTTCATTTAATGTAACAGAACCTCCAAACGACTCTTGATCCTTTTTATAGAAAAACTGATAAGAGGCATCTTCCGGCTTCGATCCTTCCCCTATATATTCTAAAGTCAAAAACGCTGACCGTACGCCATCTTCGACTTCCGTTTGGCTATAGGTTACTTTCCAGTCCTCGCTTTCATCCGAAAAATTTTTAACCGGTACTGTCTTCCGTATAGAGGTTGAGGCCTGCCGTTCTTCGCCCATTCCGAGGAGGGCAGCAACAAGAAAAGATCCGACAACCGCTAAAAGAACGGTAAAAATAGCGGTAATTTTCAAAGTGTTGAATCCTCTCCTAATTAATTTTCTCGGTCTGTTCTCTTCATTTATTCTCAATAAGATTTTCTCTTTCGAAGCTTCATTGAAATGGGGACTTTCTCCGATAAACTTATCCATATCCCGCTTAAATTTGTTCATCAAGCAGCCCCTCCCATTCTCTTGAATCTATCTTGTCCTTCAACAGAACCTTTGCTCTTCTCAACCGTGTTTTCACGGTATTTTCCGAACAACTCAACAGGCGGCTGATTTCTTTAGTGGTGAACTCCTGGTAATAGTAGAGCAGGACAACTTCCCGGTACTTGATTGGCATCTCCAATACGTTCCTCATTAGAACAGCTTGTGCCGAATGCTGATCAAATGCTTCTTCAGGGGTTTGGGCCCGGGAAACCAACTGGCCCATCGCCTCTGTTAAGTAGGAACGTTTGTTTTTCCAGCTCCTGAGGTGATCGTGGCATTTGTTGATGGCGATTTTAGAAAGATAGGTTTTAAGGGAGGAACGTTCTTCAAATTGATTCGATTTCCGATAATAAGCGATAAAAACTTCCTGTACGATGTCTTCAGCTACTGCCCAGTCCTTTACATATAAAAAAGCTAAACGAATCAAGTATTCTCCGTACAGATTCATAACTTGCTTTAGTTGTTCTTCATTTAACCTTTTTTCTGCAAAGTCCCTCGACACAGAACGCACCGCCCTTTCCTGAACACCCCATAGACGCAGGATTTTCAAAAATAGTTTCATTATTTATTCGAAAGAAATATTTTGATGAACATTTTTTTGGAAGCTAAAAGAGGAAGAGAAGAACTTGATCTCCCTCTCTTCCCCTATATCAAAACCCGTTGAGTAGGCTATCGAATGCAACAGTCTATCTCAAAATTTATTGTTGCTCTTCGAATTTAACTGCAATGTAACTTTCAGTTTGAGCGCCCATCAGCTAAACGATTTCTTTTATTTATAAAGAACTCCATAATAAGAAGATTTACGAACGTATTTATTGGAATGAAATATAGCAGTGTCCCTATGCCTAATGATTCAAACAAACCTTCTGTCTGTTTATGAAAAGTTTGAACATCCAGTTTGTAAAGATAAGCTGAAGCTATCGAAAGGATAAGTGCATTTAAGCAAAAAACTGCCAAAATTCTTGTCCATTTGTTTGCTGTTGTTTTTGCCATCACATAACTTATTAGAGAAGAAATCAATAAAGAAAAAAGGATGACTCCCAGGAATGTCGGGTGCAAATTTATCTCTCTTGACTAATTTTTAAGTTAAATAATGAATGAGAAGTAAATACCAATAAGTTACACTCTAATTCATATTCCCAAATGGTAAAGAAAGAGGTTCTCTTCTTTCAACCTGTCAATCATAGAAATCAACCTTTCGAGTAAAGCAAGAACGTCATTTCTATTGAAAATTAAACCTTCATATTCACCCAACGTATTTTTCTTGGAAGAAAGCACAAACTCTCCAGTCAACTCCAGTTTTTCAGGAGAATTTGTAAACAAATTGTGCCAAGCGGCCAAAACATTTTTCATAACGGCTGCCGATGTTTGATCAAAAAGGGTGATTCCATGATAATTTATTCCTTTTTCTTCTCTTGTCATCGATTTGGCTGGATTCTTACTTGGAATCCAGTTCAACGAATCCCTTATGTATTGAATCAAGTCGTCTGGAATGGTTATGGAGTCAATCGTATTAGAATCTTTTTCTCCGCTCATAATCCGTTCAAAATAATTCACTGTTTTAGGTACTAAGCAAAATTCATGTTCTATGCTCATCTTTCTGGCCTCTCCTCTAATAAGTTTTAATTTTTATGGGATAGCTTTTGAAGGCAGAAGAGTCCCATCATATAGCCTTGGGGTGCGGTTTCGGCTGCCGCTGCCGCTACATTCTCTTAAGAAAACTCGTCATCTCCTTCTCCCGTCCTTATTCTCCACCCTTGCATAAGTAATAGCGGTGCTTGGCTATTTGTGTTTTTCGGAACCTCTTCAGTGTTCTCCTGATTTGAGCTCTATATACAAGGGATGGTCTTGGACAGAAGTCACTTCTTTCTGCCGATGGGATTAATCCTTATTAAGGAGAAAGAATCAAGCTTCGCGACCTTTAATAATTGTCTTCATTTCCAATCGTTCAACACAAGTAAATGAACAGGACTTAATTGCTGCTGTGTAGCATTCGAATCAAAAAGAAATACAATGCATTTAAAATTTGGTCTCAAATAAAATCCAGCCGATTAAAATGCTTTTATTACGTTCTTTTCCTGTCCACATCGTTTGCATCTGTAGATAAATAATGCTGCTTCGTTATCTCGCCCCACTTGCTCGAATCTATGTAAGCCAATTCTACATAACAAACTTTTTTCTTTATTAGTAGCCAGCGATGAAATTACCAACATAATCAAGCCCGCGATAATTAATATGTAAGGAGCATTGTATAAATTGAAGGTTTCATCAACTTTTGCAAGAAGAAGAACAAGTCCAGTCAAAATAGCTGTTGAAGCAATGAATTTAACTTTAGAAAACAAAAAACTCCTCCTTCCTAAATGTTTCATCCAGTTTCACAAATTATCCCCTAAATATTAACTTTAAATCCATGAGTTAACCCTGCAAATGGCCTGAACTAAGATAGCCACTACTTTTACCTTAGTTGTCCGGTGTTCAAACAGTCCTTGGAGTGCCATCGTGCTGCCCCTCTAATAAAGAAAATCCTCTGCTTCAATAATTTCTCCTAATTTCAGACATATCTTGTATTTTTGATCTGCCATTTAAAGTTGAAGCCTTACTTTCACTATAAACCAATGCAAACTTCATTCAATCGGTACTTTTTCTTAGCAAAGAATTTTTCCCAGCTCAATTTTCATCTAGATTTCATTTCTTTCCGGTAAAGTCGTTTTAAGTTAAAGGATTGGAACGGTTTTCATAAATATAAAAGCCTGCTAGCCAGAACGAACGGAGGATGAATGATGAAAATTGAAATCATACAGGCCGCATTGGCCCAAAGAGATGCTATGCAAAGCTTGCTGGAGTTGTACCAATACGATTTCTCGGAATTTGAATCTGAAGATGTAAACGAAGACGGAGTTTATGGATACAAGTACCTTGACTATTATTGGACAGTTCCGGGGCACTTTCCATTTTTTATAAAAGCTGACGGAAAACTTGCGGGTTTTGCCTTAGTGAGAGAGATTGCTTTGGAGGGGGTGCATCGTTCATCCTACTTCAAAATCAATGAATTCTTTATCCTTAAAAAATACCGCAAAGAAGGCATCGGGAAACAAGCAGCATGCTACTTATTCGATTTATATCCTGGAAACTGGGAAGTTGCGGAGTTGGAGGCTAACCTTCCTGCACAAAGATTTTGGCGTCAAGTCATTTCTTCGTATACACAGGGAAACTACGCAGAAATCCGTAAAGATGATTGGGAGGGGCCGATCCAGCGATTCACAACTGTACCCTGCTTTTCGCCGCGCACTGGAACTTCTTTGGCCCACTATGAAAGCTGTGTATAAGGGGAGCCGTGCAATCATTGCCAATGCTTCCGGATTGCTTGATTATACTAAACAAATCTGTAATGGCCACTATGCTGTAAGGAGGCAACTACTATGAAGACAATAAGGGGGATGGAACGCCTTTTCATCGCGGTTCCACTATTATTACTCCTGCTTTTTGCATGGACTTATCTTCCCAATAAAATTTTAGATTTAGAATCCGCCCAAATAGCTGAAATAGAAATTTTGAATGGAAACTCGGTAAAATTAACAGAGATCACGGAAGAAAGCGACATCCGGTACCTTGTCGACGATTTGAACAACATCACTTTTCAAAAAGGAGTCCCTTCAATCGGAGAGAAGGAATTTGGTTATAGAACGATCTTTTTAGATAATGAGGGAGAAGTAATGGAAGACTTGGTCATCCATTCAAGCGATACGGTAAAATACCAGGGTTTTTTCTACAAAGCAGAAACTGAAGCAATTGCTTACGATTTTATAGAAGAGTTGGCGAATGATAAGACGGGAAGTGGCGATTAAGAACCTAACCCCATATCAACCATTAACTCCATCCTAACTTTCCCTGGATTTCACATTTGAAGAGCTGGAACTTCTTCAAAGCACTCAAGACTTTTGCAACATAGTCTCGCCTTTTTATCAACAATCGAATATACACCGTCGATTGGGAAGTATTCACAAACTAAAGGGAGGAGCAGAACTTGCTCTCTCCTTTTTTTAATTTAAGATCATTGGAGAACTCTTGAGATACCAGCTGATAAAACGCTCTAACTAATCCAAGTGAACTAGGCAAGGCGGTAATGCCCGTGTGAAAGAGTTTCATTGAACATGCATAAATCAGGAATTAATGTGCTGCCATTGTCTGCACTCGCAAGCTAAACTATACAAATAAACGGGGAAAAGAATTGCTGCTAAACAAGTCTTTTCTTCGTTCTAATTTTAGGTCTAGCAGAGGCAATGTCTTTGTTAATCCAGGCATATCAACTGTTTTACTAAGGTCTTTCTGTTTTCTTAAAAAGTATTTATCTATCCTTATGGAATTTCCTTACCACTCCCGCCATTCTTCGGTAATGTCTTCATCGGCAACCAAACCGGCTTTCTTTGCATGTTCCATGATGAATTCACAGAGTTCTTCCCGCTCTAAAGTCTCAATGAAGAAGTTGTATTCTTCATTCACTGCATTCAAGCGAAGAACCACTTCTTTCACTTTTTCCATCAGTTCTTCTTCGGTCGGTTCTTGAAGCCGAGAAATTCCATCAATATAAGACTGAAGCACTTTTTCAGCTGCCGCTATACTTTCTGTTGAAAACAGGTCGTCCCCGTCATCCATCCGATTTTCCCACTCTTGTGTTGGCATAGTCTGTTCCTCCTGATTGTCGTCTTGTAATTCCGGTTTAACAGGTTATAAATTTCATTAAGGAGATGTAAACTTCATTTTTTTAGTAAGAAAATGAAGTTCGGAAAATCAAAATGTGTATATGCTTTAAGTTAGTTTCTTTAAAAGCTTTACAAATTCCCCGTATTCATCTTCGCCATGATATAAAATATTTGTAAACCCCTTCTTCTCGTAAAGATGTCTTGCGTTTAAGTTATCTGTGTCTACACCGAGTGAAACTTCTGCATAACCAATTTTTTTCGCATGATCAATCAAATAATCTGCAATAATGCCGCCTATTCCACGATTCCGATACTCTTCTTTAACAATCATATGAGACAGGTAAATTCGTTTACCAGGGATTGTGTACGCTGGATCATTGTTTTGAAGAACCAAAGAACCTTCCCCTACAAACTCATCATTCACTAAATAAATAAAAGTAATTCGGTTTCCACTGACTAACTCGTCATAAAACGCCACAGTCATCTTTGGATTCTTTTCCATCTCCCAAATATTACTGCATTTATGATAATCTTCGATTATTAGTTTTTTTATTTGATAGGAAGTCATCCTTCATTGCTCCCTCGTGATTATTTTGATTTATTTCTTATTATATCCAACTACACTCTGCTGTTTTGTTCTTAAGTTACTGGGAGTTCCATTTGAAATCAAAGACAGCTTTTTCTACGCTTGTCTGTTCATCGGTCGTTTTGATGATAATATCGAAATGCCGGCTATAAGGATGCATAAACAGTTCATATTGTATCCGGCGTTCTTCATGGGACTGTCTTAGATAATTAATTTCGGTTCCTCTTTCAATCACATCACGACCCGACCGTCTCCTGAATTCTGTTTCGCCATCTGTATAGAAGTAAATTTTCACATCAAATAAAGCGGGATCAATAAACGCCGCACTCATCCCTTCTACGATCGTCACGTTATTCTTGGAAGAGAGAAACTCGCTTTGTTTGTAATGCGTAGCTATCGTATATACATCCATCCCATTCCTTATCATCTGGACGTCTCTTTCTAGGGAAGGCAGATGATGCGCTGCCGGATGGCAGGCGGTCATTTTATACCGATGATTTTCGTTTTGATAGGAATAGTCGATAGTGGTGTGCTTACGGACTTGTGAACTCACAATATACGGATCGGTGTTCAGGTAATTGACCTTTTTTTCATCCATCAGGTTCAGAAGCCGATTTGTGAACGTCGTTTTTCCGGCAGCGCCATGCCCGGAAACGCCGATTACAATTGGTTTATTCGCCAGGCTGATCCAACTTAAGAGTTTTTCTATTAACTGTTCCGTCGTTTTCTCCTCCTAGTGTGCATATATCCTTTTAACATCCAAGTAAGTATATTTTCTATTCTCCTTTAGCTATATGTTACCTTTTTTCACTTTAGCATATTTATCCATTATTGAAGTCACTTGAATGTATCAACGAGATTGAATTTATCAGTTGATCTATTCGTAAATTCAAAAATACCAAAAGAAAAGGCATTTCCACGCTACCTTTACGGTAACCGGAAATGCCTTTTCTTTTATAGCCATTAAACTGACTGGCTAGATTCCTGTTTGTGTTGCTGTGTTTTTGAAATGATGCCATCTACTGCCAGCATTCTACTGCCGTTCACTGCAAGGAAAATAGCGATTGCCATGAAAGCAATGTCCAGTTCATATCCTGCTCCCACACCGTCGCCTAAGAATCCTGCCGGCAATTTTGCTGTGAAAATTGCGCCAAGCATCACCACTGCCAACAATGCGGAGACGATGCGTGTACCCAGTCCAATGATCAATGCAAATCCACCTATCATTTCAATTAAAGCCACAGCATATGCCAAAGATCCAGGGATGCCGATGCTGTCGAACCATCCTGCAGTATTGCCGATCCCTCCTTGAAATTTCACCAATCCGTGGACAAAGAAACTGATTCCCAATACAACACGCAACAATACAGTGCTTGCTTCTACTTTATTTGACATAATAATTTCCTCCTCTATTAGCTCTTTTGGGTCATGCCAGTGAATCTAGCAGCCACTTTTCAAAATCCTTATAATTCTGCAGCGATACAGTATGTGCTGACGGATAGTTCTTGAACGTCACATCCGCCCCTAAGCCCTGGAAATAATTCCGGCTTGTTTGTCCCCATTCAAAAGGCAAAGCCGGGTCTTGTTCTCCGTGCGAGATGAACAGCGACAGCCCTTCCATTGAACTTTGCTGAAACTCGGTTTTAACAAATTCCGGAATGTACCCACTCAAAGCAACAATGCCCCGGATGCGGGTTCCCAAAGACAATCCTATTGCCATCGAAAGAATGGCTCCCTGGCTAAACCCAAGCAAGTAAATCCGGCTTGCATCCAGCGGATATTCACTTTCAGCCCAGCCGATAAAATCCGAAACTTTATCGGCAGCTGCCTGAAACACCTCTTGATGGGGTTTTCCAAATCGCTCAATTGTAAAAAAAGCATATCCAGGTGGACGTTCAATTGGGCCGCGTATACTGAAAATATAAAAATGGTCTTCCAGTCCACTCACCAAATTCAGCATATCTTTTTCATTGCTGCCCATACCGTGCATGACAAAAAGTGCGGGATAAGTTCTGTCCGGATCTGCATTACGGGGCTTTTTTAGTTCAAAAGCCAAAGGTGCATTCATTTTGACCATCCTTTCTCTTTCTTGTTCTCTTTAAATTCTTTAAGAGATAAATTATTCTTATTAATAAACTTACAGGCAGAAAAAATAGCCAATCGGCTTTTTGTTTTCTAATAAGAATCTTTATTTCTTATAAGATAACAACCTTCTGCTAGATTGTCAACAATTTGTTTGCTAAAATAGAAATAAGTTCTCTATAATGAAACATAAGAGGTGAAGAAAAAAATGGACATTGGATCGAAAATCCGGAGCATACGCAACCGCAAGCAAATCACGATTGCGCAGATGTGTGAAGAAACCGGTTTGTCAAAAGGCTTTGTCAGCAACATCGAAAATAACAATAGTTCCCCTTCCATTAGTACACTGCAGACCATTTCAAACTATTTGAGGGTGCCGCTACCCTATTTGCTATTGGAAAAACAGGAGCATATGCGGGTTGTAAGAAAAGACGAGCGAAATTACTCCAAGTACAACAGTTTGAAGGTGGAGCACTTATCTTCTATCGGAGGTTTGCGGATGATGATTGTCGAATTTCCTCCTGGTGCGTCTACCGGAGAAAGCAATGCACATGAAGGCTTGGAGTCCCATCTGGTCCTTGAAGGAAAAATCCTTGCTGAACAAGGAGAAGATTCCATCGTAGCCGAAGCGGGAGATTCTTTCAGCTGGAATGCCTGTGTGCCTCATTTTGTCAAAAACATTGGTGAGGGGAAAGCGGTTGTCCAGGTTTCCGTTTATTCAGACACTGAACTCACAGAAGTTTATTGATCTCTTTTTGCTGCATTCATTAACGCACACCGCTTATATGAATGAAATTCAATTTCAAAGACTCCTTTAAGGACTGCACTCAATTGTCGGGCATCAATCCGGCAATCGAATGCAGTTTTTATTTGATGAAAGTTTATCTCGGATAGCGGGCGAATCGTCTATCCTTCTCTGCAACTCGATGCAGAGAAGGAGCACAGTAATTTACCGTACACATGTCCTGCGATAGGTTTAAACCATTTTATGTTTTGGGCCAGTTCATTTTAAAGCCCATAAAGTTTTAGCAATTATAAATTGCCCGGCTTGACGATGGTCACTTGGTTAGAACTTCTGCGTATTTCGGATGTACATCGAAGTGGTACTTTGTAGATGGACGGTCCACTATCATTTCTTATAAATCAAAATAATCACCTGAAGTTATAAATTTCACTGAAACGTCTGCGTTTCTTTTTAGTAATATTCTATGTTACAATTTGTTTAGCCTACTAACTATATTTGTTATCTAAGTGTCAGTTCACTTGATTTAATCCAACATGATAAGTAATAGGTGAAATAATATTCTAGGAGGAAGAAAAATGAAGTTTGGAATCATAGGAGCTGGACCAATAGGGGCAAGCATCTCAAAAAAATTAGTTAAAAATGGGCATGAGGTTAAAATTGCAGATGCCCGGAATATTGAACACCTGGATGGCAAGGATATTGCAGGAACACCTGTAGATGTCGAAGAGGTTATCACCAACATTGACGTTCTTCTACTCTCCCTCCCTCTTCATGTCATGCCGAGCATCCGCCCTATCATCGATCAAGTTGGAGAGGACGTCATCATTGCAGACACGTCCAACTATTATCCTTTTAGAGACAATCAGATTAAGGAAATTGAAAATGGAATGGTTGAAAGTGTTTGGGTTTCAAATCAATTAGGTCGGCCCATTATTAAAGCATTCAACAATCTGTTAGCATATACGTTAGAAAATAAAGGGACTCCTGATGGCACGGAAGGCCGTATTGCCATGGCAATTGCCGGTGATAGCCCATCACAAAAACAAGTAATGATCGACGTAGTGAATGAGCTTGGCTTCGATGCAGTGGATGGCGGTTCGTTAAGTGATTCCTGGAGAGAGCAGCCTGGAACTCCTGCCTACTGCACCGAACTGACAAAAGAAGAATTAGTCGAAGCCTTGAAAAAGGCCGATAAAGAAAAAGCACCCATCCAGCGGGATAAAGTAATGGAGAAGTTCTCAGCTGGAATGACACATGACGATATTGTGAGAATTAACCGGGAGACCTATAATTCTTAATTCAAAAAATCCCTAGATTCATCGCATCAAAATTTTTTAGTAAGACCGAAGCCAAAGGGTGCTAAATATTAAGCAAACATAAGAATCTTCCACTCGTTAGAAGGGTGAACATGAAAAAGAAGACCTGCAGCTATTATTTAAGCTGCTGGTCTTCTTTTTTGGGCAGTCCATTCAGTTAAGTACTTCTAATGCCATATTGTACCTGTATTTCTTTTACTAGAGTTTCTTAATATGTCTAATCGATCAATGCGGCGAATTAATCATTTCTCGCCGCACGACTACCCGGCGAATAAAGAATCCCATGATCAGGCCAAAAATAGCGATTATTACAGTAAACAAAAAGACGTTTTGCAAACCTGAAGCCATCGCATTGGCCATTTCTGACGGTTTTGTCGGTGCTGCAGAGTGATGCAGATAATTTTCCATACCGCCTGTCAAAATACTGACGGCTACCGCCGTCCCGACTGCCCCGATCACTTGCTGGAGTGTATTCATGATTGCCGTACCATGCGGATATAATTCGGGTGGCAACTGATTCAAGCCGTTCGTTTGGGAAGGCATCCAGATCATTGCAATCCCAACCATCAACCCGATATGCAGCGCTACGATAAATGCCACTGATGAAGCAGTGGTTAATGTGGTAAAGAACCATAACATCGTTGTAATAAGAATAAGTCCTGGAATGACAAGCCATTTCGGTCCGAATTTATCAAATAACCGGCCGATAACTGGTGAAAGCAACCCATTCAACGCACTGCCAGGCAATAGCATGAGCCCGGCAATAAAGACAGACAATCCGGCACCTGTCTGGAGGAACATCGGCAGAATGATCATGCTCGACATAATAATCAACATACTCATCATGACCAGAAGCAGTCCCACCACGTACATCGGAAATTTGAAAACACTCAGGTCCAGCATCGGATCTTTCATCGAGTTCTGACGCAGCACGAAGAAGAACAAAGCAATCAGCCCAATGATGATGGACGTGATAACGACCGTACTGCCCCATCCCGCCTCTCCTTCACCGGCCTTGCTGAACCCAAAGACCACTCCTCCAAAACCGATGGTGGACAGTAGGACCGAAAACAAATCGATCCGTGGTTTTGTCACTTCAGTCACATTTTCCAAATACTTCAGCCCAATCAATAGCCCAATTACCAGGAATGGCAGTGAGAACCAGAAAATGTAATGCCATGTTAAGTATTCGATTAATAAACCGCCAATGGTCGGGCCGGTTGCCGGTGCGAACATAATGACAAGGCCAACAAATCCCATAGCCGCTCCCCGTTTTTCAGGTGGGTAGATGACCAGAATGGTGTTAAACATGAGTGGCAGCAATAAGCCCATCCCCATTGCCTGCAGCACCCGTGCCACCATCAGCATCTCAAAATTGAACGCTAGTGCCGCAATTAATGTCCCTGTAATCAAGCTAATGAGCGCACCAATGAACAGCTGTCTCGTCGTAAACATTTGCAAGAGCAAGCCGCTGATCGGCATCAAAATACCCAATGTCAACAAAAATCCGGTCGTCAGCCACTGTGCGGTTGCCGCTGAAATGTGGAACACATCCATTAAATTCACCATGGCGATGTTTAAGGCGGTCTCACTGAACATGCCGACAAACCCGACGATGAGCAGCGATGCCAAAATCGCTTTTGTATTGTATTGTTTCTTCATTTGTTCTCTCCCAGTAATCTCATTAACTTAATAATGGTTAATTTATTTGCATAGCCTTGTTTATAAATTTGAAGCTATTGACGTTTGTTACTCATAGAAATCTCGTATTCTGCAAATCACTTAGTCTCCGCGTTTCCGTACTGATAAGGTACGCCCATGTTTTCGCGTAGCGTTTTTCCTTCATACTCTTTGTGGAAAAGCCCGCGTCCCTGCAAAATCGGAACAACCTGCTCCACAAAATCGGCTACACCATCGTAGGCAATATCCGGAACAACCGAAAACCCATCCGTCGCGCCTGCCAAAAACCATTCTTCCAAAAAGTCGGCTACTTGCACAGCAGTACCGGCAACGACCGGGTGATAATTGATGACGCCATGCGCCAGAACGTCGCGAATGGACAGGCCTTGCTTTAGCAGTTCCAAAGCTCTAGGGGAACGGGGATCCTGAGGGCTAGCATAGGCACGTTCCAACAAGTCAACCGGTAAAGGCTGGTCGATATCTACTGTATGTACTGATAGCCGTAACCCCACCATGGCTCCAAGGTAACTGACCCGGCTTGGAATCTCCTCGGGATTAAAACTCATTAGTTTTCTTCGCCGTTCCAGCCCTTCTTCTTCCGTCGCCCCGATGGAAAACATAAAACCGGCATACATTTTGATGTCATCCGGATTTCTCCCAAAACGGACTGCACTCTCCCGAAGCGCTTGCCGATGTTCACGGGCAGAAGCGATGTCATAAGGATTGGCATAGACACCGGACGCATAGCTTCCAGCCAGTTCCAGCCCTTCGTAACCGCCGCCAGCTTGGAAAATCACTGGCTGTCCTTGTTCAGAAGGAGGAATCGGCAATGGACCACGGGATGAATAATACTGGCCTTTAAGATTGACCGGCTGTATTTTGGCCATGTCGGCAAACTTTCCGCCTTTTATATCCAGCGTCCAGGCATCTTCTTCCCAGCTCCCCCATAAAGCTTGCACGATTTGAATCGATTCATGAGCCATGGCATAGCGTTCTTTGCGGCTTAACGGCTGCGCACCAAAATTTGATGCCGCGGATGGATCGGATGTGGTCACTGCATTCCAGCCGACGCGTCCGTGGCTTATCACATCCAACGCTTTAAACTGCCGCGCCAAATTGTAAGGGTAATTGAACGTCGTGGAGAGGGTGGCAACAAGACCGATTTTTTCCGTTTCCCTCGCTACGGACAGCAGGGCGAGCATCGGATCCATCGGAAACATCGGCGTTTGAGCTCCTAAATCATTTGGCAACGCCGGCGTATCCGCAATGAAGATCATCTGGAACTTCCCTTTTTCCGCTAATTTCGCTCGTTCCACGTAACTGTCCATATTGGTATAGGCTGCTGGGTCGGTACCCGGCATTCTCCAAGCGCTGAATTCGCCCCCGTAACCGGAAACCATCTGTAACGCCAATTGCATTTCTTTTTGTTTTATCATGTTGGTAATCTCCTTTATTTTTGATAAGCTCTAATCCTTTACATGTGCCTGCATAGAATTATCGCATTCACTTTTTTCTCTAGAGTAAACCTTGTTAAATATAGTCTTAATGATTAAATTCTATTTCACTTATCACTCTTAGTGCCTTTGCCGTCTATTTCTTAAATGACTATCACCCTTTGAAATAGATTTCATATAGGTTGAAAAGATTGCTAGTTCATAGTCTATTTGACGGGATCCATACTGTACCAGCGGTCCCCTCGATTATGAACACTTCCATTTCTTTTCAATATCCGCAAATGCTTATAGATAGAACCTTCCGAACTGTGTTCTTCCACGGATGATAAATTGATTGTTTTTAAGTCTATACAACTAATAATCTTTTTTGCGCTTATTCCGGGACGTTCTTTTATGCATATAATTATGCTCTCCTCGAGCTTAATAATTTTCCTCCCAGCTTTTAAAAAAGTATGTCTCTTTCCATTTAATTAGCTTGCTAAACAATTAATTTCTACTAACCTCGAAATTAACGCTCCTAAGAAACTTAGTTTCATCTATTAATACTTAGCCTGCTAAGTAAGTAGTTAGAGAGAACTTAAAACAAATTTCTCTCCATCCGCTTCATTAAATCTCTTAGAACTAAGCGTTCTTCCGATGAAATGCCATTCAGCAATTTCTCTTGCTGCTGTTTCCATTTAAAATCAACTGGACCTTCTAACTCTTTTCCTTTGTCCGTTAGATATATCCGCATAACCCTACCATCTTGTCCATCGCGCTTGCGGAGTATAAATCCGTTTTGCTCCAGCGATTTAACCATATTGGTGACTGTCGGCGGCTCGCATTTCAAATGATCGCATAATTGCATTTGCGTGATTCCATCCCCTGCCCATAAACGGGCAAGCAAATTGTCCTGGCCAACGTATAGATTAAGTTCTCTTAAGCTTTCACTATAGTCCCGGCGCATCTTGGATGATACTTTATCTAAAGACTCACGGATATCACAATCTACAGAGACTTTCATAGATTTCCCTCCACTAGCCATAATGTTTAGCCCACTAAATATATCACCACGAAATTTAGCTGTCAACAATTAATTAGTAGACTAACTAGTTATTCTTATCTTAATAATTTTTATAGGTAGCACATTAATTGATAAACTAATATTGATTTTAAGGAACTGTCTTTTAAATCATTGACAACCAGAATAAAAAGAGGCCTGTGTTAAGCCTGCTGTCTTTCTATAAGTACTAATAGATACTCTAATTTTTCGTCCATCTATTAAGGGTCGTTTTAAAGATTAGATATATTCCATGCTTTAACTTTTTTTCTTACCATTGCCGAGCGCAGAAATCATATATCTCCCTTTATTCACTTATTGTAATAACCAATTTCTTTAACTATACTTACAAATGAATTTAACTTCGACTTAATTAAATTCAGCAAGACGATGTTGAGTAAGCTGTCTTCTGCTTCCCCTTTCTTTGACTAATGATTTTAAAACGAGAAAAGGATTTTTTTAACTAAAATAAAACAGATGCTGAAATACCGAGAAAGACTAAAGGGATTGCCTAGGCAATCCCTTTAGTCTTTCATGTCGAAGAAGTCGATCTCGTGGATTTCTATTTCCCACCCAAGCGGTTCTCCTCGACTGACCTGTACAGCGCAGCTGGAGTTTCACCTTAAGATTGCCCTTCAGTATTTCAAAATGTCTTTACTTTGCTCGATGAATTGTTAGATTCACCTTATTTGTTTCGCACATAAAAGTAGACAGATGAACAGGTTCGTCATTTGCATCAAAAGCAATTTTTAAAATCCTAAACAAGTTTGCACCAACATCACATTCCAACAATTTTGCATAATCTGTTGTGGCACCAATGACATCGATGATTTTATCATTACTAATAATTTCTGTTTGATATTCCTTGGAAAGGGTTTTGTACGTGGATTCGTCCATTGCAATTTTCTTTTCTAAATCGGGAAAACGAATTAAAGGAAAATGAGCAATATCATAAAAAAGAGGATGATCATTTACGTACATGAGTCGCTCCAGCTCTAAAACCGGACTTCCCACATCAATTAAAAGATGACCTGCAACTTCCTCGGATGCTGGTATAACTTCGCTTCTTAAAATACGTGAGTTCGGAATCATGCCTAACTGATGGCTAAACTCCGAGAAACCGCTTACAGATAATAATTCGTTATGGAATTTATTAGTTGTAACAAAAGTACCTCTACGCGGAACACGTGTTAAAGTTCCTTCTTTCACCAATTCCTCAATAGCTTTTCGAATTGTGATTCGGCTAACATTATAGATATCACATAGTTCAGCTTCCGTTGGAATTTGTTCATCTGGCTGATATTTTCCTTGCTGAATATCATTCTTCAACATTTGCCTAATCTGCATGTATAACGGCTGGGGGGTTGAAGGATTTAAATTCATACTAACTCATCCTTATCCATCAATAGATTGTTTAGTCTCTATTATACATAGATTTCCAATCCCCGTCACCACGCTCCAAAATAGCCGATTGTTTTGGCAGCAGTATTTGATCCCAATTCCATACATTCATCAATTGAAAGTCCCTTTAAGGTTCCGAAAAGAAAACCTGCTATAAATGAATCCCCTGCTCCCATTGTATCTACTATTTCTGTTGCCACTGTCCCACTCCGATAGAAACGTTCTCCATCATAAGCAAGGGAACCATTCTCGCCTAATGTAGCCACAGCGATTTGCGACCCCCGATTTTTAACTTCCTTCAAAAATTGGCGAATATAGTCATCATCTTTTGTGTAAGAGAAAAATGAATAATCTACAAATGGCGAAAGACTTTTTACCAATCCATGACCTAGTTGATCGGAAAAATCAAAGGACGTAAGAATCCCCAGTTCCTTGAACAGCAGGTACTTGTCTTCAGCATGTCCCCAAATCCCTGAGTGTACAAGCTGGTGCGTTCCTACAAACTCCACTTCTTCCTCTGTTAAGCAGAAGTTAGCCATAACTCCTTCATCGTATTCACCGAAATAACGGTCGTTTCCATGTAACTCGACTTGCGTAACTGCCGTTTTCCCTTTTTTTGTTGAAAGATGAGTAGTATCTACGCCTTTTCCCTGGATCTCCTCTCTCATCAATTCTCCGTATGAATCAGAACCTATCCAACCGATATAAGCGACTTCAGCGCCTAACTCTTTTAAATATACCGCCGCATTCACTGGGTTTCCTCCAGGATATGCCTGATCATTCACTTGGTAAACATCCATGCAATTGTCCCCGAGCGTCACAATTTTCATCTTTCTCCCTACTTTCTCTGATATTAAGGAATGGGCACTACAAAGTAGCGCCCATCAGCATGTTAATATGCCATTTGTCGGTAATATCTTCTAAGAGTCAATGGGTGATTTCTTTCACGCTCTAAATATACACTGATACGGCTTAATAATGCCCAGTTGATGTTGACAGAGAAGTGGCTTCTGAATTCATCACTTATTCCTTCCATTTCAAAATCTTTCGTATCAATAACAGTAAGTTGTTTTGTAATCTTTTCAGCAAATCTTTCAACACGATCCATCAACGGTCTTGTTTCATCTTCGCCTTTCAGCAAAATAACACTGGTGTCTTCCAGAACCAGTTCAAGTGTACCGTGGAAGAATTCGGCTGCGTGAATCGACTTGGCATGAATCCATTGCATTTCTTCCAGAATGCACATTGCGTAAGAGTAAGTATTGCCCCATAAGTTTCCGGAACCGACCATCATGTGATAATCCGTGTCTTTATGCTTAATAGCAAACTCTTCTGCTTTCACATCAAATGCCTTCACCGCGTTTAAGATCGCTTTTGGCAACAGTGCAACTTCCTCTATGAATTTCTTGTATTGTGGAAATTCACCTTTGTTGTGCATAAACCGGAATACGACCATGTGTAACAGCATGAAGAACGTGTCAAAAGAATGCGTTTCAGATCCAGTCGTAATGCAGTGGTCGACTGCATAAGTAAGCGGTGTATTCGGTTCTGCCACTAAGGCGATCGTTGTTGCTCCTTTTTCCCGGCAGAATTTAGCCGCTGCCACTGTTTCTTCCGTTGTTCCAGAGACAGATGTGAAAATACAAACAGAGTCTTCGCTGAAGCGTCTATTGTTCATCACCATGAATTCCGCCGCTATTTGTGCTTGCACTTCGATTGTTGAATTGGCTTTCAAAATATATTCATAAGGATACATCATCGCGATGGTTCCACCTGCACCAATAAGGAAAATGTTGCTGTAGCCTTTGTCGCAAATCTCGTCTACAATTTCTTCAATTTTCCCTCTATAAGCTAGCCCTTCTTTTTCCACCAGTTTCAAAAATAATTCTTCATCGTATTTTAGCAATTTCATCTTCCTTCCATTTTTTATTTGTTATGTCTTGTATTATAAATTAATATAACAAATTAAACAAATAGTTTCTATTTTTGTTCAACAGGATTGATTTTCTCAGTTTTAAGGTCCCAAACCATTGCTTCTTCGCTCTTTCTGCCACCATATTTCTTTTCCCAGTAGTAGTACACAGGAAGTCCTGTGGCGACTACAATCAATGCTGCAATCATGCCTTCAATTGGTGCCCAAGTAAATGTGCCCCAAGCAAGCCAAGCTGCGCCTAGAATAGCGAGCATAGTAGTGACTCTCCACATTGGCATACGATAAACCGGCTTATAATCACCTCGTTTGCGGCACTTGTAGACTGCAGCAAAATCCATGATATTGATGAGCAATTGAATAAGCGTGAAATATCCCAGCAAAGCAGTCAGGTTGCTGAACATGACCAGAATGCAAGCATACGTAACTTGTACTACGATTGAGAAGCTCGGGGTTTCATACTTCGGATGAACTTTAGCAAAGCGCTGAAAGAATAAGCCATCTTTTGCCATCGCATATTCAAGACGTGGCTGGAACATGATACATGAACTTAAAGAGCCTAAAATGACAATAATGGCGGTAACCGCCACAAACGATGAAGCAATATCAGATAATCCTGGTATGAACTTTACAGCGTCTGATAAGGCTGCATTAGATGCGAGTAGGTTTTCAAATGGCATTAAGCCGATGACACAAACCGCAAGCAATGTATACAAAGACATCACTATCAAAATAGAACCGATAAGGGCACGTGGTAGAACCTTGCCCGGATTTTTAAATTCCCCTGCCATAAAGCAAATGGCTGCCATTCCTGTGTATGCCCAAGTAGTTGCCGATATTCCTCCAATCAAGCTTGTTGGACCTGAACCTGAAGGTGGGGTATATGAGAAATTTCCTGGATTCATGTACATCAATCCTAAACCAATCACAATTAAGAAGGGAATGATCTTAACGGCTGTAATGATAACTTGGAATAACCCGCCTTCTTTAACACTTCGATAGTGAATAGAAGTGATAATCAAAATGATCGCAATACCCAGCAATTTCCCTGGCAAGCCATCAAAGAACGGCAGAAACGTCGCTATGTAAGATACAAGCGCCAATGCCATGATTGCAATGGACGGAGGATCTAAAGCCCAAAACGTTGCCCAGCCATACAGAAAGCCTAAAGGGCGCCATCCAGCTTTGTTTAAGTAAACGTAACCGCTTCCATTTTGCGGGTAGGCAGTTGATAGTTCTGCTAATACCATGACTTGCGGGATAGCAATTAATCCTCCTATAATCCAAGCAAGAATCGCCAGCGAAGGTGTTCCAGCAGCCCGGGCAACATCTCCTGATGAAACAAAAATACCTGAACCTATTGTCGTTCCCACTGCAATTGCTAAAGCTGCCCAAAAACCTAGCTTTCTGGTCAACGCACCATTGTTCATACGAGTTCCTCCAAATCGAATGATTAGATTTTCATTTCTTTTATCTTTTTCAGGGATTTCATAATTGCCGCTTGAGGATCTTGATAATAAGCAGACCCCATTACTTCTAAAGTACAAGTTCCTTTATACCCGTAATGTTGAAGACTCGTTAAGTACCCTCGCCAATCTTGGACGCCCTCATCTAAAGATAAATGGGCATCGCTATAACCGTCTCCATCAATTAAATGAAAGTGGGTTAATTCCGACAACATGGAGAAATAGTCATCGGGCGTCTCACCAGCTAACTGCATTGCTACTGAATCAATCATTCCCTTTAACGATGGTGCTTGGATTTGTTCTATCATCTTTTTTAATCCTTTAAAATCTGTAATCAGGTCAGATTCGAATCGGGTTAACGGTTCTAAAGCGAGCGTCACCCCTTCCTTTTCAGCTATCCTAGTCAATTGGTAGATAGAATCACTTGCATATTTCCATGATTCTTCCTGAGATCTTGAAAAATCCCCAATCCCTGAAGTAACTAACATTTTATCGGCACCCAATTCCAAAGCCGCATATAGGTTATCAGTGAAATAATCAATGCTAATTTTTCGCCAGTGGTCATCAGAAGCCGCAAGGTTATATGGATAAACACATTGTTCTGGCGTATAGCAGATAACTTTTAATCCTCTGATTCGTATTTCTTTTTTCAGGGTTCTAATATTTCTAAGTGCATTTCGATAAACAAATAAATGAGGCTCTCCTGCCCATAATTCAAGATTCTCAATTTCCAATCGTTTCATTGATTCTAAAAAATAAAGAAAGGAAAATGTTTAAAAGTAATATTCATCCCTGCAACTTGCAAATAGTTCACCTCCTTAACAAATCATATCATTTGTTATGTCTTGTATTATAATTTAGCATTACATTAAAAACAATCAAAATTTTTAAAATTCCAAAAAAAGTTCTTATTCTCTGAATAAGAACTTAGCTTAAATATAAAGAAATTGAAGAAGGTAAAATTGATTTTCCATCATCGAAAAGCTTTAAGATTAAAAGACGACCATTTAAGAGTAAATTGACTTGATGGATTCACTCTATGGATGCGTTCATTTTCAGTGATAAAGAACGTTTTGAAAACTACTTAATTAAAGCCTTTATTTGAAAAGACAAATTTTATACTAAGTATGAAAATGTGGATGTATTAAATACTTCCTCAAAAACTTTGGAAGTGACTAATTACTGTATCCAGCAAACTATAGAAGCTTCTGTTTCATTTTTCTTTTAAAAAATTATTAAGCTCTTTCCAAGACTATAGCTTGGTCAGTCACGCGTATTCCTCTTACTATTTTTGATAAATGGAAAATTTAATAACTACGCAGGCATTTTCTTGGGGCTGTCGAAACAGTTATTATACCTTGGATTATCCAACCATCGGGCAAAGAGGGGGCCAAACTATATGTTGCATTATGTACAGTACAATGTTGAAGATGTGGGACCGACCATTATCGCTATCCCAGCCCTTGGTGAACGAAAAGAAATCTTCGAGGAATTAGCAAAAAGCTTAAAGGGATACCGTTTTCTTGCAATTGATTTACCCGGTCATAACAACCGATCTTTTCAAAAAGATTTTTCAATCGAAACTTACATAACAGAAATAAAAAAGCTTTTAGATCGACTATCGATTTCAAAAGCCCATTTTGTAGGCAGCTCAATAGGTGCATGGATCATACAAAGTTATTATCAAAGCTATGCTGCCTCAGTGCTTTCTTTAACACTCCTGGATGGAGGGTATTATTTTCTTGGTGACTATGAAGGCATTGAGGAAAGTGAAATTGAACTTCCAATCATCGAAAAGCTGGTAGATTTAAAGACGGCTATTAAAGAACAAGTCGACTCGATGGATATGTTACCTTCCAGCAATAAAGTAATTTTTGAAAGCTATCTACTCAAAAATTTCATTCGAAAAGATGGGCTTTATGTCCATCATAGTAATGTGAATGCCTTAAATAGTCTTTCAAAAGAAATGGCGGAAACAAACTACTGTATTCAGCAAACTAAGGAACTTCCTATGTTACTGTTGCTGGCTGACCAAGGAAAAGATGACTCGGAAGAAGAGCAACTCAATAATTTTCTGACATCAAATCCCAATACGACTGTAAAGCGTATTTCCGATAGCTATCATTTATTGCCTATTACCAATTCAAACGATGTGTCAAAGCACTTAAAAACATACATTTATACTGACCCAACAGATGACTTAAGCTGATAAGGGCCATGGCTGCCATTCTTTAAAGCGCTGGTTATGTGTTAAATTCGCTTTCTAATACCGTTCATAAACGTGCATATTTAAGGGCAAAATGGAGAAAAGAGGCCCTTTGATCGGCCTCTTTCTCTATTTTATATTTATACAACTTCTCATAATCCCTCATATGTAAACTGTATTTCCTGTGAGTCTACTTTTTAGACAATCTTTTCAATTACCCTTGGACTTTTTTCGGTAAAAGTATGGACCCCAATCTTCTTCATGAGGAATCACATATGTCCAATTAAAGCCTTTGTCCACAACATAGACATCGCAATATTCGCCTGTTACATTCAACAAATCGTTAGCACTCATGGCAGACGCATATTCCACTTGTAAAACATCGTCGGACTCTTGAAAAAAGATATAACAATAACGCTTGTTTACCTTGTCAAATGAATGAGCTGCTTCTTTCCTAATCAAACAATTCATTTTTTCAGCAGAAAACATATACCATAGAAACTCAGTTAAATATTGATGCTGTTCAAATTGAGCATCCGAAAATGCATGAACCCATCTTTCTCTGAACTCTCGCCCGGCATTTTCAAACTCATGAACAATGATCCCTTTTTTACGAAGAACACTAGTTAATCGAATCGCAATCTCTCCCTTTCCTATTACTTCTTTTCGTTAACCTTTTGTTACTATTGAGCGCATAAAAGTATTCTCCGAAATTGGAGCATGGATATACAATAGCTGTAAAGTATCTATAAAATACACTTCAGCAAACAAAAAGGCGAAAATTTTTACTGATTCGCAATGCTTTTCCCTATTTATTTTGCGATTAGAATAATTGCTTCTAATATTTCTTGATACATAAACCAATAGACCACTTATAAAACCAGCTAACGAACTTATTTTTGTTTAAAGCAATTGCTACTATTTTTTATTTGCTAGAATTCAACTTCAAACTCCGGTGTTTCTCCATCATAACTCAGGCACTTGCACCCGATCTTCTCATAGAAACCAATGGCTTCCTTGCTGGTATTCCACTGGAGCCACTTCGCATCAACCGATTGGCACCATTCAAACGTCGCTTCCATCAACTGGTGGGCTATTCCTAGCTGCCTGTAGTTTGACAATACATATAAATCATGCAGTCGACACGTCTTTTTGCCAAGCCGCAGATGTCGGCCGTAGTCCTGTACTAATGCATACCCGATCGCTTCCGCTCCGTGAAATGCCACGATTAAAAAGTAACTTGGGTTGTGTACCATTTCCTCAAAGCGATTTTGAAATCCACGGTGTTCCACCTTTCCCATGCTTTTAAATAGCCCTTCTAATGTCTTAAAATCCTCTTCCCTAGCCCTTCTAAGCCTCATATTAAGCTTCCTCCTCCAAAATCTGCTTCTGCTCAATCGCCCAGTAAATTCGGGATGCCTGGTGAAACAGCTTTATATTCTATTTTCATTTCAATAGTTCCTGTCCGGAGACATCAGATTTTTAGAATACGTACATATTAAGAAAAAGAATTAGCTAAGTTTTGTAATAAAGCCGTTCGTATAAGTGCTCTTTTAAAGACAAAAGAAAGGAGAGGTGCTTTGGTCAACCTCTCCCTTCCCTTTGAATACAACCATCTTCTAATTTTTACGCACATGTAACTTTCTCTGACAAATAACATTGAAATAGAAGAACTTTTTTCTTGAGTGCAGATGCCATCACGATTCTTTCTATTTTCCTTTGCTATTCTGTAAAAGTTTGAAATTTGTCTTCCACTAAAATCTATGGGATGTGGGCAATAATCCAAATGCCCTTATTTGGTTGTAAAGACTGTATAAACAATGAAAAAGATCAGCAGTTCCGTTAAAAGGACTAATACAGAAACTGAGACGAGCAAATTGAAAATCAGGAAAGAAATTAAAATAGCGAGAAACAAAAGCAGATGCCAGACTTGTAAACGATGTTCAGGTCTACGGTACTTATGGAACACAGCTGTCGTTGCTGAGAAATATACAAAAGCAGTACTAAACGTCAAAACCAATAAAAAAACCGGTTCTACTTCGTATAGATAGCTCATCTGAATGACTGCAGCAAACAAGCTTAAAGACATTAGAATGAATAAATGCCCATAAATGATGACTTGTCCAGAAGTGACAGCCTCTTTATCGATTTTCTTTTCAAGGTTGTCGAAATATTGCCACCACATGGCGATGATTACTAAAAATGCAAGGAAAATAAGGACCGCTTCACTCCATAAAAATGCTTCTGTTTCGAATATGGCAACAAGGCTGACGATTGATTCTCCGAACAAAATGATTGTCAATAACCCGAATCGCTCCAAAAGATGCGGCGTATTGACCGGCACTTTTTCCAAATGCTTTCTGTTCAAGATTGGAATAAAGAGATCGATAATAATTCCCAAATACAAGATGAAATACCTTAGCCATGAATCGAAAAAGACGGATAAAAGCGAAATGAAAATTCCGATGAGAAAGCCGAACCCCAGGTGTTTAGCCACGGCGCGGCTAGGCCCTTTCAAGGAACGGAGTGTATAGATATATTGAAGAGCGGTTACCATGCGTACACCAATATATCCGATGAGAAATGGGATATAGTAATTGTCAAAATCAGGGGACAGGCTAGCTGTCAATACGACCATAAAAAACATCTGAAGAATCATAAACAGGCGATGGGACAGCCGGTCTTCCCCAAAGCGGTTCGTATAAAGTGTCTGGCCTACCCATGACCACCAGATTGGGATGAAAATTAAAACAAATTTGAATAAGTATTCCCCTGGAATTATTCCATTTTCCAAATGCAGCAATACATGCGTAGCTTTTGCTATAGCCGCAACAAAAATCAAATCAAAAAATAGCTCCAACCATAACACGCGTTTATGAATCATTTACTATCACTCCAATTACTCTTTTTCAATCCGCTTTAGTAATTAATTACTTGTCGCACTGGTTTTAAACTAAATCAAATGGCTAAACGAATCGCTATCCGTTTAGCCTCTAGCTAAGACCTGTATTTAGTTCAAAACTCGTCTTATCTATTGCTTTAAAAGAAGCGATTTGAAAAACGGAGTTCGTGCTTACTTGGCTAAAACATCTGCATATTCCGGATGTATTTCAAATTGATGCTTCGCAAAAGGACAAAGAGGCACAATCATCAAGTTGTTTTCCCTTGCATAACCAATCACGGACTCCACTAATTGTTCCCCTACTCCCTGGCCTCGAAGCTGCTCCCCCACATGTGTGTGATCAACAATAATTCGAGTAGCGCCAGCCGGGACATAATGAACTTCAGCATCCGTATTCTTAATATCATCACCAATATAAAATTTGTTTTCTCCTGATTTGATTTCCATCAACTTTTCTCCCCCTTGCAGATCGAGCTTTTGTCGCAGAAGGGGACATTATTTGATTGTCCGTATCCACAAAGTATGGCGCGATATGTTTGTATGTCTTCATCCACATGGCTTATCTGAAGATTTCCGCGCATAACTAATTGCTGGGATACGGTAGGGACAATAGTAGCCGGTTCATCCGGTTGTTCATTTGGCTCCCCATCCTTTCGGCCATACTGGAGTGCTCCACTTGGACAACGTTCAATGACTTGAGCTATCGCTTCCAAACTCTCTTGCTCCGGATCCATCCAGGGCCGCCGTGTTGTATCAAAAACCATCGGAAGTCCTTTGACACATTCCACAGCATGGATGCAAAGAGCCGGCGTGAAATAGACGTCTATTTCACTTCCTCTATATTCTTTTTGTACCAGTTTCAAATTGATATCCCTCCCTACTTCTCTTGATAAATGAGTAGTCAGCTGTTCAGGACTGTCCTATGCATTGGGCAATTGCTCTTCTTTAAAAGGATATATTCTTTTTCCTCTCTCTTTTCTCTTCCTTTCTGTTCTATCCTTAAGTTCTCTTTTATAAAAGAAAATTCCTACATAAAAATAAAATAAATCCGAACTCGAGAATATCCTCATATGTTAACTAAAATTGAGTTTTCTTTTTCTATAAAATTATTAATTCGCATTCTTGTTATCTTTAATATTCTTCCTAGCGATCTCTTCTTTCTTTTCATCTGAAACTTCACTTGTTTATAATGCCCTATTCCAGGTAAAATGGTTCGTTATTGCGCGTCGATTTTTTAAAGCTTTTTACCCTTATCAAATGTAAATTAATTACATGTTTATGGATTAAAAAGTTGAGGTATAGATAGTTAATTAGTACTGCAACGGAGTGTGAGAATGACCACTAATCAAGAATTAAGGACTATTCATATGACTAAAGATAAAGCATCATTCGAGGCTTTTTACGATAAGTATGAATACTTCCTATTTAATATTGCATATAAGTTAACAGGCAACAAAAACCACAGCGAAGTTTTACTAACCAAAGTTTTTAAAAGAATTATAGAGCATCCATCTGATTTATTTGAAGCATCTAATAAAAATCCTTCTTTCACACTGTTTGAGCTCACTGTACAAGTGCACAAAGAAAATTGCCAAGGTTAAAAGCTCCACGCAACTTTTCTACGCTTATTTTCTTCTTAGGCCAAAAAAATCGGAAATATTCCTATCTAAAGCCATCAGTTCATTCTGATGACTTTTTGCTTTTTAAAGAACTTAGGTTAAAGTAACCGTCCCTAAAAGGACACCTATTCGAATTAAAGGTCGAAAAACGAAAGTCTTATACCTTTCTAATGTGCTATTGTATAAAAGTAAAAGTGTCTTCATTATTCCTCAAATCACTCATTAATTCTTTGGCAAACTTGGCCTTACAAATAACGGAAATTAAAAGCTATTAAGTTGCGGTAAAAATACAAGAAGTATTGCCAGATAAAAAAAGAATCTCTCACTAATTTTCCTGCCCCATCTTATCTAGTAGAAGAATAGGTACAAATTTCAAGAACAGGATACAAAAAAATTCTATTCGGCAGGAAAAGTTGCTGTGAATTATTTAGCTGCTTGGCTACATGCATTATTCATTCTAAGAATCATTTGATTCTTCTATATGAACAAAAAAAGGAGTGATAAAGGTGAACGAAGCGATATTGCTAGTGGAAGATGATCACCACATTCATGAGATGGTTTCAACTCACATGAAAAGAGAGGGTTACACGATTACATCGGCGTTTGACAGAGATGAAGCAATATCCCTATTCTCAAAGGGAAATTACGATTTAGTCATTTTGGATTTGATGTTGCCGACTTCAAACGGACTGGATGTTTTGCAAACGATTCGAAACGAAAGCATGCTGCCCATTTTAATCATGTCTGCAAAAGGAAGTGATTTGGACAAAGCACTGGGGCTGGGATTTGGAGCGGATGACTATATTGCCAAACCTTTTTCATTAATCGAAATGACAGCCCGTGTGAGAGCGGCCTTGCGCCGGTCAAAACAATATAGTCAAACGGCTCTCAATCAGGAAGAACAAATTATTGAAATAGGTGATTTAAAAATCAACTCAGCAAACTTTTCTGTCATCAAAGAAGGACAGGAGTTGAATCTGACAGCCAAGGAATTCCAGATTCTAAGCCTGCTTGCGACAAACCCAAACCGCGTTTTTACAAAAGGCCAGCTGTTTGAGAATGTCTGGAAAGAAGCTTATTACGGAGATGACAATATTATTAATGTTCACATCCGACGCCTAAGAGGAAAAATTGAAGAAGATCCATCTTCACCAACATACATAAAAACCATTTGGGGCATCGGCTACAAAATTGAGGTTGGAAAATGATCATACTATGCGCAGCGCTCTTGCTGCTGTTGATATTTGTCAGTTATCGCTATTACAAAATCAAAAAAATGGTTACAGCAGACCTTCCGTATATAACAGACAAGCTAGACAAAATTATAGAGAACCAATCGACCGAAAGGCTTCTTGTGATGACCGAAGAAAAGCCCTTAAGGGAATTACTGGTCAGCATCAACACATTATTGGATTATCATCAGGAATATATTGCTGACGGTTCGCGGCTACGGATGTCAATGAACCGGATGCTATCCAATGTTTCCCATGATTTGAAAACACCCTTGACCGTGGTATTGGGTTATATCGAAACGATTCAGCACGATAGGCACTATACATCCGAAGAACGGGAAGAACTGCTGGCGAAGGTAAATGGAAAAGTCATCGAAGTTGGAAATCTTATCAGTAAATTCTTTGATTTAGCCAGACTGGAATCGAATGATTGGCCGATTGAAATGCAAAAAATCAATGTGAACGAAGTATGCCGGGAAACCATTCTTGGCTATTACGATATTTTAAACTCTAAAGGTTTTGAAGTCGCTATTGAAATACCAGAAAAAGATATTTTTATCCATGCTGATAGACAAGCCCTGAAACGTATTCTGGAAAATTTATTGTCCAATGCGATCCGGTACGGCAAAGAAGGAAAAGTATTGGGTCTTGCACTGCAGCAAGACGAAAATCAAGTAATCATTGAAGTTTGGGACCGCGGCAAAGGAATCAGCGAAAAAAATGCCCACCAAATTTTTGAACGCCTCTACACTTTAGAAGATGCACGAAGTTCTTCGACTGAAGGCAGCGGACTGGGATTGACCATCGCTAAAAGACTGGTGGAACGAATGAACGGAAGCATCAACTTCACTAGTGTTCCTTTTAAAAAGACTTTATTTACGGTTAAATTTAAAAGCTGACAAAACGTAAGGAATTCGTAAGGATTTAGTAAGTGAAGCGACAGAACCTTTTGGTAAAGTGGTTCTAAGAAGTAAGAGAGGAGAATTCAGTATGACTTATATTCTTAGAACGCATCAGCTGACCAAGACTTATAATGGCGAAGCAGTCGTTTCTGGAGTGGACATGAACATCAAGTACGGAGAAATTTATGGGTTTTTAGGTCCCAATGGCGCCGGAAAAACAACTATTATGAAAATGATTACTAATTTAGTGCAGCCATCAGGCGGGGAAATAGAAGTATTCGGGGAAAAAGTACACGATACTTCTTATGAAGTGTTAAAAAGAATGGGAAGCATTATCGAATATCCGGTCTTTTTCGAAAAACTCACAGCAAGAAAAAACTTGGAACTTCATTGTGAATACATGGGCTATTACGATAAACAAGCAATTACAGAGACGCTGGCACTTGTTAATTTGGTGAATGTAGAAAATAAGCCTGTTAAAGACTTTTCCCTTGGGATGAAGCAGCGGCTTGGTCTTGCGCGTGCAGTCATCACAAAACCAGAAATCCTCATTTTGGATGAACCGGTCAACGGACTGGATCCTGTAGGGATGCATGAACTGCGTGATTTGTTTATGAAACTCAGCCGGCAATATGGCATTACGCTGCTTATTTCGAGCCACAATCTTTCAGAAATTGAACAGATTGCAGATACAATCGGTGTCATCCGCAAAGGAAAACTAATTAAAGAAGCCCCTATGGAGGAAATACGCAATGCCCATACCAATCATATAGAGTTGGTTGTAAAAGATTACCCTAAAGCAGCTTTCGTGTTGGAGAATAAATTGAACGTGCGGAACTTCCGAGTCAGAGAAGATAAAAACATTATTAATATTTATGATGATTTTTCACAGAATGATATCATTCAATCAATGATTCAAAATCAAGTGACAATCGAGTCTATTGTTCATAAAAAGCAGCCTCTTGAAGATTATTTCCTGCAACTCATAGGAGGGGATGGTCCAAATGCTGAATTTAATTAAACTAGAATTAAAAAGAATGAATTTGAAAAATGTGGCTTTGAGTTTTGTGCTTATAAATGTAGCGATTATTGGAATGTTGATGTTATTGGGCATTGAACCGGAAGCAGCCTCTGAATTTTTAGCCAGCCCAGATGACATTCGTATACTAATTGAACTGTTTGCAATTGCAGCCTTTGTCATCTATGCTTCGGTCCTTCTATCTCAACTAATTATTGAGGAATTTAAAAATAAGACCATTTCATTTCTATTCTTATATCCAATCAGCCGAAAGAAATTGCTAATGGCCAAATTGATTATTGTTAGTGTCCTTACTTTTTTTTTCGTCATCGCTTCAGTATTGATCGTCTACTACAGCTTTTCAGCTTTTAATAGCGTGTATGCATTTACTGCGGTCAAACTGGGGGGTACCTTGTCTCTCAATTATATCGTCCACTTGGTGGTTCTGGCCATTGCATGTGCAGGACTTTCATTGATTCCGTTATTCTTTGGGATGAGGAAGTACTCAGTCCCAGCCACAATTATTTCGGCAATTGCTATAGTCGCCCTCCTGTCATCTTCAGTGGATATGAACGACACCAATCTTTTTTCAATTACCGCAGTCCCTGTATTCCTGGGGGTTCTCGGATTCATCATTGCCAATTTGGTAGTAGGCCGGGCAGTAAAAAAAGATTTTTGATCCGCTGAGTAATATTAGCCGCTTGCAGTAACCCTGACAACTATTTTAAATAAAAGGCCTTCTTGTCGAATTAAGTGCTTGCACTTAAAACGACAAGAAGGCCTTTTTTAATCACATTTTAAGAATATAACCCATAAACTTATAACATGCATTTCTGCATTTAGAATGGACGCTTTTAAGGTTCCATTAAAATAAGGAAGGGACTTCGCAGAAAGTCTCTTCCTTATCGATAATTCCGGAAATGCAAACTAAAAAATCCGCTATTAATCCCTTCGCCGCTTCCTCTTATCTTCCTATAACTACATGATTTGAAAACCGTTTGTTAATCTTCTAATTCAAAAAGTTTAGGATAATTGGTTATATCGCCTAATTTTTCGTACTATAAACTCGCATCGTCTACACCTTGAATTCCAATAAAAAATTTGTCATATAAAATTGTGCTTCCATTATTAGATGTGTTTAACAACGGGGGCTCAGAACACTTTGTTTCGAGTTTATCAATATCCCTTTTTCTACTCATAAAATCGGGCTTAGCAAACGGGAAATTCCTTCACGCAATTTGACTGTCCAATTGCGCTTGGCATATAGCTCTTTCGTCAGCTTCCGGCAATTCACTGTATCCGACTCGAACAACGATTCAAGTTCAAGGGCAATTCGCCGGTTAAATACCAGCGCATTAATTTCGAAATTCAAGCGAAAACTGCGGGCATCCAGGTTGGTCGTGCCAACAGTTGAAATTTCTCCATCGACTGTCAATGTTTTGGAATGAAGAAAGCCGCGGTCATATAAGTAGACATCTGCCCCGTAATCGAGCAATTCTCCAAGAAACGACCAGGATCCCCACATGACAAACGGATGATCCGGTTTGCCCGGAATCATGATATGCATTTTCACACCGCTCAGTAATGCCATTTTGCAGGCGTCCATGAAACTCTTATCCGGTATGAAATAGGGTGTCTGGATGAAAACTTCTCGTTCAGCCGATAGAATCATTTTGATCATCATGTTTTTTAAATGCTCTGTATGGGAATTTGGACCGCTCGTAACGATTTGCATCGGGGATAAATTCTTTACACCGTGCTGAGGAAAGCAAAATAGTTCGTCCCGTTTTTTATATTGATTGGAGTAGTTCCAGTCCAAAATAAAACGTTCCTGGATATGTTGGACCACATCGCCTTCTATTCGCAAATGTATGTCTCGCCAATAGCCAAATTTTTTAACTTCCCCCAGATATTCCATGCCAACATTAAATCCTCCGATATACCCGACTTTCCCATCGATGATGCACACTTTCCGATGATTCCGGTTATTGATGCGCAAATTTAAGAACCCGAAAGCCGATGGGAAGAAAATCTGCACTTCGCCGCCGTGCTCAATCAATTCCTTAAAATCCACTTGCCTCAAACTCCTGGAACCGAAGCCATCATAAAGAAGGCGAACTTTGACACCCGCTTTTGCCCGCTCCAACAAAGCATCGAGCAGCCGCTTGCCGAGTGCGTCCCGTTTGATGATGTAGTACTGGATGTTAATCTCTGCCTGTGCTTGGCCGATGTCCTCAATCATTGTATCGAATTTCTGTACACCTTCAGAGAGTACATGCATGTCGTTATAGAAGCTAATCAGCGACCGGGAAGATTGCAAGTTCATGATTAACAACTGTTTATGCTTTTTCAGCAATTCCTCGTCGTATTCCGCTGCACCACTTTGAATCCGTTCGACTTGAGAATTAATTTGCCGAGTGTGATAAGATTGTTCTTCTTCGCTTAAATTATAAAAGTTCTTATCTTTTAAAAGTCTGCCGAAAAACAGATAAACGATAAAGCCAATGACTGGTAAAAAGAATAAAATCAGCAGCCATGCCCAGGAAGCCCCTGGATCACGCCGTTCGTTAAAAATCACCACAATGGCCAGCCCAATATTCAATAGGATTATTCCGTCCAACGCCCAGCTCAACAAGATCAGCCAATCCATCTTGCCACCCCTTTCGCCATCTTCCAACCTTATTCTCTAACAGCCTTAATATTCCTCTTTATCAAGATGAAAAGCGATCAAGACGGAAGTTTTTTCTGACTTGATCGCTTTTATTAAATGCTTCCTACTTATTGTCGATAAGAAGGAACAGACTTGAGAACTCCAATGATGAAGTGCCGACCCTTGAAAACTAAAATATTGCAACTCCTTACTAAGAAATAGATCTTTAAGAAGGATCAGACTACATGTTGATTGGTTCTTTATTAACTTCATAATCAAATTTATTTTCGAAAAATTTTAATCGTAGATTCCCCAGTCATAGATGAAATAATAACCATTGGTTTTCCCGAAGAACTGGTCGCATACGTGTCCTTTTATAACCAATATGGCCTCAACATTGGTTAAGCTCCGTGTAAATCGATCGATCTTCGGACTTGTCTTGTTCAAGTCGATAAATTCCCCTTTGCCACTCAATACCTTTCTCAGTAAATAAAAGTTTACTTTCATTAATTTCTTGATCCAATGGCATCTATATCACGTTGACTCAACGTGATTGCTTCGTTCGGCTGTTCAATTTTCAAGTAAAAAAGTTTCTTCAACAGCGTCATTTGCTCTTCCGTAAATTCATATTCCTCTTCACAAGCCTCAAAAGCTGCAGCAAGATCCATGCATTAAATTTCTAAAAGTTCTCCTCCTTTTACAAGCATTTCATCAAAAGAATGGGAAGAGAAAACCTGGTTCTTATCTTCCCAAATCGCTGTAGTGATCGAAGGAAGAGTCTCCCCATCTACATCATCCAGCAAATACTGAAGCGTTTCCTGCTCAGCGAATCGGATAACTTTTTCAGGAGCCTGGCTTAAAGAGTCTTTTGCACTCCAACTGTCAGATGAAAGTTCGTCATTCCGGAATCCCGCTACAAAGAAGTCTGGATGAAAGGTTATGGTTCCTCTGCTTCCCTGGCTATTATTCATATTATAGTTAAAACCATCCCATGAAATTTCATGAGCAAGGTCCGGGGCATCCGCGACAAAAATAGCATGGGTGATGGACATCAGCATGCAGCCTTGCCATAATTCCTCATAGGACCACCCTTGTTTAGCAATAAGATGTGCAGGCATTGTATTTACTCCTTCTATTTAATTTTCGTAATTGTACATTTTCTTTAACAATACTGAGGAAAAGTATGGAAAACCAGGTATTCTTAGAAAATAAAACCGGGAGTAAAAGTTTATGTACACGAATAAAAAAGAAGAGACTTCCTGCGAAGTCTCTTCCTTACCGATTATCCGGTTATATGGTCTTTGGGAACAAGCTGCAAAGGAAAAAGTGATGAATAGATTAAAAAGTGTAATTCAAAAATGTTAGTGTTAACTTTCACTTCTTTTTTGAAAAATAAAGCATCAATACAGCTATTCATTTAAGTCGAAGTTGTTCCAGTATGTGTGGATCTTTTATTGTTTTGTCATTAGCCAGTAACAAGATTTTAGCTAGAATTTCAGCCGTTTTCGAATCTTCATCCAAAAATGGCAGGAACAGTCTGCCTCTGTGCTGGCTATGGACAGGAATAATATAAATTGAACCCGTCGCCATTTTCTGTACCGATCCGCTGCCCAAATGGACTCCGTACTCCCCCAGCGCACCTTGTATATAAGCAAAATTCTTTTCAATTCTGACATTGTCCGTTTGGGTCAGTCTTAATGATTCACGGATGATTGCTTTTCTCATGTCAATCGTCGTTAAGCTTTCCTGAGGATCGACGCCGCCGACATGCGCAATACTGACTGCCAGATCGACATCCCGCATGGTTTCCGAGAAAAGAATCGGCGGAATGCTTATCAATTTCAATGGTTTGTGTGTTCTGCGGTGGAAGAAAGTTACCTGTTCCAGGGCAGGACTTTCGATATCAGCTGGTGAAAACCAATCTGCCACTGCGTCCACAGTCGCGATGATATTATCCTGGTGGTACACTTTCTGCAGCCCTGTTTCGTAATGAACCGTCCAGGAGCGGCCTCTGAACAGTGCGATGGCTTTTGCAGGCTGTAGCTGATGTCCCGCATAGCGGAAAGATCGATACCCGTCCTGTTTTTCATCTTCATTAAGAAGATAAAGTTCACGGAAAACTTGTTTGAACGGCTGGACGATCTTTTTATCATACAAGTTCCGCTGATAAGCCCCCCACACACCGTATTTCTGGAGGTTCACACAATGGGCTATAGTTGCTTCATCAGTCTCATGTATTCTATATGTGTTTTCATCTTCTTGAACAAGTCCGGTTTCAGTAAGAAAACCGAAGCGATTTCCGATTTGAAATACCAGTTTTTTTACTAGGGGTGCTACGGTTGGGTTTTGCAGCATCTTTTGTAATTCGTTTAATCTGAATGGACTTTGCGAAATCATTGATTTTTCCAGTTCCGCCCGATTTCGAATAAATTGTTCTTTTAATTCACTGTTAATCTCTTTCAGTTTTTTCACATACTCATTCTTTTTGAGTTTGGCCGGTAAAGATGCAAGTTCTTTCTCTTCCTTGAAGATTCGAAGGCGGCTTTTTCCGTTTTCATCAATTGCGATATGGACCCGGTATCCTTCCACTTCAGCCGGAAGGGTGTATGGCTGAATGGCGTCCGCTTTTCTGGCTTCCAAGGACCAGCGCATTCTCGTCATGTCTCCATAGCCCCCTGCTTCCGCTAAGTTCATCAAAGCAATTTCCACCACTTTTGCTTCACTGGCGCGTCTTTGCGCCCCGAAACTCTTGCTTTCCGTTAAAAATTGCTGGATAAAGTCATAGCGTTCCAAAATAATCTCTTTGGAATTTCCGGTGGCCGGCATCAAACTGAATGACAATAAATGCTCTTTGTTGCGTTTTGTCCGTATGCTTTCTTTCAGCTCTTCGGAATCCAAATTCCCCATCGCTGCGTCTGCAAACAATTGAGCTCTTCTGTGAAACGCACCTGTCGAAATATATTTCGCACAGTCATATAGCTGATTAAAACGCTCCCTTCCCAGTTCCTCGTAGGCTTCTTTGAACCACCCAATATCAAAAGCGCCGTCATTAAACTGTTCCGGTGATAGTTTGGAATAATAGGCTATAACAGTTTCTTTTTCAGCAGAAAGGCTTTCGCCTGTATGTGCATGAAAATACCAAATCGCTTTTTTCAGCCCATCCCATCCAAGAAGCTCAGAAATAAGGTCCGTCCATTGAGGGGCGTACATGGCCGCTTCCAGCAGGCGGGTATCTCTTACCGGAAACTCTTTGAACAGAAGCGCAAGCCGTTCTGCGGTGTCATCTTTATGGGGATGACAATTTCGGAGAAGATGGCTTAATACGTCCTTTTTTGCATATTCACTAAAGAATGAGTAAAAATATCCCCTGGCAAATGTTTCGCCGTCCAGTGCTTTCAGAATGGAAACAAAATATTTGATCCCTTCAAAATAATCGATCTCCACTACCAATTTGGAATAGGCTGTCTGAAGGTCGCCTCTTTTTAACTCGATTTCCAGCAGACGTGCGACCAGTTCTTCTTTTAGCGGCGCGAGCGCTTTGAAGTTGGCAGCTGTACTTGGATGTGTCAGGTTATAAAGGTGATGGCGAAACTCTCCTCCGTTGCGCTCCACTAGTTCTTTGAAGCACTCATTTTTGTCAATCAACCCCAGCGAATAGGCTCTGTCGATTTCTTCTGTGCCGAATTGATATTTTCTGAAGTTCTTCGCTGTATAAAGCTGATACTTCATCATAAAATAACGGCTGAATCTTTCATCATCCATTGCCTCTTCTGAAAGCCATTCCAACCAGGGATGAGCCAAATATTCGTACAATCCTTGCTGCTCTTTGCGCAATTCTTCAGGAATCGCTGTAACAAAGGAGTTTAAAATCCGGCTGGTCACATCAAAGAATGCCTGTTTATCCCGGTCTTCAAAAAACGCGGTGAATATTTCAGCCAGCTGTGGTTTATAACGCATCTTTTCAAATACGGCATAGTAATCGGCTAAAGCTGACAGCGGGTAGAGCGATTCAAACAACTCTTTTCTCCATTTGCTGGAAGGTGTTGAACTGGTTGCTTCTATTTGACGAAGTTTTAAAGAATAGCCATAGCTTTTCCGCAGTAAGAAAATCGTTTGCATTTGAAAGAGTTCCAAAGGCGTCACTTTCATTTCCTCAAAAAAGTTAATCCACACCTGCGTTAAAGGAAGAGTGTAGATTCCTTTTTTCTGATTTTCTTCTTCATACTGAGTATCCCGGTTGATTTCTGCGCCGATTAGATAAACTTCGGTCGAACCATACCACTCCAATTCGTAGGACTCATTCCGGTGCTCATGGATCAGTTGATCCAGTCCGAACAATATCTCTTTGAAACGACTTTGTTGAATCGTGATGAAAGAATGCAGCAGGAGAGGCTCAAATTTTTGTAGTTCCTTAAACAGTTGCAATTTTTGATTTGGATCATACAACCCTAAACCTGCCTGAACGGCAGCTTTTTCTTGAATGTTCAACTTATCCAGCAAAATTTGCTCTTTGGCAGTCGGTTGATTGATAGACAGATGCATCTCTTGAAAAAAGGAATAGTGTTCAGGTTTTTTGTTTTTTATAACTGTTAAAATCTCCAGTGCACCAAGTCGCTGCAATTCATTTTTGCATGAAACAAGGCGGTTCAGAGAACCCTTTAACAATGGCTCATCCAATTTCAGCAATAGCTTTATCACAGCTTGGCGGACCGTTCCCGTTTTCAACTTTAAAAGTGCCTCCACCCGCATCACATCACCGGCATCCAGCGTCATTTGATCAACTTTTTTCAAAGCAAGCTCCCGGTTGTGGCTGCTGCGGTCCGATAAGCTTGATAATATAAAGTCTTTAAATACAGGATCCTCAAAATTCCGAATGAAATTTTCCAGTATATTGCCCTTCGTATCCGAACCTAGCAGCGCTCTGTGCTCAAGCAGCGCCTTAAGCTTTTGCGGGTCATGGTCATACGAAATCAAATACAACATTTTCTGTGCGACCAAATCGCTGGAATAATAAATTTCAGCACCATTAAACAGGGTGGAAGCAATGACTCGTTCTTTATGAGGGGCGATTTGAAACATTTCCATTAATAATGAAAATTGACGGGTTCTCTCAGCATCATCTCCGAGCTCAGTTATATATTCCACATCATCTCTGCTCTTTTTGCCATTAGCATGTGCTTTAAAAATGGCTCCATAATCAAAGGTATCGGGATAGTTAGCGATGATCATCGCTTCTATTTCCGGCGTTGAACCCCCTAAATTCGCAGCCGCAACAGCATACTTGACGGAAAGGTTTTCGCTTTCCATGAGCAAATGCAAAGCCGCAACTTTTTGATAAGCTGCCCCGTTTCTCATAGTTTTTTCTACAGCATTTTTCAGGTGCTGTTCATTGTGCACAGCCGTGGCCCATATACTGATATATAATTTATCCGCGTTTTCGCTGGCAAGCCATTCTGTCCTGCATGAACTGTCAGTTAGAGCGTCATGCATATAACGGATAATCTGTTTTAAAACCCTTTTATTCTCTACGTCGAGTTCTATCCCTGTCCATACACTCATGGCTCTCGCTACTGAACTGTACCGGATCAGATCATTTTCAATAATTACTTTCATTAGATGGATGGTGGCATCAAGACACCCTTCATCCATCGTTTCAACAATGCTCTGCCTTAGCCCTTCCTGCAATTTAGCAGCCACTAATAGCTGTCCGAGCATAGCGTACATTTCGTTATTGTGGCTCATCACCATTCCCTTGATCATTTCTCTGGATACAAGGGCAATATTGTTGTCGCCAAATACAGCTTGTTGAATATTTCCCAATACTTCTTCGTTGCCCCTGTCGATTTCATAAGCGATTATATCGCTTGCAATACTGTACTCAGTTTGAAGCATTTTGCCGGCCAGCAAATCTGAGGCATTCAACCCTGAAGAGGCAAATGCATGAAGTTCAAGGCATTTAAAAAGAATTGTATCCAAATACGCTGCCTTTTCTAATGTCCGAAAGGGTCTTCTGTAATAACCGGATGTGTAAGCATAATCTGTAGCATGTTGGATGATGTATGCGAAAACGTCTGAATAATAAGAAGGCAAGAGCTGCTTTGTTAAAAACTCCAGTTTGGTCAGCTTCTCCTCAAAATTTTGCGCATGCTGTTCCAGCTCTCTTTTCAAACGGCGTACGTGGAGATCATAATAATAATCTTCCAACACAGCGGCTCTGGCCAGTTTTTTTCCGAGCGCTTTATCAACTTCGGGCAATCCATCGACCTTTTTAGTGAGCTCTTCTAAATATTGATGATCAACTTTTCGGGTCATCCCGTTTCCCCCTTTGGCTCACCATAGTCTTCCTGCCAGCATAGTCAACCGCATAAAAACCAGGTTGTCGTTCTCGGCAAGTTTGATTGTTTCTTTATATTCCATTAATTCAATATCATTGATAAACACACGATATAGCCCGTCTCTAAAGGCGGATTCTGCTTCTTGTAAGGCCTTTTCCATGTCCGTTTCTTCCTTGCCATACGTATACTGAAATCCAACTTTTCCTGTTGCCAGCTGGTTTTCAGTGTCTTTTGCCGTCAAAAAGCTTATTATATTCCCTTGTTCATGAGAAGCAAGAGCGGCTTTCACGTTTTGTATGATGAGTTCTTCCACAAGCTCCTGCAGCGTAGCAATTGTTTCCGGCAAAGCCACAGGCCGCTGATTTAGATATTTTTTTGAAGAACTTGCACTTTTTACAGTAATGAATATTTTCATGCCAGCACGCCTCCTCGCATTTTTAGTTTTCGATTAATCGGATACATCTATGAAAAATACCATTATCAATCTTCCTATTGATATATGGAATACACGTATCCAATGGAATCGAATTAACAAACGAAATTATTAAAAAACTTAATAAATCTATCTATGTATAATGCCAAAAATGTGTGCAATATCGTTTATGGTCAGTTTCTGGTGTTTATTCACCAAGTCTTCAAACCAGTCCTGCGTGCATTCGCTCATATCTATTTTTCCTTGGTCGTGTCGGTTTCGGGAATGAGCTCGCTGTTCAAATCACCTTAGCCATTCTTGATAATCCTGTTTTCTTAGCGGTCGTACGATTAGTCTTTCTGTTTCTGAAGTAACCTCGAATCTTTCTGCCTCTAAAATCAATTTAACATCTCCTTAATAATCCCTTTTCCTTCAAAATCATTAAGCGCAGGTGACTATCGATCAAGTACCTTCTCATGAGACATTAACCTTTTGTTGAAATGGATCAATTAGCAGATCTTAAAAGAAATATTAAATTCTTGGTACATCAATATTAACAATAATTCCCACCATAAAATAGCTGAAATTATCGCTAACAATAAATCGGGAAATAAGCATATCGAAAAGTATACTTTTTAGAACAAAAAAAGAAGAGGCTCTGATGCAAGCTTCTTCTCCACCAATAACGCAGGAAATGTAAACTAAATTTTCTATAAGCCTCTTTAACGGGATACTCTCTTCTTAACGTCAATTTAATACAATCTTTTAAATCTCCTTGGAGTTTTCTATAAAAGTGTGGACCCCAGTATTCTTCATAAGGAATCACATAGGTCCATTTAAAGCCTTTGCCCACAACATAATCATCGGAGTATTCGCCTGTTGTATGCAACAAATCTTCAGCCCTCATAGCAGACGCGTATTCTACTTATAAAACATAGTAAACATGAAAGAATTAAGGGATAGCAGCTGTAAACCCTTTATTCTTTCATGTCGAAGGAATCGATTGCGCGGATCTCTATTTCCCACCCCAGCTGTTCTGCTAAACCGGCCTGCACAGTCGGATGTAGAGAAGCCACTCGGATTGCTTCTTCAAAACTCGCGTCTCCCATTATGAACGCACTTCCGATGATTTTATCGGTCTGGGTTTCTACATTAGAGCTAACTAAATTCTGCTCCAATTAATAAAAGATATGCCATGCCGAACATTGCAATATTTGATAGAGTTCCAATAAGGACATACCACATTTCTTTAGATCCTAAAGCAAACCCTATCCCTAATAACGAAATTAAAGCAATGATCATTGCATCTATTTCATTGTCTATAGGTAAAAAGAAGAAAATTATACTTGTTATCGCTGCAATTATTGATAAATCCCCTAATATATTCCTTTTGTTTTTCTTCATCATGATTTCCTCCCTACAATATAGGAAATACTTGTTTTCTGTTTATTCCTGTACATCTTGATAGTTTTACTTCATTAACTGCACTTAAGTTACATTCAAACCCTAATCTTTATCTTGAAATTTCCATTTACAATATGTCTAAACTTTCTTCATTTCCTCCAGAGCGTTCTGCAGTTGCTTAAAAACTATTGCTATAATTTACCTGCCATTATAGTCAGCATCATTGCATTCGATTAGTGTTTGTAATTATGAGTTCAACAATCTATTAAACTTTTTATCGTACTGACCTCGTTTTAAGAAATCTGCGCGCCAATAATCATATAAATCTTTTCGGTTCGCTTTTAAATAAGTTTTTAGTATTTTTTTCAAACCAGAATCGTAAGAAAATAAAATATCTTTTCCCAAGCTGTAGCCTTTATCAAAATAAAATGAAGCATTTTCATAGTCTTTAATTTCCTGATATAAATAACCGATTAAGATAAAGCCACTAGCCAATTCTTCTATCACAAACTCTTCTTCATTTAGTTTACTTTTAAAGAACTCTATCGCTCTCAATCTTTTCTTCTTCGGAAATAATCCAAGTGAAGGATAACCTTCATTTACTAAATCTATATATCTTTTTGAAGGATCTTTTAAATTGTTATTGCGTTTCATTTTAATATCTATCTCCTTAATACCTTCTTGTTGATCTTATACCCCTCACTTGTATAGTAAGGCTGTTCCTTTAAATATACGTAGCGACAAAAGAAATAGCTAGTTAATTTTGGAAATAAAACCATTCGTAAAAGTACACTTTTGCAGACAAAAGGGGAAAAGCATTGCTGTTTAGCAGCGCTCTCCCCCTTTGTATGTTGCTATTAAAATAATTACTACTTCTGATAATACCTCATATGTATACTTGTACCTGCACTATGGAATTCAAATAAAATTAACCCTTACTATTTCTTACCTGAATATTGTCGTTAATAACAACAAGATTCATATAGATTCGTCCAAAAATACGACGTAACCTGTACATGAGGTGGTTACGATGTATCGAAATGCAGTCAAAAATAAAAATGTTCTCTATTACTTGGCAGGCGCTGGTATTTCACAGCTGGGAAATGTCCTTGCGGGGCTGGCTTTTCTTTTTATTGCCTATGAATTGACCGAGTCAGCTGGCCTGACAAGCGTGATCGCTATTTCACAGGCAGTACCTTATCTGCTGTTCGGATTAATTGGCGGGGCTGTTGCAGACCGTGTGCAGAAGAAAAGGCTGCTATTGTGGATCGACCTTATTCGAGTTCCTATAATTCTCTCACTGGTTGTCTTCTATCAATTCGACATGTTAGCTTTCTGGCATTTACTGATTGTCAGTTTCGTGATTCAGAGCCTGGGCTGTTTTTATAATCCGGCATACCGGGCCGTTTTGCCGCTCGTTACCCCAGCTGATGACCGGACGACGGTCAATAGTTTGCTGGACACGGTGACAAGAGGTGTTCAGGTACTCACCCCTATTTTCAGTATCGATCTGTTGAATGCCGGACAAACCATCCATTTTTATTCGATTGATGCGCTGACGTATGCTTTAAGTGCGCTTTTCATCTTGAAAATCTATTGGGTTGAACCGCTGAACGAGGAGCATGCAGCAGAAAAGAAAAGAGACGGAATTTTCCAGTCGATTGTGGCATTCTTCGTGGTGGTAAAAGACGAAGGAACCATAAAAAATTTGTTTATGGTGACGTTTCTGATGGTCTTTTTCAACACCTGGGTCTGGCAAGTCGGTTTGCTCTTGCTTCTCCTGCAACACTATCCGAGCCAAGGTGAAGAATTTTACAGTCTCTTGTTGGGTTGGTACGGCATCGGAGTTATCCTGATCAATGTGCTCATACCGTTTTTCTGGAAAAAGCTGACGATCTCCCTTTATTTAGCCGGCTCTCTTGTATGGGGAATGGGAATCCTAGTATTGGGGTTCGCCACCCACCTTCCCCTTTACTTTCTAGGGGTGCTGATCGCGGCAGTCGGTTTGCCAATCTCCAGTCTTTCTCGTGTCTACTTGATTCAGACATTGGTTCCAGCTCAAAAGCTGGGCCGGGCATTCAGTTCCAATGCGGTCTTTCTCTACGGCTCAAATGCTATTTCCCTCATGCTGTTTGGCGCACTTGCTTCTTTCATCGAGATCAGCGCCATCTTTCTCTTCTGTGGCAGCATGATGGTCCTTTGCGCTGTCTTTTACTTAATTCGAATAACGCTCACGGAAAAAGCTCGGCGGAAATCCGTAGAGGCGTTTAAATAATTGGTTGCAAACCGAAACGGAAGAAAAGCCGCAGCTATGGACGATATCCGTTATGGTTCGCTTTGTATGCAAAAGCAGTTCCTGGCTTCGTACCAATCGATAGAGCTGAAGCCAAGAATACGGGGAAACACCGATCTTTTCTTTAAACAGATGGGCAAATTGAAATTTGCTGATTCCCAGCAGTGCCGCCATTTCTTCCAAGGTCCAAGCATGTTGATAATCGTCTTTTAACGCTGCCACCACTTGAATAAGTGCAGGTTGAACCGCGCGAAATGGGTCCGTATTCAAGTCGGAAGTATGTGTACCAATAGCGGACTTGACCAACAACAGGCTGAGTTGGGCAAAGCTGTGCTCCAAGAATACTTCAGAAGACGGGCTTCCAGCTTCACCTTCCAGCAGCATGTATTGTTGCACAAAATGGACCCATTGTTCCACGAGTGGATGTTTTTGCGTGGTTTGTGCAAAGAAAAGGTCTCCCTGAATATTTGCAATGGCAGCCGTTGCTTCGTTGAGGAATGCGGCGTCTAGTTCCACCAAAAACTTATGATCGTCTACGGCAAGCTGCCGATGCTCGTCATGGGGATTGAACACCATGAACTCCTTTTCCATTAGCGAAAATTCGTTTCGGTTGCTTTGGTAGTTCATGAAACCTTTCAATGAAAACAGGAATTTATAGCAGGGGTCGTTCCGCCAAAGACCTTCCGATTTCTTTTGGTCGGTGGATAACAACAAACAATTAGACGCTTCCACTAGAGTAGTCATGCGTTACACCCTTTCTAGCAATTTAATAAGAAATTCAAGTTAGATACAAAAACTCCATTTCACTTAGCAAAGGAATGATTGAAATGAAACATGCACTTGCAATAGGCGGCACAGGAATGCTGGCTACCGTCTCCACCTGGTTATCGGAAAACGGCTACCACGTTTCGGTGATTGGTCGGAATCCCGAGAAGATGCAGCGGCTCCTGGACCAAAACCCAGCACAGTTGACTCCAGTATTGGTTGACTACACGAATACGAATGAATTAGCGGAACAACTACATCATGTCCAGCAACAGAATGGCCCCATCCAGTTGGTGGTTGCTTGGATCCATTCCAACGGAACACAAGTGATTCCTTGTTTAACGGAATCCCTCCAACGGCTTCAATCATGGGACCTGTTTCACGTTAATAGCAGCAGTTCAAAACTGGAGGACATCAAAGCCAATACGACAGTTCCTCCACATGTTGATTATCATCAAATCCTGCTAGGGTTCAAGATTGAAAGTGGCTTGTCTCGCTGGTTGACCCATGACGAGATTTCTAATGGGGTGATAGAAGCCATCCAGGAAAACAAATCTAAAAATACTATTGGAACGATTACCCCTTGGGAGAAACGGCCATAGGACTGACGATATTATCAATTCTGCTACCTTATCTTTACTTAATACTACTATACGCTTAAATCCCACTAAATCATTTCATCCATAGGTCTGGTTTTTTTATCGACGTGTTTTCCCTCTTTAAGAAGAGTTTACCGATACAATCATTCAGCTCTTTCTTAAAAGTATACTTTTATAGACAAAAGAGGAGGACGGACGCTGATCAGCACCCATCTTCCTCTTTATGTTTTGCTATTGAAATTATACTTACTTCCGCTAACCTCATGATATGTAAACTTGTTTATTTACTATTAGAAGATGCTCATGCTCTTTTTTTCTTTTTGTCCTTACGTCTTTATTTGGATTCTTCTATTTTAATTTAGGAAGAATCTCTCAATGCTAACATATAGCATAAAGGCAGCTGCTAGCATAATAAAATAAGCGAATGCTTTTTTCTCTTTTCGAAGCTCTCTGATCCCCATTACTAAGACCATCAGCCCCATCGAGAGGAGCATCAAATTTTGGTATTCAAAGTTCTCAGTATGGAGTCCAAAGATGGCAAACCCGAATGTAAGTGCCGAAAACAAGAGCTGTAAGATCGTTAACAAGAAACCCATCCTTCCTGATGCCCTTTTTTCACTTTCAACCTAATTGTTTAGTTCTTATCTTTTGCATTCAAACGAATAGCTCGCAAGAAGAGCACTATGTATTTCCAAGCTGGTGTTTCCTCCATTTTCTGCACACTGCAGGCTCAACGAATTAATTTCTCTGGTATTAAAATAACTGGAAGTAATGACTAAAAAAGAAGTCACCAATATAATCCCCATAACCGTCAACCAACCAGTTTTAGCGTTTAGTTTAAACAAAATTATTTCCTCCTTATCCTTGGTTCTTTTTAATTCCAAATATTCTCTCCAATATCTTACCACTAAATCCCTATTTTACCCATATATTACTTTGAAATACCATACGGATATAAAATCGTTTGTAAAAGTACAATTAGATGAAGAAAAAAGGATAGAAGCTGATTTTATCAGTTTCTATCCTTCCTATAATTTCTCATATGTGAGCCTGAGTCCTACTAAAATCCAAACTTCAAACCTTATAGAATAGACTTTTGAATGGATCATTTTTTCTACTAAAATCAGTTTCGTTAATATCAGTTTCGTTAATTTTTTAGAGAAGTTAATGGAATGGGGGTTTTGAATGTAACTTACTTACCAATAAGTTTCATTCAGAACCTTATTATATAGAATTAATTTTAAGTAAAAATAGTCCTTCGTTTATTTGAGTTCCCCTGCAAACCAAACTTCACTTTCATAGTAACCATCCTCATCATCTTCAATTACTTTATAACCTGCGATAGCTACATCGTCCGGAATGGCTAATCCCCATTCAGTTTGAATGTTTCTGTTAGCCGAAAGAGGAATCCATTTGTAGTAGTCGCTATCTCTGTTAAAGAATTCGTTAAAATAATCTTCCCCTTTGAAGATGATGATTTGTGAATTCCATAAACCAGGCAAGTCAATTAAGACAACTACACGATATTTCTCGTCATCATGTGGCTGTAGTTCTTTCAGATACTCTGAACGATCCAATAGCGTTTGAATGCACAGCCGTTGGACCTTCCGAGGAGTTTTATCGGAACTGATAAAACCTTGCGCAAGCGGTAAGCGCATATGCCAGTAACCATTGTAAAATTCTGTTGGAAACACCATCGTATTTTCTTCAATCCGGTTGACCATATCCTCCGTTTTCCGTTTGATTCCTCGAATTTTTTTCTCACGCATCTTTAATTTCTCCCCACTTTAAGTATCATGCTTAGTCATGTGCTAGAATTCATACGAACCAAATTTCTTAGAATTGAATGCAACTAGATTCACATTAAGTTACATTCGTTTTGAATAAATTAAAATAACCTGAGTCGATTTGACAGCGCTGTTCCTTTTCCATTGAGTCCAAGCCGGTCTAGCAATGAACTGGGAAGGACACAGGTCATATAGGGCTTGTTTTGCATAAGCTCTATCGTAATTTCTTCTTGATTGGTCTCCCCAGAAATTTCCTCGCCGATCATCGCAAAATCGAAAGGAGATTTGTGGTAGATGCTCTCTGCTAACCGTACATACACGTCATTGATTTTCTCTAACCAGGGATTCAGCTTGGTTGTGAGAGGATAGCGGCAAGGAAACACCTTATCAAATGCAGCCTGTGGAATTGAAATATCTAACCAGTCCGACTCGCCGTTTACCCTGATGATTGTAATCAGACAAGGCAACTCCTCTTTAGTGGAATTGTGAAGAGATAGGCTGCCGTAAAATGACTTCACACTTTCTTCTTCGATCGTTATCGGCAGGGAAATCGAATGCTTTTGGAAGTCCTTTTTCTCTTCCCAGAACCCGTTGAAGTAACGACTTTCCTCCAAAGCAACAAGTGCTTCATTTACCCTTTTATCGTCCCCATATGGGTGGTATTCGATTGATAGTTCGTAAAATCCATCCATCCAATGATCGGGATTATTGTAGAAATCATAATTCATTTGTCTTCCCCTTCATTTCAATAAACTTTTATATAATTTAGTATCTCAATTTTAAAATTGATTTCTGCTAGTGTGAATGTACCTTAACTGCACTTAAGTTACATTCAGATCCCCTAAATCAGCGCCTTTTATTTGTTCCAGAACCTGTCTCTAGTGGACTGCCGATAATTCCACATGTGTAAATAAAATTCTTTTAAATATCATCTATATCCTTACAATAATCTACTACAAAGTACGTGTTTGAGCATTCTCAGTTATATGAAAATGAATACCAAATGATTCCGCTCCATCGATATGTCTTTGAACATCTGATAGATCAAGTAATTCCTTTATTTGAATAGATTCTTTTTGATTAGCTTCTATCGTAATACGATACGGACCAGCTAAATTCATAAGTGATTCCATTTGAACATCGTCTTCCATGAAAAACGAATCTATAAATTCTAATTCAAATGACACCGCCTCATTACTTCGATTATGTAATACCAGATTACATTCGCCACTCATTTTTTGGTCCATTAACTCAAAATTGCATTGACCATTATTATCATATGAGATGGCTGCAATGCCACTTGCTAAGGTTTCTTGATATATCGTGATTAAAAGATTCGGTAGAAATGTATACACTAGGACAACTGCGAGTATTGTTCTAACTTGATATTTCTTCATGCCGATGAAAAGTAGTATTAAAGCGACTATAAACAGGACAGACCCTATTATCCCAAGTGAAACATATCCTTCTTGATCCTGAATTGGAAATGACATAAATGTGGTGCGAGTCTCTAGCATTACATTATTCGGAAAAGGAAAGAATAAATACATGCATATACATAAAATAACAAATGAACTAAAGAGTGCTAATTTATTTTTCACCATGCCATCCCTGTTCTCCATATTTTCTCCCCTTACTAATGTTTACGATATGTAACTCGTTTCTTAACTCCATCGAGTACTTACATTTATTTTTCACTTCTTGTTTTCTACACTTCAGTAATTATTTATTAAGCCAACATCTTTTTTAACGCGCCTAAAACACAAAAATCCATTCTTTATTGTAGATATTGTAAAATTTGTTAATTTGATTATACCTTGTAAATTCCTCCATACAATAGAGAAAATTAATTCTATCCCTCTCTCAAAACCATTCCTAAAAGTAAACTTATTCAAACTAAAAGAAGAGAAAAGCTCAACTGGCTTCTTCCCTTCTGATAAATCGTGATATGTAAACCCCTAAATACTTTGTAATTCAGGCTTTAAAACTTTATAGTGCAGCCATTTGAATGTAACTTAATTAACATTAAGTTACATTCATTTTCATACTCTTTACTTTACCCAATAGGTCAATCAAAAAAGTTATCGAAATAGGTCTTTCTCCTGCAGCTTACTAAAAACAGGTTGGTTGAAGTTCACAGCAAGTATTATATCGCCTTTTTTTGCGCATTTATAAAAGAAATTGTGAAAACAACAATAGCTAGTGCAAAGAAAAAAACGCTTATAAACATTGGTATGTATGTAAATCCATTCATCATGCTTTCAGATGTTGTCCAAAATCCAGCACCCGAAGGTCTCGAAACAATAATAGCAAGTGATTCTCCGTTGACGCCTACTATTAAAGCTAAAACCCCTAAGCAAAAGAAAACTACAAATAATTTAAATGAATTTAAAAAGCTGTTTTTCACATAAATTTCTCCCTTCTTATTTGTCCTTAATGACTTTTTGAGTGTCACTCAACTGCCTGCATTCTGCATTCAAAAAATAATATTTTCTCCATTCCTATTATTTTATTTTAATTCGTATAAATAGAATAGATACTCTTACGTTAAATATACATAAAGCTTAAAATAATAGCTAGATAATTCTGGAAATTAAACCGTTCGTAAAAGTACTAAAACACTTTACGAACGTTCACTTCATTTAAGGACTTTTACGAACAAAATTGTTTATATTTCTACTCAATATAAACTCAGATAGAAGAAACTCAAAAGTAAATGAAACGAAAAGAGGAAAAATCCAAGGCATTTCAACTTTCACGACAATGAGCAACCGGTGCTCTCCCCGCAGTTTCTTTCGGCTTCGCACCCTTCGTTAATCTTCCAGCGGCTCAATTTATTAAACACGTCCTGGCAAACCAGCCCCGAATACCAGGCAGTTTTGTTTATCCTCACGAGTGATGATGAACTCTATGCAAAGATGGGTCCGATCGAGGAGCAGTAACGAGAAATTAGCCAGTATTTCAAAAGGAAAAAACTGACAATGTTAATTTACATCACTCTACAATAAAATATCGCTCTTGATTTTATTCTTTGAAACAAATTCTTTTAATATCCAATACGGTCGGGAAAGCATACTCCAGCACAATAATATAAAGTACATTACTTGCCTGACAAATTAGGGAACGCAGCTCCTTCCTCAAAGCTAAAAGAATTATGAAGCTATTGCCGTGCTTAACAATCCGCATGCAAAAACTTGTCCTTGATAGATTCCAACAGATATTCCGGCAACAAATCCATTAAGCAAAAAAGGAGCAGTCTTCTCATTAGAAGAAGTCTGCTCCTTTTTGCTAAACTTTATAAACGAAAAAACATCTGCCTTAGGCTTCTTTGCAAGAAGAAAAAGGCAGGCGTTTTTCAAATCTTAATTGTAATACAGGTTCTCAGATGGATATACCGGATCATTGGTGATGTCGATTCCAAGCTTCTTAAAGGTCTGTTCGTTTTCCCTATTCAATATAACCGTGGAATGTGCTTGTGTATCTCTTAAATTTGGAAGTTGCTTATAAGCCAGCTCAGAAGTAGGGTTGGTGACCGCGCTGATTGCCAGTGCAATCAGCACTTCATTGGCGCTTAATGTCGGAACTCGGCTGTTCAAATCATCGGTTTTCAACCGTTGAATCGTCTGCAGAATCATTGGTGACAACAAATTAATTTCCTCCGCAATATTGGTCAATTTCTTCAACCCATTCAGAATCGCTGCTGCTGAAGCATCCATCAAAGTTGTCGTTCGACCGGTAATCATCTCACCATTTGGCAGTTCTATCGCAATTACGGCTTGTAAATTCGTGCTGCCAATTTGCTCTTGGACTGCTTCCGCATAATTACGGGCTGGCAATACAGGTGGCCGATCCTCTTTCTTTAAGTCAGTCTCTTCCAGAATCACTTGCATGTGGCGTATACTATCTTCATCAGCAAGCCCTTTTTTATAGTCGTTCTCTACGCTGAAACTGCGACGAATGATTTCCTGCTTGGCAGCTTCCTGCACGACCATATCGTCGGTGATGCCCGATTTCAGACGATTAACCCCCATATCAGTCGGCGAGCTGTAAACAGACTCTTTACCAGTAATCCGTTCAATAATCCGTTTGATGACAGGAAACGTCTCAATATCACGATTGTAATTGATCGCGACTTTCCCGTATGCTTCATAGTGATAATTGTCAATCATATTTACATCTTTCAAATCGACGGTAGCCGCTTCATAAGCGATGTTTACCGGGTGCTTTAACGGCAAGTTCCAAACCGGAAAAGTCTCAAACTTGGCATAGCCGACTTCATTCCCCAGTTTGTTCTCATGGTACATTTGGTTAAGGCAGGTGGCAAGCTTTCCGCTGCCCGGGCCAGGTGCCGTTACTACCACGATTGGCTTTGTCGTTTTGATATAGGGATTCGTCGCAAACCCCTCTTCCCCAAGGACCGCGTCCACATTTGTCGGATAACCTTCGATTTCGTGGTGAATACAGACGCTAATTCCGCTTCTCTCAAGCTTTGTCATAAATACTTTGACTGTTGGTTGTCCCTGATAACGAGTGATTAAGACACTGTTGACAGAAATGCCATATGCCCGATATTCATCGATCAAGCGCAAGACATCTTGATCATAAGTGATGCCGTAATCTTCACGGACTTTGTTTCGTTCGATGTCTCCAGCGTACACACAAATGATGATTTCCGCATTTTCTTTCAGTGTATGCAATAGTTTGATTTTGGCATCTTCATCAAATCCAGGCAAGACACGCTTGGCGTGTTTGTCACCTATTAATTTTCCGCCAAATTCCAAGTAAAGTTTATCATACTGCTGTACCCGTTCTAAGATGTAGGCAGATTGTTCCTGCAAATATTTCTCCGAATCAAATCCAATTTTTTTCATTTATTTTCCGTCCCGCCTTCTATACTTCAAACTTTCTCTTAAACCGATAGATAAAAACGCTTTAAGAAAAACTACCAACTAAAATGCATCTTTTATCATTATAAAGCTTTGAAAAAAAAAGACAAATGGAAACCTGGCCCAATCATTTCAATGATTGGGTTGTTCTTGTATGTGCAGTGACCATATCATAAATATATTCAACCAAAATAACAGAATCTAGACCCGTGTTTAAGACATTCAAACGACAAAACCTGATGTACTTTGGATAGGTTTTAATAACTAAGATAATTTGATGTATCGACGTAAGAAAACAGTAGAATTCGATTTAATAACTGTATATCTTTAGTATTTGTACAAAACATGCATAAGCTAGAGTTTATTTAATATTATCAGCCTCGTTTAGTTTTGTTACGGTTCTCCTTCATGTTATACCGATTACGTTCTAAAAAGCACACCTATAGAGACAAAAGGGAAAAAGCAGTGCCGCCAGCACTGCTCTTTCTCTTTTTATATTTTGCTATTAGAATTACTGCTACTTCTGGTAATCCTTCAAATGTTAACTATTTCTTTCTCTTTTCTGATTGGCATTCCCTTTCAAGACCATACAGGTACTCGTTGAATGGGCGACCAGGCTCCCTTTTTCATCGTAGATGTGGCATTCCAGCAATCCGATTGTGCCGCCTTTTTTGATTATTCTCCCTTCAGCCCGCAGTTTTGATTTGAAAACCGGTTTAAGGAAATTCAATTTAAGTTCGACCGTTGTAAACAATTCGTCATCGGCAAGCGTACTGACGAAAGTATAGCCCATCGCGGCATCCGCTATATCCCCTAGGATTCCGCCATGCAGCGTGCCCATCGGATTATGTAATCGCTCAGAAGCTTCCAGTTCGATGACCACCCTGCCTTCTTCCACTTCTACCACTTCAAAGCCCAACACTTGTGCTATCGGGGCACCGGGCAATTCACCTGTCATCATTTTCTTTAATCGTTCTAAGTGGCTCATGCTCCACAACTCCCTTTTCGATTCTATGCATTAAGAAACAGTTTTACATGTTCGGCAAACAACTGCGGATATTGGAACAGGTGTCCATGCCCGGAATCCGGGTAAATGATCAGCTGGGCATCCGGCAATTGCTGTGCAAGAATGTAACTGTTCTCCGTAGGAACCATGATATCGACCACGCCGTTCGTCACCAGTACTGGCTGCTTGATTTGATGAAGCCGATCGTAGGATTGGTTATGCACCCGGTCACTCCACTGTTCCAGCGCTTTTGATTGGGCGTTTAACACCTGCTTTGAACTGTTCATTTTTTTCTGTTCCATGATCCGTTTCAGAGAAGCGGTTCCGGCTGCGCGACTGCTTTCGGTCGGGTGATAAAAAAGGAACAGGAAATTTTCGAAGGCTTTTTCTTTGTCATCGGTGCTCGCTGCCATCAATACATCGTGCCGTGTTTTAAGGTTAACGCCGGATTGTGGGGCGGTACCCGAAAGGATTAAACGGCGAACCAAATCCGGCTGCTGCAAAGCCACTTCCTGCGCAACCATTCCGCCAATGGAAAAGCCCAGAACATCGACTTGCGGTAAGCCCAGTGCTGTGATGAAGGATATTGCGTCTTTGGCCATTTCGGCTATCGTAGACGGTGTTTCCCCACTGGATTCCCCGACGCCTGTATTATCAAACAGGATAATCGGTCTGTCCGCAGCCAGCGATCCGATCAGCTCAGGGTCCCAGTTTTCCATCGTTCCGCGGAAATGGATAAAAAATACCAAGGGAATTCCTGTTTCCTGCCCGAACTTTCGATAGGCAAACCGGATTCCTTCAGCTTCGATATAACTTGATTGGGTTGGAATTTTAACTATTGACATGGTTTTCTCTCCTTTTGAATGTATCGTTCGAGTAGTCGTTACTTTATCGCTAAGATAATTTTTCCTTTAGCTCTTCCTGACTCTGAATATTCCATCGCCTTCTGCGCTTCCTTGAATGAAAAAACACGGTCAATCACCGGTTTAATTTTTCCGGATTCGATTAATTCAGTGATAATTTTTAATTGTTCTCCGCTTGATCTCATGAACAAATACGTATACCGGACATCATGCTTCTTTTCAAGTCCAGTAATTTTTTTACTTACTGCATAGAGCAGCATCGTTTTCAAAAAACCTAATTCCCGTTCCTTGGCAAAACGGCCATTCGGCAAACCTGCAACGGATACAAGCTCTCCTCCGTTTTTTAACACAGAAAAAGATTTTTCCAAATTCTCGCCGCCAAGTGTATCAAATGCAGCATCATAATTTTTTAGGATATTTTCAAATTTATCTGCTTTGTAATTAATGATTTTGTCTGCACCAAAAGACTTCACTAAATCCGCCCCCGCTTCACTCGCCGTGGTTGCCACGTAAGCACCCATTACTTTCGCCAATTGAAGCGCAAAGGTTCCCACACCTCCAGCCCCAGCATGAATCAATATTTTCTGGCCTTTTTGCAAGTGAAGGATATCGTGCAAGGCCTGGTAGGACGTCAAGCCAACCAATGGAATCGAAGCTGCTTCCACAAAGCTCAAATTTACAGGTTTTAACGCGATATCGTCTTCATGAACGGAAATATACTCAGCAAAGGTACCAATCTTTTTCTCATGCGGCCGTCCATATATTTCATCACCTACCTTGAAACGGGTCACTTTTGCCCCAACCTGTGCCACAACACCGGAAAAGTCATTCCCCAGGACAAGAGGCATTTTATAGTCAAGCAATAATTTCACTTCTCCGTTGCGGATCTTTGAATCCAGCGGATTTACACTTGCTGCCCGTATTTCTGCAAGCACTTCGTATTCGCCAACTTCAGGTAACGGTATTTCCATCAAACGCAGCGCTGCCTTTCCATACTTATCAATAACCATCGCTTTCATTTCTGTACCTCGACTTCCCTAAGTATTATTTCCAAATTAAAGAACGACCGTTCTCGAATGAACAAAAAAAGAAAGCTTAATCCAAGACGGATAGTGTCGTGTCGATGATGCTTTCTAATTTTTCTCGATTCTCAGTCGTTTTCGTCAATACGCGCAATCCCACTAATGAATTATGGAGAAACATGGAGGTTTTTGCAGCATCCAGGGATTCGGATATTTCTCCCGACTCCTGGCCACTCATCAAAAGTTCATACAGCAGATGTTCCGTCTTGGAAAAGCTGTCTACCACCTTTTCCGCCACTTCTTCGTCATGCAAGGATAATTCAACGGCAGAATTCACGGTCAAACAACCTTTTGGACTTTGTCCGCCGCGAAGGATTGTGATCTCAAACAAACGTCTGATGGACTGTTTTACTGAATCCGACGGTTTGATTTGCGAAGTCATGCTGTTTCCTACCATCTGTTCATAGCGTTCCAATGATTTCAGGTATAACGTGTGCTTGTCTCCAAACGTATCATAGATGCTTCTGCGATGGATGCCCATATGTTCGACCAAGTCTTGCATGGAGGTCTTTTCATAACCCTGCATCCAAAAAAGTTCCATCGCTTTATGCAATACTTCATGTTCATCATATTCTCTGTTTCTCGCCATGCGATTTCTCCTCTTCATTCATAAGATTCGAGAACGATCATTCTAATTTCTTTAAAATGGTTCCTCGCCCTATACATGCTACATTATCATTTTGAGAACGATTAGTAAAGAATTAGAATTGCTGCCTAATTGGTTCGTCATTTTGAAATTCAAAACCACTAAAATTTGTTTCTCCTCAACGTGCCTATCACTCAATAGAATTTGAAAGGGATGCTCTGACGGACAAAAAAGAAGAAGCACATGCTTGAGCTTCTCTTCCCATAATCTGATGATATGTAACTCTAGTTCATTTTAGATGAACTCTTACAAAGCTTGGAAAGCAATACTTGATATAATAATGGTTACGCAGTCAGTTTTTTTAGGCCAAGCCGTTTCAATGCTCGTCAAGAAAGTACTTAAATGCCTTTCCGCTAATAATCGGAAAGGCATTTCTTTATTATTCAGTTTTGTTCCAGTCCTTTAATACCAAGATAATAATGAAAAGGCTGTAAATAAGCAAAAACCATGAATTTTGCCGGTTCCGGATAGTATCGCCAACTAAACGGAGAATTCGACTACCAAATGCTTCAGCTTGCCATGCGTTTTGCGCTTCCCTTGTCACTCCACCGTCACTTCCGCAGCAAGAGAATACGAAAAGTCAGCGGGCAGATCGAACGGCATCACACGCACCAAATCTCCCTCCTTCAATTCTTCATACGCCTCCACTTTTCCCTTGAAAACCGTGGCATCCGTCAAATGCACTTCCTCGACAGATGAATCGCCCCAAAAGCCAGTTGATACCCTTTCCACAGTAAAACTTGCTTCCGCTTTTTCAGTCACGACGCCCTCAATGATTCCTAAAAAGAATGAACTTGACTGGATCAGCAAGGCAACCGCAACGAGCAAGACAAACATTTCGCTCAACATGAAAAGGGACTGCTTCGGGTGCTTGGAAGCTTTCCACTCAAAGTACGCCTCCACTGCATAAGTCAGAATGATAAATACAATGAGATAGACGAGCATATAAACAATTGAATTCTCTTCGGCAATGACATAAAACAACGTTGCCATCCCTGCAATCAACAGGATCCCCCGCACAAACCAGTCCACTTTCAAGTGAGTCTCATTCACATAATTATTCGAAAAGAACTTCTTCTTCCGCGGCTCGACCTTCAGCCACTTCTTGAGAGCGAATTTGATGATGGCGTTCACTGCGTACACGATGAATAGGAACAGTAATAGCTTAAACCACATATTGCGGACCTCCCTTCACTTACTTTTGCTGAATAATCAAAAGAACTCCTTAGGTTAAAATAGAATGGGAGTACTTCCTTGTTTTTTCACTGGATAGAAGCAGGAATACACCTTCGCTACCTATCATATTACCTTACTATTTGCAGAAAATTCAAAATATTATTTTTTGTTGTTTTTCATCGTATCTAGCTCTCCCTTCAAACGGTTATAAAAACATCAATTCATATGAATATCCGCTACTTTAAAAACCTGCAACAAACCTCCTGAGAATATGACCGTTCGTTAAAGTACACTTCTCCAAGCAAAAAGGGAAGAAACCTTAATTGGGTTCCTTCACTTCTGATAACTTTATGATATGTAAACTTAGATTCTTTCAAAAACACGATTTTATAACCATAAAGAATAGCCTTTTGAATGGATCATTTTTTCTAGCAAATCCATTCTTAGCTCTCGCTCTTCGAAGATTACTGAAATAAAGGTTTTAAATGTAACTTACTTTGGATTAAGTTACATTCGATTAAAAGATATTCTCAAGTGGCAGCTTCACTAAATCTATAATTTATGGATAACTTCAAACCGTTCACATACTAGAAGCATGGTTTTGGAATAGAGTAAATCATGTACTTTTAGTTCACTTTTAAAAAATTGTTCATGAGCATTCCACCAAAAGGTATAATCGCCTTCGCCTTCTGCTAAAGCAAATTCAACTGGAACCTCATTCATCGGTAAGATCGATACCTCTGTCACTCTAATAATTGCAACGGGTAACTCCTTCGAATTTAATACAATGTTGTATTGACCTATCTGTGGTAACGGTTCATTCTCCAATTCGTACAATATGTGAGCCGAACATGTGGCTGTTTTTTTCCCTTCCACTACTAAGCTAGCTAACCAATCCGCATCAGCGCCGAATTGAAATGCTTCTACTTCTTTTGTTTGGATTTGACCTTGAATTGCCCAATAATCGTTCCAAAATTTCCATGCTTGTTCATTCATTTTAAAAAACCTCAATTCTTAAATGATTTTATAATTTAATGTCATTGATAACAAAGTAAGGGAATGTAACATAAATAGTATTATGTTACATTCAAAAACAAAAAATCATTCAGTTTAAAAGCCTTCATAAATTGTTATTTTCCACGGCAGCCACATTAAGTCTTCTTCGGCTCCTACCAGGTCCTTGAGCACATCATTCGTGTAACGAGCAAGTTCTTCGGCCTTCTGCCGTTCCGGAAACAAACCGTATTTATTGATTGAAAGGTTTGGATCAAGTGCCAGAAAATATTTGAAAAAATGATTACCCAAGAAAGAGAGAAACCGGCCGCCCAACTCGTATCCTGCAATGTCGTATCCTGCGAATATTCCGCCACTGCTGGGAGGTTGCTTTTTCTTCAAGCAGTAGACAACTCCTTCCCCTTCACCAATTTCATCATTGATAGGATCCCGCCAGTCATGAAAGTCCGGAAGATGCTTCTTGTCAAGACTGATGCCGATCAGACCCACCAAAGGATCCTGGGGTCTTGCTTCACGATAGCCTTCCAGTGCTTCTTCCTGCGCACCAAATACCATGGATACCAAGACCTTATCCAGCACCGATGCGGATAAGATGGGGGTTTGCTTATTAAGCTTTCCACCTGCCCAAATGTCAAAAATGTTTGGGAAAACACCACCCACTTCCTCATCCATCGAAATCAGCCTTTCGACATGGAATCCGCCATCTTCTAATTGGGTGAGGTAAAAGAATTGATTGGCGCTTGTTGCAGAAAGAAGAAAATAGCCACCACTGTATTCCATCCGTTGCACCTCCATCTTTGGTCTTCCGTTTTGCAACCAAATAGATTGCTGAAGTGAATGTAACTTAATTCACATTGAGTTACACTCAAAACTTGTGGAATTTCTATTGCAAAATCCGAAACCTTACTGGGTACCAATAAGTCTAGTCTTCTGTAGAGCTTTAGCATTTTTCCGGAAAATTTGAAGGGAGATCATTAAATGAACTATTTCTTGAAGTTGAATGTAGTTAGTATGCTGTATGCTTTCATCGTGTTTATCCCCTTTGAATTGATGGTGAATGTTTATCGAATCAGCAGACTCACCAGCTGGGATATTGGTACAGTGAACGCTTTAACGAATGTAACTCTGATTGCTACATTTATAGGAGGATCCATACTGATCTATTTCGTTACCAAAAAGTGGTTGAACAATAGAAAAGTAAACTTTATAACCGCGCTATTCTGGCTGCCTTATTTTGTTCTTTTCGTTTTAATATTCGCATCTTTATTCCCACTGACTTATAGCGGTGATGATCCAAATCCTGTTACTGGTCTTTTAGCAATAGGCGGAACGATAGGGTATCCGTTTTACATCCTTCTCCTCAATTCTATTGCGAGGGGAAGAAATGAAGAAATTGCTAATTAGAACTTCTCTATTGGGATAAATCAAACTAACCGAATGTAACTCAACTCCCACTTCCCTTTGATTCGATTCAATCCACTGCACATCACTTAAATTAAATCGTATTCTTCCGAATTCAAAAACAATTGAATAAGATGATTAAATAAAGCTCGCTGCGCCGGATTCTGCCAATCTTCTTCTACATCCGCCATCAGCCACATTACTTCATCCAGGAAAACATGGTCCAGTGCTTTCGGCCAATTCATTTTCTCCTCATGCGATAAGTTTACGAATTCTCTGTATCCCGCTAAAAACAGGTGCCATTGCTGTTTGGTAAACGGTCGGTCTGGAGCAGAGGCCAGTTCATTATGAAACAACAACAGGACAAGTGCCAAATCAAATATTCGGGGAATCCATCCAGCATTATCCGGATCAATCAAATAAGGTTGAGGGGTATAAACAAGGTTATTCGCTTTAAAATCGTGCGGGCTTGCGACAGAAAACAAGCCGGCTTGCTTCAGTTCGTCTTGTTGCCGGACCGCTTGCAGCAGCCGGACTTCTAATAATGGATTGATTGTTAGTCCGTATGGAGCTGCATGTTGCACAATATGCTGGAAGCTCTCTTTGACTTCATCTTCCGTAAAATCAAATACATCGTATGTATCCAATCCAAATTCATTATCTACTGGGGATAATGAGTGAATTCGTCCAAGCAACCTCCCTGCTTCTGTGATCTCCCAATCCTGCCCGGTATAAGGCACGCCTTGAATAAAAGGATAAACGACATAGGTTTCTTCATCGAACGTCCGTGGATTTTCTGCTTGAATTTTTGCCGGAACAATCACCTCAACGCCTTGTTCGTTTAAAGTGCTTGTATATCTCAATAGACGATGTGCCTTCTCGATTGGATGCTGCGTTTTTTTAACGATAAAGTCGCCTTCAGGCCGTGTCATCCGGTAAACTGGCGAAAACGGATAGATACTGACGGGCTCTTCTTCTCCTTCAAAACCAAATTCCTTGACGATTTCTTTAGCTTTCATTTAATTCTGCCCCTTTCTGTTTACTTTCCTTTATACGGACTGCTTTCATCCTCTATTTAATCCCAATGTATATATGGTTATATTACCAATAATTAGAAAATCTTAAAGCACTTTTTATTTAATTTATAAATAATTTAAAAAGCGTCCGTAAAAGTACAGATATAAAGACAAAGGGAAGAAGAGCTGACTAGTCCCTCTTCTTCCCTTTAGCTTTTTGTTATTAGGATAAATACTACTTCTGATAGGTTATGATATGTAAACTGTTTGTCTATCTATTTATATAAACTATTTCATTTCTCAAAATGAAAAAAGCGCTAAAGTTTTATTAAGATACTTTAATTATTTAATTAATATGGCAGACGAGTGGACTAGTGAAACTTTTTCTCACTGGTACCGTAAATAAAGCATGAACGGCCAGTATTAAATCGGAATTAGATTTGAAATAAATTAACTAAAATATACAAAGGCGAGAGTTACTGTTATTAGAACTAACTTTTTCTGATTGCCAGACCTTTATTTAACAAAATTATTCTCAAACTAATTGCGTTGGAAAGGAGTGGGGAATTTGAAACAATATTATTTTAAAGATGGTCTATACATGGGAAAAGGGAAAGTTCTCCCCGTGGAAAATGAAAAAAAAGAGAGTATCGGCTATATCGAAAAGGAAGATATTTCCGTATTTGAAAAAGGAAGTTCATTTTCATTTACTTTTAATAATGGAACTACAGTTGTAATGGGGATTGAAAAACGAAGCATCAAAAACTTTCTTGTTGCTACATATATTATAAAAATGGAAGGCATTACTTATACCCTTAAAGACAAAGCCGGTAATAGTTTGCTCTACTTTTGTGTTGTAGGTGAAATCGATGGGAAAAATATACGAATTGATGAAAATTGGAGCCAGGAAGTAGAAATTAAAATAGATGGAATACATATCGCTACCATTAAACCAGATGACTTCTCATTTAAAACTAGAATACTTCTCGAAGAGAATTTCGATGAATCATCTACTATTTTTGCCGTTTCGGTATTGATGTACTTTATGTACAAGATTTATAAAAAAGAAGCTGCATTTATTGAGAACCTTATATCTGATGAATAACTCTCCGTATGGATCAGCCTGTTGCTGGACAAGATAAACTATTTTGCACTGCGATAGTCGGATTAATTCGAGAAAAAGGAGCGTTCAATGGAATCTTCAAAATTCAGGATCAGTCGGCTGTTGCTGTACTTTCTCTTCGTAACCTTGTTTCTTTTTATATCAGGAAATACTGGACGATATTTAATCGAAACGCATGGTTTTAGTTGGCAAATTGCGATGCTTTTGCAAGGTGTCATATTTACCGGATTAACGACGATGGTACTTTTTTTGCTGAAACAAAAAAATCCAAGCATCTTTAAAAATATTGGCTTAAGTGGAATAAAGTCATATCCTAAATTGATTATCGGGCTTGTGTTGCCTTTTGCTTTAGTAGTATTAGGAATTCTAACAGCCTATTTCATAGGAGGCATTGAAAATGTCACTATAAACTTATCAGTAAATGTACTTATCGCTATTTTTATTAATTCCGTAATAGCACTTTTATTTGAAGCCTTTCCAGAAGAAGTCTTTATTCGGGGGCTGATCTTTGAAGAGTTGAATAAAAAATATCACTTTATTGTCTCCTTGTTATTACAGCCATTGATATTCATTTGTGTGCCAATTGCAGTGACGGCACTAACATCATTATTTTTAAATGAGTCTTTTGAATTTACGCTAGACTATTTCATATTGCTTTACACCTTTGGAATTGCCTTGCAGCTTTATAGAAAATATACAGGTTCACTATGGATGAGCATGGCTTTTCATATTATTTATCTTGAAGTGACTAGATTTATTTCTATGGGTGGTATATATATTCCAGATATCGCTCTTATGGAGTTTGATGAGTCATTTGAAGGGTTTATGTCATTATACTTATCATTTTTGTTTATAGTGGTAATTAGTGTAATGGTATTAATCATTTTACTGCTAATTGACAAGAGGACTAATAGTGGAAAATAAAAAGTACTTTGCAAAATACATTATAAACTATGGTTTGTCATATTAGATCGAACGGTTAGAAAATAAAAACAGCTCAAGTGGATACAAACAATTAACGAGAATCGACTAAGGATTGTCCTCAACTAAGCCCCTTACATACCATGGGAATATATTGTTACCAAGAGTGATTACTTGGAACAGAAATCGTTATCTTACATCGCTTCGAAATTGAAGCGAAGCAAGAGCACCATTTATTATGAGCTCAAACACTGTCAGCCCTATAACACCTTTACGGCCCAGCTCGACTATGTGTCCAAGCGGGATAACTGCGGCTGTCGGCGACCGATCAATCAAGAAGATGTCGACTATATCCTGTCGAAACTCAAGCTGGGCTGGTCGCTCGAAATATTGGGGACCAATACTGGGAATTGCATAAAACTGTTTCCTGTTATTGTCTTGAACATTTACGGGTTCGCTATACTCGGTCTTTTCTAGTTATTTCAAAAGCTATTGATCTGCAAGCTGTGGAAAAACGAAGTGGAGGCCTGGGGCAATGCTGTACCAATGAGAGTAGCAATGGCCGCATCAGCCGGATAATCCAAAAGGAGACCATGGACTTTCTCTTGATATTCAATCAAATCCCCTCGAAAGTACCGAATTACAATACATCATTTGAGGTATTCATGAATGTCTTGTCTCATTCGACTTGAATTGACAACTATAAAAATGTTCCTATTCTTATGAGTTATAAACTACCAAGTCATTCGTGTTAGATCTCCTAAAATTTTAGTTCTTTATAAACCGTTCGTAAAAGTACGCTTTTACGAACCAAAGGGAGAGAAGAGCTGTTTTTCCAGCATCCTCTCTCCCTCTTTTTTTATCCATGCTTCTTCTGATAAATCATCATATGTAAACCAAAAAGAACCTTATATTTACTTATTTGCTTATTTGCTTATCTATATGCTAGCCACTGTAAAGAATAGAAGCTCTCCTCCCAAATTCCCCTTATTCTCCCTTCAAAAGAAATGTCCGACTCAACTAACACTGTTTTAGAACCGATATTCTTAAGGACATTACATTTATTTTGAAGTAATTTCATATTCCTTAAGATTGTTTCTCTTATTTTGTATAAAAAAATCTATAAATTGATATTTCATATAAAAAAATCTATAATTGAATAAAATCCAATAGAATGAGGGAATTAACCATGGAAGAAATCGAGAAAATATTAGAGAGTTTTGTTCCCATAGCAAAATCCACCGCAAAAATGTTCGGTCCAAACTGTGAAGTGGTGATACACGACTTAACGAATCCTCAAGCATCCGTCATGTTTACCGTAAACAATCACGTTACAGGCAGAGAAGTCGGTCAATCTTTCGATCACCTGGTGAAGACTGTTTTGCAGTCCAAAGACTTTAAAGAAGATCATCTCGCCGGCTATACATTCACCACAGAAGACAAGCGCACGATTCGTTCTTCAACTTCATTGATACGTGATTCTAAGCAAAAAGTGATTGGCGCTTTCTGCATCAATTTTGATGTGGAAGCATTGAATCAGATGCAGCACTTTATGGATGCGTTTCTTTCTCCACCAGTCAATATGCAAGAAAATCGTACTCCTTCCTCAGAAGATGAAATTGAGAATGTTGAAGGAATAGTGGACCAGCTGATTCAGCAGATCATTCAAAACAGTGTTCATCCAGTCATGAAACGCCATGAAAAGATTGAATTAATAAGATTTATGGACGAGAAAGGCATTTTTCTCATGAAAGGGTCGGTTGAGAAAGTCGCCTCTTTACTGGGCATTTCTAAAGTAACGGTTTACAGCTATTTGGACGATATCAAAACTAAATCAAGTTAAGGAGAATGACATGAAAAGTCTTTTTGAAGTAGGAAATTTAAAATCCAACGGCCACTATGCATTGGCCACCATCCACGAGAACACGGTCTACGTATCGGGCCAATTTGCCATCAACCCAGAAACCGGTGAAAAAGAATTTGGCACAATCGAAGAAGAAACATTAAAAGCGCTGAAGAACGTCGAAAAGATCGTGAAAGCAGCCGGAAGTAACAAAGAGCGGATTTTGCGCATGACGCTGTATATACCAGATGTGCAACTCTGGAGTCGAGTGGATGGCGTCTATAAGGCGTTTTTTGGTGAATCCAAACCGGCTCGGACCGTTGTTCCGACCAACGAATTGCACTTTGGTTTTAAAATTGAAGTGGAAGCCATTGCCTATATCTAATTTTTTTATTCATGCCATATAAATAAATCTATTTTATATAAAATATTCTTGAAAGGTTGATAAAAGATGACTCAATTTGTTTGCAATAGCTGCAGTAAAAAATACGATATGACGCCTTCTCTCTGGAGATGTGAATGCGGAGGAGTATTCAATATAGCAAAAGACATCCCTAAAATTGATGTCAGCTCCTGGAACAACTACCCGAATTCGTTGTGGCGTTATTTCGAGACCATGCCCTTCGAAAAAGGTTCCAACAAATGGCAGTCTGTGACAATGGGTGAAGGCCAATCACCTTTAATCGTGTTGGATCCTGCAGAACCGAATGTCTACGTAAAAATCGATTACATGATGCCTACGTTATCCTTTAAAGACCGTGGCGCTGCTGTTTTGATGACAAAGGCAAAAGAGTTGGGCGTCTCGAAAGTGATCGCCGACAGCAGCGGCAATGCAGGAACCGCCATTGCCGCGTATGCAGCCCGCTGTGGGATTCCTTGTGACATTTATTTAAGTGATGAGACTTCACCGAAGAAAGTTGCTCAAGTCAAAGCGCATGGCGCCACCATCAAAGAGATCCGCGGTACACGGGAGGATGTGGCAGCTGCGGCACAGAAAGCTGTGAACGAAGAAAACGTGTTCTATGCCAGCCATGTGTACAATCCCTACTTTTACGAAGGCACGAAAACCTATGCTTATGAAATTTACGAACAATTAAACGCTGCATCTGATGCTTTAATAATTCCGGTTGGCAACGGCACCCTTCTCTTGGGAGCGTATTATGGCTTTAAAGAATTGCTCGAAAATGGCTTAATCGATAAAATGCCAAAGATTGTAGCCATTCAAGCGGACAATTGTGCGCCTCTTTCGAAAGCCTTCCGAACCGGCGAGGAATCAGCAGTGCCTGTTGCCAACACAGGGACTTTAGCAGAAGGTATCGCTATCGCTGCCCCTGCCCGTTCCCAACAGATTTTAGAAGCCGTACGCAATACTGGTGGCACCTTTATTAATATTGAAGAAAACGAAATCTTGAGCGCACGTGCCGCCCTGAGCGACAAAGGATTCTATGTGGAAATAACATCAGCAGTAAACTATGCGGGCTATCTCAAATACAATAAGGCACCCGAAGAAAAAATCATCATCCCTCTTTGCGGTGCAGGGATTAAATCGAAATAAGCTGAAGACAGGCTCGGAAAAAAGAGTGAGGAGCAATAGGATGAAGGATAAGTCGACGATTAAAATCATTGCAACTGGCGGAACTATCGCAGGAGCTGGCAGCTCACGTACCATGACGACAGGCTATAAGCCCGGCGCTCTTCCTATCGAAGAATTACTGACGGCAGTTCCTGATTTGGCAGATGTTGCGAACATACAGTTCGAGCAGCTGTTCAACATTGATAGTGTGGATATGACAACCGAACGGCTTCTGGCATTGGGCACCTATGTGAATGAAACTTTAGCGGATGAAGGAATAGACGGCGTTGTAATCACGCATGGCACAGATACGCTCGAAGAAACGGCTTATTTTTTGCACTTAGTAACCAAAAGCCATAAGCCCGTCGTCATTGTTGGAGCGGTCAGACCCGCAACAGCCATCAGTGCAGAAGGTCCGTTGAACATCTACAATGGCGTGAAAGTCGCATGCAAGGAACAATCATCTGGAAAAGGCGTACTGGTTGTTCTTAACGACCGCATCGGGTCTGCACGGTTTATCACGAAAATGAATACCACCACAGTAGATGCGTTCAATGCCATGGAACAAGGCTACATCGGTTCGATCGTCGGAGGAGAAGTTTACTATTTCTACAAAGATATTGCGCATCTCCATACGACTGAAACCGCCTTCGACTTAAAAATGGCCAATGAGTTGCCCAAGGTATCAATCATCTATGCGCATCAAGGCGACGACCGGTTTTTATATGATGCAGCGGTACAAGCCGGCGCAAAAGGAATCGTCGTAGCCCCACTGGCGGCTATACCCTTTCTGCTCAAGCACAGGCTGGAATTCAAGATGCGTTAACTAGCGGAGTCTCTGTCATACGATCTTCACGGCTCGCTACAGGAATCGTAAGCCGGACTGAGATGGACCATCAACACGGTTATATCGTATCTGGATCATTAAATCCCCCGAAGGCGCGTATTCTTCTGATGCTGGCATTGAGCTTAACAAATGAAAAAAATGAGATTCAAAAGTATTTTCATATCTATTAAGTTTTTAGAGACGCTGTTCATAAAATTGCATTTTTATAGACAAAGAGGGAGAGAAGATGCTAAACAAAGCGCATCTTCTCTCCCTTCTTTTGTATGCAGCTACCGATAACCTCATGATATGTAAACTAGAAGTGGCATTTCTTCGAAATGATATGAAATCGTCTTATTTGTTTCGTTCAATAACCAAGTATTAGTAAAAAAGAAACTGTTAAGGCTTATAAAAGTATGGACCACAGCCTTCTTCATGAGTCAGAACATATGTCCAGGTAAAGTGTTCATCGACGACATAGAAATCTGCACGTAATTCTTCAACAGAGTTAAAGTAGGATGGATTATTTTGGACACTGGTAAAAGTTTTTTCAATAGCAGGGCTATCGGTATGGATGATATCTTCTGCTTTTATTCGATTGGCCTTTTTGATGAACAACGCATCGTCGATATTCGCATAGAACAGATAGCATCCTACCTTCTTTTGCTGATTGAACGCATCGACTGCCACCTGCTCTTTTAGGCACTCAATTTTGTTCCAGCTGAATGCATTCCACATGCACTGCGGAAAAGCGATCTTTCTTTTTTGTGCTTTGCTTAAATCCTTCACAAAAGCATCTTCCCATTGCTGTTCTAACTCGCCTCTCTTGCTCAGCAACAGGTCAGCATCAAAATTCATATCCCGTAACCGCTTTATTTGCATTTGTACTAATTCGTCCAACTGCCTACCCCTTTTCTACATAACCCTTATAATCGTCATCTGGGCGTTCTTTTTAAAATAAATGAGAATTCAATAACCTTTTATTCGAATATACCCAAACACCCTAAAGATAGCTAGCTAATTTTGGAAATGAAAGCGTTCGTAAAAGTACACATTTGCGAACGCCTTAAAATCACCTGAAATCCGCATAAAAAGCGTTCGTAATAGTCTCAGACTACTTTACGAACGTTCACTTTGAGACAATGAACCAAAAGTAGACAAATAGTTTATTGTTCCTTCAAACTTGAACCAAGGAGTGATGACTGTGAACACACGAAAAAGCTATACCTATGAAACCAAGAAGCAGGCGGTAGAACAGTACTTTGAAGGACGATCCGTTAACGAATTAGCCCCCCTCCTGGAGATTCAGAACCCTGCCAATATCCGGCACTGGGCGCGGCTGGTGAAGGAAGCCAAGTCTTTTGAGGTGCTTCGTGAAAAACGCAGAGGGCCACGGGAGTCGGGCAAAGACGCGAAAACAGAATTGGAAATTACCAAAGCTGAATTGGAACGCACGAAGCTTGAAGTGATGTACTTAAAAAAGCTTATTGCGCTCCGAAAGGAGTGAAACCGATCGACCTCGACTTTGTGTTCGTTGAAGAGCACAAGAACCGGTTCCCGATTACAGAGCTCATTGGCATAGTCCAGAACCTGAGCCGCGCGGGCTATTACAAACGGCTGAAAAAAGACCCTGCGCAGTCGCAAACGGAACGGGACCAAGCGCTTTTAAAACAGATGCTTTCGCTCTACGTCACCCATGGTGGGAATTTGGGTCACGAACGGTTTAAGCTGGAGCTCGAGAATGTATACACTCATATCGTCAGTCTCAAACGCATCCGCCGGATGCGGGAAATGTATCGCATGCCGCTCAAGACAGCACGCCGAAAGCCACGTCCTGCCGGAAGCGGCCATGCGGTTATCGATAATCTCCTGAACCGGAACTTCAAGGCCATGCGACCGGGTCTCAAGTTTTCCGTTGATATCAGTTACCTGGAAGTGAAAAAGCCATTCCGGGACTTTATCTACTTATGTGCAATTCTGGATCTATACAATAACGAAATCGTTGCTTACACCATCAGCGACACCCTGGATGTGGATTTTGTCCTGGAGGCCGTTCGTCAGTTGGAAGCACGCGGGTTCGAGAAAGAAGCCCTTCTCCACAGTGATCAGGGCATCCAGTTCACCAGCCATAGCTATCAAGGACTCCTGAAAAAAATGGAACTGACCCAGTCAATGTCCCGTCGGGGCAACTGTTGGGACAATGCGCCGATTGAAAGCTTTTTTGGCAAGCTCAAAACCGAAATGCCCGGTTTCACTGTGCCTGAAACGGCAGCCCAAATGCGCGCAGCAGTAGCCGCCTACATCACGTATTATAACGAGACACGACCGCAACTGAAACTCGGTGCGTCACCGGTTACATACCGCAATTTACAAGCACGGGCCGCTTAAACCGCGCACTTAATCAATAGCCACTTTGAGAAGCGTTTTTAGGCTCGAAGAAATTCGGACGGAAGCGAAATCGGCTCTCCGTCTATAATCGCATATGAGAAAAAACGCCGATAAACTCGTGTCTACTTGACAGGTAGGGAGTCACTTTTCTTTATGAACTTTTACGAACACTTCGTTATCCTTTCGCGTCTATATGCAAGGAGAGTCATACATAAAGTTAACTTTTAATGCTGTTCAAAACTTGTTGGCCTTCAAAATCAAAAATTGCGGTTTTTTCATCAGTCGTGCGTAGCTCTCAGGCGCCAGTTCCTTCATTTTCAAGGTTGGCTTCGGTTCAATCACCTTTTCGATGGAAAAATTGCAAAGCGTGCTATTGAGGATATCGCTGAGCGGCCGTCGGTAAAAGAGGATTTCGTACGTTTTGTCTGATTTCGTCCAGTGGTCGGTCAACAATTCAGTACTGAAGTATTGTGCTTCCGGAAGGAGTTCAATATCCGTCATTGGGTGGTGGACCGAAAACAGCAATTGCCCATCTGGCTTTAAAATGCGCTTAAACTCCTGGAATGTCTTCCCCCAGTCTTTTAGATAATGAAGCGTCAGCGAACTGACAACCAGATCAAACGACTGATCTTCAAAGGGCAAGCCTACCTCCAAATCGTGGCACAGAACTTCTGCCTTCCCCTTCGTCCGCTGCATGACTTCTTTAACCATTTCCGGGCTGAAATCAACCGCTGTCACTTTTGCTCCAGCATTTAATAATTGTTCACTATACCAGCCGGCCGCACATCCCGCATCTAAAACAGTCAACCCAGCTAGATCTGCCGGCATTTGGGCCATCATAGCCGGTCGCTCGTATTCGATGTTATACAGGCTCGAACCGTCTGCCTCATTTGCGTAGTATCCTGCCAGGTGATTGTATACATCCGTTACTTTATCTTTCATCGCGCTTCCTCCTGGCTGTTACAGTTATTGGTAACTCAATTTCTTTCTAGCTTATCTGTAACTCGCGATAGATTCAAGGAAATTCCAGAAAACTCTTGTCCGCTCTTTTTATTTGTATTTGATTAATAGAAAGCAGGAAATTGCATGGCTTTAAGTATAAAACCGATTTCTTCTTCGGACCTTGATCTCTTTGAACAGAAGTCCAAAGCACTTGACCCGAATATTCATAGCTGCGGCACAGTCCGGCCGCACGGAGAACAGGAACTGCGCCAGTCCGAAAAGGATTTTTACATCATCGGCGTGAAAAGCTATGGCTGCACTCCGACTTTCCTGATAGCGACCGGCTATGAACAGGTCCGATTTATTGTTGTGCACTTTTGTGGAGATAGATGCCGCGAAGCACGTAGAGTTGAACGTGCAGGGAACCGGCGTTTGTTCAAGCCGGCCGGTTCGGGTAGTCCTGCTTCAGCTAAAGAAAAGCATAGAAGCACCTTTCCAGCCGGAAGGTGCTTTTTGTACTCTGCAAATAAAATTACTGGTTAATGACTAAATTTTTATAGAATCCATTTCTATCCTCCAAATTAATGGTAAACTATGTAAAATGAATTTCAAAGGAGTGGGATGCAGTTGCTAAAAGTTCTGAGGATTGTGGTGGTTGCGTTCTTTCTAGCTGCTTGCAGCCAAGGTACCGGTTCTGGGAGCTATGCGATGATTGTGGTCGTCAATGATGTCGAGTATAACGGCACTGAAGAACAGATCTCGGGCTATGAAACCGGCCAATTGATCGGCAACATCACCAAAAAAGTATCAGCTTCAACACTTCCAAGCAATTTTCAATCCAATTCTTTCGAGGAAGGCACTAAAATTTATTCCGTTATATATAGCAAAGAGTTCATCATTGCAGAAGATACACAAGGGAACCGGCATTTGCTGCAACAATCGCCTGGACAAAAAGAATGATTGTCTTAAGCTCCAAAACCACAACTGTTGGATTGATGATGAGTATCTAGAAAGCAAATTTAGCCGTTTGGAAATTTCAATGCGTTTTCCGCTGTATATTTAATACAAAAAACACTTAAATCCAGGGCGGAACCCGCGAATTTAAGTGTTTTTTGCTTTTTATAAGCCAGTTCGTATTTATGAGAACCATTCAGCACACAGATTCTTATACTTCGTTTCACTGCCTTAGCGATTTGGGCGTTCCTCACTGCGGTATTCCAGCAAATCGCCCGGCTGGCAGTCAAGCGCTTGGCAGATGGCTTCCAGTGTGGACAGCCGGACCGCTTTGGCTTTGCCGTTTTTCAGGATGGACAAGTTCGCCATCGTAATGCCGACACGTTCTGAAAGTTCGGTAACACTCATTTTTCGTTTTGCGAGCATTACATCAATATTGATGATCATTGCCATTGCTTTCACCTCAGATCAGACGATTAAATCGTTTTCCGCTTTGATGCGGATGGCATCTTGCAGCAGTTTCTGGAGAACTGCCGCAAAGACGGCAATCACCAGTGAAGCGAAAATCACAAACAGACCCATCAGGATGCCCGGCGCGTCGTCCGCTTTCGTCAGCCAGTAAAAGAACGGCAGCTCGAGCACGAACAGGGCGCTGATGATCATCGCGCAGTATTTAATGCGTTTTAATGACTTTACCGCCAATTCCGAGAATGCCTGGTTGCGGTCAATATAACCAAGCAGTTTAAGCGTCTGGTACAACGCGATGAAAAATGGAATCATCGCGGCATACATGCCGATCAACAATGGATACTGCAATTTTTCCAGCTCTGGCGTTGCCCAGTAAGGCGAATTCGGATTAAAGCGCGTCAATCCGTACAAGCAGCCGCCCAGAACCGGAAGCCCCAATAATAGGATGACAATCTTCAAAAAGAGGGTCGAACCGTGTTTCATTATAAGCACCTCGCTTCTTTCTTGTTATTTTGATTTTATCAGCATATTTATCGTTTTGCAATAAAATAATATTGAATTTTACTATAATATTATTGTTTAATTAGAAAAAATACGTTATATCCAAATGAAAAACGCTCTTCCATGCGGAAGAACGTTTCGTCAGTAGTTTTGTTTGTTGGCTGATCAAAGAGATTAACCCAGTGAAAACACCAGCACTGGGACCACGATGAACACCCCGACAGTCAGCCAGACACTGGTTTGCGGATCCATCTGTTTGTCCAAAAATTCAAATCGTCCTTCAAGTGCCCGGCCAGCCACGCGCACCGCCATCCAGATTAACAGGAAAACGGCAAAAGCCAACCAGCGGTTTGAATCCAACAACGGGTCCATAAAGCGGAAATAGACCCCAAAAGCTAAAAGCATGAACAATAAGCTGACAAAAAGTTGATCTTTTCATCCGTTCCCCCCTTTTACGCCTTCCAGCATCGATTATTCATGGCTACTACAACAACTCATTTCAAAAAATCAGTAGCTTTGATTGCTCTATCCAGTATACCAGAAGTTTACAATTAGATGGAATTTAGATTACATAACAATAATATTGTACTTATAAGTGATTGCTTATGAACAAGAAAAAGCGCCTCCCGGCAAGGAGGCGCTTTTGTTTTGCTATTCTTTTTTCTCTAATCGGTAGACGGTCACCGGCGTGCCATCGGTTCCTTCATCAAGGACGAATGATCCGTTCGAATAACGGTCAACCGGTTTTAAGTTGTTGACAGCAAGCGTTAAACGCACGCCTTTTGCCGTTTCAATCAGGATTTCTTCGCCTCTGCCCAAGGTGCCGACAACGGCCACCACACGGTGAGGATTGGCTTTCAATTCACGCAGCATCACCACGCCGCGCTTTGCCCTTCCGCCTGTTTCAAATTCCTGCAGCTTCATCTTCTTAGCAGCTCCTCGGTTCGTTACCAGAACCAGTTCCTGCTTTTCTTCTGCATCCAGCATGATTGCGGACACTGCAAAATCATTGTCTTTCAAATTCACACCTTTGACGCCCGCTGTCCGGAGTCCAGTAATCGGCACTTCGTCTAACGGGAAACGTACGCCGTATGCTTGGTTCGTGGCGATAAACAGTTCGGTTTCATCGGTCACGAGCCCGGCAAAGATCATTGAATCGCCTTTTTTCAGGTTCATCGTCTTGATCGTGCGGGAATAGCGCTGGACGTGGTAGTCCTGAAGCGCTGAACGTTTGACCATGCCCAGCTTCGAAACCGTCAGGATGCTGGCGTCCGCCTCAAAGTTTTCAAACGGATAAACCGACAGGATCGATTCGTTCGGTTCGAGCTGGACGATGCTCGATAAGTGCTGGCCAAGGTCTTTCCACTTGATGTCCGGCAGTTCGTTGACCGGCTGGTAGACGAAGTTGCCGTTTGACGTGAACAACAGAATGGTGTTCTGCGTATTCAAATTGCCTTCATACAGCAGGTGATCGCTGTCTTTCATCGCAAAGCCTTGGCCGTTTGATGCCGCATGCGAACGCGGGCTGGTACGCTTCACATAGCCTTCTTTAGTTACAGTCACGATGACGTCTTCACTTGGAATCATCACTTCACGGGTAATCGTGATTTCCTGGATTTTCTCTTCGATGACGGAACGGCGCGGTTCTGAAAACTGCTTACGGACAGCCGACAATTCTTTTTTGATGACGTTTTTCAGTTTTGTGGCACTGGTTAAAATGCCCGTCAGTTCATCGATTGTTTTCTTCAAGGAAGCTGCCTCGTTTTGCAGATCCGTAATATCGGTATTCGTTAAGCGGTATAGCTGAAGGGAAACAATCGCTTCTGCCTGCGCTTCGGAAAACTCAAATGAAGAAATCAAATTGTTTTTCGCATCCCGCTTGTCTTTCGATGCCCGGATCGTCTTGATCACTTTATCAAGAATCGACAAAGCTTTCATCAAACCGTCGACGATATGCATGCGGTCCTTCGCTTTTTGCAGATCGTATTCTGAACGCTTTGTCACGATTTCCTTGCGGTGGTCGATATAGGCGTCAAGCATCGACTGCAAGGTCATCATCGTCGGACGGCGTTTGTAGATCGCGACCATGTTGAAGTTATAGCTCACTTGCAGGTCGGTATTTTTGTACAGATAGTTCAAAATGCCATTTGCATCGACGTCTTTTTTCAGTTCGATGACAATGCGCAGGCCGGTTCTGTCCGACTCGTCGCGCACTTCCGAAATGCCTTCCAGTTTGCGGTCAAAGCGGTGGTCATCAATTTTTTTGATCATGTTCGCTTTGTTCACTTCAAACGGAATTTCGGTAATGACGATTTGTTCTTTTCCGCCTTTTAACGGCTCGACATCCGCTTTTGAGCGGACGACAATTTTGCCGCGGCCGGTTTCATATGCTTTTTTGATGCCGTCGACGCCTTGGATGATGCCGCCGGTCGGGAAATCGGGGCCTTGGATCACCGTCATCAATTCATCGACTGTCGCGTTGGGCTTGTCCATGCGCATCAGGACTGCATCAAGCACTTCATGCAGTGCATGCGGCGGGATATCCGTAGCGTAACCGGCAGAAATCCCGGTCGACCCGTTCACCAGCAGGTTCGGGAAGCTTGCCGGAAGTACCGTCGGCTCCATATCGGAGTCGTCAAAGTTCGGGATGAATTCCACGGTGCGTTTGTCGATATCACGCAGCAATTCCCCTGAAATCGCCGATAAGCGCGCTTCCGTGTAACGCATTGCAGCCGGCGAATCGCCGTCCATCGAACCGTTGTTGCCGTGCATTTCAACGAGCATATGGCGGATTTTCCAATCCTGGCTCAGCCGCACCATCGCTTCGTAAACAGAAGTGTCTCCGTGCGGGTGGTAGTTGCCGATGACGTTCCCGACCGTTTTGGCCGATTTCCGGAACGCTTTGTCATTCGTGTTGCCTTCTTTGTACATGGCATACAAAATCCGGCGCTGTACAGGTTTCAGCCCGTCCCGCGCGTCCGGCAATGCCCGGTCCTGGATGATGTACTTACTGTAACGCCCAAACCGATCGCCGATGACTTCTTCTAAGGGCAGATCTTGAAAACGTTCGGTTTGTGTCATACAACTTCCTCCTCAGCATGTATCAAATCATTTTCTAAAATATTGGCGTCGTCTTCCATTCCGAAATCGACGTTGTTTTCAATCCACTTGCGGCGCGGTTCTACTTTATCGCCCATGAGTGTCGTAATTCTTCTTTCAGCCCGTGCACCGTCTTCGATCGTCACGCGGATCAAGGTCCGGGTTTCCGGATTCATCGTCGTTTCCCACAATTGGTCGGCGTTCATCTCGCCTAGCCCTTTATAGCGCTGCAGCATATAGCCTTTTCCGACTTTTTTCGTCGACGCTTCCAGGTCCGCTTCCGTCCAGGCGTAATCGACGACTTCTTTTTTGCCGACGCCTTTGGATACTTTGTAGAGCGGCGGCAAGGCAATAAACACTTTCCCCGCTTCGATCAACGGCTTCATGTAGCGGTAGAAGAACGTCAGCAGCAGCACCTGGATGTGGGCGCCGTCCGTATCGGCATCGGTCATGATGATGATTTTGTTGTAGGCAATGTCTTCAATCGAGAAATCGCTCGATACGCCGCCGCCGATAGCGTGGATGATTGTCGAGATTTCCTCGTTTTTCATGATCTCTTCCAGCTTCGCTTTTTCGGTATTGACGACTTTCCCCCGAAGCGGCAAAATCGCCTGGAATGTGCGGTCCCGGCCTTGTTTGGCAGAACCTCCGGCAGAGTCACCCTCCACTAGATACAATTCGTTTTTGGACGCATTCCGCGACTGGGCCGGCGTCAATTTGCCGGACAGCAGCACATCCGACTTTTTGCGCTTTTTGCCGTTTCGGGCATCTTCCCGTGCTTTTCGGGCTGCGAGGCGCGCCTGGGAGGCACGGATGGCTTTACGGACAAGCGACGCACTGAGGTCGGCGTTTTCCTCTAAAAAGTACATCAGTTTCTGGGAAACAATCGCATCAACCGTGCTTCTCGCTTCGCTTGTGCCGAGCTTGCTTTTCGTCTGGCCTTCAAACTGCAAAAGGCCTTCCGGTATCCGGACCGATACGATGGCCGCAAGCCCCTCGCGGATGTCCGATCCTTCCAGGTTTTTGTCTTTGTCTTTCAACAAATTGATCTTTCGTGCGTAATCGTTGAAGACACGCGTCATTGCGGCTTTCGCGCCGGTTTCGTGCGTCCCGCCGTCACGCGTGCGGACGTTGTTGACAAACGATAGGATCGTTTCGGAATAGCCGTCGTTAAACTGGAACGCAAACTCCACTTCCATGTCGTCCTGTTCCCCTTCGATATAGGCAACCGGATGCAACACGTCTTTTTCTTCGTTCAAATAAGCGGCAAACGCTTCAATGCCCGTTTCAAAAAAGAAGGTTTCTTCAGTTTCCGTGCGTTTGTCGATCAGTTCGATTTTCAGGCCTTTCAGCAAGAACGCTGATTCACACAGCCGTTCGCTGAGCGTTTCGTAATTGTATTTGGTGGTTGAGAAAATCGATTCGTCCGGCAAGAAATGGATCGTTGTGCCGGTTTCTTTGGTCGATCCGATTTCTTCGAGCGTCGTGACCGCTTTGCCGCCGTTTTCAAACCGTTGGCGGTATTTTTTGCCGTCCCGGTAAATCGTCACTTCCAGGAATTTCGACAACGCGTTGACAACGGACGCCCCAACTCCGTGGAGGCCTCCGCTCGTTTTATAGCCGCCCTGGCCGAATTTCCCGCCGGCATGAAGCACAGTCAAGATGACTTCAGGCGTCGGTTTTCCGCTTCGGTGCATGCCGGTCGGCATTCCGCGTCCGTAGTCCCGGACGCTGATGCTGTTATCTTCATGGATCGTTACGGTAATTCTATCTCCAAATCCGGCGAGTGCTTCATCGACAGAGTTATCAACAATTTCATAGACCAAATGGTGAAGCCCTCTGGTGTCGGTCGAACCAATATACATACCCGGGCGTTTTCTAACGGCATCTAGGCCTTCGAGTACTTGAATCGCTTCTTCGTTGTATGCCGTATTTTTAGTTTTTGCCATTAAGTTCCCTCCAACAAACATCTGTTCGTACTTTCTTCTCTTTTAATCGTATCGGTAACCCGGCCATCTGTCAATTATCATAGAAAAAAGAGCGCAGAGCGCCCTTCTGCCTAAATCGGATTTACTGCCGGTTGGCCAGCCATTGGAATTATTGATTATGCTGGCTGCCCTTTTCCACTACTTCAGGATGGCGTGTTCCACTTTGATGCAGCGGTCCATAATTACGGTGTAGCCGGCATCCGCCAATTCATTGAAAACGTCTTCATCTACCACATTCAACTGCGTCCAAAACACAGGGCAATCGATCCCGACAAACTCTTTTGCGAGCTCCGGCAAAAATTCACTGCGTCTGAAGACGTTGACGATGTCGACCGGATGCGGGATATCAGCGAGCGTCGCATAACTTTTCTCCCCCAGCACTTCGTCGGCAACGGGGTTGACCGGAATGATGCGGTAACCCGCTTTTTGCATCGCTTCAGATACCATATAAGAAGTCCGGTTCGGATTCGGGCTTAGGCCCACGACTGCGATAGTTTTTGCAGTATCGAGGATTTTCTTGATTTCTTCACGGCTTGGATTGTTCATGAGAATCACCTGTCCTTTTATTCTATCATACCTTATTTGAGGGAGTCAGGTGAACAATCAGAGACATATTGTTCAAAGAACTCGCTTCGTGTTAAACTAAAAACGTAAAGTGAAATGGCATTCCGTGGGCGATCCAGCCCAACCGGCAGTCCCTCGCTTGGGTTTTAATGGCCGTTTTTTGGCTGTTGATGCAGGATAAATAGTATGGTTCAAAGGAGTTCAAAATGGATATATTGCTTCCAGTACTTTTAGCTTATTTGCTTGGCTCAATTCCTTCCGCATTGTGGATTGGAAAAATCTTTTACAACACAGATATCCGGACCAAAGGAAGCGGCAACCTCGGCGCGACCAACACGTTCCGGACCTTAGGCGCCAAAGCGGGGATCGTCGTGACCGTACTGGATATTTTAAAAGGGACAGCAGCCACCTTGATCCCGCTTTATATCGACACCAATATCCACCCGCTGATCTTCGGGGTGATTGCTGTCGTTGGCCACATGTTCCCGGTTTTCGCGAAATTCAAAGGCGGCAAAGCCGTAGCGACTTCCGGCGGCATCCTGCTGGGGTACCAATGGCCGCTTTTCCTGGTAGCGGTGGCGGTCCTATTGATCACCTTGAAAATCACCAAGATGGTTTCGCTGTCCTCCATCATTTTGGCGGTTGTAGCCGTCATCTACACCACCATTTATGCAATCAATACAGGCGACTACTTGTTCCTGGCAGTCATCATTGTTTTGGCAACATTCATCATTTACCGTCACCGGGCGAATATTGGCAGAATCAAGGCAGGAACCGAACCGAAAATCAAATGGTAATGTCTACGAAAGGGCGTGCATGGAGTGAAAATCGACATCAGTGAAGATGCGTTCAAGTGGTTTCATGAAGAAATGGAAGTCGAAGCAGGAGAAGCGGTCCGGTTTTACGTCCGCTATGGCGGTTCGAGCAAACTTCAGCCCGGCTTCTCGCTCGGCGTGACAAAAGATGTCCCATCAGAAGCCACAGTGGTACTTGAACACGACGGCGTCACTTATTATGTGGAACAAACCGATGTCTGGTATTTTGATGGACACGATTTGCACGTTACCGTAAACGATGAATTAAAGGAATTGGACTATTCCTACGAAAAGGAAAGTGCCTAACTGAAAAAGATCGACCTGCACTGCTTCGGCAGTGTTTTTTTATCGGCATTATTGTCATTTGACAGAAAGAAACTTCTCATGGAAAGAAGGAATTGGATATGCGGTTTCGCCAGAAAGAATTCAACGAGTCGTTAAAGCAGGAAATCCATCGCAAGGAAATGGAACTTACTCGCTATGTGGAAAGCTGGCTTCCCCGCTTTCAAGGTTTGTTCCTGCAGGAATACAAAGTGCTCGATGCCGGAGTTGAAAAAGACGGCACCGATCCTTTCCAGCCTGGATACCGTTCTTCGCTTGTCGTCAGCATTTGCGATGACCACGGGGAACTCATTGATTTGCATAACATCCCCATTTGGACATGTGAGCGGCTCTTTTTAGGTTTGCCTGTAACTCAGAACCTCCCCGGCAGCCGGCTGGTCGGAGACTTGCTGGATGAAAATTTACAGGACATTCAACAAGAGCTGCAAGCGTACATCGAAGATTTCATCGATTTGTAGTCCTTCTGGTTTTCTTCGTAAAAAAACTGCGGACAGCTTGTGCGCTGCCCGCAGTCTAAAAAGAAAGGTAATCCTCTAATACAGGTCGAACCGCCGTAGATGTTCCGCCTGTCCTTCTGCCAACAAAATGCGGCGCTGATGCTCTCCGAACAAATCAAAATGCGGGTAGTTGCCCCGCAGATCCATCCACTCACGCTTCAAGCCGTATTGTTTTCCCCATTCTTCCAGCTTATCCAGGTCGCTACAGCCCACTTTTGTGACCGTTGCACAACCCGGAAAACGCTCATCGATCCAGTAATGCGTCAAAAATGCGATTTGGCCCGCCTCGACATTGTGTTTCCAGCGGTTCAGTTCCTCTCGCTTAACTCCGAACGCCATCAGTGGCCTGCTTTTTGATTTCTTCGTATTTCTCGTGCCATTCCGGATAGATTTTCTTCAATGATACCGGGCGGAACGAATCTTTTTTAACTACCACGTGTTCAGAAGTTGCGGTTGCGGCAATCGTTCCGTCTTCGTGCAGTATTTCGTAGCCGTACGTGGTGCGCAGGCGTCCGTGGTCTTCCACCCACGTACGCACCGTCGCTTTTTGGCCGTAGCGCATGGCCGCTTTGTACTGGATCGAAATATCGGTCACCGGTGACAGGTAGCCTTCACTTTCCATCCCGGCATAAGTAAAGCCCAGGTCTTCAATCAATTGCGTCCGGCCGATTTCCAGCCAGATAATATAGTTCGCGTGGTACACCACGCCCATTTGATCGGTTTCCGCGTAGCGGATTTCGATTTCTTTGTCGCTTATATGCATGTTCTCTTTCACCTCTATGTAAGTATACAGAAAATCGTTCGATAAATAAAAAATAAGGCTGCCCGAGGGCAGCCTTATTTGAGTGTAAGGAATTGACTTGCTCAGATTCACACGTCCTGATTCAGGGGACGTCTGATCTTTTTTTACTTCGCAGTTTCCGCTTTTCTTGTCCAGCTGCAGCGTCCAGTCCCTCGAGTCGCTTCGGTCTTACAGCAAATGGCAAAGTTCGCCATTCACAGTAAGCCCTCCAGCGCTTGTCGGGACTAAACGGACGCTTCCGCTTTTCTCTTATGCTTCAACCAGTTTTCTTCTCAATACCATTTGCAGGATACCACCATGGCGGTAGTAGTCTACTTCTACTTCAGAGTCGAAGCGCACAAGTGCGTCGAATTCTGTAACGGTACCGTCTTCAGCAGTTGCTGTTACTTTCAGGACGTCGCGTGGTTTCACGTCGTCAGTCAAGTTGACAGAAATGCTTTCGCGGCCAGTCAAGCCAAGTGAGTCAGCGTTTTGTCCGTTTACAAATTGCAACGGAAGAACACCCATCATCACAAGGTTTGAACGGTGAATACGCTCGTAGCTTTCAGCGATGACTGTTTTGATGCCTAGAAGGAATGTACCTTTGGCAGCCCAGTCACGTGAAGAGCCCATGCCGTAGTCTTTGCCGGCAAGAACAACAAGTCCTGTGCCGCGTTCCTGGTATTTCATCGCTGCATCGTAGATCGGCAGAGTTTCACCAGTTGGCCAGTACGTTGTGAAACCGCCTGTTGTGCCTGGTGCCACTTGGTTACGAATACGGATGTTTGCGAACGTTCCGCGCATCATCACTTCATGGTTACCACGGCGAGATCCGTAAGAGTTGAAGTTACGAGGTTCTACGCCTTTTTCACGCAAGTATTTCCCTGCCGGAGTATCTTTGCCGATTGCGCCAGCTGGTGAAATGTGGTCAGTTGTAATTGAATCTGCGAATTTAGCCACTACGCGCAAGTTATCCAGAGACTGGATCGCTTTTGGCTCAACAGAAAGTCCTTGGAAGAACGGCGGGTTCTGAATATACGTAGACTCTTCGTCAAATGCATATAAAGAATCGTCATTTGTTTCAATCGCATTCCAAGTTTGGTTTTCGTCAAACACGCGTGCATATTCTTTGCGGAACAATTCAGGTGTAACGGTGCTCTTCACGACTTCGTTGACTTCTTCCGTCGTTGGCCAGATGTCGCTCAAGAACACATTGTTGCCTTCTTTGTCTTGTCCGATTGGGTCGTTTTGAAGATCGATATCAACTGTTCCAGCCAGTGCATAAGCAACAACCAACGGCGGTGAAGCCAAGTAGTTCGCTTTTACAAGCGGGTGGATACGTCCTTCAAAGTTACGGTTACCGGAAAGTACAGAAGTTACCAATAGATCGCTGTCTAAAATCGCATCTTCGATTTCAGGAAGCATTGGGCCTGAGTTACCGATACATGTTGTACAGCCGTAACCTACCAAGTTGAAGCGGATTTGCTCCAAGTACTCAAGCAGGCCGCTTTGCTGCAAGTAGCCCGTAACAACTTTTGAACCTGGTGCCAAAGAAGTTTTTACGTAAGCCGGTGGCATTAGGCCTTTTTCAGCTGCTTTTTTCGCAACAAGTCCAGCGCCCAGCATTACGTATGGGTTAGAAGTGTTTGTACATGACGTGATCGCTGCAATGCCGATCGCACCAGTCTTCATAACCGCTGTTGAACCGTCTTTGAAGTTCACAGTCGCTGTTTTGTTGATTTCTTCTTCGCTAAGTGCGAAACCGTGCGGGCCTTCAGGAGCCGTTACCGCTTTGTTGAATTCTGTCTTCATTTCAGACAATGGAATCAAATCCTGCGGACGTTTAGGGCCTGACAAGTTTGGTTCGATTGTCGAAAGATCAAGTTCGATTGTGTCTGTGTAAACAGGATCTTTGTCTGCATCGAAGAACATGTCGTTGGCTTGCAAGTAAGCTTTGACAACTTCAATGTGGCTGTCTTCACGGCCAGTCAGGCGAAGGTAATCAAGCGCTTCTTCGTCAACCGGGAAGAATCCGCAAGTAGCGCCGTATTCAGGAGCCATGTTGGCAATTGTTGAACGGTCAGCAAGCGGCAATGTTGTAACACCAGCGCCGTAGAACTCAACGAATTTCCCAACTACGCCTTTTTGGCGGAGCACTTGAGTGATTTTCAGTGCCAAATCAGTAGCTGTTGCGCCGTTTGGCAATGCATTTGTCAATTTAACGCCGATAACTTCCGGAATTGGGAAGAATGAAGGTTGTCCCAGCATGCCCGCTTCCGCTTCGATACCGCCGACGCCCCATCCAAGTACACCAAGGCCGTTGATCATCGTTGTATGAGAATCCGTACCAACTAGTGTATCCGGGTAAGCTTCAAATGTTCCATCTTCGTTTGCGATGGCATGGACAACGCTTGCCAAGTACTCAAGGTTAACTTGGTGAACGATACCGGTTTCCGGTGGAACAGCACGGTAGTTGTCGTATGCTTTTTGAGCCCAGTTTAGGAACTGGTAGCGCTCTGCGTTGCGTTCAAATTCAAGTTTCGTGTTGATTTTCAACGATTCGTTAGAACCGTAGCTGTCTACTTGGACAGAGTGGTCAACAACAAGATCAACTGGTACATCCGGGTTAATTTTGTTCGGGTCTCCACCTAGTTCAGACATAGCTGAACGAAGTGCTGCCAAGTCAACGACAACCGGTACACCCGTGAAATCCTGAAGGATTACGCGTGACGGCTTGAATGGTACTTCTGCATCTTTGTTGGCGTTTTTGCCCCATTTTGCTAATTCTTCTACATGCTCGTCTTTGATGACATATCCGTCATGCTGACGCAATACGGATTCCAAAAGTACTTTAATTGAGTAAGGAAGGCGTGATACTTTCGCGATTCCTGCTTCTTCTAAAGCAGCTAAACGATAGTAGTTATACGTTTTGCCATTTAGCTCAAAAGAAGTACGGCTGTTGTGCAAACTGCTTTTTGCCATGATCATGTTCCTCCTTTAAATCTTTGAAAAGGCCGGGTAAGCGTCTTTTCTCCTCCTCCATCATATCGAAAAGAGAAGCATAAGTAAATTACATTAAATTTATACATTGTAATAAGTTTTATGAATTACCCAGTCTTTTCTGATTTGAGTTTGTCCAAGGTCTTTTCCAACTGCTTTAAATGCCGTTTCTCGTGAAGTCCGACAAATGGGAACCACTGGATAAGCGGTACCTTGCCGAAGACCGGATGGGGCATCGACTTATTTTCCAGCTCTTCAATCGTAGTCCCATCGTAAACGCGGTGCAAGAGCGCCCTTGAATCTTCCAGCCGTTTTTTCATCTCGGTAAGGGAAATATATTCCTCGGACGGCACGACGTGTTTCGGTGCGTCCACTTTCACCATGCGGCTGACAGTCAGCTGGATCGGTTTCTTGACTGCTTTTTCGCTTTTTTCGCTCTCCAACTGCCGGCCCACATTTTTAGCCACCATCCCTTCCATCAGGTAAAGGTGGTCGAGGATCTGTATCGGCGACCATTCATCCATGGACGGTTTCTTGTTCAGGACTTCGTCCGGCCAGCCTTCCACCGCTTGTAAAATAGCCTTCCTGATTTTAGCGTTCTCTTCTTTAAACATTGCAATCCCCCATCTGTGATATGGACTTCTATAGTAGGCATACCCTTATCGTATTTAAATAAAGCTTTCTTTTCGTGTAATTTTTCCTGTTTCTGGCGTATTCAGCCCCAAAAGGCTAAAAACCTGATAAAACCGCTGTTTTACAGGCTTTTCCCAAGGGAAAGTACGTTCTATTTTTCCGGATTAGTGGTATAATTAAGGATAATTATGGAGGAGGGGTGCTGCTTTATGCCTTATGGTTATGAAAAGTATCGGTTAGAAAATGGCATTAGTCCGAATACGGTTGTCCATGAAGTACAATTGATCCGCTCGCTGTTCGCTTATTTGCGAAAAACATATAAGAAACAAGTGGAACCCCATGAAATTCGTCCGATTGATATTCAAAAGTTTCTGCAGGAAGAATACGCGACCGGCATCAAGGACAGCACCTTGAACCGGAAACTGATTTATATTCGGCAATGGTTCGATTATATGTGGAGAATCGGCCGGATTCCGGTGGATTTTATGCCGAAATTTAAATTCAATCAAAAACTGGATTTGCGGCCATCTGATATCCATATCAATTACGAAGTTCTTTTGGAAAAGAAGGCGTCGGTGCTCGATTCCGACCAATTATCACTGACGGCGAAAATTCTTTTCCTCTTATATATGCGCGGGCTTCGCCTGCGTGACATGGCAGCCATCGAAGTGGAAGATTTTGTCGACCGCGGCGATGTGCTCGAGTTGACCGTTGAAAAGAAAGACGGCTATGTGGTCCATATCGAATTTACGGAAAAGGAAATTCCCGTGATGCTGGACGGCATTGAACGGGCGGTTTTCCGCAATACCCCTTACCTGTTGTCATCCAAAGTGAAAGACGAATACACCATGTTTAAAATGGGATCGCTGTCCGACTATACCGAATCGCTGTCCGCGTTTCTCGGCACGCCGATCCGTTCCGGGGACATCCGTTTTGCCTATGTCCATCATTTATACGCGGTTGAACACAAAAACCTGGAAGAAATCCAGGAAATCATGGGTGTCTCGCTCGACTCGGCTTCCCGGATGCTGAAAGATTCCCTGACCCGCTTGAAACGGGATTAACTTATTCCATTAAAATAACCTGCTCCCCGTTTGTATGCGGGAGCAGGTTATTTTAATGGCTGTTTCACATGAACACCTCAAAATCGATGGCAAAATTGATAATGAGCAAAGTATGAAGGACCACAAACCAGAAAGCCTGGCGGTTCAATTTCTCAGTGTTTTCATATACCATATTCTCATCTCCTTTTAAGGAGTATACAGAAAATTCTTTTTCTTTGCAATAATGAATATCTCTTTTTTTAAAAGTTTAATTGTGATTAGATTAAGAGGATAAAAGATTAGGAGGCAGACAGATGAAAAAAGCGTTATTAGTAGTAGATTATACAGTCGATTTCGTGGCGGATGACGGGGCCTTGACCTGCGGAAAGCCCGGCCAGGCCATTGAAGAAAAGATTTGCTCGTTGACGGAGGAGTTTATACAAGCCGGAGACTACGTCGTTTTTCCAGTTGATCTCCATGAAGTCAACAACGACTTCCACCCCGAATCCAAACTCTTCCCGGACCACAATATCCGAGGCACAGCCGGCAGAAATTTGTATGGCCGCCTTTCAGAGGTGTATGAACAGCATCAAGACCGCATTGTCTGGATGGACAAAACCCGTTACAGTGCATTTGCCGGAACCAATCTGGAAATTCTGCTGCGTGAAAGAGGCATCGAAGAAGTTCACATTGTGGGCGTCTGCACCGACATTTGTGTATTGCATACGGCTGTCGAAGCTTATAACAAAGGATTCAATATTGTGATTCACCAAGACGCGGTTGCAAGTTTCAACCCGGTTGGCCATGAATGGGCGCTCGGCCATTTCCAAAACACGCTTGGCGCCGAAGTGCGCTGAATACGACGCCGAATTTCTGATTGGATTTACCAGTACCTTTAATTTTTTCATGCCTGCAGCCTTCTTTCTTACTGCGGCGGAGGGCTTGCAAAAATGGGCGTTTTAAAAATTATTTTCAACTCCATGTTTCAAAAGTCATGATTAAGGTTATATCTAGAGTGTAGCACTTATTCATTATTAAAAAAGGAGTTGGACAGAATGAGTTTCTTACTATTCTTGATTATGGGTGGCATCATCGGTTGGCTAGCAGGTCTAATCCTTGGTAAAGACATCCCGGGCGGCATTATTGGTAACATTATTGCAGGTATCGTTGGTGCTTGGCTAGGTAGCTTATTACTAGGCGATTGGGGTCCAGAAATTTGGGGCGTTTATCTAATCCCTGCATTGATTGGTGCTTTGGTATTAGTATTTGTCTTAAGCCTAATTCTTGGATCTATGCGTAAAGGCAGAACAAGAAGAACTTAATAAGCCAATAAAAAAAGAGATCCCGTTATGGGGTCTCTTTTTTATTGGTCCGGAAATTGCTCTTCATACAGATGGTAATAATGCAAAACGTCTTCTACGTATTGGTCGCTGTGGTTATACTGGAAAATAGCTTTCTCCAGTTTCCCGTCAGCTGCCCCGTTCTTCGACAAGTAATTTGCCGCACTGTACAGGGCATCCATCAAATTATACGGATCGGCCACTCCGTCTCCATCTCCGTCAAGTCCATATCCTCCGTATTTTGCAATCACGGCCGGATCGGTCTTTTCTTTTTCCGGAATTTCGCCTTGGCCTTTTCCGGAACACGTTGGATGGGTCCAGCCGACAAACGTGCACGGCATAAACTGAAGATGCCCTTCTGCCCCAACCGGCGAAAGCAAAGGATCCATCGTTGAAAACTTCGTTTCAATGCGGTGATGTGCAGCAAGCAAAGTCCATGGAATGCCGAATGCATCTGCAGCCTCTTGATAAAGCGGAATGTTTTCTTCAGGCAATTCGATTTCAAATAATTGTTGTGGCGCTTCTTTTAATGTATTCGCGACCGACACTGGATTAAACATATGAAAAACCACGACAAACAGCGTGGTCAGCACAATAACAGCTGGAAACAGGATAATTAAAAACCACAATTTCAAACGGACGCTCCGCTTGAGCTTTCTTTTTTTCTTCATTCTTCCCACACCTAAATGTCCATTTTCCCCAGTTTACCACAGTTTACCTTACTTATCTGTATCGTTCTCCTGTTCAAAAAGGACGAATTCGAATTGTTTTATGCGAATCATGTGTAAAACCATCCGGCCTTTCTCTATACTGAAGTTTAGGAGGTGTTCGTATGTGGGAAGATTTTAAGAAATTTGCTTTAAAAGGAAATGTATTGGACTTGGCGATTGCAGTCGTTATTGGAGCTGCATTCGGGAAAATCGTTTCCTCATTGGTGGAAGACATCATCATGCCGGCAGTCGGAATTTTGCTTGGCGGTTTTAGCGTGGAAGATTGGACTTATACATTCCAAGGGGCAGAGTTGCGGTACGGTATATTTGCACAATCCGTGATCGACTTTTTCATCGTTGCTTTTTCGATATTCCTTGTTATTCGCATTTTCACGAAACTGAAACGCAAAAAAGATGTGCCTGCTGAAGAAGAGCCCGCAGTGCTCGATAAAAAAGAAGAGCTGCTGATTGAAATCCGCGATTTATTAGCAAAAGAAAAAACCGGTCTATGACCGGTTTTTATTTTTGGATCAATTCTTTTAAGTCGCCGGCAATCTCGTCTACCGGAACATCCGTATAGCCATCGTAATTATTGGCGACGGCCCCTTCTGCATCCATCAAATAAAACGTAGTGCCGTGGACCACTTGATCGCTGTTCGGATCGTTTTTGACCAGCGCCTTGAAATTGTCAACGGCATAATCTGCAATTTCTTCTTGGCTGTACCCCGTCAGCAAATGCCATTTCGACTCATCAGGCACGGAAAAATTGCCCAAGTACGCTTGCATTTTCTCCGGTGTATCTTCTTCGGGATCGACACTGAACGCTACAATTTTATAATCTTCGATGCCTTCTTCCACAAGCTTTTCCTGAATGCTGGCCATGTTAAACGTCATCGGCGGGCAGACCGTCTCACAATTGGTGAAGACAAAAGTGGCAAGCCATGGCTTCCCTTTTAAGCTATCTAGGGAAACTTGCTCCCCTCTATGATCAGTATAGGAAAAATCCTCAATTGATTGATTGCCGCAGGCTGAAAGAATCAGGATCAGCCCCATCAGGAGGGCAATTCGCAGATGTCTCATGATGCATTCCTCCATTCATCCATAACCTTAATCATAGCGAATGCCCTCGGCCAATTCAACTGAACCTCTTCCTTCTTTGTCACAAATCTGTGAAGTCAGGAAAGCTTTAATGTCACCAGTGCATCGTGTATCGCCACTAGCTTCGCTTCCACCCGGTGCATCAAGTAAAAAGATACAAAAATCGGGAAGCCCACTTCTTGGATCAACCGCATCCACTCATCCATTTTTCCACCTCGCTTCTATTCAAAAAGGCTCCCCCGAATCAGGAGAGCCCGCTTGTTAAACTTCGTAATCGACGACGTTGCGTTCCACGATGCGGGCGCCTTTGGCGGCAGCAAAACGTGAACCTTCCACTTCAAAAATGTTTTGTGCAATGATTGTCTGCATGCCCGCCTGAAGTTCAAGCGAAGTGACGTTCTCGCGCGGATCCTCTACCGACAGTGTGACTTCTTTGCCCGCTGCTGTAGCAAAGATCAGTTCCAATGTTTTTGCCATTCGTTAATCCCCCTTTGTCATTATGCGTAAATGTTGAGTCCGGACTGTTTTTCCAGGAACATCAGCTCTTTCGTGCCAAAGCCTGTCAACACGATGGCTACGGCGTGGATTGCGTCAGCCGCAGCTGTTTCCGTTACGTTGTGGTACGCTTTTACTTTTTTCTTCGTCTTGCCTTTGTCGTCCAATCCGTTGTCGTATGTGCACCGAATGCTTGCACTTTTAAATTCGCTTGCTGCCATGTCGATCACCTCCTTTCATTCGCTATATAGACACAAATCAAAAAAAGAGATACCTTTTGGATGAATTTTTACGAAAATCCTTCTATAATAGATGAAGGTACGAATAAACGAGGTGAACAAAGTGGCACTTGAAGGCTGGTTTTTATGGTTTATCCTGTTCTGGGTCGTGGTATTGGTCGGCTTGTTTGCTATCGGCGGCTATTTCATGTTCCGGAAATTTTTAAAGTCGATGCCTAAAAAAGACGGCTTATCGGATTTGAACTGGGAAGAGTATTACGTGGATAAAACCATCCACTTATGGGGTACGGAAGAAAAAGCAATGCTGAACGAATTGGTGCAGCCGGTTCCAGACTTGTTCCGCCCTGTGGCTAAGCAAAAAATCGCTGGCAGAATCGGCCAGATTTTGTTGGAAGAAAAAGTGAAGAAAATGAAGCTCGAACACATTATCCGGGGATATATCATTGCGACGCCAAAACGCGACCATAAATTCCTACGGAAAAAGTTGGCGGAAATGAAAATCGACATTTCGCCGTACGAGCAATATTTCGAGAAATAACAAACGCCATTCCTTTTGAAGGAATGGCGTTTTTCTTGCTTTCTGCGCTATATTGCAACAGATTCGATTAAAAAAGCGCAGCCCTCAATTAGGGACTGCGCTTTCCAGTTTTCCCTGCAATTTTTTATACTGCAGGTACATGGCAAGACGCCATGGAACAATCATGCCAAAAGCCAGAATCCAGAACATGCCGCCCAGTTCCCCGATATCAATCGTAGAACTTAACACGACTTTGCCGATCACCCGGATCAGCAATAAGCCGATCAGGATAAAAACAAAGGCTTTCGATTGCTTTAAGTAAATGTCGCCATCGCGGATTTCAAACTTGGACGACCAAATCAGCACCGTGGAAAACAAAGCACCGACGAGCAATGCTTCACCTATCTGGATAGGCGCGACACGGAAAAACGGGAATACGAACATCAAAGCCCCCGTTGACATAAAAAGTGGAGGCAAAATGATTTTTTTAGCCGATGCCGGTTTTTTAGCCGATTTGCTGCGGACAATCATCGCCATAATCCCCATGCCGAGCGCTCCAATAGTGGTCACCACCAGCATGATTTCGGGAGGAACCATTTCCAAAAACTCAAACATGTCGGTCAACTCCGAAGCTCCGTATTTTCAGGCCATTTTCTTCTATTATAAATCTAGTACTCATGCTTCCACCTGCTTCATCATTAGAATCCTTGGAAATCGCCGAAAACCGGGCTCAAAATACGGATCAGGTACGTCATGCCATCAAAGAACAGAAGTACACCGACAGCTATCATAACATAGCCGCCAACAGTCATGATCTTTTGGCTGTTGCGGCGCAGCCATCCCGTCTGTGCCACAAAGAATGACAAGACGAAGAACGGTATCGCAAAGCCGAGAATATAAGCGACCATATACCAGACGCCAGACCCCGGGTTCGTTGCAGCAAGCGCATAAATAGCTGCTGTAATTGGACCGGTACACGGCGTCCATCCTGCGGCAAAAGCCAATCCGATAACGAATGTTCCGAGGAAGCCGGAAGGACGGTTTTTAAACGATACTTTCCGGTCTTGCATCAAGAACTTCGGCGTAAACACACCGACAATCATCAAGCCGAACAAGACGATAAAAATAGCGCCAACTTGGCGGATCAGTTCATCATACCGGACAAACCATTCGTAAAAGAAAGAAGTGCTGAATCCGAGTGCAATAAAAATGGTTGAAAATCCTAACAAGAAAAATAAAGTGTGGTACATGCCGCGTTTGCGCATGACCTTTTTGTCGTTTTTGAGTTCATCTATCGACATCCCGGTTATATACGATAAAAATGCCGGATACAACGGCAGCGTACAGGGCGAAATAAAACTCAAAAATCCCGCACCAAATGCGAGAAACAAATTGATATCACTGGCCACAATTGTCACCCTTTCACTATGCTCTCCCTATCTTACCAAATTTGCCTTTACATGACCGCCTCTTTGCCTGTGACATCTTTGTGGACAATGAAAACCGATGGGATATTTCGAGCGCCATTGCCAGTTTTTTGCTAAATAGTTGGCCGTTGGTTGTTTAAGCGTATTTGTTTTTCATCATATCACCTTTTGGTCGCTTTTATGTAATCTTGTTTTTCTTCTTGTTGCTTGTTTTGATTTTTTATACGTTTCCCTTATGTAGCTTTCTACATGTATTAAGAAAAAAGTGCTTTTCATTTTAACTATGAATTTTTTCACCTTTATGCCTTTTTAATTTTCCCTTTTGTAGTTTTCTACATTTATTAAAGATTTCAGGCTGTTATTCAGAAAAAAAAAGAACGGCCAAAGCCGTTCCCTTCTTTTATTCTACAATGCCGTTTTGAAGCAAGTACATTTTGTGATACAGTCCGCGTTTCGCCAGCAATTCCTGATGGGTGCCGCGTTCAACAATTTCGCCGTGGTGCAGCACCAAAATCAGTTCCGCATCCTGGATCGTGCTGAGGCGGTGCGCAATCGCGATTGTCGTCCGCCCTTGACGCATCCGCTCAAGCCCGACCTGGATTGCCACTTCCGTCTCCGTATCGATGTTGGCTGTCGCTTCATCGAGCACCAGTATTTTCGGATCAGTGGCCATTGTCCGCGCAAATGCAACGAGTTGGCGTTGCCCGCTTGAAAAAGTGGATCCGCGTTCCGTCACCTGCTGCCCGTAGCCTTTTGGCAATTCGTTGATAAATCGGTCAGCCTGCACGAACTGTGCTGCAGCTTGGACTGTCTGATCCGGCATGCTGCGGTTGTGCAATCGGATATTGCTGTCAATCGTGCCATAAAACAGGAATGGGTCCTGCAGCACGAGCCCCATTTTGCTGCGCAGCTCTTTTCCCGGATATGCTTTTACCGACTGCCCATCAATCAGGATATCGCCTCGTTCAAATTCGTAAAACCGCATCAGCAAATTGATGATGGAACTTTTTCCGCTTCCCGTATGGCCGACAAGCGCCACGGTTTCCCCCGGCATTGCGGTGAAACTGATGTTTTTCAATACATCGGCTTTGCCGTCATACGAAAAGCTGACATTGCGAAATTCGATTTTTCCGTCAGCAATCTCGCCGCCTGCCCCGTCTTGCGCCGGTGCCAAATCGTCTTCATCGAGCAATTCAAAAACGCGGGAAGCTGAAACAATGGCCTGCTGGAAAATCGACAACCGCTCCATGACCTGGTTGACCGGTTCAAAAAATCGGTTGATGTACGCCACAAAGGCATACAGGACCCCCACTTCTACCGTATTTGTAAATGATGTCACGCCAAAATAGCTGAGTAAAAGGATCAGTGCCAATGCATACACCAAGTCAATCGCCGGATGCAGCAGCAAGCCGTCCAATTTGATGTTGCGCTTGCCCGCCTGCCAATGTTTTTCGTTGATTTCATTGAATTCATCCTGCAGCCGTGCTTCCTGTCCGAATGCCTGGACCATGCCCATTCCCTGCAGCGATTCGGACAATTTGGCATTCAGCTGCCCGAGCCGCTCACGCAGATCCTGATAGAATTCCGAACTGTATTTGCGGTATAAATACATGATCCATACAAGAATCGGCAGCACCAGCAGGGTGATGAGCGCGAGCCGGACATTCAGGAAGAACATCGCGATATAAACGCCGAATATCAAAAAGATGCTTTGCACAAAGCCGATCAGTACACTGACGAACATTTCCTTGATGGCTTCGGTGTCATTGGTGACGCGTGACACCATGCTGCCGGCAGGAGTCCGGTCGAAATAGCGCATCCCCAGATTTTGGACTTTCGTAAAAACATCGATGCGCAGCTGCTGAATGATTTTCAATGCCGCTTCCTGGAATTTCAGCAGCTGGAAATAGCTGATGACGACATTGGAAACCTGGATGAAAAAGTAGCCGAGCGCGAGCCCGGCAACCGGGCCGGTTGGAAACGAGCCGGGCGTCAAGTAATCGTCGATAAACGTCTTGATCAGCACCGGCCCTAGCACATCGCCAATGACGGTCAGCACCAAGAGGAGCATGGCGACTGCCAGCATTTTCTTATGCGGCGCCAAATACTTCAATAAGCGTTTGAAGACAAGCCACTGGTCTTTGCCGGTCAATTCGTTCGGTTTTTCCATTACGCCTCGCCTCCTTGTTCGACGAGCGCTTCCAATTGCTGCAGCTCATACATTTCGTAATAACGCCCTTTTTTCTTCATCAATTGGTCATGGGTCCCGATTTCAGCGACTGTGCCTTCATGCATGACAAGGATCTGATGCGCATGCTGAATTGCGCTCAAGCGGTGGGACGTGATGATTGTTGTCGCGCCGGTCCGCGTTTTTTTCAAAGATGAAAGAATCGCTTCTTCCGTTTTGGCATCGACCGCTGACAAGGAATCGTCCAAAATCAGCAGTTCCGGCTGCATCATCAAGGCACGCGCAATGGAAATCCGCTGTTTCTGGCCGCCTGACAGCGACACGCCGCGCTCTCCGACAATCGTGCTATAGCCTTCCGTAAAATTCAGGATATCATTGTGGATATGGGCAAGCTTCGCCGCCTCGTGCACTTCTTCCATGGCGGCATCCGGCCGGGCAAAAGCGATGTTCCCGGCCACTGTGGTGGAGAACAGGAAATGGTCCTGCGGCACATAGCCGATCGCTTTTCGCAGCTGCTGTTTTTTGTAGTCGTTGACCGAAATGCCGCCAAACGTAATGTCGCCGACGTAATGGTCGAATTCACGCAGCAGCAGGCGCAAAATTGCTGATTTTCCGGAACCGGTCTTTCCGACAATTCCGAGCGTCTCCCCGCGGCGCAAGGTGAAATAAACATCCCGCAGCGCCGCCCGGTCGTCGCCGGTGAATTGGAATTGTTCAAGTGAAAAGACGATATCCCCTGCCGGGCGCACGTCAACGGCGTCTTCCCGGTCACCGATATCGACCGGTTCTGCAAGCAAACGGCGGATCCGGTCATAAGAAGCGCGCCCGCGTTCGACGATATTGAAAAGCCAGCCGAAAGCAAGCATCGGCCAAACCAATAAGCCAAGGTAAGTCGTGAAAGCCACCATGTCGCCGATGGTCATTTCGCCATTCACTACAAAATACGTGCCAAATCCGAGCGCCAGAAAATAACAGACGCCAATAATCGCCGAAATGGTCGGATCGAACAGCGAATCGACACGGGCCACACGGATGTTTTCATCAACTACACGGTGGGACAATCTTTTGAAGTCGTCAATGTCCTGCTCCTCCTGCCCAAATGTCTTGATCACTTTCATGCCGGAAATGCTTTCCTGCGTCTTGTCATTGAGGCTTGAAAAGGCTTCTTGCGCCCCATGGAAGCGTTCGTGCAGCAGCTTGCCGTAATAATTGGTCATATACGCCATCAGCGGCATCGGCAGCAGCACGATCAATGTCAATTTCCAGCTGACGGTAAGGGCCATCGCGGCAATAACAAAGCCGCCCGTCGCAATCGAATCGACCAGCGTCAAAACGCCGATGCCGGCTGTCTGCTGCACCGCCTGCAAATCGTTCGTGGCATGTGCCATCAAATCGCCGACCCGCCGCTTTTGGTAAAACGCCGGCGACATCTGGGTGAAATGGGTGAACAGCCGCTCACGCAAATTCCGTGCCAGCAGGATTGATGAACCGAAGATCATCAATCGCCAGGCATAGCGGAGCGCATACATCAAAAGCGCCGAGGCGCCGAGGATCCCCAGCCACTTCACCAAAAATGCGGGCGTCAAGGTGCTCCGTCCGATTTCGTCCACAACAAACCCGATAATGCGCGGCGGCAGTACCCCGAGAAATGCCACAAACAAAAGCAGGATGACTCCGGTTATGTATTGCTTTTTTCTTTCCTTGAAAAACCAGCCCAACTCCCAAAAAACGCGCATCTTCTTTTCCCCTTGCTTTATGAAATATATGTATGAATGGATTCTTTTTTTATTTTACCAAGCTTATTTATGGAAAGATAGAAAATAATTCGAGTTTTGAAATAAATTGAGCAGGCGTCAGTCTTCCAGTTCTTCAAAGCTGCCGTCTGCATTATGGCCGCCGATCAGACGGGCGCGTTCGCGTGCCGTGCCGGCTTCTGTATAGGAAACCGCCCGCAAGACGGCGGTCGGCCCGTATTTTGAACGCAGCTGGTCCATCGCTTCTCCGAGTTTGCGCGTCTGCCATTTGCGCTGTTCAAACAAGCTCAACTGCATCGACGTTTCGTCTTCAAGTTTTGTCAATGTAATGGCGAGCCTTCTTGCCGGGCGGCCGTCATAAAACTCCTCCAACAGCTCTTTGCAAACCGCATAGATTTTCAATGTCTCATTGGTCGCTTCATCAATGGTGCGGGCCCGGTGGAAACCGCCGCCGAATGCTTTTTTGCTGTAACCGACCGAAAGCGTTACCGTCCGCCCCGCTTTTCCCGCCGTGCGCGCCCGTCTAGCTACATCTTCTGCCATTTCAAGGACCACCGTCAAAATATCCCCGGCGGTTGTATAATCGCGATATAGAATCTGCCCTTTTCCGTAACTCACTTGCCCTTCAATGATCGGCGGGCCAAGTTCGGACAAATCGATGCCCCAGGCATGGTGGTACAATTGGTTGCCGAGTATCCCAAAACTGGCTTCAAGCTGCGCCAAGTCCGTATGCGCCAAGTCGCCGACAGAAAAAATGCCCATGCCGTTCAATGTGGCTTCAAGCCGTGAACCGATTCCCCACATTTTGCTGAGCGGTGCGACCGGCCACAATTTTTCCGGTACGTCTTTAAAATCCCATTTCACGAACCCTTTGTTTTTGGCTTCCAAATCAAGCGCCAATTTCGCCATCAGCATATTCGGGCCCATGCCGATTGCGGAAGGCAAACAGAACTGGCGGATGATATCGTCCTGGATGCGGGCAATCAAGTGCTCCGGCGTCCCCCATAATTTTTGGGTGCCGCTTAAATCGACAAAACTTTCATCAACACTGTACACATGGATCGCTTCAGTCGGTACGTATTCTTTCAACAAACGCGTGATTTCCATCGACACGTCCAGAAAAAAGCCCATTTTCGGCTCGATTTTCATAATGCGCGGATCGTCCGGAATTTCGAAGAGCCGGGTCCCGGTCCGTACGCCGAATTCTTTTTTCAGCACCGGCGAGGCGGCCAACACCACACTGCCGCGCCGCTCCTGGTTGCCGACGACGGCAATGCAGGCGGTCAATGGATCAAGGCCGAGGTCAATCGCAGTGCAGCTGGCGTAGAAACTTCGCATGTCGAGGCAAATGATCGGCCTTGTGTCCAATCCTTCATACATGCCTTTCGCCTCCTTTTTTTCTCTCTTCCTTAAGCATATAGGAACACTTGTTCTTAATCAATAACCGTTTTTGGCGGAACTCAAACCCGCCATGGTGGGTTCGGCAGGCACAAGGCAACGTAAAAAAACGGCTGGCCTTTGCAAACAGGCAAACCGTTTTGAATCAAAACAAATATAAAAGCCGATTTTCCTTAGGGGAGAGGAAAATCGGCTTTTAGTTTCCAGATGCGGGTACCAAGCGCACCTGGCTTATATGATTGGACTTTTCACCCGATGAGTTGCTTGGCAAGTCCCAATTGATGGTGTACTTGATCAAATCCTGTACCCCCGAGCGAATTTCTGCGCTGAACGGCAGTTTTCGGCTTCAAGGTTTCGTAAATGTCTTCGCCAATCAGTGGGCTCGCATCCTGCAAATCCGAAAGAGGCAAATCTTTTAGGAAATAACCGCGCTGGATGCAAGTGAATACCAGTTTTCCGGTCACGTCATGCGCTTCGCGGAACGGCATGCCTTTTGCCGCCAAATAGTCGGCAAGCTCTGTGGCATTGGAGAAATCCGAATGCACGGCTTTTTCCATCGAATCGGTGCGGACCGTCATCGTGCGGACCATGCCTTCAAATATCGGCAACGAGCCCATCAACGTGTGAACGGTATCAAACATGCCTTCCTTGTCTTCCTGCATGTCTTTATTGTAGGCAAGCGGCAGGCCTTTCAAAGTGGTCAGCAAGCCGAACAAATTGCCGTAGACGCGCCCGGTCTTGCCGCGGATCAATTCCGCCATATCCGGATTTTTCTTTTGCGGCATGATGCTTGAGCCGGTCGAAAAAGCATCGTCCAATTCGACAAAGCGGAACTCTTCGCTTGACCAAAGAATGATTTCTTCGGCGAATCGCGACATATGCATCATCAGCATCGAAGCATTGCTCAAAAATTCTACGATGAAATCGCGGTCGCTGACAGCGTCCAGGCTGTTTTGGTAAACGCCCGAAAAGCCTAATAAGTCAGCCGACATTTCCCGGTCAATCGGGAACGTCGTGCCGGACATGGCACCCGCACCAAGCGGCGACAAATCAATGCGTTTCAGCGATTCGGACAAGCGTTCTTTGTCGCGCTCGAGCATCCAGAAATACGTCAGCAAATGATGTCCGAACGAAATGGGCTGGGCACGCTGCAGATGCGTATAGCCCGGCACAATCGTGTCTACCTGTGCTTCGGCCTGCTCCACAATCGCCGACTGGAAAGCGGCAACCGCTTCGATGATTTCTTTGACGCGATTTTTCAAATACAGATGCATATCGGTCGCTACTTGGTCGTTGCGGCTTCTTGCCGTATGCAGCTTGCCGCCGACCGGACCGATTTCATCGATTAAATGTTTTTCCAAGTTTAAATGGATGTCTTCATTCGAAACACTGAATTCCAGATCGCCGGCTTGTGCTTTTTCTTTCAAAGTCTCAAGACCCGATAGGATCAGCGCCGCTTCGTCTTCCGTAAGGATCTGGCAGGCCGACAGCATTTTCACATGCGCCGTACTGCCTTCCAAATCTTCCATGACTAATTTCTGATCAAAAGAAATTGAAGCTCCGAACTCATCGACCCACTGTTCGGCCGATTTTTGGAAACGGCCTCCCCACAGTTTGGTCATGATTGAACGCCTACTTTCACGTTTTCAGGAACAACGACTTCTTTTTTGTTGACCATGGAGTTAACGACAGTCGGAAGGCCCCATAATTCGATAAAGCCGACAGCCGATTCATGGTTGAACGTATCGTCAGTAGAATATGTCGCCAATTGCTCGCTGTAAAGAGAATTAGCGGATTTACGCCCTTCAATAATGGCATGGCCTTTGAACAATTTCACACGCACTGTCCCGTTGACAAATACTTGTGTTTCTTTCAGGAAGGCCTGCAGAGCCGTACGAAGCGGTGAGAACCATAATCCTTCGTAGATCAATTCCGTCAATTTTTTCTCGATGACCGGTTTGAAATGCGCCATTTCTTTCACCAACGTGATGTCTTCAAGCTCTTTATGCGCCGCAATCAATGTCATGGCCGCTGGAGCTTCATAAATTTCACGTGATTTGATGCCGACCAAACGGTTTTCCACATGGTCGATTCTGCCGACGCCGTGTTTGCCGGCAATTTTATTCAATTCCAGAATGAGGTTCGCGAATGTGTACGAAACACCATTCAACTGAACCGGCACCCCGTTCAAAAATTCGATTTCCACCACATCCGGCGTATCCGGTGTGTTTTCCAGTGAATTTGTAATGTCATAAGCTTCTTCAGGAGGCGAAGCCCACGGATCTTCTAAGACGCCGCATTCGTTGGCGCGTCCCCAGAGATTTTGGTCGATGGAGAACGGGCTGTCCAAATTGACCGGAATCGGCACGTTGTTTTCTTTGGCATAAGCGATTTCTTCATCACGCGACCAAGCCCATGCACGGACCGGCGCTACGACTTCGAGATTTGGATTCAATGATTTAATCGATACTTCAAAACGCACTTGGTCGTTGCCTTTGCCTGTACAGCCGTGGGCAACAGCAGTTGAGCCGGTTTCTTCTGCGATTTCAACCAATTTCTTGGAGATCAACGGACGCGATAGCGCCGACACAAGCGGGTATTTGCCTTCATATAATGTATGGGCTTGAAGCGAAACGAGTGCGTATTCTTCGGCAAATTCTTCTCTTGCGTCAATCATGTAGCTTTCCACTGCGCCAACTTGAAGCGCTTTTTGTTTAATGAAATTTAAATCCTTGCCTTCCCCGATATCCAGGCAAACCGCGACGACGTCGTAGCCTTGTCCTTTCAGCCACGGAATGGCCACCGATGTATCTAAACCGCCTGAGTATGCGAGTACAATTTTTTTATTCAATATGAAAACCTCCAATGTATTTTTATACAGTTATGTGATGTGAATATACATATAATAGCACGTACTATTTATAAGTGCAAGTAAATTAATTCATATTTTTGCATAAAAAAAAGCAGCGTTAGCTGCTTTTACTTTCCACCGACTGTATATTCATGTGTATCCATGTTGATGCGCACTTCCGTCATTTCCCCGTCAATCATATTATTGAACAGGAATCCGATTTCATTGTCCCGCACAATCGGCTGGCCCAGTATGACCAGGCTCGACAATTGTTCCCCTTCTATATAAGCGACAAGCGCTTCGGATTGCTCCGCAGACTCTTCGTCATTCAAAATGGAGACGGTTTGGGCTTCGCCTTCCATAGGAAAGGTTTCGCCGAGCGGACCGTTATAATCGATGCTGACTTTCATGCCGGTTCTGATATCACTGATGACCCCTTCGGTCGTTTCGGTGCCATTATCAAACTGGACCTTCACATCTTTCGGGATCGTAAAATAAATATTATTTACCAGGATCTGATTCTCCTGCGTCACTTGTGTGATGAACCCTTCCTCAGACATTTCCTGCTGTTGCTCGGCAGTCGCTGCTTGCTGTTCTTTTGGCTTGTCTGCAACAGGCTCAGCGGCCTTGTCGTCAGAACACGCAGCCAGAAATAGCAGGCTTGCCATCAAGATGCTTATTTTTTTCAACATAACCCATTCCTTTTCGTTTTAATCTTCGCTGTCTTTATGCATTTTTTGAAAAGTCTAACAGGTTAATTTTAACCGCTGAAAGTCCTCGGTGCAATAAAAACCGTTTAGACTTTCGAATACCGGAAAATCCCTGAATCATCCAGCCGTTCCGTGATTAAACCGTCTTCCAGCAAATAATCAATTTGTCCGATTGTTTCAGACAAGGTCAATCCCAGTTCTTTTTCATACGCATAAGGAAACAGCTGCTTCGTCAAGTCGTATACGTTCTGTTCTTCCTGGCTGAGCATATCGAGCACTTTCAGTGCACGCTGATGCTGCTTCTCTAAACGCCCTGCGACCAGTTCATGGACATTGCGCACTTCATCGCCATGTCCGCTGTAAATCACATCAATCGGCATTTTCAATAAACGCCCCAACGATGCATTGTATTGAAGCAGCGATTTTGGACGGCCGTCAGCAGGATCGAGCGGAGGCTCGATCAGTGGATTCGAAGACACTTTGGCAATCACGTGGTCCCCGCCGATCATTTCTCTGCTTTCGGGATTCCAGAAAGACAAATGGCTTTGTGCGTGGCCAAGCGTTTCCATCGCATGCCATTCTTCATGCCCAGGCAATGCATCGCCTTCATTAATCGACATATCCAGCGGCCGGCTGCCCATTAAATTCAGCGGCCGTTTCATTTTCTTGACCCAGAACCATAGCTCTTCCGGAACGCCTTCTTCCTTCAAGCGTTCGAGATAAAACGCATCGTGGTAATCGAGAAAAGCCTGGTCGCGCCTCAGCCACAAATCATTATAAGGGTGTCCGTATAATTTGGCATTTTCAAAACCGTCTACCCAGCCGGCGTGGTCCGGGTGGTGATGCGTCAGCACAACTTGCTCTACATCTTTCGGTTCAACATGGGCTTCTTTCAGCCCTGCTTTTAACGCAAGCCATGCTTCCGGCGTTTTCGGGCCGGCATCAATCAATGTCAGCATATCGCCCTTAATCAAATAGGAATTCACGTCGCCGACCGCAAAAGGCGTCGGAATAATTATCTTATGTAAACTCATTTCTCCATCTCCCTTGAAACTGAATCGCTATTCACCTATCATACCGATATTTTTCTGTTTCGTCACGCACCAAAGAGCATTTGACAAACAATTAAGACTCCCTCTATAATTCAGGTAATATAGACAAGCGAAGAAAAAGACCAGTACAGAAGGTGATGGTGCCAAGAGAGTGCGCTCCAGCTGAAACGCGCATCCCCGCTCCCTTCTCGAACCTGCTTTCGAGCTGCCGTGCAAACACGGCCGTATCTCTGCGATAAAGAGCTCGAGAAGTGCCGCTCGCCGGCAAATTTAGGTGGTACCGCGGAAACCAAGCGTTTTCGTCCTTGCAAAGCAGGGACGAATGCGCTTTTTTTATTGAAAAGCGGAGGTGCCCGATCAGCTCTGACAGGCATAAGACGTCTTGGCGAAGCGGCATGTTTTCAGCCGAATAGCCAAGACGGCTTATGACCCGAGGAGCTGGGCACCGGAGTCTAGACAACGGAAAAACGGAAACGGCCGTTTAGATTCGACAGGCATAAGACGGATTGGCGAAGCGACATTTTTTCAGCCGCATAGCCAAGACGCCTTATGACCCGAGGGGTTGGCCGCCAGAGGCTAGACAATTGAAACCCAGAGAGAAGCCGTTAAAATCCAACGGCTCTTCTCCGCCCATTACATAAGAACAAAAGAACCCAATCCATCCGTTTACAGAACAGAAAAGGAAGTGACTGCAATGAATATCGTTTGTGTAGGAGCCGGATCCATGGCAGAATCCATGATTCACGGCTGGATCAATAAACGCATACTAAGCCCAAGGAATATTTCGGTAATGAACAAATCGGATTTTGATCGTTTGGAGTTTTTGCGGGATGAATACGGGGTCAATATTGTCCAAAAAGAAAAAACAGAACTGGAAAACGCCGATTTTATTTTACTGGCGATGAAGCCGAAAGACGTGAAAGCTGCACTGGGCGGCATACAGGAGCACTTATCCCCCGGGACCGTCGTTCTGTCGGTTGTGGCGGGTGTCTCGATTCAGACCATCCAAAAGCTGGCCGGTGATTTACCGGTTGCCCGTGCGATGCCGAATACATCGGCAAAAATCGGCAAGTCGGCGACAGGCGTCGCCTGGAGCAAACAAGTGACGTTGGACCAGCAATACGAATTGCGTGATCTGCTTTCTTCGATTGGCAGCGTCACCGTCGTCCAGGAAAGCCAGCTCGATGCCGTAACAGCGGTTGCCGGCAGCGGACCTGCCTTTGTTTACTACTTTGCAGAAGCGATGACCGAAGCCGGCGTCAACAGCGGTTTGTCGCTGGAAGACGCCACTAAACTCGTGCGCCATACGATATCCGGCGCTGCCGACATGCTCCAGCAGGCAGATTTTAAAGAACTGCGGAAAAAAGTGACAAGCCCGAACGGCACCACCGCAGCCGGCATTGCTTCCCTGGAGAAAAACGACTTCAAACGCATCATTGGAGAATGCATAGAGCAGGCATCCAGCCGCTCCCAAGCCTTGGGACGCGAATTTGAATAATTCCTTTTGCTATACTAGATATCGACTCATTTGGCACTAAAGGGGAGGAACTTGTATTGGCTAAATTATTTGAACCACTGACCATTAAAAACACCACTTTTAAAAACCGCATCGTTATGGCACCGATGTGCATGTATCAGAGCGATCAAGAAGACGGCCGAGTGACCGACTGGCACCGTGTGCATTATCCGACGCGTGCTGTCGGCCAAATCGGGCTGATCATTGTAGAAGCGACAGCTGTCCAGCCGCAAGGGCGCATTTCCATGAGAGATTTGGGCATTTGGGATGACAGCCATGTTGAAGGGCTCGCGGAAATCGTCCGGCTGATGAAGCAAAACGGTTCCAAAACGGGCATCCAATTGGCACACGCCGGCCGCAAAGCAGACCTTCAAGTGCCGATCCAGGCGCCGAGTGCCCTTGCTTTTAATGAAAAATACCAGACGCCGAAAGCTATGACGCCTGAAGAAATCGCAGAAACCATCCAGGCCTTCAAAGAAGGCGCAAGACGATCCAAAGAAGCGGGCTTTGAAGTGATTGAAATCCATGCTGCGCATGGGTATTTGATCAATCAGTTCCTGTCGCCGCTTTCCAATAAACGCACCGATGAATACGGTGGTTCGGCGGAAAACCGCTACCGCATCTTGCGTGAAGTGATCGACGCCGTCAATGAAGTGTGGGACGGCCCGCTGTTTGTCCGTATTTCAGCAACGGATTATACAGAAGGCGGCATGACGCCGGAGCAATATGTAGAAATGGCCCAATGGATGAAACAGCAAGGTGTTGATTTGATCGATGTCAGTTCCGGGGCGCTTGTACCCGCACAGATTCCCGTCTTTCCGGGCTATCAAGTTCCGTTTGCGGAAACCATCAAATACGAAACACCGATTGCTACAGGAGCAGTCGGTTTGATCACGAGCCCTTTGCACGCAGAAGAAATTTTGCAAAACGGCCGGTCGGATATGATTTTCCTGGCACGTGAACTGCTTCGCGACCCTTATTGGGCTTACACTGCTGCCAAGGAATTGAATGCCGATATCGAGGCGCCTGTCCCATATAAGCGCGGCTGGGTTTAAGGCAGTTGCAAAATCCCAGGAATTTAGTATACTGAAAGTAACGTAAAAAAAACCGAATGCCGGAGCATTCGGCCAGCTGCATGCCGCACCATGGGCGGTTGGCTGGAAATCTTGGCTTTGAAAATAACCGTCATTCCTCTACCACAAGGGACGGTTATTTTCTTTGTTTATAGCCAAGTCCCTTGCCCGCAGCTGTATATTTATTTTATCACAATAAGAACGTATGTTCTATTATTTCTGTATTTTCAGAACAAAAAGTGTTTAAAAATCCGAACAGATTTAGTATACTGAAACTAGCGTAAAAAAACCGAATGCCGAAGCATTCGGCCAGCTGCATGCCGCGCGTGAGCGGTTGGCTGGAAAACTAGGCTCTGAAAATAACCGTCATTCCTCTACCACAAGGGACGGTTATTTTTTTTCGTTCATGGCCAAAATCATGGAAACGACCAAAGTCACTGCACTGATCGTGAGTCCAATGCTCGTGAAAACAAGAGCAAATGATTCTGAAATCGTCATGTCACCACCCCCTTTCTCCGGGAATGGCCAAACCGTCCTCATGCAGCTGTACCTTTATTTTATCATAAATCGAACGTTTGTTCTATTATTTCCATTAAAAACTTTTTAAAACCAAAAAAAACCATCGATTAACGATGGCTTTCCATTTTTTTCTTTAATTGGCGCGACTGCTGGTTCCATTCGTATTCTGCGAAATCGCGGGCGATCCATGTGCGCGGATGCACGTCTTTCACTTGGGCAATCAGAATTTTTTCATCATCCGGCAAGAACCGAGCGCTGATATGGTTGGCAATGAGTGTTTTCGCGCCGGCGCGTTTTGCTATTTTTGCGGCATCGAGTATGGTCGAGTGGCCATAGTCTTTCGCCAGTTTTTGTGTTTCTGCATCAAAAGTGGCTTCGTGGACGACAACGTCTGCATCCCGGCTTAACGCGACGGCGGCATCGCAATACCGTGTGTCGCCAAGAATGGTGACAACGAATCCCGGCTGGGCCGCTTCTGTAACGTCTTCACTTTTGATTGTGGTGCCGTCTTCAAGCACGACGTCTTCCCCGCCTTTTAGTTTCGCGAGCAGCGGCCCTTTCGGCACGCCGAGAGAAATGGCGCGCTCCATGTTCAATTTTGGGGGCAAGGGCTTTTGCGTGATGCGGAAGCCGTGCGACGGAATGACGTGGTCAAGCAATGCCGCTTCCACCCGCATGGTGCCGTCTTCAAAAATGACGCCCTCTAGTTGTTCGTAAAACACGATCTCGTACGTCAAATGCGTGCGGCTGATGCGCAAGAAAGTTTCCACAAACTCTTTGATGCCCGATGGACCGTAGATTTCCAGCGGCTCGTCGCCGCCTTGGAAAGACCGGGAACCAAGCAGGCCGGGCAAACCAAAAATGTGGTCGCCGTGCAAATGAGTGATGAAAACCTTTTCGATTTTGCGTGGTTTTAACGTGGTATGTAAAATCTGATGCTGGGTCGCTTCTCCGCAATCAAACAGCCAGACTGTTCCGCGCTCTTCCAGCAATTTCAGGGCAAGCGCGCTCGTGTTGCGCTGCTTGGACGGCATGCCTGCCCCTGTCCCAAGAAATAATAATTGCATAAAGTCCCTACTTTCTATTGTGGTCGTGGTCATCAAGAAAATCCTTGCTGAAGCTGGTTTTTGAGTCATAGGAAGTTTTCTTGTATTTGGCGCCGCGGATCAAGACGTTTTTGCCGAATTTCGTTTCCAGCTTGGACATCAAATCAAGAATCGGCTCTTCTTTGGCATGCTCCTGAAAATTAAAAATCGACAACTGCTCGGTCATATCGCCTTTGTCCTTAACGTTCGACACCGTGACGCCGACCAGCCGGAGCGGTTCCCCGTTCCAGTTTTTCGTGAACAATTGCCAGGCGTGGCGGAAAATATCGTCGCTTTTCCAGACGGTATTTTTCAACGTGATGCTGCGGGTGTGGTTTTGCCATTCCGAACTGCGCGTCTGGATGCTGACAGTCGGCCCTGCCAGTTCCTTGGCTTCCAGCCGGTTGGCCACTTTTGCACTCAACTGGCGGAAAATCACCTTCAACTGCTCTTCATCCGTTTCATCGACCGGCAGCGTGGTTGACGTACCCACGCTTTTCGTGTCGTAAATAGACTCGGGATCTACGATTCGATCATCGATGCCATTGGCCCGGTTTTGGAGCCGCAGTCCGTTTTTGCCCATTTTTTCTTTGATGAGGCCGGTATTGGCATTCGCCAGATCCCCAATGGTGTCAATCGACAGCCGCTTTAGTTTCGCCGCGGTGCTCTCGCCGATGCCGTGCATTTCAATGACCTCAAGCGGCCATAACTTTTCCTGGATGTCGCGTTTTCTTAAGATGGTAATGCCCATCGGCTTTTTCATGTCGGATGCCGTTTTTGCCAAAAACTTATTCGGTGCAATGCCGATCGAACACGGCAAATCGAGTTCCGACTTCATGCGCTGCTGGATTTCCTCCGCAATCGACAAGGCGTGGCGCTCTTTTGCAAGCTCCGTCACATCGACATAGCCCTCGTCGATCGATACCGGTTCCACCAGATCGGTATACGAACGCAGTATTTCGAACATCGCTTTTGACGCTGCCCGGTAGCGCTCGAAGTTTGGCGGCAACAAGATCAATTCCGGGTACTTCCGCTTTGCTTCGTGCACCTGCATCGTGGTATAGATGCCATGCGCCCGTGCTTCGTAAGAGCACGTGACAATAATGCCGCGCCGCTCTTTCGGATTGCCTGCAATCGCTATGGCTTTGCCCTTTAAAGAAGGGTCATGCGACTGCTCGACCGAGGCGTAAAAACTATTCATATCAATATGGAAAATCACTCGGCCAGCCATGTGGATCGCTTCACTTTCGTTTTCTTCCAGTTTACCATATGAAAAGCTCGGATGCTTGCTGCTCCGTATTTTCAGAATATCCCTTGTCTCCTTACGACCAACAATGCGAAAAATACGACCAGTAGGGAATCAATTACGACCAGAAGCCGCTGAAATACGACCCGCAGCGAATTGTTTACGACTCACAAGCATTTCCATCTACAAAAAACCGCAGCTGCTGCCGGCTTCCCGGCTGCAGTTGCGGTTTTCCAATCATTCCATTAAATTGTTGATTCCTTAACGATTTCAATCAGCATTTCCGCCAGTTTTTCGAGTTCTTCGATTGGCATGCGCTCTTTTTTCGTATGGATTTCCTCATAGCCGACACATAAGTTAACTGTTGGTATGCCGTGGCCGTTGAAAATATTGGCATCGCTGCCGCCGCCGCTCATCAGAATCGGCGCCGGCCGATTGATATTGGCAGCCGCTTTTTTGGCGATTTCAACGACGCGTTCATTTTCGTCAAAGTGGAAGCCCGGATACATCAGTTTGACCTCTGTTTCCGCATGTCCTCCCATGCGCTCGGCTATTTCTTCAAAGACCGATTCCATATGCGCCGTCTGGGACGCCAGTTTGTCTTCTTTGATGGAGCGCGCTTCCGACAGGATGTGCACTTCGTCACAGACGATGTTTGTCGCTTGTCCGCCTTCGAAACGGCCGATATTGGCAGTTGTTTCTTCGTCAATGCGCCCAAGCGACATTTTAGCGATCGCTTTCGCCGCGATGGTGATCGCCGATACACCTTTTTCAGGCGCTACACCGGCATGGGCCGTTCTGCCGTAGATGGTTGTCCACAGTTTCGCCTGGTACGGCGCAGATGTCACAATGCCGCCCACTTTGCCGTCGCTGTCTACTGCGTAGCCGTATTTGGCAAACAGCAAAGAGGCATCCATTTCTTTCGCTCCGACCAAACCGCTTTCTTCTCCGGCAGTAATGACAAATTGGATATCGCCGTGTTCGATTTGCTGTTCCTGGATGCTGCGGATCATTTCAAACAAAGCAGCGATGCCGGCTTTGTCATCGGCACCAAGAATCGTGGTGCCGTCTGAATAGACGTAACCGTCCCGAATTTCCGGTTTTACGCCTTTGCCCGGAACCACCGTATCCATATGGACGGTGAAATAAATAGGCGGTACGGCAGTTGCCGCTCCGCGCAGTGTTGCAATCAAGTTATTGGCGCCGTGTCCGGTGCGTGTGGAAGAATCGTCTTCTTGCACGTAAAAGCCGAGTTCGCTAAGCTTTTCTTTCAGCACTCCGGCAATTTCTGCTTCGTTTTTCGTTTCTGAATCGATTTGCACCAATTCGAGGAATTCGTTTAACAGTCGATCTTTTTTCATATGTTAGGACCTCTTTCTTTTTTGGGCTTGAGCGCCCGGTTAAATCAATGAACAATCAGCGGGAAACGAAGCTCCCGCTGATTGAAGTTGTTCTTTATAATGGCATATTGCCGTGTTTTTTCGCTGGCCGTGTATCTTTCTTGTTGCGCATCATTTCGAGCGCCTGAATCAATTTGACGCGTGTTTCGCGTGGGTCGATGACGTCATCGACCATGCCGCGCGCTGCGGCCACGTAAGGGTTGGCGAATTTCTCGCGGTATTCCTCGATTTTCGCTGCACGCGTTTCTTCCGGATTGTCGCTCGCTGCAATTTCACGGGCGAAAATGATGTTTGCTGCGCCTTGTGGCCCCATTACCGCAATCTCCGCATTCGGCCATGAGTACACCAGGTCGGCACCGATCGATTTTGAGTTAAGGGCGACATAAGCGCCGCCGTATGCTTTTCGCAGAATGACCGTCATTTTCGGCACGGTCGCTTCTGAATAAGCGTAAAGGATTTTCGCGCCGTGGCGAATGATGCCGCCGTGCTCCTGCTTGATGCCCGGAAAGAACCCGGTCACATCTTCAAACGTGATCAACGGAATATTGAACGAATCACAGAAGCGGATAAAACGGGCCGCTTTGTCCGATGAATCGATATCAAGCCCGCCGGCCATCACTTTCGGCTGGTTGCACACCAAGCCAACCGTTTCGCCTTTAATGCGGGCCAGGCCGACCACGATATTGCGGGCAAATTCCGGCTGGACTTCCATGAAACTATCGGCATCCACCACTTGCTCCACGACTTTGCGGACATCATACGGCCGGATCGCTTCATAAGGTACGATATCGGCAAGATCCGGGCGGTAATCATCTTCGTTATCCACTTCAAGCCGCGGCGGCATTTCTTGGTTATTTTGCGGAAGGTAGCTGATCAAGCGGCGCACCATCTGCAATACGTCCTGTTCGGAATCCGAACGAAAATGAGCGTTTCCGCTAATTGCTGTATGTACTTTCGATCCACCTAAATCTTCAGATGAAATTTTTTCACCTGTCACCGTTTCGATGACTTTCGGCCCTGTAATAAACATCTGGCTCGTTTTGTCGACCATGAAGACAAAATCCGTGATGGCCGGCGAATACACCGCGCCTCCAGCTGAAGGTCCCATGATGACCGAAATCTGTGGAATAACTCCAGAATAAATGGAATTCCGGTAAAAAATATGGCCGTAGCCATCAAGCGATAAAACGCCTTCCTGGATGCGCGCGCCGCCGGAATCGTTCAAGCCGATGAACGGTGCACCGTTTTTCGCTGCCAGATCCATGACATTGGCGATTTTCTGGGCATGCATTTCACCAAGTGCGCCGCCAAACACCGTGAAGTCCTGCGAGAACAAATAAATTGCGCGGCCGTCCACTTTGCCGTAACCGGTTACAACGCCTTCGCCAGGCCCCGGGCCCATCCCGAAATCGGTTGTCCGGTGTTCCACGAACGGGCTCAATTCGACAAATGACCCTTCGTCCACCAACAGTTCGATGCGTTCACGTGCAGTCAATTTCCCTTTTTCATGCTGCTTGTTGATGCGCTCTTCGCCGCCGCCAAGCTCAATTTCGCGTTTGCGGTCATACAACTCATTGATTCTTTCGTAAATGTCCATTTCTCCACTCCTCAATCATTGCTTTTCACAAAGTTCGTATAATACTCCGTTTGATGACTTCGGATGCAAAAAGGCAACCATTGCCCCGCCTGCTCCTGGACCTGCATGCTCGCTCAAAAGCTGGACGCCTTTGTCGCGCAAGTCTGCCATGCGCTGTTCGATGTTTTCCACTCCAAAAGCGATGTGATGGATGCCTTCTCCCCGTTTTTCGATAAACTTGGCAACGGCGCCCGTATCGTCTAGCGGTTCCAGCAATTCGAGCTTGATATTGCCGGCATCAATAAAAGCCACTTTCACCTTTTGGGATGCCACTTCTTCAATTTTCAACAAAGGACAGCCCAGTGTTTCTGTATAGTATGTAAGGACTTCATCAATGCTGCGTACTGCAATTCCAATATGGTCGACTTTTTTCATTTTCTCACTTCCTTTTTTATCTTCTCTATTATTGTACCCATTCCGTTGCTAAAACTAAAGGGGCTACTTGAATATTTGGAAAACGGCAGAACCTGCCGCTACAAATCCGCCTCGATTTATGGTATTATTTCTTAAAAGCCAATATTGGAGAACAAAGGAGCATTACGTTCATGAACAACCCTGCATTCCGTAAGTTTGTCGTCTATGCGATGATTGGCATCATGCTGTTGTCCACATTGATGATGGGACTAAGCTTTGTCATCTAACAAGCAATAATCGAATAAATAAAAAGACAGCTGAAATCATCCGATTTCAGCTGTCTTTTTGTTGGTAAAGCCTTTGTAGGACGATTTGATTTCCAAATAGGTGTCCATTTCTTCAATCACTTGGTAAAGTGCCGCCATCGCCAGGAATTTTTCGTGGCTGTCAGGCAGCGGCATACCGGCAAATTCATCTTTGACGGCTTGCAATTTGCTGATGTAACGGTAAGCGGTATTGCCGGAATGGACGTGGCTCGCCAAGTCTTCCAGAAAATCAGCCACTAAATGCGAATGCCCGATAATGACCGGCAGCGCCGTGATTTTTGGCAGAATGCGCTCAATGATTTCAAGCTGCTGTTCACGCATATCGAAATAATGGTAATACTTATTCTCGAGACGGGTCACATGGTTTTCAACATCCTGATAAGCAAGTGCTTTCGCTTTTTTCAGCAGTTCCGTGCTCTGGGTCAATTCTTTCCCATCCCAGTCCGAATCGCCTTGCCGCAGGAAAATCGAGATTTCCTGGAAAATGGAAGAATAAAGCGATTCGATGTCAGAGCGGTAATTGTTAAGTTTCCCTTCAATGCTCGGCATGTACATATTGACCGCCAGCGCTGTCCCGAAGCCGACAGCCATTAAAGACAGTTCATTCAGGAACAAATCCAGCGTCAGGTTTTTGGAATCGTAAATATGCAGCAAAATGACGGAACTCGAAACAAACCCGTCTGAAAACTTCAAGGAAACGAGCACCGGGATAAACAGCAAAATCATCAGCCCGATCATGAGCGGGTGATAGGCAATATTTTCGAGAAAGACGAATGCAAACGCGATGCCGATCAAGCTTGCCACAAAGCGCGAAAATGCTGCGCGGATGGATTTCTTTTTTGTCGGCTGAATGCACAAAATCGTCAAAATCCCGGCGGAGACATAATAATCCAAGTTGAAAAATTGCGCCAGGGAAATCGCAATCGCCACACCTGCAGCGGTTTTCATTGTCCGATAGCCAATGGAAAATCGTTTCAGTTTCATGTTTTGCCCCTTTTCGCCCGCATAAAAAAACGCCCCTTTTTGAGGGGCATTTTTTTTAGATTTCTTTGCAATGCTCTTCAAACAGCTCTTGGATGTGCGTGATAACGGACATCGGATCATGGCCTTCAATTTCATGGCGTCCGATTTCATCAGCCACTTTACCATCTTTCAAAAGAACGAACGATGGAGAAGACGGAAGATGGTCTTCGCCGAAGATTGCGCGTGCCTGTGCCGTCGCTTCTTTGTCCTGTCCTGCAAATACCGTCAACAGGCGGTCAGGGCGTTTGTCGTAATGCACGGAATGTACAGCTGCCGGACGGGCGATGCCGCCTGCGCATCCGCATACCGAGTTGATCATGACGAGGCTTGTGCCCGGCTGAGCGAAAACGTCCTTCACTTCTTCCGGTGTTGTCAGTTCTGTATAGCCAGCGTCCACCATTTCCTGGCGGGCCTGCTTCGTAATATCATTCATAAGAAAATTAAAATCCATTGCCATTTCTATCACTCCTTATCATTTCCTTCATTAATCATAGCAGGAGTTGAAAAGACATGCAAAAAAGCTTACTCGAACAATTCCGCGATGGCCTGGGCCACAGTCAATTGGTCTTGAAGCACTTTTTGCTCGAGTGTGCCCACTTGTTTTCGGCGCTCGGCGTCGCCGTAGAAACGGCTCAACAATTCGTCGGTGATCATGGCATTAAACCAGTCTTTCGTCTGGTTTTGCCGGCGCGTTTTCCAATAGCCGCTGCTTTTAACCGTGTTCTCGAATTCCTTGACCATGTCCCAGATTTCTGAAATGCCGGTTCCTTCAAGAGAAGAAGCGGGCAAAGCCTGTGTTTTCCATCCTTCAGTTGCCCGCTGCAGAAAATGCAGAATCTGTTTGTATTCACGCACCGTCTTTTTGGCAAGTTCGGCATTGTGGCTGTCCGCTTTGTGGACAATGATGGCGTCTGCCAGCTCCAAGATCCCTTTTTTCATGCCTTGCAGTTCATCCCCGGCGCCGGTAAGCACCAGCAGCATAAAGATGTCGACCATGCCGCGGACCAGCGTTTCGCTTTGTCCGACGCCCACCGTTTCAACCAAGATCACATCGTAGCCGGCCGCTTCGCACAGCAGCATCGTTTCCCGGGTCTTTTTATGGACGCCGCCGAGCGTACCTGCCGTCGGCGACGGACGGATAAACGCTTTCGGGTTGCGCGCCAGGTTTTCCATGCGCGTTTTGTCGCCCAGAATGCTGCCTCCGGTGATTGAAGAACTCGGATCGATGGCTAGGACCGCCACACGGTGCCCGAGCGCCGTCAGCATCTCGCCGAACGTCTCGATAAAAGTGCTTTTGCCGGCGCCTGGTACGCCCGTGATGCCGATCCGAATCGAGTTTCCGGTATGGGGCAGCAAGCGGTTCAACAGTTCCTGGCCGTGCTGTTTATGCTCCGGATTTGAGCTTTCAAGAAGCGTGATCGCTTTTCCTAAGTGCAGGCGTGAACCGCTCCGGACCCCTTCGGCCATGTTGTCGTAGTCGAAAGAATGTTCCTGCGGTTTTTTGAATCGTTTCCGCGGCGAGGCCTTCATCCCGTCATGGGCGGCTTTGACCCCTTCCATTACCCGGCGAGTCTCCGTTTCGCGGTTCATCAGTCGGCCACTTCCTCGTAACCCAGGCGCGCGTAGATTTCCTCGATCACTTTTTGCGCGGCCACCGGGATGACGGTTCCTGGCCCGAAGATGGCGCTCGCTCCGTTATTGCGCAAGAACTCGTAATCCTGCGCCGGAATAACTCCGCCGACGACGATCAAGATATCTTCGCGGCCGATTTTCTTCAGTTCAGCCCATAAGTCCGGCACAAGCGTCATATGGCCTGCTGCCAGTGAACTGACGCCAATCACATGCACGTCATTCTCGACCGCCTGCTGCGCCGTTTCAGCCGGCGTCTGGAACAACGGGCCGATATCCACATCAAAGCCAAGGTCAGCGAACGCAGTGGCAATGACTTTCGCACCGCGGTCATGGCCATCCTGCCCCATTTTCGCAATCAGAATACGTGGACGCCGCCCTTCATTTTCAATAAAGTCTTCGGTCATCTCTTTGACGACTTCAATTTCCTGCTGGTTTGAGAAGTTGGAACTGTATACACCGCTCACGGAACGGATCACCGCCTTATGTCTTCCGGATGCCGCTTCAATGGCATCGGAAATTTCGCCAAGAGTGGCACGCAGTCGCGCAGCATCAACGGCGCATGCCAAAATGTTTTCGTCGCCGCTTTGTGCAGCCGCTGTCAATCTGGTTAATGCTTCTCGGACTTTGTCGTTGTCGCGGGAAGCTTTCATGCGTTCAATGCGTTCGATTTGCGTTTTTCGCACAATCGTATTGTCGATATTCAAAATGTCGATTGGGTCTTCTTCGTCCAAGCGGTAACGGTTGACGCCGATGATCACTTCTTCATTAGAATCGATTTGCGCTTGTTTTTTCGCTGCTGCTTCTTCGATGCGCATTTTCGGAAGGCCGGTTTCAATCGCTTTGGCCATGCCGCCAAGTTCTTCAACTTCCTCAATCAGCTGCCATGCTTTTTCCATCAATTCCTGCGTCAGTTTTTCAACATAGTACGACCCGCCCCAAGGGTCGATCACTTTGGTCATCATCGTTTCTTCCTGCAGGAACAACTGCGTATTGCGGGCAATGCGGGCAGAGAAGTCCGTCGGGAGAGCAATGGCTTCATCCAGAGCGTTCGTGTGGAGCGACTGCGTATGGCCCATTGCCGCTGCATTTGCCTCGATCAATGTACGGGTCACATTGTTGAACGGATCTTGTTCCGTCAAACTCCAGCCGGACGTCTGCGAATGCGTACGAAGCGCAAGAGACTTGCTGTTTTTCGGATCGAACGATTTCATCATTTTCGCCCAAATTTCGCGTCCTGCGCGCATTTTGGCGATTTCCATAAAGTAGTTCATGCCGATGCCCCAGAAAAATGACAAGCGCGGCGCGAACGAATCAATATCGATGCCTGCCGCAAGCCCGGTGCGGACATATTCAAGCCCGTCGGCCAGCGTATAGGCCAGTTCAATATCCGCTGTCGCTCCCGCTTCCTGGATATGATAGCCCGAAATGGAAATCGAGTTGAATTTCGGCATTTTGGTGGATGTGTACTTGAAAATATCCGCGATGATCTGCATTGACATCGCCGGCGGATAAATATACGTATTGCGCACCATGTATTCCTTTAGAATATCGTTCTGGATCGTTCCGGCCAGCTGCTCCGGACCAACGCCTTGCTCTTCAGCAGCAACAATGAAGAACGCCATAATCGGCACGACTGCCCCGTTCATCGTCATCGACACCGACATCTGGTCGAGAGGAATGCCGTCAAACAGGATTTTCATGTCTTCGACGCTGTCGATGGCAACGCCCGCTTTTCCGACATCGCCCACCACGCGTGGATGATCGGAATCATAGCCGCGGTGCGTAGCAAGGTCAAAAGCGACCGAAAGCCCTTTTTGGCCCATTGCCAAGTTCCGGCGGTAAAATGCGTTGCTTTCTTCTGCTGTCGAGAATCCGGCATATTGGCGGACGGTCCATGGGCGCGATACATACATCGTCGGATAAGGCCCGCGGACGTTCGGAGCAAATCCAGGATGGCTTTCCTGCAAATCTGCGATGTCCTCTTGCGAATAAGCCGGCTTAACCGGTATGCCTTCATTCGTTTCAAAAACCTCCTCGTGGATAGCCATGTCTTGATTGATTGTTAGTTTCTGTAAATCCACTTTACTGAAATCCGGTCTTCCCATATCAGATGGCCTCCTTTCCAAGACTAAGAATTTGTTCCAGCTTCGAGGTGACGTGCTTGCCGGAGAAAATGGCATCCGTTACGCCGAATTCTTCCCAGCGGTTTAAATCATCTTTTCCGTATTTGCCTGCAACGTCAATAGAGGCCGCTGTACTAAGTGCCGGAATGATTTCTTCCAGCACTTCTTTTGGCCCGCATAGGACAGCGTAGTCGATGGCGTTCTCTGACAGGAAGCGGTTGACTTCTTCAGCACTTTGAAGTTCCGGGCTAAGGATAGGTTCAATGCCGCCTACAGCTAAAAATCCATGGACAAAATCCGATTGGGCTTTGACTGCTTTTAATGGTGCCACATGCAAAACAGCCGCTTTCAAAAGTCTTTCTTTGCTTTGTAAGCGCAGTTTTTCAAACGGCGAAGACAGGCGTTTAGCAGACATATAAACCAAATGGCTTTCGGCAACTTGGCCTTCTTTGACCGGTTCCTGCGGATTCGCGTAGATATTGGTGCCAATCAAGGAATTTTCGCGGGTGGCGACTTTTTCTTTGCGCTCCACCCATTTTGACTGAATGTCATCTGTCAGCCAGCCCGACTTGATGACTTCGGAATAGCCGCCGGCTGCTTCAATCTCCAGGAAATAGCTCCATGCCGCATCGACAAATTCTTTTGTCAAGGTTTCGATAAAGTAAGATCCGGCCGCCGCATCCAATACATGCGATACGTGGGTTTCTTCTTTGATGACCAATTGCACGTTGCGGGCGATTCGGCGGCTTTGCGCATCGGGCACTGTCAAGAAGTCATGCGGATGAACCGTATGCGCATTTGTGCCGCCAAGGACCGCTGAAAATGTGGCATTACCGGCACGCAGCAAATTCACGTAAGGATCCAGTTTCGAGTAAGAACGCACAGACGTTTCAGTGAAAACCGGAATGGCTGGCGCTTCTTCTCCGTAAGCTGAGCAGAACGCGTTCCAAAGAACACGGAAAGCACGCAGTTTGGCGACTTCCTGGAAGAATTGCGTATCTACTGCAAAACGCACCCATAAATCGTTTGCCTGGGCAGCGAAATTGCCGCGGTCCATCTTCTCAGCCAGAATGCTAAGCGCAACGCCCAGTTCGTGGACAATTGTTCCACCTGCGTTATGTACAGGGACTGTATCGATCAACTGAGTGCGGACTTTTTCCGGAGCTGCCACTGCTGTTTCGGAAAAAATAACACCTTGCACATGCCCGAGTTGTTCTTCCGCAACAAAATCAAAGACACGGAGAATGCCGTTGTCGTCAGATCCCAAACGGAAATAAATCGGGTAATGGATGATCAGTTCTGCCAGTTCCTTCAGTTCGGCATCGTTCCACTCCAAATTTTGATAGCTGAGATAGACAATCATTTCATTGCCGCGCTTCAGATCATCTTTGATCGCTAACAAGTAATCGCTGACAGTTTCTGCATGGGTTTCCTGGGCCACAAACCAGCCTGGGAGCCTTTTGCCGTTTTGCACAGCTTTCGTTTGGTCAAAAACAAAGGTGTCGAGGCGTTCCAGCATTTCTTTTGTGTAAAGCGGCTCGAGTGTGATTCCTTCAATAGTGGGTGTTTTTAAAGTTTTTTCGAACGGCTTTCCTTTCAGCGCTTTTTCAGCAGCTTCCCGCCATTCTTCGTATGTACGTTCCGAAAATTGAGTCTTTTTCATCGATTCGATTGTCAAGCTGTTCCCTCCTTAAAGGATATCTCTTCCCATTTTACCTGAGTAAACGCTCACATTAAAGAGAAAAAAGCTGGAAGTCCGCAGACTCCCAGCTTTCCATCAATAAACGGACGTATTTTCTTTGTTCATATTTTCAAGGATTTCTTTGACACGGCCGAGGAATTGTCCGCAAACAAGTCCATCAAGTACGCGGTGGTCAAGCGATAAGCACAAGTTGACCATATCGCGTGCAGCCATCATGCCGTTAGCCATAATGACCGGGCGCTTCACGATCGACTCGACTTGCAGGATTGCCGCTTGCGGATGGTTGATGATCCCCATCGACTGGATAGAGCCGAACGATCCGGTATTGTTGACCGTGAACGTTCCGCCTTGCATGTCTGCAGAACCCAATTTTCCGTTGCGCGCTTTTAATGCCAACTCATTGATGTCGCGGCCGATTCCTTTAACCGACTTTTCATCCGAATTTCTGATGACCGGTACGAATAATGCATTGTCCGAAGCAACAGCAATCGAAATGTTGATGTCTTTTTTCTGAATGATTTTATCTCCAGCCCACATCGAGTTCATCATCGGGAATTCTTTCAAAGCTTGGGACACGGCTTTCACGAAGAACGCGAAATACGTAATGTTGAACCCTTCTTTTTTCTTAAATTCACCTTTGATGGAATCCCGGTAAGAAACCAAATCCGTTACGTCCACTTCAATCATCATCCAAGCATGCGGGGCTTCGTGCTTGCTCTTCAGCATATTGGCTGCGATTGCACGGCGAACACCGGTAACCGGAATTTCGATATCGCCAGGGGCGCTTTCGATTGGCGCAGATTTGGCAGCAGGAGCTGCTGTCGCCGCTGGCTGCGCTTTAGGCGTTTCTGGTTGTGCTGCCGGCGCTTCTTGCTTCGCTGCCGGTGCATCTCCCGCTTTCGGGATATTGCCGCTTTCGATCAAGGCCAGCAAATCTTTGCGCGTGATGCGCCCCTCATTGCCCGTGCCCTGCACTTGTGCAAGATCAATATCGTTGTCTTGTGCGAGGCGCAAAACAGCAGGTGAATAGCGGGCTTTCGATCCTTCCGGGCGTGCCGGTTGGGAAGAGCCTTTCGTTCCGTTCAAGCCGGAAGTCGGTTTTGTGTCATCTGCCGGCATGACGTTTTCTTTGCCGACATTGGCAGGCTGTGCTTCAGCTTCTGCTGCCGGAGCTGAGTCGCCACCTTCGGTTTCGATGGTGCAGACGATTTCGCCTACCGCCAGTGTTTCGCCTTCTGCAGCGATTAATTCTTTAATCGTACCGGTAAAGGAAGATGGCACTTCTGCTGTTACTTTATCGGTGTTGACTTCCGCCAAAGGATCGTACTTATTGACGTGGTCACCGGGTTGAACGAGCCATTTTTCAATCGTTCCTTCCGTCACACTTTCGCCTAGCTGAGGCATTTTTATATTTTCAATAGCCAAAGGGATTCCTCCTTAACTGCTTTTATCGTACTTTGGAGCGTCTGTGGCGCTTCCGGTTTTCTTGTTGTCTAGCTCCGTCGCCTAGTCCCTCGGGGTCTTAAGTCAGCCCACTACGGAAATCAGGATTTCCGTAGTGTTCTACCTGAAAACATATGCTCCTGCAGCACTTCGTGCTTCGTCGCAAAGTCACGTCCCAAATTCCATTTGGAACATGACTTGCCTGTCGGGACTGGACAGGCGACTCCGCTTTTCTTGTCTAGCTGTAGCGCCTAGCTCCTCGAGACGCTTCAGACTGGTCGGCGATGGCAAAAATCGCCATCACTGCCCAGCCTTCCAGCGCTTGTCGGAGCTGAACAGGCGCTTCCGCTTTTCTTGTCTAGCTGCAAGAGCCAGCTTCTCGGGACATAAGCCACTCCGACTGTGCGGCAAAGAACGCCGCTTCGCCGGATCGTCTTATGCCTTTCGAAGCTGAACAGCTCTTTTCGCTTTTCTATCTTAAAACTCCGCTAGTTCCCGCATTGCTTTTTCTACTTTGTCCGGGTTGATCATGAAGTATTTTTCCATGGTCGGAGCGTAAGCCATTGCCGGAACGTCCGGTCCAGCCAAACGGCGGATCGGGGCGTCCAGGTCGAACAGGCAGTTTTCAGCGATGATCGCTGCCACTTCGCCGATGATGCTTCCTTCTTTGTTGTCTTCTGTCACCAGAAGGACTTTGCCCGTTTTCTTGGCCGCTTCGATGATCGCTTCTTTATCCAATGGATAAATTGTGCGAAGATCCAGAACGTGCGCTGAAATGCCGTCTTCAGCAAGGCGTTCTGCCGCTTGAAGGGCGAAATGCACAGCCAGTCCGTACGTGATGACGGTAATGTCGTCGCCTTCGCGTTTGACGTCCGCTTTGCCGATTTCGATGGTGTAATCTTCTTCCGGCACTTCGCCTTTGATCAGGCGGTAAGCGCGTTTATGTTCGAAAAACATGACCGGATCTTCGTCGCGGATAGCCGCTTTTAAAAGACCTTTTGCGTCGTAAGGAGTGGATGGAATAACGATTTTAAGCCCAGGCTGGTTGGCGAATACCGCTTCCACTGATTGGGAATGGTATAACGCACCGTGGACGCCGCCCCCGAATGGTGCACGGAAAACGATCGGACAGGACCAGTCGTTGTTTGAACGGTAACGGATGCGCGAAGCTTCCGAAATGATCTGGTTAACGGCAGGCATGATAAAGTCCGCAAACTGGAATTCCGCAATCGGGCGCAAACCGTACATGGCTGCACCGATGCCGACGCCCGCAATTGCAGATTCAGCAAGCGGCGTATCCACTACGCGGTCTTCTCCGAATTGGTCGTACAACCCTTGTGTCGCTTTAAATACGCCGCCTTTTTTACCAACGTCTTCTCCAAGAACAAAAACGTTTTCGTCACGTTCCATCTCTTCTTTCATGGCAAGCGTGATGGCGTCAATATAGTTCATAACTGCCATTATTCGTTTCCTCCTTCAGCGTAGACGTATTTTAAGGCATGTTCCGGTTCGGCATATGCTGCATTTTCCGCATAGTCGGTCGCTTCATTGACAATCGCCATGATGCGGTCATTAATTTCTTTTTCAAGCTGATCATCCATGATGTTGTGTTCTTTCAAGTAAGCGCCGAAAGTCAAGATCGGGTCTTTTTCTTTTTGCGCTGCTAATTCATCAGCCGAACGGTACTGGCGGTGGTCATCGTCTGATGAGTGGGCGGTCATCCGTTCGGAAACCGTCTCAATCAGGCTCGGCCCTTCGCCGCGGCGTGCGCGGTCAGCTGCTTCTTTTACGTGTTTGTAGACTTCAATCGGATCGTTCCCATCAATCGTCACCCCTGGCATACCGTATCCGATGGCCCGGTCCGAAACGTTTTTGCTCGCCACTTGGCGGTCAAATGGAACGGAAATTGCGTATTTGTTGTTTTCAACCATTGTGATGACCGGCAATTTATGTACGCCTGCAAAGTTCAAGCCTTCATGGAAATCGCCTTGGTTGGATGAACCTTCACCCAATGTGTTGAATGTAATGAAATCCTGTTTCTTCATTTTCCCAGCAAGAGCCACACCGACTGCGTGAGGCAGCTGTGTTGTAACCGGCGAAGAACCCGTCAAAATGCGGTTTTTCTTCTGGCCGAAATGCCCTGGCATTTGGCGGCCGCCTGAGTTTGGATCTTCAGCTTTGGCAAACGCCGACAGCATCAAATCTTTTGGCGTCATGCCGAAATGAAGGACTACGCCAAGGTCGCGGTAATAAGGAGCGACATAATCTTTTGTGTTGTCCAGTGCATAAGCAGCGCCAACTTGTGCAGCTTCCTGCCCTTGGCAAGAAATAACAAATGGGATTTTTCCTGCACGGTTGAGGAGCCACATGCGCTCATCGACGCGGCGTGCCGTCAGCATCGTTTCGTAAATTTTCAGCAAATCTTCGCTGGTCAATCCAACTTCTTCGTGTTTTGTAACCATTGAAATTCCTCCTTTAACTATGAATCGCTTTGCCGTCTACAGCCAGAGCCGCTTCGCCCATCACTTCGGAAAGTGTCGGATGCGGATGGATCGTATCGGCGATTTCCCAAGGCGTCGCATCCAGAACCATGGCAAGGCCTGCTTCTGAAATCATATCCGTCACATGCGGCCCAATCATATGGACCCCGAGAATATCGTTTGTCGCTTTATCTGCGATGATTTTGACAAAACCGTCAGATTCTCCGTATACAAGCGCTTTGCCGATCGCTTTGAACGAGAACTTGCCTACTTTGACATCAAAGCCTTTGTCTTTTGCCTGCTGCTCCGTAATGCCGACGCTTGACGCTTCCGGGCTTGAATAAATGCAGCGCGAAACCAAATCGTAATTGATGGCATGCGGCTTATTGCCTTTAATATGCTCGACTGCCGTAATTCCTTCATGCGACGCAACGTGCGCCAATTGCAATCCGCCGATGACATCGCCGATGGCATAAATATGGGATTCTTTCGTCTGGAACGTGTCTTTTACTTGAATAAAGCCTTTTTCAACAATGATGTCGGTGTTTTCCAAGCCGATGTTTTCAACATTTGCCTGGCGCCCGACCGATACCAGCATTTTTTCAGCACTGAAAGTTTCGTTGCCGGCTTTCAGCTCCGCTTGAATGGTTACGCCGTTATCGCCGGTTTGAAGAGTATCCGCCAAAACTTTGGCGCTCGTCGCAAATTTGATGCCTTTTTTCGTTAACAATTTCTGCATTTCTTTGGAAATGTCTTTGTCTTCTGTTGGAATGATGCGGTCTGCGTATTCGATGACCGTTACATCAACGCCAAAATCGTTGAGCATGGAAGCCCATTCGATGCCAATAACGCCGCCGCCGACAATCAAAATCGACTTCGGAAGTTCTTCCATTTGAAGCGCTTCGTCAGAACTCATGACAAACTGGCCGTCAATCGTCAAGCCAGGCAGTGTGCGGGGGCGCGAACCTGTCGCAATGATGACGTTATGCGGTATCAGCATTTCGTTTTCTTCGCCATTTGCCATTTCCACGGAAACCGTACCGGCATTCGGCGAAAAGATGGACGGCCCCAAAATGCGGCCGATTCCTTCGTAAACATCGATTTTGCCTTTTTTCATCAAACCTTGGACACCTGCGTGCAATTGGTCCACAATTCCTTGCTTACGCTGCTGTACACGTGAAAAATCCAGGGAGACTTCTCCGGTATTCACACCGAAATCAGCTGCGTGGTTTTTCGTCGTTGAATACACTTCTGCGCTGCGCAGCAGCGCTTTGCTTGGAATGCATCCTTTATGGAGGCATGTGCCGCCAAGATTTCCTTTTTCGACGATTGCCGTTTTCAAGCCGAGCTGGGCAGAACGGATAGCCGCTACATAGCCGCCGGTTCCGCCGCCAAGGATGACTACATCATAATTTTGTGCCATTAAAGACGACCTCCTTATTGATCATTTTCCTGCTGTATACGTTTTCACTTTTTCTTCTTTGTTCAGTACCCGAACGGCTCCTTCAGCCAAAGCCTGGAGCTCGTTTTCGCCGGGCATGACTAGCACATCGGCAATCCAGTTGACGCGTTCGGAAATCGAAGCAGTAAATTCCTTGCCATAAGCCAAACGGCCAGTCAAAATGATGGCGTCTATTTTGCCGCTTAAGACCGTACTGGCCGATCCGATTTCCCGTGCCACCTGGTAAACCATCGCTTCATAGATGCTTTGGGCTGGTCCATCACCTTTTTGAATGCGTTTTTCCACTTTCACGGTATCGGTAGTGCCCAAATAACCCGCGAGGCCGCCTTGCCGGATGAGCATTTTCATGATTTCCTGCCGGCTGTACTTGCCTGAATAGCACAGCTCCACCAAATCGCCGGCCGGGACTGTTCCAGCCCGTTCGGGGCTGAATGGGCCATCTCCATGAAGTCCATTGTTCACTTCTACGACCCGCCCGTTCAGGTGAACGCCGACCGTGATGCCGCCGCCCATATGGGCAACAATCAGCCGCATATCTTTATAGGCCCGTCCTTTTTCTTTGGCATATCGCCGGGCTACCGCTTTATGGTTCAACGCATGGAAGATTGATTTTCGTTCGATTAATGAGAAACCCGAAATCCGGGCAATCGGGTCAAGTTCATCTACTACGACAGGATCTACGATAAACGAAGGGATATTCAATCCTTCCGCAATTTCATAGGCGATAATGCCGCCGAGATTGGAGGCGTGCTGGCCCAATATCCCTTTACGCAGATCTTTAAGCATGGTTTTGTTGACTTTATACGTTCCGCCTTCGATGGGATGCAGCAATCCGCCTCTTCCGCAGACTGCGGAAAGGTTGGAAACATTCATCCCTTCTTCATCCAGCGTTTCCAGGATGGTTTGTGTCCGAAAACGGTATTGGTCAGGAATCGTCGGAAATTCAGCCAAAGCCTCGGCCGAATGGTGAATCGTCCGTTCCATGATCAGGATTTCGTTGTCAAAAACGCCGATCTTAGTCGATGTGGAACCCGGGTTGATGACCAAAATACGATGCAGCTGTTCTTGCACAGCGAACCCTCCGTTCTTTTTTCCATTTTCAGCGGAAAAAGCCAGTTTCCCGGCTCTTTCTGCTTTCTTTTATGTTGAGCGGAATGCCTGTTTTTGAGGCGACTCCGCTTTTCTTGTCCAGCTGCAAGAGCCAGCTTCTCGGGTCATAAGCCACTCCGGCTGTGCGGCAAAGAGCGCCGCTTCGCCGAATTGTCTTATGCCTTTCGAAGCTGAACGGCTCTTTCCGCTTTTCTTGTCTAGCTGCAGCGCCTAGCTCTTCGGGTCATAAGCCAGCCCAGCTGTGTGGCAAAAAGCGCCACTTCGCTGGTCTGGCTTATGCCTTTCAGAGTTGAACAGGCGCTTCCGCTTTTCTTGTCTAGCTGCAGCGCCTAGCTCCTCGGGGACTTAAGTCAGCCCACTACGGAAATCAGGATTTCCTGTGTGTTCTGCCTTAAGCCTGTCGGAGCTGAACAGGCGCTTCCGCTTTTCGTGTTGTCCAGCTCCGTCGCCTAGTCCCTCGGGTCGCTTCGGTCTTGCCGGCAATGGCAAAGGTACGCCATTCCCTTCAAGCCCTCCAGCGCCTGTCGGGACTGGACAGGCGACTCCGCTTTTCTAGACTATCTTCTGCTGATGATGTTGTGTTCGTTGCGCAGGAATGAGCTTCTTGATTTGGCAACGCGTTCGATGCGTTCTTCAGCCAAACGGTCTGCTGCTTTGTAGCTTGGGATTCCGTCGCGTTTTGAGATTTCAAAGATTTTTGAAATGCTGTCGTAGATTGTGCCGACGCGTTTCAATGCACGTTCTTCGTTGTATCCGTATAATTCGTCAGCCACGTTAATTACGCCGCCTGAGTTGATGACGAAGTCAGGTGTGTAGACGATGCCGCGTGCTTCCAATTCGTCGCCGTGGCGTTCTTCTTTCAACTGGTTGTTGGCAGAACCAGCTACCAATTTCACTTTTAGTTGAGGAATTGTGTCGTCGTTGATAATGGCGCCCATTGCGCATGGTGCAAAAATGTCAGCTTCTTGTGAGTAGATATCATTTGGTGCTACAGCTACAGCACCGAAATCATTTACTGCGCGCTGGACAGCTTCTTCGTTAATGTCTGATACGATTAATTTTGCGCCTTCTTCGTGAAGGTGTTTGCAAAGTGTGTAAGCTACGTTCCCGACGCCTTGAACTGTTACTGTTTTGCCTTCAAGTGAATCGTCGCCGAATGCTTCCAAAGCGCCAGCTTTCATTCCTTTATAGACGCCGTAAGCTGTTACCGGAGATGGATTTCCTGAAGAACCGAATGCCGGCGAAACGCCAGTGACAAAATCAGTTTCTTCACGGATCAAGTCCATGTCAGCAACTGTAGTGCCTACGTCTTCAGCTGTGATGTAACGGCCGTTCAAGCCTTGGACAAAGCGGCCGAAAGCGCGGAACATCTCTTCGTTTTTGTCTTTCAACGGATCTCCGATGATAACGGTTTTGCCGCCGCCAAGGTTTAAGCCGGCTGCCGCATTTTTGTAAGTCATGCCGCGCCCCAAACGGATCGCATCTTCAATCGCTTCTTCTTCTGTTGCATAGTTCCACATGCGCGTGCCGCCTAGTGCTGGCCCAAGAGTTGTATCGTGGATGCAGATAATTGCTTTAAGTCCTGAAGTTTTGTCTTGGCAGAAAACCAATTGCTCATAATCGTGTTGTTCCATTTTGTCAAAAATAGCCATTGTTAGTTCCTCCTAGTATGTTCGTTAAATGTTGGACGAGCGAAGTGCCAATGCAAGCGAATACAGTTTGCTTTCGGCACTGTCGGCGCGTGAAGTTAAGACAATGGGCGCTTTGGCCCCCGCAATCAGCCCGCCGACTTTCGCTTTTGAAAAATACACCAATGATTTGTATAGGATATTGCCGGACTCGATATTCGGGACAAGCAGGATATCTGCATTTCCGGCGGTATCGCCGGAAATCCCTTTATGTTTTGCCGCATTGATCGAAATGGCATTGTCGAGGGCAAGCGGCCCATCGACGACGCAATCGGTTATTTGGCCACGCCTGTTCATTGCAGCCAGTGCCGCTGCATCAAGTGTAGCAGGCATTGCCGAATTGATGACTTCTATCGCAGCAAGCGGCGCTACAATCGGCTTGGTGACGCCGACGGATTGTGCAACCTGAACGGCGTTTTGTATGATTTGAGCTTTTCGCTGCAGATCCGGATTGATATTCATTCCGGCATCGGTGATAAACAGCAAGCGGTCATAACCGGGAATTTCAAAAGCAGCCACATGTGACAAGATATTTCCTGTCCTCAAGCCGAAATCCCGGTTTAACACCGCCTTCATCAGAATGGCGGTTGGGATCTGGCCTTTCATCAGCACGTTTGAATCGTTTATGTACACCGATTTAACCGCTTGTTCAGCTGCCTGGTCAGCCCCTGCAGCGTGATAGACCTTAATTTTCGGATGATCAATCAGATGGGGAAAGTCGGTATGGATCATTTTCTTCAATTTGGCTTCATCATCATACAGCCGGAAATCCGCAAATTTCCGTTCCACTGCCACACTGACAGCTTTAAGCACTTCAAAGTCTGCTGCTGCGGCGACTGCTACGGTATGTTCTGCTTCCACAGAAATTTCATCCATTAATTGAGTTAATGTAACCACTTTCAACACCTCATTCCTTTCTAATTAAAACAGAAAAAAGCACGGAATATAAGGGTTGTAAGCGCTTTATTGCCATTATTAACTAAAAAACCTTGCAAATTCTTGCAAAACCCTGCAAGAATTTGCAAATGGCTTAAGACAGACCGTATTTCTCGAGTTTGTAATACAGGGTTCGCAATGATATCTCGAGTTGCTTGGCAGTTTTGGATTTGTTGCCATTAAACTGCTTTAAGGCATGTTGAAGAATTCCTCTTTCAATCGTATCAAGCTGTTCCTGCAGCGGCACTGATGACTCGAAGGTCACTTCGTGCTTCGCTTCCGGAGACTTGATCATGTTTAAGGGAATATGCTCTTCAGTCAAGACCTTATCGTTCATCTGCATGAAAATCATCGCCCGGCTCAAGACGTTTTCGAGTTCCCTTACATTGCCCGGCCAATCGTAGAGGCGCAGCAATTGCAGCGCTTTGTCCGTGACTGTCTCCACGTTGCGTCCATACTCCTGATTCAACTTGAGCAAAAGCCGGTCCGCGATTCTCGGAATGTCCTGCTTCCGTTTCCGCAGCGGCGGAATCAAAATCGGCATCCGGTTTAGCCGGTAATACAGATCTTCGCGGAAAGTGCCTTCCAGCAAAGCTTTTTCCATATTGGCATTGGTGGAAGCAATAACGCGCACATTTACTGGAATCGGCGTCGTACTGCCAATCCGGAGCGTTTCGTGTTCTTGCAGTACACGCAGCAACTTGCTTTGGATCGCCGGCGACAATTCTCCGATTTCATCCAGGAAAATACTGCCGTTATTGGCTTCTTCGAACAAGCCTCTTTTTTCGCCGCTTTTTATGCCGGGCAGCGCGCCTTCTTCATAGCCGAACAATTCGCTGTCCAATAATTCCTCTGTCAATGCGGCACAATTCACCCGGACGAATTTATTGTATTTCCGCTCGCTCGCACTGTGGATGGCATGGGCGAACAATTCTTTGCCCGTCCCGGATTCGCCGCGCAATAACACCGTTACAAGCGTCTGCGCAGCCAGTTTAGCTTGCTGGAGGCTCAATTGCATTTCCGGGCTCAATCCGACGATGTCGTCGAACGTATACTTCGATTCAAGCGTCCGGATAATGCTTCTTGCCCGGTCCAATTCTTTCATCAGCGAGCGGATTTCGGTTGTATCGTGGATGACCCCGACACTGCCTTTCAATTTATCGTCTACGATAATCGGCGCAACATTGACGATCACTTCCCGGTTTGCCGGGCCAACCTTTAAATTGACGCCCCGATAAGGCTTTCGCGTTTGGAGCGCTTTTAAATGCATGCTTTCTCCTTCGGATATATCCGCAGACGCCGGCTGGCCGATGACTTCTTCCATTTGAAGGCCGGTGATGCGGGTATAGGCCGGATTCACCAACAAGCCGTTGCCGTTTTCATCGACGACCGATATAGCATCATCGCTCGATTGGATGATGGCTTGCAGCATCGTCTGGACTTCTTTCAAATCCGTAATCTGTTCTGCCAGCGACACCACTTCTGAAATATCTTTAAAGACAGCAAACGCACCAATCGTTTCGCCGTGTTCATCGACCATCGGAAAACGGGAGGAAACAATTTTAGCGCCGTTTGGCAAAACCAGCTCCCGGTTCAGTTCCGTACGCCCGCTTTCATAAGTGTGCGGCAGTTCGCTGGCCGTGATGAATTCATGGATCGGCCGCCCGATGGCAAGCTCCGCTTTGACTTCGAGCATGCGGGAAGCGCTTTTGTTCAAGAAATTGATATGGCCGTTCCGGTCAATGCCGACCATGCCTTCTTCAATCGAGTTGAAGATGATGTTTTGCTTATGGCTTTCCTCGCTCAATAGCGAAATGAAATGCTCTTTCTCGGTGATCAAGCGGACCAGAACATTGGCGATGCCCCCCGGTATAATAACGGTGGACTTCGGAAAATGAAGCGGCAATTGCTGCTGTACTTCATCGCTCCCTGTCACATTGAACACCATATGCACATCGTCTTTATTAAAATCCCGGTAATCGGTTGAAACGGGAATACCCCATTGTTTGGCTTTTTGTACGGCCGGCGCCGCCAGATGAATGTCCGCAATGCCGCATACCCGCATATAGTCTGATTCCAGCAGCATTTGGAGAATGGCAGACCCTCCTGCTCCTCCGCCTATGATCAATACATTTTGCAATGGCCTTCATACCTTTCTGATTTTACTGTGCAATTCTTTGCAGTACCTGTCTTTAGCGTACCTGAGGATGTGTTTCTTGACAACTAAAACGGAATTAGAAACAATAGAAGAGAAGGAGTGGAAACATGGGACGTTTAATCGCATTTATCATTTTGCTGATTCCTGGTATTATGGCTGCATACGGCATAAAACTGATGCGCGATACCTTATTCAATAAACTATTGGAACCTTACCCTGCGTTGTGGATGCAATTTACATTAGGAACAATTTTCGTGGTGCTTGGCATCGGATTTTTTGCAGGCTTCCTGTTGAACCGGGACCGCAAAAAAGGGACCGTCGCCAAGAGATTCCAGAAGTAACAGCTGTTATTGGAATATCGGCAGATACAATCTGAAATTCACTACAATAAACGATCACAAAAAATTGCGTCTACCTGTTATAGGCTAGACGCAATTTTTTTGTGATCCGTTCCGGATGGTCCGTAATGATTCCTTTTAGCTCTGGCGCGATTTTTTTCATCGCGGCTTCGGAGCCGATGATGCCGTAGACCCGGATGGTTTTTTTCATTTCATGGAGAGCTTCCAAAAAAGACAACGAGTACAGTTTCCTGTGGAGATGGATGCTGTCTACCCAATCCATACGCCGAAGGGTTTCTAAAGGCATGCTTTTCTTCAAGATCAACGCCATTTCTTTTGTCGGCATCAATTGCTTCATTTCCTTCAGGAGCTGCGGATTAAACGAAGAGACATGAAAATTGTCCAGCCCATCGAGCATCGCTGCCAATATTTTCGGTCCATTCGGATGGGCCGAAAATGAATTTTTCATTTCCACATTCAATGGAATATTCTTTTCCTTTGCCCATTGGAACACTTCATAAGCAAGCGGAATTTCCAGATCTGAAAAACGGCGCTTCCATCGTTTCCCAATCTTTATTTCTTTTAAGTGCTGGTAATCAATTTCTTCGATTTTGCGTTTTTCGCCGCCAAGGCGCTTTAAATTGTCATCGTGGAACACGACTACTACTCCGTCTTTGGTAATCTGTACGTCCAGTTCAATGCCAACCTGAAGCTCGCAAGCTTTCTGAAACGCATCCCACGTGTTTTCCAGCGCATGCTTGGAAGCTCCGCGATGGGCATATACTTTTACTTCGGACACCTCTATCAGCTTCTTTCAGTAAAATTAGATTCCGATTGATTCTTTCGACTATCCGGATAGAAGTAAAAAGAAAATAGGCCAGGTTCAATCGTCCCGGCCTATCCTTCACCTTTGTCAGTCAAAAGAGACGTTATGCTCAACTTCATCCTGATTGGTCCACGTTACGACAGTGCCTGGAGCAACAGTCAATTCAGTTTCGCTAAAAGCGAAATCCGCCATTTCCACTGCGGCTTCGCCGCTCGTAGATGCCCCTTCTTCCACAATCACGGTCATTTTCATGGTCGGATGCGGATCGCAGTGAAGCGGAAATTCACCGGCTTCGTTAAAAACAAAACTTGTGGTTTCCCCTTGTGCAATCAGCGGAGAAGCTGTGCCGCTTGCTGCTTCAGGCGCATCGGAAGAGTCCACCGAAGAAGATTCGGGTTCATCTTCTTTTGCGGCGTCATCTGCATTATGGTCGCCTTTGTCCATTTCATGGTCCGCTACATCGGTTTCCTCTTCTGCCGGCTGCGCATCTTCCTGGCCACAAGCCCCCAACACCAAAACACCCCCGACAATAAGCGCACTCCATCTTCTGTTCATGCAAATCCTCCCCTTCTTGTTTTTCTTATAACATCCAAAGAAACAACCGGGCAATTCACATCAAGAGAATGATTGCATGCAACTTCTGCAGAGGGTGGAACTGAGTTGAAAAAACAAATTGCCAGCTGCATTGCAAGGATTCTTTATCATCAATTATAAATTAGAATCCATCCGGATGCTATCCGCAACCATTGCAATGAACTGGGAATTGGTCGGTTTTGATTCCAAATGCTCTTCGCTGTATCCGAAAAGCTTGGAGATGTGCTGCGTTTCTTTTCGGCTCCACACCACTTCGATGGCATGGCGAATGGAACGCTCCACCCGCTGGGGCGTCGAGTCAAAATGTTTGGCGATTCCGGGATAAAGCTCTTTTGTGACCCGGTTTAAAACATCCGGATTTTCCAGCACCAATGAAACCGCTTCTTTTAAGAAAAGATAGCCATTAATATGGGGAGGAACTCCGATTTCTTTGATCATGTGGGTGATGGCTTCATCCTTTGCAGCTGCTTCGTTTTTCGGATTGTCCACAGTTTCGCGCTTATGCATAATATGGCTGATTTGAACGGCCAGCCGTTCCGTCTCAAACGGTTTCATGATGAAATACGAAGCACCGTATTCAGCTGCCTGGCTCATAATGGATTCCTGGCCAAAAGCAGACAGCATGATGACGTCAATCCCCCGCAATTCGCCGTCTTCTTTGATGGCATCCAGCACTGCGATGCCATCCAAATAAGGCATGATGATGTCAAGCACCAACACATCCACTTCGTGCTGTTTCAGCATTTCAATGCAAGTTTTTCCGTTATACGCGACAGCGACAACTTCCATATTCGATTGGCTGCTTAAATAATCACTCATGAGCTTTACCAATTCGCGATTATCGTCTGCGATTGCAATTTTAATCTTGTCCATCAACTTTCTCCCCCTGATGACTGCTTCTTGCAAATTTACCTCATCGTCAGTTTTCTGTCGCGCGCCAACGTCAACAATTCTTCGGCATGTTGCAATGTCAATTCCGTAATTTCCGCGCCGGACAGCATGCGGCTCATTTCTTCCGTGCGTTCCTGGCCATCCAATTCATGGACACTGGTCACCGTGCGCTGTTTTTCCACTTTCTTTTCGATGAACAAATGCTGATCCGCCATCGCCGCTACTTGCGGCAAATGCGAAATGCACAGCACTTGCGAATGGACGGAAATGGCAGCGATTTTCTCGGCAATGGCCTGTGCCACCCGGCCGCTGACTCCCGTATCCACTTCATCGAAAATGATCGACGTAATGCCCTGGTGTTTCGAAAAGATCGTTTTTAAAGCGAGCATCATTCTCGACAATTCTCCGCCAGAAGCCACTTTTGTCAACGGCTTTAGCGGCTCGCCCAGGTTTGTTGAAATATAAAAAGCGATCATGTCGCGGCCATTCCGGTCAAAGCGGCCATTCGGAAGCGAACTGAAGTTCACTTCGAACGACGCTTTGCCCATATGCAAAGCCTGTAATTGTTCCATTATGGCATGTCCCAGTTGTTTGGACGCTTTTTTTCTAAGAATCGTCAATTCTTCCGCTTCAACCCGCAAGTCTTCCGTAAGTTCTTTCAGCTTCTCCTGGTCCAGCTGCAACCGCTGGTCCCGGTTGATGAGCCGGTCGAGTTCATCGACCTGGGTTTCATAATACAAGAGCATATCTTCTACCGAAGCCCCGTATTTCCGTTTCAGCGATTGAAGCAGCGTCAGGCGCTGTTCAATTTCATTCAAACGTTCCGGATCAAATTCCATGTCGTCAATCACGCGTTTGATTTCAGTGGAGACATCCTGGAGCTGGTAAAAAGCGCTCGACAAGGTTTCCGACTGGCTGCTGAACGCTTCGTCGACCGAAGCCGCGTGTTCGAGTTCGGACATCGCCGAACCGACCCAATCCAACCCTTTCGATTCACCTTGAATCGCTTCGTGGGCCGCGGATACCGATTCGTAGATTTTGTTGAAATTCTGCAGCCTTTTGCGTTCCTGCTGCAGTTCTTCCTCTTCGCCTGCCACCAATTCAGCAGCTTCGATTTCGCGCAGCTGAAAAGTCAGCAAATCGATTTTTTGTGCAATCTGCTGTTCGTTTTCATTGTACGAGGCAAATTCACGCTTCAGCTTCAAGTATTTGTCGTAGGTATTCAAATAGCTTTCTTTTGCTTTGGCAATTGACTTGCCGGCAAACTGATCCAGCAAATAGACATGCTGTTTCTCGTCCATCAATTCCTGCGTTTCATGTTGGCCATGTATATCGATCAATGCCGCACCCACTTCGCGGAGAATCGAAATGGTCACCAGTTTCCCGTTGATGCGGCACACATTTTTCCCTTTATCATTCAGCTCTCGGCGCAGCAAAATATCGCCGTCGCTCGAGGTTATTCCAAATTCATCCAGTTTACGGAACACTGGATGTTTTTCATTGTCCAAAGAAAAAAGACCTTCAATTTCTGCTTTTTTAGCGCCGTGCCGTATAAATTCTTGGCTACCGCGCCCCCCTGCCAATAAATGCACCGCATCAATGATGATCGATTTGCCGGCACCGGTTTCCCCGGTCAACACGGTCAATCCATCCGTAAAGCTGACGGTCAGTGCATCGATAATGGCGAAATTGCGTATATCCAGTTCCCGCAGCATACCCATCCACCTCTTTTTATAGCATTTCGATCAAGCGTTGTTTCAGCACTTCCCGTTGTTCGGTGTCGCGGCAAATAATCAGGCACGTATCGTCTCCGCAGATCGTCCCGAGGATTTCTTCCCAGTCCAAATGGTCGATCAGCGAGCCGATGGCATGTGCATTGCCCGGCAATGTTTTCATGATCAAAAAGTGGCTTGCTCCGTCAATGCTGACAAAAGCATCCGTCAATGCCCGGTGCAGTTTCTGCATCGGATTGAAGCGCTGGTCAGCAGGCAAACTGTATTTATAGCGCCCATCCTGCAGCGGCACTTTCACCAAATGCAATTCTTTTATATCACGCGAGACCGTTGCTTGCGTTACTTCATACCCAGCAGATTTCAATAAATCCACGAGTTCGTCCTGCGTTTCAATTTCACGATTGGAAATCAAATCGCGAATTTTTATATGGCGTTGGCCTTTGTTCACTTTATTGTCCTCCCAGAATGAATAATTATTCTATATGTCTAATATCGTACCTTTAATCCTTCCGAAAAACAAGCAAGGAACTGAATGCACACGGGAAACCCAAACGGCAAGGCGGCCTTGCCCGGCATCCTCTTTTTAGAGCCAGTAAGCCAAAAAGAAAACACATCCCGCTGGAATGTGTTTAAAGTTTTTCATGTGCCGCTTTAACGGTTTCTGCCACCTGTTCTGCCGAAAGAGGAGCGATTTCCTGCCCTTCAGCGGCAGACTGCAGATGGAACAGAAATTCAATATTGCCTTCTCCGCCGGTAATTGGCGAAAAAGACATGTTTTTCAAATGGAAGCCCGCATCGATGGCGAAGCCTGCCACTTTTGCCAGCACTTCTTTATGGGTTTTCGGATCACGCACAATGCCCTTTTTGCCGACAGATTCGCGCCCTGCTTCAAATTGCGGTTTTACCAAGGCAATGACATCGCCGCCCGGCACCAAAATGGTCTTAAGGACCGGCAAAATGATGCGGAGCGAAATAAAACTGACGTCAATCGTCGCAAATTCCGGCAGCCCTTCAGCAAAATCTTCCGGTTTGGAATGCCGGAAGTTGGTGCGTTCCATAACGGTAACGCGTTCATCCTGCCGAATTTTCCAAGCCAATTGATTATAGCCGACATCCAGCGCGTAACAATGCTTAGCGCCGTTTTGCAACGCACAGTCCGTAAATCCGCCGGTGGAAGAACCGATATCAAGCATCAGTTTGCCTTCGACGGACAAGTCGAACTCTGCCAATGCTTTCTCCAGTTTCAAGCCTCCACGGCTGACATATTTCAAGTCATTGCCTTTCATCTGAAGCGCTGCATCTTCGGCGATTTTTTCACCGGGCCGATCCATCCGTACTTCATTGGAATAGATGATGCCTGCCATAATTGCCCGTTTTGCTTTTTCGCGTGTTTCGCAAATTCCGCGCTCTACCAGCAGCACATCTACCCGTTCTTTTTTCGGTTTGTTCATAGCGCCGTCGTTTCCGCCTTCGTTTCCGGCTTCACACGCTTTTTAACCACACGCACAACTTCATCGCTGTTCAAATGGATTTCATCCATCAATTCGGCCACATCGCCGTGTTCGATAAACTGATCCGGAATGCCCAAGCGGTCAATGACCGCTCCTCGGTATTGGTTTTCTTCAGCGAACTCCAATACCGCACTGCCGAATCCGCCTTGCAGCACAGCTTCTTCAATTGTAACAATCGGGACATTGCGTTCGAAAATCTGGTGAAGCATGCTGATGTCCATCGGCTTGATAAAGCGGGCATTGACCACTTCGGCTTGTATGCCTTCCTCACGCAATTGTTCAGCTGCATGGAGCGCCATTGGAATCGTGGTTCCGAAAGTTAAAATGACCGCATCTGTACCTTCTTCCAGCACTTCCCATGAACCGATCGGCAATGCTTTCAGTTCCGCATCCATTGGAACGCCTAAACCGTTTCCGCGCGGATAGCGCAGGGCAATCGGTCCGCCGTTGTAATCAATCGCTGTTTGCACCATATGCTGGCCTTCGTTTTCATCTTTTGGCATCATGATGACCATGTTTGGCAAGTTCCGCAAAAACGCAACGTCAAAGACGCCTTGATGCGTCTCGCCGTCTGCTCCGACAAGCCCTGCCCGGTCAATGCCGATAAAGACATTCAAGTTCTGGCGGCAAATGTCGTGGACTACCTGATCATAAGCGCGCTGCAGGAACGTCGAGTAAATCGCCAAAAACGGTTTCATGTCCTGGGTTGCAAGGCCTGCTGCCATTGTCGCAGCATGCTGTTCTGCAATCCCGACATCGTAAAAACGGTCTGGGAACTCAGAAGCGAAGCCGACAAGTTTAGATCCGACCGGCATTGCCGGTGTAATGGCCACAATTCGTTCATCGGTGCGCGCCAATTTCCGGACAGTTTCCGCTACAAGTCCGCTCCAAGATGGTGCAGTTGATGAAGATTTCACCAAATCGCCGGTCTCCATTTTATAAGGGCCAGTTCCGTGCCAAGTGCCGACTGTATCCGTTTCAGCAGGCAAAAAGCCTTTCCCTTTTTTCGTGATGACGTGGAGCAGGACCGGGCCGCCGATTTTCTTGGCATACCGCAGGTTGTCTTCCAATTCTTCTAAATCGTGCCCGTCAATCGGCCCAAGATAGGTAAAACCAAGCTCTTCAAAAAACATGCCGGATACGACAAGGTATTTCAGGCTGTCTTTCACGCGTTCTGCCGTAGATGCCAGTTTTCCGCCGACTGCCGGAATTTTCTTCACCAAATACTCCAAATCGTCTTTGACTTTATTGTATTTGCCTGCTGTACGCATTCTGCCTAGCATGCTGTGCATCGCTCCAACGTTTGGCGCAATAGACATTTCGTTGTCATTCAAGATCACAATCATGTCGGTTTTTTCATGGCCGATGTGGTTAAGGGCTTCAAACGCCATACCGCCTGTAAGCGCACCGTCTCCGATGATCGGAATTACGTGGTTTTTCGCTTTTTTGATGTCGCGCGCCGCTGCCATGCCCATTGCCGCTGACAAAGAAGTCGAGCTATGGCCGGTTTCCCAGACATCGTGGTCGCTTTCGTTGCGTTTCGGGAAGCCGCACAAGCCTTTGAATTGGCGCAGCGTATCAAACTGGCTCGCTCTGCCCGTCAAAATTTTATGCACATAAGACTGATGCCCTACGTCCCAGATAAATTTATCGTCGGGGCTGTTAAATACCTTATGCAACGCAATTGTCAGTTCCACAACACCCAGGTTCGGTCCAATATGGCCGCCCGTCCGGGAAAGGTTTTCTATTAAAAATCGCCGAATATCTTCACTTAAACGAACGAGCTGTTTATTGTCCAGCTCTTTTAAGAAAGATGGACTAGTAATCGTATGCAGATCCATTCCATCACACACCTTTTTTAAATTTTTTCCATTAAATAGCCTGTTTCCATTATATCAATCTCTGCTCAATGTACAAATTCGAGAGCCGAAATTCAGTTTTTTCTTTTCACGATCAACGCTGTCAGTTCTTCCAGAAGCCCTTTTTCCACGCCCAATGCCTGAATGGCTTGAAGCGCTTCGGCAGCATGATAATCCAGTTTTTCTTTTGCTTTCGGCAAAGTCAACAAGCTCGGATATGTGCTTTTTTCGCTCGATTCGTCTTTGCCTGCAGTTTTGCCCAGTTCCTGCGATGTTCCTGTGACGTCCAATATATCGTCCTGGATTTGGAATGCGAGGCCCAAATGTTCGCCGAACCGGCTGAGTGCCAGCATTTCTTCGGGAGTGGCTTTTCCGAGAATGGCTCCTGCGAGGATGCTGTAAGTCAGCAATGCCCCCGTTTTTAAGCGGTGCACTTGTTCAAGTTCCTCAAGCGTCAATTTCTTTTCTTCGCCTTCGATGTCGAGCACTTGCCCGCCCACCATTCCTTCTGCCCCTGCAGAAACGCTCATCAAATCGATCAATTGGATTTTGTCGTCGCTCGAGACATGCTGCAGCCTCGCCACTACACCAAAGCTGTAAGTGATTAAAGCATCACCTGCTAAAATCGCTATAGCTTCGCCGAACACTTTATGGTTGGTCGGCATGCCGCGCCGCAAGTCATCATTGTCCATGCTTGGCAGATCATCGTGGATCAGCGAATACGTATGGATCATTTCAATGGCCGCAGCCACTTTCAGTGCTTCCGGATGCTCTCCGCCCAGTTCGTGGAGAACGGCCAACAGTAAAATGGGCCGGATTCTTTTTCCGCCCGCCTGCAAGGAGTAGTGCATGGACTCTTTCAATGAAGCCGGAATAGACAGGGCGTCAATCAAATCCGCCAGTTCTTTTTGGATCAGCGGCTCATAATAAGCTCGGAATTGGGTTAAGTTCATTTCGTAGTACCTTCCGTTTCTATGTCAACCGACACTTCTTTGCCGTCCTTCATCATGGTCACCAGTTGTTTTTCCGCACTTTGCAGCTTGTCATGGCAAACTTTTGAAAGCTCCATTCCTTTTTGGTATAAAGTCAGCGCTTCTTCGAGCGGCACATCGCCTTGCTCCAGTTGACGCACAATTTCTTCAAGTTGTTCCATCGCTTGGTTAAACATGATTTCTTTTTCAGCCATCTTTGTTTTCTCCTTTGCTTGTTAAAATGCGTTCTGTGACAGTCGCCGCCAATTTTCCGTCTTTCATTGAAATGGTCAGACTTTCGCCTTCTTCAACCTGGCTGACACTTTTGATGACTTGCCCGCCTTTGTATGAAATTGAATAGCCGCGGTCCATAATTTTCAATGGGCTTAGGGCATCAAGTGTCCGCATAGCAGAAGACAGCTGCTGGGTACGGTTTTGCAAAGATTGGCCCATCAGGCTGTCTAGCCTTCTTTGCAGATGATCCAGTTCGCTTGCGGATTGCTTGATCAAATTTTCCGGGCTTCTGCCCGCCAATTGTCTGTCCAGGTAAGCATGCTGCTCTCTTGAGCGCCTGTAAGTCTGGATCACTTCACGCTGCAAGGAATCCGTTGCCCGTTCGACCCGCTCGATAAACGGGCGGTATAAACGGTCTGGATAAGCAAACGGCATCGATGAAGTCAGACGGTTAAGCGCCGTTTTTTCTTTTGCGATCGTATTGGAAGCCATCCGGTACATGCCGGTGCGGTAGCTCAGCAGCCGTTCGAGCAATTCGGCTTTGCTTGGCACCGCCAATTCCGCTGCAGCCGTCGGAGTTGCTGCCCGAAGATCTGCAACAAAATCGGCAATCGTCGTATCGGTCTCATGGCCAACTGCCGAAATGATCGGAATGCGCGACTGGAAAATCGCCCGCGCTACAGCTTCGTCGTTAAACGCCCACAAGTCTTCAATCGAACCGCCGCCACGCCCGACAATCATGACGTCGTAATCCGCTTTATTGGCTGCCTGGATGGATTGGACAATCGACTGGATGGCCTGCGCCCCTTGCACCAAAGTCGGGTATATCACAATTTTCGCCAGCGGATACCGCCGGTTAAGCGTGATGCAGATATCGCGCACCGCGGCCCCTGTGGGCGCTGTAACGACAGCGATTCTTTCTGGAAAACGCGGGAAAGGCTTTTTATGTACAGCATTAAACAGGCCTTCTTTTGCCAGCTTTTCTTTCAGCTGCTCAAAAGCCAGGTAATAGTCCCCGATGCCATCTGCCTGCATTGATTGGGCATACAGCTGGTATTGGCCGGAAGCTTCATAGACGGTGACATCACCACGGATCAGCACAGTCATTCCACTTTCCGGTTTGAACTTCACGGTCCGGGCATTGGCCGCAAACATGACAGCCGGCAGCCGGGATGAATTATCTTTCAATGTGAAATAAATATGTCCGCTCGTATGGATTTTCACATTTGATAATTCCCCTTTGACGTAGACATCACGCAAATGGGGATCCGCATCAAATTTCTTTTTTATGTATTTGGTTAATGCCTTTACGGATAAATACGGGTCGCTCGACAAGATTTCAACCCCAATCTTAGAAATTAAAAAGCTGTCTTTCTTTCGAAAAACAGCTTCTTTTTTATTCATTTTACATCGTTTCAGCGCTTTTGTCTTTCTGAAGCCCATTTTCAGCCGATTGGACCGTGTTTTCCATCAGCATCGCAATGGTCATCGGGCCAACGCCTCCAGGAACCGGGGTAAGGAAAGAAGCGGTTTCGGATACATCCGCAAAATCGACATCTCCGCATAATTTTCCATTTTCATCCCGGTTCATGCCAACATCGATAACGACTGCACCCGGTTTAATGAAGCTTTGGTCAATTAATTTGGCTCTGCCGATTGCAGAAACCAGAATATCCGCTTGTCTCGTAAAAGAAGCCAAATCGGCTGTTTTGGAATGGCAGTAGGTAACTGTCGCATCTTTCTGAAGCATCAATTGCCCGACCGGTTTGCCGACAATATTGCTGCGGCCGATGACAACGGTATGTTTTCCGGCTGGATTGATATCGTAATGTTCGAGAAGTTTCATGATGCCGTGCGGTGTGCAAGGCAAGAAAGCTTCTTTGCCGATCATCATATTGCCGACTGAAATCGGATGGAAGCCGTCTACGTCTTTTGCCGGATCGATGGCCAAAATCACTTTGAATTCATCAATCTGCGCCGGCAGCGGCAGCTGCACCAGGATTCCATGGATATTAGAATCGTTATTCAATTCTTCAATGGTCGAAAGCAGTTCCGCTTCTGTCAAGGTATCCGGAAATTGATGCAAATCCGAACGCATGCCCAGGGCTTCACATGTTTTCTTTTTGTTTTTGACATATGTATGGGAAGCGGAGTCTTCGCCGACCAGCACTACTGCCAGACCGGGAATAACTCCTTGTTCTTTCAATCGTTCCACGCGCGTTTTTACTTGCTCTTTGATTTTTTGGCTTACTGCTCTACCGTCTATTGTTGTCGCAGTCACTGTAGTTCCTCCAATTCAATTTGCTAGTTCGTCTGTGAATTTCGATAATACCCCGTTGACAAAGCGGCTTGACTTGTCGTCTCCAAACGTTTTGCTGAGTTCAATCGCTTCGTTCATAACGACGCTGGCCGGTGCATCTTCCATATAAGCCAATTCAAAAACTGCCATGCGCAAGATGGTCCGTTCCACTTTCGGCAGGCGTTCAAGCGTCCAGTGCTCCAAGTGCCCTTTTAGCCTTTCGTCGATTGCCTCCATGTTGGTATGCGTCCCCTGGACAAGCAAATCATAAAAATTATCGCGTTCCAGTCCCATTACGTGCTCGGTGGCTTCTGCAATCGTTAGTTCCGTTCCATCCACTTGAAATAAAGTCTGGAGCGCCTTTTCGCGTGCTTCATGTCGTTTCATAATAATATCCGGTCTCCTTTTCACACTAATTATCCCCCATTATACAGGTAATGCACCCGAACTTCCATGTTTGAAATGTTTCGATAATTATCGGAAGGCGCAATGTTAGCGTGGTTTTTCATCGGCAAGTTTCCAAAACGGAATTCTGCAAAAAGAAAGCACTGTCCGCCAAGCCGATTATCAGGCTTGGTGGACAGCGCATGCTTTTGTTTTCGTTTAGCCCAATCCGTGTAAAGCGCGCTTTACTCTTCGGTCTGCTGGGTTTCGAATTGAACACCGGTAATATGGACGTTGACTTCCTGCGTTTGAAGAGACGTCATATTTTCCAGGGTCTGCCTTACTTGTTCCTGCAGCTTCAAAGCGGTTTGCGGAATCGAAACGCCGTATTTCACGACACAATAGATGTCAATCATCAATCCTTCTTCTGTCAGATCGGTCTTGACGCCTTTGCCATGAATTTTCTTTCCAAGGCGTTCTGCTACACCGGAAGCAAAGTTGCCCTGCATGCTGGCCACGCCTTCGATATCAGTCGCCGCTATGCTGGCGATGATTTCCAGCACTTCCGGCGCCACTTCGATATTCCCTAAATGCTGTTTGCCGCTTGCTTTCATTTGCAAATAAGGGGCTGTTTTTTCTGCCATGATGAGTTCCTCCCTTAGGATCCTAGAACGTCGTACTTTTCAAGGAATTTCGTATTGAAGTCCCCTGATTTAAACACTTCATGATCCATCAGTTTCAAGTGGAACGGAATGGTCGTATGAACGCCTTCGACAACAAATTCATCGAGTGCGCGTTTCATTTTGGCGACCGCTTCCTCACGCGTATCCGCAAAAGTGATCAGCTTCGCTACCATCGAATCATAGTAAGGCGGAATGCTGTAGCCTGGATACATCGCAGAATCCACGCGTACACCAAGGCCGCCCGGCGGCAAGTACATCGTCACTTTCCCTGCAGACGGCATAAAGTTTTTCGCTGGATTTTCTGCATTGATGCGGCATTCGATCGACCAGCCTTTGAACGTGATGTCTTCTTGTCCGAACGCCAAGGTTTCGCCTGAAGCCACTTTCAATTGCTGCTGAATCAAGTCAATGCCTGTAATCATTTCGGTCACCGGGTGTTCCACCTGGATACGTGTGTTCATTTCCATGAAATAAAACTTCTGGTTAACTGCATCGAAAATGAATTCGACCGTTCCGGCGCCGCGGTAGTCAACAGCCAAAGCCGCTTTTACAGCTGCGTCGCCCATTTCCGCACGGAGTTCCGGAGATAATGCCGGAGACGGCGCTTCTTCTACCAGTTTTTGCATCCGGCGCTGAATCGAACAGTCGCGCTCGCCCAAATGGACGGCATTGCCGTACGAGTCAGCCAGCACTTGAATTTCAATATGGCGAAAATCTTCAATGAACTTTTCAATATAGACGCCTGGATTGCCGAAAGCCGCCGCTGCTTCTTTTTGTGTCATCCGAAGCCCCGTAATAAAATCATCGCGGTCGCGCGCCACGCGGATGCCTTTGCCTCCGCCGCCTGCTGTAGCTTTGATGATGACTGGGAAACCGATTTCTTCAGCAATTTCAAGGCCTTCTTTTTCACTGCCGACGATGCCGGTAGAGCCGGGCACAACCGGTACGCCTGCGAGGCGCATCGTTTCCCGTGCTACGTCTTTAGTTCCCATTTTGGAAATCGCAGCAGAAGTAGGCCCGATAAACATGATGTCACATTCTTCGCAGAGCTCCGCAAAACTTGCATTTTCCGCCAAAAAGCCATAGCCCGGATGGATGCCGTCGCAGTTGGTCAATTTCGCTACGGAAATAATGTTAGAGAAGTTCAAATAGCTGTCTTTAGATAGTTTGGGTCCGATGCAGTATGCTTCATCCGCCAATTCTACGTGAAGCGCTTCTTTGTCCGCTTCTGAATATACCGCTACCGTTTCGATATCCATTTCTTTGCAGGCACGGATAATCCGTACAGCGATTTCACCGCGGTTTGCAATTAACACTTTTTTCATAGCTTTCTCCTCCTCAGTTAGCTTTTACGAGGAAAAGAGGCTGACCGTATTCAACTAGCTGGCCATCTTTTACAAGAATTTCAGCAATTTCCCCATCCACTTCCGCTTCGATTTCGTTGAACAGCTTCATCGCTTCTACGATGCAGACCACTTGATCAGCAGAAACTTTCGATCCTGGCTGAACATATGCCGCTTCTTCCGGTGAGGGTGATTGGTAAAACGTGCCGACCATCGGCGATAAGATCTTATGTAGATTTTCATCTTGCTGGGCTGGAATTTCAGGAGTCTCCTCTGAAATCAGTTCTTCCGGTTTTGCAGCTGGAGCTGGCGTTGAAGCCGGTGCCGGCGCTGTTGGTGCTGCTGCAGGTGCCGATTGGGCTGGTGCTGCTGATTGTGGCGCCGCATTTGTTTCGCCGCTGTTTTTCTTCAGCTTCACTTTTGTACCTTCGGATTCGTAGGTGAACTCATCGATTGATGAATTATCCACCAGTTTAATAATTTCTCTGATTTCTTGGATTTTCATTTTGTTCTACTCCCCTTTATGTATGGTGTATGCATCTACTCCATTTTAGACTTTTTCCTGACAAAATGAAATAGCCATTCGGCAATTGGAAAAGCGGCCTCTTTTGAAGAGGCCACTTTTTTAACCAACTTCAGTGCACGAGCTTACTGTGCGCGTGAAACGTAAGAAGAATCGGTTGTGTTGATGATCAGTTTGTCGCCTACATTGATGAAGAAAGGCACTTGGACAATAAGGCCAGTCGACAAAGTAGCCGGTTTTGAGCCGCCGCTTGCCGTATCTCCCTTGATGCCTGGGTCTGTTTCTGCAACTTCAAGCACCACTGAATTCGGAAGTTCAACGCCGAGCACTTCGCCTTGGAATTGGATGACTTGGACTTCCATGTTTTCCTGAAGGAACTTCAATTCATACTCAATGCTTTTCTCGGGCAACTCGATTTGGTCATATGTTTCGGTATCCATGAATGCATGAGTATCCCCATTTGCGTATAAATACTGCATTTTCCGGTTGTCGATTTGGGCTTTCGCCACTTTTTCGCCGGCACGGAACGTTTTCTCGTTGACGTTGCCTGAACGCAAATTGCGCAATTTCGTGCGGACAAAAGCTGCGCCTTTTCCTGGCTTCACGTGCTGGAATTCCATTACGCGCCAGATGTCGCCATCCACTTCAATTGTTACACCTGTTTTAAAATCGTTTACTGAAATCATGTAAGTTCCTCCGTTTGTTATAAAATGCGTAGCTCTTTCGTGGAGTGAGTTAATCGTTCATTTCCTGACTCAGTTATCAGTATATCATCTTCGATGCGAACTCCGCCAATTCCCGGAAGATATATTCCCGGTTCCACGGTTACAGCCATTCCTGGCTCTAGAACTGTCTGCGATTTAAATGATAACCCAGGTGCTTCATGCACTTCAAGTCCGATGCCATGCCCCGTTGAATGGCCGAATGCTTCGCCATAGCCTTTTGATTTGATGTAGTCGCGTGCTATGGCATCTGCTTCGATGCCCGTCATGCCCGGCCCGATTTTTTCAACACCCAAAACTTGCGCATCCAAGACCACTTGATAAATTTCCTTCAGTTTATCGGAAGGTTCTCCAACCGCCACCGTGCGCGTGATATCCGAAATGTAGCCGTTGTACAGAGCACCATAGTCCAGCGTAATGAAATCACCGCTTTCGATCTTTTTCTCCGTGGCTACGCCGTGCGGCAAAGCGGATCGAAGGCCCGATGCGACAATCGTATCGAATGAAGAAGAGGTGGCTCCTTGCTTTCTCATGAAGAATTCAAGTTCGTTCGAAATTTCCAGTTCGGTCTGGCCGACTTTGATGAATTTGCAGATATGTTCAAAAGCATCATCTGCAATTTTTGCTGCCGCCTTCAAAATATTTACTTCTTCCGAAGTTTTGATCATCCGGATTTTTTCAATCAAGCCGCTGACCGGTTGTAATTCCGCTTCGATTTTGGCCTCATAATCCAGAAATGCTGCATAGGTCACGTAATCTTTTTCAAAAGCCAGGGATTTCACGGCAAGGTTTTTCACCAGTTCTGCTGCTTCTTCCAATAAATTCGTTTTGGCCTGCACGACGTCGAACTCTTTGACTTGTTCCCCAGCTTGTTCCGTGTAGCGGAAATCGGTGATGAAATATGCTTTGTGCTGGGTGACGAGAGCCAGTCCGGCGGTACCGGTGAATTCAGTTATGTAGCGAAGATTGTACTGGCTTGTAATCAACAACGCCTCGATTTGCTGTTGTTCCATTTCCTTGCGCAATTTTTGTAATTTCAATGGAGTCATCCTCTCGCTTGTTTTAATAGCAGTGCGTGCAACGCCAGCTTATAAACGTCCTGGCCGAACCCGGTAATCTGTCCGGCCGCTACCGGAGCGATAAACGAATGCTGGCGGAATTCTTCGCGTTTGTAGACATTTGAAATATGTACTTCAATGATTGGAATCTGAACGGCGGCAATGGCATCACGGATGGCGACGCTGGTATGGGTATAGGCGCCGGCATTCAAGACAATTCCTTCCGTCCCGTCGTCAGCCGCCATGTGGATCCAGTCGATCAATTCGCCTTCATGGTTCGACTGCATGCACATCAAGTTGATGCCGTTATTCTCCGCAAATTCCATCAAGTCTGCTTCGAGCTCATCGAGCGTAAAGGTGCCATATGCTTCTTTCTCGCGTTTCCCGAGGCGATTCAAGTTCGGCCCATTCAAACACAAAACTTTCATTTCCCCACTCCTTCCCTTTGCAGTCTTCATTATTTTACCATACCGCTTAAATTAAGAGAGCAAATATTTCATTAATGGCTGTTTGCGTTTGTTGTTTTGCTTCTTTTGTTTTTATCTGAACTTACCCTTATGTAGCTTTATACATTTATTAAAAAAATGGGCTTTTTCATAATAAATTTTGAGTCGAACCTGTTACCGGATGCTGAAATCGAACTAACTGTAGCGCCTTTCAGTTTTTCCCATAAAAAAAACGCGGCGGCCGAAGCCGTCGCGTTTTCTAGATTATTAAAAAGCACATGCCCTTATTTCTCAAACAATCTATAGTTAAAGTATTCTAATGTCCAGACTCCAGCTCCCAGATTCTCGGGTCATAAGCCGCTCTGGCGCCGCGGCTTAAATCACGCCGCTACGCCTGAGCGTCTTATCCCTGTCGAATCTATACGGTCGCTTACGCTTTTCTTATTATAATCCGCATTTCAGTTGAGCGTTGCAGTTGGTGCAAGTGTTGCAGCCGCCCATTTCTTCAACTGTCCCTTTGCGGCAAACCGGGCATGTGTCGCCCACTTCAGAGCCGATGGTGACATTTGTCGAACGCAGATCCTGAATGGTATCAATAAGGACGATTGGCCGTTTTCCTTTGACTTCTTCCGGATGGCTTTCTTCAAACGTATTTTCTTCCGCTTTCAGCGTCAATACCTGTGAATCACGGCTGCCGTCGACATAAACTGTGCCGCCTTTTGCTCCGCCTTTGTACAAGCGCTCGTAGACGCCTTGCACTTGCTCGACTGTATAGCCGCGCGGTGCGTTGACCGTTTTCGAAATGGATGAATCGATCCAGCGCTGGATAATGCACTGCACATCCGCATGCGCTTCAGGAGCCAAGTCCATTGAAGTGACAAAAGCTTTTGGCAAGTTTTCTTCATCCGCTTCCGGATTATTTTTCAAGTACTCGCGCACGATGTCGGCTTTCACTTCGATGAATTTGCCGAGACGCCCGCTGCGGTAGTAAGTGAAGGAATAATAAGGTTCAAGGCCGGTCGATACGCCAACCATAGTACCGGTTGATCCAGTCGGAGCAACTGTCAATAAATGCGAGTTGCGGATGCCGTTTTCCAGGATTCTTTCCCGGACTTCTTCCGGCATGCCTTGCATAAAGCCGGTTTCCGTGAATGCTTTCCGAAGCGCTGCTGTTTCTTCGTCGGTATTGCCGACTAGGAATGGGAAGCTTCCGCGTTCCACTGCAAGCTCCGTCGACTGCTCGTAGGCTGCCACAGCGATGGTCTTGAAGATTTCATCGACCAATTCGTTGCCTTCAGGCGAACCGTATTCTTTGTCGCAGTAAATGAGAAGATCCGCAAGGCCCATAACCCCAAGTCCGACACGGCGCTCACCTAAAGCCTGCACACGGTTTTCTTCAAGGAAGTAAGGAGTCGCATCAATCACATTGTCCTGCATGCGGACACCGACGCGCACTGTTTCTTTCAATGCTTCAAAATCCACTTGCTTAGTTGACGGGTCGGCAAATTGCGCCAAGTTGACTGCTGCCAAGTTACAAACGGAATAAGGCGCAAGCGGCTGCTCACCGCAAGGGTTTGTCGCAACAACTTTTTGGCCGTATGCTTTCGCGTTTGTTTTTTCGTTGGCATTATCGATGAAGAAAATGCCGGGTTCTGCTGAGTAAGTCGCACAAACATTAATCAAATTCCACAGTTCACGAGCTTTCATCGTACGGTAAGTGCGGACTTTATGGCCTAATCTTTCCCATTCGCGCACATCGCCTACTTCATGCCATTGCTCGTTGTAGACGGCCATTTCTTCTTTTGAGTACGACTCAACAGCCGGGAAGCGCAAATCGAAATCTGCATCTTCTTCCACCGCTTTCATGAAATCATCCGTCAAGGTCACGGAAATATTGGCGCCTGTCAGGAACTCTTCGTTATGGACGGAATACGTGCCGCCATCGCGCAGCTTCGTTTCAGCGTCGCGCATGATTTTTTCATTGAATCCACCCATCCCCGGAATCGCCCGGTAGTTCAGGATGCCTTGGTACATGGCTTCTTCCTGTTCTGTCAGCGGCTTAAATTTCAATTTATTGTGCGCAAGTTTTTTAATCGTTTCATCTTCCGAGTTCTCGATCAGGAAACGGAGGATGCGGGGATTCTGCATTTTTGAAATGATGAATTCCGCAATATCCGGGTGCCAGTCGGCAAGCATGATCATTTGGGCGCCGCGGCGCGAACCGCCCTGCTCTACCAAGTGAGTCAATTTTGCAATGTCGTCGAGCCATGAAACCGAACCGGAAGATTTTCCGTTGACGCCCCGCGCCAATGTGTTGCGCGGACGCAGCGTCGAACCGTTTGTTCCGACTCCGCCGCCTCGAGACATGATTTCCATTACTTGTTTGCGGTGATCCGAAATTCCTTCGCGTGAATCCGCCACAAACGGCATTACGTAACAGTTGAAATACGTTACATCCGTATCTGCTCCTGCTCCGTATAGAACGCGCCCAGCTGGAATGAACTTCAATCCGACCAATTGCTGGTAGAATTTCTCGAACCATTCCTGGCGTTTTTCCGGAGTCGTTTCAACAGATGCCAGACCCGTTGCGTTGCGTTTTGCGATTTGCTCGTAATAGACTTCGAGCGGCTTTTCAATGACATCCAACGTACGGTTGACGATTCCGCTTTCCTGTTCGCTTTCCTTGTCGATCGCACTGCGGTAATCTTCTTCGATCCAGATTTTTGCAGTGTTTGCGGCTTTATCGATTGAAACGATATAGCCAAGGCCGCGAGCCGGGAATTTCGGATCTTCTTTGACGGTCAAGACGACGAAGTCGCCGGCTTTAAGCGTCTTTTTCTCCGTATCTTTGAATGAATACCGGTCGATCATGACGAGGCGGGATACCCCTTTATGTGTAATTTTCATGTCAGGAGTAATCGCATGCACTTGCGGAAACGCTTGAATGTCGGTGTTTAAAGAATGTGGATCTAATGTGTATTGAGTTTGTGTAACAGAAACCATTTGACAATTCCTCCTTCGTATTATATGGAGTCAAACACTATATATAGTATTACTACATTTCCCATGATACTAGATGTTGAAACTCTTTGGAATAACAAAATTTTGCGCTGGAATTATTTCCAATTGAAAATCCACTTGCAGCAAGCTTTTCCATTGGACCCAGAATTCAAAATGAGCCAAAAGACTCCTTAATTCCGAAAATTCCATACATCGTTGCCGTACTTTTTCTCTTCTATGGATTTAACATATGCAAGCTGTTCCTCATTCAATATGTAAGGATGGAGATGGATCGATAAAGCCTCTTCAAAGCCGGCCTTAAAAGCATCGACGCATTCTTCAATGGTTGCAGGATGTTCCCGGAGCGAATTGATCGCCACCGCTTTTTCCGGAATTTTGCGGCGCATGGCCTCTTCGGATTCGGGACTCGAAAATTTAAAGACAGACAGCAATTTTTCAGCATCCAGGTCCAGTAAGATGGCTCCGTGCTGCAGGATGACCCCTTTTTGCCGGGTCTGCGCGCTTCCCGCCACTTTTTTTCCTTCAACGACCATTTCATACCAGCTCGGTGCATCAAAGCAGACCGCACTTTTCGGCTTTTTTAAATCCGCCCGTTTTTCGTCGGTATCGGGCACTGAAAAATACGCATCCAGCCCCAGGTTTTTGAATCCTTGCAGCAGCCCGCCGCTGATGACGCGGTAAGCTTCTGTCACCGTCTCCGGCATTTCCGGGTAATCTTCCGATACAATGACGCTGTATGTCAGTTCATGCTCATGAAGCACTCCCCTTCCACCGGTCGGTCGGCGAACAAAACCGAGCCCGAGCGCTGAAACCTGATCCATATCAATTTCTTTTTCCACTCGCTGAAAATAGCCGATCGACAAAGTGGCCGGATTCCATCCGTAGAAACGGATCACCGGCGGAATCAGCCCTTCGCTGTGCCAGTCCAATAACGCTTCATCCATTGCCATATTGAAAGCGGGGCTGTTTTGCCCCGAGTTTATGAAATACCAATCTGCAAATTTCACAAGATCGCCTCCTAAATCCAATAATTAGTGTAACATTGGCATTGAATAACCGTCACTCCTTCTTTTATAATAAAAGGAGAATAGAAAGGGGCAAGAACATTGGATTTTCTGTATATCATCTTAGGCGTTCTGCTGATAGCAATCATCTTCGGACTGATTTCCTATTTCCGAATTAAAAAAGCTGTCACAAATCTAACACAAGAACAATTTATCGAAGGCTACCGCAAAGCTCAGCTGATCGATGTACGCGAACCGAAAGAGTTTGCCGGCGGGCACATCCTGGGCGCGCGCAACATTCCTCAATCCCAATTGCGCCAGCGCTATAAAGAAATCCGTTCCGACAAACCGGTCTACTTGTATGACCAAAACGGTGCACGCAGCGGCCGGGTCGCGTTATTCCTGAAGAAAAAAGGCTATAACCAATTGTATCAATTGCAAGGCGGTTTCAAGCAATGGACCGGCAAAGTTAAATCCAAATGATGCACCCATAAAGTCTTTCCAAACCGGAAAGACTTTTTTTCTACCCAAACAGGCGATTCGATTCTTTAGAAAAGAGGAAAACCATGACAAAACCGACAATTTTATTCCCGCACAACCACGCAATCCGTGAAACCTTGCCGCATTACGCGGATATCGCTGCTGTATCCGGCCGAATCTTCTCCCAGCTCAACGAACGTTCCGCTGGCGCCTGGATGCACATCGACATCGCTGAAACGATTACGCAACTCCACACGTACCTTCTAGATATGATGGAAAACGGCCAGCTAACCTACGAAACTTTGTCTTATGTTTACGAGGCGCGTCCGATGGGCAAAATCGGCAATGTGCCGGATGATTTGCACAGCGGCAATTTAAAGATCCAGGAGACATTTGACAACCGGCTGATCTATTTTCCCGCCCACGAAGTCGCGCTGACGCAATTGCCCTTCTATACGACGGCCGACAACAGCTGGCCGGAATTTCAATGCTACGCCAAATCCATCGACGGCGCGTTCCGCTTCCTTGAAGACTTGAACGAAATGCTGCGCCAGGCATTGATGAACAATATCACATTCCTAGTCGATACGGAAGAAGGGGTTAGAAGGCGCAACTACGGCGAGATGGCAATTGTCTCGCGCGCCGATGTCATGCTTGAAGCCGGTGTGAAACAGGACATTTTCCGTTCGATTGATGAGTTTTTCCGCGACGGCGGCCAGTTCTTTAAAGACTACGGCGTGCCGTTCAAACGCGGCATCCTGCTGTACGGCTCTCCCGGCAACGGCAAGACAACGCTCGTGAAATCCATCACCGGCTCTACAGAAGCGCCTGTCGTCTACTGGCAGATTACAGAGTATACGAACAGCTACACCGTCCAGGAAGTGTTTGGGATCGTCTCCAGGCTCGCTCCGGCTATTCTCGTGATTGAAGACATCGATTCGATGCCGGAGTTCACCCGCTCGGTTTTCCTGAACACGCTAGACGGCACCCAATCGCGCGAAGGCTTGTTCATTATCGGTACGACCAATTACCCGGAACGGATCGACCCGGCGCTGATCAACCGCGCCGGACGCTTTGACCGCGCTTATGAAATCCCATCGCCCGACAAAAAGCTGCGCAAGCAGTATTTACGGAAACTCGACATCAAATCTATTTTTTCGGAAGACGAAATCGATGACATGGCGAAATTGACAAAAGGCTTGTCCATTTCACAGCTGAACGAGCTATATATGAGTTCTGCACTCAATTGGCATTACGACGGCGACTCTGGCTATGCCAAACGCATACAGGAACTCCAGAAACAGAACAAACGCACCGAACGCAATGATTGGGAAGATCCGGAATCGACGATCGGTTTTTAATGCCATGGAACAGAAAAAAGCCCGCTTGAAAGGTTTATCCTTTCAAGCGGGCTTTTTGAATTTATTCGGCTTTCGTGTAGCGCAGAACCGGCTTGCGGGCCGCCTGCGTTTCATCCAAGCGTTTGATTACGGTTGTGTGTGGAGCATTCTGGACGATTTCCGGATTTTCTTCCACTTCTTTCGCAATCTGGATCATTGCATCGATGAACGCATCAAGCGTTTCTTTCGATTCTGTTTCGGTCGGCTCAATCATCATGCCTTCTTCCACGTTCAACGGGAAGTAGATTGTCGGCGGATGGTAGCCGAAGTCAAGCAGGCGTTTCGCCATATCCAATGTACGCACGCCCAGTTTTTTCTGGCGGCGCCCACTTAACACAAACTCGTGTTTGCAGTGGCGGTCATACGGCAAATCGAAATGAGGCGCCAGTTTGCGCATCATGTAGTTGGCATTCAGCACTGCGTATTCGGTTACCGCTTTCAAGCCGTCCGGCCCCATTGAGCGGATATACGTATAGGCACGGACGTTGATGCCGAAGTTGCCGTAGAATGGTTTGACGCGTCCGATTGATTCCGGGCGGTTGTAATCGAATGTCAAGCCTTCTCCGGATTTCACCAATACCGGCTTCGGCAAATATGGAATCAAGTCTTTTTTCACGCCGACAGGGCCTGAACCCGGTCCGCCGCCGCCGTGGGGGCCGGTGAAGGTTTTGTGCAAGTTCAAGTGGACAACGTCAAAGCCCATGTCGCCAGGGCGCGCTTTTGACATGACGGCATTCAAGTTCGCGCCGTCATAATACAATTTGCCGCCTACTTCGTGGATGATAGCAGCCATTTCCAGGATCTGTTCTTCAAACAAGCCGAGCGTATTCGGGTTGGTCAGCATCAAGGCCGCTGTATCTTCCCCGACAACGCGCTTCAAATCTTCAAGATCGACCAAGCCGTGTTCATTTGATTTCACTGTAACGGTTTCAAAACCGGCTACTGTTGCCGATGCCGGGTTGGTGCCGTGTGCGGAATCCGGAACGATCACTTTGGTGCGGTTCATGTCGCCTCTCGATTCGTGGTAAGCGCGGATCATCATCAAACCTGTCCACTCGCCATGAGCGCCGGCAGCCGGCTGAAGCGTCACTTCGTCCATGCCTGTGATTTCTTTCAAGTGTTCCTGCAAGTCGAACAATAATTCCATCGCGCCTTGGACAGTCGATTCTTCCTGCAGCGGGTGAATATTTGCAAACCCAGGGAAGCGGGCAACGGTTTCGTTGATTTTCGGGTTGTATTTCATTGTACAAGAACCCAACGGATAAAATCCGGAATCTACGCCGTGGTTGCGTTTTGATAAGGCCGTATAATGGCGCATGATGTCCAGTTCCGACACTTCCGGAAGCTCTGCTGCTTCTTCTCGGATCAAGCCTTGCGGCAGAACGTCTTTCAAATCGATTTCCGGAACTTCAAGATCCGGCAGGCTGTAGCCGATGCGGCCTTCTTTCGTCATTTCAAAAATGAGCGGTTGGTTGTCTTTATGCATGAGTAGCCCCCATTTCCTGCACTGCTGCAGCAACTACCTGCACAAATGCATCGATTTCTTCTTTCGTACGCTGTTCGGTTACTGCAACGAGCATATGCCCTTCCAGCTCGTCGTAGCTGCGGCCAAGATCGTATCCGCCAATGATGGCTTTTTCAAGCAAAGCGGCATTGATTTCTTTCACAGGAACTTTCGTTTTGACAACAATTTCGTTGAAATGGGCGCCGTCAAAGGCAATTTCGAATCCGGCATTTTTCAACTGCTGTTTCATATAGTAGGTTTTGGTGATGTTTTGCACCGCCATCTGCTTCGTGCCGACTTTACCGAGCGCTGTCATGGCAACGGAAGCAGCCAGTGCGTTCAATGCCTGGTTCGAACAAATATTGGAAGTCGCTTTATCGCGGCGGATATGCTGTTCGCGCGCCTGCAAGGTCAATACAAAGCCGCGGCGCCCGTCTTCATCCGTCGTTTCACCGACCAGACGTCCAGGAACTTTTCGCATCAATTTCTTTGTCACAGCGAAGTATCCGCAATGCGGCCCGCCGAATGCTTCGGCAATTCCGAACGGCTGTGCATCGCCGACCGTAATATCTGCACCCAATTTTCCAGGAGGCGTCAATGCACCAAGCGCCAATGGATTGGCCGATACAACAAACAGCGCACCTGCTTCGTGGATAACCGGTTCAAACACGGACAAATCTTCCACTTGGCCGAAGAAGTTCGGGTATTGGATCATAACCGCTGCCACATTATCGTCAATCAGGTTTTTCAATGCTTCAATATCGGTATGGCCGTCTTTCAAAGGAATTTCTTCCACTTCAATTGATTGGCCTAATGCATATGAACGTACGACTGCGCGCGATTCCGGGTGGACGGCACGGGAAACCAGGATTTTCTTGCGGCGCGTATGCCCGGCAGTCAGCATGCCTGCTTCTGCAAGCGCTGTTCCGCCGTCATACATGGAAGAGTTGGCAAGATCCATGCCGGTCAATTCGCTGATCATCGTCTGGAATTCAAAAATCGCCTGCAATTCACCTTGCGAAATTTCCGGCTGATACGGCGTATAAGCTGTATAGAACTCAGAACGCGAAATCACATGATCCACAATAATCGGTTTGTAGTGGTCGTAAACGCCTGCACCAAGAAACGAAGCGAAACGATTGGAATCGGCATTTTTTGCCGCCAATTGAGCCAGCTCTTTTGTCAAAGAAGATTCGGATTTTGCTGCTTTAATATTGTATTCGCCTTTAAAACGGACTTTTTCAGGAATGTCCGCAAACAATTCATCGATCGATTGGATTCCGATTGTGTCCAGCATGTCTTTTTCGTCTTGAGACGTCATTGGTAAATATCGATGTTTCATGGAGTGCTGTCCCCTTTTCAAATGAAATTATTTTGAACGTTTGTAAAACGGTGTTTCGACTGTTGTCGCTTTAAGGCGTTTGTTGCGGATTTCAATTTCCAGTTCCACACCAAGTTCGGCAAAGTCAGCAGCAACCAAAGCCAATCCGATGTTTTTCTTCAAGCTTGGTGACTGGGTGCCAGTGGTCACTTCCCCGATTTTTTCACCGTTTGCAAAAACCGCATAGCCATGGCGAGGAATTCCTTTGTCGATCATTTCGATGCCGACCAATTTGCGCGGTACGCCGTTTTCTTTTTGTTCAGCGAGTGCAGCTTTTCCGATGAAATCCGATTCTTTCTTCAATTTCACCACAAAGTTGATGCCGGCTTCGAGCGGTGTAATATCTTTCGACAATTCCTGTCCGTATAGTGCCAGGCATGCTTCAAAGCGCAATGTGTCCCGTGCGCCTAATCCGCATGGAACCACGCCGTCTGCCTGTCCTTCAGCAAGGATCTGATCCCAAAGCGCAACCACTGCATCCGGGCTTGCGTAAATTTCAAAACCGTCTTCTCCTGTATAACCGGTCCGGGAAATGATGGCCGTCTGCCCGCCGACTTGGACATCGGTTTTAAAACGGAACGCTTTGATTTGCGATAAATCTTCATCTGTCAAACGCTGCAATACGGATTGGGCAAGCGGTCCTTGAAGCGCCAATAGCCCGTATTGGTCCGACTGGTTGTCGAGTTTCACGTCGCCGGATACAGCTTTTTGCATCCATTCAAAATCTTTCTCGATATTGGATGCATTGACAACCAGCAAGTAATGGGCATCACTGATTTTGTAAATCAGCAAATCGTCCACTGTACCGCCGTCTTCATAGCACATTGCCGTGTACTGGGCTTGGCCATCCTGAATTTTGGAAACGTCATTGGTCACCAGGCGCTGCAAAAATTCCAGGCTGCCGGAGCCCGTCACCAGGATTTCTCCCATATGCGAAACATCAAAAAGGCCGGCCTTCGTTCTGACCGCTTCGTGCTCTTCTTTGATGCTCGAAAACTGGACCGGAAGTTCCCAGCCGCCAAAATCTATCGTCTTTCCGCCGTACTTTGCGTATGCCTCAAAAAGAGGGGTGCGCTGCAATTGCCCTGTCATTTCGCCCATTCATCTTCCTCCTCAGATAATCAAATTCCACAAAAAAAGACAGAGATTCCCCTATAGAATAGGGAAATCTCTGTCCTGGAACCTGAAAGTTTACCTTTACGGCTTTCCTCTTTGGTAGCTGCAAAGCAGCATTCTCCAGAGATGCGTCCTGCACGAGTCTTTTTGCCTGAGAGATTCATAACTATCGTTATTTGCTCCTTCGGCGACGCTTTCGCGTTCTCTCCCCGTGCGCTCATCCGCCCAAATCATAACATTTGGTCCAAACCGTTATACAGAATAGTATAACTTTGACTATATCCTAACATTGATTAGGCGGAAGCGCAAACAATTTTCTGCAGAGCATAAAAAGACGAACGATAAATAAATATAAACATTTATTGTTCGCCTTTTAAGCGATTCACTTGAAAAGCGGCATATTGTGTAATTTGCCGCAAGGTGCGGAATTCTGTACGGATGGTGATATGGGCTGCTGCCTTGTAATGGCGGTAGCGCGATTTGAACAAAGCTTCGATTTCTTCACGTGTCGAGTTGCGGACAATCGGCCGGTTCACATCATTGTGGATCCGTCGCCAAATCTCCCGAAAAGGCGCATCCAAAAACAGCACCAAACCGGTTTCGCGCATAATTTTCCGGTTTTCTTCACGCAGCGCTACCCCGCCGCCAGTTGAAACGATGCAATTGTCATGGCTGTGATTTTTCAAAAACTGTGTTTCGAGGTTCCGAAAATATTCTTCTCCATGCTGCTCGAAAATTTCCGGAATCGTCATGCCGGTTTGGCGGACAATCTCCTTATCCATATCGTAAAAAGGAAGTTTCAATAAAAAACTGAGCCTTCTGCCCACCGCACTTTTGCCGCAGCCCATAAATCCGACTAAATATATTCTTTTCATCTTTCTACCCGATACTCCCCTACTGCTCCGGCGTTTTCTGCGTTTTAATTTCCATTAGTAGTTGTATCGTAGCATGTCTATGCATATTTTCCAATCCATCATATGTTTTGTACTGGACCGAATAGATTGAGAGGCCGTGGGACAGCAGGATGAGCGCCGATAGAAAAAAGACGAGCGTGCCGGGGTATAATGCGCCTTTGTCGGACTTAAGGAGGTGTAACCACATAGTCAACCTCCTCGATCGCGCCGTTTGAGAATTCTGCAAGGACGGTTAATTTTTGGCCATCCAGCTCAAATCGGCAGTTTTTGATGCGCGTCAGCATAATTTCATGGCCTTGCCTGAACTTCTGCTTGCGCACCGAATGTTCATACAGCTCGATATCGTATTCCACGCTTTGCTGAACCGTGCGGATCCCCCCTCCGTTATTGATGATTTCGACTGAATCGCTTCCCGCCAGATAGCTTTGCAATTCCACACTGAACAACTGCCATTCCACGCGTTTGGCCTCGGCCTCTTTTGAGAAGGACAGCATAAATCCGAAAAACAGCACGACAATCGGCAAAAAAATCATCAAAATCGACAGCTCCAACAGCGAATTTAAGAGTACAAAGCCTTTTTCATCACAGGTTTTTATTCGATGCATATCGTTTTTTCTACTTGCTTGTAATTTTCATAGTGCACACACAGCTGCTCCGCCATTTCCCAGCGGTAAACCACTCCGCCGGCCCGCCTTTCACCGGCCGCATTCCCAAGTGCACGAAATTCTTTGGCGCCTTCATGGAGCGTCTCAAAGGCAATCATGCGTTCTTTCTTTATATGGAGCGACTGCTGCAATTGCTGCATTACCGGCAGCAACGTGCCGAACAGCATAAAGAGCATCAAGAGGCTTAACATGGTTTCGGCCCAGGAATATCCGTTTTCATTCAGAAAAAACCACCCTTCCTTTTCCCAAATGGATGACCATTGAACGTTCTCCCGTGCTCGTTGAGAAGCGCATCGTACCCGCGCTTGTCACAGATCCGTTTGCCGTAAAATAGACGCCATTGATATTGCTCGTTTTTAGGATGCTGACCGAAGGCGGCAGTTTTCTCGCCGGCAGCATCTTTTTGAAGTTTTGAATCACTTCATACGTCTTGTCGCTTTCGCGGAACACCACCATAACGGATGTTTTGCTGCGGTACGTTTCGCTTTGGGCGTAGTAAATATCCCGAAGCAGCAGATCAAAAAAACGGTCTTCTTCTTGTTCCGTTTCAAAGGTGCGGTACGAAGGGATGGCGATGCCGATCACGGTCATTAAAATCGCCAGCACCAAAAGCATTTCAAGCAAAGTAAAGCCGCCTTGCTTTAAGACGCTCTTGATGTGACGACTCCTTCAGTGGAAATCTCCACCGCATCGCCGTTCGGGCAAGTGGTTTCATCGGTTTTCAAATATCCGCCTGACACCAATTCGGCAATGGTCGGCACTTTTTTCTCATCCATCCGATAAGATTCCACTTGGCCCTGCACCATGTGCACAAACGCCTTGCAGCCTTTTTCATCGACCGCTGACGTTTGTTTCGTGACGTTCGGAATGGCAATGGCGATTAAAACCGTAATAATGAGCATTACAATCAGCATTTCAATCAATGTAAATCCTTTTTGGTTTTTTAATAGACGCATAGTTCTCCTCCTCAAATGGTGTGGACTAGATTGTACATCGGCAATAGAATCGCCAAATAAGCACCGACAATGCAAATGGCAATCATGATAAAAAACGACGGTTGGATGACGCGCAGCAATTGGGACGTGTGCTGCTCGATGCGTTCCATCAGCACTTCACTGTATAGAATCAATTCCTTTCCAAGGTAGCCGGTCATTTCTCCGTGCTGGACAAACGACGCCATATCAGCGGCGAAAAAAGCTTGGCGGCCAAGCGCCGCTGAAAGCGGATTGCCTGTCATCACTTCTTCGTGGCAGGACTTTGCCATATATTGAATGATGGAATGATAGGTCTGGTTTTGGAGCAGATGAAGTGATTCCTGAAGCGAAATGCCGCTGTGCAAAAGCGTTCCCAGCTCCCTTGCCAAAAGATGCGACCAATACAGCCGCATGAATTTGCGGAGCAGCGGAAACTTCAGGAGCCAAGCAATTTGCCGTTCGACGGACTGCTTTTGAAGGACAGCCCAAAAAACAGCGGTGGTAATTCCGATGGCAGCGAAAACGCCGATAAACAGATCAGGCAAGTTTAATAGATAGGTCGGAACTCCGCTCGATTCTTCCCCTGACTGCAAAGACTCCATCAATTCAGTTAAATTGGGAACGTAATTCGTGCGGAAAAACAGGAACAGCACCGATGTGAACAGCAGCAGCGAAACCGGGTACACCATGATGTTGCGCAGCTTTTTCTGGACGCCTTCTGTCCGGGCGAAGCTTTTAGCAATGCTTTCAATGGATTCCGCCAGGCGGCCGTGGTGCTCCGCGATTTCCACGGGAAACAGCACCTGGTCTTTAAAACCGAGAAACTTCAGAATTTCTGCGGCATTGCCGCCGCCTTTTAGGATGCCTGTCATGCCGGTTAAAGCTTCTTCAGTCTTCGTGGTATGCATCGGCAAGAGCAGCGTGAGCGCCGTCGGCAGCAAATAGCCTTCTTTCATCAAGACCGCGAGGCGGCTCAGGAAATGTTCCCGGTCACGAAGAGGAATTCGGCTTGATTTCATAGGAAGCTTCAATCGCACCAATTTTCACTCCTTCCCGAATCTGTCCGCCGAAAGACAAATGCTCCGGCAAGGAATAGCTTTTCTGGCTTTTTGCGGATTCCAGCGCTTCGTCCAGCCGGTCGCCGTGCAGAATTTCATACAAAGCCCGGTACGACAGTTCGGGGTCTTCCATATCCGAATACACCGGGATAATGCGCTGTGCGGAAACGGCAATCAGTGTTTGGGACATATCTTCAAAAGAAATGCCCAAGTCCCGAAGCCGGTGCAGGCATCCGACTGAATGCCGGGCATGGATGGTCGAAAACACAAGGTGTCCGGTCAACGCTGCTCGCACGGCGATTTGCGCCGTATCGGCATCCCGGATTTCCCCAATCATGATGATGTCGGGATCATGGCGGAGAATCGCTTTTAACCCGGCGGCATAGCTGAGGCCTGCCTTTTCGTTGACCTGGATTTGCAGAATCGATTGGTTTTTGCGTTCGACCGGATCTTCGAGCGTGATGATGTTGCGGTTCAGTTTTTCGCTGCAATGCTTTAGGAGCGAATACAGCGTCGTCGATTTGCCGCAGCCGGTCGGACCGGTGAGCAGGATCAACCCTTGCGGCGCTTCCGCCAGCTTTTCCAGCAAGCGTGCGGAATCCCGGAAAGCGGCAAGCTGATGGATCGATTCTGCGACGTTATCCGCCATTACGCGGATGACGATGCTTTCTTTTGTCAAAACGGAAGGAAGAGTCGATATTCTGAAATAATAAGGAAGGTCTTGAATTGGGAGGTGAAAAGATCCGGTTTGGGGTTTGCGCTTTTCGCTCATATCTAATAGGGAAAGATATTTGAAATAGGCTATCATGCGATCGCCCAGATCAAGGGGGATTTTGGCAACTTGCCGCAGCGATTGGAACGAGCGGTAAGAAACCGTGTAGCAGGCTGGTTCAGGTTTGATGTGGATGTCAGTTGTGCCATTTTCAACTGCATCTTGAAGCAGCTTGGCACATCGGCGTTCAACAATTTCTTGCATAGCCACCTCCTGTTTTGGTTTGAACAAAGGCCGCCGCTTTGTTCAATCCTAGTATAGCGAGCTGCTTTTAAAATTGGAATACTTTTACCAAAAATAATTATTTGACCCCCGGTTTTCGGGGCAAATCTCATTTTTGGCATGTGCTTTCCCAGAACGCCTTGTCGGAAAATCGAATCTTTGTTAAGCTTGAAGCAACAATACACGTGTTTGTCACAAAGAAAGACCAACTCGTAGTTTACACACCCGCTCAATTTCCTATATAATAAACAGGAGATTACTGTAGTGTGGCAAAGGAGGGATTACCCATGGACAAGATGTTTAAATTAATGGGATGGTGGACTGGGATTTTCGCAGTTCTTTTTTATGTAGGCGACATGGTAGAAGTATCATTGATAATGGTTGCTAATACCGGCTTTTTTGTACTACTTGGATTCTTAAATATTTCTGAACGCATGTACTTGTATGTTTTTGGAGCTTACTTGACAGTATTTTTCGTCGGCTTTACTTACTACTCAACGTTCATCCATGTTCCTGGTGCTGGACACTAATCAACAACTTTAGAAAACAAAGAAAAAGCGGCCCTCGTGGCCGCTTTTTTTATTTGCTTGCTACGCTTTCAAGAAAGGGTTGCTCGCTTTTTCAATTTCAGGGGTCGTTTCTGGGCCGTGTCCCGGGTAAAGGATCATATGCTCAGGCAGGGTCAGCAAGGACTTACGGATTGACTGCAATAGTTTTTTCTCAGATCCGTCAATCAAATCGGTACGGCCGATGCTGCCGCGGAACAAAGTATCGCCGACAATCGCGAAGCCTTCATCGCCGAATGAAAAAGTTACGCTTCCCGGTGAGTGGCCCGGCGTATGGAATAAGTCCATTTTGAATGAACTGATTTCAAGTACATTTTCCTGGTCCAGCAAAACATCCGCTTCTTTCATCCGGTAATCCGGAAGCATGCTGTATTTGCCGGAGCCGTTCAAATTCGGGCGGCTCAGCCAATCTTTTTCCAATCGGTGCAAATAGACCGGAATGGCATAAATTTCCCGCAAATCGTCGATTGCCCCAATATGGTCAAAATGCGCATGGGTTAACAGGATGGCCAACGGCTTCAATTGTTTGGATTTCAGGAAAGACACAATCTTGCCGCTTTCTTCGCCCGGATCAAAAATCAGGCATTCTTTTTGGTCGTTCACTATGATATAGCAATTCGTCTGGACGGGGCCCAGCTCCATTTGGTTGATTTTCAGCATTTTGTTCACCTCATTTAAAGTATAGCATTCCAACTGTTCAACGGAATGACATTTTTAGCGCTCGACAAACTTAGCCAAATTCTTTACAATAAAAGAGAACGCGACGGCACTGGCTGTTAAAGTTGAAGGGAGTGTCATAGATGAACTTGCTTATGGTTATTTTTGGTCTTATTGCTATTTTAGCAGCAGTAGGCTCTGTGCAAACCATTAAAAACAAACAAATTTTAGGATTTCTTTTTAACTTCGGTACGTTTGTGATTTTCGGTGCTTTCACAGTAGCGACAATCATTTTCCAAGGTTACCCACCAAGCCTGCACTAATCCTTAAAAAACTGATGCATCCATGCATCAGTTTTTTTCTTTCTCCCCAAAACAAAAAGGATTCCGTAATTTTACGGAATCCTTTTTGTTTTAATTTTGCAGATCCTCTTTCAGCTTCTGCTGTTCTTTTTCGAGTTTTTTCAATTCATCTTCCGACAGGATCAATTGGCCATTTTCTTCGTCATAGAACCGCAGCAGGTCTCCATTGATGATGGACTCGGAATACTCCAGCTCGGTCAATGCAGGCTCGATAAAGGGCTCACAAGCCGCTTTGTCCGTCTCTATACCTGTCTCGATGTCGTAGCAGACATTTCCTGCATAGACATGCTTGTCGGTGATGAAACGGCCGTCCCTGAAGGCGACAAACTCTTCGTGTTCTTCGGAGAACAAATCCCCGCCAAACTGAATGTCTTGTTCAGAGTCAACTCCTAGCAAATGCATGACCGTTGGCCGAATATCGATTTGTCCGCCAATTTCTTCATCAACATGGCCTTCTCCGTACCCCGGGATATGGACAAAGAATGGAACTTTCTGCAGCTGTGCGGATTCGTAAGGCGTAATTTCTTTTCCAAGATATTGCGCCATCGCTTCGTTGTGGTTTTCAGAAATGCCGTAATGGTCGCCGTACATGACTATGACGGAATTTTCATAAAGTCCTTGGTCTTTCAATTCCTCAAACAGGACTTTAATGGACTCATCCAAATAGCGGGCAGTCTGGAAGTACCGGTTGACCGTTCCGGAATTGGAATCAAATTCATCAATCAATTTGTCTTCCTCATCCAAATAGAAAGGATGGTGATTGGTCAAGGTTAGCAGACGCGTATAGAAAGGCTGCGGCAAATCGGCCATATGTTCAACCGACTGCTCCATGAACGGGATGTCTTTCATCCCCCAGTTGACGGCGTCTCCTTCGCCGATCGTATAGCTCTCGATGTCAAAAAACTGGTCGATGCCCAATGACTGATACATAATGTCCCGGTTCCAGAAGCTCTTTGTGTTGGCGTGCTGGACAGAGGTATGGTAACCCTTGTTGCCCAGGCTTTCTGCCATCGAATTGAAGGTGTTGCCGCTGTGCGTAAAGAAAACTGCTCCGCCGCTTAACGGATACAGCGAGTTTTCCACCAGGAACTCGGAGTCAGAAGTTTTCCCGAGACCCGTCTGGTGATAAAAGTTCGGGAAGTAAATGGTGTCTTCGTCTTTTGTCAGTTCACTGAGGAAAGGCGTAATCGGTTTGCCGCCCATTTCTCCATTAATCGTGAACGACTGCAAAGACTCCAGTGTTACGACGATCAAGTTCCGTCCTTCGGCTGCGCCAAACATCTCCTTTGACGGGTCCGGCTGGTTGGCGCGGATGTAGTTGTTCACTTCGACCAGTTCAGAGCCGTTCGCAAGGGCTCGCTGCGCCTGTGACTTCGACTGCACATACATATCGTATAAATGGTAGTTGTACATGCCGATGTTTTTGACGAGCATTTCCCGGTCAAAGCCGCGCGTCAACAATTGCGGACGTTCCATTTCTGCCAATCCCAAATTAAAGAACAGGACAGCGGCCGAGATGACGAAATACGCTTTTCGCTGAACCGCAAGATTCAAGCTGGAAGCCGGATTGATGCGGACAAACTTAATCGCCAGCAGGATCAGGATGACATCCGTAAAATAGACAAGGTCGGTGATAAAAACGCTTTCGGAAGCGCTCGATCCCAAATCCCCGAAATTGTCTGTCTGAAACAGGACAGGCAGTGTAATAAAGTCACTGAAAAAACGGTAAAAAGCCACATTTGCGTACAATATAATAGAAGAAATAAGTGCAATAGCAAGTACATAACGGTTTCTGGCTTTTTCCTTTTTAAAGAACAATGCAAATCCGTAAACAAACAACAGCATGCTCAATGGATTAATGAACAAAATGAACTCCTGCAACGCATTGTCTATGGTTATCGAAAAACTGGTTTTATAGGTCAGATAAGTCTTTAACCAGGTAGCGACGATGGCAATTACAAGAATAGAATGCTTGGGCCATTCTTTCTTCCACATCTCCTGCACCTTCCTTTTGGAATTCGAATTTCAACATAGCTTAACATAAGCGTGATGATAGTAGACAGAATTGTCACAATCTTAATGTTGGCTCAACATAAAAGATACCCGTTCTGATACGCATCAAACGCTTTTTGGTTTCCTTTTTTTATTTTTTTTGCATTTATTGGCGTTTTTTCTGGCGCAAAATGAGCATTGCAGTCGAGTATTCTTTGGCGCTGATGAATTGCAGCCGGTACAACTCCCGCACTTCTTCTTCCATGAGTTCAAGGTCCGCAATTGGATCGCCTGTATAGATAATGGTGCCGTAGCGCTTCAGCAGCTGCATGACGTCGTATAAGTTCTTCATCCGCTCACCTTCCCTGTCGCAATCGATTCGCTTTCTGTATGAATTGCATCCACCGGTATGTCATGGGGCTCCACAAGTATGCGGTCAGCCAGTTGGACGTCAAATGCCAGCGACTGGGCCGCTCCGTTATAAGTTGCCAAATAGCGGTCATAATAGCCTCCGCCAAAACCGATCCGGTAGCCTTCTCTTGTATACACCACCCCCGGCACGATGAGCAAATCGATGTCATCTGCTTCCAAGCGTACCGTCTCTTCCACTTTTGGTTCTTTCAAGTGCATATAAACCGTTTCCAATTGATTAAAATCCGTAAGAGCATAAAAGTCCATCGTGCGGTCCTTGCGCCAGCATTTCGGGACAGCGACTCTTTTTCCGGCTTCCCAGCATGCCTGGATCAGTTCGTGGGTGTCGACTTCCGGAAACGCCGAAACGGTGACGCCGACTGTCCCAGCTTGTTGGAACGCAGGATCTTTCATCAAACGGCCGACAATGACACGTGATTTTTGCTGGTGTTCCGCCTTCTCCATGTTGTTCAGGTGATCTAGTACTTGCTTGCGCTGAATCGCTTTATCCAATTGATTGTCTCCTTTCTTCTGTTAAAAGCTAAAGTGAAAATCTATGTATGTAACTGAAGTATGTGTCTCTAGTTTGAAAGATTCGTTCCTAGTTTGTCCTCTATAAAGAAAAAAGCCAAAACCCGTTAAGGTTTTGGCAGTCAATGAATTACTTCGTTTCACGGTGTAAAGTCATTTTCTTTTCACGTGAGCAATATTTTTTCATTTCAAGACGCTCAGGGTTGTTGCGCTTATTTTTAACAGTGCTGTAGTTACGTTCGCTACATTCTGTACAAGCTAAAGTGATGTTAACACGCATCGGTATCCCTCCTAATTCTTTCAAAGATCATTTGTTTATTTAAGCGGTTGATCTATACGACTTAATTATTATAGCATATTTCGCACCAAAGTCTACTGCTAGTGACTAACTTTTATTTCCTTTCCATAAAAAATTCTCCGGCGAAAAGCTCAGCCGGAGAACGGGTTTATTTGTTCAAATCGTAATGGCTGCCGCGCACCAGGTAAAATAGCTGTTCGGCTATATTGGTGGCATGGTCGGCTGAACGTTCCATGTAGCGGCAAATAAATGCCAACTGAGTGATCTGGCTCAATTTATCGGGGTGCTGAGCGCCAGATTTCATCAGCTTATTGATCACGACGCCGTACAGATTGTCCACTTGGTCATCCAGTTCTGCAATTTCTTTCGCTTTGACGATGTCTTCTTCAACGAATGCTTCAATCACTTGCCGCAGCATCGCAGTAGCAAGCGCGTGCATCTGCTTGATTTCATGAATGGGCGACAGCAATTCCTCTTTGCCGATCCGAATCGTTTCTTTTGCGATATTCACGGCATAATCGCCGACCCGCTCCATATCCGTCGCCACTTTGATGATGACAATCAGCCTTCTGAGATCCGTCGCGACCGGAGATTGCTTGGCGATCAGCAAAATAACTTTGTCGTTAATTTCTTCTTCGAGCTGATTGATCGCTGCATCGTCTTCAATCACTTCCAGGGCAGCGTCAATGTCATGGTCTGTCAGCGCATTTACCGCTTTCGTCAAGGCATCGACTGCCATATTGCTCAATGTAATGAGCTGTTCTTGTGCAGATTGGAGTTCATAATCAAATTTTTCGCGTACCGACATACTGGTTTCCTCCTTCTATTAGCCGAACCGGCCTGAAATGTAATCTTCCGTCCGCTTGTCTGAAGGGTTGGAAAAAATGTTATCCGTTTGGTCGTATTCAATGACTTCCCCGTTTAGGAAGAAAGCGGTTTTGTCCGAAATGCGTGCAGCCTGCTGCATATTGTGGGTCACGATGATGATGCTGTAATCCTGTTTTAGTTCCTGCACCAATTCCTCGATTTTCAATGTTGAAATCGGATCAAGCGCCGAAGTCGGCTCGTCCATTAAAATAACATCCGGTTCAATGGCAAGTGCGCGTGCGATACAGATCCGCTGCTGTTGGCCGCCGGAAACGCTGTAGGCATTTTCCGTCAAACGGTCTTTCACTTCATCCCAAATTGCGGCGCCGCGTAAACTTTTCTCGACAATTTCATCGAGGATCTTTTTGTTTTTGATGCCATGGATGCGCGGCCCGTAAGCGATGTTGTCATAAATTGATTTCGGGAACGGATTCGGCTTTTGGAACACCATGCCGACGCGTGTACGCAATTCTTCGACGCTGTAATCCGCATCAAAAATGTTGCGGTCCCGATATAAAATTTCTCCCGAGGTTTTGACCGACGGCACCAATTCCACCATCCGGTTCAAGGTTTTGATATATGTCGATTTCCCGCAGCCGGACGGCCCGATAATCGCTGTAACTTCGTTTTCTTTAATATCCAGGTCGATATTCTTCAATGCGTGCTTTTCCCCGTACCATAAATTCAGCTGCTTTGTCAGATAAACCGAGTTGGTGTTTTCCACTTCGTTCAAGTTGGACCCCTTTTTCGCTTTTGGTATGCTTACTGTTGTCATAAATGAATCCCCTTCCGCATGAATAAGATTAATAACGTTTTTGGAATTTGTTCCGGATGACGGCTGCGACGGTGTTCATCAATAGGAGGACCACCATCAAGACGATGATTCCTGCTGCGGCTACAACCTGGAATTCCTGTTGCGGGCGGCTGGACCAGTCATAAATCTGCATCGGCAAAGCGGTAAATGTATCCATGACGCCTGACGGCAGGAACTGAATGATCACCGGTACGCCGATTACGATCAGCGGTGCAGTCTCTCCGATTGCGCGGGACAATGCCAAAATGCTTCCTGTCAGAATTCCAGGAATAGCAGCCGGCAAAATGACTTTGACAATCGTCTGCCATTTCGTGGCGCCCATGCCAAAAGAGGCATCTCGCAATTCTCCTGGAATAGCCCGTATGCTTTCCTGTGCTGCCACAATGATGACCGGCAAAATGAGCAAGCTCATCGTAAAGCCCGCAGCAAGAACACTGTTGCCGAGAGATAACGCACGGACAAAAATGGTCAATCCAAGCAAACCGAAGACCACTGATGGAACCCCTGCCAAGTTGGAAATATTGGTGCGGATAAAAGCAGTGATGCGGTTCTTTTTCGCGTATTCTTCCAGGTAAATCGCTGAGCCGACACCGAGAATAATTGAAGTCGGAGCCACTACAGCCATTAACCACAAGGAGCCGACCAGCGCAGCTTTAATGCCGGCTTTTTCCGGGAAACGGGAAGCAAAATTTTTCAGGAAATCCCATGATAAGTGGCTGATCCCTTGCGTACCGATGCGGTACAGAAGAATCGCCAGAAACAACAGCGACACTAGAGTGGCCAGCATAAAGATTCCTTTGAAAAGCTTATTGACTAAATTTCTGCCGTTCATTCGTTTAACAACTAATTGTTGATCAATGTATTTCATCTTAATACTCCTCTCTGAAACGTTTTGACACGTAACTTGCGAGGATGTTCATCACCATCGTAAAGACGAACAGTGTAAATCCGACTGCATAGATGGAGTAGTAAATGGTCGTGCCGTACCCTGCATCCCCTTTGGAAACCTGGACAATATACGAAGTCATTGTTTGGATGGAACCGGTAAAGTCTCCGTCCATCTTCGGCGTGGAACCTGCCGCAAGCGAAACAATCATCGTTTCCCCGATTGCCCGGGAGATTGCCAAAACGACAGAAGCCACGATGCCGGATAAAGCCGCCGGCAATGTTACTTTCATCGCCACTTCAAATTTCGTCGAGCCCATGGCGAGTGCGCCTTCGCGTATTTGCTTCGGTACGGAACTCATTGCATCTTCTGATAAAGAAGCGATCATCGGGATGATCATGATGCCCACCACAATCCCCGGTGATATGGCATTAAAGATTTTGATTTCCGGAAAGAAGCTTTGCAGAACCGGAGTCACAAAAGTCAAAGCGAAGAAACCGTAAACAATGGTTGGAATGCCGGCCAGAATTTCCAGCACCGGTTTGACGATGCGGCGGACGGTTTCACTGGCATATTCGCTCAAGTAAATCGCTGCCCCGATGCCGATTGGCACAGCCACGATGGTCGCGATCAATGTCACTTTTAATGTCCCGATAATCAACGGCCATATGCCAAACATCGCTTCTTTATTTGAGAACGGCAGCCACGTCGTGCCGAACAGGAAGTCGGTGATCGGTACACGGGTGAAGAATGTGATGGTTTCAACGATCAATGTCAAGACAATGCCGATTGTCGTCAGTACAGATACCGACGCAATCAGAAACAAAATGACAGGTACAAACTTTTCTACATTTTTTTTAAACTTTTTACCTTTCGACTGCGCGATCATTTCTTGCACAGATGGACGCATATGGAATCCCCTTTCAACCGCAAAAGGCAAGCAGCGGCTGCTCACCCTTTTACATGAACTTCAGTATTATTTTTTCAATGCCTCTAGATCAGCTCTATCTTTTTCGTACTCTTCTTCAGGAACTGCTACATAACCGACAGCTTCTGCCATCTCTCCGGCATTTTCAATGGTGTATTCCATGAAATTATAGGCTGCTGGATCTTCTGCAAGTGCTTTGTTGCTTGCATATACAAATAACGGACGCGACAATGGTGCGTATTCCCCGGATTCAATCGTTTCATCGGTCGGTTCAATGCCTCCGATTTTCACTGCTTTTAACGTATCCTGGTTTGCTTGGTAATAAGCAAATCCGAAAAATCCGATGGCGTTTGGATCCGCTTGGATCCCCTGGACAAGAACATTGTCATCTTCAGATAAAGTGGCAGAACTTACTAAGTCTTCGTCTTCAAGGATGACTTCATTGAAATAATCGAACGTTCCTGAATCTGTCCCCGGTGCATAGAACACCACTTCTTCATCCGGCCATTCGGGATTAATGTCTGACCATTTTTTCGTTGTGCCGTCTTCCACCCAAAGCTTTTTCAAATCTTCGACTGTCAAATCTTCCACCCAGTCATTTTCCTTGCTGACTACTACAGACAATCCATCATAGGCCAAAAGGAATTCGGTATAGTCAATGCCGGCTTCTTCGAGCTTGGCTGCTTCTTCTTCTTTAATAGGACGTGATGCATTTGAGAAAACCGTTTCGCCCTGGATGAATTTTTCAAATCCTCCACCAGTACCAGAAACACCAACTGTCACTTGAACGTTTGGCTGAGCTCCTGCGTATTCTTCCACAATGCCTTCCATGATTGGAGCTACTGTAGATGACCCGTCACCTGAAACCGAGCCTTCCACTTGTGCAGTTTCTTCACCAGCAGTTTGTGAGCTTGTCTCTTCTTGAGCGCCTCCACCACAAGCTCCAAGAACTAAAGTCGATCCAAGAATAGTTGATGCCATAGCGTATTTCCAGATTCTCATTGTGCAGTTCCTCCTAATGTATGTTTGCTTTACTCTTATTACTATATAGAGAGATTATTGAGGACATATAAAGCGATTGTTAAGAGATTGTAAACGGGAGATGCAATTATCAAAAAAATGTTTTTAATAATCAGAAGCCGGGTATCTTTTATCCCTTCAGTTGCGGCGTTTGGCCTTTAACTATGCTTCGAATCCACCGTTTCAGACACTTAAACAAACTTAAGTACTAGAAAAAAGCCAAATAAAAAACGGAAGCCGCTAATGGCTTCCGTTTTTTCATTGCCCTGCCCCTTCTTCCACTTCAATTGCAGTGTAAGGCGGCAGGATTTCACTTGTTGAATCGTTCACTCGTGACTTAGTCAGCTCGAAATACTTGTCGGCTGCCGCACGTGCGATTTCGTTATTCGCTTTTGGCACATTTTTATAATCCGTTGTCACGTACGGAATAACAACCGCATAAGCAATTTCCGGATTTTCAAATGGCGCAAATCCGATATGCGCAATATTGATGGAAGATTCCCCGTTCAACGGGTGGTCTTTTTCATAAAACTGCACTTCTGCAGTTCCCGTTTTACCGGCAGCAGTGTAAGGGGCATCCTGGAAATAGGCTCGCGCAGAACCTTGGGCACCCGTATACACGCGCCGCATGCCTTCTTTGACCTGGTTGATTTCTTCTTGTGTGTTATTGATGCGGTTCAGGACCTTCGGCTCGACAGTTGTTTCAATCGGTCCAAGATTTCTTCCATCTATAGATGGTTGGCGGATTTCTTTTACCAGATGCGGCTGCATCCGGTAGCCGTTATTCGCGATGGTGGAAATATATTGCGCCAATTGCAGCGGCGTATACGTATCATACTGCCCGATCGCCATGTCCAATAACGAATAGCCATTAGCAGAGCCGCCGGCATATCCGGTTGCTTCATTCGGCAAATCAATGCCGGTTTTGACGCCAAGGCCGAATTGGGCATAGGATTTACGCATCGTCGTAAAACTTTCTACCGGCACCCGCAAACCGCGGTTGTACTGATACGTAGCACCAGCAATGCGAAGTGCAATTTTAAACATATACACGTTCGAGGAGCGCTCGATGGCCTGCAGGTCGCTCATTGGGATGCGGTTGAACAAACGTGTATTAAAAATCGAATTTTTTTGTGTTGATGATGCGAATTTCAATGGTTCATCGATCATGACTTCATTCAGCTCAACGGCATCTTGCGAATAGCCTGTAAGCAAAGTTGCCCCTTTTACTGTCGATCCCATTTCATGGCTTGCCGTAAAAGCGCCGAATGCATAGTCATTGACGACGGTTTTGCCGTCCCGGTCTTCGCCAAGGCGTTTGCCGACCAGGGAAATGATTTCCCCGTTCCGCGGATTCATCATGACGAGATATGCGTCTTTCACCAGCTGCGAATTCGGACCGCGCTTTAATGCCAGCAATTTGTCTTCGACGATTTTTTCCATGGCGCTCTGGATTTCACTGTCAATCGTCAGCACCAGGTCTTTTCCTGGCTTGCCTTCATCGACAGGAACCGTATCCACTACCCGGCCTCGTCCATCGGTAATGTTTTTAACAACCGATTTTTGCCCTTGCAGCACTTCTTCGTATTGTTCTTCCAAAAAACTCGTGCCGACACGATCATTGCGGGAATAATCCCGGGCCAAGTAATAATCCAGTTTGCTTGCCGGGATTCCCTGGTCCGGAGTGGTTGTACTGCCAAGGATTGTCAGTTCAGTTGATTTTACGCGCTTCCAATCGGTCACAGTATTGATGCCTTTTAGCTTTGGATCAGTCAAGCGCTCGGAAACACGTGCAAATTCTTCATCGGTGACTCCTTCATTTTTGATGATTTGAGGAGACAACGCATAGCCGGAGGTCATTTCCCTGTAAATCGCCAGAATCTCCAGTTCTTCTGCCGTCAGGCTGTTCAATTCTTTTTCGGTGATTTTTTCACGGATCAGTGCATCCAGTTTGCGCTGTTTTTCTTTTTCCTGGATGTTTTCGTTTTCAATGGCTTGCTTCTCTTTATCAGTCACTTTTGCTGCCGCTTCTTCGCCGTGGAGCAAAATATAGAAATCCTGCTTGTCGCGCAGGGTTACCCGGTCGGTTTCTTTTTGGATCAATTTTGCCAATTCGGATGCCACTGTCAGCATCTCTTCTCTTTTTGTGGTCTGCATTTTCGTATATGTAATCGCGTTGACAGGGTTGTTGTCTACCTGTACGCGGCCTTCGCTATCAAAAATCCGGCCTCTAGGCACGCTCGTATTCACCGGTACTTCTTCGGTTCTCGCCAATGCCCGGGTAAAATCTTCCCCTTTGACAATTTGAAGGTAGCCGAGGCGCAGGATCAGGACGGAAAACAGCAGAAAAATGGAGAAAAAGAGGACATTCATCCGAAAGACGGTATGTGACTTCAGTTTCGCCCTTGCAAGCGAAACACGTCTTTTCTGAGGGGTATTCATTGTTTGCACTCCTTCCGCCAAAATTACTTTGTTAGTATATCATCGAAACAAAAAAAACACACACTTTTTCAGACGAAAAAGTGTGTGCAAAGTTTCAATTTATGATAATTATTTAGCAGCTGTGAAGCGTTTTGAAACTTCTTCCCAGTTGACTACATTCCAGAAAGCTGCAAGATAGTCAGGGCGTTTGTTTTGGTATTTCAAGTAGTAAGCGTGCTCCCAAACGTCTACACCGAGGATCGGCGTTTGGCCGTCCATCAATGGAGAGTCCTGGTTAGCTGTTGAAGTTACTTCCAGCTCGCCATTGTTTACCACTAGCCAAGCCCAGCCAGAACCGAAACGTGTTTTGCCTGCGTTTTCGAATTTTGTCTTGAACTCGTCAAAGCTGCCGAACTTTGCATCGATTGCTTCTGCAAGTTCGCCTGAAGGAGCGCCGGTGCCGTTTGGCGTCAGCAGCTGCCAGAACAACGAGTGGTTAGCGTGTCCGCCGCCGTTGTTGCGTACTGCTGTACGGATGTCTTCCGGTACTGCCTGCAAATCAGAAATCAATTCTTCAACTGATTTTGATGCAAGGTCTTCGTGGCCTTCTAATGCCGCGTTTACGTTTGTTACATATGTGTTGTGGTGTTTCGTGTGGTGAATGTTCATCGTTTCTTTGTCGATGTGTGGTTCAAGTGCGTCATACGCGTAAGGTAATTCTGGTAATTCATAAGCCATAATCAAATTCCTCCTTGAGTCTATTGTTCTACTTTCTTAGCGTAACAAAGTTTTCAAAACCTTACAATTAAAATGCACGGCTTTTAGAGCGAATCAGCCTAAAGGCTGATTAAACAAGGAAAAAGAACAACGCGACCATCACGATTTGGATGATTCCTTTTGTGAAGACCGATGTGATAAACCCGACCACCGACCCAATGCCGGAACGAATCGATTGTTTCAGGCTCGACCGGTTGAAAATCAGTTCTGCGATGATGGCCCCTAAAAACGGCCCTACCAAAATTCCTGCAATCGGAATGACGAACGGCCCGATAATCAGCCCAATGGTGCTTCCCCACAAACCGGCTTTAGAGCCGCCGAATTTTTTGACGCCGAATGCATTGGCAAGGGCATCCGCTCCAAACAGCAGAATGACAAACAGCGTTTGGATCAGCCAGAACCACCAGGGCAAGTCACTAAAATCAAAAAACAGCCCATAAATCAGAAAACCGCCGAATATAAACAGCACTGCTGGGATGATGGGGTAAACCAGGCCGACAAAACCGATGATAAAAAACAAGACAATAAGTATCCAGCCAATCACTTCCATTTTTCAGCCTCCTAAATAAAAAACTCTCTATCATCGTGCCCTACATTTAAAAAAATGTAAAGCGATGAAAGAGAGTGGTTTAGAACTGTATAAACTTTTTTGTTACGAGCGGTTTCCAAGAATCGCTTCAGCGATGTTCACGGAATGGTCGCCGATCCGTTCCAAGTTGCTGACAATGTCCACAAAGACAATTCCTGCCTGAGCGGAGCACTGGCCTTCATTCAAACGCAAAATATGTTTTTTCCGGAATTTGCGTTCCATTTTGTCGATCAAATCTTCCTGCTCGGCTACTTCCCTTGCCAGTTCATGGCTGTTCGTATCCAGCGCATTCAATGCTTTCTCAACGGTTGCAATGGTCAATGTAAACATTTCAGCCAAATCTGCCATCGCATCTTCCGTGATTTTCACCCGGTTGTTTTCCTGGTAGTCGATCAATTCAATGATGTTTTCAAAATGGTCGCCGATGCGTTCAATGTCGCGCACAGTTTCCATCAACATCGTGTGGCGCGTGGAATCCGCTGCCGAAAGGGATTCTGCTGAAATCAACACCAAGTAGTCGGTGATTTTCTGATCCAAGTTGTTGATGGCATCTTCCAGCTGGTAGCCCATTTCGGCATCTTTTTTGCTCTTTGTTTTCAAATATTCATAAGTTTCCTGTAGCCCTTGTACCGCAAAATGGCCCATGCGAAGCACTTCTTCTTTTGCCTGTCCAAGCGCAATCGAAGGCGATTGTTCGATAAAGTGGACATCCAGGTGCTTCGGTTTGAATTCAATCGTTACATCTTGCCCCGGAATAACGCGTGTCACCAGGTATGCCCAAGCCCCGATCAACGGGAACTGGATGATGGTGTTGACTACGTTAAACGTACCGTGGGCAAATGCAATCTGCATTTTCGGCTCTAAATTCAGTACTCCAGAAATCCATTCAACGTACATCGTGAACGGAGTTAACAGAATCATAAAGATAATGGTCCCCAGCACGTTAAAGAGTACATGTACCGCTGCGGCACGCTTTGCTGCAATCGAAGCGCCCAGCGCTGCCAGAACCGCTGTAATGGTCGTCCCAATGTTATCGCCGAACAAAACCGGCAAAGAAGCACCAAGCGTTAAAATGTTTTCAGCATAAAGACCCTGCAAAATGGCTACTGTTGCACTGGAACTTTGGACGATTAATGTAAACACAGTTCCGACAACTACGCCCAGAATCGGCATATCGCTCAAGCTGATGGTCAGGTCAATAAACGATGCGGATTCGCGGAGCGGCTTCATGCCGTCGCTCATCAGTTCAAGCCCGAAGAACAAGCCGCCGAACCCGAAAATTACTTGCCCCATATTTTGGATCTGGTTTTTCTTGAAGAAGAAAATCAGAACTGCTCCAAGCGCCATAATCGGCAAGGCATATGCACCAACGTCCAGCCCAATGATGAACGCTGTAATGGTTGTCCCGATGTTCGCACCCATGATTACGCCGATGGCTTGGCGCAAGGTCATAAATCCTGCACTTACCAGGCCTACAACAATAACGGTCGTACCGGAACTTGATTGGATCAGCACAGTTACGGCAATACCGACGAGCACCCCCATGAACGGGTTGGTCGTAAAGCGGTCCAAAATGCCGCGCAGTTTATCGCCTGCAGCTTTTTGCAAGGCATCTCCCATATACTTGATTGAGAATAGGAAAATCCCTAATCCGCCAAAGAAGGTAAAGAGCATTTCTTGCCAGTTCGTTTCCACGATTATCATTCATCTCCTAATATATACGATTTCACACCTAACCTATTATGAAGACTTTAATAAGAGCTTGTAAACACCTTTAACGAAAATTTACAATCCCGTAACAAAGCAGCCTTTTTTGAGCGCCGAGGCGTGGTACGATACTCTTATAGCTTGAAAGGAAGATTGCTGTGAACCTATTTCAATTATTTAAAGCCAGTTTGATGGAACCTCGAAAGCAGGCAGCCGTCCGTATTATGAGCATCGGAAAAATCCTGCGCTATGTGTTTGTGCTGGTCTTATTGATGACGATTGTTTCTTTCGCCGAACTCGCCGTGGGCCTTGGCGATACGGGCAATGACACGGAAGGCTTGCTGGAATTCGTAGAGGACATCAAATGGCTCCTGTACCCGTTTGCCTTCATCTTTTTATTCGTCTCGACCACGCTTTATCACTTTGTAAAAATCAGCCTTTTTGCCTTGGTAGGCCTTGTTTTCATTCAGATGAAAAAACGCAAAGGCGAGTATCGGCATCTATGGCGCACGACGGCCCTTGCGGTCACCATTCCGACACTTTTGTCGTTTGCCTTCAGTTTTTTTGATGTTCCCATGTGGGCAACCTTCGCACTGGGCTTGCTGACAATCATTTATCTGCATTTTGCGACAAATTATTATCCGAAGCAGCCTCCGGCGAAAAAGAAGCCGGCCTGACCGTTCTTCTTGTCTTTTCCCGTAATACACTGCTAAAATGGCTATAGGTAACGGAACAAGCTAGCATTTGTCCTAGTTGAAGAAATGGGGAACTGGAGATTTAACCAGCTATCCCAAAAGGAGAGAATTTTAATGAGTGAAAGTATTCACCGTACGAAAACACGCCCTGTTAAAGTCGGAGACCTGACTGTAGGCGGAAGCAATGAATTATTCATTCAAAGTATGGCGACAACAAAAACACATGATGTAGAAGCGACAGTGGCGGAAATCCTGCGCCTCGAAGAAGCGGGCTGCCAAATTGTCCGTGTCGCTTGCCCGGATGAGCGTGCAGCTTATGCAATCGGTGAAATCAAAAAACGCATCAATATCCCTCTTGTTGTAGACATCCATTTTGACTATAAATTGGCGTTGATCGCCATCGAGCAAGGCGCCGACAAAATCCGCATCAACCCGGGCAATATCGGGCGCCGCGAAAAAGTGGAAGCCGTCGTGAACGCAGCGAAAGCAAAAGGCATTCCAATCCGCATCGGCGTTAACGCCGGTTCACTGGAACGCAAAATCCTTGAGAAATACGGCTACCCGACTGCAGACGGCATGGTTGAAAGTGCCCTTCATCATATCAAAATTCTTGAAGACCTCGACTTCCATGACATCATCGTTTCCATGAAAGCATCGGACGTCAGCCTGGCGATTGAAGCCTACGAAAAAGCTTCAAAAGCATTCGACTACCCGCTTCACTTGGGGATTACGGAATCCGGCACACTGTTCACCGGTACCGTGAAAAGTTCGGCTGGCCTTGGCGCCTTGCTGGCAAAAGGCCTCGGCAACACCATGCGCATCTCTTTGAGTGCTGACCCTGTCGAAGAAGTCAAAGTGGCGCGCGAACTGTTGAAAGTGTTCGGCTTGTCTTCAAACGCTGCTACCTTGATTTCCTGCCCGACTTGCGGACGCATCGAAATCGATTTGATCTCCATTGCGAACGAAGTGGAAGAGTATATCTCCCATATCAAAGCACCGATCAAAGTAGCAGTTCTTGGCTGTGCAGTTAACGGTCCGGGAGAAGCACGCGAAGCAGACATCGGCATTGCCGGTGCCCGCGGAGAAGGTTTGCTGTTCATGCACGGGAAAACCGTACGCAAAGTCCCTGAAGAAACAATGGTAGACGAATTGAAAATTGAAATCGATAAGCTCGCACAAGAGTATTTCGACAAACAAGCTGCTGAGAAAGCCGAAAAAGAAGCGCTTGAACAACAAGCATAAGGTTGTGAAGCTATGAGATACCGTTTTGGCATCGATATTGATGGAACTGTGACGTCCCCGACTTCACTGATTCCTCATATCAATGAAGCATTCAATAGTACATTGACGCTCGACGATATAAAAGAATACGATTTGACGGCTGCCCTTCCCCATTTGCCGCAAGGCGAGTTCTATAACTGGTTCCGCGATTCGGAAGCGAAGATTTATGCCGCTTCCCCGGTTTCGGAAAATGCCAAGAACATCCTCGACAAATGGAAAGACCAGTATGAACTGTATTTCATCTCGGCACGAGGCGAAAATGTGCGCGACATCACGATCGATTGGTTTGCGGAACATGCGATTGCCTATGACCATATCGAACTGATCGGCACACACAAAAAAATCGAAACCGCAAAACGCCACAATGTGGATTTGTTTTTCGAAGACAAGCACGACAATGCTGTAGAAATTTCAGAAGAACTGGATATTCCGGTTTTACTGTTCGACACCCCTTATAACCGCGAACCGATTCCGAAAAACGTCATCCGCGTTTACAACTGGCTCGAAGCGGAACAATGGGTTAAGAACGAATTCGCTTTGCAAAATGCCTTAAACGGCAACTAACACATCGAAAAGCCATCAGCGCCCTATGCGCTGATGGCTTTTTTGATGCATTCATATCGTCCGGCCATTTTATTTGCTTTCCCCATTTCCCGGCGACTGATAAAGCGCCAGCAGAAAATTTTCTGCTGGCGCTTTATTGTTTATTGGCATTCCGGGCATGTGCCGTAAATTTCGAATTTATGGTTGGCGATCTGGTATGCTGGCAAAGCCGCACCGATCATATCCATCGGACATACCGGAATTTCTTTTACATTGCCGCAATCCATACAGATAAAGTGATGATGGTGATGGTCGCTTTCGCATTGCATACGGAAATGGCGTTCGCCCGACAGTTCTGTTTCTTCCAATATGCCAAGTGACACGAAAGTGGCCAAATTGCGGTAGACGGTATCGAAACTCATGCTTGGATAATCTTTTTGCATGACGTCAAGCAAATCACGCGCCGTCAGATAGCGGTCATCTTCTGCAAACAGCTCCAATATCTGCGAGCGCTTGGAAGTTTCTTTGTAGCCATTTTCCTTTAGTATGTCCCATGCTTTCGTGATGTTCATGCAACTGCCCCCTTTTTCATTGAAACCGAAACTTTTTTATAGCCAATGACGATTAACAGCAATAAAATCGATGTCACAACAATGGTGCCTCCAGGTGCCAAATTGAAATAGAATGCGGTGATGAGCCCTGAGATCACGGAAAATTCCCCGAACAAAATCGACAGCCAAATAGTCTGTTTGAAGCTTTTGGATATGCGCATTGCGGCGGCTACTGGAATGGTCATCAGCGACGAGACCAACAGAATCCCAACGATCCGCATAGAGCCGGCAATGACAAGCGCCGTCACAATCATGAACAGGAAATGAATCCATTTTGCAGGCAGACCGGAAGCTTTCGCATACTCGTCGTCAAAAGACAACACGAACATTTCCTTGAAAAACAGGAAAATGAACAGCAGTACGACGACGGCAATGCCAAGAACGATAAAGAGATCTTCCCGGCTGACCGCAGAAACCGATCCGAACAAGTAGCCGAACAAATCATTCGAAAAGCCTTGTGCCAACGAAATGAAAATGGCACCAAAGCCGATGCCGGCAGATAGGATAATCGGAATCGCCAGTTCTTCGTAATGCTTGTATAAACTTCGCAAGCGCTCGATCAAGATAGAACCGCCGACCGATGCGGCAATCCCAAGAAATAAAGGATTCAGCATCGCAAAAGCCGCTACGCTCTGGCTTAAATACAGGCTTCCGGCAATACCGGCAAGCGTGACATGGCTTAAGGCATCCGCAATCAGCGACAAGCGCCTGACAACGATAAACACACCGAGAAGCGGTGCGATAACGCCGATGATAATGCCGGCAGCAAACGCATTTTGTAAAAATTCATAGGTAAATATCGCATCAATCATGGGAATGGACTCCTCCGATATGGTGAATTTTCCGGACAGAATGGCCATACCATGCTTCGCGCTGGGCGTCGCTCATTGTATGGAGCTGGTCTTTAAATCCGTGGAAATGGATGGTCTGGTTTAGACATGCCACATGCGTGATTTTGTCTGTGACGGTATCGACGTCATGCGTTACGAGAACCAATGTAATGTTTTGGTCCCGGTTGAGCGAGGCCAGCATATTGTAGAACGCCTGGACATTCTGATGGTCAATGCCGACCGTCGGCTCATCCAGGATCAACACTTTTGGTTTGGCTACCAGCGCGCGTGCGATAAAGATGCGCTGCTGCTGGCCCCCCGACAATTCGCTGACGCTGCGTCCACTGAAAGCTTCCATACCGACTGAGACCAAAGCCTGTTGGACTTGTGCTTTATAGTCTTTCGGCAAGCGATGAAACAAGCCGGATTTTTTTGCAAGCCCTCCTGCCACCACTTCTTCAACCGTTGCCGGAAAACCGGAGTTGAACGAATTGGATTTTTGCGACACGTAGCCGACCCATTCCCGGTGCTTGAAGTTTTTGGCGTCGACACCGAACAATTCTATCGAGCCTTGTGTCGGTTTGATCAAGCCAAGCATAATTTTCAGGAGCGTCGATTTGCCGGAGCCATTTGGCCCAAGAATCGCCAGGAAATCTCCTTCTTCCACTTTCAGCGAGATATTTTCGAGCGCTTTTGTTTGTTCATATTCAAAACTGATGTCTTTAATGTTGATCAATGGCGCGTCCATGAAGCCGCCTCTTTTCTAATTAATAATGATTACGATTTACAACCATTAAGAAAGTATAGAGGAGTCTTACGTGAATGTAAATAGATAGGACTTAATTTAGTATCTTCTGATAATCTTAAGACTGCTGTTTTGGTACATATCAAATTTAGGGAGCATAAATTCCCTTACATATAAAAAAGCCGCAGGCGAACCTGCGGCTTTTCTGTCTCTCTCTTAAAGAGGCGTTTTCAGTTCTTCGATGACGCCCGGCGTGAAAATGCCGTTTTTGAACATTTCAATTTCAAATGCGTACGGCGCTTTTTTGTTTTTGGCATCAAGGCCGACGTAAGGCGTTTCCAGGATTTTCGGAACGTGCATCAGATCAGGGTGATGGACGATGCCATTTAACGCTTCAAAGCCGATTTCCCCGAATCCGATGTTTTCGTGGCGGTCTTTTCCGGCACCGCAGACGTTTTTGCTGTCGTTGATGTGCAGCACCTGGATCCGGTCCTTGCCGACGATGCGATCAAATTCCTCCAAGACGCCGTTAAAATCTTCTTTGACGTTGTAGCCGGCATCATGGGTATGGCAAGTGTCGAAACAGACCGACAAGCGTTCATTATGGGTGACGCCGTTGATGATCGCGGCGATTTCCTCGAAGCTGCGGCCGATTTCCGTACCTTTGCCCGCCATGGTCTCAAGCGCGATATTCACCGGATAATCCTGTGACAGCACTTCGTTCAGGCCTTCGATGATTTTCGCTGTGCCCACTTCCACTCCGCCGCCGACATGGGCGCCGGGATGAAGGACGATCTGCTTCGCTCCCAGCGCTGCTGTGCGCTCGATTTCCTTTTGCAGAAATTCGACGCCGTGGGCGAACGTGTCCGGCTTCAAGCTGTTGGCGATATTGATGATATAAGGAGCGTGAACCACGATATTCGACAGATTGTTCGCTGCCATATGCGCCTGCCCCGCTTCGATGTTCAATTCGTCAATCGGTTTGCGGCGGGTGTTCTGAGGCGCCCCGGTATAAATCATGAAAGTAGTAGCTCCGTAGGAACTCGCTTCTTCACTGGCTGCAAGCAGCATTTTCTTGCCGCTCATTGACACATGTGATCCTAATAACATGATAAAATCTCCTTACTTTTTGCGGTTTTTGCGGCGTTCGACTTTTTTGATTTCGTCCATTTTCCACTTCATTTTCTTTTTATAGCCCGGTTTCACGGCTTTCGGTTTATGGACCATTGTCTTCGCTTTGGCATCTGCTTCATTCGGCGTTCTGGTGCGGGATTTCCGGCTGTGGCGGTTTTTCAAGTCGACAAATTCGCCTTTGACAATGTCTTTCTGCTGGAACGGAATGCCCATTTTCTCAACGCGGACAATCGCATCTTCTTCTTCCGGATTGAAAATCGTGATGGCCAGGCCTTTCATTCCCGCACGGGCTGTACGCCCTACACGGTGGATAAAGAATTCCAGGTCTTCCGGAAGTTCATAGTTGATGACGTGGCTGACCCCTTGGATATCAATTCCGCGGGCGGCCAAATCGGTTGCGACAATGTACTGGTACTCCAAATCGCGGATCTGTTTCATCATTTTCACGCGTTCACGAGGCGCCAAATCGCCGTGGACGCGGCCGACGCGGATGCCAGCCTTGCCAAGTTCACCGGCTACATAATCGGCGTTGGTCTTCGTGTTGACGAAGATGATGCACAAATACGGATTGATGATGCCCATTACTTCTTTCAGGCGTTCAACTTTGCGCTTGCTGCGCGCTGGAAGCAAGTAGAAATCTAAGCCGTCTGCAGTCGGACGCTTGTCGCCGATTTTCACATGGACCGGTGACTCCATGTATTTTTTCAAGAACGGCTTTAATTTTTCAGGAATGGTTGCAGAGAAAACGTACATTTCCAAGTTCTCCTGCATTTTGCCTGCCACTTGGTCAATTTCTTCGATAAAGCCCAAGTCAAAAGCAAGATCTGCTTCATCGACTACCAGGATTTTGCTGGTATGGACCAAAAGTGCGTTTTCTTTTACTAGATCTCTTAAACGCCCAGGTGTACCGATGACGATATGTGGCTGTGTTTTCAATTTATTGATCGACCGCTGTTTGTCCGTTCCGCCAATGAAGCTTTTCACTTCAATGTCGGATCCTTCCACAAGTTTCATCATTTCTGCATAAATTTGTGTGCCCAGTTCACGAGTCGGCGCACAAATGACTGCCTGTACTTCTTGGCGGCTTGTATCGATGCGTTCCGCAATCGGGATGATAAAGCTGTGGGTCTTCCCTGTTCCTGTATGGGATTGCCCGATTGCTGAGTTGCCTTTCAATATATGAGGCATGATTTCTTTTTGGATTGGCGTCGGTTCTGTAAATCCTAATTTTTCTACCGCTTCAAGTATAAACGGCTTTAAATTATATTCGTTAAATTTTGTCATGGGATTGAATCCCCTCCTTATGCTCTTGACATTATAGCACGAAATCGCATTTTCCGTATTGCAACTTTTGTAAAGCTGCGCCGTCTCCGTTATAATGAAAGTATGTTTTTGAAAGGAGTGCGGTTATGAAAGTAATGAAGATATCTCCAAGAGGGTATTGCTATGGAGTGGTAGATGCAATGGTCATTGCAAAAAATGCGGCCATGGATGAAACTTTGCCCCGCCCTATTTATATATTAGGCATGATTGTACACAACAAACACGTAACGGATGCATTCGAACAAGACGGTATCATTACGCTGGACGGCAAAAACCGGCTGGAAATTCTGGAGAAAGTCGAAACCGGAACCGTTATTTTTACAGCACACGGTGTTTCACCGCAAGTGCGTGAACTAGCGAAACGCAAAGGTTTGGTTTCAATCGATGCGACTTGCCCGGACGTGACTGTAACCCATGATTTAATCCGCGAGAAGACAGCAGAAGGCTATCAGATCGTCTATATCGGAAAAAGCGGACACCCGGAACCGGAAGGCGCCATTGGCGTTGCTCCCGACATGGTCCACTTAGTGGAAACCGTGGAAGACGTCAACCAGCTGGATCTGGTTTCGGATAAAATCATCGTAACGAACCAGACAACGATGAGCCAGTGGGATGTTGTCGATATGATGAAGCGGCTAAAAGAAAAATACCCGCATTCAGAAGTCCATAAAGAAATCTGCCTGGCGACGCAAGTGCGCCAGGAAGCCGTGGCTACACAAGCTACGGAAGCCGATTTACTGATTGTCATCGGCGATCCGATGAGCAACAACTCAAACCGTCTGGCTCAAGTGTCACAGGACATCGCCGGAACTCCGGCCTACCGCATTTCGGATCTTTCCGAATTGAACTTGTCATGGCTTGATGGCGTTGAGACTGTGGCAATTACTGCCGGCGCTTCAACTCCGACGCCGATCGTCAAAGAAGTGATGAACTTCCTGGACAAGTACGATCCGGAAGATCCAGCTACCCATGATTTGGCGCGGAGCGTACCGCTTAATAAAATTCTTCCAAAAATCAAGCATCCGAAACCTTCGGATCGCATTGAACCTTATCCGGTCAGTGAATAAAAGCATTGTCACGTTCACCCGATAAGGTTTAAAATAAGGCAAGTGGAAAAAGACCGTCCCTGCCCCTAGCGACAAGTAAACCGTGAACTTTTAAATAAGTCTCACGGTTTTTCTGTACATTACATCTTGGATATGGAGTGGTTAGGATGAAAAAAATTGCCGTGATTGGTTCCGGAGGCTCTGGCAAATCAACTCTTTCAAGAAAACTCGGCGAAAAGCTGTCCATTGACGTCTTCCATTTGGATGCGATTTTGTGGAAGCCCGACTGGGAAGCTGTTGCAAAAGACCAGCAAAAACTTATCCAACAGCAATTGGTCGCAAAAGACCGGTGGATCATTGACGGCAATTACAACGGCACACTCGATATCCGGCTGCAGGCAGCCGATTGCATCATTTTTATGGACATGCCCCGTTCCCTTTGCCTTTACCGCGTCATCCTGCGTACATTCCGCCACCGCCGCCAGCCCCGGCCAGATATGGCGACCGGCTGCGAAGAACGCTTCAACTTCAGTTTTTTGAAATGGGTATGGGATTACCCGACCGACAAACGGCCGGAAGTCCTAAAAAAACTCGAGCGCTTCCGTGGACAAAAAGAAATCATTATTTTAAAATCCCCTAAAGAAGCCCAGCTTTTTCTGGAGAACATAAAAAACGAGAGCACCGTCACTATTCCATAATAGTTCGGGCTCTCGTTTTTATTTGGCTGTCTGTGAATGGAGCCAAGCAATTTTTCCTTTTACTTGAACCGGAACGGTTCGGTATTGACTTCGGACGGCAGAAATTCACATTGCCAATTCTGCTCGTTCGACATATGGTCGACAACACCTTGGATCATGACTTTTTCAACGTGATGGCCAGGATCAACAACGGCCAGATCCATCGCTTCCGCATCCTGGGCGACATGGAAGTACAAGTCGCCGGTTACGTAGACGTCTGCCCCGGAACGTTTTGCTGCCTGGATGTATTTGTTGCCGTCACCGCCAAGCACCGCCACTTTCTGGATCCTTTTGGCCAGATCTCCGACAACGCGGACTGCCGGTACATCGAGCCGTTCTTTGACCAGCTCTGTAAACTCTTCCAAGCTCATGTCGCCTGGCAAAGTTCCAATCCGGCCGAGTCCCATTGCTTCTTCTTTATTCTCAAGCGTAAACACATCATACGCCACTTCTTCGTATGGATGCGCGGCAATCATAGCACGGATCGCCCGGTCTTTTTCGTATTTCCGGATCACCACTTCAATTTTCGATTCAGCGGTGACTTCCATCTTCCCTGCTTCGCCGATATACGGATCCGCTGCTTCAGTAGGCCGGAATCGCCCGGTGCCCGATAAAGTATAGCTGCAGAATTCGTAATCGCCGATGGCTCCTGCTCCCGCTTTCCCTAACGCTTCCCGCACTTGTTCTTCATGGCTTTCCGGAACAAACACGGCAATTTTCACCAATTCCGCTTCATATGTAGGGACGAGCACTTTTGTTTCGGCAAGCCCGAGCGCATCTGCCAACAAATCGTTGACACCGCCTTTGGCGACATCGAGATTGGTATGGGCTGCATAGACGGCAATATCATGCTTAATCAGCTTTTCGATCATGCGCCCCTGCGGAAAATCCGTCTGCAGGTTTTTTATCGGACGGTAAATCGGCGGATGATGGGCAATAATCAAGCCTGCGCCTTTTTCTATTGCTTCGTCCACCACGTGTTCATTGACGTCCAGCGTTACTAGCACTCGTTCAACTTTTTTGTTCAGTGTTCCGACATGCAAGCCGATCGGATCGCCTTCCATTGCCAGGAATTTCGGTGACCATTTTTCAAACTCTTCGATGATCTGCTGTCCATTAGGAATTTTCACCATTCAGCACCTCTTCAACCAGTTTTATTTTTTGCACCAGTTCGTTTTTCTTATCGACAATTTCCAGCGTCTGTTCTGTAGATTCAATGGAGGCAATGATATTTGTCCACTGCGCGCTTTCTCTTTGCCATTTTTCCCTGAACGCTTCTGTCTGCTGTTTCATGAGTACTGGCCCCATCAGCAATTGGGCTGGCGTCAGGACAACCGGCTGGCTGCTGCGCTCCAGTACGAGAATTTCATAAATTTTATTGTTTTCCTTGATAATTTCTTCTTCCACAATGGCCCATTGATGGGTTTGTGCCCATTCACGGATGGCTTTGGCATGGACATTCGGCTGAAGAATCAAGCGGCTGACACCCGCCAATTTTTCAAGTCCGTGGTCCAGAATCGAAACAATCAACGGACCGCCCATTCCAGCTATGGTAATAGCAGTAATGCCATCTTCCGGATGGATGGCTTCGAGCCCGCTAGCCAACCGGACCTCAATTTTGTCTTCCAATTGTTCTTGCTTAACCTGTTTTTTTGCGGATTCGTAAGGTCCTTTAACCACTTCCCCGGCAACTGCGCGTTCAGCCCGTCCCTGGGAAACGAGGTAGCACGGCAAATAGGCGTGATCGCTGCCGATATCCGCCACGGTTGCCCCAGTCGGCACATGGCTCGCTACCCGCGTAAGCCGCATTGATAATTGTTGAGCATTCATTTTTAAATCCTCCTAATCTAGAAAAGCGGAAACGGCCGTTTAGGTTCGACAGGCATAAGTCAACCCAGCGAAGTGGCGTTCTTTGCCACATAGCTGGGTTGACTTATGACCCGAGAACCTGGCCGTTGCAGCTGGACAATAAGAAAAGCGCAGGCGCCTTATTCAGCCCCGAAAAGCGTTGGAAGGTCGGCCAGTGATGGCGCTTTTTGCCATCGCTGGCTGACCTGAAACGACTCGAGGGGCTAGGCGCTGGAGCTGGACAATGAGAAAAGCGCAGGCGCCTAGCTCAGCCCCGACAAGCGTTGGAAGGCCGGCCAGTGATGGCGTTTTTTGCCATTGCAGGCTGGACAGACCGCGACTCGACGGTCTAGGGGCCAGCTAAAGAAAAACCCTTAGCTCGTTTTGAACTAAGGGTTTTTAATACTATTCGAGTGAAAGTACCCACTCAGCCATTGCTGGAATGTTCTCACCTTCGATGAGACCACCTGGCATTGCGCCTTTACCATTTGCAATAATGTCTTCGATTGCTGCTTGGTCCATTTCAGTTGCGACTAGTGAAGGACCTACTCCGCCTTCATAGCTTGAACCGTGGCAAGATACACAGCTTTGCTTCGCTTGTGCTTCAGGATCGAATTCAGCCGACTCCGTGCTGCCGCCGTCTTCGCCTTGAGCTTCGCCGCCAGCGCCTTCTTCTGCATGTTCTTCAGCAATTTCAGCTTCGTTATTGGCGCCTTCCAAAGACAAGAAGAAAATCAGACCAATACCGAACGCCATGATTAAGATGTAAGGTACAATTGCATTTTTTTGCATCCGTTACCCCTCCCTCTATAAGTTCTGCTTGATGATAGTGTTCGTATCATTCATTATTGTACTGTATTATTAGCAAAACGAAAAGCCATAACGGATAACTTTTACTCGATTGTGACAAATTCAGCAATTTAACAGCCAATTTGGCGGGCGATAACCATTTTCTGCACTTCCGAAGTTCCTTCGCCGATTTCAAGCAATTTGGCATCGCGCATATAGCGTTCCACTTCGTACTCTTTCATATAGCCGTAGCCGCCGTGGATCTGGATGGCTTCATCCGCCACTTCCATGGAAATTTCAGAAGCGTATAACTTTGCCATGGAGGCTTCTTTCGTGAACGGGCGTCCCTGGTCTTTCAGCCAAGCCGCTTTGTACACCATATTCCGGGCCAATTCAATCTTCAAGGCCATATCGGCTAATTTAAATTGCGTAATTTGGAATTCGGAAAGAGATTTTCCGAATTGCTTGCGTTCTTTTGAATAATTCAAGGCGCGGTTAAATGCCGCCTGCGCGATTCCAACCGCCATTGCAGCGATTCCAATGCGTCCGCCGTCCAAAGTTACCAGGAACTGCTTAAAGCCTTCTCCGCGCTTGCCAAGCAGGTTTTCTTTTGGCACACGTACATTTTCCAGCACCAATTCAGTGGTGTTCGATGCATGAAGCCCCATTTTTTCATAATTGTCGATGATGGTGAAGCCTTCTGCATCCGTCGGCACAATGATCGCCGATATTTCTTTTTTGCCGTCGTTCATGCCTGTAATGGCCGTGATTGCCAAGTGTTTCGCATAGCTTGCGTTTGTGATATACACTTTTGATCCGTTTATGACCCAGTCATCGCCGTCTTCAACTGCACGCGTTTCCGTACCGCCTGCATCCGACCCGGCATTCGGTTCCGTCAATCCGAACGCTCCGAACGATTCACCTGTACAAATCGGCGCCAAGTATTTTTCTTTCTGCTCTTCTGTGCCAAACAAACTCAGCGGTGCACCGCCCAAGGAAATATGCGCCGAATACGTAATTCCCGTGGAAGCACAAGCACGGCTCAATTCTTCGGTGACGATAGCAAAGCTCGTTGTGTCAGCTCCTGCTCCGCCGTACTTCTCGTCAAACGGCAACCCCATCATCCCCATGTCGGAAAGCTGTTTGAAGATTTCTTTTGGAAATTCATTGGTGCGGTCACGATGGACGGCTCCTGGAGCTACTACCTTATCGGCAAACTCTTTGATGGTTTTCTTGATCATTTGCTGTTCTTGCGTCAAATCGAAATTCATTTCACTACATCCCCTTTGTTGTGAATACGCTTACAACTTTCATTATATAGGAAAAATTTAGACAAACTCAACTGTTATCCCAAAATACATAAAAAAACGCTCTTGTGCACAAAGCACAGGAGCGTTTTCAATTATTATTCCAAGAAATCTTTTAGGCGCTTGCTGCGCGAAGGGTGGCGAAGCTTGCGGAGCGCTTTCGCTTCGATTTGGCGGATCCGTTCACGGGTCACACCAAATACCTTGCCTACTTCTTCAAGTGTGCGTGTGCGTCCATCATCAAGGCCGAAGCGCAGGCGAAGCACATTTTCCTCACGGTCGGTTAACGTATCCAAAACGTCTTCAAGCTGTTCTTTCAATAACTCGTAGGCTGCGTGGTCGGACGGAGACTGTGCATCCGAATCTTCGATAAAATCGCCAAGATGCGAGTCGTCTTCTTCACCAATCGGTGTTTCAAGCGATACCGGTTCTTGTGCAATTTTCAGGATTTCACGCACTTTTTCCGGAAGCAAGTCCATTTCTTCCCCGATTTCTTCAGGCGACGGCTCACGGCCAAGGTCTTGAAGCAGCTGGCGTTGAACACGGATTAATTTGTTGATCGTTTCAACCATATGCACCGGAATCCGGATGGTCCGCGCCTGGTCGGCAATCGCACGGGTGATCGCTTGGCGGATCCACCAAGTGGCATACGTACTGAATTTAAATCCTTTGGAGTAGTCGAATTTTTCAACGGCTTTGATCAAGCCCATGTTCCCTTCCTGGATCAAATCCAGGAATAGCATGCCGCGGCCGACGTAGCGTTTGGCAATACTTACAACGAGGCGCAAGTTGGCTTCTGCCAAACGTTTTTTCGCTTCTTCATCGCCTTGTTCGATCAATTTCGCCAAACGGACTTCTTCTTCCGCTTTCAACAGATCGACTCGGCCGATTTCCTTCAAGTACATGCGAACCGGGTCGTTGATTTTTACGCCTGGCGGTACGCTCAAGTCATTCAAGTCGAATTTTTCTTCTGTCGGCTTCATCAGGCGGTCCAAATGTTCTTCGTCGTCCGATTTGCGTTCAAGTTCTATGCCATGGCCTTCAAGTTGTTCGATAAATTCTTCAACTTGATCGGATTCCAGTTCAAAAACCGCTAATTTATCGGCTATCTGTTCATAGTTAAGTTCACCGGTTTTCTTACCTGTTTCGATTAATTGTCGTTTTGCTTCTTCTACAGTTACTTCCGGGCCTTCTGTGCTTAATGAAACATTGCTTGCTTCAACTTTGTTTTTGCGTTCTGATTTCTCAGCCATACGACTTCCTCCTTTTAAAACCGGATAAACTTACAATGATTTGCGCAAAGCAATCACTTCTTGCGCAAGAAGTAAAGCGCGTTGTAGATCATGCTGTTTTTCCGCTTCTTTTGATTGCTGGATTTTCAAATTTATCTGCTGCTCTATCCGGTGCTTATCAAGATGCTTGATGCAATCCGCTATTTCTTCATCCACATGCTCCGGATCGCGTTCGGAAAGCGTCGTTTCCATGACCAGTTTCCGGAGTTCTGCGTCCTGGAGCGTTTCCAGGAATTTATGGAAATCCGCTTTGTCCCACTCTTCATAAAATCCGAGCAGCTGAACATACAGCGCTTTGAATTCTTCACTGACAAAAGGCATTCCCGATTCAACTTCAGCGAGCTTCCTCGTCACATCCCGGTTGGCTAAGGCATGCGAGAACAGCAGCCGTTCGGCCCGGTGAAAAGAGGTGATCCGCTTCGGCTCCCGCTTTGCGGTTTTGGCCACCCTTTCCGGACGGCTTTGTTCAATTGAGCGATTCTCCAGTTTGCGGTACTGCTGCAAAATTGCTTCTTCTGACAATCCGGTTTCATTAGCCAATTGCTTGATATACAAATCACGTTCAATCGGGGATGAACGGCCAGCCAAGAGCTGCAGCACTTCCTGGACATATTGCAGCAGATCATTTTCGTACTGGAAATTCTTATGCCTGCGTGCATGCATCATGGCAAACGCGATAAACGCGTGCGGCTTGCCGATGACTTGCTCCCGAAATGCGTCTTGGCCATGCTCGCGGACATAATCGTCCGGATCCATTTTCCCCGGAAGAACAGCAACTTCCACTTTGAATTTATCTTCATTGAGTGCAACGGCAGCCCGCTTGGCCGCTTCCCATCCGGCATCATCTCCGTCAAAGCAAATGACGATTTCCTGCGCAAAACGCTTCATTGCACGGATATGCTGCGGGGTCAGCGAAGTGCCCATTGTCGCAAGAGCATTGTCGACGCCGGCTTTTCCGGCCGCAATGACATCCATGAATCCTTCAAACAGGATGATTTTCCGATTTTTCCGGATAGCGCTCCTTGCCTGGTGGACGTTGTACAGCACTTGGCTTTTCTGGAAAATCGGCGATTCCGGGCTGTTCATATATTTTGCTTCCGTTTTCGTATTTTCCAAAATCCGTCCTGAAAAGGCAATGACTTTGCCGCTTTCGTTCATAATCGGAAACATTACACGGCCGCGAAAGCGGTCAAAAAAGCCATTGCCCTGTTCGCGCTGGATTGCCAGTCCGCTGTTCATCAATTCTTCTTCACTGTATCCTTTTCGCTGCAATGCTGTCGCCATATAATTCCATTCCGGCAGGGACCATCCGATGCGGTACCGTTCAATCATCTCCCGGGTAAACCCCCTGTTTTCCAGGTAATCCAGCGCTGCTTGGCCTTCTTCGGTATTGAGCAATATATGATGGTACATGTCTGCCGAAAATTCGTGCATCAAGATCAACTGATTGTCGCTTTTGGAAGGTGCGGTTGCTGCTTCTCCAGAAGCATGCGTGTTCACTTCCACTTCGATTCCCGCCCGGCTTCCCAGACGGGCTAATGCTTCTTGAAACGTAATATTCTCTATATCCATAAGGAACGTAATGGCGTTTCCGCCGGCGCCGCAACCGAAGCAGTGAAAAATCTGCTTATCGGAAGTGACCGAAAATGACGGTGTGCTTTCTCCGTGAAACGGGCAAAGCCCGAACCAGTTGCGCCCTCTTTTTGTTAATTGGACGTATTCTCCGACTATGTCCACAATATCCGTTGTTGACCGGATTTTTTCAATCACTTCTTCAGGAACTCGATTGGACACGCTATCACCATCTTTTTTTCTTAACTTACTGTATTCGAGATATTCAGGTGAATTCCTTCATCTTTTCGCAAAAAGATGAAGCCAAATAAATAGACCTTAATATAATTTATCCACAATTCTTCATTATAAAACGTTTCCGTGAAAAAATCCACAAATAAAATAGAAAAACCGCCCTCTCAGGTGGTTTTTCAAAAACGGTTATTTCGTTTATTCAAAATCAGGTTAGCGGTTTCTTCAACCGCCCGGTTGGTGACGTCCACCACTTCACAGCCGATGCGCTCTACCACTTTTTCAAAATGTGCGATCTCTTCGTGGATCCGGTTGATTCTGGCGTAATTCGCATCATCGCTTAAACCAAGCGCAATTAGCCGCTCTTTGCGGATGTGATTCAGTTTTTCCGGCGAAATGACCAGGCCGAAGCATTTGGAAGGATCCACTTTAAACAGTTCTTCCGGAGGATCCACTTCCGGCACCAGCGGCACGTTCGCCACTTTCAGCCGTTTGTGCGCCAAGTATTGGGACAGCGGGGTTTTGGATGTGCGCGAAATGCCGACTAGGACGATATCCGCCATCAAAATGCCGCGCGGGTCTCTGCCGTCATCGTACTTCACTGCAAATTCAATGGCTTCCACTTTCTTAAAGTAATCGTCATCAAGTTTGCGGACCAGGCCCGCTTCTTCCAGCGGCACCGATCCCAATTCCCTCTCCAATGCGTCCATCAACGGCCCCATCAAATCGACTGCCGTCACTTTATATTTAATTGTTTCTTTTTTTATATAGCTTCGCAAATCGTGAGACACCAGGGTGTACACGATAAAGGCATTTTGCTGCGCAGCCAATTTGATGATTTCCTGCAAATGATCCACCGAATCAATGTATGGAAATCTTTTTAAAACGGCATTTTGATCCGCATATAAATACTGGCTGATCGCCGCCTTTGCGACAAGTTCCCCTGTTTCTCCGACGGAATCGGAGACGATAAACAAGCGAAGCTGTTTCATACTATGCACCTCACAATTCATGGCTTTCCGACAAGGATAAAAATGCCCGTGTAATATTCGTTTTTGTCAATCGGCCAATCACTTTAAAACCTTCCGGCTGCTCATCGACCACCGGCAATGCGTCAATCTGCTGATTGATCAAGCGATGCGCAGCCTGGATCAACGATTCGTTTTTCACGCAATAAGTAATGTTCGGCATCCGGGTCATAATGATATGTACTGGGATGGCAGCCAAATCCTGATTGCCGAGACTGGTTCTGAGCAGGTCTTTGCGCGACAATACCCCTGTCAAAAGGGAGTTTTTGTCTACAACAAACAAAGTGCCGACATCGTCCAGGAACATCTGGCTGATGGCATCATAGACACTGACGTCTTCCCGCACAACAACAGGAATCGATTGGAAATCTTTCACTTTCATGTTGTTCATTGTATCCGAAATATCCTGCCCCGGTTTTTTTCCGGAATAAAAATATCCCACACGCGGGCGGGCATCCAAAAAGCCGGCCATCGTCAGGATGGCTAAATCGGGTCTTAATGTCGCTCTTGTCAAATGCAGACGGTCTGCAATCTGCTCACCCGTAATCGGGCCATTGCCTTTGACAATCCGCAAAATCTCTTCTTGCCGTTTATTGAGTTCGATCGGACTCACCGCCTCAAAATATGTTATACTCAATGTTAATTATTATATACTAATTAAAGCGATATTGCGAAGAAAAGTTTAGCGTGGTACAATACTTATCGAATCGAATATCAGGCTATGATGGAGAAATACAGTACTGTCACAAAAAGCGAGCGGGGATGGTGAAAGCCCGCACAGACAGGAAACAGGCGCTCCGGAGCTATTATCTTTTAAGAGGGCTGAGCATTCAGCCAATCGGGGTGGAACCGCGGGTTATAACGTACTCGTCCTCGGACTATATGTCCGGGACGTGTACGATTTTTTATTTTATGGAGGTAATTTTTATGTCAATGGAAGATGTAGTATCGTTAGCGAAACACAGAGGATTTGTTTTCCCGGGCTCTGAGATCTACGGCGGTCTGGCAAATACATGGGATTACGGCCCGCTTGGCGTCGAACTGAAAAACAATATCAAAAAAGCTTGGTGGAAAAAGTTCGTCCAGGAATCCGTCCACAACGTCGGCCTTGACGCGGCAATTTTGATGAACCCGAAAACTTGGGTGGCATCCGGACACGTCGGCAACTTCAACGATCCAATGATCGATTGCAAAAGCTGCAAGACACGCCACCGCGCCGACAAACTGATCGAAGATGCACTCGATGCAAAAGGCATTGAAATGATCGTCGACGGCCTGTCTTTCGAGAGAATGGCTGAGTTGATCCAGGAACATGATATCAAGTGCCCAACTTGCGGCGCGCAGGATTACACCGACATCCGCCAGTTCAACTTGATGTTCAAAACCTTCCAGGGAGTGACCGAATCTTCTACAAATGAAATCTTCCTTCGTCCGGAAACGGCGCAAGGGATTTTCGTCAACTATAAAAACGTCCAGCGTTCAATGCGCAAAAAAATCCCGTTCGGAATTGCACAAATCGGCAAAAGTTTCCGAAACGAAATCACTCCGGGGAACTTTACGTTCCGTACGCGTGAATTTGAACAAATGGAACTTGAATTTTTCTGCAAACCGGGTGAAGACTTGGAATGGTACGCTTACTGGCGCGATTTTTGTAAAAACTGGCTTTTGAACCTGAATATGTCTGAAGACAATATGCGCCTTCGCGAACACGACGCAGACGAATTGTCCCATTACTCCAATGCAACTGTCGACATCGAATACAAATTCCCATTCGGCTGGGGCGAGCTCTGGGGCATCGCGGACCGCACCGATTTTGACTTGAAGCGCCATATGGAACATTCCGGCGAAGACTTCAACTACATCGATCCGATTACAAACGAACGTTATGTTCCGTATTGCATCGAGCCTTCCCTTGGTGCTGACCGTGTAACGCTGGCCTTCCTTGTCGATGCTTACAACGAAGAAGAACTTGAAAATGACGACAAACGCACCGTCTTGAAATTCCATCCGGCGCTAGCGCCTTATAAAGCGGCTGTTCTGCCATTGTCGAAGAAATTGGCTGAAGGCGCAACGGAAGTATTCGCTGATTTGGCGAAGCATTTCATGGTGGATTACGACGAATCCCAGTCCATCGGCAAACGCTACCGCCGCCAGGATGAAATCGGTACTCCTTTCTGCATCACCTACGACTTTGATTCCGTGGAAGATGGCCAAGTAACCGTGCGCCACCGCGATTCCATGGAGCAAGTGCGCATGCCGATCGGCGAAGTGCAAGCTTATATCGCTAAACACATTGAGTTTTAATAGATGAACGATCCGGAGCATCCGCATGATGCTCCGGATTTTTTTGTCCTTGGGACCGGCGGCTTTTGCTGCGGCCAGTAAGGAGCCGGTTTGGGACAGTATTTGCCCCTGTCCGGACAGTATTTCGCCTCAAGCGGATAGTATTCCCTGCCTTTCCGACAGTACCCGCTTCCCAGTACCTTTTCTACAAAAAAAGACCCGCTCAGGTGATTTCATCCTGCTGCGGGTCTTGTTCTTCTTTTTTCGGCAAAAATTCAGGCGTCCGTTCGAGCTGTTCCAGGAATTTGCGCGATTTCAGCCGGATGCCGGCCTGTTCTTCGTAAATCGTCCGCACAATTCCCTTCAGCAGCGACTTCGATTCCTTTTTCAGCTTCAGCGAACCGACGCGTTCGATCGGCACAAAATAAAACGTGCGGATCAGCTTGACGAGCGCCGGGCTCAACCGGATGATGTAGCGGTCAATGTGGAAACAGCGATGGCATAAAAAGCCGAGTTCCTCGAACGAAAATGCGAATTCGCCGTCGGTGGCGCCGCAATTTGCACATTGGTGCAAAGTCGGCGTCAAACCTGCGGACGGCAGCATCTTCCATTCAACGAACAGCGAAATCGCTTCCGGGTCATAGCCTTCTTCGATTGCATGAAGCGCCTGGTACAACATATCGTATATCGCCGGCTGCGGCTCGTCCTGTTCGGTCAGCCGGTCAATCAACTCGGTGATATAGCTGGCGTAAGCTGTTTTCATGATGTCTTCCCGGATATGCCGGAGCGACTCCAGCGGATCCCCGCTTTGCAGCGTGCCCATGCCTTTGCCTTTAAAAATCGAATAGCTGCCATGCGTAAATTGTTGGGTGACGGCTGCCAGGCGGCTCGAAGGCTTTTTCGCGCCTCTTGCCATGCAGGTGATTTTTCCTGCTTCACGGGTGAACAACGTGACGATTTTGTTGTTCTCGCCGTATGCCTGCGTCCGGATCACAATCCCCTCTAATTGATTCAGCATGAAACCGACTCCTTAATATTCGTCGTCTCTGAAACCGAAATCACGCAAATGCACTGCTTTGTTGCGCCAATCCTTCTGGACTTTGACCCATAGCTCTAAATACACTTTAGAACCAAGCAGGTTTTCAATGTCTTTCCGTGCACGGGAGCCGATTTCCTTCAGCAAAACGCCTTTTTTCCCGATAACGATGCCTTTTTGGGAATCGCGTTCGACCATGATCGTTGCCTGGACGCGGATCATGTCTTTGTTTTCGCTGTCCGGTGCAATTTTCTCAATGACGACCGCAATGGAATGCGGAATTTCTTCCCGCGTCAAATGCAATGCCTTTTCACGGATCAATTCCGAAATGATAAAGCGCTCCGGATGGTCGGTGATTTGATCGGCCGGGTAATACTGAGGCCCTTCCGGCAGGTATTCCGTAATTTTGGCCAGCAAGTTCTCGACGTTATTGCCTTGCAGCGCCGAAATCGGAATCGCTTCTTTAAAGTCAAATTCATTGCGGTAGCCTTCAATGATTTTCGGCAAATTGTCCGGATGAACCTGGTCAATTTTGTTCAATACCAAAAAGACCGGCACATCGATGCCTTTTAGCATATCCAGTACAAAACGGTCCTGTTTGCCGATGCGGTCATCTGCGCTCGCCACAAACAACAAGACGTCCACTTCGCGGAACGTGTTTTTCGCTACCCGCAGCATGAAATCGCCCAGTTTATGGCGCGGCTCGTTGATGCCCGGTGTGTCGATAAAGACCATTTGGCTATCGTTTGTTGTCACGACTCCCTGGACTTTGTTGCGCGTCGTTTGCGGCTTATCGCTCATGATGGCGATTTTCTGGCCGACGACACGGTTTAGAAACGTTGATTTGCCGACATTTGGGCGTCCAATGATCGAGATAAAGCCCGATTTGAATCCGTTATTTCCCTGTTGCATACTCTAGATCCTCCGTTGAAAACGCACCTGGCAACAGTTCGCTGACTGTCGTTTCCTGGACGTCGCCATTTAAATTTGTTAAATAAACCGGCATGTTCGGCGCGCAGAATTCTGCGATCACTTGGCGGCATGCGCCGCACGGCGATACCGGGCCTTTCGTATCTGCTACTACAGCAAGTGCTGTGAAGTTTCGTTCGCCTTCTGAAACGGCTTTGAACATCGCCGTGCGCTCTGCACAGTTTGTCATGGAATAGCCGGCATTTTCAATATTGCAGCCATGGTAAACTTTGCCGTCAGCTGTCAGGAGTGCTGCGCCGACCTTGAATTTCGAATACGGCACATATGCCCGTTCGCGTGCAGTTTTTGATTCTGTCATCAATTGTTCTTTCTCCATTACGAATCACCTCTATAAAGTTATAACCATTTTGGGATAAAGATTAATAAACCAATTATAGCACTTGCGGCGGCAAATACCAAAACGGCGCCCGCCGCTATGTCTTTCGCTTCTTTTGCCAGCGGGTGAATGGCTGGCGACGCCAAGTCGACGACCCGTTCAATCGCCGAATTCATCATTTCCAGCGCCAGCATGCCGCCGATCACCAACAGGACGATGAGCCATTCACTTTTGGAAAGGCCTGTCCAAACACCGGCTGCCAGGACAATAAGAGCAGCCAGGATATGAAGCCGCATATTTTGTTCCCGCTTCAATGCAAACCCAATTCCCTGCACCGCAAATTTGAAGGACTTGAAAAATCTACTCGCCTTCATAACCGTCACGGGTTATTCCAAGCGAAGACAGAATTTCTTCCTGCTTGGCGAACATTGTCTTTTCGTCTTCTTTGGTCATGTGGTCATAGCCCAACAGGTGCAAAAAGCCGTGCACGGCCAAAAAGCCCAATTCCCGTTCAAATGAATGGCCGTAATCCGCCGCCTGTTCTTTTGTCCGGTCGAGTGAAATGATGATATCGCCGAGCATACGCGGTTCCATCGAGCCGACGATTTCGACTTCCCCTTCGCCCAGTTCTTCCATAGCAAAAGAAATGACATCGGTCGGCGCATCCTTGCCCCGGTATTCTTTGTTGATATTTTGGATTTCATCATTGGTCACAAAAGTGACGGACACTTCAGCAGCTCCAATATTTTCAGCTTCAGCCGCATGCTGCAAAATTTTCTCCACAAATTGCAGTTCATTTTCGCCTAAACTTTCAGTTTCGTCCATAAAATCAATCGACATCATACCTATTCCTCCAGTCATGTGGGTTCTTTTGGATACTCAATGCGCGAATGGAAAATGCCATTCAGCGTCTCGCACATGATGTGCTTGATTGTCTTGAGTTCTTTCATCGTTAAATCGCATTCTTCGAATTGCCCATCTTTCAGTTTATCCTCTACAATTGCATCGACCAAATTTTTTATTTTTTCTGATGTCGGTTCTTTCATCGACCTCACGGCTGCTTCCACACTGTCTGCCACTGAAATGATGGCAGTTTCTTTTGTCTGCGGCTTCGGTCCGCTGTAGCGGTACATCGCTTCGTCCACTTCCGGATTTTGTTCTCTCGCTTTATGGTAGAAGAATTTCAGCAAACTGGTGCCGTGGTGCTGGGCCGCCACGTCGACGATTTCTTTTGGCATCTTGTGCTTTTTCAGCAATTCTGCACCGTACGCGCCGTGCTCCAAAATGATGCGGCTGCTCGTTTCCGGCGGCAGCGAATCATGGGGATTGCGCATATGCATCTGGTTTTCAATGAAGAAATGCGGATGCTTTGTCTTTCCAATATCGTGGTAGTAGCAGCCAACGCGGGCAAGCAGCCCGTTTGCGCCAATCGCTTCACAGGAAGCGTCCGCCAGATTGGCGACCATGACGCTGTGGTGATAAGTACCGGGCGTTTCAGTCAGAATTTTCTTCAATAAAGGATGGTTCGGATTGGACAACTCAATCAGTTTCATCGTCGACAGCAAGCCGAAAGCCGATTCAAAAAACGGCAATAAGCCGATCGTCAGCGCACCGGACAACAAGCCCGAGATGACAGCCGCTGAAAAATAAAAGCCGATTTCGGTCCAATCGTATTGGCTTTGGCCAATAAGCAGATAAAAACCAACGTATAAACCATTCACAATCGCCACCGCAAGGCTCGTCTGGAGCAAGCGGGTGCGCCGGTCGTCCTGCTGGATCAAATAGACGCCAATCAAGCCGCCAAATATAATATAAAGAGCAAGATCCATCCGGATCATGGCGCTGCCTTCTTGCAACAACATACCCCCCAATGCCCCTGTAAGAAACGTCACGCAGACTGCAATCCGTTCATTAAGCAGCATTCTGGCAATCATTCCTGCCAGCGCAGTCGGAAACAGGAAAGCGATGACGACATCAAAATTGCCGCTCACCACATGGATGATTTCCATTATGGCCATCGAAAGTCCAAGCACGGAAACGACTACTAGAAGAGCCGTAATTTTTTTCTGCTCGGTCGTATCGGTTTGGCGGATCATGACCGCCAGAACCGCCACAGCAATCAAGACAAACAGCAGCAACCCAAAAAGCGGCTTGTAATCCTGCTGGTCTTCCGTCATGCCGGCAAGTTCCAGCTGGCGGTATACTTCGCGGTCCACGACTTGCCCCTCCTGAACCAAAACCTGCCCTTGCAGAATGCGCGTCGGCTCCACGCTGGCTCTGGCCTGTTCAATCTGTGCGTTCGTCAATTCCTCATTGACTACTTCATTAGGAATAATGCTCGCGCGGCCGATCATTACTGCAGCCTGCAGGATCGACGCGGGTATTTTTGTTTCTTTCCGTATTTCCTGCTCCGCTGCGTTGCGGAAAGCCCCCACTTCGCCTTCACGGATTGGGTGTTCCAATGTATCCAAAACAATTCCCGTTAAGAATTGCTGCACTTCCTCCAGTTTGCCCTGCGGCAGCACCAGCAAGGCACGAAGCATGTCATCGGTCAGTTTCAGGCCGTTATCGCTCGTTTCCATCAGACGGATATTTTCCTGCAGCGATTCAACCATCTGTTCAGTTTTAACCGGTTTGCCGTCTTTATTATCCGGCAAGTTTTTAGCTTCCAGAATATATCCAAACAGCGAATCAACTACCGCTGCCTGATTGGCAGCGATTTCTTCATTGTACTGGTAACTGGGCTGCACTTCCGAAGCTGCCCGTTCCCGTTCCCGTTCCGTCTTGAAGGGATCGACTACCGTTTTCGCCGAACGAATCGGCTCTTCTGACAGCTGAAAAAGTTCGATGGAATACTTGTCAGTTTGCAGTGAACTGTATAAAAACGCATACATGACGGCTCCGATTGCCACTATCAAAATGGCGGACATCATTTTATATCCTGCTTTTTCGTAAAGTTGTTCCGCTTTTTTTCTCATCCCGAACACCCCACTCTAGTACTTCTATCATATCAATTACCGAATGGGATTTCACGGATAACTTGAAATTATTTGAAATTGCAGAACTCTTTTCACAAGACCGACATAAAAAACCAGCCCTCAAGAAGGCTGGTCATCGTATGCTTCGATAATTTTTGCAACAAGTGGATGGCGAACCACATCGCCCCGTTCCAAGTATTGAATATGGATGCCGCTAACGCGCTGAAGAATCGTTTCAGCTACAATCAGGCCAGATTCAGCGCCTCGCGGCAAATCGATTTGTGTTTTATCGCCGGTAATGATCATTTTCGAACCAAATCCAAGGCGCGTCAAGAACATCTTCATTTGCGCTTTGGTCGTGTTTTGCGCTTCATCCAGAATGACAAAGGCTTCATCCAACGTGCGGCCTCTCATATAGGCGAGAGGGGCGATTTCAATGGTCCCGCGCTCAATCAACCGATTGGTCTGTTCAAGCCCCAACACGTCATGCAACGCGTCGTACAACGGACGTAGATAAGGATCCACTTTTTCTTTTAAATCGCCGGGCAAAAATCCGAGGCTTTCGCCTGCTTCCACCGCCGGGCGCGTCAGGATGATTTTTTTGACTTGGCCGTTTTTCAGTGCCTGTACTGCCATGACAACCGCCAGATAGGTTTTGCCTGTTCCTGCCGGTCCAATCCCGAACACGAGGTCCTTGCTGCGCACAGCGTGGATATAATGGCGCTGGCCGATTGTTTTGGCACGGATTGCTTTGCCGTTGGCATTGCGGGCCACTTCTTCATCATACAGTTCGGCAAAATATTCTATGGTGCCGGCTCTAGCCATTTCAATTGCGGAAACGATGTCGCGCTGATCAATATTGATGTTTTTGCGGATCACTTTCAATAATTGTTCAATCAGCAATTTCCCGATTTGTTTGCCTTCTTCCGAACCAGACAGCCGGATCACATCGCCGCGGGTGATTATTTGAATTTGGAACGCTTCTTCGATTAAGGTCATGTGACTATCAGATATCCCGAGCAGCAGCACCGCTTCATTAGGGTCTTTCACATGAAGTTCAAGTAATTGGTTTTCTGTCATGTAGTCGCTCCTTGGAATGTGAATTTACTATAAATTCACTGTATCATTAAATGTGAATAGTTGTAAAACATTTTACAGCATTTTTTGTTTACATAATTATGTTATGAGACACTAAAAACCGGCCAGCAGGCGCTGGCCGGTTTGCATGTTATCTTTTTGATTTTGGCGGCATTAAAATCTCCGCTAAAATAATTCCACGCTGCACGTCTTCTGCATCAAGCGGCAGCAGCTCTTCTCGGCTGTTTTCTTTCTGCGGGCTTAACGGAACTGCGTTATGCGCCGACAACCTGCCCGGCGAGGCCATTTCTTTAGCCTGTCTCTGCACTTTCTGGACCGGCAAACGTTCAGCAGCTTTTTCGGCAGCCCGTTTAACTTGCTGGGTTCTTTCCGGCTGCTGTTTCATCTGGGTTTGAAGATCGCCGTAAATTTCCTTGGCATAATCCTCCGCCCGCTTTAAAGTCCGTTGTCCGGTTTCTCTCGCAGGCGTTCTCCGCTGCTGCGGTGCATCGGTATCCCCATCGCCTTTTTTGTTGTTAAAGAAAGCGCCGATGGCCATTACAATTAAACCGAATATGAGAGCTTCCATGCGAAAAACCTCCCTTGCGGCTGCCCGTTGTTATTTTGCATCCACTTTTTCTGAGCCAGTACGGGCAATCGAATCTCTCATGCTGGTATCCGCCTGGACGTTTTTGTAATTGATGTAATCCATCACGCCCATATTGCCGTTGCGAAGCGCTTCGGACATGGCAAGCGGCACTTCTGCTTCCGCTCCCACAACTTTCGCTCTCATTTCGACAACTTTCGCTTTCATTTCCTGTTCGCTTGCTACCGCCATAGCTCTGCGCTCTTCCGCTTTTGCCTGGGCGATTTTCTTATCCGCTTCCGCTTGCTCCGTTTGAAGTTCAGCACCGATGTTTTTGCCGATATCAACGTCTGCAATGTCGATGGATAAGATTTCAAATGCCGTACCGGAATCCAAGCCTTTGCTTAAAACCGTTTGCGAAATCAAGTCCGGGTTTTCAAGAACTTTTTTGTGGCTGGTGCTTGAACCGAGTGTCGAGACAATCCCTTCTCCAACACGGGCAACAATCGTTTCTTCCCCTGCACCACCGACTAGACGGTCGATGTTGGCGCGGACTGTGATACGCGCTTTTGCTTTTACTTCGATTCCGTCCATGGCTACACCTGCAATAAACGGTGTTTCAATCACTTTCGGGTTAACGGACATCTGTACCGCTTCCAGCACGTCACGGCCTGCCAAGTCAATGGCTGCTGCCCGTTCAAACGGCAATTCAATATTCGCCCGGTGTGCCGCAATCAATGCGTTCACGACGCGGTCGACGTTACCGCCCGCCAAGTAATGGCTTTCCAGTTGGTTGATAGTGACCGTCAGACCCGCTTTTGATGCCTTGATCAACGGATTTACGATGCGCGATGGAATTACACGGCGAAGGCGCATCCCGACTAATGTAAAGATGCTGATGCGGACACCTGCTGCTAACGCAGAAATCCATAATGTGATTGGCACGAATGTAAAGAAAATCGCTAAGACAACGATAATACCAATTATCGCGGCGCCAAGACCAATTGCTTCAATTCCCATTCTTTATTCCTCCTCTTGTTTTTCTAATTCACGGACAACAATCCGAGAACCTTCTACTTTAATGATTTTCACTTGCTTGTTCGGATCGATGAACCGGCCTTCCGACACGGCATCAATCCGTTCGTCGCCCAGTACGATTGTTCCGGATGGGCGCAGAGCCGTAGCAGTTACGGCAATTTGCCCAATCAGTTCCGGGCGGTTAACAGCTGAAACATAGCCGCTTTCCGTATCGGTGGCATCCGTTAAAATCAGCCGTTTGAACAATTGCGGCCGTTTGCCAAAAAATTTCACTATGATCACCATCCCTGCTGTAGCTGCGATTAATGCGATAAAAATTGAAATGGCAGTAGACATTAAACTTCCTCCAGCCAGGAAAACACTGACCAGAATCGACGTAATGCCGAGTATTCCCAAAATGCCTCCGGGAATAAGAAATTCAGTAAACAGCAAAGCGAGACCGATGATCACTAAAGCAATGGATCCAAATCCCGCGTATCCTGCAACAAAATGCCCGTAAAAAAACAGCACAAGTGAAATGAGGCCGATGATTCCCGGAACGCCGACACCCGGCGTGAAAAACTCCAGCAGCAGCCCAAGTGCAGCTATCGTCAACAAAACCGGCACGACTAAAGGATGAGTCAAAACAGCAGCCGCTTTGCTGGAGAAAGTGTCAGGGGCTTCTTCATTTTGCAAAACCGGAGCCGCGCCCGCAGAATCTGTATCTGCAAAAACCGCACTCTCCGCTGCAAAAACAGAAAATCCATCCGCAGCCTCAGGTACCGCATCTAAAAACAGCAACAACGATAAGAACAAAAGACTGAATGCCAGGAAGCCTTTCAAGCTGTGCATAGGACCCGCCCCTTCCACTTAAACCCGCTTTTCCAATCAATTGAGCATTGGCTCCGCTGATCGGGACTCTTTTTACTGTTCTATTGTATATACGGACAAACACGCCAATGGTTTCATTTTTCTCGCTATTTTTATTATAGACTATTTCTTCGTGTTACTTAAAGAATGCGCTTACAGGATTCTCTTAAGCTTGCTTGGTGTGACGATCTGATGGCGCCTGTTTGTCATGTGCCGGCTAAAAAATAGAAATAGAAAACCGGCTGTACGATTAATCGTACAGCCGGTTTTTGCTGGTCGTTCATATTTTTTAAAAGTCATTTAAAATTAAAGTCAATTAAAATTTACGTTTACGCGCAGCTTCTGATTTCAGTTTGCGTTTTACGCTTGGCTTATCATAATACTCGCGCTTTCTTACCTCTTGCATTGTTCCGGACTTAGAAACAGTGCGTTTGAAGCGGCGAAGAGCATCTTCAATTGATTCGTTTTTACGAACAGTTGTTTTTGTCATCTCTTTTTCCCTCCCTCCGAACACACGTTGAAGCAAATAACAACAAGTGTTATATATTAAGAAATTATAACGTATAAACCTATATAGGTCAACACTTAATAATCAGAACTTGCTGTTAGCCCCTGCATAATTTTTACGCCGGAACTTGCGCCGATGCGTGTTGCACCAGCTTCCACCATTGCTTCGAGATCTTCCAGGCTGCGCACTCCGCCTGAAGCTTTAACGCCTAAATCCGGCCCGACAGTTTCACGCATCAATTTAACGTCTGCCACAGTAGCGCCGCCTGTTGAAAAGCCGGTTGATGTTTTCACAAAATCAGCTCCTGCTTCTTTAGTAAGGCGGGACGCCGTCACTTTTTCTTCGTCTGTCAAAAGGCTTGTCTCGATGATGACTTTGACAATCGCTTTGCCTTTTGCCGCTTCGACAACTGCAGCAATATCATTTTTAACCCATTCCGTATCGCCGCTTTTCAATGCGCCGATGTTGATCACCATATCAATTTCGCCTGCTCCTTTGGCAATTGCATCTTTTGTTTCAAATGCTTTTGTCTCAGAAGTGGACGCACCCAGCGGGAAACCGATAACGGTGCAGACCTTCACTGTGCTGTCTGCCAATTCTTTTGCTGCTGTTTCTATCCAGGCAGGGTTGACGCAAACGGAAGCAAAATTGTATTGTGCCGCTTCTTTGCAGATTTGGATGATTTGTTCTTTTGTAGCTTCAGCTTTTAATAGCGTGTGGTCAATATAAGATGCAATGTTTGACATGTTGAGAAACTCCATTCTGATTTTAAATTAATTAGACGACCAGTTCTTCCATCACTCGGACAAATTGCCCTTCGTTGTATGGATAACCGGCTTTCGTAATTTTCACTTTGACGATTTTGCCGATCAGCGACTCATCACCGGGGATAACAACTCTCAAATAATTATCCGTATAGCCTTCCATTAACCCGCTATCCGGATCTTCTTTGAATCGCTCTTCCGGAATGATTTCCAGCAATTCACCTTCAAATTGGGAAGCATACTCTTTTGCCAATTGATCATTTAGCGCAATCAGCCGGTGGACGCGTTCGTTTTTAATGTTTTCATCAATCTGGTCTTCCATTCGGGCAGCCGGAGTGCCTGTGCGCTGCGAATAAGGGAACACGTGAAGTTCGGAAAATTTATGGTCGTTGATGAAATGATAGGTCTCCATAAATTCCTCTTCCGTTTCTCGCGGGAATCCGACAATGACGTCGGACGTAATCGCAAGATCCGGCAAAGCTTTCCGCAGCTGGATCAACCGGTCAGCGAAAAATTCCATCGTGTACTTCCGCCGCATCCGTTTCAGCACCGTGTTCGATCCAGATTGAATCGGGATGTGAAGATGGCGGACCACGATATTGGATTTTTGCAGCACATCAATCACTTCATCCGTCAGCTGGCTTGCTTCAATGGATGAAATGCGCAGCCGCTTCAGCCCTGTGACTTCCATTTCCAAATCACGCAGGAGCTGAGCCAAGTTGTAGTTTTTCAAATCTTCTCCGTAGCCGCCTGTATGGATGCCGGTCAGAACGATTTCCTGATATCCTGCGTCCACCAGCTGCTGGGCTTGGCGGACCACTTCTTTCGGGTCGCGGGAGCGCATGAGCCCACGTGCCCAAGGAATGATGCAGAACGTGCAGAAATTATTGCAGCCTTCCTGAATCTTCAAAGACGCCCGTGTGTGGTCCGTGAACGACGGCACATCCAATTCTTCGTACACCCGGTTTTTCATGATGTTGCCAACCGCATTGATCGGTTTCCGCTCCCTTTTATACTGCTCGATGTAGCCGAGCAGTTTGGTTCGGTCTTGCGTCCCGACGACAATGTCCACTCCGGGAATCGCCATTATTTCTGCAGGTGAAGTCTGCGCGTAGCAGCCTGTCACGCAAATGACGGCATCCGGATTTTGGCGGACAGCCCGGCGGATGACCTGGCGGCTTTTTTTGTCTCCTGTATTGGTTACTGTGCATGTATTAATGACATAAACATCGGAATGACGATCAAACTCGCTGCGCTCGTAGCCTTGTTCTTTGAACAATTGCCAGATTGCTTCTGTTTCGTAATGATTCACTTTACAGCCTAAGGTATGGAACGCTACCGTTGACATAAGTGGCCACCTCTTTCATTCGAATTCATAGGACATTGCAGATAATGCATATAACGGAGCCGTTTCGGTTCGTAAAATCCGCGGGCCGAGCGACGTGAACAACGCGCCGCTTTCTTTTAAGAGCGCTATTTCCGTGTCAGAAATCCCGCCTTCTGGGCCGAACACAAACAAGATTGAGTCTTTATCATACAATGATTTCAAGGTTTCAGCAAACCGCGTCCGGCTCTGTTCGCGGGCTTCTTCCTCATACGCTACGACGACGGCATCAAAGCTTTTTGCCGCTTCCATCAGCTGTTTGAATGTATGCGTATTATGTATTTCTGGGATGCGAGTCCGGTGAGACTGCTCCGCCGCTTCTTTGGCGATTTTCTGCAGCCGCGCCCGTTTCTTTTCACTTTTCGAGCCATCCCATTTGACGATGGACCGTTCTGCCGCAAACGGGATCAGTGCATGCATCCCAAGTTCAGTCGCCTTTTGGGCAATCAATTCCAGCTTATCGCCTTTTGGCAATCCGCAGGCAATCGTCACTTTTTTCGGCATTTCCACATCCCTATGAAGTTCTTCCTCCACCTCGACCTCGACGTCAAATTCCGCCGTTAAGATGGTCGAAAGAAAAGCCTTCCCTTCACTGACGATGATTAACTGGTCTCCCGGTTCCTGGCGCATAACTTTGGCGATGTGCTTCGCATCATCGCCAGTTATCGCCACTTTTCGGTTTTCAGGAACTGGGCCATCAATAAAATATCTTTGCATTACAGCACCCCGTTATTCCGGTTTTTTAGAAATGATCGTTACCCAGTCTTCCATCATCATAACGTCCTCGATAACAAAGCCGGAAGCTTCCAGCGCTTCCTTTACATCGTTTTTCTTCGCAGAAATAATGCCGGAAGTGATGTAATGCCCACCCGGTTTTACTACCTGGAACGCATCATCCGTAAAGGACATGATGATTTCCGCAAGAATATTCGCTACCACAACATCCCCCGGCTCATCGATCGTATCAAGCAAATTCCCTTGGACGACGTTGATTCTGTCCTGCGCTTTGTTCAATTTGACGTTGATGCGTGCAGAACGGACCGCTACTTCATCAAGATCAAGTGCATGCACTTCTTTTGCGCCCAATAGTGCAGCACCGATTGCCAAAACACCAGAGCCGGTTCCGACATCGATGACCCGCTGGCCGTGCTTCACTGTTTTTTCCAAAGCTTGCAGGCTCATGACCGTTGTCGGGTGAGTCCCCGTGCCAAATGCCATGCCCGGGTCCAGTTCAATGATCAATTCGTCGCTTGATACCGGTTCGTATGTTTCCCAAGTCGGCACCACCGTAAAGCGCTGGGAAATTTTGACGGGGTGGTAGTATTTCTTCCACGCAGTCGCCCATTCCTCTTCGTTCACTTCGCTGATGGTTACCAGATTGGCGCCGATATTGATATCAAATTTCACGAGATTGCTGATGGCGAGTTTAATTGCTTCGACGGTTTCCCCCAAAAAGGAATTGACCGGCAAATACGCTTTCACAATAACGCCTTCAGCCGGAAAGTCTTCCGGATCCAAAGAATAGATTTCCCCAAACTGGTCTTCCCGTTCTTTCGTCAAATCTTCCGAGTCTTCAATTACAACACCGCTCGCTCCTGCTTCATGCAAAATATTCGAGATTGGCTCAATCGCTTCGTTTGTTGTACGGACCGCTAGTTCTGACCATTTCATTTTAAAAACCGGCTCCTTTACTCACCTTTAATGGTGCGCTTGATTTTATCAAACAATGAACTGCTTTGCTCTTCCGGAATATCTCCGCTGATCTCAGCAAATTCACGGAGCAGTTGTTTTTGTTTTTCGTTCAATTTGGTTGGCGTTTTCACGCGGATGATGATGTGCTGATCTCCGGTGCCGTAGCCATGGACGTTCTTGACGCCTTTTCCTTTTAGGCGGAAACGTGCGCCGCTTTGCGTGCCAGCGGGAATTTTCAGTTTCACTTTGCCGGAAACCGTCGGCACTTCAATTTCATCGCCAAGTGCCGCTTGTGCAAACGTAATCGGAAGATCCAAGTATATATCATCGCCTTCGCGTTCAAACTGCTTATGCGGTTTTACGCGGAACACGACGTACAAGTCTCCAGCTGGTCCGCCGTTGACGCCTGGGCCGCCTTGGCCGCTGACGCGCAATTGCTGTCCGTCATCCACACCTGCCGGAACCGTAACTTTGATGGTTTTGACTTTGCGGACTGTTCCTTCGCCGCGGCAAGTCGCGCATCTTTCTTCGATGATTTGGCCGGTGCCTTGGCAGTGGTGGCAAGCACGGCGATTGACCATGCGTCCGAAAGGCGTATCCTGCGTCACATTCAATTGGCCGGAACCTTCACAATGCGGACATGTTTTCGGCTTGGTTCCAGGTTTTGCCCCTGAACCGTGGCAAGTTCCGCACGTTTCGTCTTTAGGAATTTCCACTTCTGCTTCTTTCCCGAAAACAGCATCCATAAAGTCGATGTTCATGGAATACTGCAGGTCATCGCCTTTTCTCGGCGCATTCGGATCGCGCCGTCTCGTGCCGCCGCCAAAGAATGTGCTGAAAATATCATCAAAGCCGAAGCCTTCAGCGCCGCCGCCGAAACCGCCAAAGCCCTGGTTCGGATCCTGGTGGCCGTACTGGTCATACTGTGCTCTTTTTTGGTCGTCGCTCAGCACTTCGTAAGCTTCTTTTACTTCCTGGAATTTTTCGGAAGCATCTGCTGCTTTATTGATATCCGGATGGAATTGTTTCGACAATTTCCGGTAAGCTTTTTTAATTTCTTCTTTTGAAGCGGTCTTGGACACACCCAACACTTCATAATAATCTCGCTTGTTCATATGTCACTCTCCCTCTTGCAGTCACCTGTAATTGTACACGGTTTAAATTGCCGTTGCAAAGACTCTTAGAAAAGCGGAAGCGCCCATGTAGATTCGACGGGCATAAGACGCTTTGGCGAAGTGGCATATTTTCAGCCACACAGCCAGAGTGGCTTATGACCCTAGAATCTGGGCGCTGGAGTCTAGACATAAATCCGCTATTAGCAAACCATAAAAAATTACAGACACAATGTTCTTTTAAGTGTGAAAAAGCCAAAGCATGTTGCTTTGCTTTGACTTTTCCGGGTCCTGCTTATTTATCGTCGTTTACTTCTTCGTATTCAGCGTCAACGATGTCATCGTTGCCTGGCGCTCCGCCAGCTTGTGCGCCTTCAGCGCCCTGCTGTGCTTGCGCAGCTTGCTCGTAGGCTTTCATTGCCAATCCTTGAAGAATTTCGTTCAATTTGTCTTTTTTCTCACGGATGTCTTCGATGCTGTCGCCTTCTAGAGCCGCTTTCAATTCATCACGTGCTGCTTCAGCCTGGCGTTTTTCTTCGTCAGTTACAACTTCGCCAAGGTCTTTGATCGTTTTATCTGTTTGGAAGACCGCTTGGTCCGCTTCGTTGCGGATTTCCACTTCTTCTTTCACTTTCGCATCCGCTTCAGCGTTTTCTTCCGCTTCTTTGATCATGCGTTCGATCTCATCTTCAGTCAATGAGGTGTTTGACTGGATCGTGATAGTTTGTTCTTTTTGCGTTCCAAGGTCTTTCGCTTTAACGCTGACAATACCGTTTTTATCGATATCGAATGTTACTTCGATTTGCGGAATGCCGCGCGGTGCCGGTGGAATATCCGCCAATTGGAAACGGCCAAGCGTTTTGTTGGCTGCAGCCATCGGACGCTCCCCTTGAAGAACATGGATATCAACAGCCGGCTGGTTGTCAGCAGCAGTTGAGAACACCTGCGATTTTGATGTCGGGATTGTTGTGTTGCGTTCGATCAATTTTGTGAACACGCCGCCCATCGTTTCGATACCAAGCGATAGTGGTGTTACGTCAAGAAGAACAACGTCTTTTACGTCACCAGTCAAGACGCCGCCTTGAACTGCCGCACCCATTGCCACTACTTCATCCGGGTTAACGCCTTTATGCGGTTCTTTGCCAGTTTCTCTCTTCACCGCTTCTTGAACAGCAGGGATACGAGTAGATCCGCCGACCAAGATAACGCGGTCAAGTTCAGAAGCTGAGATGCCTGCATCTTTCAATGCCTGGCGAGTTGGCCCTAAAGTACGCTCTACTAATGAATGAGTCAATTCATCAAATTTCGCACGTGTCATCGTCACTTCCAAGTGAAGCGGTCCAGCTTCTCCCGCAGTGATGAACGGCAATGAAATTTGTGTAGAAGAAACACCTGAAAGGTCTTTTTTCGCTTTTTCAGCAGCATCTTTCAAGCGCTGAGTAGCCATTTTATCTTTTGACAAGTCGATGCCGTTGTCTTTTTTGAATTCCTGCACCAAATAATCGATGATGATTTTATCAAAGTCATCTCCGCCCAGACGGTTGTCGCCGGCAGTAGATTTTACTTCGAATACGCCATCGCCAAGTTCAAGGATGGAAACGTCGAATGTACCGCCCCCAAGGTCATAGACCAGGATGGTTTCGTCAGTTTCTGTTTTATCCAAACCGTATGCAAGCGCTGCTGCAGTCGGCTCGTTGATGATGCGTTCCACTTCAAGTCCAGCGATGCGGCCAGCGTCTTTTGTAGCTTGGCGCTCTGCATCGTTAAAGTAAGCTGGAACTGTGATAACCGCTCTTGTTACTTTTTCGCCTAAGTATTCTTCGGCATAGCCTTTAAGATATTGAAGGATCATTGCAGAAACTTCCTGCGGCGTATAGTCTTTGCCTTCAGCAGAAACGGTTTGCGTAGTTCCCATTAAACGTTTAACGGATTGGATGGTGTTCGGGTTTGTAATCGATTGGCGTTTTGCTACTTCCCCAACCTGGCGTTCACCGTTTTTAAATGCTACGACAGAAGGAGTTGTACGGTTGCCTTCTGGATTTGGAATGATTTTTGGTTCGCCGCCTTCTAATACTGCGACTGCTGAGTTTGTTGTTCCTAAGTCGATACCGATAATTTTGCTCATTTAAATTCCTCCATTACCAAATTATTCGTTAACTTTTACCATAGATGGACGAAGCACTCTGCCTTTAAGGGTATACCCTTTTTGAAGTTCCATTAACACGGAGCCCGGCTCTGCATTTTCGTCTTTTTCCTGCATAACTGCCTGATGGAAGTTCGGGTCGAAAGGTTTTCCAAGCGCCTCGATTTCTTCCAAGCCTTCGCGTTTTACCGCTTCAAGCAAGTTGTTCTGCACCATTTGAAGCCCTTTAAGGATCGAAGCGGCTTCATCGCTTTTCGCTTCAACAGCAAGCGCCCGGCCGAAGTTATCCAGCACCGGCAATAAATCCGTCAAAAGAGATTGAGAACGGAATTTTTCTGCGTCTTGTCTGTCTTTTTGGGCACGGCGTTTGAAATTGTCGTAGTCCGCCAACAGGCGAAGGTATTTGTTCTGCTCCGCTTCAAGCTGCTCGCGAAGTTCAGCTGCTTCATCAACCTGTTCTTCAGCAGGCGATTCTTCAGCTTGCTCATCCGAGGATTCTAATGCCTCTTCTGATGCCGCTCTTCGCGCTGCTTCCGTTTCAGGGTCCATTTGCGCCTGGAACTCCTCGTCCACTTCGACATCGTTTACCATTTCTTCAGTTTGTTGAGGTTTTTTTTCTTTAGACAAATCTGTTCCTCCTTTATTCACTTACCCCGGATCATTCGGGTCAATTCTTTCGACAATTCGCCGCTGAGCGTATCCAATAAAGTAACGACACGTTTGTAATCCATGCGTTTTGGACCCACAATAGCGATTGAACCCGTTTGTTCTTCTCCAATGTCGTATGAAACGGTGATCACACTGCAATCTTCCATCGCGGAAAGCGTGTTTTCAGAACCGATCCGGATATGGAGACCTTGGCTGCCGACCGGCAGAATCATCGGGATATGCTTGTGTTCTTCCATGACATTCATCAAATCCCTGATTTTCTGAAGATCATGGAAATCAGGCTGTTTGAGAATATTCAGCTTTCCGCCGAAAAATACATTGTCGTCATGCGGCATAATCACCGCCTGCCTGAATGTGGAAAACAACTCTCCGTAGCGATTGACATGCTGTTTAAACACCGTCAGGGTTTCCTGCTCCAGCCGGAGATGCAGATCGTTCAGCGAGACACCTGCAAGGCGGTCATTTAGTATATTGACCATCTTTTCAATATCCGCCGGATCCAACCCTTCCGGAATGGTAAACACCCGATTTTCTACGTGGCCGTTATCTGTGACAATGATGGCCACTGCCGTATCCATCGTCAGCGGGACAATCGACAATTTTTTCACCGTATGCTTCCGGACATCCGGGCCAAGCAAGATGGCCGTGTAGTTCGTCAGCTCCGATAAAATCATCGCCGACCGCTTGATGACTTCTTCGGTTTCAGCAATTTTATCTTCAAAAATGGACCGGAGCTGCTGGATATCCTGCTTCGGCAATGGCCGAGGCGTCAGCAAATGGTCAACATAATAGCGGTACCCTTTTTGAGAAGGGACCCGCCCCGATGAAGTATGGGTCTTTTCCAAAAATCCTAATCCTTCGAGATCAGCCATTTCATTACGAATCGTTGCCGGACTAAATGGAAGTTCGGATTTCTTTGATAGTTGGTTCGATCCTACCGGCTGAGCTGATTGAATATAATCATCAACTGTCACTTTTAAAATGAGCAACTGCCGTTCTGTTAACATGATCATCACCTCTGTTAGCACTCTATGAGTGTGAGTGCTAATACTACATTAAAATTACCAAATTCCATTTAGCTTGTCAACGCAGACGCTTGAATTTATCAAAATAAGTCAAACTGACTCATTGCCTTGTTTTGCCTGCATTCACTGCCGGCATATTCAACTAAACTCCATGGACCGTTTCTTTAATTCAATAAAAACTGTTCGAATACTTCGTTGCCGACAAAGCGGCCTTGTTTCGTCAGTTTCACCCGGCCGTCTTCAATCTCCAGGTGCTCGTTCGCCACTTCTTTTTCTAAAATTGCACCATATACTTCTTCCAGCGACTGCTGAAATTTCTCCTGGAAGCCGCTGATGGAAACGCCTGCCGTTTTGCGCAAGCCGAGGAACATTTCTTCTTCCATCTTCTCATTGACGGGCACTTCGTGCGTATTCAAAATTGGACGGACGCCTTCTTCAAGCGGCGCCATGTATTTTTTCAAAGGCCCGTGGTTGGAATAGCGGATGCCGTTCACATAGCCATGGGCTCCTGCGCCGACGCCGATGTATTCCGCATTGTCCCAGTACAACAGATTATGGCGTGATTCAAAGCCCGGCTGGCCAAAATTCGATATTTCGTATTGCTTCAAGCCACGGTGTTCCATTTCGGCCATTAACTTTTCGTACATATCCGCTTCCAAGTCTTCTGTCACCGTATTGAGTTTTCCTTTGGTCATCAAATTATAGAAAACCGTTTTCGGTTCGATGATCAGCGAATAGGCGGAGAAATGCGGCAAATTGAACCCGAAGGCCTGCTCTAATGTATCTTCCCACTGCGCCATCGTCTGGCCGGGAAGTCCGTACATCAAGTCAAAACTGAGGTTCGTGAAGCCGACTTCTCTTGCTTCAGCGACTGCCCGTTTCACGTCGCCATTGCTGTGCGTGCGGCCGAGGCGCTTTAACAAATCCTCATCGAACGACTGCACGCCCATCGACAAACGGTTGACGCCGCCGTCGAACAACACCTGCATTTTTTCTTTCGTCAATTCATCCGGATTGGCTTCAGACGTCCATTCCAAATTGTCCGCCATGGGGACGTATTGATGGATATAGCCGAGCAATTTCTGCAATTGCGCCGGCGTCAACGAGGTCGGTGTTCCGCCTCCAAGAAAAATCGTTTCCAACGGCTGGTCAAGCGCGCCTTCCTGTTTCCAAAGCGCCAGTTCTTTTCCGACTGAATCGACGTAGGCATCTACAGGCTGGTCTTTAAAAAATACTTTATTGAAGTCACAGTAGTGACAGATCTGGTGGCAGAATGGGATATGGATATACAATCCTTTAACCATTGCTATTCCTTCTTTCTAATAAGAAAAGGAGGCGCAAGAAATCGGCCTCCTCCTTTGTTTATTTTGATTGGTCGTCCATTTTCAGGATGGCCATAAATGCTTCCTGAGGCACTTCTACAGAACCGACTTGCTTCATGCGCTTCTTGCCTTCTTTTTGCTTATCAAGAAGTTTCCGCTTACGGGAGATATCTCCGCCGTAACATTTGGCAAGTACGTTTTTGCGCATTGCGCTGATGGTTTGGCGAGCGACGATTTTCTGACCGATCGCTGCCTGGATCGGCACTTCAAACTGCTGGCGCGGAATCAATGACTTCAATTTATCCACAATGACTTTGCCGCGTTCGTACGCAAAGTCACGGTGCACGATAAAGCTCAAGGCATCCACTTGTTCGCTGTTCAATAGAATGTCCATCTTCACCAGTCTTGACTCTTTGTATCCGATCAACTCGTAGTCAAACGAGGCATAGCCTTTCGTTCCCGATTTCAATTGATCGAAGAAATCGTAGACGATTTCCGCAAGCGGCAATTCGTAAATGATGCTGACGCGCGTGGCATCGATATAGTCCATCGTCAGGAAGTTTCCGCGTTTCTTCTGGCAGATTTCCATAACCGCTCCGACATAATCGTTTGGTACCATAACGGTCGCTTTTACGTATGGCTCTTCCACTTTATCAATCTTCTGTGCATCCGGCATCATCGCCGGGTTATCGATTTTCAGCACTTCGCCGTCTGTCATATGCACATCATAGATAACGCTTGGCGCAGTGGTAATCAAATCGATATTGAATTCCCGTTCGATGCGCTCCTGGATGATTTCCATGTGCAAGAGCCCGAGGAATCCGCAGCGGTAGCCGAAGCCAAGCGCCTGGGATGATTCCGGTTCGAATTGCAGCGCGGCATCATTCAGTTCCAGTTTTTCAAGCGCGTCGCGAAGGTCATTGTATCTGGATGTATCAATCGGATACAATCCACAGTACACCATCGGGTTCAAGCGGCGGTAGCCGGGCAGCGCTTCAGCGGCTGGATTGTTCGCAAGCGTGATCGTGTCGCCGACTGTAGAATCGCCGACATTTTTGATGGCTGCCGTGATAAAGCCGACATCGCCGACTGTCAATTCTTCCTGAAGTGCGGTATGCGGAGTGAAAACGCCTGCTTCAATCACATCGAATTCTTTGCCGGACGCCATCATCTTGATGCGGTCTCCCGGTTTGACTGTGCCTTCGACAATCCGGATATAGGCGACAACGCCGCGATATGGGTCGTAAAGCGAGTCAAAAATCAAAGCTTTCAGCGGAGCGCTCGGGTCTCCGGTCGGCGCAGGCACTTTCTCGACCACCTGCTCCAGAATTTCTTCGATGCCGATGCCGGCTTTTGCTGAAGCAAGCACCGCTTCTGAAGCATCGAGTCCGATCACGTCTTCGATTTCGCCTCTGACACGTTCCGGGTCAGCGGCAGGCAAATCAATTTTATTGATGACCGGCAGGATTTCCAATTCGTTGTCCAGTGCCAAGTATACGTTCGCCAGTGTCTGGGCTTCGATTCCCTGTGCTGCATCCACAACCAGTACGGCGCCTTCACAAGCGGCAAGGCTGCGGGATACTTCATATGTGAAATCGACATGCCCTGGGGTGTCGATCAAGTGCATGATATAGGTTTCCCCGTCTTTTGCTTTGTAGTGCAGCTGAACGGCATTCAATTTGATCGTGATGCCGCGTTCGCGTTCCAAGTCCATGGAATCCAATGATTGTGCTTTCATTTCACGGGAAGTCAAAGCTTCCGTTTTCTCTAATATGCGGTCAGCAAGCGTAGACTTTCCGTGGTCAATGTGCGCAATGATGGAAAAGTTACGGATTTTGCTTTGGCGTGCTAATCGTTCCTCATGATTCATTCTCTTCACTCCTAAATAAACTACTTTGAATTATAGCAGTGTAGCCGCCATCCGGCAATGAAAGCCTGTTGAAAACGTTTCACTGTCAAGGAAAACTTCTTTGCATGTATCTATTGCATTCTTTTCCTGGATTTGATAAAATAACTGATGTTGTATAGAGACATAAAAGAGTTGAGATGATTCCATCTCTGTTCCTAATTGTCTAGGAGGTGAAATACATGCCAAACATTAAATCTGCAATCAAACGTGTCCGCACGAATGAAACGAAAAACGCTCAAAACTCACATGTGAGATCGACTATGCGTTCTGCTGTCAAAAAAGCTGACCAAGCTCTTTTGAACAACGAAGAAAACGCTGGCGATACAGTTAAAGCGGCAATCAAACAAGTGGAAAAAGCGGCTTCTAAAGGTCTTATCCACAAGAACACTGCAGCTCGCAAAAAATCTCGCTTGATGAAAAAACAAGCGTAAAACACAAAAGGCCGATTCCTTTGGGAATCGGCCTTTTTACTTTTTCAACAAGTCGATGCGAACGTTTCGCCGTCCGGAAACTCCAGCAAAGAGCCCGGGAGTGTCCCTGCGTTCTTCACGTGGCCCTTTGGACACGCGCCTTTTTAAAAGCGACGGGTTTACTCGGAACTCTTACTGCGCTATTCCTGCTTTTCTCGCCTGCTTGCGTTTCATCAAAAAGAACTCCAGTATGCGTTCGCGGTTGCCGCTTTGAGTTTTCAGCTGCAAATCGATTTCCGCCAAGTCATTCAACACCTCGAGCAAACGCTGCTCCGGAATTTGCTGGCGTTTTTCAACCAGCAGCTTGACCCGGTACGGATGCGCTTTTAACTGCTTCGATATTTGCTGTGCGTGGTAGCCTTTTTTCTGCAAGTAATAGACGTGCACCATAAAGCGGATCTGGGAAGCAAGAAGTGCGGTCAAGGCAACCGGCTCTTCTTTTTGGCGGATCAAGTCGTAGTAGACGCTGAGCGCCTCGCTGATATCGCCGTCAAGGTAAGCCTGCAGCATTTTAAATGCATCCTGTTCTAAAGTCCGCGCCGTCATCTGCTCGATCAGTTCGTCCGTAATTTCTTCCTCTGCCCCAAGATACAGCGACATCTTCTCGATTTCAGAAGACAGCAGCGTCAAATTCGTGCCGGCCATTTCAATCAAGCGCTGGGCGGATGATTTTTCAATGTGCTTGCCGAACTGTTTGGCTTCGTGCTGCACCCATACTTCCAAGTCGTTGGCCTGCAGCGCCTTCGCCTCAACCATGACCGCATGCTGCTTGATCAGTTTGGTTATTTTTTTGCGCTCATCCAATTTTTCATAAGGCGCGACAAAAACGGTGACCGAACTCGAAGGCGGATTTTCGAGCCAGGCTTCCAGCGCCTTCAAATTGTGGTCGATTTTCTCTTTGCCGCGTTCCGCCGCTTTTAAGAACGAGGCATTTTTGGCAATGATCAATTTGCGGTCGCTGAAAAATGGAATGGTGTCTGCTTCTTCTATCACATAATCCACCGGCACCTCGTCGAGATCAAAATTGATGAACTCGGGTTCGCCGTCTGTCAGTTTTGTTTTTAATAAATCCAAAGTTTTTTCGATGAAATAACTTTCGGTTCCTGTAATGACGTAAACAGGATCAATTTGTCCGTTTCGAATGGCTTTCCATATTGAAGTGATCATGAATCGCACCTCCTCTCTCTACTATATCGGATTTTCGTGCGTTTTGGTATTTCGACATTTCTGTGTCAGCTTCCATTATCAGCGGATTATCTTCAGTTCAATCTAGATTTTTGTACGCCGTTCAATTATAATAAGAGGGAATTAGGAGGGATAGCAATGAATGAATTTGAACAGAACGTACAGTCGAAGCGCAATGACGCCATCGACGCAGGAATGGGATTTGTTGTATCATTCGTATTTTTTGCGGCTATCTTCATTATTGCGGCAGTAGTGCAATTTGTAGCTCGCTAAATAGAAAAAAAAGTTCCCGCTTAATTGCAGGAACTTTTTTTTATTTCAGCGCATGGTTTGAAGCGTTACCTGGCCGTCTTTGATTTCCATTTCGATAGTGCCAGTATCAGCCGTATTCAAGGTCGGCAAGCCGAGTGCGTTAAAGCGGTCGACCACTTCTTCACTGGGGTGCCCGTAGCGGTTATCGATCCCCGTCGAGAAAATCGACAGCTTCGGTTCCACCAGTTCCAAAAATGCCTGGCTGCTCGATGTCTTGCTGCCATGGTGTCCCACTTTCAAGACGGTCAGTCCGGACAACGCCTGCCCGTATGCCGCTTCCAAATCGCGTTCCCCGGCTTCTTCCAAATCCCCGGTAAACAATGCCCGGTACTCTCCGCTCTCAACCAGCAGCACGAGCGAATCGTTGTTGCCTTCATACTCCGCGTCCGCCGGCGACAAATAGCGGAATGTTGCCCCGCCTTTCGCCCATCCCGAACCCCTTCCCGGAAACCGCACGGCCGCTTCTTTCGCAAACGGCGCGATGTCCCGGATAATGCCTTCCGCCTGTGATCCGGGAGATAAATGGAGTTCTTTGATGCGCAGGTGCGGAAACAGTTCTTCCGCCCCTTCGGCATGGTCCGCATCTGCATGGCTCAATACCAGCACATCGACCGACGACAGCCCGTTCCCTTTTAAATACGGCGCCACAATCTGCCTGCCGACTTCATAGGGCCTGCCCCGCTTTCTGAATTCTTCCGTATCAAAACGCAGGAGCCCGCCGCTGTCAATTACATACACCCCTTGCCGGTAAGGCAATTCAATGACCGCACTATCGCCTTGCCCGACGTCCAAAAACGCCACCTTCAATGCAGGATCGACATACGGCAGCAGTGTGAAAACAACTGCCGGAACGATCAGCACCAGCAACTGCCGATAGCGGAAACCCTGCTCCGCCAAACTGTAAAACAGTAGGACGCTTACAAACAAGGCAACCAGCATCCATGCTCCCGGCTTTCCCGGATTCCACATTTGATATGGCAGCCCGGACAGCCACACCATGAACTTTTCAATCAACGCCCTCAAAGGTTCGTATATTCCAAACGCAATATCAGCTGCCGGCTGGAATATAAACGTCAACGCCAGAAGCACGAGATTTGCCGGCAGAATAAACAGCGTATAAAGCGGCACAAAAAGGCTGTTGACCAGGAAAGCCGACAAGGAAATTTCGTAAAAATGAAAAAGAAGCAAGGGATAGAGCGTCACTTGAGAAATCGCAGTTAGAATTAGGCCACTCTTAATAGCCGATTGGTCTGCTGTTAAAAAGCGGCTGGAGTAAATGATGCCAAACGTCGCCCCGTATGACAATTGAAAGCCGATGTCGTACATCATAAAAGGGTTCCATAAGATAAAGAAGACAAAACTGCCGAGCAGAATATGCGCAATCGAGACGCGCAGGTTAAAAAGCCGGACAGCAAGAACTGCGCTTACCATAAATACCGAACGGAGAACGGAAGGCGCGCCCCCTGCCAAGACTGCATACACCGGCAAAATGCCAAGCAGCAGCACCAGCGCAGTTTCTTTCCGGACCCTAAGCCGCAAGAGCACAAAATACACAATGCCGACAAGAATGGCGACGTGCAAGCCGGAAATCGCAAACAGATGCGTAATGCCAAGCGTCTGGTACATGAGCCGGTCTTCGTTTGCCATGTTTTCCTGCTCCCCAATCAGCAGCGCTTCCGCTTCTGTAGCCAAACTGGACGGAAACGTATTCTGAATATGCTTTTTTAGCCATTGCCGCTGCCGGTATAATTTGCTGATCACCGTCTCTTGCTTCTCCACGCCGATAATCGATTCAACAGCCAGTATGTGCTTCGCCCCGTTATGGTCCAAATACTTTTGCATATCAAAAGAAAACCGATGGGACGGCGGAGATGGGGCTTCGAAGGTGCCTTGAATAAACAGCAAAGATTCAAACAAACTTTCTTCCAGTGCCGCTTTTTCTTCTGCCGTCGCGATGCGGTATTTGGCATAGACACGAGTGCCGCCGTCCAGTCGGGCAAACCCTCTCAGCCCGTCGCCGTCAATGACATAATCACCGTCAAATCGGAGTTCTCCTGCATACGGCTGGCTGTAGTCAAACGAATCCTGGCTGCGAATTTCCTGCAGCAGAAAAAAACCGGCCGATAAGATCGCAATGATTCCCATGTGCAGCAAAGCTTCCCTTTTCCAGCCCATCCAACAAAAAAGCAGCGCCATGAACACAAGGGTTGCCGGTGTTTCATGCGCTGCCAAAGTAGCCAGGACGATTGCTATCGCCAAGTAAAGCCAACTATTCTGATTTAAACTTCGACTTCTCCGAATAATGCGTTCACCCGTTCTGTATAATGGGCCAGTTCTTCTTCGGTGCCGCCTTTTTCACGCAAAGTCTCCAGCATTTCCATGTAGAGCCCCGCTTTTTCAGCACTTAAAAAGTCGATTTTCCGCTCGTCAAATATGACTTGCACCACTTCGACTCCTGCCTGTTCGAACAATTCAATCGCATAGGCATGATTTTTATAGTCTGCCGCGTAATAAATCCGGGCAATGCCTGCCTGAATGATGGATTTTGAACATTGGAGGCACGGGAAATGGCTGACATACATATCTGCCCCGTTCACGCTGACACCATATTTGGCGCATTGCAATAAGGCATTCATTTCCGCATGGATGGTCCGTACACAATGGCCATCCACGACGTAACATCCCTTATCGATGCAGTGGTCGCCGCCTGAAATGGAGCCGTTATAGCCGCCTGCCATGATGCGCCGGTCCCGGACAATCGTTGCTCCGACTGCCAGTCTCGTACAGGTGCTTCTGAGTGCTAATAAATGGCTTTGCGCCATGAAAAATTGGTCCCACGTTATTCGCTTCATCTAATTGCCTCCTGCTTAATAAGTCTAAAATAAGTGTAGCAGAGGGGAAATTTTCGTCAACCGTTCATTGGTCGCATCTCGCCTTCAGTTAACGGTGATGCTGTCTTTCAATTTTTCAAACGTCTTATCGCCGATGCCCGTGACATTCTTCAAGTCTTCGATTTTTTGAAAGTTGCCGCTGTCGGTCCGGTAGGCGATGATTGCTTCCGCTTTCGAAGGGCCGATTCCCGGCAGCGTCATCAGCTCGGCGTCCGTAGCGCTATTCAAATTGACGAGCGCCTCTTTGGCGCTGCCTGCTGCCGCTGCGCCCGGCTGAGCCGTCGGCAAGGCCGCTTCCTCGCCGATTTCCGGCACGTAAATGACCATTTCGTCCACGACTTTCATCGCCAAATTGATTGCTTTTGGTTCAGCCGCTGCCAAAAAGCCGCCAGCCGCGTCAATGGCGTCTGTCATCCGGGAATCCACCGGCAATTCATAAACGCCGGGTTTCGCTACTTGGCCTTTAATGTCGACCATCAAGGTGGTTGGTACTGGATTTTGGGTGGGGGTTTCCGTCTGCTGTGGGGGCTCAGCTTGGATCAAATCAATGGATGCCTGAAGATTTTCTTCCGGTTTTTCTTGGGGATTCAAAAAGTAAAAAGCTAAAAGCACAATTATCGCTGCCGGAATCAGCAGCCAGCCAAACTTGTTCTGGAGTTCGGATAATTTCAGCGGGCATTCCTCTTTTCTCCAGGAAGCAATTAGATAGAAGCTGTCTGAATTGTACATTAATGGAAAGGAATTGTCTATGCTGTTTTTATCGGTATTTTGACATAAAAAACTGCCCGCAAATCGCAGGCAGTTTCTAGTCATTCCTATTATGGTTTTGTCGCATGGAAAAAAATCCGTTCGCTTTCCCCGTCCGGCGCTTCACCGGAAAAGTCAGCCGTAATCGATTCCACTTTAAAGCCTGCCACTTCCAGCCACGCTGTATAGTCTTTGATTTCATAAGTGCGCTGCTCATGCATTTCTTCAAAGCGTTCAAACAAACGGCCCTGGCGGATAAAAAACGTAATGTCGTGGACGACACTATGCGGGTAATCCCCCGGTTCCGTATGCCAAATATACGCGACGTCTTCCCCGTCAAAAACAAACGGGCTGTCCATATAGACTGCATCCACTTTATGGACGGAATGCACGTCAAAGAAAAAATGCCCGCCTTCATTCAAAGCTTCGAACACTTCTTTGAATGTCTGCTGCACCTGTGTTTCCTTTTCCAAATAGTTAAGTGAATCGATGGCAATCGTAACGGCGTCAAACCCGTCCAGACCTTCCAAATTATCCATCGACAACTGCAGTGTCGGGATGCTTTGGCCGGCCTCTTGGAAGCGCTGGCTGGCGATTGTCAGCATTTCTTCCGACAAATCGCTCGCCGTTACATCAAAGCCCACTTCGTTAAAAAGCTGTGAAAGGGTGCCTGTCCCACAAGCCAGATCCAGAATTTTTCCTGACTGGATATGAGCGGCAACCCATTCCACATACTTTTCATACGGGATGTCTTCCATCAGTTCATCATAAACCGATGCGAATTTTCCGTATCTCATATTTCCATTGTCGGTGCTTCTCTCCATAGGCGCTCAAGATTGTAGTACGAACGCTCGTCTTTATGGAAAACGTGAGCCACGACATCTCCTAGGTCGACTAAAATCCAGCGGGCTGCGTCAAATCCTTCAACGCTTTTCACCGGGTTTCCAGCTTTTTCAGACTGGTCGATCAGTTCTCTGGCAATTGCTTGCACTTGGCGATCGGAATTACCGCTGCAAATGATGAAATAGTCGGCAAGCAATGAAATGCCTTCCATGTTCAAAACGACGATATCCTCAGCTTTTTTATCCTCGGCAGCACTATATGCCATTTGTAGTAAAGTTTGTTTAGTCATTCTTTCACTTTCCCTTTCTGTTGCACGAAGTATTGATGACACTTCAGTGAATCCGGATACACCGGTTGATTTTTTGATACCAGGAACTCGATGGTATGTTTAATACTGGCTTCCATCATAACATCCAATCCGTGATCTTGTAATTGACGCAATTCTTCAACACCTGTAAATTTGCGGTTTGGTTCGACCAGGTCGGCAATATAGATGATTTTTTCAAGATCCGACATGCCGGCACGGCCGGTCGTATGGTATTTGACGGCATTCAGCACGTCTTCATCTTCCACACCGAATTCTGTCCGGGCAACATAGGCGCCAACCGGAGCATGCCATAATTCTGCATGGTACTCGAGCAGCAGCGGGTCCATGTTTTCGGAAATGATGATCGATTTCATCCATTCCCGGTCCGAAAACTTCGCCACATCATGCAAAATTGCCGCAATCCGCGCTTTTTCTGCCGGCACATTGAACTTCTCCGCCAAGGCGACAGCTGTTTCCACAACGCCTCTGACATGATTGTACCGATTTTCCGGCAGCCGTTCCTTCACTTTTTCAATCATCATGCTTTGGTCCATATAACCGCTCCTCTCGAATAAAAGCTTCCACTTTTTCCGGCACTAAGAACCTGATGGTTCCTTGTGCAGCGACGCGTTCCCTGAGCATTGTCGAAGACAAATGAAGTTCCGGCGAGTCGATCAGCAAAACCGGGTACATGCTCTCATGCAAATAGCCCGGGCGCCGGATTCCGACAAAGCGGACCATCTGCGCCAGTTCTTCAATCCGGTGCCAGGTAGGCAGCCCTTCGATGCTGTCGCCTCCGATAATGAAATAGAAGGCTGTTTCCGGCTCCCGCTGGATCATCGCTTTCATCGTGTCAAACGTATACGAAACGCCGCCTTGGCTGATTTCAAAATCTTCTACACGGAATCGGCTGTGTCCTTGGGTCGCAAGCCGGGTCATTACCAGCCGCTGCGCTGCATGGGCACCGTGGACTTCTTTGTGCGGAGCAATATAATTGGGCATAAAGCGGACTTCATCCAAACCGACGGCGTGAAGCGCTTCGTTGGCCATGATCAAATGGCCGATATGAGGCGGATTGAAAGTTCCGCCCAATATCCCGACTTTTTTCATTTCGCTCTTGGCAGCTCGATTCGTTTATTGTTGACGGATGGTTTGTAAAGCACGACCGTGTGGCCGATCAATTGGACAAGCTCCGCGGAAGTGCCTTCAGCCAATTGGTTAGCGACATCGTGTTTGTCGTCTTCGTTGTTCTGCAAAATGCTGACTTTCAATAATTCACGCGCTTCGAGCGCTTCTTCGATCTGACGCAGCATGGTTCCGCTGACGCCGCCTTTGCCCACTTGAAAGATGGGATCTAAATGATGTGCTTCGCTTCGCAAAAAGCGTTTTTGTTTACCTGTTAACATAATTGCCTCCTAATTTTTCAGTGATGATTTGAATCATCTTTTCTGTATCGGGCTGGATACCTGTCCATTTTTCAAATGCGATGGCGCCTTGATAAACAAACATGCCAACCCCGTTCAAGGTGGTGCAGTTTTTTTCTTGGGCCGCTTTTAGAAACGGCGTTTCGAGTGGATTGTAAATGATATCCGCTACTAACGAGCCGGTGCTGATCCGCTCAAGCGAGATCGGCAACGCTTCGTCTTTTGCCAAGCCGACCGAAGTCGTTTGGATAATGATGCTGAAATCGCCAAGCGCCGCTTCAGCCTCTTTCAAGGTCAAAGCGGAACTGCCGCAGTCATTTGCCAGTTCCACTGCACGGCGATGCGTCCGGTTTGTAATGGTCACGTCTGTGAAATTTGCACGCTTCAATGCAAAAGCGATGCCTCTTGCCGCGCCGCCTGCACCGATAACCAATACTTTTTCATTCCGAGTGATGGGCTGGGCAGAAAGCGAGCGGACAAAACCGTCGCCGTCCGTATTCCAGCCGACATACTGGCGGCCGTTGTAAGTGACGGTGTTGACTGCATTCATGATGACAGCTGTTTCATCCAGTTTGTCCAAAAACGGGATAACGGACTGTTTATGCGGCAAGGTAATATTAAAGCCGCTGACGCCCAAAGCTTTCATGGAATGAAAGGCGTTTTCCAGTTCAAACGGCTGAACGTGGATAGGTATATAAGTTGCATCGATTCCATGCTCTTCAAACCATAAATCGTGCATAAAAGGCGACAAGGAATGTGCGATTGGGTCGCCGATGACTGCGTACCATTTCTTCATCAAAATCCCCCTAGATCAATGATGGACGTAAAAACACTTCAACGCCTTTAGGCGCATAGGCTGCGACAACCACATTCGGGTGCTGGACCGTAATCCAGCCAAGGCCAGAAAATACGATATCCGTCTTCCCTTCTTTTACCCGGAATTCCCGGCGCACTAACTCAGGGAACTCATCTTTGTACTCAGCAGACGGCGGAGCCAGCATGCCGCCCAAATGCTGTTCGTACAAAGCATCGGCATTATCCAGCTTCGTCCGGTGGATCTGCAGGTCGTTCGCGACATGAACAGTGAAAGATGAACGTTCCCCTTGGATAAAGTCGAAACGGGCAAGCCCGCCAATAAACAGCGTCTGTTCCGGATTCAGCTGGAATACCCGTGGTTTCAATTCTTTTTTCGGCATGATCATTTTCAGTTCGGACGGATGCAAATGATGCGCCAGTTGGTGGTGGTTAATAATTCCCGGTGTGTCGTACATCGATTTTTCGTCATCCAACGGAATTTCGATCATATCAAGAGTGGTTCCCGGAAAATGGGAAGTTGTGATGATATCCGCTTGGCCGGTCGCCTGCTTGATGATGCGGTTGATGAAAGTCGATTTGCCGACATTCGTCGAACCGACAACATAAACGTCTTCTCCTTGGCGGTATTTATCGATTGCTTCCATCGCTTCCGTGACGCCGGTCCCTTTATGGGCACTGACGGTCAAGACATCGATGGGTTTTAACCCCTGTTTTTTCGCTTCCTGTTTCATCCAGTTGATCAGCTTGTGCTGTTTAACGGATTTCGGCAATAAGTCAGCTTTGTTGGCAATCAGCAGGATATCGTTCGATCCGACAAAGCGGTGAAGCCCCGGAAGCCAACTGCCGTTGAAATCAAAAATGTCCACGATTTTCACAATCAGGCCTTTTCGTTCTCCAAGTCCGTTCAGGATTTTCAAAAAGTCGTCATCTGTCAGCGACACCGGCTGCAGTTCGTTGTAATTTTTCAAGCGGAAGCAGCGCTGGCAAATGATTTCTTCTTTTTCTAATGAGGATACGGGTGCATAGCCAAGTTCCCCTGGCCGTTCCGTCTGGATTTGGGCACCGCATCCGATACATGATGGCATTTCGTTCAATTTTCTTCCTCCCACGTTAATTGTCCTTTTTCTTTTAACTTCTTCATGATCCGGCGTTCCATCAAGCGATTAAATCGGGTAAAGAATCCGTCCGACTGCGCCACTGGCAAAACCAGGATTGTGTGCAATTTGTTTAAGTTTCCGCCAAAAATATCCGTCATCATCTGGTCGCCAATAACCACAACCTGTTCGCGTGACACATTCATCAGTTTCAGGGCTTTCCGGAAAGCGCGGCCCATCGGCTTGCGCGCCTGGAAAATAAACGGAATGCCGAGCGGATCGGCAAACGACTTCACCCGCAGCTCTTTGTTGTTTGACACAATGATCACCTGAATCCCTGCTTCTTTCATGGATCTTAGCCAATCGATCAACATCGGCGTCGCGTCCGGCCGGTCCCATTCCACAAGGGTATTGTCCAAATCGGTAATAATGCCGCGGACGCCTTTTTTCAATAGCGACTCCGGCGAGATGTCAAATACACTTTTTACGTATTGACTTGGTATGAATTTTTGATACATCAGTAACCACTCCTGTTTCCCGAACTTAATTCTATTGATTATACCATATGTGCGAGTGCTTCTCCCACCTTGATTCGCTCGCCTGCCCTGACATTTGAAGAAAATTTGATGTGGTTTTCCTCAAAAAACAGCACAACCGTAGAACCGAAACTGAAATAAGCCACTTCTTCGCCTTTTTCCCAGGATTCCCGGGAATTCGTCAGCTGAATCGAATTGACAAACATGGCCCCGACTTTTACAACCAGCAGATTCGCCGATTGGGTTTCCAGTTCCGTGATCAAGCGGTAATTCCCGCTGATTGGCGACTTGCCGTAAAGCAGTCCCGGCCCATTGACCGGATATGATTTTTTTCCCAACACGTATTGTTTGAGGACTTTTCCGCTAGCGGGGCTGTGAATCCGGTGATAATCGGCTGGTGAAAGATAAAGCACGATGTATTTGCCGTTCTGATAGGAATCCGCAAGCGCAGCATTGCCAAGCAGATCTGCAAGCGAATATTGGTGGTTTTTCACAAGAAAACGGATGCCTTCATGCAAATCCCCAAAAATTTCAATTTTCCCGTCTACCGGCGATACAATCGGTTCATCTGCTACCGGCCGGCTTTCCGCTTTCAACGTTCGGATGAAAAAATCATGCAGCGTCGGAAAGGATTCCAACGGATTTTCTATATCAGCTGTCGGTATTTTATAAGTTTTGATATAATTCGGAATCACCCGCCGGCTCAAGGAAGACTGGGTGAAAGAGCGGATCATTCCTGACGTCAACGGTCCGTTCGTCAGTTCAATCGATCGTTGATAGATTTTTTTCTTCACACTGGCACCTCCATTGCTTAAAATAGTCTACCATTTTTTGTTCTTTCACAGTATAATGAACTGAAGAAGTTTACAAAAAAAAGGAGTGTTTTCCATTGCTGATATTAGAACGAATGGATCACACAATTAAAAAACTACGCTCTCAGACAGCAAACATGCTGACAATAGGCAATATGGCTTTCGGCGGGGCGTCCTTAATGGCCGCTCTCAACGAGTTTTACAGCTATAGTGTGCTATTTATTTTTATTGCCGCTTTTCTGGACCGCTTTGACGGCATGGTTGCGAGGAAATTCAACCAGGAGTCCGAACTCGGCAAACAGCTGGATTCAATGAGCGACATCATTTCCTTTGGTGTTGCACCGGCGATCCTGATTTACCAGCTGGTGCTGACTGAGTTTGGTGTGACCGGTATGGTCTTTACTGTCATCTACATCGCAAGCGGTGCTTTTCGCCTTGCGCGTTTCAACATCTCGGAATCCAACGGCTATTTTGTTGGGCTGCCCATCACGGCTGCAGGCACTGTGGTGACCTTGTCTTATTTCGGACTTTCCGTTTTCCCGCCTGTCGCGTATATGTTTCTGTTTATTATTTGTTCCCTATTGATGATCAGCACTTTTACCCTCAGAAAAGTTTAATAAAGATAAAAGCTGGAAGCGTTTTTTACAACGTTTCCAGCTTTTTTTGCATTTACTTGGCTGCCAGCCGTTCTACTACGTTTAATACAATCTCAGTGGAATGCTTCGCAGCAACCGGCAAAAATTCATCAAATGAGATATTGGATTCTTTTCCGGCAATATCCGATAACGCACGGATCACCACAAACGGCACGTTGAATTGGTGGCAAACTTGCGCTACTGCTGCAGCTTCCATTTCAGAAGCTTTCATCGACGGGAAAAACGCTCTGACTTTCTCCACACGTTCCGGGTCATTCATGAAAGAATCTCCAGTCGCAATCAATCCAACACCGTACGGATGCTCTCCCAGCTCTTCCACGGCTTTGACCGCCAAGTCTATCAATTTCTCATCTGAACGGAATGCGGCCGGCAATTGCGGCACCTGCCCCATCTCGTAGCCGAAAACCGTAACATCGACATCGTGGTGGCGAACTTCATCTGAAATGACAATTGCGCCGACTTCAAGCGCCTGGTCAAACCCTCCGGCAGATCCTGTATTGATGACAACATCCGGTTTAAACTGCTGCAAAAGAAGCGTTGTGGACATCGCTGCATTTACTTTGCCGATGCCACTCTTTAACAGCACAACGTCCTGCCCTTTGTATGTACCTGATGTAAATTCACAATTAGCGATTTCGCTCACTTGCGCATTTTCAAGGCTCCCTCTTAATAATTCCACTTCTTCTTCCATCGCTCCGATAACGCCGATTCTCATTTTCCATCGCCCTTTCCCTGTCTAAAATCTTTGCTTTCCAAATTCCTGCATCAAAAAAGACGCCTTTTAATAGGCGCCTTCCAGTGTTTTTAATACATCCATTTTCACGGGTTTCCAGCCTTCGCCATCTTTAAATTCCAGATGGACGCGATATTTTTGTGATTTGTCTTTGGACTGCACGACACCGATCGATTTCTGCGGGCCGCCGCCATTCTTAATCATCATAACATACATATTATCTTGGCTTAAACCGGTGGCATATGAAATGGCATTGATTTTTTCATTCCAGTCGACCGATCCTTTATCATAGACCGATACGTGTTTGCCGGTTTGTTTTGTGCCGACCGGCTCCCAGCTTGTGTTGATGACTGTTTCTTCAACAACCGGATCGCTCGAATCTTCACGTGTAATGGTGCCGCCTGTTACTTTTCCTTCTTCAGCAGCCTTTTCTTCTTTTGCTTTTTCTTCTGCGGCTTTATCCGCTTCTGCTTTGGCTTTCGCTTCTTCTTCAGCTTTTGCGTCAGCTTCTTCTTTTGCTTTTGCATCGGCTTCAGCATCTTCTTCTGGGTTGCTTTCTTCTCCGCTCGTTTGCTGTTCAGTATCTGTTTCGATTGTTACCGATTCCGGCTCTTGGGCACTTTCATCCCCGTTGTCCAGGAAGATAAAAGCTCCGGTAATCACTATCAAGGCAAAGACCACCCCGATCATCCAGTTCAGAATGGAATTTGACCGGTTCTTTTTGTCCAAACGAGAAGGATACGGTTTTTTTTCATTTGTCATCGACTTGCCTCCTCTTCAAATTATTTTAGCATAATGCTCTATTACAAATTTGACGTTTTGACAAAAGAAATGTTTCAATTTCGTGTTATTTAACATTTAAGGTTAAATAAATTTCAAAAAAACAGCCATTCAAATAAAGAATGGCTGTGTATGAATTAAGAAATTGAAACGATTTTGATTTCCATTTCGCCGCCAGGCGTCAACACTTTTACATTTTCGCCAATCGTGCGCCCAATCATGCTTTTCGCGATAGGCGAATCATTGGAAATGCGCCCTTCTAATGGATCTGCTTCTGCAGAACCCACAATGGTGTAAGATTCTTCATCGCCATCCGGCACTTCTACGAAAGTGACAGTTGTCCCTAAACGGACGATGTCTTTATTCAATTCGTTTTCGTTAATAATCACCGCGTTGCGGATCATCGATTCCAACGTAGAAATGCGGCCTTCTACAAATGCCTGATCTTCTTTTGCTGAGTCGTATTCCGAGTTCTCGGAAAGGTCTCCGAAACTGCGTGCTATTTTAATCCGTTCAACGACTTCTTTCCGTTTAACGGTTTTTAGGAATTCCAGTTCTTCTTCCAACTTCAGCTTACCTGCAGCTGTCATCGGAAATTGTTTTTCATTTGCCATTGTTTCCCCACTCCTTCAACTGCTGACTTTGGAAGGTTTTAAGCTACCATCCGTCAGTCTCGTATCATCATATTATAAATTGTCAATCTATTCAAGAATTGTTTTAATTTTTGTAACCATTAAATCAATTGCCACTTCGTTTTGTCCGCCTTCAGGAATAATGACGTCAGCATAGCGCTTGGTCGGCTCGATAAACTGATTGTGCATTGGCCGTACAACGTTCAAGTACTGGTCAATGACCGAATCGATCGTCCGGCCGCGTTCGTTGATGTCGCGCAGCAAGCGGCGGATAATGCGCAAGTCTGCATCGGTATCGACGAATAATTTGATGTCCATCAAATCGCGCAGGCGCTCGTCTTCCAGTACCAGGATCCCTTCGAGGATGATGACATCTTTTGGTTCAATCAAAACGGTTTCGTCAGCCCGTGTATGTAAGGCGTAATTGTATACCGGTTTTTCAATCGGTTCACGGTTTAAAAGTTTATTGACATGCTCAATCAGCAAATCGGTATCGAATGCCAATGGGTGGTCATAGTTTGTTTCCAGACGTTCTTCAAATGCCAGATGGCTTTGGTCTTTGTAATAGTAATCCTGTTCAATCACTACCACTGAGTTTTCTTTGAATACTTCATAAATGGAATTCGTTACGCTCGTCTTGCCTGAGCCCGAACCTCCTGCGATCCCGATAACGACCGGACGGTTTTTAGACATTCTTCCAAGCTCCTTGCAAACTTTTGTTTTTTAGTTGGCTCTTTTTTTGCAGACCATTATGCCATCTCCGACAGGCAGAAGCGCCGTGTCATAAGACGGATGATTCAGCATATGTTCTTTAAAGTTTTTCAAATTCCGGATCATCGTGCGTTTTCTGCGTGGTATGTCCGAAATCTCCTGGTCCGCCAGTCCATGCATATACATATTATCACAATATATGACACCCTGCTCAGACAATAAAGTTTCGTATTTTTCAAAAAACCGTTCGTATTGCCCTTTGGCCGCATCAATGAAAATTGCATCATACTCCCGGTCCAACAGGGACAGGTTCATTTCGAGTGCATCAGCATGGAAAATGCGGATTTGGCCGCCAAATCCGGATTGTGCAATAAACTCTACAGCCTTCTCATAGCGTACGTCATCCCGCTCAATTGTATCGATCTGGCAGCCTGTCAGTTCAGAAGCCATCATAATGGCAGAAAAGCCAATCGCCGAACCGATTTCCAGGATGGACTCCGGCTGTTGCTGCAGCAGCAGACCGGTCAATTCACGGATGCCCTGGTCTTCCATTATGGGCACATGGTGCTCTTCTGCATACGCTTTGACAGCGGTTAATGTCTTTGACAATTGTTCATGGTCCATTGTATTAAAGCTCCTTTTCGCCTGCCGCAAAAATTACAACCAATAATAACATAAAACAAGAAGGAAAGCGAGGTCGCTTCCTTCTTGTCATGTTTTGTCCACTTATTCCAGTACTTGCCGGCCACAAAGCTGCTAATTTTTAATTGGCAGCGCTTTTCTTATTGTCCGATGTACTCATCGCGCTTTTTAAGATGTTCTTCATAAGTCGTAGAGAAATGGTTTTTCCCATCTTTGTCTGCCAGGAAGTATAAATACTCCGTGTCAGCCGGGTCAAGCACAGCGGCAATCGACGATGCTCCAGCAGCGGCGATCGGCCCTGGCGGCAGCCCTTTGTTTGTATAAGTGCTGTAAGGATGCTCGAATTCGTAGTCTTTATTGAATAAGCGTTCCTTATGCTCGCCCATTGCATAAATGACCGTTGGATCCGTCTGCAGCGGCATATCCTTTTCGATGCGGTTGTAGAAGACGCTCGCGATCGTGTTGCGGTCAGAACCCGCTGTCGCTTCTTCTTCCAGCAACGAAGCGAAAGTCAGCAGCCAATGCGGCGTTTTATCCATCTCTTCCAACACGGCCTGGTACTGGACCACGTTGGACTCCGTCGCTTTGATCATGTTCTCGATGATCAAGTCCAATGAAGGGTCTTCTTCGTAAAATGGATAAGTGGCTGGGAATAAATAGCCTTCCAACGCGAAACGGACATTTTCACCTTTGATTTCATCCGTCAGCAAAGCCGGATATTTGACGATCAACTCGTCCACATACGCTTCGTCCTCCATTTTGGCCATGAATTCCTCCGCGCTGTATTTCGTTTTCTTGGCAATGACGTTTTCAGCGATCTGATCCAATGTCAGGCCTTCCGGCACCGTGATGTTAAACAACGGTTCCCGGTAGACTTTCCCGGTTTTCAGGCTCTCGGTGATTTCATCGAGCGTCATAGAAGGCAAAAGCCCGTACGTGCCGGCCTGGAAATCAGCCTGATTTTTAAATTTCACGTAGTATTTGTAGATACGCGCATCTTTGATCAAGCCGTTCTCTTCCAGCAATGCGGAAATGCTGTCGAGATTCGAGCCGATCGGAACTTCGATTTCAACGACTTTTTCTGAATCCGCATCAACCGGTTCCAGTGCGTCGGTGACATAGCTGTATGCTGCAAAAGCGCCAATGCCCAACACGAGCAGCAAAACGACCGTCACGATAAAAACAATCCGACGGACAACTTTCACTTCTTTTTTCTTTTCGCTCATGCGTTCATACATAATTTCTTTTTTCGATTGCTTGTCCACGGGTCCCCCCCCTTAGCTTTTTCCTCTATCCCGTTTGAATGGCCAGCAATTTTCCGCTGGTAAAGCGGAAAACCACTGACCACACATACGCGTTTGGTACTACTCGCCCCCAGTGGAGATCATAAACCCAATGGTTGTAGTTTCTCTTTAACAGTATACCGAATTCCCGGCAAAAGAAAAAGACGGAATCTACGTACAATTCCGTCCTTCTCCTAAGTGGATTAAAGTTCTTCGTTCTCTTCTTCTTCGTCAAGGAACGTATTCAACATTTCTTCAATCATATCCCACTCTGCATCCGTTTCGACCGGGCGAAGTTCTCCGCCTGCAATCTTGCCGTCTGTGTCAGCATTTTCAGTGAAAGAAGAAGCTTGGATTTCGATTTCGCCTTCGTCATCTTCTTCAGCGCCTACCGGGAAATACAAAACATATGATTTTCCGAATTCTTCTGAGTCAAATGTGAATAATACTTCAAATAGCTGCTCGTTGCCGTTTTCATCAACGACTGTAATGTGTTCTTGTCCGTGTTCCATTTGCGTCACCTCATCATTTTTTAAAGTCAAGATAGCCCTGCAAAATCATGACCGCAGCCATCTTGTCAATTACTTTTTTGCGGTTCTTGCGGCTGACATCCGCTGAAATCAGCATTTTTTCTGCTGCCATCGTTGTCAGCCTTTCATCCCAAAGCACCACCGGTATAGCATACGCTTCTTCAAGCAAAGCTGCAAACTTTTCCGATGCCTCTGCACGCGGGCCGATGGAATTGTTCATGTTTTTTGGATAACCAACCACAATTTGGCTGACTTCGTATTGCTTGATTAGTTCGCCCAGGCGCCCAAATCCGAAATCTTCTACAGCTTCATTGATCTTAACTGTCTCGATGCCTTGCGCCGTCCAACCAAGGGCATCGCTGATCGCGACGCCGATCGTTTTCGATCCGACATCCAGTCCCATTATTCTCATGCTTATTCCTCTTTATTCTTTTTGATATAAAACTTTACAAGCTCTTCCAGAATTTCATCCCGTTCAAGTTTGCGGATCATATTACGTGCATCCTGGTGGCGAGGAATATAAGCCGGATCACCTGATAGTAAATATCCGACAATCTGATTGTTCGGGTTGTACCCTTTTTCCTCCAACGCAGCATGAACCTGAAGCATAACCTGCTTCACTTCCTGCTCCATTGATTCATCAGACGGGTTGAATTTCATAGTTTGATCAAATGAGCTCACGACAAGCACCTCGCTTTCGGGTCTAGATAGGAGAAGAGCGCTCTCGCTGTCTGAAGTTTATTATAAACGATATCCAGCATTTATTAAACCTATTTGAGCAAGTTGTAGACAGATTCCAACGCTTCGCCCAGTTTTTCCGGGTTCTTCGCGCCTGCCATTGCCATATCCGGACGGCCGCCGCCTTTGCCTCCGCACTGTTCCGCTACGTGTTTGACGATTTGGCCGGCATGATAGTTCCCGCCTGCCAAATCTTTTGTGACGCCGGCAATCAGCATGACTTTTTCGCCGTCCGTCGCACCGAGTACGATGACCGCTTTTTCGAATTTCTGCTTCAGGTCATCCATGATCTGGCGCAGCTGGTTGTTGTCTTTTGCTTCCACTTTTGTAGAAAGAACCGTAATATCACCGACTTGGCGTGCCGAACTCAGCAATTCCCCAGACTGTGCATTTGAAATTTTCGCCATCAGCGATTCATTTTCGCGCTGCAAGGCTTTCATATCCTGCTGGAAAGTCTGCACTTTTTGGACCAAATCTTTCGCAGAAGACTTCATCAGCCCAGCCGCTTCTTCAAGCGTGCGTTCGCTGTCTTTGAAGTTCTCGTAAGCGCCTTTGCCGGTCACCGCTTCAATACGGCGAATGCCTGCGCCAATGCCGCTTTCCGACACAATTTTGAAGACGCCGATTTCGGATGTGTTGACGACATGGACGCCGCCGCATAGTTCAAGCGAATAGCCGCCGATTTCAACCACACGCACCACATCGCCGTATTTTTCGCCGAATAATGCCATTGCGCCCATGTCTTTTGCTTCCTGCAAATTGTGGTAGCCGGTTTTCACATCGATGCCGCTCCACACTTTTTCGTTGACAATCTGTTCGATCTGCTCGAGCTCTTCTTTTGTTACTTGCCCGAAATGCGAGAAGTCGAAACGCAGGCGGTCCGGGCCGACATATGATCCAGCCTGATTAACATGCGTTCCCAAAGTATCTTTTAATGCCTGGTGGAGAAGGTGCGTTGCTGTATGGTTTTTCACCGTATGGCGGCGTTCGCTTGCATCCACTTGGGCAAATACTGCCGTTTTCGTCAATTCGCCGGTGTCAACCCGGACCGAATGCAGGTTTTGGCCGTTTGGCGCTTTTTTCACGTCCAATACAGAAGCCTGTACCAAATCGTTGCTCAAGCTGCCGCGGTCGGCAATCTGTCCGCCGCTTTCCGCATAAAACGGCGTCCGGTCAAGGATAACTTGCACTTCTTCGCCTTCGTGCGCGCTGTCAGCCAGTTCGCCGTCTTTGATGATGGCTATAATCGTCGCTTCTGCAGCGGTCAGACTGTAGCCGATAAATTCGCTGTCGTCTTTGATGTTGCCAAGCACTTCGGATTGCGTCTGCATCGAATTGACGTTTTGGCGCGCTTTCCGTGCACGGTCGCGCTGCGCTTCCATTGCCGCTTCAAACCCTGCATGGTCGATTGCCATCCCGCTTTCTTCTGCATACTCTTCCGTCAATTCAACCGGGAAGCCGTATGTGTCATATAGGCGGAATGCGTCTTCGCCCGGGATTTCATTGTGCCCTGCCGCTTTTTGCTGTTCAACAACCGATGACAGAATCGCCAATCCGTCGTGAAGCGTTTCGTGGAACCGTTCTTCTTCGAGTTTCATGACACGGATAATAAAGTCCTGTTTGTCGTTCACTTCCGGGTAGAAGTCTTTCATGATGTCGCCGACAACCGGTACCAGTTCAAACATGAACGGTTTTTCGATGCCCAGTTTTTTCGCAAAACGGACAGCGCGGCGCAGCAATCTTCTCAGCACATAGCCGCGGCCTTCGTTGGACGGCAATGCGCCGTCGCCGATTGCAAAAGCAACGGTGCGGACATGGTCCGCGATGACTTTGAAGGCCATATCCGCTTCAGCGTCTTCGCCGTATGTTTTGCCGGAGATTTCTTCGGTTTTATTGATGATCGGCATGAATAAATCCGTATCGTAGTTTGTCGGCACGTCCTGCACGACCGAAGCCATGCGCTCAAGCCCCATGCCGGTATCGATGTTCTGCTTCGGCAGCGGCGTATACGTATGGTCCGGATTGTGGTTAAACTGGGAGAACACCAAGTTCCACACTTCCAGGTAGCGGTCATTCTCGCCGCCCGGGTATAATTCAGGATCGTTCAAATCATTGCCGTAGGTTTCTCCGCGGTCGTAGAAAATCTCGGAGTTCGGGCCGCTCGGGCCTTCGCCGATATCCCAGAAGTTGCCTTCCAAGCGGATGATGCGCTCAGCCGGAACGCCGACTTCGTTCAGCCAGATGCCGTATGCCTCTTCGTCTTCCGGGTGGATCGTCACGGACAATTTCTCCGGCTCAAAGCCCATCCAGCGGTCGTCTGTCAAGAATTCCCACGCCCAGTGGATCGCTTCTTTTTTGAAGTAATCGCCGATCGAGAAGTTCCCGAGCATTTCAAAGAACGTATGGTGGCGCGCCGTTTTCCCGACGTTCTCGATGTCATTTGTGCGGATCGATTTCTGCGCATTGACGATTCTCGGGTTTTCCGGAATTACGCGTCCGTCAAAATATTTCTTCAGCGTTGCCACGCCGCTGTTGATCCACAAAAGCGACGGATCTTCAAACGGCACGAGCGGAGCACTCGGCTCCTGGTCATGGCCTTTTTCTTTAAAAAATTCGATGTACAATCTTCTGATGTCTGCAGCTTTCATCGTCTTCATGGTTTTCATCTGTATTCCTCCTTCAACATAATAAAAAGCCCTCATCTCTTGCGCAAGCGCAAGGGACGAAGGCTTTAGTTCGCGGTACCACCCTAATTACACGGACAAAAAGCTCCGTGTCTCTCATTGGGCCTTAACGCGGCTTCACGGCAGGGATTGGCTGCACTCCGGAGTAGCTTTCTAAAATTGCATGGCGAAGGTTCTTTCAGCCGGGGAACCTATTTCTAAACGGATGCGAATTTTATACTGTCTCCATCAACGTGTTGGTTATTGATTATAGATTGAATTATATAGAAAAAGGAAGCGCTGTGTCAATAGCGACGATTTTTGGCGATGCGACCGGCAGTTTATGAAATACGACCAGTAGTTTATGAAATACGACCAGTAGTGGCGAAAATACGACCAGTAGTCTTGGAAATACGACCAGTAGCGGAGAAAATACGACTCACAAGTATTAGAAAGCTAATAAAAGAAGTGCCGGCAGCCGAAGAAACAATCTTCCAGCCAAAAATTTCCCAACAAAAAAGCGTCCGCAATGGACGCTCTTTTACGCTTCAATAAAATCAGTCGGCTTGACGCCTTCCATACCGATCAGCGGATGGATCAGGTGGGCGTTTTCAGCCGTCAGGCTCACTGGGCCCACCGCTTCTTTTTTCACCGGTGCTGCAGCGGGCTCTTGTGCCGCTTTGCTGTCAGCCGGCGCTTTTGACGGAGCTTCCTGCACTTCTTCCGGTTCTACCGCAGATAGCTGCAGGCGGCTCTTCAACGTTGTCATGCGCTGTGCATCGTCGGTCCGTTCGACGCCGTAGCGGAATACTTGCGGGTCGCCGCACAGGATCAGAAAGTCCTTGCTGCGCGTGATGCCGGTGTAAAGAAGGTTGCGCCGCAGCATTTTCATGTAGCCGCGGACAACCGGCATGATGACGGTCGGGAATTCCGAACCTTGCGATTTATGGATCGAGCAGCAGTACGCGAGCGTCAGCTGGTTCAGATCGGAGCGCTGATACGTCACTTCGATGCCGTCGAACGACGCGACGAGCAGGTCCTGTTTCTCGACCGTTTCTTTCGCTTTCAAGATGGCGATGACTTCGCCCATATCGCCGTTAAAGACGTTGCTTTCGGGCTGGTTGACAAGCTGCAGGATCTTATCGCCGATGCGGTATGTGACATCGCCGAATACCAATTCTTTCCGCTTGCCGTCCGTATTCGGGTTGACCATTTCCTGGATCATGCGGTTGAGCGCATCGATGCCGGCAGGCCCTTTGTACATCGGCGCGAGCACCTGGACGTCCCGGATTGAATGCCCTTTTGCGAGTGCGCTCTTGACCACTTTTTCGACCACTTGCGGAATCTGGTCGGCGCCCGCTTTGATAAACGAACGGTCTGCAGTTTTCGCAGTAATGTCCGCCGGCAGCTGGCCGTTTTTCATCTGGTGGGCGAGTTCGATGATCGACGAACCCGACGTCTGGCGGTAAATGTCGGTCAGTTCGACCGTCGGAATGCGCTTTGATTCCAACAAGTCGCGCAGCACCTGACCCGGCCCGACCGGCGGCAGCTGATCCTGGTCGCCCACGAAAATGATCTGCGCGTCTTCCGGAATGGCTTTTAACAATTGATGTGCGAGCCAAGTATCGACCATCGACATTTCATCGATGATGATCAGGCGGCCTTCAATGTCCCGCTCCGTTTCTTCTTCTTTTTCCTGTCCGTTAAAGCCGAGCAAGCGGTGGATCGTCATCGCCGGCAGTTCCGTCGATTCGCTGAGCCGTTTGGCTGCGCGCCCGGTCGGAGCCGCCAAAATGATCGGGAACGGCTCTTTTTTCTTGGCATAGTCTTTCGGGTCGAGCGACAGGCCATGGAGTTCCGCGTACACTTCGACCAAGCCGCGGACGACCGTCGTCTTGCCGGTGCCCGGGCCGCCTGTCAAGATCATGACGGACGAGTTGATGCTTTGTTCAATGGCCTGCACTTGCGTTTCTGCGTAATTCACGCCAAGCCGCTCTTCTGCTTCGCCGAGCGCTTTCCGCACTTCAGACGCCGGGAACCGGTCGCGGTTTTCCTGCGACGACAGCAAAGTTTCCAGTTTGGTCGCAATGCCGAGTTCCGAATAATACAAAGACGGCAAATAAAGCCGGGTTTCTTCCCCCGCCACTTTGCCTTCTTCATTCAGTTCGATCATCGCTTTGGAAATCATCGGGATCGCAATTTCTTCCTGCTGGCTCGATTCCAGCATCTCTTTCACCATCGGAATCATCGTTTTTGCATCCAGGTAGACATGCCCTTCAGACAAAGACGCCTGGTTTAATAAATGCAGCACCGACGCCTTGATGCGGTCCGGGTGGCTGCCGGTGATGCCGAGTTTCGAGCCGAGCTCATCGGCGCGCTGGAAGCCGATTCCTTCGATTTCTTCAATCAAGCGGTACGGGTTTTTCGTCAATACATCGATCGTTTCTTCGCGGTACGCCTGGTAAATGCGCATGCCGACTTGCGGGCCGAAACCCCAGTCGTTCAATTGGATCATGACCCGCTCCAGCCCCAGATTCATTTGCAGCGTCGAACGGATGGTGTCTTTTTTGTCGTCCGACAAACGCGGCACGGCATCGAGCGCTTCCGGGTCTTCCAGAATCTTTTTGATGGCGTCTTTGCCAAGCTTTTTAACGATTGTTTCCGCTGTCTTCCGGCCAATGCCGTTAAACATATCGCTCGATAAGTAATGGACGATGCCCTGTTCGGTTTCCGGCACTTCTTTCGTGAATGTTTCGACCTGGAACTGCACGCCGTATTTCGGATGATTTTTCACAGCCCCCGTAAAACGGTATTGTTCCTCAAGCGACAGTTTCGGAAAATAGCCCGACACGATAATTTCTTTTTCGGGGTAAGAGGTGTTGGTTTCTTGAATTTTCACTTTGGCGATGGAAAATAAGTTTTGGGGATTGTGAAAAATCGAGACGACAGGACGGCCTAGCACGAATTGCACTTCTTCTTGGAATAAATCAATTTGTCCGGTCATTGATGCCGTCTCCTTTCACAAATTATTGCAGTTTTGAAGCGATCATATCATATGCATAACGCGCCATTTCATTGCGTTCATCAAGCGTGTACGCCTGTTTCAAGTGAAACATGGCTTCGTTGACGCGGTCCGTTGACACCGCGTACAAAACGCCGAGGTTGTAATGGGCATCCGAATGGTTCGGGTCCTGGTCGAGCACTTGCAGAAATTGCGGTTCCGCCAGCTCAAACAATTCCATCGACGCCAGCGTGATGCCATAGCTTAAGCGCGCCTGTGCGTCTTCCGGGTCCAATTCGATGGCACGCTGAAGATACGGAAGCGCCAATTTCGGCTGCTCCAGCTTCTCGAAGCATTTGCCGATCATGAAATGCGCATCTGCGCCTTCCAGCCCGTACTGGACCGCTTTTTCATACAATTTCAATGCTTCCGCGTAGCGTTCAACATTGAAATACAAATTCGCCAGCCCGTAATAAGCGGTAGCGGATGTTTCATCCAGGACGATCGCTTTTTGGAAAAAGCGTTCTGCCCGCTCGACGTCGTCCATCGACGTCAGCACATGGCCAAAGTTGATATAGCCAAGCGGATTGTTCGGTTCTTCTTCAATTGCCTGAGTAAAAGCTTTGATTGCTTCTTCGGTGTTGCCTTCTTGAAGGGCTTGAATGCCGATTTCGTTGTAATTCATCGCTCGTCTCTCCCATTAACCTACATATTCTAAACGTGCACCATTTTTGAAGACACGGTCGATTGTTCCGCCGCCGAGGCATTCTTCGCCGTCGTAGAAAACGACTGCCTGCCCTGGCGTAATGGCACGGACCGGCTCATCAAAAGTTACGATGGCTTCGTCGCCTTTGAAATCTACCGTTACGCCGACATCTGCCTGGCGGTAGCGGAATTTCGCGGTGCATTTCAAGGTACCGGTCGGCGCTGTATCTGAAGTGAAGCTCAAATTGACCGCTGACAAGCTGTCGGAGAACAAGGCATCGTGGTTGATGTTTTGGCCGACATACAAAATGTTTTTATCCAGGTCTTTGCCGATGACGAACCAGGGATCCCCTGCTCCGCCGATGCCAAGCCCTTGGCGCTGGCCGATTGTGTAATACATCAAACCGTCATGAGAGCCTTTTTTGACGCCGTCGAGCGTTTCCATCGAACCGGGTTGTGCCGGCAGATATTGGCCAAGGAATTCCTTGAAATTGCGTTCGCCGATAAAGCAGATGCCCGTCGAATCTTTTTTCGTCGCCGTAGCAAGTCCTGCTTCAAGGGCGATTTCACGCACCCGTTTCTTTTCCATATGGCCGATTGGGAACATCACTTTCGACAATTGGTCCTGGTTTAATTGATTCAGGAAATACGTTTGGTCTTTGTTGTTGTCTTTGCCGCGCAGCATTTTCGTTTCGCCGTTTTCAGCGTGCGCGACTTGCGCGTAGTGGCCGGTCGCAAGGTAATCTGCGCCCAGGCTCAAGGCGTGCTCCAAAAATGCCTTGAATTTGATTTCTTTATTGCACATCACGTCGGGGTTCGGTGTACGGCCCGCTTTGTATTCTTCCAGGAAGTACGTAAATACTTTGTCCCAGTACTGTTTTTCAAAATTGACGGCATAATACGGGATGCCGATTTGGTTGCAGACGCGGATGACATCTTCGTAGTCGTCCGTTGCAGTGCAGACGCCAAATTCATCGGTATCATCCCAGTTTTTCATGAAAATCCCGATGACGTCATAGCCTTGTTCTTTCAATAAATACGCGGCAACCGAAGAGTCGACCCCTCCGGACATGCCGACGACAACACGTGTATCTTGTGGTGCTTTTGCAGTCATTGTTTATCACCTTTTCATTTTAGCGCGAGGCGCTTACTAATTTGAGCTGTCTTGTTGGCAGCTTCTGTTATTTGTTCTTCGGACAGGCCGATGCCGAAACTGAAGCGGATTGAATTCCGCAATTCTTCTGCCCGTTCGCCGTACATCGCCACAAGGACGTGCGATGGGTCGATCGAGCCGGCTGTGCAGGCAGAGCCGCTGGATGCGGAAATGCCGGCTAGGTCCAGGTTCACCAGAAACGACTCAATTTCAATTCCAGGCAGGCTGAGGTTCAGGACATGCGGCATTTGGTTGATGCCGTTTTCCTTGAATTCCAAACCTTCTTCCTGAAGTATGTTCTTGAAAATTTCCTTAAAGCCCCGGTAGGCCGTTTGTTTCTGCTCCATTGTTTGGAGCGAAATCTCCACCGCTTTGGCAAACGCCATGATGGCCGGTACGTTTTCAGTTCCGGCGCGGCGTTTTCGTTCCTGCTCTCCGCCGTATAGCAACGGTGCAAGCTGAGTGCCTTTTCGCTGGTATAAAAAGCCGATGCCTTTCGGGCCGTTCAGCTTATGCGCCGATACGGACAATAAATCCACATGCAACGCTTCAACGTCAATCGGCAACACGCCATATGCCTGCACAGCATCGGTATGGAATGTCACATCGGTATCTTTTAGCAATTCCCCGATTTCCGCAATCGGCTGGACGGTTCCGACTTCATTGTTGCCTAGCATGATGGTCACTAGAATTGTATCGTCCCGCAGCGCATTTTTCACGTCTTCTGCTCGGACAGAGCCATTTTCGTCCACCGGTAAATACGTTACGTCGTAGCCTTCGCTTTCCAGTTTTTCGCATGCATGCAGCACGGCGTGGTGCTCAATGGTAGACGTGATGATGTGTTTACCCGCCTTTTTGGCAGCTGTTCCAAAAATCGCAAAATTATCGGCTTCTGTCCCGCCGCTTGTAAAGACGATTTCCGGATCGTTGGCGTTTATGCTTCTAGCAAAGATCCGGCGCGCTTCATCAAGCGCTTTCCGTGCAACGCGGCCGGTGCCGTGGATGCTTGAAGGATTGCCGTAGACGGTCCCAAGTGCTTGTGAAAAAACTTCAGCCACTTCCGGATGCATCGGTGAAGTGGCCGCATGATCTAAATAAATTTGTTTCATTTTGACTGACTCCTTATATATAAAACATGTAGTTTTCGTTATCGTTGTCCTGTGTTTTTGTTAAATCTTCGATGCTCGTGGTGTCCAAGACGTTTTTGACCGCGTCCCGGATGCGCACCCATAGCTCGCGCTGCGGCTGGGCTTCGTCTTCGATGCCTTCGACCGGCTGGATCGGCCCTTCCAAAACACGGATGACGTCGCCCGCTGAAATTTCTTTCGGATGGCGGGTCAACATATAGCCGCCGTATGCCCCGCGCACACTTTTCACGAGGCCGGAATTGCGCAGCGGCCCAACTAGCTGTTCTAAATAAGCTTCGGATAAATCGTATTCCGCTGCAATTTTGCGGAGCGGAATCGGCCCTTCGCCGTATTGTTTGCCGAGCGCGATCATGATTGTTAAGCCGTAGCGGCCTTTTGTTGATATTTTCATCTTTACACCCCTGAATCAGTTTCCAATTATTCTTCAAAATAGTATATCATAACTCAGCAAAATGGACTTGCAATGACTTTTATTTCGTGAAACGCTATACTGATAGAACGAATGTACGGAAGGAGTCCTTACTTTGCAGAACGAACCTTTAGCTTTTCGTATGCGTCCGCGGACGATCGACGAAGTGGTCGGCCAGAAACATGTAATCGGACCGCATACGGCGTTGTATAAAATGATCCAGAACGGCCATGTGCCTTCGATGCTCCTTTACGGCGACCCGGGAATCGGCAAAACGTCGATTGCCCACGCCATCGCCGGCACGTCGAAATTGCCGTTCATCGCCTTGAACGCCACAACTTCCGGCAAAAAAGACGTCGAAGAAGTGGTCGCCGAATCGCGCATCACCGGCAAAGTCCTGCTGTTTTTGGACGAAATCCATCGCTTCAATAAACTCCAGCAGGATGCCCTCTTGCCCCATGTCGAAAGCGGCGCAATTGTACTGATCGGCGCGACGACGGAAAACCCGTTCCACGACGTCAACCCGGCCATCCGTTCCCGCTGCGGCGAAATTAAGCAATTAAAGCGGCTGACGCATGAAGACATCGTCGAGCTCCTGAAAAACGCGTTGAGCGACGAAAAGCGCGGGCTTGGAAATTACGCGATCGAAATCTCCCCTGCGCAAGTTGAACGCATTGCAGAAGGCACCAACGGCGATGCCCGAAAAGCGCTGACGATGCTTGAATCCATTGTGGTGGCATCAGACGAGCGCGACGGCAAATACATCGTCGAAGACCAGATGGTGGAACAGATGATTAAACGCGTCGGCGTCTTCGGCGACAAAAAAGGCTCGCATTTCTACAATTTGCTGTCGGCGCTGCAAAAATCCGTGCGCGGCAGCGACGTCAATGCAGCGATGTATTATTTGGCGCATCTGCTGGAAAATGGCGATTTGACGGCCGTGACGCGCCGTTTGCTCGTCATGGCCTACGAAGACATCGGCCTCGCCAACCCGCAAGTCGGCGCCCATGTGCTTGCTGCCTGCCAGGCGGCCGACCGCCTCGGCTTGCCGGAAGCACGAATTCCGCTCGCCCAGGCAGTCGCAGAGATGTGCTTGTCGGAGAAATCCAATTCGGCATACAAAGCCATTGACGCGGCCATCGCGGCGATCAATAAAGGCGATACCGGCGACATCCCGCCGCACCTGAAAGACACCCATTACGCCGGAAGCGCTGAACTCGGCCACGGCGGCTATAAATATCCGCATGACACGCCGCTCGGCTCATTCGGCGGCTGGGTCGACCAGGATTATTTGCCGAAAGAAGTGAAGTCGACGGATTACTACCAGCCCGTCATTGCCGGCTCTGAAAAGAAATTTGCCGGCATTTACGAGAAATTGAAGTCATTCCGAAAGAAAAAATAGAACAGCAGCCGTTTCCATCCTTGGAAACGGCTTTTTTGATGGCTTGTCGCTGGCGAAAAGCGCCTTTTCTTTTGGCAATCCGTTTTTATGCGCGTTCAGACTGAGACAATGAACCAAAAGTAGACAAATAGTTTATTGTTCCTTCAAACTTGAACCAAGGAGTGATGACTGTGAACACACGAAAAAGCTATACCTATGAAACCAAGAAGCAGGCGGTAGAACAGTACTTTGAAGGACGATCCGTTAACGAATTAGCCCCCCTCCTGGAGATTCAGAACCCTGCCAATATCCGGCACTGGGCGCGGCTGGTGAAGGAAGCCAAGTCTTTTGAGGTGCTTCGTGAAAAACGCAGAGGGCCACGGGAGTCGGGCAAAGACGCGAAAACAGAATTGGAAATTACCAAAGCTGAATTGGAACGCACGAAGCTTGAAGTGATGTACTTAAAAAAGCTTATTGCGCTCCGAAAGGAGTGAAACCGATCGACCTCGACTTTGTGTTCGTTGAAGAGCACAAGAACCGGTTCCCGATTACAGAGCTCATTGGCATAGTCCAGAACCTGAGCCGCGCGGGCTATTACAAACGGCTGAAAAAAGACCCTGCGCAGTCGCAAACGGAACGGGACCAAGCGCTTTTAAAACAGATGCTTTCGCTCTACGTCACCCATGGTGGGAATTTGGGTCACGAACGGTTTAAGCTGGAGCTCGAGAATGTATACACTCATATCGTCAGTCTCAAACGCATCCGCCGGATGCGGGAAATGTATCGCATGCCGCTCAAGACAGCACGCCGAAAGCCACGTCCTGCCGGAAGCGGCCATGCGGTTATCGATAATCTCCTGAACCGGAACTTCAAGGCCATGCGACCGGGTCTCAAGTTTTCCGTTGATATCAGTTACCTGGAAGTGAAAAAGCCATTCCGGGACTTTATCTACTTATGTGCAATTCTGGATCTATACAATAACGAAATCGTTGCTTACACCATCAGCGACACCCTGGATGTGGATTTTGTCCTGGAGGCCGTTCGTCAGTTGGAAGCACGCGGGTTCGAGAAAGAAGCCCTTCTCCACAGTGATCAGGGCATCCAGTTCACCAGCCATAGCTATCAAGGACTCCTGAAAAAAATGGAACTGACCCAGTCAATGTCCCGTCGGGGCAACTGTTGGGACAATGCGCCGATTGAAAGCTTTTTTGGCAAGCTCAAAACCGAAATGCCCGGTTTCACTGTGCCTGAAACGGCAGCCCAAATGCGCGCAGCAGTAGCCGCCTACATCACGTATTATAACGAGACACGACCGCAACTGAAACTCGGTGCGTCACCGGTTACATACCGCAATTTACAAGCACGGGCCGCTTAAACCGCGCACTTAATCAATAGCCACTTTGAGAAGCGTTTTTAGGCTCGAAGAAATTCGGACGGAAGCGAAATCGGCTCTCCGTCTATAATCGCATATGAGAAAAAACGCCGATAAACTCGTGTCTACTTGACAGGTAGGGAGTCAGACGGATTTATGCGCGTCTGGCGAAATTTATGCGCGTTTAGAAAAATTTATGCGCGTTCAGCCAATTTCGGCACACAAAAGCCGGCTCCACCTGTGAGCCGGCTTTCCATTAATTATTTCTGACGCGTTCGATCGGAATCTCGCGGGTGATGTCGTTGACGACCCAGCTCGCGCAAATCAAGCCGACCGTAGACGGTGTAAAGGCGTTGGAGCTTGGCGGCATTTTCGCTTTGCGGATCGCTGCATCCGGCTTTCCGACGGTTCCGACGACGTCTTCGCGGATGACAATCGGGCTTTCATCGGAAAAGACGACCGGAATGCCTTTGCGGATTCCCGCTTCACGCAATTTTTTGCGGATGATTTTGGCGAGCGGATCGGTATGCGTTTTGGAAATGTCCGCAATGCGGAAACGCGTCGGATCGGTTTTGTTCGCCGCGCCCATGCTGGAGATGATTTTCACGCCGCGCTTGTAGCATTCCTGCATCAAGTGGACTTTGTAGATCATCGTGTCGGATGCGTCGATGACGTAATCCGGGTTGTAGCTGAAGAATTCCTCAAACGTTTCTTCCGTATAAAACATATGTAAAGAAATCACTTCACATTCGGTGTTGATATCAGCAATGCGCTTTTTCATCACTTCTGCTTTGGACTGGCCGACGGTTGAAAGGTTGGCCACCAGCTGGCGGTTGATGTTGGTGATGTCGACATTGTCCTTGTCAACGAGGATGATGCGGCCGACTCCGCTGCGTGCACACGCTTCAGCGGCGAATGACCCCACGCCGCCCACACCCAGCACAGCGACAGTCGTGTTTTTCAATAATTCGATTCCTTCTTTGCCCACGGCTAATTCATTTCGTGAAAATTGATGTAACATGATTTTCCTGCCCTTCACATTGAAAGTTGAGAGATATACTAGGAATTATACACAATTAAAAACCCCCCGACAAATTGCCGGAGGGCGAAAAGTTAAAATAATGGAGAATCCCAATCGTGCCGTCCTTGTGTTGCATATCGTTTTTGAACCCGCTTCTAGCAGGTGGGTGACCTCTCCATCACTTATAACTTCCCCTGAGAGGCATGTTAGCCATGACGAAATCCGGTCTCCCGACGACAAAATGTTGGGTCAAAACTGAATAGCTTAAAACGAACACATCAGGATTCTCTACTACTTGTATGTTAGCACACCTTTTTTAATTGCACAAGAACTTTACTCTGGTACTTTTTCATTATTCTGAACACTGACCGATAAGCTTAATTCTTCAAGCTGCGTTTCGGAAACCGGGCTCGGCGCATCCGTCAGAAGATCGCTGGCGCTTGCTGTTTTCGGGAATGCGATGGTATCGCGCAAGTTGGTGCGCCCTGCAAGAAGCATAACGAGACGGTCGAGGCCAAATGCAATCCCGCCGTGCGGAGGCGTACCGTACTCGAACGCATCCATCAAGAAGCCGAACTGGGCACGGGCTTCTTCGTCCGTAAATCCAAGCATCTGGAACATTTTCTCCTGGATGTCGCGGCGGTAGATGCGCAGCGAGCCTCCGCCTAGCTCATAACCGTTCAAGACAAGGTCATACGCCTGTGCGCGCACTTTCTCCGGCGACGTCGTCAAGATGCCCAAGTCTTCTTCAAACGGCATTGTGAACGGGTGGTGAGCCGCGAAATAGCGCCCTTCTTTTTCATCGTATTCAAACAGCGGCCAGTCCGTGATCCAAAGAAATTTGTATTGCGAGTTGTCGATCAGGCCAAGTTCTTTGCCGAACTTCAGGCGTAAAGCACCAAGTGCATCTGCTACGACCGAAGAAGAATCGGCTACGAATAACAGAAGGTCTCCCGCTTCCGCTTCTGCACGTTCTGTTAACGCAGTGGCTGCATCGCCTTCGAAGAATTTTGCAATCGGGCCTTTCACGCCGTCTTCTTCCACTTTCAACCACGCAAGCCCTTTGGCACCGTAAACTGCTGCAAATGCGCCGAGTGCATCGATGTCTTTGCGTGAGTAGTTGGCTGCTTGGCCTTTGACGTTGATCAATTTGACTTGTCCTCCGCCCTCAACCGCTCCGGAGAACACTTTGAACGAAGAATCTTTCACCAAATCGGAAACGTTGACCAGTTCCAGGCCAAAGCGGACATCCGGCTTGTCGGAGCCGAAACGGTCCATTGCTTCGTTATAGCTCATGCGCTGGAATTTCGGTTCGATGTCGAGGCCTTTGACGTCGCTCATCATTTGGACCATTAAGCGCTCGTTCATTTCCAGAATTTCTTCCATCGATTTGAAGCTCATTTCCATATCGATCTGCGTGAATTCCGGCTGGCGGTCTGCACGCAAGTCTTCGTCGCGGAAACAGCGGGCAATCTGGTAGTACTTGTCGAAGCCAGACACCATCAGCATTTGCTTGAACAATTGCGGTGATTGCGGAAGCGCGTAGAATTCGCCTTCGTGGACGCGACTTGGCACCAAGTAATCACGCGCGCCTTCCGGAGTCGATTTCGTCAGGATCGGCGTTTCCACTTCCAGGAATCCTTCTTCATCCAGGAAACGGCGGATCGATTTCGTAATATCCGAACGCATTTTAAAAGTTTCGTACATCGCCGGACGGCGCAAATCCAAGTAGCGGTATTTCAAGCGCAAGTCTTCATTGACGTCGGTATTGTCTTCAATCGCAAACGGCGGGTTTTTCGCCGCATTGATGATGCTGGCGTTTGTTACCTGCACTTCGACTTTTCCGGTTTTCATATTCGGGTTGATCTGGCCTTCTGCTCTCGCCACAACCAGTCCTTCGATATGCACAACAAATTCATTGCGCAAGGTTTCTCCGACTTTCGTCGCTTCTTCCGAAATTTCCGGGTTGAAAACCACTTGGACGATGCCGCTGCGGTCGCGGACATCCACAAAAATCAATCCGCCAAGGTCGCGGCGTTTTTGCACCCATCCCTTTAATGATACGGGTTGCCCGATAACTGCTTCGTTGACTTCTCCACTATAATGCGATCTCGACATATCTATTCCTCCAATGATTTCTTTTTCGTAATCGTTCCGGCAATTTCTGCGAATGCAACGGTCTGCTGTTCGCCTGTCGCCATTTCTTTCAACGCTACCTGCCCGCTTGCCATTTCCGTCTCGCCCATGACGATGACGTAGCCCGCGCCTTTGCGGTCAGCCGATTTCATCTGGGCTTTCAATTTCCGGCCCGTGTAATCCATATCGGCTGAAATGCCGTTCGAGCGAAGCTCTCTGATGATGCCAAATGCTTTTTTCTTCGATGCTTCGTCCATGGCGATCACGTACACTTCCAGGTTCTGCGACTGGCCGATTTCCACCTTTTCCATTTCCAGCGCCAGAAGCAGGCGCTCGATGCTCATCGCAAAGCCGATGCCCGGCGATTCCGGTCCGCCGAGATCCTCGACAAGGCCGTTGTAGCGGCCGCCGCCGCAAAGCGTCGTAATGGCGCCGAAGCCTTCCGCATCGCTCATGATTTCAAATGCGGTGTGGTTGTAATAATCCAGGCCACGTACCAAGTTCGGATCGATGACATACTCAATGCCAAGTTCGTCCAAATACATTTTCACTTGGTCAAAATAAGCCTGTGATTCCTCGTTCAAGTAATCAGCCAAAGACGGCGCAGTCGCCATCAATGGGTGGTCGCGGTCCACTTTGCAATCAAGAATGCGGAGCGGGTTTTTCTCAAGGCGCGTCTGGCAATCGCTGCAAAATTCGTTGATGCGCGGTTCAAAATGTTTTACTAAAGCTTCTCTGTGTGCGATGCGGCTTTCCGTATCGCCAAGCGAATTCAATACGAGGCGCAGTCGCTTCAACCCGACGGAACGGTAAAGTTCCATCGCCAGTGAAATGACTTCAGCGTCAATCGCCGGATCTTTGGAGCCAATCGCTTCCACGCCGAATTGCACGAATTGGCGCATGCGGCCTGCCTGCGGGCGTTCGTAGCGGAACATCGGACCCGTGTAGAACAATTTCACCGGCTGGTCCGGCAAGCCAAATAATTTATTTTCCACGAATGAACGCACGACAGATGCGGTGCCTTCCGGGCGGAGCGTCAAACTGCGGTCGCCGCGGTCCTGGAATGTGTACATTTCTTTTGTCACGATATCCGTCGTATCGCCGACGCCGCGCTGGAACAATTCCGTGTGCTCGAAAATCGGTGTGCGGATTTCCTTGTATTGGTAAAGGTTGCACAGTTCAATGATTTTCGCTTCGATTTCCTGCCATTTGGCAGACTGGTCCGGCAGCACGTCGTATGTGCCACGCGGTGCTTGAATATTATTGCCCATTTTTTCCACTCCTCCATTTTTCCATACAAAAAAGCCCCCGCCCCTTGCTTGCGCAAGGGACGAGAGCTTTTAATATCAGCTTCCGCGGTTCCACCCTAGTTGATGCCAAAAAGACGGCACCCTCTCATTCCGGGTAACGGCCGGTTCCGTTCCTTCCTAATAAGCGCTTGCGGCGCCTTTCAGAAAAAAGCCTCTAAAGTGTTTTTCATTACAGATCCCTGCAGGAAAGTTTACAGCCCAGGACTTCCCCTCTCTTTTCAGCCAATCTTGCAATTACTTTCTTCGTCATCGGCAAATGTATATAAGTATAATAATCTTAATCTTAAGGACTGCCCCAAACCTTGTCAACCTTTTTTGACAAATGGCCGTTTTTTTTTCATAATACTAAGAGGTGTATATTTTAGGAGGTGCTAGATGAACCGCAAGTGGTTTATTGCCATTATTTTATTCATATTCATGTTTTCCGGAATTTCTCCGGCCCCCGCGGCTGATCCCGCATTTGCTGCAGGAGGCGATGTGGAGATTACCGGCGAAACCGTCAATGTGCGCACTGGCCCCGGCCTTTCTTACGGCGTGATCGGCGAATTTGCCAAAGGCGACACGGTGAAAACGCTGTCACAAAGCGGCGACTGGCTCGAAATCGAAATCGGCGGCGAACAAGGATGGATCGCTTCCTGGCTGACGTCTGGAACGGCATCCGAAACTGCGGAAGTTTCCGGCGTCACTGCTGTTGCAAGCGTCGACCGTCTGAACGTCCGTGCGCAGCCAGACATCTCCGCTTCTGTGCTCGCGCAAATGAATGCCGGCGTCCAGGCAACAATCATCAGTGAAGCTGGCGACTGGGTAGAAGTGGATTTTCAGAACACACGTGGATTTGTGTCAAAACAATACATAAGCACGTCCCAACAGACAGCGGAAAAGCCGGCACCGGCAACTGCTGAAGCCGCTTCTTTTGAAATTGCAGTGGATGTTCTGAATGTCCGCAAAAAACCGGATCTCAGCTCGAAAGTTCAGAAGAGTGTCAATAAAGGCGAAGTGTTCCCGGTCAAATCAACCAAAGATAATTGGGTCGAAATCCAGCTTTCCGAAAAGAAAACCGGATGGGTTTATGCCTTCCACGGCCATTTGTCCGATGAGTCTGCAAGTGCTGTCGAAGAAACGGCAAAGTCAGATGCTAAAAGCGTGACCGTCATTACAAACGGCACCAACCTCCGCTCCGAGCCTTCCACTTCTTCAAGCGTGGTAAGCCGTGCAGATGCCGGCGATAAACTGCAAGTTGCCGAACAAAGCGGCGACTGGTACAAAGTTTCGTTGCCGGACGGCACTGTGGCTTATGTCGCGACTTGGGTCGTAACAAGCGGCGAAGCGGACGCAACGGAAGAAGAAAAAGAGAAACCCGACCGCAAGAAAGGCACGCTTGACGGCTTGACGATTATGCTCGATCCCGGCCACGGCGGCAATGACGGCGGTACAGTCGGCGCACGCAAAACTCTGGAAAAAGATTTGACGCTGCAGACGGCTGAGACACTGTCGCATCATTTGCGCTCTGCTGGAGCGGACGTGGTGCTGACGCGCCAATCTGATACGTACGTCGACTTGCGCAAGCGCGTATCTGCGGCTCATCAAGTCGGAGCGGATGCCTTTATCAGCCTTCACTACGACGCGACGGATGACAGCAGCGTTTCCGGATTTACGTCTTATTATCTGCATGAATTCCAGGAGCCGCTCGCTGCAGCCATCAATTCGGGCTTAGCCGGCAAAATCGAGCTTCGCAACCGCGGCGTCCAGGCAGGGAATTACCTCGTGCTGCGCGAAAACAAGCAGCCGGCCGTCCTGATTGAACTCGGCTATTTGAGCAATTTCAACGACGAACGCATTGTGACGGCGTCGAAGTTCCAGGAACAAGCGGCACTCGGTCTGTACACCGGCATCGTCAACTATTTTGATGCACAATTGGAAAACTAATCGAAAACAGCCTGGGAGAAGAAAATCTCCCGGGCTGTTTTTTTGTAAAATCCTTGCTAAGGCAATTCTCCACTCTTCCGCAACTAAAAAACGGTACAGGAAACACTCCCCTGTACCGATTTTCTTCTTATGATTCCACTAATATCGTCACCGGGCCGTCATTGACGAGCTCGACGTCCATCATAGCGCCGAACACGCCGGTTTCGACTGTCAGCCCGTTATTCCGCAATGCGTCGTTGAATGACTCCCAAAGCGGTTCAGCGGCTTCAGGGCGCGCCGCCGAGATAAAGCTCGGGCGCCGCCCTTTTTTCACATCGCCGTAAAGCGTGAACTGGGAAATGGACAGGATGTCCCCGCCGTTTTCCAGAATCGAATGGTTCATCTTGCCTTCCTCGTCTTCAAACAACCGAAGGCCGGCAATTTTATCTGCCACATATTTGGCGTCTTTTTCTGTATCTTCATGCGTAATGCCGACGAGCAGGACATAGCCGGAATCGATGGCTCCCGTCACCGCGCCGTCCACTTTCACGCTTGCTCGTTTGGATCGCTGTAAAATGACTCGCATAAGTCCTCCTTAGTTCGTAACACGTTTCACCGAATAGACATCCGGAATCTGCTTGATGCGCTCGACCACCCGGTTCAGATGCGAAATATGCGGAATCATGATCGTCATGTTGATGGTCGCGATTTTGTCCGAATTCGCCCGGCCGCTGACAGCGGTGATCGTCGTCTTCGTTTCGCTGACCATGTGCATCACTTCATTGATCAAGCCGGTGCGGTCGTAAGCTTCCACTTCGATGTCGATATGGTAGTCTTTTTTGTCCGGTGCGCCGGCATTTTCCCATTCAACCGGTATCAGCCGGTCGGATTGGTTGGACTGCACATTCGGGCAATCCGCACGGTGCACGGAAACGCCGCGCCCTTTGGTAATAAAGCCGATGATGCTATCGCCCGGTACCGGGTTGCAGCAGCGCGACAAACGGATCATCATGTTGTCGATGCCGCGCACAATAACGCCGGATTCGGTTTGCTTTGCCGGTGCATTGGATTTCATTTCCACCGTAATTTTTTCGATGGCTTCTTCCTGCTCGCGCTTTTTGCGCTGCTTTTCCGCCAGGCGGTTCACCACTTGCTGGGCAGTGATGCCTTGGAAACCAACTGCTGCATACATATCTTCTTCTCCGGCGAAATTGAATTTTTCGCAGACGCGTTTGATGTTTTCGTTTGTCAGCACTTCTTTAACCGGAAATTCCTGTGCTTTGATTTCTTTTTCGATCAATTCTTTGCCTTTTTGGACATTGTCGACACGCAATTGCTTTTTGAAAAATTGCTTGATCTTGTTTTTCGTCTGTGTCGATTTGGCGATTTTCAGCCAGTCGCGGCTTGGGCCAAATGACTGCTTGGAAGTCAAGATTTCCACAATGTCACCGGTTTTCAGTTCGGTGTCCAGCGGCGCCATTTTGCCGTTCACTTTGGCGCCGATGGTTTTATTGCCGATTTCCGAATGGACGCGGTAAGCAAAATCGATCGGCACGGATCCCGCCGGCATTTCGATCACATCGCCTTTTGGGGAGAACACATAGACCATGTCCGAAAACAAATCGTATTTCAGCGATTCCATGAATTCTTCCGCGTTGTCCGATTCGTTCTGGAAATCAAGGATTTCCCGGAACCACGTCAAGCGGGAATCTACGGTATTTTTCGGCATATCGACTTTCCGGCCTTCTTTATACGCCCAATGCGCCGCAACTCCGTATTCCGCGATGCGGTGCATTTCTTCGGTACGGATCTGCACTTCCAGCGGATCGCCCTGCGGACCGATGACCGTGGTGTGGAGCGACTGGTACAGGTTCTGTTTCGGCATGGCGATATAATCCTTGAACCGGCCCGGCATTGGCTTCCATGTTGAATGGATGATGCCCAGCACAGCGTAGCAGTCTTTGATGCTTTCCACTGTGACGCGGACAGCCAACAAATCATAAATTTCGTTAAACTGCTTGTTTTGCAGCACCATTTTGCGGTAGATGCTGTAAATATGTTTTGGACGCCCAAAAAGATCCGCTTTTATGTCGACATCGTCGAGCTGGTTGCGAATTTCATCCATGACATTATTCAAATAAGCTTCCCGCTCTGTGCGTTTCTTTTTCATCAAATTGACAATGCGGTAATACTGCTGCGGATTCAAATAACGGAGCGCTGTGTCTTCCAACTCCCATTTGATCGTATTGATCCCTAAGCGATGCGCAATCGGCGCGAAAATTTCCAGCGTCTCGTTCGCTTTCATGCGCTGCTTTTCAACCGATTGGTATTTAAGCGTCCGGAGATTGTGCAGCCGGTCCGCCAGTTTAATCAAAATGACACGGATATCCTGCGCCATGGCGACAAACATTTTTCGGTGGTTTTCCGCCTGTTGCTCTTCTTTCGACATGTACTTGATTTTGCTCAGTTTGGTGACGCCGTCAACGAGCATCGCCACTTCTTCGTCAAAATCCCGGACGATGTCTTCCCGGCTGACCGGCGTGTCCTCCACGACGTCATGCAAAAAACCTGCAGCCACTGTTGCCGGATCCATTTGCAGTTCGGCCAGTATGCCGGCGACTTGAACCGGATGGACAATATAAGGTTCACCGGATTTCCGGAATTGTCCTTCGTGGGCAACAAGCGCCACTTGGTATGCCCGTTTTATCGTATCAACATGATCGGCATTCATATAAGACGCAACCATTTCGAATACGTCTTCAGGTGTCCTCACTAGATCTTTCGCCATAATTGCCCACCTTGCTTCTGATTTTTCGAAAAGTATATCTTTCTATTATAAAAAACAATGGAGAGAAAAGTAAAGCTTTCTTATTGCTGCTCCATCACTTTAATGAATTCACGCATATAGTCCGGCAAATCTGGCGGCCGTTGGCTCGATACCAAATGGCCGTCCACGACGACAGGTTCATCCAGCCACTCCGCGCCGGCATTCGCCATATCGTCCTTGATGCCTGGCGTACTGGTCACCCGTTTGCCTGTCAAGATGCCCGCTGAAATCAACACCCAGCCGGCATGGCAGATCTGGCCGATCGGCAATTTGTGCTCGTCCATAAACTGCACGATGTTCAACACTTCCGGGAATCGGCGGATCTTGTCAGGCGCCCACCCGCCTGGAACCAGGATGGCGTCATAGTCTTTCGGGCTGATGTCGCCGTAGGAGAAATTGGATTCCGCCGGCACACCGTATTTCCCAATGTACTTTACGCCCGCTTCTTCGCCGGCGATGTCCACTTGCGCCCCTTCTTCCCGCAAACGCAAAATCGGATACCACAATTCCAAGTCTTCAAATTCATGATGCACGAAACTGAGAACTTTCTTTCCGCTCAATCTCACTGGATGCACCTCCCTTTATTGGCTGTTACTTGTTATTTTATCCCTATTTTCAGTGAATTGCTGTTAGAATGCCTAAGTTTATTTTAAATAGTAACACAGCATACACAAATTCGACATTTTTCGCGCAAATATTCGACAAAATCTTTCTCTAAACCGTTTCCAGGCCGACATTCTCCACCACAATCGTTGCATTGCCTTTGCCGCCTTTTACCGGGCGTTCTGCAGAATCCAGGCAGCGGATATTGCGCACCGTCACCCGGTCGCCGCTCCCTAAATACAGGTCGGCTTTCGACTTTTTAAAGCCGCTGATGCGCCCGTTCGTCAGCGACACATCTCCCGCCTTGTACTGGATGGCTGCGGCCGGATGCCCTTTGTAATCGTATGCCGGATCGCCGATAAACAGAAACCGGTTGATCGCCACGTTGCGGAATCCGGACACGACCAGAGCGCGCGGCGACGAACCGGCATACATTTCGGTAAACACCGGCGTTACCGCTACGAGGCGCTGTGCCGCGATATTAAAGGCGGACAAGGAATCCGGATCTTCGGCTGCATGGTGGCCGATGTGGCGGAAATTGAACGAACGGTTGTCGCTGACCGACAAATGGCCGGAAATGAAAACACCCGTCGCGGCGGAACTGGTCGCATGGGCTTTGATCTCCACCCCGCCGAAGCAGCGCGTCGTTGAATTGTTGAGCAGCCACACAAAACGGGAGCCGTCGTCAATTTCAATGCCGTTTGAATTGGAAAAGCCTTTTTTATGCGACCGCCCGCTCGGATCGCATAAATGCGAATTGGAAATGAATATGTAATCGCTATGGTGGGTCGTAATGCCGTCATCGCCGAAGCCCCAGCCATTGACCCGGTCAAGCCAGACATAACGGCTGCCGCCTTTTGCCCGCCGCCCGTCGCCGCCGTAATTGTAGAACGTAGACGAAACGTCAAAGCAGTGAAGCCCCGGATTCACCGCAGCCACTTCTTTCACCCAGCCATACGTAACATGAGCATAGGTCAGGCAGCTGGAAAAATTATTTCCGGCACTCGTATTTGATACATTTCCGAGGCGCTCAACATTCCAATCGAGCCCCAAACGCTCCACCGAAATGTGATGGTTGCCCCGGATAAAATTCCGGTTCGCCAAGAGGCGCTGGCGTTTCGGCGCAGCGCTGTGCAGCTTCAGCACGGTTGCACCTTTTCCTGCTCCCCGGAGCCGCGTCCAAGACGGCAGTTCCAGTTTCCGGACGATGTAAATGCCTTCTGGCACATAGACATCCACCCGTCCATTGCCGAACGCTTTCTGGAATGCTTTTGTGCAATCAGTCACGCCGTCTCCTATCGCCCCGAAATCCTCCACATTTACTTGCCGTGTAAAGGCGTTTTCCAGTTTGGTGTATTGTTCGTCCAGTTCTGTCTTCCATTCCGGAACCACGTCGCCGTTTTCCACCCGTTCGGTGTAGTGATGTGGATCTTCAATGGAATGCTCTTCGGCCAGAAATGACCAGATCCGCTCCAGCCGCGTTTTCTTGTATAAGGAATTTTTGAGGGGTCCATCGTTTGATTTGATTTGGCGGAAAAGTTCCTGCGTTTCGTTGGTCAGGTCTTCAATCGGCTGCGGATCGTTCAATATCGCTGCCAGCAGTTCTTTGTTTTTCGCTGAATCGTGGTATTTGCTTAGCTGCATGTCCATCACCTCTTTCTTCCATACCCGCCGGACTACAAAAAATTCCCCCCGCCAGTAATTGGCGGAGGGAAAAGATTAATACTGCATTAAAGTCATTACGTCATAGCCGTCAAGGTTCTTGCGGCCGTCCAAGTACGTCAGTTCAATCAGGAATGCACAGCCGACAACGATGCCGCCCAGCTGCTCCACCAAATTGATGGTTGCACCGATTGTTCCGCCAGTTGCCAGCAAATCATCCGTAATCAATACACGTTGACCCGGTCTGATGGCATCTTTGTGCATCGTCAACACGTCTTTGCCGTATTCCAAGCCATATTCAGCGCGAATCACTTCACGCGGCAATTTTCCTTCTTTGCGGACAGGTGCAAAGCCGATTCCCAGTGCATACGCAACCGGGCAGCCAATGATAAAACCGCGGGCTTCAGGGCCGACGATGAGTTCTGCATTCACTGTTTTCGCGTATTCCACAATCTGGTCGGTAGCGTATTTGTATACTTCTCCGTTGTCCATAATTGTCGAAATGTCTTTGAAACTAATCCCTGGTTTTGGCCAGTCTTCAACAATTGTTACGTACTGCTTTAAATCCATAATTCTTCCTCCTTGGCAGACACTTTCGCATCAAACCACTCTTTTAAATCCTTATAAGATGCATACAAAAGCTTTTGTTCCAACGCAATTTGCTGCTGGCGCTTCTTGTAAATCGGCGCTTCCGACAAATCCCGCTTGCCTGTAGCTGCTGCAATCTCTGTAAGTCCATTGTTAAGTGTAACAAAACCGAGTTCAAAAAACACCTGAAGCATGAAAAATAATGCTTCCCGCGTCCAGCCTTTGTGCTTCGCTAGCTCATCGCTATGCTTTTTGAAATCGAACGACCCGCGTTTTTTTATGAACGCAAACAGCCACGCAAACTGCTCCCGAGTTGGGATCTGCTCGAAATACTGCGATTCTTTTGCGTAAAAATGGGCATAGATCCGCTTCGGATTAATATGTGTCAAAACTTCGGCTAATTGCTCTTCGGTGTCCGGCAAATCCAGGAGCACCAGATGGAATTTTGGTTCAGCGAGCTCTTCCAGCGTCTCTGGCGTATAGATCGGCTGCTGCAAAAGCGTCTGGAACACGGCAACGGTTTCCGGCTTAAACGCCAGGAAGACCTGCTCTTTTTCCGGAATCAGCTTCGACCAGCGCGACACTTGCCGGATGCCGCGGATGTCGAATAATTGCCATTCATCGGTCCGGATATCTTCGATCATCAGCTGCGGCTTTTTGCGGCCGTTCCATTCGTTGATTTGAAGGTCGCCGATGACATCAATTTTCACATCCGGCGTCAGTTCATCGCCGAGAGGGCCAATGCCGAAACCGACCGCATCAATTGTCGCCGCGTTTTGGGCCAGCTCCATTTTTAAATGATTTTGAGCTGCGCCGATTTTCCGGATGGATGCCACTTTCACTTCATCCAGGAAAAACTTCGGCTTGGCAAATCCCATGCCAAACGGCGCCAAATAGCGCATCGATTCAATCGTTTCGATATCGATTTCTTCCAAGCGGACGGGAATATCAATTTCCACAACGGGAATCAAATCTTCTTCGGTCAAACTCGTTTCCGCCTGCTTGTTCAAACGGTCGCGCAGCGCATCAACATGTTCCATATCGAGTGTCATGCCGGCCGCCATCGGATGTCCGCCGAAATGCGGCAGGATGTCGCGGTTCGCTGCCAGTTCATTGTACAAATGGAAGCCTTCAATGCTTCGGGCGGAGCCTTTAGCTTTGTCGGTTTCCGGATTCAGGGACAATACAATCGTCGGGCGGTAATATTTCTCCACCAGCTTTGAAGCCACAATCCCGACTACGCCTGGGTTCCAGCCTTCCTGCGCCACCACAATGACATGCGGGGGGCCATCCGGATAACGGGCATCCACCTGAGCGGTCGCTTCATCTGAAATCTGCTTGACGATGGCCTGGCGCTCTTTGTTCAAAACATCAAGCCCTCCAGCAAGGCTGCGGGCTTCCGAAGCATCATCGGTCATAAACAATTGCACCGCCGGATCGGCATCCTGAAGGCGGCCAATCGCGTTGATGCGCGGACCGAACATAAAGCCGATCGTTTCTTCCGTAATTTCGCGCTGCTTCACGCCGGACACTTCTGATAAAGCGTCGATAGCCGGACGCGGCGTGTCCCGCAGCGCTTCCAAGCCCATTTTCACGAGAATGCGGTTTTCATCGTGCAACGGCACCAAATCGGCAATGGTACCGATTGCCACCAATTCCACCAGGTGGTCCGGCACTTCTTCATACAACGCCTGGGCAATTTTGAACGCCACACCGACACCTGCCAGTTCACCGAACGGGTAATTGCCTTCGGGATGGCGCGGGTGGACAATCGCCAGTGCAGCCGGCATCGTTTCACCGATGTCGTGATGGTCGCTGATAATGACTTCCATGCCAAGGCTATTGGCAAACGCCACTTCGTCGATGCCGGAAATGCCGTTATCGACAGTGATGATCAAGTTCACGCCTTCATCATGCGCTTCCTGGAATAATTCTTCATTCGGCCCGTAGCCATGCTTAAATCGGTTCGGGATCTTAAAAGAAACATCAGCACCGAGGTCTTCGAGCACTGTCATCATGACGGTCGTGCTCGTAACTCCATCGGCATCATAGTCGCCGTACACTAAAATTTTCTGTTGTTCTTCAATGGCTTGGCGGATGCGCCCGACGGCAATGTCCATATCTTTCATGAGATATGGGTTATGTATTCCGTGTGCGTCCATGTTCATGAAGTTGCGTGCTTCTTCAGCGGTTGTAATGCCCCGCGTCACTAATATTTTGGCCAAAACGGACGAAATGGATAATTCTGTTTGAATCGCTTGCACCCGCTCCATATCGGGAGTGGTCAAGCGCCATCGCTTTTTGGATTCTATCATGTACATTCACTTCCTTACCCGTTCATTATACAGAATTTCCGTGCAGACAAAAAGAAGTTGTCCCAAAAGAAATTTGGGGCAACTTCACAGCTTGTTGAGAAAGAGATAACTTACTAACCGATATTTCGCAACCAGCTCCGCTTGCCGCGGGCGATCCGCCAAGCCTCCTCAGCCGCTGCGAAAACCTTGTGCTCCTGTTTCTGCATCGCTTCGCTAGCTTCGAAACATGGAAGAGCGTTGCATCGCTTCGCTAGCTTCGTCGCAAATGATTGGGCAAAGCCCAATCATTTCTTGCGGGGTCTCGGCTGTCTCGTCGCTTACGCTGCCCCGCAGGCAAGACAATGGCTGAAGCTTGCGAAGCCATGTCTTTGCGACGAGCTTACGCAGGAGCAGTAGGGTTTTCTCCGCTGGTTTGCTTCATATCGACAGTGAACTGTGAATAAAAAGTAAGCCTACTCTTCCACTCTTTCTGATGAAAACAATTCTTTATGAAAAGAGTGGACCGAATGTAGCGGAAAGCGTCCACTTGGAGCGAAATGAATAAAGGCTTCACATGTTTCTCGACGACTTCTTTGCGACGAAGCTAGTGGAGCGATGTAGGGACAGGAGCAATTGTATTCCTCTACAATCCATAAGAAGCAAAGGGGGCTGGCCGATAAGTCAAATAATAGACTTATCGGCCAGCCCCTTTGTTTAGATTAAAGCGTTTGGCGGTCATCGGTGACGACCATCGCTTCAGGATGGACATCGGCTTTCTGGTATTCTGCGATTTCATTTTGCTGGGTGGCAATCAGCGATTCTTTCACCGCTATTTCTTTTTGAAGCGATTTGACTTTCCGCTGCAAAGTGAACATGCGAATGATGGCCACGGTGCCGCTGAGCAAAAATCCTAAAAGAGCGGAAACAAGAATAACGAGAATTAGCGGCCATTGAGCTTCCCCAAATAAATAATTGACTGGAACATTTTCCACATTGGCTACAGCAAAAACCGCGAGCAGCACTGCAAGTATAAGCCCAATGATGGCGAGCGCTTGAAATTTCATCGTGTGCATCTCCCTTCAAAATAAATAAAAAAATGGAACAAGGTCATAAGTTCTATACCCTGTTCCATTTCTTTTATAAACTTATCCACCTGTCCCTAAAAGTCCAATCGGTCCAACTCACACTCAGCGGGGTGAAAAACCCCACTGTGTGAAGTTTGTCGTTATACGACAGGCTCGTCAGAACCCCATTTGTTTTTCTCTTCCAGCTTCTCAATATCGATTGGGCCTTTTTTGATCAATTCCCGTTTTTTCAATACGAGCCATAACTGGGCCGCGATGAAAATCGAAGAATACGTACCGGCAACCAATCCGATCAATAAAGCAAGTGAGAAGTTAGTGATGGAAGGCGCTCCCCATATCAGCAAGGCAATAACAACCAGCACAACCGTCAACACGGTATTGACAGAACGGCCAAGCGTCTGGCGAAGCGATTTGTTGACAATCAATTCCAATTGTTCCACGGAATCAATTTTCTTCATCCGTTTCAAGTTTTCGCGGATCCGGTCAAACGTAACGATGGTATCGTTGATCGAATAACCGACTATCGTCAGCACCGCAGCGATAAAGGTGATATCCACTTCCAGGCGCAGCAAGCTAAAGACAGCGACGATAAAGAATGCGTCATGCAGCAAGGCCACAATGGAAGCGACACCCATGCGCCACTCAAAGCGGACAGCCACGTAGAGGATGATCCCAATTGACGCAATCGCCAAAGCATACACAGCGTTTTTCGCCAATTCCTGTCCGACTGTCGGCGATACAGTGGAGATGTTCGGTTCGTGATTGAACTCTTCCATTGCCGCAGCTTTCAAGGTATTGATTTCTTCCTGGCTGAACTCTTCTACATAGCGCGTCACGCCGATATTAGAGTTGTCGCCAGAAATAACCACGTCTTCAGTTGGATAGCCATTTTCGCTCAGGAAAGATTCTACTTGTTCTTTCGTGACCGCTGAATCTGCAGTGATTTCTACGCGCGTACCGCTCGAGAAGTCAATGCCAAGATTCAGACGGAAAACGCCGATAACAACCATACCGGCTACAATCAAGGCAATCGATGCAATAAAGAATTTATTGCGATGCTTGGCAAAGTCGTAGCGGTCAAAGCGAGTAGAGAGGTCGAGAATTTCCAGGTTTTCTTCCGGCTTATGGACAAGCGATTTCCGGAGTCCGAACAAGCCGACTTTGCCGTCGAGAATGCCGCTGTTGACCAAAAGTCCGAGCAAGATGCGCGAACCCCAGATCGCAGTCAGGAATGACACAAGAATCGAGATGATCAAAAGTGTCGCAAACCCTTTGACGGAGCTTGTCCCGAAAATGAACAACACAACTGCAGCGATCAAAGTGGTGACGTTGGCATCCAAAATCGCTGAGAACGAACTGGCTGCCCCCGCCTTGAATGAATCTTTGACGCTCCGGCCGATCCTCAATTCTTCGCGGATCCGCTCATAAGTGATGATGTTGGCATCGACTGCCATACCGACCCCGAGGACGATGGACGCAATACCCGGCAGCGTCAATACGCCGCCAATCCATTCAAACGTCAGCAAGATCAAGTACACGAACACAGCCAGCGTAATCGCCGCAATCAATCCTGGCAAACGGTAATAAATGAGCATGAACAACAATACAAGGCCGATACCGATTGTAGCTGCCAATATCGTCTGGTCAAGAGCCTCTGCACCAAACTGGGCGCCGACAGAAGTCGAGTAGATTTCTTCCAGGCTGACCGGCAATGCACCGGCGTTCAAAATCCCCGCCAGGTTCTGTGTTTCTTCTACAGTGAAGGCACCGGAAATTTCAACCGATTGCGAATTGATGCGCTGGGAAACACGCGGTGCAGAAACGAATTTCGGATCCGGTTTCGTGAGTTCTTCAGCGTATGAATCCACGCCTTCTTCAAAATCGAGCCAAATAACCAAGACATTGCTTGGCGGCGGCAATTGTGAAATTTCGCTCGTGATTTCAGCGAATTTGCCTGGATCGTTCAATTCAAGGGTTACAACAGGTGCGCCATTTTGGTCAAATGTCCCTGCCGCTCCGCCTTGCTTCAAATCACTGCCGTCGAGCATTACTTCATCTTCCGCATTGCGGAACGTCAAGTTGGCTTCGGTAGACAACAATTCACGGGCTGAAGCCTGGTCTTCCACACCGGCCAATTGGACGCGGATGCGGTTATCCCCTTCAATTTGGATGACCGGTTCACTGACGCCGAGCACGTCAATCCGGCTGGCCAGTGCTTCCGAAGTATCCGCCAATACTGCCGGCGTAATCTTCTGCTCTCCGCCTTCAAGCGGTTTTACTTCGTAGAGAACTTCGAATCCGCCTTGCAGATCCAATCCCAATCTGATGTCTTTTGCAATGGGTAAACTCGTGGGAGCCATAATTCCTATCAAGGCGACGATGATTAGGAAAAAGGCGATTAAACGACCTCTTGCTTTCATATGTAACTATTCCTCCTCAGTGTGAAAAACACAGCACTATCATTATGAAACAGCCGCTTTAAGGTGTCAATTCGAATCAGGCTTTTTTGAAACCGGCCGCAAGAGCTGCTCGAGCTCCGCCAGATTTCCTTCAGCAAAAAAGCTGGCCCCTTTTAACCCTTCCACCTGGTGATAAGCGACAAATTCCGAAGCGGTCGTTCCCATAATATCGTTGACCATTTCATGAAGCCGCATGTCCTCGATATTTTTCTTCTTCCACTTTTTCTTTAAACAGAATTGCCACAATGACTCCGGTGTAACGGTGTCGTATTGCATGTAATGGAATTCAGCAATTTTGCTTTCCAATGCAGGCAGCACCATGTCATATTGATCGGTAAAATCTAACATTTTAAATCTCCTTCCATCCGTTCTTTTCCATTGTATCCGATTGCAGGAATATTGAGAACATTGCTTTGTTTTTTATTTCTAATTTTTTATTGATAATATCAGTTTGTTTTCGGAAGCGCGAAGCTTAAATGTGTAGATTTAAAGAATTCGTTTCAGGCGGCCGCTTTTTGTAGCCATAACTTTAATCATGGGAGCATTCGCTTCGCACTTTTCTTCCATTAGCAAAAGGCCATAGATAAAAAAAATCGCCTTCAAGGTCGAAGGCGAGATTTCTTAGACAGTTGTTTTTGCTGAATCGACGACGCGGGCGATTGCCTGGCGCTCGAATTGCAAACGTGTTCCGTCTGAAACAGTCAGGTAAACCGTTGTGTCATCCACAGCGTCTACTTGGCCGTGAAGGCCTCCGATTGTTACGACACGGTCACCGCGGCGCAATTCCGATTGCATGTTAGCTGTCGCTTTTTGACGCTTTTGTGCAGGACGGATAATGAAAAACCACATTAACAAGAACATCAAGATTAACGGTGATAATGCTACCAAAGTATCCATTTTTCAAGTTCCCCCTTTCACTCTCTCTTTTCTTTTAGAAATTTTTAGCGTTTGGCTTATTGAAACCATAAGCTTCAAAAAATTCTTCGCGGAAATCTCCCAGGCGGTCCTCACGAATCGCTTGGCGTACCTGTTTCATTAAGTTTAACAGAAATTGCAGGTTATGATAACTAGTAAGTCTGATTCCGAAGGTTTCATCTGCACGAATCAAGTGATGGACGTACGCCCGCGTGTAGTTTGTGCATGTATAGCAGTCGCATTTTTCATCGATTGGCGTGAAATCGCGCTTGAATGCCGCGTTTTTGATGTTCAGGCGCCCTGTGCTTGTCATCAGTGTGCCGTTGCGCGCAATGCGGGTCGGCAAGACACAGTCAAACATATCCACGCCGCGGATTGCTCCGTCGATCAGTGAATCCGGAGAACCGACGCCCATCAAATAACGCGGTTTGTCTGCCGGCAGCAACGGCGTCGTGAACTCAAGTGCGCGGTTCATGACGTCTTTCGGTTCGCCGACGGACAAGCCGCCGATTGCGTATCCCGGGAAATCAAGCGATACAAGATCCTGTGCGCTTTGTTTGCGCAGGTCTTCGTATTCGCCGCCCTGGATGATGCCGAACAAGCCTTGGTCTTTTTTGCGGGCATGTGCTTCCATGCAGCGCTCGGCCCAGCGAGATGTCCGCTCGACGCTTGATTTCATGTATTCGTGGGAAGCCGGATAAGGCGGGCATTCATCAAATGCCATCATGATGTCGGATCCAAGGTCGTTCTGGATTTCCATCGCTTTTTCCGGGCTCAAGAACAATTTGTCGCCGTTCATGTGGTTGCGGAAATGGACGCCTTCTTCTTTGATGTTGCGGAATTCGCTCAAAGAGAACACCTGGAAGCCGCCGGAATCGGTCAAAATCGGACGGTCCCAGTTCATGAATTTGTGCAGGCCGCCTGCTTCGCGGATAACATCATTGCCGGGGCGCAGCCACAAATGATACGTGTTGCTCAAAATAATGCCGGCATCCATCGCTTTCAATTCTTCAGGCGACATCGTTTTCACGGTTGCCTGCGTGCCAACCGGCATAAACGCCGGCGTTTCAAATGAACCGTGCGGCGTGTGGACAATCCCTAAACGCGCTCCGGTCTGTTTGCAAGTTTTAATATGTTCATACCATACTGCTTCAGTCATTGGTGAGTCTCCTTTTTCTGTGGTTCAATGAACATCGCATCCCCAAAAGAGAAGAAACGGTAGCGTTCATTCACGGCTTCGTTATAGGCATTCAAAATGTTTTCCCGGTTCGACAAGGCACTGACCAGCATCACCAGCGTCGATTTCGGCAAATGGAAATTGGTGATCAAACCATCAATCGCTCGGAATTCAAAGCCCGGGAAAATGAAGATATCGGTCCAGCCGCTGTCTTCCTGCAGCTTGCCGCCGAATTTTTCCGCTACGGATTCAAGCGTCCGGGTCGACGTCGTGCCGACGGAAATCACGCGGCCGCCTTGTTTTTTCGTATTGTTGATGAGATCTGCCGTTTCCTGTGTAATGCGGTAGAATTCAGCATGCATTTTATGGTCATCGATCGAATCGACCGATACCGGTCGGAACGTGCCCAGTCCGACATGCAGCGTGATAAACGCGATATTAATGCCTTTTGCGCGGATTTCATCGAGCAGTTCTTCCGTAAAATGAAGGCCGGCGGTCGGAGCTGCAGCGCTTCCCCGTTCTTTTGCAAATACGGTCTGGTAGCGCTCCTGGTCTTCCAGCTTTTCACGGATATATGGAGGCAGCGGCATTTCGCCGAGCTGGTCCAGAATCTCGTAGAAAATGCCGTCGTAGATCATTTTGAAATGGCGTCCGCCGTGGTCAAGAAGTGCCGTGCACTCCGCTTTCAATAGCCCATCGCCAAATGAAATGACCGTGCCCACTTTCACTTTTTTCGCAGGCTTTACAAGCGTTTCCCACACATCGTCTTCGACTTGCTTCAACAGCAGCAATTCGATGTGCGCGCCGGTTTCTTCCTTGACGCCCATGAGGCGCGCCGGCAAGACACGCGTATCGTTCAAGACAAGCGTATCCCCTTTGTGCAAATAATCGATAATGTCGCGGAAATGGCGATGGTCGACATCACCCGTTTCTTTATTCATGACCAACAGCCGGCTCGACGTCCGGTCGAGCAACGGCGTTTGGGCAATCAATTCTTCAGGCAAGTGGAAATCAAAATCGTTTACGTTCATTTTTCAAAACTTCCTTTGTTTAGAATCATTCAGGCATTTCCATCTGGAAATGCTCATAAGCGAGCGGAGTGACAATGCGCCCTCTTGGCGTGCGCTGGATAAAGCCGATCTGCAGCAAATACGGCTCGTAGACGTCTTCAATCGTCGTCGATTCTTCGCCGATGCTGGCTGCAATCGTATCTAGGCCAACCGGGCCGCCGCGGAAACGCTGGATCATGCCCATCATCAATTTATGGTCGATGTGGTCGAGGCCGAGCGGGTCGACTTGCAGCATTTCAAGTGCTTGAGACGCCATGTCTTCCGTGATCGTGCCGTTGCCGCGCACTTGTGCAAAATCGCGCACCCGTTTCAACAAACGGTTCGCGATACGCGGGGTCCCACGGGAACGGCGTGCGATCTCAACCGCTGCCTGCGGCGCAATATCCGCTTCAAACAGCTTCGAACTGCGTACCACGATGTCTGTCAGCGATTCCGTGTCGTAATAGTCCAGACGTGCATGCACGCCGAACCGGTCGCGCAGCGGCGCTGACAAGGCGCCTGCACGCGTCGTAGCACCAATCAGCGTGAACGGCGGCAAATCAAGCCGCACCGAACGTGCAGTAGGCCCTTTGCCGACCACGATGTCCAGGCAGAAATCTTCCATTGCCGGATACAGCACTTCTTCAATCGAGCGATTGAGCCGGTGGATTTCATCGATAAAAAGCACATCTCCCGGTTCAAGCGACGACACGACGGCCGCCAAATCACCTGGGCGTTCGATTGCCGGTCCGCTCGTCATTTTCACATTTACTGCCATTTCATTGGCGATGACGGCTGCCAATGTCGTTTTCCCGAGTCCAGGAGGCCCGTACAAAAGTACATGGTCCAAGCTCTCCTCGCGCATCTTCGCCGCTTCGATGAAAATTTCCAAGTTGTGCTTCACTTTTTGCTGGCCAATATACTGCGCCAAATATTGCGGGCGCAGCGACTGCTCAAAGCGCTCATCAAATTCGGAAACTTCGCCTCCGATTACCCGTTCTTCCATGCCGTCCGCCTCCTTTTCATCAGTTTTGTTTCAATAATAATTGCAACGCTTTTTTCATATAGCCTTCTGTGTTCAAATCCAGGTCTTTCAGTTTCGGCTTCACTTTCGCGATTTCGCGTTCGGAATAGCCGAGTGCCCCAAGTGCCAGCATCGCTTCTTCCAGTTCCACGTCGTCATGCGCCAACAAACTGTGCGACACATCGCTTTCGAACGGTTCGCCGAAGAATTCGGCAAGCTTGCCTTTCAAATCGAGAATCATCTGGCGCGCCGTTTTCTTGCCGACGCCCGGGAATTTTACGAGATACGACTCGTCTTCCCGCTCGATCGCTTCAATGACGTGCTGCGGCTGGCCGCTGGCTAGAATCGCGAGCGCCCCTTTTGGCCCGATGCCGGAAACCGAAATCAGCTTGCGGAACAACTCCCGCTGCTCGAGTGTCGGAAAACCGAACAATAGGTGCGCATCTTCCCTAACGTGATAATGCACAAATACCTGCAGTTCCTCTGTTCCGAACGAATACGGATTCGGTGCAAAAATCTGCCAGCCAATCCCTTGCTGCTCCACTACTAAGTATTCCGGGGTCACGCGTGTGACAACCCCTTTTATGTAATCGTACATGTACGTCGCCCTCCAATTTAACTTATTGATTATAGCATATTTGTTCCCCTTTTACGAAATAAACCCGCTATGAAAATAGCCGTGTTAAAATAGAATTACCATTTAAGAAAGCTGGGATTCACTATGACAAAATTATACGGCGAACAGCGCCGGCAAATCTTACTCGAAAAATTGAAAACGTCAAGCGAACCGTTGACCGGCGGCGAACTGGCCCATTTCGCCGGCGTCTCGCGCCAAGTCATCGTCAGCGACATGACGCTGTTAAAAGCACGCAACGAACCGATCATCGCGACAAGCCAAGGCTACCTGTACATGCGTGAGCGCGGCACGGAAACCATCAGCCGCCGCATCGCCTGCCGCCACCAGCCAGAAGACACCGAACGTGAATTGAAAATTCTCGTCGCAGCTGGCGTCACTGTCAAAGACGTATCGGTCGAGCATCCGGTATACGGGGAATTGACAGCGGGCATCCATGTGTCGAACGCTGCAGAAGTCGAAGCGTTCATGCAGCGCGTCCGTGAAACCGGTGCGAGCTATCTATTGGAGCTCACAGACGGCACGCATTTGCACACCATCACCGCACCAAACGTCGCGATGCTGCAAAGCGCGATTGCTGCCATGCGCGAACACGGCTTTTTGCTGGAAGATAACGAATAAGGAATGATGAAAAATCCGGAAACCGGTTGGCGGTTTCCGGATTTTTGTTTTGTGTGCGCTTGCCGGGATTTGTGTGCGTTCAGCGTATTCCGGACACTTTTTCGCCTCCAACTCAACTGCCAAACCCTTTGATTGGTTGCTTTTCGAAAGCGAAAAGTGAAACCGCAAATTTAGAAACGGTTTCTCTAATTTTTTATTTGTGTTTACACTGAGACAATGAACCAAAAGTAGACAAATAGTTTATTGTTCCTTCAAACTTGAACCAAGGAGTGATGACTGTGAACACACGAAAAAGCTATACCTATGAAACCAAGAAGCAGGCGGTAGAACAGTACTTTGAAGGACGATCCGTTAACGAATTAGCCCCCCTCCTGGAGATTCAGAACCCTGCCAATATCCGGCACTGGGCGCGGCTGGTGAAGGAAGCCAAGTCTTTTGAGGTGCTTCGTGAAAAACGCAGAGGGCCACGGGAGTCGGGCAAAGACGCGAAAACAGAATTGGAAATTACCAAAGCTGAATTGGAACGCACGAAGCTTGAAGTGATGTACTTAAAAAAGCTTATTGCGCTCCGAAAGGAGTGAAACCGATCGACCTCGACTTTGTGTTCGTTGAAGAGCACAAGAACCGGTTCCCGATTACAGAGCTCATTGGCATAGTCCAGAACCTGAGCCGCGCGGGCTATTACAAACGGCTGAAAAAAGACCCTGCGCAGTCGCAAACGGAACGGGACCAAGCGCTTTTAAAACAGATGCTTTCGCTCTACGTCACCCATGGTGGGAATTTGGGTCACGAACGGTTTAAGCTGGAGCTCGAGAATGTATACACTCATATCGTCAGTCTCAAACGCATCCGCCGGATGCGGGAAATGTATCGCATGCCGCTCAAGACAGCACGCCGAAAGCCACGTCCTGCCGGAAGCGGCCATGCGGTTATCGATAATCTCCTGAACCGGAACTTCAAGGCCATGCGACCGGGTCTCAAGTTTTCCGTTGATATCAGTTACCTGGAAGTGAAAAAGCCATTCCGGGACTTTATCTACTTATGTGCAATTCTGGATCTATACAATAACGAAATCGTTGCTTACACCATCAGCGACACCCTGGATGTGGATTTTGTCCTGGAGGCCGTTCGTCAGTTGGAAGCACGCGGGTTCGAGAAAGAAGCCCTTCTCCACAGTGATCAGGGCATCCAGTTCACCAGCCATAGCTATCAAGGACTCCTGAAAAAAATGGAACTGACCCAGTCAATGTCCCGTCGGGGCAACTGTTGGGACAATGCGCCGATTGAAAGCTTTTTTGGCAAGCTCAAAACCGAAATGCCCGGTTTCACTGTGCCTGAAACGGCAGCCCAAATGCGCGCAGCAGTAGCCGCCTACATCACGTATTATAACGAGACACGACCGCAACTGAAACTCGGTGCGTCACCGGTTACATACCGCAATTTACAAGCACGGGCCGCTTAAACCGCGCACTTAATCAATAGCCACTTTGAGAAGCGTTTTTAGGCTCGAAGAAATTCGGACGGAAGCGAAATCGGCTCTCCGTCTATAATCGCATATGAGAAAAAACGCCGATAAACTCGTGTCTACTTGACAGGTAGGGAGTCACACCGATTTATTTGCGCTCAGCAGAATTTATTTGCGTTTAAAATGAGACAATGAACCAAAAGTAGACAAATAGTTTATTGTTCCTTCAAACTTGAACCAAGGAGTGATGACTGTGAACACACGAAAAAGCTATACCTATGAAACCAAGAAGCAGGCGGTAGAACAGTACTTTGAAGGACGATCCGTTAACGAATTAGCCCCCCTCCTGGAGATTCAGAACCCTGCCAATATCCGGCACTGGGCGCGGCTGGTGAAGGAAGCCAAGTCTTTTGAGGTGCTTCGTGAAAAACGCAGAGGGCCACGGGAGTCGGGCAAAGACGCGAAAACAGAATTGGAAATTACCAAAGCTGAATTGGAACGCACGAAGCTTGAAGTGATGTACTTAAAAAAGCTTATTGCGCTCCGAAAGGAGTGAAACCGATCGACCTCGACTTTGTGTTCGTTGAAGAGCACAAGAACCGGTTCCCGATTACAGAGCTCATTGGCATAGTCCAGAACCTGAGCCGCGCGGGCTATTACAAACGGCTGAAAAAAGACCCTGCGCAGTCGCAAACGGAACGGGACCAAGCGCTTTTAAAACAGATGCTTTCGCTCTACGTCACCCATGGTGGGAATTTGGGTCACGAACGGTTTAAGCTGGAGCTCGAGAATGTATACACTCATATCGTCAGTCTCAAACGCATCCGCCGGATGCGGGAAATGTATCGCATGCCGCTCAAGACAGCACGCCGAAAGCCACGTCCTGCCGGAAGCGGCCATGCGGTTATCGATAATCTCCTGAACCGGAACTTCAAGGCCATGCGACCGGGTCTCAAGTTTTCCGTTGATATCAGTTACCTGGAAGTGAAAAAGCCATTCCGGGACTTTATCTACTTATGTGCAATTCTGGATCTATACAATAACGAAATCGTTGCTTACACCATCAGCGACACCCTGGATGTGGATTTTGTCCTGGAGGCCGTTCGTCAGTTGGAAGCACGCGGGTTCGAGAAAGAAGCCCTTCTCCACAGTGATCAGGGCATCCAGTTCACCAGCCATAGCTATCAAGGACTCCTGAAAAAAATGGAACTGACCCAGTCAATGTCCCGTCGGGGCAACTGTTGGGACAATGCGCCGATTGAAAGCTTTTTTGGCAAGCTCAAAACCGAAATGCCCGGTTTCACTGTGCCTGAAACGGCAGCCCAAATGCGCGCAGCAGTAGCCGCCTACATCACGTATTATAACGAGACACGACCGCAACTGAAACTCGGTGCGTCACCGGTTACATACCGCAATTTACAAGCACGGGCCGCTTAAACCGCGCACTTAATCAATAGCCACTTTGAGAAGCGTTTTTAGGCTCGAAGAAATTCGGACGGAAGCGAAATCGGCTCTCCGTCTATAATCGCATATGAGAAAAAACGCCGATAAACTCGTGTCTACTTGACAGGTAGGGAGTCAAAATTTTTTATTTGCGTTCAGCACAGGTTTATTTGCATTCAGCATTTTTCGACAAAAAAATTCCCCACAGCACATTCGCTGCGGGGATTTCTTTATGCCTGGTTGCGGTACGTGTAGTACGAACCGAGCGTTTTGACTTCACAGCCGATGGCGGCTAGTTCTTCGAACGCGCCGCGCATCATTGTCGCGCTTTCGTCTTCCAACACATCGATGATAAAGAAGTAATTGCCGAGGCCTGTTTTCAACGGACGCGATTCGATTTTGCTCAAGTTGAGCTGGCGCCAAGCGAATACCGACAGCACCTGGTGCAGGACACCCGAACGGTCGTCTTTTGGCGGTGAAATCATCAGCGTCGTTTTGATCTGGCCTTCATGGCCCGGAACTTCCAGTTTATGATCGGTTTTGGACAGCACGAAAAAGCGTGTGTGGTTAAAATGGAAATCATGGATATCGCGGTGCAGAATCGTCAAGCCGTATTTCTGCGCCGAGAATTCATTGCCAATGGCCGCAATTGGGCGCTCGGGCAGTTCCGACACCATTTTCGCAGCAGCCGACGTCGAGCTGTACTGCTCGAGCGGCGTGTTTTTATATGTATAATATAAAAATTTATGGCTTTGGGCCAATGCTTGCGGATGCGAATAAATCGCTTCGAACGAATCGGCGCTTGCATTGTCCGGGTGCACCAGAAAATGCTGGCCAATCGGCGAAAGGACTTCAGCCGTCACGTATAATTGTGCTTCATGGAACAAGTAATCGACCGTCAGTGAAACCGATCCTTCAAGTGCATTTTCCAGCGGCACGACAGCGTAATCGACGCTGCCTTCTGCCACTGCTTCAATGCATTCAGGAATTGTTGCAAACGGGACCTGCTGGCCTTCCGGAAAAACCCGGAGCGCCGCCAAATGTGTAAACGACGCTTCCGGTCCTAGATATGAAATTCGGTTTTTTGCAGTTTGTCCAGCCATCCAACCACTCCTCTTTATGATGATCCACTTGATACAATATCAGCCGACTCGACGAAATCGAGTTTTTTCAACTGCTGCAGAAAAACATCCAGTTCCATCTCCATCGCCGTTACGTCCAGCGACAGCGTCACATTGGCGCGCCCCTGAATCGGAATCGTCTGGTGGATGGTCAGGATATTGCAGCGGGCTTCCGCTACCGCTTGAAGAAGCGTGGCAAGCGTCCCGGAACGGTCTTCCAATTGAAGAAACACTGTCAGGATCCGCTCGCGCACAATTGAATGGAATGGAAATACCGCATCCCGATATTTATAAAACGCCGAGCGAGACAAACCGGTTTTATTGACCGCATCCAAAATTGACATGCGGTCGCGCTGCAGCAGCCGTTTGACTTCCAGCGTCTTCTGCATCGCCTCGGTCAAAACGTCTTCGCGCACTAAATAAAACCGTTGTTCCGATATATCCTTCATTACTCAACCCTCCAAATAAAGTGCAACTAAAACCGGTTAGGGAGAAATCCCTTATCAGTCCATAAATTCGAATTCAAACTCAAGCAGGCGGACTGTATCGCCGTTTTCAGCACCGCGTTCGCGCAGTGCGTCGTCAATGCCCATGCCGCGCATCTGGCGGGCAAATCGGCGGATCGAGTCTTCTCTTGAGAAATCGGTCATTTTGAATAAACGCTCAATGGCATAGCCCGACAAAACATACGCGCCGTCCGGATCGCGTGTAATGTCGAAACCGTCTGCATCCGATTCGTGTTTGTAGAGAACCGTGCTTTCTGATTCATCCGCTTCTTCGTCGATCAACGGGAATTCTTCTGTGACTTCCAATAGATCGGCGATGGCGTGAAGCAAGTTCGACAAACCTTTGCGGCTCAATGCAGAAATCGGGAAAATGCGGGCATCTTCCGGCAATTTCTCGCGGAATTTCGCCAAATTTTCTTCCGCCTCCGGCATATCCATTTTGTTCGCGACAATCAATTGCGGACGTTCCGTCAAACGCATATTGTATTGCTGCAATTCTTCATTGATTGTTACATAATCCTCGTACGGATCGCGGCCTTCCATTGCGGACATATCGATGACGTGCACGATAACACGTGTGCGTTCGATGTGGCGCAGGAACTGATGCCCAAGGCCAACGCCTTGGTGCGCGCCTTCAATCAATCCAGGAAGATCGGCCATGACGAAGCTGCGGTGGTCTTCTGTTTCGACCATGCCAAGATTCGGCACGATTGTCGTGAAGTGGTATTCCGCAATTTTTGGTTTTGCTGCAGAAACAACAGACAATAGCGTCGATTTACCGACACTCGGGAATCCGACTAGTCCGGCATCCGCCAAAACTTTCAATTCCAAGGTTACATTGCGTTCATAGCCCGGTTCGCCTTTTTCAGACAGTTCCGGTGCCGGGTTGGCAGGCGTCGCGAAACGGGAGTTTCCTCTGCCTCCGCGTCCGCCTTTTGCGATGACCGCAGTTTGGCCATGTTCCACCAAATCGGCAATCGTTTCGCCGGTATCGATGTCTTTAACGACTGTGCCCGGCGGAACTTTGATAAATGTATCTTCGGCTTTCGCGCCGTGTTTATTAGAGCTCATGCCGTGTGTTCCGCGGTCGGCTTTAAAGATCCGCTTGTAGCGGAAATCCATCAATGTGCGCAAACCTTCTTCAACGATAAAGACGATGTCGCCACCTTTTCCGCCGTCGCCGCCTGCAGGACCGCCATTTGGTACATATTTTTCGCGGCGGAACGCAACCATACCGTCCCCGCCGTCGCCACCTCTAACATAAACTTTTACGTGATCGACAAACATATTATCCCTCCATCTGTGCGCGTACCGTGACCCGTAAGCCATCCGGACCGCACTCTTTTACAGCGTGTAAATTTGAAACTTCCGGAATCTCAAAATCCGTCCAGTTTCCGTTCAAAGCTAATTCCATCGTCAACGACTCGCCTTCATTTTTCAAAAGGATCAACCCTGCGTACTCGGCATACGGATCCAGCTTCGGCCCTGCGGTGTGCACGAATTGTTCCAGCACAGCCAGAAACGCCGCATCTTTTTCCGTGATCCCTTTAGTCGCCAGGCACTCCACTTGAAAATGAAATTCCGGGTGCTGCCACTTCGAGAGCAGCAGCCACTCCTCAGTCATCGGCATCTTCAAGCCGGACAACCGGCTCAGATGCACAGCCGCTTCGGCATGCGAGCGAATAATCGCTTGGGCCTCTTCCTGCCGTCCCAGATCCAAATACATATTGATCAATTGCAATTCATTCAAGAAGTCATGGCGCGCATGCCGAAGCGATTGTGCCACCGTTTTCGTCTCTTTCATAAGTCACGTCCCGTTTTAGCTTCTTTTATCAGTATAACAAGATTCCGCGGGAATTTCCTGAAAAAGAAAAAGGGCTGCAAGCGCAGCCCTTTTCGTTTTGTATTAAGCTTCTTGTGCTACTGGGTATACGCTCACTTTTTTCTTGTCGCGTCCGTAACGTTCGAAACGTACGATTCCGTCAACTTTAGCAAAAAGTGTATCGTCTCCACCGCGTCCTACGTTTTCACCAGGGTAAATTTTAGTACCGCGTTGACGGTATAAAATTGAGCCACCAGATACGAGTTGGCCGTCTGCACGTTTTGCGCCAAGGCGTTTAGATTCTGAGTCACGTCCGTTTCTCGTTGAACCTACACCTTTTTTGGATGCAAAAAACTGAAGATCTAATCTTAACATTCTGTTCCACCTCCTAAGCTGTGAAGGTTATTTTAATATATTGCCCATAATCTTGTTCAATCGTTTTTAAGGAAACAATCATCGCACGCACGAGCAATTGAACTTGCTCTTCTGTCTTCTCATCAAGGCCATCGGGAAACACGACTTTTAAATAGCCGCTGCTTTCCTGCTGGATTTGGGGTTCGATTTTCGTCAGCTCCAGTATGGCATTCACCGCTCCAAAGGAGACAGCGGACGCTCCAGCACATACGAGGTCTTGCCCGTGTTCAGCAAAATCCGCGTGGCCCGACATTTCGAAAGACAAAATGCGGTCAGATGTTTCTTTTACGTTTACTCGTATCATGTCTTACAGGTTGATCGCGTCGACAGTCAATTTCGTGTATGGCTGACGATGACCTTGTTTTTTGTGATAGTTCTTTTTCGCTTTGTATTTGAAGACAGTGATTTTCTTTTGCTTGCCGTGTTTTGCAACTTTAGCAGTTACAGTAGCACCTTCAACGAAAGGAACACCAACTTTAGCGTCTTCTCCACCTACGAATAAAACTTTGTCAAATGTGATAACGTCACCAGCTTCTCCGTTCAATTTCTCAACGTAGATCTCTTGGCCCGCTTCAACTTTGATTTGTTTACCACCAGTTTCAATAATTGCGTACATATCCTTGCACCTCCTCTTAGACTAAGACTCGCCTATTCAGGTGATCGGCATTGCTGCGGATTCTTACATAACCTGATTCGAGCGGTTGTAGCACAGGTGCGCTACAAACATAACATTAAAATAATACCATGCGACAAAGGTCGCGTCAACCAATATTTGAAAGTAAGCGGCATTGTTTTGCTGCGTCCGGAGATTTCGGTTTGAGGTGCGGTCTTTCGTTGCTGAGGTGCGGTAAATTGTGCGCGAGGTGCGAAACTTCAACTTTCAGGTGCGTTCACCGATATATACTACTAAAATACGCCTGCAACAGCTCACGCTGCGGCACGATCCAGCGCTTTCCACGTTCGCTTCCTTGAAGCGCCGACTTTTCCAGCAAGCGATACAATAAATATTTATCCTCCACGCCGAGTAATTTATAAGCAAATTGCGTGGGCAGCTCGTCTCCAAAAAGGACTGCGTATTCTTGCAATGTCACTTCATGAGCATCATTGAACGAACAGCTGCATCGCATGCATTTCCATTTTCTATTCGCTCTGCTCAATGAATGGTCCCGGCATTTGGGACACGTAACGCCAAGCCGCAGGGAATCTTCTGAGATTTGATAACGCTCGAACAAATTCGGAAGAAAACGTTTTATGGACAAAGATTTCAACTTTCGGTGCAAGGCCTCAATTTCAAAAGGGCCATTCTTTTCAACCAACTCTTCTAAATAAAAAGGCAAATAGTCCAATGACACCACAGGGTAATTCTTAGGGCCTTCTACCACTCTTCCAGAACGGCTAGCCAAAACAATTACGCCATGGACCGGCACAGCTAAAATTTTTTCCGCAGCTTTCACAGCCCGATGCAATTGCGACTCGGGATTTCTCATACCTTCCAGGCGGCCATCAATCCTCCGGTGAAATTGAAAATTATCGGAATCAAAAAAGAATTCTCCTTTTATATTTTTCACTTCAACCACACAAATAAACCCTTGATGCAATAAAAGAAGATCAATTTGTGCATAGCCTTCTTTATAGGGCAGTGATAAATCCGTTAAGATAATCGGGTCTGCTTTCAAATCAAGTTCCCGTTTCAATAAAGCAAGCGTCCGCGATTCCCCGCTTGCACCTGCAAGTGAGTTTTTCAAGTCAGCGGCAAGGTGCTGCCACGAACGATGGTTCTTTGAGAGCCGTTCTGCTATGATCATTTGCGCCAATAAGTGATCGTTCAAAGTACACCTCCTAAGGTTCGAAAAAACCCCCGCATCTCTGCAGGGGCTCTCATTTTATGATTTCGCGAAAATCGATTTGACTTTCGAGAAGAAGTTTTGGTTTTTCTTGTCCATCGTCATCAACGGCACCGATTCGCCGAGAATCCGGCGTGCGATGTTGCGGTAGCCGATAGCGGCACGGTTTGTCGGATCCATGACAACCGGTTCACCGCGGTTCGAACTCGAGATGACCGATTCTTCGTCGGCTACGATGCCAAGAAGATCGATCGACAAATGCGTTGTGATTTCATTGACGTCCATTGACTCGCCGGAATTCATCAAATGCTGGCGAATGCGGTTGATGATCAATTTCGGCGGCTCAATGTTTTCTTCAAGTTCCAATAGGCCGATGATGCGGTCAGCGTCGCGGACCGCTGAAATTTCAGGTGTTGTCACGACGATGGCCTTGTCGGCGCCGGCAACGGCATTTTTATAGCCTTGCTCGATGCCTGCCGGGCAGTCGATGATGACGAAATCATAATCTTTCTTGAGTTCCGTCACCAATTCTTTCATCTGTTCCGGATTGACATCATTTTTGTCGGCTGTTTGCGCAGCCGGCAAAAGATACAGCATGTCATCAAAACGTTTGTCTTTGACAAGCGCCTGATGCACTTTGCAGCGCCCTTCGAGCACATCGATCAAATCGTAGATGATGCGGTTTTCAAGCCCTAAAATAACATCTAAATTGCGCAAACCGATATCCGTATCGATCAAGCAGACCTTTTTCCCTTGAAGAGCCAATGCAGTTCCGAGATTGGCGGTTGTCGTCGTCTTTCCGACGCCTCCCTTACCTGATGTAATAACTATAGCTTCTCCCACATTAGCTTCCTCCTTTAAACGTTGAAATTTCCGGCCGTAAGAACCGCAATTCCTGTAAACGATCAATGATGATGCTGCCACTCTTATGTAAGTAAGCGCATTCCATTTCCGGTTGTTCCGATAATACCGTTAGCTCATCCGTCATGATTTCCAGCATATCATCAATTTGCAGATGCGTCGCTTCCAGCCACGAGGCAGCGATAACCGCGTCGCGATTGCCATTGGCTCCTGCGTGTGCGATGCCTTTCAGGCGCCCGAGGACGTAAATATTGCCGCCGGCCACTATGCGGCCGTTCGGATTGACGTCGCCTACGACAACGAGGTCGCCGTCCGCTTTGACCACTTGGCCCGAACGGACAATGCCGACGTACGTTTCCGACTGCTGTTCCAATACCCGCTGAGTGCATTCGGCAACCGTTATGATATCGCTTTTCACGCCCACTACCTGCAATTCAGTGCCTTTTTGAGTCACTTCGGTAATTTCTTTGATCTGGGCCTCAGTGCAATAACGATTGCCCAGAGAAATCTGTACTTCCGCACTGCCTTCCAGCGCAGGGTCCGACACCTTTGCCTGCAGCTCTTTCAGCAGATCGGTGTAAGAACACTGGTCGTCGAGCTGCAGTACGAGCCCTTTGTTCGTCCCTTTGATATAGACAAGATTCTTCAAAAATGTGTCACCTGCGCTTCCATAATAATAAACTACAGCATCGGCTAGCGGGCATTCAAGCTCCGCCAGCCAGGGTCTCCCGCTTGAAGAGGCGGGAGTTTATTGATTGTAAAACCGTGACAAGGTCAGGCTTTTTTTCTGTTCGAACATCCGGCGGACCATAACCGACCGGAATGCCCAGCCAAGCACGATCAAAAACAGCAAGTTCGCAATCATCGACGGCAGGAGGCGCATATTCAAAAAAGCGCCGATTGAAATCGAAGTCAGCCCAATCAAGGAGAAAAACTGATACAGCACGAATTCAAATACAACCGTCAGTGCCAATGCGATGATCGTTGCGACCACTAAATTGCGTTCGATGTTTTTCACGATGTATCCTGCAACCACACAAAGTGCAGGATACAAAAACGAATATAGTCCAATTATATCGATGAAGAACACATCATACAAGAGCCCGAAGAATAATCCGTACAGCATCGCGTGTTTTGTGTTGTGAAAAATCGACACAAAAATCAAAAACATGATCAAAAACCGCGGTACGACGTAATAATAGTCTCCATCAATCGTCAATGGCGAAAACATGCCAAACACCGGCTCCAAATAAAACAAGGCGAGGCCGATCAGCGGAATCCAGAACCGTTTCATGATTCATCATCCTTGATCACGCCGTTGTCTTCCCCGTCCACTTCCGGCAATACGCGGTCTGCGATCACCACATGGTTCAGCAATGTAAAGTCGGCAGCGGGTTTCACATAGACAAGCTGCGTCAAACCAAACTCATCAATGGTAATCTCGGTGATTTCGCCGATGACGATGCCTTTCGGGAAAATGCCGCCGAGCCCGCTGGAAGTGACTTGCTGGCCTTTTTCAAGTTTGATGTCGGCGTCAATCCGTTTCAGGAGCAATTCGCGCCGTTCCACGTCATAGCCTTCGATCAAGCCGAAGACATTCTTTTTGCCGCCGATGACCATGGCGGAAACCCGGTAGTTCGGGTTCTGGGTCGAAATCAATTCTACCGTAGCGGTGTTGGGTGTCGTCAAGGTGACTTTTCCAATGAGGCCTTGCGCCGTCATGACGGCCATGTTTTCTGATACGCCATCGTCTGTGCCTTTGTTGATAATCATTTTTTCTTCCCATTGATCCGGGTTCCGGGCGACTACTTGCGCCTGGATCGGGTTATAGCTGCGCAAATCGGCTTCTTTATCAACCAGCGTCTTTAACTCAGTATTTTCCGAGCGCAAGTCGGTCACTTCTGCCTGTACACTTGCAAATTCTTCTAGACGGGATTTCAAATACTTATTTTCTTCATATGTATTCAAAAGAGAGTCTATATTATCGAACATTCCCGTGATAAATTGGGCTGGCACGGAAAAAACCATCTGGCCAGCTCCGACGGCATCCTTGATCATTTGCTCCGGCGCCGACACATTATCGCGGTCGCGAAGCGAAAAAGAAATTAGGGCAACAAGCAGGATAACGCCGAGCAGCAGCAAAATAAGCCGCTTGTTTGAAAAAAAGTGAAACATTGCGGCAATCCTCCTTATTTATGTGATTGCTGGTATCGAAAATCTTCTATATGGTCGAGCGCTTTCCCAGTCCCGATCGCGACGCAATCGAGCGGATTTTCAGCCACAATCACCGGCATATTCGTTTCGTCTGAAATCAGTTTGTCCAGGTTCTTGAGCAAAGCTCCGCCCCCGGTCAAGACGATGCCACGCTCAATCAAATCCGCGGAGAGTTCCGGCGGCGTCATTTCAAGCGTAGATTTTACTGCATCCAGTATCGAAGCCACCGGTTCTTTCACGGCTTCGGCAATTTCTTCAGCACTGATTTCAATCGTTTTCGGAAAGCCCGTCAGCAAATCGCGCCCACGGATTTCCATTTTAACATTTTTTTCTGCATCTGTAACAGTGCGCGCAGACCCAATTGTCCATTTAATCGTCTCTGCCGTGCGCTCACCGATCGTTACATTATAAGCTTTGCGAATGTAGTGGATAATGGCAATGTCCAGCGTATCGCCGGCAATCCGGACCGATTGGCTGGCAACGATGCCGCCAAGCGAAATGACGGCCACTTCAGTCGTTCCGCCACCAATATCGACGACCATACTGCCAGTAGGTTCCCAAATCGGCAAATTTGCTCCGATGGCTGCAGCAAGCGGCTCTTCAATCGTGAACGCTTCCCGCGCCCCCGCTTGCCTGGCCGCATTTTTAATGGCCCGCTTTTCGACGGACGTGATGCCAAACGGCACGCAAATCATGACATTCGGTTTGCCCCATGAGCGGCCGGCTGTTTTCAGCGCGGTCTGCAAATAATGCCGGATCATGAGAGACGTTGTATCGAAATCTGAAATGACGCCGTCTTTCATCGGGCGGATTGCTACGATCGACGCCGGCGTGCGGCCAATCATATTGCGCGCGTATTCCCCGACGGCGACGATATCGCCCGTATTCGTATTTTTAGCGACTACAGAAGGTTCCCGCAGCACGATGCCTTGATTTTTGATAAAAACTAATGTATTGGCCGTACCTAAATCGATGCCTACATCTCTGGATCCGATTCCAAACACATCTTTTCTCCCCTTCTTTAACGCTCTTTAACGGCCAATAAACCCACCTTTTAAAAAAGGTGGAATTGTATGGGGCCGCAAAGTCCGATTCGATAAACAAACAGCCTGCAGAACGCATAAGCTCTGCGGATTGCGGTATCTCATTATAGAAAAAAAGTGGCAGTGCCGATACAATAACTCTCATTATAGCGGATAAAAACCGAAAGGAACAGCCCTACATAAATCCCTTTTCATTCAAGGAAGTAAACTGATGGTCCCCGATGATGATGTGGTCCAATAGTTCAATTCCCATGATACTTCCCGCTTCCATCAAGCGTTTTGTCACGGCGATATCTTCCGGTGACGGCGCCGGATTTCCGGACGGGTGGTTATGAGCACAAACGATTGACGCCGACGACCGGCGCACCGCTTCCCGGAAAATTTCGCGTGGATGGACGATGCTGGCATTCAAGCTGCCAACAAAAATAGTTTGCTTGTGCATGACCTGGTTTTTGATGTTGAGGAACAATACGACAAAATGTTCTTGTTTGAGCGAAGTCATGTCCGCCATTAAATACGAAGCGGCATCTTTCGGGGAACGGATGGTGAATTTCGTATCGGTTTGTTTGGAGGACAAACGGCGGCCAAGTTCAACGGCTGCAAGAAGCTGAACCGCCTTAGCATGGCCAATTCCTTTGATCGATGTCATTTCTTCAATCGTTGCATCTTTCAATCCTTGGATTTGTTCAAAATAAAGAAGCACCCGGTTCGCAAGATGCAAAACCGATTCCTGTTTGGTGCCTGTACGGAGCAGGATCGCGATGAGCTCCTGGTTCGACAAGCTCATCGCACCCTGGCTGACCAGCCGCTCGCGCGGACGGTCAGCAGCATGGACATCACGGATCATCAACGCCTGTTCAATCTGCATGCACACAGCTCCCTTCCAATGAAATATAGCCGGACAGCATCAACTTCTGCGTCAGGCTTGCCAGCGGAAATCCGACCACCGTGTTGTAGTCGCCGTCGATTTTCCGGACGAACAACCCGGACATGGTCTGGATGCCGTACGCGCCTGCTTTGTCGTAAGGATCTTCGGTGCTGGTATAGGCTTCGATCCAATCTTCCGGCAAGTCATAGAACGTCACGCCGGTGATTTCCTGAAAAGTCTGTTCGCTGCCGCCTTTCACAATCGTGACAGCGGTGATGACGTCATGCGTCTTTCCGGACAGCTCGCGCAAATATTCTTTAGCCTGTTCTTTGTTCTGTGGCTTGCGCAAGATCTCACCGTCCAGCACGACCACGGTATCTGAGCCGATGACAACGGCTTCTGGATGCTTTTTCGCCACGTCTTTCGCTTTCAGCAGGGCACATTCAATGACATAGCCCATGGCGGTCTGGAATTTGGATGGATCCGGCTCTTCTTTTAAGCTCGGCACAATCGAAAAGTCGATGCCGAGGCTTTCCAGCAATTCTTTTCTTCGCGGTGATGCAGACGCCAGGATGACCGGCGCGTTGGCTGTAAATCTCATAAAACAATTCCTCCCTTTTCTAGCATCATACCGAAAATCGCCGCAGATGAAAATTGTAGGCAAAAACGCAAAAATAATTTTTGCCCGGGTTTCGGGATCTCAAAAATGAGATTTGGATACTTTCCTGATTAGAAATCGCCTGGCTGTGCGGTTTGGGAAAATATTTTAAGCAAATAAAAAAAGATGAAGCAGTCAGCTTCATCCCCAGAAATTCATATACCAATTCAACATCGCGTCGCCCCAGAAATAGGTGATGACAGCACCAAGTGCAATGGACGGCCCGAATGGCACTGGTGTCTTGCGGTCCTGATTGCGGACGCGCAACTGAATAATCCCCGCAATCGCTCCAATCAGTGAAGCGAAAAATAAAGTCATTAAAGTACCACTTGTACCGAGCACCAGTCCAATAACGAAAAACAATTTGATGTCGCCGCCGCCCATACCGCCTTTCGAGACGATGGCAATCAGCAACAGAATGCCGAACCCGGCAGCCGCTCCGAGCAGAGCGTCCCACCATGGATCAAGCGGAATGAACAACCGCAATGCAAGTAAAACAATCCCGACCGGCAGCAACACTTTATCCGGTATCAACATATACGCAATATCCGACACCGTGATGATGACGAGCAACGAAACAAAGATCAACGCCACAACCAGTTCAGGCTGGAAGCCTAACTGCCAAAACGAAATGGCAAACAACGCTGCAGTGATGGCTTCCATCAGCGGGTAGACCCAGTGGATCTTTTCGCCGCACGAACGGCAGCGCCCCCACAGGAACAAATACGAAAATACCGGCACCAAATCAAGAGCCGTCAACTGCCGGTCGCATTTCGTGCAATGGGACGGCGGAAAGGCAATCGATTCGTTTTTTGGCACGCGCAAGCCGACTACATTATAGAACGAACCGAACACCAGCCCGAATATTGAAAAGAATGCTGTATAGGTAATGAACATAGAAACCCTCTTCACGTTTGAAATTTTTTAAAGCAAAAAGAGAAATCACAATGATTTCTCTTTGGGTATTTCCTTCTTACTGGCCGTCGGCTTCAACATTGACTTCGACGTTAACGTCAACATCTGCAGCGTCTTCAGGAGCAACTACTGCTTCTTCTTCCACTAAACTCGTGCCGTCGTTTTGCGGCAAAGGATTCATCTTGCCCGCTGGTTGCGGCGCATCCACTTTTGGCAGCGTATCAGTTAATGCGATCAAGTCTGGACGGAAATATGCGGAAAAGCTCAATATTACATCGAGTAGTTCTTTTTCCGCTTCCAACGTCGTCACTTCGTCGTTCGCTCCGAAGTCGATCGAGTCTATCACAAGAATGCGGTCCATCGACTCAATTTCTTTGATAAACGTTGTAATGCCTTTGTAATCAGCCGTTTCAAACGTAACGGTCGTTTTCACTTGCTGGAGATTTTCCAATCCTTCAACCGGAACCGGCAAAGTCACTGGTTCTTCGACAATTGTAATATCAGTCAATAGTGAATTTGAAAGCAGTTCAGCTTGTTCGATTTGCAGCACCAACAATTCCGACAAAGGTTCGATCGACACTTTTTGCTGCAATTCACTTGTGCTGATTTTTTCACCTTCCGGAAGATCTTTTAACTGTGTCTGAAGCGCAATTAATACGTCGCGTTCTGAACTTAAAGTTTGTTCCGCCTGCAATCGGGCGTCCTTAGCCGGTGCATAAACCATAAAGTAAGAATAGGCTCCGAGTGCTAGTAAAAAAACAACCGCTAAAACAATCAGCGCTTTTTCTTTCTGGCTTTTCGTTAAGCTGCTCATTGGCCAGTTCCCTCCGTTCCTTCTGGAGTGACAGGCGTTTCTTCATTGACGTCAACGTTAACTTCCGTATCAGTCGCTGGTGTTTCTGTTGTTCCATCTGCCGGTGCTTCTGCAGGTGTCTTCGTTGCAGGAGTTTCTGCTGGCACTTCTTCGACTGGAGGCGCTTCCTCTACAGGTTGTTCAGCAGTGCCCTCTGGAGGCACTTCGCCTTCGACCACTTCTGCCGGAATTCGATCATCGACGAAAATCAATGTATAAGTAGCAAGGTAACGGGGATTTTCGATTACCGCATCTTCATCTTTCTCTACCACTACAGCAGTTTCTCCCTCAGTCACCGTTTCCGTTTCTTCCAACTCTTCCTGAGCAACAGAATCCAAAGTTGCGGATGTCAGCAATTCAGAAGTCTTTAACTGCGCTAAGTAAAACGCTGCTTCCCGTGCGGTATCGAATTGCACCACCAATACCGCTTGGTCCAAGCCTGTATAGGTAAAGCTATCAAAAAAGCCACGTTCAGGTAGTTTCGATACTAAATCACTTAACAAAGGCAAAGTATCAAATTGATAACTTTCCGCCCAGTCAACCGTCACTTTCAATTGCTGCTCTTCGTTCATGCCTTGCTTCGCTTCCAGCTGCTCACGGATTGCTGTTTGTTCAGCTGCAACTTGTACCGATTGGGCCGCGAGTTCAGCACCTTCTTTTTCGTTGGCACTCGCCAGAAATGCAAAAACTGCCCATAAGATGACAGCCAATAACAAAATCGCAATTGCCGCGATAAGAAAAGCGGGACGGTCCCGCTCTTTCTGCGGCAATAAGTTAATATCGACTAACATGGATCACACCTCTTTCAGCGCAAGACCGATGGCGCGGTTAAAACGTCCGGGTACATCATCCGAATCATCAGACGGAATAGCATCAAGTACAACCGGCAAGACCGGCAAAGAAAAACGCTCTTCCAATCGTGCTTGAAGTGCGTCCCAATCGGCCGATTCGCCGTTAAAAATCACTTTCGTAATGCCGAGGTCGCCACCATTCATATTAAAACTATAAAAGTTCGCAAGCTTTTCGGACTCCTCTTCAATCACATCCAAAATCTCGTTCGGATCTTCAGAAATTATTGAACTTAGTTCCAAATCAACCGGCCGCATGAATAGCGGGAAGTGTTCATGAAATACGGAAATCGTCATTTTTTGTGATTGCAAATCAATCAGCATGACATGTTCATCTTCAGTAAAGTCATGCTGCAGATATGCCAACCGATATAATGCTAGCGGCGTGATGTCTGCGACGACCGCTTTCAGTTTGACGCGGTCCAAAACATTTTCATACTCCTGGATGACCGATTCTTTCGAAGCGATGATGATTACTTCCGGGTCTTCGGTTTCGGTATGATAGGGTACCACTTCAAAGACGGGATCTTCGAAAGGCAAGTAAAGCGTTGAACCGATTTCGATGAAGAAATGGCCTTTCAACTCATCGGGTTCAACATCTTCGGGGTAAGGTACTTTGCGGATAATAACGAATTCGTCAGGGGCGAGGAATCGGACTGACTTCTTAGAGAGACCCCACTGATTGACAGCCTTATCGAGTATCGCTTCCAGCGCTTCTGTGTCGATTATTTTCCCGTCTTCAATGATGCCGGCAGGAAGAGCAAGCTCTTCCGCACAGTTTAGTTGAAGTGGAGAATGGGATTTCAGATCGACATGACGAATCGCGTCTTCTTCTATAGTTATGGTCGCGACTCGCGCTTTTCTCGATAAAAACGATAAGGCCATTTTTTCAGCTCCTGATAAGTTTAATTATTTTTAAGGTTTTGCAGTAAAGGCAGCTGTTAACTGAGCATCAGTAATATTTGCTAATGCATTATTAGTCATATTATTAAACTGGTATGTGCCTTGATCTGTTACTACTGTAGCTGTAATTTGATTCCCTGCTGTTAATTTCTTTACTGTTGCTGTAGTAATATTACCAGCATCATCAATAAAAGGAACTAATGTGCCTGATTTTGTACCGTCAGCTGCCACCGCAATGTTTGCTGTTCCATTTTCTGGCGTACCATTCTCTGTAAAGAATAAATTACCGGCAGACAATACCATTTGCGCATCTGATACCGCTGCTTTCTCTCTACTATTATCAATAATATTCCCAATTGCTGGAATAGCAATCGCTGCGATAATTGCGATAATAACGATAACTGCCAAAAGCTCGATCAACGTCATCCCTTTTTGTTCTTTTAACTTCTTCTGAAGAAATTTCTTCATTTTCTTTCCCCCTGTATTTTACATTTTAGCACTACTTTGAGTACACCTTAATTATAACCAAAGTCACAAATTGCGCAATAGCATTTTTCATGTTTTTTAGAATTTATTTCAATTATTTTTGTTATTTATGCCTACATTTGATCCACGTTTTGGAACATATCAAACATCGGCAACATAATAGATAGGATTATAGTCCCAACTAGAGCGGCAAGAACCACAATCATTAATGGTTCAATAAGCGCTTTTAACCGGTCGGTTTCCGCTTCTACTTCTTTCTCGTAAAACTCCGCTACTTTCGCCAGCATATGATCCAGTGAACCGGTCTGTTCGCCAATCGAAATCATGTGTGGAATGAGCGGCGGGAATGCCCAATGGTTTTTCATCGGTTCGGTTAAAGACCCTCCGCGTTCCAAGGAATCCCGGGACGCCAGAATGACTTTGGACATGACGGCGTTGCCGACGACTTTTTCAGTCATCGTCATGGCCTGCAGGATCGGCACGGAACTCGAAAATAACGAACTCAAAGTCCGTGTCATCCGGGCCAATGCCGATTTTTTTAACATCTTTCCAAAAATCGGGATGCGAAGCATGATCGTATCCAAGATCAACGTTCCTTTTTCGTTCCGCTTCATCAGCCAGATGGCACCAGCGAACAACAGTGCGGCCAAGACGATCAAGTACCAATACACTTTGACGAAATCACTCGCTCCCATGACGACTTGCGTCAGCAGCGGCAGTTCGTTCCCCATACCTTCAAACATCTCCGCAAACATCGGCACGATTGATGACAGCAGGAAAATGATTACGCCAATTGCCAAAACGCCAACAATCACCGGATAAGACATCGCCGAAATCACTTTTTGCCGCGTCTGATACGCCTTGTCGTAATGGGTCGCCAATCGGTCGAGCGATTCGTCAATTGTTCCGGACAGTTCTCCCGCCCGGACCAAGTTAATGGTCAGGGGTTCAAAGATTTTTGGGTATTTGGCGAGAGAACTGGACAAGGGATTCCCTTTTCGCAGTTCTTCGTTTATTTCACTTAAGGTTTTGCGCAATGCTTTTGATTCGACTTGCTGAGACAAGATTTTTACGGCATCCACTATGGTTACCCCTGCACGCATCAAGGTCGAGAATTGGCGTAAGAACATGATAAACTGATCGCGTTTAACCGGCGCTCCGAAAGAAATATCTTTTTGAAGCGTTGAAGTTGGCACTTCCCGTATATCGATGACACGGACCCCTTCGTCCCGAAGCTTTTCAACGGCCGAGCGGCGATTATCCGCTACAATAACGCCAGAGCGTATTTTTTTCCGGTCTCGTCCTTCATATTTAAAACTGGCCATATTAGTCTTCACCTACCAGGAATGGTTGCGCAATTTGACGAGAAATGACTCCCTTTTTCAACAATTCCTGCACGGACGTCGACATCATGTGCATACCGGCTGAACGATTCGTTAATATGACGTTTGGTATTTGATGCACTTTCTCCGTACGGATCAAGTTGGCAATCGCCGGATTGTTGATTAGAATCTCAGTGGCGGCAACTCGCCCTTTTCCATCAGCTGTCGGAAGCAAGCGTTGGGAAATAACCGCTTTTAATATTCCGCCAAGTTGCGTCCGTATTTGAGCATGCTGGTTTGGAGGAAATACGTCAATGATCCGTTCCACTGTAGATGCCGCACTCGAAGTATGGAGCGTCCCCATGACCAAGTGGCCTGTTTCGGCTGCGGTAATGGCCGTTGTAATGGTTTCTAAATCCCGCATTTCCCCAACAAGGATGACATCGGGATCTTGACGGAGAGCCGCGCGCAAGCCATTGGCGAATGACTTCGTGTCAAACCCGACTTCCCTTTGATCGATGATGGACGTTCCATGTCTATGCATATACTCAATCGGGTCTTCTAAAGTAATAATGTGTTTGGTTAAATGCTCGTTCATATAGCGAATCATCGCTGCCAGTGTCGTCGATTTCCCGGAACCGGTTGGACCGGTCACCAAGATCAAACCTTGATGCGTTTCTGACAACCGCTTCAACGTATCCGGCATATTCAAATCTTCAATGGTCGGGATTTTCATGGGAATTGCACGGAATGCGTGGGAAATCGATCCACGCTGATGGAATGAGTTAACCCGGAAGCGGGAAATGCCGGGAATGGAATATGAATAATCCATCTCGCCTTTTTCCAAGAAGGTTTCCCACAGCGATTCCGGCATCAATTCCCGGGCGATCTCCTTTGTCATTTCTGGCATCAATCGTTCTTCTCCGTATTGTTTAAGCGAGCCATGCATCCGGAAAACCGGCGGAATGCCGGTCGTCATGTGGACATCCGATACTTTCATCTCAATGGCTGCAGTTAAAACAGAGTCTATATAATTCAGAGTTGTATTCATGGTTTAATCTGTCATGGCAACGCGCAGCACTTCTTCTGTCGTTGTCAGACCCTCCTTCACCTTTAGTAAACCATCGTCAATCAGGAAAATGGTCTTGTTCTTTATGGCCACTTCACGAATTTCAGCTGCCGTTCCGCCGCGGTTAATGATCGTCTTGATGTCTTCGTCGACGACCAGTACTTCATGAATTGCCATACGTCCCCGGTAGCCGGACATATTGCAGCTCGGGCAGCCTTTGCCGCGCGCAATGACATCTACCGTCAATCCGCGTTTGGCGAAAATCTCCTGTTCTCGTACAGTAGCCGGTTGTGCTTCCCGGCAGTCCCGGCACACGCGCCGAATCAGACGCTGGGCTACGACCGCATTGAGTGACGCAGTGACCAGGAACGGTTCGATGCCCATATCCATTAACCGAGTGATGGAAGCGATCGAATCGTTTGTGTGGATGGTACTCAATACTAAGTGACCGGTTAGCGAGGCACGAATCGAAATATCGGCTGTTTCTTTGTCCCGGATTTCCCCAACCATGACGATGTCTGGATCCTGCCGTAGAATGGACCGCAATCCGGCAGCAAAAGTCAATCCGACATTCGAATTCACTTGAATTTGATTGATGCCTTCTAATTGGTACTCCACCGGGTCTTCTACGGTAATGATGTTGACTTCTTCACTGTTGAGTTTATTGAGTGCGGCATATAAAGTGGACGACTTGCCTGAACCCGTCGGCCCTGAAATCAAGATGATGCCGTTCGGCTTGTCGATTTCTCGCAGAAACCGCTGCATATTGATGTCATTGAAGCCAAGCTTGCCAATATCGGTCAAGTTGGCTCCCAAATCCAAAATCCGCATAACGATTTTTTCTCCAAATACTGTCGGCAGCGAAGAAACCCGAAGATCCACTGCCCGAAGATCAACGGTTGTCTTGATGCGTCCATCTTGAGGAATCCGGTTTTCAGTAATGTCCAAATTCGCTAAAATCTTGATGCGGGCCGTCACCATTTGCTGCATCGTTTTCGGCAAGACTTTTTCGGTGCGCAAAGTGCCATCGATGCGGTATCGGACCAAAATCCGATTTTCTTGTGGATCAAAGTGCACATCGCTCGCTTTCAATGAGACGGCATTGGAAAGGATTTGGTTGACTAGGCGGACAATGGGACCGTCGATGTCATCAAGCTCTTCTTCTTGAGTCGTATCTTGCGGCATTTCTTCGAGCATGGCGTCATACGATTCTTCGTCGTAATATTTCGTAATGGTTTTTAAAATGTCCTCTTTCGAAGCAATGGCCGGTTCGATCTGGAAACCTGTGGTCAGACGAAGATCATCAATGGTAAAGAAATCGGTCGGGTCGGCCATGGCGATAAACAGACGATCCCCCTCAGCCCGAAGCGGCACCAATGATTTTCGTTTCGCAAACTCTTTCGGTACCACATTGAACAAGTTCGGATCAAATGGGTACTGGAACAATGTGACGTGCGGTATGCCAAGTTGCTTTTCGAGCGTCTCAATCAATTGATGCTCCGTAATTAGTCCGCGTTGAACCAATGCATCCCCCAATTTTTGGTCAGACTGCTTCGCATCCAACGTACCTTGAAGGTCTGCTTCTGTAATAAGCCCCAACTCGATTAAAATGTCACCCAGTCTTTTTCGCGTTCTCGCCAAATTGATTCCCCCTTATCAATCATTAAGGATTAACTAACTTCCCACTTTTGTCGTATACCGGATCTTTTTCTTTATCGGTATTTGCAGGTGTATCGTTTTGCTGATCATCTGTTTCCGAACCAGCTGCAGGCGTATCGTGGACACCGTCACCGTTCGAGTCGGTATATCCTGGTTGGCCCGGCAGTGGCGTTGTCGGAGTTGGTACTGGCATGTCATGGACACCGTCGCCATTGGCGTCAGTAAATCCGGGTTGACCAGGCTGGGGGGTAACCGGTGTTGTTACCGGCGCGTCATGAACTCCATCGCCGTTCGCATCTACAAATCCAGGCTGGCCAGGAAGCGGCGTTGCGGGGGTGGCGGGTACATCATGGACGCCGTCACCATTCGCGTCAATAAATCCAGGTTGGCCGGGCTGCGGCACAGTCGTCCCAGTTGCCGGTGCTGTTTCTGTTTTGATCAGCGGATAAATTTCAATGCGGTGTACCGGCGGGTAAAAGTCGGTCGAAACTGCATCGACTTTTAATTCTTTGCCGTCTTCCCGAACGGAACGAAGTACATTGATCCGAACCCCTTCACGCCCTTTTTCTCCGATCGTCGAACCTTTTGTCACAAATGCGCTGTATTGTTTAACCAAGCGAGGTTTGATTTTTTGTTCACCACTCGCTAAAATTTCGTATTCATAATTCAGCGGATAACCGGTAAGCATCGCTGTCAGCGAACCGTTATCCATGGATAGATTTAATGTAAATGAGCTGTTGTTGGTGTTCGTAAATACAAAATCGATGCCAAGTGTACGATTGATGGCTGCTTCTTGGCCAAGTGGAACCGCTGCAGGAGCTTCGGCTCCGATGCTTCGTTCATCTACCGAAAAATTCGTTTTCAACACTGCCGAATAAATTGAAGAAGCGATTTCTGTCAGTTCTGCATCGGTTATGTTCGCAAGCTTTAAAGCATTCACAAAATCCAAAAAAGAAAATTGACTGGCTGGCGCAAGCTCGAGCCCGTTTAACGCATTAACAACTGCCATTGCTTCCCCATCTTTTAATGTATGCGTAATCGTTGCTTCCGATACAATTTCACGCGGAACTTCCAGCGTATCATCGCTGATGGCAACGCGTGTTTGTGTTTGGCCATCAGCTAATGCTGTTTCTAATTTATTGGTGATGTTTTCTATATCTGCCTCCGAAAACAGGGCAGACGGAAATTGCTGTGCTAAGAAAGTTTGAGTTGTTTCGGGTTGCAATTGAAACACGAAATTATTTTGTGTTCCACTTTGAGCTTGAGCAATGGTTTCATCCAATAAAATTTCGGCATTCTCTAGCGGATAGCTCGCTGTTGCATCTTGATAAGTTACCAGAAGCTCCGAGCTCGTCCGCCAAGAGTCCACTTGGCCCACAAATAGTTGTTTGGCTTGCTCATGTTCCAAATTCGACACATCGGTTGTTCCGATATACGTATTGTCTTCGAATTCTTCCGTCGGGAAGATCCATGTGTCGACTGCCATTGCCCCCGCATTAGCTACTCCAAAAAATAACAATGCTGATGCGAGTACAAGTGCAAAGGTAATTCCGAATACTTTATTGTTCACCTTGATCTTCCTTCCCGACTGATTTAATCGATTGCATGCCGAACGGTTTTGCCCCAACGAGCTCTTTGACGCGTTCCGGCTCTTTTTCCATTTGTGGCATTTTCACCGGCTCCGGCATTGAAATTTTTTCCGTCACCTGAATGGTTTCACGCACGTTTGTGGCTTGATCTGCAACCTCATTCTTAATAGGTGTTGGTTCTGGTGCAGGATGCAAAGAAGAAGCAGTCGAAATCATTTCTTTCCGACGCGCCTTTCGCTCTTCTTCATCTCTTTCTATTTCTTTCTGTTCTTTTTCCAGTACCTTGATATAAATCAGTGCAGCAAGAAGAGAAACGGCGACAATCGCAAGCAATGACATATACCATGAAAAACTGGATTGCATCAATACTCCTATAGTTGCTGCTGCAAGAGCCCCACCTGCAAGAATCATTCTTCTAGTGAGTGGTACATCTCTAAATCCGAAGAATGCGATAGATAATACAACAGCTGAAATGATAATTAAAAATAATAGTTGAATCATAAAATCCCTCCTAATGCTCCACTAATTTCCTCGCTCAGTAATCGACTTCAAAATCAAAATCGGTATCGATAACGACAGGCGACGAAATAGGAACCGTTTGTGTGCTCTTAATAGCGATTCCGCAGTTATTAATAAATTCCCCATAGTTGGCCGCTTTCTTCACATATAAAGCTGTTCGATTTGCTGCGTCCACTCCTGTAAGTGAAAAAGTTTTTCCTGTAAAGGAATAATAAATAATTCTTCCGCTATTGGTCACTTCTATAGTAGAAGCAAGCCGGTCCAAATCGGACTGGCGAATCTTGTCTATATCCATACAAAGGTGAGTGTAATTGTCAATTTGAAATTGCCCTACTACATGTAAACGCGCATCGTTTCCTGAATCGTTCCCAAGGACCATCAAATTGGTATAGTAAAGATTTTTAATATTCCCACCGATATACAGTTCTTTTAATACAATCGTTTGTTTGGACATGTTTTTACCTAAGTTATTCATGTTTTGGCCTGTTGTTAATGTTCCATTAATAATCAAATTACCGTTTACCAGGTTGTTCATATTGCTTGAAACGCCTGTATCTGTAGCTTTCACAACCACGTTAGTTCCTAAGAAATCGATTGAGTTGCAGTTAGACGAACAGACATTTTTTTGAAAGTCATCAACATGCACCCAAAAATCCATAGGATTTTTTTGAGCTGCTGTAACTTTGGCAATAAATGTCGCCAGTTTTTCGTCTCCTGTCATCTTGCATTCAAATGGAGCTATTGCGGTATTTGCTTTGACCTTTTCTAAAAGGGCGTCACAGGACAGTGTAGGAGGAACCGACTTGAAAATATCAACATATTTAGCATCTTCTTTGCCTGCAATAATTTCCTGCCCGACATTATAAACTTCGCCTTTATTCAAAAATGAATCAGGAATATTAACGGTGAATAAGGAATTCAAAGTTTTAGTGGAACTCACAGCAGCTCCTTTAACCTCGACTTTCACTTCTAATTTGCCATTATGGATGATTTTATCGACCAGTATGCTGCTTATGTTTTCAAGGTCACTTGCTGTATGCGTGACATTTAGCAAGTTCCATTTCTGCGGTGCGTAATTGGTTGAAGTAGAAGTGAATGGCATAGTTTGCGTTCCATTGATTTTGATTAATTCATTGACTTTTGTTAAAACTTTATTCACATACAGCTGTTTCATTTGAAGATCAATTTTTTGTTCCCACGCCTTTCTTTCGGCCGACGTATCACATGCTTCTTTATTAGTAGCGTATAAACAAGCGACAATCTTATCGAGTTCTAAGCGGGTTTGATTCAGCACTTGCTGTTTGATCAAATCCAATGACCTTTCGAAATCTGTCGAGTAATAAAGAATGCCCATTTCAGCGGCTGCAACAGATTGGTTGGAAATATCTACTGTTTTTTCCTGCTTCGCGTTGCTTAAAGTGCCGGACATAAAAGTCGCAGAAATCCCTAATATGAGCACAACTAGTAAAAGAACAATAACCAATGCATACGCCTTATCGTTTTTTACATACTTCATTGTCATTTCCCCTTTAATCCTAATCGGTTAAAATTCTGGTTAAAGTCGTCTGAACTTCAACAGATCGTGAGGGCTTAACAGGATCCGCGACTTTCAACATCAGAACTACATGCTTCTTTTCCGGGTCAATTTTTTCTGCCGCATTCCATTCTTCAAACTTAACGCCATTGATGGTTCCACTGTACAAAAAGTTATTGTCCGTTAGTCGAACAAACCCCGTACAATTTATATTGGCAGGATCCAACTCTGTACATGTATTGGTTTCCAGATGGTCCTCAGCCATTTGAAAGTAATAATGATCACTCCGCCGGTGCTCATTGCTCAACTTTGTGACGATTATATTGGCATCTTGCTGCAATTGGGTTTTAGTGGTTTCTGCTGCTGTATGTTTAAAGCCGATTGATAAAGCTGTCCAAGCTACTGTTGCTATGATAGACACTAATGCCAACGCTGCAATTAGCTCAACTAATGTAATGCCTCTTTGATCTAACTTCATATTAGCTCCCTCCTGTAACAACAGGCGGTTTCTTTGCTATATAACGAATATAAGAATACGTTTCACTACTCATTCGATAACTGCCATCAGGAGAATTTTTATTACTGAAAACTTTCAAATGAATCTTGTACAATTTGGTACGGTCATTTTCAGCACAAGGCACTTTGGTCCCCGTCCCTGACGAAGCTTGTGCTAAAAAGGGGTCACATTGAAGATAGATATCTGTTTCATATCGATATTCGCCTTCACGCTTATATCGTGAGAAAGATGTTCCTGAATAAGGTAAATTCTCAATTGAAGCTGCAGCGTCATGGGTATACCCTAAAATCTCCATTTCAAGTTTAATTTTTTCTTTCTTTAAAAACTCAGGTTCTAGCGAAGTAGGATCGTTTGGACTCGTTACCAGTAATTTCTGCCATTTGGAAACAGTTAATATAGAAGCCATCTCTTGTTTCGCTAAATTCATGGTGTCAAGCTTTGTTTCAGTGCGAGCATTAAACACTGTCATTTGCGGGAAGATGGTTAAGATGCCGATGAAAAAAATGCCAAGAATAACTAGTGCAGCTAAAATTTCAACTAAAGTTAACCCCTTCTCATTCCAAGCCTTTTTCATAGCCCTCTCCTCCACAAACAAATGGCATTATTTTTACATTTTTTTACTATTATTACCCCTTTTTAACCTACTTGCTATTATAAGCTTATTATTGCATTAAATTTATAATTTGGCACCACTTATTTACAGTAAAATCTATTCTTTTTACTAATAAATTAGAGAATACATGTATTTATAATAGGAAAAAAGACCGTAAAATGGTTTAACCCTCATTTTACGGTCTTATTTCGAGTAAGCTGCAACTTTATTTCGCCCGGCTTGTTTAGCTCCAATATACAACGCACGATCTGCATTGCGCAAAAGGGCGTTCGGTTCATCGCTATCATCTGGTGCTGTTGACACACCAATGCTTAAAGTAATATGAATGTTTTCGATACTGCGTTCCATGTCTAAATCGCGTTGAATTTGAAAATCATGCATTTCAATTTTCTTACGGAGATTTTCTGCAAACAACAGCGTAAGATCTTTGCTATAATTTTCAAACATGATAACAAATTCTTCTCCGCCGTAGCGGGCAACAATTCCTTCTTGTCCAACTTCCGCTTCTAAAATTCTAGCAAGACCCATTAATATATCATTTCCGCTTTGGTGGCCATATTCATCATTAATCGCTTTGAAATGATCAATGTCCACCATCACAAGCGATAAATTTCCTATAGCTCCAGATTTAACTTTTTCCATACTTTTCTCTAATGCTTCATCTAAATAACGATAATTGTAAAGCTTTGTCAAACCACATCGTTCACTTTTGGCAATTGCTTTTTGAACATAACCTGCTTTTTCAAGTGACACAGCAAAATATGTGCTTAAAAAATCCAGTATTTTTAGCTGATGGCTCTTGAAAGCATACTTCTTTTTGGATGCCAACATCAAGACACCTTCAATTTTGCTATTCCGGGCAATCGGTGTACACATGATGCTTTCAGTCTCGTTCGGGATATATCCTGTGACAATATCTTGCCATTCATTTTTTTTGTTGTAAATGATAGGTGCGTTGTTGACAATGACACGGCCAGCAATCCCTTTGTAATAACGAAGTGGCGGAATCTCTCGATGTTTAAATTCCTGATGTTCAAACATGCGAAGCATTAATAGACTTCCACCTCTGTAATCTATCACATAAGCATAATCAACATTGAACATTTCGGATACTTGAATGACAAATTGATCAAGTACTTCATCAGCTGTCAGCCTTGCCGCTAGCTGATGGCCAATTTCCCCTGCTTTTTGCAAATCATTGTTGATCAGTTGGGTGTTGTTGTAAAGTTTCATCACAGCAGTCATGATGAGAAACGGGATGCCGAGTAAGAGCAGCGCCGAAACGCCGATGTAAGCTTCTGAAATATACAATGCGATGGCATACGGGAAGAGAATGAGCGTCAATGCAAAGTCCCATAAGGCATCAATAGAGAAGAATTTCGCCTGGCTGCCCGTCAAACGATCATATGAGTAGTAAATGATCTGATTGGAGAAAACAGACACCAACTGGAAGATCAATCCATAAAACAGAATGTGCAGCAAATCAAGGGAACCGATTTTGCCCCCTGCGCCTAAGTAGGCTAACCCTGAAAAACAGGAGATCAGGAAAAACATGATCGAATTAAACGGAATCCGCATTGTCATCGGTTCGTCGGTCCGGCTTCTGACCATAACGATTAACATCATCAATTGTGAAATTAGAATTTCAACAAAGATGCCGTATTTCAGAAAGACGGCGATTGTCACCCATTGAACGAGATAAGTTGAAGCGCCGTTGATGTTCATTGGCATCAAGCAAGTAAGAACGAAAAAAAGCACATATGCTGCCAAATGCCAGGGGTCTATTTGAGGCGTCGGAAAGATCTGATGGACTAAATATAGTCCGGGCGGCACAAGCAGCAGCCAGAAGATCCATAAAGCCCAGCGGTTTTTGCTGATACGCGTCATTTCTTCACCCCCTGTATGTCTGTAACTGCAGCTTTCTTTCTCATTCAACAGGTTCTTGGTAGTTCTTAAACATGTTGAAATGATTGTTTCGAAGCGCGGACAGTAAGTAAAGCGAGCCCGTGACTATTGTCACTACCTCTTCTTTTGATACAGGTAATATATCACAATTAGTTATAATTGTCTTTATTTTACTTCTACTTTCTTCAAACAAAATTTTGGCAGGCAGTGCACGTTCATTGTCAAAGTCGATGAACGTAAAATGGTCGCTGATTGTTTCCAGCTGGCGCAGGATGTTGGCGTATGATTTATCTTTCATCAGCGCCATGACGATTTGAATTTTTTTATCGGGATAAACTTCCTTTATGGTGTCAACGAGCGCGTTGACGCTTGCTTCGTTGTGCGCGCCGTCCATAATGAGATTCGGATAGACTTCTTCAAAGCGGAACGGGATGAACGCCGAAGCCAGTGCCGTTTCCGCTAAGTTGTGGTTGAATTTCAACAGCAGCATTTCTTTCGCCGCTTCGAGCGCCAAGCCGGCATTTTCTTTTTGGTGCCGGCCTTTCAGCTTCAATTCGGTGTTGATTTGTTTTTGGGGCTGAATCAGTTCGGCATGCAAGGCATCTGCTTCATCCCGGATGACCCGTTCCGCCGCTTCCGGCAAGTTACCGATGATGATCGGTTTCCATTTTTTTATAATTCCAGCTTTGTGCCAAGCAATATTTTCCAGTGTGTCGCCTAAAAAAGCCGTGTGTTCATACGAAATCGATGTGATGATCGATAGTATCGGATTGATGACGTTCGTGCTGTCGAACCGTCCGCCCATCCCTGCTTCGATAATGGCGATATCCGGTTGTTTTTGTTCAAAAACCAAAAACGCTGCAGCTGTCAACAATTCAAAATCGGTCAGCGGAGTTTTGATATCGGCCAAACGGGACATTGCTTGATCCATGTCTTCTTCGGTCACCGCTTTGCCGTCTACCTGGATCTGGTCGTGCAGGTCTTCGATTCCCGGCGAAAAGAAATTGCCCACGGTCAATCCGTGTTTGTGCAGGATGGCGGATAGGAAAGCGCCGGTCGAACCTTTGCCATTCGTTCCGGCGATATGTATAAAGCTGATGTTTTGATGAGGATTGTTTAATTCCGCAAGTGCGGCGGTGATGGCTTGAAGACCTGGTTTGATCGAAGCATCTGTTTGGATGTTCCACTTGTTCTTATAGAAATTGAGTCCATTTATCATGATTTCGGCCTTCCTTCCCCGGTAAACGTGATACACTTTTTTTAAGTTAATTATAGCATGAAGGTGGAATAGAAATGACAACATGTTGGGTGATCTATAACGGAAGTTTGGTTTCGGATAAATTCGCGGACCAGGCTCATTTGGTAGCAGAAGCGGCACAACGCGCAGGCGTTGAAACACGTATAATGAAGAATTATGAAATTCTGATGGATCTGGAGAACGATGCAGCGCTGCCCGATTTTGCGGTGCTGCTCGATAAAGACATCCTTCTTGGGTATTTCCTGAAAAGCCGCGGGGTGCCGGTTTACAACGACCCGGCGATTATTGATCTGTGCGACAATAAAGCCACGCAGTACATCCAACTGGCCGCATCGGGACTCCCTATGCCGCGGACGATTATAGCGCCGAAAGTCTACCCGAATTTCTCGATTTTGGACTCCGGCTATTTTGAACGGATTATCGAACAATTGAAGTTTCCGATGATCATTAAAGAAGGCCACGGCTCGTTCGGCATGAAAGTGTATTTGATCGAAGATAAAGCAGCTTTTTACGAAAAAGTGGAAGCGCTTCGCGGCATCGATTTTGTGTTTCAGGAGTTTATCGCTTCGAGCCGGGGCCGCGACATCCGCGTCAATATCGTTGGCGGCGAAATCGTCGCTTCGATGTACCGCCATTCGGAAACAGACTTCCGGGCGAATATCACAAACGGCGGGAAGGCGTCTCCTGTCGGGTTGACGGAAATCCAGAAACAGATGGCACTCGATGCGGCGGATGCTGTTGGCGCCGTTTTTGCCGGCGTGGATTTGTTGTTTGGTGAGAATGAGGAGCCGCTTGTGTGCGAAGTGAACGCAGCTGCCCACATCCGCAACATCCTGAATGTGACCGGCGTCAACGTGGCGGATGCCATGATCGCTTATATATTGGAGGACTTGCGATGATTGTTTTGTATGACACTGCAGATGCGGTGCGCAATGCCGGGTTTATCCAGGAGCTGCAGAAGTTCGGGGAATTCCGGCTCGTGCAGTGTAACGATTGGACAGAAGAGGGTTTATTGGGTTTAGCGGAGACTCTTCAAGGCCAGCTTGTGCTGTTTCGGGTGCGCTGTCCGGAAGCTGCGCGCTTTTTGGAAGACCGCGGTGTGTTTCTTGTCAACCGGGCAGAAGTGAACCGTGTGGCCAATGACAAATGGCAAAGCTTTCAACTGATGCAGCTGCTCGGCGTGCCAGTGATTCCGACTTACCGGGAAGCGCAGGCATTTCCTTGTGTGGTGAAGACAGCGGACGGGCACGGCGGGACGGAAGTTGCGATTGTGGAATCTTTGGACGAAATTCCGTTTGAGTCGGAATCGCTCGTTTTTCAGCCGGTGGTGGACCATACGGCGGATGTGCGCGCCTATGTCATCGGCAACGAAGTGGTCGGTGCTGTAAAGCGGAGTTCGGTGGATGGGTTCAAAGCGAACTACTCGCTTGGCGGTTCTGCCGAGAAGTACCTGCTTTCCGCGGCACAGGAACAAGATGTGCTGAAAATTGCACGGGCGCTAAACGGCGATTACATCGGCGTGGATTTTTTGCTGCTGCCAGATGGGCTTCATGCGTTCAATGAAATCGAAGATCCGGTCGGTGCGCGATCATTTTATGAAACGCATGATGAAAATATTGCAGAGTTGCTGGTGGAACATTTGAGAAAAATTGAAAAAGAACGGCCGTTTCGGCCGAAAGAGAAATAAGTTATCAGCCTGCTTTTTGCGGGCTTTTTTTATTGGATTCTCTTCCTTGAGTAGTATTTTTGCAGTTTCGGCCTGAGTTACTACCTTTTTTTATGAGTTGCAACCTTTTCATACTGAATTGCACCCTCTCCCTCGTGAATTACACCCAATTTCATCTGAGTTCCAACCTAATTACTATGAAGTCGAATTTTACACCGGTTCATTATCTAGGACTAAGCTTCTCAAAAGCGGGTATCTTACTAATTGGACAAAAAATTACTAGGAGGGATTCGATGAAGATTCAAGCAGCGGTAACACATGGGTTAGGAGAAGAGTTTAAGTTTGAGGAAGTGGAACTGGGCGAACCGAAAGACCATGAAGTGCTTGTAAAAATAGTCGCTTCAGGGGTTTGCCATACGGATGCCGTGGCAAGAGACCTTGGATTGTCTCCTTTCCCCGCGGTCCTTGGCCACGAAGGATCTGGGGTTGTGGAAAAAGTCGGGTCAGCAGTGACTTCGATTGAAGCCGGGGACCATGTTGTGCTGTCATTTGCCTACTGCGGACACTGTGAAAACTGCCTGACGGGACATCCTACGGTTTGCCTGAACTTTAATGAGCTGAATTTCGGCGGCAAGATGCAGGACGGCACAAACCGGATTCATCACCATGACCACGCCGTTTCCACTTTTTTTGGCCAATCGTCTTTCGGCACGTTCGCCGTGACGAATGAACGGAACGTCGTGAAAGTCGACAAAGAAGTCGATTTGACTTTGCTTGGTCCGCTTGGCTGCGGCATCCAGACAGGCGCTGGGACCGTACTGAACCGCATAAAGCCCGAATTCGGTTCGTCGATCGCCGTCTTTGGCAGCGGGGCTGTCGGATTGAGTGCGGTAATGGCAGCGAAAATTGCCGGCTGCCTCAACATCATTGCGGTCGACATCCATGACAACCGACTGGAACTTGCCAAAGAACTGGGTGCTACGCATACATTGAACGGAAAAATTGTGGATGTCGTCAACGAAATCAAAGAAATTACGGGCGGCGGCACACATTACGCAGTAGAGACGACCGGTGTCCCTCCGGTTGTGAAACAAGCCATCCATTCATTGCGTCCTCTCGGTTCCTGTGCCATTGTCGGAGTGACACCGGAAATCACGTTTGATGTCCACAACGACATTATGGCGGAAGGCAAAACGGTGATGGGCGTCATCGAAGGCGATTCAATTCCGCAAGTCTTCATTCCCCAACTCGTCGCTTATTACAAACGCGGCATGTTCCCTTTTGACAAGCTGACTAAAGTGTATGAGTTCGAACAGCTTAACGAAGCGTTCGAGGACTCCAAAAATGGCTCGACCATCAAACCGATTGTGAAAATCGGCCAATAAAAAAGTGGTCCTGGAATTCGTTCCAGGACCACTTTGCATTTATTAAGAAGTCAAACGCAGCCCGACGACCGCTGCAACAATCATGGCGATAAAGGCGATGCGCTTCCAGTCTTTTGATTCGCCGTAAACAAACATGCCGAGCAGCGTGCCGCCTACCGTTCCAATGCCGGTCCAGACCGCATACGCAATGCCCATCGGCAAGGTTTCCATTGCCTGCCCAAGCAAACTGAAGCTGACGATGAATCCACCGATCAAAATCGCATAGGAGGAGAGCTTTTTGTGTTTGACGACACGGTTCATGCCGATCACGCCTACTACTTCAAACAAGCCGGCTAATATCAAGTATACCCAAGCCATATTAAATTACCTCTTCTTTCTTTTCGGGATCTGCAGTAACGAGTTTCAGTCCGAGAACGCCTGCCAGCAGCATACTGATGAAAAACACTTTTGTCCAGCTGAACGGTTCGCCGAAAACGACCATTTCCACGATGACCGTCCCGGCGGTCCCGATGCCTGTAAATACCGCATATGCTGTAGCGACCGGCACTTTTTCCAGCGCTTTTAAAAGTACGACGAATGAAATGTAAATGAGGACTGCGACGCCTACCCATTCCATCCATGAGTTCGCGTATTTCAATCCGGTCGCCCATAATATTTCAATAATGCCCGCTGCGATGACGAGTATCCAATGCAAATTCATATCTTTTCCTCCGTTACTCTGTTTAAACTTTCGATATCCCGCGCCAATAGAAATGCCAGGAAGCATCCAATCTTTTAGTCAGCCGCTCCGGTCCGCCGTACAGCATTTCCACAAAAATCCCGTCCAGTACGCCCAGGAACGCGGCCGTCGCCCGCTTTACATCGATTGATGCATCAAGCTGCCCTTCTTTTATTGCGTTTTCCAGAATTGGCTCCAGCTGTTCTTCGAGCGTATCAAGATACAGATAGACTTTTTCCATCACTTCGTCGTACAAATGCCCAGGCGGGAAAAAGGAATTGCGCAGCCAGAACTTCGTATCGGCATTTTGTTCGTAGCGGATTTTGTGGTGCACGAGAAAATCGTACAGAAATTCTTTGATTGGTTTAGTCTGGTTTTGTTCGATGAATTCCGTAATAGAAGCGAGTTCGTTTTCTACTACGTCGTTCGACACCTGAAGGAACAATTCGTCTTTCCCTTTAAAGTGGGCGTAGATCGATTGCTTTTTGATGCCGACTGCTTCGGCAATATGCGCCATCGAGGTTCCTTCGTAGCCATGTTCAGCAAAGCGGTTTAAAGCCGCTTCTTTTAATTGGTTGACTGTCATAATTCTTCCGACCACCTTCCGACCGTTCGTCAGGTATAAATATATCAAATCGGTTTTCGAATGTCAATCTTCGCGTATCGGGAAAAGTTCGATAGAAATCTTGGAAACTTCGATAGAAAATGTTAAAACTCCGATAAGAACTTCGATAACGCCGATAGAAACTTCAAAAACTTCGATAGAAATCCTAAAAACACCGGTTAACGACAACCAGCTTTGCACGCTAGAGAATCCGCACATAAAAAAACCGCTCTCCCGAAGGAAAGCGGTTCGTCAATTTACAGGTTTTTCAACTCTTCGATGCGTTTTTCGACTGTGGCGTGTTTCTCCAGGTAGTCAGCTTCTTTTTTGCGTTCTTCCGCAACTACCGCTTCCGGCGCTTTGGAAACAAAGCGTTCGTTCGACAGTTTGCCTTGAACGAGTTTCACTTCTTTTGCCCATTTCTCAAGTTCTTTATTCAAGCGTGCCAGTTCTGCGTCAATGTCGATCAAGCCTTCAAGCGGCATAAACAATTCGGCGCCTGATACAACGGCGGACATTGATTTTTCCGGTGCTTCGATGCTTTCGCCGATCGTCAAAGTTTCCGGGTTGCAGAAACGTTCGATATAGGCGGCGTTCTCTTTAAGAACCGCATGAATACCCGCGTCTTTTGCGGAAATCGTCAAGGCTACTTTCTTGCTCATCGGCGACTGAACTTCTGCGCGGATCGTACGAACAGCTGTGATGATGTCCATCAACAGCTTCATGCTCGAAGACTGGCTTTGGTCGGTCAACGACTCGTCCACTGTCGGCCAAGCAGCAACTGTAATCGATTCGCCTTCGTGCGGCAAGTTCTGCCAGATTTCTTCGGTGATGAATGGCATAAACGGATGCAACAGGCGCATCGTGTTATCGAGTACATACGCCAGAACCGAACGCGTCATTTTCTTCGCGTCTTCGTCTTCGCCGTACAATGGCAGTTTCGCCATTTCGATGTACCAGTCACAGAAATCATCCCAGATGAAGTTGTAAAGCGAGCGGCCCACTTCACCGAACTCGTAGCGTTCTGCGAGATGCGTCACTTGTTCGATGGTTTCATTCAAACGGGTTAGGATCCATGAATCAGCAACAGAGCGCTTGCCGGAAAGATCGATTTCCTCGTAAGTCATGCCGTCCATGTTCATCAACGCAAAGCGTGACGCATTCCAGATTTTATTGGCAAAGTTCCAGATGGATTCCACTTTCTCCATGGAGAAGCGCAGGTCCTGCCCTGGGCTTGAAGCGGTTGCCAGGAAGTAGCGAAGCGAATCCGCTCCGTATTCCGCAATAACGTCCATCGGGTCAACGCCGTTGCCGAGTGATTTCGACATTTTGCGTCCTTCTGCGTCGCGCACCAAGCCGTGGATCAATACGTCTTTGAACGGTTTTTCTTCCGTGAATTCAAGCGCTTGGAAAATCATGCGCGATACCCAGAAGTAAATGATGTCGTAGCCGGTAACCAAAGCATCTGTCGGGTAATAGCGTTTCAACTCATCGCTATCTTCCGGCCAGCCGAGTGTCGAGAACGGCCATAATGCGGAAGAGAACCACGTATCAAGTACGTCTTCGTCTTGCGTCCAGTTTTCCGCGTCTGCCGGCGCTTCCATTCCTACGTAAATTTCGCCGGTTTCATTATGGTACCAAGCCGGAATCTGGTGGCCCCACCACAGTTGGCGCGAAATGCACCAGTCACGGATGTTTTCCATCCAGTGCAAGTATGTTTTTTCAAAACGGTCCGGAACAAAGTTGACACCGTCTTCGCCGTGCTGCAGGTCAATCGCCTGTTTCGCCAATGGCTTCATGTCAACAAACCACTGTGTCGACAGATAAGGCTCAACCACTGCCCCACTGCGTTCCGAATGTCCAACCGAATGCAGATGCTCTTCGATTTTGAATAAAACATCCATGTCCTGCAAGTCTTTAACGATTTGCTTGCGGCATTCGAAGCGGTCGAGCCCCTCGTATTTGCCGGCATTTTCGTTCATCGTGCCGTCTTCGTGCATAACCAGTACGCGTTCCAAATTGTGGCGATTGCCGATTTCAAAGTCATTCGGGTCGTGTGCCGGGGTAATTTTCACAGCGCCGCTTCCGAATTCCATGTCTACGTAATCGTCTGCGACAATTTTCATTTCGCGGCCGATAATCGGCAATGTTACCGTTTTGCCGATCAAATGCTGGTAGCGCTCATCTTTCGGGTGAACCGCTACCGCTGTATCGCCAAGCATCGTTTCCGGACGCGTTGTCGCGATTTCAATATAGCCAGAACCGTCTGTCAGCGGGTAGCGCATATGGTAGAACGCACCTTGTACGTCTTTGTAGATAACTTCAATATCCGAAATCGCGGTTTTCGTCGCCGGATCCCAGTTGATGATGTACTTGCCGCGGTAAATCAGTTTCTTTTCGTAAAGCTTTACGAATACTTCCTTAACCGCATCCGACAAGCCGGCATCCAAGGTAAAACGTTCGCGGGAATAATCAAGTCCAAGGCCCAGTTTCGACCATTGTTCACGAATATGACCTGCATACTCATCTTTCCATTTCCACGACTCTTCTAGGAACTTCTCGCGCCCTAAATCGTAGCGGGATTTCCCTTCTTCTTTCAATTTGCCTTCTACTTTTGCCTGCGTGGCAATTCCAGCATGGTCCATTCCCGGAAGCCATAGAGCGTCAAATCCTTGCATGCGCTTCATGCGCGTCATGATGTCTTGCAGCGTTGTATCCCACGCATGGCCCAGGTGAAGTTTCCCCGTTACGTTCGGCGGCGGAATCACAATCGTGTACGGCGTTTTGCCGCTTTCGGGTTTCGCTTCAAAGAATTTGTTGTTGATCCACCACTCATAGCGGCCTTTTTCAATCGCTTGCGGATCGTACTTCGTCGGCATTTGCGGGGTTGTCGGCGTTTGTTCAGTCATTGAAATTCCTCCTTTATGTTTGTGTTGCCTTGAGAGAAGGCTTCCCGGAAAATAAAAAAAACCCCTTCGTCTGTAAAAGGACGAAGGAGTTGTTCGCGGTACCACCTTTATGCACAAGTCAAAATAAACCTGGCTCTCAAGTTCGATAACGGATTTCACATCCGGTTCCCACTACTCACGTTTCACAGGAACTGCTCCGAGGTGACATTCAAATGCTGGTTCATGAAAACCTCTCACCACTCGGTTTTCTCTCTGAAATGTACGCACATTTTACTATCCTCATCAACGCATCAAATATATACTTTCATCCATTATACTCAAGCTCCGCTTTTAGCGTCAAGTTTTTTCACAATATAGGCAACAATCGGCGATGCCACGAGCAAAATGAAAAACAGCCGGAACAATTGGAAACTTGTGATGAGCGCCACATCCCCGCCGGTCGCGAGCGCCGTAATCGCCATTTCCGCAATGCCGCCAGGTGCTGCACTCAAAAAGAAATCCAGGAAGATATAATCCGGCAGCCATCTGGCCAACAGGTAGGCAATGAATGCCGTAAAACTGATGAGCAGTACATTGTTGAGAACGATCGCTGTGCCCAGGCGCACCGTCAACTTGTCCCCAATCCCTTCCATCTGCAAGCCAAGGCTCGCCCCGATGCAAATTTGCGCAAAAGCAGTCAGCCAGTACGGAATATCAATCAAGATATCCCCTGTTACTGTCTGGACAATGGCCAGCGTCAAAATCGGCGCAAGGATTTCCGCAGCCGGGAAACCAATGCGCTTCATTCCAAAGTACAAAATGACACCGACGAGTAAGCCGACAAAAACGGCTACGGGTGCAAACGTAAATGTCTGCACGGTGAGTTCGCCTTGTTCCCTGCCGGTAAGAAACACCGTCAGAAACGGAACAATCGTCACCACCATGAAAATCCGGATGGTCTGCATCATCGTTACGACGGTGAGATTCGCCGAAGGGATGTCTTCCGCGATGACGACCATCTGCGCAAGGCCTCCGGGAATCGAACCAAGCAGGCTCGTCGCCAAGCTTTCATTGACCATTTTCTTGAATAACAGGCCGAGCGCTATCGATAAGGAAACAACCGAAATCGTCATGAACGCCATATACGGCAAGTCCAACCACATCAATAAGACTGCGTCGCGTGTAAACGACGAACCGATTTGGACGCCGAGTAGAATCAGTCCAGTCGTGCGCAGTGATTTGGGCCAAAACAATTTGAGGCTCGTAAATTGGCTGATCAGCAATATGGTGAACATCGGCCCGAGCAGCCACGGCAAGAAAATGCCGAGCGTTTCGAACAGCCAGCCGGCAAGCGCGGCAATCCCGGCTGTCCTTAAGAATATGTACATCTGCATCCCTGCCTTTCGCTTTCCGAAATACTGTTACTTTCTATCGTACAGGAAATGGTGCTTGAAATCTTGTAATTGGGAGAAAATTTTTGGGGAGCTTCAAATTCTTCTTTTATTCAAAACCGAAAAGATTAGGGATGCCGGCTTTTCGCCAGCGAAAAGCGAAAGTGCCGGTTTAGTTGCGGCAACCTCTCCTTTTCTTGCAGCAGCATCGATGGAGCAGGAGAAATTCTTAGATTTGATTGCCATGAGGTTGATATATGGATTCTACGAGCGCTTATCGACGTCCTATGATCACTCTACCTGATTCTATGGTCACTGATCAGGGTCTATGATCACTCAGCCATAGTCTATGGTCACTTACCGCGCTTCTATGATCACTCGCCCTAATTCCACAAAAAAAAGCCCAACCGCTATCAAAGCGGCCGGGCTAAATCTACTATTATCTCGCTAATTTCGCAAATACGGTATGGAAAGCTTCTACTGTTTTTGCGATATGCGCTTCGGTATGCGCTGCTGACAGGAACATGCCCTCGAACTGGGAAGGCGGCAGGAAAATGCCTTCTTCCGCCATCAAGCGGTAGTAGTCTGCAAACAGTTCCGTGTCCGATGTTTTTGCTGAATCGAAGTCGACGACGTCTTCATTCGTGAAGAAGAAGCCAATCATCGAACCGGCGCGGTTCACCGTGTGCGGAATGTTGTATTTCTCAGCTGCTGCACGGAAACCGGCTTCAAGCTGATCGCCGCGCTGGACGAAAGTTTCGTACGTTTCTTCATTTAAACGGGATAAAGTTTCATAGCCTGCAGTCATGGCTAGTGGGTTGCCGGACAGGGTGCCTGCCTGGTAAATTGATCCGCTTGGCGCCACTTGCTGCATGATTTCGCGTTTGCCGCCGAATGCGCCGACCGGAAGGCCGCCGCCGATGACTTTTCCAAGGCAGGTCATATCCGGCGTGACGCCGAAATGGCCTTGTGCACAGTTGTAGCCGACACGGAAACCGGTCATGACTTCATCAAAGATCAAGATCGTTCCGAATTCGGTCGTCAAATTGCGCAGTTCTTGAAGGAAACCTTCTTTCGGCGGCACGACGCCCATGTTGCCGGCAACCGGCTCTACAATGACAGCCGCGATATCGTCGCCGAACTCTTTGAACGCCATACGCACACTTTCCAAGTCGTTGTAAGGAACCGTGATCGTGTTTGCCGCAACCGATGCCGGAACTCCTGGGGAATCCGGCAATCCGAGCGTCGCAACGCCAGAACCTGCTTTGATCAGCAAGCTATCCGCATGGCCGTGGTAGCAGCCTTCGAATTTCAGGATTTTATTCCGGCCGGTATAGCCGCGCGCCACGCGCAATGCACTCATCGTCGCTTCCGTACCGGAAGACACCATGCGCACCATTTCAATAGAAGGAACACGTTCCATTACAAGTTTCGCAAGTTCATTTTCAAGTAAAGTCGGTGCGCCGAAACTTGTTCCGGATACAGCCACTTCCTGGATCGCTTTGACAACGTCCGGATGGGAATGGCCCAAAATCAGCGGTCCCCAAGACAAGACGTAGTCGATGTAAGTGTTGCCGTCGATGTCCGTAATCGTTGCGCCGCTGCCGGATGCCATGAAAATCGGGTCCATGTTAACGGATTTGAATGCACGGACCGGCGAATTGACTCCGCCCGGCATTAATTTTTTCGCTTCTGTGAATGCTGCAATCGAATTTTCGTATCCCATTTATTTCTCCTCCAGCCAACGTGCCGCGTCTTTTGCATGGTACGTCATCAGAATGTCTGCTCCTGCCCGTTTCATGCTAAGCAAAGTTTCAAGAACCATTTTCTTTTCATCCACCCAGCCGTTCAAAGCGGCCGCTTTGACCATCGCATATTCGCCTGATACGTTGTAGGCAACGATCGGAATATCGAAATTGTCGCGTACTTCACGGACGATGTCGAGGTAAGAAAGAGCCGGTTTTACGATCATGAAGTCTGCGCCTTCTTCGATGTCCGAGCCCGCTTCGCGAAGTGCTTCCAAGCGGTTCGCCGGGTCCATCTGATAGGTTTTGCGGTCACCGAATTGCGGTGTAGAATGCGCTGCTTCACGGAACGGTCCGTAGTAAGCAGATGCGTACTTCACGCCGTAGCTCATGATCGGTGTGTTTTCAAATCCAGCCTGGTCCAGTCCGTAGCGGATTGCCGCTACAAAGCCGTCCATCATGTTCGACGGTGCGATGATGTCTGCACCAGCTTTCGCCTGCGATACAGCTGTACGAGCCAGCAGATCAAGCGACTCATCGTTCAAGATCACGCCGTTTTCGATCACGCCGCAATGGCCATGGTCGGTGTATTGGCATAGGCACGTATCGGCAATGACAACCAATTCCGGGTGGCGCTGTTTCGCAAAACGGATGGCTTCTTGCGTGATGCCGTGGTCGTGGTAAGCTTGCGTTCCGACTGCGTCTTTTTCATTCGGCACACCGAACAAAATAACGGATGGAATTCCAAGGTCTACAACTTCGTCCAATTCTTCGCCAAGGCGGTCCAATGAAAAATGGAAAACACCCGGCATTGATGAAATTTCATGTTTAATATTTTCGCCTTCTACGACGAAAATCGGATAAATGAAATCTTCTTTGTGCAAGCTTGTCTCGCGGACCATTGAGCGGAGGTTGGCAGATCCGCGCAAGCGGCGTCCGCGGTTGAATTTCAAATCAGTCATTTGTTAAAACTTCCTTTCGCGATTTCGTTGATCACTTCGATATACGTATATTTCTTTGGAATAAAATCCACCGTTCCGCCTTGCTTCTGGATAGCGGCTTCAGTTACGTGCCCGATGGCGGCAATGCGGATTCCTGACCAGCCCCCGCCGGCTTCGCGGTATGCGGCCACAGCGGACGGACTGGCAAAAATCACGGTTACGCCTTTTAAGGCTTTTAATTTCTCGGCATTCTCTATTTTAAAGCTCGTTTCGTAAATAATCCATTCATCCACCTTCAACGGCATCGATGCAATGGTATTTTTGGCGAGCGACCCTTTGATGAAAAGACAGTCCGCGTTGCCCGCTACAGCCGGGAATTCCTGAATGAATACATCGGCACTGTAGATGCTTGGCATAAAGCTGACGGTGTAGCCATGCTGCTCCAAAACACCCGCCGTCTTTTCCCCCACTGCGGCAATCTTCGCATCCGTCTTGATGTGCAGTTGGCAAAAAGCGTCTGCACTGTTGCCGCTCGTAAAGATTAACCAGTCATAACGTTCGAAATCCGGCAGTTGCGACTGCCGGACTGAAGTTTTTATGAGCGGTAAGTAGAGGGCTTTAGCGCCCAGTTTCTCTGCATATTCAACCGCTTCCTGCGGCTCGTTGGAACCGGTGAAGACGACGGTTTCGCCTCTTAATGGAAGATTAGCTTCACACATGGTTCTCGGCTTTTACTTTTTGGATTAATTCGTAGCCGCCTTGTGCGCTGATGCGCTCGGCAACGATGCGCCCAGCTTCGATCGGGTCGCGGCTCACGGCTGTTTCTTTATACACTTCATCGGCTTCCGGAGAAGAAATGAGGCCGGTAAACGAGATTTCACCATCTGCAACTGTTGCATAGCCGGCAATCGGCACTTGGCAGCTGCCGTCCATATCGCGCAGGAATTTGCGCTCGGCATGGACCGCCAACGCTGTTTTTTCGTCGTTAACTTTTGCCAAAGCTTCCAATAGTTCCGTGTCGTCTTCGCGGCATTCGATGCCAAGGGCACCTTGGCCAATCGCCGGCAGGCAGTCTTCCACTTCAAGGAATTCCGTTACCAGGTCATCTTTCCAGCCCATGCGCTTCAAACCTGCAGCAGCAAGAAGGATGGCATCAAATTGGCCGGATTTCAGCTTTTCCAGGCGCGTGTCAATGTTTCCACGGATCCACTGGATATCCAGGTCTGGACGCATCAACAAAAGCTGCGAACTGCGGCGCAGGCTGCTTGTTCCGACAACTGCTCCTACCGGAAGGTCCATGAATTTCACGTGGTTATTTGAGATAAAAGCGTCGCGCGGGTCTTCGCGTTCCGGTACACAACCGATGACAAAGCCTTCCGGAAGCACTGACGGCATATCTTTCATGCTGTGGACAGCGAAATCAATTTCTTTATCTTGCAAAGCCTGCTCGATTTCTTTTACAAACAAACCTTTTCCGCCGACTTTGGAAAGCGTGACGTCTACTATGCGATCGCCTTTTGTGACGATTTCTTTGATTTCAAATTCAAACGGTGCTCCAGACGCTTTCAATTTATCGATAAACTGCCCCGTTTGCGTTAACGCGAGCTTGCTTCTTCTTGAACCTACAATAATTTTTCTCAAATGAATCCTACCTTTCTTTAATACCAAAAATGAAATTCAGACAACCGGCTCCCGAGGAAGAAGTTGATGAGTAAAAGCAAAAACGCATAAATGTGCGCCAATGCATAAGACATGCCGTTCAAATTGCCTTTTCGGTGGCGGTATAACACCCAGCTGTAAATAAGCAGCAGGATGAACGATCCGACGATTTTCATGTCGAGCAGCGAAAATTCCGCCAATGAGATGACGGCCCATTGCAGGCCGAGGACCAGCGACACGAACAGCAGAGAAATTCCGACAAGAATGGAAATCGTCATACCCAGTTCCGTCTGGCCGAGCGACGGCAAATTGCTCCACTGCTTCGTCCACTTTTTCTTTTTCAACAAGCGGTACAAAATGAGGTGCAGCGCCGAGAACACGAACGACAGTGAAAAAGCGACATACGACAGAATGGCGAATGTAATGTGGATAAACAACAATTCCGAAACCAGGTCCTGCCCTGCCGGCGACTTTTCAATTTGCACCGGCGCAAATGTATGGATAGTCATAAAGATAAATCCGATGATATTGATGAAAAACACCGCAAAATCAAAGCGGTAAAAAATTCGCAGCACAAGCGACAACGTCACCAGCAGCCACGCATAAAAATAGATCCCTTCAAACAAAGTCAGGATCGGGAATCGCTGCGTTTCGATGATGTACAAAACGAGGAATACGGTCTGCATAATCCATACGATGCCAAGCAAGCCCATCGCAATGCGGCTTGCTTTTTTCTCTTTATATAAGTAATCAATAAAATAAAAAACAAGGCTGACAGCATATAGAATAACCATAGCTTCATGCAGCCTTGCCATTGTTATATCAGCCATCCCATTCCCCTTCGTTTCCATAATTAAAGGCGTTCCCGCATCTACATTTTAGCATATAGATTCGAAAACGCCTCTTTCAGAAAGCTTAAAATGAATATCCGGGAGTTTCTTGTTTTTGAACGTTCTGTTCTTTATTGGTTGCCGCCTGTTTCTGCGGAGCTTTCAGTTGTTTCGCAATTTCCACTTGCACATCTTCTTCGATGCCAAAAATCTGCTGGAACAATTCAAGCTGCTCGCGTGATTTCGGTGCGCCGGCCATTTCTTTTGCCTGCAAAATCGGCTCTTTCAGCAATTGGTTGATGATCGATTTCGTATGTTTGTTCAGGATTTTCTTTTCACGGTCGGTCAAGTCCGGCATTTTGTTTTCAATGCTGGCCATCGTTTCCGCCTGTATGGTCAATGCTTTTTGGCGCAAAGCGGAAATCACCGGTACGACGCCAAGCGTTGTCAGCCAGTCGTTGAACTGCTGCGCTTCGTGGTTGACCATCGTCATGATTTCGCCAGCTGCGCGTTCCCGCTCAGCCAGGTTCGCTTCGACAATTCCTTGCATATCATCGATATCGTACAAGAACACATTCGACAATTCCGAGATGCGCGGATCCACGTCGCGCGGCACTGCGATGTCCACCATGAACAACGGCTTGCCTTTGCGAAGTTTTTCAACAAACTGCATCAATTCGTAATCGATGACGTAGTCCGTTGCACCTGTCGACGAAATCAGGATATCCGCCTCTAAAAGTGCGCATTGCAATTGGTTCATCGGCACTGCACGGCCGTTGAATTTTTGTGCCAAGTCTTCGGCTTTTTCAAACGTACGGTTGATGACCGTCACATTGTCTGCGCCGCTGCCCTGCAAGTTCTTAATGGCCAGTTCACCCATTTTGCCCGCGCCTAAAATAACGACCCGTTTGTTTTTCAACGTGCCGAAAATTTTCTTGCCCAGCTCAACAGCCGCATAAGAAACCGATACGGCATTCTCGCCGATTGCTGTTTCGGAATGCGCCCGTTTCGCCAATGTCACGGCCTGCTTGAACAATTGGTTGAAAACCGTTCCGGTCGTGCCGTTTTCCTGTCCAGCAAGGAAGCTGTTTCTCACTTGGCCAAGAATTTGGGTTTCCCCAAGCACCATTGAGTCGATGCCGGCCGTCACACGGAACAAATGCTCAACTGCTTCTTCCTGCTCGTGGACAAATAAATACTGCGAGAACGCTTCTTGGGACAGACCGAAATAATCCGCCAAGAATTGCTTCACATAATAGCGCCCCGTGTGAAGCTGATCGACCACCGCGTAGATTTCTGTCCGGTTGCAAGTAGACACGATGACATTCTCCAATATGCTTTTTTGTTCTTTTAACGCCTGCATGGCTTGTGGAAGTTCCGATTCGATGAATGAAAGCTTCTCGCGGATTTCCACCGGTGCAGAGCGATAATTCACCCCGACTACTAATGTATGCATGGGATCAAAACACCTTTCACGTTCATATTTCAATATAAGTAAGTATACCACTTTTGTACTGTTCTAAGCTTTGTAATTTGTGAACAAGCAATGAATGTATGTTTATTTATAATTATTATAATGTAAGTTTATCAAAGCGACAGACCACTAACAAGCATAACGCTCTTAGTCGAAATAGTGCGAGAACTTAGGCGCAGCGCGGGTCCGTATTGGTGCTTTTCCGGTTACGCGGCGTTGGGAGTTGAGGATGGCTTGTGAATTGGGCGAGCCGAGATGTTTATCTGCGGTGTTCTAAATTTATCTGCGGTACGCTAATATCCAGCCCCATTCAAAACCAGAAACCCTTTTAACTGCCTGCTTTTCGGCGAAAAGCGAAAGTGCCCTTTACTTGCGGCAAAGCCCCATTCTACTTTTTTCCATAAAAAAAGCGCAGCCTCAGCTGCGCTTCCTTCACGTTACATTCTTTTTTCGATTTCCGCCCAAGCGGCTTCTTTGCCAAGACCGGTTTCGGATGAAAAGACGATCAATGGATCGTTTTTGTCCATTTCGAGCGTCTGGCGAACCACTTTTTTGTGCTTCTCCCATTTGCCTTTTGGAATCTTGTCCGCTTTTGTGGCAATGATGATGCATGGAATATCAAAATGCTTCATGAAATCGTACATCGCGATATCGTCCCGGCTCGGTGCGTGGCGCAGATCGACGATTTGGATTACCGCACGCAATTCCTCACGTCCGGTAATGTAGCGCTCGATCATTTTGCCCCAAGCTTCGCGTTCCGATTTAGAGACTTTGGCATAGCCATAGCCTGGTACATCGACGTAAAATAATTTTTCTTCTATTTTATAGAAGTTCAGCGTCTGCGTCTTCCCCGGTTTTGAGGAAATGCGCGCCATGCTTTTGCGGCCGATCATTTTATTGATGAACGACGATTTCCCGACGTTCGAACGGCCCGCTAAAGCGAATTCGGGCAGGCCGTCTTCCGGATACTGATCCGGGCGGACGGCACTGATTACAAGTTCTACATTATTGACTATCATTCGTTTGCTCCTTCTAATGCGATTTCCAGCGCTTCATCCGCCAGCGAAACGAGTTTGAACGTCAATTCTTCGCGGACACTTTCTGGAATGTCTTCAATATCCCGCTCGTTGTCGATCGGCAGGATGATTGTTTTCAGTCCGGCACGGTGAGCGCTTAAAGTTTTCTCTTTCACGCCGCCAATCGGCAGAACGCGGCCACGCAAGGTGATTTCACCCGTCATGCCGACTTCGCGGTGGATCGGGCGTTTCGTCAGCGCAGATACCAGCGCCGTCGCAATCGTAATCCCCGCAGAAGGGCCGTCTTTTGGAACAGCGCCTTCCGGAACGTGTATGTGGATATCATTCGACTCGTGGAAGTTCGGGTCGATGCCCAGTGACTCGGCGCGTGCTCTGACAAACGACAGGGCCGTCTGCGCCGATTCTTTCATGACATCTCCCAGTTTCCCGGTCAACTGCAATTTGCCTTTGCCCGGTGACAGCGATACTTCGATTTGAAGCGTATCGCCGCCGACAGTTGTATACGCAAGGCCGGTAGCCACGCCGACTTGGTTGACGCTTTCTGCCATGCCGTAGCGGAATTTGCGTTTGCCGAGGTAATCCTCGATGGCATCCGCCGTTACCACCACTTGCTCTTTTTCGCCTGCCACAATCTGTTTCGTCACTTTCCGGCAAACCGAAGCGATTGTGCGCTCGAGTCCACGGACACCCGCTTCCCGCGTATAATAGCGGACCAGGTTAAGCAGTGCACTTTCTTCAAATTGCAGCTGTTCTTCAGTCAAGCCATGTTCTTTCAATTGCTTCGGCGCCAAATGGTTTTTCGCAATCATTTGTTTTTCCGCTTCTGTGTAGCCCGCAATTGTGATGACTTCCATCCGGTCGCGAAGCGGCCCTGGAATGGAACCCAGATCATTTGCAGTGGCAATGAACAGCACGTTCGATAGATCATACGTTTCTTCAATGTAATGGTCGCTGAACGAATTGTTTTGTTCCGGATCCAATACTTCAAGCATTGCCGACGATGGGTCTCCCCGGAAGTCGTTCGACATTTTATCGATTTCATCCAGCAAGAACACCGGATTGACTGTGCCTGCGCGTTTCATTCCTTGGATGATGCGTCCCGGCATCGCGCCGACATAGGTCCGGCGATGGCCGCGGATTTCTGATTCGTCACGCACCCCGCCAAGCGAAATGCGGACAAAGTTGCGGTCAAGCGATTCCGCAATCGATTTCGCAAGAGAGGTCTTCCCTACACCTGGAGGGCCGACAAGGCAAAGAATCGGTCCGCGCAAGGAATTGGTCATCTGTTGGACAGCCAAATATTCCAGCACGCGTTCTTTGACGCTTTCCAATCCATCATGGTCACGGTCGAGCACTTCTTCCGCGTATTTGATGTCGAGGCGGTCTTCTGTCGCTTCTGACCATGGAATCGTGACAAGCCATTCGATGTAATTGCGAATGATGCCGCTCTCTGCTGCTGCAGACGGCAATTTTTCGTAGCGGTCCAGTTCTTTCAAAGCCGCTTTCTCGGTTGATTCCGGCATGCCGGCGTCTTCAATGCGTTTCTTCAAATCAACGATTTCACCGGATTTGCCGTCTTTGTCGCCAAGTTCCGTTTGGATGGCCTTCATTTGTTCGCGCAAATAAAATTCTTTTTGCGTTTGTTCCATCGATTTTTTCACGCGCTGTGAAATGCGCTTTTCCAGATCGATCACTTCTTGTTCGTTGTGAAGGCGCGCAATCAGCATCTCAAGCCGCGTGTTGACGTCAAACGTCTCCAGCACTTCCTGCTTTTCGTTCACTTTCAGCGGCAAATGCGAAGCAACCATATCGGCCAGGCGGCCCGGTTCTTCGATATCGGCTACCGTGTTGTAAGTTTCGGTTGATACTTTTTTCGAAGCTTTGGCGTATTTCTCGAAATGCTCGAGCAGCATGCGCATCAAGGCATCCTGTTCCGCTGTGCGCTCCGGCTCATCCGGGAAGGAAGTGACTTCCACGACGGTGAAAGCTTCTTCTTCCTCGTAATTTTTCCATTGCCCACGCTCCAGGCCTTCCACTAAGACGCGGATTGTGCCGTTCGGCAGTTTCAGCATCTGTTTTACATACGCGAGCGTTCCGATTTTTTGCAGATCGTCTTTTTCAGGCTGCTCAATGCTCATTTCTTTTTGGGTTGCCAAAAAGACAATATTGTCTTCAAGCATTGCCTGTTCTAAAGCGGCAATCGACCGATCACGGCCGACATCAATATGAAGCACCATTGTCGGAAATACGAGAAGCCCTCGCAGCGGCAATAATGGTACACGTTTGGTTACTTTTCTCTTAGCCATTAGGGAGTTGCACCTCCGATTATTTTCGTCAAAAAAACAAGCTGACCCCGTACGCGCGGATGTGCACGATCAGAGTCAGCCCGTATCATCCTTTTTTACTCACTTTCCCCTTACACCGCACTCCCGATTGCTCGGGAGGAAGCAAGAGTCAAAGTCTGATTGGTTAAACACCCCACCATGGAGCAAAGGCTCACATAGAACGGCGTTTCACATTATGCGGATGTTTTTTCGTTGTCTTTTTCGTCGTATTCAGAGCCATCTTCTAAGATGAGTCTCGGCATTTCGTTTTTTGTCACCGTGTCTTTTGTGATGACGCATTCGACGATGTCTTCGCGTGAAGGCAAGTCGAACATAACTTCAAGCATGATGTTCTCAATGATTGAACGGAGTCCGCGGGCACCTGTTTTGCGTTCAATTGCCAATTTCGCAATTTCCACCAAGGCGTCTTCTTCGAACGTCAATTCGACATCGTCAAGTTCCATCATTTTTTGGTATTGTTTGATCAATGCATTTTTCGGCTCAGTCAAAATCTGAACTAGTGCATTTTCATCCAATTGCTCAAGGCTCGCCAATACCGGCAAACGGCCGATAAATTCAGGAATTAAACCGAACTTCAGCAAATCTTCCGGAATCAATTGGCTAAGAAGCGACTTCTCGTCCAGTTCTTCTTTGTTTGGATCTGCACCAAAACCGATGACTTTGTTGCCCAAACGGCGTTTGATGATTTGATCGACTCCGTCAAATGCACCACCGACGATGAACAAGACGTTCGTCGTATCGATTTGGATAAATTCCTGATGAGGATGCTTGCGTCCGCCTTGTGGGGGAACGCTTGCCGTTGTGCCTTCCAGGATTTTCAGCAATGCCTGCTGAACGCCTTCACCTGATACATCACGTGTGATGGACGGGTTTTCGGATTTGCGGGCCACTTTATCGATTTCATCGATATAGATGATGCCTTTTTCCGCGCGTTCCACATCGTAGTCTGCAGCTTGGATCAGCTTCAAGAGGATGTTCTCAACATCTTCCCCAACATAACCCGCTTCAGTTAACGAAGTTGCATCTGCAATTGCAAACGGCACATTCAGGATGCGCGCTAAAGTTTGCGCGAGCAAAGTTTTCCCGCTTCCTGTCGGCCCAATCAAGACGATATTGGATTTCGACAACTCGACATCATCGATCTTGCTGTTGGAATTGACGCGTTTGTAATGGTTGTATACTGCTACAGCCAAAGACTTTTTCGCTTTTTCCTGGCCGATGACATAGCCGTTAAGAATGTCCAAAATCTCTTTTGGTTTTGGCACTTCTTTGAATTCCACTGCTTCTTCTGTACCCAGCTCTTCTTCTACGATTTCCGTACAAAGCTCAATACATTCGTCACAAATATATACACCCGGTCCTGCAACCAGTTTGCGAACCTGTTCTTGCGGTTTTCCGCAGAATGAACATTTTAAATGGTCTTTTTCATCATTGAATTTGAACAATGTATTCACCCCTATTCAAGCCATAATATTACAAGATTATGCTTATTGTAGCAACTAATTAGAATTACTACAAAAAGAATGCTTCGTTAATATTTGCTTTACTAATCTTCGTCTGAAGGTTTTCAGCAAAATCCCTCGGTTTGCCATGAGCAGCACCGCCATTTTGCCGTCTACCTCTTAAAAAACCATAGAATCGTTCAAGTACAGCAACAAGTTTATGTAATTCTTATTTTATTCTATGTAGAGGAAAACAAGGCACGTCGCCGTGCCTTGTTTTCTATGAAGCTTATGTGTGTTGATTATTCAGCGTCTTCAACGTTTTCCACTTCAGTTGTGATCTTAGCGTTTTCCACTAGGAATTCAACTGTGTTTTGCATGCGGATGTCGTTTTCAAGCATTTCAGTGCCGCCTAAAGCAGTTTTGATTTGCTCGATGTCCATATTGAACTGGCCAGACATTTTTTCAAGTTCTTTGTCGATGTCTTCTGAAGTGACTTCCATGTTCTCTGCTTCAGCAATTGCTTCAAGCACTAGAGATACACGTACGCGCGTTTCAGCATCGTCATGCATTTGAGCACGCAAAGCTTCTTCGTCTTGGCCTGAGAATTGGTAGTAAAGGTCAAGGTTCATGCCTTGCTGAGTCAAACGCTGTTCGAATTCCTGCATCATGCGGTCCATTTCAGTGTGGATCATGGCATGCGGAAGGTCGATTGTTGCATTTTCAGCTGCTTTTTGAACTAGCTCGTCGCGAAGTGCTGCATCCGCGTTTGCTTTTTTCTGTTCAGCCAATGTTTCTTTCATTTTTGTGCGAAGCGCTTCTAGGCTTTCAACTTCTGGGTCGATTTCTTTAGCGAATTCGTCATCAAGTTCTGGAAGCTCTTTTGCTTTTACTTCGTTTACTTTCACTTTGAACGTTGCAGCTTTTCCTGCAAGTTCAGCAGCATGGTATTCTTCAGGGAAAGTGACTTCAACGTCTTTTTCTTCTCCTGTTTTTGCACCGATCAATTGCTCTTCAAAGCCTGGGATGAATGAGTTTGAACCGATTTCAAGAGAATAGCTTTCTCCCTTGCCGCCTTCAAAAGCTTCTCCATCAACAAAACCTTCAAAGTCGATCACTGCAGTGTCGCCTTCAACGATTGCTTCGTCTTCTTTAACAGCAAGCTCAGCAAAACGTTCTTGGTTTTCTTTTAATTGGTTTTCGATTTCTTCGTCAGTTACGTCTGTAGCTGGCTGAGAAACTTCAAGGCCTTTGTATTCGCCAAGCTGAACTTCCGGCTTAACCGTTACTTTAGCTGTGAACACAAGCGGCTGTCCTTTTTCAAGAGTGACAATATCGATTTCCGGGCGGTCAACCGGGTTAAGGCCTGCTTCTTCAACAGCGTTTGCGTAAGCATCCGGCAAGATGAAGTCTAGGGCATCCTGGTAAAGTGATTCTGCGCCAAAGCGCTGTTCGAACATCTGGCGTGGCATTTTCCCTTTACGGAAACCTGGTACGTTAATTTCTTTAACGACTTTTTTGAACGCTTTGTCCAATCCTGCATTTACTTCTTCTGCAGATACTTCTACTGTAAGTGTTCCTGTGTTACCTTCTTGCTTTTCCCATTTTGCTGACATTTATAAGCCCTCCAAACATTTTCTACAAAGTCATATTACCCGTTTTATACGAATTTTGACAACTTCAATATTATAGCATAGATGCCACTATGTTCAACTATTTCTACCCATTGCGCAACTCAAACCATTGTTCGGCATGAAAAATCAGGCTCAACAGTTCCGAGTCGCCGGAAAAATTCATTTCTCCGGTGAACAATTGGTCCAGGTAACTAAGATAGACGTCTGCCACTTCCGCTTCATCGTATCCATCCCATTGGAACGGATAAAACAAATAAATGTGGCGCTCAAATAATTCCTGGACCATCTCCAGGCGGGTCGGATCTTTTTCCAGCATCTCTTCCATCATCCGTTTGATGTCTTGGACGCGCGGATTGTTGATCGGATCCGGCAGATTCGCTACTGAAAACTCCTTTTCGTAATGGAATTTCTCCACCGTCACACGGGCTTTCACTTTCTCCTGGTGGAGCATGAACAATATGTATGTCTTCGCCAATAAATCGGTTTCCGGATGCTGCACAATTTCAACCAAGCTAGATTTCAACATGTCGTAGCTTGCCGGCGGCAAATCCATGATCAGCCTTTCCTGCTGGTGCGGAGACAGCTTGACGAAATTTTCCGGCACGTATTGGGTAAGGTCAATTTTCACATGGGCTTTTTTCGCCGCAATGCGCTCATTCAAATCACGCAGCTGCAGAAACTGCGCCAGCCGTTCTTCCGGCAGGACTTTTTCTTCAATCAGAACTTCAATCATTCGTTCCGCTTCTTCAAATTCCCGCACTTGCATTAAAATGCTTATGTATAATTCCATTGTCTCCAGGTAATGCACAGGACCAACTTTCAGCAGCTCCCGGCACACTTCAAGCGCTTCCTCGTATTCCCCCAACTCAAACAAGCAATATGCATATGCACCCAGTGCCCCGGCATGTTCCGGTTCATAAGACAGCACCTGGTACAGCTTATCGCGAGCGTCTTCGTAATTCTCTTCTTTCAGCAGCGCCATGCCTTCCGTCAGCAAGCGATTGATTGTATTCGGAAATACGATTACGTTGCCTTTGCGCTGCAGCTCCCTATATTTTTTTCGCATAAAAACACCCCGTTTGTACTGTCTATCATACCATACCGGGATTTTGCGGGAAAATAAAATAACAGGCGTTTTAGAAATTTTAGCATGGAGAAACCCTCCTCCATGCTCCTTTTTCGGAAATTGCCGGTCTTTCCATACAACCAAAAACAAGGAGCCTGTGTGGAAGGCTCCTTGTTACATACCTAATAAAGTTTGGAATTGATTTGTACGGAACCAGCGGGGAAGAAATTGGCGAATTTCATCATCGTTATAGCCGACTTGCAGCTTTTTTCCATCATGAAGGATAGGCAGACGCAGCACACCGGGGTTATCTTGGATGACTTGATACAATTGGGGCATCGATAAACTGTCGAAATCGAGTTTTAACTTCTTAATGGCATAAGCTTTTTTTGAAATGATTTCTTCGGTGCCTTCGTTGGTTAAAGACAGGATTTCCTGAATTTCTTCAATCGTAATCGGGGTAGTGGAAATGTTTTTCTCGACATATGGAATATTGTACTCGTTGAGCCAAGCAATGGCTTTCCGGCAAGAAGTGTTGCTCGTTGCGGTAAATAGTTTTGCTTTCATCTGTTCACGGTCCTTTCCATATCTTTTATTTTTCCGGAGCGCATTTGTTCAATAATGTCCGGCGGAAACAATGTCCGGCAAAATACTTTGGCAAACTCTTTATAATCCACGGATACGCCTTCATTCTTACGGTTTTGAAGCTTTTCCATCATCGACTGCAAGCACCAAGTCAAAGTTTCGATGTCAATGTCCGGCCACATGAGCCCTTTTTTCTGAAGCGTTTGCAGATGGTCAAGCACTTTTCCCTGCATGTGCATTTTTGCTTCATTGACCACTTCGGCAAGTTCAGCATCTTTCAATAAAAGTTCCGGCATCAGCTTCCGCAGGTTTTTTTCATTGATCTTGTGGTAATGCATTTCCAAGCGACCCGCCAACAGCTTTTCCGGGTCCCCGCTTTTCCATTCCAAATCGAGAGGCATCATGGAATCTATCTGGTTGTCGATCAGCGTCATCAGCAATTGCCGCTTATCGGAAAAATACCGGTAAAACGTTCCCGTCGCCACTTTCGCATGGGCCGCAATTTCTTTCGCTGTTGTATGTTCAAATCCTTTTTCATTGAATAGCAGTTTCGCACTTTCAATCAATGCTTCTCTTTTCTGTTTTGAACGCAGTTGTTTTGGAAACGTCGGGAAATCTCCGACAAGGTTTTCGTGCTGCATTTCCTCACCTCATAGATAAGAATAACACGCCAACCCCCAAAACATGAACTCTGGTTCATGTTTTATTCATCTTTTTTTGCAGAATTGCTTCACATTTTCGCCAATAAATAAAAAAAAGACCAAGTTTTTTCCTTGAGCCGGGAACCTCCCTACCAAAGAGGCTCTTCTTCACTCGAAAGTTCGGTAAGAAATGGCATAAAGACCATACTGGCAATAAAGAATATGAAGATAAGGGTGATGTTAAAAAGCGGTTCGATCGATGTCACGGCATTCAATAAAAGCGGCAAAAGGATTACCAGATTGAGCAGGCTGATTCTTTTCCGTGACTTTTTGGATATGTACTGTAATTTCCCGCATATTGGACACTCTAGTTTATTGCTCAAAGTGAAAGTCTTTTTTATCGTTTGTTTCCAAGTCCACCGGGTTCTGCAATAGCTGCATATTGGCATTGGGATCAACTCCTGTTACTTTATAATACGAACAGAAGCCGAAATGGTTTCATTTTCCAGCCATTCCTTGAAAACTATTGCCCGCAATCGGGATACTATTATTGCTGAATACGCAAATAAAAAAAGCCTTGAAGCGTTTTGCTTCAAGGCTTTCTTTTATGTACATTTCTATAACGTCCCAGGAGAGATTCGAACTCCCGACCGACGCCTTAGAAGGGCGTTGCTCTATCCAGCTGAGCTACTGGGACAAGGCTTTCTTAGCAGCCAAACTTCAGCGCCCTCTTACGATGGACGTTTGAGCTTTTCTACTGAAAGACAATTTTAATTATAGAAATGATTTCCGGAAAAGTCAATGCTATTTTAAAAAAACATTAAAATAAATGTTATTCGTTTGATAGTAACCATTCAGGCATTGCCTGCTGTAATTTCTGTAAGGCATTGCCGCGGTGTGAAATGGCCGCTTTTTCTTCCGGCTTCAATTCCGCCATGGCACGCCCTTCTGAAGGCACCCAAAAGATCGGATCGTAGCCGAAGCCGTTTTCGCCGCGGCGCTCAAGCAAGATTTCCCCTTCGCATGAGCCTGAGAAAGTGACGGTTTTCTGGTTCGGTGCCGCAACTGCTAACACACAACGGAAACGGGCAGTGCGTTCGTTTTCCGGAACCTCTCCCAATTTCCCGAGCACTTTGTCGATATTGGCATTGTCGTCTTTCGGCTCGCCGGCGTAGCGTGCAGAATAAACGCCAGGTTCGCCGTTTAAAGCATCAATCTCAAGTCCCGAGTCGTCTGCGATTACCGGCATTTGAAGTGCTTCCGCAGCCCCTTCAGCCTTCAGAATCGCGTTCTCTTCAAACGTAACGCCTGTTTCTTCAATGTCCAAGTCTTTGGCAACATCCTGCAACGTTAATACATCATAACCAAACGGACGCAGCAAGGCTTCAAAATCTCTCGCTTTCCCTAAGTTCTGAGTAGCAATCAATACTTTTTTCATAGACTTGATTTCACCTCTTCGCCTACACGATTGGCCAATTCGCCAAGCACTTCTTTTTGTTTCGAAATCAATTGGCGGATTCCCGATTCGCCAAGATCGAGCATTTCATTCAGCTGTGCACGTGAAAACGTCGCTTCTTCGCCTGTTCCCTGAAGTTCCACAAAATGGCCAGCTCCTGTCATAACAAGGTTCATATCGACTTCTGCAGATGAATCCTCCACGTAGTTCAAGTCTAAAATGGCTCCGTGTTCCGCGTTGATGCCGACGCTTGTTGCCGCTAAGAAATCGGTTACCGGAAATGTGGTTAAATTTAATTTTCCGATAGCCATCGTCATCGCTACAAAAGCACCGGTGATCGAAGCGGTGCGTGTGCCGCCATCTGCCTGGATTACGTCGCAGTCGATCCAAAGCGTGCGTTCGCCCAATTTCTCGAGGTCAACCACTGCGCGCAGTGCACGGCCAATCAGGCGCTGGATTTCCATTGTCCGGCCGCCGATTTTTCCGGCAGAAGACTCACGGCGGTTTCGGCTATTGGTTGCCCGCGGCAGCATTGAGTATTCAGCGGTGACCCATCCCTTGCCTTGCCCTCTAAGGAATGGCGGCACTTTGTCTTCAATGGTCGCTGTGCAAATTACTTTCGTCTGCCCGACCGTGATCAACACCGATCCTTCCGGGTGGATCAAATAATCCACGTCCATCTGTACCGGACGCAATTCGTCTGTTTGTCTTTCATCTATTCGTGTCATGTTAAAATTCCTCCTCGTATATGCTTACCTAGCGTATCATATTTGCTCTTCTACAGCCAAAAACCTGACAGCCGGAGCTATCAGGTTTTTGGGAACCGAATGGAATGGATGACGGGTTCTTCGATCTTCAGCCATTTCTCGATAATGGTCTGAAAAATCGGCAGCGAGCCGGATGTATAGAAATGATGCACCGGCGGCCGTTTCCAGTCAGCGAATTTTTGGGCGAACCGGAGATGCCGTTCCACATCTTTCGCTGTTTCCTGCGCAGAGGACACCACTTGAACCCCTTCTCCAAACACTTCTTCGATGAAGCCCTGGAGGAGCGGATAATGGGTGCATCCAAGAATCGCCGTATCAAAGGTTTCTCCTTCAATTTGGGACAGTGTTTCCCCGACCATTTTGCGGGCAAATTCCCCTTCGTATTCGTCACTTTCCACAAGCGGCACAAATCGCGGACAGGCAAGCTGAACCACATGCGCTGACGACACCAGCGACTTGATTGCTTTTTCATACGCACCGCTTTGCACCGTTCCAAGCGTTCCAAGAACAGCAATATTCTTGGATGAAGAGTTTTTCACCGCCGCCCGGGCACCCGGGAAAATCACCCCGATTACGGGAATCGGCAGTTTCTTTTGCAGCGAATTCAAAGCTGCTGCTGTTGCGGTATTGCAGGCGATGACCAGCATTTTGATCCGTTTCTTCATCAATGCCTGTGCCATCTGCCACGTGTACTGCTTGACTTCCTGAAGGGATCTCGGGCCATACGGGCACCGGGCATTGTCCCCTATGTAATAAATCTGTTCATTTGGCAGGAGTTTCATAATTTCCTTTGCAACTGTCAATCCGCCTACTCCTGAATCAATTACTCCAATTGGCGCATTCACGTTCATCGCCTCAATTCTATTTCATGTTGTTGTGAAGTTTCTCAAGCAAGAATGATAATTGCTCCACTTCGTCTCCGTCGAAATCAGCGAGAACATTTTCCAAATAATCCTGGCGTTTCTTAATTACTTCTTCAATGATGCGTTCGCCTTCTTTTAACAGCTTAATGCGTACGACGCGTCGATCCTGCTCTTCACGGATGCGGACAACCAATTCGTTCTTTTCCATGCGGTCGACCAGATCCGTCGTTGTACTGAATGCCAGATACATTTTATTGGAGAGGTCTCCAATGGTCATGTCCCCATGCTCAAAAAGCCATTGCAACGCAACAAACTGCGGAGGAGTAATGGTATAGGAATTTAAGATTTCCCGGCCTTTTTGCTTGATGATGCCGGCGATATACCGAAGTTCTTTTTCCAGAAACGCGATCCGTTCCGGATCATGGAGATTCGTTTGGTTGTTATCATTCATTGAAATCAACACTCCTTGGCTACGATCTACTATAACTATAGTGACGCTTTTTTATTCATAACGCAAGAACTCACTTAATTTTTCGAAGAAATTAAGCGTTTATTTGTGAAAAGTTCTTTCTCTTGTCCGGTCCACGGATGGCCTTTGCCGGTTTTTTTCGAAATCTGCACCATCGCTCCGCGGCCGGTAAAGCAGGTCTCCCCTTTTTCATTGGTGACCCAGTAATGCACGTCGATTGAAGAATTGCCGACCGACTCCACTTTAACGTGAACTTCCAGCTTTTCATCGAAATAAACCTGCTGGGTGTAATCCACTTGGATATCCGCCACAACCGGGAACAACTCATTGCCGCCTGTCAGCCAGCTTTGCATCAAGCCCAGTTCTTTCATGTATTCGATGCGTGCAAATTCAAAATACGTAATCGGTACAGTGTTATTGACATGCCCAAACATATCCGTTTCCGAGAAACGGACCTGAACCGGCGCTGAAAAATGAAATCCTTTTTTCCACTCCTTAAAATCCTTGATGTAAGCTGCTTTCATAAATGAACCTCCACCCATCTCTTTGTTTTTTTAGTATAGCAAATATTCCGAAGGGAAGGTTGCGGCATTTGTCCTATAAACAAAATAAAAACCCTGCCGAGGCAGGGTTTTGGGTCGTAGTAGACGATAAGAAAAGGAAGAAGTTTCTCCGCTTTTCTTGTTGTCTAGCTGCAGTGCCCAGATTCTAGGGACATAAGCCACTCCGGCTGTGCGGCTGAAAACACGCCGCTTCGCCAGATCGTCTTATGCCCGTCGAATCTGCACGGGCACTTCCGCTTTTCTTTACTAGTCCACCATTCTGTCGCTTCCGAAGAAGTTGCGGAACATTTGAACAGTTGTGTCGCGGTTCAAAGCAGCGATTGAAGTTGTCAAAGGAATTCCTTTTGGACAAGATTCAACACAGTTTTGAGAGTTACCGCAGCTTGCTAATCCGCCTTCGCCCATGATGGCATTCAAGCGGGCGTCTTTGTTCATGGCGCCTGTTGGGTGCGCATTCATAAGACGTACTTGTGAAAGTGGAGCTGGTCCGATGAAATCGGATTTATCGTTGACGTTCGGGCATGCTTCCAAGCATACGCCGCAAGTCATACATTTAGACAATTCGTAAGCCCATTGGCGTTTGCGTTCAGGCATACGCGGCCCTTCACCAAGGTCATGAGTTCCGTCAATCGGAATCCATGCTTTGACTTTTTTCAACGAATCGAACATACGGCTGCGGTCAACGACCAAGTCGCGGACTACAGGGAATGTCTTCATCGGCTGAAGGCGGATCGGCTGTTCCAATTGATCGACAAGTGCTGTACACGACTGGCGTGCTTTGCCGTTGATGACCATTGAACATGCGCCACACACTTCTTCCAGGCAGTTCATGTCCCATGTTACAGGAGTGGTTTTTTTCCCTTCCATGTTAACTGGGTTCCGGCGAATTTCCATCAATGCCGAAATGACATTCATGTTCGCACGATATGGTAATTCGAACTTCTCCATGTACGACTCTTCGTTCGTGGAGTTTCTGCGTTCGATTTCAAATATAACCGTTTTTGCTGCTTCACCCATGGTAAAATAGCTCCCTTCTTAGTGTTTCGCTGAGTAATCACGTTTACGAGGCTCAATCAACGAAACATCGACGTCTTGATAAGAGAAAATCGGCGCGTCGTATCCATTAAATTTCGCCATCGTTGTTTTCAAAAATTCTTCGTCGTTGCGTTCCGGGAAATCAGGCTTGTAATGAGCGCCGCGGCTTTCGTTGCGGTTTAATGCTCCAAGAGTGATCACTCGTGCTAAATGTAGCATATTTTTCAACTGACGTGTAAACATAGCGCCTTGGTTGCTCCAAAGCTGCGTATCGGTAATGCTGATGTGGTTGAAACGCTCAAGCAGCTCCTGGATTTTTTCATCCGTCGCTTGCAGTCGATCGTTGTAGCGAACAACGGTTACGTTGTCCGTCATCCATTCGCCAAGCTCTTTGTGAAGTACATACGCATTCTCTGTACCGTCAAGAGCAAGGATTTCTTCCCATTTGCGCTGCTCTTCAGCAACTGCACGTTCGAAAATGTCTGAAGGAAGGTCTTCTGCAAGAACTTCTAAGCCTTCGATATACTCCAATGCGTTCGGCCCTGCTACCATACCGCCGTAAACAGCAGATAGAAGCGAGTTAGCACCTAGACGGTTTGCACCGTGCTGGGAGTAATCACATTCACCGGCAGCAAGAACGCCCGGAATGCTTGTGAACTGATGGTCATCAACCCATAAACCGCCCATTGAATAGTGGACAGCCGGGAAGATTTTCATCGGTACTTTGCGAGGGTCATCACCTGTGAATTTCTCGTAAATCTCGATGATGCCGCCTAGTTTAATGTCCAATTCTTTTGGATCTTTGTGTGATAGATCCAAATAAACCATGTTTTCGCCGTTGATTCCTAGCTTTTGGTTAACACAGACATCGAAGATTTCGCGTGTTGCGATATCACGAGGCACTAAGTTACCATAAGCTGGATATTTTTCTTCCAGGAAGTACCAAGGCTTGCCATCTTTATACGTCCAGATACGTCCGCCTTCACCGCGTGCAGATTCGGACATTAGACGAAGTTTATCGTCTCCTGGAATTGCTGTCGGGTGAATTTGGATGAATTCGCCGTTCGCATAATACGCGCCTTGCTGATAAACGATGGAAGCTGCAGATCCCGTGTTGATGACCGAGTTTGTTGATTTGCCGAAGATGATCCCCGGTCCGCCAGTTGCCATAATGACAGCATCCGCACGGAAAGCTTGGATTTCCATCGTAGTCATGTTTTGTGCAGTAATCCCGCGGCCTACGCCTTGGTCATCCAGCACCAGGCCAAGGAATTCCCAGCCTTCGTATTTTGTAACCAATCCGCTCACTTCGTGGCGGCGAACTTGCTCGTCTAGAGCGTAAAGCAATTGCTGGCCTGTTGTCGCGCCTGCGAAAGCTGTTCTGTGGTGCATTGTTCCGCCAAAACGGCGGAAGTCAAGAAGTCCTTCCGGAGTCCGGTTGAACATAACGCCCATGCGGTCAAACAAACGGATAATCGCTGGTGCAGCATCCGCCATTGCTTTAACCGGACGCTGGTTCGCTAGGAAGTCTCCACCATAGACCGTATCGTCAAAGTGAATATCCGGTGAATCTCCTTCACCTTTTGTATTTACAGCCCCGTTTATCCCGCCTTGAGCACAAACCGAGTGGGATCTTTTAACTGGGACGATCGAAAATAAATCAACGGGTGAGCCTGCTTCGGCTGCTTTAACAGCTGCCATCAGTCCTGCAAGGCCGCCCCCGACAATAATAAGTTTGCCTTTCGCCATTTCGGTATTCACTCCTCTTTTAATTCACCAATAATCCAATCGTTCTTAAACGAACGCGAATAAAGCTCTGATACCAATAATTGAAAGCACAACAAACACTAGAAGCGTGAAATAAGTTGCGCCGCGTTGAGCTTTTTCAGACTGCGTGATTCCCCAAGTAACAAGGAAAGACCAAAGTCCGTTAGCCAAGTGGAATGTTGCCGCTAGAACACCGACAATATAAAACGCTAACATTAATGGATTGCTTAAAATGTTTTCCATCATGTTAAAGTCCGCTTCAGCCGCATTGCCGATCGCAACTTGGAAACGAGTTTCAAACACGTGCCATGCGATAAAGATCACAAGGAAAACCCCTGTATAGCGTTGTGCTGTGAACAATGCATTGCGCATGTAGCTGTATTTGCCCACATTGTGTTTTGAAGTAAACGCTATGTATAAACCGTAGAAAGCATGATACAACAACGGTAAATAAATAACGAAAATCTCCAAGAAGATGACGAATGGAAGATTCGCCATGAAGTGAGACGCATTATTGAATGACGATTCACCCTGCGTTGCAAAATGGTTGACGATTAAGTGCTGCGTCAAGAACAGTCCGATCGGAATAATTCCGAGTAAAGAGTGTAACCTACGCAATAAAAATTCTCGATTTTCCAAAATTTTACCTCCCTCAAGACATTGTTACGCAGCAAAAAAAAGACAATCGTTCAAAGACGAAAGCTTTTTCTAACTGCCTTACATCATGATACAAAATTATGACATATTTATTGTACTCTCCGATAATAGGAGCGTCAAGGCAACCGAAGGTTTTTGTCTATGATTCTTAATCATAATTTATTATATTAAAATCAAATTTTCATCCTTTTTGAAAACGGTTCCTTTTTCGCTGCTTCAGCCTCGAATTTTACTGTTAATGACATAGAGACTGTTTGGTCTGGAGATACTAGAGGAATATGCTATTCTATTTCTGTTTGTAGAATGTGAATTTTATCACAAAAAATATACTTCAGCTATTCTGGTAAGGATTAAGCTATTTTTTTCTATACTCCTATAACAATTCTGCTTTACCGCGTTAAAAGGGAGATGCATTGTCATTTTTCTGACATATATAATAACATGGCAGTCTTTATCTTTGTTCAAACTGGCCATTTACTTTCGTAATCCGGTCCAATCCACTAAATGAAATCCTCTGTTCTTCTTTGCTCCAGCAGAAGGCAAACCCGAACCGCTTAATACATGGGCATCAGCAAAACAAAAAAGCGCCCGCTCACGAGCGGACGCTTTCCCTCTATTCGCTTATTCCGATAAGCCGAATGCATCGTGCAGCGCATTGGCGGCTTCTTTCATATCCGTTCCCGGTACGACGACGGAAATTTTAATTTCCGACGTACTGACCATTTTGACTGGAATGCCCTGGACTCGGAGAATGTCGAACATTTGCGCCGCCACGCCAGGATTGGAAACCATGCCGGAACCGACAATGGAAACTTTTGATAAGCCGACTTCGTAATTCGCCGCTGAGAAGCGGATGTCTTCCTGGAATTCGTTCAGTACGCGTTTTGTTTCTTCGAGGCTTTCTTCTTTGATGGAGAAAGACACCGACGGCGGAAATTCGTCCGTGATGCTTTGCACAATGATGTCCACATCAATGTGGTGTTCGGCCAGCTTCGTAAAAATATTGGCCAGTGAACCATTGAACGGTTTTTTATACGAAACGGTTACCCGTGCAATGCCCGGTTCAAATGCAACGCCGCGAACGATTAAGTTTTTCTCCACAGTGATCACCTCTTGTATGATTGTGCCCGGTTCGTCCGAATAGCTGGCTCGGACGGATAACGGGACTTTATTGTTTTTCGCAAATTCTACAGCACGCGGATGCAGGACGCCTGCACCCAGATTGGCAAGTTCAAGCATTTCGTCATACGAGATCTGCTCAAGTTTGCGTGCGCCGGTCACGGAACGCGGATCGGACGTGTACACACCGTCCACATCGGTATAAATCTCGCATTTGTCTGCACCAAGTGCGGCAGCGAGCGCCACAGCAGTCGTATCAGAACCGCCGCGGCCAAGCGTCGTAATGTTGCCGATCCGGTCCACTCCCTGGAATCCGGCAACCACACAAATATAGCCGTTATCAAGCACCCGTTCCAGCCGCTCGGTGTGGATGGTTTCAATGCGGGCGTTGCGCGGAACAGATTCCGTTTCAATGCCTGCTTGCCAGCCGGTAAACGACAGCGCTTCATGGCCCAACGATTTAAACGCCATCGCCAACAGTGAAATGGTCACTTGTTCGCCAGTAGCGAGCAGCATGTCCATTTCCCGTTTTGACGGCTCCGCTGATATCTCTCCTGCCAATGCTAGCAGTGTATCAGTCGTTTTGCCCATTGCGGACACAACAATCACGACCCGATGGCCTTTTTCTTTTTCCCGGATTGCCCGTTTGGCGACACCGATGATTTTTTCCGGTGTTGCCACAGAAGTCCCGCCAAATTTCATTACGACTGTTTTCATGTCCATTCACTCCCACATTTTTAAGATGTGGCTCTCAGCATGCCAAGTTTGGCAATAAAAAAAGGCAGCTCGCTGCGCCTGCAGCAAACTACCTCTTTTATCATGTACGAATACGAAAAACGTCCATGTGAGATAGCCCTCCAGAGATTGACTCTGACAGCCCGGCACTTCTTAAATGCCGAACCAGCACACGGGTTTGCAACCACTCCGCACACTTCGGCGACCGCCCCTTTTTCCAAACCTCACAGATTTTGCAAATCTCCGAATGGATACTATTGACGTTCGCGCCTCTATCATCACTTTTCCAAGTGATTCAATTATGTTTTTACGATAGCATGTTATTGCTCGCTTGGCAATGCCTGCTGGGCAAAATGCTGCTGGATGGATGTCGCAAGGCTTAGCGGCATGCCCGCTTCCTTCAACTCATCTACTGTCGCTTCTTTGATTTTCTTGACGGAACCGAAATGCTTCAGCAGCTGCTGTTTGCGTTTTGGCCCGACGCCTTCCAAGTTATCGAGGGCCGACTGGATCGAATTCTTCCCGCGCAGCTGGCGGTGGAACGTGATGACGAACCGGTGAACTTCGTCCTGGATGCGCTGCAATAGATAAAACGCTTCACTCGTACGCTTCAGCGGCACCACTTCAATCGGATCTCCGTAAAGCAGCTGGGACGTCTGGTGCTTGGCGTCTTTTGCCAGGCCGGCGATCGGAATCGACAAGCCCAGTTCGTCTTCCAAGATTTCACGTGCGGACTCCATTTGCCCTTTCCCGCCGTCAATGACAATCAAATCCGGCAAAGGCAGGCCGTCTTTCAACACACGCGAATAGCGGCGCCGAATCACTTCCCGCATAGCGGCATAATCATCCGGTTTTGACGCATTGCGGGTTTTGTATTTGCGGTAGTCTTTTTTCGATGGCTTGCCGTCGATAAATGTGATCATCGCGGATACGGCGTCGGCTCCCTGAATATGCGAGTTATCGAATGCTTCAATGCGGAGTGGAGTGGCGATATTCATCGCTTCGCCAAGCTCCAAGCAAGCTCCGACCGTCCGCTCTTCTTGGCGCTCCAACAGCCCGAACTTTTCCTTGATGGCAATGTCGGCATTTTTCTTCGCCAGTTCCACCAAGTCTTTTTTCTTGCCGCGCTGCGGCACCAGCACCCGGATATCAAGCCATTCGCGCACCAGGTCCGCATCGACGCCTTCCGGCACCAGCACTTCGTTCGGTTTCATATGGTGCGACTGCTCGTAGAATTGCCCGAGGTACGTCATGAATTCGTCCTGCGGGTCGCGGTACAGCGGAAACAGCGAAACGTCCCGTTCGATCAGTTTGCCTTGGCGCACGAAAAACACCTGCACGCACATCCAGCCTTTGTCGACTGCATAGGCAAATACATCGCGGTTGGTAAAATCGTTCATCGCCATTTTCTGTTTTTCCATAACCGTTTCAATATGCGAGATTTGGTCGCGGTATTCCTTCGCCCGCTCAAACTCCAGGTTTTCGGAAGCCTCAGACATTTTTTCGACGAGCTGCTCTTTCACTTCCCGGAATCCGCCGTTCAGGAATTTCGTAATGCCGTCGATCATTTCCTGGTATGTTTCCTTTTCCACCGGTTTGATGCACGGCGCCAGGCACTGCCCCATATGGTAATAAAGGCAGGCGCGGTCCGGCATCGTGTGGCATTTCCGGAGCGGATACAGCCGGTCGAGCAATTTCTTCGTTTCACTTGCCGCGTAGGCATTTGGATAAGGTCCGAAGTATTTGCCTTTATCGCGCTTAACTTGGCGCGTAATGATCAACTTCGGATGGCGCTCACCCGTAATTTTCAAGTACGGATAGGTTTTGTCGTCTTTCAGCATGATATTGTATTTCGGATCATGCTTTTTGATCAAATTCAATTCCAAAATCAATGCTTCTTTTTCGGAATTGGTGACGATATATTCAAAATCCACGATTTCCCCTACCAACCGCTGCGTTTTGGCGTCATGGCTTCCCGTAAAATACGACCGCACGCGGTTTTTCAGCACCTTTGCCTTGCCGACATAGATAATCGTATTTTGGCGGTCTTTCATTAGATAACAGCCGGGCTGGTCGGGAAGGATTGCTAATTTATGTTGAATCAGTTCGTTTGCCATAGTCTCACCCTATTAAAAAACCGGGCCACCAGGACCCGGTTTAGAATTATGCGTGTTGATTAACCAATTCTGCCAAAGCTTCTTTTGGTCTGAATCCAACCACTTTGTCAACTGTTTCTCCGTCTTTCATCAATAGAAGAGTCGGAATTGACATGATGCCGTATTTGCCGGCAGTTTCTTGGTTTTCGTCGACGTCTACTTTTACGATTTTTACTTTATCGCTCATTTCAGCGTCTAATTCTTCCAATACTGGAGCAATCATTTTACAAGGTCCGCACCATGTAGCCCAAAAATCTACTAATACTAAACCTTCTGAGATTTCTTGTGAAAAGTTCTGATCTGTTCCGTGTACAATTGCCATGAATAATTCCTCCTTAGTAGTGTAACCAAACTATGCTCTGATTATAGCATGCCGAAATTCGCCTAGCTATTTATTTGCCTAATGCTTCTTTACCCGGAAAATACGGGGAATAAACGGAAAACTAAGCCGTTTCATTCGCTTCAGCCAGACGCTTTCCGCGGGCACGGCTTCAGCCGCTTCCTTCGCTTCGCTCAGTCCAGTTTCTTCAGCTCGTGCTATCCCGCAGGAGTCGCTGCCTTTCGCTCATTTCACTATTTACTGCATTAAAGTTCGGCTTCTATATAACAAGAGCGAAGGCACTATATAATCTTTAAAAGAAATAGAGGTTATCTAAAAAGTCGGTAAAATGACTTTCTAGACAACCCCTTTCTTTTAAATTTCTATATTACATAACCTTTTTAAATTCTTCAGTCAACATTGGAATAACTTCAAACAAGTCGCCCACGATGCCGTAATCTGCGACTTTGAAAATATTCGCTTCTGGATCTTTGTTGATTGCCACGATGACTTTCGAGTTGGACATGCCAGCCAAATGCTGGATGGCTCCTGAAATGCCGGCTGCAATGTAAAGGTCCGGTGTTACCACTTTTCCTGTTTGGCCGATTTGCAGCGAGTAGTCCACGTAATCCGCGTCACAAGCTCCACGCGAAGCGCCTACAGCGCCGCCAAGCAAGTTCGCCAATTCCTGAAGCGGTGCAAAACCGTCTGCACTCTTCACGCCGCGGCCTCCTGCAATAATCACTTTCGCTTCGGAAAGGTCAACCCCTTCAGCGGATTTGCGGACAACGTTTTTGATGATTGTGCGCAAGTTTGTGATGTCAACAGACAATGAGCTAACGTCGCCTGAACGTTCTTCTCTTGCAAGCGGTGCGATGTTGTTCGGACGTACCGTGAAGAACAACACACCATCTTTGTTTTTCACTTTTTCAAACGCTTTACCAGAGAAGATCGGACGAACAAATACAGCATCATCGCCTTCGCCTTCAATAGCAGTTACGTCAGAAATCAAACCGGATTGCAACTTCGTTGCAATTTTCGGCGACAAGTCTTTGCCGACCGCTGTGTGGCCGAAAACAAGTGCTTCCGGGCTTTCCTGTTCGACAACTGCCATAAGTGCCTGGCCATAGCCATCAGATGTATAGTGCTTCAAATGCGGGTGTTCGACTGTTACTACACGGTCCGCACCGTAGTTTACCAATTCTGCTCCAAATTCGCTGACAGCGTCCCCTAGCAGGACAGCTACCACTTCTCCGCCATCAGAAACTTGTTTTGCAGCAGCAATTGCTTCGAATGAGACATTGCGCAACGCGCCTTCGCGCGTTTCCGCCAATACTAATACTTTTTTCGACATAGTCCGTTTACCCCCTAAGTAGATGTGAAAATGTATGGAACGAAATCGTTGCGGTTAAAGATGAAGCAAGCTAATTATCAGGTCGCTTCCGCTTTTCTTTATTGTCCAGCTCCGGTGCCCAGCTCCTCGAGACGCTTCAGACAGGTCTGTGATGGCAAAGAGCGCCATCCCTGCCCAGTCTTCCAGCGCTTGTCGGGGCTGAACGGGACCTCTGCTTTTCTTATTGTCCAGCTGCGGCGACCAGATTCTCGGGTCATAAGCCACTTTGGCTGTGCGGCTGAAAACACGCCGCTTCGCCAAATCGTCTTATGCCTGTCGAATCTAAACGGTCGCCTCCGCTTTTCTTATTGTCCAGCTTCAATGGCCAGGCCCTCGGGGTCATAAGTCGTTCCGGCTGTGTGGCAAAAAGCGCCACTTCGCTGAATCGCCTTATGCCTGTCGGACCTTAACGGCCATTTCCGCTTTTCTTTATATAACTTTCGCTTCGTTGCGAAGCAGGCTGACCAATTCAGATACTTGGTTTGTCAAATCGCCTTCAAGGACGCGGCCTGCAGCTTTTTTCGGCGGCAAGTAAACTTCAATTGTTTCTGTTTTCGCTTCTACATCGTCTTCTTCGATATCCAGGTCATCCAGTTCCAGTTCTTCAAGCGGCTTTTTCTTTGCTTTCATGATTCCTGGAAGTGATGGATAACGCGGTTCGTTCAAGCCTTGCTGTGCAGTTACCAACAATGGCAATGACGTTTCAAGTTCTTCTGCATCCCCTTCGATGTCGCGGACGATCGTTACAGTAGAACCATCGATTTTCAAATCAGTGATCGTTGTTACGTAGTTGATGCCGAGCAAATCAGCTACGCGAGGCCCGACTTGTCCAGATCCGCCGTCAATAGCGACGTTCCCTGTCAAAATCAGATCCGGCTCTTTGTCTTTCAAGTATTCAGCCAGTATGTACGCAGAAGTAAACTGGTCCATTTCTTCTAAATCATCTTCAATATTGATCAAAACTGCTTTGTCAGCACCCATAGCCAATGCTGTGCGCAGCTGTTTTTCAGCTTCTTCTCCGCCCATTGTGACAACTGTTACTTCCCCGCCGTGCTCATCGCGGACAGTGATGGCTTCTTCAATCGCGTATTCATCGTATGGATTAATGATGAATTCCGCGCCGTCTTCCTGGATTTTGCCACCAGAAACGACGATTTTTTCTTCTGTGTCAAACGTACGTTTTACCAATACATAAATGTTCATGAACGTAAACCTCCCAAGTATTATTTCCCTTTAAATTGTGCTTCGCGTTTTTCCAGGAAAGCCTGGATGCCTTCTTTTGCGTCTTCCGATACGAAGACGGTGCCGAATGATTCCGCCTCGGCGTCTACCCCTTCAAAATAAGAAGCAGGCTTCGCGTATTGCAGCATCTGGATTGCCGCTTTTACCGATACCGGGCTTTTCTTCGCAATTTTCTTTGCAATTGAAAGCGTTTCCGAAAGTAAGTCCTCTTCGGCATAAGCCCGGTTCGCAAGCCCCAGTTGAGCCGCTTCCGTGCCTGAAATCGGATCGCTCGTCAACAGCATTTCAGCTGCTTTCGCCACTCCGACGTATCTCGGCAGACGCTGTGTGCCTGCAAAACCAGGAATCAGCCCAAGCTGAAGTTCCGGCAATCCCAGTTTAGCATTTTCTGAAACGAATCGCATGTGGCAGCTCATCGCCAATTCAAGCCCTCCGCCAAGCGCTGCACCGTGAATTGCTGCAATCACCGGTTTGTGGAAAGTTTCAACACGTTCGAAAACCTGTTGGCCACTCGCTGATAATTTCGAAAATTCTTCGCCTGAAGAAACTTCTGTAAACTCTTTGATGTCTGCTCCAGCAGAAAAGAAACGGCCTTCTCCGTGCAATAAGACCACACGGACTTCATCGTCATTTTCCACTTCGTTCAACAGCTGGTCCACTTCAAGAATGAGTGAACGCGATAAAGCATTTGCCGGCGGGCGGTTGATTGTAGCTATCGCCACACCGTCTTCTTTTTTCCAACTGATAAATTCCATCCAATGAGCCCCTTTCTTTAAGCGCGCATCCCCTTCATCAACAAGCGATGAACTTTCGGCGCCAAATCGACTAAATCATATTTATGATCGTTCATTACCCAAGTGGTAATCGTCTCATCCATTGTACCAAAAACCATTTGCCTTGCGAGTCTGATGTCCATATCTTTGTCAAATTCGCCATCTTCCATCCCTTTGACTAAAATCTTGTCCATCTGCAATAAATATTCCCGCAACACACCATTTATTTTCATGCGGATCTCATGGTTGGACTGCCTGAGTTCGAGCTGGGTGACGATGGCGAGATGCAGATCGCCTGAAAGAAGTCCGAAGTGGCTTTCGATCATCAACCGGAGCTTTTCGGAAGCCGATACTTCTTGTGTAAGAATGTGTTCCAGCTTCTCGACGAACATGCCCATTTTTTCCTGAAAAACAGAAATGAGGATATCCTCTTTGTTTTTGAAATATAAATAAATCGTTCCGTCCGCAACTCCGGCCTGTTTCGCAATCTTCGAGACCTGCGCTTGATGATAGCCATTTTCAGCAATAACAATCACTGCTGCATCAACGATTTGCTTGTATTTCGGTTTATCCTTCTTTACCAATTCATCACCACCCAAAAAAAATATGAAAATATGAATGGCGGTTCATTCATATTTTCATATTATAGTTAATTTACTATTGTGTCAAGCTTTTGTCTGCTTTAACAGCCAGTAACTCTCCCACTTCTTCAAGCGAAAGATCTGCTGGCCGTAAAAGTTCGAATGGATGGACTCGCAATCAGCAGGGACGGAGAAAATCCCCACTGATTGCAATTTCTCTTTGTCACGATGGCACGGCTTCGTCCTGCTTGGCAATTTCTTCATCAACCAGTGAACGCCGCAGAATTTTTCCGACTGCTGTTTTTGGCAGCTCTTTGCGGAACTCGTAAATGCGCGGTACTTTGAACGAAGCTAGATGCTCTCGGCAATACGTGTTGAATTCTTCTTCTGATACATTATACCCTTCTTTTTGCACAATGTATGCTTTCACCGTTTCTCCGCGGTAGGCATCCGGCACTCCGGCAACTACGCATTCCTGAACGGCTTCGTGTTCATACAGCACTTCTTCAATTTCGCGTGGATAGATGTTAAAACCGCCGGCGATGATCATGTCTTTTTTGCGGTCGACGATAAAGAAGAACCCTTCCTCATTCATGTACCCAAGGTCGCCAGTCAAGAGCCAGCCGTCTACAATGGTTGCAGCTGTATCTTCAGGGCGGTTCCAGTAGCCTTTCATCACTTGCGGCCCTTTGATCGCTATTTCACCAATTTGGCCGTTCGGCACCGGATCAGTGGTTCCAGGAAGGAAAATTTTGCAGTCGGTATCCGGGTACGGCATTCCAATCGAACCTTTAACCCGTTCTCCCCACAGCAAATTGGAATGCGTAACCGGTGAAGTTTCCGTCAGCCCGTAGCCTTCCACCAGTTTTCCGCCAGTCAGCTTTTCAAACTTCTCTTGAACTTCCGCAGGGAGAGGTGCAGAACCGCTGAGGCAGGCTTCAATCGATGACAAATCGTATTTTCCGATATCCGGATGGTTCATCAAGCCAATGTAAAGCGTTGGCGCCCCAGGGAACAGCGTCGGTTTTTGCTTGTTGATCGTCTTCAATGCCGTTTCCGGTTCGAATTTCGGCAATAGCACCATGCGGTTGCCTTGCATGACGGAAAGAATCAAGACGGTCGTCAATCCGTATACATGGAACAGCGGAATGATGCCCATAATCGTTTCTTCGCCATTTGTTCCTTTATACAGCCAGCTGTCGCACATCGTCGCATTGGAAATCAAGTTTTTATGCGTTAGCATAACCCCTTTTGGTGAACCGGTAGTGCCCCCGGTATATTGTAGAAGCGCTAAATCCTCTTCAAAATCAAACGGCGTTTTCGCGACTTCGGTTGAAGCGGTTTTCATGATTTCCGTAAACAAATGGTTGATGCCCCGGTGTTCGACTTTCACCGTCATGCCGTACTGTTTTTTCTGCACCATCGGATAGACCAGGTTTTTAGGGAACGGCAGGTAGTCTTTGATGCCGGTAATGATGACGTTTTCCAACTTTGTTTCCTTGACCACTTTCGAAATGCGCGGGAACAGAATATCGAGCGATACAATGGCCTTGGCGCCTGAATCGTTCATCTGATAAGCGATTTCCCTTTCGGTATAAAGCGGGTTGGTCATGACTACGACGCCGCCGGCATACAAGACTCCGTAAAAGCTGATCACAGCTTGCGGACAATTGGGCAGCATAATGGAAACGCGGTCCCCTTTTTTGATGCCAAGCGTCTGCAAGTAATTGGCGAAGCGTTTTGAGGAATCGTACAGTTCGTGGTAAGTTACGTCTTTTCCTAAAAAGTGAATGGCCACTTTTTCCGGAAACTTTTCATATGCATGTGTTAAGTATTCCTGGACTGGCATGCTTGGATACGAAAGAGTGTGAGGCACTTCCGGCGGATAATGGGCGAGCCACGGCTTTTCAGTCATTCTTTTTTCCCCCTTTTAAACTCTGCAATAGTGCGAATATTCCTATTTTTATTATAGCGTTTCTTGATAGCGCTTTCAATAGTGAATGATGGCTCATTTCTGATATTCGTAAATTTATCTTTTCAGCTTCTTCATCCGTTCACTTTTAGTCCAATAAAAAAACGGCGCAGCAATGGGCTGGCCGTTTTGTTTCTAAATCAGGAACAGAAAAACAATTCCCACAATGATGAATAACACGCAAAAAACAAATAATATTTTAATCAGGTTTTCCATTGCCCACAACTCCTATTAAATACTTGCGCCAACGACGTAAGACAGTCCGACTGAAATGGTCAATGAAATAAAACCGACGGAGCGGTTGTCATTTTCAATTTCCTGGTCCACATTGAATTTAGGCGTCAGAAATTCAAACAGCAGGTACGCAAAAATCAGCAGCGAAAATCCATACAGCCCCCAGCCGATCATTTGCGCCAGCGAGTTATGCTCTTCAATGGAAAAACGGAAGATGTTTGTAACTCCGAAAATTTTGCCTCCGGTTGCCATCGCTACTGCCAAATTCCCTTTTTTAATTTCTTCCCAGTTTTTATACTTGGTGACGATTTCAAAAATCACCATGGAAACGATTAAACACAATACAACCACACTGAAGTATCCAGCTGTTTCTACCAGCGGATGCGTCCAAAAACCTGTTTCTGACATGCCTCATTCTCCCCTATACTGAATCACTTTAATTCAGCGACTGTTACGCCAGAGCCGCCTTCTCCCGCTTCGCCGAAGCGGTAACTTTTCACTCGCGGATGTTTTTTCAAGTATTGCTGGACGCCTTGGCGAAGAGCTCCCGTCCCTTTTCCATGAATGATTGAAACTTGATGGTAATTAGATAGTAACGCATCATCGATGTATTTTTCAACACGGACTATTGCGTCTTCATACCGTTCACCGCGAAGATCCAATTCCAGTTTGACATGGCTATCCCGGTTTTTCAGCGTAGCCATCGTTCTTGTTTCTTTCTGTTTTTCGGGCTTAGTGTATTGAAGATCCGTTTCAGGCAATTTCATTTTCAAGATGCCGATTTGTACAATCCATTCGTTGGCGGATACTTTTTCCACCAGCGTCCCTTTTTGGCCGAATGAAATGACTTTCACTTCGTCGTTTGGCTTCAGTTCCCGTGTTTGATTGGCTTTTGCCGCTTTTTTCAATACGCGGTTCTCAGGCATTGCCGCTTCCAGGCGTTTTTTGGCGTCAATCAACTGATGTTCTTTGATGCTCGACGCCTGGTCCATTTGCATTTTGCGCAGTTCGGACATGACGCCTTCCGCTTCTCTTGTCGCCTGTTCAACAATTTTGCGCGCTTTTTCTTTCGCTTTTTCTTCCAGCTTCTCTTTCTGGTTTTCGTATTGCTTTAATTGCTCTTCCAAATCATTTTTCAGATGCTCCGCTTGTTCCAAAAGCTCCTTGGATTGCTCGGCGTCCCGCTCCGATTCTCTCCGGCTCTTTTCAAGAGACGCAATCATTGAATCGACTTCTCTGCGGTCCGTACTGGTAAAGCTCTGGGCATGTTTGATGATGTGTTCAGGCAAGCCGAGGCGCTTCGAAATCTCAAACGCATTGCTTCGCCCTGGCACACCGATCAGCAAGCGGTAAGTCGGGCTCAAGGTTTCCACGTCAAATTCAACACTGGCGTTCTCGACACCCGGCCGGTTGTAGGCATAAGCTTTCAGTTCCGGATAATGCGTCGTCGCGATGACGCGTGCGCCGCGGCCGTGCACTTCATCAAGAAGCGAGATAGCTAGGGCTGCACCTTCCTGCGGATCCGTACCGGCACCCAGCTCATCAAAGATCACCAGTGATTGTTCATCGAATTTCGTTAAGATATCGACAATATTGACCATATGTGAAGAAAACGTACTTAAGCTTTGTTCGATTGACTGCTCGTCTCCGATGTCCGCAAAGACCTGGTCGAAAACGGCAAGTTCCGAACCGTCAAGCGCCGGGATTGGAATCCCAGCCTGCGCCATCAGCGTAAAGAGGCCGACGGTTTTCAAGGTGACGGTTTTCCCGCCCGTGTTCGGCCCGGTAATGACAATTGCCGTTACATCCCGGCCGAATTCGATGTCGTTTGCCACCACTTCGTCGATTGGAATCAACGGATGGCGGGCTTTCCTTAAATTGATGTGGCCTTCTGTGTTCATTTCCGGTTTGGAGCATTTCTTTGCCGAACCGTATTTGGCTTTTGCGAGAATCAAATCGATTTCGCCAAGCACTTCGACCAGCTCAAAAAGCTCATGCGCCACTTCCTGCACCTGGGCCGAAAGCATTTGGAGAATGCGGTCGATTTCTTCTTTTTCTTTCATTTTCAAACGGCGTACTTCGTTATTGGCTTGGACGACTGCGTCCGGCTCAATAAACAAGGTCTGTCCGGATGACGACTGGTCATGGACGATGCCGCCGTAATGGCTGCGGTACTCCTGTTTAACCGGAATCACGTAGCGGTCGTTGCGGATCGTGACAATCGAATCCGACAGCATTTTTGATGCGTTTTTGCCGCGGATCAGGCTTTCCAGGCGTTCGCGCACCCGGCTTTCCTGGGCGCGCAGCTGCTGGCGGATCGTGCGCAGCGTGGAACTGGCACTATCCAGTACCCCGCCGTTGTCATCGATGCACATATTGATGTCATGTTCCAGCGCAGTTAGAATCGGCATCGATTCTTTTTTCTCCAGGAAGTGGGGGATCTTTATATCCCCTTCTTCGCGGATGCCTTCAAAGAACTGTCGAAGGATGCGGCTTGCCCGGATTGTCGATGAAACTTCCATCAATTCCATCGGGCTCAAACTTCCGCCGATTTGTGCGCGTTTTGCATGCATACGGATGTCGAAAATGCCACCCATCGGCACATTCCCTTTTACGCGGAGCACCTGCGCTCCTTCGTCCATTTCTTCCAGAAGGCGGTTGACTTCATTGATATCGGTCGATGGCAAAAGCTCATCGATTTTGGCTTTTCCAAGCGAAGACGTGCAGTATTTTGCCACTTCATCGCGGATTTTATAAAATTCGAGCGTTCTCAATGCGCGTTCAGCGATCAAGCGAGACCCCTCCTATTTTTTCAGGTATTCTTTCAGTTTTTCAAACGGCCATGTGTTGACGACGTTGTCCTTTTTCAGCCAGGCTTTTTGGGCATGGCGGACACCGATGGCCATAACGTCGAGCTGTTCAATGGCATGTGCGTCCGTATTGATGGCTACCGGCACGCCTTTTTCCTGCGCCATTTCCAGGTGTTCCACTGCCAAGTCCAAACGATACGGACTGGCATTGAGTTCGACAATTTTGCCATATTCTTTTGCCCAGTCGAGCAACTGCTCCATATCTGGATCGTACCCGCCCCGCTGTCCAACAATGCGGCCCGTCGGGTGGGCAATCATGTCGACATGCGGATTTTTCATCGCCGTCAACAGGCGAGCCATAATCTGTTCCTGTGGCTGCTGAAAACTCGAATGAATGCTTGCGATGACAAAATCAAGCTGTTCGAGCACGCTATCGTCAAAATCGAGCGTACCGTCCGGCAGGATGTCCATTTCAGTTCCTGAAAGTACTTCGATGTCATCGTATTTTTTATTCAGCTCGCGGATTTCCGCGTTCTGTTTCAATAAGCGCTCCGGGGTTAAGCCGTTGGCGACTTTCAAGTACTCGGAATGGTCGGTGATGACCATATAATTATAATTATGAGCACGGCATGCATCAATCATTTCGGTCAATGAGTGGGCTCCATCCGACCAAGTCGTGTGCATGTGCATATCGCCTTGGATGTCGACCAACTCGACCAGCTGCGGAATGTCATCCAACAAATCCAGTTCCCGGCCGTCTTCCCGCACCGTCGGTGGAATGAACGGCAAGCCAAAATGAGCATAAAAGTCGGTTTCGGACGCAAATGTCGCCACCGTTCCGTCTTCCTGCTCTACGCCGTATTCACTGATTTTCTTATTCTGCGATTTCGCAAGCTGCCGCATTTTCACGTTATGGTCTTTCGATCCCGTAAAGTGATGCAATGCCGTAACGAATTCTTCCGGCGCCACAAGGCGGAAATCGATGTCGATCGGATCCTGGAATTCCACTGTCACAGAAACCTTTGTATCCCCCGAAGCGATGGTTTCCTGAATCGGCAAGGCGGCAAGCAATTGCTCTTTAACGGCTGCCGGTTGTGCGGTGGCAACAATAAAATCAAGGTCCTTGCTTGTTTCTTTCGTGCGGCGGTAGCTGCCCGCCACCGAGTATTCACTGACTTCTTTGATCTCTGACAAAACTCCATTGATAAACTCCACTGCTTCTTCTGTTTTCCAGATTGGGTGGCGCCCCGGTTTGGAATCGAATTCCATCAATTCTTTCAAAATCTTGTCTTCGGATTTCGGCCCGAAGCCTGGCAGTTTCTGGATCTGGTGGTCAAGGCACGCCTGTTTCAACGATTCAGCGGAATCAATGCCCAGTTCTTTATAGAGCTTGGCGATTTTCTTGCCGCCCATACCCTGCAACTTCATCAACGGCACAAGCCCTTTTGGCACTTCTTCCTGAAGCTCTTCCAGCACAGACGATTTGCCGTTCTCCATCAAGTCGATGATGACGTCGCCCGTCCCTTTGCCGATGCCTTTCAGTTTTGTCACATCGTCGATTTCGTCAAGGCTGCGCTGATCAAGTTCAAGCGCCTGTGCCGCTTTTCGGAATGCCGATACTTTGAACGGGTTTTCCCCTTTAAGTTCCATATACAATGCAATTTTTTCAAGTGTTCTGATGATAATTTTTTTATTCATCCCAGAGCCCTCCAATAATTTTGACTTAAAAAAACTTCCCTCGGCAAGAGAGAAGTTTTTGGTTACGTATAAATATACCACCATTCTTTTACTTTCTCAGAGAAATAAGGCGTTCGTTCGAGCATCGACTGCGCAATGCCTGAGTTCTCGAGCTGGCTTTGGACCGCATCCATGGGAAGCAGCGCAAACACGTAAATGAAAATGAACAGGAGTATGTATACTTCGACAAATCCTAAAACCGCCCCTAATATTCTGCTGACAAATCCAAGGACCGGCAGATATTTGAGAAAATCGAACATCGTTGCAATCAGCTGCAAACCGAACTTCACCACGAAGAAAATCAGCGCAAAAGCGAAAAGCTGGTAAAAGGTCTGATCCAGATCAAGCTGTTCGATGGCGATAGTAAACCGTGATTCATCATTGACAACCGGATATGGCACCCACAGCACAAAATAATCAGCCAGGGGTTTGTAGTAAAGATAAGCAACGACGAGTGCGACAATAAACCCTACCATGTGGATCAGCTGCAGCACCAAACCCCTTTTGGCGCCGACAATGATGCCGCCAATCAGCAAAATCAATAAAATAATATCAAGCATGTCCGTCAACCCTTCAACTTTCTCAATTCATTTTCTAATTGTTCTACCCGCTCTTTCAGTTTAAGATTATCATGTACCGTATTGACTGCTGTCAGTACAGCGAGCTTTGAACTGTCGAGAGATGGGGCCACCGCATGGATTTCACGCATCTTCTTGTCCACAATCGTTGCGACGGACTCCATATGTGCAGAAGTCTCAGCGCCGACGATTTTATAAGTATAGCCATATATCTTTACCGAAGTGCGGATTTTGTGATCCTCTGCCAATGTACCATCCCTCCTTAGAAATTCTATATATAATCATAACATGAACCGAACCAGAATGTGAATTATTAGAAAGGAGACTCACCATGTCAAATACCGTGCTCCAACTTCCAGAGGAAAGTCTCCTCCAAGTGATCAATCATTACGAAAACAAGCAAATTGCAGCGAAAGCGCCGTACATCCGTTTTACCGCGAAATTGGCCGATACTGTCGTCACCGTCTACAAATCCGGCAAGGTAATGTTCCAGGGCGCCGGCGCCGAACGTGAAGCGGCACGCTGGGGTTCCGCCTCCCCTTCCGCTGCTAAAACCGCCTCCACAAACGGCGATACGCTGCCGCCGGATTTCGTGAAAAAATCCGTTCTTGGCTCGGATGAAACCGGAACCGGTGATTTTTTCGGGCCGATTACAGTCGCTGCCTGCTACGTGCCTGCCGAAGGAGTGGCGCTCGCCCATGAACTCGGAGTAAAAGACTCGAAGCAATTGACCGACGACTACATGCGAAAGATCGCGCCGGATTTAAAAGAAGCATTTACTTATAGCGTACTGACTTTGAAAAACGACAAATACAACACTATCCAAAGCAAAGGCTGGTCCCAAGGAAAAATCAAAGCGCTGCTGCACAATCAGGCCTTGAAGCATGTCCTCCGCAAGATCGCGCCGGAAAAACCCGACGCCATCCTGATCGACCAGTTTGCCGAACGCGGCATCTACTACAAGCATATTAAAGACGAAGAAGAAATCATCCGTGAAAACGTCCTGTTTTCCACGAAAGCGGAAGGGCTTCATGTGTCTGTTGCCTGCGCATCGATCATAGCCCGCGTCGCTTTCCTGGAAGAAATGGACGCACTCAGCCGAAAAGCCGGTGTTACTTTGCCGAAGGGTGCCGGTAAAATTGTTGACGAAGCGGCAGCGAAGATCTTGTTGAAGCACGGTGAAGAGTTTTTGCAGTCGGTGACAAAAGTGCATTTTGCGAATACGAAGAAAGCGAAGGATTTAGCAAAAAAACACTGGAGGTAATAGAATCCGCTTTCCTTTGAACATAACATGAATTATTTCAAATAAAAAACACATCTAACTATTGATTGGAAATCACAAAAGTTAGATGTGCTTTCCTAAACATTAGCTAGTTAAATTTTTATAATCAAATTTCCGACTTTTAAAGATACTCAGGATTTAATTCTTCATTTGTTTCCCAATAGTATCTAGTAGTGCCTGGTACTACATTTTTTGGATCTTCCCAACCTTGGGGTAGACTACAACCACTACTTGGAAGATCATAATTTTTATAACTGCTTGTCAGGTTTTTACCGATGCCCTCGTAAGTATTACCTACAACATAAATGCTAGCATTAGTATGTAGAGGCAAAACACCTCCTTTAAAATAAGCATCCCCATATACTACAATCGCACTTTTATTTTGCAACTCGATGCTTCCTAAAACTGTAAGGTTTCCTTTAACATAAATACAAACGTGGTTTTTCGAATATATTTTTCCACCAATGTAAAAGTCTTTCTCTACTTTAATAGTATCTTTACTTCCCGGTCCAACTGTCAGAGCTAGATCGGATTCATTTTTCGTATTTATAACAAAAGATTCGAAGTGATGTTGTTCTTTTCTCGTAGTAAAAGGTCCAGTAACTTCGACATGTTGATAATAATTCCCTATGTCCGGCATTTTATTTTGATCAGTTATAGGAACACCAGGTGGTTTTACCGGTTTTACTGGTATGCCTGTAGTGTCAGCAACCACTGGAGGCTGGAGTGAAATTGTTCCTTTTACGGTTTTTTCTATCTTATTTGCACTCCCTTTACTGTTGACGCTGACGATGATCTTTTCATTACTAGTGGTTGAATTGCAACCACTTACACTTAAAGTGTTAACAACGTATTTGATAGCAGAATCAGAGCCGGATGCTGCAGAGACACTTCTAATTTTTTCACACAACTCATATCTGCTTCTTTTTATAGAATTATCATTCGATTCTCCGCTATTTTTAGTGAAAGAATAATTTTTAACTTTATTAACTAGATCAGCGTGGTAGTGTAACAATCCCATCTCAGCTTGATGTCTTGCCTGTACTTGCTGTTCTTTCATATTAAACTGCTTGGAAGCATTTAAATTCATGGCAAACAATCCCATACCAAGAACAGTAAATAGCAGAACCAACATTAATACCATCAACATTGCGTACCCATTTTCGTTTAATTTATATCTCACAAGTTAACTCCTTACCTCAATTTACTGAGCGTAGTTTTAATAATAAAAGGTTTTGAATTCGGGGCTGACAATTCTAGTTGTAAATTTGAATTTATCGTAGGATCAATGGTGCCTGAAGCGGGTTCTATTATTTTATAATTATATCCTCGGGAAATAACTTGACTTCCCATTTTCAATTTTTGTTGTTCGCCGACTCCCTCTATTTTTAAATTGATTTTCGGGCCATGAAGTTTTAAATACTCATTCCTAACTACTTCTACTATGTAGTTTGCCTCTTGTTGCATTTGTTGTTTTGCAGCTGTCCGATGAGAAGCATTTGATCCGGTTAATAAAACCGAGAAAATTAAAACAATAATAATTCCTGTAATAGCCAGTACTGCTAATAATTCTACTAATGTTATCCCTTTTTGATTTTTCATCATTTCACCTTTATATACATTTCCGTTTTAAATTCAGGCTCATTTATTCCTGCACCAGATATTGATTTCACTGTAATAATTGCCTTTTTCAAATTTTCCTTAACGGATGCAGGAGCTTCTACTTCTTCTATTGTTACTACATATGGGGTGTAAGTTATATCATCAGTGATTTTTTTACCTTGAAGTGTATTAATGCTTTTCTTCATTTCTTCAATTTTACTAATTGTCCTAACTTCGGCTACCACTTGCTCCGCCACTTGAACAGCTGTCAAGGTCTCATGATTGTGAGCAGTAAATTTAGCGGATTGCGTAAAAAACGACATAAATGCAACAAGTATTATTCCTAACAAAACTATGGCAGCTAATAATTCTACTAAAGTCATTCCTTTTTCATTTTGAGATTTATTTCTCATTTGTATATAATTCCTCTTTTCATGCAGTTTAAATTTAAAACGTGCTATTTTATCTAGAGAGAATAACATTTAATAATAGTTTACCATAGTTAAATAATTTTAAGTGGTTCTTATTTCATTTGTATTTGTAATTTAAAACCCATTTAGTATGTTTTTAGAATTAAAAAGAGAAAGCGGAATCATAAAGACTCCGCTTTCCCTTTTTAATTCTTTTTACCTGATCCCTTAGCTGCGCAGCTCTGCGCCTACTTCTGTCAATGCACTCAAAACTTTCTCATGTGCATTCGTCACTTCTTCATCCGTTAACGTTTTTTCAGGATCGAAGTACGTCAATGAGAACGCCACTGATTTTTTGCCTTCTTCCATCTTATCGCCTTCGTACAAGTCAAAGACGCGAACGTCTTTCAACAGTTTGCCGCCTGCGTTGCGGATAACCGCTTCGATCGTTCCGGCTTCAACGATTTTCGAAAGAACCAGAGCAACGTCACGTGAAATGGATGGATAGCGCGGCACCGGTGTGTATACAAGCGACTCCGGCTGAACGTCCAGCAATGCAGATAGATTCAATTCCATCACAACCGTCGTTTTCAAGTCGCGTGCTTTCTGTTCGTTCGGGTGAAGCTGTCCGATGACACCGACACGATTGCCGTTTAGCATGATGAAAGCGGTGCGTCCCGGATGCAGATCGTCCATTTGGCCGCGTTCAAATGCCAGTTCAAGCCCTAAACGATTCGCCAAGCCTTCGACAATACCTTTCAGCACAAAAAAGTCGACTTCTTTCTTCTCTCCTTGCCAGCTATGATCGAGCCATAAACCGGTCATGGCGATTGCCAAATGTTCTTCTTCATTCAATAATTCATCGTCCGCTTTCAAGAACACGGCGCCGGTTTCATACAAGGCAACAGAATCCATTCTTCTAGCCGTGTTGTACGATACCGATTCCAATAAATGCGGCAGCAAGCTTTGGCGCAGCGTACTGCGTTCTTCGCTCATCGGCATCAACAGTTTTGTCGTTTCCGTTTCCGTCAAAGCAAATTGCGTCGCTGATTTCTCAGACGTCAGTGAATACGTTGTCGCCTGAAGAAGGCCCGCGCCTTCCAGCACTTTGCGGACAATGCGGCGCTTTTCCTGGTACGGCGTCAAGCCGCCCGGAGCTGCTTCTGTTACCGGAAGCGTTGCCGGAATTTCATCGTAGCCGTAGAGGCGAGCAATTTCTTCCACCACATCTTCTTCTATTTGAATGTCCTGGCGGCGTGTCGGCACGGAAATCACCAGTTGGCCATTGATAGCATCGGTGTTGAATTTCAAGCGACCGAGGATTTCCATCATGTCTTCAAATGGAATTTTCATGCCGAGACGTGTATTGATAAAGTCCGGAGACACTTTAACGATTTTTTCTTCACGGTCCAGCTGATCGAACACAAGCGATCCTGCTAGCACTTCGCCGCCTGCAAGTTCCGCGATCAAGCTTGCGGCACGTTCTGCAGCCGGGATGACGCGGTTCGGGTCAACGCCTTTTTCATAGCGTGAACTTGCATCGCTGCGGAGGCCATGTTCTTTCGACGTCTGGCGAATCGAACCTGATGCGAAATAAGCGGATTCGATGACAATTGTCGTTGTCGAATCGCTGACTTCCGAGTTGGCTCCGCCCATTACGCCTGCAAGCGCTACGGGTTCTTCACCGTTTGTGATCACCAAGTTATGGGCAGACAAGGTGCGTTCTGTGTCATCCAGTGTCGTAATTTTTTCGCCTTCTTTTGCCTGGCGGACCGTGATATTCCCTGTTTTTAATGAATCATAGTCAAACGCATGAAGCGGCTGGCCGTATTCCATCAAGACATAGTTCGTTACGTCGACCACGTTATTGTGCGGACGGACACCGGCAGCCATCAAACGCTGCTGCAGCCACATCGGCGATTCCTTCACTTCGATGTTGCGGATCACTTTCGCGACATATAGCGGGTTCGCTTCCGGTGCATCAACATTTAGCGTCAACATGGATTCCGCAGAATCAGCTGCTTCTGTGTAGCTTGATTCCGGCAATTTGACGTCTTCCGAAAGAATGGCTCCTACTTCATAAGCCACACCAAGCATGCTCATGGCATCGGCACGGTTCGGCGTCAGCCCCAATTCAAGCACGGTATCATCCAAATCGAAGTTTGCAATAACGTCGCTTCCGACTTCCGCATCTTCCGGCAATACATAAATGCCTTCTGCATACACTTTAGGCACGAGTTTGCCTTCAATGCCCAGTTCCTGAAGCGAGCAAATCATGCCGTTTGATTCTTCGCCGCGCAGTTTGGCCTTTTTAATTTTCATGCCGCCGGGCAGGCTAGCACCTGGACGAGCCACGATGACTTTTTGGCCTGCTGCAATGTTCGGCGCACCGCAGATGATCTGTGTTGTTTCTTCGCCGACGTTTACTTGGCAAATTGATAGTTTATCCGCTTCCGGATGTTTGACGCATGATTCTACGTAGCCAACTACGACATTTGTCATGCCGTGGGAACGGTCGATCACCGCATCCACTTCGATGCCGGAGCGCGTGATTTTTTCACCCAAATCTGCAGGTGCCAAGCCTTGTGTATCTATATAATCTTTCAACCATTTAATGGATACTAACATGTTTTATTTCCTCCTTAAACTTCAGTGCGTTGGAATTGGGATAAAAAGCGGACGTCGTTCGTATAGAAGTGGCGGATGTCTTCAACACCGTATTTCAACATAGCGATGCGCTCCGGCCCCATGCCGAAAGCGAATCCAGTCAGGCGTTTTGAATCGTAGCCTGCCATTTCCAGTACGTTCGGATGCACCATGCCGGCACCCAAAATTTCCAGCCAGCCGGTTTTCTTGCAGACGTTGCAGCCCGACCCGCCGCATTTGAAGCAGGAGATGTCCATTTCAACAGACGGCTCCGTGAACGGGAAGAAACTTGGGCGCAGACGGATTTCGCGGTCGTCGCCGAACATTTTCTTCGCGAACACTTGAAGCGTCCCCTTAAGGTCGCTCATGCGGATGTCTTCGCCGATGACCAATCCTTCGATTTGCGTGAACTGGTGTGAATGCGTCGCGTCATCGCTGTCGCGGCGGTACACTTTCCCGGGGCAAATGATTTTGATTGGTTCGCCTTTTTTAATTTCCATCGTGCGTGCCTGAACAGGCGACGTATGCGTACGCAGCAAGATTTCGTCTGTTATATAGAAGGTATCCTGCATATCGCGTGCCGGATGGCCTTTTGGCAAATTTAAAGCTTCGAAGTTGTAGTAGTCTTTTTCCACTTCCGGGCCTTCAGCGATTTCGTAGCCCATTGAAACGAAAAGATCTTCGATTTCTTCAACGACGCGCGTCAACGGATGCGAGTTTCCTGTTTTTACAGGGCGGCCCGGCAAGGTGATGTCGATTGTTTCGCTTTGCAGTTTCTCGTTGATCGCCTGTTCTTCCAGGATTGCCATGCGCTCTTCAAGAGACGCCGTCACTTCCTCGCGGATGACGTTGACAAGCGCCCCCATTTTCGGACGTTCTTCAGCCGGGAGTTTCCCCATGCCTTTCAATAAATCCGTAATCGGCCCTTTTTTCCCTAAATACGCCACACGGACATCGTTCAATTCTTTCACGTTTGTTGACGCTGAAATTTTCTCCAGCGCTTCTGTTTTCAATTCCTGCAATTGTGCTTCCATCTTTTCTCCTCCTTTAAACAGTAAAAAGCCCCGTCCCAGAAAAGGGACGAGGCTTTATTCGCGGTACCACCCTAGTTAATGCACACAAGGCGCAATCACTCATTTACGTAACGGCTCTTCACCGGCCTGTCTTTACAGCATTGTTGCTGGTCCCGTCAGGCAGCTCGCGGGGTGAACTTCTGAGGCGTTTTGCATATCCGCACTCCCAGTCAAGGTGCAGACTCCCTTTATGCATGCGCGCGACGTACTCTTCCCAGTCACAGCTTTTCATTATTTACTCTTTCATTATACGAAATCCTGTAAGTTTAATCAAACTTAGTTTTTCGGCACCAAGCTGTACAGCAAGATGCCCGTTGCAACAGCCACGTTCAAGGATTCAGCAGCGCCATAAAGCGGCACCACCAGGTTCTGATCCGTCTGCTGCAATAGGACCGGATCCACGCCGCTGCCTTCATTGCCGACAAGCAAAGCGAACTGCTCCTGACTTTCAGCTTCATGTACCGGTGTTGCGTTGAGGAGTGCCGTTCCAAACACCGCGACGCTGCGCTCTTTTAATGCCGGCAGCCATTCCGCCAAATCCCCTTTGACAACCGGGATCTGGAAATTCGATCCTTGCGTCGACCGGACCGTTTTCGGATTGTACGGATCAGCACAGCCTTTGCCAAGTACAACGGCGTCCATGCCGCTTGCCAAAGCCGTGCGGATCATCGTGCCGATATTGCCGGGATCCTGCACTGCATCAATCAGCAATAATTTCGTCCATGTCTGCTGCTCTTCTTCCGAGAATTCCGGCTGTGCACAATGCGCGAAAATTCCTTGCGAGTGCTCCGTTTCCGAAATCTCTTTTGCTACCTGGGCCGTCACTGAGTATTGCGGTACATCCGATACGTCCCATTCTTCCGGAATGTCGACGCCTTCCCGGACAATCAAGGATTTGATCAAGCTTTTCTTTTTCACTGCCTCTTCCGTCAAATGGAAGCCTTCCACCAGAAATTCTGCAAATTTATCGCGCTCTTTCCGTGTAGTGACAAGCTTTTTCCAATGCTTGACGAGTGAGTTTTGAGTGGATTCGATTCTTTTCAAGTTTCGTTCACGCCTTTATTTCAGAATAGATTAAGTATAGCATAGAAAAGCGCAGGTGCCTCGCAAGGCCCGACAAGCGCTGGAGGGCTTGGCATGAATGGCGCCCTTTGCCATTCGGGCCAAGACCGAAGCGACCTCGAGGGCCTAGGTACCGGAGCTGGACACCATGGAAATGCGCAGGCGCCCATGTAGATTCGACGGACATAAGACGAATCGGCGAAGCGGCGCTATTTACCGCACAGCCGGGTTGGCTTATGCCCCTGAGAATCTGGGCGCCGGAGTCTGGACATCGAAAAGCGCAGGTGCCTTGCAGCTTAAGCCTTAAAGTTCTCTCGTGAAAAAGTCAAAGCCAAGTGCTGTCAGAATGCCGAATGTCAATGTCCAAGCCGCGATGCTGATTGTCAGCCAAATGGTCGTGTTCTTTTTTGTCGCTCCAAGTGTCATGCCGATGAAAGCGGCAATGTGCGTTCCGATCAAAATTGGACCAAGCATCGCGAGCCCAGGCAGGCCGTATTTATTCCAGATTTTTTTCGCCCGCTCGCTTTTTTTATTCTGCGTCTTCCCTTTCGCTTCCTGCCGCTTAAGGTACCAGACTTTGAACCGGTCAAAGCCGACGATCAACGCGAGAACCGTCAGCATATTGCCGACAAACGCCAATACCATAACCCATAGGGGCGACAGTCCCCAGACGATGCCGAGCGGAATAACCAGTGCGATTTCAAACCACGGTATCGCGGCTCCTAGAAAAACAAGAAAATATTCGTAGATCATTCTGTTTCCTCCTTCAAATGGCTTCTGACTTCACGGTAATAAATCCAGTATTGGCCAAGCGCAACCAGTAAGATTCCCCAAATGATGAATAGTTTCGGAAGCGGCAAGATGATGGCAAAAGCTGCTAATAAAGGCAGGCTCCACGTGATGAAGGTATACACTTTTTGAGCCGCTTTTCTTGTGATGTACGTCATTCCTTCATCCTGCTCCAGATATTCAGGCGGCCGGATGGAAAACGCGGAAACTTTTTGGTGCGGATTGTTTTTATTGTGCTTACGAAGCTGAGAAGCGAATACTGCAAGCAGGATGAAATAAAGCAGAAGTGCAATCATTGCAAAGAGGCTTTGTGTTCCTCCTATGCTTATCATAATGCTGTTCTCTGTTTCTGTATTGACCACTTCAGTCATCGGTGAGCTTAACCCATAAGCAAATGCGCCGAGCAAAATAATAAACCCCATCTGCCATAGCGGATACTGCAATCGAAAATCATTTTTCATCTTCTTCATCCCCTTCCAACCAGAATAATTCATCCACATTTGTTTGAAGCGCCTTCGCCAGTTTCAACGCCAGCGTAATCGACGGCGAAAACTCCCCTTTTTCAATAAATGCAATCGTTTGCCGCGTGACATCCACTTGCTTGCCCAGATCACTTTGCGTAAATCCGTACCGCGCCCGCAGCTCCTTCACCCGATTCTTCAGCATCCGCTTCCTCCTTTATTTGTTTTCGTGTTCGGTTTATATAACATAATGTACATTATACTTAACATTAAGTAAAGTATTATTTACATTTTTTTAATTTAATCGGGCCTCTGAATGCGGCCCAAGCATATTAAAAGCCCTCCGCGGGCGGAGGGCTAAAGGTTTTGAAAACCGAGATGAAAGGCGGAAATGGAGGCTTTTCGCGAGCGAAAAGCGAAAAGGCAAGCATCACTCGACTTCTATGATCACTTTTTGAAAGTCTATGATCACTGAAGAGAGTTTTATGATCACTCATGGCGTTTCTATGATCAGTCGCCTCCAAAAAATAAAAAAACCCCCGCAAAAGCGGAGGTTTCCAATCACTCACTCAAACGTAATACGAGCGACTGTGTCTTTATCCAATTTTTTGATCACTTCGATGATCAGTTTCACTGCATTTTCGTAGTCATCGCGGTGCAGGATGCCTGCGTGCGAGTGGATGTAACGGGTAGCGACGCCGATTGCAAGAGACGGAACGCCGTTTGCCGTCAAGTGAATCGAACCTGCGTCCGTTCCGCCGCCAGCAATGGTTTCGAACTGGTACGGGATGCCGGCTTCTTCTGCCGTATCAACCACAAGTTCGCGCAATCCACGGTGAGATACCATTGACGCATCGTACAATAGGATTTGCGGGCCAGCACCCATTTTGCTTGTGGACTCCTGGGAAGTGATTCCCGGAGTATCGCCGGCAATGCCGACATCAACGGCGAAGCCGATATCCGGCTGAATGTAAGCTGCTGCTGTTTTCGCCCCACGAAGGCCGACTTCTTCCTGGACAGCTCCCACTCCGAAGACGGTATTTGGATGATCGACGCCTTTCAAGCCTTTTAAAACATCAATCGCAATGGCACAGCCAATGCGGTTGTCCCAGGCTTTTGCCAAAAGCATTTTTTCGTTGTTCATGACGTGGAATTCGAAATACGGAGTGACCATATCCCCTGGAGCCACGCCCCATTCTTTCACTTCTTCGCGTGAAGAGGCACCGATATCAATGAACATGTCTTTGATTTCCACCGGTTTTTTGCGTGCTTCCGGCGAAAGGATATGCGGCGGCTTCGAACCGATGACGCCGATGACTTCTTTGCCGCTGCGTGTGGTAATTGTTACTCGCTGCGCAAGCATCACTTGTGACCACCAGCCGCCGACTGTCTGGAATTTCAAGAAGCCTTTGTCATCGATTTGTGAAATCATAAAGCCGACTTCATCCAAGTGGCCGGCTACCATGATTTTCGGGCCGTCCGCCGCGCCTTCTTTGCGTGCAATCAAGCTTCCCAGTCCGTCCATTTCAACAGAATCAGCAAATGGTGCTATGTATTTTTTCATGACTTCGCGTGATTGGCGCTCGTTTCCGGCAATTCCGTTCGCATCGGTCAATTCTTTGAGCATACCTAATGTTTCGTCCATGTTCGTCATTAATTCGACCCCCTAAATAGTTGTACTCGTTTATTATAAAACAAAGGCTTCGCATTATCAAAAAATTTCAACTAGTATCCTTCGTGCTGGCGGTCATAATTTTTTTGGTTCTTGGCGATGTATGCTTCCAGCACTTCGCCGTAAGTAAATCCGAGCGATGTGGCTATGGCGCCATACCAGCTCCAGATGTCTTGATAATTCCCCATCGAATAATCTTCCGAAAATTTGTGGATGGCTGCCTGGGTCCCGAGAAACAGTTCCGTCAGGTCTTCTGCTGAAACGGGTTCCGGCCAGTTTTCCAGACTGGTTAAGTCTTTTTCAATGCCAAGCGACAAAAGAAAATGGATCGAGTCCACATACTCTTCGAGAATCACTTCTTTTTCAGACGGCCCTTTTGTGCTCCAGAACTTAAAGCAGCGGGTTTCATTGGCCAGTTCCGCGAGCTCCACCAACAATGCCAGGCACTTTTTGCGGAACACATCTTCCTTGATTCCCTGGTTTTCCTGGATAAAGCGGTCCAATTCTTCCTGCATCACAAATAACTTTTGCAAATTCATAAAAATTCTCCTTTTATAAATAAAATCTTGAAACCAAAATACTTTTCATCCGTATATTATACATTAGAACAACTCGAGACAGGGGGACTTCATGTGGCTTTTTTAATCCGCATCATTGTTATTGCTATCATAATTTATGTATTTTACCGGTTGCTCCGCTATATTTTGGACCCGATGCGAAAACTGGATGCGGCTGTTGAAAACGGCTCTTATTATTTTTACGATGACGTGAATAATGTCCGGAAGAATTTTTTCATTGCCATGCGCGGTGTGGTGTTTGAAGGGGAAAAGTATTTGGGGACGACAGAGGATGCATTTGAAGTGGTGTCCATTTTTGTCTGGACTGAAAACCCGGATAAGCTGCAGGGATTCAGCAAAGAAGATTTCTATTTCCTCCAAAAAGAAATATCCATGAATTACCCGGATGCCCAGATTAACTGGAAAAATCCGATTGAGCAATTAATGAAAAACGAAGGGTGATGGACTCACCCTCCGTTGATTGATTGATAAATCCACACGAGCAAAGCGGCGTCAATGACTGCCAGCATTAAAAAGCCGACCCGGAAATTGGTGTGGCGCGTTTTGTGGCGGAACACCATCATGCCGAGATACGCGCCGATGCCGCCGCCGAAAATAGCTGCGGTCCACAAATTCTTTTCCGGAATTCTTCGGCCGTGCTGCCTTGCCTGCTTTTTGTCTATGTACATCATAAGAAACGCCAGAATGGATGCGGCTCCAAAATAACCTAAGATGATTGCAAACATATAAATACCTCCATAAAAAAAGACTGGCGAGTTTTCGCCAGTCTTTTTTATTTGTCCAGCTGCAATGGCCAGACCCTCGGGGTCATAAGCCAACCCGGCTGTTCGGCAAATAGCGCCGCTTCGCCGGTTCGTCTTATGCCTGTCGGGCCTGGACGGCCATTTCCGCTTTTCTTATTTGTTCATTGCGTTTTTAGCTTGATCAGCCAATGCTGTGAAAGCAGCTGCATCAGATACAGCGATTTCAGCTAGCATTTTGCGGTTGATGTCGATGCCCGCAACTTTAAGGCCGTGCATTAGGCGGCTGTATGAAATATCATTCAAGCGCGCTGCTGCGTTGATACGAGTGATCCACAGTCTGCGGAAGTCACGTTTTTTGTTGCGACGGTCACGGTAAGCATAGTTACCAGACTTCATTACTTGTTGGTTAGCTACTTTATATTGAATGTGCTTCGCACCGTAATAACCTTTTGCTAATTTGATTACCTTTTTACGACGCTGGCGCGTCACTGTTCCACCTTTTACGCGTGGCATAATACATTACCTCCTGCTTGAATATGAAAAATTCGATTTTTGTTTTGTGTAGCCCAGCACCCAGATTCAACAGGGGCTTGCGCTTTTCTTACTTCATGTTGTAAATAAGTGATTTGATGCGTTTCAAATCGCCTGCAGAAACAAGTTTCCCTTTGCGAAGGTGACGCTTTTGCTTAGTCGATTTGTTTGCAAATAAGTGGCTTGTGTGTGAACGGTTGCGTTTTACTTTACCAGTTCCAGTTTTCTTGAAACGTTTCATCGCACCGCGGTGGCTTTTCATTTTCGGCATTTCGAGTTCCTCCTAAACAATTGTACTATTATTCTTTTTCGTGTGTCGGCGCTAGCATCAAGAACATGCTGCGGCCATCCATTTTAGGGCGCTGTTCAACCGTAGACACTTCTTTACACGCTTCAGCGAAGCGCTCAAGAACGCGTTGTCCGATTTCTTTGTGCGTTATGGCACGGCCTTTAAAACGGATTGATGCTTTAACTTTGTCGCCTTTTTCAAGGAACTTGATCGCATTGCGAAGTTTCGTATCAAAATCATGCGCGTCGATCGTCGGGCTCAAACGAACCTCTTTAACAACGATGACTTTTTGATTTTTACGGATTTCACGATCTTTCTTTTGCTGTTCAAACTTGAATTTACCATGGTCCATGATGCGTGCGACCGGCGGCTTAGCTTGAGGAGCCACAAGTACAAGATCCAAGTTGACACGAGCAGCAATTTCAAGTGCTTCGTTACGTGTCTTAATGCCGAGTTGTTCACCGTTCTGATCAATAACCCGTAATTCACGTGCACGAATACCTTCGTTTACATTGATGTCTTTGCTAATATTAATCCACCTCCGGATAGTGTCGCGAATAGCTTAAATGCATGAACCGACGGACGTTGTCGGCTTACAGGTTCCGATCCAAAACAAAAGCGGGTGGACCACAGAGGTCCACCCGCAAATATGACACACGCACGCATGCGTGTAGTAGTCAATCGTGTATACCTGCCAACAATACGTCAATCAGGTGAGAAGCGGGTGCTCCTGCTTTGCACATATAAGTATTCTATAACCTTATTCATAATACCATGCACCTATATGCATGTCAACACTTTTAGCGAAGTTCGCTCTGGATCAGTTTCAGGAAGTCATCAAACGGCATGCTTTCCGATTTCTGTTCGCCGTACTTGCGGACATTGACCGAACCGTTTTCAAGCTCTTGGTCTCCAATCACGAGCATATAAGGAACTTTCTGCATCTGGGCTTCGCGGATCTTATACCCCAGTTTCTCGTCGCGCTCGTCGATATCAACGCGCAAGCGAAGATTTTGCATTTTCTCCTGGATTTCCTTCGCATAGGCGCTGTGGGCATCAAGCGAAACCGGAATCACTTCAACTTGCACCGGTGCAAGCCATGTCGGGAAGGCGCCTTTGTATTCTTCGATCAGGAATGCCACAAAACGCTCCATTGTTGAAACGACGCCGCGGTGGATAACAACCGGACGGTGCTGTTTGCCGTCTTCTCCGATATACGAAAGGTCAAAACGCTCCGGCAATAGGAAATCAAGCTGGACAGTCGACAAAGTCTCTTCTTTGCCAAGCGCTGTTTTCACTTGGACATCCACTTTCGGGCCGTAGAATGCCGCTTCGCCTTCCACTTCTGTGTACGGCAGCCCCAAATCATCCATTGCTTCTTTCAACATGGCCTGAGCACGGTTCCACATCGCGTCATCATCGAAATATTTCTCTGTGTCTTCCGGATCGCGGTAAGACAAGCGGAATGAATAATCTTTGATGTCGAAGTCTTTATACACTTCGATAACCAAGTTGACCACGCGCTTGAATTCTTCTTTGATCTGGTCCGGACGCACAAAGATGTGTGCATCGTTTAACGTCATGCCGCGTACACGCTGGAGGCCGGAAAGTGCACCGGACATTTCATAGCGGTGCATAAGCCCAAGTTCCGCGATGCGGATCGGCAAGTTGCGGTATGAATGGATGCCTTGCTTGTAAATCATCATATGGTGCGGGCAGTTCATTGGGCGAAGCACCAATTCTTCGTTGTCCATTTGCATAACCGGGAACATATCGTCCTGGTAATGATCCCAGTGTCCGCTTGTTTTGTATAAGTCAACGCTGCCCATTACCGGCGTATAGACGTGGTCATAGCCCAGGCGTTCTTCTTTATCGACAATATAGCGCTCGATGATGCGGCGGATGGTCGCGCCTTTTGGCAGCCACATTGGCAAGCCTTGGCCGACTTTTTGGGAGTTCATGAACAAATTCAGTTCTTTCCCGATTTTGCGGTGATCGCGTTCTTTCGCTTCTTCCAGGAATGCCAAATGCGCTTTCAAGTCTTCTTTCTTAAAGAAAGCTGTTCCGTAGATGCGCTGCAGCATTTTATTGTCGCTGTCGCCTCTCCAGTATGCACCCGCTACGCTTAACAATTTGAATTCTTTTAGTTTCCCTGTTGACGGCACATGGATACCGCGGCAAAGGTCGAAAAATTCGCCTTGCTCATAAATCGACACTTGCTCGTCTTCTGGAATCGCTTCAAGCAGTTCCAATTTATAAGGATCTTCAATAGAAGCAAAGCGTTCTTGTGCTTCTGCACGGGAAACATCTACGCGCACGATTTCCAAGTTCTCGTTGATGATTTTTTTCATTTCCTTTTCAATGGCCGGCAAGTCTTCGGAAGTGATCGCTGACTCCGAATCAATATCGTAGTAAAAGCCGTTCTCGATGACCGGACCAACACCCAATTTAGCATCCGGATACAGGCGCTTCACCGCTTGCGCCAAAAGATGCGCTGTGGAATGGCGAAGAATTTCAATCGCTTCATCGGATTCCGGTGTGATGATGGCAATGCTGCCATCTTCTTGGATCGGCGATTTCAAATCGACTAATTGCTCGCCAACTTTACCTGCCAAAGCTTTCTTGCGAAGCCCCGGTGAGATGGATTGAGCGATTGCTTCTGTAGTTGTCCCTTTTTCGAACTCTTTTACTGCGCCGTCTGGAAATGTTAATTGGATCATGTCTGACATTTTACTCTCTCCTTTTTTTATGTAGTGTTGGGTTTTTCACGATTCAGCAGCAGCGCTAAACGACCGCTTCCGCTTTTCTTGTCTAGCTGCAGTGCCCAGCCCCTCGAGTCGCTTCAGCCTGTCCGGCAATGGCAAAGAGCGCCATTACCAGCCATGCTTCCAGCGCTTGTCGGGGCTTACCGGGCACTTCCGCTTTTCCATACAAAAAAGCCCCATCCCAAAAGGGACGAAGCTCTGTTCGTGGTTCCACCCTTCTTCTATTCCGGACAGAAAAAACTGTCCAAAACGAAGCTCTGCATCGGCTAACGGGCCGGTTCCGTCAACTGCTACTCGAATGTTCACAGTCGCTGCTCAAAGGCGGTAAACGTTTTGCCGGTACTAAGAAGCTTGCAGCCTGGGCTTCTCTCTCTGAAAGTCGTGCAAATCCGTTATTGTCCTCATCGATGCATTTTAAATCTGATTGATTGTTTTTACTATACTGCGAAAAAATCAAAAACGCAACACCTGCATGGTTAATTGCGACGGTTTTTGCCATCCAGCTTGACGGGTTCGGTAAGTGCTTTGATGCGTTCCATGACGCGCGCCGCTTTAAGATCTTCTTTTTCGCCGCGCTGCGAATACGTCAGATGGTGCTGAAGTTCCGGGTAGCTGAAGTTAGATGTCATGAAAGTCGGCAGCCGTTCCGCCATCCGGTAATGCAGGATGGTTCCGAGCACTTCATCGCGCGTCCAGCTGGACATCGCTTCCGCTCCGATGTCGTCAAGCATCAGCACATCTGCACGCTTGACGTAGTCGACTTTTTCCTGCAAGGTCTGGTCGCCGATCGCCTGTTTCATTTCGCGCATGAATTCCGGCACAAATACCAGAACGGATTTGACGTTCATTTCCGCCAGCTCATTGGCAACCGCACTCAGTAAATACGATTTGCCGACGCCGAATTTCCCGTAGAAATACAAGCCTTTTTCAGGCAAGTTGTCGGGTCCGGTGGCATTATCCAAAAACTCCGTAACAGCACGGAACGCTTCCATGCGGCTCGCGTCCGGTTCAAAGTCTGCAAGCGACGCCTGCATCACTTCTTTCGGCATGTACATGCTGTGGATCAGCGAAGAGGCACGGCGCTTGTTGTCGTACTGGTTTTTCAAACGGCAAGGTGTGTACGCGATGCCAATATTGCCGCGCTCCAGCACCAAGTTCGGCTCAAAGCCTTTCAAGGTATTGATGCAGTCCCCAAGACCTGGACATTTATTACAGTCATGCGATTGGTAAATATACTCATACAGCTTGCCAAGGCCTTTGTCGACCACGCTCTTATCCACTTCGGCTGCATTTTCTTCCAAGAATTTCTGGACGCCTGGATGCTCCAGCACTTCTCTTCGCATCTCATTATAGCGTTCTGAAAAAGCAGGGGCGTTTACCACCCGTTTCATCGTTTCACGAATCGGTTCCATTTAATCACCCTTAACTCTCTTCATCGCAAGTTTTGCGAGAAGTTTTTGTTTTTCCACTTCTAGATTATCGTTTTTCGGGGCGCTTGTTTCTGCCGGCGCTTCATCTTTCTGATAAAACCATTCGGGCAGTTTTTCTTCGCGCACCGGTTTGCCGCGGTTCGATCGTGCCGGCGCTTTGGAAGAGGAAGCGGGAGAACCTTCCGACTTCCATTTCACGTATTGCTCGTGTTCGGTCCGCGCCAGCTCCATGGCATCTTTTGCCGTGGTGATGTTTTTGCGCAGCCAATGGGACGCGATTTTCTCTACATAAGCTTTTGTCAGTTTCATATCCGTGCGCAAGAGAACATACTGCAGCAGCACATTGACAACCGCCGGCTCCATGCCGTATTGCACAACGAGCTGATTGGCTAGCTGGACATCTGCCGGCAGCGGTTCTTTGCCGTTTGCAATATCGCGCAGCACTTCGACCGGAGAAGCCGACTCCAAATACAAAATTAGTTCATCCTGTCTTGTTTTCGGCGCTTCTGCCGGTTTCGCTTCGGTTTTATGCACCGGCACCAACTGCGGTGCTGATGTGGCTACGGTCAACTTATAATAGTCCGCCGCCGCTTTTTTAATTCCGTCGACAGTCAGGTTGTAATCGTCGTCGATCGCAAGCAGTACAACTTTCTGCATTTCCAGCGGCCCCCAACTGTACAGAAACGCCAACTTGGAAATCATAGCGCGGATGGATGCCGTCAAAACGCGATTCGGCACCAATTGTTCCGACAGCCCTTGGCGCAGCAGCCCAAAATCAAACGTAGAATCGGTTTCATAGCTGCCGCTTGTCCGTTCCTGCAAATCTTTCGTTTCTGCCGGGTAGCCCGCTTTTGCATGGACCGGCTGATAAATATCGGTAAATGTGCGGGAAACTTCTTCGTAGCCTTCCCCTATTTCTGTATGGATAACAAAGCGGTCTCTGACTCTCCGGTAAGCTGATTCCCCGATTTTGCTGAAGAGGAACATCGACAGCAAAGGATCTGCAAAAAAGCTTTTCGGATCCAGCGGAGGGCACAATTCGTAAATGAACGAGCGGTTCTCTTCATCTTTGCGGTAGGTGCGCAAAAGCCCGATCGCTTCCAGTTGAATGCGCGCTTCAAATACTTTGGCAATCGAAATGCCGAGAATGTTCATTAAGGTGTAATGCGTCGCTTCTTCCCGGTCCACTTCACCTTCCGCCCAGAGCGTCAAGTAAAAGGCAGCCGCTTCCGCGCCGATCAGCGGCTGGTACAGCAGCGTCAATAACTGGCGGTCATAATTTGAAAACGGGTATGGCATCCGAATTTTAAAAGAATCCGCAGCTTGAAGTTCTTTATATAGTGCAGACATAATTCACCGCCTTACTCGGGTTTCTTGTCTTCCGGACTCTTTTTCAACAGATCCTTTAATTCATCTATAAATACGGTAATGTCCTTAAACTGGCGATAAACCGATGCGAAGCGGACATACGCCACTTCATCGATTCCCGCCAGCCGGTCCATCACCAACTCGCCGACTTCCTCAGACTTTACTTCTGCGTTGCCTGCCCGCCGGAGGTTCTTCTCAATATCGAAAACTACTTCTTCTAGCACTTCCAGTGAGACTGGCCGTTTTTCACAAGCACGGATCAAGCCCCTCAAGACTTTTTCACGGCTGAACTCTTCACGCGAGCCATCTTTCTTGACGACAATCAAAGGCATTTCTTCCACTTTTTCAAATGTGGTATAGCGGTAGCCGCAGGATTCACATTCCCGGCGCCTTCTTATGGATTTATTATCATCAACTGGCCGCGAATCAACAACGCGTGTGCCATTGTGCTGACATGCTGGACATTTCATTTCGACATCTCCCTAAACTTTCTATCTGTTCTCTCTAGTATAACAAAATTTCTTTTAGAAAATAGAAAAAGCAGAGGAATTAATCCCCTGCTTGTTGTTTTTCAGTTTAAATGAATTATGCATTTACTGAAACTTTGGTTTTTCCAACACTGACTGGACCCATTCCGCGTGGCACTTCTACAAATTCACGTGTACCGGAATTAAGTGCTTCTGCGATATAATTCGCTGCAATGGTCGGATCTAAGTCTCCACAAGTATAAACATCAATACTTGCGTAGCCGTGTTCCGGGAAGCTGTGGATCGTTAAGTGCGATTCAGAAATGATGACTACCCCGCTGACTCCTTGAGGTGCAAATTTGTGAAAAGCGACTTCTCTGACTTCTGCTCCGGACTTCAGTGCTGCATCAACAAAAGTTTGTTCGATAAAATCCATATCGTTTAATTTGTCAAAATCACACTGCCAAAGTTCTGCAATTACGTGACGTCCCATTGTTTCCATGGTTCGTTTTCCCCCTTTGATATCATTTTGTGTTTGATGCGCAAAATATTCAAAGTTGACTACCACGGGGGAAAGTTAGTCCAAAGAGGTCCTAACCCTTTAAGCAGTCATGTGAATAAAGATTGCTCCATCCGTTGCCGTAAACCTGTTGGTAACGAAGAAGTTCGCAGCCTTTTTTGGCTACGAATGTTAGTATATGATGTATTGAAATGAAATGCAATAAAAATAACTTAATTTAAAAATATTTTTTTAAGGAATTTATTGCATAAAAAACCGCCACTCTCAGATGAGAAGCGGCGGTTTTTAATAATTATCAGGCGAAAACCAGTGATTTTGCTACTTTTTTCGTCAAATCGACGACACGTGCAGAGTAGCCCCATTCATTGTCATACCAAGCCAGCACTTTGACTTTGCGGTTCCCGATCACCATTGTGGAAAGGCCGTCGATTGTCGCAGATTCATAAGTGGTATTGAAGTCAACCGATACTAAAGGCTCCATCGTAAATCGTAAAATGCCTTTCAAATCCGTTTCAGAAGCGCGGATAAATGCTTCGTTGACGTCTTCCACCGTAACATCCTGTTCAAGGTCGACAACCAAATCAACCAACGAGACGTTCGGCGTCGGCACACGAAGGGCCATGCCGTGCATCTTCCCTTCAAGTTCCGGAAGAACTAAAGACAGCGCTTTCGCGGCACCCGTAGAAGTTGGAATGATAGACTGGCTGCATGCACGCGCCCGGCGTAGATCTTTGTGCGGATTGTCCAGGTTTTTCTGGTCGTTCGTGAAGGAGTGGACAGTGGTCATTAAACCGTTTTCAATTCCAAACGCATCGTTCAGTACTTTAGCGACCGGCGCCAAACAGTTGGTTGTACAGCTGGCGTTGGAAATCACGTCGTGCTTTTCAACTTCCAGTTTATCGTCATTGACGCCCATCACAACCGTGATATCAACATTTTTTCCAGGAGCCGATAAAATGACTTTTTTCGCTCCTGCTGTTAAATGCAGGCCTGCTTGTTCCCGTGAATTGAATTTCCCTGTTGCTTCAATGACAATGTCAATGCCCATCTTTTCCCATGGCAGTTTTAAAGGATCCCGTTCATTGACGAGTTGAACTCGTTTGCCGTTTACAATAATTGCGTCTCCTTCAGCAGAGACCTCGGCATCGAAAGTTCCATGATTTGTGTCATACTTAATCAAATGCGCTAAAGTTTCAGCTGGGTAGCTGGCATTAATGGCAGCAATGGTGATGTCGTCCATTAAAATCGCTTGTCTAAAAACCATGCGGCCAATACGGCCAAATCCGTTAATCGCAATAGAAACTGTCATTTACGAGTCCTCCAATTAAATAAGTTATACTTATATTTTTAATTCGTTATATAGTATAACACATTTTACGGATTCTGGAACCTTAAAGTGGCACGTTTCTGTATTATTCTGATTGTAATCGTTTCCACTGGTCCAGAATGCGGTTTAACTGCCATTTGGTTTCGTCAACTGATCCGTTATTGTATATAACAGCATCTGCCCCTTCTTCTTTGACAGACATCGGCAATTGGGATGCAATACGGGCTCGCGCCTCTTTTTCGCTTAAGCCGTTGCGCTCCATCAGCCGCTTCAGTTGGAGTTCTTCCGTTACGCTGACGACCAGTATTTTGTCGACCAAGTGCTGCAGCCGGCTTTCAAAAAGAAGCGGAATGTCCATAATCACTGTCGCAAAGCCCTGGTCCAAAAATTCGCCCCGCTGCCGAAGCATCTCCATCCGGATGGCCGGATGGATGACATCGTTCAGCTTTTTTCGGCTGGCCGGGTCGTTGAAGATCAGTTCCCCCACTTTTTTGCGGTCCATGGTGCCATCCGGAAGAATGACTTCTTCCCCGAATAGCTCCCTGATTTTCTCCAATGTTTCACTGCCCGGCTCCACCACAAGACGTGCCACTTTGTCGGCATCCACAATGGGGTAGCCCATTTCCGCGAGCATAGCGGAAACCGTACTTTTCCCGCTGGCAATGCTTCCCGTTAACCCAATAATCATCTTAAACCCTCACTTTTGGCATGTCGGACAGTAGACCGAAGTTCTGCCGCCAATCTTCAGCGACTTGGTGGCACTGCCGCACACCATGCATTGTTTTTTTCCATACATGCCAAACCGATTTTGCATGCTTCCCGATTCCCCGTTGATGTTCCGGTAATCCGAAATGGTGCTGCCGCCGGCTTCGATGCTTTCCAGCAAAATCGCCACAATCGATTCGAACAGCTGAATTTTCCGTGCACGGCTGATTCTGCCTGCAGCCCGGTTCGGATGGATTTTCATCCTGTAAAGGGCTTCTGTGGCATAAATATTGCCGCATCCGGAAATCACTTGGCCATCCATGATCACTTCTTTGATGGCTTTGTTTTTGTATTTCGGGCTATCGGCCATCTGCAGGAAATGATCGAGCGCCCCTTCTTCAAAAGGTTCCGGCGCCATCAAAAGAAGCGGCGGATAATCCGCCTCTTCCTTTAACACACGCATTTCTCCGAATCGCCGGATGTCCGAATAGGCGAGCAGGTTGCCGTCGCTCAAAGTCAATACCACATGGACATGCCGGCGGAACTTGTCTTCATTGATCGACAGCAGGCTGTCGACATAAAACCAGGCGCCTGACATCCCCAAATGATTGACGAGCAGAAACTCTTCTTCTGTTTTCAAGGTAAAATAAATGTATTTGCTGCGCCGTTCCACGCTGATAATTTGTGCTCCGATCAAGTTGCCGATAAAGGAATCGGCTTCCATCTTTTTAATAATGGCTTCTTTTCCATTCGTTTTCGATAAGCGAATCGTGTCTGACACATAGACATCGCGGATCTTTTTCCCAATGGAGACCGGGCGTATCAGGCGGACAACGCCTTCCACTTCCGGAAGTTCAGGCATTCAAAGGCCCTCCCATCATTTTGTATCGTACCAGGTATCGCCAAATGCAAAGTCCACTTTCAGCGGTACGTTCAACTGGACCGCATTTTCCATAATCTGCGGCACGAGTATTTTCAGTTTCTCCAATTCTTCTGGAGGCGCTTCAAAAATCAATTCATCATGCACTTGCAGCAGCATGCGGGTTTGCATATTTTCCCCTTCCAGCGCATCCGCCATATCAATCATCGCTTTTTTAATGATATCGGCTGCACTTCCCTGGATCGGCGTATTCATCGCTGTCCGTTCCGCAAAGCTGCGCAGGTTGAAGTTTGAGCTGTTGATGTCCGGCAAATAGCGGCGGCGTTTCATCAAGGTCGTCACAAATCCGTTCTGCTTCGCCGTCCGGATGCTGCCGTCCATGTAATTTTTGACGCCCGGGAAACTCTGCAAGTAATTATCAATAAATTCGGCTGCCGCTTTTCGGGTGATGTTCAAGCTTTGCGATAGACCGTAGTCGCTGATGCCGTAGACAATTCCGAAGTTGACCGCTTTTGCGGCGCGGCGCATATCCGATGTGACTTCTTCTAAAGGCACATTAAACACGTCACTTGCCGTCTTCGTGTGAATATCCAAATCGTGTTTAAAGGCATCAATCAGGCTTTCATCTTTCGACATATCAGCCAGTACACGCAATTCAATCTGCGAGTAGTCGGCGGCAACCATGAGCCAGTCCGGTTCTGAAGGCACGAACGCTTTGCGGATTTTGCGCCCTTCTTCCACCCGAACCGGGATGTTCTGCAAGTTGGGATTGATGGAGCTGAGGCGCCCAGTGGTCGTCAAAGCCTGCTGGAAACGCGTATGGACTTTGCCGTCTTCATGGATTTCCTTTAACAAGCCTTCAATATAAGTGGAAAGGATTTTGCCCAGCTGGCGGTACAGTAAGATTTGCGAGATGACTTCATGCTGGCCTTCCAGTTTTTCCAGTACATCCGCCGCTGTAGAATAGCCGGTCTTCGTCTTTTTCAAGACAGGCAATCCCAGGTTTTCGAACAGCACAACGCCCAATTGCTTCGGTGAATTGATATTGAATTTTTCGCCGGCAAGCGAGTGGATATTCTTTTCGATTTCGGCCAATTTCTCGCCCAGTTCTTTGCCCATTGCCACCAGCTGCTCTTTGTCCACTTGTACGCCAAACGATTCCATCGTCCCGAGAACCGTTGCGAGCGGCAATTCCAGGTTGTAGTACAGCTCGAATTGCTCGTTTTCCTCCAGTTTCTTGAGGACTGTCGGTCGGACTGCCCAAATGGTACGGCCTTTTCTGGCAATGTGTTCATGCAGAATATTGTCATCCGGAACTGATTTTTTCGCGCCTTTGCCGTAGATCTGTTCGTTTTGCGATACATCCGTATAGCCGTATTCCTGCACGATATTGGCCAGGTCGGTATAAGTAAGCGATGGATTGACGATATAAGCGCCAAGCATCAAATCAAAATCGACGCCTGCCACTTCCAGTCCGCAGCGATAGAACGCCGCTGTCGCCGCTTTGGAATCCGACATGTACTTTTTCTTTGTCTCGTCCATCAGCCATGATTTAAAGGCTTCAGAACCTTTCACGACATCCATTGGAATAACGTAAGTCTTGGAAGCAGTGGCAAGCGAAACGCCAAGCAAATCGCATGTGTGGTATTGTTCATCGTACATTTCAAGATGAATGGCCATTTCGTCTTCAAAAATCGCCGGGTCGATTTCCTGCAGCACTTCAAATACCAGCTCTTCTTTCTCCGTTTCCTCTGCCGTATAATCCATCTTTTCCAGCAGCGATTTAAACGCCAGCTCATTCCAAACTTGAATCAATTCATCCTGGTCCGGACCTGAATAAGTCAGTTCATCAATTTTAATTTCAATCGGCGCATTGCGCTCAATCGTTGCCAGCTTTTTGCTGATCAGTGCCAACTCTTCATTTTCCACGAGTTTTTCTTTCAGTTTGCCTTTTTGCTGGTCAATCGCTTCATAAACGCCTTCAACCGAGCCATGGGCCGTCAGTAATTTAAGGGCGGTCTTTTCTCCGACGCCCGGAACTCCCGGGATGTTATCGGAAGCATCACCCATCAGCCCTTTCAAATCGATGATCTGCTCAGGCGACAACCCGTATTTTTCCTGGATATGATCAACTGTATATTTTTCAATATCGGTGATTCCTTTTCGCGTAATATAAACGGTCGTCGAAGGAGAAGCAAGCTGCGTTAAATCTTTATCTCCAGAAATGACAATGACTTCATCCCCTGCTTGTTCCGCTTCCAGGCTCAAAGTACCGATAATATCGTCTGCTTCGTAATTCGGCAGTTCATAACGTTTGATGCGGTAGGCATCGATCAATTTGCGCAAATACGGAAATTGCTCCGATAGTTCCGGCGGCGTCTTCTGGCGTCCGCCTTTGTATTCGCTGAATGTTTCGTGACGGAAGGTTGTTTTCCCAGCATCGAAAGCGACCACCATATGTGTCGGCTTTTCTTCCTCCAGAATCCGCTGCAGCATCATTGTAAAGCCGTAGACAGCGTTTGTATGGACTCCGTGTTCATTTGTTAATAGCGGCAAGGCAAAAAATGCCCGGTACGCCAAACTGTTCCCATCCAATAAAAGTATTTTCTTCGCCACAATATTACCCCTTTCAGTAGGAAGCGGACAGCCAGCCTTGTTTTCTAAAAAAATCTGGGCTTCTGCCATTCCTTACAAATCATTGTGCTTACCAAATAAATAAAAATAAGCCTTCATTCCTTTTATTTTACCACGTGGGCAAAAAGAAAAGAAATGAAGGCCTAGACTTATTCCATATTCCCTGACAAAATTTGGGCGTATGGCGAATCAGACGGCAAGATGATGACGGTATCTTCCCCGATTGTTTTTGTATAAGATGAAAGCGAGCGGTAAAGCCCGTAAAACTCCGGATCTTTCGAAAACGATTGGTTGTAGATTTTGGCTGCTTCCGATTCCCCTTCAGCCTGGATCAATGCTGCTTCTTTCCGGGCAGTCGCAATCACTTCCTGCGCTTCCCGGTCTGCTTGAGCTTCGATTTCACGCTTTTTCGCATCGCCTTGCGACAAATAGTCCTGGGCCGTTGAATCCCGCTCCGAAATCATCCGCGTATAAACGGACTGCTCATTCTCTTCCGGCAAATCGGTGCGCTTCATCCGGACGTCGACTACTTTAATCCCGTATTGGTCTTTTTCAAGCAGTTCATTGACCCGTGCAGTCACATTGTCATTCAAATTGCCGCGCGATGAATTTCCATCGTTGATGATTTCGTCGTAATTCAGCTGCCCAAGTTCAGTACGGACCACTGAATAAATGAATTCCTCCATCCGCGATTCCGCATTGACGATCGAAACAGCGTTGGTGATCAAGTCAATCGGATCAACCACTTGCCAAACAGCGTAGTTGTCGATGATGATGCGCTTTTTGTCTTTCGTATTGATCTCCGCTTCCGATACATCGTACGTCATCTGGTATTTCGGCAAAGTTGTGACGCTTTGCAGAAACGGAATTTTCATCCGGATGCCCGGCTTGTCTTGAATCGTTACCACTTCGCCAAATTGGCGGACTACCCGGTATTCATTTTCTTTCACCACGTAAATATTGGTCAAGATGACGATTAAGGCAAATAAGGCGACCGACAGCCCAACAATCAATTTCCAATATTTCTTGAATTGGATGGGCTCTTTCGGCGGCCTTTCTTTTTTCGGTTTTGCCGGCTTGATCGGTTTTTCCCACGGATTCGGTTTTTTAGGATTTTGGAAAGGGTTGTTTGGTTCCATCAGTTCCCTCCTCCTTCTTTCGTTTCTTTTGTTTCTTCCGTCTCTTCCGCAGCCGGCGGCACAACGGTCTGCATCTCGTTAAGCGGCAAATACTTCATCGTTCCGCCGTCGTCGTTCATTATGTAGAGTTTCGCATTCGGCAAAACGGTTTCCAAAGTTTCCATCACGAGGCGTTGCTGCGTGACTTCAGGATTTGTTTTGTACTCTGTGTAAAGTTTATCAAAGATGGCTACATCCCCGCGTGCTTGTTCGATACGCGATACCTTCTGGCCTTCTGCCCGGGAATTGATCGCTGCTTTTTCCCCCAATGCTTCGTTGCGTTTTTGGTTTTCGTATTTTTTCGCTTCGTTGATCTTGGTGTTCATCGTTTCACGGGCATCCGTAACGTTGGTGAACGCCGCCCGGACTTCTTCGTTCGGCAATTCCACATCCTGCAGTTTCACTGCCAGCACCGTTATGCCGATATCGTATTTTTCTACTAGTGACGCCAGCAAATCTCTTGTTTCCGCCTCAATTTCCGCTTTTCCGGAAGTAAGTGCGTCATCAATCAGTGAGCTGCCGATGATGGAACGGATGGATGCGGAAGTGGCATCATGCAGAATTTCCTGAGGTGCTTCGGAGTTGAACAAATACTTTTTAGGATCGGTGATTTTCCATTGCACGACCAAATCGGTCAACACGATGTTTTCATCGCCCGTAATCATTTTTGTTTCTTTGTCATAAGCGACAATTTCACCTTCTGCGTTTTGGTTATAGCCAAACTGCAGGCTGTATGTTTCTTTAGAAAATATCTCTGCTCGTTGGATCGGCCAAGGCATTTTGAAATGCAGGCCCGATTCGACAACCGTTTCTTTCGCTTCACCGAATGTGATGATGACTGCTTGTTCGGATTCGTCTACGGTATACCAACTGGTAAAGACGGCAACGAGCAAAAGAATGCCGGCAATCGACAAGCCGATAATGGATAACACTTTTTTTGTGGTCATCTTTTCCCCTCCTTTTTCCTTATATTTTATATACGTAATAATATTGGAATAGTTTCACAAAAAAAGAAAAAGAGCCCCGGGGAGGGCTCTTTTTCCCTTCATGCGGTTGAAGGGGGGTTCTATTAAACCTTAACATCCGAATATGAAGCTAGTGTTAATATTCTGTAAATGTTGAGATCTTTAATAAATAAAACTGCATAAACCCCAACCGGTTCGGCCACTTCGCTTTCCGTGGGCTCGGCTTCAGCCGCTTCACTCACTACGTTCGCTCCAGCGTCTTCAGCTCTCATCGCTCAGTCGCGTTGCTCCTTCACTGCTCCCACAGGAGTCTCGTGGCCGAACCGATTGGGGGTATCATTTCCCTCCTGATGTCACTTTTCAAGTGAGTGTGAGAAGTATCATCCGGTTTTTGCTTTACACTAAGTTCCATAGTGAAACCGGTGAAAGGCAAAGGTGTGTTCCTGTCGCTGAGCTAACTTCGTCGCAAAGACTCGCCCTCACTACCTTCGACCAGAGCCTTTCTTACAGCACGAGCCTGCAGGAAAGCAAAGCTGTTTAATAGAATATCTGTTCGAGAGTTATATTTTTCCCATTAAGTAGTAAAACAACCAGTGTCACCACTGGTTGTTTTTGTATTTCTTATAATAATTCACTTGGCGGGCGAACAGGTATAATTTCCGTTTAAGGTGCGTATCTTTTTTATAGAACAACGGATTGACGTATTTGCCTTTTTTCAGTAATTGATTGATGTCGCGCTGCACGGCTTTATTGGCTACAAATTTGCGAAGGACAATTTTCGGCACAACCGTGAACAAAAATTCTTCATTCAAATACGTGACAGGCTTTTCAATTCCGTAGATCAAGTCGTCGACAAAATAGGTAGCCATATTATGGCCCAAGGCGGTGACGTAATAGCTTGAACGGCCTTGGCGGATATTCACTTCAAAGACCTTGAATTTGCCGTCCCGCTCGTCGTACTTCAAATCGAAATTGGCAAAGCCGGTGTAGCCTACCGCTTCCAGGAAGTTCTGGAGCTTGACCATCATATCTTTGTTGTAGCGCGTGATCAAAGCGGTATAGTTCCCGATGGCAGTGACCGTATGCTCCTGCAGTACCACTTGGGCGTATGTCACGAGCTGCGTTTTGCCTTTGGAATTGGCGTAGATGACAGAATCCCACATATATGTATCATCGCCTGGGATGTAATCCTGGATGATTAATTCATCCTGGTAGCCGCTGGCAATAATCGTCCGGATGACTTCCTGCAATTCCCGCGGATTTTCCACTTTGTAGACTTTCTGCTGGCCTTCGAATTTATTGAGGTTGTACTCAATGCCGTTGCTCGGCTTGATGATGACCGGATACATCATTTGCTCTTCAAACGGCTGTCTGGAACGGCAGTCGTAAAAGAACGTTGTCGGAGTATCAATGCCGTGTTCGTGGCATAATTTATAGAAATTCGATTTTACCTGCAGCTGATTCATCAAGTCTTCTGAAATATAATTAAAGACAAAATGCTCGCGCAATACCGATGCATTTTCGATGATCAAGCGCACGTACAAATCATTTGTACCGACTAGCAGCAATGTTTTTCCGGGCGTTCTGTACTTGCCGGCTATGTCCGTCAAGATTCCTGCAAATTGCGCTGAATCGGACAAGCCGGAGCGCAGCTCGATGGTTTCTGTAATGGTGCTCATTGCCGTAAACGACAAAGGTTCTTTCCCTACTAAAACGGGTTTGATGCCATATGCTTCGTGAAACGAAATGGCCATATTGTAAGCATTCATATCAGTACCTACAATGATCGGCAGAAAAGGTAAATTATCCATATGTTCCTCCTAGATTAATTCGCTAAAGGCAAATAGATGGTAAAGGTTGTTCCAATGCCTACTTCGCTTGCAACTTCCACTTTGCCGTGATGTGCCTCTATTAAATGTTTGACTATTGATAATCCTAACCCGGTTCCGCCGGAATTTCGACTGCGGGCACGGTCGACCCGGTAAAACCGTTCAAATAGCCTATCAATTTCTGATGCTTCAATACCTATACCCTGATCTTCCACTTCGATAATCCCTTCATCGCCTTTTTTATACAGGCGGACGGTAATTGCTGTTTTAGAAGGCGAATACGTGATGGCATTGATCAATAAATTCATCATGACTTGCACGAGGCGGTTTGGGTCGCCTTGAACAATAACGGGTTCAAGATTCAGTTTCAACTCGATGTTTTTATCTTCAAGCTTTCTTTCGACCAATTCGCCTGCCCGTTCAATCAGCTTTCTCAAATCGGTCGGCATGGCATCCACTTGAAAGCCGGCTTGTTCCACTTTAGAAAGCTCCAGCAAATCTTTAACGAGCATTTCCAGACGGAGGCTTTCTTTTTCAATGATTTCCAGAAAAGAAAGCGTCGTTTCCGGATCTTTATAGGCCCCGTCCAGCAGTGTTTCCGTAAAGCCTTTAATCGATGTAACCGGCGTTCTTAGTTCATGCGATACGTTGGCGACAAAGTCTTTCCGGATTTGTTCCAGCCGCTTAAGTTCGGTAATGTCGTGAGAGACAATGACAATTCCGAGCCATTGTTCATGTTCGCCCAGTACCGGGGCACCGTACACATCGATGTGCTTCGTACTGATGCCTTGTTTGAACTCAAGCTGATTGCGCGCTGAAGTTTCTGTCATAAAGACCTGTTCGATAAACCGCTCCAGAACATGCGGAATCCGCATTTCTTTGTAAAACTTTCCATCAATATCCTCATTCGACAACTGGAATTCAGTCAGGAACGAGCGATTGACCAAAGTAATCCCGCCTTGCCGGTCAATCATGATCAGGGCGCTCCCCATGTTTTCAATCAGCGTTTTTAATCGTTCCTGCTCCATTTCCCGGACCGAGGTGATTTCCTGCAAGTTTCTCGCCAAAATATTAATGGTCGAACTCAACTCCACCGTACTGGCATTGCTGTATTCAAATGCCCGCGCCCGGTAGTTTCCTTTTGCCAATTCCAGGGCGGTTTCTGTTACGTTTTCAATCGGCAACGCTTGCACTTGGATGATGCGGTAGCCAATAATTGCAGAAAAAAGCATCGCCACCACAAAAATTAAAAACAGGAACAGCCAGACCTGCATTTTATCGTGCGTTTCCGCATAGACAGGAAAAAGCTGGCCAATGACGACAAAAAGGCCAGCTAACAGCACACCGATCCAAATCAGAATCGTCATCAGCAATCGATGCTTAAATGACTTCATCCTGCTTTCGGCTCCTCGAATTTGTAACCCAATCCTCTTATCGTTTTGATATAGAGCGGTTTCCGGCTGTTTTCCTCTATTTTTTCCCGCAAGTGGCTGATATGTACATCAACTATCCGGGTGTCTCCTGCAAAATCGTATTTCCAGACGGCGCTGAGCAATTGATCACGAGTCAGAACCCGGTTTTTATTTTCCATCAAATATACTAGAAGTTCGAACTCTTTAGGTGTGAATTCGATTTGTTCCTCACCGAGATAGACTTCAAATTGTTCTGGAAATACTTTTAAGCTGCCAAAGGTCAGCGGTGCAGAAGAATCCGTTTGTGCAATAGACGTCTGCTCTGTCCGGCGCAGAACCGCCTTTACACGGGCGACCACTTCTCGCGGACTGAACGGTTTGGTCATGTAGTCATCTGCACCGAGTTCAAGGCCCAGCACTTTATCAAACTCATCATCTTTTGCGGTCAGCATAATAATCGGCGTTTGGACTTTTTGCTGGCGCAGCGACTTGCAAACTTCTACGCCGTCCATGGACGGCAGCATCAAATCAAGCAAAATCAAAGATGGCTTTTCTGTTAAGGCGATTTCGTATCCTTCTTTTCCATCGTTCGCTATGACCGTTTCATATCCGGCTTGCACCAAGTTATACGACAACAACGTCGCAATGGAATGTTCATCTTCGATAATCAGTATTTTTTTCAGCATTTGACATCCTCCACATTCAGTTTGAAACCCCCATTCCAAACCGCTTTAGATATTATCTGTAGCTTGAGTGGACAGCTGATTGATGATTTGCGGCGGATGAACCAAAACGGTTCCTTCCACCACAGAACTGCCTTCTTCATTTGTTGCCTCGATGCGGATAATCACTTCGTTATGTTTGACATCCACTTCAATCACTTCCAGCAAGAACTCGATTGTTGCATAATGATAGACCGGCTCGCGGAATTTCAGCTTTTGTTCCGTAATATAAGATCCAGGGCCAGGTAAATATTTGGAGATCGCAGAAGTGATAATGCCCGTCAGCATAATATTCGGCACTACGGGTTTTTCGTAAACTGTTTGCGAAGCGAAGTCATGCTGTATATACAGCGGATTGCCGTCATTCGTCAAACCAAGATAAAGCAGAAGATCCTTGTCTTCAATTTTCTCTGTCAGATTCAACTTTTCTCCGACCTTCATGTCTTCGACTTTACGGCCTAATTCACGCTTCTTTCCAAGCAACAATAACTTTCCCTCCTAAATCTTGATACTCCTATAGTATCAAGTAATCTCATAAAAGTGCAAGCGCCCGGAGACCCACTGCCTCGCTTCAGCTGCAACCAAAAAACGAGCAGGAAAAATTCCTGCTCGCCTAATATTATGCTAAAACTTTCATGACGGCTTTTACAGACTCAGCTGAGTTGTTCAATAAGGTTTTTTCTTCGTCGTTCAAATCAATCTCGATAATTTTTTCGATGCCGCCAGCGCCGAGAATCGTCGGAACACCTAAATAGATGCCGTCTAATCCGTATTCCCCTTCCAAATAAGCGATGGACGGCAAAATCCGCCGCTGATCTTTAATGATGGCTTCTGCCATTTCAACCAATGATGCAGCCGGCGCATAATAGGCAGATCCATTCCCTAAAAGATTAACGATTTCCGCTCCGCCTTTTCGCGTCCGTTCCACGATTTCACCGAGCCGTTCTTTAGAAATCAAAGTCTCCAGCGGAATGCCGCCCGCATAAGAATAACGAACCAAAGGAACCATATCATCGCCATGCCCGCCTAGCACAAATCCGGTGACATCCTTCACCGACACCTTCAGTTCTTCAGCCACAAAACTGCGGAATCGGGCGGAATCAAGAACTCCGGACTGGCCAATGACGCGCTCTTTCGGGAATCCGGATTCTTTGAACACAGTATAGGTCATCGCATCCACCGGGTTCGTTAAAACGAGGATAGTCGTATCGGGTGAATATTTTACAACTTCAGCTGTAACAGATTTCATGACTTTTTGATTGGTCTGGACCAGATCATCACGGCTCATCCCCGGTTTTCTTGCGATTCCGGCTGTAATAATGACCAAATCCGAGTCTTTCGTGTCTTCGTAGTTGGCTGTTCCGATCACCCGTGCGTCGAAGCCTTCAACAGGGCCGGTTTCGGCCATGTCCAGCGCTTTTCCTTTCGCCGGGTTCTCCATTTGCGGGATGTCTACGAGCACGACATCGCCCAACTCTTTTTGGGCAAGCAGAAACGCAGCCGTCGCACCTGTGAAGCCTGAACCGATTACAGAAATCTTTTTACGTGTGAATGTCATAAAAAACTCCCCTTTAATATCGATTTGGATATGAAAAAAAGAGGGGTTTCCCCCTCTCCTTATCTTACAAGTTTTTAATTAATTCGTCAGCGAACTCAGAGCATTTCACTTCTGTAGCGCCGTCCATTAGACGTGCAAAGTCGTAAGTTACAACTTTAGAAGCAATTGTTTTCTCCATAGAATTCGTGATCATTTTAGCAGCTTCGCTCCATCCAAGGTGTTCAAGCATCAATACGCCTGAAAGAATAACTGATGAAGGGTTTACTTTGTCAAGGCCAGCGTATTTAGGAGCTGTACCGTGAGTAGCTTCGAAAATTGCATGTCCAGTATCGTAGTTGATGTTCGCACCCGGTGCGATGCCAATTCCGCCTACTTGAGCAGCCAAAGCGTCAGAGATGTAATCTCCGTTCAAGTTCATTGTTGCAACAACGTCGAACTCGCTTGGGCGTGTAAGGATTTGCTGAAGGAAGATATCAGCGATTGAATCTTTAACAAGGATTTTTCCTGAAGCAAGAGCTTCTTCCTGTGCTTTGTTTGCAGCATCAGTTCCTTGCTCGTCTTTGATTGCATCGTATTGGTTCCAAGTGAAGACTTTATCGCCGAATTCTTGTTCAGCCACTTCGTAGCCCCAGTTTTTGAAAGCTCCTTCAGTGAATTTCATGATGTTGCCTTTGTGTACAAGAGTTACAGACTCGCGTTTTTCAGTCAATGCATAGTTGATTGCAGCACGAACCAAACGTTTTGTTCCTTCTTCAGAAATCGGCTTGATTCCTAGGCCTGAAGATTCAGGGAAGCGGATGTTTTTAACGCCCATTTCATCTGTTAGGAAAGCAAGTAATTTTTTCACTTCGTCAGAACCGTTTGCATACTCGATCCCTGCATAGATATCTTCAGTGTTTTCACGGAAGATGACCATGTCCGTGTCTTCTGGACGTTTAACCGGTGAAGGTACGCCTTCGAAGTAGCGAACAGGACGCAGGCAAGTGTATAGATCAAGTTCTTGGCGCAAAGCTACGTTCAATGAACGGATACCGCCGCCGATTGGTGTCGTAAGAGGCCCTTTGATTGCGATCAAGTATTCGTTGATTACGTCCAAAGTTTCCTGCGGCAACCATTCGCCAGTTTGGTCGAATGCTTTTTGTCCAGCAAGGACTTCTTTCCAAACGATCGCTTTTTCACCGTTATAAGCTTTGTTGACTGCTTCTTCAAGAACGCGTGATGCTGCATTCCAGATATCCGGGCCAGTACCGTCACCGATAATGAATGGAATTACTGCTTGGTTAGGGACGTTCAATACGCCGTTTTGGACTGAGATTTTTTCACCGTTAGTCATTTGTAATAGCCTCCTGTAGTCAAAGTCATAGGGCTGCACAATGTGCGAGCCCCATGTATTTTTTGTTTTCAACTTAACTGCTTTGCCGCTTTTCTAATTATCTTTCAGAAACTGGAACATAAGTCTGCATTCCAGGTCCGATGTATTCGGCACGCGGACGGATCAAGCGGTTATTTGAGTACTGCTCAAGAATGTGAGCCAACCAGCCTGAAGTACGGGATACAGCAAAGATTGGCGTGAACAGGTCATGTTCGATATTCAAAGAATGGTAAACAGAAGCCGAGTAGAAATCCACGTTCGGCGGAAGATCTTTTTGCCCAGTTACGATTTCTTCAATGCGAATTGACATTTCATACCATTTTTCTTCGTTGCGGATTTTCGTTAACTTCTGGGACATATCGCGCAAGTGTTTCGCACGCGGATCACCTTGGCGGTAAACGCGGTGTCCGAAGCCCATGATTTTTTCTTTGTTCGCCAATTTTTCATTGATGACTTCATCAACTTTATCAACAGAACCGATTTCAGTAAGCATCTTCATTACTTGCTCGTTTGCTCCACCGTGCAATGGCCCTTTTAATGCACCGATTGCTGCAGTGATTCCTGAATAGACATCAGACAATGTAGCAACTGCAACGCGTGCAGTAAATGTCGATGCGTTCAATTCGTGGTCAGCATGAAGAACAAGCGCTTTGTTGAAAGCTTCTACTTCGATGTCTTCAGGCATTGATCCTGAAAGCATGTAAAGGAAGTTCGCTGCATAGCTCAAATCGCTCTTCGGCGCCACTGGTTCTTGCCCTTTACGGATGCGGGCGAAAGCAGTAACAATTGTTGAGATTTTTGCCTGGATGCGAATTGCTTTGCGGTAATTCGCTTCAGGGTTCATTTCTTCTGCTTCTTCGTCAAATAGTCCAAGCATTGAAACGGCTGTGCGAAGAGCCGCCATCGGATGAACTTTTGTGATTGGGTATGTTTTAAAGTGATCCAGCACTTCTTGAGGGATGGCCATGTCATCCGCCAATTGCTGTTTCAATTCTGCTAATTCATCTTCTTTAGGCAAACGCTGATGCCAAAGCAGGTAAATTACTTCTTCGAAACTAGCATTGTCTGCTAAATCGTCGATGTTGTAGCCAACGTATGTAAGAGTGTCATCAATAATAGAACTGATGGCGGATTGAGTTGCTACTACGCCTTCTAAACCTTTTGCCGATGTCATATAAATCGCTCCTTCTTATTCTAATTCATCATTCCAAAAAAAAAGCCCGAATGATGGGTTTTCAATCATTTGTAAATCTGAATCAAATTCCTTACTTTGTCATTATAATCAACTTTGAAGAATTTGTGAATGAAAACGCTTAGTTTTATTAAATTTTCCTGAAAAACGATGAATTCACTCGGGATTACCGGACAATAACCCGAGTGTTCTTCATGTTTTTTTGAATCAGTTTGAAAACAAGCGGTTTGTACAGTTTCTGCGTCGGTTTAAAAAGCATCGAAAGACCGACGGCATCTGAAATAAACCCAGGCGTCAAAAGCAGGACGCCGCCCACTAAGACAAAAGCAGCGTTCAGCAAATGATCTCCCGGGGGCTCGAAGCGGCTGAAGCTATCCTGTATATCACGGATTGCTTTGACTCCCCGCTTTTTCGCCAGATAAGCTCCGATAAGCCCGGTCACAAGAATGATGGCAAGCGTCGGAAAAAAGCCGATTTTTCCTCCAGCCCAGATGAGCAAGGCCAATTCAAGCGTCGGAACTAGGATCAAGGCTACAAAAAACCATTTCATCATTCAGCTGAGCCTCCTGCGTTGTATTTACAAGACACTGGCGTGACCGTGGTAAATAATGCCTGATTCCGCGTCAATCGTAATATCGTAGTCATTCTCGATCATTTCTGTCGCATTTGAAACACCGACAACAACCGGAATTCCCAGGCTTAAGCCGACAACCGCCGCATGGCTCGTCAAGCCGCCTTCTTCTGTTACGATGCCCGCACATTTTTCAATCGCTGGCATCATTTCACGGTCTGTGCCGATGGTGACGATAATTTTCCCTTCAGTGTCTACAGCTAAAGCCTGCTCGGCATTTCTGACGACCACAGTTTTACCCATGGCAACCGTTTTGCCGATGCCTTGCCCTTTAGCGATGCTGTCGCCGATCAAATGAACTTTCATCAAGTTCGTTGTGCCTGCCTGGCCAACCGGAACCCCCGCTGTGATGACGACCAAATCGCCGTGTTTCACGAAATGGTGCTTCAAGCTTTCATCCACTGCATTTTCAAGCAATTCATCCGTCGAATGGACTTTTGAACCGACGATCGGCTGTACCCCCCATACAAGCGTCAGCTTGCGGGAAGCAATATCTGCTGATGTAACTGCGATAATCATGACGCCCGGACGGTATTTCGAGATCATTCTGGCTGTATGTCCACTTTCCGTCGGTGCGATGATGGCTTTTACTTTCAAGTTCAAAGCCGTATAAGCAACTGCTTGGCCAATCGCTTCTGTCATGTTTGATTCTTTTTCTTTTCTGCGTGTGGAAACGATTTGCTTATAGTTCAACGCACCTTCAGTCGTCATTGCAATGCGGTGCATTGTTTCAACCGACTCGACTGGATAAAGCCCGGCTGCCGTTTCTCCGGACAGCATGATTGCATCCGTGCCGTCAAAAATGGCGTTCGCTACGTCACTTGCTTCTGCGCGCGTTGGGCGGGGATTGCGCTGCATGGAATCGAGCATTTGAGTCGCAGTGATCACCGGTTTTCCGGCACTGTTGCATTTCTCAATCAACGATTTTTGGACCAACGGCACAACTTCGGCCGGAATTTCAACCCCAAGGTCGCCGCGGGCTACCATCAAGCCGTCCGAAATCATTAGAATGTCGTCGATATTGTCGACGCCTTCCTGGTTCTCGATTTTCGGAATGATCTGGATGTGCGCACCGTTATTGTTTTCCAGCAGTTCACGGATTTCCATAACATCAGACGACCTTCTGACAAAAGAAGCAGCGATGAAATCAACGCCTTGTTCGATGCCAAACAGGATGTCCTGGGCGTCTTTTTCCGTGATGCCCGGCAATTGGACCGAAACGCCCGGTACGTTAACGCCTTTTTTGCTCTTTAATGTCCCGGCATTTTCCACATAAGTATGGATCAAGCCGTTTTCTTTGTCGATGCCGGTTACACGAAGTTCAATCAAGCCGTCATCAAGCAAAATGATCGATCCTTCGTTTACATCTTCAATCAGTTGGCCATAAGTAATAGAGAACAATTCATTTGTTCCCAGCACTTCAGTCATGGAAATGGCAATGGATTGTCCAGTAACTAGTTCAACTCCGTTGTTCTCCATGTTATGTGTGCGGATTTCAGGTCCTTTGGTATCAAGCAGAATCCCAATAATTTTCCCTGTTTTTTTCGATGCTTCACGGATGCGTTGAATGCGCAATGCATGTTCTTCGTGGCTGCCGTGCGAAAAATTCAAGCGGGCTACGTTCATCCCAGCTTCAATTAATGATTCCAGTAATTCCGGGGTTTCACTTGCCGGACCAATTGTACAAACGATTTTTGTTTTTCTCAATATACTCACTCCATTTGGCGTATTAAATTGATAACTCTTTTGATAAGGTATACAAACTCATGTCAGCGTCGTGCTTTTCAGTAAACGCTTTGGTCATATCATAGTCTACCACTTGATGATTTTTCATGCCAATCGCACGGCCGCCTGCACCTTTAAGCAGCACTTCTACAGCACGTGCACCGAAAAGGCTCCCGAGAACCCGGTCCCGTGCGGTCGGGGATCCGCCGCGTTGAATATGGCCCAAAACAGAAACCCGCGTTTCAATGTTTGCGCGTTCTTCTATTAAAGAAGCCAATTCATTGCCGTTCATTACGCCCTCAGCCACAATGATGATGCTGTGCTTTTTGCCCCGTTTTCTGCCTTTTTCCAAGCGGTCTATCATATCGTCCAAGTCAAACTTGTCTTCCGGAATCAAAATGGTTTCTGCTCCGCCTGCAAGCCCGGCCCATAAAGCCAAGTCTCCAGCATCCCGGCCCATTACTTCTATAATAAACGTGCGCTCATGGCTGGTCGCCGTGTCACGGATTTTATCAATCGCTTCAATCACCGTGTTCAATGCTGTATCAAAGCCGATGGTGTAATCTGTTCCCGGGATGTCGTTGTCGATCGTTCCCGGTACACCGACACATGGAAACCCTTTTTTGGTCAAAGCCATCGCTCCACGATATGAACCGTCGCCGCCGATGACAACCAGGCCGTCCAGGCCGTTCTTTTTCAATTGCTCGATCGCTTTTTCCTGTCCTGCATCGGTTCTGAATTCTTCACACCGTGCAGAAAAAAGTTTGGTGCCGCCGCGTTGGATAATATCCCCTACATCGCCGGCTTCCATGTTTTTGATGCGGCCGTCAATCAATCCTTGATAGCCGGAAAAGACGCCAGCCACTTCCACTCCGTGGAAAATCCCTTTCCGGACGACCGCCCGGATTGCAGCGTTCATTCCCGGTGAATCTCCGCCGCTAGTCAATACGCCAATTCGTTTCAAACTAATCGCCTCCACAATTCCATTTACTCTTTTCACCTTACCATGTGGCTTCCCGCCTGTCAGTCTTGAAAACGTAATTCTTCTATTAAGATTTCATTTTAGCAAAAACACGCAAAAAGAAACCGCCGGGGCGGTTTCTTTATTCACTGAAAATGCCGATTGATTTGAATTTTTCGTAGCGCTGATCGATTAATTCCTGGCCAGACAATCCAGTTAATGCACCCAATGACTCTTTGATCGCTTCATCGATAAAACCGGCCTGTTTTGCGTAGTCGTGGTGTGCGCCGCCGCGGACTTCTGAAATCATCCGTTCGATGATTTTCATCTCCAGCAAATCAGGTGCCGTAATTTTCATCGCTTCTGCAGCCGTTTGTGCGAGTGCTGAATCTTTCCAAAGAATTGAAGCAGCACCTTCTGGCGAAATGACTGAGAACGTTGAGTTTTCTAGCATCAAAATGTGGTTGCCGACGCCAAGCGCCAATGCGCCGCCGCTTCCGCCTTCGCCAATGACGATGGAAATGACCGGCACTTCAAGTCCTGCCATCTCTACCAGATTACGCGCAATCGCTTCGCTTTGGCCGCGCTCTTCTGCAGCTTTCCCGGGATACGCGCCTTTTGTATCAATCAGGCAGATAATCGGACGCTTGAACTTCTCAGCCTGCTTCATCAAACGAAGGGCTTTCCGGTAGCCTTCGGGATGCGGCATCCCGAAATTGCGGCGGATATTTTCTTTTGTCGCCTTGCCGCGCTGATGGCCAATCACCGTTACCGGTTGGCCATGAAACGAAGCGATGCCGCCGACGATGGCTTCATCGTCCCCGTAGAGCCGGTCGCCATGCAATTCAATAAAATCTTCGAACAGGAACGGAATATAGTCGAGCGTCGTTGGGCGTTCAGGATGGCGAGCCACTTGCACCCGGTCCCATGGCTTCATATTTTCATAAATGTCGTTCTCGAGCTTGGATAGACGTTCTTCCAGGCTTTGAATTTCTGAACTTAAATCCACGTCTGCAGTTTTGGTATAGTCTTTCAGCTCTTCGATTTTTTGACGCAGCTGAATCAGCGGTTCTTCAAACCCCATCGTTTTTGGAGCAGTTTTCGTTTTAGGCATTCTGGTGTGCCCCCTTTGTGTGCAAACGCACGAGTGTCGACAATGTAGCCTGCATGTCATTCCGATGCACCACAGCGTCCAATTGGCCATGTTCCAATAAAAACTCGGCTGTCTGGAAATCTTCAGGCAGTTTCTCCCGGACTGTCTGTTCAATAACGCGGCGTCCGGCAAATCCGATCAACGCTTTCGGCTCTGCAATATTGATGTCTCCAACAGAAGCGAAACTAGCAGAAACGCCTCCGGTTGTTGGATGTGTTAAAACGGAAATGAACAATAGCCCTTCGTTGCTGTGGCGTTTCAGCGCTACACTTGTTTTGGCCATTTGCATTAATGATAGCACGCCTTCTTGCATGCGTGCACCGCCGCTGGCTGTAAAGATGATGAACGGCAAGCGCTGTTCTGTGGCAGCTTCGATGGCCCGCGTAATTTTTTCACCGACAACCGATCCCATGGAACCCATACGGAAATGCGAATCCATAATTGCCACAATCACTTCTTGGCCTTTCAATTTTCCGGCGCCCGTCAATACCGCTTCATTCAAACCGGTTTTTTCGCTGTCGGAATTAATTTTTTCTGTGTATCCAGGGAATCCTAAAGGATTTTCCGTCTTCAAGTGGTCATCCATCGAGGTGAAAGATCCTTCATCCAGCAAGCTTTCCACACGTTCGTGAGCCGTCATCTTGAAATGATGGTCGCATTTCGGGCAAACTTTATGAAGTTTAGCCAATTCTTTCGTCAATGTAATATGCTTGCATGAAGGGCATTTTGTCATTAAGCCTTCTGGAACGTCTTTTGCTTTTTTAGTAGGGATCGTCGTTTCTTTTTTGTCTTTGTTTCGTTTGAATATTTCACGAATCATCGCCATTTTGCATTCTCCTCTTTTGTATCCATCCACTCCATGATTTAAAGGACTGGACGGCTAACTCTGTATCTCGCTGCTCAAGCGCCGATAAAATCGGCTTCAGGAATTCTCTTTCCGGACCGGAAACAGCTTCTGCATAAGGATTACCGCTATATTGCTGCAATAAAAACCATATTTTCAAAGATAGACGATTGCCGGAGAGCACCATGACTTCCCGTACAAAATCTTCTCGAAGTATACTTTCTTCACTTTCCAGCTTTTTTCGGAAGCTGTCCCACACTCGTATGCCGTCAAGCGCCTCGTTTTGGCAAACCAGCCGTATGGCAGCCACCTCAAGCATAAGTCTTGTTTGCCAGACATCTTCCTGGGATTGATTGTCCTGCAGGATAAACGTAGATAAAACTTCTACCAATTTGTGGTTGCGGTGATCTGCTAAAAACGTACCTTCTCCTCGGCGCGTCTCGATCAATCCAAGCAGCTCTAAACTGCGAAGCGCTTCGCGGAGAGTGGATCTCCCTACCTGCAAGGTTTCAGCCAATTCTCTTTCTGATGGAATGCGGTCACCCGGACGGATTTTTTCCCGCCGGATCATATCACGAATATCGCTGACTATATCTAAATATCGCTTTGGTTGATTCATGATCGCTCCTCAGTTTCCATTAATTTGAAAGTGGTCTGGCCACTCGTAAGTTAAAGGATACAAAACTTTTCGGCTCTCGTAAAGAAAAAAATGCGATTCTCTGAAGAAAAACAAAGAATGGGATAAATAGAGGGAATTCGCGCTATAAAGACAAACTATTCCCACAATAAAAAGACTGCAAACAAGCTCGTTTGAGTCCGAGTTTGCTGCAGTCTTTTCTTTTATATCCAGTCAGTCTTCTATTGATTTGCATATGATCGATATCTTATGATTGCGATTTTCAAGCGTTCCCTGTACTTCCAGAATGGCATGCGGTTCGAGCAATGCATTGTATTTGGCATACTCTTTTGGAAACAAGGTGACTGAAGCAGGGCCGGTTTCATCCTGCAAGTTGACGAACGCCATGGCGTCCCCTTTTTTCGTCCGGATCCGTTTGACTTCTTCCACCATGCCCAGCACGGCCACTGGCTGCCGGTCCTGAATATTTTTCAGGCTGCGCATCTCGGCATACTTTTTGCCGCGCTGTTCTTTTTCGCGCGAAATGGGATGAGTGGACAAATAAAAGCCGAGAACTTCTTTTTCAAAATCCAATTTCAAATTCTCCGGAATCGGCGAAGCTTTTGCATATTTTGGTTTCATGAAACTGGAGCCCATTTCATCGAACAACCCCGGCTCCTCGTTCGGCTTGACCAGTTCTGCGTGTTTAATGGAGCTGTCGAGTGAAGCAAGCAGCACCGCACGGTCCAGTCCGAAGTCGTCGAGTGCGCCTGCTTTGATAAGCGGCTCAAACGCTTTGCGGGTAAAATGGATTGCGGAAATGCGTTCGGCTATATCAAACATGCTGGAAAAATGCCCTTCTTTCCGGGCTTCCAGCAGCACTTTGACGGCGCTGCCCGGAACACCTTTCACTGAATTCAACCCTACTCGGATGCGCCCTTCTTCCACTGAATACGAATGGAAACTGCGCTGCACCGAAGGCGGCAGCAAGCCGATATTCTTATCTTTAATTTCCTGCAGCAATTGCTGGGTCTTTTCCGCATTCCCCGCACTGTTCGCAAGGATGGATGCGTAAAAGTAAACTGCGTAATGCGTTTTCATATAGGCTAGCTGATAAGAAATCATGCTATAGGCAACTGCGTGGCTTTTCGGAAAGCCGTAATCGGCGAACCGGACAATCAAGTTGTACACTTCAGTTGCCGCTTCTTCGGTAAAGCCTTTGGCAATGGCCCCACCCGTAAAATGCAGCCGCTCCTCGTCCAGTATTTCCCGTTTTTTCTTGCTGACTGCCCGGCGCAGCAAATCGGCTTCTCCAAGCGAAAATCCTGCCATGCGGGCAGCAATCTGCATAATCTGCTCCTGATACACAATGACGCCGTAAGTTTCGCTTAAAATCGGTTCCAGGATTGGATGCACATAATCGACACGCTCCTGCTTGTGTTTCCGTCTCGCATAAAGCGGTATAGATTCCATCGGGCCTGGGCGGAACAAGGCATTGACTGCCACGATATCCCCAAACGCCGTCGGCCGGATTTGCTGGAGCGCCCGGCGCATGCCGTCCGATTCCAGTTGAAAGATCCCTGTCGTGTCCGTTGCAGCAAGCAAGGCATAGGTTTTATCATCGTCCAAGGGCAGGCTGCGGTAATCGATCCTTTTTTTCGTATCCAAATAAACAAGTTTCCGGATTTGTTCGAGTATCGTCAAATTCCGGAGACCCAGAAAATCCATTTTCAACAGCCCGACAGCTTCGAGTTCCCCCATTGGCCATTGGGTAATGAAAATCCCTTCGCTGCCTTTTTCAATCGGCACATGCTCGACCAGCGGCGTCGGGCTTAAAATGACGCCTGCTGCGTGGGTCGAGGCATGGCGCGGCAAGCCTTCCAGTTTCACGGCGGTCTTAAACCACGATTTGCGTTCTTCTTTTCGGACAATCCAGTCATTTAGAGCCGGCGACTCTTTTAACGCTGACCTTAAAGTGGTGCCGATCCGGCTCGGAATCATTTTGGAAATGGCTTCAAGCTCTTCCGCTTCAAAACCGAACACGCGGGCTGTATCGCGGGCAACCGCTTTTGCCGATAAAGTCCCGAATGTGATGATTTGGGCAGTTCGCACGTCGCCGTATTTTTCTGCTACGTATTCCACCACTTCATGGCGGCGGTGATCGGCGAAATCGATGTCGATATCCGGCAGCGTCACCCGTTCCGGATTCAAGAAACGTTCGAACAATAAGCCATGTTCAAGCGGGTCAACATCTGTAATCTGAAGCGAATAAGCGACAAGCGAACTTGCCGATGATCCCCGTCCCGGACCTGTTAAGATGCCATTGTCCCGAGCAAACTTCATGAAGTCTGCTACGATCAGAAAATAATCGATATAACCCATATTGCTGATAATGGATAATTCGTATTGAAGGCGTTCGGTATAGGCTTCCGTATGCTTTGGAACCCGCTCTTTCAGCCCTTTTTGGCAAAGTTTCCAGATGTACGCCTTGCGGTCTGTATTTTCAGGCAACGGATAAACCGGCAGCAATTGCTGATTCATCGGAATGCTTATCTGGCAGCTCGCCAGCATTTTCTTTGTTTCTTCCAACCATTCCGGATTGGAAGAAAACCAGGAAATGAATTCTGCCGTCGACGGTGCATATGCTTTTGTATGTTCCGGGCGTTTCCTTTGTTCATCATTCATTTTCAAGCCTTGGCCAATGGCTGATGCGACTTCAAATGCAAAAGCATCCGCTTCCTGCATATACCGGATTTCCTGCGTAGCAATGATTCGCATTTTGTGGTGCACACATTGAGCGGCAAATCCGTCTTCTTCAGCCATCCGCTCCCCGCCTGGCCGTTCAATGCTGCCAAAGCAATGTTCGCCAAAAACAGCCTTTATGAATTTGAAAACTTCTCCGCGGTCCGTCAACGTCCATTCTGTTTTGTTCGGAACCACACACAGAAGCCCTCCGCGATATGCTTTCAGCCAGGATTCAGGCAAGGCTGTTTTATCCCGGGTTGATAAGGCACTGCTGATTTTCAATAAATTCTTATACCCCTGATTGGTTTGGGCATAGAGCACCACCGGATACTCCTGCTCTTCAAATTCGATAAGCGCGGAAAGGCCGACTACCCCATGGATGCCGGCCTTGTGGCAAGCTTCCCAGAAAGGAAGGATGCCGTATAATTTCGTGTTGACGATGGCAGCTGATGCCGTCCCTTGTTCCTGCAGAAAAGGGAAAAGTTCGTCAAGGCGCACCGTGCTTTTCAGCAGATCAGCCGATGTGCTTATATGCGGATAAACCATTGACAACTGGACCCCTCCTTTTTTAAGATGCGCAAATTTCAATCAGCCGCTCAATTACGCGGTCTGCTTCTTCCCAAGAATACGCTGTAGCACCTGAGGCCATCGGATGGCCTCCGCCTCCAAATTCTTTTGCCAATCCATTGATGATGGGGCCTTTAGAGCGGAGGCGAACGCGGATTTCGGTTTCTTCTTCTATAAAAATTACCCATGCTTTTAAGCCTTTTACATTGCCGAGCGATCCAACAAGCAACGAAGTTTCAGTGGCAGTCACTTCGAAATCCTTCAAGACATCGAGTGTAATCTTCACGTAGGCAGCACCGCTTTCATCCATCACAAAGTTCTGATAAATATAGCCTTGCAGATGAAGCAAATTACGGTCCATTTCATACATGCCGTTGTGAAGTTCGTTGCGGTCAAAATTGAATTTGATCAATTCGCCTGCCACGGCAAAGGTTTTTTGCGTTGTGCTTGGAAACAGGAATCGTCCGGTGTCTCCAATAATTCCAGCATATAAAAGCCGTGCAGCTGAATCAGGCATTGTCCAATTCTCATGGTCCCGTCCATATGTAAACAATTCATACACCAATTCCGATGCGGAACTGGCATTGGTATCCACCAATAAAACATCTCCGTATGCATCATCATTCGGATGATGGTCGATTTTAATGATTTTAGCGCCGCTTGCATAGCGCTGATCATCGACGCGTTCCGTGTTGGCGGTATCGGTGACGATGACAAGAGCGCCTTTAAAATCAGCGTCCTGGATTACGTCCGGAAAATCCATAAAATCAAGCGTATAATCATGTTCCCCTGCTGCCAGGATCCGCTTCTCCGGATAATTGTGCTGCAGCAGATATTTGAGGCCGAGCTGAGAGCCATAAGCATCCGGGTCCGGACGCACGTGGCGATGGATCACAATGGTTTCATACTGTTTAATTGTGTCGATGATTTGACTGTTCATATCCAAGTTCCTCCGTTATCTAAGGAAATCCATTCGCATTTTCAGCCGATTCTCAGTACAATAGAGTTGAGTTCTGGAATACAGGAGGTCCCTAATGTTAGTATTTGTTGGTTTAATCATTGTATCATTTGTTTTTTATTTTTATTATAAAACAAAACAATTCCGTGCGGTTTTGCCGATCCGCAAAAAATGGTATGCCGCTGTTGCAGCATTTTCACTCGGAAGTTTCATCTTCTTTTTCGGCATCAACTTTCTTTTCGTTTACCAGTCACTTGTGACTTATATCGTTTCCGGCATTTTCATTATCCTGGGCGCTATGATGATGTTCTCTAATTACAAAGCCGCTAAGCACTACCACAAATTCGTGGCAGAAGAAGCTCGGCTGAACCAGTAAAAATCTCTCCTTGCGGGGAGATTTTTTATTTGTCCATCCTTACCGGTCTAGCAATTGGAAAGTCAGCAACGCTTTCCCTACAATCTTGTGGTCAGACAGCACTTCGACATCCACTTTGGCGGACTTGCGGCTGATGTGCAAGATTAGCGGTTTGATATGGAGCGTGGAATCCAGCTGGACCGGGTTCAAGTAGTAGATCGTCATGTTTTCCAACGCACTTTCTCTTCGGTTCTTGGTTTTTAATGCCGCTGTTGCCGCTTCCACCAAAATGGTGGTGTACGCTCCGTAGGAGACCGACCCATAGGCATTGGTCATTTGCGGCGTGACTTTAAATTCCAATGTCAGCTTGTCCGCTTGCGGGATGCGCAGCTGGCTTTTGATGATGTCGTCAATGGTCTCCCCTTGCTGGGGCTGCCGCTGCGCTGTTTGAATGGCTTTCAGCACATCTTGCCGGCTGATGACCCCTTTCAGTTTCCCGTGGTCATCCGAAACCGGCAGCAAATCTATGCCTTCCCAAATCATCCGGTGCCCAGCAGCGGCGACACTGGTTTGAAGCGATACGGTAATAGGGTCTTTTGTCATCACTTTTTCAATTGTCTCTTCATCTGAATGGCCGATTACATCACGGGATGTAATGATGCCGACCAGTTTTCCGCTGTCATCGATTACCGGAAACCCGCCATGCGTCGTTTCCTTGTTCAGTTCACGGTAACGGCTGATCGGGTCTTTTTCGTGCAGCAAATGCGTTTTTTCGTAAGGAATCAAAATATCTTCTATGAGCAGGATTTCTTTTTTTATCAATTGGTCGTAGATGGCCCGGTTGATCATCGTCGCTACTGTAAACGTATCGTAGCTTGTTGAAATTACCGGCAGTTCGTACTCATCCGCCAGCCGCTTGACTGTGTCCGACGCATCAAATCCGCCCGTTACGAGGACAGCTGCGCCTGCCTGCAGTGCGTATTCGTGTGCCTTGAAACGGTTGCCGACAATCAAAAGATTTCCGGCTTCGGTATAGCGCATCATGTCTTCCAGCTGCATAGCGCCAATGACGAATTTGGTCAGCGATTTGTGCAGTCCCGCTTTTCCGCCCAACACCTGTCCGTCGACGATGTTGACGATTTCCGCATAAGTCAGCCGCTCGATGTTTTCTTTCTTTTTCCGTTCGATGCGGATTGTGCCGACGCGCTCAATTGTCGATACGAGCCGCTGGGTTTCTGCTTCCTTGATCGCCCGGTAGGCCGTTCCTTCGCTGACCTGCAGATCTTTTGCGATCCGCCTCACCGAAATTTTCTCTCCGACCGGCAGCGTCTCAATATATTCTAAAATCTGTTCATGTTTCGTTGCCATAAACTCACCTTTTCTTTCTGCTTGCTCTTGCCCATAGTGTACCATATTTCCTATTGAAACAAAGGCAGCGATGCGGCTAAAGAGGCGGTGCATAAAAATTTTTTCAGCCAAAAAAATCCGGAGAATAGGATTCTCCGGATTCTGGTTTTACAAGTCGATCGTTCCGCCGGCCTGCAAGATATTCACTTCTGCATTTTTTACCAATGCCTTGAACTTTTCCGGATCTTGTTTGATCGGCGGGAATGTATTGTAATGGATCGGCACAACGGTTTTCGGCTTTAACAGCTCGACTGCATAGGCAGCGTCTTCCGGCCCCATTGTAAAAAAATCGCCGATCGGCACAAAAGCTACATCAATCGCATTGCGTTCGCCGATAATTGCCATATCGCCAAACACTTCCGTGTCTCCGGCATGGTAAACCGTCTTGCCTTCCGCTTTAATTAAAAGCCCTGCCGGCATGCCTCCGTAAATGACGTCTCCTTCTTCTGTCGTAAAAGAAGAACTGTGGAAAGCTTTGGTGTATTTCACTGTTCCAAAATCGAATTCATGAGAGCCGCCGAGATTCATGCCGATTGTATTCAACCCCTGGCTTCCCAAATAGTTTGCGAGTTCCACCGGCGCCACAACCTGGGCATCATTGGTTTTTGCCAAGTCGATCGTATCGCCCACATGATCGTTGTGTGCGTGCGTCAGCAAGATAACGTCCGGCTTTTCTTCGCTGGCCGTCAAGTCCGTCAAACTGTTCCCGCTGATGAATGGATCAATCAAAATGGTTTTGTTTCCTGTTTGGATTTTTACAACCGAATGGCCGTGATATGATACTTGCATGAAATCCCTCCCGAGTTTATTGGCAATCATTTCAAGCAGTATTATACCCTGAAATTTGATATGCTACACATATAAAAGGAGGAATACATATGAATAAAATACAGCAATTAAAAGCTCACTTAACCGAATTCGATGTTGATGCAGCATTTATCACCAACCCCGACAACGTTTTTTACGCCAGCGGATTTAAAAGCGATCCACACGAGCGCCTTCTTGGTGTTATGGTCTTTAAAGACGCAGAACCGTTTCTGATTTGCCCGCAGATGGAAATTCCGGATGCGAAAAGCGCCGGCTGGAACGGCGACATTGTCGGCCATGTCGATACAGAAGACGCGATGCAGGTCTTGCACCGCACTGCTGCCGAACGGAACAGCAATGTCCGCCGGATTGCCATCGAAAAATCACATATGACGGTAGACCGCTTTGAAGCCTTGAACCGGCTGTTCGGCAATCCCGAATTTGTGGCATTGGATGAAAAAATCAATGCCATGCGCGTCATCAAAGACGAGGCGGAACTTCAAATTTTAAGAGAAGCAGCCGAACTTGCGGATTATGCGATTGAAATCGGAGCCAAAACCTTGCGTGAAGGCATCACCGAAATCGAAGTATTGACGGAAATTGAGTTGGCGCTGAAAAAACGCGGCGTTACACATATGTCGTTCGATACCACTGTCCTTAGCGGGCCGAAAGCGGCTTCTCCGCACGGCAAAACAGGCGACCGGAAAATCCAGAAAGGCGATTTGGTGCTGTTTGACCTCGGCGTTGTCCATAAAGGCTATTGCTCGGACATTACGCGTACACTGGCATTCGGCGAACCGAACGAGGAGCAAAAAGCCGTATATGACATCGTCCTCCGCGCTGAGCTTGCTGCTGTAAATGCCGTGAAACCGGGCATTACTGCTGCAGAACTCGACCAAGCTTCACGCCAAGTAATCGAAGATGCCGGCTACGGCGAATATTTCACTCATCGCCTGGGCCACGGCCTCGGCATTTCGGTTCATGAATTCCCATCCCTTCACGGATCCAATCAAATGGCCATGGAAGCTGGAATGGTGTTTACCATTGAACCAGGCGTTTACGTGCCAGGAAAAGTCGGCGTCCGCATCGAAGACGATGTTGCTGTTACGGAAAACGGCGTGGAAGTATTGACGAAATTCCCCAAAGAACTTCAAATCATTTCAAATTAAATGCAAAAAGCAGTCACCGGAATTTCTCCGGTGACTGCTTTTTTGATGATGCTCGAGTTGGGGCGGAATAAGCCTGACCATGAAGTCTCATGCCCAGCTTTTGGGCATTTAAACTATTTCAGTATTATTTCGACTAACTCATAGATTTTGCTTATGCCAACAATTCGTCGACTGATTTGTATTCGATGCCTTGGTCGTCCGCAACGGCTTTATACGTTACATAGCCTTTCAGCGTGTTAACGCCTTTTTTCAGCGCTTCGTTTTCAAGAATCGCTTTTTCGTAGCCTTTGTTGGCGATTTGTACTGCATAAGGAACAGTAACGTTCGTCAAACCGATTGTTGAAGTCCGTGGAACAGCCCCTGGCATATTTGCCACAGCATAGTGAACCACGTCATGTTTTACATAAGTCGGGTTGTCGTGAGTCGTGATGCGGTCGCTTGTTTCGAAAATGCCGCCTTGGTCGATTGCAATATCCACAACCACAGAACCAGGTTTCATCGATTTGATCATTTCTTCTGTTACCAATTTTGGAGCTTTTGCGCCTGGAATCAATACAGCTCCAACGACCAAATCCGCTTCTTTTACAGATTCAGCAATGTGGAATGGATTAGAGATCAATGTCTGCACATCACCGCCGAACAAGTCATCCAGCTGGCGCAGGCGATCCGGGTTTAAGTCCAGAATTGTGACGCTTGCTCCCATACCGACTGCCACTTTCGCTGCATTGGTTCCGGCAACGCCGCCGCCGACAATGGTTACTTTGCCGCGTGAAACGCCAGGAATTCCGCCAAGCAGAATGCCGCCGCCGCCGTGGATTTTTTCAAGGAACTGTGCTCCAATTTGAGTCGACATTTTGCCCGCCACTTCACTCATTGGTGTAAGCAATGGCAAAGTATTGTTCGGAAGCTGAACGGTTTCGTAAGCGATTCCAATTACTTTGGAATCAAGCATCGCTTTTGTCAATTCCGGTTCTGGAGCCAAGTGAAGATAGGTAAAGAGAATCATGCCTTCACGGAAATAACCGTACTCCGAAGAAACCGGTTCTTTCACTTTCATGATCATTTCCTGTGCCCATGCTTCTTCAGCCGTGTTTACGATTTGCGCTCCAGCTGCTTTGTAATCTTCGTCTGTAAAGCCGGATCCAAGACCTGCTTCTGTTTCGATAAACACTTCGTGTCCATAAAGCGCCAAGTTTACTACGCCTGCCGGTGTCATTGCTACACGGTTTTCATTGTTCTTAACTTCTTTCGGTACCCCAATACGCATTACAAAACCCTCCATTTGTGTGTTATAGAATAATAATTTAACAAACATCTAAATGTTCAAAGCAAGTCTATTCTATCAGATAATTCCTGTTTCCGCTCCTCTTTTTTATGTTTTGTGAATTTTCTCCTTAAAAAGTCCGTTCTCACAATTTAATTATTATGAAAAAACAAAAATAATCAGCCCTTCAGTTTTCCGAAATCGAAAATCCATTCATATAACCACCAAATATCCGGTAAATATTTATGTGAAAAGAAGGAACTCGCCTATATTTATCGAAAGATATAACTATAGACAAGGAGGAATGCACAATGACATTGAAGTATTCGCAAATCTTGGTAGCAGTTGACGGTTCGAAAGAAGCAGAGTGGGCTTTTAAAAAATCGGTGGGCATAGCGAAACGGAATAATGCCACATTGAATTTGGTGAATATCATCGATACACGTTCGTTTGCGGCTATTGAAGCGTATGACCGTTCGATCGCAGACCGTGCCCAAAAGTTCGCTGAAGATTTGCTAGGAGGCTATAAAAAAGAGGCCGAAGCAGCTGGGGTTGGAAGCGTAAGTATCCTTGTGGATTACGGGTCTCCAAAATCGATGATTTCGCGCGAACTGGCTAAAAAGGTAAATGCTGATTTAATCATTTGTGGTGCAACTGGTTTGAACACAGTTGAACGCTTCCTCATCGGCAGTGTGTCTGAACATATCGTGCGTTCTGCAAAATGCGACGTGTTAGTGGTCCGCACAGAAGATGCTGAAGATGACGACATCAGCGCAAGCACTTACAGAACAAGCGACGAAATCGGTTCAGACGCAAATTCGGAACAAATTGTCGGCGACAAAACTCCGCTTCAGCAAGGCTCAGAAGTCGGCAAAGACATCGGCAGAAGATAACAAACAAAAATCCCCGATTGCAGGTCTCTGCAGTCCGGGGATTTTTCTTTTGCGTTCAATCGGAAGTGCTTTTCTTTTTCATAAGAATCAGGCGATTAGTCGATGAAATCACATCCACTTGTTCATCGCCTTTGTGGTACATGACAGAGGCACCTTCTCTCACCCCTTTTTTCCAGCCGCTGGCCCGAATAACGACTTCATAACCAAAAGGAATGCCATCCTCTTCTGAAGCACCGTTCCAGTAATACAATTTTGCGGTTTCTTTGTCTTCTGTAATTTCCGCAAAAACCGGCTCCGGGAACCCTCCCAGTGCTTCAGCCGGTTCGTAAGCATAAAACGTAGCCACATACAAAAAACCGGCAAGCAAAATAAAAAAAGCACCCAGCCATGCAAGCTTGCTCTTCATCTGTCCGCCTCCTACTTTTACCGAAACATCTTATGTATATGTACGCTTTTCTTTGAATAAAGTTACGAAGAATAAAGTGAATGACAAATTTCTTTTGCCATAAAAAACAAGCGGTTGCTTGCAGCCGCTTGTTTCACTTCGTGCTTTTCGTTTTATCTTTTAAAATTTCCCCGGGTATTCCTTTGCCAGCTTTTCATTCAGATCTTCGAGCATATAAGGATTCCATACCAGTTCCTGTTCAAAAATCATTTTATAGCCGCTTAATGCGCTTGGCGAATTAATTTTTTGATAAGCTTGCTCCAACAGGTCCAACTCCAACGGATCGTAATAGCCGCCGCTTTCCTCGTTCAAAGCTTTAGCTTTTTTGACGAGCTCTAATGATTTTACCGGATCCATGATTAACTGCACTTCAGCGAGCAGCAGCAAATCATCTATTAGAAACTCCTCTTCCCCTTTGCTGATTTTTTCCTCCAGGGCCGTAATTGTTTTTCCATACAATCCCTGCTCTAAATAAATATCGGTCAAAATCCAATAGGCTTCATCCACATCAAATTTATTACCGCTCTTTTGAAGACGTTTTAGGATTTCTTCCGCTTTGTCAAATTGTTTTGTGTCAATGGCATTATACGCTTGATCCAATTTTGCATTGCGTGTTTTTTGTTCTTCAAGCATATCTTTCAGAAAGGTTTTCTGGAATTCTGCGAGCTCCATGCCGGTCAATTCTTCAAGCTTGCGGTAAAATTCCGAGGTATTTCTGGAAGCCAGTAAATCAGGAATAAACTCCGTTCCATGGTCCATCACCAAGGATTGCACAGCCAGAAAACTCTGTGCATATGGATCATAACTCTCAGTAGATGCCTCCTCGAATTCCGTATAGATATCCAGACTGCGGAAATTGATCAGCTCGACCGATTGAAGATCGTACCAGTAACTATTGTCTTCCGCCAAAAAATCAGCAAGCCCTTCTTCAAACCAGGACGGAATCCGTTGAATTCCCAAGTTATTTTCTTCAGCATATAAATGGCTCTGGTAGTGGGTATATTCGTGAAGCAGGATCAGCTCCCAAATTTCATCATCAGGCATCAGATGAATCGTCCGGTTGCCGGAATTGTAATAACCCGCAATCCCTTCCATGCCCGAACTTGATTCAAGCGATTCATAGCTGCCGTGGAATTCTATCGACAAGCCACTGTCATCTTTTATGCCAAAATAGGAATAGAATCCTTGTTTTTCTTGTTGAAGCAGCTGGTCGATTTTTTCAATGTGGAGTTCCTGCTCTTCGGAATAATAATAGGTCACTCCATTTTTTTCAGTTTTCAACATTTCCTTCTGGGAAGGCACCTGGAAAATGCTGCTTGCAAAAAGGCGGGATTTTTCTGCATAAGCTAAATTATTGTCTCCAACTGTATATTCCACAAAAGAGTTGGCAACTGCAAAAGAGCCGACTACGGTTGACAGAAAAATAGAGAAAATCATTAAACCGATGTGTTCACGGACCGTACGAAACCCCATAAATTCCAAGCGGTTCGTCACCACTCCATAAACGCTCAATACAAAAAGAATCAGGCAAACCAAAAGGAATAACGAAGCAATTGCCAGCCCTCCCACAAGCCCTTGGTGAAAAATCAATAAAAAACTCGCAACCGATGCCGCAACGAGTATTAAAATCAAAGTGAAAAACTTCATTTTGCTGTTCATGTCATCCTCCGTCTTTCTGTCTTGGCAGTTTTTTGCCCGGTTCCGTATCGTTCTGTAAACTCATCCGATTTTCAATATGCACTTTCCTATATCATTCCCCTTCAGCCGGTTAACTACGCAAAATATTAAGTCTTAGAATAGATTTTTATTGAAATTGATTTTTGGGGTTTTAGGAATATTAATTATTCCTCCAGCCTATTAACTAACTCTCAATTTACAGGCGAATATCCTTCAAGGATTTCCAATGAAATACCGTTTCGCCCAGCTGCGTGCCGGCAATTTCGATTTCCAGCCGGCTGATTGCTTTTCCGCCCAAGCTCTTGTAAAAGCCGCATGCTGGATTGTCTTCCAGCGCCAGGACAATGAGTTCATCAATGTCCTGCTGCTGCAAATCGTCGATAATGGGCTTTAACAAGTGCTTGCCTAAACCGCGTCCCTGATATTCTTTTAAAATATAGATGGCATACACTTCACCGACAGCATCCCCAAAATTCCCTGTCCGTTCTTTGCCGCCTGTCGAAAAACCGGCTACTTGATTGCCGCTGGTCACCGCAACAAATACCTGGCTGGCAGAAAGATTTTTCCGCCATTGCTGTTCCCGGCTCTCGTAGTCCAACTGATTCAAATAATCCTGGGGGACAATGCCGCTATAAGTGGTTTTCCAACTGTCTATATGAACTTGGGCAATCCCTTTCGCATGACCTAGATCCGCTCGTATAATATGCATCAAATAACCCCGATCTTTTCTATATTTTAACAGCATCTTCTTTCAGAAAATAGCTTTATTTTTAATAAAAAAAGCGCTTCTTTTTAGAAGCGCTGAGCTTGTAGACAAAAGAATTTTTTATACTTGAGAGAAGAATTAACATACTACTGGACATCCCGATCCTCCGTTTCAGCCAGACGTGTTCCGCGGGCTCGCTGGAGTCGCCGGCTTTCACTTCGGATCCTGAACATGAAGGCTATCCAGAGGTGTCACTTTTCACCTTGGGATGTCTTTTAAGCTTCAATCCGATGACCATTCACTTGCGAATCCAAAGAGACGCCCCAACCGGTTCGGCGACGGAGACTCCTGTGGGACAGCGAAAGCTGAAGACCCCGGAGGTGCGAAGCGGCGAGGAGGCTGAAGCTGAGCCCACTGAAAGCGAAGTGGCCGGTCCGGTTGGTTCTATGCATCGCTATGCATCTCATCTAGGCTTTGTCTACAGTCTGAGCGTTTCTTTTCAGAAGCGCTGTTTTTATTCACTGAAGCCAACTGTCCAAAAATTCACGTTGTTCTTCACCGTAATAAGAAGTGAAAAAATCTTTAAAGGTCGGCGTATTGACGTACTTGAATTGATACTCGTCATAATAAGCCGCTAAAAATTCCAGCGCTTCGTCACTGCCACCGCGTTCTGCGAAGAAATTCCGCAGCACGAGCGGCGCTTCCCCGTAAACGGTCGATACGTATTCACCTTCGTTGTATTCACTTAATGGCAGATTCGCATACTTCTCTTGGCGGTAAGCATCTGCTGCCATTTGTGCCGATCTGAATCCGTAATCTTCATCCTCGTAATAGTCCGAAAGGAAAATGGAAGTGGCAAACTCGGTGATGCTTTCATCAAGCCAAGCATCTTCGTATGAATCATTTCCCACAATATAATAAAACCATTGATGTCCAATCTCATGGACCAGCACTTCATCCAGCGCATCCCATGTACTGGCCACTTCAATCACGTTCGGGTATTCCATATAGCCGTCATTGGCAATGATATCGAGTTCCGGAAACGGGTTGTCCCCAATCCGTTCTTCAAAAAATGCGTAAGCTGCTTTTGCCTTTACAATATTTTCATCCATAAACTCCTGGTCCATCGGCATAAAGAGCCGCAGGACCGACTCATTTACTTCTACCGACTCATAGAGCCATTCTTCTGTATTCAAAAAAGCCAAGTAAAAATCTTTGATCCGCTCGCCTTTCACTGTACCGGATGAAGATGGCCGAATATCCCCTTCAGCGGCCGAACTGGCCACCAAGTATTCTTTCGGCAGCTTATAGCTCACTTCAAAATCTCCAAATCCGCTGTGGTAGCTCTCCCCGTTCATATCAAAATCCTGAATGTCCCATCCCTTATCATATTGGGCAAGCATCGGGTACCACTGCGCCAAAAAATAATTGTCCCCGTCCTGCGACAATCGCATACCGTTTTCCGGCAGTTTCATGGTATAAGCAACCGTTATTTCTTCCGTACTTTCCGGTTCCAATCCCGTTTCCAGCTCTACCAGCAATTTGTTGTTGTCCAGGCCATAAGACAATTCTTCATCTCCGCGCTTTACTGATTCGACAGCGACTTCAGCAGACGCTTGCGCCAATTCCGGCATCTCGTCCGGATTGATGGCATTCGGTATCAAATAAAAACCCAGATCTTTAAAGGTTTCATCGGACTCGTTCAGTACGTTGATGTCTGCCGTAATCCGGAACCGGTTTTGATCATCCATTTGCACATCCAATTTGTAATCCGCGCTTGCGCCCATTTCGGTCGCACCTTTTTCATGGCCAGTGTCACGCAGCAAGAAATAAATAATGGCTGCAGCAATCAAGACCGCAACCAGTGCAACCACAATCCACATCGTTCTTTTATTTGCCGTGTTGCGGTTCATATTGCATCTCCTATCTTGCTTGTACTGCTATCCAGCACCCAATCTGCCTGCTCAGCCGGCTTTAGCATTTCTTCATAATACGCTTCTGCTTTCCAGTAGCGGCGCTTCAATAAAGCATGATCGGATTGCATATTCTCTGATTCCCGTAAAAAACGTTGTTCTGCCGGACATTCCAGATATACTAAGCAATCAAAAAAATGGCGCCATTCTTTCCTTTGAAGAAATACCCCTTCAACTAGGATTATGCCTTCTCCAGGCAGACGGACCGTCTGCAAGGGACGGCTGTCTTGGTCCCTATCATATACCCAAAGGTCCAGCTGCTCCGCCGTTTTTAACTGTCCAAAGAAAAATTCAGCCAGATGCTCTGCTTCCCATTACAGAAAATAATATTCCTGCCACTCTTCGAGTCCGGTTCCATAACGCCGCTTCTTCTCCACAATAAAATCATCGATGTGAAAGACATAGACTGCTAAGCCCTGCTCCCTGAGACGGGCTTCCAGTTCTTTAGACAGCTTTGTTTTGCCAGTACGGCTGAAGCCATCAATGCCAAGGATTGTCCGGCTCGAAAAATTCTGCCAGTCCATTTGTGAAAACCATTCTTCCGGTTCTATTTTCAATTGTCACTCAAACCTTTCCTTCATTCTTCTATAAATCCTATTCGACGATTGGCTGTTTTTTCCTTCCTGCTCATTCATACGCTCGTTATCCCACAAAAGTTTCACGGTTTCCCCTATTTTATTCTATGTTATTATTAACAGTGTTCGAAAAAAAGAGGTTCGCAAACTCCCTCTCTAAAAAACTAAGGAGATGTTTCATTTGAAAAACGAAAAAGCGGTTGTCGTGTTCAGCGGCGGCCAAGACAGCACCACTTGCCTTTTTTGGGCATTGAAGAATTTTAAAGAAATAGCTACCGTGACTTTCGATTATGGACAGCGCCATTCAGCGGAAATCGAATGCGCCCGCAAAATTGCGGAAGAGCTCGGCGTCTCTTTCAAAGTGCTTGATATGACCTTGATCAACCAACTGTCAGCCAATGCGCTGACGCGGGACGACATCGAAGTAACAGCAACCGAAGGCGAATTGCCCTCTACGTTTGTGCCCGGCAGAAACCACTTGTTTTTATCTTTTGCAGCGGTTTATGCTGATGCCATTGGGGCCCGGCATTTGATAACAGGCGTCAGCGAGACCGATTTCAGCGGCTATCCCGATTGCCGGGATACATTCATCAAATCGCTCAATGTCACGTTGAACCTGGCTATGGACAAGCAATTTGTCATCCACACACCTTTAATGTGGCTCGATAAATCCGAAGTATGGGAACTGTCGGACCAATTGGATGCACTCGACTTTGTCCAGGAGAAAACCCTGACCTGCTACAACGGCATTCCAAGTTCCGGTTGCGGTGAATGCCCATCCTGCATCCTGCGAAACGAAGGGCTCAGCGCGTACAAAGCGAAAAAAGCTGCAGGTGCTCATTTATGATGCAGCAATTCTATCCTTCTATCCCGCACGAATTTCGATTCGAATTGAACAAAGACATGCATTTTTCAGCAGCCCATTTCATTCCTAGCGAAGACGCAGGAAAATGCCAGGAAATGCATGGCCACACGTATTTCATCAATCTCACGATTTGTGGAAACGAACTCGACACCACTGGTTTTCTAATAGATTTTAAACTACTGAAAAATTTAATCCATAAAAAATACGATCATTCGGTATTGAATCACCATCCTGAATTTGAAGCACAGTTTCCGACGACAGAACTCCTGGCCCAACAAATCTGGCAAATGGTTGAGAACCTTCTTCAATCCACTGCCAACCAGCCGCATTGCCTGCAAGTAATTGTCCGGGAAACGCCGACGAGCTATGTCGTATACCGTCCCTCCAAGGAGGACTTCCAATGAGAATACCGGTTATGGAAGTATTCGGTCCGACCATCCAAGGCGAAGGCATGGTCATGGGGCAAAAAACGATGTTTGTCCGGACCGCCGGCTGTGATTACTCCTGTTCGTGGTGTGATTCCAAATTCACATGGGATGGCACCGGCAAAAGCGTCTCTAAAAAGCCTGAAGATATCATTGGGGAACTTAAAGCGATCGGCGGCCAAGCCTTTTCCCATGTGACCATATCCGGCGGCAACCCTGCATTGCACAAAGGCATTGCCGAGCTGGTGGCTCTATGCCAGGAAAACGGCTGGAAAGTCGGCGTGGAAACGCAAGGATCGATTTGGCAGGACTGGATGCCGGCAATCGACGACATCACCATTTCACCGAAACCGCCAAGTTCCGGCATGAAGACAGATTTCGGCAAACTGGATTTTTTCATGGACAAGCTTGCGGGTGCCAATGCCAGCCTGAAAGTGGTCATTTTTGATGAAGAGGATTTCAAGTATGCCGAAGACCTCCATCTGCGCTACCCAGCTGTCCCGTTCTATTTACAGACCGGCAACAGCGACACGGCCACAACGGACGACACAGGCCTCACAGCCACCCTTTTAGAGCGCTATGAATGGCTCATCGATCAAGCCGTCCGCTCATCAATTATGAACAATGCCAAAGTCTTGCCACAGCTCCATACCTTGGTGTGGGGCAATAAACGCGGCGTATAAATAGAAAAAAATTCTTTTTTGAATATCACCGATATTTCGCAAACCAGCTGCGCTTGCCGCGGGCGAGCGCCAAGCCTCCTCAGCCGCTGCGCGTCTTGCGGGGTCTCGGCTGTCTCGCTTTCCCGCAGGCAAGACATTAGTCGAAGCCTGCGAGGCTAAGTCTTTGCGACGAAGTGCGCAGCACTGCAGGAGCAGTAGGGTTTTCTCCGCTGGGTTGCTCCATATCGTTGGAGAGCAATGAATAAATAGCATGACTACTCTTCCACTCTTTTTGATAAAAACAATTCTTTATGAAAAGAGTGAGCCGAATGAAGCGGAAAGTGGCGACTCCTGCGGGAACAGCACGAGCTGAAGCCCCTGGACGGAGCGCAGCGAAGGAAGCGGCTGAAGCCGTGCCCGCGGAAAGCGTCCACTTGGAGCGAAATGGCTTAGAGAATAGAATGTTTCTCAACAGCCTAAAAAAGCGTGAAATCGAATGATTTCACGCTTTTTCTTGTTCAGTTAAAACTTTCAGGGCCTGTTTGACCGTTGCATAAGACTCGGTCATCGACATGTCCATTCCTGTATTGACAATTGTCTGTGCAAGATCCGGACGCAGGCCGGCAACTACTATATGAATCCCCATCAAACGCAGTGTGCCGCCAATCTGGTAGATGGCTTCTGCTACTTGGGCATTGATCATCACTAAGCCTGAAAAATCCGAAATGACGTGCCGGACATTCATCTCAGCCAATTGTGGAATGACATTATCAATGATGTGGCGAACTCGTACTTCATCAATAAAACCGATTAGCGGCAAGACCACTATATCGTCCTGGATTGGGACAATCGGAGCTGATAATTTGGTCAGCTCTTTTCGCGTTTCTTCCTGATATTGATCTGACAGCCGTTCAAATGCAAAAAACGTTTCATTTAAACTGACGTCCAGAATTTGGCTGATGCGTTTTAAGATAAAGCCTGCTTCTCTGACAGTCAATTCAAGCTCTACGCTAAGATCGGTAAACATTTCATTGACAATTTCCCGCGTTGGGCCATAGCGCACCACGATTTCAGAAATTTTTCCGCCACCAGCAACTTGCATCGCTGCATTGTTTTTGCTCCATTTGATCAGTTCTTCCGGAACCACTTCTTCATCTTTATAAATCAATATATCGCCGAAAAAGCCAAGAAGTTGATTGTACATGGCAATGGCCTGTTCTTTTTCAGCATCTGAAATGACTAATCCCATTCTGCTGATTACACTTTCAACAATCTGATTGGAGATGGATTCTACATTTCCATTTATATAAGCAGAAAAATTCGTTATTCCGTTCATTGCTCTACCCCTTTTTGTATACTCGCTTTTATTATATATGAAAAAATACGCTTATACTTTAGAAATATTGACAACGAAAGGAATTTCTACCTAATTTCTTATACAACTTTTCAAAAGCACGCTACAGGTCCGCTGACGATTACAATTCTTCCGCTTTCCGGTAAGTCAGGGTTTTGCCGGTGTAGCCGAACAAAACCGTCAAAATCGGCGACAAGAGGCAAAAGAATGCAAATGGCAGATAAGTTAAAGTAGAGACCCCTAAAATGGAAGTGATGAAAATGCCGCATACGCTCCAAGGAACCAGCGGATTGACGACCGTCCCGGCGTCTTCCATTACTCGGCTTAAATTTTTCCCGGTAAGGCCCACTTTTTCATATTGCTTATGGAATGCTTGGCCAGTCAATAAAATCGACAAGTATTGTTCACCAATCAGGACATTGATGCCAATGGCCGTCAACGCCGATGCCGCAATCACAGAAGAAACTTTCTTCAGTACGCTCTCGAGTTTTCCGAGCAGGCATTGGACGATTCCGAGCGTGAACAACAAGCCGCCCATGCTGAGTGCGAGCAGAACCAAGCCGACCGTAAACAGCATACTTTCCATCCCGCCTCTTGAAAGCAGCGTATCGATGTCTTTAACGCCTGTTTCAGAAACGAAACCGCTGTACAAAATTGCCAGCACTTCTGCCGCGCTGTAACTGAAGTGGAAAAAAGAAATAGCGACTGCAACAATGGAACTGACGGCAAGCGTCATCATGGCCGGCACTTTTCCGATTGTTAAAATGATCAGGACAACCAACGGAATCATTGAATACCAGTGGATGGCGCCCGTATCCAGCAAGCCTTGCTGGAAAATGGCCACGTCGTCCACTTGGGCCACTGATGAATCCGGGGACAGCACGGCAAATACAATCAGTGAAATGATAAACGCCGGAACGGTCGTCCAGCCCATATTGCGAATATGCTCGAACAAATCCACTCCGACCATAGAAGATGCCAGATTGGTCGTATCGGACAGTGGAGACATTTTGTCCCCGAAAAACGCACCAGAAACAATAGCGCCGGCCGTAATCGCTAGCGAAATGTCCATAACAGATGCCATGCCGATAAACGCCACACCGACTGTTGCTACGGTCGTCAGTGAACTTCCGATAGACAGCCCGATAATGGAGGTAACCACAAAAACGATGGCAAAAAAGAACAGCGGCGTCACCAAGTTGAAGCCCGCGTATATTAGCGTCGGAATCGTCCCGCTCATCATCCAGCTGCTGATCAAGATGCCGATGAAGAAAAAGAGAAATACGGCACTCATGCCGGCTCCTGCTCCGGCGACCAAACCTTTTTCCAATTTGTAGTACGGCACGCCTTTGATGAGTCCGTAGCAAATCAATAGAAGAATTGCAAAAAGAATCGGCATGTGGGGAACTGCTTGAAATTTGATTAAGCTGACGCTAATGATTAGGACGATCAAAGCGGTTATGGCAAACGCTTCTTTGATGGATGGTGAAAAAACTTCTTTAATCTGAAACATGGCTGATTCCTCCTGGATGTAAAAAAATATAATAAAAAAAACCTGTCATCCCCATAAAAAAGGGACGAAGGTTTCTCCGCGCTACCACCCTATTTGACAGCCAATGGCCATCCACTTCATTAAAAAGTTGAAAAAACGGATGGCGTACTTCATCCATATCGCTGCCTGAATTTCCACCATACATCCAGTCTCTTCTTGCTGCCCGCGAAATACTTACTGCACCATCTTCAACACTATTTGATTGCATCTTTGATTGTTCTAAATCTTATCATGTTCCCCGTACAAGTCAAGAGCTTATTTTGCCAAAGACTAATTTTTTGGGGAAGATCCAGCGAAATCTGTGTTTTTCGCTTTCCCTTCCCTGCCCGCAACAAATTTTACGAACGGTACAATGAATACGGACAGGAAGATGATCCGGAACAATTGAAACGCCGTGACTACCGTTACATCAGCGTGCACCGATGCCGCAATGATGCCCATCTGATCCAGTCCACCGGGCACGACGCTCAGAAAACTCGTCGAAAAACTCAAATCGTACATATCCTGCAGAATAAAACTAAGTGCGTAAGCAAAAACAATGAGCACGGCACTGGAAAAAACAGAATAAAAGATCAACTTCGGTGTTAGTTTGATATCTTCTTTTTTCAAAAGCAGACCAATGTATATGCCAATCAGCAGTTGCGCAATATGAAGCAGCAAGCCGGGCATCATAGGAACATCAACTCCGGTGAGATTCAGCACCATAATCAGAAATATTGGGCCAAGCAAAAAAGCCGTCGGCACGTTGATTTTCTTAAATAGCATGCCTGCTGCGAAGCAGGCGGCCAAAAGCATGAAAAGATAAAACGAATGTTCGCCTTCCGCTGCCGTGCTTGGCTGTGCAGCGCCGCCGCTTGCCACGATAAACGGCACGGCTGCGACAATCAGCAAAACCCGGAGCACATGGTAAAACGTCACAGCGGTTAAGTCAACCGTTTTCTGTTCTTCTGCAAACGTAATGATTTGGGACATGCCGCCTGGTACACAACAGGTCATCGCCGTCGCTTTATCCACGTTTGTCCGGTTCGCCATCAACGAACTGATCATCAAAAACAATCCAAAAAACACAATATTGATGACGAGCATCGGCAGGAAATATTGTTTCATGCCATTTAGTGCATCAAGCGTAAACGCAATTCCAATGACGTATCCGGCAATCACCAGCCCGGTATTCCGGAAAGCCGCGTCCCACTTCAGCGAAACCGGCGTAAACAATTGGACCAGCAGCACCGCAAATAAAGAGCCTAGCAGCCAAGGCATGGGCGCGCCTAAAAATTCAAACAGCAAGGCTCCTGCCAATCCAACGATAAATGCTTTCCCCATCGGGTATAAGTTCAAATCGGCCATCTTCTTTCTTATTTTCCATTTCTATTTTTCTATTATAGCTTTTTTCTGTTCTCCATTAAAATTTTTCACTTCATCAGAAGCAAAAAAAGCCTGCCTTTAGCCGGCAAGCTTTCACGGTATATTGATTTCTGCTCAAGAGAACGGGTTGAAAGGATGGTTTTTTCATGAAATAGCCGGTTCCGAGTAGATGGGAATCGGCAAGTCAGAAGTGCCGCGCACCTTGGCAATGAAGCGTGCTGCCTCTTTGGACAAGTGCATTTCTTTGGAATGCATTTGTTCTCTCAAAACTTCTAGCATCCGGTAAGCTGTTTCTTCTTTTTGATAGGACGGGTTCACGGAAAAGTGCAAAATGATAAAGTATTCTTCGTGCTGTTCTACTCCAGCAAGACCTGTAATATTGTCGCCTTCTTTCCAAAGAAAAAGCTGCCGCTCCGGATTTTCCTCATACATCCGAATGGTCTCCTGCAGCAATTTAAAGTTGAGGCCTTTTGCCATCAACGACAATAATCCTATAGCCACTTTATTATATGATTTTCTGTATTTGTAAAACATCCTGCAATCCCTCGATTTCGCTGTCTGTAATCTAAAACGATATGTTGCGCTAGCCATCTACATTTATATACGCCTATTTAATCATTTATAAACCTACATATTACTATTTTTTTATAATTTCATTTCCACAATCTTTCAATTAAAAAATCCAACCTTTCAAGTTGGACTCAGGTTATCATATGAGTGTTTCATAAGTAATTCACGGAATGCAAGGCTCGGATGGCGCTGGCTGCATGGGTACCCCAATGAATCTCAAAATTGTATTTCCATTCTGCAATCGCTTCCGCATGGTTTCCCTGTTCATACAAAATCAATCCGCGTTTTACGTCGCTATAGATGTCCAGCACATCGTCCGTCAACGTTTCATTTAACGGTTCTTCCATTATTTCTTCTAAGTCTTCGTCGGAGTGATAAGGGTCGTACCCTCCCCAATACACATTGTGTGTACCAAAATCAACTTGCGGGAGCTGGAAATCAATATCAAAAGAATCGTCTTTTCCCGGTTCGGTTTCCGGCAGATACAGCGCCTTTGCGTACAGTTCTGTCACTGCTGCGTGCAGTTGCTTGAATTTCTCAATTTCCCCTAAAGAATTTAATGAGTCCATCAAATGGCAATATCTTTTTGCAGCTTGTAAAAAAACTTCTACTTCAGTAGATTCCATATCCTGTCACGTCCAGTCCTTAAGTATCGGTGGAAACATGCGCTTCTCCGTAAATTTTTCCGATTAATTTCGTCTAGATGAAATGGCTCCGCAGGGCGTTTCAACTACCCTTGCTTCCTTCTATTTTTCCATCAATTTTATGTATTCCTGTTGAACAAGCTCAGTGAACTTTTCCTGTTCTTCTTTTGATGCTAGAAGTTTTGCAAGACTCTTCGCATCTCCTATCACCTTCCGCACCTTTGAATTGTAGCGGATGATGTGGTCATATCGAAAATCTTTCCGCAGCTCTTCAAACCAGTCTTCCTGGTCCAGCCGTTCCAGATTTTTTTCAAAATCCGATGGCTTAAAGAGAAACCTTTGCAATTGGCCTCCGGCTTTGAAGAGAACTGCACTCCCTAACAACTTAAACACAAACTTGAACATAGCATGCCACCCCGTGAACTTATTATTGGCAATCTGCAACTTGCCGGCAAACCGTCTACTTGTTTACAACTTGAAGTACCAGCTGATTTAGAAACTGGGTTTCATTTGGTCAATAAATGGTTTTCTAAATTCTAGTATTCTCGTTTTGCGCATTAAATTCCTTCTTTGAGAACCGCTGCTGCCCGTTTGTCCGGCCAGTTCACCAAAAAGATGCTGGCAAAGATCATGGCACCTCCTGCAAGCAGTTTCAAGCCAATATCTTCGCCGAGCAACAGCCATCCCGAAAGGATGCCGAAAAACGGCGCAAGGAACAGAAAGGCACTGACTTTCCCAGGATTGCCGTTTTGCAGCAGGAAAAACCAGATAGCAAATTGCACAATGGACGCCGGGACGGCAAGCCAGAGCACGATGAAGATCGAAGTCGGATTGATCACGAGCCGGGCATCTTCCAAGAGAAAGCTTCCGATCAGCAAAAGCAAGCCGCCAAAAAGCATTTGATAGGCGGTCAACACCCAAATATCAAAGCGCTGTCCCCATTGCTTGATCAGCAGCGTGGCAATTGCCCAAAAAACCGCACTGCAAAATCCGAGAAGCGTACCGATTTCTGCCTGCAGCTGTCCGCCCATCGTGACAAATACACCGATAAATCCTAGAATCACACCGCACCATTGGACAAGCCGGTAGCGCATGCCAAGCGCCAGTGTTCCAAAGACCACCACCAAAAGCGGATTCATAAACGTCAAGATGGCGGATTCCCCGGCAGTGATGGTGCGGAGGCTCAAAAAGATGGCTCCCATGACGCCGGCAGTTTGGAAAGAACCGATGCACACAATTTTCAGCCAGTCTTGCAGTTTTTTCGGATGCGGCCGCTGGAGCATCCAGACGATCGTCCCCATCAATAAACCAGCCAGCGTAAAACGCATTCCAACCAACAGCAAGGGCGAAACATGAACCATTCCCATCTTGCCTACCGCAAAAGATGATCCCATTAAACTGGTCGTCAAAATGACCAATAGCGCAAAAGCCCATTTATTGTTCAAATTTACAACTCCCTTTAGCATTTCCACTTTTTTGCGTCTGCTATTCTCATAGTTTCCGCCAATACCTTAGCGAAATCACCTTATCATCAGCGTTTGAACGGTAAACCGGCCGTTCACTGCGGCATATAAATTCGCGCGCTTCGTAAAACGGGATGCCTTTTTCATTTCCTTTTGCGACCGATACCCATTGTTCCTGCGCTCCGAATTCTTCTTTCTGCTGACGGGTAATGGCCTCCAGCAGCTTTGTTCCAATGCCTTCTCCCAGCCTATCAGGGTCCAGGTATAGGACGAAAATTTCCGCCGCTTTTTCAGAAATCATTCCGCCGCCGCCTGCTCCGACTACTTCTCCATTGTCGAGGGCAACAAAATATCCGCCCCATTCCCTGCTGCTGCTTTCCGCTTCTTCCAAGATCCGCTGCTCGTTATAAAATTCTTTAATCACTGCGTTGATATATTCGGCTGAATACATCTCGTCGTAGGTCGCCCAATACCCTTCGGTACAGACGCGAGCAATCCCTTTCACATGTTCGGGCTGTGCTTTTTGAATAAAAACCATCAAATGCCTCCTTTTGGAGAAATGCAACTGTTAGTTGGTGAATTTTTTAGGTGTGAAATTTTCTGATTATTGTTTATGATTTTATTATAACTGATATTGTTTAGCAAAATGAACTTCTGCACGGCGAGCAGAAAAGGAGGGGGATTGAATGATCACGCGGAGAACGGTCCTTTTTCTTGGTTTATCCCAGCTGATCTGCTGGGGAATTTCTTATTATTTGATTGCCGCTTTCGGGGAAGTAATTGCAGATGACCTAGGATGGAGCAGCACTTTGGTATATGGAGGTTTTTCTGCCACTTTGGCCGTCATGGGCCTCACTTCCCCGTTGACGGGGAAATTGATTGACCAGTACAGCGGCCGCTTTGTCATGTCTGCAGGGTCTCTTCTTTTAGCGATTGGCTGTGCCGGAATCGCTTTGTCGCAGTCCGTTTTGGCATATTACATTTCATGGATTGTTCTGGGTTTCGCCATGCGCCTCAGCTTGTACGATGCGGCTTTTGCGACATTGGTCCGCATTGCCGGGTCCGGTGCGAAACGATCCATTTCCCAGATTACGCTTCTTGGCGGACTGGCTTCCACTGTTTTTTGGCCCATCGGCTTTTTCCTTTCCGAATCTTTCGGCTGGAGGGCAGCTCTACTGGTTTATGCCGGATTTGCATTGCTGACGCTTCCGCTGCATCTGGCCATTCCAAAAGAACGGTTTGAAGAAAACGGCACGGTGGTGGAGCAAAAATCCGCTGCTTTTGAAAAACTGAATTTAATGGGCCGCGAACGTATTTATGCCGGCAGCCTTTATGCACTCATCTTTACGCTTCTTAACTTTTTGAACTCCGCCATGTCGGCGCATATGATTGCCATATTGTCCGGGCTTGGCCTTGCAGCAGCTGTTTCGGTCTGGATTTCCACACTGCGCGGAATCGGGCAGTCGCTGGCACGGGTAGGGGAAATCTTATTTGGCGGCCGTCTGCATCCGTTCAAGCTGACCATCCTTGCTTCTTCCCTGCTGCCGCTTTGCTTTGCCATCGGCTTGTTCAGCGGTAAGTTTCTTGCAACAGCGTTCATTTTTGCTTTTCTATACGGCGCAGGCAATGGCTTGATGACCATTACCCGCGGCTCTCTTCCGCTCGTCTTGTTCGACAACCGGACTTACGGTGCTTTCGTTGGAAAACTTCTGGTGCCGAGTTTCCTCTTATCCGCCATCGCGCCGGTTTTCTATACCGTCATCATCGAGCAATATGGGGAACAAGCCACACTCCTCTTTTCTGTCGCTTTGGCGTTTGTTGTTTTTGCGGCCACTTTGTGGTTGAAAAGAAGGTATACATATACCGAAGCGGCTTAAATCCTCGGTTCCAGCTTTTGAAACAAAGCGGTCCATAAACCGGATACGCCAAACACGTTGTCCGTTTTCGCAGCGTCTTTCATTCGGCAAATCTCAATTTCTTCAAACTCAGAAAAAATCTTTCGCAGCCGCTGTTCCGTAAACCCGAGTCCGCCTCCCAGGCTTTTTTTCCGGTAGACTTCCCAATCAGACATGCCGGACCCTCCAAGCTTTCCTTCCTGTACAAAACAGGTAAGGGCAAAAAATCCGCCTGGCTTCAGCGCTCGTTTGACCAAGTTGATATAGTCAAGTCGACGGTGCGGGGCAATATGGTGAAAACACCCTGAATCATACACCAAATCATAGGTGGCTTCTTCAACTTGAAGCATAAAGATGTCTTCGAGAATATAGTTCACTTCTATCCCACATTTTTTGTCCGTTCCATCGCCCAATCGATTGATTGCTCCGATACGTCCACTGCGTCTACAGAACAGCCTTTTTCCGCAAGAAATATAGCATTTCTGCCAGGGCCGCAGCCTAATTCCAAAACCTTTTGCGGTTTGACCATTGCTGCATCAAAATAGCGGACCAAATTTTCATCCGGCTTATTCACGAAAAAAGGAATGTTTTTTTCCCGGTCCTTGTAAAAACTATTCCAAAAAGGAGCCGGTTCCCGTAGCAACGAATCGAGCATCACGAGCAAGTCTTCTTGATTGTTGATTTCTTCTGCCACACATATTCCTTCTTTCGATTGAGTTATTTTAACGAAGAATATATCAACCTGCTGATCCACGGAGAATCGGGATGGTGTTTCGCTAATGCCTTCAAAAGCCAAGCTTTTTGCTTGTCATCCATAAAAAGCAATGCTATCGAGAAATCATGATGGTCTTTATCCCGTTCTTCTTTCGCTTTATACAAGAGCTGCAGTTCTGGAGCAATGTACTTTCTTCCAATTGGATCTGTACGAATGGCCTCATGGATGGACATCTTTATATCCCTATCTCGCCTAAAAATGATTTCGCCATCCTGTTTATCCGTCAGCAACACTTCGACGAACTCTTCGTTTTTAGTTAGATGAAGCCCATAACGGGGCGGACGGATGTCTTCAATTGAAAGGACTGGTTCCAGCCTGCTCTCTTTTGGGATGGCCACTTCGATCTGCCAAACCGAAAAATGCGCCAGTAGTTCTTTGGCATGTTCCCTAAAAACACAGATATCCATATCTCCGTGGTTTCGAGACACTTTGCCGACTTCAAGGTCAATGGCCCAGCCTCCTCCAATGAACCAAGGATACGTAAAACCGTCCATGATCCGATTGACACTGTCCAATTGCGGATGACTAGTAATCAATAGAAGTTCACTCCTTCGACGCCATCTTCTAAACGACATGCCGCATCCAAAATTTCCTGATAAAAATCCTGCCATCCCCCGTGGTAATACCTGCTAATTTCCTGAGGTGTAATGAATTTCCTTTCGACTGATTCGAATTCTGCTCTAAACGGGTGCAGCTCTTCAATATCCATCCGGTAATAGACTTGATAGCCCACTTTAGGATAAGGACTGTTTTCATCCCATTTCGGATTTTCTTCGTGGTCCACAACAACTCTGCCCAGCAACTGACAGTTCCCTGACACATATCCTTCTTCCAGCGCTTCCCGTTGAAAGCACTCCATCGGTGTTTCGCTGCCTTCAATATGCCCACCCGGAAAATCCCAGCCGCGGTGTTTCAGCTTTACGAGCAATAGCCGGTTCTGAAAGAAGCAAAATCCATGGACGCTCGTGATCAATTCCCGCGGCGGCAAATCGCTCCCTTGTTCCCATGCCAATTCCACTTTTCCGCTGCCCCAGTTTACATATGTTTTCGCCACTCGAAATCCCCATTTCGGTTTACCTGTTATCTTTTGTATTCCATCAACCAGCAGTCTTTCATTTCGCCTTCGTGAAGTTCATGTGCCGGCAGGAATTTCACTTTCTGGAATCCGCATTTCTCGTAACAGGCAATGGCCCGTTCGTTCGAGACCTGTGGATCCATGACAAGAACATCCGCCTGTTTTTCGCTCAGCAAATATTTCTTCATCAATTCCACAAGCTCAGTTCCAAGCCCTCGATTCCAGTAATCCGGTTCTCCAATGAATTGGTCCGTGCCGTAAATGACTTCATCGGGATTCCAATAACCGTATGCCATCCGCTCTTCTTCAAGGACTGGATAAAATTGAATATACCCAATGGGTGTTCCTTCGTATTCCACGAGGCATCTTGTCGTTTCATCTTTCCGCTCAAAGTAATGTTGGTTCACTCTTTTCAAATCATGTGGATTGTCGCACCCTTCGAAGTACTTCAATACTTCCGGATCACTCAGCCATTTAACCAACGCCTCTTTATCGCTGTCTTCCAGCTTCCGGATTGTCATTTTTTCGTCATGAAATAACATCATGCCCACCTCTTTTATCAGTAGTTAACGCTTCTGGATGACTTGCCCTCTTAATATATATGGAACTGAACGGTTGGCCCTAACCTGTTCTTCGGCTTTCTCCGGAATATATAAATATTGGACCGCTTCTTGGATCGGCATCCATTTTACTTCTTCGATTTCTTCCGGAAAAGCAATCGTGATTTCTCCGCCAAGAACCTGTCCTTCGAAAATGAAGAACACGGCATGGTGCCCTCTTTCGTCGAAGAAATCTTCACTGACCGAAAAAAGGCCGCCGATTGAGACATCGAGCCCGGTTTCTTCTTTCGCTTCACGAATGGCTGCTTCCTGCAAAGTTTCACCCGCTTCAACTGCACCGCCTGGAAGCGTATAGTAAGATCCTTTGTCTCCGTAGTTTTTGACCATTAACAATTTTTCTCCGCTGTCATCCCGCAGCATGACATACGACATCTATTCTTTTCATGGGAATCTCCTTACTCATTTGTCATCGTTCCGCTCAAAAACCAAACCTCTCTCGAATCAATTTCGCCACTTCATCCGGTTTCAAATCCGTATTGTTTATCCGAATATAATTCTCCCGTTCAATTTCTCCCTCGACTGAATTCAGGCGAAGCGTCTCCATCGATGCCCTCAATTCGCGTTCCGATTCTGCAACGTTCCGCTTAGTCGGCTTTTGTTCAAGCCGGCTAGCTTCTTTATTGCGCTCGACCCGGGTTTCCAACTCCGCTTCCAATTCAACAAAATAGACTTCATTACCCGCAGACTCAAAAATTTCACAAACCCGTTGAACAAAGTCCCAGTCCTCTTTCATGTTGAACGCCCATACATATGTAAATACGATTCCCTTTGCTTCGCTGACCGCTAATGTTTTGAACATCTCCGTACGGATCAGATCCGACAACCGGAACATTTCTTTGCTGAAGCCAAAAAAGGGATGCAGCAGTTCAATGGTCATATGGTTGTGGAACAGCTTAAAGCCGGTTGATTTTTCTAGTTCTTGCCCTATCGTCATTTTTCCTACTGCTTGCGGTCCGAATAATATGATGAATTTCATAGCTGCTCCTTCTAACCCTTATTCGCTCAATATTCTGGCCATATAATACTCATTGACATATTCACCTTTTATGTACAGGGAATCCTTTTTGATGCCTTCGATTTCATAACCCATCTTTTGATAGAGTGCAACTGCCGCCTCATTATGTTCAATCACCGTGAGCTCGATTCGGCGAAGGTTTTTCTCTCTTGCCCATAGTTCCAGCGCTTTAAAAAGCTGCGCCCCGATTCCTTTTCCGCGCTGCCCTTCCCGAATGCCGATGGCTACATATACAGTATGCCGCTTTCTCATCAGCGCATCTCCGATGACAAAAAGGTAGCCATGCAAGGAACTTCCTTCTTCCGCTATAAAGATAACCGAGTGTGCATCCATCCCTTGGAGCCTCTTTTCCAATTGCTCGGGCTTGGTTTTTCTTTCTCCCGGTTCAAAAAGCATCAATCCCGAATCTTCTACTTCTTTTATTAACTCAACCAGCTTCTCTGCATCCGCTGGTACTGCTTTTCGTATATGAATGTCTGTCTCCATCGGCAAGGTCATCCCCGTTTCATTTCCGCTTGAATGCTTTCCTGGATCATCACAGCTTCTGGCTTTAAATCCACCGGCAGGTATTCTTCATCGATGCACGCTTCCCAAAATGCCAAGTGCTGTTTATCGATTTCATGATGAAAATCTGTGACTTCGCTTCCGCCTTCTCCTTGAACGGAATACCAATAGAGAAATTCACTGTCTTCCTGCACTTCTCTGAATATCGTTTCGACATACATTTTTTCATCGTTCAAGGTCAGCAAAACTTCTTCCATATGCTCATTCAAAAAGGCCATCCATTCGTCCACTTTTTTAGACTGTCCAGCTTTTACTTTGAATCTGCTTAACTCCACTTTGATTGCCATAGTTCGCTCCCCCAGTCATTGTCTCTATCCTTAATTATACCTAAAATTCCCAAATACAGATAGAACAATTAGAATGTTTTGTGAAATTAACCTACAATAAAAAACTTCACCTATGTCAGCAACATAAGTGAAGGAATCTTATAGAACCGCTTCCGTCGTTTCTGTACTTTTTGTGGATGCCCCTCTTGCAAATAAACCGGTGTACACAAGGAATGTACCAACCATTAAAATGACCCCGATGTAAACGGACATCATTGTCGGAACGAGATAAGCACCGATGATAATTGTGGAACGTGCAACCAAATCCGCTCCGCTGAATGAAATATTGGAAAAGGCGGAATAAGAACCTCGTTTATCGGCCGGAATCATATTGGCCTGTTCGGCATTCCGGACCGGCGAGTAAATCAATTCTCCGAGCGTCGCAATCATATTAAAGAGAATCAAAATGTACCAAGTATCCGCCGAGGTGACGATGATATAGCCGATGCTGTAAACAATCAGCCCGGTGAGCAGCACTTTTTGTTTGGTGAAACGGTCTGTGATCCTGCTGACCAGGAACGTGAAGAACACGACAAACAGCATGTTCTGGATATTGAGCAAACTCAGCATCCGGACGCCTGCAATGTCAAAGTTCCCTAAGCTCACCGTTTCAAATGTTTCGGCAAGTCGAACACCGATATAGCTGTTCAGGGAAAATTCAGCTGCAAAAATAAACATCGACCCGACGACCACTTTAACAAAAGGCAAATCTTGAAAAGCCACTTTGTAGTTTTGAAATACATCAATCAGTACGTTTTGATGCTGCTTTTTCAACACGCTTGTCTGTTCATCGATCAGCCAAATCTGATAAGCAATCGGCAAGCTGATAGATGTCACACTCAGCAGCACAAATAATTCAATCTGGTGGTTGACGTATAACAAACCGCCGAGCGCTGCACCGATGGCCATCGATAAATTCGTCAGCCAGTATTCAATTGTATATACCGCTTTGCGGTTTTCCGGTGTAGTGGAGTCGATGATGAGGGCGTGCATTGCCGGCCTTCCCAGACTACTTGAGATGATGAATCCGATATAGGATGCTGCAAACAGCCAGATCAAATTATCTGCTGGCACCAAACTGATGGTCATGCTTGCAAACGCCAAAGCGCTGATTGCCGAGGTTCCGACCACAACCCCTTTTCGCGGAAAGCGGTCTGAAATATAGCCGCCGATTAAATTAATGAAAAAACTGATGATGACAGTTCCTACTAAAAACAATCCTGCCCATACTTTTCCCATTTCCATTGCAAAGAACAAAGCCATAAACGGCATGACCGCCGACCCTACGGCACGGTTGAAAAATGATGTAATCAACCGGACTTTGATATTTTGTGGATAGTCTTTCCAGCTCATATTGTCAACCTCCTTTGTCTTATGTATATTAAACTAGACGAATAGATTGAAAAATGGACATTTTCAAAAGATATGTCCCCTTTTATGGAGGAAACACATATGGATAATAATTTACTGGTGCTTTGGCATACCGTGCCGTCCGGGAAAATAAAAAAAGATAAGCTTGTGAAGTTGCTGGATGTCAGCGCCAAACAAGCTTCCCGCTACATCCGGAAGTGGACGCAGGAAGGCTGGTTCACTTATACGGCCGGCCGTGGACGGGGCAATTCTTCCGAGCTGCACTGGCTAAAAGACGTAGAGCGGCTGTTTGAGGAGCAGCTGATGGACATTATTGAACAGGAACCGGTGGAAACCAGCAGCAAGTATTTGCTGTTTGACTGGTCCGAAGAAGTGAAAATACGCTTAATAGAACGGTTCCGCAATAAATTTGGCTATACCCAAAACCAGGGGGATGTCGACAAATTGATCATCCCGCGCCGCCACCAGCTCATGACAATGAATCCCTTGGAGACAGCAGATGTCCATAGCGCCAATTTTGTCGCTACGGTTTTCAACCGCCTCGTATCCGTAGACAGCAAAGGGAAGGTTTCGCCCGAAATTGCGCACAGTTGGGACCTTTCACCGACGAAGCTTCGCCTGTATTTGAAAAAAGGAATTAAGTTCCATGACGGTTCTTTACTGACCGCTGATGATGTCGCCGAATGCCTGAACCGCATCCGTTCCCACGAAAATTCCCGGGAATTGTGGGAGCCCGTCAAAAGAATCACGGTGCCTGCTCCACTTGTCATCGACTTCGATTTTCCGGAAGGCTGCAGTTACTGTCTGCAGATGCTCGGCATGATCAACTCGAGCATCTTCAAAGAAAGCCAAGGACAGCTATACGGAACCGGCAGTTTTTGCCTCGACAACAGCCATGAACTAAAAACCGTTCTGGTGGCATTCAAGGATTATTTCAGCGAGCGCCCGCTTCTTGACGCAATCGAATTTGTGCAGGTGCCCGAAGACTTTGATTTTGCTTACCGGACGTCCCAGCCAAAAGAAGCGGAAGAAACGTTTCTGGTGGAAAGCGATTCAGGAGTCGGAATCATCGTCATGAATGCCTTCCGCGACTCGGCGATTCAGCGCCAGGAAGTCCGTGATTATCTTCATGCCATTATCCGGAAGCACCGCTATTCCATCAGCGAAGCAGATTCCCGCATCCTTCCGAATGAGGAAGGCATGCTGATCGGGCAGAACCAGCAATACCGCTTTGCGACTGCCGAACGTCCGCTGTTTGAAGAACCTTTGATCATCAAAACCACCAGTTACCTGAAAAACGTATCGGACTGGCTCCAGGCGATATTCGAGCAGGAAGGAATACCGGCAGAGGTTCGTGTTCTGCCGTTTCACGAATACCTGGTGGATAACGGCAAAGACCAGCAAGCGGATCTCTATATCCACGGCGAAGTATTCGAGATGAACCAGGATTTTTCTTTCTTTTATTTCCTGTCCAACGGCTTATCCCCGTTTGCCAGCTTGATCGATCGTGATCCGGAGCTAACGCAATTGCTCGGGCAATATCGGCATACTCCTTTTGAAGAATGGACAATGCTGAATCGTCAAATTGAAAAATCCTTGGTGGAATCTTCTATTTTGATTCCGCTCTATTATGCCAAGCGCCAGATCCCGTTTTCGTCGGAATTGATGAACATCAAATTGTCCCATTTCGGCTATGTCGATTTCAGCAAGCTGTGGGTGCGGCCAAACCTGGACTGTTGAGGGATTAACCAATAAAGAGGGATTCCGCACTAAGGCGTGGAAAACAAAAGATTCCACTGAAATTATAGATTGAAAGGAGCAATCCCTTGAAAAAGCAAATAAAGAAAAGTGAATTAAAAGATCGGTCGGATATTTGGAACGCAGTCATATTTGAAATCACTAGCCACGATTTTCCTGTTGAAGAGGCTTTGCTGAACGAATGCAATTTGGTTTTCCAGTACTATTCCGAGATCGAAAGCGGCGGCCATGAAATCTTGCTCAATTGGACCCAGCAGTACATTCGGGAAGTTGGAATTGCCCATTACTTGAGCGAGTTAACCGCTGCCTTGGAAAAAATCGGTGCAACGGATTACGCCCAAATCGAGAAGACCTACGGTGAAAAGCTATGGCGCCTGTTTACCGCTCTTGAGAACGAAGAAATTGAAGAACAAGCGTTTTATGAAGTGGTTGAAAAAGCCGATGAAGAATACTATGCCTTGGACGGCAAGCTGGAGCAGCTTTTGGAATCGTATTTTGTAGATATCCATATGGAACTGTTTGAAGTCATTTGATCAACTTAAATTGCTGCAAAATGAAAAACCAGTTCGGCTTTTAAGCTGAACTGATTTTTCATTTTGCAGATTTTATCCTTCCCAAATATAGTGCACAAACTTCACTTGCTCACCGTTGAAATCGATTTCTTCATCCATTTCTTCCACTTGGCTAAAACCGCTTTTTTCCAATACTTTCTGGGACGCTTGGTTCGTTTCGACAGTCTTGGCTTGGATCTGCCGAATATTTAAATCCGGCGCAGCTTTAAGCAATAGCTGTACAGCTTGGCTGGCAATCCCTTGGCCTATGTAATTCTGCCCCACCCGGTATCCAAGATGGCCCGTTTCATTGTTCTTATCAATATCAATTAAATTGACGCGCCCAACAATAGAACCCTCTTCGTTCTTCATTAAATAAAAAACTGCATCCCCAGTACCTTGTTCAGTCAGTAAATTCAGATGAAGTTGTTCAAACACTTCCTGCTTATAGTAAGCGTCCCCTCGGCCAGGAACTGTTTTCTCAAAGAAGCTTCGGTTTTTCATTTCGAATTGACGTAATGCTTCAGAATCAGCCGCTTGCAATTTCTCCAGTTTAATCTGCATGATGCCACTTCCCGGTTCTTCATAATAAGTATATTGTAAACTCAAACATTTTCTGCTGTCAGGAGCCTTTGTTGGCTTCTTCTCTTGCATGAAGCTTTACCATTTTCCCGAGCAAAGGTTCGATCTGTTCGGGTTCTCTGACCCTTTCTAGCATCCATCCCATCTCTTCTTCCACCAGGCTGCTGATTTGTGCAGCTGCCTCTGAATGAGAAGTTGCTGTCATGCAATTAAAGATGTCTTCCACTTTTCCTAACACGGTCTCTGGCAATGAATCACTCAAGGCTTTTAATCCTAGACGTGCCCGGTGCGGTGCGTATTTATAAAGAAGTCCTCTCGCAAAATGATCCATGACGCTCGATAGCATTTTCACCGACCAAATATCATTGCCGCGGGCTGCGGCTTTTTTATATTGAAACAAGAACCACGCTACGTCCATGACATCGTCACGGTATTCAGTTTCCGTCAGTTCCAGGCTTTGGGTATCTTTGAATTTCTCCATCAAGCCTTCCGGATCGTACAATACACTGAAGTAATCTTTTTCCGTGAATGTCTCCGGAGTTACGGTAAACAAATCAATGTGCAAAAGATTATCAAACACCGCAATGATTTGCGGCGCGATAATGAAAATATCGTCTTGGAAGAGTATTGGCCGGTATGCCTGCAAATGATGCACCCGGTTTTCCAAAAAACGTTTTTCGTTTTCTTCGTCCACTAGACAGTACAAATCAACATCTGAATGCTCATCATGCTCATTTCTGCCCATCGATCCTTTTAAGTACACTGCCAGGACCAAGGGATCTTTTTTTAAACTGCTGCAGATCTTCTGGACTGCATTTTCCTGTGGCAACATAAACTCTCCTGCTTTCACTAATTATATTAGAAAATTCTTGGCTTCTTCGCCCAATAAGCCGGACGGGCAATGCTGCTCGGCAACTTTGTAAGGCAGTCGCCAATTGCAGCATTGACCTGGACTTGCGTCAAATAAAGGCTCGTCGATAAATCGGCGCCGCTGATGTCCGCATCCCGGAAATCTGCGCCAATCACATCTGCTGTCCGCATATCGCTTTGGCGCAGATTGGCAGCAATGAAATAAGCACCTCTAAAATCAACGCCTTTCAAGTCAGCCCCTTTTAAATCCGCCCCCATCAAGTCAGCATTGCGGCGGTTCATCGCTTTGCTTTTTCGCCCTTTATGCCGTTTTATGTCTGCAGCTCTGACTGCCTCACTCACTTTCACCAATAATTTATTCACTTGTGCGCGGTGAGCAGGTACATCCAACATTTTCAGTTTTTCCGGCTCCAACAAGGTCAATTGTTCTGTTTTGCTTAATAAGTCAGCCAGCTCTTTTTTCAGAAGCGGCGCAGCTTCCTCTTTCATCGCATCAGCCAAATACCACATCATCTCGTGCAGCTGCGTCATAATCGGGAACACAACAAACATTTCTTTAGCCGTATCGGCATCACTCCGCCAGTCTTTGCCTTGAAATGTCACTTGCACCACTTTCTGCCCAGAACCGTAGCAGTCAAATACCGTACATCCTTTAAAGCCGCTTCGCCGGAGATCTTCGTGGATGCCGCAGCGGAAATCGGATTGCAGGTTCGGGCACGGCATACCTGCCGCTTTATCAAAAGCAAAATCTGCAGACGCCATAAAAGACAAACCGACACAGCAAAGCGCCGCGCAATTCCCGCAGTCGGCTTTCAAGCTTTTTTGGAGAACTTCGAGTTGCTCCATTGTTTCATAGTTGTTTTCCATTCCGCTTCCCTCTCCCTGAACATCGATTCAGTGGCAGTTCGGTTAATCGTATTTTCATTATAAAGTAAAAGTGGTGCAATTGAACAAACATTTCGACAAAAGGTTCGTACAAAAAAGAGACGCCTTAACGGAAGGCGTCTCTTTTTCTGCGTTCATTTCGTTTTTTCGGCAATTTGCTCTTCCACAACTTCAGGCAAATGCTTTGTGCAATTATAGAGGGTACATTGCCATTTGCTTTCTACATTTTCTAAAATGGTGATTGATGTATTGTTTAATACAATTTTCTCAAACCGGTCCGGCAGCAAGTTCTTCAACACCAATCCAATCAGTCCGCCGTGGCTGACCATTAAAATGCGCTGGCCCGGATACTTTTCCATCGCTTCTTGTATCGCTTCAGTGCTTCTTTTGATGCCAGCTGACAAAGGTTCTCTTTGCAGATCCTGCTCGCGCCAATCTAATCCCCATCTCTCGATACGGTCCGCTTCCGTTGTGCCTTCAATCAAACCGCCGGACAGTTCACGGATGCGCGGGTCGATTTCATCGATTGGCATCTCAAGTTCCGCTGCAATCGTCTCAGCAGTCTCCCTTGCCCGGATCAAATCACTGCTGATGATGACATCCCATGGTTCTTCTTGTGCCAGGCGGCCGGCGATGGCACGGGCTTGTTCGCGTCCTGTTTCGTTCAACGGGATATCTGAACTGCCTTGTGCGATGCGCTGGATGTTCCAATCCGTGATGCCGTGTCTTACAAATCCGATTGTGGTCATGTTCCATTTCCCCTTTTAATCTATTGATTTCCATCATACTGCATTTTTTATATAACTGTCGAACGCATCATGCTTAAAAATTTCATTAGTTCCTTATCAAAAAGCTCAGCTTCTTCCAGGAATGGATAATGGTTGCTTTCTTCAAAAACCACTAAGCGGGCATCTGGAATGTGCTCTTTCATTTCGATGGAGTATGTAAGCGGGCACTGGACATCGTGTCTGCCGCAAAGAATCAATGCCGGTACTTTAATTAGATGGAGTTTGCGGGTCACGTCATAAATCGGCAGTTCCCGATTAAAAAAATCCATCCGTGCCGCAGACATGGATTTCGAGATTTTCCTATGAAAGTATTCGGTGTATTTCTCAGGTCGGAACAACGATAATTTGGTCCGCTCTTCCCCCAATTGCCTGCGCTTTCCATCTGGAATATCTCCCTGCTTTAACTGCTCAATCAAGTTCTGCACCTCTTCAAACTCCGGATGTTCCGAATTATAGATGCACTCTTTCGAAAACGTCGCATATTCTCTTGCTGCCGCTCCCGTTAAAATCAAATAGCTCAAGCTTTCCGAACAATATATGCCGTAAAGAATGCCGAGCATGCCTCCGGTTGAATGCCCTGCAAATCCCCATTTTTCAATTCCCAGTTCTTCCCGGATTGCTTCCAAATCAAAAATGGTTTCCAGCATGCTTAATTGATAAGGCTCAGCAGATTTTTCCGACTGTCCGGCTTCCCGCAAATTGACCAAGTAGACAGCATGGTTTTTTGTAAAAGCTTCCGCATAATAATCTCCTGTCTCGTTGAATACGGAATAATGATGCGTGACACAAAGCGGCGGCCCTTCCCCTTTTTGAAATACTTCAAAGTTTCCGCGCTGGGTTGCGATTATGGTTTGTTTCCAGTTTTCCATAGACAGGCTCCTTTTTAAAGTGGTAGAGAACTTGTTCTTCAACAGCCCGTTTATTCCCTGCACATTATGCCTTAGTTCGGAATATAGCCTTATTTTTGATTAAGTAATCATAGATTCCTCATAAACGCTCATAGAACCTCGTTAAGTGATCATTGAACCTCCACAACCGCTCAATAGCATCATCCCAAAATAAAAAACCCGACATGTAGATGTCGGGTCCGAAATTAGACGCCCATTTTCCGGCGCGTGTTGCTTACTTTTTTTGTTTGCTGGCTTTTCAGCTTTTTTGTTTCTGCTGACATGCCGCTGCCGCCTTTGTTGTTCGCAGCTTGGTTTTTCTTCGCTTCCAATTGGCGTTTTACCGCTTCCTGCAAGCTTACTTTTTTCGGAGCTTCATTTGATTCAGTCATGACCATCCCTCTTTTCTGTTTGGACTATTAATTGCGGATGCTTTAATGACTTCCATTATAACACAAAATGTCCCAATTACTGCTTATTTTCTTTAAACCACTGGCTAACCTGCGAGAAGAATTTGGCCATTGATTGGGCATTCGACATATTTGGAACGCGGGCAAGCAGCACTTCTTTCGGCGCTTTGATGCCTTCTTTTTTCTTTTGCAGCACCAGGATGCCTTTTGCAAAAGCCGAATTTTTAAAAAGGCTTTCCGGCAGTTCCATGACGGACTGAATATATGCCGTCTTCTTCAGGAAGGTATGCAATTGGCTGGCCTGCGGCGATTCGAACAGCGCTTTCGGAATGACAAAGAATAAATAGCCGCCGTCTACGGTATGTTTCAGCGCTTGTTCGATAAATAGATGATGCGCATACGACATGCCTTCTTCCGCTTTCAGCTCATACGTTCCAGCGACTTCTTCATCCGGATAATATCCGACCGGCAAATCAGCAACGACAGCGTCTACCGGGTCGATCAATAGTGGCTGCAAAGCGTCCTGCCGGTAGAACGTCACCGGCTGCTCTGTCAAATCCGAAGTTGATGCAGCCAAACGGATCAAAAGATCGTCAATTTCCACTCCAGCTCCGGTAATGCGGCCATCCAGGTAATTCATGACCGTCAACAGAAGATTCCCTGTTCCAAGCGCTGGGTCAAGCAAGGTGAACTCCTTCTCTTTCACAAACAGTTCCACCAAATAACCAACCAGGAGGCCAAGTGCATCCGGCGTCATCTGATGGTGAGGCTGGACATGTTCTTTCATGCCTTTTAACACTGCCAGCTGAATCGCTTTCCGGACGTCCTCTTTTCCGGCTTGCCCGTCAGGCTCGATATGGCCGTCCAGCCAAGTCTCTGTTGTTTCCAGCAAGCTTTCCAAATACGGCAGATCCTGCTCTTTTTGCAATTTGGAGGCATGGCCATCGATAAAATTAAATACTTTTTCCATTTCTGAATTCATTCTAATCCGTCCTCAATAAGGAAACCCACTCGGGAAGAGTGGGTTTCTAGTATTAGTTTGTTAATGCCTTAACGGCTTCAATCGCTTTGTCGTAATTCGGGTGGTCGGTGCCTTCTGGAACATATTCCACATAAGCCACTTGGTCTTTGTCGTCGATGACAAAAATCGAACGTGCCAGCAGACGCAGTTCCTGCATTGTTGTACCGTAAGCTTCTCCAAACGATAAGTCGCGGTGATCCGAAAGAAGTGTAATGCCTTTTGTACCGTTTTCTTCCGCCCAGCGCTTTTGTGCAAATGGCAGATCAGCTGAAACCGTCAGCACTTCCACATTGTCGCCAAGAGATGCCGCTTCCTGGTCAAAGCGTTTTGACTGAAGTGAACATACTCCTGTATCGAGTGAAGGCACAACGCTAATCAAACGGACTTTCCCAGCTGTATCTTCTAAAGATACGGGGCTCAAATCATTAGCAAGGACCGTGAAATTCGGTGCCTGTTCTCCTACTTGTACTTCTTTTCCGGGCAATGTTACCGGATTTTGCTTGAATGTAACTTGTACCAAAAATAACGCCTCCCTTTCCAATACCTTTATCTTACTAGAAGGTTTCAGCCTCTTGCAACTCAGACCCTTCCGAACGCTTTTTCTCGAAGACGATTTGTTTGCGATAGGTCTGTTCATGAATGACTGTCGTATCCGCGATAAAATCGTGGACCCCTTGTTTCAGCTTCGTAAAGCCGACAATCCAGTATAACGGCAGGATCGTCACGGAAATAAACCGGCCGATCCATTCACGGAACAACAATGTTCCCCAAGATAAGTGGTCTTCTTTCAACGAAACGACCCGCAGCCCCAAAATCATTTTGCCGACAGTCTGTCCGAAGAACTTCGTCATCAGGACAAAATACGCATAGAACAGCACAGCTGAAATGATGGCATATGGCGCATACCATACCGTTTCCGCCGTCTCTACGCCAATCAACAGGAAAATCGGTTTGACTAAAATGGAAGTTGCCGAAGCAATGATCAGAAGATCGATCAAATACGCCCAGAACCGTACCCAGAAACCTGCCGGCTGGCGTTCGTAAAACATCACTTCTTTATAGTTTTGCAATTCAGGGCGATCGTTTTGAATAGGTGTTGCTGCATGCGTTTCATCATTGGAATGATTCGTCATAGGTATCGCCCCTCCTTATTGTTCACCGTACATATACATCATTCGCGGTGCACTGTTGTCGGTCAAAAGTTTCGCAATCAGTTTCGATTCCATGTCGTTGCCGAACAGAGAACCTAATTTCATCGAGAACAGCGATCCAATTCCTTGGTCGGCTCCGTACTCGATGACTTGTGCACCTTTCAGGTCGTAATCCGTACGCAAAGCTGCCAGCACATCTTCTTCAAAACCGAAGTCGTCTGCCAGTTTTGCTTCGACAGCCTGGCGCCCGTTCATGATGCGCCCGTCTGCGACTTTCTTGACTTGTTCTTCAGACATGCCGCGGCCATCTTCAATCACATCTACAAATGCTTCGTACGAGTCGTCCAGCATCTCTTGAAGCAATGCTTGCTCGTCGGCTGTCATTTCACGCGTCGGGCTTCCGATATCTTTAAATGGACCCGATTTGATCGTAACGAAGTCCACGCCGTATTTCTTAGCCAGTTCCCCGTAATTGACTGTCTGCATGATCACTCCAAGCGAACCGGTCATGGTTTCACGGTTAACGAAAATCTTGTCCGCTGGAGCTGAAATGTAATAGCCCCCGGAAGCAGCTACAGCCCCCATCGATACGTAGAAAGGTTTTTTGGTTTCTTCTTGGATTTCGGTGATTTTGTCATGGATTTGCGCTGATTCCACTACTCCGCCACCCGGCGAATTGACTTTCAGCATAACCGCTTTAATGGAATCATCATTTTTCACTTGTTCCAATTGCTCCATGAACAAATCATGGTTGTAGCCGGTTCCGCCCAAAAGCGAAGCAGCTTCCCCGGTGTCCTGGATGGTCCCTTCAACATTCAACACCGCAATGCGCTTGTCAAAATCTCCGTCTTCAACGATTTGCTCGGACACGGTTGCTTCGGATACTGCCAAAAATTCATCCATGCTTGTGCCGAGTGTACTCTGGAAAATGGCAAAAGCCGAATTGATCACCAGGGAAATAACCAATATGGCCGCTGCCGCAATTAATGCGATCCATCTTTTCGTATTCATCTACTACATGACCTCCTTTTATTTCTCTCTTTATTATACGGGTAACTAATTCAAATGTTTCACATTAACTCATTCGAATTAATGCTGTGCATTTAATTTTTCTCTTCTGACGCTTCGTGCCTCCATTACTTTCGAAGTTGTAAACAATGCAAGAGCCACCCAAATGAATGAAAACGAAATCAAATCGGTCCGGTCAAAAGCTTCGCCGTACACCAATACGCCAAGCAAGAGCATTAAAGTCGGTGCAATATATTGCAAAAATCCGATCATATACATGGGAATGAGCGGTGCCCCTGTCGCAAACAATACGAGCGGCAAAGCCGTGGCTGCTCCACTAATGATCAGCAGAATATCCGTCGCTGCTCCTTCGTGCAAAAACGAAGCGCTCCCGTTCGAAAACAAATAGGCATAATAAATGAGCCCAAGCGGCAAGACAAACAAAGTTTCCAGCGCCAGGCCGCGCAGTGCATCCAGTTTGATCGTTTTTTTGATCAGGCCATAAAATGCAAAGCTAAACGCCATTCCAAATGCCATCCAAGGGAAGGTGCCGTAGGAAATGGTTAAAATTAAGACGCCAATCGCAGCCAGGGCAAATGCAACTTTTGTGGCGTTCGACAGTTTTTCTTTCAGAAAAAACACACCCAGCAGCATCGAAACTAATGGGTTGATGTAATAACCCAGACTGGTTTCCACAATCCGGTCATTTGTTACGGCAAAAATGTATAAAAACCAGTTCGCCGTTATTAAATAAGAAGCCAACATCAGACTGAAGAACGTCTTCTTCGACTGCCACAAACTTTTCACATCGGCCAGCAGCTGTTTGCCGCCGCCAATCAAAAAGATGAAAATCACTGTCAGGACAAATGCCCAAATAATGCGCGATGTCAGAATTTCATCGCTTGGTACATGATCCACTTGCTTCCAGTAAAGCGGCAAGAAGCCCCAAATCGTATAAGTTAAAATCGTAAACAGTATGCCTTTTTTCTCGTCTGCCATCGCGCTTTTTTCACCTTGCTTTCTTTATTTTGTTACTCGAAATAATATTCCTATTATATGCCCGTCTAATTTTAATGTAAACAACAGAAAAAAGCAGCCGGTTTGCACCGGCTACTTTTTAGCTTTTAGACAAAAGAATTTCTACTCACGAGAAATAAAATCACATACCTAGGGACATCCCGGATCCTCCGTTTCAGCCGGACGCGTTCCGCGGGCTCGCGCCGAACTAACTCGGAACTGGCGTCCCGAGTGGATTTCGGCACTTCGTCGCTACGCTGCCCCGCTGGAGTCGCCGGCTTTCACTTCGGATGCTTAACGTGGAGGCTACTCAAAGGTATCGCTTTTCTTCTACAACCAGATGGTTGAGCATCAATCGGATTATCGTTCACTTTCAGATGAAAGTGACACGCCCAACCGGTCCGGCCACGAAGACTCCTGTGGGAGCAGTGAAGGAGCAACGCGACGGAGCGACGAAAGCTGAAGACCCCGAAGGCAGTGAGGCCATATCTTTGCGACGAAGCTAGCGCAGCGATGCAACGCTCTTCCATGTTACGAAGCTAGCGAAGCGATGCAGAAACAGGAGCAGCGGGTTTTCAAAGCGACGAGGAGGCTGAAGCTGAGCCCACGGAAAGCGAAGTGGCCGGTCCGGTTGGTTTATGCCATCAGTAATTATTTTTTTACACTTTGTCTACAGTCTAAAAGCAGCCGGTTTGCACCGGCTGCTCTTATTTTTTCGCTTGTTCTTTTTGGCGCAATTCGACGCGCCGTATTTTTCCGGAAGCGGTTTTTGGCAGCTCTTCCACAAACTCGATCGCTCTCGGGTATTTATATGGAGCAGTCAGTTCTTTTACATGGTTTTGCAAATCTTTCACCAGCTCATCGTTAGCCTCATTGCCCGGCACCAACACGATGAAGGCTTTCACAATGGTGCCTCGGATTTCGTCCGGTGCACCGATGACCGCACATTCCTGGACCGCCGGATGCTTCACAAGCGCATCTTCCACTTCGAACGGCCCGATGGTGTAGCCGGAAGAAATGATGATGTCGTCGCCTCTTCCCTCAAACCAGAAGTACCCGTCATCGTCTTTTGACGCTTTGTCTCCGGTGACGTAGTATTCGCCCCGGAACTGCATTTTTGTCCGTTCATCGTCTTTGAAATAGCCTTTGAATAAGGCAGGCGTATCGACGTGGACCGCAATGTCTCCGACTTCTCCGGCGTTAACCGGTTTTCCGAACTCATCGATGATTTCCACCCGGTTGCCCGGCGTCGGTTTGCCCATTGAACCAATGCGGATGTCCATTCCTTTCATAACTCCTACTAGCAAAGTGTTTTCAGTCTGGCCATAACCGTCGCGGACTTCCAAGTTAAAGTGCTCTTTAAAGACGTTGATTACGTTTGCATTCAATGGTTCCCCCGCAGACACAGCACTGTGCAAAGCGTGCAAATCAAACGATGCCAGATTTTCCTGTTTCGCCATAATGCGGTATTCCGTCGGCGTACAGCACAATACATTGATCTTGCGGCGCTCCAATATTTGCAGGTACACTTCCGGATCAAACTTGCCGTTGTAGACAAAGCCGGTTGCGCCGCTTCCTAATGTAGCCAGGAACGGACTCCAGATCCATTTTTGCCATCCCGGACTCGCAGTGGCCCAGACCAAATCGCCTTCTTTTGCTCCGAGCCAATGCTCGGCAGAAGTCCGTAAGTGCGCATAGGCCCATCCGTGGCTGTGCACGGCGCCTTTGGGATTTCCAGTCGTTCCGGATGTATAAGACAAAAACGCCATATCATTGCTCTTTGTGTCGGCTGCTTCGTAAACATCTGAAGCCGCTTCCATTTCTTCTTGCAAAGAAATCCACGATTGATCGGAGTGGCCAATGACGAATTTTGTCACCCGTGCCATTTCTTCCACTTCCTTGAATTGATCCATAAACGGCTCATAAGCAATAACGGCCTTTGCATTGCTGTGGTTCAGCCGGTACGAAATGTCTTTTGCGCGCAGCATTTCGGAACTTGGAATCACAACGAGCCCCGCTTTCAATGCCCCGATGTATGCGACATATGCTTCAATTAGGCGCGGGACCATCACAAGAACAATATCTCCCTTTTTCAATCCGGCTTTTTCAAAACTGTTTGCCGCTTTGTTGGCTTTTTTGATTAATTCTTCGTATGTAACTTGCTGCTCTTCTCCTTTATCGCTTTCCCAAACAATCGCCAGTTTGCCATCGCCCGTGGCATACTTTTCAATTTCTTCAACTAAGTTGTACTTCTCAGGTGCCAGTAATTCTTCACGATTCATTATGTATTCCCCCTAGGCGTGTGATAAAGAATGATACGTTATCATTATACCGAAAAAATTTAATTATTCAAAATAATTTCTAAATATAAATTACTGAACCGGCAGTTAATAGAGATTTTATTCAAAGAAAAGACAAAAAGCCAGAGACAAATAAACGTTTGCCCCTAGCTTTTGGATTTTTCATATTTATAATAGGTTTTCAAACTTCGCTTCTTTGACACGCGGGAATTTGATGGTTTCCCGCTGGTCTGCCGCTTCCCGGATCAATTCATCGAACGACACAAAGTTCTCGTAGAACTCGACTTTTTCAAGTTTTGGTTTGGTTTTAGGATTGGCCGGCGTAAAAATGGTGCAGCAATCTTCATAGGGCCGAATGGAAATGTCGTACGTCCCGATTCTTTGGGCGGTTTCAATAATGTCCAGCTTGTCAATCGCAATCAGCGGCCGGAGCACCGGGGTATTCGTCACCGCATTGATCGCGTGCAGCGATTCCAGCGTTTGGCTGGCCACTTGGCCTAAGCTTTCACCTGTAATGATGGCTTGGCTTTTAGTCTCTGCAAGCACCAAATCCGCTACGCGCATCATCATTCTGCGCGTGGAAGTCATCGTGATATTATCCGGCACCTGCTTATGCACTTCCTGCTGAAGTTTCGTAAACGGAATGATGTGCAGCGTGACGGAAGATCCGAACTGGCTCAGCTTCTCGGCCAAATCGAAAACTTTCTCTTTTGCCCGATCATTTGTATACGGCGGACTGAAAAAATGAATCAGTTCCAGTCTGACCCCCCGCTTCAGCATATGGTATCCTGCTACCGGGCTGTCGATTCCACCGGATAGCATCAGCAAAGCTTTTCCTCCGGCGCCGACAGGCAGCCCGCCAGCCCCTTCAACAACTTCAGCCATCATATACGCCGCTTCTTCCCGGATTTCCACTTTTAGGTCGATATCTGGGTTCTTCATTTGAACAGAAAGTTCCGGAAAGCTGCGGAGCACATGCGATCCAATTTCCTGGGTGATTTCCGGTTTTTCGTGCGGAAATTCTTTGAACGGCCGTTTGACTGATACTTTAAAACTTTTGTTGTCGCGGTCCAATTTGCTGACCACTGCAATTGCCGCTCGTTTCATCGCTTCAAAGTTCAATTCTGCTTCAGTGACCGGGCTGAACGACTGAATGCCAAAGACGTTCGGCAAACGCTCCAGCACCTGTTCCATTTCGCGTTCATCGTCCGCTAGAATAAACATGCGGTCCCGTTCCGCTTTGACGCGGACCGTTTCCAGATCGGCGAACATTTGCCGTACATTATCCCGAAGCCGTCCGATAAACGAACTGCGGTTTTTCCCTTTAGTGGATAATTCCCCGTAACGGACGAGGACTTGTTTTGTTTTCATACATTTAAACTCCTTCGTTGCCTATCTCTTATTTGATCAAGCGGTAAACCCGCTCGAATGCCGTTTTCAATGCAGCAATATCTTCGGCTTGTGTGAAAGCCCCAAAGCTGATGCGGATCACGCCTTCTTTGTATCCGCGCGGTACGCCGATTGCTTCAATGACATGGCTGGTTTCTTTGCTTTTTGAGGAACAGGCGCTCGAAGTCGACACAACGACCGACTCCTGCTGCAGACCGGATACCAGCACTTCGCCTTTCATGCCTTTCACTGCCACTGCAAGAATATGGGGAGCCCCTTTTTCCGGGCTGATTATTTTAACACCGGCAAATCCGGCGAAAAATGCCCGAAGATCCCGGTTCCATTCGGCATATTCCGGTCGTGGCATGGCCAGGCGAAGCGCTTTTGCTAGAGCTACCGCTTGCGGCACAGCAACGGTTCCGCTTCTTAAGCCAAACTCCTGGCCGCCGCCGTAAAGAACCGGCAGAAGTTCCACTTGGTTGAATGCCAGAATGCCGCTGCCTTTTAAGCCATGGATTTTATGCCCCGATACAGTCAATAAATCCGGCATGGAACCGAAAGGAAGCTCCAACTTTCCAACGCTTTGAACTGCATCGACATGGAGCAATGTCCGTGTTCCGTCGAGCAGCTTTTTCACTTCAGCAATTGGATGGATTGTGCCGATTTCGTTATTGACATGCATCAAGCTTACCAAAATCGTATCGTTTCTAAGGGCGTTATTCAACTCATTCAAACCGATGGCCCCGGTTTCGTCGACCGGCAGCCGGGTAATTTCAAATCCCTGCTCCTCAAGAACGGCTAACGGCTTAAGGACTGCCGGATGCTCTGTAAGGGCGGTGATGATGTGTTTCCCCCGGTGCTGATATGCTTTTGCAGCGCCGATCAGTGCCAGATTATTGGATTCCGTGCCGCCGGATGTGAAAACCACTTGCTCCATATTCAAGATTTGCTTAATTTGCGTGCGTGCGCCTTCCAGCAAATCTTCCGCTTCGTTTCCCATCCGATGGATTGATGCCGGATTGGCGTAGAATTGCTCATTCACTTTTACGAACGTCTCAAGCACTTCTTTTCGCGGCTGGGTAGTTGCGCTGTTATCCAAGTAAATCATTTAGCCACCTCCGAAAAGAAAACCACCAGCACGGTTGCTGGTGGTTTTCAATATTGTTTTAAACTCGCCATGCTTCTTCTTTGACCAGTACTTCAATGCGTTTCATTGACCCCGGTTCGAAGCTTTCAACTGCTGTTGCCGCTTCTTCCAATGCTTTTGAGTAACGGAGCTGTCTGAACGACTCTTCCGCTTCCTTCAACTTGGCATCCATTTGCGGGTTTGTTTTGCGGAAACGGTTGCCGTACTGAATAATGCGTTCAATAAGAAGTACGTTTTCAATCATTTCAGCTGACTTCTCTTCAACTTCTTCGATCGATTGTTCAGCATTCATCACATAATTGTCAACCAGTTTCATGTTCAATGGAACTTCCTGCAAGCTTTGCATCGCTACAAACAACTGCTCTTCCGCTTCTTCCAACCGGACATCCATTTCTTCCGGAATGCCTGGTGTATTGGCTTTGTGCAGCATTCTGTCTGTTTCCTGCAAGCGGCGTTTCAAGTCTTCCACTTTTCTGCGTGCTTCATTTTCGCCAATCCGCAAGCTCTTCAGTGATTCTGTGAAATCATGCTGGGTGACATCGATCTTCGCCAACTCTTCTCGAATATAAACCAGTTCTTCTTCCAGGTTCGAATACGCGGACTGGTCTTCTTCTGTCCGCGATTTGAACAAATCAAACCGGCGGTTCAGTTCTTCCAATTTTTCCAGGCAAGCCTTCGGGATGGCCGCATCGCTCTCGGAAATCTTATAGCTCTGCTGAACAAACAAGCATTCATCGTGCATATCGCGCGCATCACGGTTAATGAGTTCCAAATGCCGTCCGGTTTCCGCTTTGTAGTAATCCACGAAATGCTTAGCTTTCACTTCTTTTTCCAGAATTTCATAAAACGAATCAATGCGTTCTTTCATCTCTTCTGCTTTTTCTTTTGTTTCATCTACATTCAACCGGGCAACTTCTTCTTTCATCCCGACAAGTTCGTCTTCCATTCTGTCCAGTTGGCGCGTCAGTTCCAAATGGTTCAAGTAATAGGACTGGCTTTCCATTTCACGGATGCCGTTGCGCAATTCATTGATATAGGAAGGAATCTTCGAATTGATGTCTGTCAACAGCGCAGGAATTTCATCGATTAACGAGAAAACGTAATCTCCTTCTTCTGAAAGGCCCATAACGGTTGTCCGTGCTTTCAAGTAATTGCCTTCCGCTGTCAAACGGTCGTATTCCTCAAACAACGGCGAGAAAGCCTCCAGCTTTTTCTCCAAAGGAGCAGCTGCTGCACCGTAAGAATGCTGATGCGCCAATAAATTCTTCCGCGCCAGGCGGTATTGGTCTTTCATGACATCCATTTCGCTGCGGTTTTTCTCTTCACTGCCGATCAATTCTTCAAGTTCACTTAAAATCTCGTTCATATGGCGGTCGACATCATCGATGCGGACTTCAATGTCCTTTTCAAGCTCTGTAGCTTTTCCGAATCTGAAGCGATTAATCGCATCGTCTGCATCAAACAGCAACGCATCAATTTTCGGAATATGTAAGTCCATAATTTCCGTCCATATCTCACGCCAGCGCTCGAACATCTCTTCTGTCTGGCCGTTCATGTTCAATTGTTTTACTTTCGTCAATTCTTCAAGTATTGGTTTGTTTTGTATTTGCAGTTTTAACTGTTCCAAGCGTTCAATTTCCGCGTTGTGCTTCTTGCGAAACAACAAGCCGACGACAATTATCGCTAATAGAATGATGACCGCAATGATGATATACTTCATCATAAGTCATTTAGCCCCCTGTTCCAAAATCACATTTCCTTTTCTATATAAATGTTTTACATACTTCTGCTATTTTAACATGTATTCGATTCTTTTGTTTGTGAAATCGAAGAAAAGAGTGAAATATTTTCAAATCTGAAGAAAGTTGGTGCTTCAATGAAAAGAGATGGACACATTCATACCCCTTTTTGCCCTCATGGCACAAAAGATGAATTGCGTGCGTACATAGAAAAAGCGATTAGATCCGGTTTTGGCGATATTTCCTTTACCGAACATGCGCCTCTCCCCTCTTCTTTCGCAGATCCGACTCCCGAAAAAGACAGCGGAATGAGTTTAGAAACTTTGCACCTTTATTTAGACGCCATCAAGCAGGCTAAAGATGCCTATAAGAATGATATCCAAATTCGCGTCGGATTGGAAGTGGACTATATCACCGGTTATGAAGCGGAAACCCGCTCTTTTCTTGATGAATATGGACCATTGCTGGACGATTCGATTTTATCGGTTCATTTTTTGCGTTTAGGCAGCGACTATTTCTGCATGGACTACAGCAAGGAAGTTTTTATGGATATAGCCCGTCAAGCCGGTTCAGTGGAAGCCGTATATGAACTGTACTACGAAACTGTTGAAGCTTCCATCATCGCTGAGCTTGGACCTTTTAAGCCGAAACGCATCGGCCACCCGACGCTAGTCCACAAATTCCAGCTTGCGCACGGTGAAAAAATCGATGACGACCAGCATATCAAGCGCGTCCTCGAAAAAATTGCGGAAACAGGCTATGAAATGGATTTGAACGGCGCCGGCTTCTCGAAACCCGATTGCCTTGAATCTTACCCTCCGCAGCGCTATATCCCTTTTGCCGAGTCGCTCGGCATCCCGTTCGTCTTCGGCTCGGATGCACATAGCGTCAATGGCTTGCATAAGCATTACGAGAAACTTTATAATAAGTAAATCATAAAACGAAATGGGGCTTCACTATGTTTTCTCAAACAACTTACAGCGGCTCAAGCCTGGATCAATACACCATGCTTGGCAAACAATTGGATGCGCTTCTCGAAGGCGAATCCAATCTTGTCGCTAACTTAAGCAATGCTTCCGCTTTGCTTAACCAATTTTTAGAGCGCATCAACTGGGTCGGTTTTTATTTAATGGAAGATGGCGAACTGGTCCTCGGGCCATTCCAAGGATTGCCGGCGTGTGTGCGGATCCAGGTAGGCAAAGGCGTATGCGGAACCGCAGTGGCAGAAAAGAAAACGATGCTCATTGAAGATGTCCATGCGTTTCCTGGCCACATTGCCTGCGACGCAGCTTCCCAGTCTGAAATTGTCATTCCGTTGATTAAAGACGGCAGCGTGATCGGCGTCCTGGACATTGACAGCCCGGAACTCAGCCGCTTTACAGCTGAAGACCAAGAAGGCCTTGAACTCTTTACCGAAGTATTAATGAAGCATCTATAAAATTGAAAATGCCCGGATCTCCTAACTTGAGATCCGGGCATTTTTATTATGCTTCCTGCAATTTCGGCTTTACGGCTTCAAAAGCTTTTGTCAGATCTGCAATCAAGTCATCCGTATGCTCAAGGCCAACAGATAACCGCATCAGCGATTCGGTAATGCCCATAGCTTCCCGGCTCAGCTGCGGCACCACCGCATGGGTCATCGAAGCCGGATGTTGAATCAGCGTTTCTGCATCTCCCAGGCTGACAGCAATTTTCACCAGCGACAATGCGTTCATAAAGGCCTGCGCTTCTTTTTTCCCGCCTTCAATCTCAAATGAAATCAATCCGCCGCCGTCCCGCATTTGGCGCTTGGCGATTTCCATTTGCGGGTGATTTTCATCAAATGGGTAATATATCTTCTTGACCAGCGGTTCCTGTTTCAAGAAAGCAAGTACTGTCTTGGCATTGGAAATATGCCGGTCCATGCGGACATGGAGCGTTTTTAAGCCGCGCAGCAAAAGCCAAGCATCGAATGGCGACATGATCCCGCCGACATCTTTCTGAACGGTCATGCGGAGCTGCTGCATTTCGGCCCCGTCTTTGCCAACCAATATTCCCCCGACCACATCCCCATGGCCGTTCAAATATTTCGTGGCACTGTGCAGGACGAAGTCCGCCCCCAATTGAATCGGGTTCTGCAAATAAGGTGAGCTGAATGTGTTGTCAACCACGACACGCAGCCCGTGTTTTTTGGCGACTGAAACCACCGCTTCCAAATTGACGATTTCCATCGTCGGATTGATCGGTGTTTCGACATAAATGCAGACCGTTTCCGGACAGAGCGCTTGTTCAATTTCCTGCTCGGTCGTCATCGAAACCAAATTATGTGTAATGCCGTATTTCTCTTCCATCATCTCAAGCAGCCCGAACGTACAGCCGTAAATCCCTCTTGAGCAAAGTACATGGTCCCCTGCTTTCGTCAGATAGATCAGCGAGGCACTAACTGCTGCCATTCCTGACCCAAAAGCGAGCGCCCCTTCACCGTATTCGATTTCCGCCATCCGTTCTTCCAGCACACGGACTGTGGGATTTCCCAAACGGGAGTAAATATTGCCTTCGCAATTTCCGGCAAACCGGTTTTCTCCTTCTTCAGCACTTTCAAAAGCAAAAGTTGACGTTTGATAAAGCGGAGTCGCTAAACTGTCATGGTGGAGCGAACTTTTGTATCCTTTGTGGACAACTGCTGTTTCCATATTAATTTCTGGCTTTTTCATATTTATACACCCCTTACTCAAAATAGAAAGCGCTTACATCCCATCTCTTTCCATTCTACCTTGAATGATAAAAAAAAGAAAGCCGCCCTTTTCGAACACCTTTCTGTAATTGTTGACTTATTGCCTTCAGTGCGGTTATACTATAATTTGTGTAAAATAATCGCAGCAGTTGTATGTGCGGGTTTGTCCATTTTGTTCCTATTAGCTAATAAGTAGGTGTATCGCGTAACTCTTGGCTGCTGAGCGAAGGTACAAGAATATAAAATGGCTTACAGCATGAATACAATTGGTTTTTATTTTACTTCAAAAACCAACAATAGAGGAGGAGACATATATGTCTCGTTATACAGGTCCAGCATGGAAACAGTCTCGCCGCCTAGGAGTTTCTCTTAGCGGAACAGGCAAAGAACTAGAAAAACGCCCTTACGCACCAGGTCAACACGGTGCTAACCAACGCAGAAAAGTTTCTGAGTACGGTTTGCAACTTCAAGAAAAACAAAAACTTCGTTTCATGTTTGGTGTAAACGAACGCCAATTCAAAACTTTATTCAACAAAGCTGGTAAAATGCCAGGTAAACACGGTGAAAACTTCATGATCTTGCTTGAAGCTCGCCTTGATAACGTTGTTTATCGTTTAGGTCTTGCGCGCACTCGCCGCCAAGCTCGCCAATTGGTAAACCACGGCCACATCCTTGTTGATGGCAAACGCCTTGACATCCCGTCATACAGCGTAAAACCAGGTCAAACAATCGCATTCCGCGAACGTTCAAACAACCTTGATGTCGTTAACGAAGCAATCGAAGTAAGCAACTTCGTTCCTGAATACGTATCAATCGACGCTGAAAACAAAGTAGGTACTTTTGTACGCTACCCAGAACGCAGCGAATTGTCTGCTGAAATCAGCGAACAGTTGATCGTTGAGTACTACTCACGTTAATCTTTTGCTTTTAAAAGCCCCGAAACGGAAAACCGTTTCGGGGCTTTTTCGATGCCGTAAAAAATCCTTCGCCGATTCGGCAAAGGATTTTCAAGACTGCTATTGCACAAGCTGGACACCGTTCTCTTTCAAAGCCTGGGCAAGTGAATTATACACTTCGATATCCGTGAATTTGATGCCGAGATGCACCGCCGTTTGTGCGATAACCGGACTGATGCCGGATAAAGCGGTTTTGACGCCGATGATTTTCAAACCGGTAATCAATTGGAATACTTGCTGCGCGACCATCGTATCAATGATCGGCACACCGGATAAATCGACGACCAGCCGCTCCAGATTATGCTTGGCGCACTGTTTCAAGGTTTTTTCAAAAATGATTTGAGCCCGGTGTGAAGTGATCTCTCCCACCAGCGGCAAGAATCCGGAGCTTTTCGTCAGCAGAATCACAGGCGCACTCATTTCCACAATCATCTGTTGCTGGGTTTGCAAGCGCTCCTGGGCGACTCTTGTGTTTTGCGCAGTAAATTCAAGAATCACTTTTCCGATGGTTTCAACGATGGCCAGATTCCATTTGCTCAACTGATCAAAAGTAACTTCTTCATGATGCTGGGAAGCATATTCTGCAATCGTTTTAAGATATTGCTGCTGGGTACGGAAAAATTCCTCGATAACCACGACGATCGGTGTTTTTAAATGCCCGTCATCTGCAGCAATTTCCTTAATCCAATCTTGAAATTCCTGCGAAAAGTCCTGCTGATCTTCGGAAAACATCGAACAGAACAACACATGAAAATCATGATTCTGGCGTTTAAGATTTTCTATTTCTTCGGGATTTTTTGTACTGTAAATCCCTCTTTGGTTCTTATCCAATGTTCTATACCATTGTTCAGTCATTTCCCATGTACGTTCACGCAGATATTCATACAGTTGTTGATTTTCCACCATTTTCTCTTCCTCCTGCCCAAGCCTGCAACTTCCCCGGCTATTTTGCCTGTTAAAGCCGGTTGCAGCCTGCCCTCAACTACTTATTAAATATCATAATACATTGGCCTTTGGCTTGCATTCATTCGCTCGAAAAATTTACTATATTTCAACATATTTGAAGATTTAGCTTGTGCCCGTTTGGTTCTCCAACGCTTTGTGCTAAACTGAAAAAAACGGAGGTGCAACTATGAGAATCATTTCAATATGCCCCAGCAATACCGAACTGCTGGCTTTTTTAGATGCAGAAAATTTACTGGTCGGCATCGATGATTATTCTGACTGGCCCGGCCAAGTCACTGCCTTGCCGAGGCTCGGCCCTGATTTAGCGATTCGGATGGATGAACTGGAAGCATTAAAGCCGGACTTGGTTCTTGCGTCACTCAGCGTACCCGGAATGGAGAAAAACGTAGAAGAGCTGGTCCGCAGAAAAATCCCGCATTTGGTGTTAAATCCACAAACACTTGAAGAAATCGGTCAGGATTTATTGGCTGTTGGACAAGCCTGCGGCATCGATGCGCACCCGGTACATACGGAATTTTTGGCAGTCATCGAAGACATCAAGAACCGTTCATCATTAGCAGAGAGCCGCCCGTCACTTTACTGGGAATGGTGGCCAAAGCCCGTTTTTACTCCCGGCAACGTAAACTGGCTGACGGAAATCAGCGATATTACAGGAGCACGCAATGCATTTGATGACGTCGCTTCCGCTAATTTCCAGACAGACTGGGAAGATGTACGGCAGCGTGACCCTGACTATATCCTGCTTGCCTGGGTCGGCATCATGACTTCAAAAGTGAAGCCTGAACTGGTCCGAAAACGGCCCGGCTGGAATGAAATGAAAGCTTATAACCACATTCACATCATGGAGGAAGAACTGTATTGCCGCCCTTCTCCCCGCCTTATCGAAGGAGCTATCCGTTTGGGTAAACTGATCCACCCTGAATTATACGGCGATATGGAGTTGCCGCGGTTTATACGTGAAAAACAAATATAAAAAGGCGAACCCTGAAATACGGGTTCGCCTTTTGCCTTTAAACAAATTACAGCCCCGCTTGCCCTCTTTTATTCGGACGGCCCAGATCGTCATCTAATCCGGCATCGCTGTCACTGCCCAAAGTTGAGTTGCGGTCGCCCCTGATAGTGGAACTGCGTTCATCGCCAATAAGCGGGTCCTGGTTATGGTTAAGCGCCGAACTGTCGCGGATCAGCCCGTCTTGCGCGTCGCGCTCACTGATATAGGTTTCGCTGGTAGTGCCGGCATCGGCATTGCTGCTGCTGATATATGCGTCCTTTGTTGAACCGATATCCGCATCTCTGCCGCTTGATGACTCGAAGGAATTGCGGTTATCGCCAAGGCTCGAATTGCGGTCAATGGAATCCGAACCTCTCGTAATTCCCGAATTTGTCCGGTCCGTTGTATAAGTTTCCCGCACTACTCCCGGACGTGATTCCTGTCCGCTGATGAAGCTGTCGCGGTCATTGTGGTCCGGAATGGCGCTATTGCTGTCATCCACCAATACTAGAATACGGCCTTCTTTAAATTGTGTTTCATATTCCTGAGCTTCTTCTTCCGGAATTCCCATACCGATTAAAGCACCGGCGAGTCCACCGACTCCAGCACCTGCTGCAGCTCCCGTGAGCCCGGCCACAATCGGTCCGGCAGCTACAATCGGTCCAATTCCTGGAATGGCAAGCGCTCCGATGCCGGCAAGCACACCGCCCAATCCGCCAAGAGCCCCTCCTGTCACAGCACCGGCAGCGGCGCCTTCTCCGGCATGCGTTCCGGTTTCTTCCGTTACATTACGTATTTCCTCTTTGTCTTTGCTGAGAACCGAGATATCCTCTGAACGATATCCTTGTCTTTTAAGGTCTTCAATTGCATCGATTGCTTCATTCTCAGAATGGTAAGAACCAATTACTTTTGACATTCTTAAACGCCTCCTCAGTTTTAGAGCAATGGAAATGCTACAATTTCAAAATACCCTTCTGCCCTGCCCTTAAACATGAAACGTTTTCTTCATATTGCTGCGGCATTAAGTTCCTGTAACTTTTCTTTAACACTTTTCGTCTATTGCTAAAAATGGAGGAGTGATTTTTCTGATCAGGAATTTTGCGATTCTGTTGTCTGTAGTTTTATTGTTCATAGCCTACAACTATATCGCTTCTCCTCCAGTACCTTCCGTTAAAGCTGAGGGCAGGATAGTCTCAATAACGCCAGGTTCTTACTGCTGGGAAAGCAACTGGAACGCTCAATGCGTCGACATGGCGTATGCAAGTGTTTGGGAACAAGGCAGCGGCAATTCCGCCTTTTCAATAGAAGTAAAATGAAAAGCAGCCAGGAAATATCCCGGCTGCTTTAGTCATTTCTTCTATTTATTGAAACTGCACCATATGGTATTTTTTCTTGCCGCGGCGGACAATGGCAAAGGCATCTTCCAGCCGGTCTTTCTCGTCAATGACGTATTCCAAATCGGTCACTTTTTCACCGTTCACTGAAATGGCGCCGTTTGTCACATCTTCTCTTGCCTGGCGTTTTGAAGACGAAATGCCGGCTTCTACAATCAAGTCGACAATGCTTTTCGGCTCTTTCACCATTTCAACAGAAGGCACATCTTTAAATGCCGCTTTCATTTCTTCAGCAGACAAAGCTTTCAAATCCCCGCTGAACAATGCTTTGGTGATGCGCTGTGCATCTTGGAGCGCTTCTTCACCGTGGATCAACTTCGTCATTTCTTCCGCCAGAACCGTTTGTGCTTTACGCAAATGCGCTTCTGTTTCCACTGATTCTTGCAATGCTTCAATTTCTTTACGCTCCATGAACGTGAAAATTTTCAAGTACTTGATTACGTCGGCATCCGCCGTGTTAATCCAGAACTGGTAAAACTCGTACGGCGAAGTCTTCTTCGCATCAAGCCATACGGCTCCGCCAGCCGTCTTGCCGAATTTCGTGCCATCCGCTTTCGTTACCAATGGAATCGTAATGCCAAATGCTTTTGCTTCTTCATCGTGTGTTTTGCGGATCACTTCAAGGCCTGAAGTGATATTCCCCCATTGGTCCGATCCGCCGATCTGAACCCGGCAATTGTAATGATTGTATAAATGATTGTAGTCTATCGCCTGGATGAGCGTGTACGTAAACTCGGTGAACGAGATGCCGCTTTCCAAACGGGAGGCTACAGATTCTTTTGCCAGCATGTAATTGACGGAAATCAGTTTCCCGTAATCCCGCAGGAACTCGATGACGCTCATCTCGCCGATCCAGTCGCGGTTGTTGACCATACGAGCTCCGTTCTCTGAGTTAAAATCAAAAATACGTTCCATTTGAACTTTGATCGCATCTACGTTTTTATCAATCTGTTCAGTAGATTGCAGCTGGCGTTCTTCGTTGCGGCCAGACGGATCTCCGATCATCCCGGTCGCTCCGCCGACAAGCAGAATCGGCTGATGGCCGTGCATCTGGAAACGCCGCAATGTCAATAAAGGCACAATATGCCCAATATGCATGCTGTCTGCTGTTGGATCCACTCCGCAGTACAAGGAAATTTTTTGTTCCTCCAATAATTTCGCCATGCCTTCTTCATCAGTCTGCTGGTATAGCAGACCCCGCCATTTTAAGTCTTCAATCAATTCGTTGCCCATTCCAATTCCTCCTCAATGAAAATAAAAAAGCCCCTGCATGAATTTCATGCAGGGACGCTTTTGCGCGGTACCACCCAGCTTGGAGACTTAAATCTCCCGACTTCATGTGCCGTACGGGGCACTTCCGTAAACTCCAAGCCTGTAATTCAGCCGCTGCGTTTTGACCGGTTCACACCTTCCACCGGCTCTCTGGACAAAGTTCGCACGCCCTACTTCGGACTCTTCTTCGTTTGAATATGAAAATATATTAGTTAGTTTACTTCAATCTGGCATATTGTCAATCTTTTTCGTTGCAATTCACAGAATATGCTATAATAAAGCCAGATTTAGGAGGATGATTACAGTGCAAGATAAGGTGAAAAATGTTCTCAGGAAAACTGAAGAAACTTTAAATAGATGGACCTCCGCAAAGTGGTATAAACGGCTAAGCATCACGACAAGCGTCTTTTGGAACTTGGCCATTCTGCTGGCGATTATACTAGTCGCGGGCGGTGTATTTGCCGCTTCTGTCGGAGCCGGTTATTTTGCTTCTTTAGTGGACGAAGAAAAACTTCGGACCCCTGATGAAATGCGCGGAGAAATTTACAGCTACGAAGAAACGTCCGAGATGTTTTTCGATAATGACGTCTATATCGGAAAAATCCAGACTGATTTGGAACGCAAAGAAACCCAATTGGACAAAGTTGCAAAAACAGCGATTGATGCAGTTCTCGCTACCGAAGACGAGTACTTTTTGGAACATGAAGGCATTGTGCCAAAAGCGATCCTTCGCGGATTGTTCCAGGATGTATCCAATTCCGATAGCCAGACCGGGGGATCTACGCTGACCCAGCAGCTGATTAAAAACCAGATTTTGACGAACGAAGTATCCTATGAACGGAAAGCAAAAGAAATTCTGCTTGCCATGCGTCTTGAGAAATTCATGTCTAAAAATGAGATCATGGAAGCTTATCTGAACATCATCCCTTACGGCAGAAATTCTTCCGGCGCCAACATTGCCGGCATTGAAACTGCTGCGAACGGACTGTTTGATAAATCGGCGAGCGAATTGAGTTTGCCGCAGTCAGCATTTATCGCCGGAATTCCAAAAGCTCCTTTCCGCTATACCCCTTATTCTTCAGGCGGTGAGTTAAAAAATGCGGAAGGTTTACAGCCTGGCATTGACCGGATGAAAACAGTATTGTTCCGCATGAAAGAAACCGGCTATATCACGGAAGAAGAATACAATCAGGCGGTTGCCTATGATATCGTGAAAGATTTCCGCAAAGATGAACAGCGTTCATATGAGAAATATCCGTATATCACCGTCGAACTTGAAAAACGGGCATCACGCATCATTATGGACGTGCTTGCCGAGCAAGATGGCGTTGATCCAAAGACCCTGGAAGAAAACAACAAAATTTACGAGGAATATGCAATTTTAGCTGACCGGGCAGTCCGCTCAAACGGCTACCGCATTCACTCGACCATCAACAAAGATTTGTACGATGCCCATGAAAAAGCGAAAAATGCTTACAAAGGCTACGGCACGACTTTAACGGTTGAGTCGACCAATGAAGAAGGCGAAGCCGTCATGAAAGAGCTTCCGGTCCAGGTCGGCAGTATGATGATTGAAAACAAAACCGGCCGGATCTTAAGCTTTATCGGCGGCCGTGACCACGCTGTGGAGAAATTGAACCACGCGACGCAAGCTTACCGTTCCATCGGCTCTACCGTAAAGCCTTTGCTTGTATACGGGCCAGCACTTGAATTTGGCGCAATCGGCGCGGGCAGCCCCGTAGTCGATGTAAAATTCACTTTAAATGACAACGGCAAGGCTTGGACGCCTGCCAACTTTGTTCCGACGAGCGAGCAAGGCATCATGCCGGCGCGCGATGCACTGGCACAGTCCCAAAACTTGCCTGCCCTCCGCCTATATGGCCAAATTAGAGAACAAATGCCGATCAATTACTTGATCAATGCCGGTTTCTCTACAGTCGTTGAAAATGAAAACTACAATGCTTCCGCTGCTCTAGGCGGAGGGATTGAAGGTTCTGTAGAAGAATTGACAAGCGGTTACGCTACTGTCGCCAATGGCGGCAAAAAAGTGGATCCGTTCATGATCGAACGCATTGAAGACGCGGATGGCAATGTAGTTTTTGAACATAAAGCCGAGGAAAAAGAAATTTACACGCCTCAGACAGCGTACATCTTAACGGATATGCTGCGTGATGTATTTGACACGGATCGCGGTACCGCCAACCGTGCAAATGGATTGCTGGACTTTAATGCTGACTTTGCCGGCAAGACCGGTACAACTCAAGAAACAAGAGATGTTTGGCTGGTTGGGTATAACCCGAATGTCACGATGGGTGTTTGGCTTGGCTATGACAGAGAAAAATACTCTCTTGATAATTTCCGAAATACCAATTTACAGCCTTCCGTCCGTGTTAACCAATTGTGGGCGAGCTTAATGAATACAACTTATCAAACGGCTCCGGATGTAGTCGGAGCTAAAGAAACATTCAAAGCACCAAAAGGCGTCGTCACTCGTTCGTTCTGCAGCATTTCAGGCCTTGCACCAGGCGGCGGCTGTTCATCAGCTGGCCTAGTCGCATCTGACTTGTTCAACGAAAATGTCATGACCCCGAAAAAAGCGGATGACAGTTTGACTTCCGGATCTTATACAACCGTCAACGGCAGCCGTTACTTGGCTCTGGACAGCACGCCAAGAGAGTTTGTTACAAGCGGCGGCGCTGGAGTGTCAAAAGCATATATTGACCGCATGCTTGCACCATTCGGCGGAGATGCCGGCAAGTTATTCCCTGGAAACTCCAGATTCTCTAAAGTCGTTTCGGGCGCTACATTGAAACATGATGGCGTTGCACCATCAAGTGTCAGCGCCAGCATTAGCGGAACAACCATCACTTGGAGCGACTCCCCTTCCAATGATATTGTGGGATACCGGGTATACCGCAGCGGCGGCAGCTCTTTAGCTTCCATCTCTGAATCACGCGGCAATTCCTTTAAAGTTTCGGGGGCTGGCAGCTATTATGTAGTAGCTGTCGATATCACCGGCAAGCAGTCTTCTGCTTCTAACACGGTGAGTGTCGCAGCACCAAAACCGAAACCAGCGCCAAAAGAGGAAGAGAAAAAGGATGAACCGGCTGCTCCACCGGCAGATGAACCAGAAGAACCAACCGAAGAAACACCGGATGAACCAGCAGAGCCAGAAGAACCTGAAGAACCTGAAGAACCTGCTGAAACGCCGGATGAACCTGCTGAACCTGAAGAACCTGCTGATGAACCTGCTGAACCAGAAGAACCTACTGACCCATAAGGCGAAAACACCAAAAGAACCCCCAGCTGAAAAATCAGCTGGGGGTTTTTTCGGTTTCTTAATCTTCCATTGTAGACAAATCGCCTGTTGGCAAATCCAATTCCCAGGCTTTTAGAACCCGGCGCATGATTTTACCGCTTCGCGTTTTCGGAAGCTTGTCTTTGAACTCGATTTCCTTTGGAGCAGCGTGTGCAGCTAAGCCCTTTTTCACAAATTGCTGGATGTCTTGAGTCAATTCATCCGATGGTTTGTAGCCTTCGTTTAAAGCGACAAACGCTTTAATGATTTCTCCGCGGACCGGATCCGGTTTCCCAATGACCCCTGCTTCTGCAACTGCCGGGTGCTCAAGCAGCTTGCTTTCCACTTCAAATGGGCCTACGCGTTCACCCGAAGTCATAATTACATCATCAACTCGGCCCTGGAACCAGAAATAGCCTTCTTCATCCATGTATGCCGAATCTCCGGAAACATACCATTGGTCGTTCAAGAAATACGATTCATACTTAGACGGATTGTTCCAAATCTGGCGCATCATTGAAGGCCAGCCTTTTTCAATGGCCAAGTTCCCCATCTGGTTTGGCGGCAGTTCTTTGCCTTGATCATCCACGATAGCCACTTTGATGCCAGGAACCGGTTTCCCCATCGATCCTGGCTTAATCGCCATTGAAGGATAGTTGCAGATAGTCTGGGCTCCTGTTTCTGTCATCCACCACGTATCATGGATCCGTTTGTCGAATACTTGGACGCCCCAGCGCACAACTTCAGGGTTCAATGGTTCTCCGACAGACAAAACATGGCGCAGCGTCGATAAATCAAACTCTTTCACTAACGCGTCCCCTGCTCCCATCAGCATACGGAAAGCGGTCGGCGCACTGTACCAGACTGTAACGCCAAAATCTTCAATGGCTTTATACCAGCCTTCCGGAGAAAAGCGCCCGCCTAAAATGACCGTTGTGGTTCCAGTCAGCCAAGGAGCGAATACGCCGTAAGCCGTTCCAGTCACCCAACCCGGGTCAGCTGTGCACCAATAGATGTCCTGCTCCTGAAGGTCGAGCACCCATTTGGCTGTCTGATATTGCTGCACCATGGCATATTGTGCATGAAGAACGCCTTTTGGCTTGCCGGTAGAACCGGAAGTATAATGCAGAACTAGCCCATCTTCTTTATCGAGCCATTCAATATCGAATTGGTCAGAAGAACCGTTTATATGCTTCATGAAATCGACAGTCTTTCCATCTTCTTCAATATTCTCACCGACTAAGAAAATAGTCTTTAAGTTTGGCAAGCGGTCATACGGGACCCGCGGCAACAGTTCCGGCGTCGTAATGATTGCCTTGGCATCGCTGTCGTCCAAACGGTCATAGATTGCGCCTTCCATAAAGGCTTCAAACAATGGTCCGACAATTAGGCCCATTTTTAACGCACCGAACATGGCAAAATACAGCTCAGGTGAACGCGGCATAAAGATAAACATGCGATCCCCTTTTTCCAGTTCCGAATGCGCTTTCAATAAATTAGCAGCCCGGTTGGTCATACGTTTCATTTCATAAAACGTATAAGACTCGTGGCGGTTCTGATCTTTGTAATAAAGAGCTACTTTGTTTTTGCGGTCAGATTCAGCATGGCGGTCAATGGCTTCATGAGCCATATTCACTTTGCCAGTCTCATACCAACTGAATTCCTTTTCCACTTCAGCCCAATCGAAGGCTGCTGCAATTTCTTCATAATTATGTAGATGATGCTCCCCTTGTGTTGCTGGAATTAATTCCACTTTCATCCAAATCACCCTTTCGCATAGATTCTCTTCCATTCTACAACATTCTGACAATTTAATGCGAATAATTTTAACTTTTTAGAAAACTGCCTGTTTTTGTTAATGTAATTTCACTACTCTACTTCCTTTTCATGTATAATGTACCTAATTGTACCCAACAGGCGGTGAAATGATGGAACATAAAAAAACGTATAATGCCATGGAGTTAAAGACAAAGCACGGCACAATCATCATTGAAGGGCCGATTCCATCCAGCGAATTGAAAGCGCTTGATTTCCATGAAGACCTGGTAGCGTTTCGGCAACCTGAACAACAGCATAAAGCCATTACAGAAATTGCCGATTTGCCTGAAGGCCGGATTTTGATAGCCCGGGACCAAAACATGATTGTCGGCTATGTCACTTTTCTTTATCCCGATCCACTTGAGCGTTGGTCAGAAGGGAAAATGGAAAACCTTATCGAACTTGGTGCCATCGAAGTCATTCCTAAATTCCGCGGCACAGGCGTCGGAAAATCCTTGCTGAAGGTGTCGATGTTGGATGATGCATTCGAAGATTTCATTGTCATAACCACCGAATATTACTGGCATTGGGATTTAAAAGGAACCGGCTTGAATGTCTGGGAATACCGAAAAATCATGGAAAAAATGATGCAGGCCGGCGGGCTTGAATATTATGCAACCGATGATCCAGAAATCAGTTCCCATCCCGCTAATTGCCTAATGGCAAGAATCGGCAAACGGGTCGACCCTGAATCCGTCCAGAAATTTGATCAGCTTCGTTTTATGAACCGTTATATGTATTGATATGAAATAAGGGGTGTTTCCATGCTAATTGAAGAAATTATGAAAACCGATGTATATACGCTGCAGCCTGGCCAAACCGTCCAGGACGTTGTCGATTTGTTTGAAGAAAAGCGGATTCGCCATGCACCTGTTGTAGATGGCGGAAAAGTCGTCGGCGTGGTAACTGAACGGGATTTGAAGGATGCATTGCCTTCCCGATTTTCTGTATCACCTAAAATTAATGCTTACGAAAAACTGGTTTCTGAAATCATGGCAAAAAATCCGATTACCGCGCACCCGATGGATTTTGTCGAAGAATCCGCTTTGATCTTTTATGAGCAAAAAATCGGCTGCCTGCCTGTAGTCAGCCAGGACAAATTGGTTGGATTCCTCACCGAAACGGATTTATTGTATAAATACATTGAATTGACGGGTGCCCACCAACCCGGTTCCCATATTGAAATCCGGGTGCCTAACCGTTCCGGCATTCTTTATGAAGTTTCAAAAGTATTCTATAACCAGCACGTCAACGTGTTAAGTGTACTTGTCTACCCCGATAAAAAAAACAGCTCCAATAAAATTCTGGTTTTCCGTGTACAAACCATGAATCCGCTAGCCATTATAAACGACTTAAAAAAAGAAGGTTTTGATGTCTTATGGCCAAACACACCACAAATGAACGAATAAAACATGCTGTTTTTGTCTATTCAGAAGATCAATTGGGGTATAAATTTTCTGATACGCATCCCTTCAACCAAAAAAGGCTGGTATTGACGATTGATTTGCTCCGTAAAATGAATGCGCTTCCAGAGAATTTAGTGGTGCCGGCGCGTGTTGCTACCGACGAAGAGCTCATGCTTGCCCATGACCCGCGCTACATAGAGATTGTAAAAAAAGCGAGCCGAGGCGAAATATCTCCGGAAGCGGGCGAAAGCTACGGCATTGGAACGGAAGACACACCCATCTTCGAAAACATGCATGAAGCAAGCGCCCGGCTAGTCGGCGGCACTTTGACAGCTGTGGATTACGTCATGGAAGGAAAAGCCCAGCATGCCTTAAACCTTGGAGGTGGCCTTCACCACGGATTCCGCGGAAAAGCCTCTGGTTTTTGCATTTATAACGACAGCTCAGTCGCCATTAACTATATGAAGAAAAAGTACGGGGCCCGCGTGCTTTATATCGATACCGATGCCCATCATGGAGATGGTGTTCAATGGTGCTTTTATGACGATCCCGATGTTTGCACCGTATCGATTCACGAAACCGGCCGCTACCTGTTTCCTGGCACCGGCAATATCAATGAACGCGGCAGCGGCCAAGGCTACGGCACTTCCTTCAATTTCCCGATAGATGCGTTTACGGAAGACGAATCTTTCCTGGAAATCTACCGGACAGCGATGAAAGAAATTATCGAATTTTTTAAACCCGATGTGATTCTGACCCAGAATGGTGCTGACGCCCATTATTTAGACCCTCTAACCCACCTATACGGCACGATGAACATTTACCGGGAAATCCCCAGTATTGCACACGAACTGGCTCATGAGTACTGTGAGGGCCGCTGGATTGCTGTAGGCGGCGGCGGTTATGATATTTGGCGTGTCGTTCCAAGAGCATGGTCTTTGATTTGGATGGAAATGAACGATATGGCCTTGCCGACAGGCGATTTGCCGGAATCCTGGCTTTCCAAATGGCAGCCGGAATCTCCGGTGCCGCTTATCGGCACGTGGGAGGATCCGGCCAATATGTATCAGGCCATTCCCCGCAAAGAAGAAATTACCGATAAAAACCATCAAATGCTGAACAAGGCTTTGTACATGATCCGCAATGCTTAATTGAAAAAGAAGCTATCCCAGATCTTTCTGGGATAGCTCCTTTCGGTTTAAGCGTTTTTCGTAGACGCGCGTTCTTCGATCCGGTATGGAAGAATGACCTGATTTTCTTCAATCTCTTCCCCGTTCATGTATTTTGTCAAAAGACGCATGGAAACGGCTCCGATATCATAAAGCGGCAAAGCCACTGAAGTCAGCATCGGTCTCGCCATACGCGCTAATTTGGAATTTTCATAGCTGATGATTTCAACATCTTCAGGAATCTTTTGGCCGTTCGCTTCTACGCCATGAATTACGCCAATCGACATTTCATCGTTGCTGACAAAATAAGCCGTTGGTTTATGCGGCGCCAAAGTATTCACTGCCTCAATCGCTTCATCGTATGAATTATCACATTCAATCACAAGCTGCTCATCAACTTCGATGGAGGCATCTTCCAGCGCTTTTCTGTAGGCTTTCAACTTGTCTTTATTGACTTTCGAGCTGAATAATCCTGAGACAAAAGCAATTCTTGTGTGGCCATTGTCAATCAGTTTTTTCATTGCTTCGTATGCTGCCCCGTAATAATCGATGTTTACAGAAGCGATTGCATTGGAATCGTCAATCGATCCAGCCAGCACAATTGGAGTTGGAGATCGTTTCATTTCATAAAGAAGTTCACTTGAAATAACATCGCTCATGAAAACTATTCCATCCACTTGTTTCCCTAGCATTGTTTCAAGCAATTGAAGTTCCTTGTTTTCATTCTGATCCGAGTTCGACAGAATGATGTTGTAGCGGTACATTGTGGCAATGTCCTCAATTCCACGGGCAAGTTCGGCATACATACTGTTGGAAATATCCGGAATGATGACGCCGACCGTGGTAGTTTTTTTGCTTGCTAATCCTCTGGCTACTGCATTAGGGCGATATCCAAGTTCTTCGATTACTTTCAATACTTTTTTCCGTGTAGCAGGTTTTACATTTTGATTGCCATTGACTACGCGTGAAACGGTAGCCATGGACACATTTGCTTCTCTAGCTACGTCATAAATTGTAACAGTCACGGTGCGCCCTCCTTTCCTATATCTTTTATCATACGACAAAAACTTTCGTGATATCAACTAAAAATAGGATTGTGTATGATTATACGGTCATTATTTGTCAAACTCCAGCAGTTTCAGGGGAAATTCCTGAAGTTCTCTTCACACTTTATACACAAAAGAAAAAGCCGGGGGTCGCCCGGCTTTTTGGAATTACATTTTCAATTCGTATTGCTTCATGAATTTCATCAAAGCGTCGTAGTATTCGTCGAATTGGTTTAAATCCATTTGCTGGGCTGCATCGGATAAAGCAACAGCCGGATCCGGATGGACTTCAGCCATTACTCCGTCAGCGCCAATTGCTATGGCAGCTTTAGCCGCCGGAAGCAACAAGTCGCGGCGTCCAGTAGAGTGAGTAACATCCACAAACACCGGAAGATGCGTTTCTTGCTTCAGGATTGGAACTGCTGAAATGTCCAATGTATTGCGCGTCGCTTTTTCGTAAGTACGGATGCCGCGTTCGCAAAGGATAATTTGGCTATTGCCGGAAGCGATGATGTATTCAGCAGCATTGATGAATTCATCGACAGTTGCGGACATCCCTCTCTTCAAGAGGACCGGTTTGTTGATTTGGCCAACTGCTTTCAGCAACTCAAAGTTTTGCATGTTGCGGGCTCCCACTTGGACAACATCCAAGTAAGGCAGCGCATCTTCCAAATGATGAGGTGTAACGATTTCAGAAACAACCGCCAAATTGTATTGCTCGGCAGCCGCTTTCAACATTTTCAGCCCATCAAGTCCAAGCCCTTGGAAGTCATATGGAGAAGTACGCGGTTTGTACGCGCCGCCTCGGATTAACCGAAGGCCTTTGGCGCCGATAGCTTCAGCCACTTTAGAGACTTGCTCTTGGGATTCTACTGCACATGGACCAAAGATGAAGGAAGGTGTGCCATCTCCAATGCGTTCGCCGTTAATTGTAATGATCGTATCTTCGGCTTTCTTTTTACGCGAGACCAATAGAGCCTTGCGGTGATCTTCTTCTTGCATATCCAATGCGGATTTGAAGATTTCTTTAAATATATGGTCAACGGTTTTTTGTGCAAGCGGACCGTTATTATTTTCTTTTAACAGATTCAGCATATGGCGCTCACGCAGTGGATCGTATCGGTTTACCCCTTGCTTTTCCTTGATTTTCCCGATTTCTTGGATGACTGCTGCTCTTTCGTTGATAAGAGAAAGGATTTGCAGGTTGACCGCATCAACTTTTTCTCTAAGCTGTTCTAATTCTGAATGGCTCATTCTTTTACTTCCCCTTTCGTGAATCACCTTACTTAGTGAATCATATTAACATAATAGTGTTATTATAAGCAAAGTATTCGATAAAGTCACGCAATTTATTTTAGCGATTCAACGCGCTAAAGTATTTTCCGCAGCAAAAAGCCGAAGCACCAAGGCTTCGGCTTTTCTTTTAAGCGATAAATTCCTGCATCGCTTTGCTTGTAATATCCCCGTGTGAAGCATGCCAATCAACCGATTGATTCGAAAAATGGAACAGCTGCGGCGATTCATGTTTGATTTGCGTCAGCGCCTCAATATTTTTCGACAGTTCACGGTCTTCCTGGACTACCAGAAACAAAAATAATTGGTTAGGATGCAAAGAACAATATTCATTGAACTCATTCCAGGCTGCCGCGGATACTGGGCATGTGCTGCTGTGTTTAAACAGCCAATAATGTTCTGTACCGGACGTAGCCTGTTTTAAACTGTCTAAATCTTGTACACGCACTAGATTATCCATTGGATCCGCTCCCAGATTATTTCGTTGATTTGTTGTTGCCGGAGTTATTTTTGTTAGAGCTGTTGTTTGAGCTATTGGTAGAGCTGTTTTTGTTTGAGTTTGAAGTGTTGCTTGAACTGTTTTTGTTTGAATTTGAGTTGTTGCTGTTTGTGTTGTTTTTGCTGGAATTCGAAGCTGTGCTACTTCCTGTAGTGCCAGAAGCTGTTGAGCTTGTGTTCCCTGTAGAGTAGCCAGTTGAACTGGTTGACCCTGTAGTGCCTGTAGTTCCTGTTGTGCTAGAAATACCGCTTGTAGTAGCCGTGTTGGATTTTTTCTCTTCCTTCACTTCTTCTACGGCTTCTTTTAATGCACTTGCAGTTGAAGCAAATGCTTCGTGGCCAGCTGATTCAGCTTGGTCTACAGAGTTTTGAACTGTATTCAGCATTTCAATCTGTTCTTCGCCTTCTGAAGATGCAGTGCCGTCATCCATTGGTGACTGGCCGCCTTTCAGGCTTTTTGCTTTGTCGACCACTTTAGACGACTGCTCTTTCACCTGTTGGGTCAGTCCGCTTGATTTTTCTTTTACTGTATCCGTGTAGCCGGACGTTTTTTCTTTCAAAGTGCTTGCATGTGTATTTAAGTCCGTGCGCAATTCCTTGCCGGATTTAGGCGCCAGGAATAATGCTGCAGCTGCCCCGATAATACCGCCGACCAATGCTCCGATGATGAAGTCTTTTGATCCAGCTTCTTCTTCATAATCGTATAGATCGTCGTAGCGGTTGCCCATGCCATATGATTGCGGCACGTAGTCCGTTTGGTTAAACGCGCTTTCATTTGCATAGTAAGAATTCTGATTTGTGTTTTGATCGGTTGGAGAATAGTAGTTTTTATTGTATTGAGACTCGTTGTAATTCGGATTTTGGTTGTTGTTATTGTTGTTGCTTTGTGTCATTTTACATTCCTCCATTATTGTTGGTTTTGTTAAATCTGGTCGTTATGCGGCAAGCGCTTTTGCCCTGGAACAGGTGCATAAGATGAAGAAGCGCGTGCTTCGTAAATTTTGCGTTCTTTCCATTTGTCGCGGATGCCCATTACTACGTTGCCCCATTGCACAACTTGAGCGATTTTTTCTTCATTGTCTTCCACTTGTGAAGACACAGTAGTTGTAATGCGGCGGACAGATGAGTTTAAATCTGTTACAGCATTGCCGACACCTTTTACAGCGTCAACCACCGTATTCAATTTTTCAGATTTCACTTGGATGTCTTCTGCCAAAGCATTTGTTTTGTGCAGCAGGTTTGTTGTTTCCAACGTGACACCCTGTAGTTGGTTTTCCAGGCCGGATACAGTGCCTGACACTTCTTTTAAAGTGTTTTTGAGCGAGTTTAATGTCATAGCTAAAGCCACGCATAAAATTAAGAATCCGATAGCGGCAACAATGGCAGCTATGTAAAGCAAAATACTCCAATCCATACTGTTTCCTCCTTCTTTTCACAAACTGTTATATCTCTTTTCTACCCTACCCTTAGTCTGTCTAAACACAGGGTCTTTAGTTTTATTCCACAAAACCGCAGGAAATCCTTCATAAAAAAAAGACAATTTGACTTTAAAGTCAAACTGTCTCCTGAGAAGTAATTAATTTTTCAAAAGCTTCCTGGAACTTGGTAACATCTCCTGCTCCCATGAACAAGTAGACGCCCTGTTCGTGCGAAAGCAAAGGTGATACATTGTCAGCCTGCAGGACGTGGCTGCCTTCGATTTTTTCCACAAGATCCTGGATGGTCAAGGTGCCAGCCTGCTCGCGTGCCGAACCAAAAATATCACATAAGTAAACGTGGTCCGCCCCGCTCAAGCTGTCCGCAAATTCCTGCAGAAAAGTTTGAGTGCGCGTGAACGTATGCGGCTGGAAAATCGCGATTAACTCACGGTCCGGAAATTTCTGGCGCGCCGACTGCAAGGTAGCGCGGATTTCTGTCGGATGGTGTGCATAATCATCGATTAAAATGTTGCCGCCCAGTTCTGTCTGGGTAAACCGGCGTTTTACACCGCCGTAGTTGGACAATTGCTGCTGAATGATATCCGCTGGTATGTTTTCATAATGGCATAAAGAAATAACACCAAGTGCATTTAAAACGGCATGGTCTCCAAACATCGGAATATTGAATGTATGGAAAAATTCATTCCGGATGACCACGTCGAATGTCGTGCCTTCTGTGTCTTTTACAACGTTCCGCGCCTGAAAATCATTTTCCGGGCCGAATCCGTAATAGACAACAGGCACAGGTGCCTGGATTCTTTGAAGGTGCTCATCGTCTCCGCAGGCGATAATGCATTTTTTGACTTGCTGGGCCACTTCTTCAAATGCCTTAAAAACATCATCAATCCCCGTAAAATAATCCGGGTGGTCAAAATCGATATTCGTCATGATGGCATAGTCCGGGTGGTAAGCCAGAAAATGGCGCCGGTATTCACAAGCTTCCGCTACAAAGTAATGGGAATTTTCTTTCCCGAAGCCTGTACCGTCCCCGATCAAATACGACACCGGTTTATATCCGTCAAGCACATGTGCCATCAAGCCGGTAGTCGAAGTTTTGCCATGTGCGCCCGTAATAGCGACTGACACATACTGCTTCATCAAATCGCCAAGAAAATCGTGGTAGCGGATAACGGTCGCACCCAGTTCACGTGCCTTGACGAGTTCCGGATGCTCATCATTAAATGCGTTCCCTGCAATGATGGTCATGTTTTTCTGGATATTGTTTTCATCAAAAGGCAGAATGGTGATGCCCCGTTCGCGAAGACGGTCTTCTGTGAAAAAATGTTTTTCTATATCGGAACCTTGTACGTGCTCTCCCATATCATGCATGATCTGAGCAAGCGGGCTCATACCCGAACCTTTAATCCCGGTAAAATGTAATACTGTCATAAATGAACCTCCTGTGGAAGTTGAAGAATAGTCTATAAATAGCCTTGGGCGGATCTATAGCCGTCTACAAATCGTAATCACTCGATTATACCATCTTTCGAATTTGAGATGAAATAACCGATATTTCCTGTTAATTAGTGAAGAAATGGCATTTATTACTGAAAAACATCAGCCATGTCATCTTCTGTTATTAAAACAGCGCGGGCTTTGCTGCCGTTTTGCTCCGAGATAAAGCCATGCTGTTCAATCATGTCCATCAATCTCGCCGCCCGGTTGTAGCCGATATGGAATTTCCGCTGCAATAAAGAAGTGGATGCGCTGCCTTGCGAAATGATAAAGCGGCAGGCTTCCTCAAACAAGTCATCCTGTACATCTGGAGATTCACTTCGTTTAATAAGCTCTTCTTCTTTAAAGAAGTACTCCGGCTCCCCTTGTTTTCGGACATGCGCAATCACTTCTTCGATTTCGTCATCTGTCACGAATGTGCCTTGGAGGCGCACCGGCGCGGACATGCCGTTTCCAAGATAAAGCATATCTCCCCTGCCGAGAAGCCGTTCCGCTCCTTGCGAATCCAGAATCGTCCGGCTGTCCACTTGAGAGGATACAGAAAACGCAATGCGCGTCGGGATGTTGGATTTGATCAATCCGGTAATGACATCGACTGACGGACGCTGCGTCGCAATGACCAAATGGATTCCGCAAGCACGCGCTTTTTGGGCAATCCGGCAAATGGCATCTTCTACGTCTGATGGCGACATCATCATCAAATCAGCCAACTCATCGATGACAATCAAGATATATGGCAAGTGCTGGGCGTGATCCCCTTTTTCTTTAACCAGTTTATTGTAGCGGTTCAAATCACGGACTCCCACATGCGCAAACAATTGGTAGCGGCGCTCCATTTCCTCAACAGCCCATTTCAATGATGCGGTTGCTGCCTTGACATCGGTAATAACAGGGCTGATCAAATGAGGGATATGGTTGTATGGAGCGAGTTCCACCATTTTTGGATCGATTAATAACAGTTTCAAATCACGCGGCGATGATTTATACAATAAGCTCACCAACAGCGAGTTAATGCATACGCTTTTCCCGGAGCCTGTAGCTCCCGCAATCAGGCCATGCGGCATTTTACGCAAATCCAATGTAACCGGCTTCCCGGTCAAATCGAGGCCCATCGCTGCTTCCAATGGCGATTCCGAATCCTTGAATACCGGACTCCCAATCACTTCGGAAATTCGCACGGGACGGGATTTTCGATTTGGAATTTCAATCCCAATTGAACTCTTGCCAGGAATCGGCGCTTGAATCCGGATATCTCTCGCTGCAAGCGCCAATTTTAAATCATCCGCCAAGTTGCGGATTTTGCTGACTTTCACACCTTGGGCTACGGTCAATTCAAATTGAGTGACAGCAGGACCCTGTACAATGCTTAGAATTGAAGCTTGAATCTGGAAATAGGACAAAGCTTCAATCAGGCGCTCTCCCTGCTCTTCCATCCACGTTTCATCAATCAGATCATTTTCTGGAGGCCGCAGAAAGTCAAGCTTTGGGTATTCGTAAGGCGCCGCCGTTTCTTGTACCGACACTTGAACTGGTTCTTGAACTGGTTCTGCAGGTTGTGATGAAGCGATCACTTCAGACATCAACTGCGTCTTTACGTCCCGTTTTTTAGCGGGAAGCGGTTCAGCATTTTCTGTTGCCGGCTTACGGTCTAGGACCGCTGGCCTTGCTTGGCTGTTTTTTTTTTGGCGTTCTTTATCGGATTTCAGCATCAATACATTGAACGGCACGGTTTTTTCCCGTTTCGTTTCCGGTTTTGCAGCTTCCTTTATTGCTTTCGGCTCAACAGAATCCGGAGTTATTGGCAAGGATTGTTCCACACTTGGCAGTTCCGCTGCCTTTTCAGCTTCAACATCGGGTTGAGCGATAAGATCAGCAGTTTCCCGATTTTCAAAGTTTGTTTGTTGTTGCGGATCTGGAGTTATTTCATTTAATTGCACTTCTTCGGTTTCCGGCTGATTATCTTCGAAAAGCGGTTGTTCTTCAACAATCATGAGTTCCGGAACATGTTCTGCAGCTGGCAATGCAGCTGTTTCGTTAGCGTGTACCGCTGCTTCTTTTTCCATGTTCCGGCTCATGTCCGTTTCGTTAATCCGGATATCCTGAGGCGATTGCTCCGGCTGAATTTTCTTTTCTTCAATCTGAAGCCCTTTTTTCTCTAAAGTACCCAGTGCCGGAACCGAATTTGCATCTCCATAGCCATAGACCGGAGACGGTACACGGGTTGGCTGGAAACTGCGGGTTTTCTTAATCGGCTGCGTGTCAACATGACGGGTTTTCGTGAATTTCGGCGCTTCATACGGCTGAGTTGCCGGACGGGACGGCTTTGGTGATACCGGTCGGGCAACAGGTTGCTGTACTTCTCTTGGGGCTCTCGGCGCCGTTGTTCTCGGAATCGGCTTTTTAGCCGGCTTTGACACCATATAGGCTTCTGCCATAGGCGTTGTTTGTTTTGGTGCATCGTAATCCGGCAAGTAAGGCTGCCCAGGATCATGGCGCCGATTCTGGTTTAAAGCCGGGCTGTGCGGTCTGCGCTTCGGAGCGGTATGAAGAGTCTCCGCTTTTGGTTTTTCCCGCTTCACCGTTTCTGCCAGGCGCCCCCGCGGATTTTGTTTTAAGAAAGCTTCTTTTTCTGTATCGGTTATGACTGGAAAGCGGAACGGCGATTTCTTCGGCCGGACATCGGGTTCCGTTTCCTGCTCCGGAGCCACTTCAATTATTTCTTCATCCGTGTCTTGGAAAAACAAACGATCCCATAGATTTTTAATCCAACTCATTTTGCGTCACGCCTTTACTTCAAATGCGGAACCTGTTTCTGCATCTTCCGGCAGAACAAGAATTCCTTTTTCTTGTGGGGCATCCGGCAATGCCAATTCTTTTGCAGAGCAGATCATGCCGCTTGACGGAACTCCGCGAAGCTCAGCATCTTTGATCACCATTCCAGAAGGCATAACAGCGCCGACTTTGGCAACAACCACTTTTTGGCCTTGATCGATATTTGGTGCGCCGCAGACAATCTGCAATTCCTCGCTGCCTACTGAAACCCGGCAAACGCTTAGTTTGTCTGCGTTCGGATGCTTTTCTTTCGCTTCCACGTAGCCCACGACAAATTTTGGAGACAGATCGACTTCCAGCGTCAAATCCACACCGTTCTTTTCCAAGGCATTTTGCAACGCTGTCACCAATTCTTCAGATACGTCTACTGAAGCGGCCTCGCCCAAATCCATATAGGTGGAAGCACTGAATAAGTTGAAGCCGGCAATGTTGCCCTTTTCGTCTTTGATCAACGTGACATCGTCCATTTGTTCTGTGTGGATTTTTTCAGGAGTTTCTGTTTCAAGTTGAACCAATAGGACATCGCCTATACCATTTTTATTGTAGAATGCATTCATTTTTTATCGTTCTCCTTGTTTTGTCGATTTTTGGCCAGGATGAAAATCGGCTCCAATTCTCCATTTTCGTAGATGAATGACAATGAAGTAATCGGTACTTTGCCGTTTGTGAAGAAATGCATGGCCATCTGGGCCAATACATCGTAGCCCGTTTCGTTTCGGATATCGCCGATGATCAGCACATCCTGGTGCGGCACTGATACCGTCATATCCCCTGTTATTTTTGCTTTCATGTCTTTAAGAAAAGTTTCATTTAAGATACGCGAAGCGTCGTAGCCGTCGTTTTCATTTAAAAAATAAAACACATTGCCTGCGACTTGGTCTTCTTTCACAGCTGTTTTCAGTTTTCTGACCTGAAATTTGGCAATTTCCTTCAGCTGCTCTACAGTGAGACTTAATGAATTTAACATATTTTCATCAATTAAGCGATAGGTGGTTCCGGCATCAAGGGCATAATATACCCGCGTTTCCGCTGTATGCTCGGATGTAACGAATTTATGGCCTTCGTTGGATTCCGTTGGAAACGAAGTCGAGCGGATGACCGGATAAATATGCTCGGACGATTGAAGCTCACCTTTTGCCTCTTTCTCCATCGCATCGAAGGTTTCTGTAATCGTATAGACGATTTCCTGGATAGCGGCTTCTCCTTTGGCCTCATAACGGTTAATGACTTGCGGTACGCCAAGCGTCATTCCTTTTCCAATGCCTTTATGGCGGATATGCAGATTATTTTTTTCGCGGTCATGCCGCCATTCAAGCTGTTCGCTCGGCATCCGTTCTTTTAAGAGGTTGATCAGTTCAGTCGGTTTCATCTAAAAATCCCTTCTTTCAAAAATAAACGGCTCTGCCAGAAGTGGCGAACCGTCATTTTGTTATTTAGGCAGATTGGTCAAAAAAGCCTCAATCTCTTCTTGTGTTTTGCGGTCTTTGCTGACAAAACGCCCTGCCTCATTGCCGTTTGTGTAAGCAAGAAAACTCGGAATGCCATAGATGTCTTTTTCAATGCACAAATCAATAAAGTTGTCGCGGTCTACCGACACAAACGTAAAATCGCTGAAAGACGATTCAATATCGGGCATGATCGGGTCAATTACACGGCAATCCGGGCACCAGCCTGCTGTAAACATAAAGACAACCGGTTTGTTGGCTGCCAATTCATGGAATTCTTCAGTAGTAGTTAATGTTCTCATTCGGCTATCCCCTAACGTCTAATTTTCGATGGATCGGACTGTTTTCATCATCCAGTCCATATTTTTTTCAATGTCCCGTTCTTCGGAAATGGTGGTCAACTTGACGCCGCCAGCGCTTACAACCAATTCATAGCGGTCTTCAGCGATTTCCCGGACGGTTGTAAAGCCGAACCGTCCACTTTGTTCAAAAGTTTCATCAGCTACCCATTGTTGTTCTGGATTGGCCTTTTGAAGGTCATAGAATAACGTGCTGTCTGCTGCCTCGTTCGGGTTGATAAATAACGCATAGGAGTCGCTTCCTTTGGTGATCATGATATTCTGTTTGTCAGAAGGCTCCTCGATGGTATAGCTTCTTGGCACATAAAGTTCAGTCCCATCTGAACTTTCATTGGTTTCAACCGGCTCGTCTTCAAAAGCTGCAGCCACTTTTGCGACGCCGGCTGCAATACGTTCTTCCGGCAATGCCAGACAGCCGCCTAAAAAAGCCGCCGATATGATTATTCCTGCAAAAAATCCTTTACGAGGCACACTTATTCCTCCCTATCCATACTTGTTCTTATTTTAAAGATGTTTCGGAGCACTTGCAACTGTATCGATGCCTCTTACATATTGTCCGACTAATAGGCTGACAATATGCTCGAACATTTCATCCCGGTTAACGAACCCCGCCGTCAAAATCCCGACAGCTCCTTTATGGTGCCGGACGCCGGTTTCATTCGCATAGTCGTCCATCACTGGACCCAATTCTTGCCCTGCCCGCAATTTCTCGGCAATTTCATCCGGCAACGGAATTTGTGCACCTGCAGCTGTGTAAAGTTGCCCTTCGCTTGTCGACAATGCTCCCCAATTGCACAAATACATTTGCCCTTCCAGATCATAAACGCCGCCTTCCAGCCCAATCGCCAAATCAAGTGTTTCGGACAATGCCGATTTTGAGCGGTTGATTGCCCCTTGCCGCGTTTCAGCAAGGGACATTGGCTGAGCAGAAACGCCGGACTCTACATCTGCTTGAGCCAAGTCATACACAAGGTCCAGTTTTTCCAAAACCGCTTCAACCGCTTTTACTTTCGCAGGGTTTTTCGAAGCGATGGCTACCTTCATTTTTTTCATTTCAATCATTCCTTTCAAAAAAAAAGAGCCCGAAGGCACTTTTTAGACGTTTTGTTTAATGGTCTCAAGTGTCGTGCGGTCTGCCGCTTTGACAAGTTTCGTGATTAATTCTTTTGCTGCTGCATAATCATCTGTATGGATAATCGACGCAGAAGTGTGGATGTACCGGGAACAAATACCGATAACAGAGCTTGGTACGCCTTCGTTGGCTGTATGCACACGTCCTGCATCCGTTCCGCCTTGTGAAACAAAGTATTGATACGGAATATGATGCGTTTCCGCCGTATCCAGGATGAACTCGCGCATGCCGCGGTGTGTGACCATGGTCCGGTCCAAGATGCGCAGCAATGCGCCTTTTCCTAATTGGCCAAACTCATTTTTATCGCCGTTTGCATCGTTTGCCGGGCTTGCATCCAGTGCGAAGAATAAATCCGGCTGGATCATTGCAGCAGCCGTCTGGGCTCCGCGAAGTCCCACTTCTTCCATAACGGTTGCGCCTGAATACAATTGGTTCGGCAATTGTTCATCTTTCAGTTCTTTCAGCAATTCAATGGCCAATCCGCAGCCGTAGCGGTTGTCCCAAGCTTTTGCCATGATTTTTTTGTCATTTGCCATCGGAGTGAACGGACTGAACGGCACAATTTGCTGGCCAGGACGGATGCCGAAGGACAATGCATCTTCTTTGTCGTCTGCTCCGATATCGATCAGCATATTCTTCATATCCATCGGCTTGCTCCGCATTTCTTCGCTCAGCAAATGCGGAGGAATGGATCCAACAACGCCCTGGATTTTTTTGTCGCCGGCAATAATTTCTACGCGTGTAGCCAGCATTACCTGGTTCCACCAGCCGCCTAATGGCTGGAAACGGAGCATGCCGTTGTCGGTAATTTGCGTGACCATAAAACCGACTTCATCCATATGGCCGGCTACCATGATTTTCGGGCCGTCTTGCGGGCCGTTCTTGACGCCAAAGATGCTGCCCAGATTATCCTGAACGACTTCGTCCGAATATTTTTCGAGTTCTTGCTTCATGAATTTTCTCACTGCATGTTCATTTCCCGGAGCTCCAGGAAGTTCAGTTAATGTTTTAAACAACTCGCGCGTTTCATTATTCATCTAAGTGTTCCTCCTAATGGATTGCTAATTCAAGTTTAGAGCTTTTTTGGGCTGATTTCCAGCTTCTTCTTTCGATTATCGAAAGAAATACATTCTGCTTAGCACTTTTGTATGGCGAAATAAAATTTTGTGTTACAATTTATGGAGCACGTATAGGAGGGATTCTTGTGAAAAATCGAGATTTATTGGTTGGATTTGCAGCGGGTGTTGCAGCGACTTATATCATCAGAGAAGTCTATGACAGAAAAGCTACGCTTTACCCGGCTGACGATGTACTGAAAAGCGTTAAAACAGCGTTTAAAGAAGAAGGACCGATCGACGGCTCGTGGATTTTCATGAAAACCGAACCGTACAAACAGCATGCAGTTACAACAGAAGTTTATAAAGGCGGCATCACCCGGCACCGCGAAGATGAGCTCGAGCAATTCGAGTTCCTCGCAGATGCGTATACCGGAGCTGTTCTTGAAGTAAATAAAGTCTAAAAAAAAAGCCGGCATTCAGCCGGCTTTTTTATTTATAGCTTTTTCTCTTGGTACTGCACCGATTCGACAATCTCTTTGCCATCCGCACTCCATTTAAGGACCCGGTAATAGGCATCGTGGTAGAACGAGAAATAATAGCCATTTTGGAGCGCTTCTTTCATGAGCTTTTCCTTGGCATAAATGGAATCCATCGGATAGTCGTCATAAGCAAGCACCCACAGCGGATTCTGGTGGGCATGAGTTGGCATAATGTCGCCCATATGCAGGAGCGTTTCGCCGCCGCTTTCCATTTTGATGACGCTGTGGCCGTTGGAATGGCCGCCAGTGTGGATCATCGTAATGGCGTCGAACAAGGTCTTTTCGCCTTCGAAGGTTTCCACTTGATCCACAATCGGCTCCCAATTTTCTTTCCAGTATGTATTTCTGGATCGGATATTCGGATGCTGCATTTCTTCCCACTCGACGGCGGAAACGTGGATTTTGGCATTCGGAAATGCCGAAACATATGTCTCGCCTTGTTGTTTCGTCAAACCTGCGGCATGGTCTCCGTGCAGATGCGTCATCAAGACGGTATCAATATCTGCAGCACTTAGCCCAAGCTCTGCCAAGTTATCATCGATGCGCGATTCGGCGGATACGCCAAGATTCCGTTTTTGGCGGTCTGTCAGTTTTCCAGAGCCGAGTCCGCTGTCGATGATGATGTTATGGCCCTTATACTGTACCAGCACCGGATGTGTCGGCAATTCAATCTGGTTCTCCTCGGTCACTGGGTATCGTTTAGACCAGACAACTTTCGGCACCACCCCAAACATTGTGCCTCCGTCCAGCCAAGTTGTTCCCCCGTCCAGCCAAGTTAATGCCATGTCATGAAACTGAAATTTCTCCATCCCCAAATTCCTCCCAGTCTTTAATTCTCGTTGAATTGTGCTTCCAGCCGGTAAATCGGCTGCCCTTTTTTCGAAAACTTCTCTTCATACTCGGTCATGATGTTCCATTCCGGTTCGTTAGCGTGAAGGTCTAAAGAAACATCCTTTAGCAGCATGCCGTATTCCGACATGCTGACCAGCGAGTATTCAAATAGGCCGCGGTTATCGGTTTTAAAATGGATTTCCCCGTTTTGCGGAAGAACTGATTCGTAAAGCGCCAAAAATGTCTTGTAGGTAAGGCGGCGTTTCGCATGGCGCGTTTTTGGCCATGGATCGGAAAAGTTCAAATAAATGCGGTCCACTTCGCCTTTTTCAAAAAACTCCAGCAAGTCGGCTCCGTTAACCCGCAGCAACCGCAAGTTCGGAATGCCTCCTTCAGTTTCAAGGACCCCTTCGAGCGCACTGACGATGACGCTGTCAAACAACTCGATGCCGATATAATTGACTTCCGGGTTGGCTTTTGCCATGCCTAGGATAAAACGGCCTTTGCCTGTTCCCACTTCAATATGAAGCGGCTTGTCATTGCCGAAAACTTCCTTCCACTTGCCTTTTTGCTGCTCCGGATCCGGAATAACAATTTCCGGGTTGGCAGCGATTAAGTCTGCTGCCCATGGTTTATAACGTGATCTCATTTACTTTCCTCTTTCTTTCTTGTATTTACGGCATACCAATGATGCTCGCTTACAGTATAGCTTACCGCTTCATGAATGGGTGTTTTTCCTGCGTAATCTCCGTCTGTATGCCGGAAAATCGCCCCATCGACCGTCAGCTTGTATTCAATGCCGCTCGTCTGGTGCACTTCTTTAAACCGCGTATGGCTTCCGGTAAAAACCGTACCAAAGACCAGCAGCAGTTTCAAGCGGGAAATCCCGTGGACCACCGTCAGCTCCAGCAAGCCGTCATCGGTTTTCGAATCGGGCGATATTTTCATGCCGCCGCCAAAATAAGGCTGGTTGCTGACAGTCGCAAACCAGACATCCTCAAAAACCCTCTTCTGCCCTTGTTGTTCCATCGTGAGCTGAAATTTTTTGAAGCGGGCCAGCGTCAAAACCACATACAACAGGTAAACCAATTTGCCGGCATTGATTTTATTCAGCCACTTCTTAACTGTTGAGCGGTTAACCAATGCCGATATTTCCGCATCCAAGCCGATGCCGGAACTGCTGGCAAACCGTTGGATTCCCCCATTTTGCAGTTCGCCTAGATCTTCCCGCTTGGCTTCTGGGTGCTTTAGAAATTCTGCAATCGATTCAGCAGTCGGAAAAGAGTGGAACCCTCTTCCAAAGTCATTGCCGGATCCTGCAGCAACCGCACCCACGATCAGCTGCTCGGCTCCCGCCGCTCCGGCGATGATTTCGCGCAAGGTGCCGTCCCCGCCAAAGCCGATGATCAGCATTTTGTCACCAGCTTCTTTATAAGAACGAACGATCGTTGCAGCATGCCCAGCCGTTTGTGTGAACACCGTTTCATATGGGAAACGGATGGTTTCGGCAAAACGGCTCCATTTTTTTAAGGCATTGCCATTGCCAGCCGCTGGATTTATGATGAATACTGTTTTCATTGGACATCGCCTATCGCGTGTTTAAACGCTTTCTTTCAGTTGATAGCTTGCTTCAGGTATATACTTTGGCACATTGCCGGGCTCAATCCGAAAAACGGTAAATTCCGTTACCGGAAACGTCAAAGCCGGCACTGTCAGGTCAATATCAAGCGGCGGACCGCCTGCCCATTTACCAGCTAAAGTGATATGAGGGACAAACGGCTTTCCGTCCGGATTCAATTGTAACGGACGCAGCGCTTCCCTGACTTTAGCCTGCAGCTCTGCAAGCGCCGGACTGTCTTCCACCGCTGCATAAACAATGCGCGGTGTAGCAGGATTGCCGAAAGTTTTTACTGTGCTCGTCGTTAATTCAAACGGTGCATGGCGGATTGTTGAAAGTGCCTGCTGCGCCGCCCGAATTTCATCATGCGGATCGCTGCCGATGAAAAGCAGTGTGATGTGCATGTCGACCCAATGGGTATAACGCTTATGGCTTTTAAGATTCCAGCCCTTTCTTGCTTGGTCCAGTTTTTTTGCTGCTGCTTCAGGAATTTTGATGCCAATAAAATAATGTGCCTGCATAAGTGATCACCTCTCTTCAGTTTACCATTGATATCACCACAAAAAAATAGCGATCGGCTTTCGCCGATCACTTTGTCTCATTTATGATTTTACCGTTAATTTTAAATTGGCTTCGAACGCCTGCTGAAGTTTTTTCGTCAGTTCCCCAGGAACTCCTTCACCAATATTTTGACTGTCAATTTGAATGATCGGCATGATTTCAGCTGTCGTAGACGACATAAAGATTTCATCCATTTCAAGCGCTTCGGTTTTAGTGAAAGCCGTTTCCTGAACCGTAATGCCCTGTTCTTTGCACAACTCCAAAATCACGCGTCTCGTAATGCCGTTCAAGATCAAGTTTGTAGCCGGATGCGTATAGATGACGCCGTTTTTAATTCCGTACATATTTGAAGAAGATCCTTCCGTCACCACTTCACCGCGGTGCAGAATCGCTTCATAAGCGCCTGCTTCATGAGCTTCCTGCTTAGCCATTACGTTGCCAAGAAGGTTCAAGCTTTTAATATCGCAGCGTAGCCAGCGGACATCTTCTACAAATGCCGCTTTTACTCCGGCTTCCATCATTTCCACCGGACGTTCTACTTTTTTCGGATAAGCCACAAGCACCGGAGAAGTTACTTGAGGGAAATGATGCTGCCTCATTGCTTCTCCACGCGTAATTTGTACATATACTTGGCCGTTGTCGATTTCGTTCATTTCCACCAAGTCATACATCATTTTATGGAACACATCTTTCGTGTAAGGAATGACAATCTTGATTTTTTCTGCGCTGTCATAGAAACGGTCGATATGTTCTTTTGCCGTAAACAAATTGCCTTCGTACACCCGGATGACTTCATAAATCCCGTCGCCGAATTGGTACCCCCGGTCTTCTTTTGATACGTTCAACTCATTTTCCCGAATAAACTCACCGTTATGCAAAATCCACTCCATGTCCAATCCCTCTTTCCTCATTTTCTAATGCCGTATTCCACGGGTCTTGCAAAAGCCCACTGCGGAAATCAAGCGTCTCCGCTTTTCTTGCATGCTAATTGGTAAATGGCTTCAGCGTAAATCGCTGTCGCTTTTATTAAATTGTCGATATCGACAAATTCATCCGCTTGGTGGGCGACATCCTTTTCGCCTGGGAACAACATGCCAAATGCCACACCTTTTTGCAGCACGCGCGCATAGGTTCCGCCGCCGATGGATAGAAGATCCGCGGGATTGCCTGTTTGCTTTTCGTAAGCTTTTTGAAGCGTTCGGATGAATGGATCGTTTTCATCCACCCAATGAGGAGTCGAATTGGAGCGAATTTCCATTGAAAAAGCGTCCGTTTTCGCATCTGCCATTTTTTCTTCGAATGGATAACTGATTGAATACCTCATGCTGACTTCAACTGTCGCCAATTTGCCCTGTTCAAACTTCAGAATGCCGGCGTTGAATGTGGTATCACCGGAAATGTCATCGGTGTAATCCAAGCCGAACCGACGGCCGCGCGAATCATTATAGAAATTATCTGCAACAAACGCCGTAAATTCTTTGCCATCTCCAGCCAACTGTTCCTTTAAAAAGACGGCCAGCAAAATACCGGCATTAACACCTTCATCCGGTTCCATGGCATGCGCCGATTTTCCGTGTATGGCCAATTTGACGCCTTCATTCACTTGTTCGTATGTGGCTGCTACTTTGTGTTTGCTGCAGAATTCATCAAACTGCGCCTGCCAATCCGCTAAACTTCCATCCACGATTGCTTCTGCCAAATCCGGCACCATATTGGTCCGATTCCCAGACTCGAATGACTGCAATGCGTCCGGTTGATTCCATTCCTTTTTGGAGAATGCAAGAGACGCAATGCCTTTTTCAGCATTAATGATCGGGAAATCGGCATCCGGCGCAAAAGCGATTGTTGGCATTTCTTCGGTTTCAAAATATCGGTCGACACAGCGGAACCCGCTTTCTTCATCGGTTCCGATGATGAGGCGAATCCGTTTATCAAACTCAAAACCTGCTTCTTTCACCATATTCAGTGCAGTCCAAGCGGCAATGGTCGGGCCTTTGTCATCAATGGATCCGCGTCCATATAATTTGCCGCCTTCCACTTCACCGCCAAACGGCTCTTTCGTCCATCCGGCTCCAGCAGGCACTACGTCCACATGCCCCAGAATGCCCAGCAGTTCTTCCCCTTCTCCAATTTCAAGATGGGCTGCTACATTAGCTACGTTTTTCACGCGGTAGCCGCGCTCTTCACCTTTATCCATAAACCACTCTAATGCACGTTTCACTTCGGTTCCAAAAGGGGCCTCGGATGTTGTGTCTTCACTCAACACGCTCGGAATTGCGATTAAGCTTTGCAATTCCTCAATGATTTGGTCTCTTCTTTTTTCTGCTTCTGTTTGCCAGTCCATTTTCCACTCCCCTTTTATTAACGCTATTGTACACCTTTTGAGAAAAATTTAAAGAACCAACCTAAAAATTACGAAAATAATCCTGTGTTTAGGAATGTTAAGTTTATGTGAAATAGACGTTATTTGTAGATATTCGAATACTTTTTCGCTATAATCAAATTGTCAGATAATACCGACTGACAGATTTTTATAAAAAAAGGGGATGTCTTTGGCATTTATTTCAAACCTGCTGAGTATAACTCAGCCATTCGTCCGCTAGTCTTTGCCTACAGGAAAAAAGATGAAGGAGTGGTTCTTACTTGAAACCAACAACTGATCGCATGCTAATTCGTATTAAAGATATGTATAAGTACATCCGTGATAACGGGACTGTAACTACGCAAGATCTTGTCGATGAATTCGGCATCACTCCTCGCACCATTCAAAGAGATTTGAATGTGTTAGCCTTTAACGATTTGGTAGAAAGTCCAACTCGCGGCAAATGGACAACGACGCACAAGAAAGTCAAAATGACCTCCTGAGAAAAACGCAGGAGTCTGGACATCCCAAGAAAAGCGCAAGCTTAAATTCTTCCCAGCACAAAGAAAATGACCGCAATGTCTGCGGTCATTTTCTTTGTTTTAAGGCATCTAGTTCTTCTTCCGCCAAATGGCGGTATTCCCCGAGCTGCAAGTTTGGATCCAGTTCCAGCGGCCCCATCGACAGGCGCTTCAAATAAGTCACTTCTTTCCCGACGCTTTGAAACATCCGCTTCACTTGGTGGAACTTGCCTTCCGTAATCGTCAATTGGATTTCCGATTGTTTCCCGCTTTTCAAAATCTCCAGAAAAGCCGGTTTTGTCACATAGCCGTCATCAAGCATGACGCCCCGTCTGAAGGCGTCTCCGTCTTCTTCAGTCACAACGCCATCAATCAAGGCGAAATACTTCTTGTCGACATGCTTTTTCGGCGACAATAACTCATGCGCCAATTTGCCGTCGTTCGTGATCAGCAGAAACCCCTCTGTGTCTTTATCTAAACGGCCGACAGGAAACGGTTCAAAGTTCTGTTCCGCTTCCCCCAGCAAGTCGATGACGGTCTGGTCATATTTATCTTCTGTTGCTGAAATCACACCTTGGGGCTTATTCATCAACAGGTAAATAAATTCGGTGTATTCGACTTTTTCGCCGCCTACTGTCACCACATCCGCTGCTTCATCCACATGGACTTTCGGATCGCGGACGGCTTTGCCGTTCACTTCCACCGCTTTTGACTTCAGCAGGACTTTCACTTCTTTCCGGGAACCGTAGCCCATATTCGATAAAAATTTATCTATGCGCATTGTGCTCCTCCTAAAAACCGAATTTACGTGTATATTTTGTCAGACGTTCGCCTAGAAGCTTTTGCGCGATACCGGTTTTCAAGCTAAGGTATCCATAAACCGCTCCGCCGATTCCGCCGACAATAAGAATCCGTGCCAGTGAATGGAATTTAGAATCCATTCCGAGGAACAGGTCCAGACCGGCGAGTGAAGCAAAAACAGCTCCAGCCATAATGGCATTCAAAATGACTATCAACAGGATGCGGCGCAGCACCATATTCGAACGGTAATTCATCGTTTTGAAGATAACTGCCAAGTTCATGACGATAGCGACAACATAGCCGATAATGGTCGCAGCAATGGCGCCGTCTGTTTCAAACATGCGAATCAGCGGAATGTTCAATGCAAACTTCAGCAAAAGGCCGATGGACAAGTTCAAAATGATCCATTTTTGCTGATTGATCCCCTGCAAAATCGAAGCCGTCACCGGGAACATGGCAAACAGGATGGCGACCGGCAAGTAATGCGCCAGAATTTCCGAGCCTGGTTCACTGATTTCATAAAACACATGGTACAGCTCATCCGATAGCATCGTCATGCCGACTACGGCCGGCAAGGTCAAGAATAAAAGAATTTGGAAAGTCTGATCCAACGTGCGGTTTACAGACTTGAATTGATTATTCGTAAAGTATTTGGTGATTAGCGGAATAAGCGCCATTGAGAACCCGGTAGCAAGCATTACCGGAATCATCACCAGTTTATGGGCGGTCAAGTTTAAAATCCCTAAGTAAATGCTTGAATTGGCTGCATTTTCCGTTGTGCTCATCGCATTGTTGAATGTCAGCATATCAATAAACTGGAACAACGGATTGGCAATGCCAAGAAACACGACCGGCAATGCGTAAATGGCAATTTCTTTGTACATATCGCGCAGCCGGACATCATATGACTCAACCGACTTGGCGCGAAGTTCGTTGTACTCCGGCTTTTTCTTTCTCCAATAATAGAACAGGACAAGGACGCCGCCAAGCGCCCCGACAAATGCAGAAAGCACGGCAATCTGCACGGCGGTTTCCGGAGTTCCGTTAAAGACATTCAGAACCAAGTAAGCTCCGCCAAGCAGGAACACGATGCGGACAATCTGTTCAATCAATTGCGAAACGGCCGTCGGCATCATGAAGTTATAGCCTTGGAAGAATCCGCGGAACAAACTCATGAATGGCACAACGATCAAGGCAAAACTTACCCATTGAATCACTTCTTTTACGTCTTGGACCGAATTGACTTTGTCTTTTTCATCAATTGTCAGTTCCGCAAGCGGACCTGCGAAGAAATAAAGAAACAAAAACGCGACAAAGCCCGTGACCATCATAGTCGTCAGGCCGGACTTCAATAATTTTCTGCCGGTTTCGTAATCACCGAGCGAATTGTATTTTGCGACAAATTTCGAGAACGCAATCGGCGCACCTGATATTGCCAGCGACAGCATTAAGTTATAAGGTATGTACGCATACTGGTAAAGGCCGATATTCTCTTTCCCAACCATATCGTAAAACGGAATGACATAAATGACCCCAAGGATTTTAGATAAGAACAAACCCATGGTTAAAATGGCGGTTCCTTTTATTAACGTTGACATTTTACACTTCCTGACATTTTTCTAATAAAAAAAACAATCTACACGATAGTTTACACCTATAAAAGAAATTACTCAACGAGTTTTCTTCCATGGTGTATACTTGAGAAAAGCGGAAACGCCTATTCAGCTCCGGCAGTTATAAGACAGAACAGCGAAGTGGCGGTCTCTGCCACCTAGCTGGGCTTTCTTATGTCCTGAAGAGCTAGGCGTTGGAGACTAGACACTGGGCTGGCTTATGGCCGAGGAGCTAGGCGCTGGAGTCTGGACACTAATAAAAACGAAAGCGAGTTCTTATTTTATGTATGATGTAATTATTATCGGCGGCGGCCCTTCCGGATTGATGGCCTCCATCGCCGCGGCTTCAAATGGCCAAAAAGTGCTGTTGATTGAAAAAGGCAAAAAGCTGGGCAAAAAACTGGTGATTTCGGGCGGCGGACGCTGCAACGTAACCAACCGGCTGCCACTTGAAGAAATTGTGAAACACATTCCGGGAAATGGACGTTTTTTATACAGCCCGTTTTCCGTCTTTAATAATGAAGATATCATCGCCTTCTTTGAAGGCCTTGGCGTCGCTTTAAAAGAAGAAGACCACGGCCGCATGTTCCCTGTTTCGAACCGGGCCCAGGACGTAGCAGATGCCATGTTCCGGGAAATGGACCGGCTGAACGTCAAAGTGATGCTTGATTCACCGGTCAAAAAACTGCTGATGACCGATGACAAAGTGACAGGTGTGCGCCTTCATTCCGGCGAGGAATTTACGGCACGGGCGGTTGTCGTCGCAGTCGGCGGAAAAGCGGTGCCTCAGACCGGGTCAACCGGAGACGGCTACCCGTGGGCAGAAAAAGCGGGCCATACGGTAACGGATTTGTATCCGACGGAAGTTCCGCTCCTGTCAAAAGAGCCGTTCATCGTCGGCCGGGAACTCCAGGGCTTAGCGCTTCGCGATGCCGCAGTATCCGTGCTGAATAAAAAAGGCAAAGTACTCGTTACTCACCAGATGGATATGCTGTTCACCCACTTTGGCCTCAGCGGCCCGGCGATTCTGCGCTGCAGCCAGTACGTCGTCAAAGAAATGAAGAAAAACGGCCAGCAGCCGGTGGAAATGCGCATCAATACACTGCCGGAAGAAAATGCCGAATCGGCGTTCCAGCTGCTCCATAAAATGATGAAAGACGAGCCGAAAAAAGCGGTGAAAAACGTCTGGAAAAGCATCACCCAGGAACGCTGGCTGCTGTTTTTGATGGAACGCTCCGGAATCGATCCGCAGTCAATCGGTGCAGAACTGGCAAGCGACAAAGTACGTCTTCTCGCTCAGCAACTGACGGCTTTCTCGATGCTCGTGACCGGTACCCAGCCGATTGAAAAAGCGTTTGTCACAGGCGGCGGCGTCTCGATCAAAGAAATCGAACCGAAAACGATGGCTTCCCGCAAAAAGCCCGGCCTCTACTTCTGCGGAGAAATTTTGGATATCCACGGGTATACCGGCGGCTACAATATCACATCTGCTTTGGTTACGGGCAATGTCGCTGGACAAAGCGCCGCAGCTTTTGCACGAGAAGTTTAATAGGTATGACAGCGTCCGCTTTTAGCGGGCGTTTTTTAATAGGACGAGAATATTTGATGAAGGATGCAGGCTTGTGGATTTTATCGAAGGTGCTACTCAAATATTCCTTTCACTTGCAGCATTCTGTTTTTACTTGCCACAAAAGCTCCTTTACTTGCGGCATTTCACTCCATGCTTGCACCAACTCCATTTTTACTTGCATCAAACAAAAAAAGCCTGTCCGGCGTGAGCATTAGCTCCACCGGACAGGCTTTAAATTGATCAAGCGATCACTACGTTGACCAATTTCCCTGGAATTGCGATGACTTTACGGACTTGTTTGCCTTCAGCCGCTTTCACAATGTGCTCATCAGCAAGTGCTGCAGCTTCCAGTTGTTCTTTCGTAGAATCTTTGGCAATAACCAGTTTTGTTCTGACTTTGCCGTTCACTTGGACGACCACTTCGATTTCGTCGTCTACCATTTTCGACTCATCGAATTCCGGCCATGCCGCATAGGTGATCGATTCTGTATGGCCCAGTTTCTCCCATAGTTCTTCTGCTACGTGAGGCGCAATTGGAGACAAAAGTTTCACAAAGCCTTCCACGTATTCTTTCGGAATGGCATCTGCTTTATAGCCTTCGTTGATGAAGACCATCATCTGCGAAATAGCTGTATTGAAGCGCAGCCCTTCGAAGTCCTCTGTCACTTTCTTGACGGTCTGGTGATAGACTTTTTCCAGTTTGCCGTCATTGGCGTCAACGACTTTGCTGCTCAACTGCTCTTCTTCCACCAACAGGCGCCATACCCGGTCCAGGAAGCGGCGGGCACCGTCAAGGCCGTTTGTCGACCAGGCGATGGACGCTTCAAGCGGCCCCATGAACATTTCGTACAGACGAAGCGTATCGGCTCCGTGGCTTTCGATGATCTGGTCGGGGTTGACCACATTACCTTTGGATTTCGACATTTTCTCGTTGCCTTCACCCAGGATCATGCCTTGGTTGAATAATTTCTGGAATGGCTCTTTTGTGGAAACCACACCGATGTCGTAAAGCACTTTATGCCAGAAGCGTGCATACAATAGATGAAGTACCGCATGTTCTGCTCCGCCGATGTATACGTCAACTGGAAGCCAGTGTTTCAACAATTCCGGATCCGCCAATGCTTCTTCGTTGTTTGGATCGATGTAGCGTAAATAATACCAGCAACTGCCTGCCCATTGAGGCATTGTGTTCGTTTCGCGGCGGCCTTTCATGCCTGTTTCCGGATGGACCACATTAACCCATTCGGTGATATTGGCAAGCGGCGATTCACCCGTTCCGCTTGGCTTGATATCCGTTGTAACCGGCAGCATCAACGGAAGATCTTTTTCGTCGACCGGCGTCATTGTGCCGTCTTCCCAGTGGATGATCGGAATCGGTTCGCCCCAGTAGCGCTGGCGGCTGAACAGCCAGTCACGCAAGCGGTACGTGATTTTCTTTTCGCCGACGCCGTGCTCTTCAAGCCACGAAATTGCCCGTGCAATTGCTTCTTTTTTGTTCAGACCATTCAAGAAGTCAGAGTTGATCAATTCGCCGTCGCCTGCATAAGCTTCCGTTGAAATATCTCCTCCAGAAACCACTTCCACAATCGGCAAATCGAATTGCTTCGCGAATTCATAGTCGCGCTCGTCATGCGCCGGAACTGCCATGATGGCACCTGTGCCGTATGTCGCCAACACGTAATCCGCTATCCAGATCGGCATTTTCTCGCCGCTTACCGGGTTGATTGCATAAGCGCCGGTGAACACGCCAGATTTTTCTTTTGCCAAATCGGTGCGTTCCAAATCACTTTTCGTTTTCACGTCGTCGATGTACTTTTCAACTGCCGCTTTTTGGTCTTCCGTTGTAATGTCTGCAACCAATTTGTGCTCCGGTGCCAAAACTGCATAAGTTGCACCGAAAATCGTATCCGGGCGGGTCGTGAAAGCACGGAATGAATGGCCATTGCCGTCCACTTGGAATTCCAGTTCTGCCCCTTCGGATTTGCCGATCCAGTTGCGCTGCATGTCTTTCAAGCTTTCCGGCCAGTCCAATTCATCCAAATCTTCCAGCAAACGGTCTGCGTATTCTGTAATGCGAAGCACCCATTGGCGCATTGGGCGGCGTTCAACCGGATGGCCCCCGCGCTCTGAAACGCCGTCGACCACTTCTTCATTGGCTAGTACGGTGCCAAGTGCCGGGCACCAGTTGACCGCCACTTCGTCAACATAGGCCAAACCTTTGTTGTAAAGCTGGATGAAAATCCACTGGGTCCATTTGTAGTATTTCGGGTCCGTTGTATTTACTTCACGATCCCAGTCATAGGAAAATCCAAGTTCCTGGATTTGGCGTTTAAACGTTGCGATGTTTTTGGCAGTGAATTCCGCCGGGTCGTTTCCGGTATCAAGCGCATATTGCTCTGCCGGAAGGCCGAAAGCGTCCCAGCCCATCGGATGGAGAACGTTATAGCCCTGCATGCGTTTCATGCGGCTCAAAATGTCGGTTGCTGTGTACCCTTCTGGATGCCCGACGTGAAGGCCGGCGCCTGATGGGTATGGGAACATATCCAGCGCATAAAACTTCGGCTTGGAAAAATCCGTTTCCAACTTGAAGGTTTTGTTTTGATCCCAGTATTTTTGCCATTTCTTTTCAACTGTCTTGTGCTTGAATGTCATCTCTGTTCCTCCTCAAAAATAAAAGCTCCCGTCCCTCATAAATAAGGGACGGGAGCTTCCCGCGGTACCACCCAAATTAGCGGCCAGCCGCTCAACTTGATTCCTTAACGCGGAAAACGGTGTATATTACTCCATTCACATACACGGACTCCAAGGCGAGTTCAACTGCTCTATCCACCGGCTTGCACCACCCGCCGGCTCTCTTCAAGAATAGACACAATCTACTGCTCCTCTTCACAGCCACTTACTATTACTCCCTATTCTATCGGAGCCGCCAGCCTTTGGCAATACATTATGACACTTTCACGTTTTCTGTATTCAAGTGCGCATCCGTTGAATCGATGATGTCTTGCACCGTGAAGCCTTCAAATACTTCAGTCAACACAAGCCCGTTTTCCGTCACTTCGATGACGGCACGTTCCGTGATGATTTTATTGACAACGCCTTTGCCTGTTAAAGGAAGATCGCATTGCTTTTTGATTTTCGGCGAACCGTCTTTTGACACGTGGTCCATGATGACGATGACTTTTTTGGCACCGTGTACCAAATCCATCGCGCCGCCCATGCCTTTGATCATTTTTCCGGGAATCATCCAGTTTGCCAAATCCCCGTTTTCCGCCACTTCCATGCCGCCAAGGATGGCAACATCAATATGGCCGCCGCGGATCATGGCGAACGATTCAGCACTTGTAAAGAAAGCGGAACCCGGAATTGTTGTGACCGTTTCTTTGCCTGCATTGATCAAATCCGGATCCACTTCGTCTTCCGCCGGATAAGGCCCGATGCCGAGCAAGCCGTTTTCAGATTGCAGCACGACGCTTTTGTTGTCAGATATGAAGTTTGCTACAAGCGTCGGCATGCCGATGCCCAGGTTCACGTAATCGCCGTCTTTGATTTCTTTTTCGGCGCGTCTGGCAATTCGTTCTCTCACTAAGTTCTTGTCCACAGAATTCCCGTCCTTTCTTATACCGATCGAGTAGTTAAGCGTTCAATTCGTTTTTCCTGTTTGGCTTGAAGCAAGCCTTGCACGTAGATGCTTGGCGTCTGGACGTGGTTCGGGTCGATGTCGCCGATTTCCACGATTTCCTCAACTTCGGCAATCGTGACTTTACCAGCCGCTGCTGCCAACGGATTGAAGTTTTGCGCTGTTTTGTTGTAGACCAGATTGCCCATTTTATCAGCTTTGGCTGCACGCACTAAAGCGAAATCCGCCTTCAAAGCATGTTCCAATACGTAGTCTTTGTCGTCAAATTTACGGATTTCTTTTCCTTCCGCAACCGTTGTGCCAACGCCCGCCGGAGTGAAGAATGCCGGAATGCCGGCTCCGCCTGCCCGCATTTTTTCAGCCAATGTCCCTTGCGGCGTCAATTCCACTTCGATTTCACCGGACAGCACCTGGCGTTCGAATTCTTTGTTTTCGCCCACATAAGAACCGATCATCTTTTTGATCTGTTTGTTTTTCAGCAATAAGCCAAGACCCCATTCGTCCACGCCGCAGTTATTGGAAATAACGGTCAGATCCGTTACCCCTTTGTCCACAAGCGCCAGGATCAATTGCTCCGGAATTCCTACCAAACCAAAGCCGCCTACCATAATTGTGGCGCCGTCCTGTATTTGTTCAACTGCTTCTTGAGCAGAACCATAAATCGGTTTCATTAAAAGTGGCCTCCATTCGACTTTACAGAATATTATTTAAATAAAGCGCTTTCTCTTCTAATTTAAACAAACTCTCATTTAAAACGCAACATGAAGAAAGGAGTTGCCCCAATGTCATTTGGGACAACTCCTTTGCGGCGAGCATTTAGTATACTGGATAGCCTCTTTTGTTCAATCAATTATAGGTCTCCTGCAGCTCTGCCGCTTTTTCTGCCTTAAGCGGACGATCGTATAATAATGCGGTGACAATTGCGATAGCGATCAGCACCGTCACCAAGATGAACAACGCCGGCATGCCGTACACATCGACCATTACACCGCCAAGAAGCGGCCCGACCATACGCCCGCCAGTTGCGACGCTGTTGACGATTCCCTGGTAAAAGCCTTCGCGGCCTTTTGGCGCCAGTTGATCCGCTAATGCCGGAACCGCTGGCCAGACGAACATTTCCCCGATGGTCAACACGACCATGGCTGCGACAAACATCGGGAAATCCTGGGCAAATGCCACAATCACATAAGAAACAATCATAATGCCCATGCCGATGACGAGCTGGCTTTTGATATTGTCTTCGATTCGTTTCATGATCGGCCGGATGAACGGCTGCCCCGCCACAATCAAAAAGCCATTCAATGACCAAAGCAGGCTATACTGCGTCAACGTAATGCCGATTTCCTGCGTGTAAGTAGAAATTGTGGATTGCCATTGCACATAGCCGATCCAGCATAACAGATAGCCGGCAGAAACGATCATCAGCGCATTGAACGGCGCTTTTTTGCGGATTCGCTTTCCTTCATTGAACACCGACGTATGCGACACTGGAGATATCGACATCGACTTGAAACCGAACAAGGCGATCAAGAAAAACAGGACGTACATTCCTAAATTTGCTGCAAATATATAGTCAAAGCGATAAGCTGCGAGTATTCCGGCCATTGCTGGCCCGATGGCTACGCCCACGTTCTGTGCCAAGTAAATGGCGTTGAAAGCTTTGCGCCCGCTTTCTGGCCAAACGGTGCCGACCATCGCGTACATACTCGGGAACACAATTCCGCTGCTAAAGCCTATAGTGGTGTAAAAAATGACAAACGGCAAAAACTCATGCCATAAAGTCAAAGCGGCTAAAGCCACCGTGGTGACAATGATTCCGCCGAGTATCGATTTATAGCCGCCGAACCGGTCAAAAAGCGCGCCGCCCAGCAAATTCCCGATCACTGCTGCTCCTGCGTTAGCCATTAATACGAGCCCGGCAAGCGACAACGATTTTCCTAAATGGTCGTGCATATATATAGTAGTCAAAGGCCACAAAAACGAATTCCCCGTCACGTTGACGAGCATTCCGATAATCAAAAGCCAGACGCGTTTTGGCATTCTAATCTCTCCTCATCTTCCAATTCCAAAAGTCATTGTATTCTTTTTGATGCGTTCCTACAAGAGAAATATTTCGAGTCCCGTAAAATCAGATTTTTCAGGCGTTGTAGCTCCTTTTCCGCCCGTGATACAATACTTTTCAGAGGAGTTGTTTTAAGATGAATTCTACTTTGCCTTTTCCATCTGACGGCAAACGCTACCATACATGGAACCGCCATTTGCGCGACGAATTCGGCATGAAAATCATGAAAATCGCACTTGATGCCGGCTTTGACTGTCCAAACCGCGACGGCACCGTTGCCCATGGCGGCTGCACATTCTGCAGTGTAGCGGGATCCGGCGATTTTGCCGGCGACCGGGTCGATCCGGTCGCTGTCCAGTTTGATAAAATCAGAACGAAAATGCACCGCAAGTGGAAAGACGGCAAATACATGGCGTATTTCCAGGCGTACACGAATACCCACGCACCCCTTCCGGTCATTAAAGAAAAGTTCGAAGCCGCATTGCGACAGGAAAACGTCGTCGGCTTAAGCATTGCGACGCGCCCCGACTGCCTGCCGGATGATGTCGTCGAATACCTGGCGGAATTGAATGAACGCACGTACTTATGGGTCGAGCTGGGCTTGCAGACCGTCCATGAACGGACTGCGCTGCTCGTCAACCGGGCCCACGACTATGAGGCTTACGTCGAAGGAGTGGCGAAACTCCGCAAACACGGCATCCGGGTCTGCACGCACATCATCAACGGCTTGCCGCTTGAAGACCGCGGCATGATGATGGAAACGGCGCGCGAAGTTGCAAAACTGGATGTCCAAGGCATCAAGATTCATTTGCTTCATTTGCTGAAGGGCACACCGATGGTGAAGCAATACGAAAAAGGGATGGTTGAATTTCTGGACAAGCAGGAATACATCCAGCTTGTTGCGGATCAGCTGGAAGTCCTGCCGCCAGAGATGGTCGTCCAGCGCATCACCGGAGACGGCCCAATTGATTTGATGATCGGACCGATGTGGAGCGCCAATAAGTGGGACGTACTGAACGGCATCGATGCCGAACTGGAAGCACGGGACAGCTGGCAAGGCAAATTGCATAAAGGGCGTGTTGAAGTATGACATTGCAGCGCGTATTGCCTTTTACGAAAAGTTTATTGGAACAAACGGTCCAGCTAGGCGACACGGTTATTGATGCGACTGCCGGAAACGGCCACGACACGCATTTTCTCGCCGGTCTTACGGGTGGCAACGGCAAAGTATTTGCTTTTGATATCCAGCAGGAAGCCATTGACGCAACCCGAAAACGCGTGGAAGCGTTCACGCATGTGGAACTGGTCCACGACAGCCACGCCAAAATCGCCGACTACGTAAGCGAACCCATTTCTGCCGCTGTCTTCAATCTTGGCTATTTGCCAAAAGGCGACCACAACATCATCACAAAAGCCCAAAGTACCCTTGCGGCCATGGAGCAATGCTTGAGCCTGTTAAAAGAACAAGGGCTGCTGCTCGTTGTCATCTACAGCGGCCACGACGGCGGCAGCGAAGAACGCGACGCTGTCATGGCATTCGTCCAAAATCTGCCGCAGGTTTCATATGACGTATTGAAGTACGAATTTATCAACCAGCGCCACTCGCCTCCTTTTTTGGTGGCGATCAAAAAGAAGAAATCGAAGAAATGAGCAAGAGGGCTGCCGGCTAAGTTTACGCCGGTTGCCCTCTTATTTTATATAGCTATTAGACAAATTGAACTGCCGATAAGCCCTCATATGTTAACTGAAAAGTGAGGCATTTAAAAAAAGAAATTTTTCATAAAATTCGACTCTTCGGCTCCATAACAAGTCTCCGGAAAACCATCAACTTACATACTATTTTATAAAAAGTGATAATGAATAAATAGTTCAAGTCTCAATTGAGTTGTGGCTCATTTTTACGTTAGCATATACATTTGATACGTTTCCAGCTTGTATAATAGAAACAAAATCCCCAAAACCTTAGATTTTAGTCGAAGGTTTTGGGGTGGGCTTAATCTACTTTAACTTTTAGACTGATTATTTGTCGAGTTACTTAATGGTTACTATTCATTCCAGTAATTGTTAGCTGCAGCTACTGTTTGAAAATTAATAGCCACGACTTGAGAAGCAAAAGTTAAACTATCTGCGTTATTTGCATATACTGGACGCAATTCTTTACGCACATTTTCATCTGGTTGAGTCATCCCTACAGCTTTACGTGCTAACTTAACTGCTAAGTCGTATCCTTCCTCGGGTGTATCAGTCTTTAATGTCGGCAACCATGATTCTTTACTCATATGAATTCCTCCTATAATTTGTAGAAATTTCTATTACAAAACAGCTGGTCTATTCTTCTGCCTGCACGACATACACCGTCATCGCTGAAGCTCCTGTATTTTCTACACTGATTTTTTGGTGGGGATCACAGTGTATGATATCCCCCGGTTCGATAGCGTAATCGATGTCATCCAGATGGCATTGCCCTTGCCCTTCAATCACAAACACATAAGCATTTTTATGGGCATGCCCATGCTTAGACATCGCCTGTCCGGGAAGAAAATTAAACGCGATGATTTTACTTTTTTCTTCATTGAAAACCATATTACTTGTCATCTTGTTATCATCATAGATTTGAAGGTCCTGCAGTTTTTTTATCGTCATGGTTTATGCCTCATTCTTCTTCATTTTTTATATTGTCTTCCTTCTTCTATCTTTTCCTTACTCCACCATGTTGTCACTTCCAAAAAAGTTACGGAACATTTGAACTGTCGTGTCGCGGTTCATGGATGAAATGGAAGTGGTCAAAGGAATTCCTTTCGGACAGACTTCCACGCAGTTTTGTGCCATACCGCATTCTTGGATCCCACCCGGTCCCATCAGTAAATTCAAGCGTTCATCTTTATTCATGGCGCCGGTTGGATGCGCATTCATCAATCGCACTTGTGAAATCGGGGCTGCCCCAATATAATCGCTCTTGTCATTGACGTTCGGACAAGCCTCCAGGCAGACTCCACACGTCATACATTTGGACAATTCATATGCCCATTGGCGTTTGCGTTCCGGCATACGCGGACCTTCGCCAAGATCATGGGTTCCATCAATCGGAATCCATGCTTTTAGCCTTTTCAATGTATCAAACATGGAGCTGAGGTCTATAATCAAGTCACGGATAACGGGAAATTTTTTCATCGGCTGCAGCCGGATGGGTTGTTCCAGCTGATCTACTAATGCTGTGCACGATTGACGGGCGTAGCCATTGATGACCATTGAGCAGGCCCCGCACACTTCCTCCAGGCAATTCATGTCCCATGCAACCGGGGTGGTTTTTTGCCCTTCCATATTGACTGGATTGCGCCGAATTTCCATCAAAGCAGAAATCACATTCATATTCATGCGATACGGCAGTTCAAATTTTTCCCAATACGGCACTCCCTCGGGAGTGTTTCTGCGTTCAATTTCAAATATGACCGTTTTCGCTGCTTCGCCCACAATAAATCCGCCCCTTCTTGAACACCTATTATTTCCTCTTAGCTTTATTTTATCATATTTTTCAGAATTTTAAGACTTTTATGTTAGAATGGACCTAGGAAGCAAGAACGAACAACAAATCGAGGAGGGAATATAATGAAAATCCAGAAACAAACAGTTCTTGATCGATTTAATGCAATAGACCGGATGATCAATGAAGGATTGGGCAGTGGTTCGATCAATCCTCGCTATATAGAAGCGCATTTAAAGCTGAAAGAAAAACAAGAAGCGCAATTACTTTCTGCCTTGCGGGATAAATCCTCGGAAAAAAGAAATGAGGATAAATGAATGCTCTGCTAGTAACTTCACCATTGTCAGTTGATTTTGCTTTTACCTCACTTTTACAGGAACATAGTTTTATTTTCATTATTGGGATACTGGTCCTATTCCTTTCAGTAATTTTACGGGCGGTTAAAACGTTTTCCATTCAATTGATTCTGTTATTTCTTTTCTTCGCCAGCGAAGAAAGCTTCTCCAACCCCCTCTATATTTTACTGGTTGCGTTGCAGATCGCTTTGGGATTATGGGTGCTGTGGGGGTTGAAAAAAGCAGTCGATACGACTTTTTACCGGCAATCCGAAAAAACGTTAAAAAGACCGCGTGACATTACAAGAGCCGGAAACTCAGGTGTAGGACCTTTTTTATATTGAGAAAATTCTAATGGCTCTCAATAAATAATTCTTCCTAATCGAATAACAAGACGTCTATCCATCACCTGTGATAAGTTGTTGAATAGACGTCTTTTATTTAAATGATAATTGATAGAGAAGAATAGCTTTTTTTTGATGAGCACTATTCATCTGGTGTAACAACGGATTCCTCTTAAGCTATTCATTCCAGTGTGAATGGAAACGCTACAGCTATTTCAAAGAAAGGTTCATTTTGTGATAAAAATGTCTTTACGAGACGATATTCGCCCGGAACAAGTGTTACACCAAGTTGATTAAGGAAAAATGTCAGCTGCATTTCACTCCCCGCTAGTAACAGTTGCCCAGAATCGTTGAATTGTTTATTTTTCAAAAAGACAGCATCGGAATGTGTCACGATATACCACTTGCCATTTTTGTTCACTTCAATGTGATAATATTCTCCAAATCCGTAATTTTGCTGGCTTTCATTTTTTATCGTCGTTTCGATTACTGAAGGAGATTTATCATATGTATCTTCTGCAAGAGACAGCGATAATCCCGCTTCACTGGAATGCAGTTCTTGATCGGGCGATGGGTCTGTCAAAGTCGTCACTGACGCTTCGTTATGGCAAGCAGCGAGAACTAAAACGAATAGGAACATGCTTATTTTTTTCATGAGACCACCTTTATTCCTACTATAAACTTTTATCAATGGAATAACCTTAATTGAAGTCAATATCCTAATTGACCAACAGACTAATAAACGCAGTTTTTCAGAGACGCTACGAAGTGATGGTTTAATACTGGAATCTTTTCCTTAAGAAGCAGACCTCTAATTAAAGCGTTCCTAAATGTACACGTATACAGACAAAAAGAGAGAAAAGAGGCTGATTCCAGCACATCTTTCCTCCCTTGATATTTAAATGACTTCTGATAAGCCGTCATATGTTAACTAATTTATCGGCATTTGAAGTTTTCTTTACTTATTGTCACTTAGAATTTCCATGCTTATTTTCTTATTCTCCATCACCCATCCTACGGGTATAAAGATAAACAAGCTAATAAACCACATACTCGCTGCTACTCCCCACATCAAAGGAAAGTCGATGGCTACCCTGCCATAATCAATCAATGAAACAATAAGAGAGAACACCAATCCGCAAAACGCCCCGAAAACAAGCCCAATCAAAAGATAGAAAGAGATTTGCGTGACAATAATTTTCAGAATTCCCATTGGTCTTACTCCGATTGTCCGGAGTACCGCAAACTCTTTTCGTTTAGCCAGTATATTGTTCAAAAGGGTATTCAAGACACCTGCCATGACGGAAACAACCAGTATGATCAGTACCAAAATGAAGATGGCCCATCGCTGCACGAACATGTCTGAAGCTTCTTCCATTGAAGCAGTATGCGTATTGACTATGAGTTCAGGATACAGGTTTCAAGAGAACTCTTGGCCACTGATTCGTCAACTGCATTTACATACGCTTTATTAAAGTTAGTAGCAGGAGTATTTAACGCTTTCGCCTGCCAATCAAAAAGCACTTCTCCATTGCCAACTGCGTCAGAAACAGCACTTACCACCATAGTCGCCACATATTCAGCCTGTTGCTTTTCATCCGAGTAGATGCCAGTTTCTAAGGTATCGCCGACTTTTAACTTGTGCTTTTCAGCAAATACAGGAGATACAATCGCCGCCTCTGCTAAATTCTTCTCTGCTAATTCCGGTACAATCTTCATACTCTCCAATGCTTGTAGGTCGCCCAGCGTATAGTCAAAAGACATCGTCCCATCTTCAACGAACAACTCTCCCCCACCAAAGGTGCTGACAGAAGCGACTTGCGAGCCCTGGACTTGATTACGTACTTCTTCACTTAATTTTACCGGATCGATTTCCGATTGGTGAATCCGACTTGTAATGACCACAGAAGTGGGAAACTGTTCATTGATATAGTTTGTATTATTCTGCTTAATCGTACTCAGCATGACCGAACCGAAAACGGCGATAATCATAACAACGCTAATCGAAAGAATCACAAAGCTATTCTTTTTGACTTGTGGTTTTATAATTTGAAACGCGATTAGAACATTACTGGATAAGAATTTTTCACACACTGGTATCAGCACATTTAGCAGGCTCGTAAGCCACATGGGCAACGCCAGAAAAAGACCGGTTAATAGTAAAAATCCACTCAATAAAATCAACATCGCGCTCGCGTTTTCATCCATGGCGAGAATAGCGCCAAACGCCAGTGACACTAGGGATGAAATCCATAAAATCTTGATGAACACTCGACGCAGACCATGGTGTTTAAAATCAAGCTCTTCATTTTCCTGCAGAATCGTCAACGGCAAGATCTTTGATGATTTGAGAACCGGGATATACAGAAACAATTGAATCACTAGGCTCGATGCGACAAGAACAGGGATTGCTACTTCCCATGCAAATGACACCTGAGTTAAGGTTATGGAAAACCATCGCCCAACACTTGGCTGCAGGAATTGTTCCGCTGCATAAGCAAGCGCCAGCCCGAGCAAAGCGCCTGCAACTGTAATCATCGTGCTTTGGATTCGGGTGATTTTCGCTAGTTGCGCTGTCTTCGCTCCAAGCGCCCGCATAATCGCAAACTGATTTTTATTCTTATAGATGAACAAGTCAAAATTGGAAATGACCATGATGGCCGTGACAATCAAAATGAGTAGTGAAAGAATGACAATAAATAATGTCAGGGAATTCAAGTTATTTTTTGCTGCTTCATCCTCTTCAATAATGTCCACTCGCAAGTCCGGCTGAATCTTTTTGAATTCATTAGCCATTGCAATCAAGTCGGTTTCTTCTGCGGTTTTCACCATTAAAGCGGTTGTTTCATTCTTTAGATAGGACAGTTCCTCGTTGTGAAACAGCTTTGCTCTCTCCAATGCGAAAATCACCATATCAGGAGCAATCCCAGTTCCTTGAGCGTTCTTCAAAATTTCAGCAATTTCAAATGAATCTTGTTCAATTTCGATTTGATCGCCCATTGAAAGCTTGAGAGACGCTGCCAGATTTTCTGTGATGACGACTGTGTCTTCCGTTAAATCTACGCTTGTTTTATACCTGCTTTTTGCAATTGAATCGTTTTCGATTCCCAGTGTGTAAACTTCTCCACCTAACGGCGCTATATACGTTTGAGTAACCAATGCTTGTGAAACAGCAACTGTTGAAGGGTGTTTCGATACCATTTGCAACAATTCCTGTTCATCTTCCACCGGATTGTCATCGCTATAGACAAGGGCCAGATCCATATCGCCATACATCTTTCGCAGGTCCTCTTGAAGAGTTTGTTTCGCATTTACGGCAAATAGAGCCATTGTCATCACAAGGGAGACAGCGATGGCAATGCTCATCACCGAAGTGAAGACCAAAAATTTGTTTTCTCTAAATAAACGAAACGCCAACTGATTGAGTGATTTCATACGGCTGGACCTTTCAAAATATCCTGGGAGATTTTCATGATGTGCTCAAGATCTTGTTTGCCGGAACATTCGTACTCAGTGATGATGGCACCGTCATGGAAAAACAGGACCCGGTCTGCATAGGTAGCGACTTTCGGGTCATGCGTCACCACAAGTATGCTTTGGTTCAGTTCTTTTTTCATGGAGGTCAATACGCCCAGGATTTCTTCGGACGTATTGGCATCTAAATTCCCCGTCAATTCGTCTGCCAACAGTATGGGAGGTTCCCCGATAAGTGCGCGACCAATGGCGATGCGCTGTTGCTGCCCGCCCGATAATTGGACTGGACGATGTGCTTTCCACTTTGTTAACCCCATCCGTTCGATCATACTGGTTGTTTTTCTCTCGATGGCTTCTTTTGATTCCTCTTTCAAGAGCAATGGCAGCGAAATATTCTCTTCCACCGTCAAGTCTTTCAACAAGTTATAGGCTTGAAAAATAAATCCGATATTTTCCCGGCGGTAGTCCGTGGCTTTCGGTTCTGTAAAGAAACTTTCCGAATCTACTCCATTCAAACGTATTTTGCCGCTGGTCGGTTCATCTAATGCGCCGATTACATTGAGCAACGTGCTTTTTCCAGAGCCACTCGTTCCCATAATTGCGACAAATTCCCCCGCATATAAATTGAACGAAATACCTCTTAATGCCTCAACTTCGAACCCTTTACCTATGTATTTCTTTACTAGATTATTAACTTCCAAAATTACTTTTCTCATTAAAATCGGTAGCCTCACTTGTTATATATAATTTCTCTACATTTTGCTCGACTTCAGATATTTATAAATCAACCAAAAAGCCAGTTCTAGGAGTTGAAAATAATTTCTATTACTATATTTAGAACTAATACCATATAAATACAATATTATATATTAAAAAGGTTTCAGCCAATATAACGAGTCTTAGTCGAAATTTATTCAAACTTTCAATTCATTTATCATTTAAAGCTCAAGAAAAAGCCGTACTTGAAACAAAAAAGAAAGGAACTCTATATTCAGCTCCTTTCCTTCCGATAAATTCATGATATGTAAACTTAAGCCTTGTGACTCCTCCTCTATTAGATTCCCTCTGTATTTTAATCAAAAAGCTGCATATCATATTTTGAAAAGTGAATTGGAATAGACAAAGAAAAAAAGGAGCGAGAACTTATCCTCACCCCGTCTTTTATAAGAATCACTATTCAAGGTCATTGAACTGCTACCATCACTTGCTCAACATCAATTCAGGCTATCTAAGAACTTAAGTTTTTTCTCTACATACGTCTTGGTCGCTTTCGAATCGATGGTACTCATATACCCGTGAATTTCTTCGCTTTCATTTATATCCGGAATGTAAAGCTCGGTCTTGACGCCCAGTTCTGTCAACCGATTGTAGTAATCGATGGATTGATCTGCAAATGAACCCGTGTTTCCGTCCGTGAGGAAGGTGGGCGGAAACTCACTCGTCGCTTTTGGAATCAAGTTTGTCGCCTCCACCAGGTCTTCGTCAGGGCTTACCAATGACTCACCCAAAAACGCAGCTAACGATTGGCCGAAAATGTAGTCACTAAACGGAACTTCTTTTGTCGTTTTGCTTGCACGTGTTGGGTCAAGTGTGGGCACTTCCAATACCAAGCCTTTGATATCCTCCAGCTCCATCACCGGCTCGATGCCGATTTCTTCCGCATACTCCGGATTCGCTTGAATGGTGGTAAAGTCTGCAGCGATGTAGCCCCCTGCACTTCCACCGGCAAAGACGACATCGTTCATATTGATTCCATACTGCTCTCCGTTTTCCTGCATGAATTGCACGGCTTCCGTCAATTGCTTGGTAGGCGTAGGGTGCGTATATTCCGGAGCTAATGCGTAATTGAGTGCGACCACATTGTAGCCATGATCAATCATGACTTTGTAATGATAAAGGCCAGAATTTTCGCTGGCCGAAGCGTTCGGATCGCCCCCCAGTTTATCCCCTGCTATAAAGCCCCCACCGTGAACATAAAAATAAGTGGGACGGTTTTGGTCAAATTCTCCGGCCGGCGTCATGATATCTAGGTAACTTCTCGGATAGTTGTCCCCGTATTGAAGATTATTCGTTAACTGATAATTACCTTCAATAATCGTGGTAGTAGACGGTTCTTCTGCTTCGTACGAATTGTAATCGCCTGAAACACTTTGGAAATAGGAAGTGAACGGCTTAGGCGTAGCAGTTAACAAGATCATCAAGGAAGATACCCCAATCAAGACGATTAAGGCAATCCACTTAACGATTCCCAAAATGACCGATAGCACGTTCCGCTCCTTTTTCCGGTGAATGCCAAGCCCTAAAGCAACTAAAACAAACCCGATTAAGACAAATGAAACTTGGGCGAGTACAAACAGCCCAATCTTATCAAAGAACATCCACAAAATTTCTGCAACCACGTAAACGGCAGTCACGCTTGCTACCAGGCGAAAAAGCTTTCTATTGGCTAGTTTTTTCATGATCCATACATTGAGGACCGAAACCGCAAAGGCTGCCAACCCTAACGGGATCAAGTAGTTGATGAAAAAGGTCTGAGCCAGTGTCAGAAAGATAAACACCAACCCCACTAATAAGGCATATGTTCTCGTTTTAATGTTCATTTGGTTCCATCCCATCTTTAATCGATTTCATTTGGTCGGCAATTGCAGCTAAATTTGCGTTTAGGTTTTTAAAGTCTTCTGAAGAAAGACCGTTCCCCAAAGGCATCAGGCGGTCGAATATCTTCTTGCGGCCTTCGTTTGCGACTTGCTGCCCTTTTTCGGTTAACTGAAGATGGATAGTGCGCCGATCGTTTTGGTCCGGAATGCGGTTCACCAATCCTTTGTCAGCCAATCGAGTAATGATAGCGGTAATCGTACTTTTTTTCACGCCAGTTTCTTTCGCCAGCAAGCTTGAGGTACAAGTTTCCCACGTAAGAACTAAATTCAAAATATTGAATTGTTCGGGTGTCACAAGGCTGTCCTTGAAAGTGTTTTTCTGTATCGACTCCATGCTGTTGTTTATTGATTGGGTTAATTGGCTATAAATTTCAATGTATTGTTCCAGTTGTTTTCTATCCACAGTTCAAACTCCTTTTATATTAGTTTCATAGTCTAACAGTTAGTTTATGAAACTAAATATAAACTTTATTGTATTTCTTGTCAATTGATAATCAACAAATTGAAAAAATAAGATGAACGAACCCATACAAATATTTAAGGGTTGCTCAGACATAAGCATAGATAAAAAAAGCGTTCGTAAAAGTACACGTTTACGAACGCTTCAAAAACAGCAGAATATAGCCAAAAATAAACGTTCGTAAATGTACAAAAACACTTTACGAACGTTCGCCGTTTTTTATACTCTTTTACGAACGGAAATTGGGTCTTCCTTTATTAAAGCAATCAATTCATTAATTCAACATCAACTTGCTCATGCTTAAAGGAACCTCTTTTTACTACTTCACAATTCCTTCGCCATAAATACACTGTTCGGATCTTCCTTATAATCGGCAAAAGGTTCACACACCACAAAACCGAACCGCTCGTATAGTGTTCTCGCCGGTTCAAAAGGAGCAGCCGAACCCGTTTCTAAACTCAGCCGCAGGTAGCCGCGTTCCTTCGCTTCATCCATGATGTGTTCGAGTATTTTCCGGGCAACGCCTTTTCTCAAATGGTTGGAAGAAGTTCTCATCGACTTTACTTCCCCGTGCAGCGGGTCAAGTTCTTTCAATGCCCCGCAACCTAATAGTTCGCTTTCTTCCCAGGCACTCCAGACAGTTATTTCCGGCGTGCGCAAAGCTTCTACGCCGAGTGCGTGCTTGCTTTCAAGAGGAGAAATCTGGAGCATATTCTGTATATGTTCCTCCACCAATCTCTCTATTTCTTTTCCTGACAAATCGTCCAATTTAATGTCCACTGCTGCTTCCCCCTTAAACGCCTTTTGGTTAATTCACTTTGTTCTTCAGACTTTCAAGAATCCACCCGTGTAAGAGGCTGGATTTTTAGCCACTTGTTCCGGCGTCCCTTCTGCCACAATGTAGCCGCCTGCCTCTCCGCCTTCTGGTCCAAGGTCAACAATCCAATCAGTTTCCTGGATCATCTCGGTATTGTGTTCGACGATGATGACCGTGTTGCCGGCGTCCACCAATTTATTGAGCAGGAGAAGCAGCTGTTTGACGTCATTCGGATGGAGGCCGGTTGATGGTTCATCCAGAATGTACAAAGTCTGGCCTTTGGCCGTCTTGTTCAATTCCTTGGCGAGTTTCAGCCGCTGGGCCTCGCCGCCGGATAAGGTGGTTAAGGTCTGACCCCATTTTAAGTAGCCTAAGCCGACTTCAAGCAATAATTTGATTGTCATTTGGACTTTTTTGTTTTCTGTAAACAGCTCCATACTTTCTTCAATGCTCAGGTCCAGAAGACTGGAGATAGAATGCCCTTTGTACGAGACTTCCAGCACTTCTTCTTTAAAACGTTTGCCGCTGCAGACCGGGCAGACCACTTCAAGGTCCGGAAGAAAATGCATATTCACCAGCACAAAGCCCATCCCCTGGCAATGCTCGCAGCGCCCACCTTCGGTATTGAATGAGAAATGTTTGGCTGTAAGTCCGCGTTCCACCGATTCCGGCAATTTGGCAAAAAGCGTCCGGAACAAGGTATAAACTTCTGTGTAGGTCGCGATATTGGACCGCTGCATCCGGCTTAGTGCCGACTGGTCGACGGTCACCATACGCTCCACTGCTTCCAGCCCTTCAATATGGCTATAGCCTTCTCTTATATGGTCTTCTTCTGCACTCGCTGCCACTACATCAAACAGCAAAGAGGATTTCCCGGAACCCGACACGCCCGTTACAGCAATAAAACAGCCGAGCGGAAATGCCACTGTAACATCCTTTAAATTGTTTTTGACGGCGTTATGGACCGTGATTTTTTGCCCGGTGCCCGCTCTTCTCTTTAGCCTTGGCACATATATTTCTTTTAAATAGTTGCCAGTCACCGACTGGTCCTGCGTCTTAAGCGATTCGAGTGTCCCTTGCCCTACAATTTCTCCGCCGCGCATGCCGGCTCCCGGCCCAATGTCGATAATCCAGTCGGCCTGTTCCATGACATCGACATCGTGCTCGATCACCAACACCGTATTGTCGAGATCCCTCAATTGCTTTAGAACAGCTACAAGTCCGGCTGTATCTTTTGGATGAAGGCCGATTGTCGGCTCATCCAAAATGTAGAGAACGCCGGACAAAGCCGAACCGAGTATGGTCGCCAGGCGGAGGCGTTGCGATTCCCCGCCTGACAGCGTAACCGACTGCCGCTCCATCGACAAATAACCAAGCCCGATGCTGACGATGCGCTCTATTTTTACTTTCAGTTCAAAAACAAGCGACCGTGCAATGGAGTTTTCCCGGTCTTCCAATTCTTTTGCGATTTCTTGCACCCATCCCAGCATCTGGTCAAGCGGCTTTTTGGAAACTTCGGAAATGGGCAGACCCGCTACTATCACTTGCCGGCTTTCTTTTTTCAGTTTTTCGCCGCGGCATTCCGGGCAGGTTTGATGATAAAAGTACATCGCCTCATTGGAGACGCCTTCGCGTTCCTGGTACCTTCTCCACATGGCCGTCACAACCCCTTCAAACTTCCCTTTATTGGTCGTTTTTGGAGGCGGCGTGTCCGGAAAATGTTGCTTGAACTGCTCGCTTTCTATGCCGTAATACAGCAGATTTCGCTGTTCGGGGCTGTAGTTTTTCAGCGGCAAATTCATATCAAATTCAAACCCGTAATGTTTGGCAGCCGCTTTCAGCACGAGCCCATAATAATCGATTATGTTTTTAAACCAGGTTCTAACTGCCCCGCCGTTCAAGCTCAGTTCTTCGTCAAATATCAGTTCGGTTCGGATGCTCAAAGTTTTCCCGAGCCCCAAGCACGTCTCACAAGCCCCTTCCACCGTATTGAACGAGAAATGGGCTTTGTTCAGGTTTTTCATTTCATAGCCGCAATTGGAACAAGGCATCAGCAGGCTTTCCTCGTCCAAGTCTGCTGGTTTTTTCACACGTTTGTGGCAGTTCGGGCATTCCCGCTCCCCCAACTTTTCGTAAATCACCCGCAAATACGTATACATGTCCGTCACGGTTCCGACCGTTGAACGTGGATTGCGGTTAGTCGTCGTATACTGGCTGACGCCGATGGACGGCGATAATCCCGAAATCGACCCCACTTTCGGCTTGTTGATGAAATTCGTCGTCATGCCATTCATCTCAAAATATTGGCGCTGGCTTTCCCGCTGAAGAATATCCACTGCCAAAGTCGATTTGCCGGAACCGGAAGGACCGGTGATGACGACGAATTTGTTCTTTGGAATATTTACGGAGATGTTTTTTAAATTGTTTTCAGCCGCATCTTTGATTTCAATAAAATTTGTCATCCTTTCTCCTCCTTTGCGGAATCGTTTTGCTTAGGGACAGCCACCGTCACTGCTGCGGAATCCAGTCATCTAATTCCCGGTCGTTCATAGCCGGAAAGCAGAAAAAACCTTCATCAGTACAGCGCTGCATGTAATCTTTGATTCGCTTCTGATCTTCCGGAGTGGGTGATTCCGCAGCAACGTAATCCACGGAAAGGACATTCTTCCCCGCATCACGGACCTTTTTCAGATAAGGCAAGCGCTCGTCTAAATCGCTGCTTTTTTCCGTTTCGTCATACCACAGATCTTCCGTTCCCATGCCATCAATAGCAGCTAAATACGAACCGTCGTCGTAGTCGAAGATGCTTTCCGCATTTTGTGGATAGACCAGAAAATCAGGAGAATCCTTTTTCATATAGCCCGAAATTCGCTCTACCAAAAACATCATCCGTTCTGCAGCTTCCCCTTCACTTTGCGGGTCTGAAACCAGGCGTGTCTCCTGAACATGCGCTGCATCATTTCCCCAGTAGTAATACGCATCGACAATGTCCAAATATACACCGTCAAATCCCGCTTTTTTAATTTTTTTCAATTCCGGCTCTAAAATATCCCACCACGCTTCTTGCCAGTAGCGCACTTTTACGCTTTCCGGCCAATCGGGATTCGGCGTCCGGCCAAGCCATTCCGGCGCCTCCTCTGCAACTTGGAGTACACCGTCCCTTTCTGTTCCCCAGTTAGGGTTCCAGTAGTCTAAATACGAACTCGCTTCGCCGATGCTGAAATAGGCCAAGACGGTTGTACCGTTGGCTTTCATTTGCTCCAGATGCTCTTGTGCGTAGCGTGTTTCTTCGCTGCCGTCAGCTGTAGGGTCGATAACAGCAACGCTGTAGTCTCCGGCTGCCAGCTGAACCGGATTGGTATTTTGCAATTGGTAATGCCATTGATTGAAGGCATTATCTTCTATGCCTTTTTCTGCCGGCACCGATGAACAACCAGAGACAATCAAAAGAAGCGCACAAAATGCAAAATGAATGATGTTAGGTTTTCCCAGCATTTCGAGCCCTCCCGCCTTTCCGTTTTGTTAGTCGGAATTTTCCTTCTATTATAATGCGAGTCATGAAAAATGAAAAACCCGGATGTTCTTCATTTGAAGCCATCTGGGTTTGGTAAGCAGAGCTGAGTCAGTTTCCGCTATTATTTTCTGTTTTCGCGTTTTTGCATTTCTTCCGCAATTAAGCGGTACGTCGTCAGCTTATCTTCAAAATCATAAGCGATCGAAACGAGCATCACTTCATCGGCAGCGTAGCTGGCCGCCAGTTTTTCAAGTCCATCCACTACCTGTCCAGGCGTTCCGACAAGCATGCGTTTGCGGTTTTCTTCTACGAGCAGGCACTCAAATTTGCTATATGGATAATCCATCGCCCGCTCAGGCGGCGGCGTGCCTTTTGACGGCATGCCTTGAGCTCCCATTGCCAATGCCAAATCCATTGAAGAAGCCACCCGTTCTGCCTGCTCTTCCGTTTCCTGGCAGACGACAAATATTGCGACGCCCTGATAAGGTTCGCTGCCACGATGAGAAACAAACCGGTCCCGGTATGTACGGGCAAAACTTTGTCCGCCTTCTCCGTTAATAAACTGTGCGAACATGTACGGCAGCCCTTTTTCGGCAGCCAATTCCGCTGAACTCTGGCCGGAGCCGAGCATCCAGACCGGCGGGGCAGATGGCGTAACTGGCGTTGCTTTCATGCCATAATATTTATGGTCTTCAGGGATGGCATCCGTCAAATACATCTGTAGTTCATCAATTTGCTCCGGAAAACGGCCGACATCGCGTTTTTTGCCCTCGTTCAGCGCATAGCTGGCGCGCGGCATGCCGCCCGGCGCCCGGCCAACACCTACGTCAATGCGTTCCGGATACAACGCTTCAAGCAGTTTAAAATTCTCTGCAACTTTAAACGCTGAATAATGCGGCAGCATCACGCCGCCGGATCCGAGGCGGATCTTCTTCGTTACGGCCCCGAGGTGGGCAATCAGCACTTCCGGAGACGATCCCGCAAGCGTCGTGGCATCGTGGTGTTCCGACACCCAAAAACGCGTATAGCCCCATTCTTCCGCTTTTTGCGCAAGGATGGCTGTCTGCTTCAATGCTTCCTGCGGATTGCTGCCTTCTGAAATAGGCGACTGGTCTAATATACTGTATTTTAAATGTGCCATTTTGTACTTCCCTTCTTTACGTCACGACATACCCAAGCGAGCGCATAACATTCTGCAAAAACAAATGCGACGATACAAAGGCATCTTCCCGCTCCGGTTCCTGGAATATATCGTGGCGGCATTGCTTCCACTCTTTATAGCTGAATTCTGTTAAATCCTGCTGGCGGATCCAGCGTTTGGACACTTCTTTATCTGCTACTTGGTCAACTTCGCCAATATGCAAAAATAATGGAATGTCCGGGAATTTGCCGATCCCAAGGGCTGCTTGCTTCATGTAATTCTGCAATTCATGATACCACCCGGCAGTGACATGCGTATTGTAATAAGGGTCCTCTTTTTCCTGTTCGATCACTTCCGGATTGCGGGTTAAATCCTCGATGTGAAGATTGTGGTCAATGTTCACGCCGGGCGCCAGTTTATGCAACCCGGACAAAGCAGCCGGCAATTTTGACGGGGTCTTTAATAACCGCAGCCAAGGCGAACTTAAAATGGCTCCCGCTATCGGTTGTGAATATTTGCTTAAAAAATTCATCGCGATGGTCGCCCCTAATCCGTGGCCTGCTACAAATACCGGCAACCCATGTTCCAGCGCCGCGCGGATGGAATATTTAAGCGATTTTTCATATTCTTTAAATGCAGCTGCATGCGGCTGATCCATTTCTGCGCCTTTGCCATGGCCGGGCAAATCGCCCATGATGACATGAAAATCTGCCGTACGCCATTGTTCAATTTGCCAAGCGTAGCGAAGATGATTTTCATAAGCGCTATGTATGATGACAATTACCGCTTTTGCCTGCCCTTTTGCTTCCCATTTCCACATTTCGGTCATCTCCTTTTGCTTTGCTTCCCTTTATCCTTGTTTCTCTCTAAGTGGCCGTGAGCCATTTTTATCAGGCTTATTGCCTGCATGTGGAATCAGTAGAAAGAAAACCCACTGATTCAACTCTTACGTTATGTACTTTCCTGCCATTCCATTTGACCTTTGCATCGAATTTGATAGGATTAAAGATATCTTAACTTTTTTAACGGAGGTTTTCCATGATTTATCCATTTAACGGCAAATATCCATCCATCCACCCTTCTGTTTTTATTGCAGACCACGCCACCGTCACCGGAGATGTGATCATCGGAGAAGATTCCTCCGTCTGGTTTAATACCGTCATCCGCGGAGACGTCGCGCCAACCATTATCGGCAATAAAACCAATATCCAGGACTTGTGCATGCTGCATCAAAGCCCGGGAAAAACTTTGGTTCTTGAGGACCAGGTCACCATCGGGCACCAAGTGACGCTTCACAGCTGCGTCATTCGAAAAGGCGCTTTGGTGGGCATGGGTTCCATTATTATGGACGGAGCCGAAGTCGGCGAAGGCGCATTTATCGGCGCCGGCAGCCTCGTGCCGCCCGGCAAAGTGATTCCACCCGGCATGCTTGCTGTCGGCCGGCCAGCAAAAGTGGTCCGCGAACTGCGGGAAGAGGACAAACAGGACATGGAGCGCATTGTCCGTGAATATGCAGAAAAAGGCGCGTATTATAAATCGCTTCAAAGGAGTGAATAGAAAAAGAGCCGGCAGCTTTGATTGAAGCTATCGGCCAACGCCTCTCAAGGGACGAATCTGCGCAAGAAGCAGAAAAAAAGACGGCCGGCATAATTTTGCCGGTCGTCTTTTTGTTATTTATTACGCTTGTTTAAAAACACCTGATTGTTCTCTTAATACTTCCACTTTGTCTGTGCGTTCCCATGGAAGATCGATATCTGTACGGCCGAAATGTCCGTAAGCTGCCGTCTGTTTGTAGATCGGGCGGCGAAGGTCAAGCATTTTGATGATTCCAGCCGGGCGCAAGTCAAAGTTTGCACGGACTAGATCGTCCAATGTCTCTTCATCCACTTTGCCTGTTCCGAATGTATCAAATGCGATTGATACCGGATGCGCTACCCCGATTGCATAAGCCAATTGCACTTCACAACGGTCAGCAAGTCCTGCTGCTACAATGTTCTTCGCTACATAACGGGCTGCATAAGCTGCAGAACGGTCAACTTTCGTCGCGTCCTTGCCTGAGAAAGCGCCGCCGCCGTGGCGAGCGTATCCGCCGTAAGTGTCAACGATGATTTTGCGTCCTGTCAGTCCCGCATCTCCTTGTGGTCCGCCGATTACAAAACGGCCAGTCGGGTTGATGAAGTATTTTGTTTCCTCGTCGATCAAGTTTTGTGGAACCACTTCATTGATGACGTATTCTTTAATATTGCGCTGGATTTGCTCAAGCGTTACTTCCGGATGATGCTGAGTGGAAATAACGATTGTGTCCACGCGAAGCGGTTTATTGTTTTCATCATATTCGATCGTTACTTGTGTTTTGCCGTCCGGACGCAAGTATGGAAGGATTTCTTCTTTGCGTACTTCAGCCAATCGGCGCGCCAATTTATGGGCAAGCGAGATTGGAAGCGGCATTAACTCTTCTGTTTCGTTGCAAGCGAATCCGAACATCAGACCTTGGTCTCCTGCTCCGATATCGTCTAGTTCTTTATCAGTCATTTGGCCTTCACGTGATTCAAGCGCTACGTTCACTCCAGCGGCGATATCCGGTGATTGCTCATCAATTGCTGTCAAAACTGCACTTGTTTCGGAGTCGAAACCGTACTTAGCGCGAGTATAGCCAATTTCACGAACTGTTTCACGCACAACTTTCGGGATATCAACATACGTAGATGTTGTAATTTCTCCGGCAACAAGAACTAGCCCTGTTGTTACAGTTGTTTCGCACGCAACCCGTGCATTTGGATCCTCTGCTAAAATGGCATCCAAAATAGAATCGGAAATCTGATCACAGATTTTATCCGGATGTCCTTCTGTTACTGACTCTGATGTGAATAATCGACGGTTTTTCAAAATGTGTTTCCTCCTTATATCCTGCGAGATTGCTCTCGAAATTGATACGGTACTCGTTTCCCATGTCAAGTCCGTTCCGTGAGGATTGAACTTCAAGCCGTTGTGGCCTTTGTACACGAGGATTAAGGGCAATTTCATAAAAAAATCCCATCCAGCATCTGCATGTGGAAAGGAGAAATCATCATAAGCACCTTTCACTCTTATCGTCCAAGGTTGAGACCTTGCTTCAGGTTTGGCACCTTCTCTGCATGCAGCAGCAGGTTGCCGGGTTTCATAGGGCCTGTCCCCTCCACCAGCTCGGAATAAGAGTATCCGTTCAATTTTTCATCATACGGAAAGTAGGAAGTGATGTCAACGATTTTCGTTCAAACAACGGCAATATTGCGATTAAACCGCTATAATTTTTGTTACAGGCGCATTAAAAGTATTTTTTTCATAACAATTGGTTATTAGTATAGACTATTGGTTTGAATGTGTTATACTAATGTTCGAATATACATCCTCCCCATTGCCATGGGAATAACCGAAAAGGAAGGTACATATAAATGAATCCAGTGAACTTCGCAAATAATTTAAAGGATCTTTTAAATGGCCAAAATGTGCACATCCAACTTTCAGTTCCACAATTAGTGGAAGCTGCAACATCACGTGGGGAAGCCGTATTGACTCGAGAAGGTGCCGTTAAAGCTGAAACCGGCAAATACACAGGCCGTTCACCTAAAGACAAGTATATAGTAGAAGAAGCTATTACTAAAGACAAAGTCGATTGGGGTTCCGTAAATCGCCCGATTTCTTCTGATGTTTTTGAAAACTTATATAACAAAGTAATGGAGCACCTGAAAAAACAGGATGCCTTATACGTTTTCAAAGGCTTTGCAGGAGCAGACCCAGAGTCCCGTTTGGCAATTCAGACGGTTAATGAATACGCGTGGCATAATCTTTTCGCCCACCAATTGTTCATCCGCCCGACGGCTGAAGAATTGGCAGCGCATGAAGCGGAATTCACCGTCGTTTATGCCCCGACTTTCCATGCAGATCCTGCAGTGGACGGTACGGATTCAGAAACATTCATCATCGTTTCGATGGAAAAGAAAATCATTTTGATTGGCGGCACCGAATATGCCGGCGAAATGAAAAAATCTATTTTCTCAATCATGAACCACATCCTGCCTGAGAAAGGCATTCTTCCTATGCACTGTTCAGCGAACGTTGGGAAAGATGGCGATGTTGCGTTGTTCTTCGGTTTATCGGGGACAGGCAAAACGACTTTATCAGCAGACCAGGACCGCAAATTAATCGGCGACGACGAGCATGGCTGGTCAGACAACGGCGTATTCAATATTGAAGGCGGCTGCTACGCGAAAACAATCAACCTTTCACGTGAGCACGAACCACAAATTTACGACGCAATCCGTTTCGGTTCTGTCCTGGAAAATGTTGTAGTTGATCCAGAAACTCGCATTCCGGACTATAGCGATGGTTCATTAACAGAGAACACGCGCGCCGCTTATCCAATCCAGGCAATTGACAATATTGTCGATCCATCGGTTGCTGGCCATCCGAAAACAATTATTTTCTTGACTGCTGATGCGTTCGGCGTACTGCCTCCAATCAGCAAATTAACAAAAGAACAAGCGATGTACCATTTCTTGAGCGGCTACACATCGAAGCTTGCTGGAACTGAGCGCGGCGTCACTTCTCCGGAAGCGACATTCTCGACTTGCTTCGGTTCACCATTCTTGCCGCTTCATGCTACAGTATATGCAGAAATGCTCGGCCAAAAAATTGATGAGCACGGCGTAGACGTCTTCCTGGTAAACACAGGCTGGACAGGCGGCGAATACGGCATTGGCAACCGCATGAAATTGTCATACACGCGTACAATGGTCCGTGCGGCAATCAAAGGCGAACTTCATGACGTGGAAACGGAACAGGAAGCAATCTTCGGCCTGCAAATTCCAAAACAAATTGAAGGCGTACCTGCTAACATCCTGAACCCTCGCGACGCTTGGGCTGATAAAGAATCTTACGATCAAAAAGCGAAAGAACTTTCTCAGAAATTCCAGGAAAACTTCAAAAAATTCGGCACCGTTTCAGCTGATATTAGCGCACACGGCGGACCAACACCACTATAAATTACATGTAAAAAAGCTATCCTTTGGGATAGCTTTTTTGCTTGCGTACCTTTAAATTTCATTCTACTCCTGACTTACCGCTCTTGCCTTCTCATCCACTCGGTAAGTGCTCGCGCCGTCTTGCGGTTTGCTGCTGGCGGAAAGAAATGGGTGTATTCAGGAAAATACCAAGTTTCGTGCGGTTGGTCATTCATTTTCAAAGCTTCTTCCAGCAAATAAGCCTGTCCGGAATAAACGTTTTCGTCTTTCAGGCCATGGATGATTAAGACGGGCGCATTCACTTCGTCCAAGCGCAATAAGGGGTTGCGTTCTTCGTATGCGGTTAACGCCGTATTCGGTGTTCCGCCATACAAGCGTTTCATCATGCGCCGCATATCCGGACGCTCCTTATACGTTAGCACCGTATCCGTAACGCCGGCCCATGTGACGACAGAGCTAATGTCCCCTCTTAACACGGCTGTCCATAGCGCCATAATGCCGCCGCGCGAGAAAGCTAATACATGCACATTTTCATTGCTGAACTTTTTCAGGACTTCGACTGCATGAACAGCATCCCACCGGTCGGCTCCGGCAAATTCATCGCGGCCTTCCCCGCCCCGATTGCCCCGGTAATAAGGTGCAAATACCACAAACCCCTGTGCTGCAAATTGCGCAATGCGTGCCGGGCGCACCATCCCGATTGACTGGATGCCGCCTCTCAAGTAAAGAATGCCGCTCCAATCTCCCGCTTCTTTCGGTTCCGCCAACAGCCCTTTTACCCGCAAGCCTTCTGACCAGTAGACAATTTCAGTCAGGCGGACATGAGGATTCGGCGATGGATACATTTTTTTCGATTCAATTGCCCCATTTTCCAAGTTGCTCCACCTTCTTTATAATTTGTTTCATCCCCGCGTCTTTCATCAAAAAGCTGAAAGAGCCAACCGGTTGAAGTTTTTCCATTAACACAATGCCTTCGGTTTCCATCTTTTCGATTTTCTCCAGGTGCTCCACTTCCGCCAGAAAAACGGTTTTGCAAAAAGGTCTTTCCGAAAAGACGGTATACTCCGCAAACCATTCCGGATTATGAATGACTGCACCGGTTTCTTCGTATACTTCCCTTTTCGCGGCTTGCGCTAAACTTTCGCCTGGTTCCACCTTACCGCCAGGGAATTCAAGGCCACGCACCGAGTGCTTCGTCAACACCCATCTATTGTTGAATTTGCAGATCACTAGCACATGCTTGCTTTCAATCGGAAACGTTCCGGGCTTAAACGACAGTTCGCAGCGGCAGCCGTTCAAATCGATATACTCCATCATTTCACCTCTTGGACATCAGAAAAAGCGTACCCTGATATTATCAGTGTACGCTTCTGTATCTCTATCTTACTTCTTTTCACCCAAAAATGCTGACAACATCCAAGAATGTTTCTCAAGATTTTGATGGATGGCATTAAGCATGTCTTCTGTCATATCATCATTGTCGGCTGCTGCCAACTCCATCCCTTTTTTCAAGGATTTCATGATTTTATCAAAATCTGATACGACAGTCTGCACCATCTCATCTGAATTTTCCTGGCTGGTTGCTTCATCAACAACTGACAATTCCAGCTGCTCTTTCATCGTTGCGACCGGCTTGCCCCCAAGCGCCAACAAGCGTTCTGCGATTTCATCCATATGTAGAGTCGCTTCGTTGTACAGCTCCTCAAACTTCACATGCAATGTAAAGAACTGATGCCCTTTTACATACCAGTGGAAATTATGTAATTTTGTATAAACGACTGACCATGTTGCGACCTGTACGTTTAATTCCTGGTTTAATTCTGCTGACATTCCAATCACTCTCCAATTAGTTTGATAAGCTCTTATACTTTATTTATACCTCACCTGTGCTTACAATAAACATAAGTGATCCTTTCCAGAAAGAAGCTGACTTCAAATGAAGACCATCTTGTTGAAAATATTCCGCTTTTACCAGCGGTTCATCTCCCCCTTGTCGCCGCCAAGCTGCCGTTTTTATCCAACGTGTTCCCATTATGGAATCGAAGCGGTTGAAAAACACGGCGCATTCAAAGGCGGGTATCTTGCGGTACGGCGGATCCTTCGATGCCATCCATTCAATAAAGGCGGAGTCGATTTTGTTCCGGAACAATGGCCACCAAAAAAATAATTTGGTGGTTTTTCTTGTGTTTTTAAACAACATGCTGTAACATACATTTTGTTATTAAAACGTAATCATTACAATTTGGAGGTACATAATGAAAAAATTAATACCCTTTATTGCCCTTATCCTATTTTTAGCAGCCTGCGGCAATCCGGCAATCGATTCCCAAACGGAACCAGAAGATGATGCCAAGCTGCATATCAAAACCACGGTTTATCCGCTTACTTATTTCACTGAGCGCATCGGCGGAGATCGTGTCACTGTTGAATCGGTTTACCCGGCTGGCGCCAACGAGCACAGCTTTGAACCGACTCAACAGGACATGATTGCGCTTGCCGAAGCCGATTTGATGTTTTACATCGGCCTAGGCTTGGAAGGTTTTATTGACAGTGCGAAAAAAACACTCAACGGTGAAAATGTTCAGTTTATCGCAACAGCTGATGCTATAACGGATGAACAATTGGAGGCTGCCAGCCACGGGGAGCATGCTGAAGAAGATGAGCACGCTCATGAAGAAGAAGGGCACGCTCATGAAGAAGATGAACATGCCCATGAAGAAGAAGCTCATGAGGAAGAAGGGCATGAAGAAGAAGCTCATGAGGAAGAAGGGCATGAAGGGCACAACCACGGCTCCACGGATCCCCATGTCTGGATGTCGCCTGTACTGAGCCAGACCTTGGCCGAATCCATCAAGAATTCACTGATTGAAGCAGATCCTGATGGTTCTGGGACCTACGAAAGCAATTATGCAGAGCTCATCGTAGACCTGGAGAACTTGGACCGCTCATTCGGCGAACTCGCGGAACGCGTCGAAAACGACACATTCTTTGTCTCCCATTCAGCATTCGGTTATATTGCCGAGCCTTACGGGTTTGAACAAGTAGCCATTGCCGGTTTAAACAGCCAGGACGAGCCTTCGCAAAAAGAATTGACTCAAATTGTGGATCAGGCGAAAGAAAAAAACATCAATTACATTATTTTTGAACAGAATGTTTCATCCAATTTAACGGAAGTCATCCAAAAAGAAGTTGGAGCAGAAGCACTTCAGATGCACAATTTAGGCGTTCTCACCCAAAATGATATTGATAGCGAAGAAACTTACTTCACCTTGATGGAAAAGAACTTGCAGACATTAGAAAAAGCATTAAAATAAATAGAAAGGCGAAATCCGATGGGATTTCGCCTTTTTTGTATATAATCGAGCTAAAGATAAACGAACAAAAGAGTGAGGATTTTTCTTCACAGAAAGGAGAACCGATGAAACCTGAAAAAGAATCCTTTCATACGATTGATGAATACATCAGCCAATTTCCGATGGACATCCAGGAAAAGCTCCAACAGCTGCGCACGGTGATCAAAGAAGAAGCGCCCCAGGCGGCAGAAAAAATCAGCTATCAAATGCCGACGTTTTATCTTAATGGCAATCTCGTCCATTTTGCGGCTTTCAAGAACCATATCGGCTTTTACCCTGCCCCTAGCGGCATTGCCGCTTTCGCCGAACAATTATCCCGCTACAAAAGCGCCAAAGGCTCTGTCCAGTTTCCACTTGATGAACCACTTCCGCTTGAATTGGTCCGCGAAATCGTCAGGTACCGGGTCCAGGAAAACCTAAAGCAATCGTAGACACGAAGCCAAAGCCGCTCTCGCCCCCATCGCCGCTTTGGCTTTTTTATTGCTCCTTGAAACTCTCGATGTAACAATTCAATTCTTCATCGTTTTCGACGAATGACAATATCAGTTCTCTCAGTTCATTGCTTAATGCGCCTTTTCCTTGAAAATGAAAAGCATAAACCACAGCAAATTCTCTGAATTGTGGATTTTGATGCTTTAACAACTTCGGAAGTTTCTCTTCTATCAGCGGAAGATACAAGACCGGATTGTCTTCAAGATGGTTCAGCGACCTTATTAAGGTTGCCGGATCATCCGAATCGAGCCCTTCTGCCACTTGCTCTTCCGACAACTCAATTGCTTCCTCGTACTCGCCGTCTTCCATCTCTACATCAGCAGTATAAAGTCCATCCAGAAAAACCTCGAAAGAAGGCGCAAGTTCAACCAATTGGCCGCCTTCATTATCAATATAAATGACAGGCGGATTTTCTTTTACTTGCCGGTAATCCAGCGCAACCCATGAATGGCCGTCTCCTGATAAAAGCACCAAACCCTTCGGCATATCCCATTCCTCGATCAAATAGGCACTGCCGAGTATGCCTTCGCCTTCTTCAATGCCCATGATGAAGTCCATCTGAACATGGTCTTCTGCCCAGGCGTTAGGTTCACTTGCCGGATGGGCATTAAAACGGATTGATCCACCGTTTTGTTCACGCAGCAATTGAAGATAGGCCTGCGGCAGTTTTACGCCCAGTTCTTCTTCTGCTTTATTGATCATAGCCTCGCTCACTGGTGCCATTTCCGAGCTTTCCTCTGTTTCTTCCCAAATCCGGCGATTTCCCAATCCAATCTCCCCAATCCAGTTTCTTGTTTTATTCTTCCTCCAATAACTCTTTCAAAAACTTTTCACGATGGTCTAGAAAGTATTTGGTGATTTTAAAATGGTCTGTTTCTTCATAACCGATTTCTTCTATTGCGCCGCCATCAAAGCTCAGGATTTGTGCTCCCGGGTAGCCCAAAAGAATCGGCGAATGTGTGGCAATGATAAATTGGCATTCCTCTTCTTCTGCCAGCTCGTGCATGATGCGCAGAAAAGTCAGCTGGCGCTGGGGAGACAGCGCCGCTTCCGGCTCATCAAGAAGATAGATGGCCTGGCCGTTAAAGCGGTTCATGAACAGCGACAGAAATGATTCCCCGTGTGACTGGGCGTGCAGCGAACGGCCGCCGTAGCTCCGATAAGCATCATTCCCATCCCTTTGTAATTCGTCGATATGGGAAGCGAAATGATAGAAAGATTCCGCCCGCATGAAAAAGCCGTTCGACACTTTCGGCATCCAGGACAGCCGGACGTAGTCTCCGAGTTCCGATTCTGCCGCATGGGTTTCATATGTATTATTGCGCCCGCCGCCAGCCGTGTTAAAGCCGCATTTGTCCGCAATCGCTTCCAGCAGCGTCGACTTCCCCGAACCGTTTTCTCCGACAAAGAAGGTTACGGGACTCGCCAAGTTCAATTGATCGAAACTAGCAATTGAGGGAATATCAAACGGATGCTGCGAAAAATCCGGCACTTGGTCCCGCATCAAACTGATTCTTTTTAAAAACATTGCTACACTCCCAAGCTTTTTATAGTTCTTGTGATTTTTTTGAATTCCGGCGCTTTAGCTGAACTGAAATTTGGAAAAGCGACACCAAAAACAATGCCCATACGATGGGGCTGTCCAGAGAAATTCCAGATGTGGATTGGCCGCCAAGCAAACTCATACCGATGATTACAAACATTAAATACAAGCTGCTAAATAAAGTCCATTTTAATGTTCGGTGTTCCTCTAGTTCTTTATCAGCCGAAACGCTTATGCAAATGAAAATAACTAAGAAAAGCAGTAAAACGATCCATTTGGAAACATTCAAACCCGGCAATGCTTCAGGAAAAAAATCATTGAACATTAGAAACGTAAATCCCAATAGTAATAGAGAAACAATCCCTCTCATTAGCACGCCTCCTCTTAGACCGCTCGACTTTCCATTGTACGTTAGCAAAAGATTCATCCCCCCTGACATTCATCTACATCCTTTTTGGGATAAAATTTGCTTTCGAATAGCTCATTTTTGGCGGATCACCGATCATCTCATCTATTTTCTTGCCTGTATTTCAATTCTTTATTGGGAAGCAGTCAGCTTCTCCAGCCGTTTCTCGAAATGTTTCCGCCATTCTTCTGCCAATGCATCTACTTTTAATATCTTTGTCATTGCCTCGATGTCTTTTGCTCGGTGGAAATTCACTTCATTGGTATAAAGAACAGAGATCTGTTCAGGATGTGACTCAATTAATTCAATGTCCGAATCCGCTCGAATTTCTCCTTCTTCAAGAACCCGGCAAAGATACCCGGTAAAACCGGTCTTCACCATCCGTTTCATTAAAGGGGTCATTTCCAGCCGGCGATCAATGGTTTGGCAAGGCACTCTTCCTTGCGTCACTTGAATAATTGCATCGCCAATCCGGAAAATATCGCCGATGTATACATCCTGTTCCAGCATGCCTGACACTGTCAGGTTTTCTCCGAATGTTGCCGGCGGCAGCGGCTTCTGGAATTCCTGTTCCCATAGCGGGTAATGCTCCGCTGGGTAAATGCACACGGCCCGTTCTGGTCCGCCGTGATGTTTTAAATCTGCTACTTGGTCCCCGTGGAACCCTTCTTTCGCCAAAAATACCCGCTCGACTGCTTGTTTTTCAATAGCTGATTGCATTTCTTTGCCATTTCCATATTTCAAAGTTTTCGGAGTACCGATAGATAAATTATGGATAGTGGCTTTAGTAAAGTTTTTCATAATATTTCCTCCCTTCCTTTTCCTATTCGGTAGATTTCGAAAATTCTACTATCATATTTCTTATCTTAACAAAAAAAGACTGAAATCCAAAAAGGATTCAGCCTTATTCATATTTTCACTTCGTAACCGATGCCGTTCTCTTCGCTCAACATCACCTCACCATTGTCCACGCGGATTTCCGGGAAGACAATATCTTCCTGCCAAAAATGAAGCGAATCGGAAAAATCGCCGGGCAAGATGATCTCCGGCAAAGATGCCAAAGCCAAATTGTGCGCTTTTGATACACCGAACTCGATCATCCCGCCAACCCACATGCCGATGGAATGGTTATTGCATAGTCTGGCAACCTTCAGCGTCTCACTCCAGCCGCCAAGGCGCCCCATCTTCAGGACAATCATATCTCCTGCTTGTTCTTCAATCATCCGTTGGACGTCTTCAAAACTGCGGATGCTTTCATCCAGGCAAATAGCAGTTTTCATGGACTTCTTTGCTTTTGCATGGAGCTCCCATTGTTCTTCCCCAAAAGGCTGTTCGATCAAGGCAAAGCCAGCCTGGTCAAGTTCTAGCAATTGTTCAAAGGTTTCTTCCGCAAAGGTGCCATTGGCATCTGCGAAAAACAGCTGCTCCGGGTATTTCCGGATGATGCCTGACAGCAAATCCAAATCAGATAACGGACTGATTTTGATTTTAACGCGTTTGTATCCTGCAGCAGTTGCCTTTGCCACCTGGCTTTCAATGTTCTCAGGATCTGCAGCCACGACAATGCCTGCCGGGATCGCCTTTTTTTCTCCGCCGACCAGTTTCCATAGCGGCACGCCTTTTTTCTTGGCAAACAAATCCCAGACAGCCATCTCAACAGCCGCTTTCGCCATCCGGTTGCCTTTCACTTGCTGGAAAATCCGGTTGACTTGTCCGGGATGCTTCAGGTTTTGATGCAGCAATAACGGAATCAGCACTTCTTGAATGACAAAACGGCAGCTTGCCACCGTTTCTTCCGTGTACCAAGGGGTCGTGAACGCGACACACTCTCCGTAGCCTCCCGAGCCTTCTGCGTCGCTGACTTTCACAATCAGGCTTTCCCGCTCTTCCACTGTCTGTAAAGAGGTCTTGAACGGCTGTTTTAATGGTTTTTTCACTTCATATATATCAATGGCCGAAATGGTCAGTTCCATAGCTTCAGCTCTCTTCTGAGCAGTTTGTTCGATGCATTGCGCGGCAGCGCTTCAACAAAGGATAAACGCTTCGGTACTTTATAGGAGGCAATTTGTTTCTTGCAGTAAGCGATTAATTCCTCTGCTTCTGCTGGTGCATTCAATACAACAAACGCGGCCGGAATTTCGCCCCATTGCGCATCCGGCACCCCGCATACGCCTGCTTCCCGGACAGCTGGATGCGCAAGCAGCACTTTCTCAATCTCGGCCGGGTAGATATTTTCCCCGCCTGAAACGATTAAATCCGAGCGCCGGTCAATGACGAATAAAAAGCCTTCTTCATCCATATAACCGATGTCCCCTGTATGGAGCCAGCCGTCTTCCTTAACATTGCGGTCCGAAAACTTGCCAATATACCCCGGTGTCACTTGCGGCCCTTGAATCAAAATCTCTCCTTTTTCACCCGGCTGGCCGGTTCCTTCAATTTTCACTTGATACAAAAACAAAGGCTTTCCGGAAGAGCCGATTTTCCGCTCTGCATCTGCAGATTGCAACGTCGTGGTTTGGGAGGACGTTTCGGTCATGCCGTAGGTTTGGAGAACCGGGATGCCGCACCGTTCAGCTCGCTGGATATACGCCACAGGAATCGGTCCGCCCCCTGCAAGAATCGCTTTAAATCGCGTCGACGCATTCATGGACGCTTCTTCCACATTGCTCAATACGCGTTCGAGCATGACGCCGACCAGCGACATATGGGTCACTGTGCCATTGCAGATTTCTTCCGCACTGCGTTTTGCATCGAATTTCTCGTACAACCGAACACCCATGCCATAAATCAGCGACCGCATCAAAATTGAAAATCCGCTGATATGAAAGAGCGGCACAGAACAAAGCCAGACATCTTCCGGTGAGATGCCAATATTCAGCGCTGACGAAACAGCGCTCGAAAAATGGTTTTCTGCCGTTTGGCGGACTCCCTTCGGATTGCCCGTTGTCCCGGATGTATACATGATCGAAATGGTGCGTTCTTTGTCCCACTGAGGCTGGACTTCAAAAGATGCCGGAACCGTCTCCCGAATGGCGCTGAATAAAACCGGATTCCGGTCCGCCACTTTTCCTTGCAGCTCATCATCGGCCAAAACAAATTCAGCTTTTGAATCGTCGATCTGGTAAGCAAGTTCCGGTGCAGCCAGGCGTTCATTGAGCATGACCATTTCACAGCCGACATGCAGGCACCCGTACATGACAAAGACAAACTCAGGGTTGGACTTGGCCAGGATGGCGACGCGCGACTCTTGCCGGACGCCGAGCGCTGAAAGTTTTCCGGCATACTCAAGCGCCAATTCATTGATTTCCTCAAATGTCCATTGCTGTTCCTTGAAAGATAAAGCCATACGGCTCCCGCTTAAGAAGCTACGCTGGCTCAGCCAATTCGGATACGTCATTGCAAAAAATCCTTTCTTTAAAAAAAGCTGCCCCTGAAGAGGACAGCTTCTGTTTATTCGTTGATCAAGGGAAACGAGGGAATTGGCCGAAATCCGGTTTGCGTTTTTCTTTAAACGCGTCGCGTCCTTCTTTTGCCTCGTCGGTTGTGTAGTAAAGCAATGTCGCGTCTCCAGCCATTTGCTGAAGTCCAGCAAGGCCGTCTGTATCGGCATTCATTGCCGCTTTTACAAAGCGTAGTGCAGTTGGGCTCATTTCAAGCATTTCTTCACACCATTTTACGGTTTCATCTTCCAATTGCTCGTAAGGGACCACTGTATTGACTAAGCCCATATCAAGCGCTTCCTGAGCGTCGTATTGACGGCATAGGTACCAAATTTCACGTGCTTTCTTATGGCCGATGATGCGGGCCAAATAACCGGAACCATAGCCGGCATCAAATGAACCGACACGAGGACCTGTTTGGCCGAAGCGTGCGTTGTCAGCAGCAATCGTCAAGTCGCATACCACGTGCAGGACGTGTCCGCCTCCGATGGCATATCCAGCCACCATGGCAACAACCGGTTTTGGAATCACACGGATCAAACGCTGCAGATCCAATACGTTCAAGCGGGGAATTTCATCTTCCCCAACATAGCCGCCGTGTCCGCGTACCGATTGATCGCCTCCAGAACAGAATGCTTTTTCGCCTTCGCCCGTTAGAACGATAACGCCTACTTTTGAATCATCGCGTGCACGTGAAAATGCATCGATCATTTCATGTACGGTTTTCGGACGGAATGCATTGCGCACCTCCGGACGGTTGATTGTAATTTTAGCAATGCCGTTGTACGTTTCATACTTGATATCTTCATATGTACGTTCTGTAACCCATTCGCGTGTCATGATTTTCCTCCTCGATAATATAAACTCAAATACTCCTTTACCATTGTAGCAAATTCAGCGGGTTTTTCCACATGTAATGCATGGCCCGCTTCAATAACGCCGTGCTGGACTTTCGGCAATGCTTGTTTTATCTCATCGGCAATCGCCATAAACTTGGGATCCAATGTGCCGCTCAGCAGCAAAACGGTAACTTCCAGCTTATTGAGTTTGCCCCAGTAGGAAGACTGGCTGCCTGTGCCCATGCCGATCAGGCTGTTAGCAAGGCCCAATGGATTTTGGGATAGCCGCTCTGCCCGAACCGCTTGTCTGACGTTTACCGGTAAACTTTTCTGGCTGTTAAACAGCGGAATATTCTCCCAGCTATTCACAAATGAAGCAATGCCATTCGCCAAAATTTTTAACGCCAGCTCACTGTCGCGCTGCTGCCGCTCCAAGCGGTCCGAAACGGTTTTCAAACCGGGAGACGAACTTTCCAACACTAGCGCTCTCAGGCGTTCGGGATGCGTACAGGCATAAGCAAGTGCTGTGCGCCCGCCCATCGAATAGCCGACTAAAGCAAAGTCGTCTATTTTCAAGTGGCGAAGAAGCACGTCCAAATCATCGATTTGCCGCTCCATCGTATAACGCGCCGAATCTTCCGGTGATTCCGTTCTGCCATGGCCGATCAAATCAACCTGTACAATTTTGTAATCCGGGAAAAACTTCACCACTTCGTCCCAGGTTTTCGAGCTTCCGGTAAAACCATGGAGGAAAACGATGGTCGGCGCTTTGTCCGTATTCAAAACTTCTACATAATACCGAACCCCGGCAATCTCCATCTCCATTACTTCGACAGCTCCTCGCTCAGCCGGTTCCACAGCTTCCGGTGGACCTTCACGTTTTGTTGTCTATCGGTAAAGACTTCAATGATTTTAACGGCTTTTTGTTTTGGCGTACGCAATGCTTGCACAAGCTCTTCTTTCGTCTTTGCAGAGGCATATTCCGTATCATACATACGTGCAGCATCTTCAAAATTCATCCCTGTCGGCGTTCCAAACAAGTCTTCAAAATAACGCTCTTCCTCCGACTGCGGCAAATAAGAGAAAATCCCGCCTCCATCATTGTTCATCACCACGATTGTCAAATCCGTTTCCTGCATTTTTGAAGCAATCAACCCGTTCATATCATGCAGGAACGATAAGTCTCCAATCAATAAATAAGTTGGGCGTTTAACCGCCGCCTGCACACCGAAAGCGGTTGAAACCACGCCATCAATTCCGTTTGCTCCGCGATTGGCATAAACCACCACATCACAATCGGTTGTCTGGAAATACGTATCCAAGTCGCGGATCGGCATACTGCTGCTGACCACCAAATGGCACCCTTCCAGTTCATCAAACAGCACTTTTGCCAATACGCCTTCGTCCAGTTCTTTTTCGCAATGCTGGTCCATCAATTGCCAATACAATTCGGATGCCTGCTGCCATTTTGCTGTATAGGCATTGTTTTCTCTCGCTTCGAGTGGCAACTGCCACAAGCCCTTAGCAGCCGATTGAATGTGATGCGTCACAACCGACTGGGCATCGCGCATCATCGCGCTTTCATCAAAAACAACATAGGTTTTCGGTTTAACCGCTGCCAAATACAAAGTCAGCGGTTTGGATACCGGCTGCGGCCCGATGCGGATGACCACTTCCGGCGCCATCGATTCCTTGAACGCCTCACTTTTTAAAATCGCGTCATAGGAATCGATGATTAAATGCTGATGTTCCGGTTTGACGTTGGCGCGCAGATTGGACAATGGATCTGCAAGCACCGGCCATTGCAAATCTGCAATAAACTGCCAAAATTCTTGCGGCATCGGAGCTGCCATTTCCCCTACTACCAATAAGCCGCGCTCTGTTTGCAGCAATCCTTGCAGGAAGGTCTCCGTCTCCTGATTCAGCTTAAATTCCCCGGTGAAATGCATCATTTCTCCGCGGCTTTCAAAGGGCTGGTCAAAATCAATCCGCAAAGGTTCTCGGAACGGCACATTCAAATGCACCGGCCCTTTTGGCTCTGTTTTGGCCGTTGCTACCGAACGATGCAAATGGCGCGCCAAAAATTCAAGCAAGTTGTTGTCTTCCGGCATCGGCAAATCGGTAGCCCATTTCACATGGGAGCCGAAAAGATTGATTTGATTGATGGCCTGCGGAGCACCGACTTCACGCAATTCGTGCGGCCGGTCTGCCGTTACGACCAAAAGCGGCACCCTTGCATAATAAGCTTCTACAATAGCGGGAAAATAATTTGCTGCTGCTGTTCCAGAAGTGCAAAGCAGCATAACCGGATTGCCGGATGCTTTGGCCATCCCAAGCGCAAAATATGCAGCCGACCGTTCATCAATTTGCCGGTAAACGGTCAGGCCCTCTTGCTTCATGCACGCATAGGCAAGCGGAGTAGAACGGGATCCTGGACTGATGACGACATCCGTGATGCCTAAATGCATGAGCGAATGGGTAAATGCGGATACATATTCAGTTAAAGATTTACGATTCGTCACTTAATAGACCTCCAAGTGCACGCAGCATCGGTCTGAATTTAACCCAGGTTTCATCGTACTCCGATTCAGGTGTGGAATCTTCTACAATTCCGCCTCCTGCGTATAAATAAGCTTCTTTTTCGTTTAATAGCGCTGAGCGGATTGCTACGGCAAACTCCCCGTCGCCTTTTGCATCAATCCACCCAACCGGTGCCGCGTAATACCCCCGGTTCATTGTTTCATACTCGCGTATTATATCCAGAGCTTCTTGTTTCGGCTCCCCGCCAAGTGCCGGAGTTGGATGCAAGTCGCGGACCAAGTCAAACAAGGTAGAACCGGAATTCAGCTCTCCTTCTACCGGCGTATGCAAATGCTGGATGTCCCGTATCTTCATCAGTTTCGGGACATTGGGCACAGTTAAACGTGAAGTATGGCCATTGAATACTTCACGGATCATGTCTACTACATATTGATGTTCCGACCGATTTTTCTTGTCATTCAACAATGCTTCCCCAAGTTCCATATCTTTTTCCATGGTTTTTCCGCGCGGAGTCGACCCGGCAAGACAAGTGGACAACGCCTGGCTTTCTTTCACTTTTACAAGGCGTTCGGGTGTAGCGCCGAAGAAAAACTGGGTTTCTGCTTCCATCCCGAACAAGAAACTTTCGGGCTGTTCTTCCGAAACTTGGTACAACGCCGAAGAAGCCGAAAGCGGCTCTTCAAAGTCCAATTTCAACGACCGGGCAATGACCACTTTTTCTGCCTGTTCCGCTTTAATGATGCCAGTGACTTTATCAATCGAATCAAGATACTGTTCTTTTTTGATTTCCGTGCGGTCCATTACTAACGGTTTCTGATACTTCGGCAACTCTAGAACCTGTGCCGCATGGATCAGCCGGTCACGTTCTTTTCGCATAAGCTCGAATTGATTGAACGTCTCCTTTTCTGCCGTGATCAAATTGATGCTGACGTAGGCTTGATCATCTTTAATGACCAACTGGAAAGAAGGCACTGCAAAATAAGCTTCCGGAAAATGCGTCCATTCACTTTCAAGTTCATTTAACGGATCAAATGAAAAACCGCCGAATAAAATCGGTTCGACATCCGGTTCTTCATTCACAATCTGTTTGCACAGGCTCTCCCACTTTTGCTTAATTTCCTCAAAGCGGCCTTGCTGAACCGATGAAGCGAGTACATGCGCATGGCCAAGGCCAACCAAGGTAAAGGTCTTTTCGCGGTTTTGCCAAAACATGCGTTTTCCCTTATACTGCTTTTCTCCGGCTTCAAAAAAAGCCAATGCCGACATGCGCGACACTTCAATTGTTTCAGTGTAAAAACGGTACGCTGAGTAGCGCGTATCCGCATATTGTTCAATCGATGAATACTGTTGTGGATTCATCTTTTTCCCTCCGTTTTAAACTGGTTGTGCCATATAAGCACAATCTGCTTCACTATTTAATCTCTATCTTATATCATACTCTTTTCTGCTAAATTCAGCACAACATTTGCTGTATTTCCCCTTATATTGAAATCCAAAACTAACGCATTTATGTCTAAATTATCTCTAAAGTTTAACTCAATAAAAAATAGCATGAACTTGTAGCCATGATCTTCGGCAAGTAAATTGCTGCTATCTGGAAAAGGAAACGGCGCCTTGCATTGACCTCTAAGGACAAACGCGATATATTGAGATAAATTTTCAGAAGCAGGAGGAAATCATGTGCGCCCTATTGCCATTGGAATTTTTGCAGCTTTCTTTTTTGCCTTCACCTTTGTTTTAAATGCCAGTATGGAATTATCGGGAGGAAGCTGGATTTGGAGCGCCTCTTTGCGCTATCTCTTTATGGTGCCATTTTTACTGGTGATAGTACTTGCTAGAAGAAACCTAAAGCCGCTTCTAGCGGAAATGAAAAGCAATCCGATTGCCTGGCTGCTATGGAGCTTTATTGGATTCGTCCTCTTTTATGCCCCCTTATGCTATGCAGCTGCCTACTCTCCTGGCTGGCTGATTGCCGGTACTTGGCAAATTACCATCATTTCAGGTTCTTTATTGGCTCCGTTGTTCTACTCTACAATTCAGACGCGAAACGGCCCTCTTCTGGTTCGTGAACAAATACCTTATCGGGGATTAGCATTGTCTCTCATCATTCTTTTAGGGGTTTTGCTCCTGCAGCTGGAGAATGCTCAGCAGTTGCCTTTAAAAAGCTTCCTACTAGGTTTTCTTCCCGTACTCTTAGCTTCATTTGCTTATCCCTTAGGCAACCGCAAGATGATGGAACTTTGCAACGGCAGGTTGGATGCATATCAACGTGTTCTCGGTATGACCTTAGCGAGTCTTCCTTTTTGGATCATGCTTTCTGGCTATGGATTGTGGATTGAAGGGGCACCAAGTTCATCTCAGATGCTCCAATCATTGCTTGTCGCCATTTGTTCCGGGGTGGTGGCGACGGTCCTGTTTTTCATGGCCACAGACATGGTGCGCCAAGATATGAAAAAACTGGCTGCTGTAGAAGCCACCCAGTCTTTGGAAGTAATGTTTGCGTTAGCGGGAGAAGTGATTTTCCTCTCGATTGCTTTGCCTTCTTCTTTAGGCTGGATTGGAATCGCCACAGTGATGGTCGGCATGATTATCCATAGCCAAGCAGCCACAAAAAAACAAGAACTTGTGGTTCAACAAGAATAGCCGCTCCGACCAGAGTGGCTATTCCTTAATTAAGCAAAAGAAAAAAGAGACATGCAATTGAATGCATGTCTCTTTTAAGATGACCCCTACGGGATTCGAACCCGTGTTACCGCCGTGAAAGGGCGGTGTCTTAACCGCTTGACCAAGGGGCCAATTACTGGCGGAGAAGGAGGGATTTGAACCCTCGCGCCGGTTTCCCGACCTACACCCTTAGCAGGGGCGCCTCTTCAGCCACTTGAGTACTTCCCCAGTATGGCTCCGAAGGTAGGACTCGAACCTACGACCATCGCATTAACAGTGCGGTGCTCTACCACTGAGCTACTTCGGAATGGTGGGCCTAAATGGACTCGAACCATCGACCTCACGCTTATCAGGCGTGCGCTCTAACCAGCTGAGCTATAGGCCCATATGTATAATGGAGCGGGTGAAGAGAATCGAACTCTCATCATCAGCTTGGAAGGCTGAGGTTTTACCACTAAACTACACCCGCAAAAAATGGTGGGTCAGGACGGAATCGAACCGCCGACACTTAGAGCTTCAATCTAATGCTCTACCAACTGAGCTACTGACCCACATCATTAAGATAAAAATGGCGGTCCCGACCGGGATCGAACCGGCGATCTCCTGCGTGACAGGCAGGCATGTTAACCGCTACACCACGGGACCTTTTTGGTTGCGGGGGCAGGATTTGAACCTGCGACCTCCGGGTTATGAGCCCGACGAGCTACCGAACTGCTCTACCCCGCGACAATAATATAGGCGATACATTGTTACTCTTACGCTTTTCGCTTGATGGCCACCTGCATCGCCTTTCGGCTGCTTCGGTGTTAATCGCTATCTTCGTTCAGCGATTTGCTCTACCCCGCGACAATAATAATTGAGTTTCTTCTATTATATAGAAGTTTAAAAATGATAGTCCACACATTTTAAAATAAATGGAGGAGGAAGAGGGATTCGAACCCCCGCGGGATTTGACTCCCCTGTCGGTTTTCAAGACCGATCCCTTCAGCCAAACTTGGGTATTCCTCCGTGATAATAATAAATGGTGGACCTTGCAGGACTCGAACCTGCGACCGGACGGTTATGAGCCGTCTGCTCTAACCAACTGAGCTAAAGGTCCTAAAAAAGTGGCGGCAGAGGGGATCGAACCCCCGACCTTACGGGTATGAACCGTACGCTCTAGCCAGCTGAGCTACGCCGCCAGGATCTTTAATATTATAGTTGGTGGAGCCTAGCGGGATCGAACCGCTGACCTCCTGCGTGCAAGGCAGGCGCTCTCCCAGCTGAGCTAAGGCCCCATTGAATGGTCGGGAAGACAGGATTCGAACCTGCGACCCCTTGGTCCCAAACCAAGTGCTCTACCAAGCTGAGCTACTTCCCGAACTGAAACTGCTGAGTTGAAAATATGGCGCGCCCGAGAGGACTCGAACCTCTAACCGCTTGATTCGTAGTCAAGTACTCTATCCAATTGAGCTACGGGCGCTTCTTATAATATAGGAGAAAACCTACGGTTTTTTTGCTTAATGGTGCCGAGGACCGGAATCGAACCGGTACGGTAGTCACCTACCGCAGGATTTTAAGTCCTGTGCGTCTGCCAGTTCCGCCACCCCGGCTTAGGGTTAGCAAGATTGTGCAAAAAAATGGAGCGGAAGACGAGGTTCGAACTCGCGACCTCCACCTTGGCAAGGTGGCGTTCTACCACTGAACTACTTCCGCAAAAATGGTGCGGGTGAAGGGAGTCGAACCCCCACGCCCGAAGGCGCTAGATCCTAAGTCTAGTGCGTCTGCCAGTTCCGCCACACCCGCGTGGCAATAATGAAGTTGTAAAAATGGTGAGCCATGAAGGATTCGAACCTTCGACCCTCTGATTAAAAGTCAGATGCTCTACCAACTGAGCTAATGGCTCAAACATGAGTGGTGCCGGAGAAAGGACTTGAACCCTCAACCTACTGATTACAAGTCAGTTGCTCTACCAGTTGAGCTACTCCGGCGAAAGAGAAAAAATGGTGGAGGATGACGGGATCGAACCGCCGACCCTCTGCTTGTAAGGCAGATGCTCTCCCAGCTGAGCTAATCCTCCGTTATGTATGCCCAGCAATGTCCTACTCTCACAGGGGGAAACCCCCAACTACCATCGGCGCAAAAGAGCTTAACTTCCGTGTTCGGGATGGGAACGGGTGTGGCCTCTTTGCCATCATCACTGGACTGGATTGTTTTTGAAAGACAAGTTTTATTATACCAAGTCTACAAGGTATTGCAAGCTTTTTTTTCAAAAAACCTGCGGCTTGCGCCTTCAAAACTGGATATGCGACATGGTGAAAACAACGGGTTTGGTTAAGTCCTCGATCGATTAGTATTCGTCAGCTGCACGCGTCGCCGCGCTTCCACCCCGAACCTATCTACCTCATCGTCTTTGAGGGATCTTACTTGCTTGCGCAATGGGAAATCTCATCTTGAGGGGGGCTTCGTGCTTAGATGCTTTCAGCACTTATCCCGGCCACACATAGCTACCCAGCGATGCCCCTGGCGGAACAACTGGTACACCAGCGGTGTGTCCATCCCGGTCCTCTCGTACTAAGGACAGCTCCTCTCAAATTTCCTGCGCCCGCGACGGATAGGGACCGAACTGTCTCACGACGTTCTGAACCCAGCTCGCGTACCGCTTTAATGGGCGAACAGCCCAACCCTTGGGACCGACTACAGCCCCAGGATGCGATGAGCCGACATCGAGGTGCCAAACCTCCCCGTCGATGTGGACTCTTGGGGGAGATAAGCCTGTTATCCCCGGGGTAGCTTTTATCCGTTGAGCGATGGCCCTTCCATGCGGAACCACCGGATCACTAAGCCCGTCTTTCGACCCTGCTCGACCTGTACGTCTCGCAGTCAAGCTCCCTTGTGCCTTTACACTCTGCGAATGATTTCCAACCATTCTGAGGGAACCTTTGGGCGCCTCCGTTACTCTTTAGGAGGCGACCGCCCCAGTCAAACTGCCCGCCTGACACTGTCTCCCGCCCCGATCAGGGGCGTGGGTTAGAATTTCAATACAACCAGGGTAGTATCCCACCGACGCCTCCCCCGAAGCTGGCGCTCCGGGTTCTCTGGCTCCTACCTATCCTGTACAAGTTGCACCAAAATTCAATATCAGGCTGCAGTAAAGCTCCACGGGGTCTTTCCGTCCTGTCGCGGGTAACCTGCATCTTCACAGGTACTATAATTTCACCGAGTCTCTCGTTGAGACAGTGCCCAGATCGTTACGCCTTTCGTGCGGGTCGGAACTTACCCGACAAGGAATTTCGCTACCTTAGGACCGTTATAGTTACGGCCGCCGTTTACTGGGGCTTCAGTTCGCACCTTCGCTTGCGCTAAGCACTCCCCTTAACCTTCCAGCACCGGGCAGGCGTCAGCCCCTATACGTCACCTTACGGTTTTGCAGAGACCTGTGTTTTTGCTAAACAGTCGCCTGGGCCTATTCACTGCGGCTCTCTCGGGCTATACACCCTACCAGAGCACCCCTTCTCCCGAAGTTACGGGGTCATTTTGCCGAGTTCCTTAACGAGAGTTCACTCGCTCACCTTAGAATTCTCTTCTCGCCTACCTGTGTCGGTTTGCGGTACGGGCACCTCCCGCCTCGCTAGAGGCTTTTCTTGGCAGTGTGAAATCAGGGACTCCAGGGCGCAATGCCCCTTGCCGTCACAGTTCAATGTTTGCGGAAACGGGATTTGCCTCGTTTCCCACCTTGCTGCTTGGACGCGCTCAACCAACGGCGCGCTCGCCTTATCCTTCTGCGTCCCCCCATTGCTCAAACGGCGGGGAGGTGGTACAGGAATATCAACCTGTTGTCCATCGTCTACGCCTATCGGCCTCGACTTAGGTCCCGACTGACCCTGAGCGGACGAGCCTTCCTCAGGAAACCTTAGGCATTCGGTGGACGGGATTCTCACCCGTCTTTCGTTACTCATACCGGCATTCTCACTTCTAAGCGCTCCACGGATCCTTCCGGTCCCGCTTCGACGCCCTTAGAACGCTCTCCTACCACGGACATCTGAGATGTCCATCCACAGCTTCGGTAATCCGTTTAGCCCCGGTACATTTTCGGCGCAGTGTCACTCGACCAGTGAGCTATTACGCACTCTTTAAATGATGGCTGCTTCTAAGCCAACATCCTGGTTGTCTAAGCAACGCCACATCCTTTTCCACTTAACGGATATTTGGGGACCTTAGCTGGTGGTCTGGGCTGTTTCCCTCTTGACTACGGATCTTATCACTCGCAGTCTGACTCCCAAGCATAAATCACTGGCATTCGGAGTTTGTCTGAATTCGGTAACCCGGGATGGGCCCCTAGTCCAAACAGTGCTCTACCTCCAGGATTCTCTATCTTGAGGCTAGCCCTAAAGCTATTTCGGAGAGAACCAGCTATCTCCAGGTTCGATTGGAATTTCTCCGCTACCCACACCTCATCCCCGCACTTTTCAACGTGCGTGGGTTCGGGCCTCCAGTAAGTGTTACCTTACCTTCACCCTGGACATGGGTAGATCACCTGGTTTCGGGTCTACAACTGCATACTCATTCGCCCTATTCAGACTCGCTTTCGCTGCGGCTCCGGCTTCTCACCTTAACCTTGCATGCAATCGTAACTCGCCGGTTCATTCTACAAAAGGCACGCCATCACCCATAAACGGGCTTTGACTAGTTGTAGGCACACGGTTTCAGGATCTGTTTCACTCCCCTTCCGGGGTGCTTTTCACCTTTCCCTCACGGTACTGGTTCACTATCGGTCACTAGGTAGTATTTAGCCTTGGGAGATGGTCCTCCCGGATTCCGACGGAATTTCACGTGTTCCGCCGTACTCAGGATCCACTCAGGAGGGAAGCGATTTTCGGCTACGGGGCTGTTACCCACTGTGGCGGACCGTTCCAGGTCGCTTCGCCTAACCGCTTCTTTTGTAACTCCGTATTGAGTGTCCTACAACCCCAAGAGGCAAGCCTCTTGGTTTGGGCTGATCCCGTTTCGCTCGCCGCTACTCAGGGAATCGCATTTGCTTTCTGTTCCTCCAGGTACTTAGATGTTTCAGTTCCCTGGGTCTGCCTTCTCATGTGCTATGAATTCACACATGGATACCGCCCCATTAAAGGCGGTGGGTTCCCCCATTCGGAAATCTCCGGATCAATGCTCACTTACAGCTCCCCGGAGCATATCGGTGTTAGTGCCGTCCTTCTTCGGCTCCTAGTGCCAAGGCATCCACCGTGCGCCCTTTCTAACTTAACCATTAGAAAGTCGACCGAAAAAATCGGTCTCATCACTCGTGTTGCTTGTTTTCGTTGTTTCAATGTCGTCATATCCAGTTTTCAAAGAACAAGGGTTGAAGTGTCATGTCCAGCTCCAAACGCCAGCTCCCGCGTCTGCTTCACGCTTTCCTTCGACATGCAAGCATGTCAAGTCAAGCCTTCCAGCAGCCGGTTGAGCTGAACGGCGTTTTTCGCCTTTCAGTGAACCTTCAAAACTGAACGCAAAACGTCAACCGAAACCCGCAGGTTTCGTTCCGAGATTATCCTTAGAAAGGAGGTGATCCAGCCGCACCTTCCGATACGGCTACCTTGTTACGACTTCACCCCAATCATCTGTCCCACCTTCGGCGGCTGGCTCCACAAGGGTTACCTCACCGACTTCGGGTGTTACAAACTCTCGTGGTGTGACGGGCGGTGTGTACAAGGCCCGGGAACGTATTCACCGTGGCATGCTGATCCACGATTACTAGCGATTCCGGCTTCATGCAGGCGAGTTGCAGCCTGCAATCCGAACTGAGAACGGTTTTCTGGGATTGGCTCCCCCTCGCGGGTTGGCAGCCCTTTGTACCGTCCATTGTAGCACGTGTGTAGCCCAGGTCATAAGGGGCATGATGATTTGACGTCATCCCCACCTTCCTCCGGTTTGTCACCGGCAGTCACCTTAGAGTGCCCAACTGAATGCTGGCAACTAAGATCAAGGGTTGCGCTCGTTGCGGGACTTAACCCAACATCTCACGACACGAGCTGACGACAACCATGCACCACCTGTCACCGCTGTCCCCGAAGGGAAAGCCTTGTCTCCAAGGCGGTCAGCGGGATGTCAAGACCTGGTAAGGTTCTTCGCGTTGCTTCGAATTAAACCACATGCTCCACCGCTTGTGCGGGCCCCCGTCAATTCCTTTGAGTTTCAGCCTTGCGGCCGTACTCCCCAGGCGGAGTGCTTAATGCGTTAGCTGCAGCACTAAGGGGCGGAAACCCCCTAACACTTAGCACTCATCGTTTACGGCGTGGACTACCAGGGTATCTAATCCTGTTTGCTCCCCACGCTTTCGCGCCTCAGCGTCAGTTACAGACCAGAAAGTCGCCTTCGCCACTGGTGTTCCTCCACATCTCTACGCATTTCACCGCTACACATGGAATTCCACTTTCCTCTTCTGCACTCAAGTCCCCCAGTTTCCAATGACCCTCCACGGTTGAGCCGTGGGCTTTCACATCAGACTTAAAGGACCGCCTGCGCGCGCTTTACGCCCAATAATTCCGGACAACGCTTGCCACCTACGTATTACCGCGGCTGCTGGCACGTAGTTAGCCGTGGCTTTCTGGCGAGGTACCGTCAAGGTGCCAGTAGTTAGCTGGCACGGTTTCTTCCCTCGCAACAGAGTTTTACGATCCGAAAACCTTCATCACTCACGCGGCGTTGCTCCGTCAGACTTGCGTCCATTGCGGAAGATTCCCTACTGCTGCCTCCCGTAGGAGTCTGGGCCGTGTCTCAGTCCCAGTGTGGCCGATCACCCTCTCAGGTCGGCTACGCATCGTCGCCTTGGTGGGCCGTTACCCCACCAACTAGCTAATGCGCCGCGGGCCCATCCTGCAGTGACAGCCGAAACCGTCTTTCCGTAACCTCCCAGGAGGGAGGTCAAACTATTCGGTATTAGCACCGGTTTCCCGGAGTTATCCCGATCTGCAGGGCAGGTTGCCCACGTGTTACTCACCCGTCCGCCGCTAAACGCTTGGAGCAAGCTCCAAGTGTTCCGCTCGACTTGCATGTATTAGGCACGCCGCCAGCGTTCGTCCTGAGCCAGGATCAAACTCTCCATTATAGAGAACTGACTTGCTCAAATTCTGCTGGCGTCTCGCCGTTCCGAAGAACGCACGAGTCGCTTGATCTGGCCAAAGCCTGATCAGTATGTTAAGCCACGAACACCGTGTTGCTCACGCACCCTTGCGCCGATTGCCTGCGGCAACCTTCGCAAAAGCCGTTCTCGCGCCAAGGCGCTCGTGACGTCTTTCGTTGACGTTTTGCTGTTCAGTTTTCAAGGTTCATGTTTTGTGCGCCGCTCATTGGCGACTTTATTAATATATCCTACTTGAGATTCGAAGTCAATACTATTTTAAAATATTTTTTCGCGTCGTCTTAAGGACATGTATAAATATAAACCGCCCAGCGGATAAAATCAACCCTTTTTCTTAAAAAAGATTGATTTTATTTTTTGGTAGTCGGCAACGAACAAGATAATCCCCGCCAACACTACACTTCCGCCGATAATCTGACTGGCGCTCAAGGTCTCTCCAAGTATGTAATAAGCCAGTATTGCCGCCCCTACCGGCTCAAAAAGAATGGCAATGGAAATCACATTCGTGCTCACCCACTTAAGCGACCAGTTAAATAATGTATGCCCGAGAAGGTTTGGAATGATCGCCAATAACAAGAACCACATCCATTCGCTAGCCGGATAAGGCCCAAATGATTCGCCTTTGAATATGATATAGAAGAATAATGTTAGTGTGCTAACGCTATAAACTACAAATGTATAAGTAATTAGCGAAAGTCTTTTTCGAACGTCCTGCCCAAAAAGCAGATAGCCCGTAATTAATGCACAAGCGATTAAAGCTAACACATCTCCATATAAAGCGGTTCCGCTTATCTTGAAATCCCCGTAACCGATCAATACGCTCCCTAGCACTGCAATCATTCCGGAAATTAAGGTCTTGAGGGAAATATGCTCTTTAAAAAAAAGATACGTACCAATAAAAGCGAATAGCGGCTGCAGTGTTACGAGAACCGTTGAACTAGCCACGGACGTATAATTCAAAGATTCAAACCATAAAATGAAATGAAATGCTAAGAAAATCCCAGCGATTGAAGTGAAAATCCAATCTCTTTTGCTTAGCTTCTTGATTTCATGGGTATATTTCATAAAGAAGATCGGACTCATGATCAAAATTGAGAACAGCATGCGGTAAAATGCTGTAACTCCCGAATCAGCAGTCGTCATTTTCACAAAGATTGCAGAAAGTGCAACTGAGAAAACACCGATTATGATCGGAATAAAAGGATGGACCACTGGCTTTTCCATAATAATGCCTCTCTTTCTTTCGGACTGTCGTTTCAACTGTACATATTTTTCGCACTTCTATTAGTGTGACATGTCCAATCTTCTTTATCAATACTCGAAACGAAAGGAGGCCAAACTTATAGACTTTTTTTCTGCCCTTGAAATTTCATCACTCGAAACTTTTTTGAAATTATTTTTAGCTGCCATATTAAGTTTAGTGATCGGGTTGGAAAGGGAATTAAAAAGAAAGCCAGTGGGCTTAAAGACAAGCATTGTCATCGCTACTTTCAGTTGCCTGCTGACGATTATTTCCATTGAGTCTGCATATATTGCTGAAGGCAGCGAATACGCCAATGTGAATATCACAATGGATCCCCTCCGTTTGGCTGCACAAATCGTTTCCGGCATCGGTTTTCTTGGAGCAGGAGTCATTTTAAAACGCGGCAATGATTCGATCTCCGGATTAACGACTGCTGCGATGATTTGGGGAGCTGGAGGAATCGGAATTGCGGTCGCAGCTGGATTCTATATTGAAGCTGCCGTTTCTGTGCTAATCATTTTAATCGGAATTGAAGTTATCCCTCCCCTCCTTTTTAAACTCGGCCCCAAAAGGCTGCGGATGGTAGAGGCTAATATCCGGGTGGTTACATCCGAACAAAACGCAATTCCGGCCATAGTGGATGAGATAAAAGCAATCGGAGTGGTAATCGAAGCTCTTTCCATTTATGATCATCAGGAAAAAGAGGATCGGAGCCAGCACAAATTATCCATTCGAGCTTCTTTTCTTCAGGAGAAAGAAACGATTGTTCTTTATCAGGAGATTGGCAGGATCCAGTATGTTGAACACATTGAAATTGAATTGATTAGTTGAGGAGGAATTTGAATGGGAGAATTTTTTACATTGCTTAAAGGAGGCAACAAGCCATCCTTGTACGCGGCCATTACGAACACATTTATCGCAATTATGAAAGGTGTGGCCTTCTTCTTTACCGGCAACGTGGCAATGTTTGCAGAAACTATGCACTCGATCGGCGATGCAGCAAACCAATTTTTCGTCTTTATCGGATCAGCATTATCCAAAAAAGCACCGACCGAGCGATTTCCTAATGGATTTGGCCGGCTGCTGAATATCGTGCTGCTTGGAGCTGTCCTTATTGTCGGCATCATGGCATACGAAACGATTATTGAAGGCTGGCACCAAATGACTCACCCTGTTGAAGCTGAAGGATTTATCATCAGTGTTATCGTTCTCTCAATTGCTATCATCTTAGAAACTTTCGTTCTATATAAAGCTGGAAAAGAAATCCTTCATGAAGCCGGCGTTAAAGGAGGCGCAATGGCTCCGTTAACAACCAGTTTCGCTCATATGAACCGGGCAAAACCTGCAACGAAGCTCGTGTTCCTGGAAGACCTAGTCGCGACTTCCGGTGGCGTGCTTGCATTGATCGCTGTATTGATCGCCCATTACACTGGATTCCTTGCGATTGAAGGAGCCGCATCCATTGCCATCGGATTAATGATGTTTTACGTAGTCACTAAAGTATTTCTTGAAAATGCCCGTGGTGCTATCGGAGAAACTGATGAACAAATGGTCAATCATATCGCCCGTTTGTTGAGTGATCATCCAGACGTAAGAGATATCCGCAAACTTGAAGTGATCAAGGAAGGCGAATTCCTACATGTAGAAACTAAAGTTGAAGTAAACCCCTCCCTCAACGTGCCGGAAGCTGACTTGCTTCAAGATCGTTTGGCTGAACTGATTCTGAGTCAGCCGAGTGTTGACGATGTCATTGTCTCGTTGGATGCAGATGACGGAGTCAAACACTGGACCCATGTAAGCAAAAATCCTGAAACAAATGCAAACCTTTCTAAACAATAAAAAAAGCTTGAGCGCTGTTAAAATGCGCTCAAGCTTTTTTTATCTTATAGAGAGGCTTGCAAAATTTCTTTCACATCTTCATCTTTCAGTTTTGTAAAGTTGCCGAATTCTCCATAGACCATCGCTTTTTCAACCATTACATCGATTTTCGAATCATCGATATCATAGTAGTTTAAACGGGTCGGCGCGCCAAGAGAGGTCCAGAACTCCTGCAAACGGTCGATTCCTTCAAATGCCGTTTCTTCCTCTGTTTTGCCTTCCGGATTCACATCAAAGACGCGCACTGCCATCTGGGCAAACCGAGAAGGGTTTACTTTGACATTATGGCGCATCCACTGCGGGAAGAGAATCGCCAATCCACCTGCATGTGGAATATCGTAGACCGCTGACACAGCGTGCTCGATATTGTGAGTCGCCCAGTCGCCGTTATACCCCATCTGAAGGAAGTTGTTCAAGCCCATTGTCCCAGCGAATAGAATCGTTTCGCGGTGCTCATAGCTCTGCAGATCTTCCAGTAATTTCGGTGCAGTCTCGATTACTGCTTTTAAGACCCCTTCACACATCCGGTCTTGCACCGGTGTATTGGTGGCGTTGTTGAAGTACTGTTCAAAAATATGAGACATCATGTCCACAATCCCATAAACCGTATGGTTTTTAGGAACCGACATGGTATAGGTTGGATCCAAAATCGAGAATTTCGGGAATGACAGCGGGCTGCCCCAGCCGTACTTTTCCTGTGTTTCTTCATTGGTGATAACGGAACCTGAGTTCATCTCAGAACCGGTTGCAGCCAGAGTCAACACTGTACCGAATGGCAAAGCGCTTTCCGGCTTAGCTTTGCGGGAAACAAAGTCCCATGCATCGCCTTCATATGTAGCTCCGCAAGCAATCAGTTTCGCGCAGTCAATAACAGATCCGCCGCCTACTGCCAATAGCATTTCAATGCCTTCTTTTTTACAAATTTCAATGCCGCGTCTAGCTGTTGAAATGCGCGGGTTTGGTTCCACTCCTGCCAATTCGAAAACTTCCAGATCCGCTTCAGCCAAGGCCTGCATCACTTCATCATATAAACCGTTCTTCTTGATGCTGCCTCCGCCGTAGACAACCAAAACTTTCTTGCCAAATTTCGGCAACTCTTTTTTAACTGCCTCCAACTGGCCTTTACCGAATATTAACTTCACCGGGTTGTAAAATGAAAATGCATTCATCTGTTCAGCCTCCTTTTCTTCTCCTATTATGGATTTTCTGTATTAAAAACGCAAAAAATTTAAACCAAAAAGCCGCTCGGAATATTTCCCGAGCGGCTTTTCTTTAGATGCTTATACCCATCCGCGGAAGCGAGCAGCTTCTGCAGTTCTGCGTGCTCCTACCATATAGGCAGCAAGGCGCATATCGATATTGCGTGTAGTAGCAACATTGTAGACATTTTCAAAAGCGTCCACTAGTTTTTTCGTCAATTTCTCATCCACTTCTTCTTGAGTCCAGTAGTAACCTTGGTTGTTCTGTACCCATTCAAAGTAAGATACGGTAACACCGCCGGCACTTGCCAGTACATCAGGGACCAAAAGGATGCCACGTTCAGTTAAAATCTTTGTCGCTTCTGAAGTTGTCGGGCCGTTTGCCGCTTCAACTACGATGGAAGCTTTGATATTTGGTGCGTTGTCTGCTGTAATTTGGTTGGAAATTGCAGCAGGAACAATGATGTCGCAATCCAATTCAAACAATTCTTTATTGGTGATCGTGTTATCAAACAAGGTAGTCACTGTTCCGAAACTGTCGCGGCGGTCAAGCAAGTATTCTACATCCAAACCATCCGGATCGTGAAGTGCGCCATAAGCGTCTGAAATCCCGACAATCTTAGCGCCTTGATCATGCAAGAATTTAGCCAAGAAACTGCCGGCATTCCCGAAACCTTGAATGACAACGCGTGCGCCTTTCATTTCCAAACCACGTTTTTTAGCAGCTTCATTAAGAACAATGGTTACCCCTTGAGCAGTTGCTTTGTCCCGGCCTTGAGAGCCCCCAAGAACAATCGGTTTTCCGGTAATAAATCCAGGTGAATTGAATTCATCAATTTTGCTGTATTCATCGAACATCCAAGCCATGATTTGAGAGTTTGTGAAAACGTCTGGAGCCGGAATGTCTTTGTTCGGTCCAACGATCTGGCTGATCGCGCGAACATAGCCGCGGCTCAGTTTCTCAATTTCATGCATAGACATTTCACGTGGGTCACAAATAATGCCGCCTTTACCACCGCCATATGGCAAATCAACGATACCGCATTTCAGCGTCATCCACATAGATAGAGCCATAACTTCTTCACGGTTTACTTCAGGGTGGAAACGAACTCCCCCTTTTGTCGGTCCGACAGCATCGTTATGCTGCGCACGGAATCCAGTAAACACTTTTGTTTTCCCATCATCCATACGTACGGGAATACGAACTTCCATAATTCTCATTGGTTCTTTCAGAAGTTCGTACATAGCTTCTTCGTATCCGAGTTTATCCAATGCAGTTTTGATAACGTTCTGTGTTGACGTCAACAAATTCAGGTTTTCAGCCATTGTTTTAATTCGCCTCTTTATATCATAGTAATTACTCCGCAACTAGTGTAACATAATTCACTTTGCATGTGTCAGGAACATCTTATTTTGAAAAGACTTTTTGGATGCGCTCAATTGCCCAGTCCAGATCTTCTTTTGAAATAATAAGTGGTGGTGCAAAACGGATAACAGTATCATGCGTTTCTTTGCACAATAGCCCCAGTTCTTTTAACTGTTCGCAATATGGACGGGCCTCTTCTGTAAGCTCCATTCCAATGAACAATCCGCGGCCGCGAACTTCTTTGATAGATGGGTGGTCAATTTCACGCAATTTGCCCATGAAATAGTCGCCCAGTTCCAAAGAACGATCAGCCAGTTTCTCATCTTGCAGCACTTCCATCGATGCAATGGATACTGCACAAGCAAGCGGATTTCCGCCAAACGTAGAACCATGCGAACCCGGGTTAAAAACGCCAAGGACTTCGTGGTCAGCTACTACACAAGAAATCGGGAATACGCCGCCGCCTAGTGCTTTACCGAGTATGTACATATCCGGGTTTACATCTTCCCATTCACAGGCGAACATTTTGCCAGTACGCGCAAGGCCGCATTGGATTTCGTCAGCAATAAACAAAACATTGTTTTCGCGGCAAAGTTCTCTTGCAGCTTTCAAGAATCCTTCTTCCGGCATAATGATTCCAGCTTCGCCTTGGATTGGCTCAATCAGGAATGCAGCAGTGTTCGGCGTGATGGCATTTTTCAAGGCTTCCAAATCGCCGAAAGGAATTAAGTTGATGCCTGGAAGCATTGGGCCAAAGCCTCTGCGGTATTCAGGATCAGATGATAAAGAAACAGCCGTCATTGTACGGCCATGGAAGTTTCCGTTGCATGCAATGATTTCCGCTTTGTTTTCTTCCACGCCTTTAACGTCATAGGCCCAACGGCGAGCCGCTTTGAAAGCGGTTTCTACAGCTTCAGCACCAGTGTTCATTGGCAATGCCATTTCTTTGCCGGAGATTTTGCAGATCATTTCATACCACGGCGCCAGCATATCGTTATGGAACGCACGCGAAGTCAACGTCACACGGTCTGCTTGGTCTTTTAATGCCTGGATAATTTTCGGATGGCGATGTCCTTGGTTTACTGCAGAATAAGCAGACAGCATATCCATGAATTTATTGCCTTCTGGATCAGTCACCCAAACCCCTTGTGCTTCTGTGATAACAATCGGAAGTGGATGGTAGTTGTTAGCCCCGTACTTTTCAGTAGTTTGAATAATTTCTTGTGTTTTTGTCATGTTATTTCCTCCTTTTTTAAAAAAGGCAGACTTATCGTCTGCCTTAATTATGAATTATTATAACATTTAATGAATTATTATAACATCTCTGAAGTTGTTTTTGCTTGCATGTGAAGCGTCAGGTAATCCGGTCCGCCTGCTTTTGAGTCAGTTCCAGACATGTTGAATCCGCCAAATGGCTGGTATCCAACGATAGCGCCTGTGCATCCGCGGTTGAAGTACAAGTTTCCGACATGGAAATCTTCACGTGCCTGCTCCAAATGTTCACGGTTGTTTGTAATAACCGCTCCAGTCAAACCGTACTCAGTGTTGTTAGCGATTTCGATTGCTTCAGTAAAGTCTTTAGCTTTTGAAATGCCGATGACCGGGCCAAAAATTTCTTCTTGCATAATGCGTGAGTTCGGATCAAGATCAGCGAAAATTGTCGGGTTCACGAAATAACCTGTAGAGTCATCTCCAGTACCACCGGCAACTAGACGGCCTTCTTCTTTTCCGATTTCAATGTAGTCTGTGATTTTTTTGAAAGCAGCTGAGTCAATAACCGGTCCCATAAAGTTGTTTTGGTCAACAGGGTTTCCGATTGTCAATTCACCCGTTAATTCGATAACACGATCTACTACTTGGTCGTATACATCTTCAACGATTACAGCGCGTGAAGCTGCTGAACATTTTTGTCCACTGAAGCTGAATGCAGATTTCACGATGGATTGTGCAGCAAGTTCAAGGTCCGCTTCTTTATCTACGACCATTGTATCTTTTCCGCCCATTTCAGCGATTAAACGTTTCATCCAGATTTGCCCTTCGTTTACTTTAGAAGAACGTTCTGCGATGCGAAGTCCGACAGCACGTGAACCCGTGAATGAGATAAAGCGAGTTTGTGGGTGGTCTACCAAGTAGTCCCCTACTTCTCCGCCAGGTCCTGGAATGTAGTTGACGACGCCTGCTGGCATGCCCGCTTCTTCAAGAACTTCGATAAATTTGTAAGCAACTACCGGAGTTGTTGAAGCCGGCTTCAATAGAACCGTGTTTCCAGTTACCATCGCTGCAACAGTTGTACCTGCCATGATAGCGAAAGCAAAGTTCCAAGGTGAAATGACAACACCAACACCTAAAGGAATGTAATCGTAGCGGTTGTACTCGCCCGGGCGGCTTTCTACTGGCATGCCATCTTTAAGGCGAAGCATTTGGCGACCGTAATATTCAAGGAAATCGATTGCTTCAGCTGTATCCGCATCTGCTTCGTTCCAAGGTTTACCTGCTTCTTTAGTTAAAAGCGCAGAGAATTCATGTTTGCGGCGGCGGATGATTGCAGCAGCTTTAAACAATACGTCTGCACGCACTTCCGGTTTTACTTTTTTCCATGTTTTAAACGCTTCAAGAGCACTTTGCATCGCTTTTTCAGCTAAGTCTTTATTTGATTTAGAAACGCGGCCTACGATTTCTTCTTTGTCTGCCGGGTTGAATGAAACGATTTTGTCTTCTGTCATGACACGCTCGCCACCGATAATTAGCGGGTAGTCTTGACCTAAGTAAGCTTCAACTGTTTTCAAACCTTCTAAATACGCATTGCGGTTCGATTCAATTGAAAAATCAGTAAATGGTTCATGTTTGTAGGGAATCATGTAAATCCTCCTCGAATTTGGATAAGCGCAAAAAATATTTGCACTTCTAATCTCTTTCCATATATAATAATGCAAAAGATTGTTGCATTTTTCAAGTATTATCTATTAAAAAGTTCAAATATTTTTGAGGTGATTGGATTGACTACTGGAGAAATAGATTTGTCGCCCTTTCTAAAGTTTGCAGCAGAGCATGTAGCAGTAGGTATTCACGCTGTTGATCTGAAAGGGAAGACCATTTTATACAACCAAAAAATGAAAGAAATTGAAGGCTTTGATTTTGAGGAACTGGTTGACCGCTCCCTGCTTGAGGTGTTCCGATTTGAACAGCATGAAAGCACCCTTTTGCAAGTTCTTCAAACCGGTGAAGCTGTATTAAATGCGAAGCAAACCTATTGGAACCGGAAAGGCCAGCAAATCACCACATTGAATGATACCTACCCAGTTGCCCAAAGCGGCCAATTAATCGGTGCTGTCGAATTATCGCGTGACGTCACGACGCTTGAAAAAGTGGTTTACCAGCCTCTGAAAAAATACGAAGAGCCGATTACGTTCAACAGTATTACAGCTATTTCAGACAGCATGAAAAAAGTGATTGCCACAGCTGAAAAAGCAGCAACGACCAAATTGCCGGTACTTTTGATCGGTGAATCCGGTACCGGGAAGGAACTGATTGCTGAATCCATCCACTGGGCTTCTTCTTCATCCGGTCAATTGAATACGCTTTATTGCCACGGGGCAAATGAAAAATTGATTGATCAGTTAAATCAAGAATTGTCCGGCGGCACCATTTACTGTGAACGGATCGACTTATTGCCTCCGGCTTTACAAGTCCAATTATTGAAAATGGCACAAAAGCAGATGAACGGCGATACGTATTTCATAGCGAGTGTTGGCGAAGATCCTGTTGAATTGATCGCTTCGAAGAAACTATTAAAAGAGCTTTATTACTTTTTCTCAGCGATGACGATCCAATTAGAACCGCTCCGGAACCGCAAAGAAGACATTATGCCGTTCATCGAGGATTATTTGTCGCGGCACCGCATGTACTTCGGATCGCGGGTCAGCCGCTTAGATGAAGAGGTGAAAAATCTATTCATGGCCTATGACTGGCCGGGCAATTTAAAAGAACTTGAATTGCTGATGGATGAGACCACTTCCTTGATCACGACGCAAGAAAGCATCAGTGTGGATCTGCTCCCCCAGCATTTCAAATCCAAAACGATGAACAAAACGGCGTTGACGCCTGAAGATTTCATCATCCGGGCCGGCAAAGACTTGCTGCCGCTTGATGATTATCTGCTGGAAGCTGAAATGTATTATTTGCTGAAAGCCATGGACCTCCACGGCGGCAATGTAACAAAAGCAGCGGCAGCGCTCGGAATGAGCCGCCAGAACCTGCAGTACCGCTTGCGAAAAATCAAAAAAAACGAAGCACAGACATGATGTCTGTGCTTCGTTTTTGCGTTTAGGCTGTATGGCCGTCAGCGCTTTTCTTGTTGTCTAGCTGCAGCGCCTAGTCCCTCGGGGTCTTAAGTCAGCCCAACGCCGTGGCAAAAAAGCGCCACTTCGTTGTTCTGCCTTAAGCCTGTCGGGACTGAGCAGGCGCTTCCGCTTTTCTTACTGCCCAGTTCCGGCGACCAGGTCCTCGGAGCATAAGTCGTCCCGGCTGTGCGGCTGAAAACATGCCGCTTCGCCAGTACGCCTTATGTCTGTCGAACCTTGCTCGATCGCCTACACATTTCTTACTGTCTAGCTGCAACGCCTAGCTCCTCGAGACGCTTCGGACTTGCCGATAATGGCAAAAGCACCATTACCTTCAAGTCCTCCAGCGCTTGTCGGAGCTGAGCAGGCGCTTCCGCTTTTCTTACTGCCCTGAACGTTTGATCCATTCTTGCATTTTGTCTTTCAATGAGTTGAATCCTTCAGAGTCGTTTTCGTTTACGTGCGACTGAAGAGATTGTTTTGGTTTTTCAGTGCGTTGAGCTGCTGGTGGCTGCTCTTGTAATGCACGGATTGACAAGCTGATTTTTTTAGATTTTTCGTCAACTTCCAAAACTTTCACGTTAACTTCCTGGCCTACTGCCAAGTATTCGCTAACTTCTTTAACGTAGCCGTGTGTAATTTCTGAAATGTGGACCAATCCTTGAGTCTGATCGTCCAATGCTACGAATGCGCCGTAAGGCTGAATTCCTGTTACTTTACCTGCTACTGTGTCGCCTGTTTGATATTTTGTCATGTTCTACCCGCTCCTATACTTATCTAATTATCCTGTACACCTATTGGCATCTGTATATTATAGCACAATACATGCCTAGGAGTAAAATCAGTATGGAATTAAGTCTTCCATTCGCCATCCTTTTTCGGTTTTCACCATGTTTATCGTATAGCCTTCAGAAGAATCAGCTGTTATTCGCTCTACGTTTAACCCGCCTCTTATGTGATTCTCTGTATAGCCGTAGTAGGAATAATCTATAGAAAAATTCAAAGAACTTAGTTCCTTAAAATAAGGGTAAACAGTTTCAAGTTGGGAGGTTTCAAATGCCACAAGCGCTTGCTCCTGTTCGGCCCCCTCCGATAAAGCCATCATCGACTGTGTGTCTCCCTTTTCCCGTGCCAGCAAATACATTCCCCCGATTTCAGCGGGGGACACACGATTCAGCAAAGCTTCGTTATGCCAGGCAGAAAACGTTTCGTACAGACTTTCCACTTTCTTAACAAAAGGAGCTTCTTTGACAGCCAAATCATAGCCTTCATATAACTGGGTCCGCACAAGCCAGGTGTCGTTGTCCGAAGCAACAAGCGTTTGAGCTTGCCGCCACATCCTTTGTTCATCTTTAAAACCGATCATCGGCTCCACGTAAACATTGGCGCCTATCCGGTAAGGACTGTCTTCTGCTATTTCCAGGAAACCGGCCTCTTCCTTAAGGGCCGGCATTTTTCTCCAGATCGCTTTGTATTCTTCCAACTCCGGCTTTTCCTCTTCTTCGGCCAATAAATGCCACATCGTTTCTGCGTCTTCAAGCCCATTGGCGTAATCGAAGAGCAAAACAATTTGAAGAGGCGGCACTCCCTCCAGCAGTTTCAAGTCATAGTTCTTTGAGAAACTGTCGTAAAGCTGGGCAATTGGTGCAGCATCAAAGTGATCCATTTCAATACGGGCCGATTCCACTTCAAAGTTCCCATAAGGCAATCTTTCCGCCAGTGCTCCTTCCTTTTCCAGCTCCAGTGCCCTCAAAAGATCTTTGTAAGCCAATTGATCGTAGCTTTTTGAAGCGGTCCAACCGCTCGCTTCCATCTCGTCCAATATTGGCAGTAAAATAAAAATCATTGGATTTTTCGTTTGCATCGCCAGTTCTTTCCACGTCCGCCGGTATTCGGGTTTGACGACGCCCTTTTGGTCAAACACCGGCTGATTTTCATTGCCTTTTAAAGCCAGCCAGAAAGATTGCATGAAAATTGGCAAGTAGTCCTCGTAGATTTCACTGGAACGCTCCTCCAAGAGCAGCGCTTCTTCCATCATCATCAGCGAATGAGACAATCCTTCTATCGGCACTAACAGCCCTTGCTCATCAAAATACGGTTCATTCATCATCAAATTAAAATGATTGGTGGATAGCAAATACGAATTTAGCACATCATTTGCATAGAAAGTTTCCATATTGCGGCGCATGATAAAACGGTCTTCCGATGGATGTTTAAGGACAGTCAAACTTTGTTCCCGCAGTCCGCCCAACAGCCGTTCTATTTCTTCCGGAAACTCATCATTGTTTGCCAGCAGCTTCTCAGCAGACATTTCCCCATTAAAGCGGATCTGTGAAAGCGCTGAAGCATGCCGTTCAAAAATCTCTGCATCCGCCTCAATTAATTCAGTCGTTTTCAGTTTGTAATTATCCAGGAATGCTTCCACTTCTTCTCCCGCCAGAAAAGCATCTGGAAACTTCAATTCCATCCCTTTCGGTGTCTCAATTTTCAAAAGCAGCTTATTGACTTCATGCTCCATTTTCTTTGGATCGTTTTCCATCTTTTTAATCGCTTCTTTGCCCAGCACTCTTTTCTTCGCTGCATCCGCTTCTTTAACATACGCAAATTTTTCGTATGTTTTCGAATCTATCCCCAAACGTTCAGGCGAAGATTGGCGAATGGCATCGTATTCCGCTTGCCAGTTTTTCACCATTTCCTTGGTGATTGTTTCAGCTGAAGCGGCTTCCGTTGAAGAGGCGATGTTTGGGTTCGGATCGTTTAAGAGAAAAGAAGCGCCAATCACCCCGGATATGAACAAGCCGGCTGCCGCCAGCAAAACGGCAGTGCGTTTGCCAGCTTTATTGGTTGCCGGGGATTTTCCAAGAGCCAACAGCTCCTCGCGTTGTTCTTCAAAGGAAAAGAGCTCTTCCTCCGGAAATGGCAAAGAAATTCTCGCATATGATTTTGCGACAAACTCCAGCCTTTTCTCTGTCTGGTCTTCCTTTTCCATCCCCAATGCGCGGGTAAGCTCCGCCTTCGCAGCTGCCAGCTGATCGTTTATCTGCTGTTCCGTTTTTTCTGTAATCCACGCTGCTTCTTCTGAACTTTTCTTTATGAATGAAACCAAAGCAAGAGCAACCCGCTGCGGCTCTGCCAATGCTTGAATCGCTGCATGCGTTTCAAGGTCTTCCTCAAACCGAAGTACATCTATTTCTGCATCTTTTGTTTTCTCATTAAAAGCGGCAAGCTTGCTGATGGCAGTCTGCCACAACCTGTTGTCTGCTTCATTCGGTTTTAGGCCAGGCAGGACTTGATAAAATTCCTGAAAAACGGCCAGCTGATACTTTCCTGACCGATTAGGGGAAACACCATTTTGAAATCCAAATTGGCCGATTTTCGCCTGGCATTGCCAGCACCATTCAACGAAAGCATCCCGGCTGCCGCTTTGCGCACGCTCAAAAAGTTCCTCCACTCCACACCCTCCTTTATCATGAATATTCAATCTTTTCCTTTTTCTGTTTATTATACACGAGAATTAACCTATAAATCATTTTCGGCTATTTTTTTCATACGTGCTCGTGTAGAATGAGAAAATATTTAGAAATAGGAGTGACGAAATGGAAAAACGCGAACAATGGACTTCCAAACTCGGATTTATCCTTGCAGCCGCAGGGAGTGCCATCGGGTTAGGCGCGATTTGGAAGTTCCCATATGAAACCGGTTCAAATGGCGGCAGTGTCTTTATCTTGATGTTCATTGTCTCAACCATCGCAATCGGTTTGCCTATCCTGCTTGCCGAGTTTGTTATCGGAAGGCGTGGCCAGGCAGATGCAGTAACCGGGTTAAAGAAACAGGCACCCGGCAAGAAATGGTTTTTAATCGGCTGGTCCGGCTTCTTCTTCTCGTTCATGATCCTGTCTTTTTACAGTGTTGTGGGCGGTTGGATTTTGTCTTACCTCGGCCGTGCCATATTGCTTCAATTATCGAATTTAGGAGATGCAGATTTCGCCAATTTGTTTAATGGCATTATCGGGAATCCGCTGGAAGTGTTGATTGCCCAGGCGCTATTTATGTTCTTGACCATTTGGATTGTTCAAGGCGGCGTGCAAGCCGGCATTGAACGTGCCAGCAAAATTATGATGCCCGCGTTGCTATTGTTCTTCCTGGTATTAATGATTCGTTCATTAACTCTGGACGGGGCAATTGAAGGCGTTAAGTTTATGCTTGTTCCAGACTGGTCTTTCTTTACGTTCGATACAGCTTTAACAGCACTTGGCCAGGCATTTTTCTCGCTGAGTGTTGGAGTTGCAGGTATGATTACATACGCTTCTTATTTATCAAAAGCGGAAAACCTGACACGCTCAGCCCTTAGTGTCGTTTCTCTGAACATCATCATTTCCGTCATGGCGGGCTTGATCATCTTCCCGGCCGTGTTTGCACTCGGCTACTCACCGGATCAAGGTCCGGGGCTTGTATTCATCATTCTTCCGGCTATCTTTGACCAGTTGTTTATGGGTGAATTCCTGATGATCATTTTCTTTGTGCTTATGCTGTTCGCTACGCTGACTTCTTCCATTGCAATGCTGGAAATTGTGGTATCGATCGGAGTAAAAAACAAATTCGAACGCCGGCGCACATTGGCTTGGCTTTACGGGTTGATGATCTTTGTCGTTGGCATTCCAAGCGCTTTGTCATTCGGCGTCATGTCTGAACCGTTTTTGTTCGGTTATACGTTCTTTGATTTCATCGATATTCTCACCAGCAAAATCGGCTTGCCGCTCGGTGCGCTTTTCACCGCTCTTTTCGCCGGCTATGTGCTGACGAAAAAAGATACCGCCCTGGAACTCGGCGGAGAATCCGCGTGGGTTTCGATTTGGCGGATACTGGTCCGGTATGTCGCTCCAGTCGCCATTATCATTGTTTTTATCCAGGGAATCCTGGACGTTTTCTAAAAATATATACCTAAAAATGCCATAATTTCGTTTAGCGAAATTCTACATTTATGGTATGATTTGAGTAAGGAAACGCACTATTATGCAAAGGAGTGTATGAATTTGAGAGAAGATTTGCATGCCCAACTAAAATTCCTTCGGGAAGAACGCCGTCTGTCATTGGATGAATTGGCTTTGAAAGCACGCGTCGGCGTAGCTCGCCTCCAGGCATACGAATCAGGGGAAGAAGTACCTTCTGTACAAACTATTTTAAAGCTTTCAAATGCGCTAGAAGTGCCAGCTTCCAATTTGCTGGACTCGTTGGAAACAACCAAATAAAAAAAGCTTTCGGCTTATCGCGCCGAAAGCTTTTTCTTTTTAAATAATGGATTTTGCTTCGTATTTAAAGCCAAGCAGTTTATAGGAAATATCCACACATTTCTCCAGGGGAATCCACTTATCAAAAGAGAATTCATAAATCTTCTGGATTTGTTTAGCCAAATCGGAAGGATGGTCGAGCAGATGAAGCTGGGCTACCACATCCACAATTTCCGTTTCGTATTGGTCTTTCCCGACTGAAAACGGATCCCATTCTTCAAGAACTCGTGCAGCTTTCCGATTCATTTCACTTGTTTCCATTTCATTTCACCTGACATTTCTAGTATGTTACCAGCAATAATAGCATAGAAATGAGAAAAAGAAAGAAAATTTTCTTTAAAGCGGCGGCTTTTCCACTCCAAGATGGACCCAATCCTCTTTTGGCGGTCCATAAACTCCGTAAGGTTTGATGCCAGCTTGCCGGATAAGAACGGTCATCTGTCCCCGGTGGTGAACCGTATGCTTGATCAGCCCCATAAGGATTTGCGCATTCGTTTCTTGTCTGCCAAAAGCAGCCTGCACGTCCTTTAATGATTCGTCAGTCCAGTGCAGCTGAATGGCTTCCGCTCCAGCAATGCTGGTGCGCTTGAACGCTTCTGCAATTTCCTTAGCGGTGGCCGGAACGGTTTCCGGATTTTCTTTCTGATCGGTTTTTACGCCAAAATGATTCAGGTATTCAGGAATCGTCGTTGTGATATGCCAGGCAAGACGCCCCAATGTACGGCCTTCCGGATAAACCTTCTGGTCCAGTGATTCATCAGTCAGCCCTTCTAAAACCTTTTGGGTCAGCTCAGCTTCCCGCTCCCATTCTTTCAGGAAATCTTCTACTGTTACGTACATAACTTTTTTCCTCCCTTACTAAATTCGTCTCCTTAGCTATTTGGCCATTTATCCGAAAACTCCTGCAAAACTGCTCTCCTTAGTTTTTTCTATAGAAAAGAGGGAAATCCATATTAATTGGATTTCCCTCTTTTTATCATTTTTCTAGAATTTCAATCGAGTCGATTGTAATGTCTTTTACCGGTCTCTCTTGCTGGGTTTCTGTCGCGGCGATGGCATCCACCACGTCCATGCCTTCAACTACCTGGCCAAACACAGTATGTTTGCCATCAAGCCAAGAAGCGCCGCCCATTTCTTTATAAGCTGCTTTTATTTCTTCCGGATGGTCAGCTGGAATTTGTTCGGCAGGAACTTCCGTTGCCTGGACAATGAAAAACTGGCTGCCATTTGTTCCAGGACCTGCGTTTGCCATGGAAAGGGCTCCGCGGATGTTGTATAAATTCTTACTGAATTCATCTTCGAACGGCTTGCCGTAAATGCTTTCTCCACCGCCGCCGGTGCCTGTCGGATCACCGCCTTGAATCATAAAGCCTTCCATTACCCGATGGAAGAGAAGTCCGTCGTAATAGCCATTTTCAGCATGTGTCAGAAAGTTTTCGACGGCTTTAGGCGCCAGTTCCGGAAAAAGTTTGATTTTAATGTCGCCCATTGATGTCTTCATTGCCACCAGCGCTTCATTGTCTGCCACTTCTTTCGACAATTGTGGATAGCCTTCTATCACTTTTGCTTCAGAAGCCGTTTCGGATGATGTTTCTGTGTTGGCTGGTTCAGTTGTTGCAGTTTCACTATTGGTATTGCAGGCAGCCAGAAAAGCTGTAAGCAATACGATTGGCATTAGTTTTTTTCTCATTGTCTTCACCCCGCTTCATTTTAGCATAAAGAATATGGCCAGTCAGTTCAGTATCCTATTTTGCTTCTCCCTCCCTTTAAATTAAAGCCGAATTTATTGAAAACACTTGTAATTCACCTTACTTTTTTCGTGTGACGAAATATATTATACTAGAGCTAGATCCATGGTTCAGAAAGAAGGGGTTCCGAATGGATGCACAAAAAAAGAATTTCTTTATCATTATATTTTCCAACTTCCTCGTAGCAGGAAGCACCACCATGATTATGCCTTTTTTATCGCTTTATATTGAAACGCTTGGCAATTATTCAGAAGCATATGTCCAACGGTGGGCTGGGCTGGTATTCGGCGTGACGTTTGTCGCGGCTTTGTTCATGTCGCCAATCTGGGGAAGGATTGCAGATAAATACGGCTATAAGCCGATCCTGATCATCAACGGGTTCGGGATTGCTATTAGTATATTTTTGATGGGCACCGCCGATTCTGTTCATGAATTATTTTTAATCCGGCTGTTCATGGGTGTTGTTACCGGCTTTATCCCTACTTCCCTTGCATTCGTCAGCTCGCAAACCCGCAGAGAAGAAGCGGGCAAGACGCTTGGCACACTGCAGATGGGGAGTGTATCGGGCACTTTGTTCGGTCCGGTGATTGGCGGGTTGATGGCGGATGCTTTCGGCTTTATCTATACGTTCGTCATTACGTCCGGCGTTATCGGGATTGCGGCTCTTCTCGTCGCTTTCGGTTTGAAAGAAATCAAACGGGTGAAGAAAAAAGATGCGCATGTCTACGCGCGAAAAACAATCATTCAAGGGATACTCAATCACCGGCTGCTGTTTAATGTCATGATCATCACGTCGCTGATCCAAATCGGCAACTTTTCCATACAGCCGCTTTTGTCGCTATATGTCGCTCATTTGACCGACGGCTCACAAGTTGCGCTGCTCGCCGGGATTACGTTTAGTGCGACCGGTGTCGGGAATCTGTTGTTTGCCCGCCGCTGGGGACGGCTAGGCGACCAGATCGGCTACGAGAAAGTGCTGACGTTTTTGCTGATTCTCGCCTTTGTCTTTATCGTCCCGCAAGCGTTTGTGACTGAGCTTTGGCAATTGATGATCCTTCGCCTGCTGTTCGGGATTGCTGTCGGCGGTATGATTCCAACGACGACCGCTTTAATGCGCAGAGAAGCGCCGATTGAAATCCAAGGGGAAATTATGGGCTATAACACAAGCTTCCGCTTCCTAGGCAATATCATCGGTCCAATGTTCGGAGGGATTGTCAGTGGATTTATCGGCATTCCATCCGTATTTATCGTCACTGGCACGCTTTTCCTGGTCTCCTTTGTCTTTTTGAAATACACCACCTCCAAACCGGAGCAGGATTTCGAAGACGTACTGCTGGAACAGGAATTGAAATCGATGTAATAAGAAAAGCGCTGGAGGCTGCACAAAGAAAAAGCCGATTTTCATCAGAAAATCGGCTTTTTTTATTATGTCTTTTAAATTCACAAAATTAACTTAATTGAGTTTCTACCTATCTTAAAAGAACTGAAAAAACTGCTACAGAAAGATGGACGTCCGTATCTATCGGTGCAAATTATGTTCAGGTACGTTATAATTTCTCTAGAAAGTCATCACGTATTCGATTGAAAGGAGGATTCATTTGTCACTTGTGTTTTTGATTTTCTTACCTATAATAGCAGCACTGTTCATCCCGCTGTTGTTTAAAAAAATCGGCCAGATTCATACCGGCTGGTTTGTTTTGGTTGTTCCGGTGATTTTATTCATTTATTACGCTACCCAGCTTCCGACTACAATGGACGGCGGCACACGGGTTTCAGAATTTCAATGGATTCCCTCACTCGACCTCTCATTCATAGCCTACCTGGATGGATTGAGCCTTTTGTTTTCGTTGCTTATTACGGGCATCGGATCTCTGGTCGTCTTGTATTCAGTTTTTTACCTGGATAAAAAACGCGAGCAATTACATAATTTTTACGTTTATCTATTGATGTTCATGACTGCCATGCTGGGCATCGTCCAGTCTGACCATCTGATTACGCTGTACCTTTTCTGGGAACTGACCTCGATTTCTTCGTTTCTATTAATCGGTTACTGGTATACCCGTGACCGCTCGCGGTTTGGTGCTTTGAAATCGATGATGATTACCGTGTTCGGCGGGTTGATGATGCTCGGAGGTTTTGTGCTTCTCAGCATTATGGGCAACACGTACTCCATCCGCGAACTGATTTCCCAGGCTCCGGAGCTGCTTGGCCATGAGTTCTTTACTTGGGCTTTGGTATTGATCCTGCTTGGTGCGTTTACGAAATCCGCGCAATTCCCATTCTACATCTGGCTTCCGGATGCAATGGAAGCGCCGACACCTGTCAGCGCTTACCTGCATTCAGCCACTATGGTGAAAGCCGGCCTTTATCTGGTCGCGAGATTCACACCAATTTTTGCCGCTTCCGGCACTTGGGTGTGGCTGGTGACCGGAATCGGGTTGTTCACCATGTTCTGGGGATCGTTTTTTGCACTAAAGCAAAAAGACCTCAAGGGAATCCTCGCTTTTTCAACAGTATCCCAGCTTGGATTGATCATGAGTTTGCTCGGTGCTTCTGCACTCGGCTTCCATGTTGAAGATGCCGCCGGTACGGTATTTAAGTATGCGGCTTTTGCAGCAATTTTCCACCTGGTCAACCATGCGGTATTTAAAGGCAGCCTGTTCATGATTGCTGGAATTGTCGATCATGAAACCGGTACACGCGATATCCGCAAACTCGGCGGGTTGATGAGCATTATGCCGATCAGCTTCACGATTGCGATGATCGGTTCGTTCTCCATGGCTGGGATCCCGCTTTTCGGCGGTTTCCTCAGCAAGGAAATGTTCTTGACGGCCATGCTTGCCATCGCAGAATTCGATTTGTTCTCCATGGATGTATGGGGAATCCTGTTCCCTGTCTTGGCATGGATTGGAAGCGTTTTTACGTTCGTTTACAGTTTTTATTTTGTGTTCCACACCTTTGCTGGCAAACACAAGCCGGAAGAATTGCCGAAACATGCGCACGAAGCACCTATCGGGATGCTGGTATCCCCTGCTATTTTAGCGGTGTCTGTCATCGCCATTTTCTTTATTCCAAACGTGGTTGGCGATTGGCTTGTGAAACCGGCAGTGCTGGCAATCCAGCCATTTATGTACAGCAGTCCGGAAGAAATTGATATCCATGTTTCCGCTTGGCACGGTGCGAATACCGAGTTCTTTATGACGCTTGGCATTTTTGCCATTGGTGCTCTGCTGTTCTGGTCGTTCCGCAAATGGAAGCAGGCTTACGAAGTATTCCCTGACAGCGTTTCGCTCAACCGCTTATACGACAGCTTCATGTATTTAAGCGATGGCGGAGCCAACCGCTTTTCCGCTGTTTACATGACCGGCTTCATCCGGTCCTACCTTGTGTATATGTTCGGTTTCCTCGTGCTGATTGTTTTAAGCACATTGGTCATTACCGATGCCTTTGTTTTGGATCTGAGCAACACAGCTCCGATCGGCATTTATGAAATCATCATCCTGGTCGCCTTAGTGGGCGGCACCATCACCATTTTGGCGGCGAAATCCAGATTAACTGCTATTATCGCACTCGGTGCGGTAGGTTATTCCGTTGCTTTGTTCTTTGTCATTTTCCGCGCGCCGGATTTGGCTTTGACGCAACTGGTGATTGAAACCATCTCGGTCGCTTTGTTCCTGCTGGCGTTTTATCATTTGCCGAAAGTGAGCAAAAAAGAAGAACGGATGGGCTTTAAACTTGGGAATGCCGCGATTGCTCTAGGAGTCGGCATCACCATGACACTTGTCGCTTTGGCTTCCCATTCGCAAAAAATCCTGCCGTCCATTTCGGAGTATTATAAAGAAACCGTCTACACTGAAGCCGGCGGCGGAAATATCGTCAACGTCATTCTGGTGGATTACCGCGGTTTTGATACGCTGTTCGAAATTACGGTTCTTGGCATCGCCGGGATTGCCATCATTTCCATGATCAAACTCCGTTTAAACAAAAAGGAGGGGCAACATGAGAACAAATGATGTGATGCTTCAAACCGCTACAAAAGTGGTGACTTTTATCATTTTGATGTTCGCTGTCCATATTTTCTTCGCTGGGCATTATACGCCGGGCGGCGGATTTGTCGGCGGCCTTCTGACAGCCAGTGCCATTGTTTTGCTGATGCTGGCGTACGACATAGAAACGGTGAAAAAAATCATCCCGTTCAATTACGTCATGATGACCGCTACCGGCCTGCTATTGGCCCTTGGAACGGCGAGCGCTTCCATTTTCTTTAATGTCCCATTCTTTACACATGCCTACGATTATTTCGATTTGCCGCTTTGGGGCAAAACATCTTTGCATTCTGCCGCTTTGTTTGATCTAGGTGTTTATCTGGTTGTTGTCGGCGTTACGATGACCATTATTCAAACGATTGGAGAGGATGAATAATGGAAATTATCATGTCGGTTGTCATCGGCTTCTTGTTTATGGCAGCTGTTTACCTAATGCTTTCAAAAAGTTTGATCCGCATCATTATCGGTACCGGCTTGCTCAGCCACGGCGCGCATTTGTTGATTTTGACAATGGGCGGCCTTGGCGGCACTGCGCCTCCAGTAGTTGCGGACGGCGTAAGCATTTCAGATTATGTCGATCCCCTTCCGCAAGCGCTGATTTTAACGGCGATTGTCATTTCTTTTGCGGTGACGTCATTTTTCCTGGTGCTTGCTTACCGTTCTTATCAGGAGCTTGGCACCGATAACGTGAATTTAATGAGAGGAACTGAAGACAATGATTAATTTACTTCTCTTTCCTGTCTTAATTCCGTTGCTATTTGCTGCGATTCTATTGTTTTTCCCTAAAAATATCCGTATGCAGCGAACATTCGCTGCAATAGGGGCAGGACTGGCTTTAGTTGCAGTTTTGTTTTTAATAGCTAAAGTGAAGACAGATGGCATCCAGGCTGTCACATTAGGCAGCTGGGATGCACCTTTCGGCATTACGATGGTATCTGATTTGTTTTCCGCTTTGCTGGTGCTTAGCGCAACAATCATTACCTTATTCATTATTTTTTACAGCTTCCCGACAATCGGGGCCGGACGTGAACAATCGTTTTACTATCCTGCGGTGCTTTTCCTGTTGACCGGTGTTAACGGAGCATTCACGACCGGTGATATTTTCAACTTATTTGTATTTTTTGAAGTGCTGTTGATGTCTTCTTATATGCTGATTGTCCACGGCGGCGAAAAACCGCAGCTGCGGGAAACAATCAAATATTTGTTGGTCAACGTGATCTCTTCTGCATTGTTTGTGTCAGCAGTCGCCTTTTTATACTCGGTTACCGGAACTTTGAATATGGCCGACTTAGCTGTTAAAATTCCCCAGATTGAAGCGACTGGAATCTTAACGGTAATTGCGGTGATGTTCCTGGTGGTTTTCGGCTTTAAGGCTGCTATTTTCCCGCTGTACTTTTGGCTGCCGGGAGCTTATCATGCTCCCCCTACCCCCATCTTGGCGCTTTTCGGTGCTTTGCTGACCAAAGTCGGGGTTTATGCGATTATGCGTACATACACCTTGTTTTTCACAATGAACACAGATTTCACGCATGAGCTGCTGGCCATCATTGCCATCCTGACGATCTTGGCCGGCTGTATTGGGGCCCTTGCTTATTTTGATGTTAAGAAAATTATCATTTACAATATCATCATTGCTGTAGGGGTGATTTTGTTCGGCGTATCGCAATTGAATGAAGCCGGTGTGGACGGGGCAATCTTTTACTTGGTCCACGATATGTTGATCAAAGCGGCCCTCTTTTTCCTGGTGGGTATTGTTGCTGTCATTTTTGGGACATCCAATTTGCGCCAAATGGGCGGATTGATGAAAACCCATCCATTCCTCGGATGGGTGTATCTGATCACTGCATTCGGCTTAGCCGGTATTCCGCCGCTTAGCGGATTCCCGGGTAAATTGCTTATTGTACAAGGTGGATTCGAGGGGCCGCATTTCTGGGGCAGCATTGTGGTATTGGCAACAAGCTTGCTTGTATTGTTAAGCGCAATGCGCATTTTCGTTTATGCATTCTGGGGAGAACCGGTTGAAACGGTGCCTTTAAAAAAATCAACATACCGCCAAATGCTGATTCCTTCGGTACTGTTGGTCGCCATCACGGTTTTCATTGGTGTGGGCGCTGAATTGTTCATGCCATTGATCAATGGGGCTGGTGAGGTTCTATTAAATCCATCCATCTATATAGATGCGGTATTAAAGGAGTAGATGAAGATGGCTTTGCAAATTTTACTGAATTTCTTTTTAGCCGGAGTTTGGATGTTCATGACCAACGCGTTTACTCCAACCGGTTTTGCAGTCGGCTTTATTGTGGGCTTGCTGCTCATTATTCTGATGCGCCGTTTCTTTTCTTACCGGCTTTACACGTCACGGATTTGGGCAGTCATTTCGCTGTTCTTTCTGTTCCTGAAAGAATTGGTTCTTTCAAGTTTCTCTGTATTTAAACTGGTGATCCAGCCGAAGTTGGACATACACCCTGCTGTTTTCGAGCTGGAAACCGAATTGAAACACGACTGGGAAGTGACTTTGCTTTCTGCATTGATCACCTTAACGCCAGGTACACTGGTGATCGGAATATCGGAAGATCAAAAGCGCCTGTACATTCACGCCATCGATTTCGAAGATATTGAAGACGCGGTGTCTTCCATCAAAAACACATTTGAGCGTGCAATTCTGGAGGTGAGCCGCCCATGATGACATTTTACTGGGTTGCCCTTATGATTGTAAGCTGTGCTTTTGCTGCTCTTTTGTTCCGCCTTGTCAAAGGGCCGACGGTTGCTGACCGTGTAGTGGCGCTTGATGCTTTAGGTGTGGCACTCGTATCCATTGTGGCATTGCTGTCGCTTATCATCGGAACCGAGTTTTTCCTGGAAATCATTTTGCTCTTAAGCATCCTGTCGTTTATCGGGACTACGGCATTTGCGAAATTCATTGAGAGAGGAGAGATTTTCGATCGAAACAACAATCGTTAACATCCTCATCATCATTCTAATCAGCGTAGGGGTCATTTTGAGTGTGGTTACAGCCCTTGGACTTTTGCGGCTGCCAGATGTCTACACTCGGACGCACGCAGCTTCTAAAAGCTCTACACTGGGTGTAATGTGTATCCTTGGCGGTACATTTATCCACTTCTGGCTGCTGGAAGACCATTTTAACCCGCAGCTGGTGATTGCCATCGCTTTCTTGTTCATCACTTCTCCCGTCGCAGGGCATTTGATTGGACGCGCGTCTTATATGTCGGGCATCCCCCTTGCCGAAGAAACGGTACGCGATGATATGAAAATAGCAATAGAAAAGGAAAAAGGCGAACAAAAATAAAATGAGCCAGGAAGCAGAAAACTGCTGCCTGGCTCATTTTTATGTTTTATTGTTCTTCTGCCATTTTTTCAACCATCATGGCCAGTGTGCGGACCATTGCGCCCGTTCCGCCTTGCGGCCCTAAATCATGCGGAGATGCTGCATGTGAAGTCCCTGCGATATCCAAATGGATCCAAGGTGTGTTTTCAGCAAACTCGCCGACAAACCCGCCGCCGAAAATCATATGGCCGTCACGGCCCGGCGAATTGTTCAAGTCAGCAACATCGCTTTTGCGGATGCGTTTCTTGTCGCGTTCAGTCAGCGGCAGTCTCCAGACAAATTCGCCTGTTTCAAGCGCCGCTTCCATGAAGGTCTCAAAAAAGGCTTCATCGTTTGTCAACGCACCTGTTTTGTCATTGCCAAGTGCCACAATTACGCCGCCGGTCAATGTCGCCACATCAATGATATGTGTTGCGCCCATTTGTTTCGCATACGTCACCGAATCAGCCAGCACCAAACGGCCTTCCGCGTCTGTGTTCAGGATTTCAATTGTTTTGCCGCTCAGGGACGTGATGACATCATCCGGCTTGAAGGCATTGCCGGATACCATGTTATCCGTAGAGGCAATAACCGCCACGACGTTTTTCTCCGGCTTCAATTCCCCGATGACTTTCATGGCGCCGAGTACCGCTGCCGCTCCGCCCATGTCGCCTTTCATGCCGACAATGCCGTCTTTCGGTTTCAAGGAATAGCCGCCTGTATCGAACGTGATCCCTTTTCCAACAAGAGCCAGCGGATTATCAAAGCTGTCTGTCGCTTTGTATTTCAACACAATCAGGCGCGGCTCTTCAACAGACCCTTGGTTTACTGCAAGAATGGCACCCATTCCCAGTTCTTCAAGTTCCGCTTTGCCCAGAATGTCGGTTTCAAAACCATACGTTTCTCCAAGTTCCTGTGCGTAATCAGCAAGTGCTGTCGCAGTCAAGAGATTTCCCGGCATGTTGACAAGCGTCCGAGCTTCATTAACCGATTGCCCGAACACTTGGCCAATAAACGCCGATGCCTGCACTTCGTCTGCATCTTCCTGTGTCAGCAAGGCCAACAACTCTAACTGAACATCCGCTTCATTTGAAGATGTTTTGTAATCATCAAAACGGTATGTTCCCATGCCAATGCCTTCAGTAGCTAAGTAAGCAGCGTCTTCAGCACTGATGCTGTCGTTTTGGAACGAATCCAAATACACGGCCGCATGCTTGATTTTCTTCTTCAACAACTCTTTGCCGACTTGCCCGAAAGCTGTCCGGACATCGTCTTCCGTAAGTTTTTTTCGGTCATTCAAGCCGATAAACAATACCCGCGGAATTGAACCGGATAAAGTCGGGTATGTAGTGGATGCGTTCAAGTCAAACGACAGATCTTGTTTTGCCCATTCTTCCAGCTTGCCGTTAAAGCGCTCGGAAAACTCGCTCCAGCCCTTAGTATTCTCGGGATGGCGGCTAAGGCCGACGACCAAAATTTCCGCTTCAAGATTTAATGCATCTTGCTGTACTTTGAGTTCCATGAAAATCCCCCTCTTTTTTTGCTTTCCTTTTCAGTTTATCATGTCTGCTCTTTCTCGAGTAGTTCGTTACTCGAAACAATCAAAAGAATGTTTTTATTTGCCTTGGGCTGACAGTGAAGGCAAAATATAAAAAAACGCCAGACCGATTTGCCGGCCTGGCGTTTTCTACATAACCCGTTAAAACATTTGATAGCCCATCTTGCGAAGAATCTTCATAACAAAACCGGATGTTACCGCTCCAGCAAAACCTGCCAATAGCACAGCTATATCACTGCCTGTCAATGAAGTCAGCGTATCTCCCAGCATTGAGAAAGATTCACCCGGGTTGGTGAAGTAATCGAAAAAGCTGACATCGTCAATGATCAGCAGCACCACAATCGGATAAACGATCGCCATCAGCCACGTCATGCGCAAAAGCATATTCAACAAAAAGCCGATGCCGAAAAACATTACAAAAAATAAAAGAACCGAAATAATTAACTGAACAATACTAAATGATGTACTCATGAATTCTAACCTCCGATATTCCTTTCATCAGTTTACCCGAAATGTTGAAGGCTTTCAACGACACGAACCAGAGTTCATCGCTTTGTCAAATATGGAAAAGAAAAGCGGAAGTGTCTGTTCAGCTCCGACAGGCGTAAGACAATCTGGCGAAGCGGCGCTTTTTGCCGCACAGCAACGAAAAGTGGAAGTGCTTGTCCAGCTCTGACGGGCATAAGAAAGACCAGCGAAGTGGCGCTCTTTGCCACACAGCTGGGCTAGCTTATGTCCCGAAGAGCTAAGCACTGGAGACTAGACACAGAGTGGCTTACGACCCGAGGAGCTAGGCACTGAGCTAGACAAGAAAAGCGCAGGCGGCCTTCTAGCCCCGACAAGCGCTGGAGGGTTTGGCATGAATGGCGCTCTTTGCCATTCGAGGCAAAACCGAAGCGACCTCGAGGGGCTGGCCGCCGGAGCTGGACACTAAGAAAAGCGCAGCCGGCCTTCTAGCCCCGACAAGCGCTGGAGGGTTTGGCATGAATGGCGCTCTTTGCCATTCGAGGCAAAACCGAAGCGACCTCGAAGGGCTGGCCGACAGAGCTGGACAAGAAAAGCGGAAGCGCCTGTTCAGCTTCGCCAGAAATTCCTTGGGCACAATAAAAAGACGTCTGTGGAGTTGTCTCCACAGACGTCTTTCGGGGGATCATTTTTTGCCGGAACCTGAACAGCGGGAGCACGTTTCTGAACCGCCCAATCGCAGCTGGAAGTATCCTTGGCCTGCACAATAAGGGCATTTATTTGTAGGCATTGCCTTTTTAAAAACTGTCATTCGAAACACCTCCCTCTGTCATTGTTTTTAATATTCTGATAATATACCATGTCTTTTTTTATTATGCAACAATAGAAAAAAGAGATGTAAACGGATACATCCCTTTTTTTCTTTCATATTCCACTTTCAGCTTTCATATGCTCTATTTTTTAAAAAATAATTTATATGTAGAATAGCCGAAAACATCTCCCGGGTTTACATCTTCTATAGCCTCGAATCCTTCTTCAAGCACATAATTCACCATTTCCTGAAGCATGACTGATACTGAATCATCTTCTGCCAACTTCTCTGGAGACAGCCAAGCCGCTTCATAAAGTTCTGAAAGCTGTGCAGCGATCGGCTGATTCTCCTCTCTTGCTTTCATTAAAAAGACGGCCATATTGTCGCTGATTTCCTCCCGGATTACCCCGGTCCGAAAACCAATCATTCCAAGCACTTCGCAATCAATTCCGGTTTCTTCTTTCACTTCCCGGACCGCTGCTTCATCGATTGTTTCCGTCGCCATGACAAAGCCTGCAGGCAGCGACCATTTGCCATTCAGCCCGCCGTAGCGCTTTTTCACCACCAGCCATTCGTTTCTGCCGTTAACGACTAATCCGGCTGCTCCGAGCCAGATGTTTCCGCGTTTGTGTTTTGCCATCCACATTTCATCCCCTTTAACAAAAAAAGCCCCCGCAAGCGGAGGCTTTTGATCTGATTATAGAACGTTGAATTTACCTTTTTTCATCACAAGGCCAGGTCCGCCAACCAATAGCAATGCACGGTTGTCGATCATTTTCTTCATGAATGAAGCACGTTTGCCAGTAATCTTCTTGCCGAATACGACGCCGATAGCATCATCTTCGCCTAAAGAACAAACTGTTCCTTTCAAGTCAGGAACGAACGGCATTGTATCTTCGCCTTTGATCAAGGAGTTGATGTTTTTCGCTATTGTTTCACCTTGCTGCATCGCAATTTGTGCAGTCGGTGGGTATGGACGGTTTGTTTCTTCGTTGATCATCAATGCACAGTCGCCAACGATAAAGACATCCGAGAAGCCTGGAGCGCGAAGGTCCGGTTCCACTTTTACGCGGGCGCGCATGTTTTCAATCCCCGACTCTTCGATCAGCTTGCTGCCGCGTACGCCTGCAGCCCAAACCACTGTACCGGCTTTGATGAATTCGAATTTATCGTCGCCTTTTTTAATGTTAACCCCTTCAGGCGTCGCTTCAACAACCGGCGTACCGATTGAGAATTCGATTCCTTTGGATTCCAATTTGCCTACTGCATAGCTGACAAGTTCCGGATCAAATCCAGGCAATACCATTGGTGCTGCCTCTACACAGACAACACGAACTTTTTCGCGCGGTACATCGTATTCTTTGCAAAGTTCAGGTACACGGTTAGCAAGTTCGCCTAAGAACTCGATTCCTGTAAATCCGGCTCCGCCGACAACAATTGTCAAACGGCTATCGTCTTTTTCTTCTTCCGCTGACCAGTTCGCAAATTGGAACTCGATGTGCTCACGGATATAACGTGCAGCTTTAACGTTCGCAATCGAAAGTGCATATTTATCAAGGCCAGGAATTCCGAAAGTTTCCCCTTCGAACCCTAAACCGATCACAAGATAATCGTATGTAAAGACACCGTTATCTGTCGTTACTTTTTTGCCTTTAACATCGATTGCTTCTACTGTTGCTTGGACAAATTTCGTTTTCACGCTATCGATTACATCTTTGATATCGTAACGAACTTGTTCTGGAAGAAGTGTTCCAGCAGCAGCTTCGTGAAGCCAAGTGCTTTCGTAATGGTATTCGTTTTTATTGATCAACGTAATGTCAGCACCATCTGTGCCCAACACTTTCTGCAAGTTTACTACAGTAGTCAAACCGCCGTATCCTGCTCCTAGTACTAAAATTGAGGGTCTCTTAACCACAATCGCAACCACCTTCAAGTCATTTTTAAAGCTTATATACTCCTACACTCTATATTAGCCCTTTTGTATACCGTTTTCAACTCACAATTCCCTTGCTGTAAGCTTTATCCATCAAGTGTGATGGAATTATTACGGATGTCCGCATTGATTAAGAAAGAACTTGTGCAATGTGCTTGCTTTCTGCAAATTGCCGTTCCTTAGGTGTATTCTAAATTAAAAAACCTTCTCAGATGAGAAGGTTTTCCACTTTAACAACTTTCCGGCGTACCCGCTTTTTTGGCAGTTCGGAAAGAAGTTCCACAGCCGCATGAAGCGATGGCGTTCGGGTTTTCAATGGTGAAGCCGCCGCCCATCAATGACTGCTTGTAATCAACTACTGTACCGGTCAAAATAGGTGCATCTTCTCTCGCCACTAAAATGCGGATGCCGAATTGTTCCAATATATCATCATCAGAGCCTTGTTCTTTTTCAAAGCCCATTCCGTATGTCAATCCGCTGCAGCCTCCGCCTTTAACAGCTACGCGAAGAAATGAATCTTCTTCTTCGTTATGGCGCATCATTTCTTTGACTTGAAAAGAAGCCGCTTCAGTAATTTCAACTACTTGTGCCATGCCTATCACTCCTCTTTCATCATCATAGCAATAAATGTTTGCCCGCTTCAAGCGAACAAGCTTGTGGCAGGCGTTAATTATATGTAGCAAAAAAGGGACCTATGAGGGGTCCCTTGGCATTAAAATACTTGTTCTACTTCTACAACGCCAGGAATTTCTTCCATCAATGCGCGTTCAATACCTGCTTTTAATGTAATGGTCGAACTTGGGCAGCTTCCGCATGCACCCAGAAGACGAAGTTTTACGATTCCATCCTCCACATCTACAAGCTCACAGTCTCCACCGTCACGCAAAAGGAATGGACGCAATTTATCTAAGACTTCCATTACTTGGCTTTCCATCATAGCTTCAGTCATTTATATCGACTCCTTTCATTATAATCATTATAATGTGATTGAGAGGAAAAAGCCACTAATGAATTTACAGGAGGTACACTAAAATGCCAAAAGAAATCTCGATTGAAGTTTACGGAACCGATGTTATTTGTGCAAGCTGCGTCAATGCCCCTTCTTCCATAGACACCTATGAATGGCTCGAAGCGGCAATTTCTCGTAAATACAAGGACCAGCCATTTTCAATTACCTATATCGATATTGAGAAACAGCAAGACCTGGAACACCGCAAAGACTACGCCCAGCGGATCCTGGACGATGAATTTTTCTATCCGCTTGTATTAGTCGAAGGCGAAGTTGTCGGCGAAGGCTACGTCCAGTTGAAACCGGTATACAAAGAACTTGAAAAGCACGGCTTCTCAGCAGAAGCATAAAAAAAGCGCTCCTATGAGCGCTTTTTCATTTATATTAGGTTTTTTTAATTTGAAACTTCAAGAGGTTGTTCTGCTATAAGCTCGTTCTTTCGGTTCTTCTCTAGTTTTAAAGTGAAAAGTGTAACGAGACTGATAAGCATAAAGCCAGCAATAACAAACATGCCTTCTCTTAACTCTACGACACCCAGCAGCATCGGGCCAATAAAACCGCCAATTGCAGAAAGCGAGCTTACCAAGGCAATGCCTGCAGGTGCTGTTGATTGCGTAAAGAAGAACGTTAAATATGCATAGAATGAACCCGATATTCCGTATAATCCTGCAGAAGTAATCGATAACATTAGGACCATTAAAGGAGCAGTCGGTACCAGCGCACATCCTATGAGGCCAACCATAGCAATTGAAATGCAGGCAATTAAATGCTTTTTATAAGAGTTTGTCCGATCTGCATTCCATCCAACAAACAGTATGGCCGGAATGGCGATAAGTGATGGAATCATGGCCAACCAGCCGATTTGAATATTTGTCGTCGAAGAAGAAGATAAAGATTTAAGAATTGTCGGCATCCAATATGACAACCCATTTACAGCAACGAAGCCGGCCATATTAACAAGAGACAATTTCCAGACTTTCGAATCTTTCAACATGGCACGATGCGAAGTTTTATTAACCATAGAGCTTAACTCTCTCTCTTTTTCCAATTCGCCTTCAAGCCATGTTTTTTCTTCAACTGTCAGCCACTTCGCATCAGCCGGCTTATTTGTCAGGTAAAACAAAACAACAATTCCCAATAGCACGGCCGGTATACCTTCTAAAATGAACATCCATCTCCATCCTGCTAAACCACCCCAAGAAATTGTATCGATAATCCAAGTAGACAGCGGTGCCCCTACCAACGCACTCAAGGGCAACGCGACGAAAAAGACAGCGGTTGCTTTCCCTCTTTCACGCGCTCTGAACCAATACGTTAAGTAAAGAATGATGCCAGGAGTAAAACCCGCTTCAGCCACCCCAAGTAAGAAGCGCAGTATATACAAATGTGCAGCAGATTGTACAAACCCCGTCAATACAACGATAATTCCCCAAGTAATCATAATACGAGAAATCCATAATTTTGCACCAAACTTTTTTAACATCAAATTACTTGGAACTTCAAACAGGAAATAACCGATAAAGAATAAACCCGATAACAAACCGAATACTTCAGCTGTTAAGGCTAAATCTGCATTCATCTCTAGAGCAGCAAACCCAAGATTGATCCTATCCAAAAAAGCAACTGCATAAAGAAGTAAAATAAACGGCAAAATCCTTTTCATCGTTTTCTTGACCGTTCTTTTTTCAATATCAGTTATTGGGTGCATATGATCCATTCCTTCCCCTCCACTTCAAATTAACTACCAGAATATATACATGTATTTCTATAAATAGCCCACCAAAAATCGCAGCAGAGACTTTTCTTTTTCCAGCCTGTCCATCAAGTTGAGGCGGCGACTCTATGTATCCGCTTTCATTTATTCGAAGAACCGCCGTTTCATATTCACATATAAAGTCATACGGAATAAAGCTTGTAAACTATTCATCTAATTTGTAGTCTAATCATTTAAAAGCAAAGAACTAGAAATGTTTGCATCTCCTCTCTTTTCTTTCAGTCTTCCGGGCTTTGTTTTCAGTAAATTCTAACTATATTGACACTTTACTGATTTTGCCATATAAGTTCTAGAGTGTTCGTTGTTAGTTTTCTTACAAAAATTCCGCAACAATTTTACAGTTTTTAAAATGTAAGTTTAGTTTAAACCTCTAAAAGTTTACTTTTAACGCAAAAAGACCTTAAACACCAATGTGTTAAGGCCATTACCAAAAATCATCCTAGTTTGTATATTGTTTGAGGACTTATCTTCTTAAAGTACATGAATTGAAAAAGCTATTCCATTGATTTACAACAGCCATTTCAAGTAAGCAAAAAAAGAGGCTTCCGTATAAGCTCTCACTCGCTACGGCAGCCTCTTTTCACTTTAATTTTGCATAACGCTTCAGATTCAGAAAGAAAGTCTCTTACAAAATCCGCAATATGTTAATGTTACTTTTCTCTAATCAGCCATTATGCCATTTGTACATCCAAAGCACGCCAGACTTCATCAGACGGGCAATGCGGCCTGTTACAGTACGGTCTGCCAGATAAGCGAAACCTTGCTTTTTGCCGAGCGACCCAAGGAATCCTTTTAGCTGGATTTCCGGCATCTGCTCAGGCAGCGGCTGGTTTCTCCAAGTTGCCGACAGCACTTTGACAATTTGTTCCGCTTGTTCTTCTGCCAGCTGCGCAGATGGCGCCATTGGCAACGCCGCACAGTCGCCCACAACATAGACGTTTTCATGATTTGGAATTTGGTGGTACTGGTTGATCACAATGCGTCCGCTGCTGTCGCTTTCAAGCCCCAGTTCACGCACTACTTTCACCGGTTGGATGCCTGCCGTCCAAACTACCGCATCCACCGGAATCGTGTCTTCGTGGTTATAAAGAAGATTCGGCTCCACTTTCGTGATGTTGGAGCTCGGAATCACTTCCACGTTGTTTTTATCGAACCATTTTTTAACGAAATTGCTTAAGCGTTCCGGGAAGTCCCGCAAAATTCGCGGACTCCGGTCGAACAGCTTGATTTGAAGATCTTGTCTGCTTTCACGCAGTTCGCTTGCCAGTTCAATTCCGCTAAGGCCGGCGCCAACAACGCCAACTACCGCGCCAGAAGGAAGGCCTAAGAGCGTTTTAAAGGTTTCGCGTGTTTTGCCGATCGTCTGGATGCTGTACGTGAATTCGTCCGCTCCTGGAACGCTGTGGTATTTGTCTTCACAGCCCAAGCCAATGACCAAATCATCGTATTCGATGCAGTCGCCGTTTTCCATGACAACGCAGTTTTCATCCATGCTGATTTTTTCAATTTCTCCGTGGACCATTGTCAAGCGGTCGCTTTCAGGGAATGCCACCCGCACTTCATGGTCCGACGCTGTTCCTGCAGCAAGCGCATAAAATTCCGTCTTCATGCTATGGAATGGCGTTCGGTCGATTAAAATAATTTCGGTATCAAGCGGAAGGTTATTTGGCAACAGGCGAAGTAATATCCGCATATTCCCATATCCACCGCCGAGTAAAACTAATTTTCGCATAAGTATCTCCCTTTTCATCCGTATATCTGCACAATTTCTCAAATAAGAGTATAGCTGATTGTGATAACTTTCACAAGCTATTATACAGAAATCAATTAATTGACTACTGCTATAAAAAAAGGTAGGATTTCAAAGTAGCGAGGTGACCAAAATGAAACCAATTGTGGAATTTTGCATCAGCAATATAGCAAATGGATCACAAGAATCTTTTGAAAAACTGGAACGGGATCCCAATCTTGATGTCCTGGAATATGGCTGTTTAAGTTATTGCACAAAATGTTCGGAATCTCTATATGCACTCGTAAATGGTGAAATCGTAGAAGCAGATTCGCCCGAAGAGCTGACCAAGAATGTTTATGAGTTTATAGAAGAAAATCCTTTATTCTAAGCCGTTCCCAGCGGCTTTTTTATTTTGTCCAGACTCCAGCGCCCAGATCCGGTAGGTGCTTTCACTTTTCTTATAATGTCCAAAATCCAAGGTGTTCCAGCAGATGCGTCGGCTGGACATCTTTTTTCATAACATCTTCCATTGGCGTAACACCGGTATTGACGTGGACCGTATCAATTTCAAAATGGACGCCTGCTAAAATATCAGTGTCGTAATTGTCTCCGATCATGACCATGTCGTTTTTTTCAAATCCGTGTTCATAAAGAATGGCGTCGAGCATATGCCCTTCCGGTTTGCCGATATACACCGGATCCACTCCTGTCGAAGCAGCAACAAGCGTCGTAAATGCCCCGTTTCCTGGGAGCAAGCCTCTTTCCGACGGAAATGCCAAATCGCGGTTAGTTGATAAAAAGACGGCGCCTTTACGGACTTCCAGGCATGCCGTTGCCAGTTTCTCATAGTTGACTGCAGGGTCTATCCCCATCACCACGATATCGGCGTCCTGTTCAACTTGCGAGATGCCTTCTTGCGCTAACGCTTGATGCAGGCCGTCTGAACCGATTACAAAGACCGTCTTATTCGGATACCAGCGCTTGATGTATTTGGCGGCAGCAAGTGCGGAAGACATAATTTGGGACTCTGTTGTATCAATGCCAAATCGCGCGAGCTTTTGATGGAGCTGCAACTGGGTCATCGAAGCATTATTTGTAACAAAAAACGGTTCAATGCCTTCTGTTTGAAGACGGCGGACAAAATCCACCGCTTCTGCGATGGGTTCTGTTCCCCGGTAGACCGTGCCGTCTAAATCCAGGCAGTAAGCTTTATAATTTTTCATTGTTAGACTCCGGCAAAAATGCAGATACCGGCCCCAGCTCATGCTCTAAATAATGTTCAACTTTCGGCGCAAAGTCTTTCAATGGCACGTAGTTTGCACGAATAACATCCACCAATTCCTGATGGTCCACTTTCATAAATTCCCGTACCAGCATTTTCCGAAGCCCAATCACCTTTTTCAATGGTTCATCCATTTCTGCCGTAATGACTTTTTCGTCCACCAGAATATCAATGATGTCCTCATAGCTGCCAGGATCGCGCATGATAAATCCGTCAATCATGGAATTTCCCATATCGATCATCGACTCAATCAAATTATTCGCAAGGCGCTCCAATGCCAAATGGTCCAGCAACGATGTCCACTCTTTCTTTTCCTCGAACAAATCAATCAGCGCAGCCATGTGGCTTGCTGTTTCTGTAATTTGGTTTCTATCTATAAAATACATTCAAAACCCTCCATTAAACTTAGCTGTTTTCATGCTGTTCTCTTCTTTATCATATCATAAGGCACGAAAAAACCCTCGCCAGATTATGAATCTGTCTCGAGGGTTTCCGGTTGTTGTTCAGGTTCTGGTGCAGGGGCTTTGCCCACTTTCTTGATGACAAAATAGGCACAGCCGAAATTGCAGTACTCATACAAATAATCCTGCAAGGTGCTGATTTTTGTGTCATAAGTCGCTTTATGATTGGTATCTTCAAAAAAGCCTTTTAAGCGGAGCTGGCCATATCCCCAGTCTCCCAGTATATAATCGTATTTCGCCAGGATTTCGCTGTAGCGGTTGGCCAGTGCCTCTTGCTGAAATCCTTCCCGGTAATCGATTATCACTTCATATTCCCATTGATCTAATATAACCATCGTTATCACCATCCATTAGCTGTTTGAAACAGCTGCTTGTATATCTCCAAGACGCTGGCGTTCTTTTGCGGCTGCGTTGACTTGCTCATCCGCATGGTAGCTGCTGCGGACGAGCGGCCCTGACTGGCAATGCGAAAATCCTTTTTCCATTGCAATTTCCCACAGGTCCTTAAACTCTTTTGGTGAATAGTATTTCTGCACCTTCAAGTGTTTTTTGGAGGGCTGCAAATACTGGCCAATTGTCATGATATCAACATCATTTGCCCGCAAATCGTCCATGACTTCAAGTATTTCTTCTTTTGTTTCGCCCAGTCCGATCATCAGTGAAGACTTAGTCGGAATTTCCGGACGGATTTCTTTTGCCCGTTTCAATAGTTCGAGCGAACGGTCATACGTTGCCCGTGCACGGACTCTCGGCGTCAATCTTCGGACGGTTTCGATATTGTGATTTAAAATATCGGGTTCCGCCACCATCAGGCGTTCCAGGTTTTCATACACTCCGCCCATATCAGAAGGCAGAACTTCAACAGTCGTAAATGGATTTAAACGTTTGATGGCGCGAACAGTTTCAGCAAACACTTCCGAGCCGCCGTCTTTTAGGTCATCGCGGGCTACAGCTGTTATTACTGTATGCTTTAAATTCATCAATTGCACAGATTTTGCTACACGTTCCGGTTCCTGAAGATCCAGTTCATTCGGCAACCCAGTCTTAACTGCACAAAAACGGCAGGCACGGGTACAAACAGCCCCTAGAATCATAAAAGTGGCCGTTCTGCGGGTTCCCCAGCATTCATGGATGTTTGGGCAACGGGCTTCTTCACAAACCGTATTCAGGTTGTTTTCCCGCATCATCTTTTTCAGATCCGTATAGTTTTCATTTGTGTTGAGTTTGATCTTTAACCAATCGGGCTTCCTTAGATGTTCCTGTTCAACTGACACGCTCATCGTCCCCATTCTGTTAAGTTATGTATGAAACCATTCCATCCAAATGTACCATAAAGAATGTTCGCTCACAATATAACAAAAGATGGAAGGCTTTCTATATGCACAAAAAAGCCCGGAAGCTGATGCTCCGGGCTTTTTTATCAAGCTGCTCTTTTTGCAGCTCTGCTTTTGCTGACGGCGTGCATGATGCTTGCCACTAATCCGCCCCAAATGATGACCATTCCGATAATCATTACTACGATTGCGCTTGTTGACATCAAATACGCCCCCTTATTTTTCTTCTTCAAATTCTGCATGGTCTTTATGCCATTTTCCAAAAGACGCCAACACACCTAAGATAATGGCCGCTGCAGCTACTGTTACTCCAGCTGACATGATAAACATGTCGGAATAACCCTCGTAATTTCCATTCTCTGTATCAAACTGTTTTAAAAGATTCACTTTAAACAACCCGAACATCATATATCCTAATACAATCGGCGTCACGATACCCAAGCAGATTTTCCACCATCCGCCAAGCCGGATATCCGAAATAGCATCAGCATGGCCTTTAAGCATATCCGCTTTTCGGAATACCCACACCACTAAGATAACTTCTACTAAACCGATGAAAGCTACCCCGAACTGATTGATGAAGTAATCGACTACATCCAGGAAGTACAATCCGCCTTGAGTAGCAAACAAAATTGAAATCAAAGCAGCCAGTCCGCCACCAAAAGCCAAGGATTTATTTCGAGAAATGCCAAATTTCTCTGAAACGCCGGCTACATAAGTTTCTGTAATTGAAATCAATGAAGTCAGTCCGGCAAGCGTCAATGACAAGAAGAATAGTGCTCCAAACAAGCCATTGAAGCCGGGAAATTCATTGATAATCTGCGGGAATACCACAAACGCCAAACCAACGCCGGCTGCTGCTACATCTGCAACTGCAACTCCCTGCTGATTTGCCATAAAGCCTAAAGCGGCAAATATCCCAATACCGGCAAGCAACTCGAATGCTGAGTTGGCAAATCCCGTAATGAATGCATTATTGGTCAAATCTGATTTTTTTGGAAGGTAACTTGCGTAAGTAATCATGATGGCAAATGCTACAGATAAGCTAAAGAAAATATGACCATAAGCTGCGACCCAAACTGCCGGGTTCATAAGCTCTTCAATATTCGGCTTGAAGAATGCATCAAGCCCCATCAACGCGCCATCTAAAGTTACAGCACGCAACACGACGATTAAGAAAATAACAACAAGTGTCGGTATAAAGATGCGGTTTGCCAGTTCAATCCCCTTTTTGACACCGGCAAATAATATTCCAAGCGTAATTATCCAAACAAATGCTAATGGAATAAAGACTCCCCATACAATTCCGCCCGTTTGCCCAGGCTGCACCGTTAAATGTAAAAATTCATTAAACAAGAACCCTTCTGTATCTGATCCCCACGCTAAATTGAATGAGAAGATGGTATAGCGAATTGCCCAGGCGATAATAACAGCATAATAACAGGAAATGATAAACGATACGAAAACTGCCCACCATCCGAGCCATTCCAGTTTTTTCCCACTCATTCTAAAGAATGATAGGGGCGCTGATCCACGAAACTTTTGACCAATGGTGAATTCCATGATTAAAATCGGGATTCCTGCTGTAAGCAGAGCGAATAAGTACGGTATAAAGAATGCTCCTCCACCATTTTCATAAGCGACGTATGGAAAACGCCAAATGTTTCCTAAACCTACTGCGGAACCGATTGCCGCCATAACGAAACCGGCTCGCGTACCCCATTGCGAACGTTCCATTTTTGTTCCCCCTTTGTGCTCCCATTTTTATTACAGAAAAATAGGAAGTTTGTTTATTTTCAGATTATTTGATAATCTAAAAATAGTATAACTATGAGGGCAATTAAAGTAAAGACAAATTAAAAGATTCCAAAAGAAAACTATTAAAATAATAATAAAAAAGCAGAGATTTTAAATCTCTGCTTTTTTATTATTGAGTATTTACTTGTTTTCCAACTAAAGAACCCTGCTTAGACCAGATTACAAACAATATCACTAAAATAACAATAACGGATGCTAGTGCCAGCCAAAGCGAACCGGTAAACCCTATGACAATATACCCTACCGCGCCAATCGCAGCAGCGGTCAATGCATAAGGCAATTGCGTTAAGACGTGATCCATATGGTTGCTCCCCGCTCCCGTCGACGACAAAATCGTGGTATCCGAAATAGGTGAGCAATGGTCGCCGAATACGGCTCCTGCCAATACTGCTGCCAATGCCGGCAACAAAAGTTCAGGCGCCGCCTGAGCCATAATATTTCCTGCGATCGGAAGCAATATTCCGAACGACCCCCATGAAGTTCCTGTTGAAAATGCCATAAACCCTGCAAGTACATATAACAATACCGGCAAAACTGCTGTCGGCAAGTTCCATGCAGTGACAAGGTCTGCCAAATACAAGCCGGTTTGAAGGGCATCGATCAAGTAGCTCAACGACCAGGCAAAGATTAAAATGAACACCGCTCCGGACATGGACTTAATGCCTTCAGCAATCCCTTTAAACATCCATGTCGCATTGGCCGTTTTGTTCTTTTTAAATTGTCTCACGTACAACAGAATAGAAGAAACCGCTCCGAGCAGCCCTCCTACCAGTAAGGAAGTTGGTACGTCGGTGTTTTCGAAAATTAACCAGATATCAAAAATTTGTCCAGCATTCTGGTAACCTGTGTACAGCATAGAACCGACAGTTCCGGCAATCAGCAAGATGATTGGCAGCAATAAATCCATGACATGGCCATGGGAATGCGTCGGGAAATCTTCCTTCATTTCACCTGGAATTGTTTTATTGGCATCATATAATTCACCTGTTTCGATGGCACGGATTTCGTGTTTTCTCATCGCACCAAAATCCACGTCGCGAATGGCAATGAAAAAGACAATGGCCAAGGTGGCTATGACGTAAAAGTTCATCGGCGCCATCCATACGAAAGCTTGGAGAGCAGACATCTGTACATAGCTTTGGCCCGCTAAAATTGTTGCTACAATCCCGATAATTGCTGCTCCCCAGCTGGATACCGGTGAAATGACACAGACCGGTGCAGCGGTAGAATCGATGAAGTATGCCAGTTTAGCACGGGATACTTTATAGCGGTCCGTAATTGGACGCGCCACTTGTCCAACTGCCAAGGCATTAAAGTAATCATCGATAAATATAACCATGCCAAGCATTACTGTAAGAATTTTAGCGCCTCGGCGGCTCTTGATGCGTGTAGCTGCCCACTCTGCAAAAGCATGGCTTCCGCCGGACAAACTGACGAACGCAGTGATGATTCCGAGCAAGAGCAGGAACAGAATGATGAAGACGTTATAAGCGTTAAAGCCTTCGTCCCAGAACGTAATGGCAAATGAATTATAAACTTCCCGCAATGCTTCCAGCGGCGCAAACGATGTTAAAATCAAAGCACCCGCCACAATTCCCGCGCCGAGCGATAAAAGCACGCGGCGAGTCAGCAGCACCATGACAATCGCAATGATTGGCGGCAAGATCGAAAAAAAAGTGTTTTCCATGTTACAGATTCCTCCTGTTTTTTAGAATGGAAGAGAAAGAAAAAAGAACTCACTGTCTCCCAATGGATACAGTCAGCCCTCTACAATTCGTCTGTGCGTTCAAACACCAAACAACCCTGTAGCTCTTCGCCTATGTTAAAACATAAACGACAGTGGCATTCTTGTTCAGAATACCCCCAGCTCTTTTTTCAGTGACAGCAAAAAAAGAACTTCGGCAAAACTTCCTTTTGGATGTGTTCAACGTTGTCACACTCGCACATCGTACTTATAAGTTTTGCAGCCTCTACCCATCAATATTTATTTCATAGTAAGCATAGCCCATACAATTTACAAAATCAAATGTATATTAAGTGCGAATTTTCTTTCAACGGATGGCTTTGCTCCGGAAATACTGGCTGAAAACGTCCCGCAGGAATTCGGGCATAAAATACTTTTTCGGAGCGCGCTTCAGCGATGGGAAAAAGTAGCCGAACGTAAACATATCCAATGTAATCAGTTCGAAGGTTTCGTCGTGGGCTGCCGGTTTTCCGCCGACAAACAGCTGATGATTTCTCAACTCCAGGCCCACCCGGATCATTTTGCCGACCACTGCTCCCCGGAACCCCATCCCTTTCAATTCAATATGCGGCCACTCTGCATTTAAGGACTGCATATAAATTTCTTTCAGCTCTGCCCCGGTCAGCTCGATCAAACACGGATTAATCGGATGCGGCAGCATTTTATGGAAGTCGTAGCGGGTTGCTTTTCCGATCGGCATGTCTTCCATAAACAACCCGGCATTAAATAACGCACAAGGAGCACCTGAAAATTCCAGCAAGGCTTCGCCAAACAATTCAGCAAGTGCGGAGTCTTTGAACCATTCCGCCTTCAACTCTTTCTCATTATAAAAAATCGGCTCATCCAATTGCGCTTTGCCTTGTTCAATCAGCAGCTCGTTGAATGTGTCGTCGCTGTTTTGCAGCGTCGCGGTTTCAATCAATTGCGCTTTTTTCTCCTGGAGAAAGGGCTCGATGGTGACATGGCCAATGTACATGCCAAATTTTCCAGCGGCACCGAGCAAAGTATTGCCGATTAATTTTCCTTCATGAAAAATATGGTGTGTATGGGCTCCTAGAATCACGTCAATGTCCGGGCATAATTCCGCTAAATATTCGTCTTCCTTGACGCCCAAATGCGATAGGCAGATAATCAGGTCTGCCTCTCCTTTAATAGCCTCTACAGCCTCTATAATGGCGTTTTTAGCGTCTGAAATCGTCCAGCCGAGGCGTTTATAGAACGGGGTGAATTCGGCCGTAGCGCCGACGAGACCAATGGTATACCCGCTTTTTGTTTCGATCAGCCGGTGCGGTTTTGCCCATTCGGGACGGTCGCCGTTCGGCTCATGCAAATTAGCGACAATCACGTCAAAATCAGCTTGTACATATAATTCGTCCAATTCTTCTTTGGACAGCGTAATGCCCTCATTATTGCCGATGGTTACCGCATCGTACTCGGCATCATTCAGCAATTCCACATTGCCTTTTCCGGCTGTTCCTTCCGTGTAAGGATGCGAGCGGTCGACATGGTCGCCGATATCGAGAATCAGGCAGATGTCCCCTTCTTCCTCATGCCAGCGCTTCCGCTCAGCCAGTAAGTTCTTGATGCGCGGCCAATTCGAAAAATGGCTGTGCAAATCGTTTGTATGATATATATGAATGGTCTCACCCATTACTTCCACCTCTTTAAGAACTGAATAATCCTTCGTAGATCGAGCGCAGCCCCAACACCAATAAGGCAATGCGCAATATGACGACAAGCGTCTCAGACTGAAGTTTTTTGTTTAACCCTGCCCCTATTTTCGCCCCGATATAAGCTCCGGGCACTACAGCCAATGTGTAAATCCATGGAATGTTGCCAAGTGAAAAATGGGTGATGGAGTTGACAATCGCCGATAAAAACACCATGAACATGGAAGTACCGACTGCCACGTGCGGCGGGAATAAGAACAGCAGAATCATGGCTGGCACCATCATCGAGCCGCCGCCGATGCCAAACAGGCCGGAAGCAAAACCGACAGCAAATGTCAGCACAAGCGCCGCCCAAATCGGGTATCCATAAACATATTCCTTGTTCATAGAATCCTTAAAATGATACTTTTTGCCGTTGTCGACAAACCAGTGGACTTCTTTTAGCCGGTCCCGAACTAACAGCAAAGCCGCCAGGAAGACCAGCAAAATGCCGAAATACAAGTTAAAAGAAGGCAAATCTAGCCCTTTATTCACAAATGCTCCAATAATGGTTCCAGGAGCACTTCCTGCAAAAAAGATAAATCCGCTTCGGTAATCGACGGTTTTCACTTTCATATAAGACAAAGTGGAGGATAGCCCTGTAAAAATCATCATGATCACCGATAGCCCAACAATTTTCTGTGGTGACAACTCAGGGAAAAACGTAAACGCCGTGCCGAGAAACAGCATGGCCGGAACGAGAATGACCCCTCCGCCAAGGCCGATCAACGCACCTACGATTCCTGACAATAAGCCAACAATCGCAATTAGCACAAACTCCATTAAAATTCACCTTCAAACAAATCGAGCTGTTTCTCATTGAGTCCTTGAAATTCCAATCCATTCATCTCTTGGAATTGTTTGGCGTCTCCCGCCGCATGGCCGCCGGAGTTGTTATTGAAAATCACATACACCTTATCAGTGGATTTTTCTAAGGATGCAACGGCTTCGCTAATTTCTTCCAGCTCTTTTTTATTGTAATCATATAAGTAACGGACTTCCCGCCATTTTTTGGCATTGCCCGGATTCAGCCAGCCGTGGACATTGCGGCCGTGCAGCCGAAAGAGCACTTTGTCTTCTCGGGTGGAAATCGGCACTAATGGAATGGAACCGTCTCCTGCCTGCGGTTCATCGCAAACTGAATGGATCAAGTTGTTTTCCCTTAAAAATTCAATCGTCTTCTCCTTTAGTTCCGGAGCATACCACGATTGGTGGCGAAACTCGATTGCCAAATCAAATTCCTGCAAACGCCCGACAATCTCCCGGATTTGTTCGACATTGTCCCGCTGGCAATCAAACCAAGGCGGAAACTGAAGCAGCACCATCGCCAGCTTCCCCGCTTCCTTTAAAGGCCGAATCGACAAGCGGAATGCTTCAAACATTTCGTCGCGGCTATCGAATGGGTTTTCCCCGCGCTGATGCCCGGTCATGCCTTGATACGCTTTCACCACAAACTGAAATCCTTCCGGCGTCTCGTTGATCCATTTGCGGATATTGCGCTCGGGCTGGACTGCATAGAACGATGAATCCAATTCAACGATTGGAAAATGCGAGCTGTAGTCAATTAGTTTTTCTGTTTTCTTTGAGCCTGGGCTGTAGACGTCCGGATGGTCGCCCCAACCTGTCAAACCAACGTATATCATCGTCCCGCCTCCATTTTTCGTTATTATTTTATGATAGCACACAAAAAATTGGACGTCTTTTTGTAAGATGCCCTTTACGGCAATTGCAAGGTTTCCAATAGAAAAAAAGCAGTTGCTGTACATTTCCCTGCTTTCGGATATGCTACACTTTAAAAAAAGGGTGAGGAGATGATTTCCATGAAAAAAGCATGGGACCATAAAGGAATGATCGAGAAATTCAAAGCCCGTCGCAACGAAGAGCTTGCTGTGCCGATGAGCGCTTATATGCGACATCAATTTGCCTTTCTTGGCATCAAAACACCCTTACGGAAAACCTTGCTGAAGGAACAGTTTAGCGAATATCATCTCCCTGAGCCCGAGCGTTTAAAAGAAGAAGTATGGAAACTGTATGAACTGCCGGAACGCGAGTACCAGTATGCGGCCATCGCTTTGCTCGAAAAAATGGTTAAGCACTTGTCGCTTGCTGATCTGCCCTTTTTGCGGCAATTGATCGAAAGCAAGTCCTGGTGGGACAGTGTGGATGCCATCGCACCGCGGACAGTTGGCCTTGTGGTCAAAAATGAACGGGCTGCCGGAACGCGTGCCATGCTCGAATGGTCGCAAGCAGAAAACATGTGGACAAACCGCGCCGCTATTCTTCATCAATTAAAATACAAACAAGAAACCGACACGATGATCCTTAGCCGGATTATTCTCGAACACGCCGCTTCGCCTGAATTCTTTATCCAGAAATCCACCGGCTGGGCACTTCGCGAATACGCCAAAACCGATGCCGACTGGGTACGATCTTTTGTCTTGGAAAACGAACTGATGCCCCTCAGCAAACGGGAAGCAGTGAAAAATATTAACTGATAAAAGCCCGGCGCATAAGCGCCGGGCTTTGTTCGTTTCTGCATTTCAATTATGAAGCATCATGACTGTTCATCTTGTCAAAAGAGTCCGCCGAGGCCTTTTCCGCCAATGATCGATTTTGCAGATTCGAACAGTTCTTTCTTTTCATTTTCGTCAATTTTTCCATCTTCGTGGGCTTGTTTGGCTTGTTCCATCACTTCTTTTGCCTGCCCCAAGTCTGCGTTGCTAAGCTTGGCTTTCAATGCATCGAATGTTTGGCTCATGTCCAGCATTCCTCCTTGAAATTTACTTACCCAGCTACTATACCCTTTCATGAGTCCCCAAAACTTAATAAGATTGTCCAGAGTTTACTATAAAAAAACACTTATTGATCTTTTGTCTTTAAGAGATTCCATAAAAAAACCCCTTGGCATGAACAGAGCCATACCAAGGGGGGATAACTTTATTAACCGATAGAGCCTTCCATTTCGAACTTGATCAAACGGTTCATTTCTACCGCATATTCCATTGGAAGTTCTTTTGTGAATGGCTCGATAAAGCCCATTACGATCATTTCTGTTGCTTCTTGTTCAGAAACACCGCGGCTCATCAAGTAGAACAATTGCTCTTCAGATACTTTTGAAACTTTCGCTTCATGCTCTAAAGATACGTTGTCGTTCAAGATTTCATTGTATGGAATTGTATCAGAAGTTGACTGATTGTCCATGATCAATGTATCACATTCAATGTTTGAACGGGCGCCATCAGCTTTGCGGCCGAAGTGAACGATCCCGCGGTAGGAAACTTTACCGCCTTGTTTCGAAATGGATTTCGAAACGATTGAAGATGAAGTGTTTGGAGCCAAGTGAATCATTTTCGCTCCAGCATCCTGGTGCTGTCCTTTGCCGGCGATTGCAATCGACAAGGTCATGCCGCGTGCACCTTCGCCTTTCAAGTAAACAGCTGGGTATTTCATCGTCAATTTAGAACCGATGTTGCCATCAATCCATTCCATTGTACCGTTGGCATCTACAAATGCACGTTTCGTTACAAGGTTGTAAACGTTGTTTGCCCAGTTCTGGATGGTCGTGTAACGGCAATATGCATCTTTTTTCACAACAATTTCAACTACAGCAGAGTGCAGAGAGTTTGTTGTGTAAACCGGTGCTGTACAGCCTTCTACATAGTGAACGCTCGCGCCTTCATCTACGATGATCATCGTACGTTCGAATTGGCCCATGTTTTCCGAGTTGATGCGGAAATATGCCTGAAGCGGAGATTCCACTTTAATGCCTTTCGGTACATAGATGAACGATCCGCCTGACCATACTGCTGTGTTAAGAGCAGCGAACTTATTGTCTGCAGCCGGAATTACGGTCTGCCAGTATTCACGGAACAAGTCTTCGTTTTCACGAAGCGCTGCATCTGTGTCTTTAAAGACAATCCCCATATCTTCCAATTCCACTTTCATGTTGTGGTAAACCACTTCTGATTCATACTGTGCAGAAACACCTGCAAGGTATTTCTGTTCAGCTTCTGGAATTCCCAATTTATCAAAAGTTGCTTTGATTTCATCTGGAACTTCATCCCAAGAAGTTTGGCTCGCTTCAGATGGTTTTACGTAATACGTAATTTCATCGAAGTTCAACGAACCTAAATCGCCGCCCCATTGTGGCATTGGCATTGAATAGAACAATTTCAACGCTTTCAGGCGGGATTTCAACATCCATTCAGGTTCGTTCTTGATACCTGAAATTTCTCTTACGATATCTTCTGTAAGTCCACGTTTTGATCGGAACACCGAAACATCTTTATCGTGGAACCCATATTTATAATCACCGATCTCCGGCATTTTTTTTGCCATCGTCGTTCCTCCGTTCTGTGTTACGATTTTTCTTCGCTTTTTACGCCTTTTTCCATGGCTTTCCATGCAAGAGTAGCACATTTGATGCGCGCTGGGAATTGTGAAACACCTTGCAATGCTTCAATATCCCCTAAATCGATTGAATCATCGTATTCTTTTCCAAGCATCATATCTGAAAAGATATGCGAAAGCTGCAATGCCGTTTCGACATCTTTGCCTTTAACCGCCTGGGTCATCATTGAAGCAGATGCCATCGAAATCGAACAGCCTTCGCCATCGAATTTTGCATCTTTGACAATATTGCCTTCGACTTGCAGCGTCAGTTGAATCCGGTCGCCGCATGTGGGGTTGTTCATTTCGATATTTACGCTGTTGGATTCAAGTACGCCTTTGTTGCGCGGTGTTTTGTAATGATCCATAATGACTTGCCGGTAAAGTTGATCTAAATTATTAAAAGACATTATTGAAATACTCCTTTGCTGTACGCAGGCCTTCCACTAAACGATCGATGTCCGATTCGTCATTGTAGACGTAGAAGCTGGCACGTGCTGTAGCAGTCACGTTCAGCCACTTCATCAACGGCTGCGCACAATGGTGTCCAGCGCGGACAGCAATGCCGCTCATATCCAGAACAGTTGCTACATCATGCGGATGCACGTCATTCAAGTTAAACGTTACAATGCCTGCACGTTTCGCGGGATCTTTCGGGCCGTAAATTTGGAGTCCCTCGATGCCGCTCATTCTGTCCATCGCATAAGCAGCCATCGCATGTTCGTGCTGTTCGATATTATTCAAGCCGATTTCATCCAGAAAATCGATTGCAGCACCGAGTCCAACCGCTCCTGCAATAATCGGCGTCCCACCTTCAAATTTCCAAGGAAGCTCTTTCCAAGTTGAATCATACAGGCCAACAAAATCAATCATTTCTCCGCCGAATTCAACAGGTTCCATTTCTTCCAATAATGCTTGTTTGCCATATAATACGCCGATTCCCGTAGGACCAACCATTTTATGGCCAGAAAAAGCAAAGAAATCACAGTCGAGCTGCTGAACATCGATTTTCAGATGCGGCGCAGCCTGGGCTCCGTCCACAACAAGAACGGCTCCATTTTCATGGGCAATCTGCGCAACTTCTTTTACCGGATTCATCGTACCAAGGACATTCGAAACGTAGACCATTGAAACAATTTTCGTCCGTTCAGTTATAGCTGCCCGCACTTGTTCCAATGAAATCGTGCCGTCTTCTTCAAGTTCGATGTACTTCAGAATCGCTCCGCGTTCTTTTGCGAGTTGCTGCCACGGAATGATATTGGAATGGTGCTCCATATAAGTGATGACGATTTCGTCGCCTTCTTCCACATTCGCTCTGCCGTAGCTTTGGGCTACTGTGTTGATGGCAGTCGTAGTCCCGCGGACGAAAATCACTTCTTTGGCATCATTGGCATTGATGAACTTCCGGACCTTTTCACGTGCGCCTTCATACTTTTCCGTTGCCCGGTTGCCGAGTGTATGCACACCGCGGTGGACATTGGAATTGTCAAACTCGTAATAGTTTTTCAATGCTTCAATGACCTGCACCGGTTTTTGGGAAGTGGCTGCACTGTCCAGATAAACAAGTGGGTGGCCATTAATTTCTTGGTTCAGTATCGGAAAATAGCTTTTTATCTCTTGGTTGATCATTAGCGGACTTTCCTTTCGATAACCTCCGTCAATTGCTTTTTAACGCCTTCGATTGGCAGCACATTTACTACTGGTGCCAAGAAGCCGTGAATAACAAGACGTTCAGCTTCCTGTTTTGTGATGCCGCGGCTCATCAAATAATACAATTGAAGCGGATCTACTCGGCCAACTGAAGCAGCGTGGCCTGCGGTTACATCGTCTTCGTCGATCAAAAGAATCGGGTTTGCATCTCCGCGTGCTTTCGGGCTCAGCATAAGGACACGGGATTCCTGTTCAGCATTCGCTTTTGAAGCCCCGTGTTCGATTTTGCCGATGCCGTTGAAAATAGCGGATGCCGCTTCTTTCATAACGCCATGCGTCAAGATCTGGCCTTCTGAATTTTTGCCCCAATGCGTTACAGTTGTGGTAAAGTTCTGTTTCTGAGTGCCTCTGCCCACTACCACCGTTTTTGTATCGCCGGTTGAATTGTCGCCAATGAGGTAAGTTGTGTTTTCAGAAATCGTATCGCTGTCGTTCATCATGCCAAGCGCCCATTCAATCGTTGCATCGCGTTTCGCGACTCCGCGGCGGTTGATATAAGCTGTAAATCCTTCAGCCAATACGTCCACTGCACCGTAAGTGATTTTCGCATTGTCTTCTGCAATAACTTCAGAAACGATGTTTGCGAGTCCGTTAGCTTTGGGTACTGTTGAAATATAAGTTTCAACATACGTTACCTGGCTGCTTGTATCTGCTACAACCAACACGTGGTTGAACAGTGAAGCGTCTGCGTTGTCGTGGATAAATACCACTTGGACAGGCTCTTCGATGACAACGTTTTTCGGTACGTATAAGAATACGCCGCCGTTTAACAACGCTGCATGAAGCGATGTCAATTTATGCTCTTCCGCTTTTACAGCTTCGTTCATAAAATATTTTCCGACTAGGTCTGCATGGTCACGGATCGCGGTGAAGATATCAGTTAAGATAACTCCTTTTGCTTTCAGTTCTTCAGGCAATGCTAAGTATGCCGGCGTGTTATTGTGCTGGATGTAAAGATTTTTCTGGTTCAAGTCAACAAGAGACTGCACTTCTTCTGGAAGCTCCGTAAGCGAAGCATACGTTGAGCTCTCTGTTGAATGCACAGGAAACTCAGTAAAGTTCCAAGCAGTAATTTTCGTTTTATCAGGTTTTGGCAACGGCAATACTTCTGCAGCTGCAAGCGCCTGAACGCGCAAGTTTGTAAACTCTTCAGGTTCTGATTTAGAAGCCGAGAAGGAGCGTACGTCCTGCTCGGTTATTGTTAAATTCGTTTCAACCGTCACGTTAGTTTCCCCTTCCAATTAAGCTTCTTGTCCTACAGTCTCATCTTCGATTCCAAGTTCCGCTTTGATCCAGTCATAGCCTTCTGCTTCCAGTTTCTGAGAAAGTTCTTCTCCACCGGATTTAACAACACGGCCCTGCATCATTACGTGAACGTGGTCAGGCGTGATGTAGTTTAACAAGCGCTGATAGTGAGTGATGATCAAGCAGCCAAAGTTTTCGCTTCTCATTTGGTTAACGCCTTCAGATACAACTTTCAATGCGTCGATATCCAAACCGGAGTCAATTTCGTCAAGAACTGCAATTTTCGGCTTGATCATCATCATTTGAAGAATTTCATTGCGTTTCTTTTCCCCGCCTGAGAATCCTTCATTCAAATAGCGTTGCGCCATTTCCTGGTCCATATCAAGAACTTCCATTTTCTTATCAAGTTCACGGATAAATTTCATCAAGGAAATTTCATCGCCTTCTTCGCGGCGGGCATTCATAGCCGAACGCATAAAGTCAGCATTTGTTACTCCAGAAATTTCACTCGGGTATTGCATGCCAAGGAAAAGGCCAGCGCGGGCACGTTCGTCCACTTCCATTTCCAATACGTCTTCGCCGTCCAAAGTAATTGAACCGGATGTTACTTCATATTTTGGATGCCCCATGATAGCAGAAGCCAAAGTTGACTTCCCTGTTCCGTTAGGTCCCATGATGGCATGAATTTCACCTGTATTAATAGTTAAATTTACACCTTTTAAAATCTCTTTACCTTCGATTTCAACGTGCAAATCTTTAATGACCAAAGTTGACATGTAAATACCTCCATAAAGTTGATGTTGAATGGCAAACCATTCTTAATTAGTATCATTCTAATCTTAACCCAAATCCCCATTAGTAGCAAATCATTAAACCGGAGAAGAATTTTAGAAATGAGCAATTCAAAATGCTGTATTTATTGCTAAAACCGGGTTTTCGGCACACTGTTTCTGAGCCATTTTTATTTTCAATAGAAACTCACTAAATGAGAATACATATCAATCAAAAAACCAGCACCTAAAGGCACTGGCTTAAGCATACTATATTAATCACGGTGTACCAGACGTTCGATCTTTGCAGCCGCTAGCTGCCCTTTTTGATAGTCTCGTTCTCTCCGCTGCTCTACTTCTACAATTTTGTTAGTGTCGTTTTGGTATTCATCAATACCAAATCCGTGGACGTCTCGAAATGCCTGCTCCATTTTTTCAGTGTGCTCAATTCCATGTGAATCGATAGTGAACCATTCCTTTCGAATTTGTATTTCACTACCCATTATACCCCTGTTTCCCAGCTTAAAACCCAAGTACAGCAAATTTGTCAGAAAATAGCACTATCGTCATACAAAGTGGAAGAACCTATAAAAAGACCCGGAATAGGAATATTCCGGGCCCTGGAGCAATTATTTTGCTACTTCTGTATAGATGCTTGATGGGTTAAGTTCCAAAGATTCCAGCATGGCGTTGAACTTTTCATCCGCTTCAGCGAATTTAGCATTTGCCGCTTCGAACGAAGCTTCTTTGGTCAGTTCTTCCGCTTTCATGTCGTAAGATTCTTTAATAGAAGAAAGTCCCGCTTCGATATCTTCTTTATGGTCAGCCAGCGATTCCGGAATTTCAATTCCTTCCACTGCTGCCGCTGTTTTTTCAGCAGAAGCTTTAGCTGCATCTTTCATTGCCTGCAAATCTGCCCCTTCAGGAAGTGTGCTTTCTGTCTGGTTCACTTCAAACGTGTTCAAGTCAACATCTGCGCCGTTGATTGTTTGAGGAATGGACATATAGAAACGCATAAATTCCTGCTTGGCGTTGCCGGTTTCTTTCGATGTCTCTTCTGATGCAGTCTGTTCTTTAGCTGTGTCTTCCGTAGCAGTTTCTTCACTGCATGCCCCTAGGAATAAAGCAGCTGAAAAGCCGATCATAAGCAATTTCTTCATGATGTTTCCCCCTTGTAATTGAAATCCTCAGTTATAATAGCATAGCTGAATGAAATCGTATACAGTAGGGCGAATAGCCGGAATTCATTGAATTCCCATATTATTGCAATACTTTTTTCCCGTTAGTAAACCGGTCTACAATCATTGCAAGTGCCCCATCGCCCGTCACATTCGCAGCAGTGCCGAAGCTATCCTGTGCCAGGTATAAAGCGATCATTAACGCTATCATCGTCGGATCGAAGCCGAGCATGGCTTCAAGCAAGCCGATAGCTGCCATAACAGCCCCTCCCGGCACTCCCGGAGCGGCAATCATAGTGACGCCCAGCATGAAGATAAAGGGCAGGAAACTTGAAAAGCTCGGCAGATCTCCCGTCAACAGCAGCACACCGATGGAGCACGACACGATTGTAATGGTGCTTCCCGACAAATGGATGGTCGCGAATAATGGCACTGCAAAATCGACCACTTTTTCGTTCGCGCCTGTTTCGCGCGCTTGGCGAACGGTGACGGGAATCGTAGCCGCTGAAGACTGAGTGCCGAGTGCAGTGAAGTATGCCGGCAACATGGTTTTCAATAAGCGCATCGGATTCTTTTTGTTCAGTGTTCCCGCTGCTGTGTATTGAAGCATCAGCATCACCCAATGCAGAATAATTATTAGGACAAACACGACCGCAAAAAGCGATAAAATTTTGGCGACCGCTCCGCCGTATGCCATATTGGCAAAAATCCCGAAGATATGGAATGGCAATAGCGGAATGATGACATACGAAATGGTTTTTTCAATAATGGCCTGAAATTCTTCAAAAAACGAAATCATGGTTTTGCTTCCAGTAGAAGCCATACCGATGCCCAGCAGAAATGCCAATATCAGTGCTGACATGACGCCGAATACCGGAGGCATATCCAAAGCGATAAAAGAGGTGGCCAATGCTTTTTCCGGGTCTTCAATACCGCTCATCGCACCGGCTTCCATAAAGTTCGGCAAAATGGTTGTAGCCGCAAAAAACGCCAGTATACCTGCTGCAATGGTTGACGCATAAGCAAAAAACGTAGCCAGCCCGAGTAGTTTTCCTGAGCCTTTGCCGAGCTGTGCAATACCCGGTGCAATAAACCCAAGTATGATCAGCGGAACGATGAAATTAAGGAAGTTTCCAAAAATCGCTGTGAATGTGGCGAATATCCGTGCCATCCACTCCGGCGCAAACGAACCAATCAATACCCCTAATGCAATAGCAACAATAATTCTCGGCAAAAGACCGAATTTTACCTTCATGATGTGTCCTCCCTAGATGAACAACTGTATTTTAATTATTATACAAAAGTATCATATGGCGAACTGAAAGAGAAGAGAACCTTTAAAACCCGGAATATTTTTATTATTCTATCAAAAAAAATAAAAATCTATTAAACTATGCCCCTCTAAATACTCGCGCCGATTTGTCCGTTCCACACCCCGCCGATCATTCACCACAGAAAACAAAAAGCAGGTCTACTCAATTTCTTGAGAAACCTGCTTTTTTGCATTTTATTATTCAACTGGTACTACAGAACCGCCCCACTCTTCCAAGATGAAGTCCTGAATTTCTTTCGACTTCAATGTTTCGACAAGCGCTTTGACGTTTTCGTTATCTTCGTCGCCTGCATTCACTGCAATTACATTGGCATATGGAGACTCTGAGTCTTCCAGTGCAATCGCATCTTCCAATGGATTCAAGCCGGCATCAATTGCGTAGTTTGAGTTGATCAGCAACGCATCACCTTCACCTGACTCATACAATTGCACCATCAAAGCCGCTTCGTAATTCGCATCAAACTCAAGGTTTTTCGGGTTTTCTACGATGTCTTTCACTTCTGCAACCGTTTTGTCTACGCCATCAGCCAATTTGATCAAGCCTTTTGCTTCCAGCAAAGAAAGAATGCGGCCGTGGTCGGCAACCGAGTTGCTCATCAAAATGGTTGCGCCTTCCGGAAGCTCTTCCAATGAAGCGTATTTCTGGGAGTATACACCGATTGGTTCGATATGGATTGCACCGGCATTTTCAAAGTCATAGCCAAATTCTTTCTTTTGTGATTCCAAGTAAGGAATGTGCTGGAAATAGTTCGCATCGATTTCACCGGATTCTAAATCCTGGTTCGGCAAAATGTAATCCTGATATGTTTCAATTTCCAGTTCGATGCCTTGTTCTTCTAATAGTGGTTTCGCTTCTTCTAAAATAATGGCGTGCGGCACGTTAGATGCCCCTACTTTTATGGTGCTCGACTCTTCTTCGCCTGCTCCGCCGTTATCGCTTCCGCAGCCTGCCAGTGCAAGTGCTGTTAATAATGATCCTACCAATAATTTCTTCATGTCTCTATCCCCTTTTGGTGTTTTTATATGTGTATTACCTTTTATCTGACTTAACTGTCAAACGGTCACCGATAAACTGGATTGCGAAAACGATGATTAAAATCAATATCGTTGCCATCAGCGTTACGTCTTCCCGGCTTCTTTGGAACCCGTCCAGGAATGCCAGCGTCCCAAGGCCGCCGGCTCCAATGATGCCAGCCATAGCTGTGTAGCCAACCAAGGCGATTGCCGTTACAGTAATTCCGGAAATCAAAGCCGGTTTGGACTCCGGCAGCAGCACTTTACGGATAATCGTCCAAGTGGTCGCTCCCATGGAACGTGCCGCTTCAATGACGCCTTTATCAATTTCCTTCAAGGCAATCAAGACCATGCGTGCATAAAACGGCGCGGCTCCAATGATCAAGGCCGGCAAAGCCGCGTTCGGCCCGCGGATGGTTCCAATCATAAACTTGGTAAATGGAATCAACAAAATGATTAAGATGATAAATGGAATTGAACGGAAAATGTTGACGAATGCGCCTGTCAGCCAATTGACAATGCTATTGGCCCATAATTGCTTAGGTGCCGTCAAAAATAAGATGATGCCCAGCACCAAGCCGATGACAAACGTAAAGAATGTCGACATCGCCGTCATGTACAGTGTTTCAAGTGTTGCTTCCCACATATTGTCCCAATCGACGTTTGGAAATAATGACTCGATCATGCCATCACCTCCGTCTGGATACTTTCGTCATTCAAGAAAGCAAGAGCTTGCACAATTTCAGGCTGCGTCCCTTTTATCTGAATGATCAATGTGCCATATGCTCCGCGCTGTGTATGGGAGATATTGCCGTGAACGATGTTAACATCAACCGGATACTTGCGGATCAATTTCGTCAAGATCGGCTGCTCGGTCTGGTCGCCGACAAAAACCAATTTGACCAATTTGCCTGTCGGATAAAGTTCACGCAGATGCTTGATGGTTTCATTTGAATCTTCCGTATCAGTCACTTGGGCGACGAAGCGCTTTGTAATTTCCTGCTGAGGCGCCTGGAAAACCGTCAGGACATCCCCAAGTTCCACAACGCGTCCGCCTTCCATTACCGCTACACGATGGCAAATTTTGCGGATGACATGCATTTCGTGCGTAATCAGCACAATGGTCAAGCCTAAGCGCTTGTTGATATCCACCAGCAGTTCCAAGATGGAATCCGTTGTTTGGGGATCAAGTGCTGAAGTGGCTTCATCGCAAAGCAGCACTTCCGGTTCGTTTGCCAACGCCCGTGCAATGCCGACCCGCTGTTTCTGCCCGCCTGAGAGCTGCGACGGATATGCATTTTCTCTTCCCGCAAGGCCAACAAGTTCAATCAGCTCCAGCACTCGGGCATCCCGTTTGCTTTTCGGGACGCCTGCAATTTCAAGCGGAAATTCAATATTCTCTTTTACCGTACGTGACCACAAAAGGTTGAAATGCTGGAAAATCATACTGACTTTCTGGCGCGCTTTTCTTAAGTCTTGCCCTTTGCTGGCCGATATGTTCTGGCCGCTAATCGTGACCGAACCCGAAGTCGGTTTTTCAAGCCCATTCAACAACCGGATCAATGTACTTTTACCGGCGCCGCTGTAGCCGATAATTCCAAAAATCTCACCGGATGAAATGGACAGGCTCACATCGTCAACCGCTTTTAAAGAGCCCTTGCCTGTGTCGAATACTTTCGACAGTTCTTTTAATTCAATCATCCTTTACAACTCCTACTCCAAAATAAAAACCCTTCTGCGCAGAGCTGAGCAGAAGGGTGACCGTGAAAAACACGAAAACCGCTCTCTCATCTCCCAAAGCTTCCGCTTTGTGTGATTTGGCACCATTTCATTTGCATGACGGTTGCCGGGCTTCATAGGGCACTTCCCTCCACCACTCTAAATAAGAGTTACGATATAAAATTATAATTCAGAAATTCAATTTACCATGCTCGACATTTTTCGTCAATAAATATGTTGAATTAAAAATAATTAACTGCCAGCTATAGGCAAGTTAGCTCAAACTTCAGCGAAGCAGTCTGCACCGGAACCTTTATTTTGTTTCGTTTATACAGATTTCAATTTGCTGTAAATATGAGGCACTGATTGAAAAGCGTAGATCTTTTCTTTCAGTTGGCCATTTTCTGTAATAAGCAAACAAGGTACGCTTTCCACTTGATACAGTTCGGCAATTTCCTGCACGTAGTTCAAGTTCGCTTTTCCCATTGGCAAGTCGGGCAGAAGTTCTTTCACCACATCCATCATTTTTGAAGCCACCTGGCATGTTCCGCACATCGGCGTGTATAAATAATAGGCAGCTGCAGCGTTTTTGTTTTTTTCTTTCAGCCAATCTTTATGTGTCCATTCTTTCATCTTGTTCATCCCTCGGTTAATAGCTTATTGACTTGAACATTTGCCGAAATCAGTACATCCAGCAAGATCCGGATCGGCGTTGTTGCCACTTCCTTGTAACTGCGGTTTATATAGAAGTGCCGGGCTTCAGGAAATTCGCGCTTTACGAGCTTCCTTAACTGTTCACCTGATTTGTCTGCATCCAACAATACGATGATATCCAGATCTTCATAAGGGAGCAGCAATTCTTCAAGCCTTGATGCACTTACTGTACCATTTGTGCAGAGAATCGTCACGGGTTCTGCAATAAGCGGTGCGATCCGGGTCTTGTCGCTAAGTCCTTCGACTACAATTACTTTGTCCATAAGTCTACACCTCGCTGATATAAGATGAAAGATCAGAATCAATTGCTGCTTGAAAAGAATCTATAGGAACCTGCTCTCTATAAGCCTTTCGGCTATCAAAAAAAGCGCCAAGTAATAGGCGCTTTAAAGTATTACTCGTTCGTCATTTCTTTGTATTGGTCAGCAGTCATCAACTCGCTGATTTCTTCTTCGTTTGGAGATTCGATTACCACCATCCACGCATTTTCATACGGAGATTCGTTAACAAATTCCGGGCTGTCTTCTAATTCACTATTCACTTCAACTACACGTCCGCTAATCGGCGCATATAGCTCCGAAACGGTTTTAACTGACTCAACGCTGCCGAAAGGCTCGTCTTTTTTCAGTTCGTCCCCAACTTGCGGCAATTCTACGAAAACGATGTCGCCAAGTTCAGCTTGTGCAAAATGCGTAATTCCAATGCGGGCTGTGCCGCCTTCAACTTTAACCCATTCATGCTCTTTAGAATAACGAAGTTCTTGTGGTGTGCTCATCGAAAACCCTCCAAATTATGTAGTGTACTCAATTTCAGTTTGACATAAAGCCCTTGGAAACACAAGATTTCACTGCTTTCATTTCCAGGTATTTTCAAACTCTTCTTCTTTGAATCCCAATGTTGCTTGTTCGCCGTTCCAAGCGAGCGGCCGTTTGATCAACATGCCATCTGATGCCAGCAATGCCAACTGCTCTTCTTCCGGCATGTCCTTCAGTTTATCCTTTAATCCAAGCGCCCGGTACTTCAAGCCGCTTGTATTGAAAAATTTCTTCAATACCACTCCGCTTTTGGTGTAGATTTCACGGATTTGGTCCTGGGACGGCGGCGCCTCGGCAATGTTAATTTCATTATAGGCGATGCCGTTTTGATCCAGCCATTTTTTTGCTTTGCGGCAGGTGGTGCATTTGGGGTAAGCATAATACGTAATCATGGTAAAACCTCCTTTTAACCAAGCTTACCAAAGTTGCCCTTTTTGGTCGATGCAAAAAAACGCAGCCCGAAGGCTGCGTTTTGTAAAAGAAGCATTACACGACATATTTTTCGACTTCTACTAATTTCACAGCTGCTTCGCGTTTTTTCGCAATAACGTTATACGGAGTCGAACGAGTCAATTTGCGAAGTGCAGAAAGCATCATGCGCTGGTTGTCGCCTTCTACAGCAGCAAGCAATGTTTCTTTTGCATCTTTTTCAATTTTATCGAAAGCTTCCTGGCAGTAAATTTGGGTGTATAGCAATTTTTGCTGGGCTTTTTCTTCACCAGAGGCAGCAATCGCTTTTTCTGTACGAAGCACGGCAGACTCCATTGCAAACACATTGCTTACGATATCTGCAATATTGACAAGCACTTCCTGTTCTTGTTCAATTTTCGCTCCGTAAGTCTGAGCTGCAAGCCCCGCTGCCAGCAAAGCAATTTTCTTCGCGTTTTTCACCAAGTATTTTTCTTGAGCCAATGCTTCCGTGCCAATTTCTTCCGGCATCATCATCAACAGCTCTTCCTGCAGTTTCTGCGCGTGCTGCAATAGCGGAAGCTCGCCTTTCATCGCTTTGCGCAGCAAGGTGCCCGGCACCAGCAAACGGTTGATTTCGTTTGTGCCTTCGAAGATCCGGTTGATGCGGGAGTCGCGGTAAGCGCGCTCGATTTCATATTCCTGCATGAAGCCGTAACCGCCGTGCAGCTGAACGCCTTCGTCAACGATGTAATCCAAAGTTTCTGTGCCGAAGAATTTGTTCATGGAACATTCAACAGCGAATTCTGCAATCGCATCCGCCACTAGTTTTCCGTTGGCGTGCTCTTCTTCTGTAAAGCCGCTCATGCGGTCTTCGAACAAGCCCACTGTACGGTAAACAGAGCTTTCAAGTGCATATAATTGAGAAGCCATCGTTGCCAATTTCTCACGTGTTAAGTTGAAAGAAGAAATTGGTGTTTTAAACTGCTGGCGCTGGTTTGTATACGGAATCGTAATTTCCATTGCACGTTTTGAGCCGCCGATTGTGCCTACACCCAATTTGTAACGGCCGATGTTCAAGATGTTGAATGCGATGACGTGGCCGCGGCCAGCTTCGCCGAGCAAGTTTTCCACAGGCACTACTGCATCCTGCAAGACCAATGTCCGTGTTGAAGACGACTTGATCCCCATTTTCTTTTCTTCCGGTCCGACAGATACGCCGTCATACGCGCGTTCTACGATAAACGCTGAGAATTTTTCGCCGTCAATTTTCGCATACACAATAAAGACATCTGCAAATCCAGCATTTGTGATCCATTGTTTTTCGCCGTTCAATACGTAATGTGTGCCCGCTTCGTTCAGCTTCGCAACTGTTTTAGCACCTAAGGCGTCGGACCCTGAGCTCGGCTCCGTCAATGCATATGCTGCGATCAATTCACCTGTCGCTAGGCGCGGCAAGTATTTTTGCTTTTGTTCTTCGTTTCCGAACAAAACGATTGGCAAAGAACCGATTCCGACGTGAGCGCCGTGGGTAATGCCGAATCCGCCTGCTTTAGACATTTTTTCAGCAATCAAAGCAGAGGCGATTTTATCCAGGCCCAGTCCGCCGTATTGTTCCGGTACATCCGCTCCGAGCAACCCAAGCTCTCCTGCCGTTTTCAATAATCGAACCGAATGATCGAACTCGTGGTTTTCAAGCTTTTCAACGACTGGAAGCACTTCGGTGTTCACGTAATCCTCTGTCGTTTTCGCGATCATTTTATGCTCTTCCGTGAAATCTTCTGGTGTAAACACGCGGGATAAATCTGCGTCTTCAATTAAGAAACTGCCGCCTTTGATCAACGTCTTTGATTCTGCCATTTTGAATTCCTCCTGTTTTGTGGTTAGGTTTTGATTTAGCTATATTGATTCTTAACTCGATATTACGTAAAACAGCTCCGCTTTCCTGCGGGCTTGCGCCGAACTAACTCGTGCTAGCGCCCGAGTGGATTTCGGCACTTCACTATCCCGCGGGAGTCTCCGCTGTTTCACTACATATCTAAGCTTTTATTTGTTAAAGAGTAATTTACAGATCATATCTTTTTATAAAGCTTATTTAGCGACGGTGTCTCCGAAGCAGTTTATAGGAAAAGATCATATACTTTTCGAACTTATAGCATTTCAAATACGCCGGCTGCGCCCATCCCGCCGCCGATGCACATCGTGACGACGCCGAATTGTTTTCCTTGGCGCTTCAATTCGCTCATCATTTTCAGCGTCAAGATCGAGCCTGTCGCACCAAGTGGGTGGCCGAGTGCGATGGCGCCGCCGTTGAAGTTCACTTTGTCGATGTCGATATTCAAGTGCCGGATAACGCCTAATGACTGGGAAGCGAAGGCTTCGTTCAGTTCCCATACATCGATATCGTCAATGGTCAGGCCAGCCAGTTTCAAAGCTTTAGGTATCGCGACGATCGGTCCGATGCCCATAACTTCCGGCGGTACACCGCCTGTAGCGAACGAACGGAATTTTGCAATCGGCGTTAAGCCAAGCGATTCCGCTTTTTCACGGTCCATGACGAGCAGTGCAGCAGCCCCGTCAGATGTCTGCGAAGAGTTTCCGGCTGTTACGGTTCCGCGTGCTGAGAAAGCTGCGCGGAGTTTGTTCAAGGTTTGGATGCTTGTGCCGTGGCGAACGCCTTCATCCATCCCAAATGTAAAGGTTTTTTCCTGGTACTTGTTGTTGTCATCGACGAAACGCTGCGTCACTTCGACCGGCACGATTTCTTCATCGAATTTGCCGGCTGCAATGGCTGCAGCCGCTTTTTCATGGGAGCGGACAGCAAATGCATCCTGGTCTTCCCGGCTGACGCCGTATTGGGTTGCCACTTGTTCTGCCGTATGGCCCATGCTCATGTAGTACTGGGGCGCAGTTTCTGCCAATTTCGCGTTCGGACGGATGACATTGCCCATCATCGGCACCATGCTCATCGATTCAACGCCGCCTGCAATAATAGCTTCTGCTGAGCCGACCATAATCCGTTCAGCTGCATAAGCAATCGACTGAAGGCCTGATGAACAGAAACGGTTGACCGTTACGGCCGAAACGGTTTCCGGCAATCCTGCCAATGCACCGATATTGCGCGCAATGTTCATGCCTTGCTCCGCTTCCGGCATGGCACATCCCATAATCAAATCATCTATCGGGCCGTCATAGCCGCCTGCCCGGTTTAATGCTTCACGTACAACCAAGGCGCCGAAATCATCCGGGCGCACAGTTGCAAGAGAACCTTTTTTCGCTTTTCCGACCGGGGTTCTGGCCCCGGCCACGATTACTGCTTCGCGCATCTGTTTCTCCTCCTCTAATATCTTTCGGTTAGTTGCGCAGCGGTTTGCCTTTAACCAGCATATGCTGCATCCGCTGCTGTGTTTTCGGCTTCGCCACCAAACTCAGGAAAGCTTCGCGCTCCAAATCCAGCAAGTACTGCTCGTCTACTTTCGTACCGTATGGCAGTTTGCCGCCGGATAAGACAAATGCCAGCTTTTTGGCGATTTTCAAGTCGTATTCGGAAATATAGCCTGAGATGTGCATGCCTTCTGCCCCGAGAAGGAGCGTCGCATATCCAGGTTCACCGGTAACCGGCACTTTTTCGCGAATCGGCGCCTGATAGCCATTTTCGTATAAAGCAAGGGCTGCCTGTTTTGCATCGTAAATCAAATGGTCGCTGTTGACGCTGATGCCATCTGTGAAATTCAAGAAGTTGTTTTCGCGCGCCTCTTCTGCGGAAGTCGATACTTTTGCCATAGCAATCGATTCAAACACATTGCTGGCGATATTCTGGTAATCCACTGTTACGCCGTTCGGCAAGCCTTTCAAATGCTTGATGTAAAGCTCTTTGTTTCCGCCGCCGCCCGGAATCAAGCCGACGCCCGCTTCCACTAAGCCCATATACGTTTCCATCGAAGCCTGGATGTGTGCTGCATGCAGCGCCACTTCCGCCCCGCCGCCCAGTGTCATGCCAAATGGCGCCACGACTACCGGTTTTGAGCTGTATTTGATTTTCATCAAGGCATTCTGGAAAGTTTTGATCGTGAAATCCAGTTCGAAGATGTTGTCGTCCTGCGCTTCCATCAAAATCATGCCAAGGTTCGCACCGACACAGAAGTTCTTCGCCTGGTTGCCGATGACAAGCCCTTTGTAATTCTTTTCAACTTCCTCTACCGAATAGTTGATCAATTGCATAATGTCGAGTCCGATTGCATTTGAACGCGAGTGGAATTCCAGCAGCAAGATGCCATCTCCAAGGTCAATCAAGCTGGCGCCTGAATTCGACTTCAACACACCGTGCTTTTTCTTATAGCGTTTCAAGTCAATCGCTTTTTCGTTGACCGGTACCGGCTCATAGTCTGTGCCGTTGAAGAAATGCAAATCGCCGTTTTCTTCTTTATAAAAGCTTTCGTTGCCGCTATCGAGCAGGCTTTGGACGAATGCCGGAATTTCATAGCCTGCTTCTTTCATTTTCTCAACGGACTTTTGGACACCAATTGCGTCCCATGTCTCAAACGGCCCTTGTTCCCAGCCGAAGCCCCACTTCATAGCATTGTCGATGGCAACAATGTCGTCTGCGATTTCGCCCGTCAGCTGTGCAGAGTATAGAAGCGTCGGTGAAAGGATGCTCCACAAAAGCTCTCCTGTACGGTCATCCGCGTAAGTCAGGGTTTTCACTTTTGCTGCTAAACCTTTTTGCTGTTTCGCAATTTCTTGTGAAGGCGTTTTCAATTTTCCGGCTGGGCGGTATTCCATTGTTTCCGGATCGAGTTCCAGGATGTCTTTATCTTTTTTCAAGAAGAACCCCTGTCCTGATTTTGCACCGATCCAACCGTTTTCCACCATCTTTTTCATAAATTCAGGCACTTCGAACACTTTTTGTTCTTCGCCTGAAGTCTGGTCGTAAACGTTTTTTGCTACATGCATGAATGTATCAAGGCCGACAACGTCCAAGGTGCGGAATGTTGCGGATTTCGGGCGGCCGATTAAAGGACCGGTCACCGAATCCACTTCGCCGATGGAATAGCCACGGTTTTGCATTTCACGCAATGTCACCAGCAGCCCGTAAGTACCGATGCGGTTTGCAATGAAGTTTGGTGTGTCTTTTGCAATTACAACGCCTTTGCCAAGGCGGTCTTCACCGAATTCCGTCATAAACTGGAGCACTTCCGGAGCCGTCGTATTCGCCGGAATCACTTCCAATAATTTTAAATAACGCGGCGGATTGAAGAAATGCGTGCCCAGGAAATGCTTCCCGAAATCTTCCGAACGGCCTTCTGCCATTGCGTTAATGCTGATGCCGGATGTATTGGATGAAATAATTGTGCCCGGTGTTCTCACTGCGTCGATTTTTTCGTAAAGTGATTTTTTAACATCCAAGTTTTCAACAATCACTTCGATGATCCAATCGACGTCTTTTAATTTATTCAAATCGTCTTCCAGGTTTCCCGGTGTAATTAGCTGCAAGTTCTTTTTAGCAGCCAGCGGAGCCGGTTTTTGCTTCAGCAACTTTTGAACCGAAGTCGATGCAATGCGGTTTCTCACTTGTGGATGTTCCAACGACAACCCTTTTGCCTCTTCTTCTTTCGATAACTCACGCGGGACAATATCCAGCAATAACACCGGAATCCCTATATTTGCAAGATGTGCTGCGATTCCTGAACCCATGACACCGGAACCAAGCACCGCTGCTTTTTTAATTTGGTAAGCCAATGAAAAACCCTCCTCATTTTTTGAATGAACACTCATTCATTTTCAGCTTAAAAAAATAGAACCTTCTCTATGTCCTTAGTGTAAATTATTTTTGTTGTTTTCGCAATATTTAATCGTTAAAAAATATTCTTTCCTTCAAGTTCAATCTCTTCACGAAACCTGGGCGCCATTGTAAACTGAGTAAGAGACATTTAGGAGGAGATTTTATGAAACCTATTACATCCACTGAACAGTTCAAAGAAGTAATTGAAGGAACAGAGCCAGTCATCGTCAAATTTCAAGCAGGCTGGTGCCCGGATTGCACGCGGATGGATATGTTCATCGATCCGATTATGGAAGAATATAATGATTACAAATGGTTCGATGTGAACCGCGACGAGTTGCCAGAGCTTGCTGAGAAATACGAAGTCATGGGCATTCCAAGCTTATTGATTTTTGAAAAAGGCGAGAAAAAAGCGCATCTTCATAGTGCAAATGCAAAAACGCCGGAATCTGTCACAGAGTTTTTAGCAAACCAAAAGAAATAGGCCCAGCCTATTTCTTTTTTGCGTTATAATAGATATCAATAATACAGATAGAGGTGTCTTTATGGATTCATCGCAAGAAATTAAAGAGTTAAAAGAATTGGTTTTGCATTATGAAAATGTGATTCACAATATGTCAGCGCCCATCATTCCGTCAATTGTACCGGAAACCATCCTGGTTCCGATTGCCGGATTTATTTTCCGTGACCGCTTCGAAACGATCCGGACGAAAGTACTTCAGTATGCCGCAGAACACCGGGATACACAATGCGTCGTTTTTGACTTTACCGGCGTGCGTGTCGAATACGTCGAGAAATTCGACTACAACGAACTGGCCAGCGAGCTGGCCCAGTTGAACAGCGCCATCAAACTGATGGGCATCCGGCCGATTTATGTCGGCTTCAATCCGCGTTTCGTGCGTGAAATCGTCCATGCCGGCATCCAGGTCGAGCTGGAAGTGTTCAATACGTTCCGGGCAGCTCTGAAAAAATTGCTTGCAGAAAGCGAGAAATCTCTGTATTCCATTTAACAGCCGCCACTGAATCTTTTTTGGGAGGTCTTGAAGCTGAAAATTCTACTTCCATTTGAAGGCAAATCCCAATACGATGCAGCCGTCGATCCTAAAAAACAAGGATCCGCATGCGGACCGACAACGATTGCGGCGATTTTAAACCATCATGAACAAATCGATTATGGAATTAATCAGCTTTATAGTCTCCTCGGTACGACATCCATCGGTTTGTTCACATGGCGGCTGGTCCGCAAGTTCAAGAAAATCACAGGCCAGCGTTACCACATCGAAAAGATCCGGTCGCTTGATGCTGTTAAAACGGAACTTCGTGCCGGGCGTCCGCTCGCCATGAAGTTCGACCGCTGGTTTTCATTTCGCTGGTTTTCAAAACCGCTATACAACTACCACTGGGTACCGCTGATTGGATATGAGGAAAAAGATGGTGACATTATCCTTTTCATCCACGATAACGGAAAAAGAAACCGCCCCAGCAAAGTGCAGGCGGTTTCTTATCTTCAAAATCAGCACGTATTATCGTTCGTACGGATCTATCCGGTCAAACGGTGACGATTCCGGAATGATGCTTTTCTCCAATTGGCGGGCGAGCAGTTTTAATTCCTGCTCGTCAAACAGCTGAACCATGTCGTTTGTGTAGTTGGGAACTAAAATTTCATCCAGCGACACGTCGAGCGGAATATCGCATTTAATAACCGCCAGCTCTTTAGATAGCAGCAGCATATCCTTATGCTCTTCTATCTTTTTCTTTTGGGCCGGTTTCAATTCCTCAATCGCTTCGAGCACCCCGTCAGTCGACCCATATTTTTGGATCAGCTGCAGTGCAGTCTTCGGCCCGATTCCTTTCACGCCCGGATAGCCGTCGCTCGCGTCTCCCATAAACGCTTTCACGTCTGCAAACTGCGCCGGTTCAATGCCATACTCTTCTTTAAAGCGGCCTTCTGTATAGACATCATAAATGTGGAAGCCTTTTTTCATGAACGCGATCTTTACTGAGGGGTTCAACAGCTGCAGCATATCTTTATCGCCGGTCATAATCGTGAAATCTGCTTCGCCTTTCCACTGTTTGGTAAACGAGCCGATAAAGTCATCCGCTTCGATGCCCTTTTCGCCGTAATTTTTCCAGCCGAGCTGCTCGGATACCTGCTTCGCCAAATCGAATTGGTGCAGCATGTCTTCCGGCGGCGCCGGACGGTTGGCTTTGTAGCCGTCAAACATGTCGGTACGGAAAGTCTGAGCGCCCATATCCCAGCAGACGGCCAAATGCGTCGGCTTCATCATCGTTTTCGCCGCCAACACGTGGCGCGCAAATCCTTGGACGCCGTTTGTTGCGAGGCCTTCCGTTGTCCGGAAATATTGCCCGACTGCAGATGTTGCGAAAAATGAACGGAATAGGAGCGCCATGCCGTCCACTAATAATACATGTGGTTTTTCATTCATTGTAAATCCTCCATCCTTCATCAAACACTCTCTCCATTGTACCTCTTTTCACACAAAAAAACCGCCGAAGCGGCGGTTTTAGCGTTTGCGTTTGATGGCCCGGTATTCCAGGCTGATTGATTTGTAGAACGATCCCATCATCAACAACATGATGAACGAGAACGGGAAAGCGGCAATGATCAAGGCCGTTTGAAGTGCTCCAAGCCCGCCGGTTGACAGTAAAATCACCGCGATCAGCGACTGGGATACTCCCCACGAGATTTTAACCGAATTGGCCGGATTCAGCGAGCCGTTGGTCGATTGCATCCCTAGCACAAAAGTAGCCGAGTCGGCTGATGTGACAAAGAATACTGCAATCAGCACAATGGCAATTACTGACAAAAAGCTGCCAATCGGCAATTCGTTGAATACAGCGAACAGTGTCTCTTCCGTCAATAAGCCAGTCAAGTCAACTCCGCTGCTTTGGACGTCCATTGCAGTGGTGCCAAAAGTAGCAAACCAGATGAAACTGAAAACCGCTGGAATCAACAGGACGCCTGACAGGAATTGGCGGATGGTCCGCCCTCTTGATACCCGGGCAATGAAAATCCCGACAAAAGGAGCCCAAGAAATCCACCATGCCCAGTAGAAAATGGTCCAGCCGTCAATCCAGGCGCGTTCTTCAGAATCGACGGGTGCGGTGCGGAAACTCATTTGCATAATGTTTTGGATATAGCTGCCCATTGTATCCGTAAAGGTGTTGAGAATCAGCAACGTCGGCCCTAAAATGACCACAAAGAACAACAGGATGATGGCCAGCACCATATTCGTATTGGACAGGTATTTGATCCCTTTGCTGACGCCGCTCCATGCGGAAATCGTAAACAGGATTGTCACGATCACAATTATGATGATCTGGACGATAAAGTCATCACTCGGGATGCCCTCGAACAAGAAGGACAGCCCACCGTTAATTTGTATTGCCCCAAAACCAAGCGTCGTTGCCACTCCGATGGCGGTAGCAAAAATAGCGATGACGTCGACCGTAATGCCCCAAGGCCCTTTCATTTTATCTCCGAAAATCGGTTTTAGCGTGGCCGAGATCAGACCCGGCTCCCCTTTTCGGAATTGGAAATAAGCCAGCACCAGCGCTACTACTCCGTAGATAGCCCATGCATGGATGCCCCAATGGAAAAAGGTGAAGCGCATCGATTCACGGAATGCTGCAGCGGATTCCGGCTCCGCAGTGGCCGGATTAATCGCGAAATGGGACAATGGTTCAGCTGATCCCCAAAAGACCAGCCCAATTCCCATTCCTGCTGAAAATAACATGGAGACCCATGTAATGAACGAAAACTCCGGTTTGTCATTTTCTTTCCCCAATTTGATTTGCCCCATTGGACTTACGAGGAAAAACAAGCAGAACAAAACCATCAGCGATACGATCAATAAATAATACCACCCGAACGAAGTTGTCAGGAATCCTTCTATATTCCCGGTAACTTCTGCAAAATTATCTGGCGCAAATGCCCCGTAGGCGACTGCCAACAAGATGAGGGCGAGCGAGATCCAGAAAACATTCGTTACTTTTCTCATATAGTACCTCCTGAAATTTTTATCACAAGTGTTAAGGATAAAGAAGTAATCGGCTTCTGTCAAACCCGCTGCCGCCCTAGCTTTACATGTAACAACCCATGATACCGCTTCCAACCGCGTCTTTATACACTCACACTTTTGCCGCTAACAATAAACTGTTTTTAGGTTTAATTAATCGGAAGAATTTTTGGTCAGCTATCTCCTGTCATTCAACTTATACATTCCCGCTATTTCTTCATTCTACTCCTCAGCTACTCGTGCTGAAAAATAAAAAGAGCACCAAACCAAATCGGTTCGGCACTCTGTTTTCGATGCTTCCTGTTTTTATTTGAAATCCTAATCCTCTATTCCCATTGACTCTTTGTAGCCTTTCAAATAAGTGATTTCAGAAGGGCTGCCAAGCTCCAGCGAATTCATTGCCCGGTGCCAGTTCGGATAAATTGGTACTGGCCGTGCCACCCTTTCGATGCGGTCATGCTCTTCTTGCGTCAACTGGATATCAAATGATGCAATGTTTTCCTTCAGCTGCTCCTCGTTGCGGGCAGCGATGACAAGCGGCCCGACGTTTGGACGGTCCCTTACCCACGCGTAAGCGATTTGCGGAACGGAAGCGTTGTGGTTTGCCGCCACTTCCTCGAGTGCATCAATTACTTGATAAAGGCGCTCCTGGTCCTGTACCCATGGCTCTGGCCATCCACCGCCTTGCCGCGTGTTCTCCGGCGTCTGCTTATTGCGCCCAATCTTGCCATTCAATAGCCCTTCGCCGAGCGCGCTCCAAATCATTGAACTGACACCCAGTTCCGCTCCTGCCGGCAGCAGCTCATATTCCGCTTCCCGCGCTTCTGGCGAGTAGTAAATCTGCTGCGTGACCGGTGGAATGAATCCGTTCTGTTCAGCAACCGTATACGTTCTAGCGAGCGCCCAGCCGCTGTAATTCGATACACCCCATTGGCGGATCTTCCCGGCCTTCACCAAGCTCGTCATCGCTTCCACCGTTTCTTCAACCGGCGTCTGCCCGTCCCAAAGATGGGTAAAATACAAATCAAGATAATCCGTTCCCAGACGCTCCAAGGTCTGGTCAATGGAAGTTAGAATATTGTTCCGTGAAGCGCCGTGATCGTTCGGATTGTCACTTAATGGAAATCCTGTTTTCGACGTCAGCAGCACGTCCTCCCGGCGGCCTTTGATGGCCGCACCAAGCACGCGCTCCGCATCGCCTTTGGAATAGAGGTTCGCCGTATCAAACATATTGATGCCCGCTTCCAGCGAAAGATCCACCATTCGGCGTGCCTGGTCTTCCTTGATGTCGCCTGCTGCTTCAAAGCCATTGGTCCCGCTGAACGGGACCGTTCCGAGTATATATTTCGGTACGCGCAGTCCTGAGTTTCCTAAGTAGATATATTCCATGAGAGCCTCCTAATAAATATGCCTTATTGAATAATTCGAGATACTAGTGGGTTACCCTGCTGGTTTATTAGTGAAACAGTTTTTTAAATAAGAAGCATTATTGAGAAGTATTTAAAATCTGATACTGTTAATTGAAAACGCAACAAAAAAAATGCCCAAACCTCTTAAAAGGTTTGGGCATTTTTCCTAAAATCCAAAATCTCCATATGGAGACGGCGGGAGTCGAACCCGCGTCCAGAAACTCCGCTACTTGAGCGTCTACGCGTGTAGCTTACTTATTAGAATTTCATGCGCCATTCTGCCAATAAGCGGGCGTCCTGGGCACTAATTTGAGAATCTCTTGCCGGCAGCTCAAATGGCACTGCAGGCCGTATCCCACTAAAGTTGAGCTTTACCCAGCCACATGGGCGATGGATAGATAAAGCAGATCCGAGCTTACGCTGCGAATGCTAGGTTTTGGTTTGTTTTGCCAGTTACTATAGTTACGTTGGTGACGGAGCCGATCCTCCGACGCGCGACTCAAGCCCAGATCATCCCTGTCGAATCCGTAACGTCCCCTCATTAATAAAGGAACACGGGAAGGCGATGAGCCTTATGTGCTATATACTTAGTATAAGGCAACATTGGTCAGACTTCAAGTGTTAACGGTTGCGGTCTTTCATGGCGCGGTCAATCTCACGTTTTGCGTCTTTCTTTTTCAAATCCTGGCGCTTGTCGTAGTTCTTCTTCCCTTTACCAATGCCGAGCAAGACTTTTGCATAGCCGTCTTTCAAGTACATCTTCAGCGGGATAATCGCCGCTCCCTGCACTTTCGATACGCCTACAAGCTCATTGATCTGCTTTTTGTGCAGCAGCAATTTGCGTACTCTCGTTGGATCGTGGTTAAAGATATTGCCCTGTTCATACGGCGCAATGTGCATATTGGAAATCCACGCTTCACCGTTCCGGATCCGCACGAAAGCATCAACCAATTGCACTTTGCCGTTGCGGGCCGATTTGATTTCGGTCCCTTGCAGCACAATGCCGGCTTCAATCGTCTCTTCAATTGCGTAATCAAAGCCCGCTTTTTTGTTCTGGGCTATTACTTTCCCTGAACCCTTTGCCATATTCCTTCACCTCGACTAAATCTAGAAGGGCGGCAATTGCCGCTCCTTTATTTTTTCTTTTTGCGTGCCGGGCCTTTGCCCTTGGCGACGCCTTCATAGAACTTTTTCTTTTTGTTTTTCGGTTTGCGTGTCGGGCCACCCGGCTTATCGCCTGGCTTGCCGCCGCGTCCCGGCTTTTTGTCGCCGTCTTTTTTCGCCGCACGGATCACTTTCGGTGCGTCTTTGCGTGTCCGGCGTACGTTTTGCGTCATGCCGACAATTTCAAAATCGATGGCGGATTCTTCCGGTTTCACACCGATGACCTTGATGGCAATTTCATCGCCGATGCGGAACTGGCGGTTGCTGCGTTCGCCGATCATCATCATTTGGCGGTCATCAAAACGGTAGAAATCATCCGTCATATTCGATACGTGGACAAGCCCTTCAATCGTGTTCGGCAATTCAATAAACAAGCCGAAGTTCGTGACCGAAGAAACGATTCCTTCGAATTCTTCGCCGATTTTGTCTGCCATGTATTGCGATTTCTTCAATGCATCGGTATCGCGTTCCGCTTCTACTGCGCGGCGTTCACGTTCAGATGTATGTTCAGCAATCTCATCCATGTTTGCATCCCAGTGCATAATCGTCGCTTTCGACAAGTCTTTATTGATTAAGTACGTGCGGATCAAGCGGTGTACGACCAAATCCGGATAACGGCGGATCGGTGATGTGAAATGCGTGTAATACTCCGTAGACAAGCCGAAATGCCCCAAGCTTTCTGCAGAATATTTCGCTTGTTGCATGGAACGAAGCATCATGGTCGAAATGACCGGCTCTTCCGGTGTTCCGGCAATCGATTCGATGATTTCCTGCAACGCCCGTGGATGGATTTGGTTGCCGGTTCCTTTAACTACGATCCCGAAGTTTGTGACAAACTCAAAGAATCGCTGCAGTTTTTCAGGTTTAGGATCTTCGTGAATCCGGTAAAGCGCCGGCACGTCCATATGGTGGAAATGTTCCGCAACGGTTTCGTTGGCTGCCAGCATGAATTCTTCAATCAGGCGTTCAGCAACTGTACGCTCACGAACAACGACGTCTACTGGATAGCCGTCTTCATCCACCAGCACTTTGGATTCTTTAAAATCAAAGTCAACGGCTCCGCGGCGCATGCGCTTGCCTCTTAAAACTTCGGCCAATTCTTTCATCAACTCGAACATCGGCACCAGATTCGCGTACTTCTCTTTCAGTTCCTGGTTGCCCTGTTCCAAAATTTCATATACATCGGTATACGTCATACGAGCCGACGTTCTGATAACACTTTGGAAAATATCATGCGACAACAGTTCACCCTGGTCGCTGAAAATCATTTCGCATGATAAAGTCAAACGGTCAACTTGCGGGTTGAGAGAACAAATTCCGTTTGATAAACGATGAGGAATCATCGGAATGACGCGGTCTGTCAAATAGATGCTTGTCGCGCGGTCATAAGCTTCCCGGTCAATCGCAGAACCTTCCGTAACATAATGGCTGACATCCGCAATATGGACGCCGAGCTTATACGTGCCATCTTCCAGTTTTACCACTTGGACAGCATCATCCAAGTCTTTTGCGTCCGCGCCGTCAATCGTGACGATTTGTTCTTCTCTCAAGTCACGGCGGTCCATTAAATCTGATGGATCGATTTCTTCAGGAACACTGTTCGCCTGGTCCAGTACATCCGGCGGAAATTCTGTTTCAATGCCGTGTTTGTGGATAATCGATAAAATATCGACGCCCGGATCGTTTTTATGGCCCAAAATTTGCGTCACCATGCCGGTTGCCGACATGCGGCCTTCTGGCCAGCCGGTAATCTCAACGACCACTTTATGGCCATCTACTGCACCCAGCGTGTCGTCTTTTGCGATAAAAACGTCCATATTCATCTTTTTGTCATCCGGCACAACAAAACCGAAACCGCGGTTATCCTGGAACGTTCCAACCACTTTGGACGTACCGCGCTCTAAGATACGGACAATGGCGCCTTCCCGGCGGTCTCCTGAAGAGGCTTCCGAAACTCTGACCATTACTTTGTCGCCGTTTACCGCACTGTTTACTTCAGTCGGCGGAATGAAAATATCATCCATGCCCGGTTCTTCAGGTGCAACAAATCCAAACCCGCGTTGATGCCCGATAAATTTCCCGCGCATCAAATTCATCCGCTCCGGAACGCCGTAACGGTTGGCACGTGAACGGACAAGCAAGCCTTTTTCTTCAAGCTTTACTAAAGTCTTTACCAATTCGGTAAACTCATCGGCATCTTCAAAACCGAATTGTTCTTCTATTTCTTGTACAGTCAACGGTTTATAAGCGTCTTCACGCATAAATGCCAATAACCGCTGATCCAATGTCATTTCATTATTTGCCATACTGATTTCCTCCTCTTTGACGGTCTTACACGCTCCAATCAAGCGATTCGAGAAATGCTAAGATGTCTTCATGCAATTGCTGTTTTTCTTTGCCTAGCGTAATGACATGCCCTGATTTCTCATACCACTTAATGTTTTTCTGGAATGATTCCGCCTCTTCATAAATGATATTGGCAGAATCTGTGTCGATCACATCATCTAATGACCCCTGGACGACAAATAACGGTGCGTACACATGATCGACCTGTTCTCTCACATGGCCAATCAGTTTCCGCAAATCCGCCAATGACTCCATCGGGCGTTCTTGAAACTTCTTCATTTCTTCTTCGATAACGTGTTCGTCTTTTCCTTCATATTTCTTGTATTCACGGGCATATTTTACAACCCCTTCATACATCAGATCGGTCGTCTTCATATGCATCGGTGCGCACATCGTGACTAGCCCCTTTACAGGGAATGTATACCCTATCTTTAAGGTAAATACGCCGCCGAGCGACAATCCGGCCACCGCAATTTCCTCGTACCCTTCATCTTTTAACTGATTATAAGCGTTTTCAACGTCTTTCCACCAGTCTTCAGGACCGGTCGGAAGCAGTTTTTCCGGCTCCACTCCGTGCCCTGCGTAATGGGGCGCTAAAGACGTATACCCTTGTTTTTCAAGGAATCGCCCAAGCATCCGGACATCAGCTGAATTCCCTGTAAATCCGTGAAGCAACAAGACCGCTCTCGGCCCTGCTTTAAAGAAAAATGGTTTTGGCTGCGAAACTCGCATAAATATCCTCCATTCATTCAATCTAACTTAGTTGAACTGTATATTTTATTCTTTAAAGACCATTAATATATCAGGTAAAATCTTTGTCTTACCCTTAGAAGGGTTGATGAAATCGCTTCAGGCGGACGCTTTCCGCGGGCATGGCTTCAGTCTCCTCGTCGCTGCGCTTCCTGCGGGGCCTTCAGCTCATGTCGCTACGCTGCTCCCGCTGGAGTCGCCGCCTTACGCTCATTCATCATACATGCATATGGTCATACAAATGAAGTTCAATTAAATAGCCAACAATTTGTATTGTCATCAATTTTCATGTTAATCATTTTTATTAAAGCATCTAAAGATATGGAGCAAACCAGCGGAGACTCCCGCAGGATAGCGAAGTGCCGAAATCCACTCGGACGTCAGTTCGAGTTAGTTCGGCGCAAGCCCGCAGGAAAGCGCAGCTGGTTTGCGGAATATCAGGAATATACAAAAGCAAAGCTAAAATTTTTCACCCTATTTAAAAGAAAACGCCTAACCAGTAAATGGTCAGGCGTTTTGATTATCCACATTAAACTTTTGTAACGGCGATAGCCAGAATAAAGAATAAGGCAGCAAGTACAATCGTTACGCGTTGAAGGACTAGGTCCAAACCACGGGCTTTTTGCTTGCCGAAAAGTTGCTCTGCTCCACCGGAGATGGCTCCTGAAAGACCTGCACTTTTTCCTGATTGCAATAATACGACAACGATTAAAGCGAGCGATACGATGACGAGTAATGTCATTAACAACGTATGCATAAATTCCACCTCCTGAAAAGAACTTTCACAACAAGAACAAGTTTACCAAAAACTCCGAACTATGACAATAGCAACAGAACGAAAGGGTCCCTTATACCTTATTTCTTCAAGTTGTAGAAAGTTTTAACGCCGAGGTATTTCGATGTCTCATTCAATTGGTCTTCGATGCGAAGCAATTGGTTGTATTTCGCTACACGGTCCGTACGCGACGGAGCTCCTGTTTTGATCTGTCCAGCGTTTGTCGCAACTGCGATATCTGCAATCGTTACATCTTCAGATTCGCCTGAACGGTGGCTGATAACGGCAGTGTAGCCCGCACGTTTTGCCATTTCAATCGCATCGAATGTTTCTGTCAAAGTACCGATTTGGTTTACTTTGATCAAGATTGAGTTGCCGACGCCTTGCTCGATTCCTTGTGCCAATTTTTTCGTGTTGGTAACGAACAGATCGTCACCAACCAATTGGACGCGGTCGCCAATGCGTTCTGTCAGCAATTTGTGGCCTTCCCAGTCGTTTTCATCCAATCCGTCTTCAATGGAAACGATCGGGTATTTGTTGGCAAGTTCTTCATACCAGTCAACCATTTCAGCAGAAGTTTTCACTGTGTTGTCGCCTGGCAAGTTGTAAACGCCTTTTTCTTTGTCATAGATTTCAGAAGAAGCAACGTCCATCGCAAGAAGTACGTCTTCGCCTGGTTTGTAGCCGGCTTTTTCAATGGCTTCCATGATCGTTTGAAGGGCTTCTTCGTTCGAACCAAGGTTCGGTGCAAATCCGCCTTCATCGCCGACAGATGTGTTATAGCCTTTTTCTTTTAAAACGCTCTTCAAGTTATGGAAGATTTCAGCGCCCATGCGTACAGCGTGGCGGAACGTTTCTGCGCCAACCGGCATAACCATGAATTCCTGGATGTCGACGTTGTTATCGGCATGTTCGCCGCCGTTTAAGATGTTCATCATCGGCACCGGCAATTGCTTCGCATTGAATCCGCCCAAGTATTGATAAAGCGGAACATCCAAGTAATCAGCTGCAGCGTGTGCTACGGCCATGGAAACGCCCAGAATGGCGTTTGCGCCCAAACGTCCTTTGTTTTCTGTGCCGTCAAGTGCGATCAACGCTTGGTCGATCGATACTTGGTCAAGCGCTGAGAAGTTCCCTTCGATTTCTGCTGCGATTTCGTTGTTTACGTGGTCAACCGCTTTTAATACGCCTTTGCCCAGGTAACGGCTCTTGTCGCCATCGCGGAGTTCAACTGCTTCGTGTTCGCCTGTAGAAGCTCCTGATGGTACGATTGCGCGCCCGAAAGCACCGCTTTCCGTAAATACTTCCACTTCGATTGTTGGGTTTCCTCGTGAATCTAATACTTCGCGTGCTAATACGTCTGTGATAATTGGCAATGAAAACAGCTCCCTTTTAATATAATGGTTTTCCGGTCATTTCTGCCGGTTGTTCAACATTTAATAATTTCAGTACAGTTGGAGCCAGATCGGCCAAGATGCCGTCTGTTCTCAATTCAACGCCTTGTTTGGTCACAATGACCGGCACCAGGTTCGTGGTATGTGCGGTCATCGGCAAGCCTTCAAGCGTGGTGACTTCGTCTGCATTGCCGTGGTCAGCGGTAACAATGGCATGTCCGCCTTTGGCATGCAGCGCATCCACGATGCGGCCTAGGCATTCGTCGACCACTTCAATGGCACGGATGGTCGGCTCAAGCATTCCGCTATGGCCCACCATGTCCGGGTTTGCAAAGTTCAAAATGATGGCATCGTGTGCGTCGTTTTGAATTTGCTCCACCAAACGGTCGGTGACTTCATAAGCACTCATTTCCGGCTGCAAATCGTACGTGGCGACTTTCGGCGAATTCACCAAAATCCGGTCTTCGCCTGGGAAAACATCTTCTCGCCCACCGCTCATAAAGAACGTGACATGCGGGTATTTTTCCGTTTCGGCAATGCGCAATTGCGTCAAGCCTTTTGCGGACAATACTTCGCCGATGGTGTTTTCAAGGTTCAGCGTTTCAAAGGCGACGCGCGTCGGCAAATCGTCGCTATACGAAGTAAACGTGATAAACGACAAATTGGACGGATGCTTCGCGCTAAGCGGCATCGCATCAAATCCTTCACGCACAAATACTGACGTCAACTGAATGGCACGGTCCGGGCGAAAGTTGAAAAACACAACGGAATCGCCGCTTTCCAATGTAGCAACCGGCAGGCCGTTTTCAGTGATGGCAAACGGAACGACAAATTCATCGTGGATGCCGGTTTCGTATGAAGCCCGAATGCCGTCGCTTGCAGACAACGCGTTTTGCCCGATGCCATCCACCAGCACACGGTACGCCAATTCGACGCGTTCCCAGCGTTTATCGCGGTCCATTGCATAATAACGGCCACTGATGGACGCAAATTTGCCGACGCCGATTTCTTTCATCCGACGTTCCGCTTCTTCTACGTAACGAAGTCCCGTTTGCGGTCCGACGTCCCGGCCATCCAAAAAGCCGTGGACATAGACATCTGTTAAACCATGCTGTTTCGCCAATTCCAAAAGGGCAAACAAATGCTCATAATGGCTGTGGACGCCCCCGTCTGACAACAAGCCCATCAGATGTAGCGCTTTGCCACTTGATTTGGCATTTCCAACAGCTTCCAGAAATGCAGGGTTTTGATAAAAATCCCCATCCCGGATCGATTTATGGATCCGGGTCAGGTTTTGGTAAACAATCCGTCCGGCGCCAATGTTCAAATGGCCAACTTCCGAGTTGCCCATCTGGCCTTCCGGAAGCCCGACCGCTTCTCCTGAAGCAGTCAATAAGCTATGCGGATAGCTGTCCCATAAACGGTCAAACGTCGGTTTTTCGGCTTGTGCGACTGCGTTGCCGAATGTCTCTTTCCGGCAGCCAAAACCGTCCAAAATAATTAAAGCGACTGGATATTCTGTGTTACGCATGCGATCCCGCCTCTAATAGTTTTACAAAAGAATCGGTTTCAAGGCTGGCTCCTCCAACAAGTGCTCCGTCAATATGCTCCATGCCCATCAATTCTTCAATGTTGGCCGGTTTTACACTGCCGCCGTATTGAATGCGGATGTTTTGTGCAGTTTCCTCATTGAATAGTGAAGCGACTTTCTTGCGGATGATGCCGCAAACTTCATTGGCATCTTCTGCCGTTGCTGTTTTGCCTGTTCCAATTGCCCAGATTGGCTCATAGGCAATTACCAATTCACTTGCTTGCTGTTCAGAAAGTCCTGCAAGTCCAGCTTCCACTTGCGCTTCGACTACAGAACCGGTTTCGCCGCTTTCGCGCTGTTCAAGCGTTTCGCCTACACACATAATCGGTGTGATGCCGTGTTCAAAAGCAGCCACTACTTTTTTGTTTACCGATTGGTCTGTTTCATTGAAATATTGGCGGCGTTCTGAATGCCCGATAATGACGTAGTTGACGCCCAGGTCTTTCAATTGCACCGGGCTGACTTCGCCGGTAAAGGCGCCTTCTTTTTCTTCGTGCATGGTTTGTGCACCGATTTGAAGAGCGCTTGATTCGGTTGACGCCACAAGCTGTTGAAGATAAAGTGCAGGGGCACAGATAACTGAGTCCACTTTGCTTGCATCAGGTGCAAGTCCTTTTACTTCTTCTACAAATTGTTTAGCTTCTGCAGAAGTTTTATACATTTTCCAGTTTCCTGCAATGATCGGCTTTCTCAAAAAAACCACTCCTTTTATTTGTCGGTTAATGCCGTTACGCCTGGCAATTCTTTGCCTTCCATAAATTCAAGGGAAGCACCGCCGCCTGTGGAAATATGATCCATTTGATCAGCAACTTTAAATTGTTCAACTGCAGCGGCTGAATCGCCTCCGCCAATTACGGTATACGCTTCTGTTTTTGCCATAGCCTGCGCTACAGATTTGGTGCCATTCTCAAATGAGCTCATTTCGAACACGCCCATCGGTCCGTTCCAGATAATCAATTTGGAATTCATGATGACGTCTGAATACAGTTCAACGGTCTTTGGCCCAATATCGAGGCCCATCCAATCAGACGGGATTTCATTAATCGGGACCACTTTTGTTTCCGTGTCATTCGAAAATTCTTTCGTTACCACTACATCGACCGGAAGGTAAAGCTTGACGCCTTTTTCTTCCGCTTTTTTGATGAACGACTGTGCGAGTTCAATCTTATCTTCCTCAAGAAGCGACGTGCCGATTTCATGGCCTTGTGCTTTCGTGAACGTATACGACAGACCGCCGCCGATCAACAGATTATCAACTTTGTCCAATAAATGGTCGATAACGCCGATTTTGTCTTTTACTTTGGCTCCGCCGATAATTGCGGTAAACGGACGTTCCGGGTCGGATAAAGCTTTCCCCAGTACATCCAGTTCTTTTTCCAGCAGCAAGCCTGAAACGGATGGCAAGTGCTTTGCAATTCCAGCCGTCGAAGCATGTGCTCTATGTGCGGCTCCGAATGCGTCATTGACAAATACGTCCGCCAAGGCAGCAAACGCTTTGGCCAGTTCTTCGTCATTCTTTTCTTCGCCTGGGTGGAACCGGACATTTTCCAATAAAACAATGTCGCCATCGTTCATTGAAGCGATTTCCTGTTCAACTTTTGGCCCGATCGATTCATCGAGGCTCTTTACTTCTTTATGTAATAACTCACTTAACTTGGCTCCCGCTGCCGCGAGTCTCATGTCTTCGTTGACTGTGCCTTTTGGCCGTCCCAGATGGCTTGCCAAAATCAATTTTGCTCCATTTTCAACCAGATATTCAATTGTTGGTACAGCTGCACGGATCCGTGTGTCGTCCGTCACTTTTCCTTCTGACATCGGTACGTTGAAATCTACTCGGCAAAATACACGTTTTCCTTTTAAGTCCACGTCTTTCATCGTCATCTTATTCAACATGAAAATACCTCCCGTTCGATTTAAAAAAATAAGGGGGCGGGGTATGATCCCCACCCCCTTTACCCTCTTTCATTATAGAGGTTCATCGGAAATTAAGCTATGATTTTGGGATTACAAACCTGTTTTGTACATGTGCAAAGCAATGTCGATGCATCGTGCAGAATAACCGGATTCGTTATCGTACCATGCAAGAACTTTTACCATGTTTCCGCCAAGTTCCATTGTAGACAATAAGTCCACAGTTGAGGAAGCTGTAACGCCGTTGTAGTCGCGTGAAACCAATGGAAGTTCGCTGTAGCTCAAGAATGCATTTTCGTCTTTGTCGATTGCTTCTTTAAGTGCAGCATTTACTTCTTCTTTTGTCACATCTGTTTCAAGTTCTGCAACCAAGTCGATCAAGGATACGTTTGGTGTAGGAACGCGGATTGCCATACCGTCTAGTTTGCCAGTAAGTTCCGGCAATACTTTTGTTACTGCAACTGCAGCTCCTGTAGTAGTCGGAATCATTGATTCTGCAGCAGAACGTGCACGGCGGTAATCTTTATGCGGTGAGTCCAAAAGAATCTGGTCGTTTGTGTACGAGTGGATTGTTGTCATCATCGCTTTTTTGATGCCGAAACGGTCGTTCAAGATTTTAGAGATTCCTGCAAGGCCGTTAGTTGTACAAGATGCGTTTGAAATCACATCGTCTTCTTCCGGGTTGTAGCTTTCGTGGTTAACGCCCATCACAAGAGTTTTCATGTTCTTGCCTGGTGCAGAAACGATAACTTTTTTCGCGCCTGCTTGGATGTGTTTTTTCGCATCGTCAGCATTTGTGAAGAATCCAGTAGATTCAATTACGATATCGATGTTGTTTTCAGCCCATGGAAGGTTCGCCGGATCTTTTTCAGAGTAGACATGGATTTTCTTGCCGTTGACAATCAAATCATTGCCTTCAGATGAAATTTCTGCATCCAATGTGCCGTGGATTGAATCATATTTCAGCAAGTGAGCAAGCATTTTTGCGTCAGTCAAGTCGTTTACTGCCACTACTTCCACTTCTTCGTTTGCCAATGCTTGGCGGAATACAATACGTCCGATACGGCCGAATCCGTTAATAGCTAATTTTAAAGTCATTTAAAATTCCTCCTGTTTTTGAGTTAACTCGATTATTTTTCGTGCTGCACCTTCATCTGTAATTAAGGTCGTCTGCGGCGGTGCAATTTTGAAATACGAGAGAATCGCTGTCGCTTTTGAACGTCCCCCTGCAACCGCCAGGATAAATGGTGCGTTTTGAACCTGCTCCATTTGAATTCCCGCTGTGCGGATGCGGTAAACTACATTTCCTTCTTTGTCGAAGTAATAGCCGAACGCTTCGCTGACCGCTCCGCCGTTTCGGATGCGATTGACCTCTTCCACCGAAGACTTGCGGTGCAGCGCAATTTCTTCAGCGTTGCCGATGCCATGGACAACTACTTCTGTCTGATCATACAGCTCCATCATTTCCTTGATCACCGGTTCCCGCATCATCATCTCGTACGCTTCCGCACTTAAATGATCCGGCAGGTAGAGCGTTTTGACGGCTCCGCCCGTTTTTTCAGCGAACAAAGAAGCAATGGTATTGGCTTGATGCAGCACATCTTCGCCAAGTCCGCCTCTTGCCGCAATAAATTGCAAAGAGGCGTCTTTCTTATCTGCAGTGATTTCTTTCGAAATGGCGGCCATCGTGCTGCCGCCGGTCACTGCAATTTTTTTATACAGTGGGAACTTTGTTTCCAATAAGCGGGCTGCTTCTTTGCCAATGTTTGCCTTCACTGCTGGAATGTCATCGCTGTCTTGCGGCAGAATGAGCACTCTTGTGATGCCTAAAATCGATTTCAGCTGCTTTTCCATGTCTGACAAGCCAGCCATTTCGCGCATGAAATCTTTTAAAGCTTCCAGCACTTCCTCGCCTTGTACCGAAACATACATGCCGGAAGTTCTGGCTTCAATCAACTGCTGGTTTCGCAGTAAATCCGTTTCTTTCCGAATATCCCGTTCTGTCATGCCGGCAAGTTCACTTAACGTCCGCCTGCCAATCGGCTGTTCCAATCCAATCGTCTGCAGGATCTGATAACGTTTCTTCAGGAGCTCGGTCATTTCCGGCATCAGCTTTTTTTTCGCTTCCGTTAATGGATCCATTCGTTCACTCCATTTCGAGCTGGACGTTTTTTGTCCCACTTGTTATTTTTATGTCCCACTAGTTACATTCTAGCGAATCACTTATTAAAATGCAAATAAAAAGAAGCGTTAAAATTCTAACGCTTCCAGCAGTTCGATATAGCCGACGTTTCCGTAAATGGCCACTTCCCCGTCTTTTTCAACGACAGGAATCATCAGCATGTATTTTTCATGGAGGGCATCGTCGCTCTCGATATTGACTTCTTCGTACTCAAACGGAAAATCTTCTCTTACGAGTTCCATCATCATTTTTGCCTCGTCGCATAACGGACAGTTGGGCCGTGTGTATAAAGTAATCATGTTTTCCCTCTTTCTTCAGAATTTGCGGCCGGCACCGCCTCCGCCTCCGGAACCGCCGCGGCCGCTTCGCGAACTGCTGCTTCGGCGGGAACTTGACGGACTTCTTTTTCCTGCACTTTTGCTATTGCCTCTCCCGGCCCCGTCGCCAAATAAAGAAACGAGGATCCAGATGACAAAAATGCCGACGAGGATGAGCCGAGGAATCAGCCATACATCCTTTTCTTCAGCACCACTCGGCTGCTGAGTTAACGGCTGTGGAACTGCCAGCTCCGCATCCCAGCCATAAGTTGTTCCTATTTCTTCATGAAGCGCTTTATAGGTATCTTTTATTCCCGCGCCAAAATCATTTTGCTTAAGGTGGGAAACGGCATAGTCATCCAGGATCCGTCCCACTTTGCCATCTGGCAGAACGGCTTCAAGGCCGTAACCGGTAGAAATGTAAATTTCCCGGTCTCCAGTCGAAACGACCATGAGCACGCCATTATTTTCTTCTTTTGTCCCTACTCCGTAATGCCGGAGGGCTTCCACCGCATAATCAGCAATCGGTTCACCGTCCAGTGTCGGGACAACCATCACTGCCAGCTGAGCCGTGGTGGCATCTTCAAGCTCTCTTCCCAACTGCCGCAGTTCCTCTTCTTCTTCAGGAGTTAATACGCCGGCAATGTCCTGAATGTAAATATCCCCTGCCAATTCGGGAAATTCAAAAGCTAGGACAGGAGCCGCAGCCATAAAACTGAAAATCCCAAACAGAACCATCCATTTCTTCATCATTCCTTGGTGCTTCCAAAGTCTACTTCCGGAGCGTCTGAAGCATCCGGGTCTGCTCCAAAATATTGTTTTTCACTAAATCCGAAAACAGCGGCAACTACATTGCCAGGAAAACTTTTTGCTTTGCGGTTGAATCCGGAAACCGTTCCATTAAAATCCTGTCTGGCTACCGCAATCCGGTTTTCCGTGCCTGCCAGCTCATCCGAAAGCTGCTGGAAGTTTTCACTGGAACGAATTTCCGGATAGTTCTCTACTACTGCCAGCAGCCGGCTCAAAGCGCCGCTCAACTCGGCATCTGCACCGGCTTGTTCACTTACGCCCTTTGCACCGGCCAAATTCGAACGCGCCTCTGTGACACTATCGATAATGTCCTGTTCCTGGCCGGCGAATCCCTTAACGGTTTCCACCAAGTTGGGAATCAAGTCATGTCTTCGCTGCAATTGATTTTCAAGCTGTGCATACGATTCGTCCACCGCTTCTTCAAGCTGTACGAAACTGTTGTAGCTCGGGATTAAAATCGCAGCTGCTATTACAATAAATGCAATGACAATCATAAAAGGAATCAATTGTTTTTTCAATGCTTCACCTCTTCAGTAGTTTGTCCAAAATTTATTCTTCTTCAGTATAAAGCATTACAACAATTATTTTTGGAATTTTATTCCTTCCCTTAATTATTGGGAATGAATTTCCGTTATAACTTTTTAACAGCACAAAAAACCCGATTTGCCTTGGAGAGGCAAATCGGGTCTTCACTTTTTATATGCCCTCGGAAGGAATCGAACCTCCATTTTAAGAACCGGAATCTTACGTGTGATCCATTACACTACGAGGGCGTTTGGTCGTTAACGACTTTTCTATTATAACCATAATAAAAAAAGTTTTCAAGCACCTTTTTATAATTCGTTAGATTTGACCTTCATTGACCAAGATGTGTATGATATTAATACAGCTGGAAGAACTTTCAGCAGGAAATGACCATTACCTATTATGAGGAGGAACTATCTTATGAATTTAATTCCTACAGTAATTGAACAGACAAGCAGAGGCGAACGCGCCTACGATATTTATTCGCGCTTGTTGAAAGACCGTGTCATCATGCTCGGCAGCGGAATCGATGATAATGTTGCCAACTCAATCGTAGCTCAGCTCCTTTTCCTTGAAGCTGAAGATCCGGATAAAGATATTTCCATCTACATTAACAGCCCGGGCGGCAGCATCACTGCCGGTATGGCGATCTATGATGTTATGCAGTTCATCAAGCCTGACGTACAGACCGTCTGCATCGGTATGGCGGCATCAATGGGTGCTTTCCTTCTTGCAGCCGGAACTAAAGGCAAACGCTATGCACTTCCGAACGCTGAAGTCATGATTCACCAACCGCTTGGCGGAGCTCAAGGGCAAGCGACAGAAATCGAAATTGCCGCGAAACGCATCTTGCACCTTCGCGAAAAATTGAACGAAATCCTGTCAGAACGTACTGGCCAGCCGCTTGAAGTGATTTCTAAAGACACTGACCGCGACAACTTCATGACTGCTGAACGCGCAGTTGAATACGGTTTGGTTGACCAAATCATCACGCGCAACAAAATGTTGGAAGACAAAAAATAAGATACGCTAAAAGGACCAGGATGAAATCATCCCGGTCCTTTTTCTATTTGTATTCCAAATAAAAGTCCACAGCTTGAGCTGTGGACTTTTTTACGCTTCTTTTTCGATTTGTGCAGCCAGTGAATCGACTGCTTCTTGTTCGTCTCTGCCGTCGGCAGAAATTTTAACGCTGGTGCCTTTGCTAATGGCCAGGCTCATAATGCCCATGATGCTTTTCGCATTTACTTTTTTATCGTCTTTTTCCAGGTATACATCCGAATTAAACCGGTTGGCTTCCTGGACAAACAATGCCGCCTGCCTTGCTTGTAAACCTGATTTCAACTGGACTACCACTTGTTTTTCAACCATATTGCTCCTCCTCTAAAACTGATCTGCACACCCAAAATATATGAAAGAACGGCCAAAATTATTGGCCGATCATCTCTCCCTTGCGCAAGTTTTCGGCAATTTCATCAATTTTCCGCAATCTGTGATTTACACCGGATTTGCTGACACTGCCTGCCGATACCATTTCACCCAGTTCTTTTAACGTGACGTCCTGGTATTCCACCCGCAGCCGTGCGATTTCCCGCAGCCGCTCAGGCAATTGGTCAATACCGATCATTTGATCGATAAAGCGGATATTTTCCACTTGGCGCAGCGCGGCGTCGATGGTTTTATTTAAATTCGCCGTTTCACAGTTCACTAGGCGGTTTACACTGTTGCGCATATCCCGGATGATCCGCACGTCTTCAAATTTCAATAGCGCAGAGTGGGCCCCTGCTATGCTCAGGAAATCTGAAATCTTTTCTGCTTCTTTCAAATAAGTTACAAAGCCTTTTTTCCGTTCAATCGTTTTTGCATTCAAGTGGAATTCGTTCATCAAGTCCACTAAAGATTCTGCGTGGTCTTTGTAAAGCGAATAGATTTCCAAGTGATAAGAAGACGTTTCCGGATTATTGACAGAACCGCCAGCTAAAAATGCACCGCGCAAGTAAGCGCGTTTGCAGCAATTTTTTTCAATCAGTGATTTATTGATTTCATGTTCAAATTGGAAGCCTTCTGAAATGATCGCTAAGTCTTCCAATACATGTTTAGAACCTTCCCTGATTCTGCAAATGTAAACGTTGTTTTTCTTCAGCCGCATTTTCTTCCGCACCAGCAATTCCACTGGATACGCCCGGTAAAACCGCTTAAGCAGCGTGTAGATCCGACGGGCAATCGCTGCATTTTCCGTCTGGATATCAAGGCTTAGCTGTCGGTTTGAAAATGACAGGGTTCCATTCATTCGAATCAAGGCAGATAATTCCGCTTTCCCGCAACAATCGTCCACTTCTACTTGGGTCATCTCTTTTTTTGTTTCCGAAGCAAAAGACAAAACATCTTCCCCCTTTCCAAGAGCTAAAAATATAGCTGCTTTGGATCTTCTTTGGCCAGGCCTCCGGCATATTCAAATAACCATTCTGCCACTTTCAATGGTTCATGCCGGACCGTTTCACCCAAAATGTTGGCGATGTCCTGTTTAAAAATTTCAAGGCCCATGCTCTGCAATCGTTCTTCATCGTACGCCACAGGCCAGGCTTTTTGTTTGATATAGCGTTCCGCAATTCCTTGGGGAACTTGTTCTTTATTCAGTAAAATGGCGTCCAGAAACGGTTCGCCTACATGGTCATAGAGCGCCTTGACGTGATCGCAAGCCGTATATTTATATGTTTCTCCGGCTTGTGTCATCAGATTGCAAATATAAATCTTTTTGGCTTCGGCTGATATGACCGCCTTTTTGATGTCTTTTACGAGGAGGTTCGGCAAAATGCTGGTGTACAGCGACCCGGGCCCTACAACGATGACATCCGCCTTTTGAATGGCTTCTATGGTATCCGGCAAAGTCTTGACATCGCGCGGCTCCAGGAATACTCTCTTGATTGGCTGTAAATACGCCGGAATTTTTGATTCTCCACTGACAATCGTGCCATCTTCAAATTCTGCATGAAGCGTGACCAATTGGTTGGCTGCCGGCAATACGGTTCCGTTGACATTCAGCACGCGGCTCATTTCTTTCACGGCATGCGAAAAATCCCCGGTGATGTTGGTTAAGGCCGCCAACATTAGATTGCCCAGTGAATGGCCGTCCAGATCCGGTGATTGTTTAAATCGATATTGAAACATTTCTGCTACCAATGGTTCGGCATCTGACAGCGCAGCCATGACGTTGCGGATATCGCCTGGAGGCGGAATATCCAAGTCATTCCGAAGGCGCCCAGAGCTTCCCCCATCGTCGGCTACGGTCACAATCGCAGTCAAATCCAACGGGAACTTTTTCAAGCCCCGCAGTAATGTGGACAGCCCTGTGCCGCCGCCGATGATGACAACCCGTTTCCGGCGTAAAGTACTTTCCATGCACTCAGCCCTTTCTTGTTTTGACATCCCGATGCGTAATGATCGTTTTGTTGTTTTCGGCCAGCAGTTTTCCGTAGTATTCAGCAAGCGTCACTGAACGGTGCTGCCCGCCCGTACAGCCGAAAGCAATAACCAATTGGGCTTTGCCTTCGTTTTTATATTGGGGAATGATGAAGTCAAAAAGGTCGCTCAATTTGCTGATCAATGTCTGTGTTTCGCCCCATTGAAGCACGTAGCTTGAAACCGGTTCATCCAGACCCGATAATGGCTTTAAATCTTCAATGTAATAAGGATTGGGCAGGAAGCGCACATCGAAAACCAAATCGGCATCAATCGGAATGCCATGTTTGAAACCGAATGACATGACATTGACGGTAAATTTATTGCTGGATTGCGTTGCAAAATCTGATACAATTTTTTCTCTAAGCTGGCGAGGCGTCATTGACGAGGTGTTGTAGATATACTTCGCCCGTCCTTGCAAATCCATCAGCATATCGCGTTCTTTTTTTATGCCGCCCAGCACTAAGCCGCCTGGCGACAAAGGATGCGAACGCCGTGATTCTTTGTAGCGGCTGACCAGTGTCTGATTATCCGCATCCAGGAAGAGGATGGTGGTGGATACTTTCGGTTCTTTCGAAATATTGTCGATTGCATCGACTAGGCTGTCAAAAAAGTCGCCGCCCCGCAAATCCATTACGGCAGCGACGCGTTTCATCGATTTGCCCGAGTCTCTCATCAACTTGATAAAAGTCAATAGAAGCGCAGGCGGCAAGTTGTCAATTGTAAAAAAGCCCAAATCCTCGAAGCTTTGGATGGCGACTGTTTTGCCCGCTCCTGACATGCCGGTAATTATGATTAATTCAGTTTCATCGGTGTGCTTATCCATTACGCGGAATCCCCTCTTCGGTAGACGTTTGAATGTTTTCGTTGATCAATTGGAATTCAGATGAATAATGGAACGTGCCGTACTGCATGCCTTCCTGGCTTACGGCAAACTTCAAGTTTGTCCGGTCGCCTTCTGCCATCGGCAAGAAATCCAAACTTTCAACAGGATGCCATTCAAGCAGCCCTTCTCTTGTTTCTTCATAAGGGGTGCCGGTGATGCCGGTTGCGAGAAACGTAAACAGCATCCATTCGTCTACGATTTGCTCCCCTTCTTGTATCATCATCGTATAAATCCCTTTTAAATGAGTGCCGATCGGCGTCGCTCCGGTTTCTTCCTTAAACTCCCGGATGGCGGCTTCGTAAATCGATTCTCCTGATTCCATTTTCCCGCCCGGGGCTACGTACCAATCCCGCCGGGGTTTCTTCAATAGCAATACTTGTCCGTTCTGGACCACTAATAAATTTGCGATTCGCTGCACTGTCGACACTCCGTATCTATTGTAAACTCTCTCCATTATACATCTATCCAGGCGTGTCATGCAAAAAAGAAAAGTGAAAAGAGCCGTTTAGCTTCGACAGGCATAAGCCGAACTGGCGAAGCGGCGTTTTATGCCGCACAGCCTGGTTGGCTTATGACCCGAGAAGCTGGCTCTTGCAACTGGACACTAAGAAAAGTGCAGGCGGCTTGTTCAGCCCCGACAAGCGCTGGAGGGCTTGAAGATAATGGCGTTCTTTGCCATTACCGGCAAGACCGAAGCGACTCGAGGGGCTAGCCGCCGGAACTGGACACTAAGAAAAGAAGAGGCACCTGTTTAGGCCGGTTGGAAATAATAAGATCTCCACACAAAAAAAGAAGCCGTCTTCCGAGTGAATCGGAAAACGGCTTGTCAAAGTTTCTTTATAAAAAGGGGGTCAATTTACTATTCCTACTCTACCACTTATCTGTGACAAGCGTGTTACAGCAGGATTAAATTAGCGTTAAATCAGGCTTTAATCCCGATTCGTTCAACCAGTTCCTCAATATAATGCTGAACAGCTTGTGCAGCGATACTGCCGTCGCCCGTTGCAGTTACAACTTGGCGAAGCATTTTTTCGCGGACATCCCCTGCAGCGTAGATTCCTGGAACCGATGTTTCCATTTTTTCATTAGTCACGATGTAGCCTTCGTCGTTTAAGATGCCAAGGTTTGCAAATGGTTTCGTCAATGGCAGCATGCCGATGTAAATGAATACGCCATCTGCATCAAATTCCTGTTCTGCACCGTCTTTAGTAGAAACCAGGGTGACGCTGCCGACTTTGCCGTTTTCGTCATTGATTTCTTTCACGGTATGGCTCCAGATAAAGTCGATCTTATCGTTTGCAAATGCGCGGTCTTGAAGAATTTTTTGCGCACGCAATTCATCACGTCTGTGGACGATTGTGACTTTGTCAGCGAAACGCGTCAAATAGACGCCTTCTTCAACTGCAGAGTCCCCGCCTCCGACAACAACAAGGTTTTTCTGTTTGAAGAATGCTCCGTCGCAAACCGCACAATAGCTGACGCCGCGGCCGCCCAGTTCGCTTTCTCCCGGAACACCCATTTTCTTGTATTCGGCACCTGTCGTAATAATAACCGCACGAGCCTTGTATTCTTTCGAACCTACGATGATGGTTTTATATTCTTCCCCATCGATAATTTCTTTTACATCTCCGTACGCATATTCAGCACCGAATTTCTTCGCATGCTCGAACATTTTATTGGAAAGATCCGGTCCAAGGATGTGGTCAAACCCCGGATAGTTTTCAATTTCTTCCGTATTGGCCATTTGGCCGCCCGGAATTCCACGCTCTAACATTAATGTTTTCAAGTTCGCTCTCGATGTGTAAACAGCGGCAGTCATGCCTGCTGGTCCTGCTCCAATAATGATTACGTCGTACGTATTATTCGTCTCAGTCATAATAGGACCTCCTAAATCTCAGTAACTAAATCGTATAAGATTCCCGGCATTGCGGCAACTTTTTTGCTTAGCTCTCAAAAAGCGGCAGGAATTTCGCCAGTTCGTTGACGTATTTTGTCAATGTGGCAGCCGAAACGCCAAACTGGTCGGCAACCGCTTTTTTTGTAGCAGACCGGTCTCTTGAAAATTTGACCATATACCATGTTGCAGCAGCCAAAGCCTTCGGATTTTTAAATCCATAATTTTCATCAAACGCCTTTTCAACCAACATAAACCACAGTTGAAAAACGGCGGCGTTTTGTTCGGTCACCATCTTTTCTTCCTCATACAGGATTTCAGCGGCTTTCATGGCGCGCACGAAAGCCATTTCTTCCGGTACGGATTCTTTAAACGGATGGCCCAGCGCATATCCAAGCAGATAAGTTTCAATTACGGTCGGCTGTTCCGAATTGAGCCAGTTCGGATGAGAAATGATTTCCTGTTTATGGGCAGACTTGCCGAGCAAGAACAAGCCAAACAGCCGCTCGCTTTTTTGCACATGATCGAGTTTTCCGACGAGGTAATCGCGGTCATGTTCGAGTGCATCAGCATGCGGCATGGCAGCCTGTTCGGCCCATGGTTCATAACCGTCTTTTCCCGGATCCATTTTCGTCAACTGCTTCCAGGCCTGTTTTGCTATGTCTTCATGGCCGGAATGGTAAGCGGCATGGGATAGCCAGAAATAAAACGCCGGATCTCCGTCAAAGCCACGTTTTTGCAAACTGCGCAGCCAGCGGTAGGCTTCTTTGTATTTGCCGACCAAGGCAAAAGTTGCCCCCAGTTTATAGCGGTGCTCAAAGACATAAGGCTGGATTTTCTTCAATAATTCCAGGACGTCTTCCAACTCTTCGTTTTTTTCGTAATAATGGAAAACCGCTAAATTGCAAAGCGCATGCAAATTGCCCGTATTTCTCCGCAGCACGTCATGCAGCAGCGCTTTCGCCATTTCGGATTCGCCGATGTAGAAGTAGGCAAGCGCCAAGTTGTTATGCGCTCCCCAGAAGTCCGGCTTTTCTTCGATCAAGGTTTCCAAAAGATCAATGGCTTCCGGGAATTTCCCGTCTTCCATTAAACGGCGTGCTTTTTCCTGCTGGTAATAATACTCGCTGTCCTGTGCTTCGCCTTCATCATCAAAAAGCTGCCAGTCTTCCTGCTCCGCAAAATCAATGATTTCCAGCGCTTCTGCAACATACCTTCCCTGAACATCGTTTTCCACGTATTTCTTGGCGAAATTGCGCGCTTCTAAAAACATCCCCAGATGGGCATGCACTTCCGCTAAGAAAAATAAGGTTTCGGTCTTGTCGATATCCAAGTCATATGCAGTTCGCAACGCTTCTCTCGCCTGTTCAAACTCCTGCATTTCCATCAGCACAATGCCGAACTGAATCCAGATGTCGGGATCTTTCGGGCTGAGTTCTGTCGCCCGCTGCAAATACTTGTGAGCTTTTGGATACTGCTCGCGGTGCAGCTCTTTCAATGCTTTTTTATAATAATATTCCCCCGTTGGAATGAACGACAGGATATTCTCGTAGTTTTTCTTTTTTTTATTCTCCAAAATATGCCTCCGAAAAAGTAAAAGGAACGATCAACATCGCTCCTTTACTCAAATGTGCTGTTATTATAGCATATTTCCGTATTATTTACTTGCAGTTTTTGTGGCGTGGCGTTCTTTCAAGACGTCAATCACTTCATCTAGCCCGACTTTTTGTTCCTGCAGCAACACGAGGACATGATAGAACAAGTCTGCTGTTTCCATCGCCAATTCTTTTGGGTCTCTATTTTTAGCAGCAATGATGACTTCTGCAGCTTCTTCTCCTACTTTTTTGCAGATTTTATCGACGCCTTCTTCAAACAAATATGTAGTGTAGGCACCTTCCGGCATTTCCTGTTCTCTTTTTTCAATAAGCCCGGTCAGTTCACTGAACATATCCACAGCCGATTCGTTCGGTGTTCCAGCAATTGTGTTGTGGAAGCAGCTTTCTTCGCCTGTGTGGCATGCCGGGCCGTTCGGAATCACTTCGTAGATCAACGAATCGCCGTCGCAATCAAGGCGTACAGCCGTGACCTGCTGCGTGTTGCCGCTTGTCGCCCCTTTGTTCCACAGTTCGTTGCGGCTTCTGGAGTACAGCCATGTTTCATTGGTCTCGATTGTTTTTTGCACAGCTTCTTCCGTTGCATAAGCAAGTGTCAGCACGGCTTTTGTTTCAGCGTTTTGAATAATGACGGGAACCAGCCCGTTTGCATCATATTTCACTTCGTTCATCGGACGTTCACTCCCTCTTTCTTTAAATAATCTTTTACTTCAGCCACGCTGGTTTCTTTATAATGAAAAATCGAAGCAGCAAGAGCCGCATCGGCATCTACTTCTTTAAAGACTTCGGCAAAATGCTCGCAGTTTCCTGCTCCGCCGCTTGCAATCACCGGCACTTCAACCGCTTCCCGCACCGCCTTGGTCAGAGCTAAGTCAAATCCGTCTTTTTGGCCATCTTTATCCATCGACGTCAACAACAGCTCACCTGCCCCGAGCTCGACGCTCCGCTTCGCCCATTCCACAGCATCCCAGCCGGTTTTGTTGCGGCCGCCGTGGGTATAGACATCCCAGCCCGTGCCGTTGCTTTTCGCATCAATCGCTACGACGATGCATTGCGAGCCGAAATAATCGGCGCCTTCTTTGATCAGTTCCGGGCGGTCGAGCGCAGACGTGTTCAATGACACTTTATCTGCACCGGCGCGCAGCATGCGTTTCATGTCTTCCAGCGACCGGATGCCGCCGCCTACAGTAAACGGAATCGACAATTCGGTTGCCACGATTTTCACGACTTCCACCATCGTTTCTTTGCCTTCATGGGAAGCGGAAATGTCCAAAAAGACCAGTTCGTCTGCTCCTTGCTTATCGTAAAAACGGGCCAGTTCCACCGGGTCTCCGGCGTCCCGCAATTCCACAAAGCTGACGCCTTTGACGACGCGCCCTTCCTTCACATCCAGGCACGGAATGATGCGTTTTGTCAGCATGACAGCGCCTCCTCTAATGTAAAGCGGTTCTCATACAATGCTTTTCCAATAATAACGCCGGCAACCGGGCTTTCTTTCGCAGCCACTTTAACATTTTTAATATCTTCCAGCGTGCCAATGCCCCCAGAGACGATGACTTCGGCTTCGTCCGAATCGACCAATGCTTTATTCGCCTCGATGTTTGGCCCGGCGAGTGTCCCGTCTGTTGCAATATCCGTATAGATAAAATGCTTGGCGCCTTTGGACACGAAAAAGCGTGCCACGTCTTTTGCCGACTGCCCCGAGGTTTCAATCCAGCCTTCGGTTGCGGCCATGCCGTCTTTCGCGTCAATGCCAATGACGATCTGGTCAGCTCCGAATTCCTCGATAAACGATACGACCAGTTCCGGATTGCGAATTGCCAGGCTTCCGATAATCACCCGGCTGATGCCGTTCGATAAATAATGTTCGATGTCTTCACGTGTCCGGATGCCGCCGCCAATCTGAATATTGACCGGCAGTTTTGCGGCTTCGATCACTACTCCATCGTTGATCCGGACGCCGTCTTTTGCGCCGTCCAAATCGACCATATGAATCCATTCCGTACCGGCATCTGCAAACTTCTTCGCCATGTCGACAGGCGAATCGCCGTATACGGTTTCCTGTGCATAATCTCCCTGGAAAAGGCGGACGCATTTGCCGCCGCGCAAATCAATTGCGGGATAGATCTGAAACTTGCTCATCTTGGTTCCTCCTGACATTTGCAATCCACTGTTCCAATAAATAATGGCCGAAGTCGCCAGACTTTTCCGGGTGGAACTGCATTCCCGTAATCAAACCGGAACCGACCACCCCCGGCACATCGATGCTGCCGTAGCTTGCCGTCGCCCATACTTGTTCAGGTTCTGTGTTCACCGCTAAAAACGAATGAACGAAATAGACATGCGTATCCACTTGCAAATCTTCCAGCCAATAAGGTAGACGAGAAAACTCGAGCCGGTTCCAGCCCATATGGGGAATGCGGTAAGCGCCCCTCTCAAAACGGCGGATCTGCCCTTTCAGCAACCCCAGCCCCTGGGTCGGCCGTACTTCTGAACTGTCTTCGTATAAAAGCTGCATGCCCAGGCAAATGCCAAGAAGCGGAATCCCTTTTTGGGGCAGCGATTGGATAAAGGTAGAAAGGCCTTTTTGGTTTAACAATTCCATGGCATCCGGAAAAGCACCAACTCCCGGGAGTAAAATCGCTTCCGCTTCCAGAAGCGTTTCCGGATCATCCGATAAGATGACGGTGCAGTCCAGTTTTTTCAGCGCCTGTTCGACGCTGAACAAATTGCCCATGCCGTAATCGATAATGCCGATGATCATGTGAGCAACCCCTTTGTAGACGGCACACCTTTCACACGGCCATCAATGATGGTCGCTTCGTCCAGTGCACGGGCGAGGGCTTTAAAGACCGCTTCAATGATGTGGTGGGTGTTATGGCCGTAGTGGATAATCACGTGGACATTCATCCGGGATTCCAGTGCAAATTTCCACAGGAACTCACGGACCAATTCCGTATCGAACGTACCGACTTTGGCATTTGGGATCTCGCCGCGCATTTCCAAATGCGGCCGGTTGGAACAGTCAACAACCACTTGCGCCAGTGCATCGTCCATTGGCACAAACGCATTGCCATAGCGGCGGATGCCTTTTTTATCGCCCAATGCTTCTTTCACTGCCTGGCCAAGCACAATGCCGATATCTTCCGTAGTGTGGTGGTCATCGATATGCGTATCGCCGTCCGCTTTGATTTCCCCGTCGAACAAGCCGTGCTTGATGAACAAATCGAGCATGTGGTCCATGAACGGCACGCCCGTTTCGATGTCCGCTTTTCCTTCTCCATCCAATGAAAACGAAACAGCAATTTTGGTTTCATTTGTATCGCGTTTGATCTCGGCTTTTCTCATCGTCCATTCTCCTTTTTCCAGGCACGGGATTCTACTGCCCGCGCGTGTCCTTCAAGCCCTTCGAGGCGTGCAAGACGGGCGATTTTCGCTTCGTTTTGCTGCCAGGCCTGTTCGCTGTAATACACCACGCTTGTCCGTTTGACGAAATCATAGACCGACAAAGCACTCGAGAACCGCGCCGTGCTATTGGTCGGCAAAACATGGTTCGTTCCGGCAAAATAATCGCCGATCGGTTCCGAGGAATAGCGGCCGATAAAAATCGCGCCCGCGTTTTGAATCTTTTCGGACAAAGCTTCGGCATCTGCCGCCATGATTTCCAAATGCTCAGGGGCGAGTTCGTTCGCCGCATCAATCAAGTCGTCCATCGTCTTTCCGATATAAATCATGCCGTAATCCCGGATAGCTTTCCCGGCAATTGCTTGGCGCGGCAAGGTTTTCAGTTGGCGCTCGACTTCAAGCGATACAGCGTCCGCCAATCGTTGGCTAGTCGTCAGCAGCACCGCCGTCGCCATGGGGTCGTGCTCCGCCTGCGAAAGCAAGTCCGCCGCCACTTCATCTGCAAAAGCGGTATCGTCGGCAATGACGGTAATTTCACTCGGCCCTGCAATCATATCAATGGCCACGTCACCGAACACTTCGCGTTTAGCGAGGGCTACAAATACATTGCCCGGACCCGTGATTTTATCGACAGCCTGAATCGATTCTGTCCCGTAGGCAAGGGCCGCAATGGCCTGTGCCCCGCCAGCTTTGTAGACTTCTTCAATCCCCAGTATATGCGCCGCCACGAGTACTCCGTCAGACAATTTGCCGTCTTTTCCAGGAGGCGAAATCAGCACAATGCGCCCCACTCCTGCCACTTGCGCCGGAATGACATTCATCAATACGGAAGACGGGTATGCTGCTGTACCACCTGGCACATACAAGCCAGCTGAGCCAATTGCTGTAACCCGCTGGGCGACATAAGAGCCGTCTTCTTTTATGTTTTTATAGCCTTGCTGTTTCTGGTTTTCGTGGTAGTCCCGGATATTGCCTGCAGCTTCCGATAAATCCTGGAGAAGCTGCGGATCGAAACGGTCTATGGCTTCCTTCATTTCATACGGCTCCACTCGGATTGTTTCCAATTTGACGCCGTCCCATTTCTCGGTATATTCAAGCAGTGCTGCATCGCCGTTCAGCCGGACATTCCGGATGATTTCTTTGACAGCGGCCAGTTGCTCGGCGTTGTCTTCAGCCACCGTTCTTCTGATGGAGATATCCGAAGTCAATTGCATCTGTTTCATGCTTTCGCCTGCTTTCGTAGATTTTCGACCAGTTCCCGGATCCGCTGCTGTTTCAGTCGGTAACTCACGGGATTGGCAATCAGACGGGATGTGATGTCCACGATCTGCTCATATTCCACCAGGCCATTTTCCTTTAAGGTTTTGCCGGTGGATACAATGTCGACGATGCGATCGGCCAAGCCGATCATCGGCGCCAATTCAATCGAACCGTTCAGTTCAATGATTTCCACCTGTTCACCTTTGCCGCGGTAAAAGCGGGAAGCGATTTTCGGATACTTTGTCGCAATGCGCGGCGTCACCGGGTTCATTTCCGTGTTAGGGAGTCCAGCTGTTGCAATATAGCAGCGGCTGATGCCAAGGTCGAGCAGTTCATGCACCGAACGGTCGAGCTCCAGCATGACATCTTTTCCCGCGATTCCGATATCTGCTACGCCGTGTTCCACGTAAACCGGCACATCCATCGGCTTCGCCAAAATAAAGCGGAAGCGTTCGTTCGGCGCTTCCACAATCAGTTTGCGCGAGTCGTCCAGTTCTTTCGGCAAATCATAGCCCGCTTTGACAAGCAGTTCATAAGCTTCTTCAAAAATGCGCCCTTTCGGCATTGCAATTGTCAGTTCATCCATTTGTAGCACCTTCCAATCGTCTTACTTCGCTGAATAATGCGCTAAACTCTTCTAACGCTTTTACGGCCGGAGCATATTGAAGCGTCACCCGCGACCCGTTTGTGCGCAGCTCCTGCGCCTGCTCATGAGCCGTTTCTTCGGTCTCTTCCGAGAAGAGAATGAGGATATGCGGTTCTGCTTCCTGGTTCGGTGCAATGACTTCGAGCAGCCGGTCGACGCGAAGGCCGAACCCGGTAGCGCCGACATGCAGGCCGAATTGCTTCATAAGGCCGTCGTAGCGTCCCCCGTTGCCGAGTGGAAACCCGCTTCCAGCTCCGTAGAATTCAAACACCAATCCGGTGTAATACGTCATATGGCTTGTAAAGGATAAATCATAGGTAATGGCTTCGGATAAGCCGTTTCGCTGGATAATGGTTTGCAGTTTCAGCATTTCCTCGTACAGCGCCGCCTGTTCTTCGTTGGAAGGATTGATATACGGCTTCCAGTCTTCTAAAGAAGACGTCGTCACCAACCCTTTAAAAGCGGCGGCCTTCGACTCGTCATTTAATAGCTCAGCGGCAAGCTGTTCAAAACAGACACTGTTTTTCGATACCAAAGCCGAACGGACAACATCGATTTGGCTGTTGTCCAAGCCAAAATCTTTTAAAATCAGCTGAAGCAATTGCGTATGGCCAATTACGACACGTCCCGATTCCACGTTCAATTCTTTTAAGATGGTCGATGCCAGGATGATCACTTCTGCGTCTGCATAAAGAGAATCGTCGCCGATCAGTTCAACGCCCATCTGTTCGAATTCTGCCGGGCGGCCGCCTTCCCGTTTTTGTGCGCGGAAGACATTGGAATAGTACCCAAGACGCACCGGCATTTTTTCTTTCAGCAATTTGGATGCTGCCACCCGTGCAATCGGAGATGTCATATCCGGCCGCAGGACCAGCGTTTCACCTTGGCTATCCAGCAATTTAAAAAGCGCATTGTCCGGAATGGCGGAAATTTTGCCGATTGTTTCGTAATATTCCAAGGTCGGAGTCTGAAGCAGATCATATCCGGACCCTTGCATAATTGAAGTGCCTTTCGCGCGCAGCTCGGCTTTTTTCTTCGCTATAAAAGGAAAATCGTCGCGCATGCCTAACGGTTTTTCGAACATTTGAATGGTCATTGGGAGTCACTTCCTAAAATTGGTTATTTTACTTTAGTTAGTTAGAGTAGTGAAGTAATTTTTATTTTAGCGCATCTTTCCATCGACCGTCAAGGAATTGGCTGCAAGTTATGTGAAAGAAATGAATTTTGGCATTGTCTCATCTTTTTTCCCTTTTGAAATCTTGCCAACAAACAGTCCATTTCCTATTTACCCTATTCTTTTATAGTAAAAAAACCTGAAAGCACACCGCTTTCAGGTTTTCAGTTGGCGTTCGGCCATTTGTTCAGCTGTATAAATGATTTTCATCGGATTGCCGCCGACAAACGCACCGGCTGGCACGTCTTTGTTGACGAGTGTAGATGCAGAGACGATAGCGCCATCGCCGATTGTCACGCCTGGCAAAATGGTGGTGTTGGCGCCGATCAGCACTTCGTCTCCTATAATCACTTCCCCCAACCGGTATTCGTTAATCAAATACTCGTGAGCAAGGATCGTCGTATTATAACCAATCACTGAATTGCGACCGACGGTAATTTTTTCCGGGAACATGACGTCCGGCATGACCATCAACGCAAAAGAAGAATGTTCCCCCACTTTCATTCGGAGAAAGGTTTTGTAAAGCCAATTTTTCATCGGCAGAAACGGCGTATAGCGGGCCATCTGAATGACGATGAAATTTTTGGCTACTTTCCAGAACGGCACGGTTTTGTAAATATGCCAAAGCGAATTGGAACCTGTCACAAAATGGCGCTCTGTATTTCTCATTGGACCGCTTCTTTCGTGAGCTCCAGCAAATCGCTGATATGCTGCAGCATATAATCCGGACCGAAGCCGGCTAAGTATTCCTCGCCTTTAATCGACCAGGCCACACCTGCAGTACGGACGCCGGCATTTTGGCCCCCTTCGATGTCGTGCGAGTTGTCCCCGATCATCAATGCTTCTTCAGGAGACGCGTCCAAACGCTCCAATGCCAGCAGGACCGGTTCTGGGTCCGGCTTCGGTTCTTTCACTTCGTCCAAACTGACGATGACATCGAATAACCCTTCAATGCCCATCACTTCCAGGCCATGTCGGATGCCTGCACCTCTTTTCGTCGAGACGATCGCCATTTTCAGGCCACGGCTTTTCAGGAGGCGCAAGGTTTCCGCAACGCCGTCGTATTCTGCCACTAATTCATCATGCAAGGTTTTATTGACGGCGCGGTATTGTTCCATCAGTTCTTCTGCCCGTTCCGGGGCAATTGCGGTAAAGGTCTGTTTCAAGGATGGACCGATAAAATGCAGCACATCCTGGCGTTCAAAGCGGCCCGGGAAATGTTCGTCCAGCACCGACAGAAAGGTCTGGATGATCAATTCGTTTGTATCAAGCAAAGTGCCGTCAAAATCGAATAACAGCGTATTGATGTCTTTTGTCATGTTGAAACCACTTCCTTCCGGTTTTCTTCCGCTTTACGCCACAGGTAGGAGACTATAATCGTCAAGACTAAAGCGGTCACCAGGCGAATGATAAACAGCGGCCATATCGGAATTCCGAGCGGAACGAATATGAGCGTATCTTCGACGATGGCGTGGCACGCCACCAAAAAGATGAAAGCAAGCGTGGCATCTTTTTTGCTGACGCCGTCTTCCTGAACCGCTTGGATCATAACGCCCGCACCCATTGCGAGTCCAAAGACCAGGCCGGAAGCCAAAGTCAATGAAGCATTTTTCTGGATGCCGAGCAATTTCGTCAACGGACCCATGCTATTTGAAATACGCTGCAAGGCGCCTTTGTCTTTCAAAATTTGAATCATCAGCATGAGTGGAATGACAATCATCGCCAGCTGCAAAATGCCGAATGACGCTTTTTCCAGACCCAGCAGGAAGATGGCCATCCAGCCCTCAGGATCAGCAGCCTTTTCCGGCGCAAAGCCGTATTGTGCGGTTTCGGCTCCGCCTTTCCAGACCAGATTGATAATGATCCCGGATAGAGCGGCAAGCCCGAACCGGACAACGAGCACGACCCACAGTTTGACGCCTACTTTCAGCGCCACACCGGTTTCGATAAAGATATTATGAGAAAAAGACAGCATAACTGCCAGGATAAATACTTCTTTTACAGTAAGCTCCAGAGACAAAATTCCTCCGATTCCGGCGTACAAGTTCAGCGCATTGCCCAGAACCAGCGGAATGGCGGCATCCCCGCTGAGGCCGAAGATTCCCATGACCGGAGCGATAAAATCGATGATGAATGGCAGGACCGGTGTATATTGGAGCATCGTCACCAATAATGTAATCGGGAAAATGATTTTCCCCAATGTCCAAGTCGTACGTAGACCCGCTTTCAATCCATTTTTTAACGTAGACATTCCATTCCTTCTTTCTATTTATCCAAGTAGTGAGGTGGATTTTTTAATTTAACGCGGCGATACACAACAAAAACAACGGCAATGAGGATAGCAACTACGGATACTAGTTGGGCAGCCCGCAGCTCCCCGATGACGTACAAGCTGTCTGTCCGCATGCCTTCAATGAAGAAACGCCCGACAGAATACCAGATGACGTAGAAAAAGAACATTTCGCCCCGTACCAGGTTAACCCGGCGCAGCAGCAGCAAAATGATAATGCCGACAAGGCTCCACATTGATTCGTATAAAAACGTCGGATGGTAATACGCGCCGTCTATGTACATTTGATTGATGATCCAATCCGGGATAAACAAATTCTCCAAAAACGTCCGGCTTACTTCTCCGCCGTGCGCTTCCTGGTTGATGAAATTCCCCCAGCGGCCGACAGCCTGGCCGATCAAAATGCTGGGCGCCAGAATATCCGCTACTTTTAAGAACGAAGTATTGCGGCTTTTCGTAAACAAATACGCCACAATCACCGAAGCGATCAAGGCTCCGTGAATCGCAATCCCGCCGTTCCAGATGGCAATGATTTCAGCGGGGTTGTCTTTATAATGCTCCCACTGGAAAATCACATAATAAATGCGGGCCCCGATGATGGCAAGGGGCACCGCCCATATCAACAGATCGGTTAAAAAATCGGGGTGAAGCCCCCGTTTGACCATTTCACGCTGGCCCACTAAAAATGCGATGATGATGCCGACGGCAATAATGACGCCGTACCAGCGGACATCGATTGGTCCGAGCGAAAAAGCGATCGGATCAATTGAAGCAAGAATCGAATACATGCCGTACACCTTCCTATTCCCTTAGTTTGTATCTTGAGCGATTACTTCATCGAGCCGTTTCGAAAATTCTTCTGCTGCGTTGACGCCCATGCGTTTCAAGCGATAATTCATTGCAGCCACTTCAATAATAACGGCTAAGTTTCGCCCAGGGCGAACAGGAATCGTCAGCTTTGTTAAATCGGTATCGATGATCCGCATTTTTTCTTCTTCCAAACCGAGGCGGTCGTATGTTTTGTCCTGATCCCAGATTTCCAGATCGATGACAAGTGAAATCCGCTTGAATGTCCGGACAGCACTTGCACCAAACAAGGTCATGATATCGATAATGCCGACTCCGCGAATTTCGAGCAGGTGCTCGATCAGTTTCGGCGGATGGCCGACCAGCGTGTTCTCGCCTTCTTGATGAATTTCCACACAATCATCCGCTACGAGGCGATGACCTTTTTTCACAAGCTCCAATGCGGTTTCACTTTTACCGACGCCGCTCTTTCCGGTAATCAATACGCCCACGCCGTAAATATCGACCAATACGCCATGGACGGCTGTAGTCGGAGCTAATTGGCTTTCCAGGTAGTTGGTCAGCAAACTGGAGAATCGGGTTGTCGGCATCTTCGTGCGGAGTACCGGCACGTGCTTGCGGCCGGACGCATCCACCAATTCATTTGGCACGTCCATGCCGTGCGCCACAATAATGGCCGGTGTGTCATCCGTGCAGAGTTTAAACATCCGCTCTGTCCGTTCCCGAGCTTCCAGCAGGGCAAAAAACGACAGCTCGGTTTTGCCGAGCATTTGGATCCGGTTTGCCGGGTAATGCGTAAAGTATCCTGCCATTTCAAGTCCAGGACGAGAAATGTCACTGATGGGAATACGGCGTCCCAGTCCTTCTTCTCCGCTGATTAAATCTAAGTCAAACATATCCATGACTTGCTTTACTGTAACTTGTCCCATGTTTCCCCTCATTCCTTTTACATTCAAAATGCAGAGAACCTTTTGCAAAGTTCTTTCATCATTCTGACGGTTTGCTCCTATTTTAACACGGAACACAAGGTTTTGAAGGTTTTCCTGTCTCCTTTCTTTCCGCTTCCATCTATATAGGAAGGAAAGGAGGAATTTGACAATGAAAATTATGATTGATGCAGGGCACGGTCCGCATACTCCAGGCAAGCGTTCCCCGGATGGGCGCATCCGAGAGTTCCACTTTAACTCAGCGGTCGCGGATGAGGTGAAAAAGCGTCTTGTGCTGGATGGGCATACGGTTTTTTTCAGCCATCAGCCTGACCAGGATGTTCCGCTGCACGAACGAACCTCCCTTGCCAACCGCTTAAAAGCAGATTTATTGGTCTCCATCCATGCCAACGCTTTCGGCTCTTTTTTCAATGAAACAAGCAGCATTGAAACGTTCACTTTCACCAAGCCGAGCACTTCCGCCGTCAATTTTGCCAGCTGCATCCAGCGGGCACTTGTGATATCGACTCACCGGAAAGACCGCGGAGTGAAACGAGCCGATTATGCCGTTCTGCGGGACACAATGATGCCTGCTGTGCTGATTGAATGCGGTTTTATGACCAACCGGGAAGAAGCCGAACTATTGAAACTGGATGCTTACCGGAAACGATGCGCCGGCGCCATTGCGTTCGGCATCAGCTGCGCCCTTTCTTAACAAACCGAAGAGAACCCATGAACGCCGCTTTGGCTTTCTTGGGTTTTTTTCTTTTTTTCGAACGCCGTAAGTTCTGCTACACTGTTTCCATAGGAAGTCTAATGAAGAGGTGGACCATGAATAAGACAATCGGCATTCTTGCCCATGTGGATGCAGGCAAAACAACGTTTTCGGAACAATTGCTGTATCATACCAAAAGCATCCGGCGGCGGGGACGCGTCGATCACCAAGACGCTTTTCTCGATAGCCATGAAATCGAAAAAAACAGAGGCATTACGATTTTCGCCGACCAGGCAAAGTTCTCCTACAACGGCTCGACGTATTATTTGATCGATACACCGGGGCATGTCGACTTTTCGGCTGAAATGGAACGCGCCATCCAAGTCATGGACTTTGCCATCCTGATCGTCAGTGCCGTTGACGGCATTGAAGGCCATACGGAAACGGTTTGGCAATTATTAAAAAAACACAAAGTGCCCGTATTCTTTTTCCTCAATAAAGTTGACCGTGACGGCGCAGATGCCGAACGCACCATCGCCGAAATCCGCAGCAGCCTGACGCCGGATGCCATTGATTTGACGCATGTTTTAGACAACGGCCGGATGGACGAAGAACTGGTTGAATTTATTGCCGAGCGCAGCGAAGCCCTGCTGGACCATTACATGGAGACCGGCTACGACCCGGAACGATGGCTTGAGGCATTAAAAGAAATGATCCAAGAACGCCAGATTTTCGCCTGTGCCTGCGGTTCCGCTTTAAAAGATGCTGGCGTAGCGGAATTTCTTGAGCAACTCGATCAATTGACGGAAACCCATTATTCAATAGAAGAAGGATTTTCGGCGCAAGTGTATAAAATCCGCCATGAGCCCAACGGCAATCGCCTTACATTTATCAAAGTTTTAAGCGGTGAACTGCGGGTGCGGGATGAAATCCCATACGGCCCTGCCGAACATCGCCTAACAGAAAAAGCGACGCAGCTACGCTCCTATAGCGGCGTAAAGTTCCAGGCGGTTGAAAAAGCGGAAGCCGGCGAACTCGTAGCTGTCGCGGGCTTATCGGATGCTCGCATTGGCGACGGACTGGGCCAGGCATTCTCCCGTGCTTCGTTTTCCATGGTGCCTACATTAAAATCGAAAGTGTTGTTTGATGCAGCAGCCAATGTTAAAGAAGTATTGAAAACATTCATGCTGCTGGATGCGGAAGACCCTTCTTTGCGCGTCGTCTGGGACGAACATTTCCAGGAAATCCACATTCACGTCATGGGAGTCATCCAACTGGAAGTGCTGCAGCAAATCGTCAAAGACCGCTTCGGTTTTGATGTGTCGTTCGGCGCTCCGGAAATCCTGTACAAAGAAACCATCGAAGATGCAGTCATCGGCTATGGCCATTTCGAACCGCTCCGCCATTACGCGGAAGTGCATCTCCAGATCGAATCCGCGCAGCGCGGAAGCGGCATCACACTGGCAAATGCCTGCCATGCGGATGCGCTGTCGACCGGCAATCAAAATCTCGTGCTGCACCATCTGGAAGAACGCGACCATCACGGCCTGCTTACGGGTTCTGCGTTGACCGATTTGAAAATCACGTTGTTGACCGGCCGCGGGCATAACCAGCATACGTCCGGCGGCGACTTCCGCGAAGCCGCTTACCGGGCTCTCCGGCAAGGCCTTGAAAAAGCCAGGAACCGTCTGCTTGAGCCGGTATATCGGTTTAAAATCATTGTCGACATGGACCATATGGGAAAAGTGTTATCCGACATCCAACAGGCCCATGGCCAATTTGAAGCCCCAGAACTTTCCGGAGGCCGAGCGTTGATTCAAGGGACGGTTCCAGTTGCTACCTTTATGGAGTACAGCACCGAATTCGCATCCTTCACCCACGGCAAAGGCTCTCTTTCCCTGCTGTTCGGCGGCTATGACTTCTGCCATAATGAAGATGAAGTGATCCGGAAAATCGCCTACAACAAAGAAGCCGATCCGGAGTACACATCCACTTCCATTTTTTGCGCAAAAGGCCAAGGCTATAAAGTTCCGTGGGACGAAGCAGAAGCCGCTATGCACTTCCTTTAAACTCCAACCGAAAAGAGGGATTCCGTATGTATGAACCCAAAACGAAAGAAACCGATTCTGACGTCATCCAGTTTATCGAAGACACTGTGGAAAACCCAAAGAAAAAACAGGACGCTTACCGCTTGCTTGAGATTTTCGAAGAAACCAGCGGCTTTCCGCCGAAAATGTGGGGACCGAGCATTATCGGCTTCGGTTCGTATCATTACGTCTATGAATCCGGCCATGAAGGAGATGCACCGCTTGTCGGCTTTTCCCCGCGCAAAGTGAAAACCAGCTTGTATTTTGCCACCGGTGACCCGGACCGCGAGCAGCTGCTTGCCAAATTCGGCAAACACACCAGCGGAAAATCATGCGTCTACATCAACAAACTGGAAGATATCGATACCGACGTGCTAAAAGAATTGATCACCGAATCGATTGATTTCCTTCAGGACTTATATCGTGAATACAATTAAAAACAGGCAGCGGAAAATTTCCGCTGCCTGTTTTCCTTATTCTTTAAGAAGTGCTTCGCAAACTCCGTCTACTCCTGCCAATCCCAATACGGTCATAAAGCTTTTTTGGATTCCGAGATGGCCGTTTTTCGGATTGTGCCATTCTTCCAGCGTATGTGCTCCGCCGAAATCTCCGCCAAGCCCGATAGTAACGGCGGGAATGCCAAGGCTCATCGGGTAATTGGAATCTGTGCTGCTCGGCTCTCCAAGTTTTGGCTGGCCGCCAATCGATTTCACCGCAGCACAGGCAATGTGCACAATGGGCGCATCTGCCGGCTGGCTTGCCGGCGCCCGGTTGCCGAAGCGTTCGATTCCCACTTGCAAGCGGTCATCTTTCCATCTGTTATTTTCATCGTCCCTTGCCGCTTTCACGATTTCTAAAAATCGGCTTTCCAGTTTCTCAAGTTCTTGCTGGTCATTGGAACGCAGATCGACAGACATGCTGGCTTCCTGGGCAATCGCATTCACGGACGTGCCGCCAGACACTTGGCCGATAGAAAACGTTGTTTTAGGCTGGGAAGGCGTTTCAAGATCGGCAATTGCCGCAATCGCCCGGCCAAGCGCATGCGTGGCGCTCGGCGTTCCAAATGCGCCGAAACTATGGCCGCCCGGTCCTTTATATGTAATGGTGTAGCGGAAACTGCCTGTTGCCAGATAAGTGATGTGATCATACCCTTCCCCGTCCATCGATACAAAAGCATCTATGTCGGAACGCCCATCAAAAAAGGCTTTCACGCCGCGCAAATCACCGGCGCCTTCTTCGCCGACCGTTCCCCCGAATAGGATATCTCCACTGGTCTTAATGTCCGCTTCATTCAGTGCACGCACTACCGCAAGCAGCTCGGCCAAGCCCCTTGTGTCATCGCCGATGCCCGGGGCATACATGACACCTTCTTTTTGGCTCACCGTTGTATCTGTGCCTTCCGGGAAAACCGTATCCAAATGGGCAGACACAAAGATTGTTGGACCATTGCCTGTTCCTCTGCGCAATCCGAACACATTCCCTTCCATGTCCATTTGGACTTCTTCAAGCCTCAATTCCTGCAATCTCCGCATGAACTCTTCAGCCCGCTGCTGCTCTTTAAACGGCGGCGCCGGAATTTCTGTCAACGCAATCTGGTCGGCAATGGTTTGTGCATGATCTTGTTCAATGAACGAAAGCCCCTTTTTCACAGCTTCCTGTTCTGTTAACTGCCGGAAAGCTTCTGCAATCCGCGTTGAAATCGTTGAATCTGCCATGTGTCATCCTCCTCTTTCAGTTCCACTTATAGCCATTGACAAAATTATCGGCCTATTTAAACAGTACCGCAACTTTCAAGTGAGCTCAAGAATAGAAAAAACCGGCATACGCATATGCCGGTTTCCACTTTTAATTATTCAACTGTTAAATAACGCACAAGTACGGTGCCTGTTTTCGTTTCACCGTATACAAGAAGAGGTGCTGCCACCGCTTCTCCGCTTTCTTTTGAAAAACGGATAGACTTTTGCATAAACTGGCCTTGCTCATGTGTGTGCTCAACATCAGAAAGCAGCACATCCATTTTGCCGAGGTTGGAAGAAACTTCTCCTCTTAATGGAAGATGGGACGGAATATAGATTTCCACATTGCCCGCCAATGTTTTGGCTTCCACTTTGCGTGCTTCTGTAGAGCGAGTCGTTATAACCACATTGCCGTTCAACGATTTTGCTTCCGTTGTCTGGATATCGCCGTCAATGTAGATGCGGCCATTCAATGTTTCTGTTTCCATCACTTTTCCTTGCACTTCCTGCACTTGGATTGCTCCGTTAGCTGTTTCCAATTCAGCATCATCAAATTCAACGTTCTTCAAGTCAATTTTGCCGTTGGCCGTTTTGACTTTGATCAATGCCGTATTGATGCGTTTCATGGAAAATCCGCCGTTGAATAAACGCGCTGTGATGTGGTCATATGTCTTTGCCGGCACATACAGCAAGACATTTACTTGAGTGGTTTTCAAATCACTGATGATGCGAAGTTTCTGGTCATCCGCAATGAAGACAAACTTATCCAGGAAATCTTCTTTCGCCTGTTCTTCAGATTCAGCACGATACGCTTTCACGCTGCATTCCGCGCGGATGGTATCATCCTGCGACGGGAAAATTTCAAGCTGGCCATTTGCAATGTCTGTAATGATGTTGCGGATGTCCACATTTTCCTGTCTGAATGTATGCGTGAACTGGAAAGCTTCTCCGAACGGGGAATCGAATTCCATCGTTTTAAGTTTGCCGACCGAGCTTTGCATAAACTGCATCATGCGGTCGCTCAACTGGTTAAAATCTTTTGAAAGGTTTTTCGAAAAGTCCTTTGAAAAATCACGGGATAAATCTTTCGAGAATTTCTTCACCATGTCTTCCGGTCTGAACAAGCCGCGTCTGCCGCGCTTTTCACGGTAATCGTCCCGGCTGTAGTTGCGGGATGACTGGTCGCGGTCTCCTCCGCCGTCTACTGCTTTCAGTAGCTCTACTGCTTCTCTTGCCGTAATGGTGCCATTTTCCACCATGTCCAAAATGCGTTCTTTTTCACTTTGCATGTATTGCGGCCTCCTCTTCGTCGGTTAGATGACTAGCCAGGCAGCAGTGTGATTCCCTTTTCGAAAGGAATCTTGGCAGCTGCCCTGCTAAGCAAAAAATCAACTGAATGTTCTTCTTAATCATACGTTTAGTGATGCAAAAGGTTTCATTTCGCTACTTTTTTCTTGCGTGTCGCTTTCTTGACTTGCGCTCCCATGCGGGCACGATCTCGTTCCAAAATTGGGCCCAGGTATTTGCCCGTGTAAGAGCCTTTGACGTTGGCGATGTCTTCCGGTGTTCCGGTAGCAAGAATGGTACCGCCTTGGTCTCCGCCTTCCGGCCCGAGGTCGATGATGTAATCCGCCGTTTTGATGACATCCAGGTTGTGCTCGATGGTCAATACGGTATCGCCATTATCCACCAGGCGCTGAAGCACAAGAAGCAGGCGTGAAATATCATCCGCATGAAGCCCAGTTGTCGGTTCGTCCAATATATAGAAGGATTTGCCGTTCGAGCGTTTATGCAATTCGGAAGCAAGTTTCACCCGCTGCGCTTCACCCCCGGACAAAGTCGTAGCCGGCTGCCCCAATGTGACATAGCCTAATCCCACATCCACAATCGTCTTTAATTTGCGGTGGATTTTCGGATGGTTCTCAAAAAACTGGGAAGCGGCTTCGGCAGTCATTTCCAATACATCTGAAATGCTCTTGTCTTTGTACTTCACTTCCAGGGTTTCCCGGTTATAGCGTTTGCCATGGCAGACTTCGCATGGAACGTAAACATCCGGCAGGAAATGCATTTCTATTTTTATAATACCATCTCCACGGCATGCTTCACAGCGTCCGCCCTTGACGTTGAAACTGAAACGCCCTTTTTTATAGCCGCGCACTTTCGCTTCGTTCGTCGATGCATAGACATCGCGGATATCGTCGAATACACCGGTATAAGTAGCAGGATTGGACCGCGGCGTCCGGCCGATCGGCGATTGGTCAATATCAATCACTTTTTCAAGTTCGTCAATGCCTTCAATCGAATCGTGCTTGCCGGGTTTTATCCGTGCCCGGTTCAATTTGCTGGCGAGCGATTTGTAGAGGATTTCATTGATCAACGTACTTTTCCCCGATCCGGATACGCCTGTGACCGCTACGAACATGCCCAGTGGGATATCCACGCTTACTTTTTTCAAGTTGTTTTCGTTTGCGCCGCGGATGGAAATTGCGCGGCCGTCCGACTGTCTTCGCTCTGCAGGCAGCGGAATGAATTTTGTTCCGTTCAAATATTGGCCCGTTAAGGACTTTTTGTTTTTCATCACTTTCTCAGGAGTACCGGCCGCAATGATTTCACCGCCGTGCACTCCGGCTCCTGGCCCGATATCAATCAAGTAATCGGCTGCCAGCATCGTATCTTCATCGTGTTCTACAACAATCAAGGTATTTCCTAAATCGCGCATGTCTTTCAGCGCACCGATCAACCGGTCGTTGTCCCGCTGATGCAGGCCGATGGATGGCTCATCCAAGATGTATAAGACACCTGTCAGCCTTGAACCGATTTGCGTCGCCAGGCGGATCCGCTGCGCTTCGCCGCCAGACAATGTACCGGAAGCCCGGTTTAAAGTTAAATAATCGAGCCCGACGTTGATCAGGAAACTGACCCGTTCACGGATTTCCCGGACGATGGCACTTGCAATTTGTGCGTCTTTTTCCGACAATACCAGATTCTCGAAAAACTCATCCGCTTCAACAATTGAAAACTCGGAAACCAGGCCAATATGCAAATCATTCACTTTCACTGCGAGTGATTCCGGTTTTAACCGATGGCCTTTACAAGCAGGGCAAGGCTGTTCGCCCATGTATTTTTCCATTTGTTCGCGGGTCCAATCCGAAGATGTTTCCCGGAAGCGCCGGTCGACATTGGTCATGACGCCTTCAAAATGGATGTGGTTGTCGCGGATTTGTCCGTAGTCGTTTTCGTAGCGGAAACGGATTTTGTCATGGCCGGAGCCGTGAAGCAAAATCTGAATGTGTTCTTCCGGCAATTCGCTGACGGGCACTGTCATGTCAATTTTGTAATGGTTGCAGACGGCTTTCAGCATCTGCGGATAATATTGCGAACTTGTCGGTTTCCACGGAGCAAGTGCATCGTTTTCCAATGAAACGCTCCAGTCCGGAATCACAAGGTCCGGATCCACTTCCAGTTTATGGCCAAGCCCATCGCATTCCGGGCAGGCGCCAAACGGCGAGTTGAACGAGAACATGCGCGGCTCCAGTTCACCGATGGAAAATCCGCAAATTGGGCAGGCGTGGTGCTCGCTGAACAACAGCTCTTCCTGTTCCATGACATCGACCAACACCCGGCCATCCGCAATGCGCAGCGCAGATTCCAGGGAATCGCTGAGGCGTGTGGCAATGCCTTCTTTCATAATGACGCGGTCAATGACCACTTCAATCGAATGTTTTTTGTTTTTATCCAAGTTGATGTCATCATCCAGGTCAACCAAATCGCCATTGACCCGCACACGTACATATCCCTGTTTTTTAATGTCTTCCAGCAATTTTGCATGAGTGCCTTTTCTTCCTGAAACGACCGGTGCTAAAATCTGCATTTTGGTCCGCTCCGGATATTCCAGCAGACGGTCCACCATCTGTTCAATGGTTTGGGATGAAATTTCAATGCCGTGATTCGGGCAGATCGGCTTTCCGATTCGCGCATACATTAAACGCATATAATCATAAATCTCGGTTACGGTAGCTACTGTCGAACGCGGATTTTTGCTCGTCGTCTTCTGGTCAATGGAAATCGCCGGCGACAAACCTTCAATCGAGTCGACATCCGGCTTGTCCATTTGCCCTAAAAACTGGCGGGCATAAGAAGACAGCGACTCCACATATCTTCGCTGCCCTTCCGCGTAAATCGTATCAAATGCCAAAGAAGATTTCCCTGAACCGGAAAGGCCCGTCATAACCACAAGCTGATCCCGTGGAATGACGACATCAATGTTTTTTAAATTATGCGCACGCGCGCCTTGGATTCGTATTTCCTGATTTTTCAAGCTTTATCACCCTTCCGCTTTCAATTCCAGCACTGTATCTCGCAGTTCGGCTGCCCGTTCGAAATCGAGCGCTTTGGCTGCTTCTTTCATTTCTGTTTCCAGTAAAGTAATCAATTTCACGCGATCTTCTTTTTTGAGCTTCTTGCCGGCTGCCGCTTTTGAAACGTATTCTTCCGTCTCTTCTGCTGCGACCGTGGCCCGGATCACATCCCGGATTTTCTTTTCGATTGTAATTGGCGTAATGCCATGTTTTTCATTGTAAGCGGCCTGTATCGTGCGCCGGCGTGTCGTTTCATCAATCGCTTTTTGCATCGAGTCGGTCATTTTATCGGCGTACATGATGACATGGCCGTTGGAATTCCGCGCCGCACGCCCCATCGTTTGAATAAGCGAGCGTTCTGACCGCAAGAAGCCTTCCTTGTCGGCATCAAGGATGGTGACAAGAGAAACTTCCGGAATGTCCAGCCCTTCCCGAAGCAAGTTGATGCCGACAAGCACATCGTAAACACCCATCCGCAATTCACGGATAATTTCGATTCGCTCCAGTGTCTTGATCTCCGAGTGCAGGTAATTGACTTTAATCCCTGCTTCTTTCAAATAAGCCGTCAGGTCTTCGGACATTTTCTTCGTTAATGTTGTTACGAGCACCCGTTCATTTCTTTCCGTGCGCTGGCGGATTTCATCCATTAAGTCATCGATCTGGCCTTCGATCGGACGCACTTCAATGGTCGGATCCAACAGTCCGGTCGGCCGGATAATCTGTTCCACCATTTCCGGTGTATGTTCCAATTCATATGGCCCCGGCGTTGCGGAAACAAAAACGGCCTGATGGATATGCTTTTCAAATTCATCGAATGTCAGCGGCCGGTTGTCCATCGCTGAAGGCAGGCGGAAACCATGGTCGACCAACACTTTCTTGCGTGCCTGGTCACCGTTGAACATGCCGCGGACCTGCGGCAGCGTGACATGGCTTTCATCGACTACCAGCAGGAAATCTTCCGGGAAGTAATCGATGAGCGTGTAAGGCTGGGCGCCTGGAGGGCGCAGCGTCAAGTGGCGGGAATAGTTTTCGATGCCTGAGCAAAAGCCCATTTCCCGCATCATTTCCAAATCGTAGCGTGTGCGCTGTTCAAGGCGCTGCGCTTCAAGCAGTTTATCTTCTGCACGCATTTCTTTTAAGCGTTCTTCCAGTTCCGCTTCAATATTTTCAATGGCTTTCACCATTTTTTCTTCTCGGGTAACGAAGTGGGATGCCGGGAAGATCGCGACATGTTCCCGCTCGCCGATAATTTCACCGGTCAACGCATCCACTTCACGGATCCGATCGATTTCATCTCCAAAAAACTCAACACGCAGACAGCGTTCATCGCGTGATGCCGGAAAAATTTCCACTACGTCTCCGCGAACGCGGAAAGTTCCGCGGATGAAGTTGATGTCGTTTCGCTCATACTGGACATCCACCAATTTCCGCAGCAGCTGATTGCGTTCGATTTCCATTCCTTTCCGGAGAGAAACGACAAGCTCCCGGTACTCTTTAGGAGAACCGAGGCCGTAAATGCAGGATACGGAAGCAATGACAATGACATCATCCCGCTCAAACAACGAACTTGTCGCGGAGTGGCGAAGTTTGTCGATTTCATCGTTGATGCTTGCATCTTTTTCTATATACGTATCTGATTGGGGCACGTAAGCTTCCGGCTGATAGTAATCGTAATAACTGACAAAATATTCAACCGCGTTATCCGGAAAGAATTCCTTGAATTCACTGTAAAGCTGCCCTGCCAATGTTTTGTTGTGCGCCATGACGAGCGTCGGCTTTTTCACTTGCTGAATGACATTCGACATGGTGTAAGTTTTCCCTGTACCTGTTGCACCGAGCAAAGTCTGGCAACGCTTGCCATTAATGATGCCTTGTGTAAGTTCTGCTATGGCTGCAGGCTGATCTCCTGCCGGCTCATAAGGTGCCTGGAGTTTAAATTCCTGTTTCATCTTAACGTCCTCCCGTTTGTTTCGCTGTCCCTATTTTATCATATGCCCTAAAAATCCCCTAACAAAAAGCGAACGTATGTTTTTTGAGGCATCTTTTTTGAAGCAAAATAAAAAAACCGCCCCTTAAGGGCGGTTTTGATTTTTATTCATCTTCGCACTTTAAAGCCTGCAATTGGGCTGAATAAGTGGCAAATGCTTCACGGTCGTTGTTGTCCAGGGCTTGGTCGATAAGCGTCATGAGCTGTTCTTCCTGCTGTGAGCGGTGTACATGCTTCAAGAATAGATCCAGATAAATATCGTTCAGCAGTTTTTCCGCTTCAGTGATTTTCTTCGTTTGAGCCATCGCTTTCATGAAGTCAGCATAAGAATAATAGTTTTCCATTCTTCATCACCCCGAATGCTTTTCATTAGTATACATGATAAAGCTATCAACAATCAATTGTTTTTTGAAAATTCTAATGAAATAGAAAAAATTTTATTTTTGAAATAAAAACAATTGAAAATCTTCCATTTATTGTTACAATAATATTTGTATAGTAAATTTGGGGGGTATAGCATAATGGGTAAAAGGAATCATCAGCCCTCTTCTTATACGGTGTGCAGCAATACATACGCACTTTTGCCGTATATAGACGGCAATCGCAGCTGGACACGTGTTATTGAAGATCGAAGCGAGTTTGTCGTAGAAGAGTCCGTTTACAAAACAGTCAGTTCTTCATGCAGTTTTTATAGGGGTTCACTGGAGAGCGCGACTCTCTATTCCCAAAAAGCAGTCCGCGTCAAACACAAGCCGCCCATTATTATCGGGGAGTATTATGGCAATCCGCTTCTCTTCTTCCCTACGCATTCTCCGAAAAACAAAGAATCAGTGTGGCTCAATTTTGACGCCGTCGAATTGGTGGAAAGCGATGACAGCGGAAAAGGCAGCATTGTGTATTTAAGCAATGGCGTAACCGTTCCTCTCGATGTATCTCCGATCGCTTTAAGGAATCAGCATTCCTTTGCTGGATCGTTGCGCCGTTATTTTAAAAATGCACAGCAGGTTCATCAACACCAAATGGTCTATTTGACAAAGCGCCGATATCCCCCTAGAAGACAACATCCTCTCGATTAAGTTTTCCAGTTGAAACGGCAAAAAAGCAGGCAGAAGCCGAGGTATTCCATCGGCTTCTTTTTTATGCCTGCTTTTTTGCAAGCTCTCTTCTCCTACCAGATTTGCCGATTGGACATCGCTAAATACACACGCAGCAATTCTTCCACCCGGTTGCGCAAGCGCAAGTTCAAATAACGCCGGTGGTCCTCGTAGCCGCCGTGGTAAAAGACGTACTCGGTAAATGTATCATCTCCAATTCCCCTGATCATTTTCATGTGGTGCTTGCGCATATGGATCTTCGTTTCCTGCAGCTCTTTTTGGACAAGCTTGATTGCGTTGTCCACCAGTTCAATGTATGGCCGCTTCAACTTAAAAGTTCCTTTTTCGAATAAAGACCGGTCGCGTTCGAGGATGATAAGCACCATTGGCAAATAAATAGCTTTCTCAAAATGGACAACTTCCTCTTGTGAGATCAACGGCATGTTTTACACCTCCTCAAAAAGGGAACGTTTGTTCTTATTTTTAATTCTACCCTGAAATGGCCAAATTGCAAGACTTGCCAAAAAAAATCTGCGCCCGGTAAGGCACAGATTTTTCGTTCTTATTTGATTGAGCGATAAGTCCACAGCGATCCGGCAAAAAACACACCGGAGACCCAGATGAGCGGTTCATGAGAAAACCAGACGGCTGTTGAGATACCGAAAAACGACAAAATCGTGAAAATGCCGGCAAACATGCGGCTCTGCAAGTCCCGCTGATGCTCCCGTTCACGGCCATCCCGGTTTTCCAGGTAATGGCGCAGCCGTTCCGGTTCTTCCAGGTAATTGATTACTTTCTGCGGGAACACGCGCAAAGGCCCTGATGCGTTCAGCACCCAGCGGAGAACATCGGCACGGCCGAATACACGCTTTTCTTCCTGCTGGGAAGATGCCCATTCGATGACGCGCGGCCGTGCCAGCGCCAGCAAATCGATTCCCGGGTCAAGCACGTTCAGCACCCCGACAAAAATGGAGGCTGCCCGGCCAAAAAAAGCAAACTCAGCCGGCAGCTGGACAGGCTGGGTGCGCACAATATTCTGCATGTCTTTGAACAGCCGTTCCACTACGAAGCTGTCCATCTGCATCAATTCGTTCGATTCATAGGCGGCGACTAAGCGTGCGATGGTATCGGCCAGCAGCTCGCGGTCGGCCTGCGGCAGCAGAAAGCGCAATTCTTCAAGCGCATCAATCACTTGATCATAATTCTTGAAGATAATGCCTTCGGCAATCCGCAGCACTGCCTGAGAATCCTTTTTCGTGATGGTGCCAGTCATGCCAAAATCGATCAGCACAATCGTGCCGTCCGGTTTCAGCAACACATTGCCCCCGTGCGGATCTGCATGGAACTGACCGCCGTAAAGGACTTGCTCAAGAAACAGGATGAACAAACGCTCGGCAATTTCATGGCGGTCGAGTTCGTTCTTTTCAATAAAGGCCAAATCCGTGATGCGTGCTCCTTCGATCCATTCCATCGCCAGTACACGGCAGGTCGAGATTTCATCAAAATAAACCGGGAAGCGAATGCCTTGCATTTCGGAAAAACGGTCTGCGAACGATCGCCCGCTTTGCAGTTCCTGAAGGAAATTCAGTTCGGCACCGATGGTCTCGGTCATTTCCCGGAACAATTGATTGAAATTGATTTGCTTTGAAAGCGGCGTAAAGGTCTTCATAAACCAGATAACGATGCGCATCGCCTGAAAATCTGCCCGCAGCAGCCGGTCGGTTCCCGGACGTTGGACTTTCAGCGCAACAATCGTGCCGTCTTTCAATACACCCTTATATACTTCTCCAATGGAAGCCGAAGCTACAGCACTTGCCGACAGCTCAGACAAATAACTGGTATACGGGGAATTCCATTCCGATTCAAGCACCGAAACAATTTTTTCCCGCGCCACTGATGGCACCCGGTCAGTCAGCCCTTCCAGTTCCTCCAAAAAAGACGGCGGCATGATATCAGCCCGGGTGGACAAGAACTGCCCCATTTTAATCATCAGACCACCCAGTTTTAAGGCGAGTGTCTTGTATTGCTTCGCTTGCTTGGTAACCAGCCGGTTCCACTTTTCCTCAACAATCGGATTCCACCTGCCGCGGTACCGGCGCTGAAAAAGCGTCGCCTGCGTATAAAATTTAATAGCCATATAAACAATTCGATAAATGCGGATAAACGTGATACGGTTCATACAGAAATCCCCTCTCTGCGCTTTATTATAGAGCGGGTTGGCGGAATAGTCCAAAAAATGGTATGTTTTTAATGGATGGAATGATACTAAGGGGGATGGAAATGGACACAATTCATTACGAACAACACGGCAATCTGGCATTTGTCACCTTGAACCGGCCGGATTCCATGAATGCTTTCAATTATGACATGCTAGCCGAGCTTGGCCAGGTGGTCGAAGCAATCCGCATCAATCCGGATATCCGCGTCGTGATCTTCACCGGCGCCGGCGAAAAAGCGTTTAGCGTTGGAGCCGATTTGAAAGAACGCAAAACGCTCACTGAACAACATGTGAAGCGCAATATCTTTAAAATCGGAGAAGTCTTTACCACGATTGAAAATTTGCCGCAGCCGACAATTGCCATGATGAACGGTTTTGCCTTCGGGGGCGGTATGGAACTGGCGCTGGCCTGCGATTTCCGCATCATTACAGATGATACACTGCTCGGTTTGACCGAAACCAGCCTGGCCATTATTCCGGGAGCCGGCGGCACACAGCGGCTGCCGCGTTTAATCGGAGAATCCAAAGCAATGGAATTGATTTTGACGGCACGCCGCTTAAAGTCGGCTGAAGCTTTGGCATACGGGCTTGTCACCAAAGTGGCGCCGCGCGCTGAACTGGTGGACGTCACCGCCCAATTCGCCGATATGATGCTGTCCAATGGACCGATTGCTCTGCAGCAGGCGAAATTTGCCATCAAGAATGGCATGAATGCAGACTTGCAGACGGGCTTGAATATCGAACGCAAAGCTTACGAGCTGACCATTCCGACTGAAGATCGGGTCGAGGCCCTTATGGCGTTCAGCGAAAAACGGAAACCTGTTTTTAAAGGCAAATAAGTGCGAGTCACAAAACAAACGAAGAAGGAGCGCCTCCTAGAGCCGCTCCTTCTTTTTCTATGCATTTAAAAATCCGCCAATCAGGTTATATGGACTATTAAAAATAAAATTAATATAAAATTAAATATTTTCTAGTCAGAAATGACTAACCTTTGCGATGATTGGGTATTTCTTTTAGTAACGTCTACAAATCAGAGGACTCTATTGTTTATATCGGAACAACTATACGCAGGAGGTGACATATGGCCGTACTTGAGCGAAGCACTCCTTTAAAAATCCCTGTCTGGACGCTTGGTATTTTGAATGTCTTGGACGGCATGCTGACTTTCTTCGGCCTCAGCTTAGGCTATATAACAGAAGGCAACCCTTTACTGAGCTCCCTTTCGCCATTCGCCATTTTAACCATCAAGCTGTTCTTATCGCTATGCCTGTTTAGCCTGCTTTTAACGCCTTTCATTGCCATTCGGGCCCGCCACTGGCGCTATCTGCTGCTATCTGCAAATATTCTCTACTCCATGATCCTTATCCTTCATGCCAGCTGGCTCATCCTCGTCGCCATCGCCTAATGCTCATTGCTTCGTATCCGGTTATTTGCATAAAGAAGACGCCCAACGGCAGTTGGGCGTCTCAGACTCTAGACCAAGTCCAGATCAAATGAATAAAGCTGTATAAAATCAACCGGACTGACCACTTCGCTTTCCGTGGGCTCGGCCTCAGTCTCCTCGTCGCTTTGAAAACCCGATGCTCCTGTTTCTGCATCGCTTCGCTAGCTTCGAAACATGAAAGAGCGTTGCATCACTGCGCTAGCTTCGTCGCAAAGACTTGGCCTCACTACCTTCGGCCAATGTCTTGCCTGCGGGGCCTTCGACCTGAGTCGCTCCGTCGCGTTGCTCCTCCACTGCTCCCACAGGAGTCTCCGTGGCCAGCCCGGTTGGGCGTCTCTCTTCTATAAAGAAAGTGAAGAGTCATCCGATTGAAACTCAGCCAGTTCGCGAAAGGAAAAAAGCGACACCTCTGGGCAGCCTCCAAGTTAAGGGTCCGGAGTGGAAGCCGGCGACTCCTGCGGGAGTAGTGCGAGTCCTAAGACCCCGCAGGGAGCGCTAGCGAGCGAGGAGGCTTGGGCCGCACCCCGCGGAAAGCGTCCGGCTGAAACGGAGGATCCGGGATGTCCTTTTATATTTTTATTCATCCATGACGTACGAAAATTCTTTCGTCTACAAGCTCAGATGTCCAACAAAAGTTGGGGGTCTTTAAAATTCCGTTCCTTATAGGTATTTCTCCATCCAGCCGGCAATTTGCTCAAGGCGGGCAAAACGGAGGTTCGGTTTGCCGGTGCGCGACAGGTTATGGTCCGCTTCCGGGAAACGCACAAATTCGGTTTCTTTGCCCATGCTCTTCAACGTGACATACAGCTGTTCCGACTGCTCGATCGGGCAGCGGAAATCGTTCTCCGAATGAAGAATCAGCAGAGGCGTCTCGACGTCTTTTGCATATTTCAGCGGCGAGTGATGCCACAAAGTCTCGACATCGGTCATGTCCGCACCAATTTGCCAATCACTGAAATAGTAGCCGATGTCTGAGACGCCGTAAAATGACACCCAGTTGGAAATCGAGCGTTGGGTAACGGCCGCTTTAAAGCGATCGGTATGGCCGACAATCCAATTGGTCATAAAGCCGCCGTAGCTGCCGCCGGTCACGCCCAGGCGATTTTCATCGATCCAGCTATGCTGGCCCACGATTCCTTCAAGCGATTTCATGATGTCTTCATAATCTCCGCCGCCGTAATCGCCGCGCACTGCATCGACGAACTCTTGGCTGTAGCCGTGGCTGCCGCGCGGGTTGACGTACAATACGCCGAAGCCGCGCGCCGCCAGCACCTGCATTTCATGGAAGAACGTATTGGCATACATGGCATGCGGGCCTCCGTGAATGTTCACCACAAGCGGGTATTTCTCGCCTTCTTTAAAGCCGCGCGGTTTCATGAGCCAGCCATGGATGGTCCAGCCTTTTGCACCATCTGCGACAATGGCCACCGGCTCAATCAGTTCCGTTTCTTCCAGATAGGTTTTATTAAACTCGGTTAATGGTTCCCGTTCTCCAGTGGCAATTGTCAGTTTGTACAATTCGCCGGGATTCACCGGATCGCTGATCGCCGCTACTGCAAACACGCCATCTCTTGAAATGTCATAGCCGTAAACATGTTCCATTTCGGGAGAAGCCGGGTAAATTGCCCCGTCAAGTGAAGCAAAATACAAGCGGACGTCGCCCATTGTGGAGACTTGGAAATACAGATGGTCATCTTGTGTCCATACCATGGCCGGTGCTGCTGCCCCTTGCTGATGATCCGCTACCACATAATCGCCGACCGGTGCATCGAGCCCTTCCGTCAAGCATACGATTGATTGCTGCGCTGCATCGTATACGTAAATATCGGTATGGGACGCGTTCTCAAATTGGCGCGTGCTGCCGACAAAAGCAATTTTCGAATCGTCGTGTGAAAAAGCTGCATCGCCGTAATAGCCCTCTTTATCAATCAGCGGCGTTTCTTTTTTCGTTTCCACTTCGTACAGGTAAAGCGGCTGGCGGAAAACAAAATCCAAATTCTCTTCGCGCACGACGCCGTATACCAGTTGGTCCCCTTTGTTTGATACGGCTTCCAAATTGTAGTCGTAATTGCCTTCTGTAAGCTGCTGGACTTCTTTGGTGTTAAGGTCAACCACACCGATATGGCGGTGGAAATCCATTGGCACTAAGCCCATGCCATCCATTTTGTATTTGAGCTTGCTGACGAAAACCGGCTCCGGATTTTTCTTTTCTTTTTCGTCTTCTTTGTCAGTAAACGTCTTGCCTTCTTTGGCCAACGCATTAAACCATATTTTTTCACTGCATGGCGACCAGAAGAATCCATTGACTCCTTTTTCAAACTCCGTCAATGCCCGTGCTTCGCCGCCTGTAGCCGGCATGACGTACAATTGATTTTTGTCATCGCGCGTCGATAAAAACGCAACATAATTGCCATCTGCCGACCAAGCAGGCGAAGAAACGCGTTCTTTGCCGTATGTCCATTGCGACACTCCTCCGCTTGCCAAGTCCAGATGATGCAGATGCGCTGTATATGTATTTTCTTCTTCATCAATATGGGTGCGGATAAACAATGCTTTCGAGCCGTCTGGTGAGATTCGTGGATCTGTTACAGAAACCAGTTTGTTTAAGTCTTTAATTTCTACCGCATTTTTTGCCATGGTTAATCCTCCTACAATATATATTTCGAAATTCGCAATACTTCCTTCTTTACTATAAAGAAAAGAGTCAGTCTTTTCAATCAAATTCAAAACAAAAACGGTTTCAGCCTATAAAGCCGAAACCGTTAATGCTATCTTTTTCTCAAAATAAGGATTATTTATTCAACGCCTGATCTTTCAGTGAACGGCGCAAGATTTTGCCGGTAGTGTTTTTCGGAAGTTCCTCTAAAACCTCAAAATGCTTCGGCACTTTGTATTTTGCCAAGTGTTCTGCGCAATAGGCACGGAGGTCTTCAACAGTCAGCGCATCGTCTTTCAAGACGACGTATGCATGGACTTCTTCCCCGAAATTCGGGTCAGGCAGTCCGACAACCGCCGCTTCGACCACACCCGGATGAGCGAACAGCACTTCTTCGACTTCACGCGGATAGACATTATAACCGCCTACGATAATCATATCTTTTTTGCGGTCGACGATATAGAAATAGCCTTCTTCATCGACGCGCGCCAAGTCGCCTGTGTACAGCCAGCCGCCTCGAAGGGCCGACTCGGTTTCTTCCGGCATCTTGTAATAGCCTTTCATCACGTTCGGTCCGCGGACAACCAGCTCGCCGACTTCGCCGACCGGCACTTCCTCTCCCAGTTCATCAACCACTTTGTTTTCAACATTGATGATCGAAGTTCCGATCGACCCGGCTTTCCGCTCGCGGTCAACCGGATTAAAGCAAGTAACGGGTGAAGCTTCGGACAAGCCATAGCCTTCTGAAATGCGCACATTGAATTTCTCTTCGAAATTGTGCAGCAGAGCGACCGGCATAGCCGAACCTCCTGAAATGGCAAGGCGGACCGAGTCAAAATCAGACGGTTGGGCGTCCGGGAACTGATACAAGAAATTGAACATAGTCGGCACACCGGCAAAAACCGTAGCTTTCTGCGATTTGATGGCTTCGAACACTTCTTTCGGATTAAAACGCGGCACTAAGACGATTGTCGCCCCTTGCAATAAAGGCGCGTTTACAACAACTGTCAAAGCAAATACATGGAATACCGGAAGCGTAGCAATGATCCGGTCTTCAGGGGTCACCCCTAAATAAGCGCCAACATCGCGTGCATTCGAATAAAGGTTATCGTGCGTCAGCATGGCCCCTTTCGGTTTCCCCGTCGTTCCCGAAGTATACAAAATAACCGCGTTGTCGTCTCCCTGAACTTCCACTGCTTGTTCAAGAGAACCCGGCTGGCGGATCAATCCCGAGAATGCACGGACTTTCGCTTGGGCGTCAGCCGGCAATTCAGCGATTTTGGCCACTGTTTCCGGAGCGGTTTCACAGATGATAAAAGTGGATACCTTCGGAAGGGCTGCATGCGCTTTCTCGACAAGCGGCAGAAGGGCATCCAATGCGATAACCACTTTCGCGTCGCTATCTTTCAATATGTAAGCGATTTCATCCGGGGTGTAGATGGGATTGATCGGAACAGCCGTCGCCCCTACCCGCATTGTTGCATACAAAGAAATCAAGAAATGTGGTGTATTCCCCAAAAGAAAAGCGACATGATCGCCTTTTTCTACACCCAGGCTCTGTAAAGCAGCTGCAAATTTTGCAACAGATCCTTCAAACTCGGCATATGATGTATCTTTCCCCATAAAATGATACGCCGTTTTGCCCAGGTTCTTTGTTGAAACTTCATGAACATATTTACACAAACTCATCTTCCATCCCTCTTTCGTGTTGAATGAATACTCATTCATTATTCACACTTTATTCATTATAAAATAAATCTTCAGACAATACAACAAGCATCGTAAAATTACGATGCTTGCAGATGGGCAATATAACGCCAGCGGATTAAAAAGAAGTAAAGAATTTGAGCCACCGTAAATCCGCTCAGCACGAGGACCATTTCGCCAAGGATCGACAGTTCGGCAAATTCGTCCCACACCACTTGAAGCGAGATGAAAGCAAATGTGCTATGGAGCAGCGCAACACCCCAAGGCAGGAAGAACTGGGGAACGAGCTGCCGGTTGACGATTTTCCGGAGCTCTTTTTCCGTCATTCCGAGGCGCACCAAAAGCGAATATTGCTTCCGGTCGCGTTCAAGCCCCGTATACAATTTAAAGTAAATAAAGCTCCCCGCAGCCAGCAAGAACACCGCTGCTACCATGACTCCGATAAACAGCAGAATGGCAAACGATGATTTAAAGCGCCGATAATCTTCACCAGGGTTTTCAAAAAAGAAATTAACGCCGCTGAAATCTGCGGCAGCGGCTGCTTGCTCCATCTTTTCTTCCAATTCTCCGCCGATGGCACTCGTCTCTTCCCATTCCGGTACATCGAACGCATAATACGTGAATGTCGACTCCCCAGGGCCATAGCCAATCAGGGGCTGATCGATCGCTTCATAATCCACGTCGTTAACAATGATGCTGTTTAAATTCATCGTATGCCCCGGGAACATCAGCCGGGGATAAACTTCTGCAATGGAAAGGTCGATGCCGCTTTCCACCAATGTAGTTTGTACATTGCTGTTTTTCAGTTCTTTCAGTGAATCCCTCGAATAAGGGATAAAAATCCCTTTTCCTTTTTCTGGATAGACCGGCTCGAAGCCAAGTGAAAAGGCCAGCCGGTTAAATTGCTGCGCCGAGAAAATATCCACATCGTTTCCGGTAAAAGCGGACGTTTGGCGCTTGATCGACAGCGGCACGACATCGTAAGCCAATTGCTTTTCTTCCAGTTGCAAAGCCAATCTTTCCACATCTGCTTGTTCTGATTCATTGCCGTTAAAGGAAATATAAATCAACCCAAGCGGATTGGATTCCCGGAAATCTCCGGTATAAGACATAAACGAAGCCAATGTGCCTACCGTCAAAAACGCAACCGTCGAAACGATTGTCACGATGAAAAACATCTGCGCGCTGTCTTTCAGCTTCACTGAAGCTTCTGCCAAAGAAATCAGCCGCGTCTTATGCCAGTAAATCCCTTTTCTGCGTTTATACAGGTTCAATAGCGAGTGGATGGAATGTGTGAAAAATAGATAGGTGCCGAGCGTGGCAATCGGTGGAATGATCGCGGCCATTTGATAAACCGTCTGGTCGGTTACCATCGAAGCCAACAGGTAGGCAGCTAGTAAGAGAAGGATCCCAAGCATTGACAGGCCTTTTGAAATCCCGGTCATTTCATCCGTCTTCCAATAGCCCTGCAGCAAATCCAGGATGCCTTTTGTCCGGATAAACGACACACTGATAACGGAGATGATGATGAACAAACTGGCAAAAGCCCCGATCGTTAAAGCAAAGGGCTTCCACGACACGTACAAAGGAAGCGATTCCAGCTGCATGATTTCGCGGCCGATCATAAAGAAGAATTTCGAAAAAGCAAAGCCGAAAGCAATTCCAGCCACTGTTGAAACCGCTCCAAGAATCATCGTTTCAAAAAAGATCATTTTGTTCAGTTGCTTTTTGGTCATGCCCAAATGCATGAGGATACCGAACTCTTTCGACCGGGCCTGCAAAAAAGCACTCATCGAATAGAACAAGAAGAACAGCGTGAAGATGTACAAGACGATTTCTGCGATGAACATGCCCCGGACAGCCAGTTCCTGCAGCCCATCTTCTTTAAAAAGCGGATGAAAAATAAACATCGAATATACAAAAAACACCATAACGGAAAATACACTGGCCAGAAAGAACGCGGCGTAGCTGCGGCGGCTCCGTAAGACATTATGGTAAGCGAGTTGCCGAAAGGTCATTCACGTTTCCTCCAAGCAAGGATAGAACATTCAAGATCCTTTGATAGAATGTCTGACGGCGTTCATCGCCATAGATTTCATTGAAAAATTCCCCGTCTTTGATGAACAGCACCCGGTCGCAGTAGCTGGCAGCGATGGGATCGTGCGTCACCATCACAATGGTAGCCCCTTCGTTGGCACTGACTTTCGATAATAAATCAAGGACGTCCCGGGATGCTTTTGAATCCAGGTTCCCCGTCGGTTCATCGGCCAGAATAATGGCCGGCTTGTGGATCAATGCCCGGCCGATTGCGGTCCGCTGGGCTTCCCCGCCGGATATTTCATTCGGGCGCTTATGGAGAATGGACGTTAAATCGAGCCGTTTGGCCAGTTCCAATACACGCGTCGCCATATCATTGATCGGCACATAATCCAGTGTCAGCGGCAGCACCAGATTTTCTTCCACTGTCAGCATCTGCAGCAAATTGAAATCCTGGAACACAAAGCCAAGTTTGCGCCGTCTGAACAGCGCAAGTTCATTTTTGTCCAGGCGATGGGGATTAATGCCGTCGATGAGAATTTCACCGGCAGTCAGCGAATCGATTGTTGAAATCAAGTTGAGCAGCGTCGTTTTTCCGCTGCCGGAAGGGCCCATGACAGCCAGAAATTCACCTTTTTCCACTTCGAAGCTCAGTTGATTCAACGCCCGATGGGTGACCTTCCCTTCGTACACTTTCGTCACTTCGTTGATTTTCAATAAAGACATCGTCTTGGCCTCCTGTTGTTGAGTCTTGGTTGAAGAACGATACCGATACGGCAGTTCCTTGTCCCCGTTCCGAGGAAATTGTCAGCTTATGTCCAAGTTTATCGCATACTTCTTTTGCCAAATACAAGCCCATTCCTGTGGACTCCCCGGTCTTCCGTCCATTTTCCCCTGTGAAAAAGGCTTTTGTAATACGCGGCAAGTCCGAGGACGGAATGCCGATTCCTTCATCCCGAACCGTTAAAACGGCATTGCCGTCTGCACATTCGGCATGAAGATACACTTTCTTGTTCGGTTCAAAGGTATATTTTAAGGCGTTTGTTAAAAACTGGCCCACAATAAACTTCATCCATTTCCGGTCAGTTGCCACGACGCAGTCTTCGGCCATATCGATTTCCGGATACACGCGTTTGGAAATAAACAAGCGCTTGTTTTCTGTGACGATTTCCGCTACCATGGCGCGCAGCGAGACTTGTTCGATTTGCATATCATCTTCAAAGGTATCCAGCCGTGCATTCATCAATACCGTATCGAGGCCCGACTTTAACCGGTCCACTTCTTCACGGACACTGTTTTTGTCGAGCTCCCCTTCTTCCTGAAGCAATAATTGCATAACGGATAAAGGGGTTTTCATCTGGTGCACCCACTGGTTCATAAACTGAAGATGGCGGTTTTGAGAAGCATAAAGTGCCTGCGCTTCGTTCTGGTAGAGCCGGTACAGTTCCTGCAAATACCTTTCGCTTTGAAGCTGTTCCGGAGAGCGGGCTTCCCGCTGGATGGCATGTTCCATCCGGTCCGGAATTGCCAGGATCTTTTGATAAAAATGATACCGCTTCACAAAACGCGCAGCTAAAAAAGTGACAACCAGTAATGTGCTGATGACAAACGAGTAAATGGCTGTATCGACGTTCCGGAAGCCGTCGAGCCAGTACAGCGCCATGATGAACGCTACCAGCACCGCCTGAAAGACAATAAATGCAGCATGTTCTTTAAAAAACAAGCGAAACATTACAGTTCCTCCTCATGAATCAGCAACCGGTAACCGGAGCCCCGGACTGTTTCAATGGAAGACAGCACTTCATAATCCGCCAGTTTTTTACGGACACGCGTCATGTTGACATTCAGCGTATTTTCGTCCACGAAAGCCTGGTCATCCCAAAGCTCTTCCAGCAATTGCTCCCGGGTCACCACTTTCGGATAGTGGGCCAACAACAATTCCATGATGGTGCATTCTTTTTTCTGCAGCGGAATGACCGCCGTCTTTACATGGAGCTCCATTCGTTCGAGGAACAGCGAGATTCGCCCCGCCTTCACTGAACGCTCTTCCTGCTTTGGAGCATATTCCCCATAAGCTCTGCGCAGATGGCTTCTTATTTTTGCAAGGACGATTTCATAATGGAAAGGTTTCGTAATGAAATCATCCCCGCCATTTTCAAGAGCAAAAACCTGATCCATTTCCCCTGACCTGGCGGAAATGAATAAAATCGGGCAAGTGGATGTTTGGCGCAATTGGCGGCACCAATAGTATCCATCGTAAGAAGGCAAATTGATATCGAGCAGAACCATATGGGGATCAAATGCCTCAAACTCTTCAAGAATGTGGTCGAAATCTTTTGCGGTTTCCACATCGTAATGGTATTTGCGTAAAGTCTCGGCCAGCATTGCCGCTATTTTCAAATCATCTTCCACTATGAAAATTCTTTGAGCTGCCATATTGATTCCCCCTTTCCTGTTTCTTTCCATTTTAACAAAAGAGCCTGCTCGATAGCAGGCTCTTCATGAATTCTTAATAAATTAATTTCAGGAATTCTTCTTTCGTGATGCCGCCAAGATACGTCGGGATATCAAATCCGCTGATGGCTTCATCAAGTGAAGCCCGTTCGTATTTAACGCCAGTAATGGCTTGTTCAATTTCCGCCACATCGCCAACTCCAAAAAAGTCGCCGTAAATATTGGCATCCTGTACAATGCCATTTTCCACTTGAAGACGGACATCAATGCCGCCGACCGGGAAGCGGTGGGAATGCTTCACATTGAACTTAGGCGATTTTCCGTAGTTCCAGTCCCAGTTGCCATAGCGCTCTTTTGACAATTGGCGGATGTTTTCCCAATCCTGGTCCGTCAACTCCCAGTACTGAATGTTTTCTTCGCCGTCAAACAGCGAAGCCAAAATCGCTGAACGGAATTCTGTGACCGTCATCGGCTCTTTCAGAAACTCCGAAATATTCGCGACGCGGCTGCGGATCGACTTGATGCCTTTGGACTCGATTTTTTCTTTGCTGACTTTTAATGCTGACACAACTGCATCCACTTCTGTATCGAACATCAGCGTTCCATGGCTGAACATGCGGCCGCGAGTAGAGAATTGAGCATTGCCGGAAACTTTGCGCCCTTCTACCATCAAATCATTGCGGCCGGATAGTTCCGCATTGACGCCGAGGCTTTGCAAAGCATGTACAACAGGCTCAGTGAACTTCCGGAAATTGCGGAAGCTGTTGCCGTCGTCGACTGTGATAAAGCTGTAGTTCAAGTTGCCGAGGTCATGATAGACGGCGCCGCCTCCGGACAGGCGGCGGACAACATGAATGCCGTTTGAATCAACATAGTCGGTGTTGATTTCTTCTGCCGTGTTTTGGTTTTTGCCGATAATGATGGAAGGTTCGTTTATGTAAAACAGCAAAAATGGATCTTTTTCTACGTCCATTGTCTTTAGCAAGTATTCTTCAATTGCCAAGTTAATGCGCGGGTCGGTAATGCCTTTATTGTCTACAAAATACATAATTTCTCTCCTTTGAAGTACATACTCTCCTTAGTTTAACGGATTTTTCAAAAAAGTTCACGGTTTAGGGTTGACGAATCTAAACTGTTATAATACAATTCAATAAAGAATCACAGTACTATAACAAAGGAGCTGGAATGGATATGGAAAACGTAGTGGAATTTTTCAAGAACCTGCCCGCGAAAAAATGCTCGAATTGTGGAGAAAAGATCGAAGAACAGCATGAATGTTATGGTAGCCAATGTGAAAAGTGCGACGAATTATAAACATACATAAAAGAAGCGGACGCTGCCAATATGCGCCCGCTTCTTTTATTTGCGCCTGAACATTACCGGCAACTGTATCAATATCTGTATCATCTAGCCCGATGTATCTAAAAAACTGTTCTTTCCTCATCTGGCATGGGTCATATACCAGTTGTATGAGTCTTTATCCAAAGTGGCCAAACTGTAGCTCCCAATGTCGCCAAGCTTGCAATAAGGTTTTGCATAAACTCCATATCCACTGATCGCCGCATCGTTGACCGATACATTCGTCAGCAGATAGACGATTCCTTCTTCGCAATATAACGCATAACTTACGCGCTCTGTTTCATGCTTTTTGAACAGCATAATTTCATGTAAGGGAATCTCGTATTTCTTAAACTCAAAAATTTCATAAGGCGTTGCAGGATTGTGTGCTTTTTGAAAATGCTTCATGTCAGCCACCTCTTTCGTTCAGACAATCAGTCAATAAGAAAAGCCGGCTGCATAAACGCAGCCGGCTCTTTCACCATCTCAGTGGCCGGAATGGTCTCCCATTTTGTCCATGCCCTCTGCGTCATCGCTGTCATCCGGTACGACAGATGCCGGATCCGGACTGCCTACAGTAATTTCCTGTTTTGGCATTACGTGCAGGCGGCGGGCGCTGGTATGCGCCTGGATCAAGTACACGCCTTCTTCTTCAAAGGCGGTCTCGGCTTCATAAACGCCATCGCCTGTATGTTCCGCTTCAATCATTTCACTGCTGTCGCGATGTCCCGACTCCCAAACTTCGTAAACGACTTCATCTGCATCTTCGACAGCTTCATCGCCTTGCGTAACCGTAGCCGACAGCACGACTTCTCCAGTCTGTTCCACTGTTTGCGGCGTGTTGATCTCCACCACAACTTCTTCCAGCGAGTTGCCGGTTCCGGCTGAATCGGCTTCTTCACTGCCGCATGCCGCCAATAACAATAACGGCAGCGCCAGCCCCATCAATTTCTTCATATTCGCTACCTCCGCATTTCCTGTTCCACTTGGCAATTCCCAAGAATTTGCTGTGCTGCTGCTTTGCCTTGGTCCACACAGCCTTGCAAGCCAAATCCTTCAAACGAACTGCCGATGACCTGAACCATGGGAAAGTCTTTTTCCACTTCTCTGCGTGCTTTTTCCACACGTGCTTTATGTCCAACCAAATATTGCGGCATCGCTTCTGACCAGCGCGAAACGATCGTGAATTCCGGCTCCGCTTCAATGGCCATCGCCTTTTGCAAATCTGCCAGGACGGTTTTTTCAATTTCTTTATCCGATAATTCCACCACTGCTTCGTCTCCTACGCGGCCAATAAAAGCTTTAAACAGCATTTTGCCTTCCGGCGTTTGGGATGGCCATTTGCAATGTGAAGCAATGCACGCGGTAATGGATAAATCACTGTTTCGCGCCACGACAAACCCCATTGCCCGATCCGCGAATTCGCGAACCGATTCTGCAGGAAACGCCATCGACACGGTTGCCACTGAAGTTGCCGGCATCGCTTTTAGCTCTTCCAATAACCCGTAAGGTTCGAATAAGGGTTGGACTTTCGTATGAGGAAGCGCAAAAATCACCTCATCCACAACCAACGTCGACTCATTATTCAGCTTTAAAACGGCTTGGCCGTTGTTTTCCGCAATCTGAACCACTTTGACGCCTTTTAATATGGTGGAAGCAGTAAGTTCTTTTTCAATTGCGGTCACCAGCGTTTCCATTCCATTTTTAAAAGACCGGAAAACCCCTCTTTTATTGGTAGTGTATTCGTTCGGACAAATCCGTTCGTTTTTTTTCATCCCATAAATCAGGCTGCGGTGCTGCTGCTCGATTTCCTGGAATGCCGGGAATGTAGCGTCTAGACTTAAACGGTCGATGTCCCCGGAGAAAAATCCGGAAAACAGCGGTTCAATCAAGTTTTCAACGACTTCATTGCCAAAACGGCGCCGTACAAAAGGGCCGACCGGCTGATCGGCTGTTTTTTTGGATTTGGGGAGAATCAGGTCGCCTGCCGCTCGGACTTTGCCGCTCCATGAATACAGCGACGAAGCCAAAAACGGACCGACGGCTGTCGGTACGCCCATCACCGAGCCTTTCGGTACAGGATGCAGTTTATCTTCCACCATGACATACGTTTCCCCTGCACCGCTTTCCACCAGCTGATCTTCAATTCCCAATTCCTTCACCAATGCATTAATATTTTTCGTACGGGAGAGAAACGAATCTGACCCACGCTCAATTACAAAACCGTCTTTGCGCAGCGTTTGGATTTTTCCGCCTAGGCGGTGCGTCGCCTCGATCAAGGTGACTTCCAATGAAACGCCAAGTTCCTTCGCTTGTTTTTGTAAATAGTAAGCAGCAGACAGACCTGTGATTCCTCCGCCCACGACTGCTACTTTTCGCGTTCGTTCCGCCACGTTTCGCCCTCTCTTTCGCTTATCTTTATTTTTCAGCTAACTTATTCAAAACGACATCTGCCAGTCCATCGATAAACAATGGCTGAACGTTCGGCATTTCCGGACGTCTGTAAGTTGCGCCAATTTCGTCGCACACGACTTTACACTCATAATCGTTGTCGAATAACACTTCCAAATGATCGGCCACAAAGCCGACTGGCGTGTAGACAAACGATGTATAGCCTTTTTCAGTGAACAATTCACGTGTCAAGTCCTGAACATCGGGGCCAATCCAAGGCTCCGGTGTCTGTCCGGCGCTCTGCCAGCCCACTTCCACATTATTCACTCCGGCAGCTTCAGAAACCAATACAGCTGTTTCTTTCAATTGTTCAGGATACGGGTCTCCATTAGCGATGATTTTTTCCGGCAAGGAATGCGCAGAAACGATCAGGCATGCTTTTTCGCGCTCTTCTTCTGACATTTCAGCAAAAGCGGCGCTTACTTTTTCGCTCCAGTATTGGATGAATTTCGGCTCGGTATACCAGCTTTCCACGGAAGTCAGTGAAATGCCCGCTTTTTCAGCGGCTTCTGCAGCACGTCCGTTATAGGACTTGACTGAGAATGTTGAAAAGTGAGGAGCCAAAACAATCGAAACCGCTTCAGTGATGCCGTCAGCACGCATCGCTTCAACACCGTCTTCTACAAATGGCTCAATGTGCTTTAAGCCAAGATATACTTTGAAATCGATCTCGTCCTGCATTTCGTTCAAGCGGGCGCCTAGTGCGTCTGCCTGGTCTTGTGTAATTTTAGCAAGCGGTGAAAGGCCGCCAATCGCTTTATAGCGGCTGCGCAAGTCTTCCAAGCTTTCTTCGCTCGGTTTGCGGCCGCGGCGAATATGCGTGTAATAGCGTTCAATATCTGCTTCTTCGTAAGGCGTGCCATACGCCATCACTAATAGTCCCATTGTCTTTTTCAATGTAATCACCCCAAGAGAAATTTGTTGTTCGATTAAACGCGTGCTTTATGGGCAGCGCTGTATTCATGGACAAATGAAGTCAAACGCTTAAGCGTATCCGGCTGAACTTCCGGGAACACGCCGTGGCCCAAGTTGAAAATGTAGCCATCCTGCTGCAAGCCCATATCCAAAATCGCTTTTACGCGTTTTTCGATAGTCGGCCAGTCTGCCAGCAAATAAGAAGGATCGAAATTCCCTTGGAGGGTTTTCGTTAATCCCATTGCACGCGCTTCAGAAATCGGCAGACGCCAGTCAAGCCCGACAACGTCTACAGGAAGGTCATGCCACTCTTTTGCCAAATGGCTTGCCCCAACGCCGAAAATGATCAACGGTACGCCTTCTGTGCGAAGTTCCGAGAAGATGCGGTCCATTACCGGCTTGATGAAAATGCGGTAATCTTCCACATTTAAAGCCCCTACCCACGAATCAAAAATCTGGATTACTTTCGCCCCTGCTTTGATTTGAGCTTTTACGTAAGGGATGATGGTATCAGCAAGCTTGTCCATCAACAAAAACCACATTTCCGGTTGAGAAACCATCATGGCTTTTGTTTTATTGTAGCTTTTCGACGGGCCGCCTTCGATCATATAGCTCGCCAGTGTGAACGGTGCACCCGAAAAGCCGATCAATGGCACATTCAATTGTTCCTGCGTCAAAATGCGGATCGTTTCCAATACAAAATCCACATCTTTCTCCGGATTGATCTCACCCAATCGTTCGATATCCGCCATGGTGCGGATCGGATTGTCGATGACCGGGCCAACTCCCGCTTTGATTTTCACATCTACGCCAATTGCAGGCAGCGGAGTGACGATGTCTTTGTAAAGAACAGCCGCATCCACATTGTATTGGTCGACAGGAAGCTTTGTCACATACGCACAAAGTTCGGGTTGATGTGTAATTTCTTCTAGCGAGTATTTTTCTTTGATCTTGCGGTATTCAGGCTGTGAACGGCCAGCTTGGCGCATAAACCACACCGGTGTGTGATCCGCTTTCTCTCCGCGCGCCGCCCTCAAAAAAGTATCGTTAAATTCAGTCATGTTGATAAACATCCCTTCGGTTCATATCGTCCTGCATTCTATATCCGTATTTCACTATAGACGCTCCACATTCTATTGTATAGATTCCTTTGGCAAATGTCATAAATTAGACGCTTCTCCCTTCACCGGTTCGCCATTATGTGTTTCAGCCCATTTATTAAGGGAACCATATATAATGAAAGCAATTGCTCAAGGAGGGATTTTGATGAATTTATTTATGACGACAGGCACTTATGATTTTATGAAGAAAATGCGGGAAAAACATCCCAATGAAACGATGGTGCTGATGCAGGGCGAAAACACCACTTTGCTGCTGCATGAAACAGAAGGCAAAACCATCTTCCAGACACCGCGCCGATATGAAGTGGTGGATGGTACCGGCACCTTTAAAGAAAAAGGCTTTTTTGTATTCAATAATATTCCGGTTACAGATGAAGGCCGGCCGATTTTTGAGCACCGCTTTAAAAACCGCGCCGGTGCCATCGAAAACGAGCCTGGCTATGTGGCGTTCCGGGTACTGCGCCCATTGGATTCCGATACGTATGTGGTATTAACCGAATGGGAATCACCGGCGTTCTTTGAGAAATGGAAAGAATCGCAGGCTTTTTCGAAAGCACACGCAAAACCAGCGGAGAATGCCGGCGAGAAACGCCCGAACATTTTCTCAGGCGCTTCTTATATTACGACCTACAAAGCAAAACCGGAAGACGAATAAAGCTTGGCAAACCTCTTCGTTAAGAGGTTTGATACATAATGATCAGGGGGAACAATATTGGCATTTGTTTACTTCATCCTCGCTGCTATCGTGACCGTTTTTGCTGCCGTCAAGCTTTCGCAGTATGCAGATGTTATCAGTGAAAAAACTTCCATGGGCGGTATGATGGTCGGCACTTTGCTGTTGGCTGGGGCCACTTCGCTCCCGGAAATTTCCACCAGCTTTTCAGCGGCCGCCATCGGAAATGCAGATATCGCAGTCGGCAATATGATCGGCTCCAACCTGTTTAATCTTTTCATTTTGGCAGCGTTCGATTTTTTGCTGCGTAGACGCCGGATTTTAGAGCGTGCATCTAGAGACCATATCTATACACTGTTTCTTGGATTATTATTGACCGTCTTGGTTATTTTAGCTCTTTGGCTGCGGCTTGATGCATCCATCTTAGGAATTGGACTGGACGCTTGGATTATAGCGCTTGCTTATATCTTCGGAATGCTCGCGATCAACAAGTTGCCCAAATCTGAACCTGCTGCAACACAAAGCCTGCCACAAACAGAACCTGCTAACCCGAGTGCTTCCCTGTCTGCAAGGGCGGCGATTGCACGATTCATCGCAGCGGCTATCATCATACTTGGCGCCGGTACTGCATTGTCCATAACAGGCGACCAAATTGCGGTTATTACCGGCATTGGCTCTAGCTTTATTGGCAGTTTTCTAATCGCAGCTACGACTTCCCTGCCGGAAGCCATTTCCGTCTTTGTTGCTCTGCGGCTAAGCAATGTCAATATGGCGGTTGGAGCTGTCCTGGGGAGCAATGTGTTTAACATGATCATTCTGGCAATTTCAGACCCGGTTTATACAGCGGGACCAATCCTGTCTGCCGTGTCAAATTCGCATCTGATCATTGCTGTCGGCGTACTCTTTATGTCGCTGCTCGTGCTTTACTCGCTGCTTCAGAAAAAGACGATTTCCAATTTCAAATATGCGCTGCCGTCGGCAATTGTCATTTTGATTTATTTCATCGCTTCCTATTTGAATTTCACTTATTAAAAAAAAGAGCCGAGTGCTCTTTTTTTTATGCTATCATTTATAGTGGAACTATTTTGATTATTGGAAATTGAAAGGGGTTTACAACATGATTGAAAAAATTTATGCCGAACTGGATTCAAGTTACGAAGAAATGGTAGACATACGCAGACATTTGCATATGCATCCTGAACCTTCTTTCAATGAAACAAAAACCGCTTATTATATCCGCCATTTTTATGAACAGCTTGGCATTGAAGTAAAACATGGCGTTGGCGGCAATGGCGTCATTGCTACGATCCGCGGCAGCAAACCGGGAAAAACCGTTGCGCTGCGGGCCGATTTTGATGCCCTTTCTATCCAGGACCAAAAAGAAGTTGCCTATAAATCGATGGTTCCAGGTGTGATGCATGCTTGCGGACACGACGGCCATACGGCCACTCTGCTTGTTCTTGGCAAAGTGCTGCACACTTTCCGCAACGAATTGAGCGGCACGTACGTGCTGATTCACCAGCATGCAGAAGAGCTGGCGCCCGGCGGAGCAAAAGCCATGATCGAAGCAGGCGCGCTTGAAGGCGTAGATGTCATTTTCGGCACGCACTTATGGTCGACAACGCCTTTTGGCAGAATCGATTACCGTGTCGGACCGATCATGGCTGCAGCGGATTCGTTCGAAATCAAAATCCAGGGCCGCGGCGGGCACGGCGCCAACCCGCATGAAACAAAAGATGCGGTGGTGATCGGTTCCCAGCTCGTGACAAACTTGCAGCAATTGGTGTCCCGCCGCGTCGATCCACTCGAATCTGCGGTATTGTCCGTTACATCGTTTGTCGCTGAAAATCCCTACAATATCATCGCAGACCAGGCCTTACTCGGCGGAACCGTCCGGACGTTTACGGAAGCCAACCGGGTCCTTATGGAAAAAGAAATGGCCCGCGTCATCGAAGGCACCAGCATTGCCACAGACAGCCTGTATGAATTCAACTTCATGCGCGGCTATCCGGCAGTTGTAAACCATGAAAACGAAACGCTGTATTTGAAAGAAATCGCAGCTGGTGTACCCGGCGTCGAAGAAGTTTACCATTGCGCGCCGCAAATGGGCGGAGAAGACTTCGCTTATTACTTAGAGCACGTGCCCGGCACCTTCTTCTTTACCGGTGCGATGCCGGAAGGTGATGTGTACCCACACCACCATCCGAAGTTCGACTTTAAAGAAGAAGCGATGTTAGTAGCCGCCAAAACCCTGGCGACCGCTGCACTGAATATGAATGAATAATAAAAATCCCCGCCGATTTTGAATCGGCGGGGATTTCTTTAGTTCTTCTTCTTTCCAAAAGCCAGTGTAATAGCTGAAACAAGCAAAATCACGGCGAAGACAGCAAGCGCGGTAAGCGGCTCCCCTACTCCTATAAGGACGGCTGCGACCAAAATCGCCTGCAGCAGTTGCATAACCAAAATAAGCTTTCTGACCGCCCGCTCCCTGCTGAATTTCGTCAGCGGGAACAGGTTGTCCATCCGGAAATGCTGGGTCTGGTTCAAGCCTTGCCAAATCTGGATAGCGGAAGCAAAAGCGAGTGCGGCAGCGAAAATGATGACAGCCGCCGGAAACGGAATGAGCCAAGCGCCTGCCATGGCAATAACCGTTAGCCTCACCCATAAATAAAACAATTCATCGGACCGGATAAATGTGCGCCAAACCAGGTAATAATGGGCGTTTTCCGGTCCTCTCTTGATAAAACGGTAAACCCAATTTAACCAGGTCCGTTCTTTGATCTTCCCTTTGATATGCGGAACATCGGTAAAATAATTGGCAAACTGGTAGAAGCGCAGCATCCGGTTTTCTTCCAGGCCTACAAAATGCTCATAGGCAAACGGCTTTCCTGCCGCCTGCTGCTGCACCCATCTGCCATAAACGATGATCGCAAACAAAACCAGCACCGCGATTAACAGGTTGCTTGCGACATATAGGTAAACAAAAATGAAGACGAGCGTGAAGCGGACAAGGCGGTCCACCCAAGCACGGTATCCCAAATAGGCTTTGCGGTACGCAAACTCGGTCTGGATGTTCCACCATTTGAGCAGCAGCAGTAAAATCGGCAACCCGATCAACAAGGAAGACGGCAAGCCGTACAAGGCATTGACCATCGGCAAGGAAACGATAAACGCAATGACTGGCAAGTACAATTGCGAAAAGAACGTCCATTTTAATGCCGGCTTTAAAAATTGGTCCAATTGGCTTTCGAGCGGCAGAAAGTAAACCATGTCCGCTTCTTTCAATAAGGTCGTCGGCGGGCTGTAAGCCAGAAGCAGACCAAAAACGGCTGCTAAAATCCAGGCGCCCGGAAAATCAGGCGGCACATTCTGTACCCATTCGCTGTACGCATAGCCAGCTGCTCCAATGGCGAAAAGCAGGACAACTGCAATATGCCCAGTAAAGATATACTTTAAATAATTTTGGACTTCAATGGTGTATTTTTGAAGCCGGTTCGACCACACTTCATGCAAGTTCTTCATTGACAGCATCCTCGGTCATCGCAATGTATAAATCGTCCAGTGATGCATCCGGCATATTGAACGCCTTCCGCAAATCCGCCATTGTTCCCATCGCACGGATCCGCCCGTTATGCAGCAGGATAATCCGGTCGCAGTACCGTTCTGCCGTCGACAGAATGTGGGTGGACATCAGGACCGAAGCCCCTTTTTTCTTTTGCTGCTCCATTTGGTCCAGCAGCGATTTGATGCCGAGCGGATCGAGCCCGACAAAAGGTTCATCGATGATGTAAAGCGCAGGATTCACGAGAAATGCGCTCATGATCATCACTTTTTGCCGCATTCCTTTTGAAAAATGGGACGGAAACCATCTCAGTCTTTTTTCCATGCGGAATTCCTTCAGCAATTCTGCCGACCGTTTTTCAAATCTGGCTGAATCGAGGTTGTATGCCATTGCGGTCAGCTCCAGATGCTCGCGCAATGTCAGTTCTTCATATAATACCGGCGTCTCCGGAATGTATGTAAACGATGACCGGTAAGCATCCATGTCTTCCTCAAAGGTTTTGCCATTCAAGCGGATTTCTCCAGACTGCGGCTGCATGAGGCCGATGATGTGCTTAATGGTTGTACTTTTCCCCGCACCGTTCAAACCGATCAATCCAACCAGTTCTCCTTTGTTGATTGAAAATGTTACGTCTTGCAGCACGGGCTTTCTTGTATACCCGCCCGTCAATGACTGGACTTCCAAAATAGCCAATCTAAACACCTCTTTCTTTCAAACTATTGTATCAAAATCAGCTGACGATTTCTTTTCCGAAATCGAATTTATGATAAACTGGAAAAAATGGAAAGGATGATGACAATGACCGATTGTATTTTCTGCAAAATTATCAACGGCGATATCCCCAGTGTAAAAGTGTATGAAGACGAACATGTTTACGCATTTATGGACATTATGCCGCTATCTAAAGGCCATACTTTGCTCATCCCCAAAACGCATCGCGAGTATGTATACGATTTAGCCCCGGAAGAAGCTGCCAATCTGTTTTCAGTAGCACCGAAGATTGCCAGCGCCATTAAAGAGACATTCGAACCGGAAGGCATGAACCTGTTGAACAACAACGGAGCCAAAGCCGGGCAAAGCGTTTACCACTTCCATTTGCATTTTATCCCCCGCTACGGCGCAACCGACGGCTTTGGCGCAAAATGGATGACCAAAGAAAAAGAATACACGGCTGAACGCATCCAGGAACTGGCAGAACAAGTCAAACAGAAATTAAATCCGGATACTTGATAAAAAACACCGGACACGATAGAATCAGTATAAGTTTTTTCGCCGGCGGCCAAGAGGGCACGTCCGGGAAAAGCAAATAGCCCAGAGCTGAGGAGAGATGAGAAATGAATACGAAAAATCTAGTTTTAATGGCGCTGCTGGTCAGTGTCGGAGCAGCACTTTATGTGGTGATTCCAGGATTTAGCGGCGGGATGAAGCCGGACTTTATGCTGACAATGATGTTTATCGGGATCTTGTTGTTCCCGAATGTGAAATCGGTGTTCTTGCTGGCAGTGACAACCGGAGTTATTTCCGGATTGTTTTCCACTTTCCCAGGAGGATTTTTCCCGAATATCATCGATAAATTCATCACAGCGTTTGTCTTTTTCGCTTTTGTCCTGATCTTGAAAAAAGTGGTCGTTAAACTTCCCGTGGCCATCGCCCTTTGCGCAGCCGGTACAGTCCTTTCAGGAACCATTTTCCTGTCAGCAGCCATTTTCGTAATCGGTGCAGAAATTCCTTTCGGCCTTCTTTTCACAACGGTCGTACTGCCAGCCATCGTGCTGAACGGCGTTGCTTTTGCGCTCATCTACCCGATTGTCATCCAGTTGGTTAGACGCTCAAAGTTTGAAACAGCCGTTACACCTTCTGCTGGAAGAAGCGGGAGTATTACTGCCCGTTAAAGTGAGATAAAAAAGAGCTTTTCGGTGAGAAATTCACTGAAAAGCTTTTTTTAATTGAATAGTCGTTCATCTTTATGTTTTAATTAAGTGAAATAAAGGAAAAGAACGGTATAGGACGAAAGGGGCGTTTGGCCAATGAAAGCATCAACTTTTTTTATAGGACTTGCTACAGGGCTTGCGGCAGGAGCTGCAGCGACATTATTTTCCACTCCCCAATCCGGGAAAGAGCTTAGAAGCTCAGTGAAAACCGCATCTACGGATTGGAAAGAGAAATTATCAGATGTTAAAGAAAAAGTGAACGGTTTAAAAGAGTCGGTCGCTAAATTGTCCGACGAAGCAAAAACCGTTGTTCCGGAAGCAACCGACGGCTTGAAAGAATCACTTCAGGAATGGCAAGAAAGCACGGCTCCAGCAAAAGAGCATTTACAGCTTGAAATTCTTGCGATCCAAAACGCAATTGAAGCGCTTCAAAATTCCATCAGCAAAGACAAGAATGACAAAAAAGATGATAAAGATAATGAATAAGCTGCCTTGGGCAGCTTTTTTATTTTCCTTTTTAATATAGATAGGATCTTCACTCCCTTGAATACGAGAGCCCCACTGACGAAAATCCCCTAATAAGCTCTATCCCCTTCCCTTTCCGCTCGCGTGAATCAGATATTTAAATTTTTTTATTATTCACACTTCATTATGTTTTGCTTTACTGCTATAATAAAGAAAAAATATTTGGGGGAAAGTGGGTGCTTTAATGAGTGAACAAAATTATACCTTTAAAGAAGCCATGTTGTTTAGCCAGCGGATTGGGCAGCTGTCAAAAGCATTATGGAAAGCAGTCGAAAAAGATTGGCAGTTGTGGATAAAACCTTATGATTTAAATATTAATGAACACCATATTTTATGGATTTCCTATCATTTAAAAGGCGCTTCCATTTCCGATGTCGCAAAATTTGGAGTCATGCATGTTTCCACTGCCTTCAACTTTTCAAAGAAATTGGAAGAACGTGAGCTGTTGGCATTTTCAAAACGGGACACAGACAAACGCAATACATATGTGGAACTGACCCCAAAAGGAGAAGCTTTAATGCAGGAAATGATTGAGAAGTATCACGACACTCCCCACGCAGTCATTGACGGTTCGATGCCGTTGAAGGAATTGTACGGAAAATTCCCGGAATTCCTGGACATTATGGCCGTAATCCGGAATATCTACGGTGATGACTTTATGGAAATTTTCGAAGCTTCCTTTAAGAACATCGAATCAAAATTCAGTGAAGAAAACCAAATCATTGTGGCGTCTGAAAAAAATGAAAACGTTCTATAAAATTTAAAGCGAATCTTTATTGCATTTCCTAGCTATTCGTTGTATTGTATGTATCGAATCAAAAGAGAAATCCACTTTTAGGAGATGCAAACATGCACTGCTGGAAAACCATTAATCTAAAAAAACAATACGGACTCGATCGTTTATATATCATGTCTGCACTTATTGCCTTGGGTGTCTTTATGAGCTTTTATATCGTATTGAATATTCTTTATTCCGATCCTTTGTCCGATCAAAACTTTCTATTATTTATCTGTGCTATTCTTGCCGTTTATCCGTTGCATAAATTGTGTCACTTCCTGCCGCTCGTCGGTTGCCGGAAATGCATTAAACTGATTGTAAAAAAACAACTAAAAGTTTTGCCGAAGATTTCACTGCACATCAGCGAACCGGTGAGCAAGATCCGATTTATCATGACACTAGCGGCACCGTTTATGTTGATTAACACCACAATTGTGTGCCTAAGCTTGCTCATGCCGGTTTACAGCCATTATTTTGCCATGCTGCTGGCTTACCACAGCGGTTTGTGTTTGACGGATTTGATTTATATGCGAAACTTGGCACATTCGCCTAAAGACGCACTTATTGAAGAAACGGACACCGGCTTTGAAATTCTCGTACCCGAAGTGGTAGCCTAATCCTGCTTTTTCTTCCCGTCTTTGGTATACTAGAACCTAACATTAGAGGGGAGGAAATTCATGATTATCGCATTTGTAGTGATGTTCTCTGTACTTTACTTATTCCAGATCAACCGCATGACATTGGCGCTCGTAACTTCCCGGGAAATTCCTGAAGAAAACCATCAGAAAATTTTCCGTACAATCAATATATTGATCACGATTTTATTGGTATCCTTGTACGTAGGCGTAGAATTTACTCCGTGAGTTCACTTGCCCCTGGCAACTGAACTTTTTTTTATCCAAATTTAAAAACTCAAGGTGTTGCGAAGAGATATTTTCCTCTTTAAGGAAACTTTTTGATTTTTTAAACGTTTATGGTATAGTAACTACTGCATCTAGATAGAATGTTGGGAGCGAAAAAAATGAAAAAATCAATATTAACCCTTTCTTTGGCCGCATCTGTGTTGGCATTGGCTGCATGCAGCGACAGCGGTTCTGGCGATGAAGTCATCGTTGAATCAAAAGTTGGGGATATTACACAGCAAGACCTTTATGAAGAAATGAAAACTTCTGTTGGCGATCAGGCACTTCAAATCTTAATGATTGAAAAAGTGCTTGCTGATAAATACGAAGTGACCGACAAAGAAATTGACGCGGAGTATAAAAAATCCGAAGAAGAAATGGGCGAAAGCTTTGAGCAGTTCCTGGCCCAAAACAACCAAACCGAAGAAAGCTACAAGAAAGTCATCCGTTTGAACTTGTTGCAGGAAAAAGCATTGACTGACGGCGTTGAAGTATCTGACGAAGAAATTCAGGCGCAGTATGACCGCAAGGGTACTGAACTGAACGCACGCCATATTCTTGTAGCCGATGAAGAAACAGCGAACAAAGTGAAGAAAGAATTGGATGCTGGCGGCGATTTCGCAAAACTGGCAGAAGAATATTCTTCTGACACAGGTTCTGCTGCAAACGGCGGAAGCCTTGACTGGTTCGGTACTGGCGCTATGGTGCCTGAATTCGAAGAAGCAGCTTATGCTCTGGAAGTTGACGAAATCAGCGAACCGGTTCAATCCCAGCACGGATTCCACATCATCCAAGTGACGGAGAAACGCGAAGTGAAAGATCAGCCTGCTCTTGAAGACCAAAAAGAAGAAATTCGTTCTGAATTGGCCGCTTCCAAAGCAGACCAAACTACTTTGGTTCCTAAAATCGCTGACATGATGAAAGAAGCAAATGTTGAGATCAAAGATGAAGACTTAAAAGGCGCACTTGATGAAATCATGAACGCTGAAGCTGCACCAGCTCAATAATTTGTACGAGAGCCCTCCGCCAATTGGCGCTGAGGGCTTTTTTGTTTAAATTGAATCTAGAGCATAAAAAAACTCCCGTTCGAATGAACGGGAGTTTTTTTATTTAATCGTCGGTTTATAGAATGACCGGTTGTCCAATGGAAACAGGCGCTCTGAGAATTCACCTGGTTTGGTTTTATCCAGTGCGCGGTCAAGCATCATCATTTTCGCATCGATATTATCGATATAATGCAGCATTTCCGCTTCTTTGATCATCGGCTTTTTCGGACTGCCCCACTCTTCTTTTCCATGATGCGACAACACCATATGCTGAAGCAGCAGCACTTCTTCCCCTTCGATTTCGAGTTCATCGGCGGTTTTCGAAATCTCGTTGACCATGATGGAAATATGGCCCAGCAAATTGCCTTCCAGCGTATAAGTCGTTGCAATCGGTCCGGACAATTCAAACACTTTGCCTACATCGTGCAAGATGATGCCGGCATATAACAAGTCTTTGTTCAGGCTCGGATAAATTTCGCAGATTGCTTTTCCAAGTCTCAGCATAGACACTACATGATCAGCAAGGCCGGATACATAATCGTGATGATTCCGGGTGGCAGCTGGGAACGTCAAAATTTGCTGCTGGTATTTCTTTAAGATGTGGCGGGTGATCCGCTGAATCGCCGGATTTTCCATTTGGAACAAATACTGAAGGATTTCTTCAGACAATTGTTCCGTCGTTTTTTCCGATGATGGCATCAAATCGGAAATCGACTGGTGCTCTTCCGGTTTTGCCGGACGTATGCTTTTGATGCGCAGTTGATTTTTTCCGCGGTAGTTATGGATTTCCCCGCCTACTCTAACAATTGTTTCAGCAGCAAATAATTTTTCATGCTCATCTTTCGTATCCCATAATTTCGCTTCGATATCTCCGCTCTTGTCCTGCAAGACGAGCGATATAAAAGGGTTTCCGGTGGTGGTAACCCCCTTCACTGATTGTTTGATCAGCAAAAACTCATCAACCGTTTCCCCTACAGCACGCTGTGTAATCCCTTTTATCATAGTTGGACACTCCTTTCGATTGTGGCTACATTTATTATAGAAGCATTCGGCCAAGCCTGCTGCATCGCTTCGTGGCAAGTGAAATAAATGAATTGATGGCTCTGTTGCAGCTCTGTTATTAAGTTTATCATTTGCTGCAGCCGGCTGCGATCAAAATGAACAAAGGGATCGTCCATAATAAACGGGAATGGATGGCTCTCCTGCATTGAAACTGCCAAGGATAGCCGAAGCGAGATATACGCCTGCTCTTTTGTGGCTTGGCTGAGTTCCCCGATATGGAACCGCATGCCGTCCTTTCTGACGGCTTCAAAAAATCCTTGGGGATTCATTTCCAAGCCTGTGTAAGCGCCTGACGTGAGCGACTCAAAGAATTTTTGAGCCGCGGCAATAACCGCCGGCAATTTCTTTTCCTTCAGTTCTTCCATCGTTTGGCGGATCGCTTCTGTAATTGCTTTATCGATCGACCAGCGCTTCGCCAATTCCGCAAGCTCTACTTTCTTTTCCTCGAATTGCTGCAATTTGTCTTCGTAGGTTTCATCTTCCAGCAGCACTTTTGTCATTTGGCGTTTTTCCGCCTGTTCTGCCAGCAGCAGATTTCGTTCTTCTTTTAATTGATGCAACACAGATTCGCTTTGTACTAGCCAATCGCGTGCTTGCGTGCTGTCCATATCGGCAGGTAAGGCACTACTGCCGATCGCTATTAATTGCTCTTTAATCGGGGCAAGCTCCCGCATCAACATTTCTTTTCGTTCCCACTCATCGCAAGCGCGGTAAAATGCTTCAATCGAAGCTGTGCCCGCTTCATCCAGCAAAGCTTGCTGTTCTTTTTGGATTTGCCCGTAAAGCGCAGTCAGCTGCTCATGCTCTTTTTTCAGCTCGGCCGCTTTTTCCTGGCGCTTTGCTTGTTCGGCGAGCCGCTGCTTGCGGATGTTCCATTCAGAACGCAAATTTGCATACATCTCTTCTATACCTAATGGGTTGCCGTAAACTTCAGATGCCTGCTCGGTCCAACTCTCCAGCTGTTTCGCAAGTACATTCGCCTCTTCCGTTACGCGCCGTTCTCTTCCAGTCAATGAATGGACTTCCCGCAGATTTTCGAACAACTTCAAAACGGTGCTGCGGCTCGTTTCCGCACGAAAGCCTAGTTGCTCCAGAAAATCTTCATAGGCTTCTTTCGCCGACTGGCTGATTGGCATGCCGGATAGGTTGGCTATGCGATTTTTCGCCGCGTCCACCGCTTCAAACAAAGCATCCAGTTTTTTGTCATAGCTATCCAATTTTTGCACCAAAGCCTCATATTCCGCTTCTTTGCCGCTATAACGCTCTAAAACTTTCGCATAATCATTAGACAGCCCCGCCGGCTTCTCTCGGGTCCGCCATAGCCAGGCACCTCCTGCTGCAGCCAGTAAGCCAATCGCGACCACCAAGAAGTTTGGCTGGATGATTCCTATCACCAGCCCTAGAAGCCCAAGGCCAATCAATAAGTAGTATAGTGCTGGAGAATTGCCGGTTGTCTGCATTTGCTTCGCAGCTTTCGCTTCAGCCAATTTGGGTGCAGCTGCCTGCCACTCTTCAACCGCTTTCCTATCTGCTTCTGCAGGTTCTGTCGCCAGGAAGTACCGCAATTCTTTTTCCGCTTCCATCAGCTTCTCTTTTTCTTCCGACACTTTTCTATTCTGGTACTGCTTTTCCTCTTCTTCCATATTCACTTGCCGGATATGCTCCAAAAGCAATTCTTCTTGCCCCAATGAAACGTCTGCTTGGAGCGCTTCGGGTTCACTCATCCCTACAAGCGCCAGAATCCGGTTTTTCTCATCTTCAAGTTTGATCCGTTCTTCTTTTTTCTGGCGCAAAAGCGCCCGCACTTGAAGCCATTCGGATTCTTTTGCCAGCAGTTGCTCAAGCGGTTCAACCTGGACTTCTTCAAAGCCAAGACTCGTGAGTGTGTCCAATTCTTTTTTAAGATAGTCCTTTTTGGCTTCCGCTTCGGAAAGCCGGTCTGACAACCGGTCCATTCGCCGCTTTCCATCTGAAGGAAATGCAGAAACCTTCACTCCCTCCAACTCTTGTTCCAGCTGTGCTTTCTTTTCGGCGAGTGGAGCAGCCTGCAGCCATTTTTCCACTGATTTTAATTGGAGGCTCCGGCCTTTTTCTTCCGCTTCAATCGTTTCCAGCCGGACCGCTATTTCCTGGAGCCGGTTAACCGCAGGTTCATAAAGCTCTGTGCGGGTTCTGAGTTCTTTCAATTCACTTTCCTGCTGCCGCAATTCTTCAATGAGTTGATTGACTTTCGGATTGCGCCCGGCCTTTTTGAACACTTCTGCCATTTCCTTCTCTAAACGGCTTTCCAGTTTCGTGACAGCGTCGACACCTGTGGTTCCGGAAGCAAGCAGCGTCCGACTCAGCTCTTCTTCTGTCATTTGTTCAAGACCCTGTAATTCATGAATGGAGAAAGAAAAAATGGATTCAAAAGAAGCACGGTCATAATCCCGTAAAATCATTTTCAATTCCGCATCGGATCCCCGTGTGCTATCTTCGAAATACACGGTGACATCTCCTGCCGATTTTCCTTTTACCCGCTCGATGATGATGCGCCCGTATTCGTCGTCGCTTATGTGCAGCTGCCCCCCGTATTTGCCGCCAGCTTTTGGTTCGTAGCGCAGCAGGTTCTGGTTGCGCGAAGGATAGCCGAACAGCGTCTGAATGATAAACTGCTGAATGGTCGTTTTTCCCGCTTCATTTGCTCCATAAAAAATGGACAGTTCCGGATTTACGTCGATCGTGCGGTCCTGGTGTTTGCCAAACCCGTAAATGACTAGTTTTTCAATTCTCATCGGTTCATTCCCCCAAATGCATGCCGCGGCGGATTTTCTGTGCTGCAGCTTCCTGGATTTCCGCTGTTTTTGACGGATCCAGCGCCTCTAAAAAGCGGCTGCCTTTCGGATGCCGATACAGATCTTTTAATACTTCTTTCCAGTCCGAAAGCTGCCATCCGGCCATTCTGTCCATAATTTCCTCCCCAAGCGGCGTAAGTTCCGCTTGCGTTTGCATGCCGTCCACGGCAATTGACTCGGCCCAAACCAAATCGTCCAGCATGCTGAACGCCTCCCGGATGGTTTCCGTCAATTCTTCTTCTGTTGTGTCTTTTATCATATCGAAGGCTTCTTCATTCAAGTTGGCCAATTTCACTTCGACAACTCCCGCACCATAATGCCCCGCAAATTCCCGGGCTGCCGATAAGCAAGCATCCAGTAATTCATTCATGTGCACAATGCCGCTGCAATCCACTTGTATTTCGTCAAACTGAAGCACCGAAGCAGGAATAAAATTTAGATGGGATGTGCCGCCTGAAATGCGGACATCGTAAAATCCTTTTGGCCCACTTTCATTTTTGTGCCGTCCCTGTAAATTTCCAGGGTAAATTACCGGTGGATCCATATGCAGTTCCTGCCGTAAATGGATATGCCCAAGTGCCCAATAATCATAATTTTTGCTGAGCAGCTGCTGCTTCGTAAACGGCGCGTAGACCGCATGGGCCGTATCCCCTTCCATGCTGCCGTGAAGCATGCCGATGTAAACGGCGTCTTTTTCTTCAGCCACCGGATATTGGTGGATGACCGGTTCTTTTACATGGCGCTGGGCATAACTGAATCCAGTAACGACTGCATTTCCATTCGCCGTTGAAAGGCGGATTTGAGATACCGAGTCATCGAAGGCATGAACATTCTCGGGCAATTCGAAACGCGTCCATTTGCCGCTCAAATGGTCATGGTTGCCATAGCTTAAGACAACCGGGATCCCCGCTTCCGAAAGCCTTTGCATTCCTAGCTGAAAACGGTGCTGTGCCCGGATGCTGCGATCTTCTCCGTCGTAGATATCACCGGCAATCAGCATGAAATCCGGCTGTTCTTTCACTGCGTAGTCAATCAACCGGCCAAATGCATCCAGCGTGCTGTCTTTCAGCTTTTTCCATTGCTCAGGATGCAAGCCCCGCATGCCCGTAAACGGACTGCCCAGATGCAAATCTGCCGTGTGAATAAATCGAATTTCCCCCATAGCCAAACTCCTTCGAAAACCGAATATTTGTTCTTATTTTAACATGTTAGCGGACGAAAAAAAACTGTTTGCAGAAATCTTCCGGCAAACAGTCATCTCTCTTTATTTGTTTTCCCCTAAGCGAATCGCTTTGCGGATATCTTTCAGCGACTGGGATGAACCATACATGAGAACGCCGCCACGGTATACCCTCGCACCGAACCAGCCCAAAATGCCGATGGTCGCCAGCATGATGGCAATCGACAGCAAAGGTTCCCAAAGCGGAATATCCAGCATGCCGACGCGCAAGAACATAACCAGCGGCGCAAAAAACGGAATAAACGAAGAAACCGTCACAAATCCTGCTTCGGGCACGCCGATGCCAGAAAATGCGATAAACGAGGCGATGATGATCAAAAACATCATCGGCAGCATCAATTGCTGTACATCTTCCGTCCGGCTGACAAGCGATCCGAGAAGCGCAGCCAGTACCGCATAAAGGAAATAGCCAAGCAGGAAAAACAGCACGGCGAATAAAAATGTGCTGATCTTCACATCTGAAAAGCCGAAAACGCTGAATGCACCTTCCGATAAATCCGTTCCAGCTGTTTTGATGGCGACATAGCCCGAAAGTCCGAACACCAGCATCTGCAAAATTCCGAGCGTTCCGATTCCGGCAATCTTCGCAAACATATGCTTGACCGGCGATACGCTTGAAATCAGGATTTCCATCACCCGAGACGATTTTTCATTGGCGACTTCCATGGCGATCATGTTCGGATAATAAATGACTGCAATATAAATCAACATGATTAAAATATAAACGAGCCCTCTTGCCTGGCTCAATTCTTCCTGTGATTTAGACGACTCGGAAACGGCTTCCCGCTCAAACGCGGCCGGTAGGAACAATTGGCTGACTTCGTTCGCATCGAGGCCCATGGTTTCAGCCGTCAATGTCGTTTGCAGTGACTGAACCGCTTGTTCGATGTCGGCACCGCTGTTCATTTCATTGGCGGACTCCGAAACATAACGGGCAGACAACTGGTCATTTTGCTCCAATACCAGGTAAGCTTCAATCGTACCTTCGCTTATCCCCGCCTTTAATTCATCTTCACTCAAGTCGGTCGGCATGGCTTGCATGTCACTGCCTGTTGCTTGTAATTGCTGCTGCAGTGCTTCGGTAAGGTTACCGTTTTCGTCCAAAACATGAAGAACATTCTCTTCTTCTTCAGAACCTTGAAAAGCCTCGATGATATTCGGCAAATTGGCCATCAGGAAAAAGGCTGCAGCGACAATGACTGTCGTAATGATGAACGATTTGGTTTTCGCTTTTGTCATAAAAGCTTGTTTAAAAATAATCCAGAAACTATGCATAGGCTTTTCCCACCTTCGCTATGAATATTTCCTCCAAAGAAGGCTCTTCGATTGCAAAATGGCGGAGTGCGCCGAGCTTCATCGATTCCTCCAGCAAGCGTTGGGCCACCGTTTCGTCTGTAATTTGGAACAAGGCCCCGTCGTGCGTTTTGGTGAAGTTTTCTACGCCCGCTATATTATGCAAAATCGAGAGGTCCTGATCCATCTTAATCCGGACATTTTGTTTGCCAAATGACCGCTTCACTTGGCGAATCGATCCGCCCACAACAATCTTGCCGCGGTCCAGAATGCTCATATTGTCACACAGTTCCTCCACATGATCCAGACGGTGACTCGAAAACACAATCGTTGCCCCTTCTTTCTGGAAGTCCAATATCGCACTTTTCAGCATTTCCACATTCACCGGATCCAATCCTGAAAAAGGCTCGTCCAATATGAGCAACGAAGGCTGATGCAATAATGAAGCAATCAGCTGGATTTTCTGCTGGTTCCCTTTCGACAATTCCTCCACTTTTTTAGAAGCGTAATGCGGCACTTCAAAGCGCTCCAGCCATTTCTGGACTTCCTTTTTTGCATCTGCTTTTGGCATACTACGCAATTGAGCCAAGTAAACCAATTGCTCTTCCACTTTCATCTTCGGATAAAGCCCCCGCTCTTCGGGCAAATAGCCGATTTCCGGACTTTCAGCATATGTAATCGATTTTCCATTCCAGCGAATAGTTCCCGCAGTCGGGTTCAGCAACCCCAAAATCATCCGAAAAGTCGTCGTTTTGCCGGCGCCATTGGCTCCTAAAAATCCGTGCATCTGTCCTTGCTCTACCGTCAGAGACACATCATCCACTGCAGTGAAATCGCCGAATTTCTTTGTGGCATGTTCTACTATCAAACTCATTGTCCTTCCTCCTTTCGATACTTTACTATACGAGGCAACTGTCGAAATGTTTCAAAATTGGAGGACTTTTTCGGCAAAACCGGCTATACTTAAAATGAATAACCATTCAGAAGGAGCTGTTCCTCATGAGAACGTATAAACTGACTGCTTACGAACAAACCGGCAAACTGATTACAGAAGAAACTTTCACAGCAGAAAACGATGAACAGGCAAAAGAAAAAGGCCGTGCCCTCCTGGAAGAAAAAGAACTCGTCAACCAGACGCACAGACTCGCTTCCCCGGCCGGCAAACTGTTATTGTTCCATTCTTAAAATGCAAAAAAGCATGGCAACCGCCATGCTTTTTCTTATTTTCCGTGGAATTCCGGTTTGCGTTTTTCAACAAAAGCCTGGATGCCTTCCAGGTGGTCCGCGCTTTTGCGCATCGCCGATTGGGCAGCCGCTTCCATTTCGAGCACTTGCTCCAATTCGCCGACTTTCAATTGATGCAAAATATGTTTGGACGCGAGACGCGCTTTTACCGGAGACTGCAGCGCTTGTTCTGCATAAGTTTCAGCGTGTTCCAGCGCCAAGCCTTCAGCCGTCACTTCATCGATCAAGCCCTTGGCAAGCGAATCATGCGCCTTCAGGATTTGGCCGGACCAGATCAATTGCTTCGCTTTCGGTACTCCAACGCGTTCTTTCATGAAGAAATGGCCGCCGCCATCCGGTACAAGGCCAATGCCGATAAAGTTCATCGCCAGTTTGCTGTTTTCTTCTGCAATGATGTGATCGCATGCCAATGCCATACTGAAACCAAGCCCGGCTGATGCCCCGTGTATGGCAGCCACTGTGATTTGCGGCAATGTGTAAAGCGATTTCGCAAGACGTGAGACATCTTTCATAACCAAGTCGATGTCCATCGGGTTGTCCGGGTCCATCATTTCTTTAATGTCTCCTCCTGCCGAGAAAGCTCTGCCTTCTCCGTGGATGATCAATACTTGCAGCGTACTGTCAGCAAGCAGCGACTCAAAACAGTCGGCCAGTTCTTTCATCATTTTTCCGCTCATGGCGTTCATCGCTTGCGGCCGGTTCAGTTTTAAATAGCCGATTCGCTCTTGCTTCGTCAATTCGATTGTTTCATACATACAAAAAGACACCCTTTCGTAAAATGAATAGTCATTCACTCTACGTATTCGGTGTCTTCTTGTGAAAATCCTTTATTTTGGTTCAATTACATTGATTCGTAAAGCGATTGAACCGGTTTGATCAATACACGGTTTACTTCATCAATGATTTGGCTCAAGCCCATTTCAGCTTCAAGCATGGCTAAAATTTTCGGATCAGCTTGTGCAGCCTGAGCTGTCGCTTGTGCACTGACCATTTCTTCTTCTGTGATTTCTTCGCCTTGCGCTTGTTTTTGCTGAAGCGTAATTTGAAGATCGCGGAAATTCTTGAACAATTGGCTGGAGTCGCTGTCAGCTGTGACAGCTTCCACCGCTTGCTGCAATTTGCCGAATTCCTCGGTGCTGCGGAACGTGCTTTCTAATTTGTTGATGTCGTCATAAATGTTGACTGCCATAATGATTCTCCTCTACGCGTTATTCAGCACGATGCTGAGGATTCCTTGAAAAATGCCGATAAATCCTCCAAGTAAAAATCCAAGTGCTGTAATCATTTTCAACTCTCGTTGTGAAATTCCTAAAACCAATTCTTCCAGGCGGCTTAACGGCAAGGAATCTACTTGCTCTTTCACCATGCCTTGGATATCAATTTTATGAAGCGTATCTTCCAATTTCACTTCCCCTTGTTCGAAAACAAAATCCGCGACAAGCGGGATAAAGTTGGCACTTGTCCATTCTAACCCTGTCGGCCAAGTCTCTGCAAGTGTCCGCTCCAGGCGGCCGTCGATATTGGCAATTTCGCGCACATATTGTTTGACGGCGCCTACTGCCGGCTCAAAATCAAATTCCTTCAGCAAGTCATCCGCTCTGCGGTCCTGAAGTTTTTCCCATTCTCCGTATGCCAGCGTAATGGCCAATTCAAACGTTCTTGGGGAATTTAAGAATTTGATGATTTCGGGCTGGATGCGGTCAACAATCGGTTTGGATTCGCCAAGCAGGGAATGCAGCATATGGCCAAAACGTCCACGCGACTCCAGAAATTCATCGAAGAAGTTTTTGACGGTTTGGCGCCCTTCAATCGAAGCAAAATAATCCGATCCTTGGTCAATGCCGTATTTTACAGCATGAATCATCTTTTGTTCCGTTTCTTCTTTCCAGTTTTCAGGAAGCAGTTCACCAATCGTTTTGCCTTCAATATAAGCACGAAGCGCCAGCGCTTGCCGGTCCACCAGTTCATCCAGCTTTGATTCGATCCGTACATCCAGATTCTGTTGTCCGGCAATTTCCAGCCAGCCATTAAGTGAACGCTTCGACTCAAAAACATGGGTCTTCAGTTCCCGGTACATCCACGCCTCTAATTTGCTGCGCATTTCTTCATTGAAGAAACGCTTCTTGAATGTTTCCGGCGTCAGCAAGTGCTGAACGATGGTGCGCCCTAGCTGCGTCGATAACTCGTCGCGGCGTTTCGGGATCAAGCCGGGTGTAAAAGGAAGGCGCCATTTGCCGATATAGACGGCTTTATACGGCCGGAACAGCATCTTGATGGCGATAAAGTTGGTAATGCCGCCGATTAAAGCACCAATGACTGCCATTAAAACAATGGTCAATAAAATACTCACGATCTTCACTCATTTCTTTTTTCTTCTTTGTCATTCACATAAAATCCCTTTATACTGAAGAAGAACCAAAGGAGGATTTGTATGCTGCAGCATTTTAAATTTAAACCAATGTTTGAAAACTCCCAGCTGCCTGGCTGGAATATATCCTTTTTCTATAAAAACGAACGAATTGCAGGCGAGTATCATCCCGATGGCCGCATCGTCTGGCTTTCCAAAGCACCTGAAGACGAAGAAGCAATCAAAACAATGATCCACGAGCTGATGCTCTACCATGTATACGATTAAAGCGCCGGAAAGTTTCCGGTGCTTTTTATTATATGTAAGGTTCAATGATTTTAACAGCAATAGCATTTTCGGCGACAAAAAAAGGGAATGCCCCTTTTACCCGACGTGCTGGGTAGAGGACATTCCGGATTGGATTTGATACATCTGATAGTACTGGCCGCCTAGTTTCATCAGCTCGTCATGGGAACCTGATTCTACTATTGAACCGCGGTCAAGCACAAGAATGCGATCTGCGTTTTTGATCGTTGACAAACGGTGGGCAATGATGAAGGTAGTGCGCCCTTTTTTCAGCACTTCCATTGCATGCTGAATGATTTCTTCCGTCTCCGTATCAATGTTTGAAGTGGCTTCATCCAGAATGAGGATGGCTGGATCGAAAGCCAGTGCGCGGGCAAATGAAACCAATTGCCGCTGGCCGGAAGAAAGCGTACTGCCTTTTTCCACTACCGGTTCGTCAATGCCGCCCTGCAAATGTTTCAGCACCCGCTCTCCGCCAACAGCAGCAAGCGCATCTTCCACCATTTTGCGGGTGATCCGCTTGTCTCCAAGCGACACGTTCGACTCGATCGTTCCCGTGAACAAGTACGGATCCTGCAGGACAATTCCCATATGCTCACGGACAGCCTGGCGGGACATTTTCGTAATATCCTGTCCATCGATGGTAATGGTTCCTTTGGTCGCATCGTAAAAACGGAACAGCAAATTCATGATGGAACTTTTTCCGGATCCCGTATGGCCGACCAACGCAACCGTTTCCCCTTGCTTCGCTTCAAATGAAATATCCTTCAGAACATACTCTTCGTCTTTGTAAGCAAACCAGACCCGTTCCACCCGAACATTGCCGCGGTACCGGGCAATGTTTTCGTCGCTGACCGCTTCGCCTTCCCGGTCGAGCAAACGGAAAACACGTTCCGCTGCTACAAGCGCCTGTTCAAGCTTGGCAAACTGGTTGACGATGCCGCTGATCGGATTGAACAAACGGATGATGTAATCCACGAAGGCATAAAGGACACCGACTGTGACCGCTGAGTTTGCCGTAATGGCATTGGTGCCGAAATACCAGATAAACAATACAAAAACCAAGGAGCGCAGTACGCCGACCATATTGTAGGAAGCAGTTGCTTCCAAAATGAGCAGTTTCTGCTGGAATTTGTAATGCTTATTGTTCATCTCTTCAAATTCTTCTTTCATCTGCTTCTCGCGGCGAAAGGCCTGGATGATCGTCATCCCCTGAATCGACTCGTTGATCATGGCGTTCATGTCGCTCAATTTTTCACGGACAACGTGGTTGTATTTAGCCGCGAACTTCCGGTACACGAGCATCCAGCCATATAGAAGCGGAACCAACACCAGCATCATCGCCGCTAGTTTCCAATCCAGATAAAACATGGCAACGTAAATGCCGCCCATATACATAAAGCTGGTGGCAAATTGCGACAGCACCGTTACAAACAGTTCCCGAATTGCTTCCGTATCGTTTGTAATGCGGGAGACCACCTTTCCGGCAGGCAAGCTATCAAAATAACGGATTGGCAATGTCTGTACATGCTTGTAGACATCATTGCGCATTTTCTGAATGATGCGGTTTGCCCCTTTTTGCAAGTATAAATACTCGAGAAAGCGGAATACCGCTGCTACGACCCCGAGCCCCAGATAAACAGCCAGTAAATAGGCAATCGGCTCAAAGTTGAGCGTACCGCCGACCGGAGCGATGTGGTTGTCGATAATTTCCTTGGCTACAAGCGGTGCCGCCAAGTCAGCCGCTACCGTAATGGCTAAAAGCAGCAAACCAACGATCAAGATTCCTTTAAAATGCATGGCGTATTGGAGCAAACGTTTTCCTGTTCCCATGCTTACACCTCCTCAATCTGCTGGCGGAGGAATTGTTCACTATACCAACCTTTTGTTTTCAGCAAGTCTTCATGTGTTCCTTCTTCAATGACTTTTCCGTCATCCAGTACCACAATCCAGTCGGCATGCTGAACTGCCGATAGGCGGTGAGTGGTGATAATCGTCGTTTTCCCGGAGCGTTCTGACTGGATATTCTCAATAATCTTCGCTTCTGTTTTCGCATCCACGGCAGAAAGCGAATCATCCAGAATCAAAATTTCCGGATTTTTGATCAATGCCCGTGCAATGGATATCCGCTGTTTCTGACCGCCGGATAAAGCGACGCCTTTTTCCCCTACCAAAGTTTCCAGGCCATTCGGCAGCATCTCCAGATCTTTTTCAAAATGGGAAAGCCGAATCGCTTCCTGAATGTCTTCTTCAGTAGCATCCGATTTTCCAAATAAAATATTGGCCCGGATCGTACGGGAAAACAGCACGTGGTCCTGCGGCACATAGCCGATCCAACTGCGCAGCTGATCTTTTGTCAAATCGCTCAATTCGACGCCATTCATCATGACTGATCCTTCGCCGAGTGGATACTCTCTCAATAATTGCTTCACGAAGGTCGTCTTCCCGCTTCCCGTCTTCCCGACAATGCCCAGCGTTTGGCCGCTGTTCATTGAGAGATTGATGCCTTGCAAGTTAATCGAACTCGATTGCGGATACGTGAAACTGAAATTCCGGAAGCCGATATGGCTTGGTTTATCAATGAATTCCGGAGTTGCCGGATCTTTCACGTCTTCCTGGTACTCGAGTGTTTCGTTTACCCGGTCTACCGACGCATTGCCGCGCTGCAGGATATTGATCATTTCACCGATGGCAAACATCGGCCAGACAATCATTCCCAAGTAAACGTTAAAGGCAACCAAATCGCCGAGCGACATTGTGCCTTCTGCAACGAGCACTGCCCCGTAACCCAGACCAATCATATAACTGATGGTGGTCAGGACTTTTGTGACCGGCATAAACAAGGCATCAATCCGCTCGACGGCCATGTTTTTTTCATACACATCATTTGTCATATCTGAAAATTCTTTTTCAGATGCCCGCTCCTGCACGTACGCCCGAATGACCCGGACACCACCAACCGATTCCAGCACGCTGTCGTTCATCCCCCCAAAAGCATCCTGGGCTGCCGTATAGCGGACATGGATTTTTTTGCCGAGTATTTGAACGACAATCGCGAGGATCGGCAATGGGATGAGTGCAAAAAAGGTTAGCTCCCATGATACCAGAAAGCCCATTGCGACAATGATTGTTGCCATATACAGAGTGGAATCGACCATTGTCAAAATCCCGAAACCGGCTGTCTCGGAGATGGCCCGCAAATCATTGGTTGCCCGCGCCATTAAATCACCGGTCCGGTTTTTTTCGTAAAAGGTCGGAGTCATTTTCAAAAATTGCCCCATCAAACTGGAACGGAGCTGGCGCTCAATGACGTATGCCCCGCCAAACAGCTGATATTGCCAGACAAAATTGATTAAGTAGGCCAGCACCAATGACACCACCAGCACAAGAATGTATTGCCATAATAACTGGCTTGTCAATTCCCCTTGCGCGATTGAATCGATTGCAATGCCAATTAACCAAGGCGGCACAATTTCAATGACGTTTGCAATCATCAATAAGCCTACAGCTACGGTGTAGCGCAGCCAGTTTTCTTTAAAAAACCATCTTAATTTCCATAAAACACTAAACATCATTTACGCCTTCTTTCTTCTTTCTGCTTTAAGTTCCTGCTAGTCGCCTTCCAGCGATTCCTTGATTAGAATTTTTCGTTGTTGAAGTTTTTTCATCTTCATTCTCTCCTTTAGTTTTTTATCTATTTGAACAGCAAAAAGCTGGACAAAACTCCGTATGCCCCGAAAGGGCCGTCAGTTGAACACAAAAAAGCGCGTACCTGTTTTCTAGGCACGCGCGCACGAAAAGAGGACTGGATGTCAGACCAGCCCCGATATTTTTAGTCCCGAAATAAATTCAAAGGGAAAAATCCGGATGGTCCGACAACAATATGAAATTGACTGAACGTGCACTCCATAACTTTTTCATTGTCAAAACCTCCTTTTCCTTTGATTTGGTAATTCAAGAGTAACACCCTTATTTTTAAATTGTCAAGATTTTTCGGAATAAATCGAAATCTTAATAAAATTACATAATATTCCTATATTCTTAATAAGCAATTGAGAAAGATTGATGGCTCTTTTGTTTTCCGTGCGCCTGTCTTATAGGAATAAGGTTTCGTTTACCATGCTTAGGGTATTTTAGTAATAAGAATAATAGAATCGGAGTTGAATGGTATGTATCAAAACATTATGGTGGCTTATGATGGTTCAGACGGCAGCCGCCTGGCATTCGACCAAGCTATTGAATTCAAAAAAGCCTTGCCTGATGTTAAATTGACCATTATTTATGTGAACGAGCAATACCATGAATCCACCGGGTTAGTAGAAGCTGGAGGCGGCACGACACCACGTGTTGTTTCGGCGAATGTAGACAGTACGTATGCCCAGTTTATGCCACCCGACATTGACGGCATGGCGTCTCAGACAAACTCGGATTATGCGGATACTTCCATCGAATTTTCCAAGCATATGCATAATTCGATCCACCAGCAGCTGGAAGAAAAAGGCGTCCAAGCGAACGTCTTAGCTTTGGAAGGAAATGCCAGCAAAACGATTCCCGCTTTTATTGAAGAACAGCACGTGGATTTATTGATTATTGGCAACAGCGGCAAGTCCGGACTTCAAAAGTTCTTCGTCGGGTCAGTAAGCCGTAAATTGATCAAAGAAGCGCCATGTTCGGTTCTCGTAGTAAAATAATAAAAGTTTACTCGGTGGGTGTATTCCAAAAGAACCGAGTAAACTTATTTTTTTGATGTTTTATTGATTTATCCCCTTACATTAGTAAGAAAGTGTCAGTTTAAAAGTGGATGTTGTGGGTATAGATTACTAATAAGATAAAAGTTATCACAAAGGAAGAAGGGATTCAGCCATGTCTAAACATACCGTATATTTTCTCTCTTCCAGCCAGCACCGCGGTCTCATGGCTGAAATCTGGGCGAACCGCCTCGAACTTAGTGATTGGGATATCCGAAGTGCTGCATGGGGCGATCCATCGATTAATGACACGCCAGTTGAGATAATGAAAGAAATTGTATTGAATGTGCCGGAAGTACAGCCGCGTGCCTACAACACCCATGAAGTAAGCCAGGCAGACCTGATTGTTGCGCTGCATGACAGCGAATACGAGTCCGCTGATATACCAAGCGATCTGCCTGCTCAGAAACTGTTGAGGTGGGACATCCAAAATCCTGAGCTCCGTTCATCCGACTTGTCGGAACAATGGGCGCTATACCAGGAAGTGTGCGACGAAATAGCGATTAACATTAAGAATCTGGAGCCGTATTTCCGGTCTGCACATATGTAAAAAAACCTTCACATAAGTGAAGGTTTTTTTATGTGTAAAGGACTGCACGGACCGGACTTCCATCAGCGCCTTTGATTTTCAGCGGAAGTGCCGCCAATTGGTAAACGCCTGCCGGCACCTCATCCAGGACAATCCCCTCCAAAATGAATCGGCCATGGCGGTTCATTGCCATATGCATCGGCAAATCTTTACTGTGTTCTGTATCCACCGACGGCACATCTACTCCCAGCAGCTTGATGCCGTTCTCCGTCATCCATTCGGCTATCGATGGATCGAACAGCGGCCAGGTTTCCGGGAATTTGCTCCGGTCTTTCCAGCTGTCTGATTTTAGCAGAATGGCGGTTACCCCTTTTTCTACTACCGGCAAATCTGAACGGGTAATTTCAGTCTTTCCTCTTACATCGGCAACCTGTGCGGTCGTCAAATAGCAGTCCAGCGGCAATTCGTTGATTTTGATGCCGTCATTGTCGTAATGGAAAGGTGCGTCTACATGTGTTCCGATATGCGTACTTGTCACCACTTTCCCTACGTTGACAGACCCGCTTTGTTCAATGGTCGCTGCAAGTTCATATTGGAATGGAATATCCCCTGGCCATTCCGGTGTCTGCCCGCTCAGTTCCATCGAAATATCGTATATTTTTCCGATTTTCATCTACGCCACCACATTTCGTTCATTGGTATAGTTCTTATACAATTCTTCGTCCATCACTTTTTTTAAGCGGCTAACCATTTCTTCTACGTCTTCCAATGATGTATACAAGGCAACGGGTGCAAGACGGATGATGTTCGGTGCACGAAAATCAGGTACAACTCCGGCTTCTTTTAATGCTTTGCAAATTCGTGCGGCTTCTTTGTGGGCCAGCGCAATATGCCCTCCCCGCTCTTCATCCCGTTTCGGCGTCACGTCGTCGAAGGCGGGAATCTGCTCGGCAATCAAGTTCCGCAGAAGCCGTGTCAACTGAAGCGATGTCTGCCGAATATTTTCAATGCCGGCTTCTTCGAATATTTCTACACTACCCAGAAGCGGTGCCATACTGAATATATGCGGTGTACCCACTTGATAAGCTCCTGCACCTTCGGCTTTCTCGAAAGAATGATCCATATCGAATTGCTTTGTTTTATCTGAACCGAACCAGCCTGCCAGGCCTGGGATCAGATGGTGATGGCGCTCATGAAGGTAAAGACCGCCTGTTCCGCCTGGACCTGAGTTCATGTACTTGTAATGGCACCAGACAGCAAAGTCGACTTCTGTGTCGTGCAAGGTATGCGGAAGCGCACCGATGGAATGTGCAAGATCAAAGCCGACAAGAATCCCTTTTTGATGGGCGGCTTCAGTAATTTCCCGAATCGGCAGCAGTTGCCCGCTTCGGTACAAGACAGATGGCAATAATAATACGGCCACATCTCCCGTCAACTGCTCCAAAATATCTTCAAGTTCCAGTGTATAGCCATCCCGGCTCGTGATTTTTTTCAAAGCCGTCTCCGGATTTAAACCGCGCAGCTTCAAATGGCTTTCCACTGCGTAAATATCCGAAGGAAAATTCAATTCATCCACTACGATAGTGCAGCGGCTCTCAGACGGCTGAAAAACAGTCGCGAGCATCTGATGAATGTTGGAGGTGATCGATCCGGTTACCATTACTTCATGCGGCAATGCCCCGACGAGCGGTGCAATCCGCGAACTCAAATTTTCCGCCATCGTGAACCAAGGATTGGCGCCTTCTGTCCAGCCATCAATGGCGTGATCCTTCCAGCTTTCTGCTATTTCGAGCAGTTTGGTTTCCGCCCTTTTTGACATCAGTCCAAGCGAATTGCCATCCATGTAAATTTGGTTTTCCTGTTGATAAAACTCGGCTTTAAAACGAGCCAGTGAATCGAGCTGTTCCTCATTGTCTGCTATTGCCACTCGACATCCCCCTTATGATAGAAATGCGTATGCCCCTGCTCCAAGAATTGCGGTAATCAGTACGACAATCCACGGTGCCAGTTTAAAATAGACTAACATTGCAAAGGCGATAATCGCAATCGCGAAGTCGAGCGGCCCACGGATTCCCGAAGTGAAAACCGGGTCGTACAACGCTGCCAGCAAGATGCCGACAACCCCGGCATTAACGCCTTTTAGGGCTGCCTGGACGCCTGACTTCGTGCGGATGATGCTCCAAAACGGCAAAGTTCCGATTACCAGCAGAAACGACGGCAAGAACATGGCCACTACAGCGAGCAGGACGCCAAGTCCGCTGCCCATTAATTGCCCTAAGTAACCAGCCAAAGTGAATAAAGGTCCTGGAACGGCTTGTGCCGCTCCGTAGCCGGAAATAAAAAGATCCGCTGACATCCAGTTCGGAACCACTTCCCGTTCAAGCATCGGCAAGACGACGTGCCCGCCGCCGAATACGATTGATCCGACACGGTAAAAGATATCAAATATAGCGTAATAGCTTGATTCGATAACGGGGCGAAGCAAAGGCAATCCGATCAGCAGTCCCACAAAAATCGCCCAAGCTGCTAAACCCGTCTTTTTGCCGAACGTTAAAGCCAGCTTGACGGCTTCCGGCGCCTCTGCTTTTCGATAGAGAAAATAACCGATGATTCCGGTCAATACAATGATGCCAATTTGAGCCCAAGCCGTCGGCATCAGCAAAATTGCCGCAGCAGCTCCGACAGCAATGGCGATTCTTGGTTTATCCGGGGCAAGCGACTTGCCCATCCCCATTAAGGCATGTGCGACTACCGCGACTGCAACGATTTTCAAGCCTTGGATCCAGCCGCTGTCAAAAGAACCGTTGGTAACAAGCAAGGCAAACAACACCAGCAAGATGACCGAAGGCATTGTAAAGCCGAACCAGGACAGAAAGCCGCCGAATATTCCGCCTCTCAGCATGCCGACAGAAATTCCGACTTGTGAACTCGCCGGTCCCGGCAGGAATTGGCACAATGCGACTAAATCGGCATAGGCTTTATCATCAAGCCATTTTCGTTTCACTACATATTCTTCCCTGAAATACCCAAGATGTGCAGTAGGGCCTCCGAAAGAAGTCAGTCCTAATTTCGTAGATGCTTTTAAAATTTCCATGTAATTCTTTTTTGCCATAATTCTCTCCTTCGCCATTTTGATTTTCGGCTGATTTTAGCTGCTTACCCATCCCTTCCCTCAAGCATAACTGATTGCTTATATGAACGCGTGTTACAAATTTGTAAATTTATTTTCAGAATTATTTGTCTTTTATTAGCTTATCTTTTATTATTAGATTAAATCAGACTTTCCTTTCAGGAGGTGTAAACTTTGTTTCGCTTTTTAGAAGCTGAAGCAAAGGAGCCATTTGGACATACCCATACGATTGACAGCAATTGCTGTCTTCCTCGCGGCCACTGCCTTTTTCTCAGCCAGTGAATTTGCGATAGTAAAAGTACGGATGGCCCGCATTGATGCGCTGCTTGCTAATGGACACAAACGGGCAATCGCGGCCAAAAAGGTCATTGCCGGCATGGACAATTATTTATGTCTTTGCCAAATCGGCATCACCGCATCCATTTTAGGAGTTGGCTGGTTGTCGCATCGATTGGCAGAACAGTTTACCTTGCCAATGGTGATGCACGTCGGCTTTTCACCCGGCACTGCCGAAACTGTTTCCATGGCTGTCACTTTTATGTCAATCGCTTTTCTGTTCATAGTCGCCGGTGCCTTGGTGCCGAAATTGATTGCTGCCCAGCAGGCTGAAAAAATTTTGCTGGTCAATGCTCATTGGCTTGTCTGGTGCAACCGGCTGTTATTTGTTTTCATTCCGCTCTTCCAAGGCTCCGTCCGTTTCATCACAGGCATGTCTGGGGTGCAGCGTACGTCTGCCGACAGCGCTGTCCATGCGGAAGAAGAATTAAAACGGCTCTTATCGGACAGCTTAAAAAACGGTGATTCTAATGTCCTTAGATATGGATACGCCCATAAACTTTTTGAGTTCGAAAGTTTGAATGCGAAAGACATCATGGTGCCACGCACCGCCATGACCACAATTGAAAAAGACACGAGCTTGAAACAAGCCATCCAGTTTGTCCAAAACGAGCAATTTACCCGCTATCCTATTACAGACGGCGGTAAAGACCACATTGTCGGCGTGGTAAATATGAAGCACCTGTTGACGGCTTTTATTCAAGATCCGGCAAACGGGCAGCTGCCTGTCGGAATTTTTGCTTTGCCGATCATCCAAGTCATTGACGCAAGTAAAGCCAGCGATCTGCTGTTGAAAATGCAGCATGAACGGATCCATATGGCCATTCTTCGGGACGAATACGGAGGAACCTCCGGCCTAGTGACAATTGAAGATATCCTTGAGGAAATTGTCGGCGATATCCAAGATGAATTTGATACAGATGAAATTCCGGAAGTCCAACAGCTGGGAGAAGGACATTATATCTTTGATGCCAAACTGTTGATTGACCACACCAATAATCTGCTGGGAATCGATATAGCGAATAAAGACATTGATACAATCGGAGGATGGTTTATGGCCAAAAGTTTTGATACAATTAAAGGGCAAAAAATTTCTGAGCAAAATTATGATTTTTTGGCAAAAGAAATTGATGGACATCAACTTCTCTACTTAGAAGTTCAAAAGCGCAAATAAAGACAAATAAAGAATTTATACGAAACGGCTCTCATTCGAGGGTCGTTTCACTTTGTTTACAAGACTTGGAGGCGGGAAACTTTATGGAGCTCTATACAAATTTGCGCAAAGGGGAAAAAGGCGCCTGGATCAGCATCGGCGCCTATGTCTTCCTCAGCGCATTAAAGCTCTCTTTCGGGTATGCCGGCTCTTCAGAAGCACTGAAGGCGGACGGACTGAACAACTTAACAGATATTATTGCATCGGTGGCCGTATTGATCGGATTGCGGATTTCGCAAAAACCGCCTGACGAAAACCACCATTATGGCCATTTGCGGGCAGAAACAATCGCTTCCCTGCTTGCCTCGTTCATCATGGCCATTATCGGGCTGCAAGTGCTTTTGGGGGCTGTACGCAATTTCTTCTCCCCTGCAGAAGCTGCACCTTCCCTTTATACAGCAGGGATCGCCTTTTTCAGTGCTTTGGTGATGTACTTTGTGTACCGCTACAATATGAAGCTCAGCCGCCAGATAAAAAGTTCTGCCGTGCGGGCTGCCGCCTACGACAACCGTTCGGATGCCTTGGTCAGTATTGGCGCCGGAATCGGAATTATTGGAGCGGTTCTTGGTGCTCCAATAATTGACGTGGTTACAGCGTTTATCGTCGGACTGATTATCATCAAAACAGCACTGGACATTTTTAAGGAAGCTGTTTTGACCTTGACCGATGGATTTAACGAAGAGGAAGTGGAAACGATGTCGGTGCTTGTGCGTAAAGTACCAGGCGTCAGCATCTTGCGGGACTTTAAAGGCCGCAATCACGGCAATGTCATGTTCATTGATTTGACTATAGGCGTCAATCCTTCCTTGAATGTGATTGAGAGCCATTGGATAACCGAAGAAATTGAACGAAAAATCCAAAAAGTGAAACCGAATTGCGTCGTACTCGTACATATAGAACCGGACTATCAAAATCCAGACTGGTCCGATTAATGGTTTAAGGAGACTTGGAATATGTATGATTTTGTCGACCAGAAGAAAATCATTTACATCACCTTCGCCATCATCTTATTGATTTCTTCTCTTTTTGCACCAGTTGCCATTTTCTATCCCTTAAAGGTCATTTTTATCACACCGGAGGCCATTGCTATCGGAACTTCTTATATTTCGCTCATCACTGGCGGCATTGGCATTGCGCTGATTGCTGCAGGCTTGTTCGCTTTGGCGCTCATCGAAATGCGGATGAAGAAGTATCTGGCTGCCGCTATTTTGTTTGTGGCCGGCAGTGCCGGTATGTGGTTGTCGCTTAGTGACTATTACTATATGACAACGGATGAATTCATTTACAACGGGCCATTTTCTATTTCTTCCGAAAGCTACAAATGGGAAGACTTCGAGAAAATTGAAGAACGAATTGGAAAAGAAGACAACACGCAAACCGTCCAGTCTGTAGCTATGTATTTGAAAAATGGCAAAGTGATTGAAATGTCTTCTGGCAAAATTCTTGAAATGCGCGGCGATCTCGCCAGCCGGATCCAACAGGCCGGCGGACTATACGAACGCGTTGAGCTCGAACAATAAGGGCATGAAAAAAAGACTCCTGTGAAGGAGTCTTTTTTCTCAGACTGTAGACAAAGGCTAGATGAAATGTATAGCGATGCATAGAACCAACCGGATCGGCCACTTCGCTTTCCGTGGGATCAGTCGCGTTGCTCCTTCACTGCTCCCACAGGAGTCTACGTGTCCGGTACGGTTGGACGACTCTCTTTCTTCCGAAAGTGAACGATAAATCGGATGCTGTTCAACCAGCTAGCTCAAGAAGAAAAGCGATACTTTTGGGTAGACTCTACGCCAAGGATCCGGAGTGAAGGCCGGCGACTCCTGCGGGACAGCGAAGTGCCGAAATCCACTCGGGACGCTAGTTCCGAGTTAGTTCGGCGCGAGCCCGCGGAACGCGTCCGGCTGTAACGGAGGATTCGGTATTTTCTCTCCAGTCGTAGGTTTATTCAGCTATCATGTGTAAAAATTCTTTTATCTACAAGCTCTGAAAAAAGACTCCTATGAAGGAGTCTTTTTCTGTTTTATCGAGTTGCTGTGCCTGTTGTATCATGCTTTTCAGGGAAGACGCTGCGGTCAAGGTATTTGTGGAAGAACCATTCTCCGCCGCCAATAACAATGGCAGAAATGATTGCCGGAGTGATAATATCGACATTGCTGCCGACAAGTGCATCCCCCATTAGCCAAATAACCAGGAACGCTACGACAATATCAGATACAGTAGCAATGGCATTGCGCTTGTTCTGGTCTGAACGATTTCCTGCTTTTCGGAAAATCATCAAATCGCCCATTACGTATGCAACTAAAGTTAACACTAGGCTAATCCATAAGGTGTCAGCAAAAGGAACATCAAACAGTAAAGTGAGAATAATAAGTAAGACTGCTGCAATCATAACGAACTTCATGACCAATGCTTTTACGTGATTCATTTTCCATGCCTCCTTTATTCGTTGTTATTGATTTTTTACCCACTCTTATTTTTTTTAATCATATTCCTGAAATTTTTCTTGACTTTTTCGAATAATTAGTTTTCAATCCGGCTTTTGCAGCAAAACGGACTCATGGCCTGTGATTTCAGCGAGCTCATCCACTTTCTTTTGCAGGAAATCCCGGTCGAGGGTTTTCAATTCCCCATCATTAATGGCTTCCAATAAATAGAGCTGTATTTTCCAAATTGTATCGTACCGCAATGCAGGAGCTAAAGCGGCTGTGACAATCAATGCATCCGTCATAGAAGAATGAACCGAAACGTCTTTCTTGCTGTGGTAGGATATCTGATAAAATGTTTTGTACAAAATATCGCTGTACGATTCAAAACGGTAAAGCAGCCGGTTATTGCCTCTTTCATCCGTTAAAACCAAACCATCCGTCTTCAAATGGCTCATTTCGCCAAGCAAATGGCCCAGCCGGACTAAAATATCTTTTGCTGTATTTGGATCTTGTCTTCCAGGTGAAGTAGCCCGTACGGCCACTTCTGTAATTTTTTGTATGGCATATCCCAGGTCCTGGTCTGCCGTCCGCTCATCGCCGATGGTTATATAGTCGGCAAAAGGCAAATCCATTTTTTGATCAGAATAAAGGTGCAAAACCGGTTTTCCTTCATAGACATAATCGCCAATTTTACTAATAACTTCGATTGCGCCATCGTTTTTTTCAGCCAGCTCCATCAAACCGGATAAACCAATAAATTGGATATATCCGGCACGCGTCGCTCCAACTGTTTCTTTCGGATTCCAGGGTCGCCAATTCTCCTCCGACACATGCTTCTGTTCGTAAAGCTCCAAGTATTGGGCAATTACTTGTTCTGCATCCGCTGTCAGTTTATTCGTTAAAGTGCTGACTTGGACATTTGAAGCCACAAAGTGAATGTAATAAGCAAAGGTCGCAATACAGAAAAAGACGATCAGTATGCCGGCGGTTGTGGAAAGGACTTCATGGTCAAACACATCTTCCTGCATATAAAGAAGCGACAGCATGTTAAAGATAAATCCCCCGACAAAAATACCGAGGACATGCCGGGTAGTAGCGCTCTGAATAAAATTTTCAGGAGCGCGAGGAGAAAATTGAGAAGTATACATCGTCAAGACGACGAGCACAGTAGAAAACGTAAACGTGGTCATCGTCAGCATCGCTGCTGTTAAAATTCCGAGGATTGTTTGCCCTTCAGCTACTTTTGTCAGGAATATAGAGGGAATTCGATCAATAAACCGCTCTACCAAATACAAGTCGGCGTAGAAAGTGGCCAGCGATAATAGAATCGCTGCAACGCTGTACATGGCCGGTACGATCCAGATTTTTTCTTTTAGAAGATAGGAAACAGGCTTCAACCAGACCCCTTCTTTCTTTATCGGATAGCCTACTTTTCCCACTCTTCCTAATCAGCAAACGCGGATATAAAAAAGACCGAAATAGCATCCGGTCTTTACTCTTCAATGGCTAATGGGATTTCTTTAACGCCTCGGACGATCATGCCCGGCCGCCAAACCAATTCGCTTTCATCCACTGCCAATCTCATTTTCGGAAAACGCTCCAGCAAACTGGAAATGGCGATTTCCCCTTCGAGCCGGGCAAGCGGTGCCCCCAAGCAAAAATGGATGCCCATGCCAAAAGCTAAATGCGGGCTTTTTTCCCGGGTAATATCAAAAACTTCTGGGTCGTTGAATTTTTCAGGATCATGGTTTGCCGCATTCAGCGACACCACCACCAAATCGCCTCTTTGGAACTGCTTGCCTTTGAATTCGATGTCTTCACTTGCCCAGCGGGACGTGCTGAATTCAACCGGTCCGTTATACCGAAGCGACTCTTCAATCGCTTGTGAAATCAGTTCCGCCTGCTCTCTGAGCTTTTGCTGCTGCTCTGGATGTGCCAGCAGTGCCAGTACTGTATTGCCGATCAAATTGACGGTTGTTTCATGCCCTGCAATTATCAGAAGCGAGACGACACCATACAATTCCTTTTGCGTCAGCCGGTCCCCTTCTTCTTCGGCTATAATCAAATTGCTGATCAAATCATCTCCGGGCTGCTCATGCACTTTCGCAAACCATTCGCCTAAGTATTGGATAAACTGCGTCATATGTTCGTAAACACTAACCCCTATTTCTCCGCTTGTGCCTTCAATCAACGAATTCGACCAAAGGCGGAACTTGTCGCGGTCTTCTACCGGCACGCCCAAAATTTCGCAAATAACACTAATCGGCAATGGAAACGCAAAATCGTCAATTAAATTGATGGTTTTTTTGTTCTCCATCTCATGCAGCAATTCATCGGCAATTTCCTGAATCCGGTCTCGCATCCCTGAAATCATTTTAGGGGTGAACGCTTTTTGTGCCAACCCGCGTAATCGCTTATGGTCCGGCGGATCGGAAAACAGCATATTCTGTGTAAAAACAGACATCTGGTCCATCGTCCCGCCAAACAGCTTCGAATAGTCTTTGATAAAACGCTGATCTTTTAATACAGCAGCCGCGTCTTCATAATTCGTAATCAGCCAGCCTTTCTGACCGTCCGGAAACCTCACTTGGTGAACGGGATCCATTTCGCGCAGTTTTGCATAAGTAGGGTAAGGGTCTTGAATGAACTTCTCTGTGAACAACTGGGCTTCTCCGGAATTGAATGTATTCATCGCTACTCCTCCTTTTTCTTACATATACCCGCACTTGCTTGTTTTTGTCTCGTTCAATATGCTTAAATTTCCATTTATGTTGAACAAATGATTTCACCTTATGATTACCTGCAAACAAATGATTAAATCCGCATAATGTTCGACTGACCCAAAATAAAAAAGGGCTGAATTTCAGCCCTTTCCTTTACACCGCTACAGTTTCTGCAGCAAACAGTTTTTTCGGATTTTCCATAAACATTTTATCGAGCTGCTCATCGGTCACGCCTGCTTTTTGGAGTTCGGGAATCACTGTTTCAAACAAATGCGTTGGATGCCAGTTTGCGATTGCGCCCAGCGCCGCATCTGGAATGACCGGCGGCCGGCCCAGCCACATGCTAATGGAATCATGTGAAAGCATAATTTGGTCTTCGTATCCCAAAGCCAGCAGCTCAAGCAACGTGGCAATCCGCTGATGGTCAAAAGGAGCTCCAACCATCCCTTGCAAACCAAATCGGTCAAAAGCGATGTTCACGCCGGTTTCAAGGGTCCGCTTATGGTAAGCCGGATCCGTATTGCCGCACATATGGCCAATGACGATGCCTGCAGGGTTCGCACCGAGCTCTAAAAGAAGCTGCGCCTGTTCCGGCCCCATCGTGCCTTCCTGGGTATGCGTCAATAACGTGATGCCGGTTTCTCTTTGGGCTTGCGCTGCAGCTCTAAAGAACATTTTTTCATAATCCGTGATGATGTCTTTACTGGAAGCCAGTTTGATGATGCCGGGTTTGATATTCGTTCCACCAATGCCTTCTTTGATTTCCGCTGAGAACATTTCACCGATTTCCTGTTCAGCAGTGCCAAGAGACGCCCGGAACTTAAAATAAGGAGTAGCCCCTTCCCCTTCGTAATAATAGCCGGTCGCGCAAATAATCTGCAGTCCGCTCTTTTCGGAAATTTCTTTTAAGACTTCCGGGTCCCGGCCGCATTCATTCGGCGTCGGATCGACGACCGTCTGCACACCATGAGCCATCATCTTTTTCGCGGCCTGCACGCCGGCTTCCACGGCAGCTTCCCGGTTGAACGGCCCAAGAGTTACGTCTCCATGAAATCCAGGGTAGCCGAAAATGAAATGTTCGTGAATCAAGGTCTTTCCCATCGCTTCGGGAGCAATGGGTCCGGTTACCGTTTCTACTTGTTTTGCCATCTACAAAACCTCCTCGGATTTTTGTCTTTCTTCTTCCTGCAGTTTGCGCCATAGAATTTTTCCGCTGCTGGTTGTGGGAAACGATTTCCGGAACTCAATGACACGTGGATATTTATAGGCTGCCATTTCATTTTTCGCCCATTCGATGATTTCTTCTTCCGAAACCGTTTTTTCCTGCCCGTCATTTAAAATGACAAAAGCTTTGACCGTTTCGCCTCTCCGCGCATCGGGAATTCCGACGACGCATGCCTGTTGGATGGCCGGATGCTTATAAAGCAGCGATTCGACTTCGGTCGGCCAGACTTTAAAGCCGGCAGCATTGATCATCCGCTTAACCCGGTCGACCATAAAGTAATACCCTTCTTCATCGCGTCTGGCAATATCACCTGTCCGGAAGAACGAAAGCCCCTCCAGTTCAACAAAAGAATTCCGATTATCATCGTCGCGGTTGTAATAGCCGGCAAATACCTGCGGACCGCGGATAACCAGTTCCCCTTCCTTCCCCGCTTCCAATTCTTTGCCCGTGGAAGGATCAATGATCCGTGCATCCACATCAAACGAAGGAATCCCCAGGCACTGCAGCTTCGGCCGGTCCGGCGGATTGAAATGGGTTTGGGAAATCGTTTCCGATAAGCCGTAGCCTTCCACGTATTTCAAGCCAATCGTTTTGGTCAATTTTTCACCGACTGCTGCCGGCAGCGGCGCGCCGCCTCCTCCAATCACCTGAAGAGAAGAAAGCTTATATTTTTCCAAACGTGGATTCGACAAGAAATCAATGATCATCGTACTGATGTTGATCCAATGTGTGCATTGATAAGCTTCAATCGCCTTAGCCGCATACTCACGATCCCACCGTGTCATCATCACCATGGCGGCTCCGGCGTAAATCGGCATGTGCATACTGTGGACCATTCCGGTTACATGAAAAAGCGGCAAAGTGGCCAAAACAACCGCATCAGACGTAACATTCATCCAGTGGAACGTCCCCACCGTATTCGCTTGCACGGACCGGTTTGTATGGATACAGCCTTTCGGCAAACCGGTTGTTCCTGAAGTATATGGCATCACCGCAATATCGGACGTTTCTCCCGAGTATTCGGAAGGTTCATGCCCTGCTTCAACTGCCTGCTTCCAAGACACTGCACGGGCAAACCTCCGGACGGCTTCCTCAACAACCGGCGGACGATTGCCGATTCCGTCTTGTGCACCGGCGTACTCGGAATAAGCCGCCGTTATAACCGATTCAAGCATAGCTGATCCTTTCAGTTCTTCAATTCTTCCGTACAGCTCTTGGCCGACAATGCCACAGCGGATTTCGCCGTCCTGGATGTAAAACGCCAGTTCTTCTGCCGTATTCATAGGATTGACCGGCACTACAATGGCCCTCATTCTTAGAATGGCGTAATAGCTAATCAGGAATTGAGGCGAATTCTGCATAAACAGCAGCACCCGTTCCCCTTTCGAAACGTCCATCTCCTTCTCCAAATAACCAGCCAGCGCATCAATTTCTTCTTTTAATTGCACATACGTATACTCCGCACCGTAATAATATAAGGCGGTTTTCTGTGGATACTTTTTGGTGGACATAGCGAAATTGTCGTATAAAGTGGTTTCAGGAACAGTTAAAGTTTTCGATACTCGACTTGGCCAAAATTTATAATGGGTAGTGTCCATTCCGTTTCTCCCTTCGGCGATTTTCAAGCCATTCTTACAGAACTTCCTGCTTCTTCTTGAAATCCGGTTTCCGTTTTTCTTTGAACGCCAAGACGCCTTCTAGGTGATCATCGGTTGTCACCAGCATGGCCTGCGTGATTCTTTCCTGTTCCAAAATTTCCGGGAGGCCAGCCGTGCTTGCCTGGTCGGCAATCTTTTTCATCAGCCCAAATGTCCGGGACGGACCGGCTGCCAAGCGGGCAGCAAGCCCGAAAGCTCCCTGTTCCAGTTCCGCAAGCGGATATAAGTGGTTAACGATTCCCCATTCTTTCGCTCGTTCAGCTGTAATCGGCTCCGCACTAAAGAACAGTTCTTTTGCCCGGTATGGTCCAACCAATCGCGTCAGGAAATAAAGGCCGCCTCCATCGGAAATCAGCCCAACCTGTGCAAAGCTCATGACAAATTTGCTGTCTTCCGCTGCCACTATCAAATCGCTGGCGAGCGCCAAATTAAATGCCGCTCCTGCTGCAAAACCGTGGACTGCTGCAATGATTGGTTTTTCAAGCGCACGCATTGCCAGTACCAGTTCGTTTAGTTTGCCGATATGGTCATACGTTTCCGAAGGACCGGCTTGGCCCATCGTCTTCACATCGCCTCCCGCTGAGAATGAGCGTCCGGCTCCTGACAAGATCACAGCCCCGACTTCCGGATTGCTTCCGGCAGCCTTGATTTCTTCGGTTAAGCGCAAAATCATTTCCGGGCTGAACGCATTCAGGCTTTCCGGCCGGTTCAGCTGCAGCGACAAGACCCCATCCGTCAGTTTGACAATAACGTGTTCTTTTTCCATACCAATTCCCCCTTGTTTTTAATCGATGACGAGCTTTCCGTTCTTTAACCACGGAACATGCGAAATCTTTGAAGCTTCTGCCACAAAATCGATTTCTTCTTCAAATCCGAGACTCATCAACATTTCACCGACACGCGACTGCTTCAATAATTCTCTGCTGTTGCTTTTGCTGGTTTCATAGAAAATGCGGGCCGCTTTTGCGGAATCCGTCAGTTCCCAATGCGTAGTTTGCCGCATCAGGCAATCGACAAAATAACCGGCCCCGAAAAAATCTTCCAGGCAAAACTCGCCGCCGGATCCCGAGCAAACAGCGACAATCGTTTCTTCCTGGTGCTCAGCGGCAATTTTATCGGCTACAGCGCTGCCGTTCAATAATGAAGCGGTATAGACTTTATTGGCACCGGCTGCTTTTCGTATAGCTACGGTACCATTGGTTGTCGACAAAACAACCGTTTTTCCGGCAATCTGCTTTTTCAATTGCAATGGGTTCGGGTCAAGAAATCCTTCAATCGTCTTTCCGTTGTATTCTCCTACTAAGCAAAAGCTGTCGATTTCCCGTCCTACCGCCTGTTTTCTCGCTTCGTCGCCGTCCAGCACCGGAATCACTTCCTTAGCGCCATGCCAAAAACAGGCGGCTATTGTAGATGTGGCCAGCAGCACATCAAAAATAACGGCTGTCTTGTCCTCCTGCATCCGCGCTTCGTCAATTTCTTCTTTTTTCAATAAGAGATGGAGTTTCGGCACACGTGCACACCCTTCCAAAATTCGGTAAAAAAAGGGAACAGCAAGAGGCGTCAGGCTGTTCCTTTCATAAAGCTTATTCTTTGGCTGCCGCTTCATCACGAAGTGCCCGCCGCAGAATTTTCCCTACGTTTGTTTTGGGAAGTTCCGTACGGAATTCGATGATTCTCGGCACTTTATAGGCAGCCATTTTCTCTTTGGACCATTGGATCAGTTCTTCTTCAGCCACTTCCTGCCCATTTTTTTTGACAATGATGGCTTTTACGCTTTCTCCCCGGTAAGGATCGGCGACACCAATCGCCACCGCTTCTTGGACCGCGGGATGCTCGTATAAAATTTCCTCGATGTCGCGCGGATAGACATTGTAGCCGCTTGAAATGATCAGGTCTTTCTTGCGGTCGACAATGTAAATATAGCCGTCTTCATCCATCCGTGCGATGTCGCCGGTAAAGAGCCAACCGTCCCGTAGCGCATTTTCCGTCTCTTCCGGCATGTTCCAGTAGCCTTTCATGACTTGCGGGCCGCGGATGATCAATTCCCCTTTTTCGCCAACTGGAACTTCTTCTGTCCCGGTGGCCAAATCTACTACTTTGTATTCGGTCGAAGGGAATCCGATGCCGATGCTTCCCGGCTTGCGCTCTGCAAACGGCGGATTGCAATGGGTCGTCGGAGCGGCTTCCGAGAGGCCATAGCCTTCCAAAATTTTCGCGCCGGTTTTCCGTTCAAATTCCTTCATCGTCTCCAGCGGCATCGGTGCACTGCCGCTATTGCAAATATGGATGCTGTCGATTCCGTATTTCTCTGCTTCCGGGTGATTGGTGATTGCAATGTACATCGTTGGCACGCCCGGGAATGTCGTCGGTTGTTCGCGCTTGATCGTCTCCAGCACTTCCTGCAGATCAAAACGCGGCAGCAAAATATTTTTGGAGCCATTCAATATCGACAGGTTCATGGCGGACGTCATGCCAAATACATGGAATAGCGGAATGACCGTCAAACAGCTTTCTTCCCCGAACGTCACTTCATTTTTAAAGAATTCCTGCGACTGATAAGCATTCACCACGATATTGCGGTGGGTAAGCATCGCCCCTTTGGATAGTCCAGTGGTGCCGCCGGTATATTGCAGGACCGCCACATCTTCAGCCGGGTCAACCGAAACTGGCTTTAGCTGCCCATCCCCTTTTTCTATAAATGCCTGAAACGAATAATCTTCTTCGAGTGGAGCCGGTTCTTCGGCAAAGCTCACGACAATAATGGTTTTTATCGAGGTATGTCCGGCAATCGCTTTGATGCGTGGGTAAAGCGGTTCATATACCACAACTGTTTCTGCTCCTGAGTCCTTGAAAATATGGATCAATTCGTTTTCCATCAGCATCGGATTGATTTGGGTAACCGTCGCTCCCGCCTTTAAAACACCGAAATACGAAATGACATACTGCGGGCAGTTAGGCAGCATGATTGCAACCCGGTCATCTTTTTCCACGCCGGAGCCTTGAAGCGATGAAGCAAAAACTGTTGATAAAACATGCAATTCCTTAAAGCTGATTTCCTTCTGATAGAATTTAAGCGCTGTGTGGCCCGGTATTTTCGCTGTTGTTTCCGCTAAAATTTCCGGCATCGTCTTGTTTTGAAATTCCATTGCAGACTGGATATCCTGCGGGTAATGCTTGGACGCAATCTCGTTCATTGTCATCTACTTTCCCCCAATGTGTTTTAATGGCAGGCTTTGTTTAGCGTGTTTCTAAAGCGGAGAAGCTGTCTGTCGCTTTTTCGGATTGAGCATATTTCTTTAATTCCAGGCGGGCAATCTGGTTGCGGTGAACTTCATCCGGACCGTCGGCTAAGCGCAGCGTCCGTGAATTCGCCCACTGGGCAGCCAATGTGAAATCATCGCTGACTCCCGCTGCGCCGAAGGCCTGAATCGCCCGGTCAATGACGCGCAGGGCCATATTCGGCGCTGTAACTTTGATCATTGCAATTTCGGCTTTCGCTTCTTTATTGCCGCTTGTATCCATCATATAAGCGGCTTTTAGCGTCAACAAACGGGCTTGTTCGATTTCAATCCGCGAATCGGCAATCCATTCGCGGACGACCCCTTGGTTAGCGAGCGGCTTTCCAAACGGCTCACGGCTTTGGACGCGTTTGCACATTTCTTCAAGCGCACGTTCCGCTGCACCGATCAAGCGCATGCAATGGTGGATGCGGCCAGGGCCCAGACGGCCTTGCGCAATCGCAAACCCTTTTCCTTCATCCCAAATCATGTTGCTAGCAGGCACCCGTACGTTATCGAACGTGATTTCAGCGTGGCCGTGCGGCGCGTGATCATATCCGAATACTGACAACAGTCGTTCGATTTTTACACCCGGTGTGTCGAGCGGCACCAGAATCATGGATTGCTGCTCGTATTTCGGGCCGTCTGGATCCGTTTTCCCCATGACAATGGAAATTTTGCAGCGTGGATCCCCTGCGCCCGATGACCACCATTTGCGGCCGTTGATGACGTAGTCATCGCCGTCCCTAACAATTGACGCTTCAATATTCGTCGCATCGCTCGACGCCACATCCGGTTCCGTCATGGAGAAGCATGAACGGATTTCTCCGGCAAGGAGCGGCTTTAGCCATTTCTCTTTTTGCTCTTCCATGCCGTAGCGGACGAGCACTTCCATATTGCCGGTATCCGGTGCGTTGCAATTAAACACTTCCGGACCGATCAGCGACCTGCCCATGATTTCACATAACGGCGCATATTCCTGATTGGTCAGCCCTGCTCCGTACTCACTTTCCGGCAGAAATAAATTCCACAGCCCCGCTTCTCTCGCTTTTTGTTTTAGCTCCTCCATAATCGGAGGCACTTGTGACCAGCGGTTCTCCTGAGCATTCAATTGTTCTTCAAATAGTTTTTCGTTCGGGTATACGTGTTCCTCCATAAATAAAGTTAATTGTTCCTGCAGTTTTGCGGTCTTGTCTGAATACGAAAAATCCATTTTCCTTTTTCCACCTTTCTGGTACTAACCGGTTGGTATGTTCAGAATATTAACTTAATGTTAGCGCTTCCAAATTATAAATGCAAGTCCTCTTTAATTTTTTATGGGCATTCTCCTGTAATTTTTTCCACAAAAAAAAGCCACGGATCCGTGGCTCTCTTCTGCTATTAAGGCGCATCGCCGTCTTGTTTTTCTTCATTTGTGTCATCTTCCAGCTCTTCTTCTGTATCTGTCCCAATATCTGAATCCTGCTCGTCTTCGTCTGTTGCCGGATCTTCCACTTCAATATTGTCATCGTCTCCATCGCCGCTGCCGCAGGCCCCCAGCATGCTCGCAGATAGTACCGCTGCTGCGCCGAGCTTCCACCATTTAGATTCAACCATATGAGTCCCTCCTTTAAAAATTACCAATATGCCGTTCGCATTCTGTTGTTCTATTCCCTTTTCTCTGAAGAAACTAACAAAAATCCTGAATGATTGGATAAGTTTTTATTTTCGGATAAAAAAACCTTGACCCCTCTTTCTGCTTGCAGTATCTTTAAAGTAACTTGAAGAAAGAGGTGAGGCATTATGGCTATTTTATTTTTGAATACGCAAATCCAATCCATGATGTCCCGCTCCGTGTATCGCTGACGATACGCTTCTTCCATTATGCCCGGGAACCATGGATTGCGATTTGCGCGCATCCATGGTTTTTTATTTTGCATAAATAGGAGGAACTTACATTGAATTGGATCGAACAATACGGCTGGAATACAGCTTGGCAAGAAAAAATCGGCGCCGCCGGCATTCCGGGGCGCATTACACTCGAACATAAAAATATATACCGGGTTGTGACAAACAGCGGCGAATGGCTGAGCACGCTTTCCGGCAAATACCGGCACGAGCATTTGCACAGCGAATTTCCGGCAGTGGGCGACTGGGTCATGGTCGAACAAATGCCCGGAGAAGAAAAAGGGATCATCCATCAAGTGCTCCCCCGCTCTTCCCAATTTTCGCGAAAAGCAGCGGGCGATACTTCCGAAATCCAATTGATCGCGGTGAACGTCGACTATGTCTTCCTCGTCATGTCGCTGAATCATGACTTCAATGTCCGACGTTTGGAGCGCTACTTAATCGCTGCTTGGGATTCAGGTGCCAATCCGGTGATTGTGCTGACGAAGAAGGATCAATGCGAGAATTTGGAACCTTTTCTGCAGGAAGTGGAATCGGTTGCATTCGGTTTGCCGGTATATCCGGTATCGAGCGTTACCGGTGAAGGCATTGAAAACTTGCAAAACCTGCTTACACCGAATAAGACCGGAGCACTCCTTGGTTCTTCCGGCGTTGGAAAATCTTCTCTCATCAACGCTTTGTCCGGCAGTGAATTGATGGCTGTCCAGGACATCCGGGAAGACGACAGCAAAGGCCGCCATACGACCACGCACCGTGAACTGGTCCGGCTGCCTGGGGGCGGTTTGTTGATCGACACGCCGGGCATGCGTGAATTTCAGCTTGGCGATTATGAAGAAGGCATCGAAAGCGGTTTTTCCGATGTCGAGCAGCTTGCCGATCATTGCCGGTTCCGGGACTGCCAGCATGGCAACGAACCGGGCTGCCGCGTCCAGGAAGCGCTTTTGACAGGCGAATTGCAGCGGGACCGCTACAGAAGTTACTTGAAACTAAAGCGCGAACTGGCGCATATGGAACGAAAAAGCGATGCGGCCGCCCAAAAGGCAGAGCGCAGCAAGTGGAAGCAAATTACGAAGGATTCCAGAAAACGGCCGGTCAAGAAACGATAAAAGAACGAATAAAAGCAGGCGCCTACGAATTTTTGTAGGTGCCTGCTTTTTAATTTTTAAGCTTCAGTCAACCCGTGCTTGACCGCATAAAGCGCGGCTTGCGTCCGGTCCTGAACTTCCAGTTTGGCAAAAATATTGGAAATATGCGTCTTGACCGTTTTTTCGGTGACAAATAAAGCGGATGCAATTTCACGGTTGCTTTTGCCTTTTGTCAGTTCCGCCAACACTTCCTTCTCGCGCGGCGTCAACAGATTCACAGTATGCGGCGCCGGTTCAGCCGGCCCTTTTAATAATTCCGAATTGGCTTTCGGATGCACAGTATTTTCGCCGCGCATCAAACTGCGGAGCGACGCCACCAGTTCATCCGGTTCGATGTCTTTCAACTGGTAGCCGGCTGCCCCCGCTTCCATTGCCGGCACCACATGATCGCGGTCCGAGAAACTGGTCAGCATCAAGACGATGATTTCCGGATATAGTTCTTTAATTTCCCGTGTGGCTTCTATGCCGTCCATGACTGGCATAACCAAATCCATCAAGACGAGATCCGGCTGAAGTTTTCCGGCCATCTCCACCGCTTCTTTGCCGTTTACTGCTTCCCCGACGACTTCAATGTCTTTTTGCGTCTTTAGAAAAAACAGCAAGCCGCGACGAACCACATGATGATCATCGGCAATCAACACTTTCACCATGCCTACCACTCCTTAATCTAGTACGGTATTCGAACAAGAATTTCCGTTCCTTTTCCAATTTCGCTCGACCAGTCGACGGTCCCGCCTTCGGCCTGCGCCCGTTCCCGCATGCTTTGAATGCCGATGGAAGGTATGTAGAGCCGCTCATCCAGCAAAAACCCCCGGCCTTCGTCTTTAATCACCAATAGCACATCAGAAGAAGTGACCGACATGAACAACTCGACTTTGTTGACGCCTGCATGCTTCCGGATGTTATTCAAGGCTTCCTGGGCAATGCGGAACAGCGTCTCTTCGGCGCGCGAAGGCAATTGAATGACGCCTGTCACTTTCACTTCTGTCGTCAAACCGAGCATTTCGGCGTAGCCTTTAATGGCTTCCAGCAATCCGCTCTCCAGCCCTTTTGGCCGCAGCTGCCAAATAAGCGCACGCATTTCATTCAGCGCTTCCTGGGTTAAATGCTGGATGTCGCGGAACGTTTCCTGCACTTCCGGCTCGGCAGACATTTCACTGCCGCCTCTTGCCGTAAGCGTAACAGAAAACAGCAGCTGATTGACCGAATCATGCAAATCCCGCGCCAACCGGTTGCGTTCTTTTACCAGCGCCAATTCCTGTTCCTGCTTCGTCAGCACGATGCGCTTGATTGCCGAACCGATTTGAAACGCCACGGATTCGAGCAGCGCCAATTCATCTGCTGAAAATCCCGTTCTCTCCGGGGCGGCAATGTTCAGCAGGCCGAATTTCTCTGTCCCCGACTGCAGCGGCACAGTCGCATGATGGGTGATGCCTCCGGAACCCTTCGTTTTTGTGGTTCGGGCATTTTCAATCCGCTGGCAGGCAATGATATTGGAAGCTTTTTTCAAATCGCCGTCGTGATATCGTTTAACGCACCAGCAACCGCCTTTTTGGAGATGCCGGCAGCCGTTCGCTTTTAAGGCTTCAGGAAGATTCGCTTGGGCCACCAATTTGTGTTTGCCTTTTTCGTCGATGAAAAAAATCCAGGCGGTTTCAAAATTGGAGCCATTCAATAATTTCCAGATGGCCCCTTCCAGCATCCGGTCCATATCCGTTTCCTCATTCAGCAATTCCGCAATTTCTTTCAATAAAATCACATTGGAATGTTCATCCAATACCATTCTTGCCCCTCCCATCGCCATTAGTTCTACCATACACGTTTTCATCCGGCTTTCGCCTCGTCCTTTTGAATGAAAAAGCTCCCTGTAAAGGGAGCTTAGACTGAAGAAAAAGTTTAAATGAAATGAATACAAATGCATAAACCCAACCGGACCGGCCACTTCGCTTTCCGTGGGCTCAGCCTCAGCCTCCTCGTCGCTCTGCTCCTGCGGGGTCTTCAGCTTTCACTGGTCCCACAGGAGTCTTCGTGGCCGAACCGGTTGGGGCGTCTCTCTTTGATTCGATAGTTAATGGTAATCGGATTGAAGTTTAAACAGACATTCCTAAGAGGTAAAGCGACACATCCAGATAACCTTCATGTTAAGGGTCCGGAGTGGAAGCCGGCGACTCCAGCGGGGCAGCGTAGCGACGAAGTGCCGAAATCCACTTGGGACGCAAGTTCCGAGTTAGTTCGGCACAAGCCCGCGGAACGCGTCCGGCTGTAACAGAGGATCCGCCATGTCCTGTTGCATTTTCATTCATCTCTCAAACATAAAAAGTCTTTTGTCTATAAACTCAGCTCCCTGTACAGAGAGCTCTTGTCATCTTCTGTTCATTTCATCCAGGAACGATTCTTTGATCAGTTCCAGCTTCTCGTCGCTTTCCTGTTCCGTATCGGCGAAGACTCCGAAATAATATTTCACTTTCGGCTCCGTTCCGCTCGGGCGCAGGCACACCCACGATCCGTCTTTCAGGAAATACTTGATGACGTTCGCTTGCGGCAATTCGATTTTTTCATCAGTGTTCATATCCACAAAAACCCGTTTTTGCGTTTCGTAATCTTCGATGGAAACGACCGGGATGCCTGCAATCGCTTGGAGCGGCTCTTCACGCATGCCCGCAAGCAATCCTTGGATTTCACGCGCACCATCTACGCCTTTTTTCGTCACTGAAACAAGCGCTTCCCGGTACCAGCCGAAACGGCCGTATAGATCGATAAGTACATCGTGCAGGCTTTGGCCTTGCGTTTTGTAATACGCAGCCGCTTCTACAAGCAACAAGACGGCCTGTACGGCATCTTTGTCCCGTGCAAAATCACGGATCAAGTAGCCGTAGCTTTCTTCATAGCCGAATAAAAACTCGAATTCTTTCTTCACATCGTTTTCTTTCAATTTTTCGCCGATGAATTTAAAACCGGTCAGCACATCGACACAGTCGACACCGTACGAATCGGCAATCACGCGGCCAAACTCAGAAGTTACAATCGTTTTGAAAATACGGCCATTTTCAGGCAACGTCCCTTTTTTCTGCTTTTGGCGCAGCACGTACTCAATCAGAATCGCGCCGGTTTGGTTGCCGGACAGCAGTTCATAATGGCTTCCGCTCCAAACCGCAATTCCAACACGGTCGCCGTCCGGGTCCACTGCGATCAGCAGATCGGCACCATTTTCCTTGCCGTAAACCTGTGCCATTTCAAAAGCCGATGCTTCTTCCGGATTCGGCGATTTTACGGTCGGGAACTCACCATCCGGTTCCATCTGTTCTTTAACGTAAGTGATGCCGTCATACCCTGCCGTTTCCAGCAGCCGTTTAACAGTAGCACCTGAAGCGCCATGAAGCGGCGTAAATACAGCAGAAATTGGTGAAGCCGATTGCTCCTGCACCGTCAAAGCGTTCGCGATATAAGCCTGGTCCATCTTCTCGTCGATTTTGACCAGCAAGCTTTCTTCGTACTGATTGTTGACGATATTCAGCTCATCTTCTACCCGGCTGACGTAGTCGATCACCCGGTCTGCATCTTCCAGATTCAGCTGGGCGCCGTCTTCGCCGTAGACTTTATAGCCATTGTATTCCGGCGGATTATGGCTTGCCGTAATGACAATCCCCATAAAGGCATTCAAATACCGGACACTGAACGACAATTGCGGAGTCGTCCGAGGACCGCTGTACAAATACGTGTGGATGCCGTTGGCAGCGAATGTACGGGCCGCTTCCAGCGCAAACTCAGGGGACATGCGCCGGCTGTCATAGGCAATCACCATTCCGCGCGCCATGGCCTGTTCGCCGTTTTCTTTGATGTAATCGGCGATTCCTTGCGAAGCTTTTCGGACTGTGTAGACATTCATGCGGTTTGTGCCCGGTCCAATTTCGCCGCGCATTCCGCCGGTACCAAACACCAAATCTTGATAAAATGCATCTTCCGCCAACTTTTCATCTTCTTGAAGCAGAATCAAACTCTGTTTTGTGTTTTCATCGAGATTGTCATGTTCCAACCACCGTTTGATACGTTCTTTCCATGTCATATACATCCCTCCATATCAATTAGTTTACCAAAAAAACCAAATAAAAGCCGCTTCCTTTTATGGAAGCGGCCTGTAAATCAATCTTTTTTGTAATTGATGCTGTAAACGTCATGGCGGCGGTCTTTCAGCTGCTTGACCGTACCATTTTGGCGCTGGCGGCGAAGGATTTCAAGATCGACATCCCCGATCAGCACCATTTCCAGGTTGGCATTGGTTTCACCTACAATGCCATCACGGGCAAATTCAAAATCGCTTGGTGCAAAAATGCCGGACTGGGCATATTGGATATCCATGTTTTCCGTTTGCGGCAAGTTGCCGACTGTTCCGGAAATAACGGTGTAAATCTGGTTTTCCACAGCGCGGGCCTGTGCACAGTAACGCACACGAAGATAGCCTTGGCGGTCTTCTGTACAGAATGGGGAGAAAATGATGTTCGCTCCCATATCGGTCGCAATGCGCGCCAATTCCGGAAATTCGATATCGTAACAGATCTGGATCGCGATTTTCCCGCAATCCGTATCAAATACGCGGACCGAATCCCCTGCTGAAATTCCCCACCATTTCCGTTCATTCGGCGTGATGTGGATTTTGTACTGCTTGTCAATCGAACCGTCGCGGCGGAACAAATACGCAATGTTGTAAATTTCATCGTCTTCTTCTTTTACGAAATGCGACCCGCCAATAATATTGACATTGTAGCGTACTGCTAGGTCCGTAAACAATTCAATATACTGCGGCGTATATTCCGTCAACTTGCGGACGGCTTGGCTCGGTGATGGTTCGTTCAGGAATGACATCAGCTGAGTCGTGAAAATTTCTGGGAACACCACGAAATCAGAATGGGCATCCGAAGCAACATCTACAAAGTATTCCACTTGGTTCGCGAGGTCATCAAACGATTCAATCGCACGCATCAAATATTGGACCACACAGATGCGAACCGGCAAACTTGTTTTAAAATGCCGTTTGGAAATCGGTTTGTAGTCAACATTGTTCCACTCCATTAACGTGGCATACTTGCCGGATGCCAAATCATCCTGCAAGTAATTCGGATTGATGCGCATTAATTGGAAGCCGTTCATCAATTGGAAAGTTAAAACAGGATCGTAAATTTTGTGGCGCGATACCGAATCCACATATTCTCTTGGCGACATTTCATCCGCATGTTTATGGTAGTTCGGAATGCGTCCCCCAAGAATGATCGATTTTAAGTTCAATTCGCGAGCCAGTTCTTTTCTGGCTTCATACAGGCGCTGCCCTACTTGCATCCGGCGATAATCCGGGTGCACCATTACTTCAATCCCGTACATATTGTAGCCGTCGGGGTTGTGGTTGGTGATGTAACCGCCGTCGGTCACATCGTCCCAGGTATGGCGGTCATCATACTCATCAAAGTTGATCAATAAACTCGAACACGACCCGATGACTTTTCCGTCCAATTCAGCGACGAGCTGGCCTTGCGGGAAAACGCCCAAGTGGCTGCGCAATTGTTCTTCCTTCCAAGGATCCATCCCTGGAAAACACAGACGCTGCATTTCCAGGATGGCATCAATATCAGAATAAGTCATCTCACGGATGACCATGCTTTTTTCAAAATCGGATAAATCGAATTGTTCTGGCACTGCAGACACTCCTTCACAAAAGTTTCAAACTTTATTATATAGGATTAAAGCGCAAGTTAATATTAATTTACTTGTTTGCATATAACAATTATACTTTTAAGGAAGTAAATTTTGAAATGAGGTACCTGCCAATGTCGAAACGCCAAGAGAATATTTTGCTTTCCATGTGGGGAGTGGCACTTGTGGCCACTATGGGTTCACTGTATTTTTCTGAAATCCGGGGATATGAACCATGTGTGTTGTGTTGGGTCCAGCGGATCTTCATGTACCCGCTCGTCATTATCATCGGAATCGCCTATGTTCAGAAAAATGTTAAAATCGCACTTACCACACTGGTGTTCTCAGTGATTGGCGGATGCATCTCACTTTACCATTATGGAATCCAAAAACTGGACTTCCTGTCCGATACTGCTCCAGCATGCGGACGTGTGCCTTGCACAGGCGAGTACATCAATTATCTCGGATTCATCACCATTCCATTTTTAGCGCTGACTGCTTTTATTTTGATTGCAGGCATGAGCATCTACCTGTGGAAGTCTTTGAAGGAGGAAAAGTAAAATGAAGAAAATGATTATTATTGGTGCAGCCGTTGTGTTGATTTTCGGTCTGATCATCTTTTTGACCAATCAGTCGAACAGCAGCAAGCTTGCCAATAACCCCTACGATACAGAAGATTTGAACCAGGCAACAATCGATCAGCTGGATGATGAGAATTACCAAAACATCGTTCTGCCGGATGAACTGGATAAAAAAATTGCAAGCGGCGAACCGACGACGGTTTATTTCTTCAGCCCGACTTGCTCGCATTGCCAGGCAACTACGCCTGTTTTGATGCCGGTTGCTGAAGATATGGATGTAGACGTTCTGCAATACAATCTGTTAGAGTATGAACAAGGATGGCAGCAATATTTCATCGAAGCGACACCGACACTAGTCCATTACGAGAATGGCGAAGAAGTCTCGCGCTGGGTTGGAGAACAACCGAAAGAAAACATGGAAGAATTCTTTAACAAAGTAGTCTTAAAAAAATAAACAAAGGGCCATGTGCTTGTGCGCATGGCCCTTTTATATGGAGGAATGAATGATGACCTGGAGTTATGAAGTACAGGACGACGGCATGACCGTTGAAGAACTGTTGAGAAAAGAATGGGGCCTTGGGAAAAAAGTGGTCCACGAAATGCGGATGGCGAAAAGCGTCAAGAACGACAAGTTTCAGGAAGTGATCTGGAAAGAGCCCTTGGCAAAAGGAACCGTGCTGCATTTCGACTTGCCGCCTGCCGGCTCGCCTTATGAACCGAATCACGACATTGAACTTCCGATTCTTTTTGAAGATGACCATTTTATCATCGCGCGGAAGCCGAAAGGCATGGCGACGCATCCGAATGAAGTCGGGCAGAATGATACATTCATTAATGCCATACTGGGCCATATCATCCGCAGCGGCGGAACTTACGGCGAACACGTACACCGCCTCGACCAAGGAACATCCGGCCTCTTGATGGTCGCCAAACACCCTGTTGCCAAAAATGTACTCGACCGCATGCTCGAGCAAAAGCAATTGGTTCGGGATTACGAGGCTGTTGTCAAAGGAAAAGTCCACAATAAATCCGGCACAATCGATTTTCCGCTCGGCCGCGACCGCCATCATGCGACGCGCCGACGCGTTTCCCCATCTGGCCAAAGCGCTGTCACCCATTTCAAAGTGCTGAAGCAAATGGAAGGCAAATCTTTGCTCCACTTGACTTTGGAAACCGGCCGGACACACCAGATCCGTGCCCACCTGTCCCATATCGGACATCCGATTATTGGAGATGAACTATACGACGGACCGCTGACCCAAGACGGGTCCTACCATCTCCACGCTTTCCGCATGTCGTTTATCCATCCGTTCACCCATGAAAAAATTGTGGTTGAAGATAAAGACCGTTAATAAAAAGGCACCACAGCCGGTGCCTTTTTTCTTTTGCTCAATACCAGTCTTCTGCAATGATCCAGCTTCCCTGCATTTTGCGGATGTAAATCATTTGTCCAATATGATAGGCGTTATGCGTACAAAGATTGGATAGCGCTTCCCACCAGACAGCTTCTTCAGGGAATTCCGGGATGTTTTTATGAAGTGCTTCTTCAGTGGCTTGTCCGATTGCTTGCTGCCACTTCTCTAAGCTTTGATCCAGGTGCTGGGCCAGCGCTATCCAATTTTCTTCTGTAACATTGTTTAATTCTGTAAATGTGGACGCATTGGTTTCCGGATAATCATTGATGATTTGTCCGCGGAACCGCTGAAGCCAGCGCTCGTTGTAAAAGAAGAGATGGTTTGCAATTTGAGCAATGGAATGTGAATCCTTATTCGGCTTCCAGCTGGCCTGTTCTGCAGTCAGGCCTTCAAGCGCTTTACTTAGAGGTTTGAACCAACTATCTGTATTGCGGCATACTGCCAGTTGATCTAGAATAAATTCTTTTTTGCTCATTGAAGGCTCCTTCCTTTTTCAGATTATTTCATTATATAATATCACGGATACATTCTAATTTTTACAAACATCCACAAAAAAACCGCCAACAATTTGGCGGTTTTCTTTTTATACTGTAATTTGGTCCGGATGCGTTCCAGCACGCCAGTCCTGATTCAATTCGTCGATCATCTTCATTTCTTCAGCGGATAAAGCAAAGTCGTAGACATCAGCATTTTCCACAATGCGCGACGGCGTTACCGATTTTGGAATGACAATCAAATCGCTCTGCAGATGCCAGCGGATCACCACTTGAGCAATGGACTTGCCATGCGCTTCGCCGATTTTTGCAAGGACCGGGTCTTCCAGCAGGCGGCCGCGTGCAAGCGGCGACCAGGATGTGACCGCAATCTCATTTTCTGCACAGAATTCACGCAGCGGTTCCTGGGTCAGCTGCGGATGCAGTTCGATCTGGTTGACCATCGGCTTTGTATTCGCTTTGGCCAGGATTTTTTCCAAATGGTGCTGCTGGTGATTGGACACACCGATCGAACGCACCAGCTTTTCATCATAGAGGCGTTGAATCGCCCGGTATGTTTCTTCATACGTATCTGGAATCGCCCAATGGGTCAAATACAGGTCCAGGTAATCAAAGCCGAGACGCTCCAGAGACGCTTCAAAAGCACGCAGCGTATTGTCATACCCTTGGTCGGTGTTCCATACTTTTGAAGTGATGAACAATTCTTCCCGTTTCACACGTGAAGAACGTAAGGCTTCGCCGACTTCGTTTTCATTTTGATAAACCGCGGCTGTATCAATGGCACGGTAGCCTGCATCGATAGCGGCAAGCATCGCTTCGACAGCCACTTCTTTGTCGGTCATCTTGTAGACCCCAAGGCCAAAGCGCGGCATTTCAACGCCATTATGTAAAGTTTTTGTTGAATTGATCGTTAAATCCATATTCATCATCCTTTCTTTTCCTATTGTACAAATAAGCTGAAGAAAATTCGACTGCCTTGCCTTTTTTTATAAAAATCGCTTGCTTTCTCGAACAAAAGCGAATAATATAGTAAACGTTGTTTAAAATGTTCGTGTTTTAGGAGGAGTAACACCCATGTTTCAGTTAAAAGAAAACGGTACTACTGTAAAAACAGAAATTCTTGCCGGCATGACGACTTTTTTGACGATGGCTTATGTCGTAATTGTCAATCCCGTCATCTTAAGTGCAGCTGGCGTTCCTTTTGACCAAGTCTTTATGGCCACCATCATCGCTGCTGCGATCGGCACCTTATGGATGGCGCTGTTCGCCAATTACCCGATTGCCATCGCACCCGGTATGGGATTGAATGCCTATTTCACTTCATTGGTCCTCGGATCCAACGGAGCCATTGATTACGTCACTGCTTTTTCAGCCGTGTTTATCGCCGGCTTGATTTTTGTCCTTTTGTCTTTGACGCGCCTGCGCAAAATTTTAATCCAGGCGATTCCGGAAAACTTAAAGCACGCCATTACTGCCGGCATTGGCTTGTTTATCGCCTTTATCGGCCTTCGGCTCAGTAATTTAATTGTAGCCAATGAAGCCAATTTGGTTGGCCTTGGCGACTTAACTTCGCCGCCGGTCGTACTGACTCTGGTGGGTTTGGTGGTCACGTTGATTTTTATGTCTTTGAAAATCCACGGCGGCATTTTCTACGGCATGATCGTAACCGGCATGATTGCGCTCGTTACAGGCCAACTGAAATTCGAAGGGGCACTGCTCCAGCTGCCTTCTCTGCCTGAAGGCATTCTCGTCTGGAATCCGGTTGAAGCAGTTCAGTTGGTCATTGAATATGGATTATACGGTGTGGTCTTCTCTTTCCTGCTGGTTACGCTCTTTGATACGACCGGTACCATGGTCGGCGTTGCGAAACAAGCGGGTCTAATGAAAAACAATGATATGCCGCGCATGCGACAGGCCTTGCTCGCTGATTCTTTTGCAGCGACAGCCGGTGCAATGGTCGGAACCAGCCCAACGACTGCCTATGTAGAATCGACAGCGGGTGTAGCCGCTGGCGGGCGTACAGGTTTAACTTCGCTGACAGTTGCCATCCTGTTTATCATTGCCGCTTTTTTCGGACCTTTCGTTTCTGCCCTCTCCAATGTGGCAGCCATCACAGCTCCTGCACTGATCATTGTCGGCAGCCTGATGATCGGCTCTGTCAAACAGATTGAATGGGAGAAATTCGACGAAGCTTTCCCGGCATTCCTTGTCGTCTTGATGATGCCGCTGACTTCCAGCATCGCGACCGGCATCGCCCTTGGCTTTATCACATACCCATTAATGAAAATCTTTATCGGCAAAGCTAAAACGGTCCATCCGATTCTTTATGTATTTGCGGTCTTGTTCACCATCCAGATCATCATTGCGCCGCATTAAATAGAAAAAAACCGCCGTTTGGCGGTTTTTTTATATTCTAGCCCGCGTTCCAAATCCAGCGACCATAACTGAGACGATCAACACAAAAGCGGTCAATAAGTGAAGCGCCCAACCGATTAGCGGAATCCATGCCAAGACGCTGGTAATGATCCCGAGAATCGAACCGCTTTTTGGCGAGTATTCACGGAAGCAGAAGAACAGGGTGATCGCATGGAGTACAAACATCAAACCAAGCGCTGTATAGCCCGTTGATATGACGAAACTTCCTCCTATAAATGGAATAGCCAACGCTGCTTCTGCAAGGCCGGTAATCCATAATAAAGCGACTGAAATTTTCATTTTCATCCTTTTCACCTCTTTAAACCTTATTTACCTATTATACGAATGACACCCACAGAGGTTTCATTTTTATCAACATTCCCAAAAACTTACGAAAGGCACGTTGGAATTTGTACAGAAAATCTCCACATTTCAATTCGTCATTCTGTTTCATTTTTCCCGTGATTACGCTATACTAAACACAGTTGCAAATTTCAAGGAGGTCATTACGTATGAACTTAATCCTAATCCTAGGTATTTGTGTAGCGTTCTTGTTAGCTATCTTCACTGCTGGCTTCGATGACAAACCAGGTACTACCGAGAAGAAATAATGCAAAAGGACAGCCAATGGCTGTCCTTTTTTCATGCCTGCAATTAAGTTAAATCCGGGAAATCCTGTTGGCGCAATGCCTCGTACATCAGAATGGCTGCCGTATTAGACAGATTCAATGAACGGATATGCTCATTCATCGGAATGCGCAGGCAATGGTCCAGGTTTTGTTCAATCAATTCTTTCGGCAATCCTTTCGTTTCCTGTCCGAAAACGAAGAAATGGTCTTTTTCCCGGTCCGAGAAATCGAAAGTCGAATAGGTTTTTGTGCCAAATTTCGTGATGTAATAGAACTCGCCTTCTTTGTACCGGTCGAACAATTCCTGCAAAGAGTCGTAATAGCTCAAGTCGACATGCTCCCAGTAATCCAGTCCGGCACGCTTCAACATTTTGTCGTCTGTTGAAAAGCCAAGCGGACGGATCAAATGGAGCTTCACTCCCGTCCCTGCACATGAACGTGCAATATTCCCGGTATTCGCTGGAATCAGCGGTTGGTACAAAACAATGTGTATAGCCAAATCTTTCACTTATCCTTTCAATTCTTCGGCGAAAAATGCCAATCCTTTTTGAATTTCTGCTAATGCTTCTTCATCCTGCTCAGTGTGCTGCGCCTGTTTGAGCGCTTGCAGCCCTTCTTCTGTGCCGATTTTGCCTAGGGCCCAAGCCGCTGTCCCCCGGATGACCGGCCGGTCGTCTTTCATCAACAGCTCAATCAATGCCGGTACGGCACTTTCTTCTTTAAAATGGGCCAACGCCAAAATGGCATTTCGCTGAATCGGCTTTTTGCCTCTCCAGGAACCCGAGACGTAACCGAACTTGCTCTTGAATTCCCGGTTGGAAATCGTCAACAGCGGTTCCAAAAGCGGTTTTGCAATTTCGGGATCCGGCTCGAATTCCGGATGGATCCCATTGGCTTTGCGTTTGTTTTTCGGACAGACCGTCTGGCATGTGTCACAGCCATAAAGCCGGTTGCCGATCACCGTCCGGAACTCATCCGGCAGAAAGCCTTTTGTCTGCGTCAGGAAAGAAATGCAGCGCTGGGCATTCAATTGGCCGCCTTCTACTATTGCACCAGTCGGGCATACGTCGATGCACAAACGGCAGTCCCCGCACTGGTCTTCCATTGCTTCATCAAAGCGGAACGGAATATTGGTGATCATTTCGCCCAGATAGACATACGAACCAAACTCCGGCGTGATAATCGATGTATTCTTTGCACTCCAGCCGATTCCGGCCCGTTCCGCCACTGCCCGGTCGGACAGCTCGCCTGTGTCGACCATGGAACGCATGCGGGCGTCCGGATAATGGGCAGCGATGAACGCTTCTAAGAGCGTCAAGCGCTCACGAAGCGCGGCATGGTAATCTTTCCCCCACGAAGAGCGCGAAAAGATGCCGCGTCGTGCGCCTCTCACTCCTTGAGGCGCATCTTTCATTTTGGAAGGGTAAGCGATGGCAATGGCGATGATGCTTACTGCTTCATCCAGCAAAAGAGCGGGGCGCGTCCGCTTATCGATATCCGGCTCTTCAAAGCCGGATTGGTAGTTTAATTGCTGCTGGCGGATCAGCCGGTGCCGCAGGTTATAAAAAGGTTCAGCCGAAGCAAAACCGATTTTATCAATTCCGATTTCCGAGGCATACGCAACAAGGTCTTTTTGGAATTGATCCAGATTCATCTTGTAACCCCTCATTCTTATTATATGATACGATAAGCCTAATCCATCATCTGAAAGGAAGATTGCCATGGAACTGTCAATCCATCCATCAATTATTGAAATCCTTCCTGACTTTAAAATAGGAACTATTCATTATAACAATATCACCGTTTCCGAGTCACCTCAAATGTTAAAAGGCCGGCTCCAGCTTTTCCAGGAACAGCTGTATTTTGATTTGGAAGAAAAAGAACTCACCGACTTTCCCGGCCTTCTGGAATGGCAGCTGATCTGGAAAGCGCTCGGCGCTGATCCGAGCCGTTATCGGCCATCTGCAGAAGCACTGTACCGCCGCATCAAAAAACAAAACTACCTCCAGTCCATCCACTCGGCTGTCGATATGAACAGCTTTCTGTCACTGCAATACGAAATACCGCTTGGCTTATACGATGCGGACAAAATCGAAGGGGATGTGGAGATTAACATTGGCACCTCTAAGGACCAGTTTGAAGGCCTGAATAACCGGGTGAACACTTTAACGAATATTCTCGTTTCAAAAGACGCACAAGGCGCCTTTGGCAGCCCTTATGTCGATTCCAAACGAACCGCTGTGACAGAAGCTACGAAAAACGCCTTACATATCTTTTACTTGCGCCCTTCCATGGAGAAGGACACCGCCTTGCAGCTGCTGACGGCGGCTTCCAATATGTTCACAGGCATCAACGGTGGAGAAGCGGAAATACAGGTTGTCTGACTTCTTAAGCATATTCTTTTCTATTTCGCGCAGGATGCAGTAAAATCTTGTTAATCCGAGAGAAAAGAAGGTCTTCAAGTGAAACGAGTGCATAGCGATATTATCCAATTCCGTGGAAGCCATTATGATTTCGGTTTTATGCAAGGCGAGCGGTTGAAAGATTCGATTCTGCTGCCAAACCGCCGCAAACAAAGAAATTCATCAAGCAAAAGTTTATTGATAAATGAACAGCAAGCGACAGAAATGCTTCAATCGTTCGCTCCAAAAATTTGGGAGGAAATCACTGGCCTGGCCGATAGTCTCGAATGGGATCTGCACGATGCCATCCGCGAGTTCGGCGGCTATTATTTGGAATACGTGCGCAGCGGCTGCTCCATCTTCACCGGCTCCGATTTCATGGTCCGTAATTACGACAGCGCGCCTCAAGGCTATGAGGGCCGATTTGCGCTGTACCAGCCGACTGACGGCGGATATGCCACAATCGGGCCGACCATGCAGATCACCGGGCGAACTGACGGACTGAATGAAAAAGGTTTGGCGATGGGCTACAACTTCATCAACCGACGCAATTCAGAAGACGGCTTTATCTGCAATATGATCGGCCGGCTGATTTTAGAGAATTGTGCTTCCATTGAAGAAGCCATCGATTTGCTGAAAGACATTCCGCACCGCCGTTCATTCAGCTATGTGCTGCTGGACCGCACCGGAAAGTCGGTTGTCGTGGAAGCTTCACCGCGTTCCGTGGTAGTCCGCGAGTCGTCGGTATCCACCAATCATTTTGAATTGCTGACAGAAGAAAACCGCTACCAGACTGATGATTCACGCCGCCGGGAAGAAACCATGCTCGCTTACCAGAACATGGCGGATGCCTACAGCGCGTTCCGTCTGCTCAACGACTCCGACCAGGGCGTCTTCTCAAAGAAATACACGACCGCTTCCGGCACCTTGCATACGGCCTCTTACTTCCCGCATAGCCTGGAAGTCGGCTTTGCAATCGGTCCGGACCGCTTGCCGCTGATGTTTGATTTCGGCCGCTGGCTCCAGGGAGAACGCTTGTATGCCAAGCGGATCAACGGAAAAATCGATACCCATCTGCCCTTTGTTCATATGGCGGAAATGTAAAAAAGGAGTTGTCCCCAAAGTAATGGGACAACTCCTTTTTCAGTTATCTAAACACTTTTCGGTGCTAAACAGGTGCTTCCACTTTTCTTATTGTCCAGACTCCAGCATCTAGCCCCTCGAGTCGCTTCTGACTTGCCGGCCATGGCAAAGAACGCCATTTCCCGACAAGCCCTCCAGCGCTCGTCGGGGCTAAACAGGTGCTTCCGCTTTTCTTATTGTCCAGACTCCAGCATCTAGCCCCTCGAGTCGCTTCTGCCTTGCCAGCCATGGCAAAGGACGCCATTTCCGGCAATCCTCCAGCGCTTGTCGGAGCTAAACAGATGCTTCCGCTTTTCTTATTTATAAGCGTAGTTCTTTTCCAGATGGGCAAAGCCGATGTCCGTGTCAATTTCACCATAAACTTTCTGTTCTTCAAAATCCTGCCCTTTCAGCCACTCCCCGAAATCAAAAACAGCCGGCTTCTGGTTGCCGCCAATCGAAAACCAGACTTGTTTGTCTTTCGGCAAATAAACAGAAGTATGGATGGTCCCTGCCCAGCTCTTGTAATCTGTTGAAAACACGCCTTTGTCCATGTCATTGAACAGCCGGTATGCTTTATACGCATCGGTTGTTTCTTTAGGTTGAGACACAATTGCTTCAAGTCGCTGATGGGAGTCTTTTAAATAGTTGCGGTTTTCATGTGACTGGATTTCAAAATGATTGGTGCAAACGTTCGTTTTGCGCACGTCGACTGCTCTCGGGCTTGCTTCGATTACAAAAGTCTCTCCGCTGAGATCAGTTACGACGTAGCTGAACGAGCCCCGGTGAGGAATCGCTTTTACTAATTCCATGACTTCTTGCACGGTCGCACATGTCTCCAAAATGATGCGGCCGATCATGTAACAAACAAAACCGTCTCCCGGTTTTTTTCGGTGCGTGAAATTGTACCCCATTGCCAGGCCTTTCTCGTTCATGCCATCCATCCGTCCAGCAATACGCGAAGTCGGTCCGATCATGGCATAGCCGCCGTCTGCCGGCTGAAACACACTGAAGCGCCCTTCATAAGTCTGTGGGTGGAAATCGTAATTCCGCACCATGAAGTCCTCTCCTGTAACGATTGAACACCCTGAAGGCATTGCATCAATCCGGTAGCCGCCAAAGTCGCGCAAGACTTCCTCCATCGGCAAATTCAGGCTGTCCCGCAAACCGTTCAACTCCTGCCAGATTCCCGGTGCAAATTGTTCAAAGGCAGTTTTGGTTTCTTCCACATCGATTTGAAACCGCGGTCTTTTTACTTTCCATTGCTTTCTGCGGTTTTCAAGTGTAATGGATTCTTTCAACAGTTCCCCCTGCATCCAGCCAAAATCATAATGGTTTCCCCGAAACTGCAGAATATCGCTATGTATGTGTTTCATAAATGCCCTCCTCTGTCCCTTATACTATTGAATCTGTCTAATATTCAGTTATTATAACAACTAAGCAATGTATTTTGACAGAAAAACGGATTGAGAGGAGTGATGGGATGCCGCGGCTAAAAATGCTCATTGGCCTTCCGGGGAGCGGAAAATCGACGTTTGCTGCGAAAATCACTGAGACAGAAACGGGATGGATTCACTTGTCATCGGACCGAATCGCCCACGAAAGGTTTAGTGTGAAGGAACCGATTGACCACCGTACAGTTTTCGAAGAACTATACCAGCAGACCGCCGCTTCCCTCACTGCCGGCCGCGACGTCATTTACGATGCCACCAACCTAGCTTCTTCAAGAAGGAAAAGCCTTCTGAATCGCCTTCGGAAAATGGAAGCCGAAACAGAAGCAATCCTGTTCTTCACACCAGTTGAAGTGCTGAAGCAGCGCAACCGCATGCGAAATGACCGGGAACGGGTACCCGAAGCGATTCTGGAACGCTACATCCGGGCTTTGCAGTTTCCGAGAAGAGATGAGAAGTTGGATAAAATCAGCATTGTTTCCGGGTTTAAGCCTTCTATAAAGTCTTCAGAAGCACAAAGCCTCCGACAGCTTATCGGGTCTGAAAACACCACGTTCGAAGATATCCTTGCCCTCTACAGATCGTTTGAAGAATCAAGCGCACTCATCACTCACCCTGAAATGGAAGCCGTCGCTTACCGTTCCTATAAACTGTTTAAACAGGTTCAACTGGATGTTCTGAACCGCCAAGAACGCGCTCTTCTTTCCTGGGCAATGCTTCTCCATGGGATTGGCAAGCCCCATGTCCGGAAACCTGTGCCTATTGAACAGGACAACTTCTATGGCTATGAGCATGTTTCCATGTACATGGCCTATCCGATTCTTTCTGCTTTAGAGTACCCAGAACCATTCGTTTTCGATGTGCTTCTGCTGATTGACGAACATCGAGAAGCCCCAGCGATGAAACGAGGGAAAATCAGGCGTAGAATTGGGGAAGAAAATTTTCAGCGGCTTCAGTTTCTAATGGCGAAAATAAATACCTGATACTAAACCAATGCATCTATCTTATAAACTTCAGAAAAAATTTTACTTCAACATATGCAATTCGGATCGTTCAGTTTATGATTTTGCCGTAAAAAATTTGCGAGCCACCCATTTTTCCAGTTCTACCATAACAAACACAATGAGGCCAATAGCCAGTGGCCACACCCAATATTCCAGTGCAAGTGGTGCGGTGCCCAATAAGATATTCATAAAAGGAACGTAAGTAACCGCCAGTTGGACGGCAATCAAAATACCGGATACAAGAAAAGCGGCTTTATTCGAAAAGAATTCTCGGTTAAATGCAAATCCTTTTTCACTTCTGCAATTGAATAAATAAAGCAATTGAGAAATCACCAATGCTTGCAGCGCCATGGTATGAAGGATAGCTGCATTATAGTTCATGTCCTTTGCTTCTTCCAGCATAGCTAGTATCCCACCGCAGATTACGGCAGAAACAAACGCAATACGGAAAAGATAATAACGGCTCAACAGCTTTGTGTCGGGTCTTCTAGGCGGCCTTTTCATAGCACCGGGTTCCAGCTTTTCAAATGCAATCGCCATTGAAATCGTGACAGCTGAAATCATATTAACCCATAGAATCTGTACGGGAGTCAGTGGCATTACCGTGCCGAACAAGATACTGACAAATATTAAAAAACCTTCCGCCACATTGGTCGGCAAGATAAATAAAATCGTCTTTTTCAAATTGTCGTAAACACGCCGACCTTCTTTGACCGCTTTGACAATCGTATTAAAATTATCATCAACCAGCACCATATCCGCTGCCTCTTTTGTTACTTCCGTTCCTTTGATGCCCATCGCCACACCAATATCCGCCCGTTTCAAAGCAGGTGCATCGTTTACCCCGTCTCCGGTCATGGCGCAAATATGGCCTTCAGCTTGAAGCGCCTGAACCAAGTGAAACTTGTTATCCGGGCTGGTCCGTGCAAAAATATCGTATTTCAACGCTGCCTCAGACAATTCCTCTTTGCTCATCCGGTCCAAATCTTTTCCTTCCACTACCAAACCGTCGCTTCCGATTCCCATTTTAGCGCCGATTGCTACTGCCGTATCCTTATGGTCGCCCGTAATCATTTTGACACGGATTCCAGCTTCTTTGCATTGCCGGATAGAATCGATCACTTCTTCACGCGGCGGATCGATAATGCCCGCCAAACCGATGATTTCAAATCCGCTTTCCATGTCGCTGTGGTCGATGCTCTTGACAGAAAAATCAACTGGTTTTGCGGCAGCTGCTATTAGCCGTTCTCCTTTTTTCGCGTGTTCCTGTATTTTCTTTTGCCATATTGCCCCTTGATGATTGGCTGTTTCTAGATTGGCCATTTTAAATATTTGTTCAGGAGCTCCTTTTACAAATATCACTTTTTGCCCTTCCATCTCTACAAGCGAAGCCATATATTTATACGACGAATCAAAAGGGATCTTGGACTGGCTTTCCAATTTCCCAACCCTTTCATCCGCTTTTTCAGCCAAAGTGATGAGGCATCCTTCCGTGGCATCACCGCTAATAACCCAATGGCCTTGCTTATTGTATCTCAAGTCCGCTTCATTGACTGTTTTAACACAAACCAGAAACCGCTTTAGTAATGGAAACTCCGTAAGCCGAACTTCCTTTTGATTCAATGAAATAGCGCCTTCTGGAGCATATCCTGTTCCTGTCACTTCAAAATCTCCATCTCTCATCAAAATCGACGTAACCGTCATTTCATTTTTAGTCAATGTACCCGTTTTATCGGAACAAATAACAGAGACAGCACCTAGCGTCTCAACAGAAGGCAAACTGCGTACAATTGCATTTTCTCCGGCCATCCTTTGCACGCCAATTGCGAGTATGATTGATAAGACTGCCGGAAGCCCTTCGGGAATTGCCGCTACGGTTAACCCGATAATCGACAATAGCAGCTCTGCTGTCCCGTAGTCATGAAAGATATATCCAATAAAGAACATCATAGCTGCACTTATCAAAATAATAGCGGAAATGACTTTTCCAAATTCAGAAATCTGCCGGAGTAATGGGGTTTGCAGCTGATCCACTTCAGAAATAGAGGCATTGATTTTCCCTAACTCCGTATTATTACCAATTTCTACTACCACTCCAATGCCTGAACCTGAAGAAATAGACGTACCTGCATACAGCATATTCCACCGGTCAGCCAATACTGTGTCTTTAAGCAATGCCCTGCTGCTTTTTTCAATCGATTCCGATTCTCCTGTTAAAGACGATTCCTCTACATTCAAATTGACCGCTTCAAAGATGCGGATATCTGCAGGTACTTTATCTCCTGCGCTTAAAACAACGATATCCCCTGATACTAGCTCGGCAGAACGAATGGCCGTTCTCGTACCGTTACGGACCACTGTTGCTTTTAAAGACAGCATTTCTCGTATGCCTTCTAGTGCTTTTTCCGCTTTACTTTCCTGAAAAAAACCGATTGTTGCGTTGATTACGATAACCAGTATAATGACTGATGTATCAATATAATGCCCCAATAGAAATGTAATGACTGCCGCTCCCATCAAGACGTAGATCAGTACGTCATTGAAATGTTTAAGAAATCGCAATATGGCTGGTTCTTTTTTGGGTTCCGGAAGCACATTTAGCCCCGATTGCTTACTTCTTTTTTCCGCTTCTTCTTCCGTTAATCCTATCGTTTCATCTGTCTGAAGCGCTTCAAATACTTCTTGAACAGTAAGTTGATGCCAAGCCGTTTTCTGCATGGGGCTGCCCCTTTCTAACTTCCACCTCTCTGTTATCCACGACTGCAAGTCTCTGCTATTCTTCACTGTATGGTATTCGTTCCGTGATAACAAGTTTCCGAAAAAATTGTTGTATCTTTATATTTACGATGCAAAAGTAATTGATTGCCCACTTAGATTTTTAGTTGTAAATTTCCTTCTATCCGCATTTTGTTTTTCAATTATACCCAGTATTTCTTAAGTCGGAATGCTGCTTGCGAGAGCCTTACATTCCTAATACCGATTGGTGCTTATTCAACTTAAGTATTTTGTAGGGCTCTCATTGATGACGAAGCAATTGAACTTAATTTTATATTTCAGACTGTTTTCACTGCTAACCAGTTCTACTGCCATTGCTTAATTATAATTAGAGATTTCAATTAAGTTTTCATCTGGATCTCTGATGTAGACAGATGTGATTCCTGCTGTTGCTCCTGTCCTTTCAAGCGGACCTTCTTCAATTCCTAAATGACATTTCTTCAAATGCTGAATAACTTCAGCTATAGGAACTTCCGTTATAAAACAAAGATCAGCACTGCCTGGCGTAGGCATTTTTGCTTTCGGCTCAAATTCTTTGCCCTTTTCATGTAAATTGATTTTCTGGTTTCCAAACCTTAAAGCTTTTCTATTGTCGCCAAATGTATGGGTGTCCAGCCCTAAAGCTTCATGGTAGAATTCGCAAGTGCGTTCGATGCTACTGACTGTTAAAACCAGATGATCCAGCCGGTCGATTTTCATTTGCCGCAGCTCCTTTCGCTTTAGTTTCTTAATTCAACTTCTCGCCTCTTCAACCCTTTTAAATAGCAAAAAGAAACATTGCTGGTGTATCTGTTGGCCAAGCCCCCTTTATGTTTACTCCCAGTTGCTCTGTTGAAGTCAAATACAAAAGAATTGAAATAATCGTATAAAATATTCTGAATATTTAACGGAATTGTCTTGCAATTCAAATCATCAGGTATATAATGTAGTTGAACTAAATATCAATTTATTGATACATATATTAAATATTTATCAAGGAGGAAGTACAATGAAAAAGTTTCTCGTCGCCATCATGGTCGCATTTCTTAGCCTGTCTGCCATGTCATCAGTCAGTGCGCATCCACGCCATCACGACAACGGTGGCGACGACTACGACTACAAGTTCACTGTGAAAAAGGAGCTGACCATCAGCAAAAGAGCGCTTAAAAAGTACCGGGACATCGATGTTGCGCTGGATGAAGGATTCACCGGATTAGTTCCAGGAGCCTGTGTACCGAATATGGGGATTCACTTGGTCAAACCGAACCGCGCGGATGACGCAAAACTCCACATCAAAAGACCGGAAATCTTGGTTTATGAGCCACTGAAGGACGGCAGCTATAAACTCGTCGCAGCTGAATGGTATGTGCCTGCAGAAGAAACAGACAAAACACCCGTATTATTCAACGAGAAATTCCAAGGCCCAATGGATAACCACGACGGCTCTAAAGGACAGCATTACGACTTGCACGCATGGCTCTTTAAAAAGAACCCCGATGGAATGTTCACACCGGAGAACAAGCGCGTAAGCTGTGAATTCGCAAAATAAAAAAAGCCGATGTTCTGAAAGAATCAGAACATCGGCTTTTTAGGTTCATCGCTTGGCATGGCGATGATGAGTATACCGGCGGTCGGGGTCGAACCGACACTCCCGTGAAGGAACGGGATTTTGAGTCCCGCGCGTCTGCCAATTCCGCCACGCCGGCATGTCAAAAGGACATTAATAAATATAACATAAATTATTCAAAACACCAATAGTTTTTCACAATAATATTAAAAAAAGTAGGAACGCCAGAATTCCGGCGTTCCTACTCCCTGTTTTAAAGGAAAATATTAAGGATAAAATAGATGCTTCCAGCTAGCAGAGCTGATATCGGCATCGTGATCAGCCATGTAATCAGCATCGTTTTAGCAGTGCCCCATTTAACGCCTTTCAGCCGGTGTGAAGCCCCGACACCCATGATGGATGACGAAATTACATGCGTCGTGCTCACTGGCAAGTGAATGAACGTTGCCCCGAAGATGACAGCTGCTCCTGTAAGGTCAGCTGCCACTCCGTTAACCGGACGGATTTTCATAATCTTGCCGCCGACGGTTTTGATGATTCTCCAGCCGCCGACAGATGTTCCAAGAGCCATGGCAAGAGCACAAAGCGCCTGTACCCATAACTGAATATCATCAGAACTTTGATAATTATTAACAATCAAAGCCATGGTAATAATCCCCATCGCTTTTTGGGCATCGTTTGTACCGTGCGAGAACGATTGCAATGCAGCAGTTGCAATCTGGATCAAGCGGAAATTGCGGTTCGTCTTCGTCAAATTATTATTTTTAAACACCACTTTAAATATGCTGTAAACAATATAACCGACTGCAAAAGCCAGCACCGGCGAAAGGATCAATGCTTGAAGAATCTTTATAAATCCTCCGTAATTCAAAGCCGTAAAACCAGCTGCAGCAATTGCGGCTCCGGCGATCGAACCAATCAAAGCATGAGAAGAGCTGCTCGGAATGCCGTAGTACCAAGTAACCAAATTCCAAATAATAGCAGCCAATAAAGCTGCCAGGATTACAACTGTTCCATTTGTAAGTGTAAATGGATCCACAATATCTTTTGTAATTGTTTTAGCAACGCCGGTAAAAGCCATAGCTCCAACAAAGTTCATAATTGCCGCCAGCATAATCGCATGGCGCGGTTTCAACGCTTTTGTGGAAACCGCCGTAGCGATTGAGTTGGCCGTATCATGAAAGCCGTTGATAAAATCGAATACTACAGCAAAAACGACAATTAAAACTGTTAATAGCAGCACCATATCCATCGGTCATCTTGCTCCTTAAGCGTTTTTCATAATAATTGATTCGAATGTATTTGCTACCTTTTGGCAATGGTCTGCAATTTCTTCAAGTTCTTCGTAGATTTCTTTGTATTGGATAATGCGAATCGGGTCTTTTTCCGTCTGGAATAAGTGTTTGATTGCGTGGCGTCTTGTCACATCGCATTGGGATTCATAATCTTTAATCTTAATCGCATGCTCTCTCATAGCAGGCAATTTCTTAGAAGACATTAAATCTACAGCAGTTTCAATTTCAATCGTACTCAAGCGAATCGCTTCCACAAACTCCAGCATGAACTCGTCTGCATTAATAATCGAATACATTTCAAACATGGAAGCTGTATGGTCCAGCCCATCGAGCACGTCATCCATCGTCATGGCAAGGGCCAAGATATCTTCGCGTTCAATCGGCGTGATGAACGCTTGATTCAAGTCCTGGATAATCGTATGGACATAATTGTCCCCTTTGGTTTCGTAATCCTTCATCGTGTTCGAAAATATTTTCAGATCGCTGATTTCCCGCAATTTATAATCCGCAAAATAAGCAGCACTCTCTTTTAAATTCAATGCGATTTCACCCAATAAAACTGCAAACTTATCTTTCTTCTTGAAAGCCATTTTCTTACCTCCGCTATATTCATAAAATAAAATCTAAGCTTTTATATAATATACTATTTAACATCAGTTGCATACTATATTAATAAAATTTACAATCCTGTAATATTGAAAATTTCCACGAAAATAACATACTCCTTTTTTCAATTAAAGTCCAGAAATTTTGACTCTAAATGCTACAAGAAGGTAATTATTCAACTGTTTCTTACTCTTTAGCTATAGCAAGGATAGTTTCATTTTTTTCTAAAGTAATACTCTCTTATGGAGGATTTGCTTTTAAGATAATAGCATCAGTTAATTTTTCTGGACGCCACTGCCTTAATTCTCCCTGTCAATCGCAGCATTTTGCAGCAACAACTTTGCTTTCTCCCATGCTTACAAAACTGTTTTTAGTATAATCTAGTGGGCTTTCATTCACTTCGCTCGATTCTGCAAAGATTATAAGGGCAAACAGGATTTAGGCGACTGTGATGCTTGATCAAGCCACATAGCATTTTATAAATTCCGTTTCTTGAACATAAGACATTGCGTTAAGTCCCTCTCCTATAGCACATGCTTTAAACACTCCTGCGCCAGCTCTAAGCCATTTCTCTCTACTTGATCATAACTCTCTCTTAAATCGCCTGAATGGCTTTTAGAGTTGATATTTAAGCTTTAAGCATTAGTCACTTGTTAATGAAGTAATGCCCGGCTGCATATGCTGCCTTCAAGCAATTCACTCTTTCTTTAACGCGGCAATCCTCAAATGCAGCATTTCTTGCGCTGTCCTTCCCTCTCTTGAATAGATTCATGTATGAGACAATTGCCATTCATTAAAACAGCGCCAGTCCAACAAATTCAGCACATGTACTATCCTTCATGCCTTCATTCTATTTTTCACAGGTTGCTGTCAGCGTAGTTCTGATGGAAAACAAAAACCGTGGCTTTTCTTTAAAATGAGCAAAAAAAACTTCCAGTTTTGAAATAAATCAAAACTGGAAGTTTATAAAGGGCAGGCAGGCCCTTTTAATTGATACCGGCGGTCGGGGTCGAACCGACACTCCCGTGAAGGAACGGGATTTTGAGTCCCGCGCGTCTGCCAATTCCGCCACGCCGGCAAATTATGATGGAGGCGGCAACCGGACTCGAACCGGTGATAAGGGTGTTGCAGACCCATGCCTTACCACTTGGCTATGCCGCCATAACTTTTGGAGCGGAAGACGGGGTTCGAACCCGCGACCTCCACCTTGGCAAGGTGGCGTTCTACCACTGAACTACTTCCGCAAAAGCTGGGGTACCTGGATTCGAACCAGGGCATGACGGGATCAAAACCCGTTGCCTTACCGCTTGGCTATACCCCAATAATTGGATGGGGCGGACGAGGGGAATTGAACCCCCGAGTGCCGGAATCACAATCCGGTGCGTTAACCACTTCGCCACGACCGCCATAATATTATTGGTATATCGATTAGTTATTAAAAGAAAAAACATGGGGCGGACGAGGGGAATTGAACCCCCGAGTGCCGGAATCACAATCCGGTGCGTTAACCACTTCGCCACGACCGCCATCATATAAAATTTAAAATTGGCAGGGGCAGTAGGAATCGAACCCACATCGGAGGTTTTGGAGACCTCTGTTCTACCGTTAAACTATGCCCCTATAAAAACTGGTGGTGGGGGGCAGATTCGAACTGCCGAACCCGAAGGAGCGGATTTACAGTCCGCCGCGTTTAGCCACTTCGCTACCCCACCTAGTGGTGCCGGAGAAAGGACTTGAACCCTCAACCTACTGATTACAAGTCAGTTGCTCTACCAGTTGAGCTACTCCGGCATGGAGAATTAAAAAATAAAAAAATGGTGGGTCAGGACGGAATCGAACCGCCGACACTTAGAGCTTCAATCTAATGCTCTACCAACTGAGCTACTGACCCACGTAATTAAGATAAAAATGGCGGTCCCGACCGGGATCGAACCGGCGATCTCCTGCGTGACAGGCAGGCATGTTAACCGCTACACCACGGGACCTTTTTGGTTGCGGGGGCAGGATTTGAACCTGCGACCTCCGGGTTATGAGCCCGACGAGCTACCGAACTGCTCTACCCCGCGACAATAATATAGGTGATACAGTGTTACTCTTGCGCTTTCGCTTGATGGACACCTGCATCGCCTTTCGGCTGCTTCGGTGTTAATCGTTGTCTTCGTTCAGCGATTTTTTCTATCCGCGACGATCGTATTGTTCTTACTTTATCATACTTATATTCACTTTGTAAGGCATTTCAGCGTTAAAGGAATATCTTATATAATAGAAGAAACTTTTCAAATCATTACTGGAATTATGTATGTTGGAAATGGTGGAGGATGACGGGATCGAACCGCCGACCCTCTGCTTGTAAGGCAGATGCTCTCCCAGCTGAGCTAATCCTCCGTATAATATAAATCAACATCTGTGACAATTTGCGAACTCTGCTATGAAGACGTTAAAGGAATACTCCTTCCTCGCTTCGCTGCGTCGTCGCAAATTACCATCTTCGTTTGGTAATTTGGTGACCCCTACGGGATTCGAACCCGTGTTACCGCCGTGAAAGGGCGGTGTCTTAACCGCTTGACCAAGGGGCCATTAATTGGTATTGAAGAATATCTACTGGCGGAGAGCAAGGGATTCGAACCCTTGAGACGGTTGCCCGCCTACATGATTTCCAATCATGCTCCTTCGGCCACTCGGACAGCTCTCCAAAAGTTGGCTCCGAAGGTAGGACTCGAACCTACGACCATCGCATTAACAGTGCGGTGCTCTACCACTGAGCTACTTCGGAATAATATGGATCAGCCTGGCAACGTCCTACTCTCACAGGGGGAAACCCCCAACTACCATCGGCGCAAAAGAGCTTAACTTCCGTGTTCGGGATGGGAACGGGTGTGGCCTCTTTGCCATCATTACCAGACCAATTTATTTTGAAAGACAAGTATTATTATACCAAGTCTACAAGGTATTGCAAGCTTTATTTTCAAAAAACCTGCGGCTTGTGCCTTCAAAACTGGATATGCGACATTGAACAACGGTGTTGGTTAAGTCCTCGATCGATTAGTATTCGTCAGCTGCACGCGTCGCCGCGCTTCCACCCCGAACCTATCTACCTCATCGTCTTTGAGGGATCTTACTTGCTTGCGCAATGGGAAATCTCATCTTGAGGGGGGCTTCGTGCTTAGATGCTTTCAGCACTTATCCCGGCCACACATAGCTACCCAGCGATGCCCCTGGCGGAACAACTGGTACACCAGCGGTGTGTCCATCCCGGTCCTCTCGTACTAAGGACAGCTCCTCTCAAATTTCCTGCGCCCGCGACGGATAGGGACCGAACTGTCTCACGACGTTCTGAACCCAGCTCGCGTACCGCTTTAATGGGCGAACAGCCCAACCCTTGGGACCGACTACAGCCCCAGGATGCGATGAGCCGACATCGAGGTGCCAAACCTCCCCGTCGATGTGGACTCTTGGGGGAGATAAGCCTGTTATCCCCGGGGTAGCTTTTATCCGTTGAGCGATGGCCCTTCCATGCGGAACCACCGGATCACTAAGCCCGTCTTTCGACCCTGCTCGACCTGTACGTCTCGCAGTCAAGCTCCCTTGTGCCTTTACACTCTGCGAATGATTTCCAACCATTCTGAGGGAACCTTTGGGCGCCTCCGTTACTCTTTAGGAGGCGACCGCCCCAGTCAAACTGCCCGCCTGACACTGTCTCCCGCCCCGATCAGGGGCGTGGGTTAGAATTTCAATACAACCAGGGTAGTATCCCACCGACGCCTCCCCCGAAGCTGGCGCTCCGGGTTCTCTGGCTCCTACCTATCCTGTACAAGTTGCACCAAAATTCAATATCAGGCTGCAGTAAAGCTCCACGGGGTCTTTCCGTCCTGTCGCGGGTAACCTGCATCTTCACAGGTACTATAATTTCACCGAGTCTCTCGTTGAGACAGTGCCCAGATCGTTACGCCTTTCGTGCGGGTCGGAACTTACCCGACAAGGAATTTCGCTACCTTAGGACCGTTATAGTTACGGCCGCCGTTTACTGGGGCTTCAGTTCGCACCTTCGCTTGCGCTAAGCACTCCCCTTAACCTTCCAGCACCGGGCAGGCGTCAGCCCCTATACGTCACCTTACGGTTTTGCAGAGACCTGTGTTTTTGCTAAACAGTCGCCTGGGCCTATTCACTGCGGCTCTCTCGGGCTATACACCCTACCAGAGCACCCCTTCTCCCGAAGTTACGGGGTCATTTTGCCGAGTTCCTTAACGAGAGTTCACTCGCTCACCTTAGAATTCTCTTCTCGCCTACCTGTGTCGGTTTGCGGTACGGGCACCTCCCGCCTCGCTAGAGGCTTTTCTTGGCAGTGTGAAATCAGGGACTCCAGGGCGCAATGCCCCTTGCCGTCACAGTTCAATGTTTGCGGAAACGGGATTTGCCTCGTTTCCCACCTTGCTGCTTGGACGCGCTCAACCAACGGCGCGCTCGCCTTATCCTTCTGCGTCCCCCCATTGCTCAAACGGCGGGGAGGTGGTACAGGAATATCAACCTGTTGTCCATCGTCTACGCCTATCGGCCTCGACTTAGGTCCCGACTGACCCTGAGCGGACGAGCCTTCCTCAGGAAACCTTAGGCATTCGGTGGACGGGATTCTCACCCGTCTTTCGTTACTCATACCGGCATTCTCACTTCTAAGCGCTCCACGGATCCTTCCGGTCCCGCTTCGACGCCCTTAGAACGCTCTCCTACCACGGACATCTGAGATGTCCATCCACAGCTTCGGTAATCCGTTTAGCCCCGGTACATTTTCGGCGCAGTGTCACTCGACCAGTGAGCTATTACGCACTCTTTAAATGATGGCTGCTTCTAAGCCAACATCCTGGTTGTCTAAGCAACGCCACATCCTTTTCCACTTAACGGATATTTGGGGACCTTAGCTGGTGGTCTGGGCTGTTTCCCTCTTGACTACGGATCTTATCACTCGCAGTCTGACTCCCAAGCATAAATCACTGGCATTCGGAGTTTGTCTGAATTCGGTAACCCGGGATGGGCCCCTAGTCCAAACAGTGCTCTACCTCCAGGATTCTCTATCTTGAGGCTAGCCCTAAAGCTATTTCGGAGAGAACCAGCTATCTCCAGGTTCGATTGGAATTTCTCCGCTACCCACACCTCATCCCCGCACTTTTCAACGTGCGTGGGTTCGGGCCTCCAGTAAGTGTTACCTTACCTTCACCCTGGACATGGGTAGATCACCTGGTTTCGGGTCTACAACTGCATACTCATTCGCCCTATTCAGACTCGCTTTCGCTGCGGCTCCGGCTTCTCACCTTAACCTTGCATGCAATCGTAACTCGCCGGTTCATTCTACAAAAGGCACGCCATCACCCATAAACGGGCTTTGACTAGTTGTAGGCACACGGTTTCAGGATCTGTTTCACTCCCCTTCCGGGGTGCTTTTCACCTTTCCCTCACGGTACTGGTTCACTATCGGTCACTAGGTAGTATTTAGCCTTGGGAGATGGTCCTCCCGGATTCCGACGGAATTTCACGTGTTCCGCCGTACTCAGGATCCACTCAGGAGGGAAGCGATTTTCGGCTACGGGGCTGTTACCCACTGTGGCGGACCGTTCCAGGTCGCTTCGCCTAACCGCTTCTTTTGTAACTCCGTATTGAGTGTCCTACAACCCCAAGAGGCAAGCCTCTTGGTTTGGGCTGATCCCGTTTCGCTCGCCGCTACTCAGGGAATCGCATTTGCTTTCTGTTCCTCCAGGTACTTAGATGTTTCAGTTCCCTGGGTCTGCCTTCTCATGTGCTATGAATTCACACATGGATACCGCCCCATTAAAGGCGGTGGGTTCCCCCATTCGGAAATCTCCGGATCAATGCTCACTTACAGCTCCCCGGAGCATATCGGTGTTAGTGCCGTCCTTCTTCGGCTCCTAGTGCCAAGGCATCCACCGTGCGCCCTTTCTAACTTAACCATTAGAAAGTCGACCGATAAATCGGTCTCATCACTCGTGTTGCTTGTTTTCGTTGTTTCAATGTCGTCATATCCAGTTTTCAAAGAACAAGCTCGTTTTCGCGCAAAAAAAAAGAAAACGATTGGTGGAGCCTAGCGGGATCGAACCGCTGACCTCCTGCGTGCAAGGCAGGCGCTCTCCCAGCTGAGCTAAGGCCCCAAGAAGTTATGGTGGGCCTAAATGGACTCGAACCATCGACCTCACGCTTATCAGGCGTGCGCTCTAACCAGCTGAGCTATAGGCCCTCTTGGGTATTCAAAATGATCAGGAAAGTTCTACTGAACCTTCAAAACTGAACGCAAAACGTCAACCGAAACCCGCAGGTTTCGTTCCGAATATATCCTTAGAAAGGAGGTGATCCAGCCGCACCTTCCGATACGGCTACCTTGTTACGACTTCACCCCAATCATCTGTCCCACCTTCGGCGGCTGGCTCCACAAGGGTTACCTCACCGACTTCGGGTGTTACAAACTCTCGTGGTGTGACGGGCGGTGTGTACAAGGCCCGGGAACGTATTCACCGTGGCATGCTGATCCACGATTACTAGCGATTCCGGCTTCATGCAGGCGAGTTGCAGCCTGCAATCCGAACTGAGAACGGTTTTCTGGGATTGGCTCCCCCTCGCGGGTTGGCAGCCCTTTGTACCGTCCATTGTAGCACGTGTGTAGCCCAGGTCATAAGGGGCATGATGATTTGACGTCATCCCCACCTTCCTCCGGTTTGTCACCGGCAGTCACCTTAGAGTGCCCAACTGAATGCTGGCAACTAAGATCAAGGGTTGCGCTCGTTGCGGGACTTAACCCAACATCTCACGACACGAGCTGACGACAACCATGCACCACCTGTCACCGCTGTCCCCGAAGGGAAAGCCCTGTCTCCAAGGCGGTCAGCGGGATGTCAAGACCTGGTAAGGTTCTTCGCGTTGCTTCGAATTAAACCACATGCTCCACCGCTTGTGCGGGCCCCCGTCAATTCCTTTGAGTTTCAGCCTTGCGGCCGTACTCCCCAGGCGGAGTGCTTAATGCGTTAGCTGCAGCACTAAGGGGCGGAAACCCCCTAACACTTAGCACTCATCGTTTACGGCGTGGACTACCAGGGTATCTAATCCTGTTTGCTCCCCACGCTTTCGCGCCTCAGCGTCAGTTACAGACCAGAAAGTCGCCTTCGCCACTGGTGTTCCTCCACATCTCTACGCATTTCACCGCTACACATGGAATTCCACTTTCCTCTTCTGCACTCAAGTCCCCCAGTTTCCAATGACCCTCCACGGTTGAGCCGTGGGCTTTCACATCAGACTTAAAGGACCGCCTGCGCGCGCTTTACGCCCAATAATTCCGGACAACGCTTGCCACCTACGTATTACCGCGGCTGCTGGCACGTAGTTAGCCGTGGCTTTCTGGCGAGGTACCGTCAAGGTGCCAGTAGTTAATTGGCACGGTTTCTTCCCTCGCAACAGAGTTTTACGATCCGAAAACCTTCATCACTCACGCGGCGTTGCTCCGTCAGACTTGCGTCCATTGCGGAAGATTCCCTACTGCTGCCTCCCGTAGGAGTCTGGGCCGTGTCTCAGTCCCAGTGTGGCCGATCACCCTCTCAGGTCGGCTACGCATCGTCGCCTTGGTGGGCCGTTACCCCACCAACTAGCTAATGCGCCGCGGGCCCATCCTGCAGTGACAGCCGAAACCGTCTTTCCGTAACCTCCCAGGAGGGAGGTCAAACTATTCGGTATTAGCACCGGTTTCCCGGAGTTATCCCGATCTGCAGGGCAGGTTGCCCACGTGTTACTCACCCGTCCGCCGCTAAACGCTTGGAGCAAGCTCCAAGTGTTCCGCTCGACTTGCATGTATTAGGCACGCCGCCAGCGTTCGTCCTGAGCCAGGATCAAACTCTCCATTATAGAGAACCGATTGCTCAAATTCTGCTGGCGTCTCGCCGTTCCGAAGAACGCACGAGTCGCTTGATCTGGCAATGCCTGATCAGTATGTTAAGCCACGAACACCGTGTTGCTCACGCACCCTTGCGCCGATTGCCTGAGGCAACCTTCGCAAAAGCCGTTCTCGCGCCAAGGCGCTCGTGACGTCTTTCGTTGACGTTTTGCTGTTCAGTTTTCAAGGTTCATGTTTTCGTCCTGTAAAAGCGACTTCTTTAATTTAACATCGTTGTCGTTTGGCGTCAAGCTTTTTCGAAATGTTTTATTATCCTGAAAAAACTTAATCTCTCTTTGCGACGTGTATTATCATAATACGGATTCCACTTTCCTGTCAACGCTAAAACTGAAAAAACTTCAAAAAGTTTTCTTCTTCATCTATTAGCAAGTTTGTTCATATGGAATACCGGCAGCTCTTTGTCCAAAGCCGTACTCCTTCTATGCCCTTGCCTCCCTTGATTTTCGCTTTAATCCTCCACTTCCTGCTTCTTTACCTTTCAAGATTTCGACTAGTTAGTCTCAATATAATTCCTCCCTCGCCCTTTTCCTAACTAAAAAAGAATTGATTCCCTTGTAAAAGAATCAATTCTTTTTTATAAGTTATTCTCTTTTTAGTTTTTCACATAATAGTATCGATGGAAGATTCCTTCACTTTTTGTCTTTATACTTTCAGTGGAAAGCAAATCTTTTTCAACCAAAAACTCTATAAAGACTTCCAAATTCGATGAGTAGTTTCTCAACTCTTCCTGTTCATGCAATTCCTGGATGGTCCATTTCTCTTTTTGTTCCATTACTTCCCGAATATGCTGAGCCCCATCTTTTGTGCGGGAGTGGATGAAAAATTCACTCGCTAAAAATAAAAGCTCTAACCGTTTTTCCAACGCTTCATCGCTCATGACCAGTTCTTCGTAGAGTTTGTATATAGCCGGTTCCATTTGTTTCACTTGCGACCATACGGTTACTTCAGGCGGCAGCCCGTTTTCCAGAACAGCAAGCCTCGCCAAATGATGAAGCGACTCTACGATATGGTGATAAGCATCCAGATAGTTTTTCTCTTCAAAGAAGACTTTGCCTTCCAAGTAGCGGCGAATCAGCTTTGCAAATTCCATTCCCATTTTGATTTTGCGTCCATAGAACGGATAGTCTTTCAATTCGGTTTTGAGTTTCTCCATAAATTCGTTGCGGTCGTATATGATGCGCCCGTGGAACAACCAGTCCACAATCTTTCGGTTGGTTCCAAGCAGCAGCCATTTATGCAGCTGTTTTTCAGTAACGATATGCATAGCCGCTTTTTTATCCAGGTACGTATAATGCTTGGTAAATACGGGTGTTTCATTTTCCTTAGTGATGATCAGCAGAATCGAGTCGAATGTATCGGTGATTGGGCTCACCTTTTCACGCTTCTCAACCAGAATCACTCCAAGGGTGCTTTCCTGGCTGGCGCGTTCCTGGTAAATGGGTCTTAGAATTTGTTCCATCAATTTCACTCCTTGCAATACTATCTATACTTATTCACTTCGTTCCTGTTTTTAAAAGCCGTAAGGCGAAATTACTCAACCACTTCCTGCGTATGTATGCATCTGTTGCCGCTTTTCTTTATTTCGACATATTTCTCCATGATTCCTGCACGCTTTAATCTTTATCACTTTTTCGCACTGTTTATGATATAGTATGATGGATGCAAGGAGGAAAGAATTTAAATGAAACCTTATAAAAATAAAATCAATCGTATCCGGACTTTTGCCTTAGCGCTGATTTTCATCGGCATTGTTATTATGTACGTCGGCATTTATTTCAGAGAACACCCGTTGGTCATGGTGATTTTCATGTTGCTCGGTGTAGTTGCCATTATTGGCAGCACAGGCGTCTATGCCTGGATCGGACTCTTATCGATGAAGACCGTTCCGGTAGAATGCCCGAACTGCGGAAAACATACAAAGATGCTTGGACGCGTGGATATTTGCATGCATTGCAACGAACCGCTTACAATGGATCCTGCTCTTGAAGGAAAAGAGTTCAACCAGGATTACAACAAGAAAAATTCGAAGATATAAATATAAGGTCCGCGTGAACTCGAAGTTCACGCGGACCTTTTTTATTTGCTGCAAAAAGGGCAAAAGAAAAAACGAGCACTAAAGCCTGCTCGTTTTTTATTGGGCTTTTGCCGTTTTCCCTAGACAGTCCTGGCACGTTCCATAGATTTCAAGCCGATGGTAATCCACTTGGAATCCGGTAACATGCGAGGCGAGATGTTCCACTTCATCCAGTCCCGGATAATGGAAGTCGACGATTTTGCCGCAATCATTGCAAATTATATGGTAGTGGTCGTGTGTCACAAAATCAAAACGGCTGGAAGAATCCCCGTAAGTCAATTCTTTTACAAGCCCTGCTTTTCTGAACACACGCAAATTGTTATAAACCGTTGCAACGCTCATATTTGGAAAAGTTTTCTCAAGCGCGCGATAAATGTCATCCGCTGTCGGGTGCATCGTTGAATGGATCATATACTCCAGAATCGCATGGCGCTGTGGAGTAATTCGAACACCTGTAGACTTCAAAGCATCAAGCGCGTCTTTTAACTGTACTTCAGACATCGCTGTGCACCTCACTTCATCAATATTCTTACATTGTAATCGTTATAAATAGTGTACCCAAAAATGAGGAGCGATGTCAAGAAATCACTATATTGTCCGTTCTGCCAAGTGCTTTTCCAATTATTTTTGATGCAAATCCTTTTCAACTCGGCCGAGGCGCAGATTGACAAGTCGCGCAGCGACAAAAAGAAAATCCGACAACCGGTTTAAATATGCCAATACATTGGGCGGAACTTCTTCCCCGATGGATATAGCGGCGCGTTCCGCTCTTCGGACAATAGTACGCGCCATATGGAGAGCCCCTCCAGCGGGATGCCCGCCCGGCAGGATAAAGTTTTTCAATGCCGGCACTTCTGCATCAAAGCGGTCGATCCATTGCTCCAGCTTGGTAATGTCTTCTGCTGTCAGCTTCCATTTCACTTCTTTGCCTTTTGGCGTGGCCAATTCTGCCCCGACATGGAAAAGTGTGGTTTGGATTTCATGCAAAACTGCTTCCACTTCTTCTTTTTCCTCGAAGAATTCATTAAACAAATGGCCTGCTGCCACCCCAATCATGGAATTCGCTTCATCACAAGTGCCGTAAGCTTCCACTAATGGATCATTTTTTGCGACACGTGTGCCATAGACGAGTGAAGTTGTTCCTTTATCGCCGGTTTTTGTATAAATCTTCATCTTTAATACCCCCGCTCCATATTGACGAGATTGCTCGGATGCGGATCTTCCGCGATCCACTTTTTCAGATTTGCCACAAACACTTCCAGCGCCCGTTCGACATATTTTTCAGAATGGCTGGAAACATGGGGCGACACCACTACATTTGGCATCGACCAAAAAGGGTGGGCTTTCGGCAGCGGCTCTTGCTCAAACACATCCAGTACGGCATAAGCAATTTCTTCTTTTTCCAGCGCTTCGATTAACACTTTCTCTTCAACCAGGTCTCCGCGGCCAAAATTCATAAAGATGGCTTCGTTTTTCATAGCCCGGAAGTGTTCGGCTTTTAGCATGTGCTTTGTTTCTTTGGTGCTTGGCAAAACCGAAATGACACTATCGACTTTCGGCAATACGTCGATCAATTGGCCAAGCGCCACCATTTCTTCCATAGCATCTGCAGATTTGCCTGAACGGTTACAGCCAATGGTATGGACACCGAACGCCTGCAGCAAACGCCCGATTTCCACTCCGATGGCCCCTGGTCCCATGATCAATGCAGTTGATCCAGACAATTCGGTAGAACCTGATTTTCGGCTCCATTCCTCTTTGCGCTGCTGTTCATAGATAAAAGGCAGTGACCGTTTCAACGCCAGCAAATGGGCGAGCACCGATTCTGTCATCGGCGTCTTGTGGATTCCTCGTACATTGGAGACCACAATGCCCTTTTCTAAAATTGCCGCATGCGGCATCTTTTCAACCCCAGCACTGGCTACCATGATCCATTTCAACTTTTCCGCTTGCTGAATATCTTCATCTGAAAGATCTTCGCCAAATGTAACCACGATATCTGCCGTAGGCAAGCGTGATTTCCCTTTATACTCGAAATAAAACTCTACATCTGGAAATTCAGCAATCAGCTGTTGCTGCTGATGCTCTTTTGGAATGAACGTGAAAAAAACTTCCATCATCTGTCTCCCCTCTTAACGGTTGGTAAGCGATTTCAATGTTTCAAGAACTTCTTGGATATGGTTCTCTACTTTTACTTTTCTCCATTCCTTGACGATTGTTCCGGTTGGATCAATTAAAAACGTAGAACGTTCAATGCCCATGAATTCTTTGCCGTACATCTTTTTCTGTACCCACACCCCATATGCTTCTGATACTTGATGGTCTTCATCCACCAACAAAGAAAACGGCAAGCCGTGCTTTTCAATGAACTTGACATGCTGCTTCTCGGAATCTGCGCTGACTCCCAGAATAACCGCATTCAATTCCGAAAAATCTTCCTGGGCGTCCCGGAAATCACAAGCTTGCGTCGTGCAGCCAGGCGTCATATCTTTCGGATAAAAATAAAGCACCACGTATTTTTTTCCGGCAAAATCTTCTAATGCCACCGTTTCCCCTGCTTCGTTTTTCAATTTAAAATTTGGCGCTTCCAATCCTTCTAATAAAGTCATCATCATCACTCCTTTTCTTACTCCTATCGTACCCAACCTGCTCTGCAGTTTCAATTTCTTTGGCGTTCAGACCGTATTTTGTCTACAATAGGTAAGAGATTACTCTAGGAGGCAATAAACATGAATCATTCAACATCCGAGAAGCTACACGAAGAAGCGCTGCAGCACATTGTCGGCGGCGTCAACAGCCCATCAAGATCGTATAAAGCAGTGGGAGGCGGCTCACCCGTCGCAATGGAACGTGCCAAAGGCGCTTATTTCTGGGATGTCGATGGCAATAAATACATCGACTACTTGGCTGCATACGGTCCGATCATTACCGGGCATGCCCATCCGCATATTACAAAAGCGATCACGCATGCAGCAGAAACGGGTCTTTTGTACGGAACACCGACCCGCCACGAAATTACCTTTGCCAAAATGCTGAAAGAAGCCATGCCGAAAATGGACAGAGTCCGTTTTGTCAACAGCGGAACGGAAGCCGTCATGACGACCATCCGTGTTTCCCGCGCTTATACAGGACGCACCAAAATCATGAAGTTTGCCGGCTGCTACCACGGCCATTCCGATTTAGTGCTCGTTGCAGCCGGTTCAGGCCCTGCAACACTTGGAACACCGGATTCTGCAGGAGTGCCAAAAACCATTGCAGAAGAAGTCATTACGATTCCATTTAACGACCCTGCTGCTTTTTCGGAAGCCATGGACAAATGGGGCGAAGAAATTGCTTGTATTTTGGTCGAACCAATTGTCGGCAACTTCGGAATTGTGGAACCGAATAAAGGCTTCCTTGAAGACGTACACCGCATCGCAAAAGAAAAAGGCGCTTTGATTGTCTACGACGAAGTAATCACGGCTTTCCGCTTCCATTACGGCGGCGCTCAGGATTTGCTGGGGCTGACTCCAGACCTGACTGCACTTGGAAAAATCATTGGCGGCGGCCTTCCTATAGGAGCATACGGCGGCAAAAAAGAAATTATGGAAACTGTAGCGCCGCTTGGACCTGCTTACCAAGCTGGAACTATGGCAGGCAATCCGGCGTCTATTCAAGCAGGAATCGCTTGCCTCGAAGTTCTTCGCGAAGAAGGCGTCTACGAGAAAATGGACGAACTTGGCCGCCAACTAGAAGAAGGAATCCTGGCTGCCGCTGAAGATTTTGGCGTCACCATTACCATTAACCGTTTAAAAGGAGCCTTAACGATTTACTTTACAGACCAAAAAGTAGAAAATTATGAACAGGCAGAAGCAAGCGACGGCGAAGTATTCGCTCGCTTCTTCAAATTAATGCTCGAGCAAGGCATCAACCTTGCGCCATCTAAATATGAAGCTTGGTTTTTAACGACTGAACATACAGCAGAAGACGTAGAAAAATCAATTCAGGCAGTGCGTGAAGCCTTTAAACAGCTTTAACCATGCAACCTGCGGAATGAAAGGGAGGGGGATATGCGTCCATGCAATTAGGAGCACGAATTTTTAAAACCGGAATCGCTATTTCGCTGGCTTTGTTTTTAGCTGATTTGTTGGAGCTGCCCATCCCTTTCATGGCAGGCATAGCAGCGATTTTTGCCATTCAACCTTCTATTTACCGTTCTTACTTGACGGTTTTGGATCAAATATACGGAAACCTTATCGGAGCCGTAATCGGGATTATTTTTGTACTGACTTTGGGGACTAACTATCTGACTGTTGGCCTTGCCGCTGTTTTAGCCATCATTATTATGCTGAAATTGAAGCTGAATAATCCGGTGCCGTTGACGCTCGTAACCATTATTGTCATTATGGAATCCCAGCAAGAAGCATTTTTAGAGTTTGCTGGTTTGCGGTTTCTCACAATCGTGCTTGGAATTCTGTCTTCTTTCATTGTAAACATCATCTTTTTGCCGCCGAAGTATGAAGCGCGGCTATTCACTTCTATTCATGAAGTATCGGAAGAAGCAATCCGCTGGATCCGCATTTCAATCCGGCACGTATCCGACCATACTTCTGTCAAGAATGACATTGACCGCTTGACTGAAAAACTTGAAAAAGTGGACCAATGGTACTCCTTCTATAAAGATGAACGAAGCTACACCAAAAAACAGCAGTTTGCCAAAGCACGGAAACTCGTGCTTTACCGGCAAATGATTGCCACTACCCGCAAAAGCCTGGATCTGTTAAAGAGGCTCCACCGTTTTGAAAACGAGCTGTCGGAACTGCCAGAGCAATTTCATATGATGCTGCAGGACCATTTGGAAAGTTTAACCAGTTATCACGATCAACTTTACATGAAATATATCGGAAAGCTGCGCCCTGAGCATAGTGAAACTTCCGCTGAGCACGCCATCTTGAAACGCAATGAAGTATTGGCTATTTTTGTAAAAGAAATCTCATTGGCCCAAGAAGAAGCAGGAGACGATTTATCCATTTATCATTTAATGCATGTATTATCTGCTCTCCTTGATTATGAAGAACAGCTTGAGCATCTGGATTTGCTCATCATCTCTTATTACAATTACCATTCCGAAGAAGTCGGTTCAGATATCGAAAATGTTATATAAAAAACGTGCCTGGCAAATGCCTGGCACGTTTTTTGTCTTACGATTTCATGCGCGGATCTAGTGCATCCCGCAATCCGTCGCCCATTAAATTAAATCCGAGCACCGTCAGCATGATCGCAATCCCTGGGAAAATCATCGTCCACGGGGCATTCGTTAAATACGAGCGGGAATCCGCCAGCATTTTTCCCCATTCCGGAGAGGGCGCCTGTGCACCGAGTCCCAGAAACCCAAGAGCAGCCGCTTCGATAATGGCTGTCGCAATTGCCAGAGTCCCTTGAACAATTACCGGCGCCATGGAATTCGGCAAAATATGCGAAAATAAAATCCGGTTGTCTTTCATGCCGATCGCTTTGGCTGACATGATGTACTCGTCTTCTTTGATGCTCAAAACTTTTGATCGGATCAGCCGCCCAAAGTTCGGTACGTTGATGATCGCAATGGCGATCAGGGCATTCCGCAGGGATGGCCCAAGAACCGATACAACCGCAATCGCCAGCAAAATACTTGGGAAAGCGAGCATGATATCGAAAATCCGGGAAATGATGGTATCCACCCAGCGTCCGTAATAACCCGCTAAAATCCCTAAAATACTGCCGACTACTACAGAACCGATTACCGCTAAAAATCCGACCCACAGAGAAATTCGTGCGCCGTAGACGATTCTTGATAAAATATCACGGCCAAAATCATCCGTCCCCATCCAATGATCGCCAGAGGGAGGCAAAAGCCGCTGGGATAAATTTTGTTCGTTGATTCCTTGCGGTGTAAATAAAGGACCGAAAATTGCCAGTAGGATAAAGAACAGGACGATTCCCATTCCGACAACCGCTACTTTGCTTTTTCGGAATCCGCGCCATGCTTCTTTCCAGGGTCCGGCAACTTTGTCCACTTTCACTTCATCTTTATTTGCTGCAACATTAGCCACTGTGTTCCTCCCCCTTCCTAATCATATTTGATGCGCGGATCAACTAAGCCGTAAAGCAAATCGACAAATAGATTGATCATGACAAAGATAAACGCAACAATAAGAATTCCTGACTGGATTACCGGATAATCACGGAAACCGATCGCTTCATAAATATAACGGCCAATTCCAGGCCATCCAAAAATGGTTTCCGTCAAAATGGCGCCGCCAAGCAGCAAGCCCATCTGAAGGCCGATGATGGTCAAAACCGGGATAATGGCATTTTTCAAGGCATGCTTGTAAACAACCCAAAACATTTTCAGCCCTTTTGCACGGGCAGTGCGTACATAATCCGAACGCATCACTTCAAGCATGCTTGAGCGTGTCATTCTGGCAATGATCGCCATTGGAATCGTGGCAAGCGCCGTTCCCGGCAAGATCAAATGCTTTAATACAGTCGCCAACTGATCAAATTGTCCGGTAATCAATGTATCAATCACATAGAAATTCGTGATGACATCTACCGGATCCCGCACGTTCTCCCGGCCGGTCGTCGGCAAAACACCGAGTTCAATCGAGAAAATCCATTGATTCATCAAGCCCAGCCAGAAAATCGGCATCGATACCCCGATCAAAGCGATAATCATGGCTAGATAATCAAACCAGGAATTCTGGAACCAAGCGGAAATGATGCCGGCATTGATGCCGATGATCACAGCGATAATAATCGCAAATACCGATAATTCAATCGTAGCCGCCAAATACGGCCAAACTTCGTCAACTACAGGTGTACGGGTGCGAAGAGATTCTCCCAAATCCCCCGTCAATAAGCCTTTCAGGTAATCAAAATATTGAATATACCAAGGATTATCCAATCCTAAAGTTGTACGCAGCGCCTTTATTGCTTCTTCGGATGCTTGCTGGCCTAAAATAACTTGTGCAGGATCTCCTGGGATCGCCCGGATAATTAAAAATACGATAAATGTCATGCCGAGCAAAACCGGAATCAATTGCATAATTCGCCGTCCGATATAGTGAAGCATGTTCTCCACCTCTCCATCCCTTGCATATGTATACATTAAGAAAAAAGAGGAGAAATCAAGATGACCTCTCCTCTCAACATTCCTACTCCAAATCTACAGTAGACAATTTGTCAGAACCGGTTGGGTGTGCTTTGAAGTTCACTACATTCTTGCCGCCTGCTAGAAGCGGAGTTGAGTGAGCCAGTGGTACCCAAGGGGCGTCTTCATGAATAATTTCTTGTGCTTTTCCGTACAAATCATTGCGCTTGTCTTCATCAACTTCTGTTTGAGCCTCAATCAAGATATCGTGCAATTCCTGGTTTTTGTAGTATGTGTAGTTGTTTGAACCGATGTTGTCCTGGTCAAGCAATACATATAGGAAGTTGTCGGCATCGCCGTTATCTCCTGTCCAACCAAGCAAGAAAGCATCCGCTTCCCCGTTTGCAGCTTTTTCAAGATACGTTGCCCATTCAAAAGAAACAATTTTTGCTGTTACGCCAACATCTGCCAAGTTTTTCTGGATGGCTTCAGCCACTTTTTGGCCGTCCGGCATATATGGACGTGGAACCGGCATTGCGTAAAGTTCCATTTCAAAGCCGTCCGGAAGTCCAGCTTCAGCCAGCAATTGTTTCGCTTTTTCAGGGTTGAAGTCATAATCTTCAATGCTGTCGTTATATCCGCTGATTACAGGCGGCATAGGGTTTTTCGCGATTTCGCCGCGGCCTTCAAAGAATGCGTCGACAATCGCTTGTTTATCGATTGCATGGTTCATCGCCTGACGGACTTTCGGATCGTCAAACGGTTCACGTGTCGTCGTCAATCCAAGGTAGCCCACGTTCATGGACGGACGTTCGAACAATTGAAGCTTATCATCGCCTTCGACAGTTGCACCGTCAGAAGGAGTGATGCCGTCTGCCAAATCGATTTCGCCAGACAATAAGGCATTCAAGCGGGCAGAGTTATCAGGAATCGAACGGAACACGACTTGATCCAATTTCGGTTCGCCTTCCACCCAGTAATCCGGATTTTTCTCGATTGTGATCGAATCGTTGCGTTTCCATTCTACAAATTTGAATGGACCTGTACCAATCGGTGCATCGCCGAATTTGTCGCCAGCTTTTTCAAATGCAGTTGGCGAAGCAATTCCGAAAGAACTCATTGCCAAGTTTTTCAGGAATGGCGCTTGCGGGCGTTTCAATTTAAATTCAACTGCGTAGTCGCCAGTTGCAGTGACAGATTCAATGACATGGCCTTCTTCATCACCGAAGCCGCCAAACATGGACCCGTAGTATGGGAATTGGTCTGCATTTCCTGCAGCCCAGCGTTCAAAGTTTGCCACTACAGCTTCTGCATTAAAATCTGTGCCGTCGTGGAATTTCACGCCTTCTTCCAATGTGAATGTATACGTCAGCCCATCTTCAGCTGCTTCCCATTCTGTTGCAAGCCCAGGATGAATTTCTGTATCCTGTTCACCGAAATTCACCAATGTATCAAAAATGTTCTTTGTGACTTTGTAGGATTCCCCGTCCGTTACGGCAATCGGATCAAGTGAAACCGAGTCTCCGCCGCGGCCAAAGATCAATACTTTCGGTTCGCCGGAATCTCCGCTGTCCCCGCTGTCCCCTTCTGTGTTATCCGACGCATTATCGGAACTACAGCCGTAAAGCGCTGTCGCAAGCAATAAAAGCATCAGAAAAGCCAGTGATACGAGCTTTTTCTTTCTCAAATTGACCCCTCCATTTGTGTTATTTATTATCATTGCGGCCTGGACTCTTCGTAAAGGTGGCAGGCTACAGAATGACCTTTTTCAACTTCCGCAAAGATTGGTACTGTTGTTTCACAAATATCCATCTTAAATGGACAGCGCGTATGGAATCGGCAGCCGCTTGGAGGATTCGCCGGACTTGGCACATCGCCTTTGATCACCACTTCTTCCCGCAGGAAATCCGGGTCCGGAACCGGCACTGCTGACAACAGGGCTTGCGTATAAGGATGAAGCGGTTTTTCGTACAGCGCTTCGCTGTCGGCAAGTTCTGCCATCTGGCCCAGATACATGACCCCTACCCGGTCGCTGATGTGGCGCACGACGCCCAGGTCATGGGCAATAAATATATAAGTAAGCTTCAGTTCTTTTTGCAGATCCTGCATCAAGTTTAAAACTTGGGCCTGAATCGAAACATCAAGAGCGGAAACCGGCTCATCGGCAATAATCAGTTTCGGATTGGTCATCAAAGCGCGGGCAATGCCGATGCGCTGCCGCTGTCCGCCGCTGAACTGATGCGGATAGCGCTTTGCGTGATAGCTGCTTAATCCGACAATTTCAAGAAACTCATAAACTTTTTTCTTTCGTTCCTTTGGGTCTCCGAGGTTATGTACATTCAACGGTTCCATCAGGATTTTTTCAATTGTGTGCCGTGGATTCAACGATGCATAAGGATCCTGGAAAACCATCTGGATATCCCGGCGCACTTTGCGCATCTCGCTGGTTGAAAGCGCCGTCAATTCCTGGCCATCGAAAATCACTTTTCCTTCTGTGGGCTCCAGCAATCGCATGAGCATCCGGCCGGTCGTCGATTTTCCGCATCCCGATTCCCCGACAATTCCGAGCGTTTCCCCTTCATTTACGGTGAAGGACACATCGTCTACAGCTTTCACGTAATTTTTTACTTGGCCAAGAATTCCGGATTTGATCGGAAAATATTTTTTCAGGCCTTCAACTTTTAACAACGGTTCTGTCATGTGCCTGCACCTCCTTCGGGTCAAATAGGAAGCAGCGGGTTTGGTGGTCTTCTTCCGTCCGGTACAAATCTGGATTTTCTACGATGCAGCGGTCAAAAGCGAATTCACAGCGCGCTGCAAATCGGCACCCTGTCCGGATCGTTCCTGGTTTTGGGACATTGCCCGGAATGGAATACAAGCGCTCTTTCTTAAATCGCATATCCGGAACAGATTCCAGTAATCCTCTTGTATAAGGATGCTGAGGATCTTTAAAAATTTTATGCACCGGGCCTTCCTCTACCACTTTACCTGCGTACATGACAATAACGCGTTCGCAGGTTTCTGCTACGACGCCTAAATCATGTGTTATTAGCAATACAGCTGTGTTTAGCCGTTCATTTAAATTCTTGATCAGTTTCAAAATCTGGGCTTGGATGGTTACATCGAGTGCCGTTGTCGGTTCATCTGCAATCAGCACTTTCGGATCGCAAAGCAAAGCCATTGCAATCATCACCCGCTGGCGCATTCCGCCGGATAACTGATGAGGATATTCTTTCATCAAGCCTTCTGCCCGAGGCAGGCCGACCAATTTCATCATTTCGATTGCGCGTTCCTGAATCTGTTTTTTCGACCAATCTTTTTTGTGGATTTTTACCGCTTCCCGCAATTGGTCGCCGATTGTAAACAACGGATTTAAAGAAGTCATCGGTTCCTGGAAAATCATTGCTATATCATTGCCACGAATGGCCCGCATTTGTTTTTCGGATAATTTTGTCAAATCCTTATCTTGAAATAAAATTTCGCCTTCTGTGATTTTCCCCGGCGGGCTTGGGACCAACCCCATTACCGACAAGGAAGTCACGCTTTTTCCACAGCCTGATTCGCCAACAATTCCAAGGACTTCCCCTTCCCGTATATGAAAGTCTATATTGTCTACAGCTGGAATTTCGCCGTCGTCGGTGAAAAAGGATGTCTTTAAACCCTTGACGTCCAATATCGTTTTTCGGTTTTCCATTTCGGCACCCCTTTTTTATTTCAGAAAATTCTATGTGTTTTTATTATACGTAAGATTAGTATTATTTCAATAGTTTTTTTCAGAAATCATTTTTGGAGCCAAAAAAAGACCCTCGAATTTTCGAGGGCCTTAAGCACTATTAATTAAAATGCTGGACTTGGAAAAGATTGTAATAGATTCCTTGCAATTTCATCAACTCATCATGGGTTCCTTTTTCAGCGAGGCGCCCATGGTCAATCACCAGGATTTGGTCTGCGTGGGTAATCGTAGACAAACGATGGGCCACAATCAATGTGGTCCGGTCATGCGCGAGACGTTCCAGTGAATCTTGGATCAATGCTTCGCTTTCCAGATCGAGCGCTGAAGTGGCTTCGTCCAAAATGAGAATCGGCGGATTTTTCAAGAATACCCGCGCAATGGCAATTCGCTGCTTTTGCCCGCCGGACAGTTTCACGCCGCGTTCTCCTACTTTGGTGTCGTAGCCGTCTGGGAGCATTTCAATAAAGTCATGGGCATTCGCCGCCTTCGCAGCAGCCTCTACTTCCGCATCGCTTGCAACCGGTTTCCCCATCAAGATATTCGATTTCACCGAATCACTGAACAAAATGGAATCCTGCAGCACCAGGCCAATCTGATCGCGCAGTGTATGAATGGAAACATCTTTCAGATTGTGGTCATCCATGTAAATGCCGCCGCCCGTTACATCGTAAAATCTTGGAATCAGCGACACGATGGTCGACTTTCCTCCGCCGCTCATGCCGACAAATGCGACCGTTTCTCCAGGTTTAACGGTAAAGTTTAAATCTGAAAGAACTTCCGATCCTCCATCGTTGTAGTGAAAAGAAACATCCCGGAATTCCAGTTTGCCGTCCACTACTTTCAAATCTTTTGCGCCATTTTTATCGGTGACGTCGTAGTCTTCGTCAATCAACTCGAATACGCGGTCCATCGAAGCAAATGATTGCGTCAATGTCGTGGACGAGTTGACGAGTCTGCGAAGCGGATTATACAAACGTTCAATATAAGCAATAAAAGCGACCATGGTTCCAAGCGTCAAATTGCCCTGGATGACCTGATAGCCAGCGTACGCGATAACTAGGAGCGGCGCGATGTCTGTAATCGTGTTGACGACAGCAAAAGCTTTTGCATTCCATTTCGTATGGTCAATCGCTTTATCCAGGAATTCGTCATTGGTTGCATCGAATAATTTCTGTTCATGTTTTTCCAGCGCAAAACTTTTGATGATGCTCATCCCTTGAACGCGTTCGTGCAGATAACTTTGTACATTAGCCAAGGCCTGTGAACGGTTGCGCGTCAAATCACGCAATCGCCCGAAGAAAAACTTGACGCTGAAGGCATAGAACGGAAATGCCAGCAGCGCTACAATGGTCAATGGTACGTCCATCGTCAGCATGATGCCGATTGCAATTAATATGGTCGCCAGATCGAGCCATAAATTCATCAGCCCAATCATGACAAAATTCTTGGTCTGTTCAACGTCATTGATGACGCGGGAAATGATTTCCCCGGCACGCGTGTTGGCGTAATAGCGGAGACTCAGTTTCTGCAGATGGCCGTAGAGGTTCTGGCGGATGTCATACAGGATTTTATTGCTGACTAACTGGGCATAATATTGCCGGTAATACTCGATCGGCGGCCGCAAAATGAAAAAGAGGATGGCGGTTCCGCCAAGCCATAAATAAAGCTGGGTTAATTTTTCATCGCTTGATAATCCTTTAGCTCCAATGATGTCGTCAATGACGATTTTAATGAGCAACGGGATGAAAAGCGGAATTGCGAATTTAAAGATTCCGATAAAAATTGTTAGCGCAATCTGCCAATAGTATGGCTTTACAAATTTCATATAGCGCTGCATCGTACTCAAAGCGTTCACTCCAATCTGTTCAAAACGAAAAACCTGTTGGCAAGCAACAGGTTTCTCTCATTCCGTAAGCCGGTACTGTCTATGAAATTCGTACCGGCTGGTCCACACTTCTATGAAGTCCGGAGCAAAGGGCCCTCTGCGCTGTTTAATCCAGCCAATCAACTTATCCACATTTCGATGCAAAATTTGATCGATCACTTCCGGATAGCCCATTTGCCTTTTATGATCTTCATATTCGTCTTCGTCCAACAAGGTATACGACATATCCGGAAACACCTTAACATCCAAGTCATAATCGATGTACTTTAATGATCCATTGTTATACACAAATGGAGAGCTTACATTGCAATAATAATAAACTCCATCGTCACGCAGCATGCAAATGATATTGAACCAATGTTCGGCATGGAAGTAACAGATGGACGGCTCGCGCGTAATCCAGGTTCTGCCATCCGATTCCGTCACCATGGTCCGTTCGTTTGCACCGATGACTATGTTATTTGTGCCCTTCAATACCGTTGTTTCCTGCCAGACACGGTGGATTCGGCCGTTGTGTTTGTAACTGTGGATTTGTATTGTCTCTCCCTCCACGGGTATCGCCATGTCCATCCCACCTTTTCGTCTAAGCCGTATATAATTTATCCGTCTTCATGATTATATCAATCAATTCTGAAAACATACAGCGAAAAGACAGCAAATGGATTTTACAGGACAACTGAACGGCCGCCATCCACAATAATGGTTTGGCCGCGGATCATATCCGCTTGATCAGAAATCAGGAAAAGAGCGGCTTTAACCATGTCTTCTATTTCAACCATGCGGCCGGCCGGTGTGTTTACGCGGGCATCATTCAGCAATTCTTCACGGTTTGGGAAATGCATCAACGCTTCTGTATCAAGTGCGCCGCCGGAAACCGTATTGACTGAAATGCCTTTTGGCGCCAATTCAACCGCTAAATAGCGCGTAAGCGATTCAACTGCAGCTTTGGAAACGCCGATTGTCGTATAGTTTTCCAGGTAACGGATAGAACCGAGCGAGCTGACGCCGACAATTTTGCCGCCTTTGTCCATCAGCTTTGCTGCTTCCTGTGCCCCGAACAGCATCGCTTTTGCGTTGATGTTCATCGTCCAGTCCCAGTGGGATTCTTCCAATTCCATAATCGGGCGCAAAACGCCTGAAGCTGCATTCGACACGAAGACATCCAAACGGCCAAATTCTTCTTTAATGGTTTCGAACATGCCGCGCAGTTTATCGACATCGCCGACATTTGCCCGCACAAGCAACGCTTTTTGGCCTCTTGCCTCAATTTCTTTTACCGTATCAAGTGCGGCTGTTTTGCTACGCGCGTAGTTTACAACGATATCATATCCTTGCTCCGCTAAAGCGATTGCCAAAGCTTTTCCTAGCCCTCTGCTGCTTCCTGTCACCAATGCCACTTTTTGTTCTGCCATTGTCAAACATCTCCTCTTTGTTTTAAAACTGTTTTCATTTTTTGCACCGGTCCGGAAATTGGAAGCAATTCCAATTCCTCAGCCGTCACCCATTTCATATGAGGCGGTACGATTAAGTTTTCGCCGTTTGCAATATAACCATCCACATTCCATGTTAAATGAGAAAACACATGTTTGAAAGAAGTAATTTTTTCAGCGTTGCTGACAGTGCCCCGGAAACTTTCCGAAAGCTGTTCTTCTATCTCAACCGGCAGGATCTCTTCTGTCAATTCAACCATCGGGAACTGCCACATATTGGCAAGCAAACCGGACTCCGGCCTTTTTTCCACCAAGACCGTTTCTCCGCTGCGAATGGCAAGCATCGCGTATTGCATAGCTTTTGTTTTTTTCGCTTTGGTTTTAATCGGCAAATCCTGCTGCTTTCCTTCATGGAATGCTGCGCAATGTTCACGCACCGGACAAAGCAGGCATTTAGGGGAAGTCGGCGTACAAATCAACGCGCCCAATTCCATCAGCCCCTGGTTAAACGAGGACGGGTCTTCGTGGCTGATGATTTCGGTCACGGCTTCTTCAAATATCTTGCGGGTCTTCGGTTTGGCAATATCTTCTTCAATCAATAATATTCGGGACAACACCCGCATCACGTTGCCATCCACAGCGTGCTCCGGTATGCCGTAAGCAATGCTGAGCACAGCTCCCGCAGTATAAGGGCCGACGCCTTTCAAGGCGGAAATTTCTTTTCGGCTGTTCGGGACAATGCCGCCGTAGTTTTCTGCGACTTCACGGACACCCGCCTGGAGATTGCGGGCACGGGAATAATAGCCAAGGCCTTCCCATTGCTTTAAAAGCACTTCTTCGTCTGCTGCCGCTAAATCGTTCAACGTGGGAAATTTCTCGATAAAGCGTTTATAGTAAGGAATAACCGTATCAACGCGTGTCTGCTGCAGCATAATTTCCGATATCCAGATTTGGTAAGGATCGGCTGTACGGCGCCAAGGCAAGTCCCGTTTTTCTTCGGAAAACCAGCCGATTAAATCTTTTTGAAATTGTAATTTATCCATTTCTATTTGGACTGCCTCCGATCAAGTAGATTATCCCGCAGAATTACGGGGTATATATTAGTTATAGGCATTTTTCTCAAGCAATAAAAGCAACACCAACATCCAAGTAGAAAGAGGGTGCGGCAATGGATACAGGCACTCATATCGTCATGGGCATCGCACTTGGCGGCCTTGCAATGGCAGACCCCGTTGTAGCCAGCCAGCCAGCAACAATGACAGCCGTTTTTGCAGGCGTCATCATCGGTTCCCAGGCACCTGATATCGATACCATTCTAAAGTTAAGGAATAATGCCATTTACATCCGCCATCATCGCGGGGCAACCCATTCCATTCCGGCGGTTATTTTATGGCCGTTATTAATTACAGCAGCTTTGCTGCTCATTTTGCCGGAAGCGAATTCACTCCATTTATGGCTCTGGACTTTCCTGGCCGTGTTTTTGCATGTTTTCGTAGATATATTCAATTCGTATGGAACACAGGCGCTCCGGCCATTTTCAAACCGCTGGGTAGCGCTCGGCGTTATCAATACCTTTGACCCGATCATCTTCGGCGCTCATTTGATCGCCTTGATGTTTTGGGCATTCGGCTCAAATCCGGTATGGACGATGCTGATTTTATACGGACTCCTGTTTTTCTACTACATCGCACGATTCGCTGTTCAACACGCAGTGAAACATGCGGTCCGGAACACCATTCCCGGAACGACCAATATTATCGTTGCTCCGACGATGCGGTTTTTCCAGTGGCGGATTGCGGCAGATACCGAACGCCATCATTATGTAGGAAGAGCATACGGCCGTTCCATCAATATTTACGATAAGTTTCTAAAAAAACCATTGCCCGAATCAAATTTGATTCAAGCAGCACTGAAAGACAAAAACTTATCCGCCTTTGTTTCCTTCTCCCCTCTGTACAGATGGGAAATCAACCAATACGGCGATTTATACGAAGTCCGCTTAATCGACCTGCGTTACCGGAGCAACGATTATTATCCATTCGTAGCCGTTGCCCACTTGAACGAACAATGCAAAGTCGTCAACTCCTATACCGGCTGGATCTTCAGCGAAGACAAGTTAAGGAAAAAACTCGACTTTAGCCATAACTAACGAAAGGCGAAAATCCCTTTTCAAGCAATCCTATAGTCAAAGAGAAAACGCACACAGCCTTGTGTGCGTTTTTTCTAGTTCTGGTGTTCGTTCAATAAGTGCGCGTATTTTGGGTTGGTTCCAGCGAATTCATGGATGCGGTCTCCGTAGCTTTCGATCCATTGACGAATCACTTTTTCAACTACCGCTGTTCCTTGATAATCGTATCCGGCTTTGGCATACGAAGATTCGAAATCAGACACCAACAGTTCAATCCAAGTACGGGCTTTTTCTTCTGACAGGTTCGGATTTTTTTCGCGCAATTCCAGTATCAATTGATCAATCATTTCATTCATTCGGTTACTTCCCTTCCTTCAGCGGGCGCAGCATGGAAATCGGCAGCGCTTCTGTGTATTTTTCGCCACCTAGGCGATATCCCCAGGCAAAACGGCCCTTCAAATAGTCGATCTGAAAAAAGACATTGGGGTCGCCTTCGATGCGATAAACTTCACCCTTTTTAAAGTCCTCAGGATTCATCATATAAGCTGCGGCCATAATGGCTTTCCGTTCTAAAACCGCAAATTCATTGACCATGCCCAACTGCTCCGCTTTTCTCGCTTTTTCTTTTAAGCGCCCGATTTCATTGCGCAGTTCATGTTCATCCATTTCACTGTAACGCTTTTCTTCAGTCATCTTCCTGCTCCTTCTGTTCGATGTATTCGTTGATTACTTCACTGGGGAATCCTTTTTGGTATAAGCCTTGTTTGACTTTCGATTTCAAATCATAGCCGGTCAGCTTGCTGCTGTGTTTTCTCCACAGTTTATCACCTTGCTCTTTTACGATATCCGTCCACTGGTCTTCGTCTTTTTCCAAGTCCAAATCTTCAATGGCCAGTTTAACCAAGGTATAGGAATATCCTTTTCTCATCAAGGAATCGTTGATTTTCTGCTTGATTTGGCTCGGTGTTTTCATCTTTTCCTTAGCGGCGATTTTGGCCGCCAGTTCTTTGGCAATTTCCAGCTGCTCTTCTTCTGAATAGGAATTCAATACGTCTTCTTGCATCTGTTTATCAATCCCTTTTTTCTGCATTTCCTGCTGGATGGCACGAGGCCCCTTTTTGCCGGAATTTATTTGAGTGCGGAGGAGCGCTTCCGAAAAAGCCTGGTCATCCAAAAATTTATGGGTATAGAGCTTTTTAATGGCTTCATCGATCACGGCATTGCCAAATTCTTTTTCTTTCAATTTGGTGCGCACTTCGTCTTCGCTGCGCATGCGGAACCCGAGGTAATTGAGCGCTTTATTGTAAGCCTTTCGGACTTCATCTTCGAAATTCATTTCTTCGATGGTCCACTGGTCAAGTTCCTTGCCTTTAGTCAGTTGGTACCGGATCAGCACCGCCTCATCGACACTAAAAGCGAATTTTTCCTCCAGGTAAATATTGTACCTTTCCGGATTCCTTTTCCCTCTGGTGATTTTCGAAATAATCGGCATTTGCGGCACCTCTCTTCCTTTCCCATTATACCCTTTCAAATGCTTAAATGCATGGATTGCGGGTATTATTAGAAGAAATGGAGGCGATACGGATGAAGATAGCAATCACTGGCGGAACTGGTTTTGTCGGCAAAGAATTGACGCGCTTATTCCATAGCAGCGGACATATGGTTTACATTTTAACAAGAAGCCCCAAACGCTCGACCGCGAATACCAAATACGTCCAATGGCTGAAAAATGGTGCCCAGCCCGAGAAGCAATTGGAAGGCATCGACGCCATCATTAACCTGGCCGGCACTTCGATTAATGACGGCCGCTGGACCAAAGAACAAAAACGTGCAATTTACGATAGCCGGATGGAAGCTACAGAAGAAGTGCTTCGCATTATTGGGAAACTTAATAAAAAGCCCCGCGTGCTGATTAATGCCAGCGCCATCGGTGTTTATGCGCCTTCTGAGGTTGTTACATATACAGAAGCATCACGAGATTTCGGAAAAGACTTTCTCGCCCGCACCGTCATCGACTGGGAAAAGCTTGCAGACCATGCGAAACATCACGGCGTCCGGGTCGCTTCCGGCCGTTTCGGCATCGTTCTCGGCAAAAAAGACGGCGCCTTGCCGCTGATGTCACTGCCGTACAAATTATTTGTCGGCGGTACGGTGGGTTCCGGCAAGCAATGGCTGTCGTGGATCCACGTAAAAGATGTTGCCCGGGCGATTCAGTTTGCCATGGAGAATGAAGCGATTGAAGGTCCGTTCAATGTCACAGCACCTCAGCCCAAGCAAATGAAGGATTTTGGTCTAGGCATTGCTGAGGCTCTGCATAAACCGCATTGGCTGCCTGTCCCTTCTTTTGCGATGAAGGCGCTGCTTGGCGAAAAAAGCCAATTGGTCCTCACCGGACAGCGTGTATTGCCGACCGTCCTTGAACGGGAAGGATTCCAATTCCAATACCCCGACTTAAAATCGGCACTGGCTGATATCTACAAATAAGACTATAATGAAGGGATGATTACATTAAGGACGTGAAGAGATGAACGATAAACCGATCATAGAAGAAGGGCAAAAGTTTCCGCTGACGATCAAACGGCTCGGCATCAACGGTGAAGGCATTGGTTTTTTCAAGCGCAATGTCATTTTCGTACCCGGGGCATTGCCAGGGGAAGAAATCACTGCCCAAGTAACGAACATCAAACGGAATTTTGCAGAAGCGCGCATATTGAAAATGCGCAAACCTTCTCCGCATCGCCAGACACCGCCCTGCCCGATTTACGACGCGTGCGGCGGCTGCCAGCTTCAGCACATGACCTACAGCCAGCAATTGGTGGAAAAGCGCGACTTGGTCGTTCAAGCCTTGGAGCGTTATTTAAAAGGCACCGATGTCTTGGTCAATGATACGATTGGGATGGAAGATCCGTGGCATTACCGCAACAAAAGCCAGTTCCAGACCCGCTTGAAAGGCACAAAAGTAATTGCCGGCTTGTTTGCAGAAGGGTCGCATCAACTGCTTGATATTGAACAATGCCTGGTTCAGCATCCGGATACAACGGTCATTACCAATGCCGTTAAACGTATCCTGGAAGAATTGAAAATGCCGATTTATGATGGCAAGACGATGAAAGGCATCATCCGGACTATCGTGGTGCGCACCGGCCTTAAAACCGGTGAAATCCAATTGGTGCTGGTAACGACCCGCTCTAAAATTCCACAAAAGGAATTATTGCTGGAGAAATTGAAGAAGATCGATACGAACCTCGTGTCGATTGTTCAAAATATCAACAAAGAAAAAACTTCTCTAATTTTTGGCGAGGAAACCATTACGCTTTACGGCAAAGACACGATTCATGAAGAACTCGGAGAGCTTGCTTTCGATTTATCAGCGCGCGCTTTTTTCCAATTGAATCCGACACAAACCGTCAAATTATACGATGAAATCAAACGCGCCGCCCAATTGACCGGCACGGAAAAAGTGGTGGATGCGTATTGCGGAGTTGGCACCATCGGCTTATGGCTGGCAGACGGTGCCGGCGAGCTTCGCGGGATGGACATTATCCACGACAGTGTCGTAGATGCAAAAGCAAATGCCAAGCGGCAAGGCGTCAAAGCAAAATATGTCACAGGGACCGCTGAGAAATGGCTTGAGCTCTGGAGCAAGGAAGATTTCGTGCCCGATGTTTTGACGGTCGATCCCCCTCGCACCGGTTTGGCTGACTCTTTGTTAAAAACCATTTTAACTGTAAAGCCGCAGCGTTTTGTGTATACATCCTGCAATCCTTCCACCTTGGCAAAAGATTTGCAGCAGTTAACAAAAGTTTACCGCATCAAATACATTCAGCCTGTTGACATGTTCCCCCAGACGGCACAAGTGGAAGCAGTCTGCCTATTGGAAAGAAAATAACTGCCAAATCCGAGAAAAACCGCTCCCAAAACGACAAAAGAACTTCCGAAACGATTCGGAAGTTCTTTTTCTATCCATCTATAAAGTTTCTTCAACTGCAGGCTTGGATTCGGTATTGCTGCGGAGAGCAATAATTGTGAAAATAACAAGCAGTATGACCGCAATGAGCAGCAGAAAACTCAGTTCTTCGGTCAAGTCAAGGAACAAACCGCCAAGAGCCGGTCCCGCGAGGCTTCCGATGCTAAAGGCAATGCCGCATAAAAGATTGCCCGTCGGCAGCAGATCCCTGGGCATGAGGTCTGCCATATAGGAGATTCCCAAAGAGAACGTAGAGCCGACAAACATCCCGGCAATGATAAATAACGCCAGAGTTGCCCAAGCATTCGATTCAAAGAAACTGGCTGTCCCAAATGCCGCTGCCCCGCCAAACAAAGCAAGCAACAGCACTTTGCGCCTGCCGATCCGGTCGCTTAATGCCCCAAGCGGCAACTGAGTCGCAATTGCACCGATTGAAAAGGCAGCCAGCATATAAGAGACCATTGCCACATCAATCGATTGCCTTAGCGCATAAACCGGGAAGATGGCATTTAAGGAAGCCTCCAAAAAGCCGTAGCCCAGTGGCGGCAAGAAAGCGATCCAACCGATGATGAGGGCGGCCTTGAAACGCCCAAGCGTCCCTTTTTGCGCCATCGATCCAGCTGAAGTTTCGGGGAAATCGTTTTTCAACAAAAACACAAGCGACCAGGCGATCAAACAGAGGATGCCTGAAATGATAAACGGCAAAGCTTCAAAAATCCCGACGAGTGGAACGAACAAAGGCCCCGCTCCGAAACCGACACTGAAAGACATGCCGTAGATGGCAATGTTCCGTCCAAGCCGGTGCTGTGGTGAGAATGAAGTAATCCAAGTTTGGGTGGAAAAATGCAGCGCTTGGTCGCCGATGCCGATCAGCACCCGCAGAACAAACCAAAACAACACGCTTTTCCACAGTGGAAACGCCAACAGCGAAGCAATGACCAATCCGCCTCCCACCAAGATTAGCGGTTTATAGCCGAACCGCCGCAATTGAGGCTCCATAAAAGGCGCAATCACCAATGTTCCTATGTATAGCCCTGTCGCACTTAAGCCATTTAATGCGGATGATACTCCGTCTTGTTCGAAAATGACAGCAATCAGCGGGAGCAGCATCCCTTGCGAAAAACCTGAAATTGAAACAATAGCGACTAAAACCCAAAAACGGGCACGATCGCTCTTTAAAAATATCTTCATCTGGACCTCCTGCTCAAGCACGTTCTTTTATCTTTCTTTCAAATTCAGATACAATTTTACCACAAGGAGGCGGAAATCGATGAAATTTTCAATGAACGAAAATGGCTTCACTGGAACTTTGCCGTTTGGGCAACTTTTGGTGTCAAGCAATGAGGAATATGGCTACCGTCCGTATCAGCTGCTCGTATCTTCGTTGGCAGTTTGCAGCGGAGGCGTCATGCGGAAAGTTTTAGAGAAAATGAGGATGCCTGCAGAAGATATCCAAATCGAAGTAAGAGAAGTTGTTCGCATTGAAGAAGAAGCAAGCCGGGTTTCAAAAGTGCATTTGCATTTCATGCTAAAAGGCAAAATTGACTCAGCAAAAATGCCGCGAGTTATGGAATTGACCCGCAAAAACTGCTCGATGGTCCGCACTATGGAAGATGCAATCGATATCATCGAAACTTACGAAGTTTTGTAAACACTAAATAGGCTCAGTCCGTATCTGTTTTCAGATCCCGGCTGAGCCTTTAGGCTTTTGCAATATCCAATTGAATTTTCATAATTCGATTTCTTCGGCTAAGCTGCCGGTGAAATGTTCGAACCCCCTCCTTCATCTTCCTACAGCGATTGGTTTCGACGATTCACTTCGGCCTCCCCTCTCTGTTGATTAACACCACCTTAACATGAAAAATAAATAAAGTAAATATTCAAAACATTTAAACGAGTAAAATAACGCTTTTTACCTAGCTTTTATTGAATTTCTTACAGTTTTCAGCTATCATTAACAGGCGAAAAGAGGTGTTCCGAGTGGGTAAATCCATAACAAATAAAGAACAGCAAGTTACTTACATGAAACAACGCTTAAACATGTTTTTAGAAGTTTTGGATGCCATCGAGCCTGAAACTGCCGAACTGGAAGATATTGACCGCTTGATTGCCATGGTCGACGAACTGGATGACAAAATGCAACAGTTCAAATCACGTCCAAGCGGAGAATAATAAAAAACGATTCACACCAGAAAAGTTCACTTGGTGGGAATCGTTTTTTTTCTTTTAAGCCGTAAAAGCCGACGGCGCTTTTTCTTTTTAGTGGCGATTATGTCGCTTCTTCCCTGCATGACGGCATTGATCTGCCCCCCTACCAACAAAAGCATTGCTGATAAGTACAGCCAAAGCATCAGCACAATAATACCGCCAATACTGCCGTATGTCGCCGAGAAGTTGGCGAAGTTATTAATGTAGATGGAAAAAACATAAGAAATGACAATCCATCCGATTGCTGTAAATCCTGCTCCGGCAATAACGCTTTTAACGTTCAGCCGTATGTTTGGTGCAATCCAGTAGATAACTGCACATACCGCGAAAATGATCAATGATGGAATGGTAAAACGGATAGCTCCCCATAACTCCAGGAACCCTTCTTCCAACCCAAGGAATGTAAAGATAATGAGTCCGACTTGCCGCCCAAAAATCGGCAAAACAAGCGCTACAATCAAAATGAAAATCATCAAAATGGTGGAAAGGATTGACATGCCCCGCGCAATCAGCAACGGGCGGTTTTCCTCTACTCCATAAGAAAAGTTTAACGACTTTATCAGCGCATCCATTCCAAGGCTCGCTGACCAGATCGTCGCAATGATTCCAAAAGAAAGCAGTCCGCCATTTTGCTTTGTCAGTATTTCAGTCAAAGTTTCTTGAATTAGAACGTAAACTTCGCCTGGCGCGACTTCTTCCAGAAAACTATAAACCTGGTCTTCCGAGATGTTCAAATACGGCAGTAAGGTGATAACAAAAATAAGCAGCGGAAATATGGACAATAGGAAAAAGAACGCTAATTGCGCTCCTAATCCTAAAACGTCTATATCATTGATTCGTTTAAATACTTCTTTCAAAAACCCTTTTCCGGTTGTGACATCATGGCTAACCGCCAGATTGTGCAACCGCTCTTCCGGTTCTGAAACATGGCCTTTGTTTTTCGTTTCTATCGGAATTAGGCCTTTTTTGAAGAATTTGTGCCGGAATTATAACCCGATGTTGATCCTGACGCCGATCCTGTCGTTGATCCAGTCGACGAATTTGAAGTTGATCCAAAGTTAGAACCGGATCCAGTAGAACTTGAATCATTTCCTTCAGTCAAAGATGAAGTAGCAGACGGGCTGTCTTCTTTTAGAGCAGACAATACGTCGTCTTTAGAATCAATGACTGCATCTTTCGTATCAACAAATGCCTCTTTTGTTTCCATTGCTAGTTCTTTCACATGCGGAGTCAAGTCTTTCAATTCGTTTACTTTTTCTCCCACATAAGAAGCGTCTTCGGAAATTCTTGAATAAAGATTTTGAACTTTTTCAGTCTGCTGCTGTACAGCATTCACTAATTCTTTTCTATTTTGAGCATAATATTGAGCACTGCTGCCCACTTTTTTCGATTTGTTCACTACGTCATTTCGCGTGTTGCGGTCTAATAAAGATACGATTACACCAACCGCAGCTCCCATAAGTAATCCTGTTAATAGTTTGTTTTGGCTCATCCTGAATTCCTCCCAATAATTGTAGTACTTGCGTCTCTTTTGGATTTTCCCTAATCTCCAGAAATTTAAACACATAGTAAATTTTATTTTCAGAAAAACCTTGACTCTTCCTATAATATTTCGGAATATTAAATCTAAAGGCGGTGAGTAAAGAAAGCTATACCATACTATACACAAAAAGGGGAAATAAGATGGAGCGATTAGAATCAATTTTGGGCAGCATCAGCAGTTTTGTCTGGGGTCCACCTCTTCTGATTTTATTGGTGGGCACAGGAATCTTCTTAACTATTCGTTTAGGCCTTTTACAAGTCCGATATTTGCCTTATGCATTAAAGCTGGTATTTACTAAAAATCAGGATACGAAATCAGAAGGCGACATCAGCCACTTCCAGGCGCTCTCCACCGCACTGGCTGCAACAGTCGGTACCGGTAATATCGTCGGTGTTGCGACAGCCGTCATTTTAGGCGGCCCGGGTGCCGTCTTCTGGATGTGGATGTCGGCATTCTTTGGGATGGCGACCAAGTACGGGGAAGCTGTGCTTGCAGTCAAATACCGTGTCGTCGATGCCAGAGGTTTGATGGCCGGCGGGCCGATGTATTATTTGGAACACGGCTTGAAACAGAAATGGCTGGGCGTATTATTTGCCATCTTCGGTTCCATTGCTGCGTTCGGCATCGGCAACGGGACACAGTCCAACTCGGTTGCTGCAGTAGTCCGCGATACGTTTAACGTACCCACATGGATTACCGGCATCATTTTGACGGTTTTCGCAGCTGCTGTTATTTTAGGCGGCATCACGACAATCGGAAAAGTTACTTCCTACTTTGTTCCGTTTATGGCATTGTTCTATATCATTGCCGGAGCGGTAATTATGGTGCTGAACGTTGAATTGATCCTGCCGGCAATCGGCACGATCCTTACTTCGGCCTTTACCGGCGAAGCTGCAGTAGGCGGTGCAATCGGTGCCGCGATCCGATACGGGGTCGCCCGAGGGGTCTTCTCCAATGAAGCTGGCCTCGGTTCTGCTCCAATTGCCGCAGCGGCTGCCAAAACGGATATGCCGGGGCGCCAAGCCCTTGTATCGATGACACAAGTATTTATCGATACCTTGATCATCTGTTCCATCACAGGCATCACGATTGTCATGTCAGGCATGTATACCGACAAGTCGCTGGAAGGTTCCGCACTGACAACAGCTGCCTTCGAACAATTCCTAGGGCCAATCGGTCCGATTGTGGTCGCGATTGGGCTCATTTTCTTTGCTTCTTCAACGATTATCGGCTGGTCGTACTACGGCGAGAAATGTTTCCAGTATCTATTTAAAAATCCGAGCCTTTTGATTGTTTACCGTGTTGCCTTTATTGCGGTAGTGTTCATCGGTGCCACTGTTTCTCTTGATGTGGTGTGGATGTTCTCAGATATCATGAACGGATTAATGGCTCTGCCAAACTTGATCGGCCTTCTCGGTCTGTCGGGTGTCATTGCGCTTGAAACGAAACGCATTGTGGCAAAAATCAAAGAAGAAAAAGCAGAAGCGAAAGAAGCCGCGCGCATTGGCAATTGACATTTTTTTTGAACAGTGAAATGATGGGTTATACCCTATCGAAAGGCAGGAATCCATTATGGACCTCTCACAACCGTCAAACGAAAATGTTTCTTTCATGATTGAAGAAATAAAAGCAAAATTGCGCATGGTCAATTCCGACGCAATGAAACCTGAACACTTCAATTCATCGAAATACGAAGACTTGAAAGAACTGTATGAAATGGTCGCAAGCCGCGACAACATTACGCCAAACGAAATGCAGGCAATCGCGCAGGAACTTGGTTCATTGCGCAAATAAAAAGCCCCTTGGTTTTCAGGAATTTCCTGAAGTCCAAGGGGTTTTTGCTTTTTAAAACAAACGGCCATTTCAGCTTTTCTTGTCTAGTTTCGTCGGCTAGTCCCTCGAGTCGCTTCGGTCTTTCCGGCGATGGCAAAGAGCGCCATCTTCAGCAAGCCCTCCAGCGCTTGTCTAGCCTTCAATGCCTAGCTCTTCGGGACATAAGCCTGCCCAATTACGCGGCAAAAACCGCCACTCCATTGGTCCGTCTTATGCCTGTCAGAGCTGAGCAGGCACTTCCGCTTTTCTCGAGTCGGGGCTGACCAAGCGCTTCAGCTTTTCTTTTGTCCAGCTTCAACGGCCAGATTCTCGGGTCGTAAGCCGAACTGCCTGTGCGGCTGAAAACACGCCGCTTCGGCAGCTCATCTTACGCCTTTCGAATCTTAACGGCCATTTCAGCTTTTCTTTTGATATTGTGCGATGTACCAGCTGCCTTCTTTAATGACGGTTTTAATGCCAAGCATGGTGAGTCCTGCTTCTTCTCCCCATTCCGCTAGTTCCTGTCTTGTCGGCAGGCGGTAGAGGTTGTCGAAAGAAGAGAAAAAACTGTTGAAGACGTTCGCAAAAGGCGGATCATCGCTGCTGCCGGCGATTGGGGTGACCACTGAAAGAATGCCATCTTTCTCAAGCCAAGTGGCCAGTTCCGTGAACAGCGCCTGCCGCTTTTCCAGGTCGATATAGTGGATGACGTTGTTCATCATGACCATATCTTGCAGGCGTTCAGGCTGATACTGCCACAAGTCTGCATTTTCAATGACAATATTGTCATTGTCAGCGGTCAATTCCTTAGCGGTTTCCACAACTGCCGGACTGATTTCGATTCCGGTAAATTGGGTATCAGGAAAACGGTCAGCGAGCTTTTTGATATATCCAGCTTCTCCACATCCAATGTCGAGAACGGTGCGGCTCCTGTTTTCCCGAATACGTTTGGACATTTTTGGCATAGCCAGCACTTCAAGCAAACGGCTGGTTTCTGCAACGGTCGGGGCATGTTTTTCTTCATCAAAATGGCGCCGGTTTTGATTCCGCATCATTTCGGGGTAACTGAGCAAAGTCGGGATGTGGAGTTCCATCATTTCCTTTAACAAAACGCCGGACGAATTATTGCCTTTCGGTTTCGGCAATTTCCAGGTGTTCCATACTTTGTAGCGCCCTCTTCCGGCTTCTTTCAAGTGGCCGATCGAGACTCCGACACTTACCCATTGGCGCAGCAAATCCTCATCCAATTGAAGGGCGTCCGCTACATCAAATTGCGTCACCGGGCGTTCAAAAGCTTTAAACAAATCCAATTCATACCCTACATAAGCGTGCCAGCTATATAAAAACGGCTCATTGCGCTTCATATACATACGAGCCTTAAACATTTTCATCACATCAATCATAAAAGTCCCTCCACTTTCCACGGATAATCTTCTTCTCTGGTGAAATATTTCAATTCTTTTGTATCTGAAGTTAAATCCCTGCTTCGCCGAACAGGCATAATTCCGCCTTGGATAAAACGGTCGCGGACGTTTTCTTTCCACATGCCGAGACCTGAAACATTCAGCATCTGCTTGAAGTGAAGGATTGGATCTTCTTCCATGCGTTCAACTGTTCGTGTCCGCAGATAACTAACGGTCCGGAAAGGAAATGAATAGGCCAGTGCCGATAAATGGCTCAGCTGGATTACGTGTTCAGCCCGTTTATAACGCACTTTTTCAAACCAGTGCAGATTTTCAGGGTTCCGTTTTCCGGATTCGGCCATATCGGCCAGCAGCTCGCCTAGTACATCCGCATCCTGGATGGCCATGTTCATGCCTTCCCCTGCCATCGGATGCACCGCATGAGCGGCATCTCCAATAATCGCTTTATTCTCTTTTACATAGGAAGGGGCATGGAACATGACCGGAATCATTAACTGGATTTTCTTCCAGTCCTGCAATTGTTGGACATAACCATCTATGGAAGGCGCCAAATCTGTATAAAGTTTATGGAAATGGCTGATCGGTTTCTCTTTCAACGCTTGGTAGTCTCCTTCCGGTATCAAGTACACGCTTCGTACCTGGTTATCCGGCAAAGGAAACAAACCCAAAAACCGGTTGTACGTCGAAATGATTTTTCCATCCCGGAAATTTTCAGCGCGCGGAAAAGTGACGGTTAAGAAATGATGGTTGTAAGTTGTTTGCTTTATTTCAATGTCCATCGCTTTTCGCGTAACCGATGCCCTGCCTTCGGCTCCTATAAAATAATCAGCCTGCACTTCCAGTTTTTCTTTGCCTTTTTGTAAGTGGGCGGCATTTCCATCAATTTTCTTTACGGTAGTTCCACCTAAATAAGAAAAATTGGGGTATTGGGAAGCGGCTTCACGAAGAATCGATTTCAGTTCTTCATGATGCGCCATATAAGCGGCATTGTATTTTCCCGGAAGCACGCTATAATCCAAAAAAGATTGATCGCGGACTGCCAGGGTACTGGACAATTCCAGCATATCGAGCACTTTGATCTCATTGGAACGTTCTTCAATTTCTTCAAAGAGTCCCAGTCCATCAAAGATCTGCATGCTTTTGGGCTGCAGCAATTCACCTTTATAAGCAGGAGTCTTGGAAGCCAGACGTTCCGCGACGGTGACATTCACTCCGCGCTGTGCCAACTTCAAGGCAAGTGTTAAGCCACCGACTCCTCCCCCACTAATGAACACATCTGTTTTCATAGGTTTCAGCTCCTTATTTCTATGTACCCGCAAACAAATGCAGAAGAAACCTTTCTCAAAACACAAAAAAGAAGCTCCCAAAGTTGAGAGCTTCTTTTTCGTATTTTCTTAAAGTCCGTTATAAGCCACTGCTAATTTCGCGCCGACTTCAGCGTTATGTTTTACCAATTCAATGTTTGCGACCAAGCTAGTGCCTTCCGTCAATTCTTTTACTTTTCCAAGAAGGAAAGGCGTTGTTTCTTTTCCAGCGATGCCATTTTCTTTTGCTTCCACCATGGCTTGATCAATAATGCCGTTAATGAACGATTCTTCCATCGCATGTTCCGCCGGAATCGGGTTGGCCACTACAGCGCCGCCTTTTAGTCCAAGATCCCATTTCGCTTTCAATACTTTTGCCAAAATATCAACATCATCTGCACGGAAAGTCAAATCAAATTCGCTGGCTTGTGTATAGAACGCCGGCATTTTATCTGTTTTATAACCGATGACCGGTACACCTTTAGTTTCAAGGAATTCCAGTGTTAAACCGATATCCAAAATCGATTTAGCTCCGGCACAGACAACTGCGACTCCTGTAGTAGCCAATTCCTCAAGGTCAGCAGAAATGTCCATTGTCGTTTCTGCACCACGGTGAACGCCGCCAATGCCGCCTGTGGCAAATACACGGATGCCTGCAAGTTCTGCACAAATCATTGTAGCAGCAACCGTCGTCGCACCGATTTTTTTCGTTGCGATCAATTGTCCAAGATCGCGGCGTGAAACTTTTGCGACGTCCGGACTGTTGCCCAGAAGTTCCAGCTCTTCATCGGATAAACCGATTTTGATTTTGCCGTCCATAATGGCGATTGTTGCTGGAACAGCTCCATTATCGCGGATGATCTGTTCAACGATGCGCGCTGTTTCCACGTTTTGCGGGTAAGGCATGCCGTGAGAGATGATTGTCGATTCCAGCGCCACAATCGGTTGGTTGTTGTCCATTGCGTGTTGTACTTCAGTTGAATAAGTAATCATTGAGTTCATAGTAGTTCCTCCAGTTCAATTTGTAGTTGCATTGCCGATAACTCGGTTCTTACGGTTGATTCGCTTTGCAGCGTTTTCGCTGCATTGATTAGCCCCGTCTGAATAATCTTTTCAAACGGGAGGTCTTTTAAGTAACTGTGGATGATGCCGCTTGAAAATGCATCTCCGGCTCCAGTGACATCGAGAAGCTCCGGCACGTCGATTGCCGCGAAGTGGCTGATTCTTTCATGGTTCCCTGCCATCGCCCCTTCTTTTCCAGCGGTGATTACGATATTTCCCGCTCCATGTCCAAGCAAACGGGCCGCAGCATTTTTCCAAGCTTCGGGAGAATCGATTTTGATGCTTAAAAAGCGTTCCGCTTCCCCTTTATTCAAAATCAGCCAGGTAATGCCGGTCAAATCTTCTCCAAGCCGGTCAATTTTAGGTGTAGAGACGGGAATGACAGCCAACGGGATATTGCGTGTTTTTGCCAGTTCCTGCACGTAGCGGACTGTTTCTTTCGGACAATTCAAATCGATGACAAGAAAAGCAGCTGCCATCAACGCCGTTTCGTGGCGTTTGACGTATTCCACGGTCAGTGAATCGTAGATGGCCATATCGGCCATCGCCAAAATCATTTCCCCATCCGGCTCCAATATGGCTGTATAAGTGCCGGTCGAAAGATCGTTATGGGTTTGCGTTAATTCCGTATCCATAAAAGGCGAAGAGGTTTCTTGTATCAATTTCCACTCCGGATCGTTGCCGGCGATGGTCATCAGTTTTACCCGGTGGCCCATTCTGCCCAAGTTTTCCGCTACGTTCCGGGCGACTCCGCCGACGCTGCCCGAAACTGCTGCCGGGTTGGATGTGCCCATCTGCGCTGTTTTTTCCAGCCAAAACTTGCGGTCGACGTTCGCCCCGCCAATGCAGACAACCGTTCCTTCTTCTGGTAGGATGTATGCCCGGCCTGCAATTTTCCCTTGCCGAATTAACCCGGAGATTAAGTTAGCTAAAGATGGACGGGACATTTGTAAAGAATCCGCCATCTCTTGTTGAGACAAATAAGGATTTTTCCGGATCAGTTCAATGACTTCCTGTTCCTTTTTGTTCAACTCCTCACCTCCCTTTTCAAACATTTGTTTAAATCGTAAACTTTTATAATAAAAATTGCAAGAGAAAACCTTAAATTAATACAAAAAAATAAAAGCTTCCCGCCATACTCCTTTTTGAAGTGCTTGAAAGAGAGTGAGGCCTGGAGCACAACGGTCATAGTATTTCCTGTTTTCTTTTTGCCATTAGAGTGAAAGTCCTGTAAAAAAATTTCTATTCATGCTTTTAGTGCTAAACATTGCCACGACTGACTGAAAATTGCTAAAATAAGAAAGATGAGAGGAGAGATTTATTTGACAACTTTTGACGAAAAACTGGCCCGTTATGCGGAACTTGCTGTAAACGTAGGTGTTAATATTCAACCGGGGCAACCGCTTTATATCAACACTACCTTGAATGCTGCACCTTTTGTACGCTTAATTGCAAAAAAAGCCTATGAAGCAGGCGCCAGACAAGTCCACGTGGACTGGAGCGATGACGAAATTACACGCACCCGCTTTGAACTGGCTCCAGAAGATTCGTTTGCAGATTTCCCTTCCTGGAAAGTACAGGAGCGTGAATTGCTGGCTGATCAAGGAGCTGCGTTTATCAGCATTATGTCTCAAAGCCCGGACCTTTTAAAAGGCATTGATTCGAAACGGATTGCCGCTTCGCAAAAAGCAACGGGAACGGCACTCAGCAAATACCGCCAATATGTGCAATCAGACAAGATCAGCTGGACCGTTCTTGCCGCCCCTTCCAAAGAGTGGGCAGTCAAAGTCTTCGCGGAACTTCCGGAAGATCAGCAAATGGACGCGTTATGGGACGCAATATTCAAAGCGGTGCGCGCCGATTTGGACAATCCGGTACAAGAATGGCTGGACCATGATAAAACTTTGCACACGAAAGTGGATTACTTGAACAATAAAAAATACACTAAACTACATTACACTTCTCCAAAAACAGACTTGGAAGTTGCATTGCCAAAAGGCCACTTGTGGTGCGGTGCAGGATCTGTAAACGAGAAAGGCCATACATTCATGGCAAACATGCCGACTGAAGAAGTATTCACTGTGCCGGACAAAACAGGCGTCAACGGCTATGTTTCCAGTACGAAACCGTTAAGTTATGGCGGCAATATCATCGATGATTTTAAAATTACGTTTGAAAACGGCAAAATTGTCGATGTTACTGCAGCTGAAGGCGAAGAAGTGTTAAAAGAACTTGTTGCTACCGATGAAGGTTCGCATTATCTGGGCGAAGTAGCGCTCGTGCCGCATGAATCGCCGATTTCAGCTTCGAATATTTTATTCTACAATACCCTTTTTGATGAAAATGCATCGAACCATTTTGCGATTGGCAGTGCATATGCCTTCTGTATCGAAGGCGGCAAAATAATGTCGAAGGAAGAGCTGGCTGAACAGGGCCTAAACCAAAGCATTACCCACGTCGACTTCATGGTCGGTTCCGGCGAAATGGATATTGACGGAATCCTGGAAGACGGCACTCGTGAACCGATTTTCAGAGCCGGCAACTGGGCTTTTTAAGTATCATTATTTTGACACTTAATTTATCGTGGGCTATCATGTATACTTAAAGTGATAATTACAGACACGAGAGGAGTTATCATTATGTTAGAAGGCGTTACAATCGTTATGGGCTTCATGGTAGTTATTTTCTTGTTCTTCTTTACACTCTTGCATTTTCTGGGTAAAGAGCTTCATGCACACGATGCGGAGCATGTAGATCCACTACCGAAAAAAAGATATTGAAAAAAAACCGTTCTCTTATTGAGAGCGGTTTTTTCATGGCTGAATTCGGCACCTGCTCCCGCAGCAGGAAACCTATTTTCTTTTAAGATGGCCCAACTCGCGACTATATACCCTCAATTCCGATTTTTTCAATATAATTCACCTTTCAAATGTCTCATTTTCTGCTTCCCTTCTTTTTACATTAATTTTTCATGGTAAAATGTAAGATGGCACTTGTTTATAATTAGGAGGAGTTTAGGCATGTTTTCTTCAACGGATATTGGAATTGATTTAGGAACTGCAAATATTTTAGTTTATACAAAAGCAAAAGGCATTATTTTAAACGAACCTTCAGTGGTCGCATTGGATACAAAATCAAATAAAGTGATTGCGTTCGGCGAAGATGCCAAAGCTATGATTGGCAAAACCCCTGACTCAATTCGAGTGGTCCGTCCCTTAAAAGAAGGCGTTATTGCAGACTTTGACGTGACCATCGAATTGTTGAAACTGGTCATGCAAAAAGCAGCCAAACAAATCGGCGGTTCTTTCCGCAAACCGAATGTCATGATTTGCACGCCTTGCGGTGCCACTTCCGTCGAACGGCGCGCCATCGTGGACGCAGTGAAACACAGCGGCGCAAAAAGCGTCCACTTGATCGAAGAGCCGGTGGCAGCTGCAATTGGCGCAGATCTTCCAGTCAGCGAACCGATTGCCAGCGTCATCGTAGACATTGGCGGCGGCACGACTGAAGTCGGCATCATTTCCTTTGGCGGCGTTGTATCAGCCAATACAGTACGAGTTGCGGGTGACCGCATGGATGAAGACATCATTCAATATGTCCGCAAAAAATACAATGTGCTGATTGGCGAGCCTACCGCTGAAAATATTAAAAAACAAATCGGTTATGCCTTGATCTCTCACGAAGAGGAAACCATGGAAGTCCGCGGCCGCGATATCATGACCGGTTTGCCAAAAGTCGTGAACTTGACTTCAACGGAAATCCAGGAAGCTTTAAAAGAATCGTTGCTGGCCATTCTCGAATGCATCCGCGCTACGCTGGAAAACTGTCCGGCCGAATTGTCTGGGGATATTGTAGACCAAGGCGTAATCATTTCAGGAGGCGGCGCCTTGCTGAAAGGCCTGCAGCAATGGCTATCTGAAGAAATTTCGGTACCGGTACATATTGCACCGCAGCCGCTGGAGTCTGTCGCAATCGGCACTGGAAAATCGCTTGTCATGCTTAACAAATTGGACAAAATCGCACGTTAAGCCCAACGGTCCGGAAGCATTGTGCTTACGGGCTGTTTTTTTCTGCAAAAAGGATTAAAATAAAAATAGGCTTTCTAAAGGAGGAACCGAATATGTCCATGTTGGAAGATATTTTGGAGTACAACGAACAATTTGTTGAGAACAAAGAGTATGAGCAATACATAACCACTAAATTCCCCGACAAGAAAATCGTTATTCTTACTTGTATGGATACCCGGCTATTTGAAATGCTGCCTAAAGCCATGAACTTGAAAAATGGCGATGTAAAAATCGTAAAAAGTGCCGGTGCTGTCATTAACCACCCATTCGGAGGAATCATGCGCAGCCTATTTGTCGCTGTCTATGAATTGAAAGCAGAAGAAATTTATATAATCGGCCATCATGACTGCGGCATGTCTGCCATTGATCCGACTTCCGTGCTCGAAAAAATGAAGGCACGTGGAATTGATGAAAAAACCATCGAGCAATTGAAATATTCCGGAGTGAACATCGAGGACTGGCTGCGCGGCTTTGATGATGTCAACGAAAGCGTACGCCACAGTGTAAATATGGTGAAAAACCATCCATTAATGGACCGTACTGTACCGGTTCACGGACTGGTAATTGATCCTACTACGGGCAAACTTGATATTGTTATTAACGGAAACGAAAACCGCTGAGAAATCTCAGCGGTTTTTTTCTGCTCACTATAGTTAAACACTCTATGCTGTTAGTTCGGAAACATTAAGAATTCCCTTAAAGTGCCCTGCTTATTTTTTAAAATAAAGATAATCAAGTGCAATTCCCTCTTTGCCAAATTGGCGCAGGAACGAAGTAACTTGTCCTCTGTGGTAAGTGCCATGATTGATAACCGTGAAAAGCATTTCTTCGCGCGAGTTCTCGAATTCATCGCCGCGCATATTTTTAAACGTCAGCTTCTCCAGCCATTGCTCTTCCGTCAGTGAAGACATATACAATTCCATTTCTGCATGCAGCAGCATAAACGCTTCGATGGCTTTTTCTGATGTTTCGACATCGAAGTATTCAAATGCCGGATTTTCGGTTGCGGCCATCCGCATCAGCCACAGTTTTTCGACGCCGATGACGTGTTCCATCGTTTTTTCGATGGAAGCGAAAGAATTCTGCCCTTCTCTCCGGTAAAGTTCCTTGCCCAGCGATTGGACGTGCCGAAGGCATTCCAGAGTGGCCCATTGATGATAGGAAAACAATCTTTGTCTATCCATCTTGCAATCTCCTCCTCAGCCTTTATTCTGAAAACCATCTGGCAAGTGCATTCCACCATTTTTTATAGGCGGCCTTGCCCTTTCAAAATTCACTTTCCAGGATGGCGTATTGGAAATGATCTTCCCATACCCCGTTAATATAGAGAAACTCGCGCAGCAGCCCCTCTTTTTGATATTTCGATTTTTCGAGCACGCGAATCGAACCTGTATTTCTCGGAGACACGTATGCTTCAATCCGGTGCAGCCGGAGCTGTTCAAAGCCGAATGCTGTCACAAGCCCTACTGCTTCCGTCGCAATCCCTTTTCCGATGCAGGCTTCATCAATGGAATAGCCAACCAGTGCACTGAGAAAGGGAAGTCGCTTAATGCCGTAGATTGAAATATGCCCAATCATATTATTGGACTCGTGCTCAAAAATCCCAAAGCTGTACTCGCGGTTTTCTCTCGCCTGATAGATTGATTCCCTTATCTTTTCACGCTGGACCATGGCTGTGAAATAACTATCTTGATGGCGGGGCTCATAAATAGCCCAATAATCCCGATTGCGCGACAGTAATTGCACCATCTCTTCCGCATCATCCACTGTTAAATTCCGAATATAACATGTACGCCCTTCGAATAGTAAATTCATGGCATCATCCCACTGAGGAAACTAGCGCGTTAAAATCTTCAGCATCTTTCACACAAAGCGCGATTCCTTTTTCCCAGAACGCCTGTTGTGTGATGTCTTCGCCCAAATGCTTCATCGCCAGGTCTTCAGCTGTCATAATAGCCGTATCGCGCAGAAGTGCCATATATTTTTCTTCAAATTGGCTGCCTTCTTCCAATGCTTTTGCATAGATGCTCAAGGAGAATAAATAACCGAACGTATACGGGAAATTGTAAAACGGGACATCGGTGATATAAAAATGCAATTTGGATGCCCAGAAATGCGGATGGGTGGATGTTAATCCCCCTGCAAACCCTTCTTGCTGCGCTTCTTCCATCAATTCGTTTAAGCGTTCAGCCGATACTACCCCGTTTTTGCGTTCTTCATAAAAACGCGTTTCAAACAGGAAGCGGGAATGGATGTTCATGAAGAAAGCGACGCTCCGCTGCAATTTATCTTCAAGAAGCGCTAACTTCTCTTCTTTAGACTGCGCATTTTTAACGGCCGCATCCGCGACGATCATTTCTGCAAAAGTTGAAGCCGTTTCTGCAACATTCATCGCATATGAGCGGTTTAGTGGATGAACCGGCTGCATGGCATGGCTGTGGAAAGCATGGCCTAGTTCATGCGCCAATGTGGCAACGTTTGACATTGAGCCGCTGTAAGTCATGAAAATCCTTGATTCTTCGGTCATCGGCAAACTCGTACAGAATCCGCCTGGGCGTTTGTTCGGCCGGTCTTCCGCTTCAATCCAGCCTTTTTCAAATGCTTGGACTGCAAACTTTTGCAGTTCCGGACCAAACTTCCCGAAATGCTCAAGGATGAATTCCGCACCTTCCTGATACGCATATTGTTGCGTACTTTCCGTTACCGGTGCATCCACATCAAACCAATCCAGCCCATCTTTTCCAAGCATCTTGCCTTTTTTATTCAAATAATCAACAAAAGGCTGTTTGTTTTTGCTGATGGCTCCCCACATCGCATCCAAGGTTTCCTGCTTCATGCGGTTCATATGAAGCGGTTCTTGAAGAACGCTGTCCCAGCCGCGTTTTTTATAGACTTCCAATCGGAATCCTGCAATTGAATTTAGAGTCTTGGCAAAAAACTCTTCTTTGTCCGTCCATGCCGCTTCCAGTTTTTCATAGGACTGTTGGCGGATGGCTGCATCCGGATCTGAGCTTAAGTTATTGGCTTGGCCGACAGAAAGATCTTTTTCTTCCCCGCTGATGTTCATCTTGATTTTGATATCGCCCACCAGCATGTCATACAGTTGGCTCCACCCATGGTAGCCCTCGGTACTAAGCGAAGTAATGATGTTTTCTTCTTTTTCGGAAAGCAGCATATTTGCTTCTTCTCGCCATTCATTCAACACAAAACTGAATTCTTTTAATGATTCCGATTCTAAAAGTGCCGTCCACACATTTTCTTCCGTCTTGGCCAATTGCTGCTGGATCGCCTGAAGAGCCGTCTGAAAACGGGCATTTAATACAGCGTCTTCACTTTGCAGAATCGCTGCTTTTTTATCTTCGGTATTTTGAGCCTGGAGGCACCCGATGAATGAGCCCGCCTGGTTCAATTGCTGCATGATGCCTTTGACTGTCTCCAGCATAGCTACAATGGCTGCCTCGTCTTTCTCTGATGCCGGTACTTGAAAGTTTTTAGCCAGCGCTTCAAGTTCCGCTAAATCAGAGTTTGTCTTTTCAATATGTAAACGCAATTCTTTTGAGTTGCTTCCCCCTGGAAAAAGAACTTCCAAATCCCATACTTCCGGAAATTTCACCGTCATTGTGTTACCCCCTGGTAAACTAAATTTTCTAAAAACACTTACTAGTATAGCATTATTATTCGGCAGGCGGAACAATTGAAGCAATCCTTCTTCTCCAATATTTTTTTAAAAGTGTCGGCTTCTTCACAAACTCCCTTTTATTTCAATTTTTTTGGAATTGCAGTTTGTTGTCCCCTACAAGGACAGTTATACTTAAAACAGAGGAGGGATCTCTTATGTTTAGGATACTGTTGATGACTATTGCTTTTATAGCCATCATTGTAGTAAACGCTATGGCCAATATCCTGCCAATAAATGGACAGACAACTGGAGAAATTTCCAATCGTCTCCCGGTCATGTTTACACCCGCTGGTTATGTATTTTCAATCTGGTCAGTTATTTACATCTTGCTGGCTATATGGATTATCGGTTTTTGGGTCCGTCTGAAAAAAGGACAAATTCCCCCATTAAAAATCACCGCATTCTTTGTATTAAGCGCATTGTTCAATATTAGCTGGCTGCTTCTTTGGCATTACGAATTCTTCGGCTGGTCAATCGCAGCGATGATTGGGTATTTGCTGGCGTTGATTGGGCTTTATCTTCAATATAGCAATGAAGAACGCGGTCTTTTTGAACGTTTACCTGTAGCCGTCAATATGGGATGGATCAGTGTGGCTACAATTGCCAATATCAGTTTTGTCCTTACCTACTATAACTGGAGCGGCTGGGGACTGAGCGATCAGCTATGGACGGTTATCATGTTGACTGTCGCAACTGCACTTGCACTTCATATTCGATTCCATCATTCCGACATCCCTTATGCCCTTGTGTTCATCTGGGCATTTATCGGCATTGCAGTTAAGCATCAAATGGATGAGCTGCTCGTTACGACAGCGTCCTTATTTTTAGCAGGTGTTATATTAACCGGAATATTGCTCATCAAAAAAAGACCCTGAGAAGGGTCTTTTTTTGTGCCTTAATCTATTTTCGTCAATAATACCGGTTCGCCTTTTGTGACCAGTACCGTGTGTTCAATTTGCGCGACCAGTGACTGATCCGGTGTGATGAACGTCCAGCCGTCTCCTGATTCCACAATATGTTCGGATTTCTGGGAAATAAACGGTTCTACTGCCAGAACCATTCCTTCTTTTAAGATTGTTGTTTCCCACGCATCGTAATAATTTAAAATATGTTGAGGCGCTTCGTGAAGAGATTTTCCAATTCCGTGGCCCGTCAAGTTTTTAATAACGAACAATCCTTGCTGTTTCGCTTCGCGCTCAACCGCTTTGCCGATCTGGTTTAACTTTGCGCCAGCTTTCACTTTTGTCATCGCACGCTCAAACGAAGAAGCGGCAACTTCGCAAAGTTTTTCTTTTTCCGGATAGCCGTCCCCGACAACAAACGAAATGCCGGTATCGGCAAAATATCCTTCGTACGAGCCGGATACATCAATGTTGACCATATCGCCCTCGTTAATTACCCGTTTCCCCGGCATGCCGTGGGCGACTTCTTCATTTACGCTGATGCATGTATACCCTGGGAAATCGTATTCTGATTTCGGTCCGGACACGCCGCCCATTTCCTTGAACATGCGTCCGCCAATCTCATCAAGTTCTTTCGTTGTAACGCCGGGCTTTGTAGCAGCTTTCATAGCGTCACGGATTTCAGCGACCATGCGGCCCGCTTTTTTTAGCATTTCAATATCTTTTTCTGTAGTGGCAATCATTTAGTACCCTTCTTTCAACTTGTCTACCCAAAATTATATCATAAGAAAAGCGCAGATGCCCGTAAAGCACCGTCATTTGCTTGAATCTCAGCATAACAAAAAGAGGATTATCCGGTAGATAATCCTCTTAAACTTACGCTTTTGTATCCACCAGTTTAGGTGCCGTTGCGAAGAGTGTGGAACACACAACCGCGGCGACCAAAAATACCGGAATCATATAAGTGGCATTGTAAACTGCTGAATAGATCAATACATTGCCTTCTGCAAACATGCCGAAAAAAAGAATTCCGGTAACGACGTGGACCACATAACGCAGAACGGAGCCGATAAACAGCCCAATCACTACTGCCGCAATCATGCCGCCTGTCCGGTGTTCATGCGAAGCCTGCAAGTACCTTCTGCGCATGAGGCCGGCAAGCCCAACTACACCGTATGCCAATAGGTAATCCAACAAGACCTGCAATACGACAAATCCAAACGACAGCGGCGTAACCGAAATGACGCCGGTGACGATTTGCAGCAGGCCAACCAGCAGACCGGTTAACACACCGGCTAAAACACCTCTGCGAAACGCCATCAAGACGATCGGAATCATTACCAAACTCACTGAACCGCCTTGCGGCATTTTGAATGCCACAAAATCCAGCACGTATCCCAACGCTCCGAAAATAGCGATTTCCACCATCAGTAAAACTCGTAAATTTCTCATGACTTCCTCCTTGTGTTGTGCACATCACCAGAAGGGCCGCAGAAAAAAACCATATAAAAGCGGCGCTAGGACAGAGCCTGGCGCCGCGTTAAGGACCGGTTTCTATCCACATCCCTGCGCAAGCATTAACTTACAGGTTCAAAGGGTAAGAACAATATGTTCACTCTCAGCAAATAGCTCCCCTTGTGGTGTATACAATTATTTCGTTATCACCTGTATTGTACACAACTCCCTGACCGAAAGCAATTCCGTTTCAAACTGATCCATTAGGGTACTCTTTTAGATATGAGGAAAAACAGAAAGGTGGTGTTGGCAGCGGAACTTTAGCTGCCATAAATAATGATAGAATTGCTTAAGGATTTGATTAAAATTGAAAGTGATACAAAAGAAGAGGCGAACAAGGCGCTTCTTTTTTGCGCCGACTGGCTTAAACAACAGGGGCAGGAAGTAACGGTCCATGACAACGAAGGTTATTTAATGCTGACGGCAATTAAAGGCCAAGGGCCCGAAACCATTGTTTGGAACGGGCATGTCGACGTCGTTCCGGGACACGCCGACCAATTTGTTCCAATGGAAGAAAATGGTCGGCTTTACGGACGAGGGGCTGCGGATATGAAAGCCGGCGTAGCTGCCATGATGCAGGCTTTTGTCGACCTTGAGGCTGAAAAATTGCCGCGCGTTGTGCAATTGCATATTGTCACCGATGAAGAAATCGGGGGCCGCCATACATCTAAATGGCTTGTCGAACAGGGCTTCCATGGCGATTTTGTCATCTGCGGCGAACCGACGGGACTGAAGGTCGGCTTGCAGTCAAAAGGCATATTGCGCATGGATATGACGTTCAAGGGCAAACCCGCTCACGGCAGCCGGCCATGGGAAGGCATCAATGCGATTGAATCAGCGATGAAATATCATATGGCTATTGCTGAATTGCCGTTCCGTAAAGAATCCACCGAATACTATGAGCAAACTTCCGTTAACTTGCCGATCATCAATGCCGGCGACCGCTATAATGTCGTTCCGGAAATTTGCCATATGTCCTATGATATTCGGTTTATGCCGGGACAGGACAAAGACGAAATCGTCCGGCAGATGGCGGAACTCGCAAAAACCTTGAATCTCGATATGGAATACAAAGCAAGCGGCTCCACGCCTGCACTGACTACTTCGGAAGAAAATCCATACATTCAATCCCTGAAGAAATCCATTCAGCAGGCAACAGGGGAAGATGCCGTGCTTTTCGGTCAACATGGAGCCGCTGATACCCGTTATTATGCACTGGTGAACGGCGGCGAAGGAGCCATTGAATTTGGTCCTTCCGGGGACGATTGGCATGGGAACGCTGAATATGTGCTTCTTTCAAGTGTCCACGATTACCGTAAAATCCTTGTTTCATTGGCCTTTTCATAAAGATCATGTTTAAAAAAGAAACGATGAGGGAAATTAGTCTATACCTCACTTATGATAGGAGAGATTGCTATGGGAATAGGTCGAATCGTAAAAACCGCTATTAAAATAGCACCAGTTGCTTATCCAATTATCCGCAAAGTCATGCAAAGCAAAAAAGCTGGCGATACGAGCAAGTACAAAACGACTCCAACAAAACGTACAAGATAAAAAACCGCTCCGGGTTCTGCCCGAAGCGGTTTTTATTATGCATATGGAATGGCTTCACGCAATGCCAAATAATGATCGTCCAGCTGGCTGTGGGAAGTTGCTGAAGAAACGTCGTTCTGCCCGTCTGCTTCATCAGCTCCATTTTCCTCCTGCTCTTGGATGATTTCTTCAAACGTTTTTGGGTCAGCTGCCGGCAATTCCTGGTCTTCCACTTTCCAACCTGGCTGGTAGGCGTCCAGGAAAGCATTGGCCATCGCCTGATACCCTTTCACATTCGGGTGCACATCTGCCGGATTCGGCACTTTATCCGTGCCGTTGTCTCCAAATGCTCTATCAATTGCCACAAATGTTGCCCCTGCCTTTTCAGCACTTTGCTCTAAAATCATGTTCAGGCGATCAAGCTGCATCGCGGTGCCTTCTTTTTGTGAATCCCGTACGTGGGGATAGGCAAAATAATAACCCATTACATAAATGTCCGCCTGCGGTGCCGTTTTTTTCATTTCTGTTAAGATTTTTTCCATGTTTAGGCGTGCTTTATTCAACGCAAAATCGGCCTGGATTTGCTGAAATACCAATGTTCCTTGTGCGGAATTCGACTGGACGAGCCGCAGCAGATCGTTCGCTCCGGCAGACAAGGTAATGATATTTGCAGCGCTTAAAACTTCCTTTGCCTCCGGTGACTGAATTCGTTCTAAGACGTCTTCAGTCGTAAACCCGGGAAAAGCCAGATTTTTTGAATAAAACGCTACCGGCTGATGGCTTGCTAATTCCTGTGCGATCAAATCCGAATAGCCTGTATCAATTTGAGAATTCGGCGTCTGGCCGGCAGCGAGCGAATCCCCTACCGCGATGTAAACCGCAGGCATTTTCACTTCTGCCTGAACCGACATCGTGCAGCCGAACAACAAGGCGAATGCCAATACCGCAATCCAGTAGTTCTTCAAATTACTCACCTCTTAGAATGCCCAGTTTCCTTCGCGGAAAATCGGCTCTTTTGTGCCATCGCTCCGGATTCCGTCAATGTTCATGCCGGCGCTGCCAATCATGAAATCTTCGTGGACGATGGATGTATTCAGGCCAATCGACTCCAGTTGAGTCCGTTCCAAATCGCGTGCGCCTTCGCAGCAAGTCGGGTAGGAATCGCCGATTGCCAAGTGATTGGATGCATTTTCATCAAAAAGCGTATTGAAAAACAAAATGTTTGAATCTGAAATCGGCGACTGGTGCGGCACCAAAGCCACTTCTCCAAGGTAAGCAGCGCCTTCATCCGTTCCAATCATTTCAGCGAGAAGCTCCTGTCCGACTGCTGCCTGCGCTTTAACAATCTTTCCTTTTTCAAACGTCAATGTGAATTCGTCGATAATATTCCCTTGATAAACGAGTGGTTTCGTATTGCGTACAACACCTTCAACGCCATACTTCAACGGAACTGTATAAACTTCTTCAGTCGGCATATTGGCGATGAACGGATTTCCTTGCGGCGTCTTTGCAGCACCGGACATCCAGATATGCTTTTCAGGCAATGCAATCGTCAAATCTGTTCCAGGGGCTGTGTAGTGCAGCTTGTCAAACCTTCTGTTATTTAATAAACTTGCCCGCTTTTCCAAAGTGGCGATATGCTCCTGCCACTTTTTCACCGCATCTCCTTCGCCAATGCGCACGGTTTTGAAAATCGCTTCCCATAGTGCATCCATCTGCTTGCCGCTTTCCAAATCCGGGAACACTTTCTGCGCCCATTTTTGAGATGGAATGGCCACAATCGACCAAGCCACTTTATCCGATCCAACTGCCTGCCGGTAACGTTCCAAAGCTTTTCCAGAAGCTTTCTGGGAGTCCGACAATCTTTTCGCCGGAATGCCGGTCAATAAGTCCGGATCTTCAGCATCAATCCATAAGAAAGAACCGCCGGTATCAATGATTTCGTCGCGCTGGACAACAGACCATTGTGGATATTCCTGGAAAGCTTCGTCTGGCGCCATTTCAAAATGCGTGCGCGTTTGCACAGGGTCCGTGTAGTTGACGTAAACGCGCTTTGCGCCTGCTTCGTATGCTTTTTTAACCACCAAACGGGTAAATTCAATCGTATCGACCGTAGTATTGATCATGATGGTTTGGCCTTTTTGGACATTCAATCCGACGTATACGGTCAAATCTGCGTATTGCTCCAACTTTTCCTGGAAAGTCATCGTCTGTTCCCCTTTTCAGCAATGGTTTTGCTGTTTCCTTCAATCAACTGGCCGCCGTGCAGAACTTTCTGTACCGGTTTTGAAGGCAGCTCTTTAGTGAATTTCTTATAATGGCGCTCATCTTGGTAAGCCAGAAGCGTCAGAACTTCTCCGTCCGCTCCTGCTCTGCCGGTACGTCCCGAACGGTGCAAATACTGCTCAACGGTCTGAGGCACATCGACATGGATAACATGTGTCACTGCATCGATATCAAGGCCGCGTGCTGCCACTTCCGTCGCAATCAGCACCGACACTTCCCCTTTGCGGAAAGAATCTAGTGCTTTTTTCCGCTCTTCTTTTTTCATTTCAGAATGCAGCGCAACAATCTTTGCATCACGGAATTTCAATTTTTCTTCTTTCATCAGCAGCTGATCGAGGTTATTGACGAAAGCCAATGCCTTCATCCCGTCAATATGTGAAATTCTGCGAAGCAAATCGGTTTTATCCCGCTCTTCCACTTTAATGAATGAATGCGTCACTTTGCCGAGCATCGGCAAGTCTTCTGCTGTTACCTGGATGCGGGTCGGGTGCTGCATCAAACGCTCAGCTACCAGTTCCACTTCCTCTGTAATCGTCGCTGACACTAAAACAAGCTGGCGCTCATTCTGTGTTTTTTCAATCAAATCTTTCATAACACCACGATGTTCACGGGCCATCAACTGGTCACCTTCATCGAGTACAAGTATTCGGATTTCATGCATTTTCAGTTTTTTGCTTTTGACCAGTTCGTTCAAACGGCCTGGCGTTCCCACCACAATTGTCGGTTTCTTCTTCAGTTTTTCCAGCTGGCGCTGCACGTTCGCTCCGCCAATCAACTGTGCCACTGTTACGTCCGTTCCTTCCGTCCATTCGCGCAGCACATTGACGATCTGCATCGACAATTCCTGGGACGGCGCAATGATCATTGCCTGAATGGATTTTTTAGCCGGGTTAACGCGCTCAAGGATCGGCAGTACATAAGCCAAGGTTTTCCCGGAACCCGTTGGGGACTCAGCGACGATGTCGTTGCCGGCCAGCATTTCCGGAATCATTTGTTCCTGGATCGGCATAGCTGTTTCAAATCCTGCTTTTTCCCATTTTTCTTGCCAAATCGGATTTAGTTCTTCTATAAATTTCATGTCGTATTCCACCTTTTTTTCGATGCTAATAGTGTACCATAATTGATGCTGCATCGCGATAAGCGCAGGTGGTGCAAGCCTTGTCTGCATTGAATATAAAAAAGACGGGTCCAGTAACTGGACCCGTCTTCTAGGCTGTGACAAGTGAAGCCTTTATTCATTTCGCTCCAAGTGGACGCTTTCCGCGGGCACGGCTTCAGCCGCTTCCTTCGCTGCGCTCCGTCCAGGGTCTTCAGCTCGTGCTGTTCCCGCTGGAGTCGCCACTTTCCGCTACATTCGGGTCACTCTTTTTATAAAGTTCTCTTTTTATCAGAAAGAGTGGAAGAGTAGGCATGCTATTTATTCACAGTTCACTGTCGATATGGAGCAAACCAGCGGAGAAAACCCCTACTGCTCCTGCGCAAGCTCGTCGCAAAGACTTAGCCTCGCAGGCTTCGGCTAATGTCTTGCCTGCAGGAAAGCGAGACAGCCGAGACCCCGCAAGAAATGATTGGGCTTTTCCCAATCATTTGCGACGAAGCTAGCGAAGCGATGCAGGAGCACAAGGTTTTCGCAGCGGCTGAGGAGGCTTGGCGGATCGCCCGCGGCAAGCGCAGCTGGGTTGCGGAATATCAGTTATATCTTTCTCAACAAGCTGAAAGGCGGGTCCAGTAACTGGACCCGCCTTCCTCAATTTATTCTGTGACTTCTTTTTGTTTGTAGACAATCTCTTTTTCAGCTTCCGTAGCAGGCCGGACCGGCTTTTTGATGAAGAGCGCCAATGCCAGTGCGACGAGTGCGATGAAAGTGGAAACAAAGAACGAGAAGTTGATGCCATCCAGCATCGCCAAATTCAAAATATCAGCTGGGTTGGTTCCGCTGGCAGCCAAGTCTTTTGCAGCAGTTTCCGTACGGGCGTTCATGATGGAGATCAGGAACGCAGAACCGACAGCGCCTGCTACTTGCTGCAGCGTGTTATTGATGGCTGTACCATGTGGGTATGATTTCATCGGCAATGTGTTCAAGCCGTTCGTCATAACCGGCATCATGACCATTGAAATCCCGAACATCCGCAATGTATAAATCAGCATGATGTTAAGGAAACTCGAATCCAGGCTTAATTGGCTGAACATATAGGTAGTCAAGACAACAATCGCAAGACCTGGAATCGCCAGCACTTTCGCGCCGAAGCGGTCAAACAGCCGTCCGGTGATCGGCGACATCGCCCCCATAACGAGTGCACCCGGCAACATCAAAAGGCCGGATTCAATCGGGGAGATGCCTTTGATCGTCTGAATGTAAATTGGCATCAAGATCATCGCGGAAAACATGGACATCGAAACAACGACAGAAATCGCGGAAGACAAAGCAAACATCGGATATTTGTAAATTCGGATTTGAAGCAAAGGTTCGTCCAGTTTCAGCTGGCGGAAAACGAAAATTACCAGAGAAATGATTCCGACTGCGATAGTAGCCATAACCGTCGGATCTGTCCACCCCATCGTTCCGGCTGAACTGAATCCGTATAAGATCCCGCCAAACCCGAGAGTTGAAAGAATCAATGACCCGGTATCCAATGAGATGTTGCGGTCTTGGAAAGTCAGGTTCTTCAATTTAAATATCCCTAAAGCAAGCGGAATCAACGCAACCGGCAATACAATCCAGAACAGGACACGCCATGAGTAATGTTCAACGATAAATCCTGATAGTGTCGGCCCGATTGCCGGGGCTACGACCATGACAAGTCCGAAAAAGCCCATAGCTGAACCGCGTTTTTCAATTGGGAATGCAGCCAGCATCACGTTCATCAGCAATGGCATCATTAAAGCTGCACCTGCTGCCTGAACCATACGCCCGGCAAGAAGCACACTAAAAACTGGGGCTGTTGCAGCCAGTAATGTCCCCAGCGCAAACAGTGACATTGCGACGATGAAAATCGAGCGGTTTGAGTAACGCTGGATCAAATAGGCACTGGCCGGAATCAAAATACCATTCACGAGCATATATGCAGTCACAAGCCATTGTGCTGTAGAAGCTTCGATACCAAAGTCGATCATGATGGACGGCAGCGCAATGTTCAATAAAGTCTGGTTAAAGATTGCCACAAACGCTCCGGTAAAGAGTATGGCGATTATGCCATAAGGCGGTTTTTTCTGTTCTTTCATTCTTTTATTCCTCCGTATATTTCTTGCGTTTTTTCTTCATTTCACCATTCTATACTGCCTGTCTATTATTATCAAGCAAAATATACCGGTGGTCCAAAATGATTGATTTGCAAGCACTTACAAGATATGATGACAGTAGACTAACAGTATAAAGGTGAAAACATGAATCTAAAAAAACAGCAAATTATCAATGCAGCTTACACCCTGTTCATCAATAAAGGCTACAATGCCTCATCGATCCAGGACATCCTGGACGAAGCAGGAGTTTCCAAAGGGACTTTCTACAACTATTTCGCTTCGAAAGCAGAGTGCCTGATTGCCATTATGGAATCGATTGGAAGCGAAATCCGCCAAAAGCGGATGGCGGCAGCCGTCGGGAAACCGTTGAACAATAGCGATGTCCTGGCTGAACAATTATGCATCCGCATCCAGATGAACCGTGAAAAGAATTTGTTTTCCTTATATGAAAGTATTTTTTATTCACAGGACGAGGAATTGAAAAAATTCGCTCGGGAAACTTATTCTTCTGAAATCGAATGGATTGCGACACGGATTGTGGACGTCTTTGGCGAGGAGTCGCGTCCGTATGCACTGGAAAATGCAGCCGTCGTTCATGGTTCCATTCAGCAACTGACAAACGTTTGGAAACTTACCGCTGCCGAAGAGTTGCCGACAGAACAATTGTCGGCTTTTGTCATTAGACGTTTGAAAGAGGCCATTTTGAATCAGATGGAAACGAAAGACCAATTTATCACCAATTCAAAAATTCTTCTCGACAATATGAACGAAACCATGTCGCTCGAAGACCTCAGCACTAAACTAAAAACATTGCTTCTTGAGGAAGAAGACGACATTAAACAGCTGGTTTCTTTTTTAGCCGATGAACTGGTGTTGAAAACTCCAAGAAAGCCGTTAATTGAAAGCGTATTATCCACTTTGGCCAATAATTATTCCTACGAACACGAACTGGTCATTGCTCTCGAGAAAGTATGGAAAGAACTGCAGCATATGTAAAACAAAAAAGGCAGCGCCGCAATTGGCGCTGCCTTTTTTCATGGTTTTTGCCGTCCTTTTACTGCCTGCTCAAAAGCAAAGGCATACTCAATCAATGCCGGTTCGCTGAATGCATGGCCTGTAAATGTTATGCCGAACGGCTCGTGATTAGAAGAGAAACTAAAGGGAACGGTGATGGATGGAAATCCGGCCGCCGCTCCGATATTGCAGCCGAAATCCTGCGGCAGTACGAGCGCATCAGCACCTAATTCTTTCAGCGTTGCACCGATTCCCTGTTCGGCTGCTAAATAGCGGTTCCGTTCCAACGCTTCTACGTATTCACGTTCATTCAGCTTGCCGCTCATGCTGTTGGCCTGCTCGAGAAGATTCTGGCCAAACTTCAGCATGGTTTCGGCATGTTCTTCATTAAAGGTCATCACGTCTTCCATCGACCGGATCGGATTTTGCGGATTGGATTTTGCCAAATATGCATTGAGATCTGCTTTAAATTCGTGGAGCAGAACAGCAAATCCCAAATCGTCCTGATCTGCTCCCAGGTCGACGTTATCAATAATCTCCGCTCCGCAGCCGCGCAGCGAGTCCAATGCTCTTTCAAATTGCTCCAGCTGCTCTTTTGGGATGTCTTCATCGAACAGGTTTCTCGGCACGCCGAATGTCACGCCTTTTAAGCCGTCTTTATTAAAATGACGCTTCCAATCGTAGCCTTCAAATTGCTCGGCCATGGCAGAGATGGGGTCTTCCGGATCTTGGCCGATCAGTGCTGCAAAAACAGTGACTGCATCCTCCACGGTGCGCGCAAGTGGCCCTGGAATGTCCTGTGTATGGGACAGCGGAATAATGCCGCTGCGGCTAACCAAGCCGACCGTCGGTTTGATGCCGACTAAACTGTTTTGGGCCGCCGGATTGATTATGGAACCTGAGGTCTCCGTTCCGATTGCAGCAGCTGCCAAGTTGGATGCAACTGCTGCTGCAGAGCCGGAACTGGAGCCGCCGACGTCAAATGGCCCGTACGGATTTTTGACTTGCCCGCCGCGGGAGCTATAGCCGTTGGGCATTTTATCCGACATGAAATTGGCCCATTCCGTCATATTCGCCTTGCCCAGGATGACGGCTCCGGCTTCCCGCAATTTCGCGGCGACATGTGCATCCTGCAAGGCATAATGGTCTTTCAAGGCAAATGAACCTGCACTTGTATGCATTTTGTCTGCTGTATTCATATTATCTTTCACTAACACCGGGATGCCGTGCAGCGGCGACCGTTCGCCTTTATGCGCCCGCTCAAAATCGAGCGCCTGCGCAATCTGCAGCGCATCCGGATTGAGTTCAAGTATGGCCGCAGTATTTTTGTCGCGCCGCGAAATATTCTCTTTGTACATCAGGACCAGTTCTTCTGACGTCAATGTTCCGTTCCGCATTTCCTGCTGCAGCTCAGAAATGGACATTTCATCTAAACGGTCCCGGCGGAATTCTTCCAGTTTTTTATGATGCATGCCGTTTCCTCCAATTCTTCTATTGATCAGTGCCTATCCAATTTTTTGTATTGAAAAAAGCCGGAAGGCTCCGGCTTACGCTTCTTCTGTATATGTTTTCATCAATTCATACAAAGACAATTCATATAGCTGTCTGCCGTCAATTTTAAAGACATTCTGCTCGACCAATTGCTCAATGATGGTTGATCGTTTATCTTCGAATTTGGATTCTGGTATTTGGTCCATTGGGTTCGTTCTCTCCTTGTTGAAGTCTCCCTTTTCTTTACCACTAATGTGTTTTCGTGAAACCTAATAAACGACTAATTTACTTTAAAATCGAATCCACAGCCAATTTCGCAATCGTCGCATTTGAAAGAATAAAGTTGTCCACTTTTACGTGCGAGAAATTCGGAATATGCTCTTCCCGCTCCACCTCAACTGTTGTATGCACTTCAGGCGAAATGCGTTCAACAGCACAGGCAATCATCAAGGATTTTCCGTCAGCCAAAACCTGGTCTTCGATTTTATCATCGGAAAAAATCAGCAAAGCATCTGCCTGTTTCACATTGGCTTTGTCCAATACTTCCCCGTCGGTCGCTCTGCCTTTAATAAAGTGAATGCGCTCATGGGCTTCTTTCGCTTTGTCGATGGTATCGATAACGACAATCTCGACTTTCGGATCTCTTGCTAAAATTTCTTTGATGGCGTTTTCCGCTTTATGCGACCAATCAATGATGACAATATGGTTTTTCCCCTCGTACACCAAACCACCGCTTTCTTTTTGTCTTCTGTAAAGCGTGATGCTGTCAATCGCTTTGCCGATAAATGTCGCAAACAACCCGATGCCGACAATGTAGAGAAAAATGATTGTATAGATTCTGCCAAGCGCCGTCACTGGATATAAATCGCCGTAACCTACTGTCAGCATCGTGGTCATCGTAAACCAGAGAGCGTCAAAGTTCCCAGCAAAAGTTTGCGGCTCAATGAGCGGCAGCAGCAATGTACTCAGCAAAATCAGTACCGCAGTGCACGATGTCAAGATTACCCAAGAAAGGGTCGTCGCTTTAAAGTACAGTTTTTTTAAAATGATCATCAGTTTCCCGTCCCTTTCTTTTTTGACAGAAAATTCATTTTTCCTTTAGTATACACTTTCTGCCTGCTGGTGTTTGTCATTATTCAGAAAAAAGCGGCTCTCTAAAAACAAAAAAGCCTGACGTCCTTAAGGGACATCAGGCTCAGCCTAGCACTCTTTAATTTTTCAAAACAATGTCGTTTTGCTGTACATCATTCAACTCGAAATTTTCGAGCAGTGCACGCACTTCCTCGGTAGATTTGGTGTTCATTAATTGATTTCTCAATTCGCCCGCTCCCCGGAAGCCTTTGACATATATTTTAAAGAATCGATGAAGCGCCGTTACGGAACGGGGCACTTCTTCAATGTATTGATCATGCAGATCCAGATGCAGGCGCAGAAGATTGAGGTATTCCTCGCTGCTGTGTTCTTGCGGCTCTTTTTCAAAAGCAAACGGGTTTTTGAAAATCCCGCGTCCGATCATGACGCCGTCCACTCCGTACTGTTCCACAAGTTTCAGCCCCATTTCCCGGTCCAGGATGTCTCCGTTAATGGTGAGCAGCGTATCGGGTGCGACGCGGTCACGCAATTCTTTGATTTCCGGAATCAGCTCCCAGTGCGCATCGGCCTGGCTCATTTCTTTTCGGGTGCGCAAATGGATCGACAGGTTGGCAATATCCTGTTTCAAAATATGCGTCAGCCATTCCCGCCATTCCTCTATTTCGGAATAACCCAGTCTTGTTTTCACACTGACCGGAAGCCCACCTGCTTTTGCTGCCTGGATAATTTCTGCCGCCACATCCGGGCGCAGGATCAGGCCGCTGCCTTTTCCTCTCGTCGCGACGTTCGGAACCGGGCAGCCCATATTCAGGTCGATTCCTTTAAAGCCCAATTCTGCCATGCCAATGCTCATTTGGCGGAAGTTCTCGGGCTTGTCTCCCCAAATATGGGCAACCATCGGCTGTTCATCTTCCGTAAACATCAAACGTCCGCGTACACTTTTCTGCCCTTCCGGATGGCAATAGCTTTCTGTATTTGTAAACTCCGTGAAAAACACATCCGGCCGTCCTGCTGCGCTGACGACATGGCGGAATACCACATCCGTCACGTCTTCCATGGGAGCAAGCACGAAAAACGGCTTCGGCAAGTCTTGCCAAAAATTCTCTTTCATTGCACTACCAATCCTTTCGTTTGAAAACAAAAGCAGCTGCTTTAAAAGTACAAGCCGGCACTTTTAAACAGTCTACTTTTGAATCAATCCGTATTCAATTCACTGTCATTTATGATTCATCTATGAAAAGCATTTCGATAATGGTTATTCAGCCAATTCCAGCCACGCCACTGCTTCGCAGTGCGTAGACTGCGGGAACATATCGACCGGCTGCACTTCCTGTGTGCGGTAGCCGCCGTCTTCTAAGATGCGCAAGTCGCGTGCCAGTGTCGCCGGGTTGCAGGAAACGTAAACGACCCGTTTTGGACGCTGCTTCAAAATCGTCTGCAGCAGCTGCTCATCACAGCCTTTGCGCGGCGGATCGACCATCAGCACATCGGCCGTTTTGCCTTCTTTATACCAGCGCGGAATCACTTGTTCTGCAGGACCCGCTTCAAACAAAGTATTCGAAAAACCGTTCAGAGCGGCATTGCGTTTGGCGTCTTCAATTGCCTGAGGCACGATTTCAACACCCATGACAAATTTAGCACGTTCCGCTAAAAACAACGAGATGGTCCCGATGCCGCAATATGCGTCAATTACGGTTTCATCTCCAGTCAATTGCGCGTATTCCAATGCCTGTCCGTACAGCACTTCCGTCTGTTCCGGATTGACTTGGTAAAACGAGCGGGCAGAAATTTCAAAACGCACATCACCGATGCGGTCTTCAATAACGTCTTTGCCCCAAAGCGTCAGTGTTTCATTGCCGAAAATGACATTGGTTTTTTCTCCGTTGACGTTCTGGACGATGGAAGCCACTTCAGGAACAAGCGACCGGATCAATTCGACAGCTTGGTCTCTTTGTGGGAATTTCTTTTTCTTGGTGACTAACACCACCATGATTTCACCGGTTGCGCGCCCTTTGCGGACCACAACGTGGCGAAGCATGCCGCGGTGCTTTTCTTCCTCATATGGCTCGATGCCCATTTCATGGAGGTTGTTTTTCAAGCCAGTCATAATGGTATCGGCTTCCGGTGTCTGTATCAGGCAAATATCGGTATCCGCAATATTGTGCGAACGCGTCTGGTAAAAGCCCGCCACAACGCGGCCGTTGTCTGTGCCAAAAGGGATCTGGGATTTATTGCGGTAGCGCCACGGATGTTCCATGCCTTTGACTGGATGCACCGGCACGTCCGGCAATTTGCCGATGCGCGTGATGGCGTCGCGGACCAATTTCTGCTTGAATGTCATCTGTCCTTCATAGGACAAATGCTGCACCTGGCAGCCGCCGCATGTATCAAATACCGGGCAAGGCGCCGTTACACGGAACGGCGAAGCCTGCTCGATTTGGATCAATTTTGCAAAGCCATAAGACTTTAAAGTTTTCAAAACATGGACCTGGACATCTTCCCCTGGCAAAGCGCCCTGGATAAAGAGCGGATAGCCGTCGACTTTGGCAACGCCCGCTCCGTCATGCGTCAAATCTTCCACATGAACAAGCAATCGGTCATTTTTTTGTACTGGTTTCAATTCGTTCACTCCATTTCACATTTCACCATTGTACCACAAAAGAAAAGCGAAAGTGACCGTTTAGATTCGATACGCAAATGATGGATCAAATGCAGTCAAAGGCATTTTCCACTGACAATTACAGCATCAAAAAACGCGGACAGGATTTTCCCTGCCCACGCTGATTATTTGTCTTCTTTTGACGCTGCTCCGTCTTTCAGGGAAATCCAGAAACCAAACACAATGGATCCGATCAACACTAAAAACGGTGCATAAAATATAAAGAAATCTTGCATTCCTGTTTCCTCCTTACGCGTGGTAATCCGATTTCCCTTTGACGTAGTCTTTATCAAACAAGAACAGACGGAACAACAGATACAGTGATGGCAGCAGCAAGCCAAGCCCTGCAATAAATGCAATGATCAAGGCAATCGCCATCGATTCGTTTGTGAAACTGTCATAAATCGTCAAATAAGGATACAGCAAATACGGATAATGCGAGAAGCCGTATGCGAAAAACGCTGTAAAGAATTGACCAACCAGCAAAATGAATGCCCAGCCGTAATTCCGGCGTTTCCAAATCAAGTAGACGGTGCCGATGAACAACAGGAACGAAATACCGAATACCCACCATAAATCAAGAAGGCGTGCGTAATGTTCCGCATTGTGGGCACGCAGCTCAAAAATGATGCCGGTAGCGGTAACGATGGCCGGACCTGCCCAGATCAGCGCATATTTGCGCATCAATTCTGTGGCTTTGACGTCTCCGGCTTTATCTGCATACCATGTCAGGAATACGGCAGAAATGTAAAGAACCGCGGCCAAACTCAATACGACGATGCTCCAAGTTAACGGACTAGTAAACAGCGCCCAGTAATCCAGATACGGCTTGTCGTTTGCCATTTTGATAAACCCGCCTTCAGACATAGCCAGTACGGGAGACAGGGAAGCCGGGAGCAAAAGCCCCGACAAGCCGTACATAAAGATATATCCTCTATGGTTGATTTTTGCCCCGTACGTTGCAAAAGCGTAATACGATCCGCGAATAGATAGCAGGACAAGCGCGATGCTCGCCGGCACTAAGAGCGCCGTGCCGTAATAATAAGCTGTCTGCGGGAAAAACCCGATGATGCCGACAAAGAAGAAGACGAAAAAGACGTTCGTTACTTCCCATACCGGCGATAAATAGCGCTGGATGATATTCGTTAAGATATGCTGTTTGTTCGTAAATGCACTGTAGGCGTTAAAGAACCCGGCGCCAAAGTCAATTGACGCCACGATGACGTACAAGAACAGGAATAGCCACAAGACGGAGATTCCGATTATTTCAAGTGTCAAAGTCATTCTTGTTCACCGCCTTTTTGAGCTTCACGGTCTGCAAGTTCCTTTTCAACCGGATTGCGTTTGTACATCCGTGATAAGACCACAATCGTTCCGGCTCCAAGAATAAAGTAAAGGCCAGCGAACAAAATAATCATCAAGTCGACTTGCCCGCTTGTTGTGGCTGCTTCAGAAGTCTTCATGTAGCCGCGCAGAATCCATGGCTGCCGCCCGACTTCCGTAAACCACCAGCCGGCTTCGATGGCAATCAGCGCCAACGGGCCGCCTGCTACAATCAGCCAACGGAACCATTTGGCTTTGATGAATGACCAGCCGCGCCATGCAGCAGCGACGTAAACAAAGGAGAAGAACGCTAGCCACATGCCGATGGTTACCATCGTATCAAACAGATAATGAATCCAAAGCGGAGGTATTTCATCTTTTGGAAACTCATTAAGGCCGGTAACTTCTGCATTTGGAAGACTGTGTGCCAGAATGCTCAGCGCATACGGAATTTTAATGGCGTATTTCGCTTCTTCGCCGTCCAGTACACCGAACAAAATCAGCTCTGCCCCTTCTTCCGTTTCAAAATGCCATTCAGCAGCCGCCAATTTTTCCGGCTGGTATTCTGCCAGGTATTTACCGGAGAAGTCACCGATCAATGCTGTCGCAATCGAGAACACTAATCCTAATTTCATTGTTAAGAACAACGCTTTTTTGTGATAGATATGATTGGAACCGCGGATCATCCGGAATGCCGCAATCGATGCCAGCAAAAAGGCGGATGTCATAAACGCAGTCGCCATCACGTGCGCCACTTTCGTCGGCATCGCCGGGCTCAGCATCGCAAGCAGCGGGCTGACATTGACCAGTTCGCCGTTCAATACTTCAAACCCTTGCGGTGAGTTCATAAATGCGTTAACCACTGTGATGAACAGTGAAGATGCGGCTGCGCCAAGCGCTACCGGAATCAGCAGCAGCAAATGCTTGCGCTGGTCTTCGAACCGGTCCCATGTATATAAATATATTCCAAGGAAAATCGCTTCAAAGAAAAAGGCGAAAACTTCCATAAACAACGGCAAGGCAATCACGTTACCCGCCAATTGCATAAAATCCGGCCACAATAAGGATAATTGCAGCCCGATGGCTGTTCCGGTTACGACCCCGACTGCGACCGTAATAACGAAACCTCGTGCCCATCGTCTTGCCAAAAGGATGTAGTGGTCATCGTTTTTCTTGATTCCTACCCACTGGGCAATCATGATCATTAGTGGAACGCCTACGCCTACTGTTGCATAAAGAATATGGAATGAAAGCGTCATTAAAGTCAATATTCGACTCAGCAGCGCTGTATCTTCAAATCCCATCAATTTATTCTCCTTTCAAAATCACTTTATTTCCCGTACTCGTCTCTACACCCCTATTGTACCTTATCTCTCCTTCTTTCTTGGTTTATAAACCCTATAAAAAGGCAATAATTAAAGGAGCTTTGAATAACTTGTGACAACAAAAAAGGGTCAAGCAATTGAAATATTTCTAAATATTTAGTATTCTATTAAGAACAATAAAAAAGGATGATGCAGCATGAGAACAAGACGGAAAGTATTTGCTTATATTACGAGAGGTCCCGAAGACCAGAAAGAATTATTGGTATTCGAACACCAAGGAGAACCGGAAGCAGGTCTTCAAGTCCCTGGAGGAACTATCGAAGAAGGCGAAATGCTGATCGATGCCCTGTACCGGGAAGTGCAGGAAGAAACCGGCTTGCCGCGTGCAGTACTGGAATTTGTGGGCAAGGTACACAAATACAATTATTATCCGGACCAGCAAGAAGATAAAGTATATGAACGAAACATCTTCCACTTTGAATACACAGGCGAGCGTGTCGATTACTGGGAACACACAATTGTCAGCGATGGACAGGACAACGGGCGGACATTCATGTTCCACTGGGAGCCGGTAGCCCATTGCCCGAAACTCGCTGCTGACCAGGATGCTGCGCTTGAATTGATGGAATAAGCGATTCATATGGAAGTAAGCTAAAAAACCATGGATTTTTATCCATGGTTTTTTTGAGCTTGTAGACAAAAGAATTTTCACACATGATAGCTGAATCAATATCCGATTGGATAGAAAATCCCGGATCCTCCGTTACAGCCGGACGCAGTCCGCGGGCTCGCGCCGAAATCCCGCTGGAGTCGCCGGCTTCCACTTTGGATTCTTAGCGTGGAGGCTACCCGGAGGTATCGCTTTTCTTCTACAATCAGATGGTGGAGAGTCAATCGGATGATCGTTCGCTTTCAAATGAAAGTGACACTCCCAACCGGTCCGGCCACGGAGACTCCTGTGGGACCAGCGAAAGCTGAAGACCCCGCAGGAACGTTAGTGACGAGGAGGCTGAAGCTGAGCCCACGGAAAGCGAAGTGGCCGGTCCGGTTGATTTTATGCATTGCTATACATTTCATCTAGCCTTTGTCTACAGTCTGAAAAAAACCATGGATTTTCATCCATGGTTTTTTTGTCTTTACTTATAGCAGAGAGGTCTTCACTCAAATATCACGAGGATCTGTTTTTTCATTCACAAATCCGATGATGTCCCCATTCGGCTTCACTTTCACTCCCGTTAAATACCCGTTGTATACAGCGCCTGTATCAATATTCCACGCACGGCTTTGCTCCTCGTACAGCGGTTCTTGACGCGGTGTGTGGCCGATGATTTGAAGTTTGCCGATATTCTTCAACGGGCTGCGGTTCCACAGAATGCCGTACACATCCCATTCAACCAGAGGATTTTCTGCCTGCAGAGAAATTCCCGCATGGCTGACAAACAATCCGTCGGTTTCAAAGAATAGAGGCCGGCTTCTCAGCCATTCCATGTCCGACTCAAAATCACGATTCGCCTGTTCGTATTGAGCGAGTGTTTCTGCTCCGCCTTGCCTTAGCCAATTCGGATTCGGACCATGGAAAACATGCTCTTCCATTTCGAGTTCGTGGTTGCCTTTCAAGAAAATGGCTTGCTCCGGCCAATCCGCATTCATTTGCCTCACTATAGCTACTACTTCAGGCGCGTGGTTTCCCCTGTCTATCAAATCCCCCACTTGGACCAGCACTTCATTTTCTTTGTCCCATTCGCGGGCAACCAACTGACTGAATGTGTGATAACAGCCGTGTACATCACCGATCACAAAATAATTCATCTCACCAAGCCTCCTTTGTTAAAAGAAAAAATAAAGATGCGAAAAGACCAAATCGATCTCGATCTGGCCTTTTGCTTATGGAAGTTCCACTCTTATTCTTGGTCTTGTTCATCAATTGCCGATAGCGGAACCATCACTTCGATATGGCGTGCATGGTTCACAAATGTGGCCGGCAGCAATCCGCCATATTCGCCGTCCAGATTCAAAAGAACCCGTTCATTGGAAGATACGGAAATTTTGCTGGCTTTTGCATAGATGACATGGGGATCGGATAAATGTTCTCCGCGCAGGGCCAAAGACGCGACCCGAATAAACTCCGCCATGTTTAATTCCTTTAAAATCAACAAAGTGAATTTCCCGTCATTAATGCTGGCATCAGGCGCCAGCTTTTCGAATCCGCCGACGGAATTTGTCAGTCCGATTAAAAACAACATGGCCTTGTCATCAAAAACCTGGCCATCGTATTCAATCCGGACATTGGAAGCACGGATGGATGGCAGCATTTCGATGCCTTTTAAATAATAGGCCAACTGCCCAAGCACCGTCTTCAGTTTGCTTGGAACTTCATACGTAAGTTCGGTCAATCTGCCGCCTCCAGCAATATTGATGAAATAACGTTCATTCATCATGCCGACATCGACGGGGATCGATTTGCCCTGAATAATGATATCAACAGCTTTATTGATATCCCGGGGAATCTGGACGGCACGTGCAAAATCATTTGTCGTCCCCATGGGAATCAAACCGATTTTCGGCCGGTTTTTAAATTGGGATACCCCTGCAACCACTTCGTTCAAGGTCCCGTCTCCACCAACAGCAACAATCAAGTCATAGTTTCTATTTACTGCAATGGAGGCGGCTACCGTGGCATCGCCTTCGCCAGTAGTGGCGTGGCAGGATGTTTCGTATCCCGCTTTCTCCATTTTTTCAAGCACTTCCGGAAGGTGTTTGCGGAACAATTCGCGTCCGGAAGTCGGATTGTAAATGATTCGTGCTCGTTTCATACCCCATTCAGCCTTTCTCAACGTTCTATAGAATAAGACTCCTTTAGTCAGCAGGAAGTTGCCATCAAGAAAACGCCGGCGGCTGGACCTAGAACTTTGCAGACTGCCCAGTCTTTGCCCTTAAACGTTTGCGCGTTCTTCTCGCTAAGAAAAAGCCGGCAGCGAGCCGGCTTCCTTCATACTTACTTCAATACGTCAAAAAAAGTCTTGCGCAAGTCTTCATAAACCGCCTGCCAAAAATCACTGTTCCAAGTAAAGCCATCGGATATTTCACCGATTACTGTTTTTAAATTCAAATCAAATTGAGGATCATCTTTTTCAGGAAGGACCGATCTTTTTTCTGTCACGAACTCCTGGACTTTTGGTGCACGCGGTCCCCAGTCCCCCAACACTTCGCCTTCTTTTGATAGGATGATGTATTTCGGAATGGAGCGGCCGCCGTTCGTCAAGTACTGGTCCATCAATTCCAAATTCTGATCGCGGTATACACAACGCACTTTTACATCCGCCGCTTCTGTAATTTTCCGCAAAATCGCATTGTTCATCATCGCATCGCCGCACCAATCTTCTGTAATGACCAAAACATGTGGCTGCTTTTCTTTTAATAAATTGATAAATTCCGGATCTTCCGGCAGTTCGAATTTCTCGAAGATGGAATAAGATTTTTCCTGGTTCGACTCCATTTGAGCCATATAGCTCTCTAAAGTAATCGCATTTTCAAAATACTGTTGTTCCGTTGACATCGTAAGATCACTTCTCCTTTATCCTGCTTTCATACCCAGTAGATTACCCTTCTTCCAGGCAGCAAAAACTCAAATAACACAACTTCACACGGTTCAGTATTTCAAGTGAAGTTTCTCTTTATCCTTAGTTTACTTGTAGTAAGTAGAAGCTTCAACCTATTTTAGCCTTTCGCCCGTTAATTATGAAGACATTAAAAAGATGGCCCGTGAAAGGGCCATCTCGTCATCTTATCGTTTTGCAATTTCTTCAAGCAGGATTTTATTGAGCAATGGCGGGTTTGCCTGCCCTTTTGTCTGCTTCATAATTTGGCCGACCAAGAAGCCGATTGCACGGTCTTTGCCGTTTTTGAAGTCTTCAATCGATTGCGGGTTGTTGTCCAAAGCAGCTGTAACAAATTCACGCAATGTGCCTTCGTCCGAAATTTGGACAAGCCCTTTTGCTTTGACGATGTAGTTCGCGTCTCCGCCTTTTTCAATCAATTCTTTAAAGACTTTTTTAGCGATTTTAGAAGAAATCGTACCATCTGTAATCAGCTTGATCATGCCAGCCAAACCTTCAGGCGCCAATTTCGTTTCGCTCAATTCTTTTTGCTCAGCATTCAAGTAAGCCGAAACTTCACCCATCAGCCAGTTAGATGCAAGTTTTGCATCAGCGCCGGCCGCAACTGTCGCTTCAAAGAAGTCCGAAATCGGTTTCGCCAGCGTCAGGACCATCGCATCATATGATGACAAGCCAAGTTCAGAAACATAGCGCGCTTTGCGGGCATCCGGAAGTTCCGGAATTTCTGCACGGACGCGATCCATCCAAGCGTCGTCAATGATGATATCGACAAGATCCGGTTCCGGGAAGTAACGGTAATCGTCCGATCCTTCTTTCACACGCATCAAAAGGGTTTTTCCTGTCGATTCATCGTAACGGCGGGTTTCTTGTTCGATAATGCCGCCTGAAAGCAACACTTGTTCCTGGCGGACTTGTTCGTGCTCGATTCCTTTGCGCACAAAGTTGAATGAATTCAAGTTTTTCAATTCCGTCTTTGTTCCGAATTCCTCTTGCCCGTATGGACGAAGTGAAATGTTGGCGTCGCAGCGAAGCGAACCTTCTTCCATGCGCACATCAGAAACGCCTGTGTACTGGATGATCGCTTTGATTTTTTCCAAGTAGGCATAAGCTTCTTCCGGCGTGCGGATGTCCGGCTCTGACACGATTTCAATCAGCGGCGTACCTTGGCGGTTAAGGTCTACAAGTGAATGGCCATTGCCGGTATGCGTCAGCTTTCCGGCATCTTCTTCCATATGGAGACGTGTAATGCCGATGCGTTTTTTCTCGCCTTTTACTTCAATTTCGATCCAGCCGTGTTCGCCGATTGGCTCATCAAATTGCGAAATCTGGTAAGCTTTCGGATTGTCCGGATAGAAATAGTTTTTGCGGTCGAATTTTGTGTGGCGGTTGATTTGGCAGTTTAATGCAAGCGCCGCTTTCATCGCCCAATCCACTGCAGTTTTGTTGACGACCGGCAAAACGCCTGGGTAGCCAAGATCGATCACGTTTGTATTGGTGTTCGGTTCTGCGCCGAAATGAGCCGGTGCAGGAGAGAACATTTTGGATTCTGTTTTTAGCTCGACGTGTACTTCGAGCCCGATGATTGTTTCAAAATTCATTGTGCAGCTCCCTCCCAAACTTGAGGAGTTTTTTTATGGAAATCGGTTGCCTGCTCGAAAACGTCAGCAACGCGGTAAACCGTTTCTTCATCAAAATATTTCCCGATGATTTGCAAGCCAAGCGGCAAGCCATTGTCAAAACCGCAAGGAACCGAAATCGCCGGCACCCCAGCCAAGTTGACAGGAATCGTCAAAATGTCATTCGCATACATCGTCAGCGGATCGTCGATTTTTTCGCCGATTTTAAATGCCGGCGTCGGCGTTGTTGGCCCGATGATGACATCGTATTGTTCAAACGCTTTATCGAAATCCTGTTTGATCAATGTGCGCACTTTTTGTGCTTTTTTGTAATACGCGTCGTAGTAGCCGGAGCTAAGTGCATATGTCCCAAGCATGATGCGGCGCTTCACTTCGTCGCCAAAGCCTTCAGAACGGGTATTCATATAAAACTCAAGCAAAGTGCCCGCTTTTTGGGTGCGGTATCCGTAGCGGATTCCATCAAAGCGCGACAAGTTGGATGAAGCTTCAGAAGAAGCGATCAAGTAATACGTCGAAAGAGCATATTTCGAATGCGGCAAAGAAATTTCTTCCCATGTCGCGCCTTTTTCTTCAAGCACTTTCAATGCATCGCGGACTGCCTGTTTGGCAGCTTCGCCGACGCCTTCTGCAAAGTACTCTTTTGGAACGCCGATGCGAAGCCCTTTGATGTCGCCCGTCAATGCAGCAGCGAAATCCGGTACTTCAACGTTTGCAGAAGTTGAATCTTTCTCGTCGTGTCCAGCAATTGTGTTCAATAGCAAGGCGTTGTCTTTAACCGTACGGGTGATTGGCCCAATTTGATCCAAAGACGAAGCATAAGCAATCAATCCAAAACGGGAAACACGGCCGTATGTCGGCTTCATACCCACCACGCCGCAAAATGCAGCAGGCTGGCGAATAGATCCACCGGTATCTGAACCAAGCGTAAACGGTACTTCTCCAGCAGCTACAGCTGCTGCAGATCCGCCTGAAGATCCGCCTGGTACAGTTTCAAGGTTCCAAGGGTTTTTTGTGTTTTTGTAATACGAGTTCTCATTGGAAGACCCCATCGCAAATTCATCCATGTTCAATTTGCCGACAATGACCATACCTGCAGCTTTGATTTTCTCCACAACGGTTGCATCGTAAATCGGGTTAAAGCCTTCAAGAATCCGGCTTGAAGCCGTGGTTTCAATGCCTTCTGTGACGATATTGTCTTTGACGCCAATCGGCAAACCGAATAACGGCCCACGCTCATCAAGAGGCGTGTCTTCCAATTGTGCGGCTTGCTTCAAAGCACCTTCTTTGTCGATAGCCAAGAAAGCATCAACTTTCGAATCAAGCTCTTCAATGCGGTCAAACGCCTGCTCCGCCATTTCAGAAATGGTCATTTCCTTTGTATGTATCAACTCTTGCAGCTCAGCTGCCGTTTTATCTGCTAATGCCATCTTTTTGCTCTCCTCCTTATCAGTCAAGAATCGTCGGAACTTTAATTTGCCCCGCTTCATGTTCTTTTACGTTTTTCAGCACCAATTCACGGTCCAGTCCCGGAATTGATTTATCTTCACGCAGTACATTGACCATTGGAAGTACGTGCGTCGTCGGTTCCACATTCTCAGTGTCCAGCTCATTCAGCAATTCCATTGCGTTTGTGATTGCTTCCAGCTGATCTGCAAAATGCACAGCTTCTTCATCAGTGATCGCTAAGCGCGCCAAATGGGCCACTTCAATTACTTCTTCTTTTGTCATTTTCGCCATTTCTCTACACCTCCGGATTCAGTAAACATACGTAATATCATAGCATTTTTCTTAGAAAAGCGAAAGCGACCGTCTAGATTCGATGGGCATAAGACGATTTGGCGAAGCGGCGTATCTTTAGCCGCACAGCCAAAGTGGCTTATGACCCCGAGAATCTGGTCGCTGAAGCCTGGACAGAAAAAATGAATAGGGACAGCCGGCGTGGCTCTCCCTATTCCAGTGCAAATTATTCATAAATGTGAACAACCGGTTCTTTTTGATCGGCTTTCCTTAAAATCAGCGCTTCCGGACCATTCGTTGAAGTGACACTGATTTCCACTTCCAGGTTTCCAGGGAAATGTTCCAGCACAAGCCCGGTCAAGTATTGGCTGAATCCGATCAATTCAGCCGAGCCATAAAACTGGATGGGAATATCCACTTGCATTTTGCGCAATTGGTTTTCCTGGTAGAAGCCTGTGCCAATGACGCTTGTGAAGTTTGAGAAATATTCTTCGACATCCATTTTAAAGTTGCGGAAGGTTGTATCCACTTCCCGGTATTTTTCTTCAGCTCCTGAAGTTGGAAATACAACATACTCTTCATTGACTGGAGTCCAATTGGCGACCGCTTCCTGTCCGCCTGGCGCCACGCCATAAGAAAAATAAGTTCCCGGCGTAATGGCTCCGCGGCTATTTTGTTTATACAGCCCGACCGTGATTGGCACTTTCGCCATTCCTTCTTTTGCACGTAGGCGTTTCACGATTTCGTTGGCGAGGCGCACTCCTTCTTTTTCGATCTGTGCCTGCGAAATGGCTTCCTCATAGGCAATTTCATTGACCGAATTGTAATAAGTGGAGTTTAAGGCTAAGCCAATGGAAACACCGCCCAGGCGGATCGTTTCCTCATTCGTTTTCACCAAGTAATTCTGTTCGACAATATGGGCCAGGATTTCAGCCGGTGGGCGTTCTCCCGCTTTTTTCTGCGCTTCTGAACGCGGATCGGCCGGATTCAAGCCTAAAGGATTGTCTTTGCTTGCACGTGAAAGCCATGCATTCGCATCTTCATCCGTTAGCTTCTGGCCTTCCTGAAAATAATAGTCATCCGGTGAAAATTGATTCTGCGACAATCTCAATAGTCCGTTTTCCGCTTCTTTAATATCGTAGCGGGAATTCAGCCGGTTAACGATTTTGCCTCTCGTGGCACTTTGTTTATACGGCAGCAACGTCCGGTAATAACGGTCATCCAGCTGCATGCTCGGAATGATCGCCGTTTCTGCTGCTTCTTCTTCTGTCTTGAGCACTTCCGCTTCATCCGAATCAGAAGGCACACATCCCGAAAGCAGCAATAAGCTGACCGGAATCCACCATAAGCGTTTCATGTTCCAAATCTCCTCATTTACTCAATTCTTCAATGAGACGTTCTTCGTTCCAAACGTCCACTTTCAGTTCCAACGCTTTCGCCAGTTTTGAACCAGCTTCTTCGCCTGCGATGACCAGATCCGTTTTCTTGCTGACACTGCCGGATACTTTTCCGCCCAGCGCTTCAATCTGTGACTGTGCTTCGCCGCGCGTCAGTTTTTCAAGTTTTCCGGTCAAAACGATTTTCTTGCCGGCAAAGGCATTTGCGCCTTCTTCAACTTGAACGCGTGTCCCTGTATAAGTTAAATTGACGTTTGCTTCAGCTAAACGTTGCATCAATTGTTGAACTTCTTCTGTTTCAAAATACGCCACAATCGAATCGGCCATTTTCCCGCCGATTTCATGGATATTGATGAGTTCATCAAAAGTGGCAGTCATCAATTTCTCCATGCTACCGAAATGCTCGGATAAAATCCGAGCTCCCCGTTCGCCGACGTGGCGGATGCCAAGGCCGAACAATAAACGCTCCATCGAATTGCTGCGCGAAGCATCAATGGCCGCAATCAAATTGGATGCAGATTTTTCTCCCATCCGTTCAAGTTTCAGCAATTGCTCTTTCGTCAGCTTGTAGATATCCGAAATATCGGCAATCAAGCCTTCCCGATATAGCTGCTCGATCACTTTTTCTCCAAGCCCTTCGATATTCATCGCATTGCGCGATACAAAATGAATCAATCCTTCGGTAATCTGAGCCGGGCATTGCGGATTGACGCAGCGAAGCGCCACTTCCCCTTCAATCCGGATCAGTTCGCTTCCGCAGGCCGGACAATTCTCGGGCATCTCAAATGGCAGTTCGTCTCCCGTCCGCTGTTCAATCAGAGCAGAGACTACTTCCGGAATAATGTCCCCTGCTTTTCGGATGATAACTTTATCTCCGATGCGAATGTCTTTTTCGCGGATCAAGTCTTCATTGTGAAGTGAAGCACGCTGAACAGTTGTCCCTGCTACAGACACCGGATCAAGTATGGCAGTCGGCGTTACGACACCTGTGCGTCCGACACTGAGTTCAATGTCGCGGATAGTGGTCATCACTTCTTCTGCCGGGAATTTATAAGCTGTTGCCCATTTCGGGCTTTTTGCTGTAAACCCGAGTTCCTGCTGCTGCAGGTAGCGGTTCACTTTGATGACGATGCCGTCAATTTCATAAGACAAATCCGCACGCTGCGCTGTCCATTTCTCGATATAAGCCAGCACTTCTTCCACACTTCGGCACACTTGGCGTTCGTTGTTCGTTTTGAAACCGAGCGCCTCGATAAACTGCAGCGTTTCTTCGTGCTCGCTCAATCCGTGCGATTCAGCGTCTCCGCCGATGCCATAGATAAAGACATCCAAATTCCGGCTCGCTGCGATTTTCGGATCCAATTGGCGCAGCGATCCGGCAGCAGCGTTTCTTGGATTGGCAAACAATTCCTCGCCGCGCTCCCCGCGTTCTGCATTTAATGCATGGAATGATTTTTTCGGCATGAATACTTCGCCGCGCACTTCCAAGGATTCGGACTTCCGCAGTTTCAACGGGATGGTGCGCACTGTACGCAGGTTGACGGTAATGTCTTCCCCGACGCGGCCGTCTCCCCGGGTCGCTCCCCGGACAAACTGGCCATTTTCATAAATCAGGGAGACCGCAAGCCCATCGATTTTCAGTTCACAGACATATTCAATATTGTCCCCGGCGCCGCTTCGCACTCGGCGGTCAAAATCGCGTATGTCTTCTTCATTAAAAACGTTTGATAAACTGAGCATCGGCAAGGCATGCGTCACTTTATCGAAGTTGGAAATCGGTGTGCCGCCAACCCGTTGAGTCGGTGAGTCGGGGAAAATCAAATCGGGATACAAAGTCTCGAGTTCGATTAATTCGTTCATCAATTGATCGTAAACAGAGTCGGGAACAGCCGGTTTGTCGAGCACGTAATAGGCGTGGCCATACCCCCGAAGTTGTTCGTTTAACTCAGTAACGCGTTGCTCTGCTTGTATGCGGTCCATTTGGTTTCCTCCCGATTATTCTTTTTCGATCGGCGCGAATTTCGCCAATAGCCGTTTGATGCCGACAGGGCTTGGAAATGCAATGTCAAGTTCAGTTTGTTCGCCTTCGCCTTTGACGCTGACTACTGTCCCGGTACCCCATTTTTTATGTTTCGCACGGTCGCCTGAGCGCCATCCGAGTTTGTCGCCGCCGGACGGCTCGTAGGCTGGACGGCTGACGGCTGCCCGCCGCGAGGCCTGTCTGTAGCTGGTCGCTGCCCCGGCACGGTGAACCGGTGTTGATTGTTCAATCAGCTCTTCCGATATTTCATTGATGAAACGAGAAGGCATATTGTAATTGCTCTTGCCGAACAAGGTCCGGGATGAAGCATGCGTCAAATACAGGCGCTGTTCAGCCCGTGTGATGCCGACATAAGCTAGGCGGCGTTCTTCTTCCAATTCGTCGTCATCGTTGTTTGAACGGGAATGCGGGAAGACGTTTTCCTCCAGTCCGATGATAAAGACGACAGGGAATTCAAGCCCTTTTGCGGCGTGCATAGTCATCAAAATGATCGGCCCGTCTGCATCTTCTTCGTCATCGACGGAGTCGATATCGGAGATCAAGGCCAAATCCGTCAGGAAAGCGACCAGTGATTTATCGTCGCTTTGCTTTTCAAATGCCTGGGTAACCGATAAGAACTCATTCAAGTTTTCCAGGCGGCTTTCGCCTTCAATGGTTTTATCGATTTGCAGCATGTGCTTGTAGCCTGATTTTTTCAAGACTTCCTCAACCAGTTCCGTCACCGACAGATATTCCTGCATTTGCGTAAAGCCATTGATCATATTGCGGAATTCGAGGGCTGTCTGCGCCGTTTTCGGCGTCAATCCCATAAAATCGGCTTCCTGCAGGGCATCCATTATGGTGCGGTCCTGCTCGATGGCAAAACGGGCCATGCGTTCAAACGAAGTAGCGCCGATGCCGCGTTTCGGTTCATTGATGACCCGGGCAAGCGACAAGTCGTCGTCGTTATTGGCGATCAAGCGCAAATAAGCCAACAAATCCTTGATCTCTTTGCGGTCATAGAACTTCGTTCCGCCGACAATCGTATACGACATATTCGATTTGACGAACATTTCCTCAAGCACCCGCGACTGGGCATTCGTACGGTAAAGAATCGCAAAATCCGAGGTTTTGTAACCTTCTTCTTGCATCAGCTTCTGGATGGTCTGGACCACATACTGCGCTTCCTGGCGTTCATCTCCCGCTTTATGGAGCGTGATTGCCGGGCCATCCGCATTATCGGTCCGCAATTCTTTCGGATAGCGGCTCTTGTTTTTCTTGATGACATCGTTCGCTGCCTGCAAAATCCGTTTGGTCGAACGGTAGTTCTGCTCCAGCATAATGACTTTTGCATTCGGGTAATCTTTTTCAAACGACAGGATGTTCGTGATATCCGCTCCGCGCCAGCGGTAAATCGACTGATCGGAATCCCCGACAACACAAATGTTCTTAAATTTGCTCGCTAATTTCTGGACGAGCTGGTACTGGGCATTGTTTGTATCCTGGTACTCATCAACATGGATATAATGGAATTTGTTCTGATAAAACTCCAATACTTCCGGCACCGTGTTAAACAACGTCAGCGTTGTCATGATCAAATCGTCAAAATCAAGCGATTGATTCTTTTTCAACCGCTTTTCGTAAGCGGCATAGACATCTGCCACCGTTTTTTCATACGGGTTATGCGGATTCATATTCGCTGCAAATTCCGTTGCACTGATGCATTCGTTTTTCGATGAAGAAATGGCATTCAGCATCGTACGGGGTTCATATTTTTTCGGATCCAGATCGAGCTGTTTCAGGACATTCTTGATGACTGTCAACTGGTCGGTCGTATCCAAAATCGAAAAGTTTTTGGAAAAGCCAAGCCGGTCGATATCCCGGCGCAAAATGCGGACGCACATCGAGTGGAACGTCGAAACCCACATGCGTTCTCCCGTCCCGTGCCCGAGCAGCCCATCGATTCGGCTGCGCATTTCGCGCGCGGCTTTATTTGTAAATGTAATTGCCAAAATATTGGAAGGGTAAACTTCTTTCTCAAGCACTAAATAAGCGATGCGATGCGTCAGCACGCGCGTCTTCCCCGATCCGGCACCTGCCATGATCAGCAACGGGCCGTCAGTTGATTTAACCGCCTGTTCTTGTTCAGGATTCATCCCTTTTAATAAATTCTTTGTAATGATTTCCATTGTGCACCACCTCGAACGTCTGTTCTTTTTATTATAGCGACTTGTTATCCGTTTCCGCAACCGCCTGTACGGTTGCCATCGCATTTTCGATATTTTCATAAATCAAGTTGCCGACGACGATTGTATCAGCAATGGCGGACATTTCTTTCGCCTTCTCCGGCGAATCGATGCCGCCTCCATAAAACAAACGGGTATTGTCCAGCACGCGGCGGACATCCCGGACCCAGCCGGCATTTCCGTATGTACCGCTGTATTCCATATAAAAAATCGGCAGCCGGAAAAAATGTTCCGCCATTCTCGCATATGCCACCACATCATCAATTGTGATATCCGTTTTGGCCTGTGTCAGTTCTGCCGCTTTGCAATCGGGGTTTAAAATGCAGTAGCCTTCCGGAATTAATTCTTCCCAGTCCATAATATCTCCATATTCCCGGATGGCTTCGTGGTGAAGGCCTTTGACCCATAAGGGATTGTCGCTGTTTAAAACGGTCGGAATGAAATAAAAGTCAAACCCTGGCGTTACCGCTTCAATTGCCGATACTTCCAGCACAACCGGTACTGTGTAGCGGCGTACCCGCGCCATTAAATCAAGGACATTGTCGAGTGTGACATTATCGCTTCCGCCAATCAAGATGGCATCGGTCCCAGATTCGCAAATTCGTTCCAACTGTTCATCCGAAATGGCTTTCGCCGGATCTAATTTAAAGACATGACGCCATGTTTGAAAGTCCACAATCATCCACCTAACCTTGGTTCTTTTTTCATCACTTCATTATAACAAAAAAACGGGGCCAACCGATAAGTCTACTACGCAACTCGTCGGCTAGCCCCTCTTTTTCAAACAAAAACCTGCTCTAAAATGCTTTGCTGGATTCATCGCAAAAGAGTTGCCGCAGTAAATTTGCGGCAACTCTTTTGTTCAGTCTTTTGGAAGTTGAAACGGTTTTTCGTCTGGATACAGACGTCCCAGCATTTCATCGTAGCCGTCGTTGCCGTAATTCAGGCAGCGGCGCACACGTGAAATCGTGGCTGTACTCGCACCGGTTTCATTCTTAATTTTTTCATATGTTTTTTTCATTCTCAGCATATGCGCTACTTCCAAACGCTGCGACAGCGATTGGATTTCACTGATGGTGCAAAGATCATCGAAAAAACGATAAGCTTCTTCTTTATCTTTCAGCGCCAAGATTGCTTCGATCAATTGGTCTGTTTGCGGTCCGCGGATTTTATCCACCTGCATGCAGCTTCACCGTCCTTTCATTCCTCTTCCTGAGCTGGCTCATCCCATGTCAAAGGCATGAAGAAGCCCGCTTCTCCATGCCCGGTATAAGACATTTAATTAAGAAGCCTGTTTCACTAGTTTAGCACTTTAGCCAAGCAGAGAAAAATAATATGGCTATTCTAAAGCTACAGCTATATCTCAGCGCATAAATGCCGGAAACAGGATTTTTTTGTTCATGACATCATAAATCCCTTTTTGCGTAATGCGCACATAAGGCAGATGGGTAGCCTGTAAGAACAATAGCGTATAAACGGCGTCGCCATGCTTATAGCCGCGCTCTTTCAGCGCTTCTTTCAAAGCCGCCTCCTGCGGGATCAATTGCTCCATCGGCAGATCGGACATGCCTCCGCCTATTGGCAGCGGCAGCGTGCAGACGTTTTCTCCGTCTTCGATCAAGATGATGCCTCCCTTGATGCGCTTCAGTTCTTCAAAAGCGGCCCACATATCGCGCCGGCTTTTTCCGATTAAGATGATGTCCCCTGTATTGGTATACGAAGAAGCAAATCCGCTGACTCCTGCGGCGAAGCCTTTGATCAATGTATTGACGCGCCATTTCCCATGCCGGTCCACCAGCATCATAAAGCTTTCATCATGGGTCTTCGACAAATTGCCGTCGTGGGTGTCGACATTGACTGAATAGGGTTTTGTAATCACGTCGTTGACCATTTCGATTCCGAAAGGCATGGAGAACTGGAAATCGTCTTCCGTCAAGTCAAATTTCATATCGAGCTCCGGCATAACCGACCAGTCGATTGTTGGAAGCGTATATACTTTTTCACCGTTTTTCTTCAGCCAGACGCCTTTTGAAATAACGCCGGACGGCACTGGATTTTCAATATCATCCAGAATATTCAAGTTGGCCATGCGCCCTGTGGCAATCAAACCATGCAGGTTCGTTACATTGTAGTAACGGGCCACATTATAAGATGCCATCATATAAGCATCAATCGGCGGCACTCCTGCATCCAGTGCAATTTGGATGCACAAATCCATAACCCCGTCCTGATGGAAACCAGGAGTGGAGCCGTCCGTAGTCATCATCAGCTTATCAAATACATTCAACTCACGTTCGACAATGCCTTTGAGCAAGCTCGGCAAATCCGGGCGGATGGAAGAATGGCGAAGCGTCACGCCGTAGCCGTGCAGCAAGCGCATTTCCACTTCGTCAACCGTCATCGCTTCGTGGTCTCCGTCTGCTCCAAGGAGCCTCATGCGGGCCAAAGTCTTTTCAGAAGCCCCTGGGAAATGGCCTTCAATTTTTTTCAGGCCCAGTTTCGCTTTCTGGATCCAGTACAGCATTTGATCATCGCCTGCCATCAGCTTCGGCCAGCCTGTTAATTCGCCGCCTAACAGGACGTCCGGACGGTCCAACCATTCTCCGACTGACTTGGATGTGAATAAATGGTCTTCATTATTCATCTCTGTCTGCGAATCAAAGCGAGTCCACCAATAATAATTGAACGGCAGCTTTCGCAGTTCATCCAGCAATGAAAACGCTTTCTCGTTTTCCAATGCTAAAAACAAAGTCAGGTTGTCCGACAGAAACGTCGTGGTTCCGCCTTGCGCTGCGTAATCAGCAAATGTCTGCGGATTATACAGCTGGTAAGGGTGAACATGAGGCTCTATGTATCCGGGTACGATAAATTTGCCGGTCATGTCTGCAACTTCCGTGTCTTTGCCGATGTTCGGCATTTCTTGTCCTGCGTAAACAATCCGGTCATCCTTGATCCAGATGTTTCCGGTCATCCATTTTTTGAATATGCCATGTAAATAAGTTGCATTCGTCAGAACAAGATCCGGCGATGCTTCTTTCGTAATTACCTTCATTTGCTGTCTAATTTCGTTGTTTCTCCATAACGGGTTTACCAAGTGCCGGCACCTTCTCTCTCTTCTCTTATAGATAATATCGTAGCATAATATAGGTTGAAAATACAGATAAGACTGTCAAATATAAGAAGCCATTTTTAAGAAGCAGACACAAAAAATCCACGCCTGCGCGTGGATTTTTCTTATTTCGAAACCGGGTTTGAAAATGGTTCCAAGACGTCTTCTTTGCTTCCTTCATCGAAAGTCAAAACTTTATTGACCCCGTCATACGATTCGCCGTAGAAATGAGTGTCTTTGTAAGTGTGGATGTCTTCATACATTTTCTTCATCGCTTCGAAAATCTCTTCTTCGCTTTCGCCGTTCGGAGCCCAATACAGAATTTCCATTGAGTTTTCCTCGCCGGTTGCAAGTGAGCGGCGGCAGTAGCCGATTGATGACGCATGTTCAAATCCTTCGCGTGCATAGAAACGGAGGCGTTTTTCAGAATCCGTATCTTCGTAATTTACCGGCTCCACTTCCAGGATAATCGGTTTCTTTTTGTCTTTCAGCATTTGCAAAGTCTTTTTGCCAAGCCCCATGCCGCGCGATTCTTTTGAAACAAATAAATAATCCACAAAAGAAAAGTTCTCGAATTCAGCGTACATCAAGACATGGTATGGCCCTTCATCTTTATGATACACATTGCTTTTTTCTTTCAGCAAGGTCTCCATATGCTCTTTTGATTTCATTTCTTCTACCGGGAAATACTGATTTAATTTTTCGTACCAATTCATTCAATTTGCCCCTTTCATAGTGGGAAAGCTTGTTTGCTTTCAATTCTTCGTTAGCGTACTTGTTCTGGAGTGTACAGGGAGGTTAGATGTGGGTAAACGCGTTCCTCAACCTGAATGGTATACCCGTGTTTTAAGAGGAAAAAACAAAAATGGCGTATTTTCTTTCGAAATCTACGCCATTTGCTGTTTATTATTATAACACACAAAAAATTACTTTGCACGCCATCCGATATCTGACCGGTAAAAAAAACCATCCCATCGGAGCTTATTCAGCTGCTCGTATACTTTATCCTGAGCCAGTGCAATGCTTGCGCCCGCTGCAGCAACCAACAAAACCCGCCCGCCGTTTCCAGCGTAGCCGGAATCAATCCGCTTCGTTCCGGCATGTGTTATTTCAACCCCATCCAGCCGCTGAAGATCCGGCAGCAGCAAGCCTTTTTCGACGCTTTCCGGATAGCCTTCTGCTGCTAAGACAACACCTAATACCGCCTGGTCATTCCACTCGAGTTCGAACGGCTTTCCTTTCAGCAGGCTATCAATAAAAGCACCAAAATCGGATTGCATGCGCGGCAGAACTACTTGCGTTTCTGGATCGCCAAAGCGTGCATTAAATTCAATCACTTTCGGTCCTTGCTCAGTTAAAATAATGCCGGCATATAGGATGCCGTTAAACGGCGTGCCTTCGGCTTCCATCGCTTCAACAGCCGGTACCACAATTTTGGCATATGTCTCTTTCACAACGCTGTCGGAGATTTGAGGCACCGGCGAATAAGCGCCCATGCCGCCTGTATTCGGTCCACGGTCCCCGTCATATGCCCGTTTATGGTCTTGTGCAATCACCATTGGATAAATCTGGCCGTTCTGAACAAAAGACATGAATGAAAATTCTTCCCCGTCCAGAAATTCTTCTATGACCACACGTGACCCGGAGTCGCCGAATTTCTGGCCATCGAGCATGTCTTTGACCGCAGCGATTGCTTCTCCTTCGGATGCAGCTACGACAACCCCTTTACCTGCTGCTAAGCCATCCGCTTTAATAACAATCGGCGCTCCGTGTTTGCGGATAAAGTCAATCGCCGGTTCCGTTTCAGTGAAGGTCTCGTAAGCCGCTGTCGGAATCTCGTATTTTTTCATCAATTCCTTGGCGAATGCTTTGCTGCCTTCAATTTGGGCGGCTGCTTTCGATGGCCCAAAAATTCGCAGTCCACGTTCTTCAAAAAAATCGACGATGCCTGCAGCCAGGGGCTGTTCAGGTCCTACAAAGGTGAAATCAATGTTTTGCTGTTCGGCAAAATCGGCTAATGCCGAAAAATCCATTTCATCGATTGCCGTGACCGCTGCATCCTCCGCCATTCCATCGTTGCCCGGAGCTGCATAAACCTGCTCCACCGAAGCCGACCGTGAAAATTGGCGTGCGATGGCGTGTTCTCTTCCGCCTCTTCCAATAACCATTACTTTCATCCAACTGCACCTCGCTTAGTGTTTGAAATGGCGTACCCCTGTGAAGACCATTGCGATGCCGTGTGCGTTGGCCATATCGATTGACTCCTGGTCTTTTTTCGACCCGCCAGGCTGGATAATTGCTTTGATACCGGCTTTGGCAGCTGTTTCTACAGTATCGGACATCGGGAAAAAAGCATCAGAAGCCATGATGGCGCCTATGGCTTTTTCTCCGGCTTGTTCCAAAGCGATTTTTGCAGAACCGACGCGGTTCATCTGACCCGCACCAATTCCTAATGTCATATCCGAATTAGAAACGACAATGGCATTGGATTTGACGTGTTTGACCACACTCCAGCCAAGTTTCAAAGCTTCTAGCTCTGCCTCAGTCGGCTGGCGTTCTGTCGCCACTTGGATTTCCGCATCCTCATAGCCATAAGTGTCGGGCTCTTGTACAAGCAAACCGCCTTCGACAGTCACTGTATTCCATTTGTCTTTTTTAGTGCTGTCAAATGGAATTGTCAATAAACGAATATTTTTCTTCTGCATCAATTTTTCCAGTGCTTCTTCTGAGAATGCCGGTGCAATAATGATTTCAAGAAAAATGCCTGCCAATTGTTCTGCAGTTTCAGCATCGACTTCGCGGTTCAATGCCACAATGCCGCCGAAAATCGAAGTGGAATCCGCTTCATAAGCTTTCGCAAAAGCAGCAGAAATCGTTTCACCCGTTCCGACGCCGCAAGGATTCATATGCTTGACCGCAACTGCTGCCGGCATCTTGAATTCCTTGATGATTTGAAGTGCTGCATTCGCATCCTGAATATTGTTATAAGACAATTCCTTGCCATGCACTTGCTCAGCACTCGCAATCGAAAAGTCCGAGCCAAGCGGGCTGCGGTAAAATGCCGCTTTTTGATGCGGATTTTCGCCGTAGCGGAGCGGCTGCTGCAATTCATATGTAAGCGTCAATTGATCCGGGTATTCTTCACCGGTCAAATCTGTGAGATAATTGGAGATATAAGAGTCGTAAGCTGCGGTATGGCGGAACACTTTCGCTGCTAAACGGCGTCTGGTTTCAGGAGTTGTAGTGCTTTGTCCACGCAATTCACTGACCACAATTGCGTAATCTTCAGAATCGACAATAACCGTGACATACGCATGGTTTTTGGCTGCAGAACGAAGCATCGTCGGACCGCCGATATCAATATTTTCGATGGCATCTTCAACTGTTACATCGGGTTTTGAAATGGTTTCGCGGAACGGATATAAGTTGACGCAAACGATATCAATCGGGGATATGCCGTTTTCAGCCATTTCACTTTGATGCTGGGCATCATCATGTTTTGCCAAAAGGCCGCCGTGGACTAAAGGATGCAGGGTTTTAACGCGTCCGCCCAGAATTTCGGGGAATTTCGTGATTTCATCAACGGCAGTAATCGAAACGCCGTTTTCTTCCAAAAAGCGTTTTGTGCCGCCTGTCGACAAGATTTCATAGTCCATCTTTTCCAGTTCTTGCGCAAACTCCAAAATCCCTGATTTATCCGATACACTTAGCAAAGCTCTTTTTCTCACGTTAAGTCCTCCTATAAAATACTGCAGATGTGTGCTACTGGTTAAATAATCGCTGCAAAGTTGCAGGATACAATCGGTGTTCAATTGCATGGATTTCTTGCTCGACCGCTTCCCGATCCCGGTTAGCTATAGCAAAGGATTGCTGGGCAATGATCTGTCCGGTATCCATGCCGGCATCGACATAATGCACGGTAACGCCCGCCTTTTCCGCTTCGGAAGCCATCGTTTGGCCAATGGCGTCTTTTCCCGGAAAAGCAGGCAAAATGGAAGGATGGATGTTGATGATCCGGTTTTCATATGCTTCCAGGAGTACAGGTCCAATCAGCCGCATATAGCCGGCCAGCACAACCCATTCTACGCCTAAGCTTTGCAGTTTTTCCTTCAGCATTTCTTCATACAATTGCTTCGAATCATATTCTTTTGGGACAAAGGCAAAAGAAGCGATGCCCGCTTTTTTTGCTCGTTCCACCACAAAAGCTTTCGGGCGGTCCGTTACAACAAGCACCAAGTCGGCTTCCAGCTTGCCAGCCTGGACTGCATCCGCAATCGCTTGAAAATTAGAGCCGTTTCCAGAAGCGAAAACGGCAATTTTGGGTTTATTATTCATCGAGAGTTCCATCCTGTTCGCCTTTGAATTGCACACCGGCTTTAGCAGACACTTTGCCAATCACATAAGCTTGTTCACCGCTTGCTTCAGCCGATGCCAATACTTGTTTGACGTCCTCCGGAGCTACGGCGATTACAAAGCCAATCCCTGTATTGAATACTGAAAACATGTCGCGGTCTGTCAATGAACCTTTTTCTTTCAGCATTTCAAAAATGCGCAAAACCGGCCAAGCGCCGAGTTCAATTTCAGCTCCCAAGCCTTCCGGCATCATGCGCGGCAAGTTTTCGATAAAGCCACCGCCAGTCACATGCGCCATGCCATGGACTTCTGTGTTTTTGGAAATCGCTGCTACGGTTTTTGCATAGATTTTCGTCGGCGTCAGCAATTCGTTGCCGAGCGGGCCAAGGTCTTCAAAGCCTTCAATGATCTCGTCAAGCTGGAAATGGTTCTGGTCAAAAACAATATTGCGGACAAGCGAATAGCCATTCGAATGGATGCCGCTTGAAGCAAGGCCGACCAAAACATCGCCCTGCCGGATTTTTTCGCCGGTGACAATGCGGGACTTTTCCGCTGCGCCTACTGCAAACCCGGCAATATCGTATTCTTCCACTTCATAAAGCCCCGGCATCTCGGCTGTTTCACCGCCGATTAATGCTGCTCCTGCCTGGACGCAGCCGTCCGCTACGCCTTTGACAATCTGCTCAATTTTCTCCGGAACCGCTTTGCCGACTGCAATATAGTCAAGGAAAAACAGCGGCTCTGCACCTTGTGCTACGATATCATTGACGCACATCGCCACACAGTCAATGCCGATTGTGTCATGTCGGTCTGCCATAAAAGCCAGCTTCAATTTCGTTCCGACTCCGTCCGTTCCGGAAACAAGAACCGGTTCTTTCAAGTTTAGCTCGGATAAATCAAACATGCCGCCGAAGCCGCCGAATGCACCCAGCATGCCTTTGCGTGCTGTCCGCTCCACATGCGATTTCATGCGGTTTACCGCTTCGTAGCCTGCTTCGATATTCACGCCTGCCTTTTCATATGCTTTTGACACACCGGTTCCCCCTTATTTCACTTTCTCTTTTTCATGCGGCAATACCGTATCCGAATAAATATGGGTCGGATATTCGCCGGTAAAACAGCCTAAACAATGCCCACATTTGGAACCTGGATCTGTACGGCCGATGTTTTGCACCATGCCATCCACTGATAAAAACGTCAACGAGTCAGCGCCGATGATTTCACGCATTTCTTCTATCGTGTTGTTCGCTGCAATCAGCTCGCCTGAAGTCGAGATATCAATGCCGTAAAAACATGGGCTCTTAATAGGCGGCGAACTGATGACCACATGGACTTCCGTCGCTCCCGCTTCTTTCAGTAAATTGACGATGCGGCGGGAAGTCGTCCCACGGACGATGGAATCATCGACCATGATGACGCGCTTGCCTTTTACAACTTGGCGCACCGGCGATAATTTCATTTTGACACCCTGCTCGCGAAGGTCCTGCGAAGGCTGGATAAACGTCCGTCCGACATAGCGGTTTTTGATCAAGCCCAGCTCGTAAGGAATTCCGCTTTCTTCTGAAAAGCCGATCGCTGCCGAGATGCTTGAATCGGGAACACCCGTGACGACATCCGCATCAATTTGAATTTCTTTTGCCAGCTGTTTGCCAAGGCGTTTGCGGGCAGCATGTACATTGATGCCGTCAATGTCCGAATCGGGACGTGAAAAGTAGACATATTCCATCGTGCAGATCGAGCGTTCTTGCGGATAAGCAAAGCGTTCAGCCCGCAAGCCATCATCTGTAATCACCAAAAATTCACCTGGTTCAACTGAACGGACAAATTCTGCCCCGATGATGTCAAAAGCACAAGTTTCAGATGCTACGACCCACGCATCGCCCAGTTTGCCGAGAGACAATGGACGCAAGCCGTTCGGGTCTAGTGCGACGTACATCGCTTCTTCTTTTAAGATTAAACAAGCAAATGCGCCTTTCAAAAGGGACAAGGCATTTTTTGCCTGTTCTTCAAACGTCGCATAGCCGCTACGCTTAATCAGATGCGCCAGCACTTCCGTGTCCGAAGTGGTCTGGAAAATGCTGCCTTGACGCTCTAAGTGGCTTTTCAAGCTATTGGCATTCACCAAGTTGCCGTTATGCGAAATCGCCAGGCTGCCGGTTGTGGAATTGAAGAGCAGCGGCTGCACATTTTCAATGCCGCTGCCGCCGGCTGTGGCATACCGGACGTGTCCAATAGCACCAGTGCCGGCAATGGCTTCAATTTTCTCCGGCGTAAACACTTCACTGACCATGCCCTCGCCTTTTAAAGCTTTCAAGTAACTTTTATCCGTCGAAACAATCCCTGCGCCTTCCTGGCCTCTGTGCTGCAAAGCGTGCAATCCGTAATAGGTAAGCTGAGTCGCATTCGCGTGGCCCCAAATTCCAAAGATGCCGCATTCTTCATTTAAGCTTCTGATTTCAGCAAGCATGGGATAGCTCCTTTCCAGGCTGAGCGAAGCGTTTCGACTGAATCATTGATCCATACCGTACCGTCTTCACTTCTTATCACTAAATCTTGAGTGTCGGTGACTGTGCCAATTCGTTTGGCATCCGTGACAGCTTGTTCGAACGCTGCTGCATGTTCCGGAGAAACGGTAAGGATAAAACGGGATTGAGATTCACTGAATAGAGCCGTAGTCGCAGCACCGGAAAGTGTCACATCAATTCCCACTCCGTTGCCAAATGCTTTTTCTGCCAGCGCGACGGCAACGCCGCCTTCTGCCACGTCATGAGCGGATGATACTAGACCACTCTGGATGGCTGACAAAATCTGCTCCTGGCGCTTCGCTTCAATCGTCAAATCAATGGAAGGCGCTTTGCCGAAAATGCGCCCTTCGACCATTTTCTGGAGTTCACTGCCGCCGAATTCGGTAAAGCTTTCGCCGATCAAGTAAACCAAATCGCCGGCATTTTTTGCATCCTGCGTCGTCACGTGGGACAGGTCTTCCACTAAGCCGACCAAGCCGATCGTCGGCGTTGGGTAAATCGCGGTGCCGTTTGTTTCATTATATAAAGAGACGTTTCCGCCGATTACGGGTGCATCAAGAATCGTGCAGGCTTCCGACATGCCGTCTGCCGCTTTTTCCAGTTGCCAGAAGATTTCCGGCTTTTCCGGATTTCCGAAGTTCAGGCAGTCGGTAATGGCCAATGGTTTTGCACCGGATACCACTACATTGCGCGCTGCTTCCGCTACGGCGATTTTCCCGCCGGTTTCCGGATCCAAGTAGATATAACGGGAGTTGCAGTCTGTCGTCATTGCGAGGCCTTTGTTCGTGCCGCGCACGCGGATGACTGCTGCATCCGATCCTGGGCTCACAACTGTGCTTGTGCGTACCTGATGGTCGTATTGGTCGTAAACCCATTCTTTCGAAGCAATCGTCGGCTGTTTCAATAAAGCCGTCAGTGTTTCGCCGTAGTTTTCCACTTTCGGTTCCACGTTTTCCATTTGCTGATACTTGTTAAAATAAGCAGGTACACTGGAAGGTTTGTGGTAAACCGGTGCATCTTCTGCCAATGCATCAACCGGTACTTCTGCCACGACTTCTCCTTTATGCAATAAACGTAGGGTCGAATCGTCCGTTACGGTACCAACTGTCACAGCATCCAATCCGTACTTCTCAAACAGTTCCACAATTTCAGGTTCGCGGCCTTTTTTCACAACAATCAGCATACGTTCCTGTGATTCAGATAACATCATTTCATAAGCCGTCATGCCCGTTTCGCGCTGAGGCACATGGTCCAAATCCATTTCAATGCCGGAACCGGCTTTTGAAGCCATTTCCGCAGATGATGAAGTCAGCCCAGCCGCACCCATGTCCTGGATGCCGACCAGTGCATCGGATTTCACAAGTTCCAAACACGCTTCAAGCAGCAATTTCTCCATGAACGGATCTCCAACTTGCACCGCCGGGCGGTTATCGCCCGATGATTCCGTCAATTCTTCCGAAGCAAATGTCGCGCCGTGAATGCCGTCGCGCCCTGTTTTTGCGCCGACATACATCACCGGGTTGCCGACTCCTGAAGCGATCCCTTTTTGAATGTCTTTATGATTGATCAACCCGACGCACATTGCATTGACGAGTGGATTGCCATCATAGGAATCGTCAAACTGGACTTCGCCGCCGACTGTCGGGATGCCGATGCAGTTGCCGTATCCTGCGATGCCGGCTACCACTTCTTCAAATAGGTATTTCACGCGAGGCGTTGTCAGCTCCCCAAAGCGAAGCGAATTCAACATCGCGATTGGGCGTGCGCCCATTGAGAAAACGTCACGGATAATGCCCCCGACCCCTGTCGCTGCCCCTTGGTAAGGCTCAATCGCTGATGGGTGGTTATGGGATTCCATTTTAAAGACCACAGCCTGGCCGTCTCCGATATCGACAATCCCAGCGCCTTCGCCTGGCCCTTGAAGTACGCGCGGTGCTTTTGTCGGGAATTTAGCCAACACCGGTTTGGAGTTTTTATACGAACAATGCTCGGACCACATGACCGAGAACAAACCCGTTTCAGTGTAATTCGGTGTTCTGCCTAAAATGTTTTCCACCATCTCAAACTCGGCATCCGACAATCCCATTTGCTGATAGATTTTCTGCTCTTTGATTTGCTCAGTATTTGGCTCAAGCATGACTGACATTTGCTTCCCTCCACTGTTTCACGATTGATTTAAATAATGCCAAGCCGTCGCTTCCGCCGATCAATTCGGACACTGCGCGTTCGGGATGCGGCATCATGCCAAGCACATTGCCCCGTTCATTGACGATTCCTGCTATGTTGTTGCGGCTGCCGTTAAAGTCATCCGCATAAGAAAAGACGATCTGATTGTTTTGTTTCAGCTGTTCGTAAGTCTCATCATCGCAATAGTAGTTCCCTTCGCCGTGTGCGATCGGAATCTGGATTTCCTGGCCTTCTGAATATTCATTGGTAAACAGCGTGTTGGCATTTTCAACTTTCAAGCCAACTGTCTTGCACATGAACTTCAAGTTCTTGTTGCGGAGCAAAACGCCGGGAAGCAGGCCCGCTTCCGTCAGAATCTGAAAACCGTTGCAGATGCCGAGAACCGGCTTGCCCGCTTCCACCGCTTTTTTCACTTCATCCATTACGGCAGAAGATTGGGCGATCGCGCCGCAGCGCAAGTAATCGCCATACGAAAAGCCGCCTGGCAATAAAATCCCGTCGTAGCCGCTCAAATCTGTTGAATCGTGCCAAACGTACTCTGCTTCTTCACCAAGTTCATCCTTGACCGCGTGGTACATATCCAAGTCACAATTGGATCCAGGAAATACGATTACTGCGAATTTCATTGCGAGACAGCCTCCTCAATTTCGAAACGGTAATCTTCAATCACCGTATTCGTCAATAACTTTTGGCACATTTCATTTACAAGTGCATCAACATCGTGTGCGTCGTCTGAAATCATCAATTCCAAGTATTTGCCGATCCGGACATCTTCAACTTCCGCGTAATCCATTTTATGAAGAGATCCCATTACCGCAGACCCTTGCGGATCCAATACGCTTTCGCGCAACGTGACGTAGATTTTTACTTTTTTCATGAATGTTGTCCTCCCAGTTTCGCTAAAATGAGTTCGTACGCATCCGTTAAATTGCCGAGGTCCCGGCGAAATACATCTTTATCGAGTTTCTGTTTTGTTTTGGCATCCCATAGGCGGCAAGTATCCGGCGAAATTTCATCTGCCAGCAAGACACGTCCTTCTTGGTCACGGCCAAATTCAATCTTAAAGTCCACCAAATCCACACCCACTTCTTTAAAGAAGCCGATCAGCACTTCATTGACCTTCAGTGCTTTTTCACGCAATTCCTGAACTTCTTCCGTAGACGCCAATTCCAGCATTTCTATATGATCTTCTGTAATGATTGGGTCTCCCAGCGCATCGTCTTTGTAATAAAATTCAACGATTGGACGCTTCAGGACCGTTCCTTCTTCCAAACCGAGGCGCTTGGCCATACTGCCGGCCACGATATTCCGGGTCACTACTTCAACCGGAATGATCGCGACCTGCTGTACTAACTGTTCGTGGTCAGACAATTGTTTAACGAAATGGGAAGCAATGCCCGCTCCCTGCAATCTTTCGAAAATCAATGAGGTAATTTTATTGTTCAGCATGCCTTTGCCGGCGATTTCGGCTTTCTTCTCGCCGTTGAAGGCTGTTGCAGAGTCTTTGTATTCCACCCATAAAATATCTTGTTCGTCCGTTGCATATAAGCGTTTTGCTTTGCCTTCGTACAATAGCTGACCTTTTTCCATGTTCAGAGCCCCCGTTTAGTTTAATCCAAGTCGGTTGAAAATCATGTCCACTTGCTGCAAGTGGTGGTTATAGTCAAAGCAATCGTCCAGTTCTTCTTTAGACAATTGAGAAGTGATCGTGTCGTTTGCTTCCACGATTTTGCGGAAATGCGTCTGGTTTTCCCACGCCTCCATCGCGCACGGCTGTACCGTGTCGTAAGCTGCTTCACGCGCCATGCCTTTGTCGATCAAAGCAAGAAGCACACGCTGCGAATAAATCAAGCCAAGCGTTGAATCCATGTTGCGCTTCATGTTTTCTGGGAAGACCGTCAAGTTTTTCACGATATTCGAGAAGCGGTTCAGCATATAGTTCAATGCAATCGTGGCATCCGGCAAAATCACGCGCTCTGCTGATGAATGTGAAATGTCGCGTTCATGCCATAGCGATACGTTTTCATAAGAAGTAACCATGTATCCGCGGATCAAGCGTGCAAGGCCCGTCATGTTCTCAGAACCGATCGGGTTGCGCTTATGCGGCATCGCCGATGATCCTTTTTGCCCTTTTGCAAAAAACTCTTCCACTTCGCGCGTTTCCGATTTTTGCAGGCCGCGGATTTCTGTCGCGAACTTCTCAATCGATGTCGCAATAAGTGCCAATGTGCTCATATACTGCGCATGGCGGTCGCGCTGCAAAGTTTGAGTTGAAATCGGTGAAGCGGCAAGTCCCAGCTGTTTGCAGACATATTCTTCAACGAACGGGTCGATATTTGCGTATGTTCCGACAGCGCCGGACATTTTGCCTGTTTCAATCGTCGCTGCTGCTGCTTCAAAACGCTCCAGGTTGCGTTTCATTTCTTCGTGCCACAAGGCCAGTTTCAAACCGAATGTGGTCGGCTCTGCGTGAACTCCGTGTGTACGGCCCATCATGACCGTCATTTTATGTTCTTTGGCTTTATTTGCCAAAACTTCGATGAAGTTGTTCAGATCTTTGCGGATAATTTCGTTCGCTTGTTTGATTAAATACGATAACGCCGTATCCACCACATCTGTAGAAGTCAGGCCGTAATGGACCCATTTGCGTTCTTCGCCGAGCGTTTCCGATACGGCCCGTGTGAACGCAACCACATCGTGGCGGGTTTCTTCTTCAATTTCCAGAATGCGGTCTACTGAGAAGGAAGCGTTCTGGCGGATTTTTGCCACATCCTCTTTTGGAATGTCTCCAATTTCAGCCCATGCTTCACATGCTAAAATTTCCACTTCCAGCCAAGCGTTGTAGCGGTTTTCATCTGTCCAAATTGCGCCCATTTCAGGCCGTGTGTAACGTGCGATCATAATTCAAGTTCCTCCAATTATTCCGGCCAAATGCCGGATTCGTCGATTTCTGTCAAAGTCCTTTTCAGGTCTTCCGTTAATATTGTAACATGGCCCATTTTGCGTTTATGCTTGGCTTCGTCTTTGCCGTACAAATGAACCGACCAGTTCGGGTAATGCGAAATTTTCGAGGTCAACGGAGCTACATGCTCCCCAAGAATGTTCACCATGACCGTATCCGCCCACAGTTTCGGTTTTCTTAGCGGCCACCCGCAAATGGCACGGACATGCTGATGAAACTGGGAAATATTTGTTCCTTCTATTGAATAATGCCCTGAATTATGGGGACGGGGTGCAAGTTCGTTTACAATGATCCGCCCATTCTCCAGAACGAACATTTCCACTGCCAAAGTTCCAACCATATTCAGATGGCCAGCAATTTTCTCTGCCGCTTCTTTCGCCTGTTGGATCGTCGCTTCCTTTACCGGTGCCGGTACGATGGTTTGGTGGAGAATATGGTCTCTGTGGATATTCTCCCCGATCGGCAGGATCGTCATTTCGCCGTGCACATTGCGCTGAATAATAACCGAGATCTCTTTTGTGAATTCAATGAATGCCTCCGCGACACAATCGCCGTTTTGGAAAAGAGGTTTTGCCAACGGCAGCTCTTCTTTCGATTTCACCGTCTGCTGTCCCTTGCCGTCATAGCCGCCTCTTGCTGTCTTTACGACAAAAGGAAACGATAATTCACTGCTTTTCTCTTCCAGTTCTTGATAAGAAGATGCTGCGAAATAATCCGCAATCGGTACGCCCGCTTCTGAAATGGCCTGCTTCTCAAAAATACGATCCTGTGTAATCCGGATCAATTCAGATCCTTGCGGAACATAAGCGATTTGAGTCAGCTTTTCCAAGCCTTCCACATCTATGTTTTCAAATTCATAAGTGATGACATCACTTGCTTCAGCCAACTCTTCTAAGGCATGCATATCATTATAAGGTGCAACGATTTGAACATCGGCCACTTGGCCGGTCGGCGAATCCATTGCTGGATCCAATACCGCAATTTTAAAACCTGCCTCTTTAGCCGCCAGTGCCATCATGCGGCCGAGCTGTCCCCCACCAATAATGCCAATCGTTTGTCCGGGCAAAATCATTTTTGTCATATTAAATCACCTGTACTTGTTAAGACTTCTGCGTGCGTTCGATTTCTTCTATCCTGCAATGCCTCGGCAGCCTGTACATCTGTTGTTCCAAGGATCTGTGCAGCAAGAAGGCCTGCGTTAATGGCTCCTGCTTTTCCAATTGCCACAGTTGCAACAGGTACGCCGCCAGGCATCTGCACGATGGATAACAGTGAATCCAACCCGTTCAGCGCTTTTGATTGGACAGGAACGCCAATGACCGGGAGAGTTGTTTTTGCTGCTACCATTCCGGGCAAATGTGCAGCTCCGCCTGCACCTGCAATGATGACATGCAATCCCTTTTCTCTCGCTTCTTCTGCATAAGAAAACATCAAGTCGGGAGTCCGATGAGCGGAAATTACTTTCTTTTCATAAGCAATGCCCAGTTCATCCAATACATCACATGCATGCTTCATCGTTTCCCAATCACTTGAACTTCCCATTATCACGCCGATTCGTGGATTCATTTCAAAATCTCTCCTTTAAAACAAATAAAAGCCCTCAAGTAAACTGTTCACATTACGTGAAAAGCAGTTTACTTAAGGACTTTTTAATAAGACGAATTAGTAAATGATGCCGCAAATAAGCCCATTTTTCGCCACGTATCCATTAAGTTGCTTTCCCGCATAGTCCAGACATTCCGGTGTCTTGGTAGAAACGCAGAAGCCAATTCCTCTGCATATATGGGGTATCCTCAATTATCATAACAAGATAGAAAGAGTGCGTCAACTATAAAGTCGAACGATTACTTATTTGCATATTCCATTGTTCGGTTTTAATAAGGTTTTAACCGTTATTACTCCATTTTTGTTCCTTTAAATTTCACAATTTGCCGAATTGGAACCGGTTTTCCGTCAACCTCTTCGAACAAAGGCTCTTCTTTCCGGCCAACTGCCATATAACCATCCTGTTTCATTCTTTCCAGGCAGGCATCCATGGTTTCGTTTTCGGCAACCTCAAACCAGACCGTTTTTTTGCTCATTTAAACAACTTCCCTTTCCGTACTTGTTTCACCCAGAAACCGCCATGAATCGTTTTCGGCTCATAGGCAATGATAAAAGCTTTAGGGTCCAGTTCTTGAATCGTTGCATATAATTGAAGCTCCATTTTACGAGGCGTCAAAATTTGCATCGACTGACGTCCGCCTTCCATGCCGTTGGCAATCCAGTCAGTAACTCCATATCCTTTTTCCCGCAGTTTTGCCGGAAGCAATTGATCAACATCACTGGTAATAACATTTACCGTAATGTAGCCGAGAGCCAATTTCTCTTCAATCTTCGATCCAACAATAACGCCTGTACCGAAACCGATTGCATAGGCAATTAAATTTTGAATTTGATCTAAATTATCCAATACCAGTCCTAATCCTACTATATAAATAACCGTTTCCACCATACTTACCATTGCAGCGCTATAACGATAGCCTTTCAGCGTCAAAATCATACGTATTGTCAAAAACGCAACATATACGACATTAATAGAGAAAATAATAAGAATCATCAACCACGGATTAAAATCCACTTTTTGCACCCTTTCTTACTCGCTTCTAAAGTTCCATGTCTCATACTAGTAGATATGAACAGTGAATGCAAGACAGAGAATGTCAGTTTTCCATTATATAGAAGGAACACATTTTTATCGAAAGGATTTTCAATATATACAGCGAACTATTTTATTTAATGAAATCCGCAAAACCATTCTTGAGTAAAGGGGAGTTACCAATGAAACAGGCACTTATCGTAATCGACGCCCAGCAGGCACTTATTGACGGAACCCCGTCCGAACCGGAAGTTGTGAATAAGCACCAGTTGATCCAGACAATTAATGATATAATCAGCAAAGCAAAAGCGGATTCCGTTCCCATTGTCTTCATACGTGACTTAGATGTAGCAGAGGGCCAGGGTGCTGGTTTTCAAATCCATCCGGACATTGACTCTTCTAACCCTGCCGCAATATTTGATAAAAAAGCCACCAATGCTTTTTATCAAACCCCATTGCTGAGTTTTCTGCAGAGTCAGCATATTGAGCACATTGTCATTATGGGATGCAAGACGGAATTCTGCATTGACACAGCAGTTAGAACTGCTACCATTAATGACTTTGATGTCACGCTGGTCCAGGATGGACATTCAACAACCGATTCGCAAGTACTGACGGCAGAAGAAATTATTGCACATCATAACCACGCACTTCATGGACATGACAATATTGAACATTTCTCCTTAGTGCGCAACAGCAATGAAGATATTTTTGTTCCCACCCACAACAACTACCGCTAGAAAACACAAAAAAAAGCCGCCGCCGGGAATACCGGCAACGGCTTTTTTTCTTGGCCCAGCAATGTCCTACTCTCACAGGGGGAAACCCCCAACTACCATCGGCGCAAAAGAGCTTAACTTCCGTGTTCGGGATGGGAACGGGTGTGGCCTCTTTGCCATCATCACTGGACATGAGTGCTTGCGCCCTCAAAACTGGATATGCGACATTGAAAACAACTATGTTGGTTAAGTCCTCGATCGATTAGTATTCGTCAGCTGCACGCATCGCTGCGCTTCCACCCCGAACCTATCTACCTCATCGTCTTTGAGGGATCTTACTTGCTTGCGCAATGGGAAATCTCATCTTGAGGGGGGCTTCGTGCTTAGATGCTTTCAGCACTTATCCCGGCCACACATAGCTACCCAGCGATGCCCCTGGCGGAACAACTGGTACACCAGCGGTGTGTCCATCCCGGTCCTCTCGTACTAAGGACAGCTCCTCTCAAATTTCCTGCGCCCGCGACGGATAGGGACCGAACTGTCTCACGACGTTCTGAACCCAGCTCGCGTACCGCTTTAATGGGCGAACAGCCCAACCCTTGGGACCGACTACAGCCCCAGGATGCGATGAGCCGACATCGAGGTGCCAAACCTCCCCGTCGATGTGGACTCTTGGGGGAGATAAGCCTGTTATCCCCGGGGTAGCTTTTATCCGTTGAGCGATGGCCCTTCCATGCGGAACCACCGGATCACTAAGCCCGTCTTTCGACCCTGCTCGACCTGTACGTCTCGCAGTCAAGCTCCCTTGTGCCTTTACACTCTGCGAATGATTTCCAACCATTCTGAGGGAACCTTTGGGCGCCTCCGTTACTCTTTAGGAGGCGACCGCCCCAGTCAAACTGCCCGCCTGACACTGTCTCCCGCCCCGATCAGGGGCGTGGGTTAGAATTTCAATACAACCAGGGTAGTATCCCACCGACGCCTCCCCCGAAGCTGGCGCTCCGGGTTCTCTGGCTCCTACCTATCCTGTACAAGTTGCACCAAAATTCAATATCAGGCTGCAGTAAAGCTCCACGGGGTCTTTCCGTCCTGTCGCGGGTAACCTGCATCTTCACAGGTACTATAATTTCACCGAGTCTCTCGTTGAGACAGTGCCCAGATCGTTACGCCTTTCGTGCGGGTCGGAACTTACCCGACAAGGAATTTCGCTACCTTAGGACCGTTATAGTTACGGCCGCCGTTTACTGGGGCTTCAGTTCGCACCTTCGCTTGCGCTAAGCACTCCCCTTAACCTTCCAGCACCGGGCAGGCGTCAGCCCCTATACGTCACCTTACGGTTTTGCAGAGACCTGTGTTTTTGCTAAACAGTCGCCTGGGCCTATTCACTGCGGCTCTCTCGGGCTATACACCCTACCAGAGCACCCCTTCTCCCGAAGTTACGGGGTCATTTTGCCGAGTTCCTTAACGAGAGTTCACTCGCTCACCTTAGAATTCTCTTCTCGCCTACCTGTGTCGGTTTGCGGTACGGGCACCTCCCGCCTCGCTAGAGGCTTTTCTTGGCAGTGTGAAATCAGGGACTCCAGGGCATACGCCCCTTGCCGTCACAGTTCAATGTTTGCGGAAACGGGATTTGCCTCGTTTCCCACCTTGCTGCTTGGACGCGCTCAACCAACGGCGCGCTCGCCTTATCCTTCTGCGTCCCCCCATTGCTCAAACGGCGGGGAGGTGGTACAGGAATATCAACCTGTTGTCCATCGTCTACGCCTATCGGCCTCGACTTAGGTCCCGACTGACCCTGAGCGGACGAGCCTTCCTCAGGAAACCTTAGGCATTCGGTGGACGGGATTCTCACCCGTCTTTCGTTACTCATACCGGCATTCTCACTTCTAAGCGCTCCACGGATCCTTCCGGTCCCGCTTCGACGCCCTTAGAACGCTCTCCTACCACGGACATCTACGATGTCCATCCACAGCTTCGGTAATCCGTTTAGCCCCGGTACATTTTCGGCGCAGTGTCACTCGACCAGTGAGCTATTACGCACTCTTTAAATGATGGCTGCTTCTAAGCCAACATCCTGGTTGTCTAAGCAACGCCACATCCTTTTCCACTTAACGGATATTTGGGGACCTTAGCTGGTGGTCTGGGCTGTTTCCCTCTTGACTACGGATCTTATCACTCGCAGTCTGACTCCCAAGCATAAATCACTGGCATTCGGAGTTTGTCTGAATTCGGTAACCCGGGATGGGCCCCTAGTCCAAACAGTGCTCTACCTCCAGGATTCTCTATCTTGAGGCTAGCCCTAAAGCTATTTCGGAGAGAACCAGCTATCTCCAGGTTCGATTGGAATTTCTCCGCTACCCACACCTCATCCCCGCACTTTTCAACGTGCGTGGGTTCGGGCCTCCAGTAAGTGTTACCTTACCTTCACCCTGGACATGGGTAGATCACCTGGTTTCGGGTCTACAACTGCATACTCATTCGCCCTATTCAGACTCGCTTTCGCTGCGGCTCCGGCTTCTCACCTTAACCTTGCATGCAATCGTAACTCGCCGGTTCATTCTACAAAAGGCACGCCATCACCCATAAACGGGCTTTGACTAGTTGTAGGCACACGGTTTCAGGATCTGTTTCACTCCCCTTCCGGGGTGCTTTTCACCTTTCCCTCACGGTACTGGTTCACTATCGGTCACTAGGTAGTATTTAGCCTTGGGAGATGGTCCTCCCGGATTCCGACGGAATTTCACGTGTTCCGCCGTACTCAGGATCCACTCAGGAGGGAAGCGATTTTCGGCTACGGGGCTGTTACCCACTGTGGCGGACCGTTCCAGGTCGCTTCGCCTAACCGCTTCTTTTGTAACTCCGTATTGAGTGTCCTACAACCCCAAGAGGCAAGCCTCTTGGTTTGGGCTGATCCCGTTTCGCTCGCCGCTACTCAGGGAATCGCATTTGCTTTCTGTTCCTCCAGGTACTTAGATGTTTCAGTTCCCTGGGTCTGCCTTCTCATGTGCTATGAATTCACACATGGATACCGCCCCATTAAAGGCGGTGGGTTCCCCCATTCGGAAATCTCCGGATCAAAGCTCACTTACAGCTCCCCGGAGCATATCGGTGTTAGTGCCGTCCTTCTTCGGCTCCTAGTGCCAAGGCATCCACCGTGCGCCCTTTCTAACTTAACCATTAGAAAGTCGACCGAAAAAATCGGTCTCATCACTCGTGTTGCTTGTTTTCGTTGTTTCAATGTCGTCATATCCAGTTTTCAAAGAACAAGGGTTGAAGTGTCATGTCCAGCTCCAAACGCCAGCTCCCGCGTCTGCTTCACGCTTTCCTTCGACATGCAAGCATGTCAAGTCAAGCCTTCCAGCAGCCGGTTGAGCTGAACGGCGTTTTTCGCCTTTCAGTGAACCTTCAAAACTGAACGCAAAACGTCAACCGGAGCGTAAGCTCCGTTCCGATATTATCCTTAGAAAGGAGGTGATCCAGCCGCACCTTCCGATACGGCTACCTTGTTACGACTTCACCCCAATCATCTGTCCCACCTTCGGCGGCTGGCTCCACAAGGGTTACCTCACCGACTTCGGGTGTTACAAACTCTCGTGGTGTGACGGGCGGTGTGTACAAGGCCCGGGAACGTATTCACCGTGGCATGCTGATCCACGATTACTAGCGATTCCGGCTTCATGCAGGCGAGTTGCAGCCTGCAATCCGAACTGAGAACGGTTTTCTGGGATTGGCTCCCCCTCGCGGGTTGGCAGCCCTTTGTACCGTCCATTGTAGCACGTGTGTAGCCCAGGTCATAAGGGGCATGATGATTTGACGTCATCCCCACCTTCCTCCGGTTTGTCACCGGCAGTCACCTTAGAGTGCCCAACTGAATGCTGGCAACTAAGATCAAGGGTTGCGCTCGTTGCGGGACTTAACCCAACATCTCACGACACGAGCTGACGACAACCATGCACCACCTGTCACCGCTGTCCCCGAAGGGAAAGCCCTGTCTCCAGGGCGGTCAGCGGGATGTCAAGACCTGGTAAGGTTCTTCGCGTTGCTTCGAATTAAACCACATGCTCCACCGCTTGTGCGGGCCCCCGTCAATTCCTTTGAGTTTCAGCCTTGCGGCCGTACTCCCCAGGCGGAGTGCTTAATGCGTTAGCTGCAGCACTAAGGGGCGGAAACCCCCTAACACTTAGCACTCATCGTTTACGGCGTGGACTACCAGGGTATCTAATCCTGTTTGCTCCCCACGCTTTCGCGCCTCAGCGTCAGTTACAGACCAGAAAGTCGCCTTCGCCACTGGTGTTCCTCCACATCTCTACGCATTTCACCGCTACACATGGAATTCCACTTTCCTCTTCTGCACTCAAGTCCCCCAGTTTCCAATGACCCTCCACGGTTGAGCCGTGGGCTTTCACATCAGACTTAAAGGACCGCCTGCGCGCGCTTTACGCCCAATAATTCCGGACAACGCTTGCCACCTACGTATTACCGCGGCTGCTGGCACGTAGTTAGCCGTGGCTTTCTGGCGAGGTACCGTCAAGGTGCCAGTAGTTAGCTGGCACGGTTTCTTCCCTCGCAACAGAGTTTTACGATCCGAAAACCTTCATCACTCACGCGGCGTTGCTCCGTCAGACTTGCGTCCATTGCGGAAGATTCCCTACTGCTGCCTCCCGTAGGAGTCTGGGCCGTGTCTCAGTCCCAGTGTGGCCGATCACCCTCTCAGGTCGGCTACGCATCGTCGCCTTGGTGGGCCGTTACCCCACCAACTAGCTAATGCGCCGCGGGCCCATCCTGCAGTGACAGCCGAAACCGTCTTTCCGTAACCTCCCAGGAGGGAGGTCAAACTATTCGGTATTAGCACCGGTTTCCCGGAGTTATCCCGATCTGCAGGGCAGGTTGCCCACGTGTTACTCACCCGTCCGCCGCTAAACGCTTGGAGCAAGCTCCAAGTGTTCCGCTCGACTTGCATGTATTAGGCACGCCGCCAGCGTTCGTCCTGAGCCAGGATCAAACTCTCCATTATAGAGAACTGACTTGCTCAAATTCTGCTGGCGTCTCGCCGTTCCGAAGAACGCACGAGTCGCTTGATCTGGCCGAAGCCTGATCAGTACATTTGCGCGGGCCGTTTTGCGCGGCCGTTGCTATTGTTGACGTTTTGCTGTTCAGTTTTCAAGGTTCAATAATCAGTCGCTTTAAATTAGCAACTTTATTAGTTTACTTCATCCTGCAGTTCGTGTCAACTAAATCATTTATCTTTTAAATGAAAGTGTTTCGTTTTCACTTTGTTTCCCTGAGGACATGTACTAATATATCAAGGTTCTCGTTATAAGTCAATGACTTTGAGAAAATTAATAAATAAATATTAACCGTTTACATTTTTTATTATAACAGAATATTCGCAATATAAAAGTTACAAACTTGTTACAACTTTGAAAGGAAACTGTTCCTTTACATTCTAAGTGTTGGCGATTTTCCCGCTAATTTTTCCTAGCTTCTCTTTTTCTGCCTGCCCTTGGTTTTCGCTTCCCTTTTTATCTTCCTTCTATATTAAAAGACTGCTGATTTAAAGAACACTCAAAATTTCGGAGGCATATCGCCAGACTCACTTAATCTACATCGCATCGACTGCAGTCGTTCAAATTTTCTTTTCTTCTATATAATAAAAAGCCCGCCAGTAAATTTGGCGGGCCGGGATTTAAGCAATGAAGATAAAATAGAGAATGAAAATGACAAACAGTCCGTACATGATCGGGTGAACTTGCTTGGCCTTGCCTGCCGTAACCATTGTGATCGGATAGAAAATAAATCCGATGGCGATTCCTGTTGCGATGCTATAGCCAAGCGGCATCGAAATCATCGTCAAGAATGCAGGAACGGCAATTTCGAATTTCGACCAATCGATTCTTCCTAAAGCCGAAACCATCAGGACACCAACAATGATCAATGCTGGGGCCGTTACCGCGCTCGTGATCACTTCCAGCAGCGGATAGAACAGAATGGAAATTAAGAAAAGCAAGCCAGTGACGACGGCTGCAAATCCTGAACGCGCCCCCGCAGCAACACCGGCACTCGACTCAATGTAAGAAGTCGTCGTTGATGTTCCGAAGATCGCGCCGCTGACAGTAGCAACGGCATCAGCAAGAAGGGCCCTCCCTGCACGCGGAAGTTTATCGTCTTTTATCAAGCGCGCTTGAGTTGCGACAGCAACCAATGTCCCTGCCGTATCGAAGAAGTCTACAAACAAGAAAGTTAGAACGATGACAAGGAATTCAATGTTCATGAGTGAACCAAAATCATGAAGAATCGGATCCAGCGCTACACCGAATGTCGGAGCCATGCTCGGAACGTTAAAGTCTACAATAGCGCTTGGCAATTCCACTACTTTAAAAATCATTCCAATTACAGCAGCAATGATCATCCCGAAGAAAATTCCGCCTTTGACGCGGCGCACCATCAGAACAACGGTTACTACCATTCCAAAAATCGCAAGCAACGTAGATGGTACTGTTAAATCACCAAGGCCGACCATCGTCGCTTCATTTGCTACAATGATGCCGGAATTTTGAAGTCCAATAAATGTAATGTAAAGCCCAATCCCCGCTCCGACTGCCAGTTTCAAGTCGTTCGGAATCGCATTAATAATCCGTTCACGAAGCCCCGACAAAGAAAGAACGATGAAGATGAGTCCGGAAAATAAAACGCCTGTCAAAGCAGTTTGCCACGGAATGCCGTATGTCAAGATAACGGTATAAGCAAAGAATGCATTTAATCCCATACCCGGCGCAAGTGCAATCGGATACTTGGCGATGATCCCCATCATCAAACATCCGATAGCTGCAGCAAGAGCCGTCGCCATAAATACAGATCCATAATCCATATACATTTCAGCAGGCAGGTCCGGCACGGAACTTAATGTCAGCGTGAGCGGATTGACGACTAAAATATAAGCCATCGCTAAAAAGGTGGTTAAGCCCCCGATAATTTCTCGGCGGTAATTAGTTCCCAGTTCCTCGAACTGAAAATACTTTCTCATGTTGTTTTCCTCCGCGTGTCGTCGCGATAATGTTGAAACATAAAAAGCACATACAGCTTCATGCCGTATGTGCTCGATTTCCTCTTCAAATTCACCTCAAATGAAGAGCGTCCAATTCATTGCGAATGCGGACAAAAATCGTAGTCGAGTCATTTACGGTAACTCGGTAGAAACTTTCGGGCCATATCCCCGACATTATACGACAACGTTATTTAATTTCTATCGTAATATAACATGATTTTTTCAATCTAACAAGCCCAAACCCGAACATTTCAATAAATTTCTGCATTAAAGTTCGTCTAAAAGAAAGAAGCTACACTCCCTAATAGGAATGCAGCTTCTTTTTATTTTATTCCCACTCAATAGTTGCAGGTGGCTTGCTCGTAATGTCATAGAGCACACGGTTGATATGCGACACTTCGTTGACCAAGCGGACACTGATTTTCTCCAATACATCCCACGGGATGCGTGCCCAGTCAGATGTCATGCCGTCAATTGAAGTGACAGCGCGGATGCCGATTGCGTAATCGTACGTACGGGCATCGCCCATAACGCCGACACTGCGGATGTCCGGAAGAACCGTGAAGTACTGCCAGATGTCCCGGTCAAGTCCAGCTTTACTGATTTCATCACGCAAAATCCAGTCGGATTCACGGACGATTTCCAGTTTCTCTTCCGTTACAGCGCCCATGATGCGAATGCCAAGGCCCGGCCCTGGGAACGGCTGACGCCAAACGATTTCATCCGGCATGCCAAGTTCAGCGCCAAGCACACGCACTTCATCTTTGAATAAGGTATTTAATGGTTCAATCAATTTAAACTGCATGTCTTCCGGAAGACCGCCGACATTGTGGTGCGATTTAATTGTTTGAGCAGTAGTCGTACCACTTTCGATAATATCAGTATACAGCGTACCTTGTGCCAGGAAGTCCATGCCTTCCAGTTTAGAAGCTTCGTCATCGAATACATAAATGAATTCGTTGCCGATGATTTTCCGTTTTTGTTCCGGATCGGTTACTCCGGCAAGTTTGTTCATGAAACGGTCGCGTGCGTCGATTTTAATGACATTCATATGGAAGCCGTCAGCAAAAGTTTTCATGACGCTTTCAGCTTCTCCTTTGCGAAGCAAGCCGTGGTCAACGAACATACAAGTCAATTGGTCGCCGATTGCTTTGTGGATCAAGACGGCCACTACGGAAGAATCTACGCCGCCGCTGAGTGCGCAAAGAACTTTTTTGTCGCCGACTTCTTCACGGATTTTTTCAATTTCCAGTTCAATGTAATTTTCCATTGACCAGTCATCGGTCATGCCGCAAACATCGAATACGAATTGACGCAGCAACTCATTGCCGTAAATCGAGTGGCGGACTTCCGGGTGGAATTGAACACCGTAGAAACCGCGTGACTCATCTGCCATCGAAGCAATTGGGCAGCTTGCGCTCGTGCCGATTACATCAAATCCAGGAGGCGCTGCAGTTACCAGATCCCCGTGGCTCATCCAGACAATCTGTTCTTCTGGCAAGCCTTTAAACAAGGTGCTTTCTTTGGTCAATTTCAGTTCAGCTTTCCCGTATTCACGGTTTTGGGCTTTTTCAACTTTGCCATTTAAATGCAACGCCATCAATTGCATGCCGTAGCAGATCCCTAAAATCGGAAGACCCATTTCAAAAATCGCATCGTCTACAGAAAAAGCATTCTTGTCATAAACCGAATTAGGGCCGCCTGAAAAAATAATGCCTGTTGCGTTCATTTCTTTGATTTCTTCTGCAGTAATGGTATGCGGATGCAATTCACTGTAAACACCGATTTCACGAATACGCCGTGTAATCAATTGGTTATACTGGCTTCCAAAATCCAAAACCACAATTTTCTTTTGCTCTTTTAACATCGGACTTGCTGGCACACTCTTCACCTCTTCTATTCAATTCAGGCCTCAAAATGACAAAAGAACGCGGAAAAGGATTCCTCGCGTTCTTTTGCTCTACATCAAAAAGGCGAATGCACATGTCTGAACGCATGCGTCATCCACCTTCATAGTCAAGTCATTTCCGGGGACTTGGTAGAGACATCTGGTCCATATTACCAGACATATATGAGGGCACTTGTACTTTTAATTTTCTCAATTGTACAAGCTAGCTCGACCAAAATCAACCGATTGTCTGTTTGATTAAATTTTCCCAACTTTCCTGCAACTCCCGCCATTCAATGGAATCCTTACGCCCGCCGTAGATTGACTGCTCATAAGCATTGGTTAGGCGGGTCATATCTTTTGTTCCAAAAAATGTGTCTATATAGGAAGCATAGGCTCTTAAGGTCTGCCCCTCGCTTCTTTTTATCCCATATAACTCCAATTGTTTCAAAAGCCGCAGATAAGCTTTTTCGAATGTGGCGGTATCGCCGCTGCGCAGTCGGTAATAAGGAATTAAGACACGAGGCAGCCATTTATGACGGAACTTATAGAAAATCGCTGCCAGTACACCAAGGGCAATTGCCCCCCAACCGATTTTTCTGCTGTTTTCATCAAGGAACGCTTGGAAGCGGCTCCAGAAAGATGGACCGGCATTCGGATCTGAAACTGCTTCATCTTCCAGTTCTTCAGGCAGCGGAGGTTCCGGACGGTCGGGCATAGCCGCTTCATCTTCCTCGGCGGCATCGACTTCTATATCAAAATCGACGGCAGAAGAACCCGTAAACCCGATGGTCGGTTCAAACAGCATCCAGCCGACTCCCGGCATGTAAGCCTCTACCCAGGAATGGGCGTTGTTATTGGTGATTTGGTAAATATCGGTATCATCTTTCGTCTCTACGATTTCCCCTTCGTTAAACCCTTTTACCCACCGGGCCGGAATATCCAGGGAACGCAGCAGGACAACCATAGACGTGGAAAAATTATCACAATACCCTTTTTTCGTATCGAATAAAAATTGGTCGACGTAATCCTGGTCTTCATCCGGCACCGGAATATCCTGCTGGCTGTATTCAAAACCGGCATTGCTGAAGTACCTCTCGATGTCTCGGGCTTTATCGTAGATTGTAGTCGAACTGGCTGTTATTTCTTCTGCCAAATCCCGAACGCGCTGCGGCAATTCGGCCGGCAACTGGCGATAACGGTCAAATTCCGCCGGCAGCTCCGCCAAATCTTCCGGGGCAGTTTCACGCAATGCCGTTAAACTGAAAGTTGGCTCACTGAACGTGATCTCGTAAACTTCCGGTTCAAAAACATCGCCTTGCTGATAGGTTTCAATTCGCTGGTCTGCCGTATTGTACTGGTAATCCAAATTTTCATCCATCACAACCGATTCAGTCCCATACGGATACAACACGAACGGGAAATCCTGATCCATCGACAAGAGCGCGATTTCTTGCATTTCCGGGTCTCCCGGCGTGAAATCAGTCGCAATAAAGTCGCCGTTTTCATACAGGAAAGAGTCGCCGATATTCTCCGTCAGTTCCCAGCCTTTTGTCGTATAAATGTCTTTTGACTCCACTTTCCAGTATTGCCCGCTGACAACTTCCGCTTTAAATACCGGGGAGCTGTCGCCGATGAACGAACCGCCCAGCTGCGAATCGTTCACTCCGTAGCCGATTCTTCCAACTGTACCGCCCGGCCCGCTTCCCGCTCCGCTTGAAAAAGACGTAATATACGGAACAGGATCTGGCCAGATAGGACCGGATTTCGGCAAGTAAAGCGCCACTGCCGTAGAACCGGCAATCATGATAAACAACGGAATGATTGCCGCTGCAATTTTTTCGCTGCTCAGTTCTATTCGGTGACGCTCTGTCCATCTTGCTAAATGCAGAAGACCGGCCAACAATAAGCCAATGACCATAATGCGGATAATGGCCGTATTCCCTGTATAAGGGCTGAACGTATCCAGTACCGCAATAAAAACCACCGTCAACAAGTAAAACAGGAAGATGCTCAAACGGAAGCTCACCCAGTAATGAATCAAGTAAACAGCCATCCATAACAGCGTGAAAAATAAAAGCGTGCGAAAAACATCGGTCGTGTTCGCCCAGTTTTGAGAAAAAAGAGCAGCTAAATTGATTTTTAAGTCTTGCCAGACAAATGCGATGGCTTCACCGGTGAAAAACACTTCACCGGTATACACGTAAACGATAAACCATAAAACATACAGCAATTTCAACGGCCCGGAAATCCACCAGGAGACTTTTAATAAAGACATTCCAAGCGCCATTGCAATAAAAATCAGAAACAATGGTTTATAGGCAGTAGCCGTTAAAGTCATTACCGGCGTCAGCCATTCGGCCAGCAGGAAAAAGACAAGAATGTAGAGCCCTGCCATAAACCAACTATTTTTCCTTATGGAAGTCATTTGCCGTTCACCTCCGTAAATACCGATGAAAAATTATCCGGACTGACACGCTTTACAGTAAAACCTTTTGAACGGGCAAATTGATGGGCAGCTTCTTCCTGGGGAGAAGCCGGTTCTCCTTTATGAGTGACAACCAAACACATACACGTATTTAAATGCTTCACATTTCGCTGAATGGCTTTCACCATTTCCATGGTTAAATGGCTGGTCACATACAAAAGGCTTGAGGCCTGGATTTTCTGGAGCTCACGCCCCCCTGCATCTTCCGCAGGTTTCTCCAGATCAGGCTGGACCTTTGTTAAATGGTACATGATCCGATGCAGATGTTCTTCGGTCTGGATGACCGGAAAATGATTGTGGGTTTCGCCAATCGATAAGTAAGACACACTTGAATTGGAACGTACAAGCGATTTAAGAATAGAAGCCACCAATTCCACTTGAATTTCAAATTTCTCTGAAGGCCGTCGGTCATCCATCAAAAACAGGTCCTGGGACTGGCGGTCTTCAAATTCCTTTGTGCGCATTGTCTGTGTCCGGGCAAATGACTTCCAGTGGATCCACGAAACCCGGTCTCCCGGATGGTAATCCCGGATGCCGGTAGCCATGGTCGTATCCTTGACCAGTGTAAACGGCGCAGCCATCGAGCCGTGATCGTATTTGGACTCCATCGGCCGATAAACAATGTCTACGGTATTAGGATAGACGAGCACTTTTTGCTGAAGCGGCACCAATCTGCTTTTACGGACCCAGCCGAAGAAATCGGCGATTTCAATTTGAACGCCTTCCAAAACATGTTCTCCGCGCGGCATATGTTCAATCTCATATGTCCATGAATAATTTTTCCGGAATCCGGGAACAAACATTTTCTGATGCATGCCGGGCGTTTGTTTTTTTAAAGCGGGAGAATGGGTCTTTTCAGTAAGGACCGTATACAGCAAAGGAAAGCGGAGTTTTCTGCGCATATGAATGGTTGCTGAAAAACTGCTTCCTTTTCGCACTTGAGCGGTATGGATATCACGGGATAATTCAATATCGCTTAGAGGGTAAAATGTCAACAAAACGGAATATAAGGCAAAAGGCAAAGCCATATAAAAAATGAACCAGCTGACAAATCCGCCTTGGAACATGGCAAACGAAAATGTCAGCAAAAGGAGGCCCAGGACAAAAAGCAGCCTCCCCCATAAATTCATAAATTCTTTCGCTTTATTCATTGGCCGACTAGCCTTTGAACGGGAACTCGTGTTTTCGCCAAAATCCGGTCTGTGATTTCTTCAGCCGTAACTCCGTCATAACGCGCTTCCGAACGCAGCATGATGCGGTGTCCAAAGACAAATTTCGCCAAATGCTGCACATCGTCCGGCGTCACAAAATCCCGGCCTTTCAGCATGGCGTAGGCTTGGGAAGCTTTCATCAATGCAATAGACCCCCTTGGGCTCACTCCCAAGTACACATAAGGGTCAATTCGGGTTTGTCTGGCTAGATCCACGATATAGCTGCGGATGGTTTCGTCGACATTGATCCGCTTCACTTCTTCCTGCAATTTCAGCAGCTCCTCAAGCGTCATCACCGGCTGAAGTTCATCAATCGGCGCAGAAACCTGGGAGCGGTTCAGCACTTCCATTTCTTCGCTGGAACTTGGGTAGCCGATCTTAATTTTCAGGAGGAAACGGTCCAGCTGCGCTTCAGGCAGCGGATAGGTCCCTTCATATTCAATGGGATTTTGAGTAGCCATAACGAAAAACGGTTTCGGTATGTGCTGGGTTACGCCATCAATTGTGACGGAAGCTTCTTCCATCGCTTCTAGCAAAGAGGATTGCGTTTTAGGGGAAGTCCGGTTTATTTCATCGGCTAATACGATATTTCCCATAATCGGTCCCGGCCTGAAATGAAACTCCATGTCTTTCGGATTATAAATGGAGACACCTATAACATCTGACGGGAGCAGGTCAGGAGTGAATTGAATCCGTTTAAAATCAGCGCCGATGGATTTCGCGAGCGCTCTCACCAGCATCGTTTTGCCGACCCCAGGCACATCTTCCAGCAGCACATGCCCTTGGGAAAGCATAGCTACAATGCTTAATTCAGCGATATGGCGTTTGCCGATGATCACTTTTTCTATATTGTCTATCACTGCATTCAAGCGGTCTTTAGCATTCATCCTGATTCCCCCAGTATATAAATTCGCGTATTTTAAATTGTTGAAATCTTATCATAAGCATAACGAATTTATATAATTTTCTCAACTGTCTGTAACTTTTATAAGGACTTTTTCCGCAAATAAAAAACAGAGCTTAAAAAGATAAGCTCTGTTGCATTTGAGTTATTTCCAAAAATCATCAAAAATCGTGATCGGCAAGTGGCGTTTGTGCTGGGAACGCAAGTAATAGCCTTCCAGTTTTTCCTGTGCATCTTGCGGAATTTTCTTGCCTTCCAAATAATCGTCAATCATGTCATAGGTGATGCCAAGCGCCACTTCATCCGGAATTGCAGGTTTGTCTTCTTCCAGATCGGCCGTCGGAATTTTCATGTACAAATGCTCCGGCGAACCAAGTTCCTTCAACATCGCCCGGCCTTGGCGTTTGTTCAAGCGGAACAACGGAGTCAAGTCAGCAGCCCCATCGCCGAATTTCGTGTAGAAACCGGTAATCGCTTCAGCTGCATGGTCCGTCCCGAGAACAACTGCATTGTGCATGGCTGCAGCTGAAAATTGCACTTTCATCCGTTCACGCGCTTTTTCGTTCCCTTTGGCAAAATCCGTCAGTTCAATGCCTGCAGCATCCAGAGCATGTTTGCTGGCATCCACTGCTTCTTTGATATTTACTGTATACACTTTCGTCGGGTTGATAAATCCAATGGCATCCTGCGCATCGTGTTCATCAAACTGTTCTCCGTACGGCAAGCGGATTGCATAAAAGCCGTATATAGGTTCTCCCGCTTCTGCGTTCAATTCGTCGACCGCCATTTGCGCCAGCTTTCCGGCTAAGGTAGAATCCTGCCCTCCGGAGATGCCTAAGACAAATCCTTTTAAAAACGGATGCTTCACCAGGTATTCTTTTAAAAATGAAACCGTTCGTTCAATTTCTTCTTTCGGATTTATGGAAGGCTGAACTTTAAGTTCTTCAATGATCGTTTTTTGCAAATCTGACATGAATATTCCCCCTTATTTTCCTGTAAGTTGTTGAATAGCGTCTTTCACTTCCTGGATATTGCGCATCTTGTTGTCCCAGCATTTTTGGCTTAAATCGACTGGGTATTCTTCCGGATTTAACGAACGTTTGTATTCGTCCCATAATAGCTCCAGGTTTTTCGCTGCGAACTCCTGCATTTCCTGGACAGAAGGATTCTCATAAATGATTTCTCCTTTTGCCACGACTTGATGATGGATATTCACTGCATAGAAATTGGAAACAAACTTCGATACATAAGTATGGACCGGATGGAACATCTTCAGATGATCTTCCTCAGCAGGATTTTCATCCTGCATCGTTATATAATCACCTTCTGATTTTCCATTTTCCCTGTCTATAATCCGATAAACGTTTTTTAGGCCCGGAGTCGTGACTTTTTCAGCGTTGCCCGAGATTTTGATGGTATCTTCCATTTCGCCGTGTTCGTTTTCAATGGCGACGATTTTGTATACCGCGCCTAGCGCCGGTTGATCGTAAGCTGTAATCAGCTTTGTCCCGATTCCCCAAGAATCCACCCGGGCTCCTTGCGCTTTCAAGTTCAATATCGTATATTCATCCAAATCGTTGGAAACAACAATTTGGACATCCGGGAAACCGGCTTCATCCAGCATTTTACGGGCTTCTTTCGACAAAAAGGCAATATCGCCGCTGTCCAGGCGGATGCCCAGGAAATTGATTTTGTCACCCAGTTCTTTCGCTACCCGAATTGCAGTTGGAACACCGGATTTCAACGTATCGTATGTGTCCACAAGAAATACGCAGTCTTTGTGGCGTTTGGCATACGAATGAAACGCTTCGTATTCATCTTTGTAAGCTTGGACCATGGAGTGGGCGTGGGTTCCGGCAACCGGAATGCCGAATCGCTTGCCTGCACGGACATTGCTCGTCGCTTCAAGTCCGCCGATAAAAGCGGCTCTTGTTCCCCAAATGGCCGCATCCATTTCCTGCGCACGCCGCGTACCAAATTCCATCACCCGCTGCTCCTTGACAATCTGTTTGATGCGGCTTGCTTTTGTCGCAATCAAAGTCTGGTAATTCACGATATTCAAAAGAGCCGTTTCAATTAATTGGGCTTCTACCAAAGGAGCTTCGATCCGGAGCAATGGTTCGTTCTGAAAAACCAGCTCTCCTTCCAGGACGGAATAGACGTTCCCTGTAAAACGCACCGTCCGCAAGTATTCGATATAGTCTTCTTTGTAGCCGACTTCTTCTTGAAGGTACGCAAGGTCGCTTTCAGTAAAACGGAAATCTCTCAAATAATCCAGGACACGTTCCAACCCGGCGAAAATGGCATAACCATTGCCGAACGGCAGCTTCCGGAAAAAAAGCTCAAACACCGCTTTCCGTTCATGCATGCCATCTGCCCAATAAGATTCGGACATGTTGATCTGGTATAAATCGGTATGTAAGGCTAAGCTGTCATCTAGATATGTTTTTTCCATATAAATCTCCTTCTTCCGCATGGGGTAATTTTTCTTATTATACCCCAATAGTCATGTTTCAAAAAACAAATCCTTGTGCCAGCTAATCAGTTGACTAAGGCGTGAATTTATGAGATACTTATTCAGTTAACAAAGAGGTAACGGATATATTTTGATAATCTGGCATTCTACAACAATGTTTTTGAGAATACTTATTCACACTGGCGCGATTTCAGGATCGCAAGGACGTAAAAGAAGGTAGGGTTTACGTTGCTTAAGTTAGAAGGCACCCAGTGGAACTATGACCGCGGCACTGAAAGAAAGAACTTTCAATGGAAATGATTCCCCCGATAAAACGGGTTGAAAAATTGAGTCAAAAATAAATTAATGTTACCTTGCAAAATCAAAGGGATGCCCTCAACTCGAGGGCATCCCTTTTCCAATTCTTTTATTAATTTTTCACAGTTACCGTTGCTTCCGTTTGTTCGCGGTTCAAGTAATCAGTCACCGCTCCTTTTGAAGAGCAGGTCACATTATGCGCATATTTCCCCAGCACACCTTTCTTATGCAAAGGCGGAGCCACCCAGGCATTGAGGCGCGCTTCCAATTCTTCTTCTGAAACATCCATCGTAATTTCCTGGGTATCGGAATCGATCGTGACGATATCGCCTTCTTTCAGAAGAGCAATCGGTCCGCCGACTTGTGCTTCCGGTGCAATATGGCCGACCACCAATCCATGAGTGCCGCCGGAGAAACGGCCATCTGTCAGCAAAGCTACTTTCTCATCCATGCCTTTGCCGACAAGGATTCCTGAAATCGACAGCATTTCAGGCATTCCCGGACCGCCTTTTGGCCCCACATAACGAATCACCAACACGTCCCCGTCATTGATTTCGTCTGCCATTACAGCAGCTGTCGCTTCCGGTTCGTTGTCAAAAACGCGTGCCGGCCCTGAATGGCGTTTCACTTTAACGCCCGACATTTTCGCGACTGCGCCGCGCGGAGACAAATTCCCTTTTAGTACGATCAACGGACCGTCTTTGCGTTTCGGCTTATCGAACGGCATGATCACTTGCTGGCCTTCCAGGAGATCCGGGGCCTCTTTCAAGTTTTCCGCTAAGCTTTTACCGGTAACCGTCATGCAGTCGCCGTGCAAATAGCCAGCTTCAAGCAACACCTTCATCACAGCTTGCACACCGCCAACACGGTGCAAATCCTGCATAACGTATTTGCCGCTCGGTTTTAGATCGGCGATATGCGGCACCGTTTTTTGGATGCGGTCAAAATCATCTATCGTCAGATCGACTTCTGCCGCATGCGCGATTGCCAATAAATGAAGAATGGCATTGGTCGAACCGCCAAGCGCCATCACAACCGTAATGGCATTTTCAAACGCTTCTTTGGTCATGATGTCTTTTGGGTAAATCCCTTGTTCGAGCAAATTGTAGACGGCTGCTCCTGCGGCTTCACAGTCTGCTTTCTTGCCTTCTGTTTCTGCGGGATTTGAAGAACTGCCCGGCAAACTCATGCCCATCGCTTCAGCGGCGGAGGCCATGGTGTTGGCTGTGTACATACCGCCGCAAGAACCGGCGCCCGGACAAGCGGCACATTCGATTTTGCGGAGAGCGCCGTCATCGATCGTACCGGCGTTATGCTGGCCCACTCCTTCAAAAACCGACACAATGTCAATGTCCTGACCGTTATTTTTGCCCGGGGCAATTGTTCCGCCGTAGACAAAGACTGCCGGGACTTCCGAATTCGCAATGGCAATCAAACAGCCTGGAATGTTTTTATCGCAGCCGCCGATTGCGACTAAGCCGTCTAAACTTTCCGCGCCTACTACGGTTTCAATCGAATCGGCAATCACATCACGGCTTGAAAGTGAGTATTTCATCCCTTCTGTCCCCATTGAAATCCCGTCCGAAACAGTGATCGTATTGAAAATCATTGGCTTTCCGCCTGCTTCTGCCGCCCCTTTTTTCGCGCTCACTGCCAAATCATGAATATGTATATTGCAAGGAGTCACTTCGCTCCATGTACTTGCTACGCCAATCTGCGGCTTGGTGAAATCATCGTCAGAAAACCCTACAGCTCGGAGCATAGCCCGGTTTGGCGCTTTCATCGCCCCTTCGAACACTTTACTATTGATACGCAAATCTTTTGTCATAAGGCATCTTTCCTTTCTTTTAACTCATTATAGAGAAATATTAAAACAATTCAATGAATTTCAAATTTTTCTCTTCATTTAATTTTAAATCGTCAAAAAACTTTCACATGTAAGCCTTTACATTGACTAGGAGTTTGAAATGCTATTCTTTTATCATTCCAACTGCTTCTTTGAATAAAAAAGTGCTATACTAAATGCAATTATTCTTAATTCGAGATATTTATCTGGAACAAGAACGGGAGGTATATTTTTGGTTATCAGAAAAGCATTCGCCCATGAATACGAAACCATCAAAAAGCAGCGGCTGGCCTCGTATGAACCTTTTAGCAAAGTTATCCCCGCTGGCCATTGGGAAATATTAAAAAACACCTTAACTTCCGAAAACGCCAAAAACGCCGGTGCAGAAGTTTTTGTTTCAGAGATAAATGGCGCGATTGCCGGAAGCGTGGTTTTATTCCCTTCCCAGTCAAAGGCTTACGAATGGGATACAGCAGCACTTGAATACCCGGAAATCCGCATGCTCGCTGTTGATGCAAATTTTAGAAACAACGGAATCGGCCAAGCCTTGGTTGAGCATTGCGTAGCTGTTGCCAAAGAGCATGGCTATCCGTTCATCGGCTTGCATACGGCCCATTTTATGGAAAGTGCCATGCGCTTATACAAACAACTCGGATTCAGCCGGGTTCCTTCTTTGGACTTTGAGCCTTTAGATGACGGCATCATTGTGAAAGCTTTTCGGCTCAATTTAATGCCGTAAAAAAAGCAGCTTCTGCAATTTTTTGCAGAAGCTGCTTTTTAATATGGGAAATTGCTCACCATCAAGTTTTTAATAGATCAATTATTTTTAAAAGGATTTTTCCATTCCATTAATAACGCATAGTTGTGCGATTCGGCGTCTTCGAGATAATCGGAAACGAGCGACAGCGGGGTTCGGCCGCAGCGGAGCAAAAATGTGATGACCGGGTCTTTTAATTTGCCGCTGATTACATGTTCGACGTATTGTTCGGCCGTCAGTTCACTCGCATATTTGTGATAGCCTGAGATTCTTCCCCCGCCTAAGAGCCGGTCCAATCCGTAATGAACCACATGCTCATACATCGACTGCATCATCAACTTGCCTAAATCGAGCTTGCGGAACGACGGTTTGACGCATAAGTCTGCAATATAAAGCGTTTTTCCGTTGGGCTGGTGATTGCCAATTGAGCCATTGTCCGTAATTTCTTCCCATGTGTGCTGAGGATGCAGCGGATCAAAGTCGACCAGCAGACTGGTCATCGATCCCGCAATTTCTCCGTTCACTTCCACACAAATCGCACCTTCCGGGAAATGCTTCAAATGGCTGGCCAATTGCTTTTTTGTCCACCACAAGTCTTCCGGAAACGGCGGCGGAAAACTTTCTTGCTGAACGGCAATTAGCCCAGCGAAATCTTCTTCCGTGTAAGTTCTAACAGTTGCCATCACTGTTTCCGTGCCTTTAAAAACATATTGTTTTTTCTGGTACATCTCCTTCCCCGTCCTTCCTCTCATCATTTCTTTCTATTATAGGGAAAGCCTGTTGAAAGTTCTCATTTAAAGGCTGTTGTGCAACGCAAAAAGGCTTCCAGCCAGAATGGCTGAAAGCCTTTATCGTGCGATTTATTTCTCGCTTAAAGCGGCGGCAAAATATGTGGCGCTGCCATTGGCAATGCGGCTGCAGCAATCATTGCTGCAGTAAGGATTGATGCGAATAATTTTTTCCCGATTTTCATAAATATTCACCACCATTTCGTTCATTATAAGTGCGGTAGAAATGAGCTTTCTCCCACTCTTTATTCCGCTGATAGTAATCGATCAGTTCAGCGGCAACTTTTTTTCCTTCTTTTATATAACCATTTTTTCTGAAAAATGGAAACATTTTCTCCTCACAATAGGACCAAAGATCCTCTTGGGAAAAACTACGCTTTTCGAAATAGTTCGCGTATATGCGAAAGTATTCATCTTTGGGTTCGGCAGCCAATTCGCGCAATTCCTTGATTAGCGGCACGGCGTCGACCGGTCTTTCCAGCTTTGTTTCCAATAAACTGACGAGTACAGCTTTATAAAAATAAGAATTCCTGGAAACATTTTCTTTTAATTCGTGTAAAAGTTCTGCAGCTTGCTGGTATTCTTCTTTTTGCTTTAATAATTCCACAAAATTATAGACGGTTTGGTTATATAAATCCTGTTGGCCGGTCAAATGGGCGTTTCGCTTCAATACTTCGTATATGCCGCCGGCCTGTGCCAGTAAATTCCGTCTTGTGTAATTGATGGCCAGCAAAAGTTGGGCATGAAGCAGCCGGATGTAGTTGTGGTGAAGCTGATAATACTGGACCGCTCTTTCTGCATAATGGGCAGACACTTCAAAGCGGTCATGCAAAATCAGCAGACGGGCTTTTTGGTAATAATACTCCCCTTCAAACTTTTGTGGAATGCTTTGGATTCCTTTATCCAAGCCGTCCAAATAACGGAGCGATTCTTCCGTTTTGTGGAGCATCGTGTAATAAAGCGACCGAAAAAACTGATGAAGCCATTTTTCAGGCGCTGTAAAAGAGCCTTCCAACCTTTCAAGCAATTGCTTCTGCCGCTCTGCTTTGGCCTGATCGTTTTGGTAAATATAATAACGGAATTTATAGAGCTCGTATTGATTCACTAAATCGCTGGATTGAATATAATCATTTTCCTGTTCCAGCTGGCTATATTGCCTTTCCATAGTAGCTAAGTCGTAATGCAGGGAACAATCAATGAATTCTCCCAATTGCCGTTCCAAGCGTTTGTAGCGGTCTACTTCTTTTTCCCACTGAACACCCATTTTCACCAATAATGCCTGAATGGTTGATTCATGTGGTGTATAGGTATTGGATTCAATTTTACTTAAATGCGAGATGGAGCAAATGCCGTCTGCCAATTGTGACTGAGTTAGATTGTTTTTAGTGCGGTAATACTTGATGACAGATCCGATATTCATACACTCACCCTTTTAATCTAGATAAAAAAATATTAACATAAAAAAACAATTCCAGCGAAAGCTGGAATTGTCCTTTAGAGAAGATTAGCGCACGCGGGCAAATCCGAAACCGGAAGCATAGTCGTCGCCAACTGCTGCACCCGAACCAGAAAGGATGTCGTATGCTTTAGCACGGTTCTGCAATTCAGCACGCAGTTGCGTGTTGCTCGCAGAAGTGTTTGTGGCCCAAATTTTTGCAGCCAATCCTGCTACGTGCGGAGTTGCCATAGACGTTCCGCTAATTGTAGAATATCCGCCTGTATACCAAGTAGAGTAAACAGAAGAACCTGGTGCTGAAACTTCCACATCGCCTTTGTTGATCACGTAATCGCCGTCTGTAGCGCTATAGCCGCGGGAAGAATAATCCGCTACGCGGTATGTGCCGTTTTGAATTACGTTTTCAAGAGCTGCTACAGCTACTGCGTTTTGCAAAGCTCCAGGGTAGCCGATCGACCCCTGGTAAGGGCCTGAGTTTCCAGCTGCAGCGATAACAAGAACGCCTTTGCTATAAGCATAGTTTACTGCATTTGTGATCAAGCTGCTTTCACCTGATGAACCAAGGGACATATTGATGACCACTTTCGTGTTCAGAGCAGTTGCTTGATCCGCAACGTGGCGGATGGCAGCTGCGATATCATCCGAATACCCGGAACCGTCATCACCCAATACTTTATAAGCCCATAGATCAGCGGATGGAGCAACACCGTATACGCCAGTGCCTGTTCCACCATCAGCCAAAGCTGAACCGGCAACGTGTGTCCCATGCCCTTGGCGGTCAACACATGAGTTGTTTACTACTGTCGTAGTGGTTGTAAAATCTTTGCACTGTTCCACATTATTTTTCAAATCTGTATGGTTTACATTGACTCCTGTATCCAGCACAGCGATGTTAATGCCAGCCCCGCCAGTTGGTTTAGTCAATGCACTGTCATTGTAAATTGCCTTAATTCCCCACGGTACAGATTGGGAAGCTGCCATTGCAGAGTACGCTGCTTCCGGCTTTGAAGAAGTTTCTTCGATCGAAAATTCCGGCACTTTTTCCACGCTTAAGTTTTTGTTCTTTTGAAGCGCTTCAAATTGTTTTGCATTCATTGTCGTAGTAAAGCCTTCAGAATTGAATTCACGGTGGACACCGTATTTGCCTTTGGCATTTTTCAATTCATTTTGATTTGCCGAATCAACAAGAACGCGGAATGTTTCATTGCCTTGCTGCTGGGCTGTTTCCCCATTTGCTGCGCCAACGCTCATTGCCGGTACTAGCAAAGTAGCAGTCAGCATTACTGATGTTAAAAACTTCGCCGATCTCTTCATCGTTCAATCCCCTTTACCCTCATGATTTTAGGCACTCAATGCCACGTGCAGCGTCCTGCAGCAGCCTGACCGCTTCTGCTCGAGAAGCTATGCCGTACAATTAAGTTATCAGATAACTAAGGATTACGTAATTGGGAAAATGAAAGGGCTTTTTTAGAAAATAAAAGAAAATAGTTCTTTCGATATGCGCACATTAGGGTGCCTGTAATGCATAAAAAGCCAATAAATAAAACCACTTGAGAAAAGTGGTTTTAGAAAGGGATTTTTACTTTTCCAATTGATAAACCCGGGCTTCATAAGGCCGTAGACTATAAGGATCTTCTGCGCCGTAATTGCAAAGCAGCAGGACCGCCCCTTCTGGCGGCGACCAGGCACAAAGCTCGTCTTTTAAATTTGATAGAACAAGCACTTTTTCCTTTTTGTCTTCTCTGGTGTAGGCATAGACGCAGGCATACCAGGTCTTGAATAATTTATAGGCGCCATAAACCAAAACCTCTTTGTTTTTCCGCAAAGCAATCATCTGCTTATATAAATTGAAAACCGACAAGGGATTTTGCCGCTGTGCTTCCACGTTCAGCCATGTGTAGTTTGGATTTAAATCCAGCCACGGTTTTGAAGTTGAAAAGCCCCCATACCCTTCGCCTTGCCACTGCATAGGCGTGCGGGAATGGTCCCGGCTGTTCATTTTAATCATTTGCATAATGGCTTCGTGCTCTATCCCTTCCGCTTTCTTATAGCGGTAAAAATTTAAGGTTTTCACGTCATGGTACAGATCAAGGTCTTCAAACGGCGCATTGGTCATGCCGATTTCCTGTCCCTGATAGATAAAGGGAGTGCCTTGCATAAAAAAATACATAAAGCCGACCGCCGTTGCGCTTTCGCGCCAATAAACCGTATCGTCCCCCCATGTCGAAACGATGCGCGAACGGTCGTGGTTTTCAACATACAGAGCATTCCAGCTGATTCCTTGAGCCGCTTCCTGCCAGCGTGTTAAGACGCCTTTAAGGGCATCGACATTGACGCCGCACGGTTCGTCGGGTTTCCGGAGATACCAGGTTTCGAATTGGAACAGCATGTCCATGACGCCATGTTCTTCGCCGATCCACTCATCGATTTCGTCAGTCGTTACACCATTCGCTTCCCCAACCGTCATTACGTCATATTTTGCGAATGTTTTATCCCGGAGTTCCTTCAGAAAATCGAGAATCCCTTCGACATCGGTCATTTTTTCCCAAGCCGGTACATAGCCGCGCCCTTTTGGATTCGGCATATTGGAATAGTCTTTTTTGATGTGGCTGATGGCATCCAGACGAAAACCATCCACTCCCTTATCAAGCCACCAAATGGTCATGTCATACAGTGCACGGCGCAATTCGGGATTTTCCCAATTCACATCCGGCTGTTTTTCTGCATAAAGATGAAGGTAATATTGACCCGTCGTTTCATCAAATGTCCAGGCAGGGCCGCTGAAGATGCTTTCCCAATTGGTCGGCTCTTCCCGCCAAATGTACCAGTCCCGCTTCGGATTATCGCGTGAAGAACGGGATTCGATAAACCAGGGATGTTCGTCGCTTGTATGATTCAGCACCAAATCCAGAATCAGCTTCATCCCCCGTTTATGCACCCCGTCCAATAACCGGTCGAAATCATCCATCGTCCCCATTTCTTCCATAATGTCCTGAAAGTCACTGATATCGTAGCCATTGTCTATATTCGGCGATTTATACATCGGACAAATCCAGATGACATCAATCCCTAATTCGACCAAGTAATCCAGCTTCTGCATGACGCCTTTCAAATCTCCGATGCCATCGCCATCAGAATCTTTGAAACTGCGGGGATAAATCTGATAGACGACCGCTTCTTTCCACCAAGTTTTCTTCATGGCCGACCCTCCTCACTTCTTTAGGACAAGTACCAGTGCCATCTACAATTTACTCACCATCTATCAATAATGCAGCTCCGAGGACCCCGGCTTCGTTGCCGAATTCGGCGACTTTTACAGACAGGGGATTTAAGAGCAGCGGCTCAAGCTGCTGCATGAACGGATCCCACCAAAGTGGTGCAGACTCTGAAACCCCGCCGCCAATCACGACAATTTCCATATCAAATATGGCTTGCAGCGAACTGATGCCCTGTGCCAGGTCAGCTGTAAATTCCTGAACCAATTGCCGGGCTTTTGGATTGCTCGCAGCCACTTCAAAAAGCTCCCGTGAATTGATGGCAAGGCCGGCTTCTTGGATGCGCCGGTTCAACGCTGTCCCGGAAACATATTGCTCATAACATCCCCGGCGTCCGCAAGGGCATAATACGCCATTTGGCTGCAAAATCATATGCCCGATTTCAGCAGCGCCTCCGTGCGGTCCGCCGCTCAAAAGCTTGCCGTCCCAAATAATGCCGCCGCCGAGGCCCGTTCCAAGCGTTAAGCAGACAACGCGATTTTTGCCTTTAGCCGCCCCTATCTTGGCTTCAGCCAAAGCTGCACAATTCGCATCATTGTCCACCTCGACCCGTTTCCCTGTCGCACGCTCCAATTGCTCTTTCAAGTCTGTTCCCGTCCACCCTGGCAAAATGTCTGTGGCGTAAATCACTTTTCCTTTAGCCGGATCAACAAATCCGTGTGTGCCAATGCCAATTGCTTCCACTTTGGGATGAAGTTTGAGAATGCGCATAACTTGATCTTCAAGATAAGGATACAACGGTGTTTTAGTTGGAACTGTCTCATCAAAGCTTAGCTCGCCTCCTTGGCCAACAATCGCCATTCGGATCTTTGTTCCTCCAATATCTATGCCTAATACCTTGTTCATTTTCTTCCTCTTTTCTTGTTTGCTGGATTTCCTTATTACAACGCTGTTGCGGCTCCCATCAATTCCTCCGGCCATTTCCAGTCGCTGATTGCTACCGCTTCTGTTACATGCTGAGGTTTGCTTGCTCCGATAATTGCTGATGTGACCACAGGCTGATTTAAAATCCATGCCAATGAAAACTGAGAAAGATTGACTTTCTGTTCTTCAGCCAGTTGTTTGTACTTAGCCACTCTTTCAAAATTCTGGTCGGTGAAATATGGCTGGATGAGCTGCTCCCCTTTAGCTGCCCGGCTGTCTTGCGGCAAATCTGCTTTAGACGTGTATTTGCCGGACAACATGCCGCGGGCCATCGGGCTGTAAACCAGCAGCCCCATTTTCTCAGATTGGCAAAATGGAATCACTTCCTGTTCCAGCTCCCGGGACAGCAGATTATATTGGGACTGGGAGCAGATAAAATGTTCAAGCCTGTGAAAAGCACTAAGGCCGTTCGCTTTCGCCATTTGCCACGCTGCATAATTTGAACAGCCGATATAGCGGACTTTTCCTTGCTTGACGAGTTCTGTCAAGGCAGAAAGAGTTTCCTCAAGTGGAGTACGCCTGTCAAAACGGTGAACTTGATACAAATCAATGTAATCCGTGTTAAGGCGCGTTAACGACTTTTCCACTTCCCGGTGAATATGGAATTTGGATAAACCTGCATCATTGACATATTGTCCGACCGGCAGCCCTACTTTGGTGGCCAAAACGATTTTGTCCCTTTTGCCTTTTAAATGGCGTCCGATAATTTCTTCTGACTCGCCTGTTCCATATTTAAACGCTTCATCCTGCCCTTTGCCGTAAAAGTTCGCCGTATCAATTAAGTTAATGCCGGCATCAATGGAACGGTCCAGAATTTCTGCAGAAGCGGCGTCATCAATCCATCTGCCGAACGCCATTGTCCCAAGACTCAAGTTTGAAACACGCAATCCTGATTTTCCTAGATTTGAATACTTCATTGAAGTCTTCCCACCTCTCTTTGCCTTCCGAAAACATCTTTCTTTTTTATTCGCTGCATGGCATAGGAATCCCTTCAATACCGCTTATTTTCAAGCATTCATAATAATAACAATTTCGCTTCAGATTCGATATACTGTCATTAACAGAATTTTCTTTAAAGGCAGGTGGCCCCATGATCAGGGAATGGCTTCTATCTTCAAATCACACGGTCGTGTTTACAGGCGCTGGCATGTCTACGGAAAGCGGATTACCGGATTTCCGCTCGGCTATTCAAGGTCTTTGGCAGCAAAAAGACCCCAGCCAGGTGGCCAGCGTCTCAGCTTTGAATAATAATGTCGAAGAGTTTATCGAATTCTACCGCAAACGAGTGATTGGCGTAAATGAATACCATCCGCACCGCGGACATCAGCTGCTCGCAGAATGGGAAGACCGGGGATTGATCCAAGCGATCATTACCCAAAATGTTGATGGCTTCCATCAGCAAGCAGGCAGCAAACAAGTTGCCGAACTCCACGGCACTTTGCAGAAGGTCCATTGCAATTCCTGCGGCACCGTCTACAGCAGCACGGAATATGCAAACGGAACTTATCAGTGCATAGCCTGCGGCGGCCTCTTGCGCCCATCAGTCGTGCTGTTCGGCGAAATGCTGCCGGAAGAAGCATTTAACCGGGCATTCGAAGAAGCTGCACGCGCTGAACTGTTCATCGTTCTCGGCTCTTCGCTTACCGTCACTCCAGCCAATCAATTTCCACTTATCGCAAAAGAAAATGGCGCACGCCTCATAATTGTCAATCAGGAAGAAACACCGCTCGACCAATACGCCGACGAAGTGATCCGTGACCGGAAAATTGGCGAAGTACTGGCGGAATGGGACGGGCTGCTGAAATAACCCCAAAAGATAAAGAATGGAGGCAGGCTATGACAAGCTTAAACTACGAATTGATCGATGTGTTTACCAATAACCCTTTTGGCGGCAATCAATTGGCGGTGTTCCACGATGAAATCGAATTGCCGACGGAAACGATGCAGAAAATCGCCGCCGAACTGAACCTTTCTGAAACGGTGTTCATCCGCCCGCCCAAGAATCCGGACAATCAAAAAAGCCTGCGGATTTTCACACCGAAAGTAGAGTTGCCGATGGCCGGGCACCCTACAGTGGGCGCTTCTTTCGTCCTCGCTGATAAAGGCCTGATCCCAACGGAGCCCGGGCAAAACCATTGGATTTTGGAGGAACAAATCGGCGAGATTCCGGTGACTGTTTATAAAGAAGGTACGGCCATTTCAAAAGTCGAAATGACGCAGCCGCTTCCCGTTTTTGGCAGCCAGTTTCAAAAACCAGGTTTGGTTGCCGATTTACTGTCGCTGTCTCCGAAAGATTTGGACCACCGTTTTCCCATTCAATCCATTTCATCGGGCGTCCCTTTTCTCTTTATCCCCGTCCGCACGTTAGCGGCAATGAAAGACATCAATTTCCGTGTAGACATTTGGGAACGGCAATTCAGCAAAAATCAGTATACGCAGCATATATTCGTCTTCACGATGCAAACAGAAGAAAAACACTCCACCGTCCACAGCCGCATGTTTGCACCGGCAATGGGCATTCAGGAAGACCCGGCAACCGGTGCCGCAGGCGGACCGCTTGGCGCATACTTGGTAGAGCATGGCGTTATCCCGCCTTCGAAAGACGGCACATACATGATTCGCAACGAGCAGGGATTTGAAATCCAGCGGCCCAGCTATATTGACATCACACTCACTAAAATTGGCAGTAAAATCAGCGACGTGAAAATTGGTGGTCAGTCTGTCAGCATGGGTAAAGGGCAGATTGTTCTTCGGGAATAAGCTAAACCCACTTCCTACTCGAAATTCTGGAGGAAGTGGGTTTCTTTTATAAATGCTTTTGCATAAACTCAACAATCATTGTATTCATCTTAATATGATTTTCTATTTTTTCAGTTTGATGGCCTTCGTCTTCAAAAATGACAAGTTCTACTGGCTTGCTTTGCTTCTGTAAATCGGCTGTCAATTGTTCGGCTTCGCTCACCGGTACACGCGTATCGTTTCTTCCGTGGAATACAAGAAGCGGCGCGTTGATTTTGGCTGTATGATTCAACGGTGCAATTTCTTCGAAAAAGTCCGTATCGTCTTTTAACGAGCCGTATTCAAATTCACGCAAAGCACGGCGCCAGGAACCGGTATTTTCCAGGAACGACTTGAAGTGAGATATCCCGACAATGTCAACTCCAGCAGCCCACACATCCGGGTAATGCGTTAAAGCAGCCAACACCATGAACCCTCCATAGCTCCGGCCCATAATTCCAATTCGACTTCTGTCCACTCCATGATTTACCACTAGATCATTCGCCAATTCTTTTAGATCGGCAACAGAATCCATGCGTTTGCGGACATCATCCAGCTTCACATAGCTCCGGCCATACCCCATGCTGCCCCGGACATTCGGAGCCACGACTGCAAAGCCATTGGCTGCTAAATATTGAATGACCGGATTAAATTCTGACCGAATTTGATGTTCCGGACCGCCGTGTACATAAATGACCACTGGCTGTGAATGCTCTTGCTTGCCGTACAGGAAATAAGGAACTTTCAGACCATCAAATGAAGAGAATGTACAAAGCTCCGGCTGCACCCAAAGATGCTGGACTTCTTTTTCTTCCCCAACAAATGTCAGACGCTCTGATGTCTTAGTAACCAATGACACTTTCCAAATATCCCCGGGAAAAATCGGGCTTTTAACTCCTAATACAAGTTCTTTTTCAGAAATCCAGGAAAGCGAATCGAACACGCCATTCGGGATTTCTTCTATTAAATGATGTGTTTTATTGTCTACGTCATAAACACCCAGTTTGGAAATCCCGCCTTCGTTCACCGTAAACGCCAGCTGTGACCCCTCGGGTGAAAGTTTAATTTCTTCAATATCCCAATTTCCGATTGCCAGTAATTCTTCTGATTCAGCCAGTTCCTGAAATTTAAATTGATGGATAGCCAAAGCATCTCGTCCTTTATCCGAAACATAAAACCCGCCTTGTCCATCTTTGCTGAGCTGCAAGGATTGAGTTCTTGCCAATGCATTTTCAGCGCCAATTTTGCTCAGTTCTGCTGTTTTCAAATCCAATACATAAAAAGATTGGTCAATGTTCGTATCAGGCATATTCAGTACTAAACTGCGGCCGTCTTCCGTCCAGCAGATCGGTGTGCAATTGCCATCTACTTGAAAAACAACTTGTTCCACTTTCGACGCTACATCCAGTACATAAACGTCAAAATAACCTGGATGTCTGCGATTGGATGAAAACGCGATTTTCGTTTCATCCGGTGACCAGCCGCCGAAATGGTGGAAATGCTCTTTGGAAATAACGAGCTCTTCTGTCCGCTTCTCTTCTAGTAAATAAAACTGCTCCTTCTCATTTCCTTTCCCGTCCATTCCTATTACTGTTCTGCTGCCGGACGGGGCATGATAAACAGACAAGATACGATCAGGAAGATCCGTCACTTGCTCAATCTGTCCGCCTCTCCATTGCCACACTTGCGGAATACCGGTTTTTTTCGATAAAAAGGTAAACGCCTGCTGATTTGGAATTACACTGGGCTGAGTTGCTCCGGTCACATTCAAATAAGTAAGTAAAGTTTGGTCGGTAGAAGTCGTCATATTTATTCCCCTTCACTTTAGGTTTGGTGATGAAAAAAACTACTCATTTCAATAAAAAACGAGTAGTCCGATTACTGATATAAAAATAGAGGCAGCTGATGCACTTGACATGAAAAGAAACAACCAACCAGCAATGGTTTGTTTGAATTGCTTTAAGCCTTCGTCTTCGGCAAAAAGTTGATCGGCCCGCTCAAGTGATCGGGATTTTGCCATTGGCATAAAAAAGGGCCCCATTTTTTTAAATCCACCCATGAACAAATCCAGGAAACGGCTTTGCCAAATTTTAATGCTTGCCATTAAAATGGCTGCACATAATCCCACCAGAAACGCCGTATTGATCCAATCCAAAAGCGGCAAATTCAACACCCATTTATAAGCAATCCATAAGACAGCCATACTACTGGTCAATGCCATAAATCTTTTCATTTTCTCACCTCATAAAATTGATAAAGTCCCGGCTTCCGCTTGATTGCTAATTGAGCAACTATGCGTAGACGGGACTTTACCACTTTAATTATTTATTCCCATCAGGAATCAGTCAGTTATTTTGTTTTTTCTGCCCATTTCAAGTATGGATAACGGTTCACATAATAAGCAATGTTTTCGTAATCCTGGCTCACCAAGTAAGTGTTTTTGTAGAAGTTGATCGGCATGAACGGCATATCCGTCATCAAGATTTCTTCTGCCTGATGCAGCATCTCATAACGTTTGTCTGGATCTTGCTCTACTTTAGATGCAGCCATGATCGAATCGAATTCTTCATTGACCCATCCAGTGCGGTTGTTCGGGCTATCGCCCAAGTAGTAATCCAAGTTAACTACAGGATCAAGGAAGATGCCGATCCAGCCCATGCGAGCCATTTGAAAGTTTCCTTGTTTCGTTGTATCCAAGTAAGTACCCCATTCCTGGTTAGCCAATTTCACATTGACGCCAAGGTTGTTTGTGATCATTTCCTGTACTGCTTCTGCAATTTTCTTGTGGTTTTCGGCAGTGTTGTACATTAAAGTGACTTCAGGAAGAACGTCCCAGCCTTCTTCAGCCATACCTTCTGCCAACAATTTTTTCGCTTCTTCAGCGTTTTCTTCGAAATAATCTCCGCCGACTTCACGGAAATCGCCCGCTGGTGTTTCTGCGCCTCCAGGAACCATTGCATATGCAGGCGTTTCTCCAGCTTTTGTTACATTATCCGTTAATGATTGACGGTCAACTGCCATAGCGAAAGCACGACGGACTTTTGCATTTGTAAATGGCTCTTTTTCAACATTGAACATATACATATAAGTTCCGTAGTAAGGAACTTCTTTATATTCAGCGTTCTCTTTTTCAGATTCAATAACATCTGTCGGCAATGTCATGACTAGATCCAATTCAGCCGTTTTGAACATTTGATAATAAGTCGTTGCTTCGTTGACCAATTCAAATGTCACTTTTTCCATTTTCACTTCATCTTTTGCATAATAATCATCATTTTTCTCGATGACGACATTGCTGTCATGCTGCCATCCTGTCATTTCAAATGGTCCGTTGCTTACGTAAGTATCCGCTTCAGCTGCCCAGTTTTTATCCGCTTCAACCGCTTTTTGCTGAACCGGGTAGAATGTCCAAAGCGTCAATAGACTGTCGAAATATCCAAGCGGTGCATTTAATTCCACTTCAAAAGTCGTCTCATCGACTGCTGTGATTCCTACATCTTCAACAGTCCCTTTTCCTTTATTGTATTCTTCAGCGCCTTTAATATAGTACATATAGAAAGCGAATGGACTACCTGTTTCCGGATTTAAGACGCGTTCCCAGGCATACTCAAAATCACTCGCTGTAACCGCTGATCCATCTGACCACTTCGCATCTTCACGCAATTTGAAAGTGTAGGTTTTTCCGTCTTCGGAAACTTGAACATCTTCTGCTGCCCCAAGAACCGGGTTGCCGTCTTTATCACGTGTGTACAAGCCTTCAAAAATATGATCCAATACCCATCCAGATGTCGTATCAGTGGCAATTGCCGGATCGATTGCCGGAGGTTCAGACATGGCATTGACTACAATTTCCTGTTTAATGCTTGACGCGTCTCCCCCTTCACCGCCTGTTGAAGCTTCTTCTCCGCCTCCGCCGTAGCAGCCGGACAGTGCAGTTGATGTTGCCAGCAATACACTCATTGGAAATAACCATTTTTTCATCTCGTTCTCCCCATTCTTGTTTTATTAGTATAAATGACAAGCAGTCCAGTGCTCGTCTTCTACTTCTTTCCACTGTGGTTCTTGTAATGCACAAATTTCCATTGCATGCGGGCATCTCGTCCGGAAACGGCAGCCGCTTGGCGGAGCTGTTGGACTTGGCGGATCGCCAAGCAGGACAATGCGTTCCCGTTTAGCAGCTCTCGGATTCGCTTTTGGAATTGCCGATAGCAGGGCTTGTGTATACGGATGAAGAGGATTCGTGAACATGTCATCGCTGTTTGAGAGTTCCATCATCTTCCCTAAATACATAACACCGATGCGGTCACTGATATGTTTTACCATGCCAAGGTCATGGGCGATAAAAAGATAGGTAAGCCCTTCACTTTCTTTCAGCTCTTCCATCAAGTTGATCACTTGTGCTTGAATGGAGACATCGAGCGCTGAAATGGGTTCATCTGCCACGATGAATTTCGGTTCGACCGCCAGTGCACGGGCAATTCCGATTCGCTGTCTTTGCCCACCGCTGAATTCGTGAGGAAAACGTTTGGCATGTTCGGGACGCAAGCCGACGCGTTCCAGCAATTCGTAAATGCGCGCTGTCCGTTCTTTTCCTTTAAACAGTTTGTAAGCATCGATGCCTTCGGCAATAATATCGCCGACGCGCATTCTAGGATTTAATGAAGCCTGTGGATCTTGGAAGATGATCTGCATTTCTTTGTTAACGTCTTTTTTCGCTTGTCCATCAAGTTGGGTCACGTTCTGGCCGTTGTAGATAATCTCTCCTGCAGTCGGGTTCTGCAAGCCGACAATCGTTTTTCCTAACGTCGACTTGCCGCTGCCGCTTTCTCCTACCAGGCCAAAGGTTTCTCCTCTTCTAATGGAGATCGAGATGTCATCGACCGACTTGATGGTGACGTCTTTTTTGATATTGAAATATTTCTTTAAAGAATGGACCTCGAGAAGATGATCTCTTGTCCGATCTTTTTCTGTTTCCTGCATTTTCTCCACCATTATTCACCACTCCCTACTACAGCCGCCTCTTGTGCTTCAGGCGCAAAGGCATGTTCGATTTTAGGTGCACGCGAATCATTCAGCCAACATTTGGCATGATGCCCCTCGCCGATTTCAAATGCACCTGGCATTTCCTCTACACAAATATCCATGGCAAATTTACATCGCGGAGCAAATGGACAGCCTTTGGGCGGAGCAAACAGATCCGGCGGCGAACCTTCGATTGGAATCAACTTCTTTTTCTCAGGCCCTTCCACATTTGGAATCGAGTTCAGCAAACCCCACGTGTATGGGTGTTTTGGATTTTCAAATAAATCAAAGACACTGCCGCTCTCGACCATCATTCCGCCGTACATGACAATGACCCGCTGAGCTGTTTCTGCTACCACGCCCAGATCATGGGTAATTAATATAATCGCGGTATCCGTTTTTTTCTGGATGTCTTTCATCAATTCGAGCACTTGCGCCTGAATCGTCACATCGAGTGCTGTTGTTGGTTCGTCGGCGATCAACAGTTCCGGATTGCAAGCTAGGGCAATAGCAATCATCGCCCGCTGCCGCATGCCGCCACTGAATTCATGCGGATACTGGTTATAGCGTTCTTCCGGATTTGGAATTCCCACCAATTTGATCATTTCAATCGCTTTTCTTTTTGCTTCTTGTTTCGAGACATTCTGGTGTGCAATCACGCCTTCTGCAATTTGCTTGCCCACTATCATGGTCGGGTTTAGCGAAGTCATCGGATCCTGAAAAATCATGCCGATTTTCGAACCTTTTACTTTGCGCATTTCCCGTTTCGACATGCCCAGCAATTCTTTGCCCTGAAACTGGATGCTGCCGCCTTTGATAATGCCAGGCGGTGTCGGGATCAATCCCATAATGGTTTGCACGGTGACACTTTTGCCGCTGCCGGACTCCCCCACAATCGCCACTACTTCTCCTTTGTCGACATGGAAGGATACATCGCGGACTGCTTTGACTTCACCGCCATACGTCTTAAAATTTACTTCCAGATTATTTACTTCTAATAAACGGCTCATCGTTTTACCTCCTACTTACGGGCTCGTGGATCAAGTGCATCTTGTATTCCGTCGCCAAGCGCGTTAAATGCAAACATCGTCAATGCAATCATGAATCCCGGGAAGAACAATCTCCACCATTGGCCGCTTAAAATAACACCAAGCGAATCATTGGCCATCGTTCCCCAGCTGGCAAACGGCGCCTGGACACCAAGGCCAAGGAAACTTAGAAATGCTTCAGCGAAAATCGCTGTCGGAATTGTGAACGTTAAGTTGATAATGATAATGCCCATCGTATTAGGCAATAAATGCCTTGAGATTATTTTCGTATGAGATGTTCCCAACTTTTCTGCAGCAAGTACGTATTCTTGTGACTTCAACTGCAAAACTTGGCCCCGGATAATGCGGGCCATCCCGACCCAGCCGGTAATCGATAACGCTATGATAATTGTCGTAATGCCTGGTTCCATAACAACCATCAATAAAATAACGACTAAAAGATAAGGAATGCCATATAGAACTTCGACAATTCGCATCAAGATATTGTCAACACGGTCTCCGAATTTTCCGCGTCCAGCCATATACCCGGATACGCCGCCGACAACCACTCCGAGCACCAAGTCAATGAATGCGGCAACAAAGCCAATAGTCAACGAAACCCGCGCACCTTGCCATGTCCGCGCCCACATATCGCGGCCTAAGTCATCGGTCCCGAACCAATGCGCGCTTGAAGGCGCCTGGTTGGAATTAGTCAATGCTTGTTGGGAAGCACTATAAGGCACCATAGCAGGTCCAAAAAGTGCCAAAAAGATAATGACAACCAGCAGGGCAAGGCCCAAAAGCGCCAATTTGTTTTTCAAAATCCCGATAAAGGTTTCTTTCCAAATTCCTAAGCTCGGGCGTTCAATTATGTCCGTCTGCTGTCTGGCCGGATCAATCGGCCGAAACAAAGAATCATTCACTGTTTTTACCACCCGTTAATCCCCCTTACTGTTCAACTTGATTCTCGGGTCAATGAATCGATATGAAATATCGATCAAGAACAAAGTCACCACTAAAATCGTGCTAAAGAATACCGTAGTTCCCATAATGACCGGATAATCCCGGTTGAAAATACTGTCTACGAAATACTTTCCGATGCCTGGAACCGCAAAAATCTTTTCAATAACGAATGTCCCGGTGATCAATGACACAAATAAAGGTCCGATAAACGACACGACCGGCAATATTGCATTCCGAATGCCGTGGCTCAGAACAATCTTAAAAGATGATAAACCTTTGGCATCCGCTGTTTTGATGTAGTTCTGATTCATGACTTCCAGCATGCTTGAACGCATAAAACGGGCGACTACTGCAAGCGGTGTAACTGCTAATGCAATGGTTGGCAGGACAGAATGCTGGAACGTTCCCCACGAGGCAACTGGCAGAAGGCCCCACTTCACTGCAAAGAAATTGATAAGCAAAGGCGCCAAAATGAAACTCGGCACCGATATCCCAATAATTGCAAAAATCATCGCTGCATAGTCGAGAAGTTTGTTGTGATTCAATGCTGCTACAATTCCGAGCAAAAGTCCGAAAAATAAAGCAACAAGAATGGCTTGAATTCCAAGCGTTGCAGAAGCTGGGAAGCCTGCGGCCAATATGTCATTGACTGTTCTTGTTTCCGATTGAATGGAAGGCCCTAAATCGAAGCGAAGTAAATCTCCTATGTACATGGCATATTGGATTGGAATCGGTTCATCTAAATTGTATTTAGCTCTCATATTTTCGACGACTTCTTCGGGCAATACATCCGCATCTGAAGCAAACGGATCTCCCGGAATCATTTTCATGATTAAAAAAGTCAACGAAGCAATAACCCAAATCGTTACCAGCATCGTTAAAAATCGTTTCACAATATACATGACTTTTCTACACCACCGTTCAGATTAGTAAAACTCTTTATGCATTGACGCTGCCTAAAACTCCATTCGTTGCTGTTATGGCAATAATGACACAGCCCCACATATGTTTATAAGCTGTCACCATGTCTTCGCATGTAAAGCGGATGCTTTTCGGTCCGGTCAATTCGACGCTTGGAATGGTCGTCGTCATCATCGCTTGCTGCGAACCTTTAAACTGAATTTCAAACGTGACAGGACCTTCCAAGACTACTGGTTTTTGATCCGCTGCATTTTTAACAGCTTTTTCCGCTTTTTCCCGAATGATGCCTTGCGCCAGTTCGGGATGAAGCAATTCGGCTGCAAAACGGTCTACTGCACGTTTCGTCACCGCTGCTTCTACATTCGGCAATGTCTCCTGAACTTCTTGAACATATGCATCGTCTCCGCTGATAAAGAGCGGCGGCACACCGAAAGCTCCTGCTACATACGTATTCATTTCTGTTTCCCCAACGATGCGGCCATTGATTTTCATTTCATTGACGCAAATTCCAGCCAGTGTATGGCTAATGACCGCTCTTTCTGATCCGCCTTCCCGGCCATGGTGGCCGACGAAAAGAATGCCGTCAAATGAATCATCCAATCCTTCGAGCTGGCACATCACACGGTTGCTCCCTGATACGAGCCGTGCCCGCTTGTCCAGTTCTTCAATAATGATGTTCGACATATTGCCATGGCCGTCTGCAACGACGATTTCTTTCGCTCCCCCGTTAAAAGCGCCTTCAATGGCGGCATTGACATCTGCTGTCATCAGCTTGCGGAAACGCTGATATTCAGACGGTGTTTTAAGCTGTTGGTTTGTCGCGACACCCGAAATTCCTTCCATGTCCGCTGAGATAAAAAATTTCATTCTACATTTCCTCCTGTTCGTTAGACAACTCATGATCAAAACACCCTTTAGGCGCAACATTCCGACTATTCCGTTCAAAAAAATTAACGAATATACTCAAATGTATTCTTGTGTACGTCCAGCTGAATAATCGTGTTAAGGTCCGTTACAGCCTCAATTTCATTGATCGAATAGACGACTTCCGTTATTTTTTCCTGATCCTTGACGGTAATTTGAACAAGCAAAGGATATTCACCCGAAGTCACCGTAATATACCGGATCGGCTTGATCTTTTTAAGTTCTTCAATTACAGCTGCAATCGATTTAGGCTTAACTTTTATTTGAATGATGGCTCCCGCTTTTAAACCGACCGCAATCGGATTTACGATCCCGTAAACGCCTAAAATTTCTTTATCAATCAAATTTTTATAGCGGAGACGGATGGTCTTTTCGGTTACATTGAGAGTCTTTGACAAATCGGTAAAAGAGATTCGCCCATCTTCTGCCAGGCATTTGATAATGCCGTGATCCAGTTCATCCACTTCGTATATCACAAAACACCTTCTTTCTTCCACAATACCGAATTACCGGAAAGAGGAACAATTCTAAAATTTTCTACTCCTTTACAATATTCATAAAATATTTTATTATCTAAAAAAGGAATATTATTGCCTAGTTTATATTAGGTATATTTATAAAGCAATCCTTTTTTTTATAAATTATGGAGGTTTTTTAATGATAGCGATTACAAATTCAACAATCTTTAATGGCAAAAACGAAGTGATTGAAAATCACATGATCCTTGTGAAAGATGGAAAATTCGAAGCAGTAGTAGCTCAGACTGAATTAGATAAAAGCTATCAAGTAATTGACGCTATAGGTAAAATCGTAACTCCGGGATTGATTGATGTACATACACATTTAGGCATTTCAGAAGAAGGTGTCGGAAAAGAAGGACACGATTTTAATGAAACCAGCGATGCCGTTACACCTCAAGTCCGTGCCATCGACGGCATTAATCCGATGGAACCTGGCTTTCAAGATGCAAGACGAGCAGGTGTGACCACTGTTCAAGTCATGCCAGGCAGTGCAAATGTCATTGGCGGTGAAATGGTGGTATTAAAAACTGTTGGAACGATTGTTGACGAAATGGTCATCAAATCCCCTTCCGGCCTGAAAGCTGCAACCGGCGAGAACCCCAAAAAATATCACGGCGAAAAAGGACATATGCCAGTGACGCGTATGGGCGTGGCTGCATTATTGCGGGAAAAACTGATTGAAGCGCAAAATTACATAAACAGCGGCCAACCAGAACGAAAACTTGGCCTCGAAAATTTAGCAAAAGTGCTTAACAAAGAAGTTCCGCTCCGGGTACATGCACACCGAGCGGATGATATCCTAACTGTTCTCCGTCTGAAGCGTGAATTTGATATCAATGTGACAATCGAGCATTGCACGGAAGGCCAGCATATTGCAGAATTTATTGCGAAGCATGACGTACGGGTTTCCGTTGGGCCGACTTTATCAACTCGCTCCAAAGTTGAACTGAAAGACAAAGACTGGACAACCATTAAAGTTCTGCTCGATGCTGGTGTACCTTGTTCTTTAACGACGGATCACCCAGTAGTTGGGATCGACTATTTAGTGACCAGTGCAATTCACGCTATCCGAAATGGCATCACCGAGCAGCAAGCGTTGACGGCCATTACGCTGGACGCGGCTAAGCATCTTGGCGTGGAGGACCGTGTGGGATCAATTGAACCAGGCAAAGATGCTGATTTAGTGATTTGGAGCGGCAATCCGTTTGATCTCCGCAGCGTACCGGAAAAGGTGTTTATTGATGGGAAAATCGTTAATTAACACAAAATAAAAAAGCCGTTTCTTCAGTTTTTCAACTGAAGAAACGGCTTTTCATTTACTTTCTTGCTTGTCTGCCGGGAATGGACTTCCACTGATCTTCAAGCCACTGGTCGAAGTCTTCGCCTTTATCGCCTTTGTACGTGTCATAGATATCCACACGCATTTTTTGCAATTTCACTTTAAAATCTTCGAACTTGTGGTCATGCGGCAAACTTTTCTTGATGCGCACGAGTGTTTTCGAAGCGTCTTTAATCAAATCAAATTTTTTGCGCGTTGGCATATCCACTTCCAAGCCAAAGTCCTGCAATGCATCAAAAGCGGCAAGCTGCACTTTGTAGACCGGGTCGTTTTCCATGCGATGCGTCAACATGTCAATGGTCTGTTTGTGCTTCCATTTGCTAAGCTCTTCAACCGCAGCTAAACGTTCTTTCCAGTTTGCTGTCCGGTTTACAGCCTTTTTCAATTCGTCGTAATTCGGCGGTAAAGTTGTGTTAAATTGTTGACTCAAAAAATTCATTCTCCTTTTAATCATTTTCCTTTTTGGAAAATGAAATGGTCTCTTCCGTTAGCAGAAAAGCTTATCCATGTATTGTACCATCATCTGATGAAAAGAACAAAAAGGCAATTTTGCAGGATTTAGCTAAAAATTTATTGGAAAATATTTAAATTTATAAAATTATAGTTTGAAAATTCAATTAAAGGGTAAATCAAGGGATGTTACATACAAATTCTAGGAGGCGAAAAGAAAAGATGTTAAAACAAACAGTATTAGGCAGTTCTATGGCTTTGCTTTTAGTTGCAGGTACTTCTCTAGAAACACAGGCCGCGGTTAATGACAAGGATTGTGGAGATTTCTCATCTCATCAGGAAGTCATGGAATTTTGGTATGCAAATGGTTTTAGTGCTGAAAACGACCCTCACGACTTAGACCGTGATAATGATGGCCTAGCTTGTGAAGTGAGCCAAAGCGAGTACGACAGCTTCGTTGCCGACAAAGAAGCTGACAATTCTTCTGATGGTGGAACAAGCGAAGAAGAAACTGCTGCAGGGGAAGAATTGCCGGATACAGCAAGCAGCAATCCTCTTATGATGCTGTTTGGAGCAGGAATCGCCGGACTGGGCTCTTTGTTGCTGTTCCGCCGAAAAAGCCAGCAAGCTTAATACTTAATTTATCAAAAAGGCAGATCCTATCCTGCCTTTTTCCTTTGAGGTGAATTGTTTTGAGAAGATGGCTGGGATTAATATTAATAGTAGCCGGCCTTGTGATCGGCCTTTATAGCTTATCGGAATGGTACACGGCAAAAAGCTCGGCGCAAAACCTGACAGACGCCGAACTTAAAAAAATCGAGCAAGTCGACGCGGCAATTGGAACACAAATTGAAAAACCACCGGAAGAACCAGTCAAAGAAAATCCTAAGCCCGTTCTTCCCCCTTCTCCTATAAAGACTACTGGAATCGACCGTCAACTTGGAGAACAAGCGGCAACTCTTGTCATTCCAAAAATTGAACAAAAGTATTCGGTCTATTGGGGAGCTGACTCCGCTACATTGAAGAAAGGAGTCGGCATGTATGTCAGCGACCTGACCACCATTCCTGGCGGCCATGGCCATACAGTGTTGAGTGGACATCGGGACACGGTTTTCACAAGGCTTGGAGAACTGGAAAAGCAAGATCAATTGCTGGTGGAATATGAAAAAAAAATTTATGTTTATGAAATTACTGAAACGTGGATTACAGATGCAGAAGATCGCAGCGTCATTGTAGAAAAAGATAGATCAATCTTAACATTAACTACCTGTTATCCTTTTGACTTTATTGGCTATGCACCGGACCGATACATTGTTCAGGCAAAACTGGTTTCAACTCAAGACGCATAAATTCAAAGGAGGCAAAAGCTGGTGATTCAGCTTTTGCCTCCTTTCTCTTTTTCTATAGCCGCGCATCAAACAATGCACGCTCTTGTTATTTAAGCTCTGAAACTGCCTGAATAAAGCGCTCCACTTCTTCAAACGTATTATACGGCGCCAACCCTGCGCGGATCCAGCCTCCGGTTTTGTTGATATCGAGCCGTTCGGCAAGTGTCGATGCATAGAAATGCCCAGATGCGATAAAAATACTATGCTCTTCCGCCATGATTTTACACACTTCTTCCGGCTCAACCCCGCTCACTTGAAAAGCGATGGTCGGTGTTTTCGGGATGCTCCGATCTGCTTCAAACAAAGTGACGCCTTCGATTGCTGCCAATCCTTCCCGCAAACGGGACGCCAAGCTGCTTTCATATGCCTCAATTTTTTCAAGGCCCGATTCAATTCGTTGCCTGCGCGTTTCGCCTTCGCCGAAGCTTGCAAAGAATTCGATAGCCGGTTGGATGCCTGCAATGCCTTCATGATTTTGCGTGCCGGTTTCCAGTTTATCCGGGTAATAGCTTGGTGCCGGTACTAATTTATACGGCTCCAAATCTTTAAATATGTCTTCCTTAATGGCGGCAATGCCGATATGCGGACCGAAAAACTTATAAGCCGAGCATAGAAGGATATCAATGTCCATGCGGTCGCGGTCAATTAACATATGAGGGGCGGCATGGACGGCATCGGCAGCCACCAATGCACCCACTTCTTTTGCTCGCTTCGTAATCGGTTCCAAGTCAACGATTGTTCCTACGGCATTGGAAGCAAGACCGACGGCCACCAATTTGGTTTTATCATTGATTACTTCGTTCAAATCCGATAAATCGAGTGTCAAGCTGCCCGTATCTACTCGGATCCATCTTACAGTCAACCCCCGGTCTTGAGCCATTAAAAGCCATGGATCGACGTTTGCCCGGTGGTCCATTTCCGTCACGACAATTTCATCCCCTGACTGGAACTGTTTGCCTAGCGCATTGGCAATGGCAATCGTAAGCGTTGTCATATTCGCGCCAAAAGCCACTTCATTCGTTTGGACACCCAAGAAGTCTCCTACTGCTTTTTTCGCTTCAGCAATGATTTCTTCGGTTTCCCAACTTGACGGAAAACACCCGTGCAAATTTCCGCCGCCGTTTTCCATATAAGCCGCAATTGCCTGAATGGACGATTTCACAACCTGGGAGCCTCCCGGACCATCAAAATATGCAGCCGGTTTCCCATGATAGGTTCTCTTTAAAGCCGGAAATTGTTCGCGCACTTCTGTAATCGGAAAAGTCGTTTCAGTTATTTTCATCGGTATGTAGCCCCTTTTCAGAAAGTTTCCCTTTAAATAAACCATGGCAGCAACCTTGTTGTCTATTAGGAAGCTCTATCTTGCAGAAAATTCTTTCAATATTTTTAAGTTAAAAATCTAAAATATATGATTATAAAGAAAAAGAGCGGGTAAAATCCAACTAGTGTTGAATTTTACAATTCATAACCAATTGGAGGGATTTTTAATGGCAAAAGAATACGCTGCACACGAATTACTCGAAGTCCATGAAATACTGACTTTCAAAACCGCCTGCGTTGCAAAAAGCAAAGTATTCAGCGGCTTGGTTGAAGACCCAAAGTTGAAAGAAATTCTTGAAGAAGACATTGAACTTTCTACAAAAGCGATTAAAGATTTGCGCAAAATATTGGAAGATTCTTCAAAATAATTCAGTGGAAAGGAAGGATATTATGGCTAAACAAAACGAACAGAAAAAAACTGAAACAGAAGCAATCAACAAAGAAAATTTAGCAATTCCCGGCTCTATGCTGGATGACTTAGCTATTGCCACTGATTTCCTGGTGACTGCAAAAGCAGCCGTCCGCAACCTAGCAGTTGCGATTACTGAAACTGCTACTCCTCAGGTGAAAAAATTATTGCGCCGCGAGTTGGATATCGCGATTGATACGCACGACAAAATTGCCCAGTACATGATTAAAAATGAAATGTATCATGCCTATGACATAGATGAACAAGTTCAGCATGATTTGAAAAAAGCCGATATTGCTTTGGAACTGGCTAAGAATAAATGAGATTGCATGAAAAGACCATCCGTTTGTGTTTCCAACGGATGGTCTTTTATTATTATTGTGCCGTATACCCGCCGTCCAAGACGACTGCTTGCCCTGTAATACCAGATGCTTTGTCGCTTGCTAAAAACATCGTATAATCCGAAATCTCCTGTACAGATAATAGACGCTTTTGAGGAACCAACGGATAAATGACTTCTTCAAGCACTTTGTCCAGCGAAACATTGCGTGTTTTCGCCAAATCGCCCATCTGATTGCGCACAAGCGGCGTATCCACATAACCCGGACACATTGCGTTGACTGTAATGCCGTATTCCGCACCTTCAAGAGCAGCCACTTTCGTTAAGCCGATTACGCCGTGCTTGGAGCTGTTATAGGCCGCTTTGCCGGCAAAGCCAACCAGGCCGTTGATGGAAGCCATATTGATAATGCGCCCTTTGCCTTGCTTCTTCATAATTGGAAATACATGTTTCGTTGCTACAAAGGGAGCGACAAGCATGATCTTCACCAACAGTTCAAACTTTTCCGTCGGGAATTCTTCAATTGGCGAGACAAATTGCATGCCTGCATTATTGATCAATACGTCAAGTGAACCGAACTCTTTTACTGCTTGATCGATTGCTGCTGAAAGCTCCGTTTCATCTGTCACATCCACTTTTATGCCGACCGCCTGAAACCCTTGGTTTTTCAAGGTCTGTGCGGCTTCCTTAACGGCATCTTCATTGATATCCGTCAATACGATTTTTGCGCCCGCTTTGGCAAAATCGGCACTGATTTCATACCCGATGCCGCTTGCTGCACCCGTGATAAACACTACTTTATTTTCCACCATACGAATCACCTCGACTAAGATTTAAATGCCCATTCCTAAAGAAAACAGAACGATTGCAATTATGGTTCCCAAAAGCGGCACAATAACCGTTACCGCTCCTACCGATCCGTAAGCCGCTTTGTGCGTTTCGCCGCAAATGCCCTGGATGGTTGTCACAACATATCCATTATGCGGCAGGGAATCCAGCGCTCCGGAAGAAATTGCGATTGTGCGGTGCAATGCTTCCGCGTTTACTCCCATGTCCAAATAATGAGGTGCCAATAACGGCAATGCGATAGCCTGTCCGCCAGAAGATGATCCGGTGATGCCCGCAATCACACTTACGGCAATGGCTCCGCCAATCAGCGGGCTTCCCGGGATATTCGTCATGGCATCGACTGCCACTTGGAAAGCCGGCGCCGCTTTCGCTACACCGCCAAAACCGACAACGGCGGCCGTGTTTCCAATTGCGATCAACGCTCCGATTGTTCCGTCGGTCAATGCTTTGCCCAAGTCATGGAAATGTGTTCTATTCAATAAATAAGTGGCAATCACTCCACCTAAAAGTGCAATGATCAACGCTGAGGTTTTCAATGAGTCATGGAAGATATACGAAATGACCAGAACCACCAGGAGCGGGATCAATCCCATCAATGGATTCGGCAAATTGCGTTCTTCCGCGATCGGATCTGTCTTGCGCGCTTCGAATCGCTCCCCTTTGTTGACTGCCTTGTTGATCATGCGCTTCAGCCACCAGTAGCCGAATACTGCCATAAATACAGCGACGACAATGCTGACTTCCCATCCAGCGTACGGGCTCGTCCCCAGGAACTCAATTGGAATCCAGTTCTGGATTTCCGGCGACCCCGCGGATGTCATTGTAAACGTAACCGAACCCAGAGCCAGAGCTGCCGGGATAAATCGGCGCGGAAGATCCGCTTGTTTGAACAAGCTGAGTGCCATTGGATAAACCGAGAATGCTACGACAAATAGGCTAACCCCACCATATGTCAGCACGGCGCAAGCGATGACAATCGCCAGCACCGCCCGCTTGAGGCCAATTTTACTGACGAGCCAACGGGATACGCTGTCAGCAGCTCCGCTGTCTTCCATCAACTTCCCGAAAATTGCTCCAAGCAGGAACATCGGGAACCAGGATGTGATAAATCCGGAAAATCCGGTCATGTAATTGCCTAAGAAGTTCACTTCTCCTTCAGCCACCATCTGCGGGAAAAGCGGCAGGCTGCTGAATACCGCGACAACCAGAGCGCTTAATGGCCCTGCAATCAGCAGATTCATGCCTCTCATTGTCAAAAAGATAAGCAATGCCAATCCACCAATTAAACCGATCATACTAAACATAGTTTTTCCTCCTTCGTTTGCAGCAGTTCAGTGCAGCGATTTTCAAATGCCGCCATACCCGCTGCATCATTCTTTTTTGCCGCCTTTGCAGAAAATAATATAAGTACAAATGCTAAAATTGAAAGCGCTCTCTTTTCACTATAAAAAGCGTAAATTTTCTAAAATATTTATCAGCGGCGGTTTTTTAAGTGTACACTCACACTTATGATAGGTAAAATGAATAATAATTATAGGTTCTATAACTATTTGTTATAACAGGAGGTTACATTGTGGATATTCGCCAATTGACTTATTTCATTGAAGTTGCAAAACACAAAAGCTTTACGAAAGCTGCACTTGCCTTGCATGTCACTCAACCGACTTTAAGCAAAATGGTCAAAAACTTGGAGGAAGAAATGGAAGTCACCTTGTTTGACCGATCTTCCCGGCAAATTGAATTAACGGATGCAGGAGCCGTGGTTTTCGAGCAGGCGCAAAAGATTGTTGTCAGCTTGGATGACTTGACTGCATCTCTTTATGACGTCATGAACTTAAAAAAAGGAAAAATAAAAATCGGCCTTCCGCCTGTCATCAGCACTTTGTTTTTCCCAACAATTATTGCGGAGTTTCAAAAGGCTTATCCCGAAGTCACCGTTATGCTTGCAGAAGACGGTGCAAAAAAAGTGGAACAAAAAGTGCTGGAAGGAGAAGTCGATCTGGGATTTGTCATGCTGCCGGTAGACGAGGAAAAATTCGATGTCGTACCTTTTGTACACGAAGAAATAAAATTGCTTGTCCATGAATCCCATCCACTGGCTCATCGGGAAACCATCGATTTGATCGAATGCAAAGACGATCCTTTTTTGCTGTTAAGCAAAGAATTTACATTAAATGGCCGGACGATTGAGTTCTGTTTGAGCGAAGGGTTCACACCCAAAATTGCGTATGAAAGTTCCCAATGGGATTTCATTGTCGGCATGGTCGAAAAAAATTTGGGCATTACATTGATGCCCAAACTGATTTGCGAACGGTCCAAAAACGGTCCGTTCAAGACGCTTTCACTGACCAATACATTTCCTTGGGTGCTTGGCATCATTTCGGCCAAAAACCGCTACCTGCCTTATACATCTCGATCGTTCATTTCACTTGTCAAAGATTTGCCGAAAGTCTAGTGAATCTTTCCAAACCTTCAAACCTTGGAGGTTTTTTCTATTTTTAAAAATCCACTTACCTTGGATAGACCTGCCAAAAATATCATGTTACGATAAGTAAAACTATAATTTTCTAATTATTCAGTTTTTAATTCCTTATTAAAATTAAAGGAGATGGCTTATGCACAAATGGTATCTACATCTTCTATTTGCCGTCTTTTGCTTGCTGTTAAGTGCATGCGCCCATGCCGTGTTCCTGCGGGAATTGCTGAATGACCGCTTTATGGCAGGTCCGAACGATGGGCTGTCTCAGATGCTGCCGTTTAAAAAGCTGCTATATGATCAATACACATCCGGGGAATTTTTCTATTCATCCCTTTTCGGTTTGGGCGGCGACACATACAGCGGACTTGCTTATTATTTTTCCACTTCGTTTGTTTTCCTTTTGACGGTCATTGCCGTTTTTCTGCTTGAATCAACGGGAATCATTGGAACTCCGGATATTTTGTTTTGGGCACATGCGGCGGTTTTTATCAATATCGTCCGTCTTGCCGCAGTGTTATTTATAGGGACCGCTTTATTCCGGTACATGAAATTCGGTCCGATCCCTGCTTTTTTGGGTGCTTGTGTGTATGCTTTTTCCAATATCTATTTCCGCCACGCTACCTATTGGGAGTTTTTTGCGGATGCGTACTTGTGGCTGCTGCTCTTGGTATTTGGAGTGGAAAAAATATTGCGGGAAAAGCGCAGCGTCTGGTTTATGCTCGCTGTCGCTGTATCCATGATCGATAACTTCTATTTTGCCTACATCAACTTTCTGTTGGTCGGCATTTATATTGCGTTCCGCCTTCTTTTGCCGCTTGAAGAAAATGAAACACCTAAAGGGACAGCTATCTCTAAGTTTTTGATCAGCGGCTCCCTTGGCGCCGGAATCAGTGCCGTGTCATTTATCCCAGCGGTTTATGCATATTTGAATAATCACCGCCCGCCTTACGCCCATGACATTCCTTGGTTCGGCTTTATCGATAATATTTTATTCACTAGTTCGTTTGTCGTGCTGCCGGCACTCTTTGTGCTATTGGCGTTTGCCCTTCCTTTATACGGGGAGCGCAAGTTTCGCTTTTTTGTTTTTCTTGTGCTGTTTTCGGTGATTCTTCATTACAGTCCGAAAGCCGCCAGTATGTTTAACGGGTTTTCTGCGCCTCAGTACCGCTGGGAATACTTCATGGCGTTTGCGGCCGGCGGAGCAGTTGCGGCCGGCTTCAGCTCACTGAACCGGCTGACACTGAAACACATTGCAGTAGCTGGCGGACTTTCTTTGCTGTTGTATGGACTCTTGGCATCCATCGATCCGGAAATTGGCGTAAACCAACTAATACTTTCCCTTGTTATTGGTTCTGCACTTGCCCTGTTTTCCGCTTATGTTTGGACACTTCAAAAACAATCCAAAATAGGGCAAGCGGCCGTGCTCTTTTTGCTTGCGCTTGGTATCCTTGCGAGCGGCTATCAACTTCTTTTAGCTTTGATGGAACAAGGAAGAACTGTTCAGCTTCCTTTGTTTCTTGGTGTCATTGGAATTGCCCTTTTCACCTTTATGCTTTTTGTCAAAGCAGTCTGCGATGAGGTTTATTCAAAAGCAACTGCTACCTTCCTGGTGTTAACCTTGCTGTTTTCCGTCAACGGTTCTGAATACGTGCTGCTCGTTATCCGGGGCGAAACTCAAACCGTCACCGAAGAATTGATTACCGGCCCCGATTACAGCGACCCCGAAGTTCTTGGGCTGATTGGCGCCATTTATCAAGATGAAGTGGATCCGCTTTTTCGCATCGAATGGATGGAAGGCGTTCGCAATAACACGCCAATCGCACTTAACTTTCATGGGTTAAGTGCTTATTCCAGCATACTGAATGAACAAGTGCTTCAATTTTATTTAGTGGACTTGGAAATTGACATGGGTCGTGAAAGCGTCAGCCGTTACGCTACGCTCGGGAAACGGGCGAACTTGCACAGCCTGCTTCAGGGGCAGTACAGCATTTTATCTAATGAAGATCCGAATGTTCCGGCTGGTTTTGCAGCAAAGCATGAATCGGAACATTTGGTTGCCTACGAAAACCGCTATCCCTTGCCGTTCATCCGGCCGGCTTCCGCAGTCTATAGCGAAGAGGCGCTAAAAACTGAATCGGTATTGCGGCGTGAACATGCCATGCTGACAGGCGTCGTTTTAAAAGACACCGATATTTCATCGCCGCTTCCGCCTGCACCGAAAAAATTAGCTTATGAACTGCAGGGAGAAAATGCTGTGTACGAAAACGGGGTGCTGGATGTGGCGGGCGAAACGGGCGGCCTCAATTTACTTTTAACGGAAAAAGCTGCGCCTGAAAGCGACTTATATGTGTCTTTCCATCTTGAGAACCTGGCCATGGATGCTTTTTTTCCTTTAACCGTGAACTCATATAGAACGACAAGAAAAGCGAATGTCTCCGTCTACAAAACTTTTGCGGACGATTTAACCATCCGCATCCCGGCTGACGAATCTATTCGGATCCGCATGCCGAAAGGCTTATATCAATTGACCGAACTCGAAGTATTCGAAGAACCTTATGACGTGCTGAAAACGGAAGCTGCTAAAGAACAAGCCGTGCAGCAAGTCCAGTGGGACAACAGCCGCCTTGATGCTGAGTATTTGAATACCGCCAATGCTCCCTACCTCACCATGCCGATTCCGTATGAAATCGGCTGGACAGCGAAAGTCAACGGCAAGAAAGTCGATGTGCTGGAAGCAAACTATGCGTTTCTTGCTATCCCTGCAGAAAATGGCCTCAATAAAGTTTCGCTCGTTTACCGGCCGCCCCATTTTTACAAATCTCTGCTTCTTTCGCTCTTTTCTCTAATTGCCGCTGCAACTTATTGGTGTTTGCAAAAAACGCGCAATGATTAAATGTGAAGCGAAACGGGAAAGCCATAAGAAATATCCTTTATAGAATTGGAGGAATTTCCTTGAGTGAAACGATGCAAAAATTTTTCTACGCCAGTGCAGCAGCCGCTACCGCTTTTGTTTTAGTGAAGACATTCAATAACCGTAAAAAAGCCGTTTGGGTGTTTCCGGACCACGATATGCGCAATAGCACAGAAGTCGACCACCGGGAGAGCCCGAACGCTCCGTACGACCATGCCGAAGTCGGCTTGACTGAACTGGACTCCACATATCGTTCTGAATGGGTTTCCATGGGATATCCAAAGACTCACCGGGAGCTTCCGGAAGATGAAGACTAAAAAAACGCAGAAACAGGGAAGGCTGATCGGCCTTTCCTGTTTCTGCGTCTAAAATTATTCTTCTATTAAACTGGCATATACGACTAATCGCTCTTCCCGTGTCCCTCTGGAATAATCATAAGTTCCGGCGCAAGTGATCAAGACCAATTCCGGAGAAGATTGGTAACCGAATATTGAAGACAAATCAGCGTTGTCCAATGGAACCGATTCCATTTTATAAACTTTGAATTGGAGCTGTTTATCCCCTTCGGCTACAAGGATTTTATCTCCAGCCTTTAATTTGGAAAGGTCCCAAAATATTGCCGGCCCTTCCAAATCATCGACATGTCCCGCAATCACTGCACGCCCGTTTTCTCCAGGCTGATAGCCATGAGAAAACCAGCTGACTTCTTTGCCGTTATCCGGCACTGCCATTTCCCCTGTTTCTGTCAGTCCCAGATGGAGGATTTCGGATTTCACCTCTATCGCCGGGATTTCCAGTTTTGTCGGCAGAATGCCATCCCTTTTAACGGTATTGATGGGGTTGGCTACCGGCACCGGCTTCTTCACTTCGACGGGTGCCGGTTTCTCTGCCACAAAGTCTATATTTTCAGTGCGCTTGCTCACTTCGTCTTCTTGCTGCCCACAGCCGCCAAGAAAGACAATTGCCGCGGCAATCAGCACACTATTCCTGAAATCGTTTTTTCCAAACAACTGCACTAGTTCCAAACAAAGCGAGTGTACCAAGCATCAACATCCAAGGAGCATTTGACTGATCCGGTGTACCAAGTCCGGTTGTCGGCATGCCATCCGGTGATGCTGCAGCTTCGTAATCAACCAAAGCAATCACTTCCAAAGCATCTGCATTGTTCACGGCAAACACGCTGTATACTGTATCTGCTGCCAATTCAGTTCCTTCTAGCGGCAATACTTGAGTTCCATCAGGCAAGCGAATTTCCAAGTCATATGTTCCTGGATCCAACTCAGTGTAATCAGTGATTCCCGGGAATTCAGCTCCGCTGAATACAGCGTCCCCGCCGATCAGTCCAACATCTACGGCTGGTGCATCAGGAGACAAGTGGCCCACACGAATTTTTGTTTTTCCTTCAGTGACTTCCATTGAATCTTCAGCAACTACAAATTCAAGTGCATCGACAGTATTCGCTGCTGCTACTGTATAAGCTTTGCCAGCTTCAACGGTTAAATCTGCTTGCAATACGCCAGCGCCTTCTGCATATTCAGTTCCTGTAGCAAAAACTTCTACATTGTGCGTTCCTGCCGGTACTTCCAAATAACCTGAATCTGCTTTAAATGGCACATTCTCTAGTGTCAAATCTCCATTGACATAGACATCGACAGCGGGTGCATCTGGTGAAGCATGGACTACTCTGACTTTGGCAGTATGGCTATCGGCGGAAACCCCCATACCGAACGACAGGAACAGAACCAAAGCAACTGCGAATAAAGCTAAACCTTTCTTCATGTGAACATCTCCCTTGCCTCTTATTTGTAAAACTTTTGTACAACTTATTTATAATCTATTTCATTTCGAATAGCAACCAATAAGATTGATTTTTCTGAAAATAATTTCATTTATTTATACTGTACATATTTTTGCCACAAATAAAACCGTCCGGCAAAATCTGCCGAACGATCAAGTAAAAGTGCTAGTTTTTCTTTCCTATCATTCACATAAAACTTATAATGTTTACTGCTTTACTTGCAGGATTTCATCTATTTCATCCAGAACTTCTGCTTCCAGCCGAATTTCCGCTGCTGCAATATTGGACTCCACCTGCTCCCGTTTTTTCCCTCCTGGAATGACGGCGTCAACGCCCGGCTGTTCAAGAAGCCAAGCAAGCGCTAAATTTGAGACATCCGTTCCTTTTTTGTCCGCCACTCCTTTCAGCTTTTCAACAATCTCGATGTTTTTCTCGAAATTGCCTTTTTGGAACAGCGGCACCCGGTTGCGCCAGTCGCCTTCTTCCAGCTGCAGATCTTTAGTATAGTTGCCGCCCAGGATGCCAAACGCCAGTGGCCCATACGCTACAACTGAAATATTGTTTTCAACGCAATACGGCAAAATGTCTTTTTCAATTTTGCGGTCGAGCATATGGTATTCCAACTGGATTGCAGAAATTTCCAGACTTGAATTGGCTTCGCGAAGTTGATCCAGTGAAAAGTTGGAGACGCCGATTGCTTTGATTTTTCCTTCCTGCTTCAAACGGGACAATTCCGCAATGGCTTCAGCAATCGGTGTTTTGTCATCCGGCCAGTGGATATAATACAAATCGACATAGTCAAGCTGGAGCCGTTTCAAACTGTCTTCCAACGCATTCCGCAAATATTCCGGGCTGTTGTTGCGCGTGCCCGTCCGCCAGTCGCTCCCGCCTTTGGTAGCAACGATAAACTGGCTGCGGTCGTACTCCTTCAGCACTTCCCCCACCAGTTCCTCCGAACGCCCTTTGCCGTATACATCGGCTGTATCGATAAATGTAATGCCGTTGTCCAGTGCGGCGCGGACAAAGTCTTTTCCTTCTTCTTCGTTCAAACCTTCAAATAAATTGTGGCCGCCAACTGCATTAGTTCCCAGTCCTAGCGCCGAAATTTGAATATCAGTCTTTTTCAATGTCGAAAATCTCATGCTAACACCCTTTCCAATTGGTCATTCTGTCTTTAACTGGATCTTGTACATCCACTTGCGCTTCCAAAAGCTAGCTTATCGGTTGTTCCATTCAATTGCCCGGGATCAATTCAATGGTTCCGGAAATTTCGGTTCCGTTCATAGCCTGCGTCGCGAGCCGGTCCGCTTCTGCATTGCCTTTGCGCGGAATCAGTTCGTATTCGGGCTGAATGCCGAGGCTATTCAGTTTTTCATCGATGCGGTCTGCCCAACGGAGCAAGTCTTTTTCAATGACCGGCCATTCTCCACCCATCTGGTTGATGACCACTTTTGAATCCCCAATAAATCGGACCGGCAAATGATGGACATTCAAGCCTTCGAGTTCCTGCACAGCCATGTACAATGCTGCATACTCGGCTTCATTATTCGATAGCAGTTCTGCGACCGCCGCATTTTGGCGAAGCCTATAGGGTTTTCCATTCATTTCATAGTAAATGGCACAGCCAAGGCCAGACCGCTGCGTTTCCCGCTCATAGCCGCCGTCAAAATAAACGGTCACGTTATGCGGCTCCGTTTCCACGCCTTTCAAATAGCCCTTCATTTCCTTCATTGTCCAGGAACTGTCGTAGCCGTCCACGAACACCAGATTTTTGGCGCGCCCGGTCCGCTCCAAATCTTCAGCGATGACCATTCCTTTTCCTGCAGGCATTTCTTCGGAACGGAAGAAAGCTTCTGTTCCTTTCGCTGTTCGGTATGTGCATTCAATCCGGATGTTCATTGCACATTGCCCCCTTCTATTTTTGTCTATAAGAATGTTTAGCCGCCGGTTCTTGCACTTAAACACAGAAACAGAAAAACCATTTCTTCGCGGACAGCAACGGCTTTCGCCAACAAGAAAAACGCCTTTTCATATCAAGCCCTTAGTTTCCGCTTTTCATGGTGGGCTGGGATTTCATCAGCAACGGCGTCTTATAATATTCACACCCTTCCCACTTCAACTCCTGTGTTAATACATCGAAGCTCGTATTGAAAAACCGCTGTACAGCGCTGCTTGGAGAAGAGGCGTTCATCACTGCAGGGACAGGCAGAAAATATTCACTTGCCTGGCTATCATAATAAGCTTCCTTGGGTTCTATTGAAGGATCATTCAAATTCTTATATAAAAAAGGGTAAGGCAAGATGAAAAAGGACGGAGTATCTGTCCGGTCATCGCCTAACCAAAACCCAAATTCGATAAATTGTTCGTCGAACGCCGCTTTCTCAATTGGTTTATCCTCCGGAAACGGTTCGGCAATATTTTGAATAACAATAGCCGACACGTCAAATGTTCCCCAAAACAAGCCCGGCTTCACTTTCCGGCAGCGCAATGGCCCGACAAACTTCAGTTCCTCGTGCTGGGCAAAATGAAACAGCTCCAAGCCCCTCAAAGCTTGCAGCGGCTCATAAACATGATGAACTGTATCTTCACTCAATAATGTTGCAACATCCATTTCCTGCGGACGGGGATTAATCGCAATGAATATTCCATGCTGCTGCAGCGTCTGAAAGATAAATTCATAATAGGTTTTTATCGAAGTTCCATTTTGCAACGGCATAGAATGTTCCTGGCCGTCCACGTTAATGGATAGTGCATTTTTTCGGATATCCACATCAGCTTGAAAAACATGGTCTTCGATGTAAAGAAGCCCGGTCGAAAAGCCATCCACTGTAAGCGTCAGCATGACATGCGCCCATTGCGGTTCCTGCTGCGCAGTTTCCAGACGGATCTTCCCCAAAATCTGTGACAGCAAATGCAAAGTCAGTTTTGTATCCTGCCATTCCGAGTGTTTTACAAGTTCCATGAAAACTTCTCCTTCCATACATTCCATAATGGCAATTGGCTAAGCACGGCATTCTACTCCTTGAATACTGAGGCAGAAACTGCAGAAACTTCTGCTGTACGATTGTCTTCTTTCGCATTTTCAATCATGACGGCCAAGATCAGATTCGGATTAGTTTTGTTGAAACTGACAGCAAAATCAGTTTCTATCCCTCCGTTTTGTGCTGTTCCGGTTTTCTCAGCCAGCCAATTGCCCGTATCCGTACTTTGCAGGCTCGTGCGCACGGTTTCTGCCTGTTCAGGATTGAGCGATCCTTCCTTCCAAATCTCATCCTTTTCATCCAGCAACAGCGTCGGTTTGTATATTGCGCCTCCAGTTGCGAAAGGCTCGTACATCGAAGCCAAGTGAAGCAGATTCACTTGCATCTGTCCTCTTCCTGATTTGGCTTGCGACAGCTGTCCTGCTGCATCCAAAGTGCCGTCATTTGAAATTTGTGAAACAGCCAATTTCAATGGCAACGGCATCTCTTCCCCGAACCCAAAACTCTTTAATCCTTTCAGCAACACATCGTGCCCTATTTCCTTCGAAGAAACATTACCGGCAGCCATTCCGATAGCAGAAATGACCGGTTCAATGGCTGCTCCTGGGGCATAACTCCCAGTAAAGCGGGGAAACAGAGGCTTCAGCGCATTGTTTTGCAGCTTGCTGAATTCCGAACCTTTAATCCCGGCGGCAAAAACATTCGGATCAAAGCCAGGAGAGCTCAGCAATACAAAGGTCTCACCTGTATTCGGATCAACAGCGGCACTTGCACCTGCTTGTCCTTTCATCGCCTGGTAAACTCTCTTTTGGAGTTCGGCATCAATCGTTAACTTAATGATTTCTCCCGGCCTTGCCGGTTTTTCTGCGGCAACAATCGGATCAATTCCTTCAAGGGCTTTCCGAAGCAAGATACGGACGCCCTGCTCGCCGCGAAGCCGGTCCTCCAACACCTCTTCGAGTCCTTGCCGCCCAATCAAATCATCCGGACCGTAGCCTTGGCCTTTTCGTTCGGCCAATTGCTCGGCTGTAATCGGGCCAATAAAACCGGACACATGAGACAGCGCTTCGCCGTACGGATATTGCCGCAGCTGCACTTCCCTTCGCTCCGTTCCCGGTATCGCAAAAATTTGCTGCAAGGCTGCTTCCGCTTTTGCCGGCAGAACAGCGAGCGGCACATAATGGCCCGGCTGGACCCAGCTTTGGCCGAGCTTTTGGTCAATTTCTGCCGGTGTGATGTCCAAAAGGGCAGCCAAATCATTTTTCTTTTTTGCTTCATCAAAATTGGCCGGAACCACGCCCACTTCATAAGCTTTGCCGTTGACAGCGATCGGTTTGCCAGTGCGGTCGTGGAGTTCGCCGCGCTGAGGATTGCTCCGTTCAATTTCAACCGTATCGCCTTCTTCAAGCTGCGGGAATATAAATGACGGATTCCATTCAGCGAACCAGTCTTCGGTACCTCCCTGCGTTTCAAATAGCAGCGTCAAGGTCCGATCAAATTCCACCGGTCCGGCTGCCGTATCCATTGTGATTTGAATGCGGAAATCAGCCGGCTTCTCCTTGCTCCACCGCATGTCTTCTTCCGGCTTTGCATAAGCCACTTCCACGTTTTGAATCGCCAGCTCTTGATGCAGCTGTTTCTGCCAATCTACAAAAACCGCTGTTTCATATGCCATTTTGGTGCCTTCCGTCAAATACCCTTCGTACATTCCAGCAAAATCTCCTTGTTCCCAGCGGCTGATATACTCCATCAGGCGATTCTTCGGTGTGACCTGCTCTTCCTCCAGCTGTTCTTCCGGTGTTACTTGCTGTTCGTCTTGGCAGCCTGCGAGGAGGATAAGAAGTAAAAGAAAAAGAATGCCAAGCCCTCTTTTCTTCATCCACTGACCTCCGTTCCAGTCCTTTTCCATCCATTACCCGAATCGGGAAACCTTTAAATGCAGCTGGAGGGGAAATGAAAAATAAAAAGGCATCAAGCGGTTTAAGCTTGATGCCTTTTCAAATTTACGTCAGTACTGATCCAGAAGAGTCGGTTTCCGTATTTTCTTCTGCCTGTTTTGCTTCTTTTTCTTTGAGCGCTTTTATTTCTTCCTCTGTTAAGTATTCCACTTTCAAGCCGAGGAAAGCCATAATAATGGAAATGATCGGGATAGCATAATTCAATACGGCATAAGGGGCATAGGCAAATGTCTCAACGCCCAATGTTGCCAGTATGAAAACACCGCATGTATTCCAAGGCACTAAAGGCGAAGTAACCGTTCCGCCATCTTCGAGTGCCCGCGATAAATTCTTTGAATGCAAGTTTTTGTCCTTGAAAGCTTTCGCATACATTCTTCCCGGAAGAAGAATCGAAATGTATTGTTCAGATGCAGTTGCATTTGTAAAAAATGCCGATACAATCGTCGCGGCAATCAGGCTGCCGGCAGATTTCGCCACTTTTAAGATTTGCTTCACAATAGCCTGCAGCATCCCGACTTGTTCCATGATTCCGCCAAAAATCATGGCCACGATGGTAAGCGAGACGGTATACATCATCGAATCAATGCCGCCGCGGTTAAACAAGTTGTCGACCATTTCGTTTCCACTTGAAATTGAGAAGCCATCGTGCAATGTGTTGACTGCATCTGCCACATTGCCCCCTTGGATAAAGACATGGCACAACCAGCCGAGCAATACGCCAATAGCAAGCGCTGGCAAAGCTGGAACTTTTTTCGCTACCATTACCACTACGGCAAGCGGCACGAGCAATAGCCAAGGCGATATTACGAAATTGCTTTCCAGCGCCGTCAAAATGCTGCTGATGTTCCCTGTATCCACCGCTGCTCCCCCGAACTGCCGGCCAAGGAAAAAGTAAACGACCAAGGCGATGACCAAACCGGGAATCGTGGTATAAATCATGTGTTTTATATGTACAAACAAATCCGTTCCGGTAATCCCTGCAGCTAAATTCGTTGTATCGGACAACGGTGACATCTTGTCTCCAAAATAGGCACCGGAAATGACCGCTCCCGCCACCATGGCTGCCGGAATCCCCATACTCACGCCGATTCCCATACCGGCAACGCCAATGGTTCCCATCGTGGACCAGGAACTGCCGATTGCCAAAGTGACAATGGCGCAAATAACGCAGATTGTTACCAGGAATAAGGACGGTGTAATGATTTTCAATCCGTAGTAGATCATTGTCGCTACAATGCCGCCGCCAATCCAGGCACCGATGATGAGGCCAACCAGAATAATAATGACAATCGCCGGAAGCGCCATGCGGATGCCTTTATAAGCCCCTTCTTCAATAACATCCCATTTATAGCCGTAGCGCCATCCGATGAAGGCTGCTGCAGCTGCCCCGATCAACAATGGAACATGGGGGCTTCCTTCAAATTTAATAATGGTCACTGCCATTATCGCTATCATGATGACCAAAGGAATTAAAGCCATTAAAAAAGGTATTTCGATTTCCTGCTGTTTTTTCATAATTCCTCTCCTCGCTGTCTGTTATGAAAACCCTTTCACCTATTTTGCCATGCCTTTCATTCAGGCGCAAATGTTTTTTTCAAAAATTATAAAATTTAAAATTTTTGCGCAAAAATTTTTTGCACTCTTTTTTTGCCTAAGCTCTTAATTTTAAAACCTGTATTTAGAAATTTGTGCTTTTTAATAAAATGCCATCAATGAATGCCATTGCCCTAAACTTGCTAAGGCAAAGAAAATGCCCACATAATAGAAATAAAGGAGGAGTCGGGATGGATCAATCTGTATTAGTAGTGGGAGCAGGAATCGGCGGCTTAACAACCGCTTCACTGCTGGCAAAACACGGGATGGATGTAACGCTTCTTGAAGCCTCCTCTGAACTTGGCGGTTGTGCCGGCAAGTATCAGCGCAATGAATACTTGTTTGCCGTTGGAGCTACCCTCGGAATGGGACTTGAAGAAAACGGGATTGTTGAACGGGTATTTCGCTATTTGGAAAAACCCTTTCCACTTGAGCCGCTTGAAACTGTTATGGAAATGGTGCATCCCGAAGCTACTTTTAAGTTTTTTAAAGACCGGGAAAAGCATGTCAGCCAAATGGTCCGCCGCTTCCCTGAATACGAGCGGCAAATCCGGGCTTTTTATAGCGAAATCTTTTCGGTTGCCGCAAATATCCGGACATTGATGGGACCGCTTCCTGTGCTTCCGCCAAGCACACCGAAAGAATGGTCATTTTTAATGGCTTCTCTTCGTCCCAGCCATGTAAAATTATTGCCTTTCTTCAATCAAACACTCGAACAGCGGCTGAAGCGCCATGGCCTGGATCAATTGCAGCTTTTTCGGCAAATGATTGATGCCTTGCTGATTGACAGCCTGCAAACCGGCAGCAAAGACGCCTCTTATTTGCTTGCGTCCTTGGCACTTGATATTTATCACGAAGGCGCATATTACATTCCAGGCGGATTGTATCAACTCGCCGAAATCATGGGCAAAAGCCTGATCGAAAATGGCGGCACCTTGAAGAAACGGCGGACCGTGGTAAAGCTGCAGCAACAGGATAGAAAATGGACAGCAACCGACCAGCGCGGCAACCAATACCAGGCAGACCATGTGGTATTGAATGTGCCGATTCATCAATTGCCTAAGCTCCTGGCGCCTTCACAGCTCAACAAGCTGAAAAAACCGTTGCGTGAAGGCTTAGCCACTCCGACTTGGACTACTTTGTCATTGTATATCGCTGTCGATTCGTCAAAACTGAAAGCTCCCTTGCCGCTATTTCGCCAGATTGCTAGCAAAAGTGGTGAGGGCTTGGCAGAAGGCGATTACTTTTTCATGTCATCTTCAAGGCCGAATGATTTGCTGCGGGCTCCGGCAGGGATACAAACCGTAACCATCTCTACTCATACCCGCTTCGAAAACTGGGATGCGAAAGATAAGTACGAAGCTTCCCGTGAAGCTGTGTCTGGCCGCATTCTCAGGGCCATAGAAAAATTGATCCCTGGCTTCCAGGAAGCCATCCTTTATCTTGAAACCGGTGCACCCAAGGCGTGGGAACATTATACCGGACGTCCGAACGGCTATGTTGGGGGCTTTCCACAAACTGTCAACGCTGCTTTGTTTAACGCCATTTCGCACCGTTCCGGACTGCCGGGCCTTTATGTCTGCGGCGACCACATTTTTCCGGGAGCCGGCACAATCGGAGTGGCAACAAGCGGAATCCACGTTGCCCGCACGATTTCCGGGAAACGCTTAATTTATTGATGTTGCACTTTAATCGTCCCTCAAACAATGCCATAGTACCTAATTAAAATTCAAAAAATATTTCATTCCTAGTTGCAATGACTTATAATAAGGAAAAATATTTGTTGAAGGGGAAAACTTAATGATGCAGTCACTTGCCAAACGGCCGCCGATGCTCGCCTGGCTTGTTCTAATCGTCAGTGCATTTATTCTGGTATCTATGCTTCCAATTATTTTTATGACCGCTGTACTTCCCATTTGGAGGCCGGAAGAATTCAGTATAGTTTCGGTGGTTATGCTGGTGGTTGCTCTTAGCTTTGCAGCCGGGGCTTTGCTGTCCATTCGATGGGCAAAGCGTACAATTGGAGCTGCAGTTCGGCGCAATAGCGAATTGGAAGAGAAATCAATGGAACATCCTCCTGCCTTTCCTCAGGCAGAAAAAGCAGAAGAAAAGAAAAAACCGGTTTGGCCGTGGCTGGTGATAGCCCCTGGCGCCCTGCTGCTGGTCAGTACAGGACCGGGTGCAGTTATGCTGCCGATTATGCCATTGTTCTTAGCTGGAATGTCTACAGATTCCGGCAATACATCTGATTACGTTCCAGCCTTAATTATCCTTATCGGTTATGGCATTATGGGAATTTATGGTTACTGGCTATTCCGCGCCATTAAAGTGCTTCGAAAAACGTAAGACCGATCCTGTCTTCCTTCTCTTGCAAAGCAAAAAAGAAGCGGTTGAGCCAATTGGTTCAACCGCTTCTTTCTATGCTAGTGCTTGTCAATCAGCCGATGCCAGCGGCTTGCTTTCTGCTTTGTAAGGAATAATTTTGATGTGCACATCGACATTGCCAAGCACTGCTTTTGATACCGGACAATGTACATGCGTCTCATCTGCCAGCCGCTGCACTTCGCTTTCGTCCATTCCTTCGATTGCAACTTCCAAGTCCATGCCGATTTTGTTAAACCCTTCATCCATTGGATCTGTGAACAGCGACACGATGCAGCTTACCCGTGTTCTCGCCGACTTCCCTTCATCCTGCATGATTTTCGCTAAAATGAAACTGAAGCTAGTGCTGTATCCCAAAGCTAAAAAACGTCCCGGATTAAAAGCTGTTTTGGGCCCTGTGCCTCCGAGTTCCGCCGGAGCAGCAACCGGCGCTGAAAAGGCACCATCCTCCAAATAACTTTCTCCGCCTGGCCCGTCAATCGTGATGGCAGCAACCGACCGGTGCAGCAATTGTGAACCGTCCACTTTCAAAATCCCCTTTCCGGATTTAATTTTCACTGTCAGTATACGCCCCTGGCGTTCCCTTTCACATCAATCGGCTCATCGAAAAGCAGTGTTTTCGCCTTTAAATAAAAGCCCGCAGCATTTTTTCATCCAGTTGCAGCATCCATTTCCGGATGGAACGGCGATGGCGCTTTTCTGCCGGCAAAATTTCCTTCGCCCGGTCCAGCAGCTCGCTGCAGCGCAGCTCCATTTCCGGCTCTTCTTGCCAGCAATGCTCCGCTAGAAAATAGGAAAGCAGTTTGATGGCTTCGATATAGGTGTCCAAACTGGCAGGGGCAAGAAGATTGATGCCAATCAGCAGCAGCGCTGCTTCATCGTCTTCTTCCAAGTCTTCTTTATCCGGTCCATAAAGCTGGCTAAACGCTTTCATTTCTTCAAACAGCACCGTTACTTCTTCCAACACCAAAGCCGCGACATGATCTTCATTCGAATGGATTAACATCTTCCTTCCCCCCTCTTAATTTGGCACGTTCTTGTATTGCCGGTCTATTATGCAGCATGTAGTATTAATAAATATAATTCTCTGCAACTGCCTCATTCTCCTTTTTTATTATTCTATTTTAAGAATAAATATTAACCTTAAATTCTCTTTTCAATTTCGCAAAACGAAGAAAAAACCATGATTAATAATTGTTTTTAAAGCCATATTTGTTAAGTAATCTTTGTTCATTTTTTCACAATACAAAAAAGAGCGTGCAGAATGAATACAGATTCATCCAACACCCTCTTTTATGCACGAAATATACAAAATCCGTTTTAACACTTAATTTCAAAGAACTTCAAAATCCAAGTCTTCTCCATTCAACAAGTTTTTAATATTGGAGATCGATAAGTCGCTTATACGGGCTACTGCCTCATAGGTGGCTCCTCCTACATGCGGAGTTGCCACTACGTTTTCCAGTTTCGGCAATTCGTTGGCCGGCGGTTCTTTTTCAAATACATCCAGCGCTGCGCCTTTTATTTTCCCGCTCTTTAACGCCTCGATCAAATCTTCCTCATGAACCAATTGTCCACGGGAAATGTTGACCAAAAAAGCACTCGGTTTCATCAGCGCGAGCGTTTCCTTGTTCACCAAATGTTTATTTTTAGCTGTCAGGCTCGTAGCGATAATGATGTAATCGGCTTCTTTAAACAATTCGTCACGCTCAACAAAACGGACGTTAAGCTTTTCAGCCAACTCGTAATCCTTGTAATTGCCATAAGCCAGCGTTTGCATATCAAAGCCCATCGCGCGTTTCGCCAAAGCTTTTCCAATTGCGCCAAAACCGATGATCCCCAGTTTTTTCTCGTAAATTTCATATCCCATTGTTGTATCCCAATAGCCGGACTTTACTTCCTTATCTTTTTTGGGGATGTCCCGGGCAGCTGACAGCATCAGTCCGAAAGCATGGTCTGCCACTGCCTGGGCATTCAACCCCGGTGCACTTGTGACGCGGATGCCTTTTTGTTTAGCATAATCAATGTCGATATTGTCGACGCCTGCCCCAAACTTTACAATGTATTTCAAATGAGGAGCAGCGTCCATTATATCTTTATCAATTTTTACGATATTCACCAAAATAATATCCGTATCTTTTACTTCATTTTTCAATTCGTCCTTGTCAATTCCCTTATCGGTATACAAGACTTTTACGTTCCCTATTTTTTCCAGCTCTTCAATTAAATTTGGGTCCGCTCCATAAAATGCTTCCCGCAGCATCAGCAAGATATTCATAAAATCCCTCCAATTACTGAATGTTTTCATCGCTTCTTATGTAATAAGTTAACTTCTACTTAAACATACTACAGCTGGAAGCAAAATTCATCGGTATCCATTCACTTGGCTGGAAAAGGCATGCAAAAAAGCAGCGGAAGCCCCACTGCTTTCACTCACTGCGTACAATATAGGCAGATATCGGTTTTTCCCCTTCAAAGCCTTCGCCGTTATAGATAACCCCCAGCTCTTTTACAAAATAATAAAGAATGGCGACGTATTCTTTTAAACTATCCGCCAGAACAAGTCGATCTTCGTATTCGTGGTCCACTTCGACAATTTGGCCATAGTACCCTTTGGTGTCAGGGTCCAAATCAATGGCGATAAAGTTTCCGCCGCCGTCGTGGTAAATCGGAATTTTCTGCGCCAACATAAAATTATCTTTCACAAAGCCTTCCGGTATCGACTGGACTTCTTCCCGGCTGATTGCTTCCCGTGCTGCTTCTTCGGCTTCCAGACGGATTTCCCGTAAATTCATCAGGGGATATCCTGTAATATGGGCATAAGCTGGATGCCCGGCTTCCACTAACTCCATCCACATATCCAGATCGTTGCCATCACAGTAGCGGTACAGCGAGACGAAATCCCCCACGGGTTCGGCTTTGCATAAGTGGAAAACAGCGTCAATGTCTTCACTGGCATTCCCGGGCAACAATGGCACAACAGCTTCTCCAAACTTGGCTTTTAAATATTCATGGTATTCCTGCCAAAGTTCCAGAAACGGCATAGCTTGATAGCGAGCCAAGAATTCTTTCATTCCTGGAACGGAATGGTACACGCCATAACGATGGTCTAATTTAATCAGACTGTTCGTTTCTTTACTTTCCTTTTGGGCATTCCGGGATTCGAGAGGCTCTGCCTTCTGCCACACACACTGATAATTTAAGCCATTTTCCATCATCTCTGCAATTGCATAACGCAGGATTTCATCCCCGTATGCGTATTCATGAAGTTGAAACGAATAAGGCTGCTTTGTCATCGGATGGATTAATTCAATGACTTCCTTTTGTGCGATATTCTCATATTTGCTTTGAAAGGGATTTGGCACATCTGTATCTAATTTTATTCCGTAGTGGTCGGAAAACAGCAAACCAGCTTCTTTAAAAAACAATAAGTTCCAGCCATTTTTATACATGAGATGACCTCCTCCTGATTTAGCATTAAGGCAATTCACACATTTCTTTTCTATACCCGCCTTATGGCCAAATTAGGCTTAACTTTACGTATAAACAGATTGCATCCCGATTTCCATATGCAGCTCTACCTCTTCTGCCAGAAAGGTGTTTCAGCAGTTCCAAGCTACGACAAATTAAAAAGGAACTTCCCCACTTCCGGTTAAGTTCCTTGTCAATATGTATGAATTTAACTGCCCAATTTGTTATATTCCCTTGCGACATAAACAGGCGTCAAACAGTATAATTCCTGATGATGGCTGCTTGCAATTTGAAGCAAATCTTTAAAAATTTGTTTGGAGACATTGAACATATACATAGCATCCGGCATATTCTTTAGTTTTTCTGTCGCCTGCTCCCATTTCACTTCTTCAATTTCAACCCACGCACTTTTCGACTGCCCATCATTTTGAACGGTCAATCTGCCAAACAACGTAATGAATTTTTGGCCATTTTCCTCGTAGGTATCTTTTACACGTGTAAACGTATATTGGACTTTTTCGGTAGTCAAAAGCTGATTATGCTGCATCAAGTTCCATCTCCTTCTTAAATTGTCGGCTTGGCTGGGCATCAAGAAAGAACAACGATTAACTTTAAGACACGAATCAGTAAGGCCTGGGAATCAAAGAGAGGTTAAATGGCGCTAGAGAGAAAGGTTTTATTTAAACAATCCATGACTAATCCCTTCTATCGTGCCTGTTCGAAACTTCCAAACTATAAATGCATCTTCGTATGCCCATTACAGTTTATAAGTCCTCTGTAGGATGATTCATTTCATTGCCTAAACAAATAGTAACGCATAAACCGATATTTGTGTCAGAAAATTTACAATTTAAGATTTTTTAGTTATAAACCCATCCTTTTATACATATTTTTACCAAATAACTTCTTTGCTTAGTGGAAGTATGGAATTTATTTTTCGAATACAGATGCCTATTTTGAAAAACTCCTGACATACTTTGGACCAAATCTGCTGCTGGTGGAAGTAAGCTATGAAGGCCAGACAATCGGAATGTCCTTAAACTTTCTGTATGAAAAGACCATACATATTCACTTATCCGGGACCATGCGGGAATTCGATTATTTGTCTCCTGCATTCATATTGCGTTATGCTCTTGCGGTCTGGGGGAAAGAGAACGGAGTGGAATTGATCCATGAAGGCGGCGGACGGACAAATGCAGCGGACGATTCTCTTTATCTCTTTAAAAAGCAATTTGGCAAAAACACTTCTTTCAATTTTTGTGTGGCAAGGCAAATATGGAACAAATCTGTTTATCAACAGCTTTGTAAAACAATGGAAGCTCCCATGGATTCTGATTACTTTCCCGCCTACCGATCTGCCTTATCCCTTGAATTCAACTAACTGCCTGCAAACACTCCTGGAATAGCAAAAGGCAGTTTGGATGAATAATCCAAACTGCCTTTTTAAATTCAACCTTTTTCTACTCAATCGGAATACGATGTCCTTGATGATCGTTATGCAAATTCGGCGCTTTTGGTATGCTCAGCGTTAATACCCCATTTTGGAAAGTGGCCGCTACTTGGGCTTCCTCAATTTCTCCAATATAGAAACTGCGGCGGAAAGAACCATATGTCCGTTCTTTGCGGATATAGCGCCCTTCCTGTTCCTTTGTATCGCTTTTCCGTTCTTTTGTCCCGCGGATTTCCAAATAGCCGTCCCGGTATTCCACTTCGACATTTTCTTTAGAAAATCCGGGCAAGTCCACTTCCAATTCATAGCGATTTTCTTTTTCCTGGATGTCCACTTGCGGGTAGTGAGTCTCCCCAAAAAATTTGTTGAATACATCTGTTTCTACCGTGCTTTCAAAGAGGCTGGGGAAAAACTCGTTTCGTCTTTTTGGTCTGAGTTTAGCCATGACACTCTTCTCCTTTTATAGTTTTAGCCTTCCGCCCTGCTTTTCCAAACTTCCTTGAACCATCCTGAACGTGCTTCTTCATGAAGGATTAATACCAGTTTTATTTTTAGCGCTAATTCACCACCCTACTCTTTCCCCTTTACCATGTATCGCCACCGGAAGGCGGTGGCCAAGCGCCAATCATCCGGCGCACGAAGACGACTTGTCCGGCATGGTAGCTATTGTGATTGATAATCACCATGAGCAGATCCGCACGCGTTCTTCTTTTTTTGCCGAAGCCTTCTTCCGAAAAATCTTTTGCCGACTCCTGTTCAGCTTGCTGCAGGCCGGCTGAAAAACGCTCAACTTCCTGGACCCAGTCCTGCTCACTCGCTGGCCTCGGATCTTCGGGCCAGGTTTCTGCCGCATGTTCCGGATTTCTCGGCGCTTCGCCTTTTAAGTAGGCCAGCATAAAGTCTTGCCAGTAATTCATATGCCACAGCAGCTGCCAGACAGAATGCGGACACTTTTCCGGTTTCTCACCAGCTTGCTGCCAGTCCAGCCCTTCAAAAACAACGGCCGCGTCTGTATGTGCACTGGTCCCACGGATGCCTCTTTGCAAAAATTAATTGGCCACACATGTTCCTCCTGTTCCTGAATGCCTTGCCCATACTGAGAAACTTAACTTGTTGCCAACATAAATGACTTCTAGAAGAATGGGTTCTGTCAGCAGACGCCTCTAGTGAACCGCTTCTTTTCAGGATTTTTTCTTTTTGCTTTTCTTTTTGTCTTTCTTCTTTTCTTTCTTTTTCTCTGCCTTCTTCTCCATCACCTCATCATCTTTAAAAAGCTGTTTCGGTTTTTCCAGAAGCCCAATCAAATCGCCCAGGAATTTCGCAGCCGGAGCTCCGTCAATCGCCCGGTGATCAATTGTCAAACTCAATGGAAGCCGTTTTCTTTCCTGTACTTTTCCGCCTTCGAGCGCCAGATAGGTTTCAATCGTTCCAACGCCCAGGATCGCCGTTTCCGGTGGGTTGATAATAGGCGTGAAAAATTGGATGCGGTATGCCCCTAGACTGGTGATGGTGAACGTACTGCCGGCACTTTGTTCATTCGCCAATTGGCCGTTCCTCGCTTTTTCCGCGAGGTCCGCAAGATGTTTTTGCAAATCGCCAAGCGAGTGCTTGTCTGCCTCTTGTAGAACCGCGACTTGGAGGCCGCGATCCGTATCAACCGCAAATCCCAGATTGATTGCTTCTTGCGGAAGGATTTGCCCTTCTTTAATATGGGCATTTACGAGCGGATGGTTGCCTAAGGCCTGGGCTGCAGCCTTTGCAACGACGGCTGTCCAACCTGCTTCTTTTCCTGATGCATCTTTTTTGCTGTGCAGTTTTGTAACATCGGCCCAAGCCGTCTCAGTAAGCTGCGCACTGTTTTGCAGACTTTCGGTCATGCGTTTGGCAATCACTCCCCGAATGCCAGAAAACGGTACAGCATCGGATTCGCGATCGTTTTCGTCCGGTTCAAGTATAGCCTCCGCCTGTTCAGCAAGCGCTGCTTGTTCTTGCTGCGCCAGTTCTTCCGGCGGCTCCTCACTTGGCAATTCTTCAGTTCCCGCATTTTCTTGTGCTGTTTCCTTCTCAGGCACTTCTTTTGTTGGTGCTTCATCTATAGCTTGGTCTGTTGTTGATTCTTCTGGCGCCGATTCTTCTTGTTGTGATTCTTCCGCTTTTGCAGCAGGCTCTGCCGCTGCGGCTTGGCCCGCCACTCGGCGGATGTCTTTTTCCGTAATTTTGCCGTTTCTTCCGGTTCCCGCAATAGACTCTAACGGAACATTCAGTTCCCGTGCCAGCTTCCGCAATCCAGGCGCCAATCGAAGTGTTTTGGCTGGGCCGGTTTTTCCGGAAGCCTCTTTTGGCTGTTCCGTATCCTCTGTTATCTTTTGTTCTTCCGGCTTTTGCCCATCATCCGGAATTTTTGTTTCCGGCTCTGTGTTTTCTACGATTTTCTGCTCTTCCGGTTTTGTTTCCTGCGCGTTTTCTGCTGGATTAATCGTGGCCAACACCTCCCCGACTTTGGCTGATTCGCCTCTTTTGTAAATAATTTCATTGACTGTGCCGCTGGCTTCCGCTTCTACTTCACTCACTTCTTTTTCTGTCTGGATTTCAAGCAAAGGGTCTCCCTTTTTTACAGCGTCTCCTTCAGAAACGAACCAGATGACCACTAAGCTTTCATTGACATCCTCCCTTATTTTTGGCAATTTCACTTCGATCATTCAAACGCCTCCAGTTTCATTCTTCATCCATCAGTGCTTTTACTTGTTCGTAGATTCTTTCCACATTCGGTATGACAAAATCTTCAAGCGGACGGCTGTAAGGAATCGGCACATCCGGATTGGCCAAGCGACGCGGCGGGGCTTCCAGATCGTAAAATACTTCCTCCGTTACAATTGCAGTTATTTCGGCAGTCATGCCGTAGGATTTATAATCTTCATCAACGACAAACAAACGATGTGTCTTTTTGACCGACTGAAGAATCGTGTCTTTATCAATCGGGGCAATAGACCGCAAGTCGATTACTTCGGCGTCAATTCCTTCTTTTGCCAGCCTTTCTGCTGCTTCTACAGCGTAATGGGTCATCATTTGGACTCCTACAATCGTGACATCTTTTCCTTCCCGCACGACTTTCGCTTTATCAAGCGGCACTGTATAGGCTTCTTCCGGCACATGTGCAGCAGATACGTCCAGTTGTTCCATCCAGCCCAATCCCTGCAGCGATTTGTGGAACATAAACAATACCGGGTTGTCGTCCCGGATGGCCGAAATCATCATGCCCTTCAAGTCATAAGGAGTGGAAGGCGCGACCACTTTCATTCCCGGCATATGTCCAAACGTCGCATAAAGCGTTTGCGAATGCTGGGCAGCGTCGTTATAGCCGCCGCCGACTGCTGTCATGAGAACCATCGGCAACTGAACATTGCCGCCGGACATATAAGGGATTTTCGCCATATGATTGTAGATTTGATCCATACAAACGCCGAAAAAGTCGACGAACATCAATTCCGCTACCGGCCGCATGCCTTCTGCAGCCGCACCGATTGCGGCACCGATAAAAGCCGTTTCAGAAATCGGCGTGTCCAGCACCCGCTGAGCGCCGAATTTTTCAATCAGCCCTTGAGTGGAACCGAAAATACCGCCGTAATTTCCGATGTCTTCACCGAGTACAAAAACGCTTGGATCCCGCTCCATTTCAAGCGCAATCGCTTCTGCCATCGCTTTGTTCCCGGTTAAAATCCGTTTTTTCGCTGTTTCCATTCGGAATTTTCCCCTTTCATTATTAAGATGTAAAGACATCCTTTAATGCGGATTCGGGTTCAGGGTACTTGCTGTCCCGTGCAAATTGATAAGCTTCATCCACTATTTTCTTTGCCTGCTTCTCAATTTTCTCAATCTCTTTTTCGGAGACTTGTTCTGCTTCCAGCAGCATGTTCCGCAGTTTCAAAATTGGATCCAATTGGCGCAGCCCCGGAACTTCCGCTTTATCACGGTACAATTCAGGATCTCCTTGAAAATGCCCTAAATAACGATGCGTTTCAATTTCAATAATGGTAGGGCCTTGGCCTGCCCGTGCTCTTGCAACCGCTTCTTCTGACGCTTTATACATGGCAATTGGATCGTTGCCTTTTACGTATGCCCCTGAAATTCCATACGCCGCTGCCCGGAGATCATTGGATGCAACAGCAGTAGAAGACGCTTTTGGAACAGAGATTCCATAAGAATTGTCTTCCACTACCACAATAAGCGGTAGATTCCATAACGCCGCCAGGTTCAGCGATTCATGAAAAGCGCCTGCGTTCGCTGCCCCTTCTCCGATAAATGCCACTGCCACCCAATCTCTTCCTTGCATCTTGCTGGCCAGTGCCGCACCTGCAGCATGCGGAATGCCCGCAGCGACAATTCCGCCACAGGAAAATTTGACGTCTGGATCAAACAAATGCATATGGCCGCCTTTGCCTTTGCCAAGCCCCGTTTCCTTGCCGAAAATTTCGGCCGTCATTTTTTTCAAATCAACGCCTTTGGCAATGGCATGGTGATGCGGACGATGTGGAGCGGTCACCGTATCGTCTTTAGTCAAATGCACACAAATTCCCACAGCAGCCGGTTCTTGCCCGGTTGACAAGTGCATTTCGCCTGGAACCGGTCCTGCTCCAATATTAAAAACCGGTGCCTTTCCTTCGGTATAAACCTCTACCATTTGATCTTCGTAATAACGGCTTTTCACCATCTGTTCATACATCCACTTCAGTTTTTCCACAGACACGGCAGGCTGTTTTTCCTCAAAAGTAGCCAAGTTTTTTTCCCTCCCTCTTGAAATAGTGAACTTTGCAAGCGGTGAATGAAAAAGCAAAAAGTCTACCTATAGTTCATACTATATTTTTTCTGTTAATTGTCAATATTCCGAAAACAGATTGCATAGCTTTGAATCATGCTGACAGCCGGCAATTAGAAGAAGTCTTATTCATTCAGGCAAAGCCGTTTAAGAGCAGTCAAATTTGTATACTTGTGGATAACTATATTGCTTACTGGAAGTTATTTATTTTCGATAAATAGCCTAAAAGACTTGGATAGATATTTGTGTTTTTTTCATTAACCTTTCAGTACTGGCCGCAAGAAAAGTTAATCCTCCTATAAAGCCATCACAAAAAGACTATATAAAACCCGTTTTTTATAGTACTATATCATTAAATACATAAGTCTTTTGATTTGTGAGGACTCGATAATTTATATTGAACTTTTGGGAGTGTCTAAGGTGAAAACGAAACAAAATTTGCTAACCCTGCTTCTGATTTTGCTGTGTTTGTTTTTGGCCGGCTGCTTGTCCCATACGAACAGCGCTGCTCCTGCACCGGAAGCTGAAGAATTTGAAGCGCGAAGTGCTCCTGTTGCTATCATTCCTTCCAAACTTATAAAATCTTCCCGTGTTTCTTTGTCAGCAGTCGGCGATATTTTAATTCATGAGCGGGTTTATTTGGATGCAAAAACCGGCAGTGGTTTTGATTTCACCCCCATGCTTGATGAAGCAAAGCCTTTTCTCGAAGCGGCTGATATCACGGTTGCCAATTCCGAAAGCATTGTAGGAGGAGACTCAATCGGGCTTTCCACATACCCCTCTTTCAACAGTCCTTATGAAGTGGCCGATGCGTTGAAAGATACGGGAATCGATGTCGTGTCCATGGCGAACAACCATACACTCGACAGAGGGGAAAAGGCGATTCTCAGTGCCATTAATTACTGGGATCAACTCGGAATAGAGCATGCAGGCGCTCATACGTCGGAGGCAGAACGAAACAAACTCACAACGCTTACAAAAAACGGCATCAAGTTTTCTTTTCTTTCTTACACGTATGGCACAAATGGCATTCCGACCCCCAGCGGCAAAGACTACTTGCTTAACCGGATCGATAAACAAACATTGCAAACTGATTTGGCAAAAGCCAAAGATGCTTCCGATGTAGTGGTATTAAGCCTGCATTTTGGAAACGAATACGAAACGATGCCTACTGAAGAACAAATCGAACTCGCCCATTTTGCCGCAGAACAAGGTGCCGACTTGATTTTAGGGCATCATCCTCATGTTCTTCAGCCAGTAGAATGGATTCAAACCACTGATGGCAGAAAAAGTTTTGTTATTTATTCCTTAGGCAATTTCCTGTCAGGGCAGGAAGGCTTGGAAAAGCAAATTGGCGGCATTCTTCACATTCAAGCGGTCAAAACGACTGATGCTGAGTCAGCCAAGATTGAATTGGAAAAGCCGTCTTTTACCCCCACCTTCGTGGAAAGTGAAAATCAAAAAAATTACAATGTCACTTTATTAAAAAATGCACACCCTGAAGCGAATCAATCCATCAAACAGCATATGGCCAGATGGGTCGAAGATCTTGCATTTGATGAATAACAAAAAGAATGCCGCATTCACTCTGAAAAGTGAATACGGCATTCTTTTTGTCTTCCTTAAGCCTTAATGCGTTTTTGTTCCATTGCTGCTCCTGCAGCAAAGCCGATGGCAATGCCAAATCCGATTCCCACTGCCGCGTTGCCGAACATCAGGCCTAAAATGGCGCCGATTATTGTCCCCAATACAATTCCGATTGCAATAAATGGTGTCTTGTCGCCGGTCCCGTTTTTGTAGCTTGCTGCCATAAGGTTCACCCTTTCCATTCTGCAAGGAGATCCGGCCCAAGGCCAGCCGAACCTTCAATAGATGTCTGTAGCATAGAGCTTTTGCCGGTGGCTGATTGAAGCTAAAGGCTTAGCGAGGAAGCAATACGAAATAGAAATACTCTTTTTCACTTAATGGCGTTTTGCGGATTCCCTGATTGCTACTTCTTTTCCCGGTTCAAGCCGGATAGGCTCTCCATCCTGATACACCGTTACAGGCTCACCTTCGACCAAAAGGTACTTCACCGCATTCCGTTCTATACGCAAGAAAATCAGCCTGCCTTTGTACTGAAAGTGAAAAGCAAAAGCATTCCACTCTGATGGCAATGAAGGAGCAAAGCTTAAGCCAGCCTCTTTGATGCGCAAACCGGCAAATCCATACACAATGGCAAGCCAGGCACCGCCCATATTCGCCATATGGAGCCCGTCTTTTGTATTGCCGTGGCTATTGTCGAGATCCAGCCGGGCTGTTTCCTTAAAATAATGATATGCCTTATCCCTATACCCCAATTTGGAAGCCATAATGCTAAAAATACAATAAGAAAGCGAAGAATCATGTGTGGTAATTTGTTCATAATAGTCATAAGAATTTTTGATTGTGGCCACATCCTGTTCGTCTTCAAGCAGAAAATGGGCTAAAACCGTATCAGCCTGTTTGCAGACCTGGTATCTATAAAGCGTAAGCGGATGATAATGCAGCAAAAGCGGGAATTTCTCTTTTGGAGTGTCCTCCAGATTCCAGCGTGCCTTTTGCAAAAAGCTGTCATCCTGTGCATTGATTTTATGGGCTTCATCATAAGGCAGATACATTTTTTCGCCGGCTTCCTGCCAAGTCGCTGCTTCTGCTTCCGTAAGTGCCAGTCGTTCTGCAAGTTCACTCAAATGCGCTTCATCTTTTTCCTGAAGCATCCGGTAAACTTTAACGGCCCAAAGCAGATTATGCTTGGCCATCACATTGGTGTAATAATTATTATTGACGATGCACGTGTACTCATCCGGACCGGTCACGCTGTCGATTTTAAAAGCAGTGCCGCTCATATGCCCCGTATCAATCCACAAACGCGCCGTTTCAAACAGCACTTCTGCTCCCGCTTCTTTTAAGAACGCTTCGTCTCCTGTTGCCAAATAGTACTGGACATAGCTATAAGCGATATCTGCACTGATATGGTATTGCGCCGTGCCTGCCGGAAAAAATGACGAACTTTCAGGTCCGTTGATGGTCCGCCAAGGGAACAAGGCCCCCTTTTCATGGCCGAGGACTTTTGCACGGGCTTTTGCGCTTTCCAAAATTGAATAGCGGTATTTCAGCAAGTTTTTTGCAATTTCGGGATTGGTCATCAAAAATACCGGGAACATGAAGATTTCCGTGTCCCAAAAATAATGCCCTTCATACCCTTCTCCAGACAAGCCTTTTGCCGAGATATTGCTGTGCGGATCTTTTCCAACCGATTGAAGCAGCTGAAAAAGGTTAAACCGGATGCTTTCCTGCATTGCCGCGTCGCCGTCAATTTCGACATCCGAATGCAGCCAAAAGCGGTCCATGTATGTCCGCTGTTCCACCAGCAAATCCTCAAAACTTTTGCCTTCGAGCCGTTCCTGCAGCATCCGCGCTTCTTCCACCACTTCAATTCCGTGCCTCAATGTATCGGTATAGACGCTGAATTTCGTAAACTCAATCGTCCGCCAGCCTTCGCACACATAAGTTTCCTCTACGCGGCTGCCTTCAACCTGGCTGCTGTAAGTATATTTCTCAGCCTGAATATCTGTGGCTGTTACGCAAGCCACTTCCAGTTGGGTAACATAGGTCAGGCACTTCACAATGCTAAAATCTTCTTCTTTCCGGGCTTCCGTCACATGAAGCCTTTTTGCATGGCCCGAACTTACACGCGGATCGCTGGAATCTACAAAGTTCGAGACGTCCCCATCCACTGCCGTCACAATTCTTAGTTTCCGAATGCCTTCTCCCGGCTCAATCCGGATGGAAAGGGCAAATAACTCCCGTGTAATAAAAGAAGCCATACGCCGGAAAACGACCTTCACTTCTTTTCCTTTCGGTGATTTCCAATGGACGATACGCTCTGCAAAACCGGCATCCATATGTAAATTTCGTTCAAAATGAATTACCTCTCCTTCAAACAAGGAGAACAATTCGTCGTCCACATATATTTGGACCGTTTGCGCATCAATCACATTGAGTATTTTTTGCTGCATCACCGGAAAGCCGTATAATTTCTCCCCATACGCAATTTCCGTTTCGTCATGATATGCGTTGATATAGGCTCCCCGGATTGAACTGAACAGTTCCGGGTAGCCTTCCTCAAAATTCCCTCTAACACCTAGATAGCCATTTCCTACTGACAAAATGCTCTCATCAAGCAAAAGGTCAGGTTTCTCCAGTCCATATTTCGTCAATTTCCAGGTCATCGGTTTCACTCCTCAGCCGGTCCCTTTGGTGGTCAAAACTTCAGCGTTTATTGATCCGATTCTTTCAATACCATCTGGTGCCGGTACCGCTCGATAATTTCTTCAAAATCCAATTGTGAAGTAGCCTCGACTAAGTAGTCGGCGTCGGAAAGCTGTTCAGCGTCCCCGACTCCTACCGAAAACATGTGGGCGGCATTGATGGCTGCAACTCCTGCAGCTGAATCTTCGATGCCGATGCATGCCGGATATTCAATTCCGAGAGCATCTGCAGCGGCCGTAAACGTTTCGGGATCGGGTTTGCCTTTACTTACTTTCGACGCATCGACAATGTAATCAAAATAGTGGGTCAACCCAAGCCGGTCCAATACATACTGTGCATTCTTGCTTGCTGAACCCAAGGCAATTTTAAAGCCCTGTTCTTTGTTGGCCGCCAGCAATTCTTCGATGCCCGGCAGGATATTAGATGAATCAATGGTTTCGACCAATTCCAGATACAGCTCATTTTTCCGATTGGCCAAGTTTTCTTTTTCTTCATTAGACAGCTCGGATAAGGAAGGATCCAGTTTTAGAATCAGTTCCAAAGAATCCATCCGCCCTATTCCTTTCAACTGCTCATTGAACTGCCGATCAATCGATATATCAAGTTTTTGTGCGATTTTCTGCCAGGCCAAAAAATGAAATTCTGCTGTATCTGTAATTATGCCGTCTAAATCATAAATGAAGGCTTTCGGATATATGCTGATGGTACTCGCCTCCTCCTTGTCACTGCTTTTCCTTCCTTATTAAGCTGTGATTTTTTTCTTCGTTTTTAAAGCAAACCGGTAAAAGGCAAGAAAAGAAAGATATGCGCTGATCGATGCGGCGAAAAGCGGCAGCAAAAATAAGAGTTTTGCAGTACTGACATAAAATACAGCAAGATTGCTTGCAAGAATAAACAAACTCAACAGCGGATTGCCAATGGTGACGTAAAAAGCATTTTTCATTAAGGACCGTTGTTTCATGTCAAAATGCGCACTCAGCGAAAAAAAGTTTAGCGTGTAAACAAAAAGGAACAATCCTATGAATGCAAAGAGCAGACCGAAAAACCCGTTCGCCGCTTTGAAAAAGTAGAAATCCACTAGCCAAACCAGCCAGATTCCCATTAAAAAGATGCCGGAGAATAAGCTTTTCCGATAATTCGCTTTTGCATGGAACAAATAGGCTTTCGTAATGGACGGCTGGTCTTTTTGGATAATCCACTCACGCACCGTGGCAAATAACGCGATTGTACTGGGCACCAATACCGCCGGAAACAATCCGGCAATCGGCAGCAAGTACCACACGAATCCTTCAGTGAATCCATTGAGGTAGACACTGAACAGCACAAATGATAACGGAAGGTTTGCGATAAACCATAAGATATTAGCAGCAGAAAATCGCATAAGCCATTCTGCATAAACGTATAAAGTACCCGCTATTCCCGGCATTTCACGCATCGTTCATCACCACTTTTCTTTATTTCACTGCGCCTTCTCCAATCCCTTTGATGATGTGTTTTTGGGCCATCGCATAAAAAATGATGACGGGGATGATCGTAAGCGTCAGTCCTGCCATAGCCAAATTCCATTGGATGGTGAACTCCCCAAAGAAAAAGAACGTCGATAACGGGATGGTTCTGAGGGCTGTATCAATCAGTGTCAAGGATGGCAGCAAAAAGTCATTCCATATACTGATGACATTTAAGATCATGACAGTGGCCGTAATGGGTTTCAGCATCGGAAAAATGATTCGCCAAAAAACGCCGAACTTCGACGCTCCGTCTATCGTCGCCGCTTCCTCCAACGTAATCGGGATGGATTTGATAAAGCCGTGGTACAAAAATACCGAGAGGCTGGCATGGAATCCGATATTCATGAAAATCAAGCCTTCCCGGGTGTTGTACATCGGAATATTCAAATTTTCGGTGATGGCGCTCATAAACTGCATGAGCGGCATCATTAAAGTCTGGAAAGGAATCAGCATCGTTGCGATGAAAGTCATGAAAATGACTGTGCTCCATTTGCTGTCTGTCCGGACTAGCATCCACGCGGTCATAGAAGACAAAATGACAATCAGCACGACCGACACGATGGTGATATACAGTGAGTTTCCAAGTGCACTGAGAAAATTCATTTTTTCCATTGCTTCCAGATAGTATTGAAAGCTGAAGTTATCCGGCAGCGCCAAGGCGTTGTCATAAAGTTCCTGCCGGTCTTTGAACGAGTTGACGAAAATGATGTAAATCGGCGACAGGAAGAAAAGGGCGAGCAAAATGAGCAGCACGGATTTTAATATGCCCGAAGTTTTTCTCATCACATTTCAACCTCCCGCTTTTTCGTCATGTACACTTGGGTCAGCGTAATTGCAGCGACAATCAAGAAGAACACAATAGCTTTCGCCTGCCCAAAACCGTAATTGCTGCTGCCGAAAATTTCCTGGTAAATGTTCATGGCAAAGAGTTCTGTGGCATTTGCAGGCCCTCCGCCCGTCAGTGACAAATTGACGTCGTAGATTTTAAAGGCGGACGAAAGCGTCAAGAACAGGCTAATCGTCAACGCCGGCATCAGCAGCGGGAACGTAATTCGGGTAAACCGCTGCCACGTACTGGCACCATCAATTTTTGCCGCTTCCACCACATCATTCGGAATCGCCTGGATGCCTGCAATATAAATAATCATGATATAGCCGGCCATTTGCCAGGTAAAAACAAACACCAGGCCATATAAAGCAAATTGCGGATCCACCAGCCAGTTGAAAAACACCTGGTCCAGCCCGGTTACTTCTCCGAGAAAAGAAAACACATCGACGAAGACAAACTGCCAAATATATCCGAGAATCAACCCGCCGATCAAGTACGGCATAAACAGCAAGGTACGCGCCGCATTCGCTGATTGGATTCGCGACGTGACCAAGAGGGCAAAAGCCAACCCGATGACATTAATCGTAATGACAGATAGGATAGTGAACAAAGTCGTCAGCCACATCGACCGGAGAAACTGGTTATCTCCCCATAATTCCACAAAATTATCCAGGCCGACAAATACTTTCGGATTTGCTCCGATACCGTCCCATTCAAAAAACGAATAATAAATGCCCACAAGAAACGGAATGAGTACGACAATCGTAAAAATGAAAATCAATGGAACTGTGAATAAGACAAACCATTTTAGTTTATTTCGATTTGGCACGCCCACCCCTTCTTTCTGGCGAATGATCTAGACATATTCAAGGAATAGTGGACACGCCAAGAGGCGTGTCCAACCTTGTAGAAAAAAGAATTTTTACGCATGAGAAATGAATGAACAGTCAACAGGAGATTTCGGATCCTCCGTTTCAGCCGGACGCGTTCCGCGGGCTCGCGCCGAACTAACTCGGAACTTACGTCTCGAGTGGATTTCGGCACTTCGTCGCTACGCTGCCCCGCAGGAGTCGCCGGCTTCCACTCCGGTTCCTGAACATGAAGGCTATCTAGAGGTGTCGCTTTTCCTCTTGAGCTGTCTATTTAAGCGTCAATCCGATGAACATTCAATTATCGAATTAAAGAGAGACGCCCAACCGGTTCGGCCACGGAGACTCCTGTGGGAGCAGTGAAGGAGCAACGCGACGGAGCGACGAAAGCTGAAGACCCCGCAGGCAAGACATTGGCCGAAGGCAGTGAGGCCAAGTCTTTGCGACGAAGCTAGCGCAGCGATGCAGGAGCAGCGGGTTTTCAAAGCGGCGAGGAGGCTGAAGCCGAGCCCACGGAAAGCGAAGTGGACGGTCCGGTTGGTTTTAGCAATTTCTATTCATTTAATTCACACCTTATCTACAGTATGGACACGCCAAGAGGCGTGTCCAGATTCACTTCTATTTGATTTACTGGGCGCCTTTCCATGCTTCATCCATGCCCGCAATCAGTTCTTCGCCGGTCATGTCTTCCGAGAAGAATTGCTGCGCGAGCGGAGTCAAATCATTCGGCACAATATTTGCCGGATAGTAGTTGATTGCCCATGGAATGGTTTCGCCGCTGTTGCTGGCATCAAGAACCGCTTGTGACAATGGGTCCAGTTCGCCTGCATCAATATTGGTCAGAGCCGGCACAAAGCCGAACTCTTCCACAATATAACGGTGTCCCGTCTCGCTTGTGGACATCCAATTCAGGAAGTCATTCGCTGCTTTAATCTCACCTTCTTCTTTTTTGCTGTTGATCACCCAGTTGTTGCCGACGCCTACCGCTAATTTGTCATTGCCCATCAACGGAAACGGCATCATGCCCACTTCAAAGTCGAATTCAAATTCGGACAGCATGCCAAATGCCCAGTTTCCCTGGTGGATCATGGCTGTTTTCCCTGAAGCAAAGTCACCGACTTCCTTGTCATAGGTGATGCTGAGCGGGTTCGGTGTATTTGCTTTGATCGCTTCCATAAACTTGCCGAATTCCTGGAATTCCGGCGTTTCTGCCATTGTCACTTCTCCTGCATTCAAGCGGTCAATAAAGTCAAAATGATCTTCCTGCAAGGCAAATGGATAGTTGCTTGGATGGCCGATCAGGAAATAGGCATCCTGTGCCAATCCGAAGCCATTAATGCCTTCTCCTTTAAACTTCTCAAGCGTGCTGACAAATGACGCATAATCGCTTACATCTTCCGGTTTCACCAAATCTTTGTTGTAGACAATCCCGAATCCTTCGACGCCATAAGGGACGCCGACAATTTTGTCATCCACTTTCAGTTCCATATCGGGTGCAATGTGTTTTACATATTCTTCATTGCTTAAATCATAGGCATAGGACTTCAATTGCTCTGCTTCTGTTTCGTTTTGAAGCGTAAAGATGGAAGGGCCCTGGTTGCTGTTTAAGCGGATCTGCAATTGCTGCAGATAATCATCGCCTGTCGTCCCCAATACTTCCACTTCCACTCCCGTTTCTTCCGTGTATTCTTTGGCCATCGCAGCCAGCTGGTCAGAGATTTCCACTTTCCGGTTGAAAACCGTGATTTTTTGGCTTCCTGAATCATCGGAGCCCCCAGATTCTCCGCCGCTTTCTTCGCTTCCTCCATCACCGCCGCAAGCTGCCAAAATGAATACGATAAATGCCAATAACAGAACTTTCCACACGTTTTTTTGGTTCTTCATGCAAATTCCCCCTTTTTAAAAGTTTGAATTGCTATAGTGAACAAAACAGGAAATCTGTTTTGCTACTGCCAGAATCAAGCAAGGTGAAAATTTCTTTATGTGCAAGTCCGGTTCTTCTCTTTTTGCTGCCGGACATTTTTCTTAGGTGTAAGAATTGCGCCACTCTATGTAATACTCCCTGTTTCTCATTAAACCTGTCTCATGTTTTAGTATAAATTTAATATTTGGAATAGTCAATATCTTCTAATTCCTGTCAACTTTCGCACATAAAAATAAAGTAGCTGGTACTAGTTTTATGGAAAAATAAAATGGGAAAAATTACAGGCATGGTAAACCCTCGGCAACTGGTTTAGTTTAAACAAAATTGGAAATACTTAATTTCTAATTTCAGCAGTTATATGATTTAATTAAGAGAAACATAAGTTAAATATTTCATAAAAGGAGCAGGGAAAATGGCACAGGCCTTACAGAATTCTAAACAAGTAAAAGCATTTTTTGCAGAAAACAAACATGCCTTTGAAGAAAAGTTATTGTCAGAGGCTGTGAACGTTAAAGATAAAATTGATGAAATCTTGGCTATCGGGAATATTGACTTGGTTGCCAATGCCCACAAAGTAGTCGGTTATATCGTAGACGGCGAAGAAGAAAAACTAAATCTGTTTGCTAAGCAAGAAGGGATTGCCTGGGCAACCCATTCAATCGATTTGGCTTTCAAATTGGAATGGGTGCAGGCCATCCGCCGTACACTTTGGACTTTCATCAACAAATACAATCAATTATCCAAAGGCGATTTGGCTCCTGACTTTTTCAAATTAGAAGAAGTTGTGAACAACGGTGTGGATAAATTCCTGAATACATTTTTCATCAGTTATTCCACTTATAAAGATTCCCTGATTCTGGCTCACCGCCAGCTGGTTGAAAACTTGTCCGTTCCAATCATTCCGATTAATGCTTCGGTTTGCATCCTGCCGCTGATTGGTACAGTCGATTCGTTCCGTACGAACATCCTGGAAGAAAAAGTGTTGACGGAAATCGGCAGATCCCGCATACAGACATTGATCATCGATTTATCCGGCATCGCTGACATGGAACCTGAAGTTATTCACCACTTGATGAAAATTATCGACGGTACCGCTATGATGGGCTGCAAATCGATCATTACCGGATTAAGAGCAGAAGTCGTCAGAAAGATGATCAATTTGGACTTAACATTCGATTCGAAAACACAAACGCTCGGCACGCTTCAACAAGCCTTAAAAGAATACTTGATTGCATAAAAGCTCCCGTAAGGAGGCGGACTTTTGGATCCTTTAGACATTCTTGAAAACCTCGATCATGTAAAGCCTGCCTTTCAGCCTATTGTCAGTGCAGTGAAACACACCATTATCGGCTATGAGATTTTCGGCCGTTACCAATCGGATAGCGAATGGCTCAGCCTGGCAGACTTTTTCCACGATGCCGATGTGCCGGACGAGTACAAAGTAGAAGTTGATCATCATCTTTTGCAATTGGCCATCACTGAGATGGTCCAATCAGGCACTGAGGGCTCTTTATTCATCAACCGAAATGCGAAACAGCTGCTGATCAACGGCGGGGAAGATTTTTTGCATACTTTACTGGAATTTGAAAAACAAGGATTCTCCATGAACCGGTTGGTGCTGGAAATTACCGAACATGATTTTGAAGAACGATTCGATGTGCTGAATCATCTGCTGCTTTATTACAAAACATACGGTATCCAGATTGCCGTCGATCATGTCGGGGCCAAAAGCTCGAACATCGATCGGATACGCCAACTTAAACCGCATATTCTAAAAATCGATACCGGCATTATCCGCCAGAGCAGCCCGGATGTTTTTCAGGACATTCTCTATTCTGTGTCGCTGCTTGCGCGCCGAATTGGCGCAAAGCTTTCGTACGAAAATATAGAGGACGACCATCAACTGTATTTTGCCTGGAAAAACGGCGGCCATTATTACCAGGGCTTCCATTTGGCAAGGCCGTCTTTTACGCCGTTGCTTGATGACTCGCTGCTAATCAATGTCGGCGAAAAAGTGCTCGGTTTTATCCAAAGGGAAAAATCCCTGGTCAAAGAACGCTTGGCATTTGCTTTAGCCTGCGAGGAAAAGATGAAAAAAATGCCGGCGAAATGGCAGGGTCCGGAAACGGCCGATGCCTTTATTGCTTCTGTGACCGAAGCATTCGAAGAAGAAAGTTTCCGCATTTATGTCTGCAACAGCGATGGCCAGCAAGTGTCTTCAAACTTCAGGAAGCAGGATGGCAGCTGGACGACGGAAACGGATCAAAAAGGGTCGCACTGGGCATTTCGCCCTTATTTCCTGGAAAACATCCTGCACATGCGGACATGGCATAAAGGAATTCTTTCCGATCCGTACGCAGATATCGAAACGGCTGAAATGATCCGCACGTTCAGCTTTCCGCTATCCGACAAGTATTTTTTGTTTGTGGATATTAGTTATGCATTTATTTTCGACCATGATTTTTTGCTTATTGAATAGACCTTTCCATAAAAAAATAAAAACCCGCAGCCAGTATGAAATCGATGATTTCACCGGCTGCGGATTTTTTATGGATTTCCTTAGAATTTTATGATGATGCGGGACGAATCCCCTTTCGCCAGAATGTCAAAGCCCTTGTTTACTTCATCCAAAGAAATAAAATCAGTGATCAGCTTATCAACCGGCAGCCGATCTTCCTGGAACAAATTCATATACCGCGGGATGTCCCGGCTCGGCACGCAGCTGCCGATATACGAGCCTTTGAGCGTCCGTTCTTCCGCCGTCAACGAAAGGTACGGGAAAGAAAATTTGTGTTCCGGATGCGGAAGCCCGGTTGTGACGGTAGTTCCGCCGCGCTTCGTAATGGAGTAAGCCACTTCCATCGCCGGCACCACTCCGGCTGTTTCAAAGGCATAGTCCAAGCCTCCGCCGGTAGCTTGGCGGATCTGCTCCACCACGTCCGGATCTTTGGAGTTGAACGTGTCGGTCGCGCCAAGTTCTTTTGCCTGCTTAAGCTTCGTTTCGTTAATATCCACTGCGACAATCCGGCTTGCGCCTGCAGCAATGGCGCCAAGCAGCGCACTGAGCCCCACACCTCCAAGACCGACAATCGCAACGGTGCTGCCGAGTTTTATACCGGCTGTATTCACTACAGCTCCAACGCCGGTAATGACGGCACAGCCAAACAACGCCGCTTTTTCAAATGGAATGTCTTTGCTGACTTTCACGACGGAATTCCGGGAAACCACCGCATATTCGGAAAAAGCCGATACGCCGACGTGGTGATTGACCACACCTTCAGAATTGTGGAGCCGCTGACCGCCGCCAAGCAAGGTCCCTGCTGTATTCGCGATAGCTCCAGGCTCGCATAAAGCCGGGCGCCCTTCACGGCAGGGCCCGCACTGTCCGCAGCTCGGCACAAATACGCACGCCACATGGTCGCCGACTTCCAAGTCGACGACGCCTTCTCCGACTTCAACGATAACGCCTGCCGCTTCGTGTCCAAGCGCCATTGGCAACGGACGCGGACGGCTGCCGTTCATCACCGATAAATCGGAATGGCAAAGGCTCGCTGCTTTTATCTGGATCAATACTTCTCCCCGCTCCGGAGAATCTAGTTCCAATTCTTCAATCTGAATCGGCTGGCTTTCTTCATACGGAGTCTGGGCTCCAATTTCACGCAATACCGCTGACTTCACCTTCATTTAATCCTCTCCCTATCTGGAATTGGTTAATCCATTCAATACTTTTTTATGAAATCAATACAGCTTGATCCCGACAAATTTCAAGTCCGTCATTTCTTCAATTGCATATTTCACGCCTTCTTTGCCGATTCCGCTGCTTTTGATGCCGCCATATGGAATATGGTCGTAGCGCCGTACCGAGACTTCATTGATCCAGACGCCGCCTGTCTCAATGGCATCTGCCATGCGCATCGCCCGGTTGATGTCGGCGGTAAAGACGCCGGCATGGAGGCCGAAGTCCGTATCGTTGGCATGAGCCACCACTTCTTCTTCCGTTGAAAACGGCATGACGCTGACAATCGGCGCAAACACTTCCACACAGACGACTTTCATAGCAGGTGTAACATTGCTGATAACAGTAGGTTCAAGCATCGCCCCTTTTCGGCTGCCGCCGGTCAGGATCGCAGCCCCCTGATCTTCGGCTTCTTTTACCCAGGACTCTGCACGCTCTGCAGCTTCTTCCGTAATCATCGGACCCATATCGGTCGATTCTTCCAGCGGATCTCCTGTTTTCAGCGCACTTACTTTTTCAACAAGCTTATCAAGGAATTTTTCGTAAATGGTTTCGTGGACATAAATCCGCTGTGCGGAAACGCAGGCCTGTCCGGCGTATGTATAGCCGCCGAGCACAATTGCATTGACCGCGACCTCGATATCCCCGTCTTCGAAAATAATATTCGGTGCATTGGACCCCAGTTCAAGCGTCACTTTTTTCCGCTTTGCCATTTCATGGATTTTCCATCCGACTGCGCTGCTTCCGGTAAACGAGACTTTTTTGACGTCGGGATGCGTCACCAAAGGTTCCACCAGTTCCTGCCCCGGCCCCATAACGATATTTAACGCACCTTTTGGCAGTCCGGCTTCTTCCAGCAAATGATACAGCAGCACCGAAGAAAACGGCGTTTTTTCAGCTGGCTTTAACACGACTGTATTGCCGACTGCAAGTGCTGGTGCTATTTTATGCAGTGCCAGGTTGAGTGGGAAGTTAAACGGTGTGATGGCTGCTACAACGCCTAAAGGCACCCGTTTGGCGATGCCGATTTGATTTTCGCCGCCAATGGCGCTGTCGAGCGGAATGGTTTCACCATAAATCGCTTTGGCTCCTTCTGAAGCAAAACGGAGAACCTGGATTGCCCGCTGCACTTCGACCCGGCTTTCTTTAATCGGCTTTCCCGCTTCCAGTACCAGGGTGCGGGCAAACTCTTCCACTCTTTGCTCCAGCAAATCAGCGGCTTTCCGCAAAATTTCCGAACGTTTATGGGCTGGCATCTTTTTAGTCGTTTCTGTGTATACACGCTGCGCTGTGTCCACCGCACGCTTTACGTCTTCAGGTGTCGCGCAGGATATTTTTCCGATGGCCTCATTTGTATATGGATTAAAAACTTCGAGGTCTGTTCTGCCTTCTTTGCTGAGTTCTTCCCCATCGATAATCGAGCCAAAATAATAACTTTTTACGTCAATCATCCACTCGTCCTCCCTTTTTCAATTAAAGAAGACCGGCCCTAACAGCTGATGTCCAGATGTCGCAGGGCCGGTCCAATTAAACTGCCTTATTCATAAAAGCCCTCGGTGGATTTGATGAAACTGCGGAACTGCTTGGAATCGTGCCCGTACCATACTTGCGAATTGGTGCGTTCAGCGTATTTTTTGATTTTTTCCACTGCACTTAAATAACCTAAAGAATCATAGATGATTCCCGGAATTTTAACCGGCGGTCCGTAGTTCTCAGCTGAATACACAGCATCCGACGCCAAAATAACGCCGCCTTCTCCCGGAAGATCAATATGGAGCCCCAAAAGTCCCCAGGCATGGCCCGGTCCGAAGTTTAAAATCTTAACGCCTTTTACAAGCTCCAATTCATCTTCATGCGGCATGACGGTTTTCCATTTCAAGTCGTTGCCGATCCAAGCATTGATGTCCGCCCATATGTAGGCGCCCATGTCTTTTGTCATCGCATATTGCTTCATCGTGTTTTTCAGTTCAGAATCGTGCACGATAATTGTCGCATTCGTAAACAGCTCGAGACAGCCCGCATGATCAAGATGCAAATGGGAAGCAACGACGTATTTAATATCATCAGGCCGCAGATTCAATTGCTCCAGCCGGTTGATCAAATAACAGGATTCATCCTGGAACGCCGGGAACAACTTTTGGACGCCTTCTGGCCATCTTCCGTTTTCCCCCATTCCTTCCGGGTTGCAGCCGGTATCGAACAAAATTTTTCCATCCGGATGGTCAATCAATACCGCATACACCGGGAATTCAACAAATTCAGCCGGTGGATTGGGATTGTCGATGCTTGCCGGATTATGGGCAGCCACCATGAAGTTTTTATCCATTTTCATTGTTCCTGTATCCAGTACGTATAATTTTGGTTTATCCATTGTATGACCTCCGTCTGCTAATTTTTGAACCTTTTGATTATATGATCAGGCTTTCTGAAGAATCGTTACCGGTCCATAATAATGGTCGCTCTCGTCACTTCCCGCGCTGCGGATTTATCCAGTGCGAGTTTAATATCATCCATTGAAAATTCAGCATCAATCATGCCGTCAAACCGATATTTCCCTTGGGTGTCTGAAAGAAATTTCAAGGCTTTGTATAAGTACCAGGGATTGTAGCGGACGACCGGAATAATTTGAATCGACTTTCTGGTTAGTAGACCCGGATCGAATTCCACCAGTTTGCCCGGTGTTATATTCCCAATGGTTACGTATTTGCCGCCAGGCCGGATGTAATGGATGCCTTCTACAAAAGCGGCAGGGACGCCTGCCACTTCCATCGCAAATTCAGCCCCTTTTCCATCCGTAAGATTAAGCACTGCTTTTGCCCGTTCTTCGACAGAGCCGTAGTCGTTTAAGTTAAGCGTATAGTCGGCCCCAAAAAGTTTGGCTTGCTCCAGACGGCTTTCTACACCATCGACCACAATCACTCTTGCTCCTTTTTCCTTGGCTACTGCCGTCGCGTTCAATCCAAGGCCGCCTGCTCCCTGGATAACAATGGTTTGGCCATACGTCACACCCGCTTTGTCCAAGCCGAAATAAACCTGCGACAAAGCGCAGTTTGCACTGGCTGCTGAAGCTTCTGATACATTGTCCGGCACTTTATAGAAGTATTGGTCTGGGTGGATGTAATAGTGCGAAGCAAAAGTGCCATGAAAATGGGGGCTTACTTCCGGCGGCTGGTTCCAGAAATCGTAAGCATGTTCACACAAGTGAAAATGCCCTTCCCGACATGCAGTGCATTTTCTGCATGTAATGTAATAAGCGGAAACGATGCGGTCTTCTTTTTGAATAGGTTCGCCTGCATAGTCGGTCGTAACGCCGTCTCCTAGAGAATGGACTTCACCAATCATCTCATGGCCAAGTACGCCCTTCTTTTTTGTCGGATGCTGGCCTCTCCATATATGCAGCTCCGACCCGCAAATATTGGAACGCAGCACTTTCAGAAGAACCGCTCCCGGTCCCGGCTCCGGCAAGTCGTATTCCCGGTAGCTCAACTTCTCCGGTTCATCCATTACGGCCACTCTTCCTTTTGCATGGTTATCGTTCACATCTCCCCACTCCCTTTCCAAAATAAAAAGCGCTTACATTTTCATTATACGTATCAAAATTTTTGCTTTCAATATATTTTCTGATTATTCATAATAATTTAATATAAGAATTATCTAGTCAAAAGATAAAAACCATGCTGATGAATCATCAGCACGGTCTGTATGCAGCAAATGTTTTTTGATGTGCAGCTAAACTCATCGAAATGAGACAGTATCCGCAGAACTACTTGGTTTAGTTTTCGCCAGCATAACGCGGGCAAATACAAGTCCGGCGACTAAAGCAATGGCCATTGTAATGAGCGACCCCACTAAGGGCAATTTGACGGCCATTAAAAACAGAATACCGAAAACCAGCATCGCCATAACTGAAACGGAATTCCAAAGCACCGGATCTCTCAGTTTTTTCATCAAATCTCCAGAAGGAACCCGATCGGTTTCTGCCTCGGCGGCGGCAAGAATTCCTTTAAGGCGGCGCAAGTTGATGACTGGCCCTAAAAAGCTGGTGCCCAAAAGCGCTGCTAAAGATACATTAATCCATGCCATCCCCCATCCCCATGTCGAAAATACAAGATACAGCGCTGGCACAATAATGATGAGTGTACTTAACGGAAACAGCGCGTCCGTTTTCACTGCAAGTCCCGCCCAGCGCTTTACATCTTCCGTTTCTTTGGCATGCAGCAAGGAAAGCATGGATAATGCGAGGATACTGATGGCCATAAACATGATGACCGCTCCTAAAATGTGCAAGAACAATACGACATTATACAGCATCTTTTTTTCTCCTTTTCTAGTGGCTGTCATTTCATTTGAGTGGCTTTAAAGCTCGGGCAATTGGCAAAGGAACACGAGAAAATTTTGTTTGCCTTTTCTCCTTTCTCTATTTTAGTCAAACTATGCTATCATTTTCCGTTTTAAATTCGTACTCATTATACGCTTTAATAAAGAATAAAACTATATCTTACCTAAAAATTCAGATTACTATATAATGAATCCAACATGTTTAATTGCTTATTTACTTAACCACGGAAAGGAGCATATTAATGGAGTTGAAACTTGAAGAAGCAATTGAAATTTTGGAGCGTACCCCTGTCATACTTACCCACTTCTTGTCAGGGTTATCTGAAGGCTGGCTGCAAAACCGCGAAGGCGAAGGCACATGGAATGCAGAAGAAGTTGTGTCACATTTGATTGAAGCCGAGAAAAGCAATTGGCTGCCGAGGCTCGAAACCATTTTGCAATATGGAGAAAACAAGCCTTTTCCGCCATTTGACCGCTTTGCTCATTTGAAAAACGGTGCACAGATTACACTTGAAGAAAAGTTGCAGGAATTCAAAACCCTCCGCTTGCAAAATATCGAAAAACTGAAACAGCTTGTAAATCCGGAAATTCACTTTGAACTGACCGGCATTCATCCGGAATTCGGTTCTGTCAAACTGCGGGAATTGCTTTCAACCTGGGTTGTCCACGACATGACCCATCTATCGCAAATCGTCCGCGTGATGGCAGAAAGGTACCGGGAAGACGTCGGTCCATGGGCAAATTACTTGGGTGTTTTAAAAAGAAAATAATCTACAGCGCATCATAAAGCCGTCTGCAAAAAAACTGCAGACGGCCCTTCGCTGATTATATTTTAAAGAACTTCCACAATAATCGGTTAATCGTTTTTCTAAGAATTCGTTTGCCGATCCTGTTTCCGATGGTGCCATTTTTCACGGCCTTGAAATCTCCGCTTAACCGGTCGATCTTGTATAGAAAACTCCTTGTTTTCCTGAAACCCATTTTTCCACCCCCATATATCTGCTTTGCAACAGGCAACCATTTTAAAAACGCATAGCAGCCATTTCCACTTTTTTCTTCTTCGACAAAATTCATGAAAAAATTTCTTCGTTTTTATTCTAACACTAGGTTTCTTGGTAAAAATATGATATTATATTCAATATCTGAATTTTCCATTATTTATTATTCCCGTATATTTTAATTTCTAACCAATACCTATTTTTCTTTATTCTACATATTCCAGAGGAGGAATTACCATGGCTTTCAAAAAATTCTCTACTGCCACCAAACTATTAGCATCTGTTTCTATATTTTTTGCCATCGGTTTTGCGGCTGAACCAGCAGAAGCCCATAATGGTGAAGGCAACTGGCCTTCACACGCGGTTGGCTCCATGTCTTGTGCCGGAAAAATTGTCAAAGCCGAACCTCCTCGCTATGTGACTGCCTGGAAAGGGCGCGAAACGGATACGGTTTTTTGGAAACCTGTCCTTTATCGCTATAATGGCTCGAAGTATGAGCAATTTAAATCCCTGGCGGAGTGGCCGGGCTATGCGTACGTGACTTTATACGGATTTAATCCGGATACCAAACCGGGTTGGCGCAACACGTCAAATGACGGAAGATTGAATTTCACATCTTTCAAGAGCCTGCCATCTGGAAGCTATAAAATCCTGAATCAAATCCATTGGGTCAGTACCGGAGCCACTCACACCGAATGGTCGCCGAACTCCTGTGCCATTAAATAGCGCCTCCCCAAGCTTAGAAGGCCGTTGGTTTTTCCAATGGCTTTTTGTTTTGGCTGCAGCAGCAAATTGCATGCACAGTCCCTTTGTTCAAAGTTATAATAAACAGGAGAACCAGTCAATCCGACAGAAGCAGGGAGTGCAGGCAATGGAAAAAACGATACGTGTACTGGGCCTTGAAGATTTGCCCTATATGGAAGCGATGCAAACCGGAATTGAAGACGATTACGTCACACGGATTTTTGAGCGGCTGGTCACCACTGACCAAGACCGCCTGTTCGGTTTATTTTTGGATGACCAATTGGCCAGCGTCTGCGGCTATTCGATATTTGCCAAGCATTACGCGATACTTGGGAGAATCCGCAGCGACATCCGATATCGAGGCAAAGACCTGGCGACCGCGCTGACTTCCCAAGTCATGGATGAAGCGTTCAAGCTTCCCGATATCCAGTGGGTCGGCGCCAACACGCAGGAAGAGAATCTTCCGGCGCGGCGTGTTTTGGAAAAGCTCGGGCTCTCGCCTCAGGTAGTTATTTACGGAGCTATTGCAAAAGATGTGTCCCCGCTGGAAAACGGTTCTCTTGCCTGGAACAAATTGAGTGATTTAAAGCGGAAAAAACAATGGGTTTACGATTTGTATGTCAAAAACGGCTCCGTTTTCCCTTACGAATGCTATTATCTGTTACCTGCTTCTCCAGAGTTATTTGCAGAAGACGAACTGGAAACGTGGTCGTTTTTCGAAAGCGAAGACGCCACACGAGTCGTGATTGTTAAACGGGATATTAAAACGGCTCATTACCTGCACGCCATTTATCCATGGGAAGACTTGATGGATCAACCCGGCCTGTGGGAAACTATCGCTTCTGCCTACAAAGAATTGTGCCGGGAAGTTGGAGAAGATGCGTTGATCTGGATGGACTTCACCAAAGAACAAGCCCTGTCCTTGCCGGAAAATCACCAGTTTGACCTTCCTTCTCCCTGGATGCTGTACGGCACCGGACGGACAAAAGCAGAAAAGGGTGCGTAACCAGCAAGAAGAACCAAAAGCCCTCGGCTTTTGGTTCTTCTTTTTTCTGTACCTTTAAAAATATGGAGGGACCGGCTCTTTCAGAATCTGTGTGCATAATCCCTCATCCGCTCGGATCATGCAGATGGCTTGAAGCGAACTTTGATGGGACTCCGGCAGTGCCCGGAACCCGAAGCGTTCATAATAAGCGGCGCCGATTTCGCTGTAAAGCATGAAAGCCGCATCCGGATGAAGCTTCAAGCTTTCCTGGATCAATTGCGCCCCTACACCTTTCCCGCGAAATTCCGGCTCCACGACAATTGAGCCAATCCCGAACAACCGAGGCTTGAACTCCAGCAGCAGCAGTGAAGCGATGATGTCTTCCTTGCCATCCACTAAGACATACCGTTTGCCCAGCGTTTCTTCTTTTTGATTGTCCGTTATATATTGCTGAAGAGAACGCCCTTTTGCCCATTCCCGGTAACCTTGTCTGTAGATTTTTTCATATTCCTATTCGGTTGCTTCGCGCACCTTCACTTCGCTCGCTCCTTCTTCCTGCTGGCGTTTCTTTTCCTTATTAAAAGCCCTCCTTAAAAATACTGGAGAGACCCGCTTTCAACCGTTACCACACGCCCTGTCTCCGCTGCTTCTAAAATAGCCAGAATAACCGCTAATGACGATAAGGCCTCCTGCCCCGTCACCATCGGCGGGTGGTCCAGCCGGATGCTTTCAATAAAAGCATCAATCATGCCGGTATTGGTCTGGTTGTCGTTTGTCTGGATGCTTTCCAACTCGTAATTGATTTTTTCGCCGTTGTTTGTCAGCACTTCCAATTGATAGGCATCGCTATTGTATATTTTCAAGATGCCTTTTTCGCAGTAGAGGACTGTGCTATTGTCTTCTTGGCCGTAATGCGTCCAGGAAAAAGAAGCTGTTCCTAACCGCCCTTTTTTTGTTTTCAAACTGCAGACGATGTTGTCGCACACTTCAATCGGCTGGCCCTGTTCGTTGACTTTATGCAAGGCACCTTGAAAAGCGCTGGCTTGCTCAATTTCATCATCCAGCAAGTAATGGAGCATATCCACTTTATGGATTCCTAAATCTCCTGCCACACCGAGGCCTGAGCGTTCTTTTTTGAAAAACCAGGTCGAGTTGGTTTTATTGTGCCCCCATTGTTCGGGGCCGGAATGTCCGAACGTGGTACGGAACGTCAGAACGTTTCCGAGTTCTCCGCCCGCGATGATTTCTTTCGCTTTTTGATGGGCGCGCGTAAACCGCTGGTTGTGGTCGATCATCAGTTTCTTGCCGGATTTTTTTTGTGCATCCAGAATTTCTTTGGCATGCTCGATGGTCAACGAAATGGGCTTTTCGCACAGCACATGCTTGCCGCTCAGCAATGCTCTGGAAGAGAAGATATGGTGATATTCATTTGAGGAACAATCGCTGATGATGTCGATTGTTGGATCCTCCATCAATTCATCCACCGTTTCCGCAACTTTTCCGCCGAATAAAGCTGCCAATGCTTCCGCGCGGTCCAGATTGCGGTCGTAAAAAACAATTTCATCTACATACGGATTCGCCGTATATTCCGGTGCATGGCGCATTTTCGTGATGGAGCCGCACCCAATGATGCCTACTCGATAGCCCATATTGTTGCCCCCTATTCCCTTTTTTGAAAGACGACCGCTATGATAATGATCAGGCCTTTCACAAATCCTTGAAGATGCGGCGAAACATTCATCAGGTTCATCATATTATTCAAAATACCTAAAATCAGAACACCAAAAAGGGTACCGATGATTTTTCCACGCCCTCCGGTCATCCGCGTGCCCCCGATAATGACAGCCGCAATGGCATCCAATTCATACTGGGCGCCTGAACTCGAGGATGAAATGGAATTCAAGCGGGACGTTTCAATGACAGCCGCTACGCCGACCAATGTCCCGATCAAGGTATAAACGCCGATTTTAATGCGGTCTACCCGGATTGCGGACAGCAACGCCGCTTTTTCATTGCTGCCAAGCGCATAGACGTAACGGCCAAAGCGGGTTTTGTGCATCAGGATAAAGACGAGCGCAGTCATCGCGATGAAAATGAGTACTGGCACATCAAATATCCAGAAATCGCTATTGGCAATGGCGGTAAATCCGGTAACTTCCCCGGAGACGCTGCCGCCGTCTGCGATATAAAGCGCAATCGACCGCGCGCCTGCCATCATGCCGAGTGTGGCAATAAATGAGGCAATCCTGCCTTTAGCCACCATCAGCCCATTTAAGAATCCAGCAAACGAACCGACCAATAAAGCCGTGAAGACGCCGACAAGAATGCTGCCGGACGCATTCAGCGCCAAGACGGAAATTACACCTGCCAAAGCCAGGACGGAGCCGACTGACAAGTCAATGCCGCCTGACAGCATGACAACCGTCATTCCCATCGCAATAATGCCGATGATCGACACCTGCATCAAAATATTCAGCTGGTTGTTCATATCCAGAAATCTTGGGTTCATAATTGCTGATGCGATAAAAATAACGACAAAGGCAATAATGACGCTGTATTCCGACCAAAGCCAGGAAAGCCGGCTTTTGGCTGTTGAACTTTGGGGTTTGTATTCTTTTGCATCGATGTTAGCCAATTTTCGCAGCCTCCCTTTTTGAACCAGTGGCATAATTCATAATTTCTTCTTCGGTAGCTTCATCACCGCTAAATCTGGCCGTTATTTCGCCTTGGTACATCACATTGATGTTATGGCAAATCCGAAGCACTTCCGGCGCTTCCGATGAGAGAATAATGACTGATTTCCCCAACTTGGCCAGTTCGGCAATTTCATGATAAATTTCCTGCTTGGCGCCCACGTCAATTCCTTGTGTCGGGTTGTCAAAGATGAGTATGTCTGCGCCCACTTCGAGCCATTTGGCAATAATCACTTTTTGCTGATTGCCCCCGCTTAATTTGTCGATGGTGATCCGGGGATTGTGCACTTTGATATTGAGCATTTCTTTGTACTTCTGGAATTTTTTGCGTTCCATCCGGTCCTGAATAAATCCGGATTTCTCAAAATGCCCCATGGAAGACAGGCTCATGTTGTGGATGACGCTCAAGTCTTTGATGATGGCATTTTCTTTCCGGTCTTTTGGCACCAGGCCGATCCCTGCTTTGACCGCTTTTCGGGGATGATCTATTTTTACCGCTTTGCCGTGGATCCGCACTTCGCCGCTGTATTTTTTGCGGTACCCAAATAAGCTTTCAAAAAGTTCGGTCCTCCCGTCGCCGCTAAGGCCCGTAAACCCAAGGACTTCGCCTTGCCTTAGTGCGAAATGGATATTTCGGAACAAGCCCGGGCTTGTCAAGTTGACGACTTCCAATGACACTGGACCGAATTGATGTTCATGGATAAAGCGGTCCTGCGATATGGATTTTCCGACCATCAGGCGTGTAATGGTTTCAATATCTTCCTCTTCAATGGCGCCGGTCTTCACCCGCTCCCCATCCCGCAAAACCGTAAAGCGGTCGCACACCGTTTTGATTTCCTTCAATTTATGGGAAATATAGATAATCGAAACGCCGGACTTTTTCAGATTTCTCATCAGTTCAAACAAACGGTTTACTTCGTGTTCGGCCAGTGAAGTGGTGGGTTCGTCCATGATGATGAGCGTGGAGTTGTGGAGCAGGGCTTTCGAAATTTCAATCAGCTGTTTATAGGACGTAGCCAGATTCCGCACATACTCTTTCGGGTCGATGGCGACGCCCAGCTTTGCCATTACTTCGTATGTTTTTTGGCACATTTCTTCCACTTTTAAAAAGCCCATTTTATTTCGGAGCTCTGAGCCCAGAAACATATTTTCATAGACCCGCAAATCTGACACCATATTAAGCTCTTGATGGATAAAGCTGATTCCATGTTCTTGGGACACCCGCGGGTTGGCCATTTTCACTTCTTGGCCATTTATGTGGATGGTTCCTCCATCGGGTTGATGGACGCCGCCCAATAGATTCATCAATGTGGACTTTCCTGCCCCGTTTTCGCCTAATAAGGCATGAATTTCCCCTTTTTCAACTTCCAGTGTGACATTTTTTAAAACCGGCACACCGTTGAATGACTTCTCCATATTTTGCATGATCAGGAAAGACTGTCTATCCATTGCGCAAACTCCCCTTATATAGGAAAAGAGGAAATACAATGAACCTCATTGTATTTCCTGGCATCCTGTTAGAATTTAGATTCGGGATCGTAATACTCGTCTACATTTTCTTTGGTCACTTGCGTTGCTTCTTTGACGACCATCGGTTCTGCCGGTTCTTCCCCTTGCGCAATATCAGCGGCAATTTTTACTGCATCCTCCACCATTGTCGGCGAATACAGGAATGTCGCTTTCATCAAGCCATCATTTTTCATGTCTTCAAACACTTCTTTTGCGCCGCCTGCTCCTGTAACGAATTTGATGTCGGTGCGGCCTGCTTCTTTAATCGCCTGCAAGACGCCTAATGCCATTCCGTCATCTTGTGTAAATACTGCGTCAATTTGAGGATTGGCCTGCAAGATATTCTGCATGACCTCCAGAGATTTTTCAGTAGAGAAATCGCCGCTTTGTGAAGCAATGATTTCCATGCCCTCCTGCCCGTCTACCGCTTCTTTAAATCCGGAGCCACGCTGTTCCGTAACCGAACTTGGCGGTCCGCTGATTTCAACAATCTTCCCTTTGCCCTGCAGTTGTTCGATAAAATATTTGCCGGCATTAACACCGATGCCTTCATTGTCGCCTTTGACCACTACGGTTGCCGCATCATTTTCCAATTCCCGGTCAACGATGACCAATGGTATGCCGGCATCTTTTATTTTTTGGCCGACCGGTGTCAGCGCTGCTGATTCGATCGGCAGCATGACAATGACATCAACATCCTGTGCGATCAAGTCATCCACATCGTTCGCTTGCTTGTTCGGGTCTGCAGCATTGGTCATGACGTATTCAATGCCGTCGCTTTCTTTTAAAGCCTGTGCCTGTTTTTCAGCGCTGTCGATCAACGCCCCCATCCAGCCATGCGTTGCAGAAGGCAAGGATATGCCGATCGTCAGTGTATCATCTTCTGCACTGCCGCCTCCGCTTGACGCGGTTTCTTCATTGCTGCCGCAGCCTGCCAAACCGAACACGGTAATCAACGATAACATCAACAATTTCTTCATTCGATTCACCCCTTTATTTTTTTAAAACTGCTTAAATGTAAGCGATTACACAAATGTCCGAACCGATTACATCATTGCCTCTTGCCATTGTTTATCCAGATGTGGATTCCCTGATAATGAGTTCATAGTCAAGTATAACGCTGTCCACTTCCTTGCCTTTAATCTTATCAATCAGCATGGCTGCCGCCGTCGTCCCCATTTTATACATGGGCTGAGCAACGGTTGTCAAAGTCGGATTGGTCATATTGGAAAAATCAATTTTGTCAAACCCGACTACGGCAATATCATTTGGTACGTGGAGGCCGGAAGCATTAATTTCCTTTAATGCCCCGATTGCCAACAAATCCGATACCGCAAAAACGGCTGTCGGCCGGTCCCGCAAAGCCAAAATTTTTTTCATCGCCTGCTGGCCATGTTCAAAGCTAAGTTCCTGGGTATAGACCATATAGCCATTGTCCAAAGCCATGCCATGCTCTTTCAATGCCCGCTGATAGCCGGCTTTCCGTTCTCTGGCATATAAAAACTTCTCATCCGAATTCATCAGTGCAATTTTTGTATGCCCGATTTGGATCAAATGCTTTACCGCGCGGTAAGAAGCTTCTTCGCTGTCAATTGTCACATAGGGAATGCCAATGCCGCCTCCGTATTCGCTGCATTGAATAATGGCGTATGTTTTGGCAAGTTCTTTTAAGGTGTCTACATTGACTGCCGGGTCCATCGACACAATGCCGTCTGCCATCTTTTTTCTCACCAGATCAAAATAAATATTTTCTTTGTCCGGATTCGAATCGGTTTCGCACAACAGGATGTTATAGCCTTGGCTGAGCGCCATGTTTTCAATCCCTTTAATGATATCCAGGTAAAACGGATTGGAGATGTTCGGGATTAAAATCAGGATGATCCGGCTTTCGGAATTCCGCAAATTCCGTCCCAGCATGCTGGGTTCATAATTCAGGAATTTTATCGCCTCTTCCACTTTCGTTTTTGTTTTCGACGAAACCGTGTTTTGCCCATTCAACACTCTTGAAACTGTGGCTACAGATACTCCCGCCTGTTTTGCTACCTGCTGGATATTGGCCATATGCTTTCCTACTTTCCAGAATTCCATTAAAAATAAAATGAAATCGATTACATTTTCATAGTAATTTATTCAGAATTATCTGTCAATATGTTTTTTTATAGGACATAATCTATTGATTTCAGAGAAAGATTTGGTTATGTTAAAGATGTAACGGATTACATTTCTGTATTTTCTGATATTTTAAAAGGAGGTTTTGGTATTGAAATTAGGCGTCTTTACGGTTTTGTTTTCGGAGAAGAGCTTTGAGGAAATGCTGGACTACGTAATGTCAAAAGGCATTGAAGCAATAGAGCTTGGGACGGGCGGCTATCCAGGAAACGCGCATTGCAAAGTGGATGAACTGCTGGATGACGCAGACAGCCTCCAGCGTTTCAAGCAGCAGATCAGCGACCATGGACTCGTTATCAGTGCCTTGAGCTGCCACACAAATCCGCTTCATCCGCAAAAAAAGTTTGCTGAGCCGGCGGATGAACTGTTGGTGAAGACGATGAAACTCGCATCGAAGCTTGGTGTGCCTGTCGTCAATACATTTTCAGGGTGCCCAGGCGACCATGAACATGCGCTTTACCCGAACTGGCCCGTAGCTGCCTGGCCATCCGATTTTCAGGAGATACTGAAATGGCAGTGGGAAGAAAAGCTGATTCCTTACTGGAAAGAAAAAAATGAGCTGGCCGAATCCCTGAACGTCAAAATCGGCCTGGAGCTCCACGGCGGATTTTCCGTGCATACGCCTGCTACCATGCTCCGTCTGCGTGAAGCTTGCGGCCCTGCAATCGGCGCCAACCTGGATCCAAGCCATATGTGGTGGCAAGGCATCGACCCGGTCGAAGCCATCAAAATACTCGGGCGGGAAAACGCCATTCACCATTTCCATGCCAAAGATACCATCATTGACCAGCAAAACATGAACCGCAACGGCCTTACCGATATGACCGATTATTCCCAGATGCGCGATCGGGCCTGGTATTTCCGGACGGTCGGTTTTGGCCATGATCAAAAAACCTGGGCGGATATTATCAGCACCTTGCGGCTATACGATTACGATTACGTCGTCAGTATCGAACATGAAGACGGATTGATGTCTGTAGAAGAAGGATTTACGAAAGCGGTGGATAATTTAAAGCCGCTTTTGCTGAGAGAACCTACGGCTAAAATGTGGTGGGCTTAAATAGAAAAAGATGGGACTGCAGCGTCTGCCAGTCCCATCTTTTTTGCCATGCAAAATTTTTTATCTCATGAAGTTCCCGCCTGAAATTTTCAATGACTCGCCAACAATATTTCGGGCCGCATCTGTCAGCAGGAACGCAATCGTATTTGCCACTTCTTCCGTTGTTGATATGCGGCCGGACGGAATCGCAGCGGCGGCTTCCTTCATTCCTTCTTCAAACGATATGCCGTTCTTTTCCGCTTTCTTCCGGATGCTGTTCCAGGCCATTTCTGTTTCTACATATCCTGGACAAACGGCATTGACCCGGATATTGTGTTCAATCGCTTCCAGCGCCATTGATTGCGTCCAGCCAATGACCGCAAATTTACTGGCGGCATAAGCTGTGTTGCCGTGCGTACCCCGAAGTCCTGACAGCGAAGACAGATTAACGATGTCGCCTTCTTTTTGTTCAAGCATTTTGCGGTATACCAGTTGCGTCAGAAAAAGCGTGGATTTGAAATTCACATCCATAACCCGTTCCACTGTTTCTTCATCCAGCTCTTCCACTACGCCGCCTCCTCCGATGCCGGCTGAATTGACGAGGCCGTTTATAAATCCAAGGGCTTTCGCAGAACTTTCCACAAGTTCTTCACGGCTTGCCTGATCCGTCAAATCTGCTGTTTTCACAAAAATATTTTCTTCCCCCGCTAATGAGATGAGTTCCTGCTTCAACTCGAGCAACTTTTCTTCGTTTCTGCCTGTTATGGTAAGCCTGGCCCCCATGCTTGCCAGCACCTTCGCCGTTTCATATCCGATGCCGCCAGTAGCGCCTGTAATCAGCACATGTTTTTGTGTTAATGAGTCGTTCGAAAAAATAGCCATGAGCATTCCTCCACCTTTTTTAAGTTTTTATCAAGAATGGTTCCCCTTTTCCCTTTCAGCTGCATCAGCCAAACGCAGGATCTGCAAGAAAAATTGTTTAATGTACATGGAAAGCAGGAAAAGGAGAGAAACTGGAAAAAAGGTGGGAAGGCTATGCGCATGTCTTGTATGGGGAGTATTATCATTTCAATTGTTCTTTCAATTATCCTGACCGTCCTGATCAATCTGCTATTTCTCTAACATAAAAAAAACAGCCGCCCATGAATCTCATTTCTAGGGTGGCTGGTTCTATTTCCACTGTGCTTTCTGCTACTGTTGATTCAAGTATTGTTCGAGGCGATCAAAGGTTTCCGTCATGCCTTCGACTACGCCCATTTCCATGACCTGTTTTAAATCTTCTTCGGTTTCAAACAGGGTCCGGCTGACAATCCGGGTCCCATTGCCCTCTTCCACAAAGTCGACTGTGATTTTCATAACTGGAAAACCTTCCGCATCATTCCCGTTTTCATCGGAGAACATATCTTCATAAACGAGCCGTTCTGGTTTTTCCACTTCCAAATAAGTGCTTTTCCCCCACGCTTCTTGCCCATCTTCTGAACGCATGCAGTAATGCCAAATACCGCCTGGCCGCACATCCATTTGATAAATCGTAGTATTCCAGCCAATTGGCCCCCACCAATTTTGAATGTGTTCCGGGTCGGTGTACATTGAAAAGACAAGCTCCCTCGGCGCCATGAAAAACCGCTCCATCACCATTTCCAATCCTTCGACTTTTGTAAAAGTCTCATTTGACCCTTCGTTGAATGACATTGTAATTCCTCCTTTGGTTAGGTTTCACTCCATTGGCTGAGGCGGCTGGCAAGTGCAATCATTTGTCCTCCTCTCCATGTTTTTGAACTTTTATTAAATAGTCATCCAATCGGTCGAACCGTTCTTCCCAGAGTTGGCGGTAAGATTCAATCCATTCCTGCAATTCCTGAAACGGCTCGGGATTCAGCTGATAGACGCGGCGGTTCGCGATAGGATGGACTGCCACAATCCCGGCTTCGCTTAATACTTTTAAATGCTTGGATACTTGCGGCTGCGGGAGCTCCAGTTTCCTGGCAATTTCTCCAACTGTCAAAGGCCCTTCCTTCAACAGTTCGACTATATTCCAACGATTAGGTTCACCCAATGAATTCAATAGTGTTTTCATAGTTACAATATACTCCTCGAGGAATATTCTTGTAAAGGTATATTAACTGACTTTTCGAACTTTTTATTAGTTTACTTCTTTTCCTGCAAAAAGAAAACTGCCCTAACCGTCGCTTTTCAGAAGGTTAGGGCAGTAGCAGCACTATTCATTTTCCAATTTTTTTATGGCTTCATCCAATTGCTCTTTTTCTTCACCTGAAATGACCGGGTATTGCGGATTGATTTTCTCAAGCAACTCGACCATCACTTCAGAAATTAGGTAACGCGAATACCATTCATCATCGGCAGGCAGCACATACCATGGCGCGTACTCTGTAGAAGTATGATTGATCAAGTCTTCAAAAATGTCCTGATATCCGTCCCAATGCTCCCGTTCTTTTACATCGTTAAACGAGAATTCCCAGTTTTTTTCGGGATCTTTCATGCGCTCCAGCAAGCGTTTTTTCTGTTCGCCCTTGGACATATTAAAAAAGAATTTAACGACGGGGAATCCGTTTTCCACTAAGTATCTTTCAAAATCATTGATTTGGCGGTATCGTACTTTCCAAATATCATCACCGATCAGTTCATTCGGCAGCGGCGTATCTTCCAATAGGTTGTGGACTCTCGGTGCAATCACTTCTTCGTAATAGGAGCGATTGAAAATGCCAATTTCCCCTCTTGCCGGGCGCCCTTTGTGAAATCTCCAGAGGTAATCGTGTTTCAGTTCGTCTTCTGTCGGCTTTTTAAAAGACGTCGTTTTTAATCCCTGTGCCGCCAGATTTGAAAAAACATAACTGATGGCTTCATCTTTCCCTGCGGCGTCCATTGCCTGGAGGACAACGACAATCCCTTTTTCTTCTTCTGCACGCAATTTTGTGTAGAGCACTTTCAATTTCTCGAGGCTTTCAGGAATTAACTTATCCCGCAATTCTTCTTCGGTGGGCCGATTTTGCTCAGCCGTCTGGTATTTGGACAACTCAACTTGTTCATCCGGTTCAATCCGGTATTTGTTCAAATCCATACTATTCCTCCTTATATAAACTGATGGTTCCACCTTTATTATTCATTAAAAAATTAGCGTTCTTCACTAGATTACCCGTCTTATTGGATGACAAACGACGGAAAAGACAATATGTATGGCAGGTTTGTAAACTTCATAGCATAAAAAAACAGCCGCTCCTGCTGATGAGCAGAAGACAGGCTGTTTTTTGTAGTTACAAATAGCGGAATTCCGTTTTATGAGCGGATCCATTCTTTTAAGCAGGCATACTGCCAATTCCGTTCTTCTGCAATCGCCGCTTCATCGAAATCGGTGGCAATGGCCACCGCTTTGACGGCATAAGTGGAAGCATGGACTGCATGGCCGATGCTATGAGGTGTAGCGCCTGCCTGCCCTGCTGCTTGGGCTGCTGCAATTGCAATTTCATCCGTCGCTTCACGTGCTGCTGCATGAGCGGGGAAAGCCGCTTCGCGGGCGTCTCGAGTCGGGAGCTCTCCTTTTCCCCATCGCTGAGCTGCTTGAACCGCCTTTCGCAGCCGCCCGTCTTGAGGGTGATACTGCTCATAATAAGAAAGAACACGCTCAGCACAGTCAGCTGCCCAACATGCCGCTGTCCGATGATCTGTTTTTTCCAATAACTCATCGATTGATTTTTTTATCTCTGTGTCTGTAAATTTTTGCGATGCCATTGTCTTCCCCCATTTCACTCACCATTTCCCTTTACCCTTTAAATTATAGATGAAGCTTTTTAATAAAAATATAGAACTATTGAAACATATAAAAGAGGAACTGGAATATTTTTTCATTATACAGCAAGCGTAGGGATGGAATAAAAGACATTTCCATCCTTTCCGAATATAATAGAAACTGTTGTTTTATAAATACATCGTGTTTACTGGAGGAAATTTTTTGAATACAAAAGCATTTTCACTGGCATTATTTTCAGTTCTTATATGGGGATCATCTTTTGCAGCCATCCGCGTTAGCTTGCAAGGCGGCTACGATGCGGGACAAATGGTCTTGGTGCGGTTTGTCATTGCTTCGCTGCTATTCCTCGCTTATGCATTGTGGCCCGGCACGAAATTCCGGCTTCCACGCAAGCAAGATATTTGGAGCATATTGGTTCTTGGCTGGATTGGCATCAGCATTTACCATATCTGCGTCACTTTCGGGATGGAGACCATTTCTGCCGGCACCGCAGGCATGCTGGTTGGCTCCGGGCCGATTTTCACTGCATTGATTGCAGCCGTTGTGCTGAAAGAGCGCTTGACGGGAATCGGCTGGATCGGCCTTGGCGTCGGCTTTATCGGCATTGTCCTGATTGCGTTTGGGGCTGCAGGCGCATCGCTGACGCTCAATAAAGGCGCCTTGCTGGTCCTGATTGCGGCTTTTGCGACATCCATCTTTTTTGTGTACCAGAAAAATTTGCTGGGGCGCTACTCGGCAATCGAACTGACGGCTTATTTCACTTGGGCCGGCACATTGCCGTTTTTCATCTTTTCGCCGGGCATTTTCACAGCACTGCAAAATGCGACGCTGGAAGCCCATTTATCCACGCTGTATGTCGGCATTTTCCCGGCTGCCATCGCTTATGTCACGTGGTCCACTGCCTTGTCTTTGAGCAGTGCCAGCTCCGTATCGAGCATGATTTATTTGGAACCGGCCGTTGCGATCCTGGTTGCCTGGATGTGGCTGCATGAACTGCCGACCGGACTTTCGCTTATCGGCGGAGTGATTGCCATCTCCGGGGTATTGATCGTCAATGTGCTCAGCAGAAGAAGCCGGCGCATGCATTCAAGCCGGACTGCCGAATCTTCGTAACTTCATCCAAACGATAGCTGCAGCCAAACTTATGGGCTGCAGCTTTTTAATGGTATAACGAATTGACCGCATTCCTATTTTCCAAGAGTTCAGGAATCGCCCCTGATATTCTAAGCATTGCAATTTTCTTAGGCTGGCAGTATATTTACAGCAAGAAGGGCTGGAGGGATTAAAATGGCACAGCAGGAAGTTGAACACAGTTTGCCGCAGGGCATAGGACGCCCTGCAACCAATGCTTTATTGCTCGCCGGCTTCACGCATCTGGAGCAATTCACCACTGTTTCAGAAAAAGATCTTTTGAAGTTGCACGGCGTTGGGCCAAAAGCGATCAGAATTCTGCGCGAGGCTCTTCACGAAAAAAGGCTGTCTTTTTCAGAAGACGCGCAATGATTCCGCAGCAGAAAAGCCGCGTTTCCAGTATATTCACTGGAAACGCGGCTTTTTTCGCTCAGTCTTCTACGCGGAACCAGCCTGGTGCATTGGCAACCATATTCCATAAGTTTTCAGGAATATCCAGTTCATCCTTTTTGCTGCGGTGAAGCGCTTGGAAAATTTCTTTCTCCTGGCTTTTCTTCACTTTCACTAACCATTCCGGATCCATGATCAAAGCATGGCCAAGTGATACAAGCGGCATGATTTCAAGCGCCTTTTTCACTTGTTCAAGCGTCTGCAGGCTGCCGACGCCGATGACCGGCACACGGTCTCCGACATGTTCCTGGATCATTTCCACGCGCGAACGGACATCGTCTTCCCGTATGGATCCGCCGAAGAAATTGCCGACAGATGCATGGATATAATCAATGCCTTTGTCCACGATGGCCGACAAAAACAGCAGTGTGTCGTCCATCGTAATGCCCGGTTCTTCCCGTTCTTCCGGGCTGATTCGGTAGCCGATTACAAACGGCTTCTCGGCATATTTAGCCACCGCTTCTTGAATTGATTCAATAACCGCTAGTGGAAACGCCATCCGTGCGTTTACATCCCCGCCCCATTTGTCATTGCGGCGGTTGGAATGAGGGGAGAAAAATTGCTGCACCAAGTACGTATTGGCTCCGTGGATTTCGACTCCGTCGAATCCTGCCTGTATCGCCCGTCTTGTGGCTTCACCGAAAGCAGCAATCGTGGCTTCGATTTCTTCAGGCGCCATTTCACGCGGTATTTCCGCATTCGGACGCGGGGCCGCGATATTGCTTGCTGACACCGGCTGTTCGCCGTTCAGCAATTTCGAATTGGACATACGGCCGGCATGGAAAATCTGAAGAATTGCTTTGGCTCCGCCGTCGTGGATGGATTCAGCCAATCGCACCAAACTTGGAATGCGCTCATCGCTGTCCGCTCCAATGGAATCCGGGAATCCGGCGCCTAACGGTTCAACGAATGCACAAGCGGTGATGACAGCTCCCAGTCCACTTTTAGCCCGGCGATTGTAATACGCCAGTTCGGCGTCCGTCGCGTCTCCGTTTGCATCTGAAGAGGAGATTGTCATCGGCGCCATCATAACCCGATTTTTCACGGTTAAGCCCGATGTAAATGTAAACGGTTCGAATATGTTTTCTGTTTTAATTTTCAAATGAATTCCTCCTTAAAGGTCTATACCCAGTTGCCATTGTTGGAAAGCGGGAATAGTTTCCGTTTCCTTTATAGGTAAATGCTATTTGAAAATAAGACAAAAAGGTATTAATATGCTCATTTTGAACACCATTTCAGTCTTTAGGCTGAAAAAAGAGCCATTCAGGGGACAGGGTCCTCGAACAGCTCTCCAATGAATTTATTTCACAATACTGTAATAGACTCTTGAAGTGATGCGGTAAATCATCCAGTAAATGGCGCTGAATGCAATTACGACTCCTGTGAACGACAACAGCCAGGTGATTTCACTCGTCACACCGAACACCGTCAGCATTTTGCGGACAATGGGATAGGCAAAAATGACATGGATGGTAGCTGTGACGATTGGCAGCAGGAACATCCAGACAATTTGTGAACGGGTCGATTCGTGGATCATGTCTTTGTCGAGGCCTACTTTTTGCATGATTTGGAATTTCTCCCGGTCATCAAAGCCTTCCGATACTTGCTTGAAATAAGTGATCAAGACTGTGCCGATCATAAACAGCAATCCAAGGAATATCCCGAGAAACAGGAACCCGCCATTCATGCTGTACCATTCCTCCCGAAATGCCTCTCTGGATTCGAAACTGAGCGATTCGGAACCGAACGATAACTGTTTCATCTGCTCGCCAAATGCTTTCTTTTGCGCATTGGTCCCGTCTGTATTCCAGCCGATGAAGGCATCAATGCTCGCTGGGTTGCCCTGCGGAAGTTCCTTCTTATTAATTTCCGAAATCATTTCGATCTGGGAAAGTTCAGGAACAATCAGAACCATTGTCGTGACAATTGCCGCTTCGCCTTCAAAATCGTAGTCGGCTTCCTTCAAATTGAACTTCTGATCCCCGATTACAATATTCTGCTGATTGAGAGCTCCCTCTGAATGGTAGTACAGCGCTTCGCCTTCTGAAAGCTCGACCTGTTTTCCAGCCATTTCATTAAAGTCTTCCAATAAGAGCACCTGGATATATAAAGGGGCATTGGCTGCCGGGAACCCTTCTTCAAATACGAGGCGATCGCCTTCCAAATTACCAAACACAGTCAAGTAGCGATAACTTTCCATGTCTGTCACTTTAAGCTCCATTTTCTGTGCTTCTTCACGGAACTTGCCCTGAAGCCCCACAAATTGTGTATTCAGCTCTTCCTGTGATAAGTCTGTCCCGTTAAGGGTCATATTGTTCTCATTCGGAAAACGATTTTCCAATGTTTCTTCTGTCCCTACAAAAATAGTGACTGTTGTCGACACGGCAATGATCACCATCGAAGCCAAAATACAGATATTCGCTAACCCCACCGCATTTTGCTTCATCCGGTACAACATGCCTGAAATGGAGATGAACGGCCCCGGCCGATAGTAGATCCGTTTGTTTTTCTTCAGCGCCTTCAAAATATAAATCGAGCCCGTGATAAACAGTAAATAGGTTCCCATAATAACCAGCAGGACTGCAAGGAAAAACTTTGAAATCGCGCTGAGCGGGTCGGCAATTGTCAGCGAAATGCCGTAGCCCCAACCTATCAAAACGATAGACAAGACAAAGAGGAGAATCGATCCTTTCGGTTCTTTTTCCCCTTCTTTTTTGCCTTTCAACAATTTAATCGGATTGGCGAATGTAAACTGGCTGACGTTGTACAGATAGGTAATCGCAAAAACTCCAGCGAACAAGCCTGCCGTGACCAAAGCCGTCATCGGGCTTGTCGAATAATTGATATTTGTCGGCAAACGGAGCAGATAATTCAGCAGCATGAAAAACAAGCGCCCAAAAATCTGCCCTAAAATCAGCGCTCCGGCAATGCTCACAAACGTCGTGATGAGCGTCTCAAAAAACAAGATTTTCGCCACATGCTTTTTCTCCAAGCCCAGTATTCCGTAGAGGCCGATCTCCTTTTTTCTTCTTTTGATCAAAAAACTATTGATATACAAAATAAAGATAAACGAAAAAATTCCAATGACAATCGTCCCCATTGCAAAAAGCGTCGGCAACACACTTGAACGTTCCTGGACGAATTTATTCGTTAAAAGAGAAGACATCAAATAGAACATCGTGATAATCGCGGTCGACGACAGCAAATAAGGCATATACAGTTGCTGGTTCGATTTGATGTTGCGAACGGCCAAAGAAATGAAAAAGCGGCTATTCATCTTTTCCACCCCGGCTCGACAACACCGTCAATGATTGGGAAATGCGCTCCATGAATTCGTCCGAAGTCTGCTCGCCGCGGTAAATTTCGTGGTAGACGGATCCATCGCGGATGAATAAGACCCGGCTTGAAAAACTTGCTGCGCGCGTACTGTGTGTGACCATCAAAATCGTCTGGCCTGTTTCATTGATCCCCTTTAATATTTCCATTAAGTTTTGTGAAGCCTTCGAATCGAGCGCACCGGTCGGTTCGTCTGCCAGAATGATTTTCGGTTGTGTGATCAATGCCCGCGCCACAGCTACCCGCTGCTTTTGTCCGCCTGAAACTTCATATGGGTATTTGTTGATATGGGCTTCAATTCCAAGCTTGCGGACAATGGGGATCAGCCGCTCTTCCATTTCCGCTACCGGAGTTTTTGACAGCACGAGCGGCAGCAGAACGTTGTCTTTGATTGTAAAATTATCCAGCAAATTAAAGTCCTGGAACACAAAGCCCAAGGTGTTCCGGCGGAAAGCGGATATTTCTTTGTCTTTAATGTTGGATAGGGGCTTACCTTCGAGATAAACTTCTCCGCCAGTCGCCTCGTCCAAAGTCGAAATGATATTCAGAAGCGTCGTTTTCCCGGAACCCGACTCGCCCATGATGGAGACGAACTCGCCTTTTTTCACTGAGAAGTTGACCGTCGATAGTGCTTCGGTTTGCTGGTTGGAAAAACGAGCCGTATATACTTTTTTCAGATTCTTAATTTCTAATAAGGCCATTGTTAACCCCTCCTTGCTTTTAACTATACGACAGAAAAATGCGGACTGCCTGTACCGTTTCTTACAATCGAAAAAGGTATCTTACGAAATCGTAAGATACCTTTCAACCTCTCCAAATCCAAATAAAGGGAACTCTGAAGGTTGTTTCGATTTTATTGTTATACTATTCTTAGAGACCTTTGTTTCTTTATAAAGCAATTTTTTAGGAGGCAGACCAATGATTGAAAAGTTACTGAAAGACCAATCCGCTCCTGCTTATTTTGTCTACTTAACGAATGGAGCAAACCCGTTCCCAAAAGTTGCCCAGACGATTCCAGAAATTTTCCACAACCTGCGTGAAGAAGCACCGATGGGCTACACCGCCTTGTGGCTATTGAAGCGCATCGGCCTGGCCACCGAAAATCAGCAGTCTTACTTTGGGGAAAATGATGTTTTGACATCTGAAGATACGAAACATCCAAATGAGCAACGCCCTTATATAACATTCCGGTTTGTGCAGATCAATGGAACTTCTCCCATGTACACAAGCCAAGGCGCTGTAGCTACCCACTCGAACTACGAAGAAGCAGCCAGCTATGCTGCTGAAGAACTCAAGAAGAGCAAGGAACGCTATCCCGAACGCGATTTCCAGATTCTGATTGCGCGATTGATTGAACAGATGAATTGGCATTGAAACTTTCAGACCCGAGTGAAGGCGCAGTGGAAAGCGGCCACATGAAGCGAAAAGAAAAAGGCTATCGAGAAACACTCGATAGCCTTCAAACCTTATATGTTTTTATAGGCATCTTTTAATTTACTTACTTGCTTGAAAGACTGGAAATGTATTCTTTTACCACTTCAAACACATAATCCTGATTCGCTGCTGCTGTATCCGGATTGTAAGCACCGTCGTTTGTTTTATTATTTGATAAAATGCGAATGCCGAGGAATGGAATATCGTATGCTGCAGAAATTTGCGCAGCGGATGCAGTTTCCATTTCTTCAACAGAGGTGCCATATTTCTCATGGATCCAATTGATGCGGTCCACTTCATTGTTCCAGAAATCAGCGGAACCGATTGTTCCTTCTACAACTTTCCCTTTAGTATGCGTATCTTTTACTGCATTAGCTGCAGCCAATAATTCTTTGTCGCCTTCATAGTAACGGATATTTTCAGCATCCGGATCTTCTCCGGCACTGCCTTCTGAAGCCATCAAGTCCATCGGCTTCCATTCCGTTGGCTCGATGCCTTCACCTTTTGCTAAATCCCCTGTTTTCAAAGCTCCTATATTTACAGAACGTTCGCCAAGCACAATATCAAAGACGTTCAGTGCTGGATCGTGTCCGCCTGATGTTCCTTGGTTGATGATTGCTGCGGGATTGTATTTTTCAATGGCCAATGCAGTTGCGGCACCGGTATTTGCCGTCCCTTTCCCTGTCTTGGTTACAATCACCGGATACCCTTCCACTGTCCCAATGTAAAATTCAAAGGTCGACCCTGCTTCTTCTACTTTCACATTTTCCAAACGTTCAGCAAACTTTTCCGCTTCAATCGGCATTGGCCCTTGAATTAAAATCGGACGTTGCGGTTTTTCTTTCGCTTCTGTTTCGCCTGTTGAACTGCATCCTGCAAGAATTAGCAAGATCGCCATTGCCAGTACCCAAATTTGATAGGTTTTCACTTTTCTCATGCTGTCTTCCTCCTAGTTGTTAAGTCCTCCCCACGGCTGTCCACACAAAAAAAGCCAGAGAAGTTAGCTTGCGCTAACCTTCTGGACCTGCAAAGTTAAAGTGTGAACGAGGCAAACCAATAGTCGGTTAAAATCGCCATCGCCAAATACTTCAACCCGTAGTCCAGTTCATTTTTTGGGAACTTGGTAGAAACGCCCGGACCATATTACCGGGCATATACGAGAATTATTATTCATTTTTAACACTTTGCTAATATAACAAGCACCCAACAGGGAGTCAACACAAAAACGAACATTTATATCTTATTATCTATTTATAGTTCGTGTTTTTTAAGTTTCATCCGACTTTCTACTAAAATCACCAATCGTTTTTCTGTTTTTGGTTCTTTTCTCTTTATCCAACTGCATTCTCGTTCCTCAATCAAATACCCGTAATTCCTCTCTCGACAGATCGATCAGCACCTTTGTTCCTTTGCCTAGTTCCGACTGAATATCGAGCTTATACCCCAACCGTTCACAGATTTTTCTGCTGAGAAACAATCCTAGTCCCGTCGATTTTTCATAAAGACGGCCATTGAAACCTGAATAGCCCTTGTTGAAAATCTTCGGCAAATCTTCAGGGCGAATGCCGATGCCCGTATCTTCAATGATCAGCCTTCCTTCTTTCTCTGAATCTTTGTAAATGGAGATTTTGCCGTTTGGCGTGTATTTCAAGCTGTTGGATATCAACTGTTCAAGCAAATTTTGCAGCCATTTTTCATCGGATAAAACAGTCATCTGAAGCGGTTCGTATTCTAATTTAATGCCGTTGTAGATAAACAAAATAGAATATTTTTTGAGAGCTTTTTTAATAACACCATCAAGGTCCACCTGGCTCAAATCAAGTTCAGAACCCGGTTCTTCCAGCTTCACATAATTTAATGCCATATGGGTATAATCCTCTAGCCTAAGCAATTCCTGTGAAATCTGCCTTGCCTCTTTCCCGCTGGAACTTTGGTTCAGCAAACTGATCGCAGAAATCGGCGTCTTGATTTGATGCAGCCATAAAGTGAAATAATCCAGTTGATTGGTTTGCCGGTCTGCATAGGCTGTTTCTGCTTCACGCTGTTCCCTCATCACTGCCGCTAATTTTTCTATGTATAATTTGTCAGCAGGATCCACACTTTCTAAAAGCTTTTCCACTTTGTCGCTGTTTGCTGTCTGGAGTTCCTGCAATCTCTCGTAGCGCTTTGTATATCGAATATACTGGACAAGCAAAAACACAGTAAACAAGAACAGCGATAACTCCATAGTATAGAGAAAAAGGTCGAGGGGCAGGCGGCCCAACACAAAAATCAAACCGAATATGACAGCCATCCCAGCAAAAACAAATACTTGATGACGTATGGCCTGCAAGAAGTTATTTAAAACAGCACTGCCCCAAAAACTACGCATGGGCTGCCTCCTTGTTTAGTGCATACCCAACCCCTTTTTTAGTCACAATAAAGTCGGCCAGTTCTGCCTTTGCCAGCTTTTTTCGCAGTCGCGCCACATTCACAGCCAAGGTATTGTCATCAATGAACGATTCGTCCTCCCATAGCTTGACCATAATTTCTTCCCGCGTAACATACTTTCCCTTTTGGTGAAACAACAGTTCAAGGATTTTCAGTTCTGTACGAGTTAAATCCACTTCCCGCTTTTCGTAATAGAGCTTCGATTCACCCGGCTTTAAAACTGTACGATTAAAGTTTAGAAAGTTATCTGCTTCATTAAAATCATATGTTCTTCTCAACAACGCCTGTGTTTTGGCAATAGCAACGGTTAAATCGAATGGTTTTGAGATGAAATCGTCGGCTCCCATTTGAATGGCCATGACGATATCCAAATTTTCATTCCGAGAAGAAATGAAAATAATCGGCACTTGAGACAATTTCCGGATTTCCTGGCACCAGTAATAGCCATTGAACGAAGGCAATTGGATATCCAGCAAGATCAATTGCGGCGCCTGTTCTTTGAACACATCAAGCACACCGTTAAAATCCTCTACTGCAAAGGCTTCGTAATTCCATTTCTGCAGTTCTTTCTTCAGTATGCCGGCAATCGTCTCATCGTCTTCAACTATCATGATTTTGAACATGTGCTTCCCTCCTGCCTTTAAAATTATTATCCATTTCTATACATTCTTTCTTTTATCTTAGCGGAAATCCAGAGCTTCAACTAGTCAAAGAGAGACACGGCGCAAAAATAAAAAACGCCGCTCTTTTGAGTGATCCTCAAAAGAGCGGCAGAATAGGACGATTGTAAATGGCCTTATTTTTCTCTGACTACTGTGCGGGCATAAGCATCATGCGGGAAGCTTGCCCCGTCTAGTTGTTCAAAGCCTTTACGGTCTTTAAAATAATCAATGGTGCTGATAAAATCACGGTAAAGGAAACGCTTGGCAATTTGTTCGCCGCTTGGTTTTTGGCCGTCTTCACTTTCCAAAACGAGCCCTTGTGTTTTGTAGCCGAGCGTTTGCCCTGATTTGGCCAGCTGCACATACTCCAATCCCCACACCACTAACGATGGTACAACAAGTGAATATACTGCATTGCTTTTGACTTTCTTTGGCACGGCTGCTTCTAAAACCGTTAACGCTGCGGTCACTGCAAGAAAATCAATAAACATCGCTTTTGACCTTTTCTTTGACAACTCTTTCATCCAACTCCTCCTTTTGATTGCGTTCTATCTCAAGATTAAAAAAAGAAAGAACGGTTTACAACAGCCTTCGCTGCTATTTATTCGCCAAGGAAATAATGCTGTTGTCTGTCATCAAGTAGCCATGGCAGCTCAAGAGCTTATTCTTAAGCTCTTCGGAAATTCGCTCCGCATTATATGCACAAACAGAAATTGCTTCATTATGAAACACCATCCGGTCAAGTTCGTTTTCATACACTGCGATTTCCCGCTCGATATCCTGCGAGTCGCTCCACTCGACATGCCCCCATGTACGGACATTGCGCTTAGTCCCATTTCCTGCAGCCATCACTTCATCTAAATAAGCCAAAATGGTAGGCGGATGAAAATTCCCATTTCGCCAATAAAAATCAAAATTATTGATGTAGTGCAAAGCTGATTGTTCTTCTTCTGTCAGTCTCTCTTTCAAATGTTTTTGAATCATCGGAAATATACGGGAATTTTCTACAAACAGCACGTAGTCTCCTTGCTGAATGCCATATACGATAAAAGAAACGGCATTGCGGATATAATCTTCCAAACTGTTGGAACTATAAAAAATGTGGCCCTTGCCTGTTACATTCAATGTTTTTGCCAGGTTTGCAATCTTTTCGTTCACAGGCTGATGCCTCCTTAGAATTCAACCGAAATTTATGGATACTGTGCAGATGAAACATTATTAAGATAACCATACTACAGTCTCAATCTTTCATCAAAATAAAAAGGAGAGGACCGGGTTGGGAAAATTTTTACATGCTATTTATTTGCCGGAAATCGCTTTCTGATTGCATTCCACATTGACGCTAGCATGTTACGGATGGAATGTACAGGACGCACATCACTTTTGCTTTGCCACTGAATCCACTCTAAAGCAACCAGACACAAAATTAGCCAAATCGTACCAGCTATATAACCGGCCAGCACATCACTCGGAAAATGGGCGCCCAGGTACACACGGCTTGAACCGATGAGCAGCACCAAAATCCCCATTAATATGATGGAAAGCCGCTTAAAGGCAGCACTCCCATTGCCGCGCATGACGAGATACATGATAAAGCCATAGAAGATAAGGGATCCCATGGAATGGCCGCTCGGGAAGCTGTAGCCGACCGCATCAATTTCCGGATTGATGGACGGGCGGCCTCTTTCATACAATTGCTTCAGCATTTTCGTCAATAAACCGCCAACTCCAACTGCCAGGAGGAAAAACAAAATCCCCCATTTATCTTTGTATTTAATCCCTAATACGAGGACCGTTGCAACGGACAGCATTGTTAAAAACCAGACCGATCCAAGCTCCGTGATCAAAATCATGGCCGTGTCGAGATAAGGATGGTCAATTGCTTTAAAGTAATTGATAATTGATCCATCAAATCTTCTCATTTCATTTTCCATGACTTCTTCGGCCAGTTCCGTAAATATCACCAGGAAAAGCGCAGCCACGCCAAGCCCTAACCCCAGCAGCAACAAGCTGATGCCGACTTTCGTATTCTCTTTTATCATTTCATCGCTCCTTACCGTGTTTCTAATCTGTTATTTGTATACCCACAACTTTAGTAGTCCATCCGTTAAAATAAAAAAAGCTACACCTTGGCATAGATACTGCCAGACGTAGCCGCTTTCTCTAATTGGTTCTGAGTTCCGTTGTCTCACAAATGTCCTTTAAATTCTTTAAACTCTGTTCCATGGCATTATTCATCACTTTTTTGATAATCAGCTTATCTGCCAGTTTCGTCATCAGACTCTTTGGCAATTCATACTCTTCCGCATAGTCAATTCGGGTTGCGGTGCCTTCTGGCGTATAAGTCCAGCTCTGGAGAGAATCGATTGATCCTTTGATAAGCCCTTTCCACGTGTAGCCGCTGCCCGTCCGTGAATTTTCCGTCACTGCAACGATAACAGGAAGCTGCATGCCGAACAGATGAATATCCAAATCCATCGTTGTCCCCGCTTCGCCTTGCCCACTTAGATTCCGTGGTTCGGATAAACCGGAATACCATTGATACCAATGCTCCGGATCTGTTGCATATCGATATACTTCGTCAATTGGCCGATTGATCACAATACTTTTTTGGACTGCCACCATTCCGTCGTCCCCCTTATCTCACAATAAACCAGTAGACACAAACAATTCCGAAATCCGATAGCACATGGCTGATAATGGTTGCGGTCATCGAACCCGATTTTTCCCGAATGAACCCCCAGAATAGCCCAGCGATAAACACAGGCAGTACGGCGACAAAACTAAACCCAGCTTCAAAAATCGGAATGATCGAAAGCAGATGATACAAGGTGTAAAAAGCAGCTGACATTCCAACGGCATACAAAGCGCTTCCTTTCATCCGCAGCCGGTTAAACATATAGCCTCGCCAGTAAAGTTCTTCCAATACCGGATTTGCCAACAGCAAAACGAGAACCAAGAGGATTTCACCTCGGCCTGAAAATCCCCAGTCCATAAGCAAGGTCCGCAAATATTCAATATCCAATAGGTAGACATGCAGCCAACTTAACCCCCAAAAGATAAAAATGAAAAAAAGCAACCCGCTTCCAAAGCCTAAGGCAACTCCCTGTTTATCCAGCTTCAGCTGTTCCACCGGAAATGCTCGGTCAATCAACGGCACAAACAGCAGCCAGCTGTAAAAAAGCAAAAAAGTAATTGCGACATTTTCCATGACTTGAAGCCCGATAAAAATCATCATCGTCGGCCCAATCAAACGCAAAGCGTTCTTCATCGTGCATCACCGGTCTTTGCTGATTTATCTCGCTTCTTAATCGGCCGCAAAAAACAATCTACTGCCGCATTGAATTCCTTAAACGACCGAGGCGGCAACTGATGGGTACCCCCTTCGATAAAAACCACCTGTGTTTGGGGCGCTGCTTTCAAAAATGGAATCCGGTAATGGTGCATCGGTTTTTCAAGCGTTCCATATAGAAGAAGAATCGGCATTTTCAAACGATGAAGCGAATGGGTGGAAATATAGTGCAGCCCCGTTTTGCAAAATTCATAAGAAGCCTGGGGATCCGACTTCTTGGCCAATCGGTAAATCGCTTGTTCATCTCCCGGCAGTTTCCGGTTTAATTTAGCCTGCAGTTTCGCAGCCATGGGGATTTGCCGAAATTTCGCCATGTACATGACGGATTTGATAAAGAATTTAGGAGTAAAATTATTCAATTCCGAGTAGCCTCCGGACAGGATTAAAGCGATGGTGCGCTCCGGATAGTTCAAGGCAAATTCCTGAGCGATCAATCCTCCGTGGGAATAACCGCAAAGAACTACTTGTCTAATACCGAGCTTATCGAGCATTCTCTTCAAATGTGCAGCCAGCAGATGGATGGTCACCGGTTCGCCGCCTCTTGAACTGAGTCCATGCCCGGCAAGATCATAGAAAATCAATTGATAGTTTTCTGCGAGAGCTTCCTGGTTATGGAATACATTATGCCCCATAACAAATGGATGGATAAAAACGATGGGCATGCCTTGTCCTTTAACATGATAGTAAAGCGAAACTGATTCATCAATCGAAATATGCGGCATAACAACGATTCACTCCTATAGACGAAAAAGCATACGGGGTACGCATTTCAAGGTTTTTTATACCCATACCCTAACTGCCAAGCAGTCGAAACGCACAAGCAAAAAGCACGCGCCTAAAGGCAGGCGCGTGCTGTCATTTCCCCCATATTGTGGTATTATTGCTGCTGGCCATAAGACCCGTCATCGTAATTGAACTGCCACACAATGCCGAATTTATCTTCAAGTGCCCCATACGCCGGACTCCAGAAAGTTTCCTGCAATTCCATCGTCACCTTGCCGTCTGCTCCCAATCGGCTAAATTGAGACTTCACTTTGTCCAAATCATTTGAGACGATCGTCAAATTGAGATTTTTGCCAAACGGCACTTCCGAATCCGGCATTCCATCCGAAAACATCACTTCACTGCCTTCGATATTTAAAGCCGTATGCATGACCAAGTTCTTTGTCTCTTCCGGCATCTCAAAGCCTTCCTCCGGAGGCATGTCCCCGAAATGCATGATTTCCTGCTGTTCTGCTCCAAAAACATCCGCATAGTACTTGACTGCTTCTTCACAATTCCCGTTGAACACCATATAAGCAACTACCGGCACATAAATCGCTCCTTTCTTTTATCCCTTATATATTTTACGTATTCAGGGAGAAGCTATTTTTCCCTGCTACGCATAATCCTGCTGAATTAGTCAGACGCCTTGCATACATCTTATGCAGACAACCAAAAGGAACAAGTGTTCTTGTATTTCTAATTATACACTCATTCTCGTCGGATGAAAAGTGTTTTTTTCAGTTTATTCAGACATTTTTCCTATTCTTCCTGCATTTAAGTGTTAAAAGAGACATTCAGAAATCTAAACTATATAATTAATTTATCTTGCTGATATGGAGGAACAACAATGACGCAAAAGAAAAACATAACAGTTGGCGGAATCGAATTGAAATGGGATCTGGATTCAGGAGAAGTGCTTTTTGAAGGCGGAGACGTAGTCTTCTTTTGGATCAGTGCCATGAAAACCTTCTTTGATACCATCAAAGAAATCTCAGGCGTTGAAGCAACCAACCTCGTTCTGGAGACCACGGGTTTTCGCCAAGGTATCATTGTTGGCGAAGGCTTCGCAGAAATGAAGCATATCGATACGTCGAATATTGTGGAATGGATTTCCGATACATACGCCCCTGCCGGCTGGGGGAAAGTCGAAATTGTAAAAATGGATGCCGAAAAAAATACGTTCACTTTGCATATCCAGGATGACTGGGAATACAAACTGAATCAGCTGGATGAACAACAAACAAAAGGGATTTTTGTCCCTTCTCATTACGCCGGTGTTTTAACAGGTATTTTCGGCCTCAATTTCTGGTACAAGACGGTTCAATACCAGAACAGCGAAAATCCATACAGCATTGTTGAATACTTCCCTTCCGATGTAACCGTCCAACGCAATATCCACGAACTGTCGAGGCGGCAGGAAGCTGAACAGATCAACAAACTTGAAATGCTCGTAAATGACAACACCCAAATGCTGCAGAAACTTGTGAAAGAACTTTCTTCTCCTATCATTCCGGTACTTGAAGGCATTATCGTCGTGCCGATGATCGGCACGTATGACATGGAACGGGCTGAAGATTTGATTTACAAAACCTTGAGCCATTTGCCAAAACACCAGGCCAATTACCTGCTTTTGGATTTAACCGGCTTGAATAAAAACATTACAGCCTATACGGCAGAACTGATTGACAAACTTGGTGCTTCTGCACGGCTTCTAGGAACTGAAGTAATTTTGGTCGGCGTCTCGCCTGAATTGGCATTGATCATTTCGCAAACTTTGACCAGCTTAAAAAAATTCGAATGCCTGCAATCCTTGCAGCATGGCATTTACTATGCCCTCGGAAAAAGCGGCCGGAGAATCGTATAAGAAATAACAAAAAGAGCGCCTCTGCTAAAGCAAAGGCGCTCTTTTATGGTTTAACGGAAAAATGCGAATGACAGCACATAGCCGACGTAGCATACGGTTTCCCGGATGAAAAATGGCAGCTGGGTGCTGAATGTCTGATAAATTGAACTCTGTGTCGGTGAAGAATGAGCATCGATTCCCGTCACTTGCGCCATCAATAACGCACGTTTCATATGTAAAGGGTCACTAACCACCAGAAAGCTGTCCAGTCCATTTTCTTCTGCAACTTCATAGGCATACAGAAAATTTTCTTCTGTAATCATGGATTTGGTTTCAATGAGAATATCTTCATCCGGAATTCCCAGTCCTAAAGCATAATTGCGGGATACTTCCGATTCCGCCATTTCGGCGCCGTCCGTTTTGCCGCCGGTAAAAATGATTTTGTCCACAAACTCATTTTCGTAAAGCCAGACCGAATGGTTGATGCGTTCCCGCAGTACCGGTGAAGGCTCGTTCCCGATCACTTTGGTGCCAAGGACAATGGCCGCATCGGTTTTTATATTTTCTGTTTCTGCAGCATATGTCCAAATGCCATAAGCCGCAAACACTGTAAATGCAAAAAGCGCCAGCATCAGCACTTGCATAGTTTTTCTTATTAATCGTTTAGGCAATGATTTCCATCCTTTTGCGCTGCTTTTTTTCTCAACTCATCCTTGATGAATTTTCCTTCTATATTATGATTTGAAATGCCCCAAAAGAAAAGAGCATTTGCCAAAAAATCACCAAATGCTCACAAAAGCACCAGAATAGCCAAGAGCCCCTTTAGCGAAAAGGGGCTCTTCGACTAGATCAATAAGTTAAACAATAAAGCATCATTATTGATGTCTTTGTATGGGAAGCCGTTTTCCGCCATCCGTGTAACAAGCGGTTCGTAGTCTTCCCGGCGTTTCAATTCGATGCCGACAATGACAGGCCCTTGCTCCCGGTTGGTCCGTTTCGTGTACTCGAAATGAGTGATATCGTCTTCTTCACCAAGCACTTGCTCCATAAATTTGCGGAGCGCACCTGCACGCTGCGGGAATGTAACGATGAAATAATGTTTTAAGCCCTCATAAATTAGCGACTTTTCTTTGATTTCCTGCATCCGTTCGATATCGTTATTGCCTCCGCTGATTACGCAGACCACGTTTTTGCCTTTGATATGCTCTTTATAAAAATCCAGTGCAGCTACCGATAAAGCGCCAGCGGGTTCTGCGACAATGGCATTTTCGTTATACAGTTCCAGAATGGTCGTACACACTTTTCCTTCGGGCACGGGAATGATGTCATCAACAACGTCTTCGCAGATGGCCATCGTCAAATCACCTACCTGCTTGACGGCGGCTCCGTCAACGAAAGTATCAATCTCATCGAGGCGTGTCACTTCTCCGTTTTTTAAGGAAGCTTTCATGCTGGCGGCGCCCGCCGGTTCCACACCAATCAGTTTGGTGGAAGGGCTGATTCCTTTTAAATAAGAACCTACGCCGGAAGCAAGCCCCCCGCCTCCGATTCCACAAAACATGTAATCGACCGGCTCCTGCATTTCATTCAGCACTTCAAGCGCGACCGTTCCTTGTCCCGCAATGACTTGGGTGCTGTTGAATGGATGGACAAAAGTTTTTCCTTCCGCTGTGCAAAGTTCCATTGCCGCCGCAAACGCATCATCAAACGAATCTCCTGTCAGAACTACGGAAACTTGGTCACCACCGAATCGCTTGACTTGGGACACTTTTTGGCTTGGTGTGGTGAGCGGCATGAAGATTTTCCCTTCGATGCCCAGCGCCTTGCAGGAATAAGCCACACCTTGTGCATGGTTGCCCGCACTGGCACAGACGACGCCTCTGCTTCGTTCTTCCATGGTCATGCTGGAGATAAAATTATACGCTCCGCGTAATTTAAAAGACCGCACAACCTGCTGGTCTTCCCGTTTTAAAAAGACGTTGCAGCCGTAGCGGGCGGACAGAATTTCGTTGCGCTGCAGCGGCGTTTTCACAATGACGTCTTTCAGTGCCTGATTCGCCACCATGATGTCTGCCACTGTCACTTTCGCTGCGTCTGTTGCTCTTTCAAGCTCTGTCGTATTGCTTCTCGTCATCTGAATCACCCTTTTGAATTTAGTTATTTCACTACTCTAACACAAAGAAGCAAATTATTGATAAAAAATTTTGACAATTATGCGAAAGTGCCGTTTTTACTATTAATTGCCTCCATTCAAGCTTAGTTTTTCACTTCATTTCAAAAGAACAACAGGCGGCTTCCCTTGTTTTGAAGCATGTGATTTTTTCAGCAGGATTTCAAGTTCTTCCAGCGATTTGCCTTTTGTCTCCGGGATGAACTTTCAAACGAATAATGCCGAAAACAAGCTCATGATTCCGTAGAACGAATATGTCATCGCCCCGCTTACTTCCATCATCATTGGATATGCAGAAGAAGTGAAATAATTGGCGGCCCATTGAGCTGCGACAGCGATCACCAGTGCTTGGCCCTGATTTTGTTCAGGAAAATCTCGGACAGCAAGACCTAATAGCTAAACAAAAGTCCCCCTAAAGTAGCCACTAAAGTAATGGCAAAAATATAAAAGTTCTTATTGTTTTTCATCTGCGTCAAACGGGAGAAAAATCATTATTCACTCCCTTCCTCCTTTCATTTTGAAATCGTTACCATTAATTACTGGAACCGTGTGAAAATTCAGTGCTTCAGGCGTTATATATTCTTTTGTAGTTTAAATCGATTATTGTTACACTAATTATTGTAAGAGGTTACTTTTAGTTAAAGTTTTTATGAAGGTTTTATTCAAAAAAATTTATCTAAGGAGCTGGGAAGATGAACACAGAGCAGTTAGAATTGGTTAAAAACGGACAAGGTTTTATCGCAGCGCTTGACCAAAGCGGCGGCAGTACACCAAAAGCGTTGAAATTGTATGGCGTTCCGGAAGATGCCTATTCCAACGAAGAGGAAATGTACGATTTGATCCACGAAATGCGGACGCGTGTCATGACCGCTCCTGCGTTCAATTCCGATTCCATTCTTGGAGCCATCCTATTCGAACAGACGATGGACCGGAAAGTGGAAGGCAAATACACACCCGATTACTTATGGGAAGAAAAAGGCGTTGTGCCCTTCTTGAAAGTCGATAAAGGCTTGGCAGATGAAGAAGGCGGCATCCAATTAATGAAACCCATCCCAAATTTAGATGAACTATTAAAGAGAGCAGTTGAACGCAAAGTGTTCGGCACGAAAATGCGTTCAGTCATTAAAGAAGCGAACCCTGAGGGCATTAAGCAAGTCGTGGCCCAGCAATTTGAAGTTGGCAAGCAAATCATTGATGCCGGACTTGTGCCCATCATTGAACCGGAAGTAGACATTCACAGTGCCGACAAAGAAAAAATTGAATCCTTATTAAAAGAAGAAATTTTAAAAGAACTGGATAATCTCAGCGAAGAACAGCCGGTGATGCTGAAATTATCGATTCCGACAGTTGATAACTTCTATAAAGAATTGATCGAACATCCCCGTGTGGTCCGAGTAGTGGCTCTTTCGGGGGGTTATACACGGAAAGAAGCGAACGAGAAATTGGCACGAAACAACGGCTTGATCGCCAGCTTCTCCCGCGGTTTATCTGAAGGCGTCAGCGCTGACCAAAGCGATGACGAATTCAACGAAGGCATTGCCGATTCAATCCGAACAATTTACGAAGCGTCGATTACGTGAGTGATTAAAAAGCGTCGCTGGTGGCCTTTGACAGGTTGCCGCCGGCGCTTTTTTCTTTTGTAACTTTTCTCTTCGATTAACGGTCTTATACTAAAGGGATACGGAAGAGATTCCGTTGAAGTTTCAAAGGAGGTACGGTGATGAGAAAACGCTCATGGTTTTTGGCATTATCGCTGTTGTTGCTGGCATTCTTTGGAGCAGCATGCGGCATGGAGGAGGATTCGGAGAAAATGCCTGAAGAACCCGAAACAAACGAAGGCACTTCCGGCGGCATTGCAGCCGGCGAACCGGAACCGGCGATTAAACAGTTGGATGCTAGAACCTATCTGTATACGGTAAAAAACCAAACGGAAAAGCCGCTGACTTTTGATTTCACCAGCAGCCAGCGCTATGATTTCGCTTTGCTCGATGAATCAGGCGAGGAGGTTTTCCTGCAGTCTTCTGTCAGCATGTATGCCCAGGCGCTTGGAGAAGAAACGGTGAAACAAGCGGAAGAATTGCAATATGAAATCGAAGTGCCGCCGCTGGAACTTGAACCCGGCACCTACACACTGGAGGCCTGGTTGACGCCTGAACAAGGACCTGCCTTCCGAACAGAAACTGAATACGTGGTGGAATAAAAAATGTAAAAGGAGGCATCCCTTAGGGTGCCTCCTTTCATACTGTAGAAAAGTTTAAATTAAATGAATACAAACACATAAAACCAACCGGATCTGCCACTTCGCTTTCCGTGGGCTCAGCTTCAGCCTCCTCGCCGCTTTGAAAACCCGCTGCTCCTGCATCGCTGCGCTAGCTTCGTCGCAAAGACATGACCTCACTGCATTCGGCCAATGTCTTGCCTGCGGGGTCTTCAGCTTTCGCTGTCCCACAGGAGTCTCCGTGGCCGAACCGGTTGGGGTGTCTCTCTTGGATTAGAAACAGAATGCTCATTCGATTGAAGCTTAAACAGACAGCTCAAGAAGAAATGTGACACCTCTAGATAGCCTTCATGTTCAGGATCCGGAGTGAAAACCGGCGGTAAACCACTGCTCCTGCATCGCTTCGCTAGCTTCGTCGCAAAGGCTTGGCCTCAGTACCTTCGTTCAATGCCTTTCCTGCGGGGCAGCGTAGCGACGAAGTGCCGAAATCCACTCGGGACGTTAATTCCGGGTTAGTTCGGCGTGAGCCCACGGAACGCGTCCGGCTGTAACGGAGGTTCCAGGATGTCCAGTTATTTTTCATTCATTTATCCTAAATGACCTTTTATCTACAAACTCAAAGGAGGCATCCCTTAGGGTGCCTCCTTTTTACTAGCCTTCTAAACTTAATAGATCAATTCCATGCTCTGCAAAAATCTCCAGCATCTCGGGGTAGGAATAGGCAAGGCAGACTGAAAAATCCTGGATCGAAAAAACGAGCTTGCCTTCCCGGTAGAGATTGAAATTCCAAAGCGGATACACATAGTCATCCTCTCTCGGAACCATATGATGCCAAAACAATTCTCTGGACTCTGCATTCAAAGGGCCGCTGTAAATGGTGCTGTCTTTCATGCCACTCCATGGAAAATTTTGAATCTCTTCCAATTTTTCAAACTCGGATTTACCTGTCAGCAATGGGTTTTCTTTATCCCATTCTCCGTCCGGGTACATGATTTGAAAACTGCCGCAGACCGACAGTGCGGTGCCAAAAAGCTTCGGCCATTCCGGCTCAGCTTCTATATCCTGAATGACGATATATTTTTCCAAGGGATTTCTCCTTTTCTACGGGTTAATGTTTTCCTGTGGAACCGTTCTCCCGATTACTTGCCCTAAAAGTTCGATCCCCTTTACAATCTGCTCTTCGTCCGCATAACTGAATGACAACCGGAGGAATTCACGACCTTCCTTTTGGTTCAGGAAAAAGTATCTGCCAGGCACATATGCCACACCAGCCGCGATTGCTTCTGGCAGCATTTGGGCTGTGTCCACTTCCGGCACTTGGACCCAAATAAAGTAGCCGCCGCCCGGTGTATACCAGGAAACCGACTTCGGCAAGAATTTTTCCAATGCCGCAACCATTACACTGCTTTTTCGCTGATAAGCATCCTGAAGCTCTTGAAGATGGCTGTCAAAATCCAGTCCTTCTAAATAGGAAGCCATCGTTGCCTGAGCGAATGGATGGTGCAAATCTTTTTTGAACCATTCCATAGCCGTGACCAATTCCTCCGCTCCTGCCACCCAGCCGATCCGCATGCCAGGCGCGACAACTTTCGATAAGGAACCGACGTAGAGCACCCGGTTGCCCGGATCCATCGCTTTCAACAAACGCGCTTGTTCCCCAAAAGCCAGTTCACCGTAGGCATCATCTTCTAAAACCAGAAAATTGTAGCGTTCGGCCAATTCCAGCACCTTTTCTCTCCGTTCCAGCGTCATTGTCGTCCCCGTAGGATTTTGAAATGTCGGGATGGTGTAAAGCAAGCGCGGCAAAGTTTCCCCTTTCGCTTCTCTGTCTGCCAGCATTTCTTCAAAGCGGTCGGTATTGAGCCCCTTTGCATCAATCGGCACACTCATGAATTGGTCGGTATAATTTCCGAATACCTCCAATGCCTCCATGTAGGTCGGTGCCTCAATTGCTACAACGGCTTCGTCATCAAGCAAAATGCGGGAGATCAAGTCAATGGCCTGACAAGCTCCTGACGTGACCAAAAGCTCTTCCTCGGAAAGAATGACTTCTCGTTTTTGCATGCGCTGCTGGATGAATTTTTTCAACTCCGGAATTCTGGGGCTGCCGATATAGTGGAGCGGTAAATCCTGTTCTTCATCAAGCAAGCGCGCAACTGCCTCTTTTATTTCTTTGGAAGGCACCAGGCTCGGCTGCGGATACCCTGAGTTCAGGCGAATGCACCCCGTTGGTACGGCAGTCATCCATTGCCCCGGCGGATCATTTTGGAAGGCCAGTTTTATGTCTTTGGAAAAAGGAAAATTCTGTTTCATATGTATGAGCTCCTTTCGGATTTAAAGTAGTTACCTCTATTCTACATGAAAATTGTGAAAGCATTCTGGAAACTTCACCTTTTAAACGGGATTAACAGATTTAGGTCAGAAGAGTGAAAGGAACTTCTTTGCTGCAACGAGCTTGAAATGTTATAAAAAGCAAACACTTTATCCTACTAAAGAATACCTTGATATTAGTAAAAATATTTAAATTATTTATTCTAAATTATATGAATTATTTGACCTTTATAGTATAATTATCGTGCAAGTTCAATCGTTTTTGTCACAAGCCGTATAAAAGGGGGGCCGAATTTCTCTCAAAAAATACTTTAAAATGACGATTGCAAGTTTAATCTCCAAGCCATGAACGAAGAGACGAACAAAAATCTAATTTTAAACAAGGGAGAATCAGTCATGAAAAAGTTTGCGATGATTTTATTGACTTTTATATTGGTATTCGGTTTTTCTTCTATGACCTTTGCTGGCAACGATGACGGTCATAAAGGGGATAACAATACAACCGAAAAAGTGACTTTCCATAAAGGCGTCACGACCATTGTAAAAACGACAAAAGAAGTAAGCTATGATAAGGTTGTCAAAGTAGAAAAAGACACGGATTACAAAACCGAGAAGAAATTTAAAAAAGACACTTACACTGAATCAAAAGTTGAAAAGAAACGTGAAAAACATCCAAAACACGATTGGTATCGAGACGTATATGTTAAAACCACTTATGAAATCACCAAAACGACTTCTTGGGATCAAGTGACAGCTATTCACACCGTTAAAAAATTCACGACTCCAGTTAAAATCACCAAAACAACTGTTACTACCATTAAGCACCGCGGCAAACCAGGAAGCAACGGCAAAATCATCAGCAAAACAACTGAAAAATTCTTTGATAAAGAATTCGGTAAAACAACCAAAGAAGTGACCAAACACAAAGAAACATTCAAGAAAAATGAACAAACCCATTATGACAAAAAAGTTGTAGATGTTGAGACAACTTACGGCAAATGGGAGAAACACGGCAAAGACAAAGGCAAAAAACGCCATTAATAGTTGAGAACAGGCTCCAGCCATTATGGAGCCTGTTCTTTTTAGTCCGTCTAGTTAAGCTCACTTCCTTGCTTTCTTGAGTAAACCCGCCAAGATAACCGCTCCAATTGCCACTCCATAAATTCCTCCCCATTGAAGAGGAATGCTTTTTGATCCAAAAGGAATCGCCTCTTTCGTATCATAAGTATATTCAGCGAGTTTATCCAAAGTCGGTGTCGGGGTATTGCCGTGCCGGATCAGCTCAAAAAACTCATCGGTTAAATGACGGACTTCATCCGAAACGCTTTCCAAATGCTCCATTACATTTTCAAATGTCTTGCCTTTCGCCATTTGTCCAAGGGCTAGGACAAACACCGGTTCCGGAATCCATCCGATGATGCGAAGTGCTGGAGGAGTGATGGGCACTCCTGCATTTTGAATTGCCCGGAAAGCTTCAGGTAATGCTCGTCTTAAAAGCACATGAGCATCCCGAGTGGCGGCAAAATGCTCCAGATCCGTATTGCACGCATAGACCGCCGGAGCAAGCGTCGGAATCAGCAAGGCGACATGCGTTTTTAGCCAATCGTCAATGTCTTTCCGGATTTCTGCCCGGTAGCCGCGCATCGAACTTAAAATGTCTGCCACTTCACAAGTACGGGGAAGAACGTTTCCATCGACTTCGCCAATCGGCAAAATTGTGGGTTTCTTTTCTTCCACCGGTATCATGTACATGACATAGCTTTTTTTATACCCGCCCGGGAGCGGAAAACCGGCCATCACCCGTTCTTTGCCGAGAGCTTCAACAAATTGCTGCTGGCCCATGGCGTTGTTCATCATGAACAAGAAAGTTGGAATCTTTTTATTGGCTGCCAGTGCCGGCAACACATCCGCAACCGAATTTTTACGGATCGGCACAATAACCAGATCATACGCATCATCTTTTTCCAGACGCTCTACCACTGGAAGCCTCGTCACTGTCCGCTCACCCGTCACTGTATTTTCTGTCACAACGCCGTATGTCTTCAACTCTTGCTGCCTGTCCCCATGATCCAGCAAGAATACGGAGTGCCCCGCTTCTGAAAGGCGCTCGGCAAACAAGCTGCCGAACGGCCCTACCCCGTAAATTAAAATTTTTTTCACGATTTCCCCTCCTTTTTGCGTTATAGCAGTAAAATTGTTTACTGAAATAGAGCGGCCTGCTAGATGTTATTTTCTTCCTAAACTAAAACACAACTATGTATTGAGAGCATTCCTGCTCTAGCCCAACTATTATCCCAAGAAACTAAAATAAATTTATTTTTTATAATTTTCTAATAATTGTAGTAAATTTTTGATTTATGTTGTACAATAGCTTCAAGGACAAGGAATTCCTATTAAATCAACATTTATAGAAATTTCTTGAAACCGCTTCATAATTTATTTAAGAAGGAGGTCCTACTCTCTAAAAGTACATAAATAGGCAAGTTTATGACTCCACGACACTCCTGTCCAGAGAGTAAACAAAATCTAATTATGAAATGGAGAGACAAAACATGAAAAAGTACTTAACGATTTTGATGGCATTCTTTTTAGTATTCGGATTTTCATCAACTGCTGCATTAGCACATGGTGATGATTCTGGACACGACAAAGATGGCTATCATGACAGAGACTATAACCATGATAAAGACTACAACAAAGACTATGACCATGACAAAGACTATAACAAACACAATAAGTATAAAGATCGCGATAGATACGATAAAGACGACAAATATGATCGGAAACACCATAAACACAATAAAAAATATCACAAAAAACACAAACGCGATCGTTATAATGATGACTGCAAAGACAAACGGCATTACAAACACGGCAAACACGACAACAAACGTTTCAAACATCACCATAAACATTAATAGCCAAAATCAGAACTCTGAATCAAGCTCCTTTTTCTAAAGGAGCTTGATTTTTTTAAGCGTTGCTTTAAAATTATTCAGCCACTCCCGAAAACTTTAACCTTCATACACCCGTTGAAGTTCATTCAGATCCAGCTTCTTCATTTGCATAAATGAGTTGGTGACGCGCTCCACTTTTTCCGTATCTGGATCTACCAGCATCTCATTCATCGCAATCGGAACCACTTGCCACGAAACGCCAAACTTATCCTTTAGCCAGCCGCATACTTGGGCACTCTCATCTCCGCCTTCGGTCAGTTTGTCCCAATAATAGTCGATTTCCTCTTGAGTTTCGCAATTGATGATAAACGAAACGGCTTCCGAAAATTTGAACATTGGCCCACCGTTCAAAGCCATGAACTCTTGCCCGGCGATTCGAAATTCAACGGACATGATGGAACCAGGTTCTTTGCCGTGAATTTCCTGCCCCGCCTTCACATACCGGGTAATTCGGCTAATGCTTGAATCCTTGAAAATTGAAACATAAAATTTTGCTGCCTCTTCCGCTTGCATATTAAACCACAAGCACGTCGTGAATTTTTGCATAATCTCTGCCACGCTGTTCTCCTTCTTTCCTAATAGCATTAGATTGCAAAGAGTGCTATGTAAAATTATTAGAATTATCAGATTAATGTCACCTTCATCTTACAATATCCGCTAAGAGAAATAAATCTTTTTTTTATATTTGTTCTGATGCTGCTCTCATGATAAGTTGAAAAGGATTCGCACTCTATAGCAGGAGCTGATTTTGTGGAAAAACATCTACTGGCAGGAAAAACCGCCGTCATTACAGGCGCCAATAGCGGCATCGGCCTGGAAGCGGCAAAAGACTTAGCCGGCAAAGGGGCACGGATTGTGATGGCTGTCCGCAATCTGCAAAAAGGAAATGCGGCACGTCAAGAAATAATCGGCCGCCATCCGCAGGCTCAAGTAGAACTGATGCAATTGGATCTCACCGATTTGACCAACATCCGTTTTTTTACCGAGCGCTTCCGGAGCGAAAACGATTCGCTCGACTTGCTGATCAACAATGCCGGTGTCATGATGCCTCCATATACCAAAACCAAAGACGGCTTTGAACTGCAGTTCGGCGGCAATCATCTTGGCCATTTTGCATTGACCGGCCTCTTGCTGCCGTTGCTGAATAAAACGCCTTTTTCGCGCGTAGTAACCATTGCTTCCCTGGCCCATAACCGAGGGAAAATCAACTTTGACAATTTGGACGGTTCCAAAGGCTATAAGGCTAAGAAATTTTACAACCAAAGCAAACTCGCCAATCTGATGTTTGCGCTCGAACTGGACAAGAAATTAAAAGAGCATGGCTGCCAAACCATCAGCGTGGCCTGCCATCCCGGCATTTCCGCCACCAACATATTCAAACTTGGAAAACGGGATGCTCCTAAGTTTTTAAGAAACGCCGCCAACTTCTATTTGCAGCCGCCGGAAATGGGTGCTCTTGCAACGATTTACGCGGCAACCCATCCTTCCCTAACAGGCGGTGAGTACATTGGACCGGACGGCAAAGGCTACCGAAAAGGCTACCCGACGCTTGAAACGCCGCACGATGTTGCGCTGGATGCAGCCGTTGCCCAGAAACTTTGGAACGTTTCCGAAAAGCTGACAGGTGTGCAGTTTGATTTTGACAACTACAAATAGAATGTTTTCCATTTACACAAAACCGGCAGCTTCGAGAAATGGGCTGCCGGTTTTCATCTATTGTCCGGAATGTGGACAGTCCTCTGCTCTTTATTCCCTAGTCTGAGTCCATTCAATGTCTTTTATTGCCAATCCGCTATATGATATTTGTAAATAGAGATGGCTGCCCTATCCGCAATTGCCTTTTCCCCAGCCGCTAGATTCCCAAGTAAAGGATGAGTCCGATGAAACCATTCTCTAAAATGTTCCTGGTCACCGCATTAATTTGTTTATTGGCTGCTTGTTCCAGCAATCCTGAAAACGCTGCCACTTCTGCACAACCGGTGAATAAAGGCGAACCGGCGCCTGCTTTTGACCTGGTCGATTTGGAAGGCAATCCGCACGAATTGTCTCAGTATGTCGGCAAAAAAGTATACGTGAAATTCTGGGCATCCTGGTGCTCTATCTGCCTCGCCGGCATGGAAGAATTGAATACGCTGGCTGGTGAAGATCCCGACTTTGAAGTGCTGACCATCGTGTCGCCAAGTTCAAATGCCGAAAAAGACAGTGCGTCTTTCGCCAAATGGTTCAGTGGACTGGACAACGCATCGAACATTACCGTCCTATTGGATGAAGGCGGTGCTGTCTTCGATGAATATGGAGTCCTTGCCTATCCAACTTCCACTTACATCGGTTCTGACGGCGTCATGGTAAAAAGCGCTCCCGGCCATTTCAGCAACGACCAAATTTATGAGACCTTTGAAAGCATCCAATAATGAAAGGCGGTTACCCAACCATGAAACTTAAACACGCCTGTCTCCTGCTATTGATCGTGTTGCTGGCCGGCTGTTCCGTGCCAAACTTTAACAATGCAGGTGAAACCACTGCTGCCGAATCTGAATCACGGTTTCCCGACAATCCGAATGAGGGCTTAACTTTTGATGAAGAAAACTTAAAGGATATTTGGCTTGCAGGCGGCTGCTTCTGGGGCGTCGAAGCCTATATGGCGCGGGTATTCGGTGTTTATGACGTCACTTCCGGCTACGCCAATGGCAATACCGAAAACCCCAGTTATGAAGACGTAACACGCAAAAATACAGGACACGCGGAAACCGTCCATGTCCGCTACGATCCCGAACGCATCGATCTTGAAAAATTGCTGTCCCATTACTTCATGATTATCGATCCGACGTTATTGAATCAGCAAGGCAATGACCGCGGCGAACAATACCGCACCGGCGTCTACTACAAAGATGAAGCCGACCGCGCAATCATTGAAGCCGTGATGGCGAACGAGGCACCGAAATACGACGATCCTCTTGTTACAGAAGTAGAGCCGCTTGAACATTATTACCTGGCAGAGGAATACCATCAGGATTACCTGGAGAAAAACCCGAATGGCTATTGCCATGTGGAATTTGATTCACTTGAAGACCAGGAAGTCCCAGCTTTGATCGACCCGGCGCTTTATCCGAAGCCAAGCGACGAGGAACTGAAGGCGACACTGACTGATGCCCAGTACCAAGTGACACAGAAAAACGACACCGAAACTGCCTACTCCAACGAATACTGGGACAATTACGAGCCTGGCATTTACGTGGACGTTGCAACCGGTGAGCCGCTGTTCTCGTCCCGAGACAAATACGATTCCAAATGCGGCTGGCCGAGCTTCACTCAGCCGATTGAACCGGATGTCGTAACCGAACATAAAGACACCAGCTACAATATGGTGCGCATTGAAGTACGGAGCCGTTCCGGCGACAGCCATTTGGGCCATGTTTTCAATGACGGGCCGAAAGACAAAGGCGGCTTGCGCTATTGCATCAATAGCGCTTCGATCCTGTTCATTCCTGAAGCGGAAATGGAAGCAGAAGGTTATGGGTATTTGAAAGGGCTGCTGTGAAAGCAGAATAAAATTAACTAAATCACGAAAAAAACCCGTATGCAGCTATCTTTCAGCTGCACACCGGTTTTGTGCTTCCCGATAAATTAGGGGAATATGAGGCGTTGCTTATTCAATTGGAATGCGATAGCCTTTATCTTTTTTTGCCTGTTCATTGGATTTCGGCACTTGAAGCATTAATACCCCTTTTTCAAACGAACCGGCAATTTGTTTTTCATCAATTTCGCCAATATAGAAGCTGCGTTTAAAGGCACCATAAGAACGTTCTTTTCGTACGTAGCGCCCTTCCGTGTCATTGGACTCCTAATTCTGTTCACGTTCACCGCGAATTTCCAAGTAGCCGTCTTTGTACTCCACTTCGACTTCATCTTTGGAGAACCCTGGAAGATCGACCATAAACTCATACTGGCCTGCCTTCTCTTTTATATCAACTTGAGGATAGGTGTTTTCCCCAAAAACTTATTAAAGAAGTCTGATTCCAATCCGCTTCCAAAGAGGCTTGGGAATAAATCTGTTTGTTTTCTTGGAAACAAAGTGCTCATTGCAATCTTCTCCTTATATTAAATTTTTTGGCCGATGCCAGCTTTTCAAAAGTCACAAGATCCTACTCACTTTTTCAGGAGCAATCGATTCCTATGGCCACCCTTCTAACACTTGGGCTTGCCATGAGATGACTTTCAAGGCCCACACGGTTATCTTTCCCCTTTCTTCATAATTGGTCTTTCTACTTAAAATTATATGCAAAACTGTTTTTTCGTCAACTGATACACATCGCTTAAAACCCTTGGCAGAAAAGGGTTTTTAAAGAATTTCAGTTACACAATCAGTACGAACTGCTTGTGCGCAAAAATTATTTTCCGTCCCTTTATAATAGTATAGGGTTTTCCATTTGTCCGTTAAGTTTATGCAAATAGAACCAGCAGCTCCCAATTTTAAGAGTTGCCGGTTCTGTACATACCTTATCTTTTGCAGGTCACTTCATCATTAATTCTTTAAAAATTCGGGATCAAGGAACGCCGGGTTCGGGTATTTGTAGAACCCTTCCCCTGTCGATCTTCCGAGTTTTCCTTGGTCGATGTACTCCGCCTTCAGCAAGTTCGCCAGCTTTTCAAAGTCGGGATTGCCGGTAGCTGCTGCTTTTGCCTGAACAATATTATGGGCTGTATTGATGCCGACCACGTCTAAAATAGCAAACGGACCGAGCGGCGCACCGGTCGCAATCTGCCATGTTTTATCGATGGTTTGGACATCTGCCACCTCTTTTACCAGCAGCAATTCCGCCGCGTTGAGGAGAGGCACAAGCAAGGAGTTCAGAATATAGCCCGGCTGTTCCTTATGAAGCGGCAGTGCAACCATGCCGATCGCTTTCGCAAAGTCGATCAAATCGTTGAATACTTTTTCATCCGTTCCAGAATGCTTCATGATTTCCGCTGTGTTGTTGATCCAAATCGTATTCGCAAAATGGAGGGCAAGAAACTTTTCCGGACGCCCCGTCGCTTCTGCAAACTGGCTCGGCAAGAGAGTTGAGGAGTTCGTGGCAAAGACAGTTTTGTCGGGAGCCAATTCCCCTAATTCTTTGTAAAAAGCGCTTTTGATATCGACTACTTCCGGAATCGCTTCAATGACAAGGTCTGCGTCTGCTACTGCTTGTGCCAAGTCCGAATTGAATGTCAGACGGTCAAAAGCTCCGTTGACTTCCGCATCGGTTGCGCCTAAATCCGTTTTGTAATTGGCTTTCAGCTTGGCCATTCTATTCTTCGCTTTTTCAAGAGCTTCATCATTGATATCGTAAACCGTCACCTCAAACCCTTTGAATGCTGTCTGATAGGCAATCTGGCTTCCAAGTACGCCGCTTCCGGCAACTGTGATTTTTCGATAATCCATAAATGGCAAGTCTCCTTTTTAAGTTCGTTTTCTATTCCCTTCCCTCGTTCATTTCTTTTAATCATCATATAGGATGAATGCTTGGATTACCGAAACCAAGATAGGGGTACAATGGTTTAGAAAATGAATTTATTAAACAAGGAGCGGATCGTTTGGAAGAGAACCGATTAACGGGAAAGACGGCCATCATTACAGGAGCGAACAGCGGACTCGGCCTTGAGACCGCAAAAGTTTTTGCCGGACAAGGTGCACATGTCATTCTTGCTGTTCGGGACATAGATAAAGGGCAAACCGCCCTGGAAGACATAAAAAAAGAAGCACCTGGTGCTTCCGCTGAAGTTATGCAGCTCGATTTGTCAGACCTTGACAGCGTTCGGGCATTTGCTGAACAGGCAAATAGAACAATAGAGTCATTGGATTTACTGATCAATAACGCGGGCGTCATGGTTCCCCCTTTCACCCAGACAAAAGAGGGAATCGAGCTGCAGTTTGCCAGCAATCACTTAGGCCATTTTGCATTGACCGGCCTCTTATTGCCTCTTCTTTTAAAGGCACCGGAGTCTCGGGTAGTGACACTCAGCAGCCTGGCTCATCGCGGTGCTGCCATTGATTTTGATAACCTTGACGGCGCAAAAGGCTATAAAGGCATGAAATTTTATGGCCAAAGCAAGCTGGCCAATTTGATGTTCGCCCAGGAACTCGATAAAAGATTGAAGCAGCATGGCCTGCCAACAATCAGTATCGCCTGCCATCCCGGGATTTCTGCGACCAATTTGTTCAAGTTCGGCAAACGGGAAGCTCCGCGGATTTTCAAAGGGTTGATGAACCGGTATTTCCAGCCTGCAGTAATGGGTGCGCTCCCCACCATCTATGCAGCAACTGAACCCGGCTTAAAGGGCGGCGAATATATCGGCCCGGACGGCAAAGGCCAGCGCCGAGGTTATCCCATTATTGAAACTCCTCATAAGGCAGCCCATAACGAAGCAGTGAGCCAGAGGCTGTGGGAAATCTCAGAAAAACTGACCGGAGTAAGTTTCAACTTCACGAATTAAATCTCGTCCAATCGCTATCGACACAACTTAAGTGCTGTTCACTTTTCGTCTAAAGAAAAAAACAAATGATTTCTATCAGAATATTGTGTTGACGATTAAATCTAACGGTGGTAAAGTTTTCAACATAGTTTAATAGCAATTTGTTCTTATCATGAGAGGTGGAGGGATTGGCCCTACGAAACCTCGGCAGCGGGCTCGCAACCAGAGCACTGTGCCAAATCCAACAAGCTTTTTTAGCTTGAGAGATAAGAAGAGCCGGAATTTCAATGTGTTTTCACATGCCTGCCTCTTCTTATAGAAGAGGCTTTTTGTTTGCCTTCATGTTGGAACAGTTCTATTAACTTAAAACCAAGTAAACCAATAGAAAAGGAAGGTGCAAAATTTATGAAAAACACGAAACATCTTTTATTGTTGCTGGCAGTTCTGGCAGCCGTTATCTTGTTGGCCGCATGCGGCAGCAAAGAAACATCGAACGAAGCAGCAGCCTCATCAGAAAACAAAGAACAAAACGCGTGGGAGCGCATCGAAGAAGCCGGCAAAATCGTTGTCGGAACAGAAGGCCTTTATTATCCGATTACATATCATGATGAAACAACGAAAGAATTGACTGGGTATGATGTGGAAGTTGCCCGTGCTCTAGGCGAGAAACTTGGGCTTGAAGTTGAGTTCAAAGAAATGGAATTCGATGGCTTGCTTCCGGCGCTTCGCAATGGCCAAATTGATATTGCGGCCAATGATTTCGCCATTACAGATGAACGCAAAGAAAAATTCGATTTCACGGTTCCGGTGAAACATTCCTACGGTTCTGCCATTGTACGTGAAAGCGACAACTCCGGCATTGAATCAGTGGAAGATTTGAAAGGCAAAAAAGTCGGCGGTTCTGCTACAAGCAACTATTCGAAATTTGCCCAGGAACAAGGAGCTGAAGTGATTGTTTATACCGGTTCTGATACAGTTCTTCCGGAAATCGTCAATGGCCGCGTGGATGCGACGCTGAACGATTACCTGGTATTGATGCGCTCACTTGAGCAGTATGACAAGCCCGGCTTGAAACTGGCTGAAGGCGTTAAGTTCTCCTTCAGCAGCAGTGCCATCGTTATGCCGAAAGACAGTCCAGAACTGAAAGAAAAACTCGATGCTGCGCTTGAAGAATTGCTGGCTGACGGAACGCTTAAAGAAATCTCCACTAAATTCCTGGGTGCCGATGTGACTCAGCCGCTTGAGAAAGAGTAATCATTTTTGGGGAATCTTCGGGTTCCCCTTTTATACATAATAAGCAAAGGAGTTTTCCGATGGCCGACTTTAAATGGGAATATCTTTTTAATGTAGAAATCGCACTGGACTCCCTTCCTTTCATATTGGAAGGGGCCTGGCAGACCATCTTGATTGCATTGGTCAGTATGTTTTTTGCGCTGATCATGGGGCTGTTCGTCGCCCTTGCCCGCATGAACCGCTTTATCGGCTTGTCCCTGCCTGCCCGGTTGTTCATTTCCTTTATGCGGGGCACTCCGCTGTTGGTCATTTTGTTCATCCTGTATTTCGGCTTTCCGATGGTCGGCATTGAAATGGAACCGCTGACTGCTGCCATCATCGGCATCAGCATCCATTTTTCCGCCTACACTGCAGAAATTATCCGCTCTGCCATCTCTTCTGTCTCAAAAGGCCAGTGGGAAGCAGCCGAGACTTTGCGGATGAGCTACTGGCAAACGATGACCCGCATCATTTTGCCGCAAGCGACGCGCATCGCTCTTCCGCCGTTATCGAGCACGTTTATGGATATCATCAAAGGGACTTCGCTCGCTATGGTCATCACCGTTTCCGAAATGTTCTACCGCGCCAAAGTAGTGGTCGGGCAAACGTATGAAAGCCTCACTTTGTATATCCTGGTCGCACTCATCTACTGGGCCATCTGTGCACTGGTGACGCTGTTGCAGGATTACCTCGAGAAAAAAGCAAACCGCTATGTGGCAGCGTGATAGGAGGCCATTTATATGATCAAAGTTGAAAATTTAAGCAAACAATTTGATGACGTGGAAGTGCTGAAATCGATCTCCTTAGAGATTAATAAAGGTGAAGTCGTCAGCATCATCGGGCCATCGGGTTCCGGCAAAACCACTTTGCTCCGCTGCTTGAACCTTTTGGAAACCCCGTCGCGTGGGTCACTCCAGATTAATGACGTCCGCGTCACATTCACTGGAAAAACGCCAAGCAAAAAACAAAAAATCGACATCCGCCAATTCTCAGGCATGGTGTTTCAGCATTTTCACTTATTCCCGCATAAGACGGTAATTGAAAACATTATCGAAGCGCCGCTTGTTGTGCAGAAAAGGAACAAGCTGGACTTGGTGCGCGAAGCAGAAGGGCTGCTGCAGAAAGTCGGACTGCTCAACCATAAAAACCAATATCCGGAACAATTGTCAGGCGGCCAGAAACAACGGGCCGCCATCGCCCGCATTCTTGCCTTAAAACCGGACCTCCTGTTGTTTGACGAACCGACTTCCGCACTTGACCCGGAACTGGTCGGCGAAGTATTGACGGTCATCAAAGAGTTGGCTTTGGAAGGGCAAACGATGGTCATCGTGACGCATGAAATGGATTTTGCCCGCGAAGTATCGGACCGTGTCATCTTTATCGCAGACGGCCATATTATCGAACAAGGGAAACCGGAAGATATTTTCACAGCGCCTACTGAGGAACGGACGCAGAAATTTTTGCAGAAGGTCTTGCTGAGAAGAGCCTGATTCCCAGGGAAAAACGGATGCGGCAGCTAAGGCAGCTGCCGCATTCGCTTTTTAATATTTGTCTCCTGTATTTTCAATATGCTTCTTTTCCCCGGTCTTATGGTCTGTAATAACTTTATCTCCTTTTGGAACATCTTCTCTGCCTTCATCCGGTGCATTTTGGAACGGCCCATCGACACCGATTTCACGGCTGTCGTCTTTTCCAAAAGCATCTTTTGCTTTCTTGGTGATTTTGTCCATCGTTGTTTTATTGTTTAAAGTGTTTCCATCTGAAGAGTTTGTTTTCATAGCTTATCCCTCCCTTAGAAGTTTAATGGCTGGGGACTAAACGAGCGACCTCTATCCTGTCAAGGCAGCGCTCTCCCATTGTTCCAAGCCCTACTGGATTAAATTCTTAATCTTTTTTATACCCTTTAATCCAATTAAAAAAACTGCCTCACATTTTTATTTGTGAGGCAGTTTCTTCTATATTACACCGTCCAGATAAACAAATGAGCAACCGTCACGAAAATAATGCTCAAAACCGTTTGCACCAAAATCAGCGGCCAAACCCATTTGAACCATTTGGTAATGGGAATGCCGGCCATCGCTAGTGCAGCAAACAGCAACCCGCTTGTCGGCGAGAAAATATTCGTTACCCCATCGCCCATTTGGTAAGCAAGGACCGCAGTCTGGCGGCTGACTCCAATCAAATCAGCAAGCGGCGTCATGATTGGCATACTCAATGCAGCCTGCCCGCTGCCTGAAGTGATGATCATATTCAAAAGAGTTTGAGTGGCAAACATAGCTACTGCACTCAAGGTTCCTGGGAGAGAAGAAACGACATTGGATATATTGTATAAAATCGTATCAATCGTCAAGCTTTCCTGCAGCAGAACTAGCGCCCCGTAAGCAAAGCCGACAATCAATGCCCCCGTCGCCATTTCCTCGCAGCCTTTGACAAATGACCGAGCCATTTGATTAAAACTCATCCGGTAAACCAAACCCATTACAATTGCCATAATCAAGAACAACCCTGCAATTTCTCCTATGTACCAGCCAAACTTGATAACCGAGTAAGCAAGGATGATCAATGTGGCTCCAAGGACAGCCAGAACGGCGATTTGGTTTTTCGTTATTTTTTGTTGATTCATAGCAGCCGTGTCTATTTGGCGTGCTTTGTCTTCTTCGTAAACCACACTTTTTGTTGGGTCTTTTTTCACTTTATGCGCATAAATCATGACAAAGGTAATGGCTGCAGCCATATAAACCAGCCAAAAGCCGATTCTTGGCAACATGCCTGAAAACAGCGGCAATTCCGCCAAGCCCTGAGCTACCCCTACTGTGAATGGGTTCATAAATGCCGCTGTAAAGCCCGCAGCCACCCCTACAAGAACCATTGCTGCTCCGACCATCGAATCATAGCCCAACAAGATAGCAAATGGAATCATGATCATTACGAATGGCAATGCTTCCTCAAACATTCCTATTGATGCACCAGCGACCCCAAAGAACATCATGACAATTGGAATCATCAGCATTTCTTTGCCTTTTGTTTTACTTGAAATACTTGCAAATGCCCCTTCTATCGCTTTCGTGTCCCGGAACACATGAAAGGCACCGCCAACTATGAAGATAAAGAAAATGATTGGTGCACTTTGCACCATCCCTTTATGGATGGATTGGAAAATATCCAAAAATCCAGCCGACGGTGCTGCAACTTCCTTATAAGATCCATCCACAACAACCGTTTGGCCCGCTTCGTTTGTTACACGTTCATATTCGCCTGCAGGAATAATATAAGTTAACAAAGCCATAACCAGAATTACACCAAACATGATAACAAATGGATGCAAGGATTCTTTCTTCTTTTTCTCTATATTGATGTGTTCGTTTACTGTAGCCATTTTATCCCCTCACCTTTTTAGCATTAGCTTTAATTTCTCCATTAAACACATGTTAAAGGTTACTATGAATAAAAAAGTCAGTCAATAAATTTTTATTTGATTTTATGTATAAAAATCAATTCACTCATTAATGACAAAGAATGATTTCATTGAAATTTCTTCTATTCAGAGCCATTTATTTATTCAACTATATGCAAAAGCAACCGATGCCATTTACTGAATCACCTGGCCGCTGGTCTTCTGGCCGTTTTATTCCATCCAATTAGGGAATGCTTTACAGAGATACATGTAGAGCAAATTGGAGGAATTTCATTGACGACGACTGTTGACGCTTTATTGACAAAAGAAGATTTTCAAAACCGCAGCGATTTGCCTGAATGGCTGCTTAACGAATACCAAACCTTCCATAACACGGTAACCGATAAAACGTTCCCCTGCTATTTCGGGATGAGCGGCGAGTTGAAAGGTGAGCTCCGCTACGCTTATGTCACCCAGGACGACTGGCGCAATTTGCCGGAAGCAGTTTCGGCATTTCTTCAGCTGTTTAAGGATCCAAAGCATAAGCGCCACGGCCTTTTTGTGTTTGTCGAGCCTTTTGAAACGGAAGGTTCTCTTGAAGAATACCGGAAGCAATTCTGGGATCTGCTGCAATACATGCACGATACCGATAAAACCGAATGGCCGAAAGATGCACCGAAAGATCCGGACCATTACCTGTGGGACTTTACCTTCGACGGCGAACCGATTTTCGTGTTCGGCAACGCCCCGGCATACAAACAGCGCAAAACGCGGCATCTCGGCAACGCGATGGTGCTCGGGTTCCAGCCGCGCCGCATTTTTGAAGGCTTGAAAGGGACCGAAAAAGGCGGCATCATGTCGCGCGACAAAGTGCGTTCCCGTGTGGAAGCTTGGGACCACTTGCCGACCCACCCGGACATCAGCCATTTTGGTGACCCGACGCACAATGAATGGAAGCAATTCTTCATTGGAGACGACAGCGAACCGATCAAAGGCAAATGCCCATTCCATCATAAAGAGATGGCTGAATAACCGATAAGGAGCTGCAGGAAACCCGAATGGGTCCTGCAGCTCCTTTTTGTCTTTTCCGCGCTTAAAATTCCATTGTATGTCACCGTCAGGTCCATTATACTTTTCAACAATATACAGGACTCCAGCGCACAACTCCCCGCTTTCTCGGAGGCCACTATTTCGGCTTCTGCTTTTTGTCTGGCCATTTTTTTAAAAAAGTTCGCGAGGTTTGTTCATATGGCTTCGTTGTATTCAGTAACAAGGCAAGGGAGGGATTCAAGTGGAGAATTTTATCGGTCGGTTAAAGCGGCGGGATGAAGAAGCCTTGGCATTTTTGATTGATACATACATGCCTTTTCTCAAAGGGATTTGCCAGCATATTCTAGCCAAAAGCTGTGGAAAACAAGCGGCAGAAGAATGCCTGAACGATGTATTCCTGACGATTTGGCAAAAATCCCACCAGTTTGAAGGCAGCAATGAGGATTTCCGCAAATGGGCTGGCATGGTTGCCAAATACAAAGCAATCGACCGGTATCGCCGGGAGACAAAACAGCAGCTGCGGGAAACATTGACCGATGAGAATGTGGCAAGCGGCGGCCGGCACTCCACGGAAGAAGCCGTCCTGAAGAACGAATCACGCGAGGAAATGCTGGTCCGGCTCCATCAACTGCCGGAAGCAGACCGTGAATTGTTTTTGATGCGGTATTATTTGGACCTGTCAAACAATGAAATTGCAGAAGCACTCGGCATCACCCTTTCTGCAGTCGAAAACCGGCTCTACCGCGGCAAGAGGAAACTGGGGCATTTGATGGAACGAAAGGAGCGATTCATATGAGTGACGTAAAGAAATGGCTGATGACCGATATTGAAGACTTTCCGGAAGCTGAAGTTTCCAGCTCTGAAAAAAAGCAGATGCACAAAAGCCTCCTCGGCAAAAAGCGCAAATCCCCATGGTTTGCCAAACTCGCACTTGCAGCCGGTATTTTTCTGGCATCCGCTGCTACAGCAACGATCGCTTTTCCTTCACTTGCTTCCCAGATTCCGGTTTTGCAGAATATCGTATCCTATTTTGATGGAGACGAATTGATTTTCAATCATTTCAGTGAAATGGCCCAGCCGATCGGATTGGCAAAGACAAGCAATGGCACGACGGTAGCTATCGAAGAAGCCGTTTACGACGGCACATCGGTCACCATCAGTTTTGCATTGAAGACCGAAAAAGACCTGGGTGAGTTCCCTAACGCAAGCGGCCTGCTGGAAGCATCTGGTGCCGGCGGTTCAGGCTCTGCCACCGCCATGGAGAAAGTGGATGATACAACTTATGCCGGCATGATCACGATGGCTCCGGATTTCTTTTTCGGTCCGCCCAGCACCTTGAAACTTTCTTGGAAACCCGAGGCTTTCGAAGATATGGAAACCGGCACACGCGTAGCTGGAGATTGGGCATTTGAGTTTAAACTCAAAGCCATTGACAGCGAAAAGGTGCCAATCGGCAAAGAGATTTTCTTTGAAGGCGGCAGCTATGCTTTGGATAAACTGAAGTTAACGAAACTGTCCACCGTGATGACGCTGTCGAAAGACGAAATTGATGAAAATCACTATATGACTGATTGGCAATTGAAAGACGACCTCGGAAATATCTATCCTATGCGGTTTGGAACCGGCAACGAGTCCCGGCAACAATTCACCTTTGAAGCCATGGATCCGGCAGCTTCTTCTGTAACCATCATTCCAACCATTACGTATGTTGAGAACTTTGAAGATGAAGGTAGTCCGGTGGATGCTTCTTCCGTATCAATAGAAATAAAATAAACTCCCAAAATCAATTGTTCCCTAAAAAAGCCGATGTTCTGCTTTCTGCAGAAACATCGGCTTTTTGATTTATGGGGTTTCGAAGCTGTTATTTCGTCATTTCTTTCACTGGAACCCAAATCTCGCTATAGACTTTCTGCGGATTTGAAAAGCCGCCGTTAAAAGAGATTTCCGGTCCGTCTTCCAGTTCATAATGGGACGAAGGCAGCCATTCCGAAAAGATTTTCGCCCATGTCTGTTGGAGCGTTTGGGGAAACGGCCCTTCTGAGCTGAAAACAGCCCAGCTTCCTGCCGGCACTTCCACTACATCAAAATCTTCAAAATCGCGATCTTCTGTCGTGATGGAGCCGATCAAATGGTCCAATTGCCCTTTTTCGATGTTGCGCCCTTCGTCAAAATTGAACGAAGCGTTGACGACGGTTTTCACTTCCGTGTTGCGCAATTGCTGCAGCTGCTCCCGCTGTTCCGGTGTAATGGACTGCACCATTTTCATGATCTCCGGATTTTCGCCTTCAAAAACAATCGGCACGCGTTTTTTGATTCCCACTAATTTAAATGGCTCTTTCTCTACAATGCGATATTCCATATCAATTCCTCCTTGTACAATCAGTTGGAAAGTCAGCTTTGGAAACACTTTGAACAAATCGCTATTTTTCACTTCCGACGGATTCATGCCAGACCAGTCACGAAATGCCCGGCTAAAACCGTCCGCTGAATCGTAGCCATATTTGACGGCAACGTCCAATACCCGCTCGCCGCCCTGCTGCAGATCGAAGGCTGCCTGGGACAATCGCCGGTTTCGGATATACGAATTCAGGCTCATGCCGGACAAATACGAAAACAATTTGCGGAAATGGTATTCCGAAACACCTGCAATCGCCGCTACTTCCTCAAAATCAATGTCCGCGTCCAACTGTTCTTCAATATAGCGCAAGGCTTCATTCATATCTTTTAGCATATCCATTTGCTGACCTCCTTTCCCTTTTCATTGTACGAGGAATCGAATCGACTCATCCGATGTGCACAGGTTGGAAAAAGTCGGATTTCTTACTTCATTGCTCCCAAGGAAAAGAACCGGCAAATAAAGATTTTGGCACTGCGACTCTTACCGTCACCAAGTCATTGACAATCTGGCTGAATTTCAAATCACAGACTGCGCTCAATAAACGGTAGCCGTCATCAAACGGCAAACCGAGCCAGTCGGCCAATTGCTTCGCCGTCTGGTACAAAACCGTATCGATGGCTTCTTCGTAAGATTTTGCAGAGGCAAGGAAGTATAGAAAATCGTCATCTTCGACCAGCGGGTTTTCAATTAGGACAGGCGCTTTCGTGAAGCGCAGCCCGATAACTCCGCTTGTTTCAACACCAGTGCCGCTCAGTTCCCCGTCTCCCATTGCCGCATGCAAATCTCCAAACGCCGCAAGTGCTCCGTCTGCAAACACAGGCAGATACAATTTATTGCCCGCTTTGATATCTTTTGTATCGAGATTTCCGCCATGTTCCCCTGGAAGGGCTGTCGAGATTTCCCCTTCCGCCGGCGCAACGCCGGCCACACCGATCATCGAACTTACCGGCAACTTGAGCGATTCGGCAAACTCTATTTGGCCATTCCGGATCGGCAAAATTTTTGTCGTCGAATCCGTGACATGCTCGCCCAACGGACCAAGTCCAGGGGCAGCCATCATGATACCAAAGTCCCCCGTTTCGATTGACAGCACCTCGACACATAAGGTGTCTCCTTTTTGAATGCCGTTAATGTAAATGGGCCCGGTTGCCGGATTCAGCCGGCTTCTGTCAAAATCCCCGCGGAGCGTAGAGCTGTCCTGCACCTGTCCGTCGTAGCAATCCATCGTTTCCACCGCCACTGCCTCACCCAGTTCCACAAAATATGCCGGTTCGTGTTTTTTTGAAAATGCCGTAATTCTATGTTCAGTTGAAAATCGCTTCATTTGTCCCCATCCTTTTTCCCTTTTAACAACCATTATAGCCGAAGTGACCACTACTCGGAATGGCTCAAAATCAATAGCGTTCCAAAACCAGCTCCATGTTTGCGGCGGTCGCCGCCTTGCTTCCTTCTGCTGCTGCAATAATTAGCGATGAAGGGCCGCCGGTAACGTTTTCCCCGGCTGCATAAACGCCGGGCACAGAAGTCCGCCCAAAAGGATCCATTACCAAGGCGCCGTTGCTGTCGAGTTCACACCCCAGTTGTTCCGCAAAAGGATTTGGACGGTAATAAGATGGCACGACAAACCCGCCTGTCCGCTCCAGTTCTTCTCCGCCCTCAAACACCAGTTTCTTTAAATAGCCGTCTTTTCCTTCCAGAGCAGCAATTTTACCGCTTTTGACGTGAATGTTTTTCCGCTTGAACTCTTGCAGCGTTTCGGCTGTGAAATCGTGCCCATTGCTTGCAATGACAAGATTTTCTGTCCAGTTGTACACGAGCTTTCCTAAATGCAAAGCATGCGCTTCTATTTCAGCAATGACCACGAGCGGCTGATCTCTCATTTCCCAACCGTCACAGTACGGGCAGCTGTAAAGGCTTTTGCCGTAATAATCGCGGATGCCTGGAATATCCGGAAATGCTTCCTGGACGCCTGTAGCCAGGATTACTTTTTCCGCTTTAAATTCTTCGCCGGCGGCTGAAATTGTAAAAGAACCATTTTCCAGCCGTTCAATGGCCGATACCGTTTTGGAGAAATGTTCGACGGAGGAATAAGGCTTTAACTGATCAATTGCAATGGTTCGGAATTCTTCAGGCTTGATGCCATCCCGAGTCAGAAAACCATGGGATTCCTGCGTAACCCGATTCCGGTTGGTTTTATTGTCAAAAACCGCTACTTTTCTTCGCGATCTTCCGAGCACTAAGGCTGCACTCAGTCCCGCTGCCCCTCCGCCTATAATGGCACAATTCACTGTTTTCATTTCGACTCATCTCCTCGGATTTTCAAAGGACTTAAAAGACTCTTTAAGTCCTTAATTGATTTAAAAAGAAACAGCGGTTTATTTTGCCGCTGCTATTTCTTTTGCCAAATCGGCTATTTTTATGTTTCTCAGTTCTTCTTCCATTTTCTCTTCCGCCGAAACCATTACTTGCTGAATCAGGCAGTTCGGTCCGTGATCAACATCGCAGTCAAACAGCGAAGCTTTTCCTTCAATGGCGTGGATGATATCAAGAAATGAAATGTTTTCCCAGTTTGCTTTCAGCAAATAGCCTCCATTGGCGCCTGAAGCGGATTGCACCATGCCTTCTTTCACCAATTTCGTCAGGATTTTAGACAAGTAAGTCGGAGAAAGTTTCTGCTGCTGGGCCAATTGCTGCACGCCCATCGGTTTGTCCGGTGTAGCTACTGCCAGATGCAGCATGGTATGAAGGGCGTAATTTGTTGCTTTAGAATATTTCATATAATTGTCCGTCTCCTTTCAAAGACTTCATGGGTCTATAATAACTTCAAACTCAATATTTGTCAATCGAATTGGATTTGTACGAGCAGGATTAGCAATTCAATAGAAGGGAAAACATAAGAATAATGCAGAAAGGATGAGCGGCATGAAAAACAAATTAGCAGCCGGCCTTCTCGGTATTTTCCTCGGTGATTTTGGAGCCCATAAATTCTATCTTGGCAAACCGAAAACCGGTCTTTTGTATTTAGCCTTCTGTTGGACAGCTATCCCTGCGATTCTTGGATTCATCGAAGGTGTTTCTTATATATTGTCGTCAGAAGAAAATTTTCAGGCGAAGCACGGCAGAAGATATTAATGCCAACACCTGCGTAAACTCGACAAGTTGCTGCAGGTTTTTATTATGCCGACATCTTGCATGAATTCATTTACTGAATTCCTTCATTTCCTGAAACCTTCCATCTTTTGGAACGTATTTGTAATAGAAGCATTTTCAGCAGATTGCAGGTATGAAGGAGAGGGCCAGCCATGGGGAAGTTATTATTAAGTATAGCCGTACTGTTCATAGTCATTTTTCTGGTCAAGGTTTTATTGCGGAAAATCTTCCATATCGAAAAACGGAAAAAAGAGTTCTTTTCTTATAGTCATGTCAATAGTCTGCATCGGAAAGTTGATTGGGCTATTCGGATTGGTTCTATGATTGTTTATCTCATTTTCTTTTACAAGTTAATCTATGAAGATTATTCCCTCAATCTAATGCTAGGCATTATGCTTACTCTTTTTGTTCTGCAGATGGCCGTTCAGGCATTTTTCGAATGGCGCTATTCCGAACATCCAAAGGAAGCCATTTTGACGGCAAGCGAAATGGCCATTTTAGCTCTAGCTATCGGAGCAGTCATCTGGTTTGATCTGATGAAATTTTTAATAGATGCTCCCGTTTCCTAAACAGAGCCCCTGCTGAGATCCATTGATCTCAACAGGGGCTCTTGCTGCTTTATGAACCGTAATTTTCTTCACTTTCTTCTTGCAGCTGTTTTACTTTCGCCTCGAGCTTTTCATGCATGTCTTTGCGGATGGTGTCTTTTCTTTCCTGTTCCTGTCTGAAATATTGGGTCACGGTTTCGTGCCGTGTCTCGATCAACTCTTTGTATTTAGTAGCTGCTTCCTCGTCTTTGAACTTTCCGAGATCCGCCAATTTGTTGGACATGCTGTACATATTATTCAAGGAAGCCAGCGATTTGCCGTAAATGTCGTTGTTGTATTTCAGCAGATCACTATAGATGTTATTGCTTTGGTGCAAAATATCATAATAGCGGTCATTGCCCCAAGCCAGCCATTCCCAGTACAGGCGGCTGTATTCCTGCTTCAGGTATTCATTCAGTTCGCTTTCCGAGTAAACGGATTTGTACTGTCCTTTGCCGGCTTTCGCAACCTCTTCAAGCTGTTTCTGCCCTTCGTTGTCCACATCAAATCCAATGATATTCACTTCCGCTTCAATGCCGGATCCACTGAGAGATGCAGCAGCTGCGACCGGATTGCCGCCACAAGTCTCAATGCCGTCGCTGACAACATAAATCACATTGCGGATATTGTCGCCATTCTGTTCCTGCAAATCCTGTTCGGCTGCTTCGATGGCCCCTGCTAAAGGCGTCCACCCCGCCGGTGCAAACTCTTCAAGCGCTGCGGTGAATTTAGATTCGTCGTAAGCACTCAAGTCATATACCACTTCGTTAGAGCTGCAGGACATTTCCTTATCGGCATTGGTTCCCTCGCCTTTATGGCCGTAGATGCGCAGCATGACATTTGAGCCTTCAGGCAGGTCTGCTGCGTATTTTTGGATTGCCTGTTTGGCCAGTTTCATCTTTTGGCCGCTCGATACTTCCCCAGCCATACTGCCGCTTGCATCCAAAAGTACGGCGACATTGACCGTTTCCTGTTCCGGCAGATCGATTTCGTCTTCTGGTGTGGCGGAATCAATCGTGATCACCGGATCGATTGCTTCGAATTTCGCTGCCGGCTCCTCAAGATCCGGTGCAATCAATGAAACAATCAGGGAATAGGCTTCTTCTCCGGTCATTCCATCTGGAGCTGCTTCCAATTCTTTCTGGATTTCCTCCATCTGATTTCTTGCATCGTATTTTCCTTTTTCTTTCACGATTTCTTCTACATTATGTATGGCTGCTTCCGGGATGGCCGGTTCAGCTGGCGCTTCTTTTTCTGCTTCTTTTTCTGCTTCTTTCTCAGCTTGCTGCTCTTCTTTAGCCGGCTGCTTGTCCGCCGCACTCGGTTTTTCATCGCTGGAACAGCCGGCCAGCATAGCTGCTAACAGCAGATTTCCAACCAGGAGCATTTTAAAATTCGTCATCGGCACCGTTCTCCATTTCTTCTTGCGTTTGCTTTCTTCTTTATTGTACGGGTTAAAGCTGAAAGAAGTTTCGTTTTTGTGCTTATTCTTCAGCGGCCGGATAGACGACCGTGCCGTCACTCCTCAATTCTGCGGGCGCACCCCACATGCCAAGTTCATGATCCACAAGTTCGATTGCCCCGTCTTTGCCGTCAATGATGTGCTTGACTGAATGCCCGTTTGCGACAAGCCAGTTTGAAATCAACAGCCGGTGGCAGCGCGACGGATGCCGCTCCGAACAGCAATACGCGACTTTCTTTTCAGCTGCCCTTTTCAGCAGTTCCTCAATGCCTTGCTGGAATTCTTCCGTCAGCGTGTAATCCGCGTAATTCTGGAGTGAGCGGTTGCGCCAGCCAGCGTTCACTTCCCCTTCCACGTCTTTCGATTTTCGGCGCCTGCCGCCGAGTTTCCCGAAATGTTCATACGTGATCCCTTCCGCTTCCAGCCAGACAGGAAACACATCTTTTGAAAACTGGGGCCACTTGCGGCTGCCGGGATATGCGCGAACATCTGCCAACAAATCAATTCCCGTTTCTTTTAGCATGCGATCAAAAAATTCTTTTGAATGGCTGGAATGCCCAATCGTATAAATAATCATAACCAATCCCCCTTGCTGTTCTATTCCTGTAGAAGGCTGAACTTAAACGGGAATGCCCTGTTCTTCTCTATGCCAATAAAAGAAGAACTTCGATAGAGAATGCAATACCTCGGATAGAAACTGGAAAAACAGCAGTAGAGAATAAAAAAACCCTCTTGCCAACCGGCAAGAGGGTTCATAGAAGGAGCGGGTAAAACACTAAAGCGGCTATCAGCCAGCATTTGCAAATGGTTGGTCATCGGTCACAGGTAAAGGTGTCATGGGTGATGGGTCATTGGTTTGGCCATCTGCCATTCAATCATTTGTACCGGAGTACAACGCAAATGCTCCTCCTATGCCTTGAAGCGGAGTCTCACCACTTCAAGGTTAGAAATACTTCTCGCTATCAAAATCCAGCTCAACTGCGTAGTTTTTCGAGTTGATGGCGTTCGAAAGGCGGTTCGCCTGGCGTTCCAGTTCAAGGGCTTTCAGCCGGTATTCTTCCGGATCAAACATGGCCAGCCGGACAAGAGGCGTCCCTTCCCCAAAAGAATAGGTCAGCTCTTCTTTTGAAGCAGCTCCAAACTCTTTGAACTTCCGTGCTTTGGCACGCATCTGCGTCGCCAGTTCGATGGCTTCCACGATTGTTAATGCCTCGCCGTTGAAGTCGATTTCATTTTCGATATTTGCCTGGTACATCAATTTGTCTAACAGGCGGAAGTCGCTGCGAATCTCGTCGATTTCCTGTTCCACCATCGATAAAGTGCGGGCTTGCTTCGGCACTTTCGTCCCTTTTTCAATTTCAACATAGGATACGCGGTACATCTCTTCTTCCAATTCTTGAATTCGTTTCGCTAACACACTTTTCAGTTTTACTGCTTCCGCAAGTGAAAGGTTCGACATGGCTTAGTCTCCTTAACAATCGAATAGGTTAATTAACCTCAGTTTACCAATAAATCAAAATACTTACTATTGTAACTTTCAATCATTTTTCTGTTATTCCATTATTTCCACGTAGCCTTCCGAGCCGTTGATGCGAATCCGTTGTCCGTCTTTTATCGTCATCGTGGCATTTTCGACTCCCACGACAGCCGGCAATCCATATTCTCGGGCAATCACTGCGCCGTGCGTCATGAGCCCGCCCACTTCGGTCACCAGTCCGGCTGCCGAGACAAACAATGGGGTCCAGCTCGGATCGGTAAAGGCAGTGACCAGAATGTCTCCAGGTTCAAGGCGGGCCTGTTCCATCTTGAGGACCACTCTTGCACGCCCTTCAACCGTTCCGGCGGAAACCCCGATGCCTGCAAGCGCCCCTTCTGGAAGCCGGTCGGTTTGATAGCTGCCAAAAATCTCTTCGCCTTCAGAAGTCATCAGACGCGGCGGCGTCAATTTTTCATAATGCCGATATGCTGTTTTCCGCTCTTCAATCACTTGCCAATTCAGCGCTTTTCCATTCACCGCTTCCCGGAACTCTTCGAACGTCAAGTAATAGACATCCTCAGGCTCTTGGACAGCTCCTTTTTGCTGCAGAAGAACCGCTTCTCTCTTCAAAGCCTGCTTGTAAAGAAATAAATGTTTGACGAGCGCGAATTTCGGATATTCCCGGTACCCAATAAAATTTTGGAGCAGGCTGATCATGTGTTTGGCTTTCTTCGCTTTCCGTTTGCCGCCGGGCTGCTGTTCCAGCCGCTGCAGCAACTCTTCCGTTTTTTTGGCTGCGCGCCGTTTTCCTTCTTCTACCATTGCTTGCCGTGCATTCGGAAGGAAGTTCTTGACGTTGCCCAAAATGGGTGGAACGAGAATGGTCGGGTCTTCGCTCCACCGTGTTTTGGCGATATCGATTTCACCGGCACAGCGCATGCCGTATTTACCAAGGTAATCCCGGATCACCAGGCTCGCTTCTGATCCGCCCTTCAGTTTTTCGAGATCTTTAAAAAAAGTATCTTTATCCGGATGTTCGAAGTAAGCGAGCACTTCCGGATAAGCACGAACCGCATCCGCTACATCCAATAGTTCACGTCCCATTTCCGATGTGACATTGTTGGCGATGGATTGGCTTAAAACGTCGGCCACATTTTTTTCGCCAAGCCAGTTTTCCATACTTTTATTGAGCCAGTGTGTGGCATATGCGCCGATCAGAATCGCCGCTATGCCGCGCTGGTCGTAAGCACTCTTTCTCAATTCTTTTTGATCTTCTAAAATCAAGGCGAACAATTCATCTCCGGAAACCCCTTCAATCCGCCACTCGAGTTCCCTGATATAAGCCTCACTTCGGTTGATCAACTGGCCGGCTAAACGGCGATCGTTGTCACGGTAAACTTTCGCCAGGACAGCTGGAAATGTCCACGGAAGGTAATCGTTCCCCAGTTTGAATACACGTTTGCCTTTTATCAGTTTCGGTTTTCTTTCCAAAAAGTTGAGAAGTGCTTGTTTCATCAACGGATCGTTGCTGCCGAGTGATGATATTGCAATTTTGCGGCCGCTGAACGAAGCGAGATCATGCGTCAAATCAACAAATAAGCGACCGCCTGCATGAATCAGGTCATAATCCGGCATGAACCCGAAAAAGGAAATGCCGAGCGGTTTAATCGGATCAGTCATCATTTGCTGATGGCCTACCGAAAAAAAGATCCGGTAATGGTCGTCGTGTTTTTCGGGCAAAGGATACAAAGTGGTGATTGGTCGGCTTTGTACGATATAAATGACATCATCCGCCAAGCACCACTCTATGTCCTGGGGCTTCCCGAACTGGCTCTCAACCTGCCGGCCCAGTTTCTCGAGAACCACAATCTTTTCGTCTTCAATCGCTTGTTTTTTCTGTTCGGCAGGTGGAACTTCTCTTTTCTCAGTAGCTCCATCTGATTGCGGGTAAACAGCGACTTTTTTTGGCGCGATTGTTTTTTTGACAATCCTGCCTTCCCGGACTTTATAATTGTCCGCGGAAACGATTCCGGAAACGAGTGCTTCTCCCAGGCCAAAACTGGCATCGATTGAGCTAACATTGCGGTTGGACGTCACCGGATCTGCCGTAAACAAAATTCCGGATGCTTGTGGAAATACCATTCGCTGAACAACGACCGACAAATGCACTTTTCTGTGGTCAAAGCCGTTCTGGGTACGGTACACCACAGCCCGGTCGGTAAACAAAGATGCCCAGCATTTGCTGATGTGCAGCAGGATTTCCTTTCTTCCACGAATATTCAAAAACGAATCCTGCTGTCCGGCAAAAGAGGCCGCCGGCAAATCTTCTGCAGTTGCACTTGAGCGGACGGCAAAAGCAGCTCCTTCTCCCAGCTCTTCCATAGAAGAAACAATTTCCTGCTCTATTTCTAATGGTATAGCTAAGCTTTCAACGAGACTCCGCAGGTGCGCACTCACTTCTCTGATTTTCTCCTTATCGTCAATTGTCAGCAGCGACAATTCATCGAGCAGCCCTTCCGCTTCTTTATTGCCAGCCAGCATTTTCTTGAAGGCGTCTGTCGTTACACAAAATCCGGGAGGCACCTGGATTCCCGGCATCTTTGCCAACTGCCCCAAATTCAATCCTTTTCCACCGACCTGTAATAAATCATCGTGGCCAATCTCCTGAAAATCCTTTACATAGGTATGCAAAATGTCCACCCCTTTGCAAGATGATGTAAGTTATTGCACTGCTTAGGCTTTCAATGAAATTTTTTCTTCTATTCTTCTTTCATCAGTTCGTAGATTTTGCGTGCAGTGTTGACGTTGCGCACAGTCATGCGCTTGTAAAGAGCTGACCCGGCCAGCTTCATCATGCCGCTCCTTGTCACCCATTGCCTGTCGACTGCCCAAAGAAGCGCACCGGGCACATAGAACAACTGGTCAATATCCGGTTTTATTCCCACTTCTTCCAATAGGGATTCCCGGTCGATTTCTTCCCAGAGAAAGAGCACATCGCTTTTCATCTCATCTCCATTTGTCCAGTGCGGCGGAATGGCTTGCGCAATTTTTTCGTATTGCTCCAAACTGTAGACGAGCACCCGGATTTCCAGGTTGAAATTTTCAAGAATCGCCCCTTCCAAAATTGCCGCGAGTTCTTTCGATGATGGGCAACTGCTGCTGAAAATGATATTGCCCGAATTGATGTACGTTTTAACGTTCTCCATCCCGGCTTCTTCAAAAACCTTTTTGAGTTCTTTCATATTGATTTTGTTGTTGCCCCCTACATTAATCCCGCGAAGCAATGCTACATGGCGCATGAAAACTCCCCTTTCTTCCAACGTATTCCACTTGTCTTGTTTACTTTTACTTTAGTCTGTATTTCAAAAATAACAAGTGCTTATTCCAAAGTGAAAAAAGTTAAGGTGAGGTGCTGGCCTACCAATTAGTTAATCCAAAAGAACCGGGAAATTAAACAAATTAAATAAAAAACAGCTGTTCTAGAATAAACTTAAAATTTAACTGGAAATCTGAGCTTCTAAATTTGGAATTTTGATTTTCGAGGACTATGATATAAAAAGCTTATATAGATAATTGAAGAAAATGGATGGAGGATTCTTATGAAAAACAAAGGCCAAAGCAATATTAAAGTGGTCATTGGCGGTTTGCTGCTCGCGATTTTGGTCGCTTCGATGGACAATACCATTGTCACGACTGCACTGCCATCGATTGTCGGAGAGCTAGGCGGCGTCGATAAATTTGTCTGGGTGACTTCCGCTTACTTAGTCGCCCAAATGGCCGGCATGCCGATTTTCGGCAAATTATCCGATATGTATGGGCGGAAGCGCTTTTTCATTTTCGGATTGATTGTATTCATGATCGGATCGATTCTTTGCGGTACCGCTGATACGATCAATGAATTGATTATTTACCGTGCGATTCAAGGAATCGGCGGCGGCGCATTGATGCCGATTGCCTTTACCATCATGTTTGACGTCGTACCGATTGAACAGCGCGGCAAAATGAGCGGCATGTTCGGTGCCGTTTTCGGGATTTCAAGTGTATTCGGCCCGTTGCTTGGTGCGTATATTACCGAATACATCGGCTGGAATTGGGTGTTCTACATTAACATCCCGCTCGGGCTCATTGCCTTTGCAATGGTCGCTTTCTTTTATAAAGAATCAGTCGAACATGCGAAACAACGCATTGACTGGCTCGGCGCCTTTACGCTCGTCGGCGCTGTCGTATGCCTCATGTTCGCAGTTGAACTTGGCGGCAAAGAGTTTGCCTGGGCATCTCCGCAAAGCTTCAGTTTGTTTGGCGGTTTTGCCATCCTGGCCATCGCTTTTGTGATTGCGGAGCGCCGTGCAGAAGAACCGGTGATTGACTTCAGCATGTTCAAAGAGCGCTTGTTTGCAACGAGCGGCCTGATTTCCATTTTCAGCGGCGCTGCTTTTATTACAGCTTCCGTTTACATTCCGTTTTACATTCAAGGCGTGCAGGGCGGCAATGCAACAAACTCCGGCCTTGTGCTGTTGCCGATGATGGTCGGTTCGGTTGTCAGTGCTTCGATTGGCGGGGCTTTGATGGCGAAATTCGCTTACCGCTCTTTCCTTATTCCGACGCTTGCGTTATTGACTGTCGGCATGGTATTGCTTGCAACGTTGTCGATTGATACATCGCGCTTCCTAGTTGTCGCGTTTATGATTCTTGCCGGCCTTGGCATCGGGGCTTCGTTCTCGGTGCTGCCCTCAGCGGCGATTCATCCCTTCTCTGTACGGAAACGCGGTGCGGCCACATCTACCGTAAGTTTCCTTCGTACGTTCGGGATGACAATCGGCATTACGGTTTTTGGCATTATCCAGAGCCATGCATTCACCCGCAATCTGACGGATAGCTTCGGTGAAGGGGCAGCCACTTTCTCCGGGGATTCACGTGCGCTCTTATCGCCGGAAGCCCGTTCGAACATTCCGACAGAAATTGCGAATACGTTGACGGAAGCTCTTTCTTCTTCCATTGCCAGTACATTCCTATGGGCCATCGTGCCAGCTGCACTTGCACTGGTTGTCGCCTTTATGATGAGCAAAGAAAAACTGGGAGACCAGATTAAACAAAGCTGATTCACCATGTGGCCTTCGCTAATTGCGGAGGCCTTTTTCATATGCCCCCCGCCGATCTGTTCCAATTTCAGCGCTGCAATTTTTTATCAGAACTGAATAAGTGTTCGTTTCTTTTCGAATTGTTCGCATTTCTGCTTTTCAAGCAGATTGTTTTAATTCAAGATATTTGAGGAATACAATTAAAAGGCAGGTTGTTATTTATTAAATGGAGGTTGATTTTTGATGAGCAAAACAGCAATTATCACAGGAGGCGGAAGCGGCTTAGGCCAAGCAACAGCTGTCCGCTTAGCAAAAGAAGGCGTCAACATCGCAGTCGTTGATGTCAGTGAAAAAGGCGGAAACGAAACCGTAGAAATGGTGAAAGAACTGGGGCCGGATGCCCTATTTATCAAAGCGGACGTTTCAAAAGCCGAAGAAGTGAAAAAATATGTAGACGCTACTGTCGAACATTTTGGCAGCATCGACTATTTCTTCAACAACGCAGGAATTTCCGGCAGCGGGAAATTTTTCCTCGATACAGACATCAGTGAAATCGAACAGATTGTCGGCATCAACTTGATGGGCGCTTTGTACGGTGTGCGCTACGTTGCTGAAGTGATGCTGAAAAACGGCGGCGGCTCCATCGTCAACACGGCATCAAGCGCCGGCGTCATCGGACAAGATTCGGTTGTTACGTATTCTGCAACGAAACACGGCATTGTCGGTTTGACGAAGAGCATGGTCGCGGAATACGCTAAAGACGGTCTCCGCGTCAATGCGATTGCACCAGGGCCGACCGAAACACCGATGGTCAAAGCCTTCTACGAAGCAAATCCGGAAATGAAAGCCAATGCCACCGGCGGCATTCCGCAAAGACGCTTGGGTACAGCCGATGAAGTGGCAGAGCTTGTCACGTTCCTATTAACTTCTAAAGCGGAGTACATCAACGGCGAAGTGATCCGCATCGACGGCGGTTTCACAAACACCAAATAAACGGATCAAATAAATGGCCGGCAAACTCCTTTTAGGGGTTTGCTTTTTATGTCAAAGGAGTTGAATTCTGTTGCACTTGGAACCCATCCCCGATCATATGCAAAAAGATTTGAAAGTCTTGTTTGTCGGTTTTAATCCGAGCATCCGCTCTTCCGAAACAGGCTTCCACTACGCCAATCCGACCAACCGGTTTTGGAAGATCCTTTACGAAGCCGGACTGACGTCCCGAAAATATGCTCCAGATGAAAACAACGAACTGCTTGAACTTGGTTACGGTTTGACGAATATAGTTGACCGTCCAACAAAAGAAGCGGCTGAGATTTCCAAAACGGAGTATGCGGAAGGCGCTGCTATTTTGCAGCGGAAAATTAAAATGTATCAGCCAAAAGCTGTCTGTTTTGTCGGCAAAGGCGTCTATCAGGAATACAGCAAAAAACGTTCCATCCAGTGGGGCGTCCAGGAAAATCCGGTTGTGCCAGACACCATCGAATACGTCTGCCCTTCATCGAGCGGCTTGGTGCGCATGAAGCTGGATGACATTGTCGAGATTTATAAAGGGTTGAAAAAATTCATCTGAAAACGCCGCGTTCCTTGTTGGAAGCGGCGTTTTACTTTTATTCTTTGTAGCCCATGTCCTTCATGATTTTTTCATAAGCTGGCTCCATGATAATGCTTTCGAGTTCACCCTGCAGCCGCTCGAGTTCGATTGCAAATACATCGTACTCATCTTTTGCAAGCACCAGTTTCAGCAAGGTCACCATGGAACAAACCGTCCCATTGCTCAAACTTCCTTTCGGCATCCCTATGCTTTGTTCTACGCCCCCAAGTTCCACCGGATGCGGCAACCGGTAGCGGTACAGCACTTCTTCGTGCGCCGATTTGTTGCGGTACGGAAAAGCGACTTTCAAGATGGCGTCGATTTCCTTCGCTTTCAATCGGATGCCGCTGTATTCTTCGCTGTACTCTTCCGCAAAGTCACGGGCAATGCGCTCCCGCAATTCTTCGTCGATCACTGTATAAAAGTTGGTGATCTGCCCGAGCGACAGAAAATTGGCGAGCACCCACAGTGGCACGTTCCGGTTTTTATCGAAAAAGTCGCGGATCGCGGGATATCGTACCCGGTCGCGCTTTTTATGGCTTTTAATCAAGTTGGCAAGCGTTGAAATGATGCGGTCCCGTTCGTGAAAATGCTGGGAATCGAGGCTGTAATGCGCCGGTTCCAAAAAGCTATCCTGCTCCTGGAATTTCTCAGAGAAGCGATAGGAAATTTTTGATTTCATGTTCTTTTCGAACTTCAGCAGTTCATTGAGCAGCAGCATCCGCAGCTCCCGGTCAAAGCGGTACAGCGCATAAATATGGCTGAACTCCGTCCCTTCGGTATATTGCTCAATTCGATACGGGTTCAGCCGCTCGTCTTCTTCAAGAAACGGCTCTTTATAGCCATCGATCAGCGCGTAGTAGTTCTCACGCGACAAAATGCGCTTAGTAGCCGCTTCGTCTGATACAAGGAGCCCGCGTTCTTGCAGTATGGCAATCTGTTCATCATGGGTGGCAAAAAACTTCACAATTCTCATCCTCTGCAAATGCTTCTTTCTTTACTCTAAGCGAATTCCCGGTAAAGATAAACCTTTTCTCCAGACAAAAGACCAGCCTTTGCGGCTGGCCTCTACTCTGTTTCTATTCAGCTGTCGCTGCCGTAATGGCGTTCGAATTCAACGGTATCGTTCAATTCGTCGTCTTCGCCCATGGTTTCTTTGGTCGCCAGCTTTTTCGCAAATTTTTTCACGGTTTTTAGCGTTGTACCGGATTCCCAATATTCCGCTGTTTCCGGCGTCACTTTGATCAAGACGACATTTGGATCGTCATAGGTCGTTTCAAGCAATTTGCCGAATACCGGATTCCAGTATTCTTTTTTCTTTTCAAGGTCTTCGCTGAATTCCGCCGTTCCGCTGATGGAAACATAGGACTTGCCTGAATAAGCCAAATTCACAGTAGGATTCGCCAGGATTTCCTGATATTTCGACGTATCTTTCATCGTCATGAACCAAAGATCCCCATCAAATTCGGTCTCCTGTGTCTGCATCGGACGCGACACTGCTTTTCCATTCGAAATGGTGGTAAACATCGCCACTTCGATATCCTTGATCAGCTCTTTGACTTTTTCAATTGCTTCTTTGTTGGATGTTGTATGGTTTGCCATCGTAATCTCCTCCTAAAGAAAAGTTCCCATATGCTTAAGTTCTTATATATGCTATATACTTTCCCGACTGGTAGAACCCCTAAACTATCGCAATTGCCAAAACTTCTTAGGTGAGTACTTTCAGTATGAGAAGCATAAAAGTAATCGCTATTCATACTTTTTATCTTTTATCATTAAATTGAAATACAAGCAAAAAAATTAACTTATTTGAAAGACTTATTAATTATTTCGTTTACCATTAACCTCCTTTTACTGTATAGTATTACCTATAAAAAGAAGCACAGGAGGATCACAATGGCCAAAAGGTTGATAGCATTAATTGCTGCTTGTATGGTTTTGATTCTATGCATGAACCCTGCATATGCAGCGCCTGTTTTTAAGGATGTGGATGATAAATATTCTTCAAAAGCAGAATTCGATTATTTAGTAAAACAAGGAATTCTCACTGCCAATCCCAAAACTGAATTTGGCGTAAACAAAGAAATCACCCGGATAGAAGCAGCTGAAATTCTTGCTAAGGCCTTAAAACTTGATCTTAAAGGCCGCCCTATCCCTAAATTTACTGATGTAGCTCCCAACGACCCCAACATGCCGCTCATTGCAGCAATAGTGGATGAAAAAATTCTGATCGGTACGGATAAGAACGAATTCAAGCCTTATGATAAATTAACCAGAGGGCAAATGGCTGCCGTACTTGTAAGAGCTTTTAAATTGAAAGGCACCTCTGCTGCCGTATTCAAAGATGTTCCTTCTACTTACTGGGCTTCAGCTTCCATTCAGACTTTGGTAGCCAACAAAATTACGGTCGGTTATACAGATAATACTTTCAAACCGGCTTCTTTCCTTACAAGATCACATTTTGTTATATTTATCGCTCGCATTTTAAATCCGGAATTCCGGAAAAACATATCCCCGCCTGTTGTTCAAAAGCCCGTACAACCTGCTTCCTGTGAAAAGCCAAGTAAAACGAATACATATAAGGTCAATGTGGCCGTGACAAATATGTGGAAGCAATATAACAAAGCTCGCTCTATTGACAGGCTTTCCATTACGTATCCTGTTGACATGACAAAATGGATCAACGGCATGTCGTTAAAAGAAAAACAATGGCTAGTTGAAAAGACAGATACACAGGCAGTGTTTGGTGAACAAGTAACAATCTTAGAAACAAAAGGAAGCTGGTACCGCATTGCTGCCAAAGACCAATATGTGCCTTATCAAAAAGAAGGATATCCTGGATGGGTTCCGAAAACGCATATTGCTAAAACTTCAAAAGATTATTCAACTTGTTCCATAGCCATAGTCACATCCAAATTAGCAACTTTGTATCATGCAGACACTCAAAAGAAATTTATGGACATCAGCTATTCGACAATCCTTCCTGTCATTAAAACAGAGGGAAATTGGCACCATGTTCAAACTCCAGCCAATGGAATTAAACTGATGCGCAAAACAGATGCAAAAACATATAAGAATTATGCATCTGTTCCAAAACCCACACAAGCAGATATTGTAAACAGCGCTAAAAAGTATATTGGCCTCCCGTACTTATGGGCCGGCACCTCTGCTTACGGTTTTGATTGTTCCGGTATTATATATGCTGTTTATAAAAACTATGGCGTCCTAATTCCTCGTGATTCTTTTTATCAGGCTACTAAAGGCACTGCCGTATCCAAGAAAAATTTACAACCTGGGGATTTAGTGTTTTTCGCTTACAACGGCGGCAAAGGAAAAGTTTATCACGTTGGAATATATATTGGTTCGGGGCAAATGCTTCATGCACCAAATGCCTCTTCCAAAGTCAGAGTTGAAGCTCTGAACTCTGGAGTTTATTTAAAAAATTACTCCGGAGCCAGAAGATACCTTAAATAGTTTCATAAAATAACTTTAGCAGTCAAACTTAATAAGAGTTTGGCTGCTTTTTTATCTGCATTCTGTCATGACAGAATGTAAGATCCGTAATTTGAGTCCCGTTGTTTGCTTAGCTAGTTAGTAAGGTTTGCAATAAAAAGTTCACATAAAAAAGACACACAATAGACACTTACGAAAAAGCCAAAAACTTTGTTAAGGTTGAAAACAGACTGAGTGGAGCACCAATTTAAATTAAGCATAACTGCAAAAAAACAGCTTATCTAAAATGTATAGCCAGCTAGAGTAAAGACTGGAAACGAATATTGGAAAGTTTCATTTAGGCCTTCAATGGATATCCTCTATTGATGTGCTTCAGAAGCTTGCCTTTATGACCGCGTCCCTCGATACCTTCGTACATAATTTAATGGAATGCCAAGGTCAAGAAAAGCTTTTGGAAAGGAAGAATAACATGCATCAAGAAAAAAGATTGCCGCGCAACGGCAAAGAGGGCCTATTATACGGCACCATCATCTCTACTTTAACCGTTCTATTTATGACCACATTCAGCACCGTCTATTTTGCCGGAGATTTTAATGGGGAGATTGCTTTTTCCATTTTAAAAATGCTGCCAATCATGTGGATTATCGTCATGATCATTGAACCGACTATTTTCGGCCGTATTGCCGAAGCCTTGACCGCTAAATTCACAAAGCCTACGGACAGCTTCAACTCAAAAATTATGTTCCGCATTGTCTTTACTGTCCTTGGAATGTCTGCAGCGATGACTTTGATCGGCGATGTTGTCGGCAATGGTTTCCACTCCGAACTCTTCAGCAATTGGCTGCAGTACTGGCCGCGCAACTTTGCCATCGTGCTTGCCGCAGAAAGCCTGGTCATCCAGCCTATTGCACGTTTTGCTATGGTGAAACTGCATGAAGCACAAGACCGAAAAGCTGCAGCAGTTGCAGCGCAAGTACAAAATTAACAAAAAAGCTCCCAGACAAGATTCTGAGAAACCCGGAAACCGATTGGCGGTTTCCGGGTTTCTCTGTTTTATGTGCGTTTGACAGAATATGTGTGCGTTCAGCATATTTCGAACACTTTTTCGTCTTCAGCACAAATGCGAAACCCCTTGATTTGGTTGCTTTTCGCAAGCGAAAAGCGAAACTGCCAACAAGAAGACGGCTTCTCCAACTTTCTATTTGCGTTCACACTGAGACAATGAACCAAAAGTAGACAAATAGTTTATTGTTCCTTCAAACTTGAACCAAGGAGTGATGACTGTGAACACACGAAAAAGCTATACCTATGAAACCAAGAAGCAGGCGGTAGAACAGTACTTTGAAGGACGATCCGTTAACGAATTAGCCCCCCTCCTGGAGATTCAGAACCCTGCCAATATCCGGCACTGGGCGCGGCTGGTGAAGGAAGCCAAGTCTTTTGAGGTGCTTCGTGAAAAACGCAGAGGGCCACGGGAGTCGGGCAAAGACGCGAAAACAGAATTGGAAATTACCAAAGCTGAATTGGAACGCACGAAGCTTGAAGTGATGTACTTAAAAAAGCTTATTGCGCTCCGAAAGGAGTGAAACCGATCGACCTCGACTTTGTGTTCGTTGAAGAGCACAAGAACCGGTTCCCGATTACAGAGCTCATTGGCATAGTCCAGAACCTGAGCCGCGCGGGCTATTACAAACGGCTGAAAAAAGACCCTGCGCAGTCGCAAACGGAACGGGACCAAGCGCTTTTAAAACAGATGCTTTCGCTCTACGTCACCCATGGTGGGAATTTGGGTCACGAACGGTTTAAGCTGGAGCTCGAGAATGTATACACTCATATCGTCAGTCTCAAACGCATCCGCCGGATGCGGGAAATGTATCGCATGCCGCTCAAGACAGCACGCCGAAAGCCACGTCCTGCCGGAAGCGGCCATGCGGTTATCGATAATCTCCTGAACCGGAACTTCAAGGCCATGCGACCGGGTCTCAAGTTTTCCGTTGATATCAGTTACCTGGAAGTGAAAAAGCCATTCCGGGACTTTATCTACTTATGTGCAATTCTGGATCTATACAATAACGAAATCGTTGCTTACACCATCAGCGACACCCTGGATGTGGATTTTGTCCTGGAGGCCGTTCGTCAGTTGGAAGCACGCGGGTTCGAGAAAGAAGCCCTTCTCCACAGTGATCAGGGCATCCAGTTCACCAGCCATAGCTATCAAGGACTCCTGAAAAAAATGGAACTGACCCAGTCAATGTCCCGTCGGGGCAACTGTTGGGACAATGCGCCGATTGAAAGCTTTTTTGGCAAGCTCAAAACCGAAATGCCCGGTTTCACTGTGCCTGAAACGGCAGCCCAAATGCGCGCAGCAGTAGCCGCCTACATCACGTATTATAACGAGACACGACCGCAACTGAAACTCGGTGCGTCACCGGTTACATACCGCAATTTACAAGCACGGGCCGCTTAAACCGCGCACTTAATCAATAGCCACTTTGAGAAGCGTTTTTAGGCTCGAAGAAATTCGGACGGAAGCGAAATCGGCTCTCCGTCTATAATCGCATATGAGAAAAAACGCCGATAAACTCGTGTCTACTTGACAGGTAGGGAGTCACACCAGTTTATTTGCGCTTGCAAATTTTTATATGCGCTCGCACGTTTCAGGCACTCTTTCACTTCATAACCGCAGCCAATTCCCTCTCCTGCAGGACTGCCGTCTTTAAGGAAACGGCAACAGCTTCCCCCACATGGAACCTCGGAGCGTAAACCGGCTCATGAACCGTCCACATTGCCTCATTCACTTCGACCGTATAGTGAATTTCATTTCCTTGGTATTGAACAAACGAAACCTGGCCTTGAAGCCCTGCGTTTCCTGCCAAAGCTAATTGCAATTGCTCCGGCCGTACCGGGAAGATGCCGTTTGCTTTAAAGCTGCGTGCCACGCCAAGATCCGGCCAGACGCTTTTGGCATCGCCATCCGGCACAAATCCTTCCGTTTTCCACTGCCCTTCGACCAAATTGCATTTGCCAACAAACGAAGCCACAAATGGTGTTTCCGGGCGCGTATAGATTACTTCCGGAGGAGCGATTTGTTCAATCCGGCCGGCATTCATCACCACAATCCTATCTGCAATCGCCAATGCCTCGCTTTGGTCATGCGTTACAAAAACGATGGAAGCGCCGGTTTCCTTATGCAATTTCTGTATTTCTTTCCGCATCTCCATCCGCAATTCGACGTCCAGTGCGCTGAACGGTTCATCCATCAATAGCAGATTCGGCAGCGGTGCAATCGCACGCGCCAATGCTACCCGCTGTTTCTGGCCACCGGAAAGTTCTGACGGATAGCGTTTCGCAAATGCCTCCAGCCCGACAAGGCCGAGCACTTCCTGAACCCGGCTTTCGAGTTCAGACCTGCTTCTTTTTTTCCGGTTCGGATGGTATTCAAGTGGAAATTTGACATGGTCGGCGACGCTCATATGCGGCCACAAGGCAAACGACTGGAACACCATACCAATGTTGCGCTTTTCCGGCGGCACAACTTTTTTCGCTGTTGCCACTTGCATGCCGTCCATGGCAATGCTGCCTTCTGTCGGTCCCATGAAACCGGCAAGCAATTTCAAAAGCGTCGTCTTGCCGCAGCCGGACGGACCCAGCACGGCAATGAATTCCCCTGCTTTTATTTTCAAGTCCACGGTATGCAGTGCTGTAAAATCTCTGTATTTTTTTGACACTTCTTGAACATCAATCATTTTGCTTTCATCACCTTTCTGTCCCATAGCTTGCCGAGCCCCATAAATAAGGCGCCGCCGAGCAAAATGCCCAGCACAAGAACTGTTGAGAACGCAGTCGAATAAGTCGAATAGCCGGCCTGTTCGTAGCTAAAAATGACGACGCCAACCGTTTCAGAGCCGGAAGACCACAGCAGGCTCGATACGGTGAGTTCCGTCAAAGCCATCAAAAAGACCAGCAAGGCGCCGCCGAGTATGCCCGGAAACAATAAGGGCAATAAAATCCTGCGCCACTTCGTCCAGCCCCTTGCGCCCGCTATTCTAGCCGCCTCTTCCATCGATGGATCGATTTGCAGGAATGCCGTATGGCTGCCGCGGATCTGCAGCACGAGAAATCGGGTGGTGTAGGCGATAAAAAGAATCAGTACGGTCCCGTAAATTCCAGGGTTCCAGCCAGGCACCGGTTCTATCCACATGAAAATCATGCAAAGTGCGAATACGGTTCCAGGCAGCGCATACGGTATTGTGATGAACAATTCCGCTGTTTTCGTGCTCCAGTCCGGGTATTTAAACCGGAGATAGGCTAGCATGGTGCCCAGAATCAAGCAAATGGCCATCGTAACCAGCGCGAGCTTAAGGCTGTTCGCTAATGCGGACGCCGGTTTGGCATCAATTAAAAATATATGCTCATAGTTTTTCAAAGACAAATTCTCCAATGTAAACGGCACGCCGTATGCAGAAATCAGCGACAATGCAGCCATTGCCATCAGCGGCATGACGCTCGTCACCAGCAAAAACGCCCATAGTGAAACTTCCAGCACTCTTCTTTTGGCAGGCTTCAGGAAAATACGCGGCTCCGAATCACTTCGTGCCGTTTCCGTGACGCGGCTCCGCCGCAGCAAAAACCATTGCAGCAGCGTGCCGAAAAGTGCAATAACCCCCAGCAGGACCGACAACACAGCCGCCCGCGAGAATGCTTCCGGACCAAAACCCACGACCTGCTCATAAATATAAGTGCTGAGCACCCGGATATTCGATGGGGTCCCTAAAAATGCGGGTATCCCGAAATTGTCAAGATTTGATAAAAAGGCAATCAAGCCCCCGCTCGCAATGCCGGGAAGTGCCAACGGGAGCACCACTTTCCGGAATGCCTGTTTTTTCGACAAGCCGGATGTCGCTGCCGCTTCTTCCAAATCACGTGGAATCTTCCGGAAGACATTCACTGTGAAAAGGTAAACCAGCGGGTAATGCGACAAGCCAAGGAGCAGGACGATGCCCCCGATGCTGTACAAATTCGGCACTTCTAAATTTCCGGGAAGCCTCGCCAATAACGCCGCTACCGGACCTGATCCACTGAAAAACTGTGTCCATGCCAGTGTCGTGATATAGGAAGGAATGATAAAGGGCAGAAAAATGAACAGCTGCATCGCCCGTTTTCCGCTCACTTCGACGTAAGCGACAATCCAGGAAAATGCAACGCCCAAAACAAGCGCCAGTAGCGTAGATCCCAGCACAATGATCAGCGTGTTCTGGACCGTCACCCATGTCGCTGCTTCCTGCAGCACCTGTTGGTAATAGTGCAGCGTCAGCCCGCTTTTATTAACAAAACTGAGCCAGACGAGCCGGAGCACCGGCAGCAGGAACAGCAGAAATACCGCAAGCAGGCCGATGCCTTTATAGAAGTTTTTGTTTTGAAAAAAGAGAGAGAAAGAAGGCATCCCCTTTTTCCTCTCTCCAATTGCCTGCTGTTTTACCATCATATTGTTAACTCCTTACTCCAGAAAAATCGGTCATTGACCGAAGATTTCCCCGAATTTCGCTTTGTCGTCATCGCGCGTTTGGAGCAATTCCACTGAATCAGCTTCCAATACCTTTATGTCGTCCAATGATTTTAAGCCTTCCGGCGCTTCAACGCCTTGCCGTATCGGTGTATAGCCCTGATCTGACGCCAGTTCCTGCCCTTCTTCCGACAGCACAAAATCAACAAATGCCTGGGCCGCTTCTTCGTTATCGGTATTTGCCAGGATGCCTACCGGCTCAGTAATGACCGGTACGCCTTCTTTTGGATACACCAATTCCACAGGAGATCCGTCGCTCTTCGCTTGCGCTGCTAAATAATCAACAATCATGCCGTACTGCTGTTCACCCATTGCCACGCCTTCCAGCACGGCGCCGTTTCCTTGCGTAATGGTGATGTCGTTGGCGCGCATGTCTTCATAGAATTCCCAGCCCATGCCGTCCTGCTTTGTGACCACGCCCAAGTTATAAGCGGCTGCTCCGGAATACAGCGGGCTTGGCATCCCCGCTTTGCCTTTCGCCGCTTTTTCCGTCAACACAGACCAGCTGTCCGGCAAATCTTTTACTTCGTTCGTATTGACGATCAGTCCCGTCGCCATCACTTTTGTTCCGGTATAAGTGCCATCGGGATCCACATAGGCTTGGTCAATGGCATCAGCTTCCGGCGACTTGTAGGAAAGCAGCAACTCTTCTTTTTTGAAATTCTCGAATGTTACGGAATCCGCCACCAGCAGTACGTCGGCCTGAATATCACCTGCCTGGTCTTCCGCCTGGATTTTTGATACCACTTCTTCTGTGCCTGAACGGAAAATGCTGACTTCCACATCCGGATTCTTTTCCGTGAACGCATCGACCAATGCCTGTGCATCCGCATCGGGTTGAGACGTATAGAAATCCAGTGAACCGGAAATGCCCGCACCAGTGCCTTCCGCTTCTGCGTTATTTGCCGCTTCTTCCCCGCTGCACGCTGCGAGCATCGCCGTCATCGCCAGTACACCTGCAGTTGCTGTCCATTTCTTCATGTCAATTCCCCCTCGAATTTTCTCGTTTGTTATTCATTAATTGTACGGGTCGAATGTGAAGTTATTGTTGAGGAAATATTAAGAAGTATGTGGATTGCGTAAAGGCGCAATACAGCAAATAAAAAAACGCTCAGACTGTTTTGTCTGAGCGCTTGTGAGCTTGTCTTGCTATATATCAGCTTAATCCATGGTCCAGCATGGCATCCGCCACTTTCTTGAAGCCGGCAATATTGGCGCCGACGATCAAGTTTCCTGGGGAACCGTATTTTCCGGCAGTCTCCATGCAGTTCTTATAAATGGTTTTCATAACTTGATGCAATTTCGCATCCACTTCTTCCGCTGTCCATGAATAACGCATGCTGTTCTGGGACATCTCCATCGCCGACACTGCGACACCGCCTGCGTTGGCCGCTTTCGCCGGCGCAAAAAGCACTTGGTTATGTGTCAATACACGAACCGCTTCATCGTTGCATGGCATATTGGCGCCTTCGCCGAGCGCTTTAAGACCGTTATCCACCAAGGCTTCAGCGCTTTCACGGCCAATTTCGTTCTGAGTGGCGCACGGCAAGGCGATGTCGCATGGAATGGTCCAGATCTCAGATTTGTCATTTCCAAAACGGGCATTTGGATGATGCTCCAAGTAATGGTAGATTCTTTTTCTTTCCACTTCTTTCAGCTGCTTGACCGTTTCGACATCAATTCCGTCGGGATCGTAAATATAGCCTTCCGAATCGCTGCAGGCAATCACTTTGGCACCGAATTCAGTCGCTTTTTCCATTGCGTAAATCGAGACATTCCCTGAACCCGAAACGATGACGTTGCTGCCGGCAAACGACAGCCCCTGCTCTTTCAGCATTTCTTCCACAAAATAAACGGTGCCGTAGCCCGTTGCTTCTTTGCGGATCAAGCTGCCGCCGTTATCCGGGTTTTTTCCGGTAAAGACGCCCGCTTCAAAAGCGTTGCGGATTCGCTTGTACTGGCCGAACAAATAGCCGATTTCCCGCTTGCCGACGCCGATATCACCTGCCGGAACATCAATATCCGGGCCAATATGGCGGCTGAGCTCCGTCATAAAGCTTTGGCAAAAGCGCATGATTTCGCGGTCAGATTTTCCTTTCGGGTCAAAATCCGATCCGCCTTTGCCTCCGCCAATTGGCAGGCCGGTCAAGGCATTCTTGAAAATCTGTTCAAAGCCGAGGAATTTGACGACGCTGCCGGTCAGTGACGGATGGAAGCGGAGCCCGCCTTTAAATGGCCCAAGCGTGCTATTGAACTGCACGCGGTAGCCCCGATTGACGTGTACATTGCCGTTGTCATCTTCCCAAGTTACCCGAAACGTGATGAAGCGCTCCGGTTCCGAGATGCGCTCCAGAATCCCTTCTTCCACATATTCGGGATGCTGTTCAAAAACGGGCTGCAAGGAATCAAAAACTTCCCAAGTCGCCTGCAAAAACTCGGACTCCCCCGGGTTGCGGTCTTTGATTTTTCTGTGGGTGGCTTTTATGTACTCAAGGGCTGATTGCTGCAGAACTTCATTTTTTTGTTCTCCGACTTGCATATGCATACATTCCTCTCTTTAAAAACATCTTTGTTATATGTGCATAAATATTCAATAAATTAATTGTTTATTAATCATTATACAAATTGCTTTTGGCTTTATCAAATAAATATTTCATTATTAAGTTTTTCTCCGCGGATTTCCCTGTGCGGTTATACCGCCTTCTTATCTTGGCAGATATAAATAATGATCCTTTCATCAGTCTTAAGCTGATGAAAGGATCCGGATCGTCATATGGAAATTTAAAAGGAGTTAGAAAAATCGTTATGCATTTTTCATAAGTATAGTTTAAAATATCTGTCTTTATCAATACTAGCAGAACTGACAGGCACTTTCTAAGAAATTTTGTTCTTTCAATTGAAAACAGGTCTATGGAATACGTTTAGGGTATATGTATCTCGAGTTAGAAAGTTCCTTCTGCATCTTGATGCTCAAGGGTTACAAGCAGTTTTTCGCTGAAAAAATTTCCGTCATATTTTATACAAATCTTATTTTCATGCTTACACTTATGGTTCTTAATACATAATGCATATTTGTCTTCACGTCCTTCATGTGAGGCAATTACAATAATTAAAATTTTATTTCTTCTCAGCTATTGTATAATTATAAGAAATTTTTGTATACTGTATACATCTTATTTTATAAAGCCACAAGGAGGATTCATCTATGACCATGCTCCAGCAAAACAAAAAAACCATTTCTCCAGCGGCAACCTGGAAATTTCTCATTCCATCGCTGATCGGGGCACTGCTGTTTTTATGCCCGATTTCGTATAACGGGGAAGTGACAATCGGCGTCGGTATTCTGGCCTCCTTCCTATTATTAACTTTTAGCTCTGCAATTCCCGGATTCATCCTCTTCCTGCTTGGCTTTTCAGCCATTGCCAGTCTGGCCGCGACTGCCATAAAACCGGCGTTCGTCCAGAAATCGCCCTTCCTGCGTTCAACGTTTATCAATGGTCCGTTCGGCCTCGCTGTGCGCGTCATTGCCTTCGCATTCGGCATCATGGCTTATTTTGAAATCGGTCCTGAAGCAATTGCTTCCCGCAATACAGGCGGAGTCGTTCTTTATGATTTGGCGCCGGTCCTGTTGACCTGGTTCTTGTTCGCCGGTATTCTGTTGCCTTTGCTCGTTGAATTCGGGCTGATGGAATTTGTCGGCGTTCTGGTCAACAAATTCATGCGTCCCATATTTACTCTGCCTGGCCGTTCCTCGATTGATGCCATGGCATCCTGGATGGGAGCAGCGCCAGTCGGCGTTCTGGTAACGATGAAACAATATGATGAAGGTTATTACACCGAACGTGAAGCGTCCGTCATTGCCACCACTTTCTCGATTGCATCGGTCGCATTCAGTTTGGTCGTCGCCAATGTGGTCGGCATCGGCCATTTGTTTTTGCCATTCTATTTGGCCGTATCGGTCGCTTGCCTGGTCGCGGCCATCATCATGCCGCGCATCCCGCCGCTGTCCCGCAAAAAGGATGACTATTATGCGCCGGTCGGCAAACAAGTTGATGACACCATTCCGGAAGGCGTGTCTCTCGTTAAATGGGGGTTGGCTGAAGCCCGCCGCAAAGCGGACAGTGCCGCAAGCCCATCGAAACTTGCCAAAATCGGCGTTGAAACCGTTTTGGATATCTGGCTGGCGTTAATCCCATTGGTCATGGCACTCGGAACAGTAGCATTGGTCGTAGCGGAATACACGCCGCTGTTCAAAATCGTCTCTTATCCGTTGATTCCTGTACTGACTTTACTGGGGCTCCCAGAAGCAGCCGAAGCGGCCCCGACTTTCCTCGTCGGTTTTGCGGATATGTTCCTGCCGGCAGTTCTTGGCAGCGGCATCGAGAGCGAATTGACCCGCTTTGTTTTGGCAGGGGTTTCGTTGACCCAAATCATCTACATGTCTGAAATCGGCCTGTTGATCTTGCGTTCAAACATCCCGCTCAAATTCTGGGAACTGGTTGTCATCTTCATTTTGCGCACAGTAATCACTTTGCCGATTCTCGTGTTGTTTGGCCATTGGTTTGTATAAAAGCGAAAAATCATCCCTTGGAAATTTTGTTTCAGGGATGGTTTTTTATTACTTTTTCATTTCTTGTTCTCATGCATAGATTTCCCCTTGGCATCGTGTCGAAAAAAAAGCCGACAACCAAAAACAGCAGGCATCCTTTTGATGGGCGCCTGCTGTTTTTTTAATAGTTGCCTCGAAGTTAACCAAACCTGCTAATAGCTTAAGATTCTTGTCCTTTTAAAGCTCCGCGAGCCATTTCCGCATATTCTTCAATCCCTGATTTCAATGCGAATTCGGCGATATCGATCGGATACGTGGCCGCCAGTTCAAGAATGTGTTCTTTCATCTTCGGCCAAGTGATGCCGCCTGCTTCTTCATAAGCATCCACCAGCCGCTTCATTTCCTCTTCGCCGTGCGCACGCAAATGGCCGACAAAATCGGTGGAAACGTCCGCCACTTTGCCTTCTGTCCAGTCGATAAAACCTGTGACGTTTTCTTGCGAGTCAATCAGAATATGGCCGGCATGCAGATCGCCATGGATGAATCCCGTATGGTCCGGCCACATGGAATCGTCTTCAATCCATTTATGCCAGCGAGTCCAAAGAGCATCACTGACTTCAAACTGAGCTCTCACCGTTTCCATTCGTTGCAGCATCTGGCTCCTCACTTCATCAATTGCCTGAATAGCCAATCCGCCAGCTTCCACTTTCTCAAAGGAAATCGAATGAAGAGACGCCATTCCTTTTGCCAAGCTGGCCACGTAATTCTCAGACAGCTGTTCGGGATTGATCACCCAGTCATAGCGCTGCTCTTCTTTATTGATTGTACCGGCTGGAACGCCCGGAAGTGCACGGTAAGCAATCAATTCTTCCGTGATCACTTCCCATTTCGGAGCTGCCACAACAAGATTCGGTTCTACGACGTCCAAAATCGCTTTTTCTTTTCGGATTCCACTTTGCACGTCCGCTCTTCGCGGTATGCGCAGCACCCAACGAATGCCTGACGGATCTTCGTAGAGTACCACCAAAAAGTCCAGCCCTGAATCATTCAGTGTCCATTTCCGCCCTTCCAGTTCAAAACCGTACCTTTTCGCCAACTCGATGATTTCTTTTTGTTCCAATATCATCCCGCCCTTTCCATAAGCTCTCTTTTATCCTTTCGGTTTCCTGGATGAATTTCCTCTATTATAAAAAAAAGCTATAACCCAGATCCTTTCGGTTCAGGTTATAGCTTAGAAACAGTTTATTTAGTCAACGGACCACTTTCGCTACCCAATGGCCTTCGGATACTTCCACAAGCTGTGAGTTCAGCAAGTTGTAGCGGTCCTCGGTCGTTTGTTCAGCCAACATGACCCGTTTTTTCTTCGCTTCGATTTTTGGATCCGGAATTGGAATGGCGGACAACAGCGATTTTGTGTATTCATGCTGCGGGTTGGCATACAATTCTTCGCTCTCTGCCAGTTCGACAATTTTGCCAGCGTACATGACCGCAACCCGGTCGCTGATATGCTTGACCATCGACAAATCGTGGGCGATGAACAAGTACGTCAATCCCAAACGCTGCTGCAAATCTTCCAGCAGCTCAACAATCTGCGCTTGGATGGATACGTCCAGCGCCGATAATGGTTCATCGCAAACGATGAATTTCGGTTCGACGGCAAGCGCCCGCGCAATGCCGATCCGCTGGCGCTGTCCTCCGGAAAATTCGTGCGGATAGCGCAGCGCATGCGAAGGCTCCAGTCCGACCATGACAAGCAATTCCTCCACCCGTCTTTTCCGTTCTTCTTTGGAGCCGCTCAGTTTATGGAGGTCCAGTGCCTGGCCGATAATATCGAGCACTTTAAAACGCGGGTTGAGCGATGAATACGGATCCTGGAAGATCATTTGCATATACCGCCGCATCGTTTTCATTTCTTTTTTCGACAGCCGGTTGACCGGCATGCCTTCGTATAATACATGGCCGTCCGTCGGTTCATGAAGCCGCAGGATGGCGCGCCCCGTCGTCGACTTGCCGGAACCCGATTCTCCTACCAGCCCCAGCGTTTCGCCCGGACGGATAAAGAACGAAATATCGTCGACTGCTTTCACTGTATTGCCTTTCCCCATATCAAAATGCTGCTTGAGCGAATTTACTTGGAGGAGCGGCGTGCCTGAATCACTAAGGGGCACAAGCGGCGTCCGCTTCGGTTTTTTCTTTTCGTCCAAACGCGGCAGCGCATTCAACAGCTTCCGGGTGTATGGATGCTTCGGGCTTTCGAAAATTTCTTGGGTTGTACCGGTTTCAACAATTTCCCCGTCTTTCATCACAGCGACGCGGTCGCACATTCCTGCCACCACGCCCAAATCATGGGTGATCAAAATGATTGAAGTCCCGAGTTTTTGCTGGATGTCTTTCATGACATTTAATATCTGTGCCTGAATCGTTACATCGAGCGCTGTTGTCGGCTCATCGGCGATCAAGAGCGTCGGCCGGCACGCAAGAGCAATTGCAATCATGACCCGCTGCCGCATGCCGCCCGAAAACTCATGCGGGTACTGGTTGTAGCGGACCGCACTGTCCCGAATGCCTACCAATTTCAGAATCTCTATGGCCCGGGTTTTCGCTTCCGCTTTGTTCATCTTCTGGTGCTTGATCAGGCTTTCCGCAATCTGGTCGCCGATCCGGATGGTCGGATTCAGGGAAGTCATCGGGTCCTGGAAAATCATGCCCATATCCCGTCCGCGTATGGCTTCCATTTCTTTTTCTGTCTTAAGGGCCAGGTTCTCTCCCAGGAAGCTGACTGCCCCTTCTTTAATATAAGAAGGAGGCGATGGCAGCAACCGCATGATGGTACGGGCGGTGACGCTTTTGCCGCTTCCCGACTCTCCGACAATGCCCAAAGTCTCCCCTTTTTTCACTTCAAAACTTACACCGCGGACCGCTTCAAATTCCTTGTCTCCGGATTGAAACGACACGCGCAGATTTTCTACTTTTAAAATGGTTTCCACTTTTTTGCACCTGCCAGTTTGTTTTGGCGAAAACTATTATTTCGCAAAAGCGAAACATTGACTTTCCTATATGCCTAAAATAAAATATACTATACCTATCGGAATTAGGCAATTTAGCAAGAAAGGTCGTTATTTAATTGATAAACGCTGAAAAAGCACCTCCAAAATCCTCAATTTTTTTGGAAACAATCCGTTATACATACAGCAAAATGAGTTTGCGCCCCTTCTATCATGCTTTGCTCTTTTTATTGGGATTGCCTGTAACGCTTTTTGTTTTCATCTTTTATTTATTTCAGAAAAACAATGAGGCGTACTCGAAGGTACTCCAAGAAACGCGGGCGTCCCTTCTGGGCACCGGCTACCGCGAGCGGCTAAAAGAAGATTTCAAGCAGCAGCTCATCAAGAAACAGCGATTTTTCAATAAGCCGGTCGTTGAACAGTCGATTGACGGAGAAGCCCAAAAATGGGCGGACGAAGAATTCCATAAAAAAGTGCAGGCAACCGCCGACTCAGCTTTTGCCGAACAAGGAAATAAACGCGCCACTTTCCGGGGAACTTTCCAGGAGCTTCTGCAAAACCCCGTTTTTTTAATGCTTTCTTTTGTCCCTGGCCTCTTGATGTACGCCCTTATTCTGCTGTACAGCAACTTCTATTTGAAATACATTCTCGAACGCCTCGTCATGAGTATTTTTGTCATCTTCGGCGTCGTGGTTTTGGTATTCACCATTTTGTATTTATCGCCGTTTGATCCGGCTGCGAATTTGCTCGGGGAATCCGCCACGCAGCAGCAAATTGATAACTTCAACCGGATCTACGGGCTCGACCAGTCGTACTTTGCGCAATTGTGGCACGCCATCCAGGGCATTTTCACCTTTGACCTTGGCACTTCCTATGAAGGAAATGAAGACGTCGCAGCGACCATCGCCGGCAAATTCCCGGTGACGTTCACACTGACCCTTTTTGCGCTTTTGATGGCGATTGCCATCGCCATTCCAGTCGGCATCATTTCGGCAACGCGGCCGAATTCATTTTTGGACTATACCTTAATGTTCATAGCGTTGATCGGTTTATCGATTCCGAACTTTTGGCAAGGACTGATTTTCATCCTCGGCTTCTCGATCAATCTTGAATGGCTGCCGGCGACGTATAACCCTTCCAATTGGCTGTCGATGATCATGCCGGTCGTGGTACTCGGGACGGCATTGACCGCTTCGGTTGCGCGGATGACACGGTCGTCGATGCTGGAAGTGGTCAACGAAGACTACATCATCACCGCAAAAGCAAAAGGCCTCAGCGAACGCTATGTTTTATGGAAGCATGCATTCGGCAATGCGATGATTCCCATCATCACAGTCATCGGCTTGTTGTTCGGCGGCATGCTCGGCGGCGCTGCAGTTACCGAAAAGGTATTCAATATCAGCGGCATCGGCAGCTATATCGTCGACAAGCAATTCGTTCCCGACATTCCAAGTATTTTGGGCGGCGTTGTGTATATCGCCATCACCATTTCCTTAGTCAACGTTATCATCGATCTGTTGTATGCATTTATCGATCCACGCATCCGATCCAAGATGAAAAAATATTAAAGCAGGTGTCATGATGTCGGTCATCACAGAAACAGAAAAAACAAATACCGTAAGGCGCGTGCTGAAAATGTCTTCCGAGTATACCCAAGCCAGTTTCACTTCAGTGGTATCTCTCGCGTTGACACTGGTACTGCTAGCCAATAGCTTTGATTACAGTTCTGGAAAAGTCAAGACGACTCTCTTTGCAGCGGCGCTTGCCTACGCCTTGTTTACCGCTTTCCAGCTGGTTCTCACTTGGCTCATCAAACGCGACTTGGCAAAGTTCGGGCACATCCAAAAAAAGACCCGGCGCCTTGGTTATATTCAATTGCTCAGCTTGTTCACTGCCAATGTGTTCACCGCCGTATTCGCTTTCCAGCTGGTAAAGCAGCAGAAAACGGCAGAATACACCTTTTCGGTTTACATGCTGCTCGTCCAGTTATTCATTGTCGCGATTTCCGCGCTGAATTTATTTAAACCTTATGTGGCGGACTCCTTCCCCATCGGCATGCTCTTTTTGCTGGTCATTGCAGCCGTTCACCTGGCTTCGCTGCTGCTTGTGGCGAAATTCGTGGATGCTGAAACAGCGCATCCGCGCCTCTTGGCACTCGCTGTCGTTCTCCTGGCGACGGCAATTTGTGGAAACTTGTTTGCCTTCGTGCTCGGCTTGAGCCTGATTTTCAAGATCCGCAGCCAGAACCGCCCGGGCACCGGACAGTGGCCGCTCATCTGGGATAAAATCACCCGCAATATGACGGCAATGATCGGCATGTTCTTCATCGTCCTGACGTTCGCCATTTCGATCTGCAGTTATTTGACGTTCGACTATTCATTGGCGGTTGAAAACAATTACGAAGCGCTGCTCGAATCCCCGAGCTTGATGTATCCGCTCGGAACCGATGATTTCGGCCGCGACTTGTTCTCCCGTATTGTGTTCGGAGCACGCATTTCACTGACGGTCGGCATCCTCTCCACGTTAATCCCGGTCATTATCGGCGGCATTTTAGGCGCGTTGGCCGGCTATTACGGCCGGCGCACGGATAATGTCATCATGCGCTTGCTTGACGTGCTGTATGCCATTCCCGGCATTTTGCTTGCCATTGCCATCATTGCCGCTTTCGGCGCCAATACCACCAACTTGATCATTGCGCTCAGCGTCGGCTCCATTCCGACCTACGCCAGAACGATGCGCGCCAATGTCTTGATGGTCTCCAATTTGGAGTATGTCGATTCCGCCCGCGCACTTGGCGCCGGCGATGCGGAAATCATATTTAAGCACATCGTGCCGAATTCACTTGCGCCGATGATTGTGAAAGCCACATTGACGATCGGCGGAGCGGTGATCGCGACAAGCAGTTTGAGTTACCTCGGACTCGGCGTGGAACCGCATATCCCGGAATGGGGCAATATCCTGAAAATCGGCAGTACGTACCTGGAGTCGCATTCGTATTTGGCCATCTTCCCCGGCCTGGCGATCATCCTGCTTGTATTATCATTCAACTTTTTAGGGGACGGATTACGTGATGCCCTCGATCCGAAAATGGATTGAGTTAATCAAAAATATAAGCAATAAACTTAGGAGGAATCCATTGTGAAGAAACGTTTACTAGCACTCCTGCTTGTCTTTGTCCTGATTTTAGCAGGCTGTGTAAATACAAAATCCGACGTGGCTGAAGAAAAAGCCAACGACGGCGTATCGAAAGGCGAAAAGCCGGTGATTGAAATCCTGAGCATGAGCGCCAATGAAGACGATGTCAACATTGCCCGTGACCAGCTGGTGAAAAACGGCTTTGACGTCAAATTGAACCTTCAGCCGGATTACGGCAGTTTTACGGCTCAAAAAGAAGCCGGAAACTTTGACTTGGCTGTTTCCAGCTGGACAACGGTTACCGGCAACCCGGATTACGCAGTCCGCGGCCTGTTCAAATCTGACGGCGACAACAGCATCATGGCTGACAAAGAAATTGACGAATTGATTGATCTGGCCAGCACGCAGACAGCTTCAGAATACAAAAAAACCTACAAAGAACTTGAGCAATTGCTTGTGATGGACCGTGCGTACATTGCCCCTCTTTACACATCGTATAAAACGCAGGGCATCAACACCGAAATCCTAAATGCCGATACGGTCCGCCTGTCGAAATCCCGTGCGCTTGCATGGGAGCCAATCGACTTTGTTGACCAGTCAAAACGCGAAACGCAGCCCTTTATCGTTTCCCAGGAAATCTCGACTTTGACTTCGCTTGATCCGATCAAAGGCAATGATGGTTCAATCAACCAATTGAACACCAATATGTACGTCCGCCTTGTCAATTTGACTGAAGACGATAAAATTACTGCAGAAGGCTCGCTGTCCCACAACTTTGCGATGGCAGAAGGAAATTCCGATTACTACTTCCTGCTTCGCGATGACATCAACTTTGCGAAAATCGAAGACCAGCAAGCTGTAGACACCGGAGAACGCGTCGGCAGCGACGACGTCATCTTCTCGATGGACCGCGCGTCCAACCCGGATTCTGTGCCGGACCACCGCACATACAGCTTGCACGAACACATCGCTTCAACTGAAGCCGTTACAGATTTGGCTGAACTTGACGCCCCTGCCGCTTCCGGCAAAGGGACGGTAAGAGAAGCGCTGGAAGCTGACCTTGAAACAGGCATTTCCAAACTTGTTGAGAACAAAAACGATGCAGACAATGCAAAAGGCGTTTACCAAGTGATCAAACTGACAACAACTGAACCTTTCCCGCAAGTCTTGAACTACCTGGCTCACCAATCTGCCGGAATCGTTTCAAAGAAACAAGTGGAAAGCATCACCACCTATGATGTGGCATCATTTGACGTCAACAAAGACATTCCTTACGGCGACCAGAATACGGTGACAGAAGGCGCGAAGTATGACAACCACTTATACGCGAGCGGCCCGTATATCCTGTCCCATAAAAACGATTACGAAGCCATCTTCCGCAAAAATCCGGCTTACATGGCGGGTACCGAAAACGAACCGAAAATCTCAAATGTCACGGTCCGCTTTATTGCCGATCCGGACAGCGCCCTTTCCGCTCTTCGAAACGGTGAGATCCACTTGAACTACGTCATTCCGGAAACGAAATACAGCGTAGTTGAAGACGATCCGAAACTCAGCCTTCAAAAAATGGAAAGCAACGGCGTCCGCTACATGCTCTTCAACACAAAAGGCCGTGAAGTTTCCGAAAGCGAAGACTTGCGGAAAGCAGTGCTGTACTCGATCAACCAAGACGAGTTCATCAACTACTACCAAGGCAATAAAATCAAAGCCGTCTCTACCGTCAGCCCGCTTGTCGATACAGGCAACGAGCTAGTCGCAGATCCTGAAAAAGTGAAGGAATACCTGAACAACTACCAGGAAAGCAAATAAGTTTTACGCAAACAGCCCGTGGGAAACTTCCCGCGGGCTGTTTTTATGGGCAGATTTTACGCCAGCAAGCGCATTCTGCGTTGTTTGAAGTTTATCTGCGTTTCTTGGGATTTATCTGCGTTTCTTGTGAGACAATGAACCAAAAGTAGACAAATAGTTTATTGTTCCTTCAAACTTGAACCAAGGAGTGATGACTGTGAACACACGAAAAAGCTATACCTATGAAACCAAGAAGCAGGCGGTAGAACAGTACTTTGAAGGACGATCCGTTAACGAATTAGCCCCCCTCCTGGAGATTCAGAACCCTGCCAATATCCGGCACTGGGCGCGGCTGGTGAAGGAAGCCAAGTCTTTTGAGGTGCTTCGTGAAAAACGCAGAGGGCCACGGGAGTCGGGCAAAGACGCGAAAACAGAATTGGAAATTACCAAAGCTGAATTGGAACGCACGAAGCTTGAAGTGATGTACTTAAAAAAGCTTATTGCGCTCCGAAAGGAGTGAAACCGATCGACCTCGACTTTGTGTTCGTTGAAGAGCACAAGAACCGGTTCCCGATTACAGAGCTCATTGGCATAGTCCAGAACCTGAGCCGCGCGGGCTATTACAAACGGCTGAAAAAAGACCCTGCGCAGTCGCAAACGGAACGGGACCAAGCGCTTTTAAAACAGATGCTTTCGCTCTACGTCACCCATGGTGGGAATTTGGGTCACGAACGGTTTAAGCTGGAGCTCGAGAATGTATACACTCATATCGTCAGTCTCAAACGCATCCGCCGGATGCGGGAAATGTATCGCATGCCGCTCAAGACAGCACGCCGAAAGCCACGTCCTGCCGGAAGCGGCCATGCGGTTATCGATAATCTCCTGAACCGGAACTTCAAGGCCATGCGACCGGGTCTCAAGTTTTCCGTTGATATCAGTTACCTGGAAGTGAAAAAGCCATTCCGGGACTTTATCTACTTATGTGCAATTCTGGATCTATACAATAACGAAATCGTTGCTTACACCATCAGCGACACCCTGGATGTGGATTTTGTCCTGGAGGCCGTTCGTCAGTTGGAAGCACGCGGGTTCGAGAAAGAAGCCCTTCTCCACAGTGATCAGGGCATCCAGTTCACCAGCCATAGCTATCAAGGACTCCTGAAAAAAATGGAACTGACCCAGTCAATGTCCCGTCGGGGCAACTGTTGGGACAATGCGCCGATTGAAAGCTTTTTTGGCAAGCTCAAAACCGAAATGCCCGGTTTCACTGTGCCTGAAACGGCAGCCCAAATGCGCGCAGCAGTAGCCGCCTACATCACGTATTATAACGAGACACGACCGCAACTGAAACTCGGTGCGTCACCGGTTACATACCGCAATTTACAAGCACGGGCCGCTTAAACCGCGCACTTAATCAATAGCCACTTTGAGAAGCGTTTTTAGGCTCGAAGAAATTCGGACGGAAGCGAAATCGGCTCTCCGTCTATAATCGCATATGAGAAAAAACGCCGATAAACTCGTGTCTACTTGACAGGTAGGGAGTCATTGCAGTTTATCTGCGTTCCTCGGAATTTATGCGCGTTACTCAAAACGATCTCTGCAAAACCAGAACGTTCCCGGCCAAATTAAAAAAGCCGCATACGAATGCGGCTTTTTTCGTGCTGTTCATTTTGCCCAGTGGTGGAAGATGAAATAGGTCATGATCAGCACGACTGCAATGGCTGCAAGCACGAGCATCGGTACAAAACCAAATGTTGGATCCATCTCAAATCCTCCTCCTTCTACCTTCATCATAAACCCAATTACCCAAATTGGGTATACTTATTTTGATTATTCTGATAAAAATTTTATAAACGAAAAACCCCTCCGATTTTCAGCTTCGAAGGGGGTTACTGCTGGTCTTACATCATTTGAGAAGCACCAGGCACTTTTTTGAAATTATCGTCTTTACGGAAGTTGCCCATGACTTCCATCGTTTCGCTGATGCTGACGAAAGCGTTTGGATCAATTTCCTTGATGAGCGGACGGACATACGCGAGCTCATAGCGCGAAATGACGGAGTAAAGCACTTTCACTTTGTTCCCCGAATACGCGCCTTCCCCGTCTGTCACCGTAATGCCGCGGTAAAGATGTTCAAGCAATTGCTTTTTCACGGCATCGCCTTTGCTGGTCACCACCATCAGGCTCAGCTTGATATGGCGGGTATGGATACGGTCAACCACAAGCCCCGTGATATAAATGGAAGCCATCGTATACATCGCAAGTTCCCATGTGAAAATAAAACCCGATATGAAAACAACTAAGCTATTCAACCCAAACACCAAAAAGCCGAGTGGAATGTCGCGTTTCATCGTCAAAAGCAAGCCGATCACGTCAAAGCCGCCTGTTGAACCATAGAAGCGGATGATGAATCCGACCCCAACTCCAACCAGGACCCCGCCGAATACCGATGACAACAAAGCATCTTCCGTCACTTTCATAACCGGGATATAGAGCATCGAAATCGATGTCACAGCTACCGAGAAAATGCTGTTCAAAATGAATACTTTTCCAAGCTTCATCCAGCCCAATACCAACACCGGGATGTTCAAGAGAATCAGCCAAATTCCGGCATTGACCGGCAACATTAAACTAAATATCATCGCAATCCCCGTGATTCCGCCTGATAAGATTTCATGCGGCAATAAAAACATATTGAATGCTACTCCAAGCAAAAGCGATCCCAGAAAAATGATCACCGTGCTGTAAACTCTGTCCATACTTGTTCTTCTCCATTTCTAATTGAAAATGCTGGCGGCACAGCGCCAAAAATCCGTGCATAATTCTCTCCGAGTTTATGAAATTCGGACACAATGTATCAAATTATAGGGCATTGAATGGCTGCTGCGCAAGTTTTAATCACTAGGCGAAAAGAACTTTTTTAGATCCCGGTTTTATTTTTCTCTTGTTTCCTTTAAGGGTCAAAAAATAAAAGTTATGTCCGTAGATGAGGTAATTGGGGCATTTGTAAATTCAGAATAATCTTTTTATTAACATTCTCGCTTTTGATATGTATAATCATAAATTGTAATCATTACGATTTACATAAAAGGAGTGTACTCATGAAAAATTCATTGACCAAAAGCGCCGGAATCCTGGCTCTTACTGCCTTGCTTGCAGCCGGATGCCAATCTGCAGATTCCTCCGAGGCTGAAAAAGAAGCAACTTCTTCAAGCACTGCACAAGTAGAAACAAAAGAAACGGAAAGCGATCACGATCATGACCATGAACACAGCCATGCACACGACGAAGAATCACAAAAAATCTACGACGGATTTTTTGAAGACAGCCAAGTAGAGGACCGCTCCCTCTCCGACTGGGCAGGCGATTGGCAATCCGTCTATCCGCTTCTTGAAAACGGCGAACTAGATGAAGTATTTGAGGACAAAGCGCTGCACTCAGACGACATGACAGCCGAAGAATACAAAACCTATTACACCGAAGGCTACGAGACAGACGTGGAGCGAGTTGTCATCACTGAAGACCAAGTGAGCTTTTTCCAAAACGGCAAAGAACTGTCGGGCACTTATACATACGACGGCTATGAGATTCTTACATACGAAGCCGGCAACCGGGGCGTCCGCTTTGTCTTTAAATTGACAGAAGGCAGCGACGGCATGCCGCAGTTTATACAGTTCAGCGACCACGGCATTTCACCGACCGACGCGGACCATTACCATTTGTATTGGGGCGACAATCGCGAAGCCTTGCTCGATGAAGTGGTGAACTGGCCGACTTACTATCCTTCCGAAATGGATGGCCATACGATTGCCCATGAAATGATGGCGCATTGAGGATAAAACCAAAAAGCCGATCGAAAGCAGCTGCTCTGCATTCGATCGGCTTAAATCCATATTCAGCTGCTATTCGGCTAATATGACGATGCTATCGAGACTGGTGATTTCCTCTTTCTCCAACAAGGAATAAAAACTGCCGACAAGCGACCTGATGCGCGGCGGCACTTTTGAAAATGCCTGTTGCACTGACCGGGCATAATCCGCTTCCCAAGCCCCGTCCTGCAAATAAGACGCCGCGACCGTCGTAGTTTCGGCCACGTTCCAGCCTGCTTCTTCCAGCAAATGCCGCAATTGCTGCGAATCAAATAAATGCTGGATATTGCCGTCATTTTCGACAAACTCGCTGTACAACGCCAAAATAGCCGCCGCTGTAAAATGGCTGCGCTGGGATAGCTGTGTATAGTTCACGTCCCATTCCGCGATGCAAATGCGGGTGGCCATACAGCGGAGCTTTTTCAATATCAGCAGCAGCTGATCCGGATCCCGGAAATACCAGGAACAATGCGACAACACCGCAACATCAAACCGGTCGTCCCGCAAATCCAGCAAATCGGTTTTCAGCTGAAACTCCACTCTGGAACCAAGCGGAGATGCCGCAATGGAAGACGTTGCTTCACCAAGCGTGATGGGCGCACCGTAATCCGGCGGCGCAATATCAATCGCCAGCACGCGGCCGCTTTCACCAACCCGGTCTGCCAGTGCAACCGTTGTGTCCCCTTGGCCGCAGCCGACTTCAATGACCGACATTCCGTCTTGAATGCCGAACGCTTCGACCAAATCGATGCGGTGCTTCAGCTGTGTGCGTTGAATTGTGTCATCACCCAGTATTTTCATTGCTGCCAGTAAATGGTCCAATAGAATTCCTCTTTTCCGGTGTTAGAGAATTTGTTTCCTGTTAGTTTTATTCTCGAACACGGGAGAAATTTCCTTTTATTTGCCTATGCTAATTTCTGCCCGCAATTCGGACAAAACTTCGCGCCTTCGTTTTTCTGGCCGCAGTTCGGGCAGAAATTCGGCCCTTGGGCGCTGTCGCCTCCAGCCGTTTGTCCGCCGCCGGATTTTGATTCTTTCATGGTGTCCATCATGTCTTTGGCAATGTTCATCCCGACCATCATGCCGGCCATGTCCGCCGCAGAGCCGGACCCGGAAGAATTGCCTTTGGCAATGGCATCCGCCACAGAAATCTGCTGGTATTTCGACACATCGCCTACCATGCCGTGGGATGAGTTTTTGTTGATCATGTCCTGGATTTCTTTCGGATAGTTGAAGCTCATGACCTGGAAGCCGGTGATTTTCATGCCATCGTCCATCAGTTCCATATTGAGGTCATCCGAGATGCCTTTGCCGATCTCGTGGGCATTTGCCTGCAAGTTGAACATGTCTTTGCCTTCTTTAGTAATCCATTTCATCAGCAGCTGATCCAGTATTGCCGTAATCCGGATTTTTACGTCGTCGACCAGGTAGCTGTCGCGGATTCCCGCAATTTTATCAATCAAAGCGGTAAAATCGTTCACTTTAAACTGGAACGTGCCATTTGCACGGATGGGCATACCGCCCGGCAATTGAGGCGCCGGAATATTGATGGGGTTTTGCGTCCCCCACCGGACCGTGAATTCTTTCGTGTTAACAAACAGCACTTCAACGCGCATGCCGCTGTTAAAGCCGAAGCGAAATCCTTTTAAGGTCGACAGGAATGGCACGATTTCCGATTCGATGTCGTAATCGCCGTCGTCTTCAAAAATCCCTTCGATTTTGCCGTTATTGATGAAAATGGCGTCTTGTCCAGGCCGGATAATCAGCCGGCTGCCTTTTTTGATTTCGTCGTTGTGCCATTTCCAAAAAATCATGTCTTCCCTGAATTCATCCCATTCCACTACGTCTGAGAATTGATTGCCGAAAAGCCCCATATTGTTCATTCCTTCCTTTTATTCGATTCGCTCTTAGAAGTTGCGTCCGCCTCCGCTGTACGAACTTCCCCCGCCGGTCATGCCTCCGCCGCCAAATCCGCCACCGCCTCCGCCATTGCTTTTAGGCACTCTGCGCCTTGAAACGGTTTTGTTGCGGAATTGGTCGCGCCGGCTTCGAACCTGTGTATTTTGGCTGTCTACATAGGTACGGGATGTCGTCGTCACCCGTCCGCCTGCATTGAAAATCATCGAACCGACTACTACACCGCCAAGCAGCAAAGCAACCGCTGCCTGGAACCAGGTCTGCAGAAAAATGTTTTCCGGATTGACGCCTGGCCGGTATTCCATGTAACGGCTCGATGTGGTGACCGTTTCATGGAAGGCCCCGCCGTATTCCCCGGCGCTCATATACGGCATGATCCGGTCGAGTACCAGTTCGACCCGCTGGTTGTCGAGTGAAGTTTCAGCAGTGCCGAAACCGGCAAGGTACACTTCCCGGCTGCCGATATCAATCGTCAGCAGCACCGCATTTTCCTGGTTGTTTTCCGCTTTCCATCTTTCAAAAAAATCGCCCATATATGTAGTAATTGGCTGTCCATTTGTTGTGGGCGTCGTCAAAAACAAAAAATCTGCGTCGTGTTTCCGGCTGTGTTCCGCCGCAAGAGCTTCGAGTTCCCGGATTTCCCCATCACTCAGCAAGCCGGCATTGTCGTATACATGCTGATCGGTCTCTGCAAATACGGCCGCTCCACTCCATAGGGAGATGAAAAACAACACGATAAACATGAACATCGCTTTGCTTGTTCGTCTGCTCACCAAAGAACACCTCCCATTACATACGCAATGCCTTTCAACACTGCGAATGTGCCGGCGGCGATGCCGGCAAACCAGGCAAAGACCTTGCCTCCGCTAATTGGCGGTTTGCCAACCACTTTCCCGGTCTGGCCATTCATCGCAAAGGTGTGTTCCTTGTTTTCAAAATCATAATAAACCATCCACACAGGGAATAACGTATAGTAAGCCTTTTGCTTGTTCGCCTGAATCTGCTTGTTCGTATAACTGACAGTTGAATAGCCCGAAATGGTGCCGCTGATATAGGAATCGATATACGGCACAATTTTGGATTCGACCCGGGAAAATAAGGCATCGTCGTCGTAATCGTATTTTTCTGCCAGGTAGCCGGCAAGATACGGCATCCTGAAATCCATCAGCTCCTGGTAATCGTATGGCTCGAGCTTATCCATCAACTCATCGTCCATTTTTTCCGATGCATCAGCCGGCACTTTCAGATAACTGAGGTCGATGCCGCGGTAGACATCGTAAAAATCTGTCTCTGTATAAATGGTGTCGCCCCTTTGGTATTGATGTACGCGTGTACCGATGGCTGCCACTTCAGCCGTGCCGTCAATGTCATACAGCCAAAACGGCACATACATGCCCGTCATTTTCTTGATGCGGTCGCCGTTCATAAAACCTCTCGGCGTCAGCCGGCCGTTTCGCGTCCATTTCCGGAAAGCCGCCACCGCTTCTTCCTTGCTGATCTTGAATGGAATGACTTTCGCCGGAGCGAATTCACCGGTCAGCCGCTCCGACAGCACGACCGGCGCACCGCAAAAACTGCAATGCGTTGCTGTCGTCTCGGCCGCGGTCACAATCACCGCGCCGCAGTTTTCACAATGGTATTCCTTTGCTTCGGTTTCTTCCGGTGAAACTGTCTGTTCGATGTTCTCCTCCGGAAACGTTTCAATGCGGTCTTGCCGCCCACAATTCGGGCAGGAAAGCGTTCCTGATTCTGCATCGAACGCCATGTCAGATCCGCAGTTCGGACATTTATATTGAACAACCAATCCGGCTTCCTCCCCTCATTCTGCGGGAAACAACGTTTCTCACGGCAGCCATTATTCGCCTTTGTTCATCTGGGATTTCAGCGCTTCCAGCTCATCGTCCACATTGATTCCGGCCTTTAACGATTCCAGTTCGTCGTCCACTTTCTTATCGGTTTCGTATTTTGCCGCTAAGTCTTTAATGTCCGTGCCTGAACCTTTATTGAGTTCCTGCATCGACATCGCCTGGTCCAGCTCCTGGTTGATCCGCTGCTCCATCTTATCGAACGCAGAAATCCGTTCGCCGGTGCTGTTCATCGAAGACGTCATCTCGTTCATGCGGTTCTGCGCTTTTGCCATAGATGCTTTTCCTTTCAGCTCTGTGCGGCGCGATTCCAGTTCGGAAATATCCGACTCCAATTTGTCGTGCATCTGGCGCATCTGCGTCGTATTGGTCGCAGCCATTTCGACAGCCGTCTGCATTGTTTTTTCCCGTTCCGTCAGTTCCGCTTTGCGCTGAAGGAATTTCCGCGCATCGTCTTCATTTTGTGCTTCAAGCGCCTTTACCGCATAGCGCTGCATGTCTTCAATTTCCTGTTGCAGCTCTGCCAATTCACGGCGTTCCCGCTTCTCAGCCGCCATGATTGCCGCGGTTTCCGACTTCACTTTTCCAAGGTCGCTGTTGAGGTCTCTCAAATACTGGTCAATCATCTTCTCCGGATCCTCTGCCTGATCCAATAACGCGTTCATATTGCTCGCCATAATGTCTCTAAACCGTTTTAAAATTTCCATCATCATTCTCCTTTTGGTGTGGTTTTGTCGGACTGCTTTGCAGTTCCTCTTAAGGAAGAGATTACCCTTAATTGGGGCGGGATAATCATGGGGGAAATTTGAGTGTTCCTGATAATCGGCGGAATTCAGAACTAGGATAGAAAATCTGGAAACACCGATAGAAAATGTTGAAACAAGGATAGAAATAGCCGAAACACGGTTAAGGAGAAAAATAACACAGATAAGAAATTGGATAAACGCAGATAAGAGGCGAATGCAGGGAGTTGGGTACGAGAAGAAATGAAATAGGGATTTATTCGCGGAACTCTACTTTCAGTTTTTCAAATGAAGAAGAAAAAACACCGAAAGAAGATGCGGCATTTCCCAGTTATTGTTAAGATAAATGAAGGGAGTGAACTCAATGATTAAATACATGTTATTTTCTCTAGGAATTCTTGCAGTATTGCTCATAGCGGCATTTGGACAATTGAAAGAGAATGCGCTTTGGGGGCTTCTGCTGCTTCCATTTTTCTTTATCGGTGAACCTTGGTATAAATCGTTGAAAAGAAGGAAACCTACATCAGTACCCAATAAAAAGCTCACTTAAAATACGAGCTGCTATTTCAGTTGCTATTACATAAACTAACCCAAAAACCCGTTCTGGCAATTATGCCGGAACGGGTTTTGCACTTTCAAAATAAAACTTTGTTTCTACATTACTAAATATAAACATTTAATAAAAATAATGTATCCTATTATGGTAAATCGTGTCATACTAAAAGGAAATATTACTAAAAGTAACAAAAAAATGTTGTCACATGTGAATGCTTTTCTTTATCACTGTTTTTCCTTATTTTGAATACTAATCCCCAGGAGGTTTTTCAATGAATAACCGCAATACACCTAGTAGAAACAGCATCACCTTAAAAGAGTGGCTAAAGAAAGTCCCGGGGTTTCGATCCAACCGACCTTGGAAAAAGGTTATTGCTTCTTTTGTTTATTTCTTACTGATATTCAGTCTGATTTCCAATTTGCTAACAGGTGGACTTGTTCAGTTCCTGCTTGTAGTAGTTACATTGATTTTCTTCTTATCCATTGGGGCTTTGATACGTGGAAAACTTTCTTTACTTCGCATCCCGAATCGTCCAGTAGCTGGACTGCTCATGGTGTTTTCGTTTTTCTTAATGATTTTGCTGTCTCCAGAAAGCAGCAATGAATCGAATGATACATCTGAATCGCCAAGTGAACCCAACGCTTTATCTCAAACTTTAAAAGGTGAAGAAGAGGCCCAAGAAAAAACTGAACAAGCTACTGCCCAGAAAATTGAAGAAGACCGCAAAGCTCAAGAAGCAGCTGAACTCGCCAAGGCCGAACAGGCTGCCGCCGCTCAAAAAGCTGAAGAAGATCGCAAAGCCCAAGAAGCAGCTGAACTCGCCAAGGCCGAACAGGCTGCCGCCGCTCAAAAAGCTGAAGAAGATCGCAAAGCCCAAGAAGCGGCTGAACTTGCTAAAGCTGAACAGGCTGCCGCTGCTCAAAAAGCTGAAGAAGACCGCAAAGCCCAAGAAGCGGCTGAACTTGCCAAAGCTGAACAGGCCGCTGCTGCTCAGAAAGCTGAACAAGAAGCAATAGCTGCCGCCGAAGAAAAGAAAAAACAGCAAAGCTCACAAGCAGCCACCACTGCATACGATACATCAGGTGCCGATAAGAATTGCAGCGACTTCTCAACTCAAGCAGCTGCCCAAGCATTTATGGAAGCCTCTGGACCATCGGATCCACATCGCTTAGATGGAAATGACGATGATGGCATTGCTTGTGAAAGTCTCCCATAAACTTCTTTTTAACACAGAATATTTATCACAAACATCAACCCGCTCCGGCAACTAAGCCAGTGCGGGTTTTGTATACCTTTCTATTCTTCCTCTTCCTCATCTTCTTCCTCCAGAACAGGAAACACCGGATCTTTAACAATCTGATACGTTCCTTCGAGCATATTGATTTCCAAAGCATCAAATTCTATCCGTATCCACTCCGAAGTTCCATCAACAAATCGGCTAATATGGGCAAACGGGTAAAATGTTAATGAAGTGGCTTGAGGATCCAAACCTCTCATCGTCGCTGTCCAGAATAAGTCTTCCCTTGTTATGGCTCCCGCATAAGCGGTGCCTCCGTTATAAGGAACTTTATAAACGTTCCCCAAATTGTTTTGGGCGATTAATTCGGCTTCTACAGCTTCCCATTCTGTCAATAATGCAGGATCAACCAATTGCTGGTATGCAATATTCACCGCAATATCAGTAAAGGTAACTTCGGTGAAGTGCACTGTCACGCCGCTATCTGTAACTTTTTCATCCAGAACGATGGGATCTTTCTTCAACTGATCCACCGCAAACTCGAATTTCCAATCCCCTTCTATCTCTCCGTTATCGGTGTAGAGGCTGACCGGTTCCCATAGCACATTAACTTGAGCAGCTTCTTCGTTAAGATGCGGCATGGAATTCATTCCCACGAGGGTTTCTTCTTTTATTTCCCAATCCATCGAAGCATTTACGCCTTCCGCTTCCAGTAGCTGAGGGAATCCAGTAAGTCTTGCAGATTCGTCCAATTCTTTTTCAGCGCTAACGGTATAAGTAAAGGTCACATTGGTACCATCATACACGGCCTGATCGATTGAAATCGTCACGCCATTGCTCGTTTGAGACAATCCTACTTTTTCACTGAAGCGCTCGTATTGCAATAGCCCTTCCTCTTCTTCTGCAAAAATTGAAAATACATTTCCGATAAATGGCAGTTCCGCCATATAATTTGCAAGTGCCGGAGATGCAGTAAGGGTAGCTGCTGAAATGCCAATAAAAAGAATGGATGCCGCTGCAGCCGGAAGCAGCCATTTGCGCCGTTTTTTAGGTTTTGCCGGAGCCGTTTCAAGAAAAGCATTTTCAATAATTAAATCCAGGCGGTCTTCAGGTACGTCTATTTGCTCCATTGCCTTCTTAATTGAAATCTCTTTTTCGTTCATCTGCATACACTCCCTTCAAATCTTTTTTCAGCAAGGCCAATCCCCGGTGTATGATTGTCTTTATGGTTCCTTCCGGACAATTCATCACTTCCGCAATTTGCTTCACCGTAAAATCCTGATAATACCGCAGCATCAACGCCGTCTTATATTTCTCCGGCAATAAGCCCAACGCGTTCGCCACATCGAGCTGCTGGGCAATCTCAGCGGAAGTATCGTTTGCGGCTCTCCGTTCTTCCACTTCGTCCATTACAACCAGCTTTTTGTTCCTCTTTAGAACTGCCAATGCTTTATTGATGCAAATTCGTGTCAGCCAAGTGGAAAAATAAGCTGGCTCTTTTACTTGGTGCACCGATTCAATGGCTTGAAGAACCGTCTGCTGAAAAATCTCCAGTGCATCTTCCTCGTTCTTCACGTATGTAAACGCCATGCGGTACAATTTTACTTTTTCAGCTTTCAATAGCTGTTGAAGCGCCAAGCGGTCACCTTGGATCGCCGCGTCAATTTTTTCTTCATCGTGCTGCATCCACCTCATCCTCCCTTTACTTATTAGAGACGGGAGCCTCTCAAAACGTTTCGTTTATTTTTACATCTTCAGTAAAACTTTACCATTATTCTGAAAAGCATTGGATAAAATAAAATACAGCATGAAAAAACCTCTCAAGAATCATCTTGAGAGGTTTTTCCACACTATCTTATTCACTTACGCTTTCAACGCTTCATACTGCCGAACCACTTCTTGAGCAATGCCGCTGTCCGCGTCCAAGCCGCTGATTTCTTTCAATACGGATGAGGGTCCGTTTTCTTGGATCATCGCTTGGATTTTCACTGCGTCTTCGTCTTCCGGGTTGTCGAACGCAAGCGCAGCGGCAATTGCTTTAGCGAGATAGGTGTATGGCAAGCCCGCTTTTTGGGCTTGCATTGCCGGGCGCACAAAGCGGTCATCCGGGCCGAGCTTGCGGATTGGTGCCCGTCCTACCCGTGTGACGCCGTCGTTTAAATAAGAGTTCTTAAAGCGCTCGATGTTTTTATTGATATACACCAAATGTTCGTCTTCATCGAGGCCGTATTCTTTTACAAGGTAAGCGCCGGTTTCTTTCAGCGTTTCCCGCACTTGGTCTTCGATTTCGCTATCGGCCAAAGACTGGTCGATTGTCGGTTTGCCAGCTAAGTAGCCAAGGTAGGCAATCACGGCGTGTCCCGTATTCACAGTAAAGAGCTTGCGCTCGATAAAAGGAGCAAGGTCTTCGACAATCGTCATGCCTTCAACCGGGGGAATCGTTTCACTCGTTTCCACGACCCATTCGTAATACGGCTCGACCAGCACATCAAGGGAGCTGCTGTCCTGGATCGGCACAATCCGATCGACTGCCGAATTGAAGAAATAGACGTTGCCGTCCAGCTTGTTTTTCGTTTCTTCATCCAGGTTATCGAAGATATGTTTCTTCAAAATATCCGTCGCACCGATCTGGTTTTCACAGGCGATGACATACAGTTTTTCATCGGTTGCCTGCAGGCGTTCCGTAATGGCTTTTGCAATTAACGGCGCAATCCGCGGCAAGATGTTCGGTCCGATTGCGGTCGTCAAATATGTCGCTTGCCCAATCGCCTCGATAACCCCTGCTTCGTCTTTCATATTGTTGACGCCTGATACATGTTTAATCGTGATGCTTTCCGGCTCGGCTTGTGCCAAGTTGACTTGGTAGGTTTTCTCTTCGTTTAATTTATCGATGATCTGATCAGCCACATCCACAAATGTTACGTGGTAATCGGATTTGGAAAACAATGCTCCGATAAACCCTCTGCCAATATTTCCTGCTCCAAAATGAACGGCTTGTTTCAACGTCATCATTCCTTTATCAAGTTATTTTGTAGGTACTCAAAAAACACATCTTCCAGTTTGTTGCGGATCATATTCTCGTTCGAGGAAGAAAAAATCATCATTGCGGCATCGCTTTCGATCAGCGTCGAACTGATGAGGCTGAGGATTTCCTGTTCCCTGGCGGTCATATCCAGCGGGGCGAGCATAAGCAGCAGATTGCGCATCGCTACAGGTTCCCCGTCCATCCCTTTCACCGTACACGGCGTATCCAGATGCACCACCTGGAACAGGAGCTCTTTCACCGTTTCATCGCGGCAATGGAACAGGGCCATCGTGGTGTTGGGGATGCCAAACCCGCCTTTTGCTTCACGGGCTGCAAGCTCACGCATCGCTGCTTCTGCATTCCCTACCAGCCCGTCCCTTTCGGCTTGCGTGAGCACATCCATCAACACCTGGTTTTGCCCGGATGCTCCTTGCCCGCGGAACACTTTGAAGTTCGCCAGTATCGCTTCCATGCTTGTCTGGACGTCTTTTATTTCCCGCAAGAGATTTTGGACGTTCGGCCGGTTTTTCTTAAGCAGCGGTTCTTCGGCATTTCCCTCGCCCAAATACTGTTTTTTGCGGGTGATTTTCTCGATATTGTGCTGCAGGTAGCTTTCGATGGAACTGATGTCCTTGTCGCTAAGCAAGGGGCTTACCATGATGTAATCGACATCGGTGACCGGCAAACGGATTGTGGAAATCACCAAATCGTAGTCCTGGAAATGGGCCGATTGGAAATCGTTGATAGACAGGATTTCCACCGAATTGATTTCGGCCAATTCTTTTTGGATGCGGCTCGCCAGCATTTTCGATGTGCCGATGCCGGTCGGGCAAACGACTACCGCATCAATCTGCACTTTTTCTTCATTCATTAATAATGCCGAACCGAAATGCAGCACAATATAGGCGATTTCGTTTCCTGGAAACTCAAGGTCCTTGAACTCGTTTTCCAGCCCTTGCTTGACGGCCATGAACAATACCGGGTATTTGCGCTTGATTTCTTCCGTCAGCGGATTGAACGATTCCAGGTTTTGCTTCAGCCGGAAAATGGACGGCCCCATATGCGCGAGCAAGCCCTGGTAAAGCGAAAAGTCGTCGGTCAGGTCAACATGGAGCTGAGCCGATACATCAGCAATCAGGTTTTGGATCAGCTTGCCGAGCAGCACGCTGTCGTAATACACCATGTCAGCCGCCTGTACTTTGGAGCCTTTTAAAATTACCGCGAGAAACCGAATGTCCTCCACAGTCAACCGGATGCCCAGTTTGCTGTTCAATTCAGCGCCAACTGCCGCAATCACTTGCTGCTCCGCAGTGGATTCGCTTGCTGCACCATGTCCCAATAAATAATGCTGGTCGGTCCGCTGAAGCGTCAAACAAATATGGACAACCAGTCCGACATAATCACTGTCAGCCAAGCGGGTTTGTTCTTTGTTGATCCTATGGTTCACCAATTGATCCACGAGCGCCAAGTACTGCGGTGAAAAATAACCGAGTATTTTCTCTTCCAGGTTTTTCCCTTGTTGAAGGAAATACAAACTTTCGATCAGTTCTTCGTAAAAATAAATAAGAAAGTAGCTGGCCAGCGCATGCCGTTTATGGCCTTCTTCGCCTTCTATTTCCACGCCGACGCCTTTTCTGCGGGTCAGCCGGACCGAGAATTTATGCAGCCAGTCGGTCAAGTCATCCAAATAGGACGTCAAAGTTGCGGTGCTGATGCCCAACTGACCTGCGAGCACCTGCATTTTAAAAGAAGGGCCTTCGTGCAGCAGCGTGATCAGCAGACTCAATTTGCGCTCTTCCGGTGTTTCATCGGTCGGGTTGACGCTGATCAAGCTTTGCACAAGACGGTAAATCTGTTCGTTATTGCCGTCAATAAACAACCCTTCGCTCACGGTGCGCTTCACGGCCAAGTCGAATTGCAGCAGCAGCTTTTCAACGGACTTCAAATCCCGCTGGATTGTTCGGGCACTGACATTCAAATAGGTAGATAAGGAATGCACGGTATGCTTTCCGGATGTTCGGACAATCAATTCGATGATGGATTTTTCCCTAAACGTGATAAACATCTCACTCACTCATTTCACTTGTAAGTTTTCCTTTTTCAAGAGCGAGAAATGCAAAATAGAACAAAAAGGCAGGAATTCCCCTACCTTTAAGTTCCGACTGTTTAGTTGCTGTTGATGATTGCGAGTATTTCTTTAGCGGATTTCGCTTCTGCCAGCTGGTCCACATTGTCCTGTTCTGCGCAGATGACTGCGATGCCGGACAGGATGTCCAAATGTGTGCCGTCTTTGCCGGCGATGCCGAAAATCAGTTTCGCACTTTCTCCATTAAAGTCTACTCCATTTGGAACTTGAACAACAGTAAAGCCTGATTTGATGACCGATTTTTTCGCTTCTTCGGTGCCGTGCGGAATCGCCACGTTGTTGCCCATATACGTTGTCGTGATTTCTTCGCGCTTCATCATTTCATCGACATAGGACTCCTCCACGTAGCCGGCATTCACAAGTGCTTCTCCGGCAAAGCGGATCGCTTCTTCTTTGCTGCGGAAATCCTGTCCGATGAAGATGTTCTCTTCCAATAAAAGCTGATCGTCTGCAGCCGGTTCGTTTTGTTCGGCTACTGGCGCTTCACTTTCTTCAACCAGTTCGCCCTGTTCGCCGGTCACGCCGTTTTTCAGGCTGTCGATCAACCGGTCGTATTCGGGACTGGATAAGAAATTATCCACTGAAATGTGGTACGCATTCGGCACTTTGCTTTGTGCACGCGGCGTTAATTCTTCCTGCGTAATGACGATCTCGGAATCGGCAGGAATCGTGCTGATGGCTGTGTTCGTCACTTTGACATCAAGCCCTGCTTCTTTCACTTTCTTGCGCAGAAGCGATGCCCCCATCGCGCTCGACCCCATTCCGGCGTCGCAGGCAAAGACGATTTTTTCAACATTGCTCGGCATAACCCCTGTTGCCGTAGCCGCCGTGCCCGTTAAGTTTCCGGCAACCGAACTTTTCTTGCCTTTCATTTGTTCCATTTTCTTTGTGGCTTCGTTGATGTCTTCATCTGTCTGCTTGCTGGATTTCAAGATCACAGCAGAAATCAGGAAGGACACCGTTGTCGCTACAAGTACCGCTGCGAAGTTGGCTACATATGCCATGCCTTCAGGCGGCGTAACCGCTGCAATTGCCAGGATGCTTCCCGGTGATGCCGGAGCAACCAAGCCTCCGCCCATCAAAACAAGTGTGAACACGCCGCTCATACCACCTGCAATGACGGACAGCAGCAACATCGGCTTCATTAAGACATACGGGAAATAAATTTCGTGGATCCCGCCGAAGAAATGAATGATAGCCGCACCCGGTGCTGATTGTTTTGCCATGCCTTTGCCGAACAGCATGAACGCAAGCAGGACACCAAGACCCGGTCCTGGGTTTGCTTCGAGTAAGAACAGAATGGATTTTCCAGCTTGCTGGACTTGTTCCAAACCGATCGGCGACAAGACGCCGTGGTTGATGGCGTTGTTTAAGAACAGGATTTTCGCTGGTTCAATCAGAATGCTTGTCAGCGGCAATAGCCCCGCTTCCAATAACCAGTCAACGCCTGATACCAAGACTTCGGTAAATGCTTTTACAGCCGGCCCGACTCCTAGGAATGCCAGGATGGCTAAAACGCCGCCAATAATCCCGGCAGAGAAGTTGTTGACCAGCATTTCAAAACCGGTGCGGATTTTGCCTTCGATCAATCCGTCAAATTTCTTGATGACGAACGCCCCAAGCGGCCCCATGATCATGGCGCCCAGGAACATCGGTGTATCCGGAGCTCCGATAATGACGCCCATCGTTGCGATCGTCCCGACGACGCCTCCCCGCTGATCATAAATTAGCCGTCCTCCTGTATACCCAATCAAGAGCGGCAGCATGTATGTAACCATCGGCCCGACCATTTTGCCAAGTTCTTCGTTCGGGAAAAAGCCGGTCGGGATGAACAATGCCGTAATTAATCCCCAAGCGATAAACGCGCCGATGTTCGGCAGCACCATCGAACTCAGGAAGTTGCCAAACTTCTGTACGGAAACTTTCATTGCTGATTGATTCATGTCTTCCATCCTTTCTGCTAAAGAGCAGTTTCTGTTTTCTTCTTACTCTTATCATAGAGGACAAATGGAAGCGCATTCAATGAGAAGGAAAGTTAACTTTGTCGCAGGTGTTTGGACAAGGGTATGGTTAGTGTTTTATATAGAAGAAACACAGTTGAGAAGGAAAGTGGGGAATATCGATAGAAAGCTTGATAACACCGTTAGAAACTAAAAAAACACGGATAGGAAAATGAAAAACACCGATAGAAAGCTGCTGGAACGCTGATAAGGCTTGGGGTGGAAACCTTTAGGCAATAAAAATACAGGCAACAACTAAAAAGTTTCCGCCTGTCGGTTTTCCGTATACAACTGCTTTTTATTCTTCCTCACCAGCTAACCACTCAATTGAATAATAGCTTTCAGCCAAATTATCCGGGTATTCCCATCCGATGCCTCTTGCATTTGAAACAACGGCTTCAAGACGCTCGCTTACCTGCTGATAAAGGCGTTCGTCACGGTTACAGGCATCAGCGACCTGGTCAAACATCGTGGCCATGCTATAATAAAACGCCCCATCAATATCCCCGTAAGCCGCCGTGAATTCCGTTCCAAGTTCAACATAGTATAGCATCAAGTCGGTTTTCAAAAATTGGTCATCTGTGAATTTCGCAAAATTGCTGATTGCTTTTTTCGCCTGGGAAAGGCGGAGTTTCGGCTCCCCTTTTCGTGGGAAAAACTCATTCTGTATCTGAGTTTTTGCCTCTTCGTGCAATTCGGCAACTGCTGCTTCCCCTTGAACTTCAGCCGCCAAGAAATTCTGCGCTTCCTTGCTGGTCTTAGATAACTCGACAATCAAACGGATAAGATTCTCGTTGCTGTAAGATTTCAGATGCTTTTTCAATTCGCTTACTTTCAGTTTAGCCATTTGCAACGGCCTCCTCTCATTGCCATCATTAATACGAAATCTTCGACAATTCATCAAGCAGCGCTTTGCGTTTCGGGTACATAAATTTAAGTTCATCAATCAATACGACAGCCGCTTCTTTTCCTAATGCTTTTTTATAAATCTTGATTTTTCTGCATGCTTCCTGATATTTCTTGCGGTCGGAAGTGGGTGCTACCAACTGATAAATGTAAGAAGTGAAAAGCTCATTCACTTCCAGCGGATACTCCGCCAATAAATGCGGGTACAGCGTTTCGATAGTATGAAGGTTGGCCCGGCAATATTCCAGCAGTTCTTCGGTCATCTTTTCCTCGACGAGGATGGTCACATAAAGATCAGAATTCCATCTCAGCTTCTTCAAACCCTTCAGCAAAGATGCCACTGTTTCCTGCCATTTGTCAGCCTCCACCAGTTTTTTCAACGCATGATAATAATCCTTCTCGCCGGCAGCAACAAGTTCATAGGCAAGAGCGATTTGATGTTTTTTCCAGCCGGCCAAGGCATACGCTTCAAATCGCGCCTTTTTCCAGTCCCGCACCAAGCCCGGCAAATCTGAATCTATTAGCTCCGATTCTTTGCACAAGCGGATGGCTTGTTCAAACTCACCCGCTTCCATCGCCTGCTCGACTTGCGCTTTCCGTATATATGGAAAAGCACTGTGCGTTCGATAGAACTCTTCCACCGCCGCTTGGTCTCCTCGCTCCTGCAAAATCATTAGCTGAAACAAGCGGAATTGTTCGGCTTCGTACCGATAGGACTTGTTTTGCAGCGCTTCACTGCTAATTACCTTTTCAATAAAACTATAGATTTCTGTGCCATAATTCCCTCGGTCGCTCCACTCCATCAAGGACCCTACAAGTGACGCCGGTACATCGGTCATATCCTGTTCCAGATGAAAAAGGATGGCAGGATAAAACAAGTCCAATATCCGGTCAAAAACCACGCGATTCAAGCTTTCCGGCCACTGCTCCATTACTTCTCCAATCTTCCCGAGGCTTTCGCCTATTACCGTTCCGATTATTCCCGACGAGTCATCCGCTTTCTCAAGCATTTTGCTGCATTCGTGGACAATGATTAAACTGAGGAGAATAATCCTTTCGCCGTCCTGTGCCAGGTCGAGTGTATCCAAATAGTCCTGGACTTCCAGCGCCCCCTCGATTGCCTGATCCGTCCGGTCCCATTCGATAAACCCACTTCGGCTTGCACGATTTGCCGATTTGCGGATGATCCGGCGGGCCTTCGCTTCATCCATTTCGGCTGTTTCTGAGAATTTTTCCGCTAAATATAGATTCACAGCCGGCTGTTGCTGCAGCAAGTCTTCCAGGAGTTCCAGCAGCTCCGCTTTTTTCATTCCCTTCAACTCGGACATAACATCCACGGGAGCAGGAACGTATTCATTTTTATGCTCTTGGATCGCCAGGCAAACGGCCACTTCATGTTTGCACAAAGAATCGGATTCAAAAGGGCAGGTGCAGAAAGAGGACAAAATCTCATCCTCTTCACTTAAAAGCACCGACACATGATAATCGTTAGTGCCGGACACAACTCCATGCCAGCGGTTCGGCCCATCTTCCCTCAAGCCTTTCACATAATTCTGTTCAAAATAATCCATGCCTCTTTTATACAGCTTAGCAGGCACGTTTTTTTCTAAGTTGCTTAACTTCATAAAAGTTCACCTCTTGGTTCCATTATAGCCGGATGGATTGGGAAGGCGAAACGGGCTATAATGCTGATTTCCTAAAATAGCGATAGAAAAGATTAAAGATGACAGCTTTTCACTAGCGAAAAGTGAAAAACTGATTTAGTTGCGTTCCTGGGAATTTATTCTCATTCTCAGGGCTTTATTCGCGGAACGCAGCTTTCCTGAAAAAGAACAACAAAAAAGCCCGGCAATTGCTGCCAGACCCCTGCTTAAAACTCCCCAATCACCTTTAAGGCTTTTAACGCCAGCTGCAGATCAAATTGCTTTTGGGAATCCCGCAAATCAACTTTGGCGATTTCGCTGATTCGGTTGATGCGATAGCGTAGACCACTCACTGATAACTTTAAATTTGCAGAAGTCAGCTCCAAATTTCCGCCGTTCATCAAAAATTCATAGAGGGTGAGCATGTATTCTTTCTGCTGTTCGGATGTCCCATACAAGGCACCCAACTCCATTTCCGCTATTTTACGGATTGCTTTTTCTTCCTGAGAATGGACAAGAATGCCGAGAATCCCCAGTTCCTTGAAATACATCGTCGGTTGCTGTTCAGTGGTAAACCGGGCCGCTGTCATCGCTTCTTTCATTTGATCATGTACTAAGCTAAGATCGTTACAAGTTGAACTAACGCCGACATGGCAATGAAGATTTGGATAAGACCGTTTGATGCGCTCATAGAAAATCATTGGTCCATTATGCATCAATTCGTGTTCAGCTTCTTCCGGGATAAAGCACAAAATCCCGTTTGCCCGTTGAACCTGCAGAACTTCATAACTGCGCTCCTGAAAGAATTGAACGACTTCTTGATAAATATTAGTGAACGTCGACAAGTTGTCTTCTTCGTTGAATTCATTGTAGCCGAGCGCCAAATAAGCGATATGGTATTTGCCGGACACATCAATGTTCAAAAGATTCAATTCACGGACAATCTGCTCTTTCGATTCGAAACCATCCGTGAGCATTTTCTCAAAAAGAATTCCTTTTGTGCGAGCATTGGCTTCCATGATGTTCTTATTGTTCAAATAAACGAGTGTACTGATGGATGTCAGCCTGCCGAGAATCATCCGATCGATTTCTTCGGGCAGCTGCTCGCTTTGCCCGTAAATAAACGAGCAATAACCCAAAATTTGATTTTGGATATATATGGGTGCCGTTAATCGGCCATACTGCTCAAATTCGAGAAATTCTGTTTTTTGGATCGGCCATTCTTTCAGCCGTGCATGAAAAGGAGCTTGTAATCCGGTCGCTTCTTCCAAGCTGATATTTTCAAAATCGGTGATTTGGCCTTTCTGATTTTCAATAATAATCGGTTCTGAAATGTATCTTTTTAGGATTTCCAAAATATTTTCCAGCCGATTGGAACGAATCAGTTCCTCTGTCAGCTCGTTATGGATATCAATGACCATCTGAAGACGGTTCCGCTCTTCAACGACTTGGAAAAAAGGTACCGGACTCTCTTCTGCATCTGTTCCCATAAAACCTTTGTAATCACAAGGATCCCAGTCTTCAAGCAACTTCCCTTCCCATTGGCACGCCGCATCACCGCTTGCCTCACAAGTATGTTCCTTAAAAAATACATCTTTGCCGATCAAAGTGGAAATATAGCCGCTGGCAAACCCGCATAAAGTATAGCAAACGGGTTTTACAGCGGTTATTTCTTTATTTATATAATTATCTGTCTCAAAAGACTCTTTCCATCTGCCTTTGAACAAAACAGAGACCACTTCGTTTTCAACGACTTCAATCTTCTTGACGTCAATCGTGACATGCGCTTGACCCAACGCTCCATGGATTTCAGCTCCATAGAGCATCTGGGAAATCAGATCCAGGTCCTCTCTAGCATCAACAGTTAAAGCCACATCTCTTCCTTGCGACCAGCCAAACTGAAAGAAATTCTTTTTCACTTTTTCCAAACCCAGCATGTTGATCAATTGCTGCTGCCATGCCAAAAAAGACGCTCGCGGAAATTCAATCGAGCGTTCTTTTCTGTTTTTTTGAGATTGGCCATCTTTTGAGTCATTCCAGGTTTCCCTGTTCGAAGACAGTCTTTGTCCCATTTTATTTCTCCACCCTTCAGTTCAAGGCAATGCAGATGTTTTTCGCTTCCGAGAAAAATTCAAGGCTATGGTGGCCGCCTTCCCGTCCGATTCCGCTCTTTTTGAAACCGCCAAAAGGTGCACGCAAATCACGGACAAACCAGCAGTTGACCCAAATCGTGCCCGCACGCACGCCATGTGAGATGCGATGCGCCCGTTTCAAGTTTTCCGTCCAGACCACACCGTTCAAGCCATATTGCGTATCGTTGGCAATCTGCAAAGCTTCTTCTTCTGTATCAAAAGGAATGATTGTGACGACCGGGCCAAAAATCTCTTCCTGGCAAATTCGCGCTTTCGGATCTTCGTGCAAGTATACCGTCGGCTGCAGATAATAACCATCTTTTAAATGAGGAGCCAACTCTGGTGTGCTGCCTCCCGTAATTAGAGTTGCCCCTTCTTCTTTGGCAATCTCCAAATAAGATTTCACTTTTTTGAAATGCTCTTCACTGACAAGCGGTCCCATTTTCGTTTCCGCTGCCTGCGGATCGCCTACAACCAGCGCTTCAGCTGCAGCTTTATATTTTTCAATGAATGTATCTAAAATGGAACGCTGAACTAAGATTCGGGAGCCTGCCAGGCAGACTTGTCCGGAATTCAAGAAAGCCGCCTGGATTGAAACTGGAATGGCTTTATCTAAATCTGCGTCTTCAAATATAATATTAGCCGCTTTGCCGCCGAGTTCAAAGGCAAATTTTTTCAATGTATCCGCACCGTTTCGCATAATGGCTTTTCCTGTGGCTGTAGAGCCGGTGAAAGAAATCAAATCAATATCCGTATTCTTTGTGATTGCTGTTCCCACTACGCTGCCTTTGCCGTGAATGATATTGACAACACCGTCCGGGATTCCAGCTTCTTTTGCAATTTCACCGAGCAATGAAACCGAAAGGGGCGTCATTTCTGCGGGCTTGATAACGGCTGTGTTCCCAGCCGCCAAGCATGGGCCGAGTTTCCAAGTTGTCAGCATGAATGGCGCATTCCACGGCGTGATCAATCCTGCAACACCTACCGCTTCATAGCGTGTGTAGTTGATATAGGCATCTTCCATCGGATACGTTTCACCGCCTTGCTGTTCCATGAAGTCCGCGAAGAATTTCAAATTTTGCGCAGCACGTGGAACTTCTCCAGCAACAGCATGGCTGTATGGTTTGCCGACATCCGCTGCTTCCAGACGGGCGATTTCTTCTTTCCGTTCTAAAATAATTTCTGCCATGCGGCGGATTTTTGCGCAGCGTTCCGCTACCGTCATCGTTCGCCAAGGACCGTTTTCAAACGCTTCCCGTGCAGCTTGGCATACTTTTTCCACGTCTTGCTCTGTCGCTTCTGAGACAACGGCGATCACTTCCTGAGTCGCCGGGTTTTTCACTTCAAAAGTTTGCTGATCTGAAGAAGCTTCATAGTTTCCGTTGATGAAATGCTGAACTTCTCTTACTTTAGTTTCTACTGAAGTCATTTGGATTCCTCTTTTCTTTTTGAAATCGATTGGCCCGCTATTCCCCAATGGGTCTTCGGTACTTCCGTGATCAACACGCGAACGTTTTCTTTAGGTGCATCGAGCGTTTTAGACACGGTGGCTGTCACTTCCGAAATCAGCTGTTCCACTTTTTCAGGACTGCGTCCTTCAGCAATCGTAATTTGGATAAATGGCATTCTACTCACTCTCCTGTCTTGAAACTGGCATGTATCGTTCCAAATCCGTCGAACGATGCTGAGAAATGATCTCCTGGTTCAATGTGGATGGCTTGAGTGATGGCACCGCTCAATACAACCTGGCCTTTTTGGATAAACTGTCCGCGCTTGGCAAGTTTATTGGCCATCCAGGCGATGGCACTCGCCGGATTGCCCATGACGGCAGCGAGTGTGCTGGTTGCGGCCACTTCCCCGTTTTTCCGGAACACAACTCCGCCGAGCCGCATGTCCACTGCTTCCGGTGATAGGATTTGATTGCCCAAAATATAGCGGCACGAAGATGAATTGTCCGCCACCGCATCAAGCAGTGTGAATTTAAACGCTTCAAAGCGGCTGTCAATCACTTCAAACGCCGGCAGCACATAAGCGGTTGATTGAATGATTTGTGCGGCCGTTATATAGTCGCCCTTTACATCTTCTTTAAAGACAAAAGCGAGTTCCGGCTCCAGTTTGCCATGGATAAAGCCATCGATGGAATGCGTCTCGCCTTCATTCAGGCTCATGTTCTTTAATAGGACACCGTATGAAGGTTCATGGACGCCCATCATCTGTTGTTTGGCTTTGCTGGTCAATCCGAGTTTCCAGCCGGAAACCGTCGTTCCTTCTTCCAGGCATTTTTTTTCGATCAATAATTCCTGTACATCGTAAGCTCGGTCTTCATTAAATTCCGGAACGTCCTGTGCAAATTGCGGCAAGGTTCGTACATCTTTCTCAGCCCGAAATAAATCTTCTACTATATGATCAATTGATGCTGTTTTCATTACGCGTTCCTCCCATCCGAAAAACTTGCTGAAACTGATCCAATATGGGCAAATTCAGCGGTAAATGTATCGCCGTCCTGTATCGGAAGCGCAGTGGTAAAAGCGCCTGTCAAAACGATTTCACCAGCTAAAAGCGATACATCATAAGCCGACAAGGCATTTGCCAGCCAAGCGATAGCGGTGATGGGATTGCCGAGAACTGCTGCACCAGTGGCTGATTCGAGGTACTTGCCGTTTTGATAAACGTTCATCCCCAAACAGCTGAGATCCAACCCTTCCAGTTTCGTCGGTTTCGTGCCCATCACTACGAGAGCGGAGGACCCGTTATCCGAAACGGTGTCTTCAAAACGGATTTTCCAGTCTTCAATGCGGCTGTCGATAATTTCAATGGCGGGCACTATGTAATCCGTCGCTTCAATCACATCAAGCGGTGTGATGTTCGGCCCTTTTAAATCTTTCTTCAGCACGAAAGCGATCTCGCATTCCACTTTCGGCTGTAAAAGTTCTTCAAGCGGTACTGTATCACCGTCCGTATACATCATCGTATCGAACAAATGCCCATAATCAGGTTGGTCCACCCCGAACATCGACTGGATCGCTTTGCTCGTCGCTCCGATTTTCTTGCCGACAATCCTTGCACCTGCCGCTTTTTTTTGTTCGACGTATTGCAATTGAATCTGGTAGGCGTCTGATAAAGTGATAGCCGGAAAACGTTCCGTTAATGGCGCAATCGGCTTTTTAGTCCGTTCCGCTTTGAGTAGTTCATTTGCAAGCTGTTGAATCACAACCATGTCAGCAATCCTTTCTTCTAGGGAAAAAGCCGTCAACAAAAAATCATCAACGGCATTCCTGTTTATTTCACGAGTTCTTTTTGAGCCAGTTCTTTTTGCTGCAATTCGAGAGCTACATCCAAAATCCAATCTTCCTGTCCGGCAACTGCGTGGCGGCGCCCCAACTCTTCGATAATCGCCACCGGATTCAGATTGAATTTCTCTGCCGCTTCCCGGACATGGAGCAAGAAGCTATTGTAAACACCGGCATAGCCGGAAGCCAAATTATCACGGTCGATAACATTGGGATATTTGAATACCGGTGCCACCAGATCTTCTGCTGTATCCATCAAAATCGTCAAGTTGATGCCCGTATCGATCTTCATTTTATTCAATACGGCTACAAGCACTTCAGTTGGTGCATTGCCGACGCCTGCGCCAAGTCCGCGGAGCGTCCCATCAACTTGATCAGCCCCTGCTTCCAAAGCAGCAACCGTATTGCCAATGGCAAGTCCCAAATTATTATGGGCATGGAAACCGACATTGATCGACAAGGCTTCTTTTAAGCTTGCTACGCGCTCCCGGACACTTTCCGGAACCAGCGCCCCTGCGGAATCGACGACATAGACACAGTCTGCGCCATAGCTTTCCATCAGTTTTGCCTGTTTTGCCAGCACTTCAGCCGGTTGGGTATGGCTCATCATCAGGAATCCGACAGTGCCAAGGCCGCTTTTTTTCGCTTGTTCAAAATACTGTTGAGACACATCCGCTTCCGTACAATGCACAGCTATGCGCAGAACATCGACACCGTATTCGGCAGCTTTCAAGATTTCCGGTCGTGTCCCGATTCCCGGCACGAAAAGCGAGGCGATTTTGGAGTCTTTTTTATTGGCCACCGCTCGTTCAATCAGCGACCATTCGTCATGTACCGAGAATCCCTGCTGGATGGTCGAACCGCCGAGGCCGGAGCCATGGCTGACTTCAATCACCGGAACGTTTGCTTCCGCCAAGCGGCTTACCACTTCCCCGACAAATTCCGGAGTAAAGGAATGGCTGACTGCATGGGATCCGTCCCGCAATGTGGTATCTGTTACAATCGGTGTCTTCATGCAATCACCCCTCCTTTCTTCAGTAAATGGCTGGCGAATTGTTCGCCGACTTGTTGAGCCGCTGCTGTCATAATATCCAGATTGCCGGCGTAGGCTGGGAAGAAATCGCCTGCCCCTTCCACTTCATTTAAAATGATCACAGTCGGCAAATCTCCCCAAGGGGTATGGCGGACATCGATATATGGAGCGCCTTTCAGGCGGTAGCCTGGCACGTAGCGCTGCACTTCTGCCACGACTTCATGGATAGAGTTCAGGACGGCCGCTTCATCGGCTTCTTCTTTTAAAACTGCATAAACGGTGTTGTTCATCATAATCGGCGGCTCTGCAGAGTTGATGACGGGAATCGCACGGGCCGTTTCCGCTCCACCAATCCCTTGGCAGGCATTTGCCGTGGTCATCGTGAATTCGTCCAAGTTTTGCCGGGTTCCAGGACCGACTGAGTTACTGGAAATCGTCGCGATGATTTCGCTGTATTTCACAGGGGCTATCCGGTTTACCGCATATACGAGAGGCGTTGTTGCCTGTCCGCTGCAGGAAATCATATTGACATTATCCAGTTCGAGATGGTCGCCAAGGTTAATGGCCGGGACTACATACGGGCCGACCGCTGCCGGCGTCAAGTCAACTGCGATAATGCCTGCTTCCTTCAAACGGGGAGCATGTGCCAAATGCGCTTTGGCGCTTGTCGCGTCAAACACAATCCGGATGTCCCGGTTTTCCAGAACGCCATCGATGCCCTTGGCAGTCGTCGGGATTTCAAGTTCAGCCGCCCGTTTCAAACCTTCCGACTCCGGATCGATGCCGGCCATTAAAGCCAGCTCCATTGATCCGTCGGTCTTCAGGATTTTATACATTAAGTCCGTTCCAATATTTCCTGATCCTAGTATGGCAACTTTGATTTTCTCCATGGGAACCTCCTATTATTCAGCGACTGCTTTTAATGGGACCGCTGCTGGTGCCGGTGTGCCGTAAGTCCAGAACGAATCCGGGAAAGCTGCCCCTACCCAAGCATCGCCGTTGCCGGGAACATCTTCCATTTGCCAAGTCAATGTTTTCCAGTCCGGGTCGAGAATCAAATAGCCGGCATCTCCGAACAATTCGACGCGGTTGCCGCCTGGCTCATATGCATACATGCAGAACGCCTGGCTGACCCCGTGTTTATTAGGCGGGATTTCGATGAAATAGCCGTGGTCTTTCAATAAATCCGCTGCATCGTATAAATTTTGAGGTACACCGTACCAGTAGCAGACGTGATGCAATTTCCCTTTGGTGCCAGTTGGTTCCTGCATGATTGCGATTTCGTGCACCAAGTTCGAAACACTGTTCCATGTGCCGACGACATAATCGTTGTCGACAATTTGTTCACGGACCTTGAAGCCAAGTGTCTTCACCAGGAAATCGGTATCTGCAGCCGGATTGCTCGACATTATATTGATGTGATCCAAACGGCGGACCGGAACACCATGTGCCGGCCGTTTCTGGCTTCTTGACAACAATTTTGAACGTTTGTCGACATGGCACTCATAGTACTCAACTTCCCACAAAATCTCCATCTTATGGCCATCCGGAGTCGTAAACTGATAAGCCGGACCGTGCCCGTATTCATCGTTTGCCCAGCCTTCTCCGCGACCGCTTTCTTCGAGCGCTTTCACTCGGCGTTGCAGCGCCTGTGGAGACGTAGTGCGCCAGGCAACATGGCCAAGCCCTGCTTCTTCCGCTTCTGTCACAATCAAAGAATATTTATAATTGTCTTCATAGGCGCGCAAATAGGTTTTGTGTTCAATCTGTTCAACAACCTCCATCCCAAGCATGTCGGTATAAAACGCAATAGTCTCTTTTGGCGTTGGTGACAGAACTTCTACATGGGCAATTTGGGCGACATCAAAAATCGGTTCCTCGTGCTGGTTTGTCAATTCGCTTGTCATTTTAATTTCCTCCCTTTCGTTTAAAGGACCGCGTATTGCGGATCCAGTTCTGCATATTTTCCGCAAGAGAACAATAACGGCTCTCCGTCTTTGACAATCATTTTCTCTACTTTTCCGATGAAGATGGTGTGATCCCCTGCTAAGATTTCCTGCTCTACTTCACAGACAATTTGGACGAGAGAATCGCCGACTAATGGAAAGCCGTTTGCCGCATCAAAGCGGAAGGCTGCATCACTTGGAATTTGTCCGGCAAACTGCTTCGAAATATGAACCTGGTCTTTTGACAAGACACTGACGCCGAAACGGCCGCTTGCTTTGATCAATTGAAGCGTCTGCGCCTTTTCGCCGATTGAAATTGCGACCAGTGCCGGGTCCAAGGAAATCGACATGAACCCATTTGCTGTCATTCCGTGGTACGTTCCTTCCACATCTGTTGAAATCACCGTTACCCCAGTGGCGAATTTACCCATTGCGTTACGGAATTCACGACTATCCATTCAAAGCCCTCCTTATATTGTAGGAATTTTCTCTTTCCACACGGCATTCGTCCAACCGTTCAAGTCGTAGTCACTCATAGCGTCATCTACCAAAGCCTTAAACGATTCTGCGTTGCCTGAACCGATTGAATGATACATCGCTTCCACACGGATGTTTTCGTGATTTCCAGCATAGTTTACTTCGTATAGTTCGTGGCGACCGCCGAACTCGCTGCCGATTGAATCCCACACCATCTTCAAAAGTTTGACGCGGTCTTCCGCGGTGGTATTTGTTCCTTTATAGTACTGGTCCAAATAAGGACGAATTTCCGGGTTCAGGAAATCTGCAGCACTTGATGGCAATTGAATCAACCCGCCTGCAACCACCTGTTCGAATATCTTTTTGACCTTGGTCCATACTTCGGGAGCAAGCACCCGGTACGCATTAGCTGCGACACCGTTTGGAATAGCGACACCGTTGCGTCCGATATCCGGGTTCATCGCCATCGAATCTGATAGACTCCAGATCATATTGCGCATCGCTACGACTTCTCCGATATTTGCCTGTACGCCGCGGAACTGATGTGTTCCTGAAGCTTCCGTTGCTTTCATCAGGAGGCCCGCCATGAAATTCAGTTTCACGCCTAATCGTGCACAGCCATGGAAACTGAAACGGTTGACGAAATGAGTTTCTGCTACAAAGTTATTCGATACTTCCACATTGTTATAGGCCAGTATGTTTTCCCATGGAACGAAGACATTGTCCAATACGATTACCGCGTCGTTCTCATCAAAACGGCTGGATAATGGATAATCGAACGGCGTGCCATTCGTTTTAGCTTGCAGTTCATAGGATTGGCGGCTGATCATCTTCAATCCCGGCGCATTCATCGGTACCAGGAAGATTAGTGCGTGGCTAATGTCCCCGCCCTCTAATTCTTTAGGTCCGTAGTTAGCGACAAAGTTGTAGTTGGTTAAAGCAGCAGCCGTCCCAACCATTTTGGCACCGCTTACAACAATTCCGTCGTCGCGTTCTTCCACAGCACGAACGAACACTTCTTTGTTTTCATGGAGTGATTTGGAGCGGTCCATTTGTGGATTGATGACCGTATGATTGACGAACGGCAAGTCTCTGGCAGCTTTCTTGTACCAGGCTTTGGCATTTTCCTCATAGCCTACATAATAATCCGAATAGGCTTCAAGGTGTCCCAGGAAAGAAGCTTTGTAATCCGGTGTTCTTCCCATAAAGCCGAAATTCAGTTTCGACCATTCAACAATAGCGTCACGGGCTCCGACCAGGTCTTCTGCTGTACGTGGAGTCTTAAAGAACTTATGTGTGCGGTCACCATGTTCATTGATCGTTGTCAGCACATCTTGTTTTGCTGGATCGTGCAATGCATCGTACATTCGTGCATAGGAAAGGGCTGAATTTCGGTAAGCCGGATGAGTCGTCACATCGTCAATTTTTTCTCCATTCAAGTAAACCACTCGTCCGTCCCGCAAACTCTCAAGATACTGTTCTCCAGTTAACATGAAATCACTCCGTTTCGTTGGGTTCGTAATGTAGGCCTTACATTTGTTAAAACTATATAACGAAATGTAAACGCTAACAATGACAGGGAATGTCGAGAAAAAATCATTCTACTGACAACTATTGTCTGAAAAGTTAAAAAATTAACTAGGCAAAATGAAAAGCAGTTGGCTAAACTGTCAACTGCTTTTCGTCTTGTTGAAGCGTTCTTTTCTTATAGTAGCTTCTCCAGCTTGTATAAAATTTATCCGTAATTCTTACAAATTTCTCCTAAAGACTTGGTGGCGTTCTCTAAGCTTCGTTCGCACTTCTCAGCATTTATTCGCAAAAAACAATTTTTCGCAAACAAATCAAAAAAAGCCCGGTGCGTTCACCGGGCTTCTTCGCATTAACTCTATTAAACGTTTCCATCGGTCTCTCTTTCAGGTGGATTATGCGCAGCCTTCTTCGAATACTCTTTCGCTGCTTCCATTTCGTCTTCACCTTTTACTTCTTCGTAGTCAGTTGCATCATTGTCTTTGTCGAAAGCTTGTTTTGTTTTATTGATCGCTTTATCGATTCCGGATTCGGTCGCGCCTAGTTGTTTTTCGGGCATGCGCCCTGCTGTACCTTTTCTAGCCAATGTAATTCGCCTCCTGTTTCAGATGATTAACCCTAGTTTACCCATTGCATCAAGTGCATAATCCTATTTAGGTTTATCAAACTTCTAATTGCCCTGACAAAGCGCAAGAACTATAAAACATATTCTTCCCCTTTTAAAACTGGCCAAATAAAAAATGGTCAGCTGATACCTGCTGACCATTCCAAACTATTTTCAGCTTTCAAGAGCACTTTCTTTTTTAAGCTTTTGCTGTTCTTTGTCATTGGATATTAATCCTTCGACCTGCACTGCCACTGGCACTCCATCACTTTCATATTTCGACACTTTGTGAGTGTCGGGTATGAATATGCTCAACACAAGTGATACGGCTAATCCAGCCATCATAAATCCTCCGAAAACCCATGGAGAAGATCCATAATTATCACCCATCACCGCCCAAAGCATCGGACCGAATCCGACAATTGCAGCGGCCATTTGATAGCCGAAAGAAAGACCGGTATAACGGACTTTTGCGGGGAACAATTCAGAGAACAAAGTTCCTTGTGTAGCAAAAATAGATGCCCAGACTACCCCTAACATTGCAGCTTGCATCAAATAAAGCCATGTTGCCCCTTGTTCAATAAGGAAGAAGTATGGGATAGCCAATACAAACATCAAGACCAGCCCGGTAATGTAAATGATTTTACGCCCAATAAAATCTGAAATGTAGCCGATTACTGGAATTGTAATGATCATCGAAGCACAGCCAATTGTTAACGCTGTCAACGCTACCTCATTAGAGTAATCCATATACGTAGTGGCATAGACCAGCACGAACGACATAAGAAAGACGTTGAAGAATCCATCGCCCAATTTAAGTCCAATAACATGGAAAAGACTTTTCCGGTGATAGCGGAACGTTTCAGCTATCGGCACTTTCGCAATTTCCCCACTGTCTTTCTGTTTCTGGAAAGCATCCGTTTCAGGTACTCCTCCGCGAATCCATAAAGCCAAAACAATCAAGACGGCACTGAATAGAAATGGAATCCGCCAACCCCATGCCAAGAACTGAGCGTCTGTCGTCAAATAGGCGATAAAAGTCAAACTGAACGAGCCAGCCACCAGCCCAAGCGGAACACCTAACTGCGGAACGGAGCCAAAGAGGCCTCGCTTCCCTTTCGGTGCAGATTCGGTAGCCAATAAAACGGCGCCGCCCCATTCGCCTCCAAGTGAAATTCCTTGGATCAGCCTTAAAAACACCAATAATATCGGAGCAAGCAATCCAATTTGGCCATATGTCGGCAACAGCCCAATCAGAAATGAGCTTCCGCCCATTCCGATTAAAGTCAGCATCAAGGCCGCTTTCCTTCCAATCCGGTCGCCGTAATGACCGAAAATCAAACTGCCTACTGGTCTTGCTGCATAACCGATTCCAAAAGTAGCAAAAGCCAAAAGAATAGAAATAGCCGGGTCTTGATTCGAGAAGAAGAGTGTAGTGAACACTAAGCCTGTTGCCGTTCCATACAAATAAAAGTCATACCATTCAATAACGGATCCGGAAAGACTGGCCAGCAAAACTCGCTTGTTTTTTTTCATCCATTTCAACTCCTTTTAATGGTGGTATATAGGGTAAAGATATCAAATATTCTCAATAGGAATTTGAGCATCTATTTTTCGCAGCATATGCTTTTGGATCTTCCCTACTGAAGTTCTTGGGAAGTCTTCCACAAACTCAATAATGTCGGGAACTTTGAACTTCGCTAACCGTGTTCTGCAATATTCAATCAGTTCTTCTTCTGTCACATCTGCTTGTTCCTGAAGAATGACAAATGCCTTGATTGCTTCGTCTCTTATTGGATCGGGAATACTGACGACCGCTACTTCATACACGCCTGGATAATCTGCAATAACGCTTTCCACTTCATTGGCCGCCACATTTTCACCCGATCGCTTGAACATGTCTTTGATGCGGTCAACAAAATAAAAGTAACCATCTTCTCCAATCATGCCGTTGTCGCCTGTATGGAGCCAGCCATCTTTCAATGTTTCCTCCGTAGCAGCCGGATTCTTGAAATACGCTTTCATCAATGTCCGTCCTGGTATTCCTTTAACTACAATTTGGCCAGGTTCACCTTGTTTGGTTTCTTTGCCTTCTGCATCAATAATTTTCACTTCATAGCCTATCGTCGGCCTGCCGATGCTCATGTTTTTCCGGATGCCGTCCAATGGGTTCATCAAAGGAACGCCGACTGTTTCAGTCATGCCATACATTTGCAGCAACGGCACCTGGTATTTTTCTTCAAATTCATTTAATTGTTCTTCTGTTACAGATTGCGCGAACCAGATGACACGCATTGAGTGATCCCGAAAAGAAGTGTCATACTTTTGAGCCATGATCATACGGATTGGCGCAGCGAATAACGATCCCACTGTAGCCCTTAATCTTTTAGCCTGTACAAAATAGCGGGAAGCGCTGAACTTTTCGGTAATGGCGATACTGGCTCCAACGACTAAAGCGGACATCGTTGAATAATATTGCGCATTTCCGTGAAAAAGCGGCAACACCACCAGTTGCCTGTCTTCAGGCGTCAACCGGATGGACTTCGACATTACTTCACCTGTATAAAGATAATTGGCATGTGTGACTTGGACACCTTTCGGTTTCGATGTGGTCCCTGATGTGTAAAGCATCGCAGCTACATCCTCGGAATTAATGAAAACATCTGGCTGGCTGGCTTCTGATTGTTCCATCAATTTGGCTATATCTTTAGCAGCCACTTGGCTGCTTTTGGTGCGTGCCAGCAGAATCTCTTTCAAGTATGGCAAGCGATCACCTGTCTCCGTAAATTTCTCCAGGTAATCTTCTTCTGTCACTAGCAGGACAGATTCTGAATGATTTAATATATACTCCATTTCATCTCTTGTAGATAAGATATTCGTCGGAACCATAATGGCCCCAATATTAGCTAGCGCAAACCAAGAGGTCATAAATTCCAGAGAATTGGGGAGGTGCAGCGTGACGTGATTTCCTTTAGAAACCCCCAACCCGAGAAAGACATTGCTCAAACGATGGACTGCATCTGAAAATTCTCGATAAGTCATCTCTGAAATTTCATCCTCTACATCCTCGAATAATAAAAAGGTTTTGTCGGCATACCGTTTTGTTTGCTCGCTCAGTAAATCTTTTAAGGTTCTATTTCCAATTATGTCCATTCTCCTTCTCTCCTTTGCATTAAACACTCCCAGTGACTTTAGAGAGCGCTTTCATAAATGGTTTGAAAATAAGCTCTCAAATAATTTCACAAACTATAGTCTTTGAAATTAGTATAGAGAGCCTCTATCCATTCGTCAATATATTTTTCAGAATACTCTAAATTAAATGCCGCTTATACTTTCTTTAATTTACTTAACATCCTCCAAGCTTCAAAATTATGTATAATGGGGAATATCACTTATAAACAAATGGATTATCCATGTTGCTATCGGTAAAGGAGGGTGTGCGGATGCCTGCGCCTACATCTAGACAAATAAAATCTCAGCAAACCAAGAAGAAAATTTTAGAAACCGCTTTAAAACTTTTTAGCGCTAAAGGTTTTAACGAAGTAACAGTTGATGAAATTGTAGAAGTCAGCAAAACTTCCAAAGGGGCATTTTACGTACATTTCAAATCCAAATATGAAATCTTCATCGAGAAGTTCCACGAGATTGATGAATTTTATGAGAATTTCATTCAAACAATGCCCAAAGATTTAAGTTCGAGCGAAAAGATTTTGTTATTGGCAAAGTCGCAAATGATTTACTTTAGAGACGATTTAGGAAAAGATTTAATGCGGACCGTCTATGTCAGTGCGTTGATTCCAAATCAGCCCAAGTCACTGTCCGATACCGATCGGACACTTTTCAAAATTGTTCATTCACTTGTAGAAGAAGGCCAGACTGCAGGCGAGTTCACTGCTGCAATTCCACCTGACGAAATTACAATGTTAATCACGCGCTGTATGCGTGGGACGTTATACGATTGGCTAATATTCGGGGAAGATTTCGATTTGGTCGAAGAAGCACAGAAGTTTATCAAAACCATTTTAATCGAAAGCATCTCCATCAACCCAAAAAGCCTTTAGCGCATTTTAATGCGCTAAAGGCTTTTATCTTATTCAACACAAAAAGAATTTTGGTTGTTTGGAGGTGACAAACTAACATCAGCTTTCACCCGTCCCGCAATACGCCCCCACCACAGCAGCCATCGCTTTTGCGCTGATCAACAAGCTCTTCTCATCAATTTCAAATTTCGGGTGGTGGTGCGGATACCACTGCTTGCCCTCCGGTTTTGCACCGACATAAAAGAAGCAGCCCGGCTTTTCTTTTAAATAATAAGCGAAGTCCTCGGACGGTGGCTGCGGCGCGACTTCTGTGACGGCTTCCACTTCAGGAATAGCTGCCTGCAGGAGCGCTTCCCGGACTCGCTCCGTCGCTTCCGGATCGTTGTAAAGCACCGGATAGTCGTTCGCATACTCCAATGTGGTTTCCACGCCGAACGACGCATCGAGCCCTTTAGCAAACTGGCGCACTTCTTCTTCGACCAGCTCCCGGGACTCCACCGACATTGTCCGCACGTCGCCTTCCAAAGTGACGGCGTCTTTGATGACGTTGAATTGCCCTTTCCCATCAAACGAACCGATGGTGACAACTGCAGTATCAAATGGATTCATTCGGCGGCTGATGATGGTCTGGCAGTTCATGACAAATGAACTCGCCGCAACGATGGCGTCATTGGCCATATGCGGTGAAGAACCGTGGCCGCCTTTTCCTTGGACAAGAAGTTTGAAGCGGGCTCGTCCGGTCTGTGTATTGCCGCTTCTGTAAAAGACGCAGCCGGTTTCCATTGTCGACATGACATGGATGCCAAAAACCGCATCCACTCCTTCAAGCACGCCTGCTTGAATCATGCCAATCGCACCGCCCGGCGGCATTTCCTCAGCCGGCTGATGAATGACTTTCACGGTTCCTGCCAATTGGTCTTTCAGCTCTGCCAAAGTTTCTGCGAGAATGAGCATATAAGCCGTATGGCCGTCGTGGCCGCAGGCATGCATCACCCCTTCGTTTTTCGATGAAAACGGCAAATCCGTTTCCTCTTGGATTGGCAGCGCGTCAAAATCGGCGCGGATGGCAATTGTTTTTCCAGGCTGGCTGCCTTTGATGGTTACAACAATGCCGCGCTGTCCGCCAACATTCGTTACAACGGAATCAACCGGCACCTCTTTATAAAATTCTTCGATGTAGGCGGCAGTTTCTTCCTCTTCAAAAGAAAGCTCCGGATGCTCATGAAGATAGCGGCGTATGTCAATGATGCGCTGTTCTTTCGCATCCAGCCTTTTCATTAATTCTGCAGTTAACATGTCGATCACTCCTTTCCCAAGCTCTACCCGTTCTCACCGAAATGAATGCGAATTTTTTTATTTCGGTTGCAGGAATATTCTGGATAAACAGCGAATCTTTTTAGGGCTATACCACAAAGGAAACGGGAGGAATAGACATGCCGGTAAATCCGAAAATCAAATTCTTTTTAGAACAAATGAATACCATGCCTGTATCGTTTGAAAAGATTACTCCGGAGGTCATGCGCAGCTCAGAAAACTCCGCATTGATGGCTATGCAAAAAGAGCCTGTCGAAAAAGTGGAAGACCGGATAATTCCCTTGACGGGGCGCGATATCCCCATCCGCATTTATACCCCGACTGGCAACGCGCCTTTTCCGGCACTTGTTTTTTACCATGGCGGCGGCTGGGTGCTCGGCAGCATTGAAAGCCACGACGCCATTTGCCGTGAACTCGCTAATTTGGCATCGTGCGTGGTCGTGTCAGTTGAATACCGCTTAGCCCCTGAACATAAATTTCCCGCTGCGGTAGAGGATGCCTATGAATCGCTCGAATGGATTGTCGCACATGCAGCAGAACTGGGAATTGATCCGGACCGCATAGCCGTCGGCGGCGACAGCGCGGGTGGAAACTTGGCAACGGTGACGTGTTTGATCGCCAAAGAACGCAGCGGTCCGCGCCTCGTCCATCAGCTTCTGCTGTATCCGTCAACAGGTTCGGCAGCCGGTACTCCGTCGATGGACGAAAACGGCGAAGGGTATTTGCTGACGAGCGACATGATGGGCTGGTTCCAAATGCATTATTTGAACAGTCCGGACGACCGGCACCATCCATACTTGTCGCCGATTTTGTCCAATGAACTGGAAGGCCTGCCGCCGGCAACCATTCTGACGGCCCAATACGATCCGCTTCGGGACATTGGTGCGGCCTATGCTGAAAAGCTGCAGGACCACGGCGTTGAAGTGTATTACAAAAACTACGAAGACTTGATCCACGGCTTTGCAAACTTTTCAAGCTTTGTTCCGGAAGCCCGGGATGCCGTTGCTGAAGGCGCACAGGAACTAAAAAAAGCTTTTTCATGATCAAATAAAAAACAAGCCGGAACTTCCCTCACAGGAAAGTCCGGCTTGTTTGATTTTGTATTAAAAGAGCGGCTGCTTTGAAAACTTGTAAGAGCCGGCCGCAACTGCAGCGATGCCCGCCAGAACCATGAGAACAACCAAATATGCATTTTCTAAAGAGTAATTTATTAGCAATACGGGCGCTGTGATTGCAAACAGAACGGCAAAGCAGTGCTTCACCCAACGAAAACGCATACGGAAGCCGATCAGCGCCAGTGCACCGGTGGCGATAAACAACATCCACATGGTAGCGATGCTTCCTGTATCAATGCAGATCAGGATGCCGAGCAGCACTAGGCCCAATGCGCTTAACACCACATCCGGATAACGACGGAAGAACGGGACAAGCAGCAGCGCCATCAACAAATTGCAGATCGCAGTTGGCAGATTTTGCAGAAAAAAGATCGAGCTGATGTCCACCAATGTAAAAGCGGCAACTAAAATGATTCCTGCACCGCCTGGCTTCACCCGCTTCCATACAAACAAAAACAAGCCGAACCAGCCGACTGTCAATAAACCAAAAATCCACTCTGCACCGTACCAAAGTTCGGATATTCGATACAGCAAATAGCCGCCTAAAATAGCCGCTGCATACAAGACAAATGCCTTCATGCCCTCATCTTCTTTCTCCAGAAGTCCGTACTGTTTACGATTCCAATACTTCGATTTTCACATCTTGTGCAATAATTTCCACTTCAACCATCGGGCTGTCGAACAGCACATGCAGTTCGAAGCGGTCTTCGTTCAAGTAAATTTCGTTATACAGCCACCATGCACCGGCAAAGTTTTCAGGAATATCCGCTTTGGCGACGCCCGTGAATGTCAGCTGGATATCCGTGAAATAATGGAAGCCTTTGCTGCAATCGAGCTTGATGATCAAGGTATCTTCCGCTTCTTTTTCAACCGAAATCACTGTGGCATCATGCAGGCTTTGCTCCATTAACTGGATTGCGCCGGCTGGAAGTTCGCCTTTGATTGATTGGTAATGCTTGCTGTATTCTTCGTTGATGGTTTCAAGCCGCGTTTCATGCTCCTGTTCCCATTGCTTTGCCATATCCCGCAAATCCTGCGGTGGAAAGCCGTGGCTGATGGTGCCATCGTAAATATATGGATGAAAAGACTCCGGCAGGAATTTCAATAAGTCCTCCCGCATATCTTCCAGATTTCGTCGGTAGTTTTCTTCGTAATCAATGCCTTCTTCTCTATAGGAAACAAGCTCTTCTTCCCATTCCTCTAACGATTCATGGTAAGCCAGATAACCGGACACCTGCATCTCGTCGTACCATTCTTTTGTAAAATACCTCATTGTGTTCCTCCTGTTTGTTCAATCAAGCAGTTTTTTCTCTATACAATAGTGTACCCCCTTCGGCACTTCGGTGGATAGTACAATTTTTGAATATGTGTTGATTATCTTCCTCAGACACTTTATAAAGCACAAAAAATCTGTAAGTTCTGTCAATAAAGGCTGCTTGTCCCCTCTCTTTCCTGTTTAATGCTCGGCGAAAAAGAACCCAATTGGCCCTCCCTCTTCGAGAAGCAGTATGCTACACTAAAGCTAAGTAAATAGTCATGCAGGGAGAAGGTGCTGATTCGTCAGCGTAACAGGGAATCCGGTGAAAATCCGGAGCTGTTTCCGCAACTGTAAGTGCGTATGAAACAAGGAATGCCACTGATCGATGAATGTCGATTGGGAAGGTCTTTGGAGTAAAATGATGCACAAGCCAGGAGACCTACCTTTTTCTGAACGTATTTTTGCTCTTCGGAAGATAAGGGGATCTACGGCAACTTTTTCTATTGGCAGCTTTTTGCGGTCTGATAATAGTCTTTGTGCCACCCTTACATTAGGGTGGCTTTTTTGTGTTCTGCTGAAAGCGATGCGTCTGCTGATATTTACACAATCCAGGTCGTGGAGGTGAAATTGTGAAAAAAGATATTCGTTATGTCTGTTACCCGTTCATGCGGGAAAGTGCTTCAACCGTGGATTTTGAAATCCGGACCGATTCATTGACGACCCGGATCGGCGAAGCCATCGCCTTAACGGAAGACGTGCCGATGGTCTATGAGGACCTCCGTTACCTGCAGCCGATGGCGTACCATTTAAATGGTTCCGTCCGCGGAAAACTGGCGGTGACGGAAGAAGACTTGGCGTTACTGAGCGAGATGTACGACAAATATGTCGCCGAAGTTGAAGAGGAAATCAGCCATTTTGTCCTGCCGCAAGGAACGCACGCCGCCACCGTCCTGCACGTATGCCGCAGCGAAGCGAAAAAGTCTGTCCGCGCCTTGCACAAGGTGAGCTTAGAGCGCGACGTACCGGAGCATCTGATGGACTATGCCGGCTTGCTTGCCAATTTATTGTTCGCGATGGCTGTATACGTCAACAAACAGCACGGCATAGCGGAAATTCCGTTCGTCAGCAAATCCTATCCAACCAGACCTTCAAAGAAAAAGGAGACTACACCGTGAAAACCAAATCGATACTTTTATTCCCCACCATTCTTGTCGCTGCCCTGCTCGGCGCCTGCCAATCGGATGAAGCAGCAGACAAGACAGAAGCCGACAAAGCACCGGCTGAAGAAAAAGTAAGTGAAGCCTATACAGTCAAAGACGACCGCGGCCAGGAACTCACGTTTGAACAAGCGCCTGAAACCATCGTTTCCCTGATTCCAAGCAACACCGAAATTGTCTATGCCCTTGGCGAAGGCGACAAACTGATCGGCGCAACCGATTACGACAACTATCCGGAAGAAGCAAAGAAAGTCGAACGCGTCAGCGACTCGGTCGCCTTCAATGCTGAACGCATCCTGGAGATGAAGCCTGATGTGGTCCTCGCTTATTCTACGGGCGAAGTGGCACCTGAACTTGCCCAGTTGGAAGATGCCGATATTCCCGTATTCGTGATTCAGTCCGCCACTTCGTTTGATGAAGTATACGGAGACATCGAACAAATTGCTTCTGTTCTTGCAGCGGAAGAAAAAGGTGATGAATTGGTCAAAGACATCCAAACACAGATCCAGGATGTGCAGGATAAGTTAGCGGCAGTGGAAGAAAAGAAAGATGTATATATGGAAATCAGCCCTTCTCCTGAAATTTACACAACCGGAAAATCGACGTTCCAGCAAGAAATCTTGAATCACGCTCAAGTGGAAAACGTTTTTGAAGATTTGGAAGGCTGGCCGAACATTTCCGAGGAAGAAGTCATTACACGCGATCCGGAAGTGATTTTGACGACTGTTTCTTACGTGGAAGATGCCATTGGCGATATCAAAGCCCGTGAAAGCTGGTCTACTGTCGAAGCCATTGAAGACGGCGATGTCTACTTCGTGGATTCAGACATCACTTCACGTCCCGGTCCGCGCATTGGCGAAGCCGTGCAGTTGGTTGCAGAAACCGTTTATCCGGAACTGATGGAACAATAAGGCCTTAAAAATGATTGATGAAAAGGCACTATCCGAATCGCCCCTGGGCAGGTTGGATAGTGCCTTTTTCAATGTAATTTTTACCAATACCACACCCGTAAGCCATCTGCAACAATATCAGCTTGCCGGGTTATAATTTTTGATTCGCCTCGCTAACCATGTTACGCTTCTTTTCGAACAAAATTAGAGGAGGAATTTTCATGACACCAAACACATACAAAGAAATCCATTTGATCAACCGACCGGAAGGCACACCTACAAATGAAGATTTTGCATTTGTCGACAAAGAAATCCCTTCACTCGGAACCGATGAACTGTTGTTAAAAACACTTTATCTGTCTGTTGACCCGTATATGCGCGGCCGCATGAAAGATGTTAAATCGTATATTGCTCCCTATCAATTGAACGAAGCTATCACAGGCGGCATCTTGGCTGAAGTCATTGAATCGAAATCCGACCGCTTCCAAAAAGGCGACATCGTGACCGCTAACCTTGCGTGGGCGGAGTATAACACAGCCAAAGCGGATTCCGTACAAAAAGTGGATCCGGCAATAGCGCCTATCACTACTCGCCTCGGCATCCTCGGTTTGACCGGCTTGACCGCTTACTTCGGATTGCTCGATATCGGCCAACCGAAAGAAGGCGAAACCGTTGTGGTTTCTGGCGCAGCTGGAGCAGTCGGTTCCGTTGTCGGGCAGATTGCCAAACTGAAAGGTGCAAGAGCAGTCGGCATCGCCGGTTCTGATGAGAAAGTGGATTACTTGATCAACGAACTTGGCTTCGATGCAGCGGTCAATTACAAAAAAGACAGCTTCAATGAAGACTTGAAGAATGCCTTGCCGGACGGCGTAGACGTTTACTTCGACAACGTCGGCGGCCCGGTATCCGATGCCGTCATCTGGGAACTCAACAACAAAGCACGCGTCGTGCTATGCGGCACCATTTCGTCCTACAACACACCGGGCGAAGACATCGGACCGCGCATTCAATGGAAGTTCATTACAACCAGCTCCATGATGAAAGGCTTCACACTTGGCGATTACGCGCACGACTTTAAAACCGGCGCTGTCGCTCTTGGCAAATGGCTGCAAGAAGGAAAACTGAAATACGAAGAAACCATCATCGAAGGTTTCGAAAAAACACCTGAAGCATTCTTCGGCTTATTCGAAGGCAGCAACCTCGGCAAACAGCTCGTAAAAGTCGCCGATCCGGAAATTGCAAAACTGTAATCGAATAAAATAATGAATAAAGAGGAAGCTGCACTTGATCAAGTGCAGCTTCCTTTAGTTTGCCCAGAAGTCCTGGCCAGATGATTAAGCCGCTATCACAAGAATTAAAGTGGTTACTTCATTTCCCATAAACTTAATTTCATTTGCTTTAAGTTTTCAGTTATCCCCGTTAATCCGAAACGAAAGACGGCGACACCAACGGGAATAGGATGAGCCGAAGATCCCGCAGGAGCGAAGCGACGAGGAAGCTGAGGCCAGCTCCGCGGAAAGCGTCCGCCTGAAGTGAAGGATTAGGCAAGGTACTTGTTAATGTTCATTCTTCTAAAAATTCAGCTCTCTATTTAGTCAAAAAAGAGGTGCCCCGACAAACCGTCAAATCCGGTTTTCGGGACACCTCTATTTCGTTTATTCGCCTTCCACAACCGCTGGATCTACCTGGTAGTTGTAGTCCGCTGGATCGATTGGCTCGAAACCAGGCGGTGTATAGAATCTCAACAAGTCGCCGTTGACCACGCGGTCAGACAACTGCAATTCATACGTGCCGTGTTCTTGCAGATTTTCTGCGATTTCCAGTTGTTTTTCATCTTCAATCGGCAAGCCCGTTTCCGGGTTGTAGAACTGTTCGCCGACTGCGTAGATTTCCGGACTCGCAAAGTCGCCGTTGCGGAATGTCACTAGTTCTTCGTGTTCCGGAGACAATAGGTCTGTACCGAACTGGACGTTGTTTTGTGTGTCAACGCCAAGCAAATGCATCACAGTCGGCAGAAGGTCAATTTGGCCGCCGTACGTATGATTGACGCCGCCTTCCATACCCGGTACGTGGATGAACAACGGAACCCGCTGCAGCTTGGTGTTTTCAACCGGTGTGATTTCTTTTCCAAGCAACTGGCCCATGGCCGCGTTGTGGTTGTCGGAAATCCCGTAATGGTCCCCGTACATGACGACCATCGTGTTGTCCGCCAAACCGGATTCTTCCAGCTGTGTGAAGAACTGCTCAATCGCTTCATCTGCGTAGCGAGCCGTCTGGAAATAGTTATCCACACTGGCATCACCCGTTGCCGCTTTTTCGATCGTTGTCAATGCAGGATCGATTTTATAAGGGAAATGGTGGGCGACTGTGATAAATTTCGAATAGAACGGTTCCGGCAATGACTCCAAAAGAGGTGCCGACTGTTCAAAGAAAGGCTTATCCATTACGCCGTACTCAGCCATGTCTTGGTCGGTCAGATTCGTATATGACTCGATATCGAAGAAATGGTCATAGCCGAATGATTTGTAGATTTCAGAACGGTTCCAGAACGTGCCGTTGTTGCCATGGAAGACTGCAGACGTATAGCCTTTGTCTTTCAGTAAAGCAGGAGCGGCTTGGTAAGTGTTCTGGCCTTTCGTGATAAACGCGGAACCTTTCGGCAAACCGAACAACGAGTTTTCAAGCATGAACTCGGCATCCGAAGTTTTGCCTTGCGCTGTCTGATGGAAGAAATTATCGAAGTACATCGTATTTTCTTCGCCAATCAATGAATTCAGGAACGGCGTCACTTCTTCTCCGTTCAATTCATAATCCATCAAGAAGGTCTGGAACGATTCCAGATGCAGGTAAACGACGTTCATGCCTTCAGCTGCCCCGAAATACGCTTCGTTCGGGCTCGCATAATTGGATTTCGTGTAGTTGACCACTTCCGTGCCGTCATCGCTGTCAGCGAGTACGCGCTGGGAAGAAGATTTCAAGGTTTCCACCGTGTCATAAAGGGCGTAATTGTACATCCCCAAATATTTCACGATGTAGTTGCGGTCAAAGCCGCGCGTCAATAATTCGGGACGGTCGCTTTCTGCCAGGCCTAAGTTCAAGAACGAAATTGCCAATGCCATCGTAATCGCTGGAATGACCGCTTTCGTTTTGAAGTTTTTCGTTTCTTTTGGCACCCGCTTAGAAAAGACCAGATAAATCAGCAGTGCGACATCCACAAAGAACAAAAGATCCGTCGGCTGGATCAGCGTAACGATGCTGCCGCCCAGATCGCCGAAGTTCTGCGTTTGGAACAAAGTCGGCAAGGTCAGGAAATCACTAAAGAATCGGTAATACACCGCATTCGCATATAGGAATATGGACATAACGACGTAAATGAATAGAAGCGATATGTATTTCCGTTTCCCTTTAAACAATAGCGACAAGCTTAATAATAGCAGCGCGGACCCGAGCGGGTTGATGAACAGCAGGAACTCCTGCAAGACGCCGTCGACATCCAGTTTAAATTGAGTTTTTTGGGTCAAGTATGTCTTCATCCACATCATGACTACTGCCAGCAGGAAAAGAGGCACAAACTTGTTTGTTATTTTTTTAGTAGTTGTTTTCATATTTTTCATAATACACCTTCTCATTAGTGGTCTTCACAGGAATCTTTCGGACAGGACATTAAAAAAGCTTGAAGCCAGATACCTCAAGCGAGAGATTCTTACAAAGAATGACAAATTCTATTTTACTAAACAACTGGCAGGAATGATAGTTTAAAGTCCCTAATTTCTTCAAAATGCGCAGAAGGACTTACCCGCTTTGTCGTCTTTAAAACCCCTATTCCGGTGAATTCGTGACTTCCTTCATGGGTGAATGAAAGCTTTCTTAACTTCATAGGACGCACAGGACGCCTAAATAGTTTCCAGTTCTTTAAATTTATTAATAGAAATGAAAAAAGCTCCTACAGAAAAAATATCCCATAGAAACTCTTTTCATCGTGTTGGCTTTGTTTGACTATCATTCAGGGCAGTTTAAAGCGCCCGTTCTTTCCAATCTTCCAGCACCGCTTTTTCTTTTTGTGGATCGAGCCCCGCTTTCCGCTCCGAAACGGTGCGCGTCGCTTCCCAGGCAAGCGTGTCCCGGACCGTGTCGCTTAGCGGACGAAATGTTAATCCCGCTTGCACTGCTTTGCGGCTATCGACGGTAAGAAATCCGGCCATGTTTTCCTCATCCGGAATCCAGAGCGGCATGTCCGACCAGCCAGCTACGCCGTGCCCCAACAAAAAGTGCTCATCCACCCAGACCAGCTCGGCGTCACTCTCTGCTGCTGACTTGCAGCCTTCCAAAAACTGTTCCATCGTTAGCTTCTCTTCCGGCCCTGTCGCATTAAACGTTCCGGTTTCTTGGCTTTCGACCATCTTCACAATCCATTCCGCCAAATCGCGGACATCAATAAACTGCACTTCCTTGTCTCTTCGCCCAGGCGCCAGCACTTCCCCGCCTTTTTTCATGCGGTTGACCCAATAAGTAAAACGGTCCGTGAAATCGTAGGGGCCAACAATAAGCCCAGGCCGGATAATCAAACTGCGTCCTGTAAAAGCTTGCTCCACTTCCTGTTCGCATAACACCTTCAGCTCTCCGTAATGGGCGCCAATCGCCTGCGCCGCGTCCATCCCTTTCAGCTCTTCCACTTTTTCCGGCTTTAATTGCCCGACTGCATGGTTTTCATCAATTCCGGGTCCTTCGAGCTCGGCATAGACAGAAGCGCTGGAGATGAAAGTATAGTGGCCGGTTGCATCACGAAGCAGTTCCGCCGAATCTTTGACCTGCCATGGCAAATAGCCGCTTGTATCAATTACCGCGTCCCATGTCCGTCCTTTTAGCGCTTCTAATTGGCCGTCCCGGTCTCCGGTCAATTTCTCTGCTTCCGGAAACAAGTTGGGATCCGATTTCCCTCTGTTGAACAAGCTAACTTCATGCCCTTTTTGAAGGGCTGTTTCGGCCAGAAAACGCCCGAGAAAACGGGTGCCTCCGAGAATCAAGATTTTCATCGTATTTCCCCTTTCTTCGTTTAGGTGGTTTAGACCTTACCGGGACTCCATGGCTGCTTACTTTCCTTACACTTACTGGTTGCCTATAGTATTCTGCAGTGGAGCCAGACAATCCTTTATATCGAAAAAGGGGCCGCTGCAGTTTCTTCTATATAAACTATTTGCTTACCGGAATGCAGTTCATTTGGAATTTATCAGGATTTTAACCTAAACAAGCGCCTTTTCTTATATACTAAGAGCATCAAGAACAACAAGGAGGAATTAGCGTGACAAAAACTGATCAGACGAATAAACCTTTAGCATCGGAACAGCGCTACGAATTGCTCAACACTTTGAAGGAACGATTCGAGAAGCACATCGACCGCCACGAATTTTTGGAATGGCCGAAAATCCAGGAAAAGCTTGAAGCCAATCCGGATAAACTGTGGTCGCTCCATGAAATGGAGCGGACAGGCGGCGAACCGGATGTTGTCGAGTATGACAAAGCGAAAGATGAATATGTGTTTTATGACTGTTCCAAAGAAAGCCCGGACGGCCGGAGAAGCGTTTGCTTTGACCCGGAAGCGCTCGAATCCCGCAAGAAAAACAAACCCGAAAACAGCGCAGTCGGCATGGCAGCGGACATGGGCATTGAGTTGCTGACGGAAGAACAATACCGGAGCCTGCAGAAAGTTGGCGACTTCGACTTGAAAACATCAAGCTGGGTCCAGACGCCTCCCGACATTCGGGACCGCGGCGGTGCCTTGTTCTGCGACTCCCGCTACGGGCAAGTCTTCCTGTACCATAACGGCGCGGATTCCTATTATGCAGCCAGAGGATTCCGTGGTTCATTGAGAGTGTAAAAAAAGAGCTTCCAGGAGGATGTACGTCTCCCTGGAAGCTCTTTTCGATTCTATAAACCCACGGCCTCATTCGAACAACTGAACGTTCGGTTCCCGCTTGAGCACATGGACCAGAATGGCGTGCAGCTGGCCGCGATGATGATAAAAATGCGCCTGCGTATCCAGAAGCCACTCGTATCTAGAGTGGACAGCCCCGAAAAAGGAAGTCGTTACCTGCTGCAAATCCTTTTCTTCCATTTCCGCCATGCCATTCCGCAGATAAGCGTAGTTCCCCGTTAAAGTAGAAGCAATGGACTTCAAACTCATTTGAGGTGCTGTTTCCTCGTAATATTGGTCCAATTCTTCCTCCGATGCTCCCAAACCAATCAGGAAATCGGCTTTGCCTATAACGGACATATGCGCCAACAATTCTCCAATCGACCATTTCTCCGCATTCGGCTTGTTCAGCAAATCTTCATCGCTCAACGTGTCCATTAGTTTAATAACCGAGTCAACCGCCAAATCCATTTGTTGAATGATGCCTTTACAATATGGGTTCATTCTCTATCCCCTTTAACTAAGAATCTCAATTCAGAAACGGAAGATATCTCACTCTGTTGGAAGTTGTTATTACTTTTCAACTTCTCCTTGACCATCCGCCATTAAGTTTTGAATTTGGGTTCTATCATCCCTCCCCATTTTAATTCAAAATCCTTATTTTCCAGTTTGTATAAAAAGGCGAGGATTTCATCCATATTTCCCGAACGAATTTGATGGTAGAATTCCTTTTTCATTTTTCCGATGTATTCAGTTTTCGTAAGCCTGTCTTTCTCATCGTGCGGCGCAAGATCCTTTTCGTAATTGCTCATTGCAGCCAGATCCTCTTGATCAAAATGATAAGAGCTGCCGTCAGGAGCTGTTTTAACGACAAAAGGGTACTCTTTGATGACGTCTTTTTTGTTTTTAAATGAAAAATGGTTGTATTTAATTGAAGAAATATCACTTACGAAAATGGTTTTCTTCACCACATTCACCCTTTCTGATTTCGCTGGCTTTCTATTTACAGTATTTCGATAAACAGCTGTGGTGTCAATTCTAAATTTTCTGTCTTTTATACAAAAAAGAAATCCAGCCTCATCGCAATGAGCCGGATTCCTTTTGAATTTTATTCAGTGCTGGCCAGTACCGCTTCCCGTTCTTCCATCACTTTGCGCCATTTCACGACTTCGCGCTCTTCGATTTGCTTGGCAAGCGTTTCGTCCCAGCTGCCTTTGAACGTATTCCAGACGCGGGCATAAAAAATGTCCTGCTTCCGGTCGTACAATTGGAATTCCAGGCACGGAACGAACACCGTCTCCTGCTCGATGCAGGCAGTGATGTCCGTGGCGATGATCTGGAAACTGTCTTCTGCCGGATATACCATTTCCTTCGCCAACAGCTTTTGCATGCGCTCTTTTTTCAGGGTGCCCCGTACCCCGTCGTAGCGGTAACGCGGCATTCTTTCTTCCGCTTCGGGATGCATGTGGTCGGACGGAAGCAAATACTCATCGTGCACGGCACTGAAGGAAATCACGGTCGCTTCGCCTTCCATCTCTTCATCAAAAATGCCTTTTTCCAGGTAATCAAAGCCTTTCGCTGTCAGCCCATAGCCCTTCTTTTGAAGTTCAATCAACCCCGTCCGCTGCATCTTCTCCATCAAGTCACGGACAAACAGTTCCTCTACCATCAGCATATCCGCGAGTGTTGCGGCTCGGCGGATTTCCGTTTCCTGAAACGCAAACAGCAGCATCTTCATCAAGATGTCCATCTTCAAGCGCTTCACGCGATCAAAACTAACATCGTAAAGCACAACCGGCAGTTTCCAAACCCGTTCGTCGGTGATTGACACGTCCGAGGCAGCAAGCAGGTTCGACCGCAATTCGCTTTTCAGTTTCTCCATACGTTCATCCCCTGCTTTCCTGCACCAGCTTCAGGCCATTTTTCCGTTTTACGGTTTCGAGTACATGCCGGTACATCTGTTTCGTTTCGTTCTTTTTCGCACGCTGCGTAAACATAGACGAACTGCCGACCAGCACCAGCAATTGCTTGGCGCGCGACAATGCCACGTTCAGGCGGCGATAGTCTTTCGCAAAGCCAATATCTCCATGGCTGTTCCCGTTGTTGCGCACCATGCTGAGCAGGATGACTTCCATTTCGCTTCCCTGGAAGCGGTCGACGGTTCCTGTCCGGATCGTCAAATGCGGCAAGCGCAGTTCCTGGTCGATCATGCGCTGCAGGCGTTTGACTTGTTCGCCGTAAAACGAAATCACGCCGACGCTTTTCAATTCGTCTGCGGCAATTCGTCCGGCTGCTTTTGCTTCCGCCACTGCGTCGTTCATTTCCACTAGCAGTGCGCTGATTTCACGCAGTTCGGCTGAGTTATACAGACTTTTCCCGCCGCTCATGCGTTCTTCAAAATACGCCGGTTCGTTCGGCACATCAAGCCACATCAAGTGATTGCTGCGTTTCACGGTGTTCGATTCCAATAAATGATCGCGTTCCCGGTCAGAATCGAGAAGTCCGCATTGCAATTGCTTGTTCTCGCCTTTATAGAACGGCGTAATTGTTTCCATGATGTCCGCATGCATGCGGTACTGGATGGCAAGCATCGTCTTGTTCGCGTCCGGCAAGTTTTTGTACAAGCGCTCAAACAAAGACTCTTCCAACAGTTTCTCAAGTTCCCGCTTTTCTTCGAAGCCGCTGTTTTCTTTGATCATTTCCTCAAGCGTTTCTTCCAGTGTGTCGTTCCCGAGCAATGGCGGCAATTGGTGATGGTCGCCGACCAGGATGATTTTCTTGCCTTTTAGCATCGGCAGCAGCAGTTCCGGCGGCGTCGCTTTCGATACTTCGTCGATGATGACGACGTCAAATTCCGGATAATTGTCGATGAAGTCCTTGCGCGCAGAAGCGACACACGTTGTCCCGATTACATTGGCATGCTTGATGTACAATTTGCGGATTTCGTCCAAGTCGTGATCGTTTGCATCTTTCAATAAATCGAGCCATTTCTTTTGGATCGTCTGCATCAAAGGCAGGTTTTTCTTTTCCTGCTTGAGCGATTCCAGATCAAACGACAAACTCGCCATTTTTTTCGCCGTTTCTTCATATTCCTTTTCCGGATGAGTTGCAAGGATTTCCTGCAAAGCAGCCCGTTCTTGTTCTTTCACCGACAATCTTTCTTGTACCGCTTCCATTTCCGACTGGATTTCTGCCGTTCGGGCTTTTTGTTTTTCCAACGCGGCCGTTTCCGCTGTACGTTCCGTTTCAAATTGGCCACTCTGTTTCACGGCCTTTTCATAGGCTGCTTGGTCTTCCAGGAGAACAGCTTGTTCAGCTTTCCGTTCACGGATGGTTCCTTCAATATCGGAAGGTATTTCGATAGCAACGGCAAGCTCCCGGCATTGCTGTTCCAGCGCTTCAAGCTCTTGCTGCTTCCGTTCCAGGTCCGCCTGCCATTTCCGGTCGAGTTCCAGGTAATACGCTTGCTGTTTAACGAGCTCGTCGCATACCGCTTTTTTCACGCCTTGGAATGCCCGCTTGGAATCTTCGATATACGCTTCCGCCGACTTCAGCTTCGCGCCTCTTCTCCACAAGCTGTTTTGCCGTTTGTACAAACCGGTGAGCGCTTTTTCCAATACACCCGGCTCGTCACCCCGCGTGCTTTTCAGCACCGTTCTCAAGCGCTCCAAAAAGAAATCCATGTCACTCGAAGTGAATGATTCAGGTCTCGCTAAAGCTTGTTCTTTCAATTCACTTACTGGCACATGCGCACCCGTCAGCAGCGGCTCTACATAGGAAATCGCTGCTGCAAACTGTTCGTTGTAGGCGCGCAGTTTCTCAAACTCGTTGATCTTTTCACGGATTCCTTCAAGTTTATTGATGCCAAACGTAATCGCCGGCGTTTCTTCGATCTTTTGTTCGTTCATCACCTGCAGCAAGCCGTCCATCTTTTTCACACGTTCCGTGTTTGCCGCCAAGGCGTTCTTCTCATCGATCACTGCGGTCACTTGCTCGCGCTTGTCTAAAATGGCAGCAACGTCGCGCTTTTTAACAGCCAATTCTTCTTCCAATTTTCGCAATCGCAAGGCACTATAGAGCTGTTCGATAACATGTGAAATGCGGTTCTGTTCATCCTCGAACCATTGCAGGCTCTTGCTGTCCATCAAAGCTTGCTGGCTGTGGATGGATTCTTCGAGCATTTGGAGTTTTTGTTCGGTGCCTTGCTGCTCCTGCATAGCTTTTTGCTTTGCAAGCTCAAACGCTGCCAGCTTGTTCTGGTCTTCAGCCAACAGCTTTTCGAGTGTACGGTGCTTGCCTTGTGCGGCTTTTTTCGTTTCCACCGCTTGCGCCAGGTTTTCAAAAACCGGCTGCAGCTCTTCGTAAGCTTGTTTTGTAGCCGCGAGTTCCCGTTCCAGTTCCGGCTCGCGGTTTTTGCGCATTTCGTACTGAGCGGTGATTTCTTTTAAGGTATTGTCTTTCCAATACTGGCCGACGTTTTCTTCGATGAATTTTTTGCCTTCTTCTTCGATGCTTTCGGTCCGGCCGACGCGAAGGATGCGAATGTCTTTATTCGCCAACAAGCGCCCGAGCGCATTGTCCACCGCCAAGTTCGATTGTGAGGCAACGAGCGTCTTCAATCCTTTTCTGGCATTCTGCAGGCAGATTTCCGCGATAACGGTCGTCTTTCCGGTTCCGGGCGGCCCTTGGATGACATACAAATCTTCCGCTGCAACCGCACCGGTGACCGCCCGCTGCTGGAACTCATTCAACCGGTTGTGGAACGGCAGCTTTCCAATCGGATTGACCGGCTTCACCGGCGGCTTTTCTTCAAACAACAGCCGGTCGAGGTTCGGGTTCACCGCATGGCCTTTTTCCAGATTCGTGAAGCCTTGGCGCAGCCGTCTGATTTGGCTGAGCGCTGCAAAATTGCTGAAGACAACTTCTTTTTTCGCCAGCGAATGTTCTTTGTCGCGCAGCTGTTTGACGACATAGTTTTGCAGTTCGATTTCGATGATCCGGTTTGATGCCTTAAGGACCGTTCCAACATCGCCGTCGATGCCGGCCAAGCGCACGCTTAAGTTTTTCAGCCCTTTCCACTCGGTGTCTTTCATTTGGCAGCCGGTCAAAGTAATGCGGCTGAAATCGTGGCTGAACGCCAGTTTCGAATAACCCGTTTTAATATCCGGAATGTCCATGCCGCGCTCCTGGATTTTCAAGTAGCCTTCCCAGCTCGAAATCCGCTTTTTCACGTAATCGGATTTTTCCTTCGCCGGCGTCATGCGGTTGATCAAATTGAGGAGCGCTACCGGAGCCGGGTCGCGGGAGTTGTCAAACCGGATCGACTCTTCGCGCTGCCAGTTCGTCCCGAGCGCGCCGTACGCTTTTCGGAGCGTCACATTCGTTACCAGCAGTTGATGGTTTGCAACGACGCAGTGGAAGACGACGAGCCCATCAAGCTCTTTGTCCGTCAAACGGCTGTTCTCCGTTTGGCCGAAAATCAGCGCAACCGAAAGAGAGGCATCCGGATTGGAAGGATACCTCTCGATAAAGACGTTAAACGCGCCGTCCGCCTGGAAAACCGAGCGTTCGCTGATTCCGAACCCTTTCATCTTTTCCGTCGCGGTCTTCGTCATTCTTAGGGAAGTTCTGTATGTATCTGCTTTTGCTAATACCATTTCATCTCACCTGTTCTGTAAAACTGAAGAAATCTCTCGTCGAGTATTTCCGCCTGATCTTTTTGTCATTTAAACATCATATCATCTATTTTGGGCAAGTAGGTTTCGGAACTTTGAACAAATTAAAAAAGCGGGTTGGAAATGCGGAAATTCCATTTCCGGTTTTCTTAAGAAACCCTTCATATTTTCCCTCACTAATTCTTCATGTTTTCCCTTTATGCTTAAAGCCATCCCACTGACTGGAGGAATAAACATGAACACGATCTTAAGCGCAACTAATGTTTCGAAAATTTACGGCAAAAAAGGGGCAAGCACATACACCGCTATCCGCAATTTGTCCTTTTCCATGAAAGAAGGTGAATTCATCGGCATCATGGGGCCATCCGGTTCCGGCAAAACAACGCTTTTGAACATGATTGCGACACTCGATCCGGCAACTGAAGGCGACATCACCATTAACGGCGTCTCGCTGTCTGTGATGGATGAAAACGGGCTGTCTGATTTCCGTTCCCGGCAGCTCGGCTTCATTTTTCAAGATTTCAATTTATTGGAAACGATGAACGCCTTCGAAAACATTGCGCTGCCGCTTTCGCTCCAGCACATAGCTGCACCAAAAATCCAGGCAACCGTCCGGCAAGTGGCGGGGCTGCTTGGCATCAATGACATATTGAAGAAATACCCGGCGGAGCTATCAGGGGGCCAGAAACAGCGGACCGCTATTGCCCGTGCACTTGTCCACAATCCGGCTCTCCTTCTTGCCGACGAACCGACCGGTGCCTTGGATTCGAAAAACGCCGCAGCATTATTGAATACGTTAACCGAGTTGAACCGCAGACAGCACGCCTCCATTTTGATGGTGACCCATGATCCGCTCAGCGCAAGCCATTGCAGCCGCCTGTTGTTCATCAAAGACGGCGCCATTGCACAAGAACTCCATTCCACCGGTACACGCGAACAATTCTACCGGGACATTCTGGAAGTGCTAGGCGGCATGGACCGCGAGCTTGTGGCAGGTGGCCGCAGATGATCTGGAAATTGGCATTAAACGGCTTGCAGCGCAACCGCCGGGATTATTTGATTTTGTTTACGGGTATGATCATTTCCGTTGCCGTTTTTTACATGTTTCTGGCGATAGCCTTGAACAAGGAATTCATCACGCAGAATACCGTCATTAACCATATTCAATTGGTGTTCGTGGTAGGTGCAGCCTTGTTGTTCGTCATCACCTTTTTCTATTTGTTTTACACCAACTCATTCCTGCTGTCGCTCCGAAAAAAGGAATTCGGCCTGTATGAGCTGATTGGCGCTAAAAAATATCAGCTGAAGCGCGTGTTTCTGCTTGAAACTTTGAGCATCACAGCTTTTGCACTAGCAGCCGGCCTCCTGCTCGGCTTTGCCTTTTCCGGAATGGTTTCTGCGCTTTTGATGAATCAATTAAATGTCGAATTCACCGCATTCAAAGTCGTCTATTTGCCGGCCATTTTCTGGACAAGTGCATACTTCCTGCTTGCAGCTCTTATAACTTCTTCTATTCACAGTTCCAAGTTGGCGAAAGCTTCGATTATCGGCTTGCTGCAGGCAGCTGTGCAAAACGATTTTATTCCCGAAAAGCCAAAGAAGGCTGCCTGGCCGCTCATCGTTCTGGGCTTTGTCTTTCTTGGCATCGGCTACGCGGCACTTTTCTTCATGGAAATCCTGCGGTTTGTGGGGCTTTTCACAGCGCCTGTCATGACGACGCTTGGCACCTACTTGCTGTTCAGCTCGCTTTTGCCCGTCATCATCCGCAAATGGAAAAGCAGAAACCGTGCTAATTTAAAAGGCATCAACGCCTTTACCTTGTCCCAGCTCAGTTTCCGGCTCAATGACCTAAAATGGGTGCTTGCGACAATTGCCATGCTGATTGCGTTGTCGGAAGGCGCCATTGCCGGCGGCTTTGCATTCAAAAACAATGCTGTCACCTCCATCGATCAAGAGCGCTTATACGATGCCACACTTTATAATCCTAGCACTGCCGAAGAAGAGATTTTGAAAAGCCTTTCTTTGACCGAACAGCTCAGCTATCGTTTCAAAATGGACGACCAATTCATCTACTATGCGGAAGAAGAGCTTGTTGAAAATCCACCGCTCATCGTGGACTGGATCGACTATAAACAAAAGCGGCCAGGTCCGCTTCCTGAAAAGCTGGAAACCGACGAAGCCGGCTACCCGATTCTCCCGGACGATTGGATGACGGCGCTTGAAACGATCAATCCCGCTTTTGCCACTACTCGACCGGTGCGCATCGTCCCCCTTGAAAGCTTTGAAAAAACAGGCGGCGAAGAAATCGCGATTGTCCTTGCTCGGACCGATAAGTTTCAAAACTATATTCCCGAATGGCAAGCACTCGACCGCCTGCAGCTTTCAGCATTTGCACAGCTGCAGGCCGGCTTTGATCCAGTAGTTGACGGACTCCCCGGCAAGTATGCCCAGTTTGAACGTCAATACGCTTTTGCCAGCGGCACTTTCTTTATGGGCTTTTTCTTAGGGCTCGCATTCCTTACGATGCTCGCAAGCATTTTGATGTTCAAAATCCTGGCCGGTGCAGGCAGCGATATCCGCCGCTACGACAGTCTCCGGAAACTCGGCGTGCGCAAGCAGCTCCTGTCCGCTTCTTTATCTAAAGAAATCCTGATCGTCTTTTTGTTCCCGGCTTTTTTAGGCCTGCTGCATGTCCTCATCGGCATGAGAATCTTCACATTTGTCATAGGCGACCCGTATTACCGCCTTTGGGTATCCTTGCTGATTTTCCTCGTGACTTACGGCGGTTATTATTTCTTTACTGTGCACCTTTACCGAAAACTTGTTTTGCCGAAGGCATAAAACTGCTGGATGAGTTTAGCATCAAAAAGCCGCATCTCTAAAGATGTGGTTCTTTTATTTCTTAATGTGTTCCGCTCCTTTGTAAAGACGGCATTGTTAACTCTCTCTATGTGCAACATTTTAACTTTTGCTCACCAACGTCAATTTTGATACAGAAAACGACGAACTTATTGGACTCCACGGAGCGTTTGTTGCGGAGACTCATGCGATTCCCTATGATGATTATATGCAGGAGGAGAAAAGAATGGATACTCGTAAAGTTGGAGAATTAATTTATCGGCTGCGGAAGGAAAAAGGCCTTACGCAAAAGCAATTGGCCGTTCAGCTGAACCTTTCAGACCGGACGATTTCAAAATGGGAACGTGGACATGGCTGCCCCGATATTGCGCTATTGCCAAGTTTGTCTGCCGTATTGGGCGTCAATATCGAAAATATTTTAGGCGGCGAATTGCCGCTGAATGATTTTGTAGGAGGAAATATGAAAAAATCGAATTATTTTGTTTGTCCATCGTGCCACAATATTGCCCTTGCCACTGGAAACGTCTCCCTTTCATGCTGCGGAAGAAAGCTGGAAAGCTTGGAGGCAAAAAAAGCGACAGCCGAAGAAAAGCTTTCCCTTACTGAAAGCGATCAGGAATGGTTCGTCACAAGCGACCATCCCATGACCAAAGACCATTACATCTCGTTTCTCGCTTTTGCCACAGGCGATCAGATCCAGCTGGTCAAGCAATTTCCGGAATGGGCACTGCAAACTCGCATCCCGAAACGCAAACATGGTAAATTGCTGTGGTATGACACGCAATTCGGCTTGTATTATCAGCTTGTATAAACAAAGCAGCTCCATCCCCAAGCCGGATGGAGCTGCTTTTATTTTTCAATATAGCTTCACTCTTTCTTTAAACGGTAAATCAATTGTGTCGCTGCCGTTCAAGAATTTCAGAAAGACCATCTCCTCATCCTCCTTAAATACTTGGTTTGCTTAAAAGCTTTCGCCGATGCAAGGCACTTGTCCTGTTGGAAAATCGCCGATTGAAGCGAACAACGATAGAAAGTTTGAAAACGCCGATAGGAACGACAAAAACGTCGATAGAAATCGCAGAAACACCGATTAAAACTTCAAAAACTGCGATAGAAACTGCCAAAAACACCGGTAAAGGATTCGCCCAGAGCAACGAACCCTTTTGGACAAGAAAAAGCCTCTCCAGCAACTGCTGAAGAGGCCTTTTCTATCACGGTTTTTCTTTTACACGCCTTCACTCAATTCATTTTCACGGTCAACCCGCTCTTGTTTAACTTTCAGCTCGTTCATTTCGCCTTCGGTTAAAAACTGAACTTTAAAACCGACAAACGCCATGATGATGCCGATGATCGGCACAGCGTAATTCAGCACCGCATACGGTGCATACGCAAACGGATGAACTGCAAGCGTCGCAAGGATGAAGACGCCGCATGTATTCCATGGAACAAACGGCGACGTTAATGTACCGCCGTCTTCAAGTGCACGCGATAAGTTTTTCGAATGCAGCCCTTTGTCCTGATACGCTCTGGCATACATCCGGCCCGGCAAAAGAATTGATATGTATTGTTCCGAAGCCGTCGCATTGGTGAAGAATGCCGAAAGAATCGTCGCGGCAATCAAGCTGCCAGCCGATTTCGCCACTTTCAGGATTTGCGTCACAATAGCTTTCAGCATGCCGGTATGTTCCAAGATCCCGCCGAACACCATGGCAAAAATGGTCAGCGACACCGTGAACATCATCGCTTCAATCCCGCCGCGGTTAAACAAGTTGTCGACCATCTCGTTGCCGGAAGAAATGACAAAGCCATCGTGAAGTGTATTGACTGCATCGCCGATGTTTCCGCCCTGCACCAGAATCTGGCACATAAACCCAAGAAAAACGCCCGCAATCAATGCCGGAAGCGCCGGCACTTTCATCATGACCATGACGACAATCGCCAGCGGCACAAGCAGGAGCCACGGCGAAATGACAAAGCTGCTGTTGAGCGATGCCAGGATGCTTTGGATGTTCGCCTGGTCGATTTCCCCTCCGCCAAACTGGCGGCCCAGGATAAAGTAGACGATCAATGCCAGGACCAGGCCTGGAATCGTTGTGTACGTCATATGCTTAATGTGGTCGAACAAATCGGTTCCGGTGATGCCGGCCGCCATATTCGTCGTATCCGACAGCGGCGACATCTTGTCGCCAAAATACGAACCGGAAATGACTGCTCCTGCAACCATTGCAGCCGGGATGCCCATGCTCATGCCGATTCCCATCCCTGCAACTCCGATGGTCCCCATCGTCGACCAGGAACTGCCGATGGCAAGCGACACGATGCCGCAAATAATGCAGATCGTCATCAGGAACAACGAAGGAGTAATGATTTGCAGGCCGTAGTAAATCATCGTCGCAATTACCCCACCGCCAATCCAGGACGCAATGATCATTCCTACCACAATGATGATCAATACGGCCGGCAGTGCCAAGCGGATGCCTTTGTAGGCCCCTTCTTCGATGTCCTGCCATTTGTAGCCGAGGCGCCAGGCAATAAATGCCGCAACTATACTTCCGACAGCCAGCGGCACGTGCGGACTGCCTTCGAATACAATAATGGTGACTGCCATTACGGCAATCATTGTAATTAATGGAATTATTGCCAGTAGAAATGGTGTTTCAATCTCATTTTGTCTGTTCTTCATGCTCCATAACCCCTACTCTATACAGTTTTAATACATATTACAGTAAAATTCAAAATAATCTAGTGGCTTTTATCACATAGCAATATCCCGGTACGCTAGGAGAGTGGCTTTAAAATGACGAAAATTTGTTCATTTATTTTTACTGATATTTATGCATAGCCACTCCTTTGCCTTTTAAAGTAATTTCCTGTGCATAAACTTTGACGCTCTTCTTCCCGAACAGGTAAAGTTAGAGGAAATGAGGCTTAGGAGGAATTCAAATGAATGATATCCCGTTAATCGTAACAACCGAGTGGCTCGCCGAACGGCTGGACGATCCAAAACTGCGCATTGTCGATGCAACCGTATTCATGAAATTCCCGGAAGGCGGCGGACCGCCCAGTGTCGAGTCGGGGCAAACTTCATATGAAGCAGGGCATATCCCCGGAGCAGTTTATGCCGACCTGGTGGGTGAATTATCCGACGCCGACTCCGAACTTCCTTTTACAGTGCCCGCACGCAAAGAGTTCGTGGCAAAGCTGACGGCACTTGGAATCGGCGATGATACATACACGGTCGTCTACGACCAGAATGCGCTTGTTGGTGAACCAACCGCCGCTTCCTACTGGGCATCGCGCCTTGCCTGGCAGATGCGCTACGAAGGATTCGAACAAGTGGCCATTCTTGAAGGCGGCTTGCAAAAATGGCAGGCGGAAGGCCGGGAATTGTCGACCGAAGAAGCGGCTTATCCGCACGCCAATTATACAGGGAAGCGGCACACGGACATGCTGGCATCGAAAGAGGATGTCCAAAAAGCGATCGATGATGAGCAAACCATCCTGATCAACAGCTTGGCGCCGGAAGAATTCCATAGCGGACATATTCCAAACAGCCAAAACATTTTCTTCGGCCTGCACGCTGATGAAGAAACAAAAGCGCTTTACGGCGACGAACAGCTGCGTGCCTTGTTTGCTGAAACCGGCGCACTCGATCCCAATAAGAAAGTCATCACTTATTGCGGAGGCGGCATCGCCGCTACGTGGAATGCATTGATTTTGAATAAACTCGGGCAGCACAACGTCGCTGTCTACGACGGCTCAATGAACGAATGGACGAGCGATCCGGCTTGCCCGCTGGTGAAAAGCGAAAAATAACCAAATAAAAGGCGCACTCTAGTTCAATGAGTGCGCCTTTTTTTAAGCTCTTTGATACACAATGCGAAAATCATGTTTCCAGTCTACGCCGTCGTCCGATTGTTCCCATTTGCTATCAACGACGTTTCCCGTTTCACCTACAGTTCCAGTGAAACGCTGAAAAAAGTCCAATGGCGAAAAATCAGCTTTATCCCGCCACAATTTCCAGTGCCCACTCTCCAGACTCATTTGATACAACCGCGTCACGCCGCGTGTGTCAAAATAATGCAGCAAGTACTGTCCCGTCTCCGGGTTGCAGTCATACACAATGGTATTGTCTGGAAACTCCGCTTTGTCGATGTGCGTGTGCTGGATGACGTACTTCTCGTTCAGCCAATCAAAACTAGTGCGGCCGGTTATTGGGTTTGGTTCAAGATGCGGATGAATCACTTCCATGTTCCAATGGCCGATGAAAAATTCCAATCGCTTCAGCATGTCTTCCCGAGTAGATGCGTTCAACCGAAACACCCTCCCCATCATTGCAAGCTGTCCTGTGGCTTTTACCGCTTCACCAGCGAATCGCGTTTTACAATCTTCTGGCTCACCTGTTGGCCGCTCAGCGTTACCATTGGCATGCCGCCGCCCGGGTTTACCGTGCCGCCGACAAAGTACAAGTTGTCGTAAAGTTCGCTTTCTTTCTTGTTTTTGAATCCTCCGTTGCCTTTTTTATCGGATACGGTGCCATAAATGGCGCCGCGGTCAGATCCATACGTCCGTTCAATGTCATGCGGCGTCCAGACGTCGCGCGTGACGATATGGTCCCGAAGGCCATGCAAGCCCATGCGTTCCAGCTTTTCATAGACGCGTGCCTCAAACTTCAAGTAATCGTCCGGGGTAAACGGATTGTCCTGGATGTACGGGATATGCGGCAGAATCTTCAAGTTCTCATGCCCCGGCGGCGCCTGGGCCGGATCGGTTTTATTCGCATTGACGAGGTAAATCGTCGGGTCATCCGGCAGTTCATGTTTCACGAACACTTTTTCCATCTGGTCCTCCAGGTTTTCCGGGAAGAAGAAGTTGTGGTGGTTCAAGAACGGATAGGTTTTGTTTACGCCAAGGTGCAGCACCAAACCGGAACTCGCCGGTTCAAACTTCTTCTCCAAGTTCTCCACGTACTTCGGTTTCGCATCGACCATTTTCTTATAGAACGGAATCACTTCCATATTTGAAACATAATAATCCGCTTTCTTGACCGAACCGTCTTCCAGCTCAATCGCCGTGATCTGCCGCTTGTTGTCCGTATGCGCACGCACCACCGCTTGGCCGGTATGGATCCGGACGCCTTCTTCTTTTGCCAGCCGCGTCAGGCCTTCGCCCAATTTATGCATGCCGCCCGGCACGTACCAGCAGCCTTGTGCATGCTGCATGTAAATCATCATATTCAGGACGGCCGGTGCCTGGTAAGGAGACGAACCGACGTATTTGACGAAATACGAAAGCATATCGCGCAGATGCGGATTGGAGATCCGTTTGGATACCGCTTCGTACACCGTCGAAGTCAGATCAAAGCCGGTCAAAGTGGCAATGACGCCGTTTTGTGCCACAGCTTCCTGTGCGGTATCGAAGCCTTCGCCGAGATAACTGTCTTCCGTCGTCTCGTATATTTTCTTGGCGTATTTTAAGAAAGCGTAATACTCCTTCATATCTTTGCGGCTAAGCGACGGATTCGCGCGCTCCATCAAGCGGAGATCGTGGAACAAATCCAGCACGGTGCCGTCCGGGAAGAACGAACGCCATTCGCGGTTGAGCCGTTTGATTGGCACGTAGTCTTCCATGCGTTTGCCGCTGCCGCGGAACAATTTATCGAAAATATGCGGCATCGTCAAAATGGACGGGCCGAGGTCAAAGCCGAAACCGTCCTGTTCCAGGCGGTTCAATTTCCCGCCGATATGATCGTTCTTTTCATATAAAGAAACGCTATAACCGTTTTGCGCAAGAGAAATAGCAGCTGATAAACCGCCAAGTCCTCCACCGATCACGATTACGGATTTTTTCACATTCGCCATACTTCTGCCGACCTTCTTCCCCCAATAATTTTCACTTCGCCGAATCTGTCAAAATCCGGATCATTTCCTGTTTGGTTACAAAGTTCCGCTGTTTAAAACAATCGTAATTATTTTGGCGGACACTCGTTAAAATTTCGCGATACACCTGCGCAGACACCACAATCGGGATTTGGCTATCTGTATCAAAATTTGAAATGCATGTGATAAATTCATCGTATAAAGCTTCTGCCCGCTTGGCCATCAGCTCCCAGACCTGGATAAAGCCTTCGTTGATTTCCGAATGGGCCAGTTGGTCCTTGCGGTAGCCCACCCGTTCAAGTTCTTCTGTTGGAAGATAGATTCGCCCTTTTTCGCGGAAATCCTCCCCCACATCCCTCAATATATTCGTCACTTGCATCGCAACACCCAGATTGACCGCTGCATCAGTGCAGTCCACTTTCGACTGGGACGCGATAATCGGCAGCAGCATTCGGCCGACCGAACCTGCTACGTAATAACTGTAAGTCTCGACGTCCTCCAATGTCTGAGGTGCTTCAAACGAAAGGTCCATCCGCTGGCCTTTGATCTGGTCATAGAATGGCTCTAAGTCCATGTCGTACGTGTCAAACACAACACGCAGTGCACGCCATAGCGGATGGTCAATGTGCTCACCTCGCGCAAAGCGATCGAGTTCTGTGCTTAACCGCTCCAATTCACGCAATTGGGCTGCCTTCCCAGATGTTTCATCCACACTATCGTCCGCTGTCCGGCAAAAGGCGTAAATGGCGTAAACCGCCTGGGCTTTTTCCTCAGGAAGTCTGGAAAAAGCGTAATAAAAACTTTTCGAATGGCGCCTAATGACACTTTCGCAGTAATCAAAGTCCTCTTGCATCTGCATTTGAGCAGTCATGGAAAGCTCCCCCTTTCAACGGGCATGGATTTTCTGGCATTGGGCAATACGGGCGGAAAGCAGAACGAACGGTCCTTGGCGTTGGAAGTATGTATGATTTGCACAATTTCGAAGGGGCTATTGTAGAGGTACTAGCTCCGTTGGACTTGCTGTAATACTACCCTTTATTCCCTTCTGCAAAAATTATGAAACATTTAATATATAAGATTTGTATAACTTTTATACCTGATCTTAACCACATAAAAACAAGGCTTATTTATCGAGTGAGTTCATAAAAAAACCTCAAAGCAAGACCACTTTGTTAGTGTCCTGCATTTGAGGTGTTATTTGCATTCCGTTAAGCGCTGCTCTTATTTTTGTTTTCTCTCTTTGATTTTATTCGCGACATCATCTTTCATTTCCATGGCTTTGTCTTTGTAAGTTGCCGCTTTTTCTTTGTAGTCGTCTTTGTTTTCTTCCCAATGAATCTTGCCTTTTTCAACGGTCTTGTCTTTCAATGCGTTCAGTTTTTCCAGAAATGCCATATGAACCATCCTCCCGTTCTACCCGCCATTGAATTGGAGAGCTAAACTGCGCTAAGCATAGCTCATTTTTTAAATACTGTCTAAGGTCTGCTCTTATAAAAACCGAAAAACACCTGCAATTCCGACTAGGAAATTACAGGTGTTCCGTTGTGCTATTTGGTACTTTTAAAACTCACTTTAACAAATATTAAAATGCCGGACGGTAAGCTGTAAGCGGAATGTCTTCGTACGCTTCCGGATCTAGTTGCTCGACAGAACCGTCAGCGACGCCTTCGATGATTCCAGAAAGTCCGCGTTCAACTGATTTGACCAACTGCCCTTTTTCTTTTTGCCCAAGGCTCTGCGTCTGTCCTCTGACTTCAAAGAGGACCGTGCCGCTGCCGTTCAAGGCATACGTGCCAAGCGCTGTTCCGGGAAGGTCGAGCCCTTGTTCATAAAGCGAGATGTTGGTGAATTTCGAGTTGCCGTAGGACTGCAGTTCGTTATACGCCAACAAGTTCAATTGGCGCGAGAAATCGTAGTTGTAGCCGTCCGCATACTCTGCATATTTTGCCCCCTCAGGAGTGGACGGGTCTGGCACAAATTGAGCCGATAAGGAAAGCGTGACAGGATCCGCAGTGCCATCTACATAGTAAAGGCCCTGGTGGTGCAAGTCGACAAAGACGTCCACGTTGCCAAATTCGTCCTGCAGGGATTTATAGACATCACGTGAAGTTTGCGATTCCGGATTGATGAACCAGCCTGGCTGGTTAGAAGCACCCGGGAAGTCCTGCGCTTTCGGCACATAATCCAGGTTCGGGTTGAAGTCACGGTTTACATCAAATCCAGGATTTGCACCGTAATCGTAGCTTTGGCTAATGCCGCGGTCCAAATAGTTCCAAGAAGGCTTGGCGCCTGCTAATTGCGGATAGCTTTCTACTACTTCACTCCACGTCAGGCTGTTGCGGCGCTTATCCGCTTCCGAAGCATCCGGATTCATCATCGGCATGAACACGACCGTCACTTCTTCGCGGATTTGCTGGGATTGTTTTGAGTTGTTCGATAAGGTTTTCAAGAGGTTAAGAATCGCTACCGTGCCCGTTTTCTCGTTTCCGTGAATTTCACTTTGAACAAGAAGGACCTTGTCTCCAGTACCTACCCGCGCGGTATAAATATCCCGCCCTTCATGGGACTGCCCGGCTACATCCAATTGGACGACGCCTTTACTGGAAGCTGCGATTTGCTTTAAGCTTTTTTGCAGTTCCTGATAATCGATAAACCCGGAAATGCTGTTGTCATGGTGATGCTCAGTTGTTTTTGTGACTGGTTCAGCCGCATAAACCGGCATCGCCAATGCTGTACACAAACTCAAAACTCCTACCGTACTCGCCCATCGTCTCTTCAAAAACATCCACTCCCCATAAGTTTAAATAGTTTTACCAAAAATAGCTTAGCAATAAAAGAAATAATAGTAAATATATTTAGAATTTTCAGTCCATAAGTAATGATAGTGGATAAAGCAGATTAAAAATTCTGCACCAAAAGATATAGGGACCCCCATTTACTTCGACCTACTAAGTAATATCAGCACAAAAAAGACCGGCTTTCTAAAGAAAGCCGGTCTGCCATTTAGCAAGCCGATCAAACAAACCCCTTAAGTATGGAGTCCTTCCCTAAAACAAAAATTCAATTCCCGATCCGCAGTGCGCGGTCTTTATTCTGCAGCACGCTCAAAATACTCAAAGCAGCAAGCAGGCTCGTCTTCGGATTGCCTGGCATCGGATTATTTTCGACTTGCAGCTGCATCCGGCCGAAATCCCCTTCTGCTTCAATCGTATGGGTATTCTGTTCAATTTCCGGATCAACAATGATGCGTACTTTTGTTTTCTCGACGCCGATTCCGGCAATCGCAAGCACCAATGCCACGTTGATGTTCTTCGGGAACTTCCCGACAGCTTCAAACGCCGAACCGTCAAAGATTATGCGCTCTTCGTCTGCTTCGATGCCGAGTGAAGCCGGCGATTTCCGTGTCGTGATCTGGACACGTTCCAACCCACCGGCTGCTTTCGCTGATTGCAAAACGTCCAGCCCGCCGATTGCGCCGGACGGCAAGAAAATTTGCGTCCCTTTGGATTCCGCCAAAGTTGTCAGTTCTTCCAGGAAAGCGATATTTTTGAAGACGCCAATGCTGCTGACAACGAGGTCTTTCTTGCTTGCGACTACATCTTCCACATAAATCCCGGCCGCTTCCACCGTCGCTGCCTCCACCACAATATCGAGCGGCAAGTTCAAAAAACTCTTCAAATCGGTATAAAAATCAGCTTCAAAATCTTCGCTCAGACGCTGCCCCACTTCCTGGTTGCGCCCGAAAATGGCCGTGACTCTTCCGTTTGCCAGTTGCTTGTGGTTGATTTGCTCCAGTAAATACGATGCAATATTGCCTGTCCCGATGATTCCGATGTTCATGAGTGCCCTCCTCGTATCCTTCGTTTAAGCCGAGATCTATCTGTTTTATCCAATTTGCCATCTGATGGTTGCTATAAAGACAAGCAAAGCCAAAGCCGTGGCAGTAAAGTAAACGAACGACATCTGGTATTTTCGTGAACCTTTCAAGAATTTCCATTCCAAGAAAACCTGAGCTGTATTCACTGTCAGAAAAATGATAAAGACCCAGAAAAAGAAAGGTTCAGGTGCGTCTACGAAAAATAGAATCAGCATGATGATTGCAATCATCAACACTGCAGCAGTCCAGCGCTCAAACCGCCTGACTGGTATCCCTGAACGCTCTTCCTGTTCAATGGCAAACCGCTTTTTCAAAAAGCTTTTTAGAAAGCTGAAGCCAAAGACCAGGACAAACCATATAAGCAGCAGTTCCATATTCTGCACCTCCTATCCCATTCCTTTTAATACGAATGAACTGGATAGGAGTTCCATATAAAATAGAAGGCTGTCCTCAAATTGAATTTAATTATAATTTCATCCCTTAAAACGAAACGGATACATATCCGCCGGATTCGCCATACTCTTCAAGCCAAGCGCCTCCTTGCAGCAATTTCTCTCTAGAAATTTACTAGGTGCATAATCTTTACTTTCGTCTTTAGTGTCGGTTGTTCCTTTAATTCGTTTAATAAGCATTCATGAATCTCAAAGCTTTGAATTACTGTCTGATTCGCTCTCTAGCCATACTTGATTGTATTCGATCATTTTATCTATCTGTTTATCACTGACAACGACATCTTTCTGTAAAAGAAGATCCAAGTATGCTTTATGTGTCTGGAGTGTCTGCTGGATGTTAGTTGACTGCTTTGCCACGATCATTTTTGGCTTATACAATTCATAGATGGTTCTTCCGATTTCAATTACAAAATCATTTTCTGTTGCTTCAAGAACGGCGTAATGGAATTCCAAATCGATGGCCGCTAATTCTTCTGGACTGAGTTCAGGCTTTAGCCGCTTCACCTGGCTCTTATAAACCTCTTCAATACGTTCAATCTTTTCCTTGGACCATTTGGCACGAATGATATTCACCATCAAGATTTCGAAATGCTGACGGAACTCCACCAGTTTCTGTGTATTATTGCTATGCATGATTAAGCTGAAGATTAATGGATTTAACGAGAAATGGGACGGATTATTCGTGATGAACATGCCCTCCCCGCGCTTAATTTGAATCACTCCAATCGATTCCAATACTTTTATCGCCTCACGCACAGGGGTTCTGCTGACACCTAGCTGCTCGACCATTTCAGCTTCAGTAGGCAATTTGTCTCCGTTTTTAAGAGTACCGTCAAGCAGTTTATTTTTTATTGTGGACACAATTTCAGTTGAAATTTTATTAGAAAATGTTAGCTTTTCAAATTCCATAAAGCAATCCTCCTGTTGGGGATAATTCCCTTTCTCTAAATAATATATCGAATTAATAAGATATTAAAAAATTTAGTGTTTTTTAAACTATTTAAAATATTCCGTTTACATACTTTAAGTTTGATGATAACATCAATACCTAGTACATCATATGTAGTATGTAATCATTTGGAAGGGTGTGACGAATTGCAAGTACATAAAATTGCGAGCATTCCGGGAGATGGAATTGGACCGGAAGTTATGAAGGAAGCGCTCAAAGTATTAAGTGCAGTAGAAGAAATTCATGGCAACCTGCGTTTTGAGGTTGATTCTTTTAATTGGAATTGTAAGCGCTATCTCGAAACCGGCCGGATGATGCCGGAAGATGGAATAGCCATATTGGCTCCCTACGATGCTATATTATTCGGTGCAGTCGGTTCTCCTGAAGTTCCTGATCACATTTCTGTCTGGGAACTGATTCTCCCTATTAGAAGAGAATTTCAGCAGTACGTCAATTTGCGGCCGATTAAGCTACTGAAAGGGATTGAAAGCCCTTTAACAAATAAAGGTGTTGAAGAAATCGATTTTATAGTAGTCCGCGAAAATACAGAAGGTGAATATTCAAATAGCGGCGGGAGGCTTCATATTGGAACTCCTCATGAGGTTGTTGTTCAGAACAGTGTTTTTACGAAAATGGGCAGCGAGCGAATTTTAAAATATGCTTATGAATTAGCACAAAAAAGAGAATCTCCGCATTTATCTATCGCAACAAAGTCAAACGCTCTAAACTTCTCTATGCCTTTTTGGGACGAAGTGGCAAAAGCAATTGGGAACGATTACAAGAATATTGAACCAAAGTTTTACCACATCGATGCTTTAGTTGCTTTTTTTGTATCGAAACCGGAAATTTTTGATGTTGTAGTCGGCAGTAATTTATTTGGAGATATTTTAACCGATTTGGGTGCTGCAATTTCTGGCGGTCTTGGAATTGCCCCGTCAGGCAATATTAATCCTGAAAAAACATATCCGTCCATGTTCGAAGCAATCCACGGCTCTGCTCCCGATATTGCCAACAAAGGCATTGCCAATCCTATCGCACAAATCTGGAGTACCGCTTTGATGCTGGAACATTTGGAGTATCCGGAACTGGCTAAAGCGATTGTTGCAGGTATTGAAGAGACGTTAGTAGATTTTGAGATTAGAACTCCTGATTTGGGCGGCACCGCTTCCACTTCGCAATTTGCCGATAAAATTATTGAAAATATAAAAAAACAAGCGTAAAGGGGTTTTTTACATTGAGTCAGCTAAAAGAAAAAGTTATTGCCGTTACCGGAGCAGGCGGAGGGATGGGAAAAACAGTCGTAGAAAATTTATTGGCGGATGGTGCGATTGTGATTGGTCTAGACATTAATACTGATGAGTTAAATTCCATCGAAAACGAAAATTTCAGTGCCAAAAATATTGATTTACTAGATGAAGCAAGCATCAACGAAGCTTTCAAAGAAATCTATACAGATTTCAAGAAACTCGATGGATTGGTTAATATAGCAGGAATTGCCCAAGCCGGCAAACCGATTACAGAAGTCGCCTTATCTGAGTGGCAAAAACTGATTGATATTAACGCTACAGCTGTATTTTTGACGAACCGAGAAGCAGTCCGATACATGAAGGTATCTAATAACGGCTCGATCATCAATATTGGTTCTGTCTCTGTGACTCGTCCTCGTCCGGGTTTACAAAGCTATGTTGCTTCCAAAGGGGCAGTTGAAGCATTTTCAAAAGCATTAGCACTTGAAACTGCCCCCTTCAATATTCGAGTAAATGTACTGCACCCAGGTCCTGCTGATACTCAGATGCTTGGCCAATTCACTTCTCCAAAAACCGGAGATGTCGAGTTGAACAAAGAAGTTTTTGCAGAAAGTGTACCGCTTGGCAGACTGATCAGTCCAGCTGATATTTCTTCAACCGTTCTGCATTTGTTAACCGATGGTGCTCAAATTATTACAGGTGCAGTCATTCATGTAGATGGCGGCAGAAGCATCTAAAAGGGGAGTTCTAAATGGATAAGATACAATTGCTAATTAACGGAGAATGGATTGGAAAGAAAGACGATCAATGGATAAATGTCATCAATCCTGCTTCCAATGAAACCATTGCACAAATTGTGCGTGGAAATGAAACGCATGCAAACCTTGCCGTACAAGCTGCAAGGTTTGCGTTAAAAAACAGTGAATGGAAATCCATTAAACCTTTTGAAAGAGGACAGTTTTTACAAGAAACGGCTAGACATATTAGAGAACACGCAATTGAATTGGCTTTACTCGAATCTTTAGATACTGGCAAACCTCATGCTCAAGCAAAGAGTGACATCGAAGCCGCTGCCCGCTATTTTGAGTTTTATGGCGGCATGGCCGACAAAGTCTTTGGGGACACGATTCCAATAGAAGAAGACTTATTGAATGTTACCGTCATTGAGCCGATTGGGGTCACGCTCCATATCGTCCCGTGGAATTATCCGATCCAAATCACCTCACGAAGTGTCGCAGCAGCACTAGCCACTGGAAATGTCGTCATTGTAAAAAGTTCGGAGGATACTCCCCTGACGACTAATTTTCTAGCGAAGTGGTTCCATGAGAAATTGCCAAAAGGAGTCTTTCAACACTTGACAGGATATGGATCAGAAATTGGCGCTGCGCTGACTTCCCACCCGGGAATCAATCAAATTACTTTTACCGGCTCTGTTCCAACAGGAATCGCAGTAATGAAATCTGCTGCTGATAATGTCGTGCCGGTAACGCTTGAATTAGGTGGCAAATCACCAAACATCGTATTTGCGGATGCTGATCTGGCACGTGCTGTTCCTGCTATCGTCAACTCCATTGTTCAAAATGCCGGCCAAACCTGTTCTGCTGGTTCACGCCTTTTAGTTGATGAAGCTATCGCCGAAGAACTGCTAGAAAAACTGATTGAGCGTTTTAATAGCCTTAAAGTGGGACCTCCAACACTTCAGGCAGATGTCGGCCCCATCATCAATCAAAAACAATACAATCGAATTTTAGGGATTATCAATGAAATTGGTGAAGATGCAAAAGTTTTAGTTGGCGGGAAAGCAGTTCAAGTCGAAGGCTATACTAAAGGCTTTTACATTAGCCCTACAATCATAGAAGCATCCAGCCATAACGAAACTTATGTACAGGAAGAAATTTTCGGACCGGTGCTGAGTGTAGTAAGATTTAAAGGCATCGAAGAAGCAATTGAATTGGCAAACGCAACTGATTACGGGCTCGTCGCTGGTGTTTGGACAAAAGATATTGATCAAGCACATCACGTAGCATCCCGCATTGAAAGCGGCCAGGTCTTCATCAACAGTTACGGTGCGGCAGGCGGTGTCCAAATGCCGTTTGGCGGGTACAAGAAAAGCGGCATCGGCCGTGAGAAAAGCCATTTGGCTGTACAAAACTATATTCAGATTAAAAACCTTGCTATTCAAGTTAAATATTAACTCTTTAGATTAAGTACGGAAACGGAGGGACAAAATGAAAGCGTTAAGCAAACTCAGTAGCCTAGCGGGCACATACTTTGCATTGATCGTCATCGTATTTTCGGTACTTGCTTTTATGGTTCCAAGTCTATTTACTTCATTTGGCGCCTACATCACCATTTTACTCGGCGTCGTTATGTTCGGTATGGGTTTGACACTGCAGGCATCTGATTTTAAATTGGTCTTCACAAATCCTATACCTGTTTTAATTGGGCTAGTCGCACAATTTTCCATCATGCCGACCATTGCATTTATTATTGCGTACCTACTACAATTACCCGCTGAACTTGCAGCAGGCCTAGTTTTGCTTGGCAGTGTTCCGGGTGGAACTTCTTCAAATGTGATGGTCTATTTAGCAAAAGGGAACGTTCCCCTATCCATCACTATGACGAGTGTTTCCACTTTAATGGCGCCAATCATGACGCCCTTCCTGTTATTGATATTTGCAGGGCAATGGCTGCCTGTTGATCCAATTTCCATGTTTATGTCCATTATTCAAGTAATCATTATTCCAATTCTTCTTGGATTAATGGTTAGTAAATTTCTTCCAGCCATAACGAAGAAAAGTGAATCGATTCTTCCATTGATCTCCATTGTGGCAATCACCATCATTGTGTCGGCGATTGTTGCTAATAATAAAGAAAACATTGCTACAGCTGGTATCCTCGTCTTTGTAGCCGTCCTGCTGCATAATGCATTCGGGCTTATACTTGGCTATTTTGCAGCAAAAGCGCTTAAATTATCACGCCAAGATCAGCGCGCCATTTCAATTGAAGTCGGCATGCAAAACTCTGGCTTGGGAGTAGCATTGGCTTCGGCTTATTTCACACCACTTGCTGCATTGCCGAGTGCCTTCGCATCTGCATGGCAAGTCATTACTGGGACATTTCTGGCTACCTATTGGGCAAAACATGAAGTTCCTAAAGACAGCGATGCGGCAGTAAATACACAGACGGACCGCAATCCTTTAACTAATGCAAAAGGGCCTACGAAGTAAGAGACTGAACACCACAGCTTTTTTTCGAAATAATTTATTAAATTTTTTAAAGGTACTCTGTTTGAATTAAAGGCACTCTTGAAGTGTCTGGTAAGCATCGATAAACCGAAAATACATGGAAGTGTCCAAAGTTGATTGAAGAATAGCGTTAAAGAAAAGCTATCTAATTCTTTTTGAAAAACCAAAAGAAACCACACTCGCTCATGTAACAATAGCGGGTGTGGTTTCTTCTGAATCATGAACTTCTTGCTATTTAATTGACGCCTCTGCTTAAAAACACAAGGCGCTCCACTTCCGTAAATCCATTTTTCTTATAAAACGCTTCAGCCGGTATCCCCCGGTCGGTGAGCAGCGAAAGATGAGTGATTGAACGCGCCTCTAGTTCTTCCAGCAGCCGGTCCATCAAAGCTTTGCCGATTCCTTTGTTCTGCTGGCTGCTTTTGACACACATCTCATGGATAAAGAATTCATCACCGCTCCACCAAACGCGGCGGACGCCGAAAAGAAAACCGATAAGCTCTTCGCCTTCTGTTGCCAAGAGCCCCAGAAAGCCAGGCATGCGGTAAAAATCCAAGAGATAGCGTCCGGCTTTTTCCGATTCCCATTCATCGTTCCAGGGCTCTCCATTAAAGACTTCGATAAACACATCCGTGCACAATGACAGGTCGCTTTCTTCGACATAGTTGATTTCCATAAACAAGCTCCTCTTTTAGGAATTCTTTACTCCACCCGAAAACCGACAGCAATCGCCTGCAAAATCCCGATCAGTTCTCTTGACACTTCTCTTGGCGACTTCTGGTAGCCGTTTTTTGCCCAGTCCAAGATGAGCCCAGCCGTGCCATGGGCCATGTACAGCTTAAACGCCGGAGAATTGATGTCATGGTCGCCTACAGGCGTAAAAGTGAACTGCTCATCAAACAATTCAAAAATCGCGCGCGGCAAATCCTGGTACAGGCCAGGGATGGTGTCTTCTTTCAAATAGAGATTGAAGAAAGAGCGGTTATCGTAGATGAAGCTTACCAGCCCGAACGAATCTTCGTTCATCGACTCGGTAACCACTTCTTTGCCCGGAATGTAGCGGTCTTTGCTGGTCTGTTTGATTTGCTGGAACATCTCACTTCTCAGCTCTTCTGTAATGTCCGGCTTATCCAAATAGTAGAGGTAAAAAGTCGCCCGGTTATACTGGGCACGCTGCACAATATCCGTTACCGATACATGGCTGAATCCTTTTTCATTGATCAGCTCGGTGAACGCCTGTTTGAATTGATGTTTTGTCCGTTCCGCCTGCGGTGACAGGTTTTCTTTCTTGTCTCCCATAAACTTTTTCCTCCAGAATCGACACTTCACGCCAAACTGTCGAATTACTCAACATTTTCGATTTTTTTACTGATTGAACCCTTTTCTGCAAAGGCTTACACTGATTGTGAAACATAAATCCAGTTTAGCATAACCATAAAAAAGGAGAGATATTGAATGATTAATTACACAGACAAAGTGGTTGTCATCACAGGAGGCGGCTCCGGACTCGGACGCGCGGCTGCCCTTTCCATCGCCAAACAAGGCGGCAAACTTGTGCTCGTCGACATGAGCACGAAAGGCCTGGAAGAAAGCCGGAACGAAATTCTGGCGGCAGCGCCGGAAGCCCAAGTGGAAATCGTTGAAGCGAACGTAACAAATGAAGAAGAAGTGAAAAACTACGTTCAGTTCACAATCGATAAATTCGGTAAAATTGACGGCTTCTTCAATAACGCCGGCATCGAAGGCAAACAAAACCTGACTGAAGATTATGCTTCGGACGAGTTCGAAAAAGTGGTCAGCGTCAACTTGAACGGCGTCTTCTACGGCATGCGCCACGTCCTGAAAGTGATGAAAGAACAAGGCTACGGCTCGATTGTCAACACAGCATCTGTCGGCGGCATCCGCGGCGTCGGCAACCAGTCCGGCTACGCAGCGAGCAAACACGGCGTTGTCGGCTTGACACGCAACTCGGGCATCGAGTACGGCCAGTTCGGCGTCAGCATCAACGCCATCGCACCAGGCGCCATCTTAACGCCAATGGTTGAAGGTTCGTTGAAACAAATGGCGGGCGACGATTGGGAAGCAGCCGGCAAAGAATTTGTCAGCGTCAACCCGATGAAACGCTTTGGCAAGCCTGAAGAAGTCGGCAACCTCGTTGCATTCCTTCTATCGGACGCAGCGAAATTCATCAACGCTTCTGTTATTCCGATTGACGGCGGCCAGTCTTACAAATACTAAAACTGCCAAAAGCACACTCATTTTTACTTGAGTGTGCTTTTTTTATACGCTCTATTCAACTGAATGCAGTTCTGTATCTTTTTGCGAGACCGCTATTTCTGGAGATCAAATTGAAGGCCGTGCATCAGAAACGGCAGGGCCGTATTGAGAAATTCCTCCGGCGGCGCCGTACCGTTCCGCTTCCACTCAAGAGATGCGCCGTAAAGCCCCCAGCTTAGCATAACCGCAGTGGTTTTGAGCATCTCTTCTTTTTCCGGTCCATATTGCGCTTTTAGCATTTTATTGAAAACCACTTCGAGCTGGTCCCGGATGATCTGGGCAATCGTGTCTTCGTAGCCTCGGTGGCAGCGGTTTGACAGCGACTGCTGGAAATCGGTGATGGCTTTGAATAAGTGGTTGAACACGTCTTCGTCCAGTTTCTTATGCTCGTATTCCGCTGAATTCAAATTGATCAGCAGCACTTCCGACAAAGCTTTTTCCAGCAAATCGTAGATATCTTCAAAGTGATAATAGAACGTCGCCCGGTTGATCATGGCTTCCGTTGTGATGTCTTTGACCGTGATGTCCCGAAACTCCTTGCTTTCCGACAGCTTGATGAACGAATCCATGATCAGCTTCCGGGTGCGGACAACCCGGGGATCCATTTTCACTTGCGCCATGTTCGCCACTCCTTTTCCGACAATATCTCCGGAGTGTCGGATAAGCGACACATCCCGGGAACTATTGGTGTTGTTGCTTTTCATTATGGCTTAGTATTTGGATGTAAAGCAAACAAGCTAGCTTATAAAAACCATAGAAAAGAGGAAAACGACATGACTAACAATCCGAATTTTGTATGCAATCTGGAAACCGGCGTCTGCGGTCCCGCTGACGAAGAGGAAATGGGGCTGATTGATTTCAGCCAGCCGAAAAAAACGATCACGCTTTACTACGTTACAGACCCGATCTGTTCGCATTGCTGGGCCATCGAACCGGTGCTCCGCCGCTTCACGGAACAGTACGGCGGCCACTTTAAGTTCCAAACCGTGATGGGCGGCTTGCTGGAAAAATGGCATGACGGCCCGATCGACCCGGCGAATGGCATCTACAAACCAGCGGATGTGGCACCGCACTGGCGCGAAGTTGGCGAACATTCCCGGATGCCGATCGACGGATCTCTGATGATCGACAATCCGGTCCAGTCGTCCTATCCCCCGTCCCGCGTCTTTAAAGTGATCCAGGAACAATACACAGATGCCAAAGCAACTGAATACCTGCGCCGTGCGCGAGAAGCCCTTTTCGCATTCAACAAAAACATCTCAGAAGATGCGGTCCTGATTGAAATCGTCAATGGCATGGGGCTTGACGGACAGACAATCATTCAACGAGCCAATGAACCCGCCGGCCAACAGCTGCTGACGGAAGACTTCAGCTTGGCAAGAAGCCTCGGAGCCAGAGGGTTCCCGACAATCATCATGGTCAATGAAGACAACAAAGGCGTCAAACTGGTCGGTGGCCGGCCGTATGAGGCATATGTCGACGGCTTGCAGAAAGTCCTTGGCGAAGAAGAGCTGCACGCCAAGCAGCCGAAGGCGTTATCCGCTTTGCTGAAACAGGAAGGGCTGCTTTTCGCCAAGGAAATCGAAGTGATGTATGAAGTTGACCCAAGTGACCTTCCCGCTTTCATTGAAAAAGAATTGCCATCGGAACAATTCGAACAAAAAGAAATTCTCGGGGAGTCTTATTTCACCCCGCTTACAAAATAAGGAGGAAACCACATGGCATACCTGCTGCAAGTAGACTTCCAAATGGACGGACCTTTTGGAGAAGAAATGGCTAAGGCATTCGCAGAACTCGCAACAAGCATCACCGAAGAACCCGGATTCAAATGGAAAATCTGGACAGAAAATCCCGAAGCCGGTGAAGCCGGCGGCATCTATCTGTTTGAAACAAAGGAAAGCGCTGAAACGTACATCGACATGCACGCGAAGCGGCTCGGCGGATTCGGCATCAACACGGTCAACGCCAAAATCTTTGCGATCAACTCCGCGCTGACGGATATTACAAAAGGTCCGGTGAGCTGAGCGGCTTCAATCCCATACATGTGAAAGTGAAATCATGAAAAAAGGTTCCGGCCATCAAGCCGGAACCTTTTTGTTATTCTTTTAGATTATTTCCGGCTCCCCGGCAATGCGGCTTTTGCAGAAATGAGCTCTTTCTCGACCAACTCTTCCCAGAACTCAGCCGGAATGTTCGCTTCCAGTGCCTGCAGGTCTTCCTTGATGCGGTCCGGCCGCGTTGATCCGGTCACGACCGCTTTGACTGCAGGATGCGCAGTCGAAAACTGCAGCGCGGCATCTTTCAAATTAACGCCGTGGTTTTTCGCCACGCTGTTAAAACGGGCGACGCGTTCTTTAATGTCCGGTGTGATTTCCTTGTAGTCGAAATAGTCCCCACCAAACAAGGCACCCGAATTGAAGGTTCCCCCGATAACGAGTCCACCGTCATTTTTCTGCGCCAGCGACATCATGCGCTCCAACGCCCGTTCATGTTGGAGCAGCGTGTATTGAGTAGCAGACAAACTCAAATCCGGATGCGCTTCTTCCAGTTCCAACGCCACTTCGATCGGTGTCGTTGTATTAACGCCAAGGCCCCACGCTTTAATGACCCCTTCGTCGCGGAGCCGGTCCAGCACGTTAAAGGCGCCTTTTCGGGCTTCGTCAAATTTCGTAATCCATTCATCGCCCAAGAAATCCGGCGAAAGGTCATGCACAAACACCATATCCAAGCGGTCGGTTTTCAGGCGCTTCAGGCTGTCTTCAATCGATTGAAGCGTGCCGCTTTCGGTATAATCCGTCCGAATTTTGTTCTTGCGGCCGTATTCAAACAACCCTTCTTTTTCCTCTTCTTCATCCAGGATGATGCGGCCGACTTTTGAACTCAGCAAATAATCGTCGCGCTTATAGGAAGACAAAATCTCCCCGAGCCGCATTTCGGCGAGGCCTGCCCCGTAAAACGGCGCCGTATCAAAATAGCGGATGCCTTCGTTCCAGGCCGACTGGATCGTTTCCATCGCTTCGTCTTCCGGCACTTCTCTGAACATATTGCCAAGCGGCGCAGTCCCGAGACCGAGTTTATTTTTGATTGTTATATCGTTTTTCATCATTGGACACCTCTTTTGGAAGTTGTTTTTTATTAAAAACACATACCAATATCTACCCGCTATGAACTTGAATAAACGGCCGCCAGCAGGCCGGAAAGTTGGCCTAGTTACTTAAAATCAAAGATAACTACCTTTCTTTTTACTTTTGTATAAGATGTTCGTCCTATTGTCCTTCGTTTAACAATCCATGCATAGGGAACACTTAGAGAAACACTAATTTTAGGAGGAAATACTTTGCAAAACCACCAACTGTATGTGAACGGCAAGTACATCGAGTCCACAGGAACGGAATGGATCGACATCCTCAACCCGGCAACCGAAGAAGTGATTTCCAGAATTCCGAAAGGAACAAAAGAAGACGTCGACAAGGCGGTAGAAGCTGCCGACCAGGCACAAAAAGCATGGGAACTGACGCCGAATATCGAACGCGGAAAAATCGTACGGAAGCTCGGCGATGAAATTGCCAAACGCCGCGACACGTTCATTGACTTATTGCAGGAAGAACAAGGGAAAGACTACGAACTGGCAAGCGGTGAAGTGGATTTGGCGATCGACTACTTCCATTACATGTCCGAATGGGCGCGAAGAATCGAAGGCGAAATCGTGCCGAGCGACCGGCCGAATGAAAACATCTTCATCTACAAAAAACCGATTGGCGTTGTAGCGGGCATCATCCCGTGGAACTTCCCGGTCTTTATATTGGCGCGGAAAGTAGCAACAGCTTTGGTGACAGGCTGTACGATTGTCATCAAGCCGAGCCAGCAGACGCCGAACACGACGATGGAATTCACCAAAATCGTAGATGCGCTGGAAGAGATTCCGGCAGGCGTCTATAACGTGGTGATGGGCACCGGTTCAGAAATCGGCAACGCCCTCGCCTCTCACAAAAAAGTGCAGCTGATCACCATGACTGGCAGCGTCCAAGCCGGAACAAAAGTGATGGAAGCGGCAGCGCAGAACATCACCAAAGTCAACTTGGAACTGGGCGGCAAAGCGCCGGCGATTGTGACGCAAAATGCCGATTTGGATCTGGCGGCAGAAGCCATCACCACGTCAAGGCTCGCAAACGGCGGCCAGGCCTGCACGAATGCTGAGCGCGTTTACGTCCATGAAAGCGTGGCAGAAGCATTGACCGAAAAACTGATCCGCGCATTCGAGTCGAAAAAACTCGGCAATCCGCGGAAAGACAAAGACGTGGAAGTCGGTCCGCTGATCAGCGAAGACCGTTTGGAGACCGTCGAGGAAATGGTGCAGGAAGCGGTGAAAGAAGGCGCAACCGTTGCAACGGGCGGCGAACGTCCGGATTTTGGCGGCGGCTTTTTCTACAAACCGACCATTCTGACAAATGTGAAACACGATTCTGCCATCATCCGGGATGAAATCTTCGGGCCGGTGCTGCCGGTTGCGACATTCAAAACATTGGATGAAGCGATTGAAAAAGCGAACGACACCGTCTACGGCTTGTCTTCTTCTGTCTATACGAATGACTTGAACGAAGCAATGCGCGTCGTCAATGAAATGAAGTTCGGCGAAACGTACGTCAACCGCGAAAACTTCGAAGCCATCCAAGGCTACCATGCCGGTATGCGCCAATCCGGCCTTGGCGGAGCGGACGGCAAGCACGGCATGGAAGACTTCCTGGCAACGCAGGTGGTGTACATGCAGTATAAAAACGATCAACAGTAATACAGCACCATCTTAAAAGCACTGTCCCCAAAGTCCGGAAACCCGGATTTGGCGGGCAGTGCCTTTTTTTGTGAGCACTTCACTAAGGTTTTTGTGCGGTGTTTTGCTACACTGTTGAATGGAACAGATTAACGATAGAGGAGCGGTACATATGCAAAACGTAACAGGCAAAAACGCATTAATCACAGGAGCTGGAAGAGGCATCGGCCGCGCAACTGCGCTTGCTTTCGCAGCAGAAGGCATCAATGTCGGGCTTGTCGGACGCACGGCAGAAAACTTGGAAAAGGTAGTGGCAGAACTTGAACAATACGGCGTCAAAACGGTATTTGCTGTAGCGGACGTTGCAGACCCGGAAGCGGTCAACGCAGCCGTTGAGCACATCACAGCGGAACTCGGATCGATCGATATTTTGATCAACAATGCCGGCATCGGCAAATTCGGCAAGTTTTTGGAACTGTCGCCGGAAGAATTCAAAGGCATCATCGATACGAACTTGATGGGCGTCTACTACGTAACACGTGCCGTCTTGCCGCAGATGATCGAGCGCCAGTCAGGCGAAATCATCAATATTGCATCAACCGCCGGCCAAAAAGGCGCACCGTTGACAAGTGCCTACAGCGCTTCTAAATTCGGTGTCATGGGGCTTACAGAATCGCTAATGTTGGAAGTCAGAAAACACAACATCCGTGTGACTGCCTTAACACCGAGTACCGTAGCAACGGACTTGGCAATTGAAAGCAACTTGACTGACGGCAACCCGGACAAAGTCATGCAGCCGGAAGACTTGGCAGAAATGATGGTAGCGCAGTTGAAACTTCATCCGCGCGTGCTATTGAAATCAGCTGGCCTTTGGTCAACCAACCCATAATAGATTTTTTGAGAACACCTCCGACAACTTCGGAGGTGTTTTTTTGTACTTAAAAACTTATTGCGGATCGATTAAAAAGGAGAAGAACACGGCTCTTTGACGGTCCACATAGAGCTATCGCTATGAAAACAGCCAAAAAAAGGGTATATTTAATAGTTAAGTGAAAAAAAGTTCCATCTCGATACTACATAGAAGGAGAAAGTAAAATGAACCAAACCATTACAAAACGCAAGAAGAGCCGTGCCAAAATGCTGTTGAGGGCGCTGCCTATTATCATTGGAGCATTCATCACTGCATATGGTCTTGAAGCCGTGCTGATTCCGAACAATGTATCCGACGGCGGCATTACGGGCCTCAGCATCGTCGGCTCGCAATTGTTTGAATTGCCTCTTGGCTTATTGATCGCAGTCTTAAACATCCCCTTCGTCTATTTGGGCTATAAACAAATCGGACGGAGCTTTGCCATCTATTCAGTCATCGGCATCGCTTCCCTTGCCTATGCAACGACCGTCATGCACCACGTCCCAACTATTGTCGAAGGCGATACCTTACTCGTCACCGTTATCGGCGGGATTATCATCGGGGTCGGCATGGGGCTTGCACTCCGGAACGGCGGAGCACTGGATGGCATCGATATGCTTGCTGTGCTGCTGTCGCGCAAATTGCCGTTCGGAACGAGTGACATGATCCTGTTCCTGAACGTCTTCGTCTTTATTGTCGTTTCATTCGTCTTCGGTTTGAAAGGCGCGTTCCTTTCCGGCATCGCGTATTACATCGCATCCAAAGTGATTCACTTGGTCGAAGAAGGGTTCAGCGGCTCCAAAACCTATAAAATCATTTCGAAAGAGCCGGAGCTGCTCGTGCAGACCATCTACGACCGCCTTGGCCGAAATGCTACGTACAGCCTAGTCAAAGGCGCCTACACGAACGACGAATACAGAGAAATCACCTGCATCATCAACCGTCTTGAAGACAGCAAGATGAAAGAAATCATCTACGAAATCGACAAGAACGCGTTCATCGCCGTGTACGACGTCGCCGAAGTTCGAGGCGGCAGCTTTACGAAGCGGGACATTCACTAATTTACAAAACAAAAAAGCGCCGAATCCTCTGTTTCAAGAGAATTTAGCGCTTTTGTAGTTTAAAGTTTTTAGTGCTTTCATTTCAAAGACTTGTTTTGCTTAGTTCTTCTGTTTACTCTGCAGAAAACTTCTCACTTCTTCCACATTTTCCAGATTTCTTTTGGGCAGAATAAAGGCAGACATTCCACTATTGTATAAATAAAAGTTCGTCTGATCTTCCCCAAGCTTCTCGATGCCTGACCAAGCTACACTTTTCTCACCGGTTTTGCTGATTTCACGGAGACCGTCCTCCGATAAAACCATTGTATAATCTCCCAGCACTCCGTTATTTTTTCCTTCACGAATCATCTTTTTGGCCGTTTTTCCAATATGCCTGAAAAAGTAAGCTGGATAAAAAATGATCCATAAAGCTGCTAAAATTAAAAACGGAATTAATAATACTAAGAATGGCAGATCAAGGAGATAAGAAAAAAATATCGCCAATAGCACATACATAAGAGGAACCGTGATTCGCTGGATTATCAGGGAGCGTTTCACTGTCTCTGAACTCTTCGAATGATACACGTTAAAATCAATATAATCTTCTTCAGTTACCTTGTAATTCATTTCCATTGGATAAGCCGGCTCCTTCATTTAACTTCTATCTTATTAATACAACACGGATCTTGAGCTGCTTAATAGTAGCAATCCTTTATAACAGCACTTGCATTTACCCAGCTCCGTTCTCTCTACTTCCATTATACCCCATTTAAAAACCAATTTATAGACTACCTTTCCATGAATTCCTGCCCTATACTGTAAGCATCAAAGGAGGCAGATCCCTATGAATGAGAACAAAGAAGCCTTAGACCGCGGGCCTTTCTTCCACGGAACCAAAGCCCAGTTAGCTGTAGGCGATTTGTTGGAGGCGCAAAACCAATCCAATTACCAAGACAGGAAATCCAATTACATCTATTTCACTGCCACCTTGGACGCAGCCAAATGGGGCGCCGAACTCGCTGCCGCTGATGCTAAAGAGAGAATCTTTCTTGTCGAACCGCTCGGCCAATTCGAGAACGACCCGAACTTGACCGACAAACGCTTTCCCGGCAACCCGACCCGCTCGTATCGCTCGAAGTCGCCGTTGAGAATCATTGCAGAGCTCGGATCCTGGCAACGGCATACCGATGAAGAAATCAATCCATTAAAGAGCCGCCTTTTCTTTTCGAAACGGCGGCTCGACTTTTTCATCTATATCTTTTCACTTTCATTCACACCTATAAATTGCTTCAACTCACTGAACTCCAATTGATTGGCAATCACCACATTGCCTTTCTTCGCCCCACTCTCTACATAGCGGTGCGCTTCGTGCAGCTGTTCCAGCGGGAATACTTGATCAACAACCGGCTTGAGTTTGCCTTCTGCCAATAGTTTGTTCAGCTCGCGCAAATCTTGGGCGTTGTAGCTGGCTGCCCCCGCTATGATTTTCCGGCCGCCTTTTTTCGTCGGCCACAGCCTTCGGAACATTTGGCTAAGACCCGGATTGCCCATCAGGTAAATGCCTTTCGGTGTCAATGCGTTGACGGTTTTGGTAAATGGGCTCTTTCCCGCGACATCAAAAATCACGTCATACGTTTCGCCAGTTGCCGTAAAATCTTCCTGCCGGTAATCCATTACGCGGTCTGCACCAATGGATAAGAGCATGTCCAATTTTTCCTTGCTGTCGATGACCGTCACCTCGGCGCCTGCATGTTTGGCAAGCTGAACGGCCACCGTGCCAATGCTGCCGCCGGCTCCGATGACCAGTACTTTTTGGCCCGCCTGGATTCTCGCTTTCCGGAGAAAAAACAAAGCGTTCATTCCGCCTGTCGGGATGGTGGCAGCTTCTTCAAAACGGATTGCTTCCGGAATCCGGGCGATTGCGGAGCTGCCAGAAAGGCAAAGGTACTCGGCATACGCCCCGAGCTTCAAACCCGTCGCGCCGTAGACACGGTCACCTTTCTGGAAGGCTGTTTGTCCGGTTCCCACGGCTTCAACTTCTCCGGCAAATTCCTGTCCGAGTACGTTCACTCTCGGTTTCCGCAAGCCGAAAAACAACCGTAGCGGAATCCACAACAGCACCGGGAATTTAAAGCTCCGGATTTCGCAATCCCCGGCTGTAACTGTGGATGTGTGGACTTTAATCAGAATTTCGCCCGCTTTTGGCACCGGCTTGTCGAGCTGCTGAAGCTCTAACACCTCCGGCGGCCCGTACCGGGTGCAAACCATGGCTCGCATACTCCCCCTCCTTCCCCCACGCGAAAACTTGACGCATACTTAATCGGACTGCGGTTCCGAACTCTCCACCGGCCCTTCGAACACCTGACGCAATTCGGCCTCTCCTTCCCCGTTGCCGATTGGATCCGGCAACCGCATCACCCATTCAATGGCCTCTTCTTTCGATGCCACATCAATCAAAAAGAAACCTGAAACCAACTCTTTTGGATTTGCAAACGGCCCTTCGGTCACTACCGGCTTTTCACCAGGATTTGTATACGAAAGCCGAATTCCATTCGAACTGGGATGAAGCCCATGTGCCATCACCCGAACATCCGCATCCATCAATTCTTTGTTGTACTGCGACATGGCTTCCATCAATTCAGTGCTCGGGAGTTTTCCCGCTTCCGAAGTGGGTGATGCTTTGATCATCAGCATAAACAGCATGGCAATTCCTCCTTTTAATGTTCCAGCCTTTTTCTTCTTAATAAATTCAAGACGGGCCTGCTCAATCCCTTTTTCCCAATCAATTATTCACCCCTAAGCAGAGCCCTTAGCCTTTTCTCCATGAAACTTTTTCCAGACTCACCCGTATGCTTATACAAGAGGTGATGGACCATGAAACGAAAAATCATTCCATATGCACTGGCAATTTTCTTGGTGGGACTGGTTCCCGCTCAAGTGTATGCAATCGACTTTGGCATTTCGGAAGTGCAGATTGATGCGCAATTGAATGCAGACGGCACCGCAGATGTCACGGAACAATTCACGTACGAATTCGACGACGACTTTAACGGCATTACCCGCAGCCTGATCGAGAAAAAAGGAACAGCAATTGATAATTTCTCGGCTGCCGAAAACGGCAAGCCCTTGAAAGTGGAAATGGAAGACGGCGTTTACCAAATCCATCGCGAAGGGGAAGACGGCGAAACGATCCAGATCGAACTGACTTACGAAATCTCAAACGCAGTGGAGAAGTTCGAAGACGGGGCGCAGTTTTATTGGGCGTTCTTTGACGAAAGCAACGAAAGCGAATACGGCGACTTGGCGATTGCTGTCACTCCGCCTGCTCCCACTGAAAATACGGAAGCTCTCGGCTACGAAGAAGCGTACGGCACAGAGCGCATCACAGACGACGGCACCGCGCTGTTCGAATTGGGCTACGTGCCGGAAGGTGAAAATGCCAACGTCCGAGCCATTTTTGAACCGGAATTGTTCCCGGGCGCTGAGACGCTAAGCGGGACGGTCCGGGACGATATGGCCCAAGATCGGGAGAACCTGGAAAACGAAGCCGCGGCTTTTGCCAAGAACCAGCAGACCGCACGCAATGTCGGAATTCCAGCCATTGCGATTGGCGGAATCTTGCTGCTGATCGGGACGCTCGCTTTGTGGTTCCGCGCGTACAAACGGAAACGGCAAATCCGGAATTACCCGTATGAATTTTTCGTACCGAAAGCATCGATGAGCATCCCGGCCCTGCTTTATTTCACAAATTCCGTATTCCTGTCGCCGAACGCGATTTCGGCAGCGATCCTGGAGCTTATGCGTAAAGGCAATATCCGGCAACTTTCGGAAGACCATTTTGAACTGGTCCACCGGAAAACGGACCATGACCATGAAGCCATACTGATTGAGCTTTTATTCGATCAAATTGGCGACGGCCGGGAATTCAAGCTGAGCGGAGTGGAAAAATTCACGAAAAATGAAGACAACCATGCAGCCTATAATGAAGCAATAGCTAAATGGAATAAAGGCGTTGCCCAGGAAGTGAAAGCGAAAGGCTTTTACGAGAAGCATCCCGTGCTGCGCTGGACGGCCGGCATCCTGAGTGCCGCATTCATCGGCCTCGCCATCTATACCGGTATCTACGAGCTGTTCCCTTGGATGGCTGCTTCAATTGTCCTTGCGATGGCAGCTTTTGGCATCGCCATCAGCTATTCGCCTATCACATTCGAGGGGCATGAAATCCGCCACAACTGGCGCCAGCTAAAAGCGGCAATGCAAAACTTGCCGGCCAATCAGTGGGACCGGCTGAAGACGGATGAAAAACAACGTGCCTACGCTTACCTGCTCGGCAGCGACCCGAAAACCGCCGAACGGAAAGCGATGGCCTTCACTTCCGCTGAATCGGCCGCAGACGATTCCAGTTTTGTCATGAACCCGGTATTCATGACTGCCATTTTCGTATCAGCCGGTTCAACTACTACAGCCAGCGCAAGCGGCGGATCGGCTGGTTCCGGTGCAGGAGTCGGCGGCGGTGGCGGCGGATCGGGAGCGTTTTAACGCAGTGAATGCCATTTAACTCAACCATAAAACAGAAGACCTCTCGGAGAAATCGCAATTTCCTCCAAGAGGTCTTTTTACCAGCGTTTGCTTCTGCAGTTTTTTTAAGCAGCCCTTGGTTTACTCCTTAGGCTTGCTATTTCATCTCCTGCTGCTCTCTATTGCTTTTCCAGACGCTGCCGACCACTTTAAGAAATGCGACGAGCAGGATGGCCACCGGAATCATCCAGAGCAAGAACTGCCAAAAAGGCATCTCGGTTTTTGGATAGACCAGTGTACCAAGCATCGCCCCTGCAAAGGCAAGCAAAAAATTGATGAACGGATCTATTTTCTTTGAAAAAATCGGCTCCTTCAGCCAACGGATCATCCTTGTCCTGTTGTCCATAAATGCCTCCTATGGCCATCAAATTTGTTTGCGCTTCCTTTTGTCCAAGGCCGGATAGATGAATGCATAAGTGAGAAATCCGGCAATGGCCATGCCGATCACCAAAGTCCAGACCGGCTCACCGCCGTTCAATATCATCGAGACAACAATCGCAATCCCACCATATACCAAAGTTCCGAGGATGATATTTTTAACACGTTCGTTCAAAAAATCCCTCCTTCGGGAATCTGTCTTTATTAGCCCTTATTACGCCATACCCTTCTCCGCTTACTGGAAACTAATTGTAATTTCTTTCTCTCTATACGCCGGCTGGAAATCCCCTCGAGCAGCCAAATTGAGAAGAAAAATTTGCTATACTGGTCATAAGGCAAAGGGGTTGGAATAATGACGGATTACCGGCAGAAAAACAGGGATTCGATTCGGGCAATGCCCAAATACGACGTCTGCGTTGCTTTCAAGGAAGCGGATTGGGCAATTGCGCAAGATCTTTTCCGTGTGTTTGACGAGCATGGAATTACCTACTCGACATATGAAGATGAAAAAATAGCCGAAGCAGAAGCGATGCGCATGATCTACCCCAAAATGGCCAGAGACAGCTACTTTTTCCTGCTGATCGATGAACCCGGATCAATCGACGACGATGCAGTGCAGACGATGCTCCATAAAGCCATGCTGGCAAATCGGGAACCGATTGTACTAAAGCGGCAGTCAGGCACTTCCTATCCCGGAATTGGATGGACTGCCGACACAAAAGAAGCGGTCTTTCAGGAAGTCGCCGGCTACATTCGGACACAGGAACGCGACCCGGATTGGATTTACGGAGACAGACGAAAATAAGCAGCGGCACAAAGCCGCTGCTTATTTTCATTGTGGATTGATATAAGACGATAAAGGCCGGTCCCCTTCATACCCTTCGCCGTTGTCGATAACTCCGAGTTCTTTCAGGAAGTAGTAAAGAATGGTGATGTATTCTTTCAAGCTTCCTGCAAGCACGACCTGCTCCTCGTACTCATGGTCGACTGTGATGATTTGGCCGTAAGTCCCGCGCATATCGGGATCGAGATCTATCGCGATAAAATTGCCGCCGCCATCGTGGTGGATGGGTATCCGGTTCGACAGCATCCGGTTGTTTTTCACATAACCAGCCGGCAGTGATTGGTGAGGGTACTCGCTCCGAACGTCTTTTCCGGCATACTTCACTTCAGACTCGATTTCGCTCAGCTTCATCAACGGGTTCCCGCCAATATGGGCATAAGCGCAACCATGCTCCTCGATGCTGTCCAGCCAAAAATCGTCGTCGTTGCCGCCGCAAAGTTCATACAGTACCACAAAATCTTCAATCGGTTCCGCATCGAAAGCATCAAACACCGAAAGGATTTGTTGCTTGCGGGTTCCAGGCAGGAGCGGCGTATAAAATTCGCCGAACCTCTCCTGCATCAGGGCATCATACTCCAGCCATACTTCCTTGAATGGCCAGCTTTCGTATTTCTTGACGAATTCGGCCATTCCCGGCACGTGAGTATAAACGCCGTACCGCTCGGGATCCGGCTTTTTCGGGCGGGAGGTTTCAAATTGCTGCAAAACCATCCCTTCGATTCCCCTGCCCAATTGCGGCTTCCGTGAATATGGTTCGTATTTGCACCAGATGGACTGGTAGATTTTATCATCGACCGGTATCTTCGCCGTCAAATACTTCAGCCGGTAATCCCCGTATTGAAACTCCGATAACGTGTACTCGAACGGTTCGTTTGTGATGGGATGGACATGCTCATATCCGCTTTTCTGCCGAACCGCATCGCTCATGCCAAAAATCGGATTAGGTACGCTGTTCGATGGGTAGTACCCTCTTCGTTCATCCATAATTTCATCTTCGTCGTGGAAATAAATAGACTGCCAGCCGTTCACCAATGCATCTCTCCTCCCACAAATCAGGTTTCATGTTCTAGTAGTTATTATATCATTTCTAAATGGCCCAATACGACCCGAATCCGTTCATCCATTCCGATCTGCTATCGCGTCTACAGACAAGGTTCGCTCTTAGGAAAGAAGCAAAAAAAGCTCCTTGGCCATTTTGGCCAAGGAGCTTCAGGCTGTAGACAAAGTTTAGATGAAATGTATAGAAAGGCATAAAACCAACCGGACCAGCCACTTCGCTTTCCGTGGGCTCGGCTTCAGCCTCCTCGTCGCTCTGCTCCTGCGGGGTCTTCAGCTTTCGCTGTCCCACAGGAGTCTCCGTGGCCGGACCGGTTGGGGCGTCTCTCTTTGATTCGATAGTGAATGTTAATCTAATTGACGCTTAAAGAGGCAGCTCAAGAAGAAAAGCGACACCTCTAGATAATCTTCATGTTCAGGATCCGGGGTTTCCTCTCTGGTCTTAGGTTTATTCAGCTATCATGTATAGAAATTCTTTTGTCTACAAGCTCAAGCTCCTTGGCCATTTTGGCCAAGGAGCTTTTCACATGCTTATTCAGCGTTAACGTTTTCCGGTTCTTCGATAGCCACCATTTTATACGTAGTCATCAAGTTCCAAAGCGGCCCTGGAATGTCGAGCTTGCCGATCATTTCATGCGGGATGGTTTCGTTGATGTCGCCTTCTTTGCCTTGTTTCACTTTTTCCGTCCATTCCGGATCGACCAGCACTTGGCGTCCCATTACGACGAGGTCGGCGCCTTCTTCGAGCGCTGCAACGGCATGCTCCGGCTTTGTAACGCTTCCGACAACCACAAACGCGACACGTCCGGCGATTTGCTTGGACAGGACCTCAACGATGCTGCCTTCTGTTTCTTCGTTATGCGGGCGCTTTTTGAAATCCATCAACGACACGTGCAGATAATGGATGCCGCCTTTGATCAATTTCTCTGTCAGGATTTTTGTTTCTTCAATCGTATAGCCGATGCCCAGTTCGCCGTATTCTTCCGGTGACAGGCGGTAGCCGATGATGAAGTCGTCATTGGCGAATTCCGCTGCCACGCGCTTCACTTCGGTAAGAACCGCAAGCGGGAACTTCATGCGGTTTTCCAAGCTGCCGCCCCATTCGTCTGCGCGGAGGTTGGTCACTTCCGATACAAACTGCTGGATCAAGTACGTGTTGGCGCCGTGGATTTCCACCCCGTCAAAACCGGCTGCAATCGCGCGGCGCGTCGTTTCGCCGAAGTCGCGGATGATTGCTGTGATTTCCTCCCCTGTCAGTGCACGCGGTGCCGGCTTTTCAGCAGAACCCCCGACAGCACTCGGTGCCACCGTTTCGTTGGCTGCGATCAATTGCGGCTGTCCTTGGCGTCCGCCGTGCTGCATTTGCAGGATCGCTTTGTTGCCATTTGCTTTCATCGCTGTCGCCAACTGCGTCAAACGCGGCATGACGTCTTCATCAAATGCCACGAATTGCCCCGGGAATGCGATACCGTTTTCCGAAACTGCGATGCATGCGGAGATGAACAAGCTGCCGATGTTCGAGCGGCGGCGGTAGTAAACCAGTTCTTCGTCCGATACCGTACCGTCCGGATTTCCGGAGTATGTAGTCATGGGCGCAACGCCTAAACGGTCGTTTAATACGACGCCGTTCGGCAAGGTGATTTCTTCGAATAACGCTTTATATTGTGGTTTCATATAAATAACTTCCTCTTTTCTTTTATTGGGTCATTTATCCAAATTAGCATAAGCTCCCAGTGACTACAAGAATTCTAGCTCGGAGTGAACGCCTTTGGAGAATGGAAGTACAGATTTCCCTGTAAACTCCGCCGCCTTCCCTTACAATGGAACAAGAGGCACCGGATAGAAGGCGGAATCCAGCCGGCTATTGTAAAATGAAGGTACCTAAACGGAAGAGCGAATGCTGCTCACAATAGATCAGCGAAAAAGAAATCGACATAATGGCACAAGCGCTGGCCCTTACAGCGCGCCATGGCTTGAGAAAAGATAAGTTTTTTGCAACAGAGAGCGAGGTTCACTTGAATGGTAGATAAAATGGAACAGTTATTGACCATCGAAAAAGTACTGAATAATAATGTAGTGATTGCCCGCCACGACGCTTATAAAGAAGTCGTATTGATTGGAAACGGCCTCGGCTTCAACCGGAAAAAAGGAGACGTCATTTCGTTTGATCATGCCGACAAAACTTTCCTGCTGCAGGATGAGGCGGAAAAAGAACAGTACGTCAACCTGATTCCGCATATTGATGAAAACCTGATTGCTTCCATCAATGAGTGGCTGGTGTTCATCGAGGAGAACATGGGCAAAAAGCTTAATGAACACATACATGTGGCCTTGACCGACCATCTGTCTTTCGCCATTACACGGGCAAAGAAAAACATCCAGTTCGCCAATCCGTTCCTGCTGGAGATCGAAACACTGTATCCGAAAGAATACCGGGTGGCAAAAGACGTGGTAAAAGAAGTGGAAAACCGTATGGACGTCGTGTTTCCTGAAGGGGAAATCGGTTTTATCGCCCTCCATATCCATAGTGCGGTAACCGACAAAGCGCTGCGCGATATCAATCGGGATCACGCACTCATCTCCCGGCTGACAAAACTGATCCAAAGCGAACTGAAAGTCGATTTGGCCAAAGACAACGTCAATTACCACCGCTTGATCCAGCATCTGTACCGGGCGATCGACCGCGTACATCAAGGCGAAGCGCTTGGCGAAGAAAATAAACTTCAAGAGTTGTTGAAAGCCGAATACCCCGTATGCTATAATCTGGCTTGGAAGCTGATAAAAGTTATGCAAAACCAATTGAACAAGCCCGTAGACGAAGCGGAAGTGCTTTATCTGACGATTCATCTGCAGCGCTTGACCCACCCAAACTAATTCATACGTGTTACTGATTCGATCAGGCATGAGTATGAAAAGGTGCAACGGTTAATCCAAGGGGGACACTCCCTCTTTTTACCCGTGCCTTTTCTGCTCATGCCTTTTTTTGTGGTCGAGTCGCCATCCCGCTTTATCCGCTCTACCTATTCAATAAGGAGGAATTATGATGTCTTTTAATTTATTCGGTACACTGCAAAAAGTCGGAAAGGCATTGATGCTGCCTGTAGCGCTTTTGCCTGCAGCCGGAATTTTGCTGGCTTTCGGCACAAGTTTTTCACAAGACACGTTTGTGGAAGCGGTCCCATTCTTCGGCGCTTCCTGGATCCAGTCCCTGCTCTACGTCATGGCGGAAGCCGGCGGTGTGGTCTTTGACAATTTGCCGCTGCTGTTTGCGGTCGGCGTCGCAATCGGCCTCGCTGGCGGTGACGGTGTCGCAGGGCTCGCTGCCATTATCGGCTACCTGATTATGAACGTCACGATGAAAGCGTTCGGCGGCATTACAGCTGAGATGACGACGGACCCGGCATATGCCATGGTCCTAGGAATTCCCACATTGCAGACGGGCGTATTTGGCGGAATCATTGTCGGGATCCTGGCAGCTGCCATGTACAACAAATTCTTCAATATCAACTTGCCGCAATTTCTCGGCTTTTTTGCAGGAAAGCGTTTTGTTCCGATTATCACGGCGTTCTCCGCTTTGCTTCTCGGCATCGCCATGTTCCTGGTATGGCCGTTCGCACAGAATGGCTTGAATGCACTGTCCCACTTTATGCTGGAAACCAACCGGACACTCGCTGCCTTTGTTTTCGGGGTAATTGAACGGGCGTTGATTCCTTTCGGGCTGCACCACATCTTTTATTCGCCGTTCTGGTTTGAGTTCGGTGCTTACACAAACGCTGCAGGCGAAATCATCCGCGGCGACCAGCGCATCTTCTTTGAGCAGCTGCGGGACGGTGTGGATTTCACAGCCGGCACGTTCATGACCGGGAAATTCCCGTTCATGATGTTCGGCCTTCCGGCAGCGGCGCTTGCCATTTACCACTGCGCACGCCCGGAACGCAAAAAAGTGGTTGGCGGCATCATGGCTTCGGCCGCTCTGACTTCTTTTTTGACAGGCATCACCGAACCGCTTGAATTTGCGTTTTTATTTGTTGCACCGGTCTTGTTCGGAATCCACGCGATATTCGCGGGACTGTCGTTCATGACCATGCATTTGCTTGATGTGAAAATCGGCATGACCTTCTCCGGTGGCCTGATCGACTTCCTGCTCTTCGGCGTCATGCCGGGCAAAACGGAATGGTTCTGGGTCATTGTCGTGGGTCTATTCTTCGCCGTCATTTACTATTTCGGATTCCGCTTCGCCATCCAGAAGTTCAATTTGATGACTCCTGGCCGTGAAGATGAAGAAGAAGACGAAGAAAGCGGAGAAGCTGTCGGCGACTTGCCGTACGAAATCCTGGAAGCGATGGGCGGACAAGCGAACATCAATCATCTGGATGCCTGCATCACGCGCCTGCGCGTCAGTGTAGAGGACAAAGGCCAGGTCGACAAAAACCGCTTGAAAAAACTTGGCGCTTCCGGCGTCATGGAAGTCGGCAACAACATCCAGGCCATATTCGGCCCTCTCTCGGATAACCTGCGCGGACAAATGCAGGACATCATCAACGGCAAAACACCGCGCACGAAAACAGCTGTATCCAATGTGATCAACCAGGCAAAAGACGGCGGAGACGCACCCGTCCGTTTGAATGCGCTTGACTTCAGAAGTCCAATCGCCGGTGACATCCTGCCGATCACCGATGTGCCGGACCAGGTATTTTCCGGCCGCATGGTGGGAGACGGATTTGCAATCAAGCCTTCAGAAGGCAAAGTCGTTTCTCCGGTGAACGGTGAAATCGTGACGCTGTTCCCGACGAAACACGCAATCGGCATCAAAGCGGACGACGGCACGGAACTCTTGATCCACATCGGCATTGATACCGTCCACCTCAAAGGCGAAGGCTTCACGTCCCGCGTCGAACAAGGCAACTTGGTCGAACAGGGCCAATTGCTGATGGAAATGGACCTTTCCTATATCGGGGAGCATGCACCGTCCATCATCACGCCGATTGTCTTCACGAACCTTCAAGAAGGCCAATCCGTGAAGATCAAAGCATCCGGCCATATTGAAGCAAACGCTAAAGACATCGTTGAAATCACTGGCGGAATCGAAGAAACCTAGAACAATTTAACAACTCCAAAGCCGGATTGGCGCGAATTTATTCGTATCGATCCGGCTTTTTCAATAAGAAACTCAGCCATCAAAATGATTGGGAGGATGACAAACATGAAACTACTGACATTGAATGCCCATGCCTGGCACGAAGAAAACCAACTGGAGAAGATCCGCCACTTGGCGGCAGCCATCCAGGAAAACGCCTATGACGTCATCGCGCTGCAGGAAGTCAATCAGTCGCTCGGCAAAGAATCGGCCGAACACATCGTAGAAGAGGACAATTACGCATTGGTGCTGCTTCAGGAAATGGAGAAACTTGGTGTGACCGGCTATACGATGGTCTGGAGCTTTTCCCATCTCGTGTATGGCAAGTATGAAGAAGGCCTCGTGATCCTGACGCGCCATCCAGTCATTGAAGAGCATTCATTCTTCGTCAGCCAAGATACCAACAAGCATTCCCATAGTACCCGTAAAATTGTTGGAGCCACTATCCGCTGCGATGGCCGGCCGATCACCTTCTACTCCTGCCACACCGGCTGGTGGCATGATCCGGAAGAACCGTTCAAATATCAAGCCGACCAGCTGCTTCAGCACATCCGAAAAGACGTGCCCGTGTTCCTGCTGGGCGATTTCAACAACAACGCCTCCCTCAAAGGCGAAGGCTATGCGTACTTGATGGAACACGGTTTGTACGACACCTATACACTGGCGGAAGAAAAAGATGACGGCATCACCGTGAAAGGGAAAATCACCGGCTGGAGCCAGAACAAGGAAGACCTTCGCATCGACCTGATTCTTTCAACGGAAGCTTTACGCGTCAAGTCGTCGCGGGTCATTTTCAATGGTAGCCATAAACAGGTGGTATCGGATCATTTTGGGGTGGAAGTGGAGCTGGAATTAGTGAACTGAACACGATGAATAAAACGAAGAGCATATCCGGCAAAATACCGGATATGCTCTTCGTTATTTTGTTTAGAAGTAGTACTGCACATGTGGAAACAGTGAATCAACTCTTCCGGTATTTATCTTCAATCACCCGGTGGTTTTCATGATGGATCTTATCCCACTCTGTCTTTTTGTACATCCGGCTTTTCAGTCTTCCATTCATTCGGTCTGGGTCATATTCTTTGAAGGACTGGCTGTCTGCCCATTTCTTCATTTCTTGGTGCTCCGGATGCTGCGGATCGCGGTAAATTTGGAGGAACTCATAAAATGCATGAATGCCACCAACATCTTCTGGTGGTGATGTCTCAGCTCCGTCCAGCAGTGTTGGAAATCCGAAATAATAGTCATCGACAATCGATTCCAGTTGAATCCGAAATTCCCAGCCGTCCCCAAAATCGTACCGATAGAGAAGCTCGCCATGCTTCTCTAAATATTCATCAATCTTGATGCCTGAAGGTTTCCTTACCGTTGTCGAAAGGCGTTTTTGATAAGCTTCTTCAAAGCGTTTATGCGCCGGCTCCATATTCTTCAGCCGCTCTGAGAACTCTGTGCGATTTTTTTTGAAATACTGATGCTCGAGGTACGCTTCCTCATCATTCGTCACCCGAATGTTGTCCTCTGCTAAATCGAACTCAAACAGATGATATGCTTCATAAGGATAGCCGCTTTGGAAATTGGTCACCTGCTGGATGATGTCATGCAGCATATTGAAAGTCGCTCCTGCCGGCATAATCACTTGCCGCCAAATCAGCGGATCGGAATGTTCTAATTCGATTTTGATGATGTAGGATTTCATTGATGGTTCACCTGGCTTTCTAAATGATGGGCCATATTGTACTTCTTAAGGAGGTCATAGTATTTATTCACTTCTTTTGATAGACAAACCTCATTTTCATAAACGATTGATTTCATCAAAGATGATTTTTCTTTACGTAGTTCAACTTCATTAACCGCATCATTGTACATACAGATGAGTGATTTCTATATGCGGCGAAATTTATTTTTCTATAAAAATTCATTTCTTATGATTGTAGGATCCATATTGGTTTGGCTGACTAAAAAATTTATTATTTCATTAGAATCAGCTTTTTCAACAAGCTTTTTAAATTCTTTAACGTTTCTTTCGAACCCTTCAAAGTAAGTGCTAGTATATTCATCTTTATTGTAAATCTTCAGGTATTCTAGGTAATCTTTCATTTTAATTTTCCCATCAATTTGAACAAGCAAGGCTTCCCAGTTTTTTCTTCTTTTAATATGGAGTGGTTTTTTTGCTTTAGTTTCTTTAGACATTTCCATCTCTATTTGTTCAATAAATTCCATAGCTTCATGTTTATAGGCATGAAGTTCTTCTCTATTATAGTCATTCAGATTTCTCATTATCCTTTTATTAAATTCATCATAACGCTCTTTTCTAAGATGAATTTTTCCCCCGTCAGCTTTATTTTTCTTGTTTTCGGCCAGTTTCTCTATAATTCCTTGTGCAGCAATAAAAGTTGGTCCAATCTTACCCGCATGATCATACAGAAACTTCCCTGCTTTTGGTCCATGTTCTTTAGCTATATCTATAAGTGGTTTCATGTTTTTGGGAGCCATTATCCGTCCTCCTAGTGTAATTCGTCTTAAAATTAAAGAATATCTTAACATCTTCTATAGTACTATTTATATAAGTATTGAAGAATGATAATGCAGAAATGTTTTTATACACAAGGTGATTTTAACTTCTGTTGATTGAAATTTTATTTATTCGGGTATATGATACCAATAAGAAAACAAAAATCGCCTGGTGCGCTAACACCAGACGATCCAGCAAAAGACAGGTCCCATCAAGGGGATCGGCGTCGAGTTTAATGAGGTTAACCCGCTGAGCGATCAACTCAAGAGCAGGTTATTTTTTTTGGCTCGATGACGCTATTACAAACATCAAGCCTGCAAATATCACTGCAAACATCAATGCTTCATACACGGTCATCCTTACCACCCCCTTTCTATCGGGGATGGCCAACCACCCTTGAGTTCCCTATTCAATTGCTTCTGATTATTTTAGCATAGGTGATGAATAAGCACCTTCAAGTAATTTCAATTTTTAAAAATTATCGATTCATTCTCATATTTCCACTGTTAGAAATGCAACATGTCCAAGTTTCACTTTATGAGCTAATAGGCAGCAATCAAAAAGCAGACACAAAAGACCTTCTTTTAAAAGAAGCTTTTTGTGTCTGCTTTCATGTCAAGAACGCCCTTCTCCCGTATGTTTATAGAAAAGAGCATTCCCATTCTTAATAAATCTCCACACCGCAGCGATCAAAAAGATCACGATGCCGGCAATCAGAAGACCTTGGATGGCTGTCGCCAGCTCGGGGTCGACCCGGCCGCTTCTGTAAGAACCGTAGATTCCAAAGAACGCCCATGCCAAAGGCAGCGGGTAGGCAGCGTTTTTGTACCGCGAGATGTAAATGAGCACAAACGCAATCGCAACCACCAAGATGATCAGCGTCCAAACCGAATAGGAAATGCCGAAACCGTTCCACTCCAGCTGCACCAATAACAGCGAAGTATTGACGACAGTCGCGATGGTCACCCATGCACAGTAGAGCGTGAAGCTCAGCCCTGCCAGGGTCGCTGGAACTTCAAAGCGATGCGTATAGATTTTCCCAATGATGACGAGCAACGAGAACAGCAGGCCGATGATCAAAAGTGTCGAGATGAACAATCTCTCATACGAGAACGCGACGATCCAGGCCATGTTGAATACTGAGCTTAAGATAAACCACGGCGAAATCAACAGGACCAGCTTGCTGACTCCCGCGTCTTTCCGTTTGATCAACAAATAGACCAGCGTAATCAGCACCAGACTATAAATGACGCCCCAAATCGAAAACGTAAAAGGCGCCGGGGAAATCAGCGTCATGTATTGGTCGGAGATGTCCCCTTGGCTTTGTCCGTTGAAAAACCCGGAAGAGCCGAGGTAATTGATGCCGAGCGTCAAAAAATAAAAAACCAGATTTAATATCGTAAACAGCGTTACTTTTTTCAATGTGCTGTCATTCACGGTGACCCCATCCTTTCCTTATTTTTGTTGCCTAAAGCTTTTCATTAGCACTTTACAATCGTCCGTCCGAGATGTTGTCCTTTCTTAAGGGCATCAATGGTTTCCGGCACTTCTTGGAGCGAAATTTCGTCTACCAACGTCGTTCCGGCAATGTTCCAGTCCTTTGCCATTTTCGCCCAAATCGCCGGACGCTTGTCGATCGGCACATTGACCGAATCGATGCCGAGCAAATTGACGCCTCGCAGGATAAACGGCAGGACAGTTGCCTTCAGTTCAACACCCGCTGCCATTCCGCACATGCTCATGCTGCCGCCGTAGGAAAGCTGAGGGATCAACACGGAAGTGATGTCCCCTCCGACGGTATCCAGGATGTAATCGAATTTCTCTTTATTCAACGGCTTTTTCAATTCGCCCAAGTCGTCCGGGAATATGACGGTATGCGCGCCGAGAGATTTCGCCACTTCTTCTTGATGGTCTTTGCGGACCAATGCCGTAATATTTCCGTAGCCGATTTTTTCAAGCAGCTGCAACGCCACGCTGCCGACGCCGCCAGTCGAACCGGTCACCAGAATTTTCGGATCGTTTCCTGCGTCCATGCCGTTTTTCTCCAATGCCAGGATGGACAATGCCGCCGTGAATCCAGCGGTTCCGAAAACCATGGCGTCCCGCAGGCTCAAATTCTCCGGCAATGCGACCACCCAGTCTGCAGGCACGCGGGCATACTCGGAAAAGCCGCCGGTATGGCTCATGCCCATTTCAAATCCGGTGACGATGACTTCCTGCCCTTCCTGGAAGCGGGAATCGCTCGACTCGACTACCGTACCGCTCAAATCGATGCCGGGGATCATCGGATAGTTCCGGATGACGCCGCCTTTTTTCTGCACCGCCAGCATGTCTTTGTAGTTGATCGACGAATATGCCACTTGGATGGTGACTTCCCCTTCTGACAGCCGGTCCTCGCCTATTTGTTCCACGCCGTAAACCACTTCGTCTTTCTGTTCTTTTACAACGATCGCTTTAAAATTATTCATGTTTTTACCCCTCCTCTCCCTTCTCTTCCCTTATTGGCTTTGCGGCAAAACTGTTTTCCAGCAAAACCCTGCCAAAAGGAATAAAAAACACACCCGTCAGTGTCTGGCGACGGGTGTGCTGCTGCATGTGCTTATCTTAAAACTCTTCATGAGTCGCTGGGTCCATATCAAATAATCTGCCATCCGGGCGTGTCAAAGCAGCGATTTCAGCCATTTCATTTTCGTTTAAAACGAAATCAAAAATCTCCAGGTTTTCTCGCTGCCGCTCGGGCGAAGTGGATCTCGGAATCGATACAGAGCCGATCTGGTACTGCCAGCGCAGCACAATCTGAGGAACCGTCTTGTTGTGGTTTCCAGCGATTTTTTGGACCGTTTCATTCGACAGAATATCCGCAGCCCGGGCAATCGGGCTCCATGACTGGGTTTGGATATTGTGCTTCTCGTGAAAGTTCCGCTGTTCTTCCTGGTTAAAGAACGGATGCAATTCCACCTGGTTCAGACTCGGCGTGACCCCGGTCTCTCCAATGATGCGCTCCAAGTGTTCCGGCAGGAAGTTGCTGACGCCAATCGACCGGACGAGCCCCCATTTCTGCGCATCGATCAAGGCTTGCCACGCTTCCACGTATTGGTCCTGATTCGGAAGCGGCCAGTGAATCACATACAGGTCAAAATAATCCAGATTCGAACGATACAAGGATTCCTGAATCGCCACTAAGGCTTTTTCGTAATTGTGATAACGGCCCGGCAGTTTGGACGTCACCCAGATGTCTTCACGGGAAATGCCGCTGCGCTTAATGCCTTCCCCGACAGCACCCTCGTTCTCATAATTATAGGCCGTATCAATCAGCCGGTAGCCGGCATTGATTCCGCTGCTGATGGAGTTCGCTCCGGCATTGCCCCAAAGTCCGTATGTACCAAGTCCGGTAACCGGCAGCACCGTTCCGTCATTTAACGTCCATTCTGGTATTGCTCCTTCCATTCCCAATCACTCCTCTCGTTTCTGCTTTAAGCGTACGCTTCCTTGATTCCAAACTCAATCGATTCAATCCTTTTGCTTCTATAGTATCGGCATTTTCTAGGAAGGGCTCTTTTCTTCTTTGCTGTAAGATTCATAAGCAAAGTAGCCTGCCAACATCCCAATTCCTGCCCCGAGCGGAATCGCCATGGACAAGGAGATGTTAAAGAGGATACCGAGCAGCACTCCACCTCCGATTCCAACAATCATGCCGAGTGGAATCAAGCTATCCAACAGCGTTTGAGCTTCTGCCGTTTCTTTCTTGCCGAGCGTGCCTCGCTTCTGTTTCGCTTTCAACCGACTGATTACAAACAAAGCAATCGCCCCAACGATGACAATTGGCAACACAATGCGGATGATGTCTATAACCGGCTCCATCTAAAAACTCCCTTCCTGAGCGTTTCTCCAGGACCACAACTAACCAATGCAGTTTTGCCTAATCAAACCATGGAACTGCTCGATTTGATGAGCTGACACCGATGGTCGGATATACAAGTTCCTATTCCCCTTTTTTGGCAAAAAAATCCGCTCTATCATTAAATAGAACGGATTTTGTCTAAAGATTAAAGTTTATTTTAACTTTGACTTCGATAAGCTAGTGCTCATCACTTCGCCAAGGCAATCTTGATATGCTCCAGATGATGCTCTTCGTGCCAGCACAGTTTGGCGAGTTTCGTCGCGACGCTGATTTCGCCATTCATTTCGTGGGTGAAAACACACTTTAATTGCTCGTCCGTCACATGCTTCCCGATGGCGACGATCCGTTCGTTCAAACCTTCCAAAATGCGGATTGAACTTTCCACCGGCAATTCGTTGTCCGGCAGCTCCGCCCATTTTTCCTGGTCAAAAGCCGGAACCGTCGGATTGTCATCCGTCAATGCCAGTCTAAGGCGCTGATACATCGTCAGCTGCGAATCGGCGATATGGTGCACCAGCTGGCGCACGGTCCAGCTGCCTTCGCGGTACTTCTTGCCAAGCTGCTCGTCGTTCAGTCCATCGACTGCTTCTCTCAAGCGCGCCGTGTAGCTGCTGATTTTCCCGAGCCATTCTTGCACATGTTCAGTTGTTACGTGTTCAGGAACTTCTAATTTTCCAATGGGAAATTGCACATCCATTTGTCCAACCTCTTTCCTTATCCGTATTTGTAAAACATTGCATTCACGCTCAATATACCAATGGAGTAACGTTTTGTAAACTGGAGGCCTGAGAGCTTACTTCAAAATCCCTTTTTCTTTCGCTTCCTTCAGCCACATCGGAAACTCATTCAACAGCTGATCGTATAATTCCTCGTCTGTTACTTGGCTGATGTCGTCGAGGTGGAAAAAGTTCGCATTGTCGACGACGCGCCCTTCCATTGTATCGAGTTTTCGCAGGACATCGAAATTCGAATCGCCGATTCCGACAAACTGCCAGAAAATCGGCTGGCTCGATGATTCCACGATGAATTTCTTGATGCCCGGCTTGCATCCACCGTCGTTGATGAAGACAAGGAACACCGGCTCGCCGCTCGGGTCCTGCTTCGTATACTTTCGGATCACGTCTTCCATCACTTTCGGCTCGTCGTTGCGGCCGAATTTGTGGACGCCCGAGTTCGACAGGATGTTCTTTTCCACATAACCCATGAACGTCGCCTCGGTCGCTGCCGGAAGCCTTGAAAATTCGTTGTCGTAAACCCAGACATCCAACTCGCCGTCATCATCAAACTGGCTTGCGACCGCCAGCACCCGCTCCACCACGTCCTGTACGACGCCTTCGTTATACAATTTTCGCATCGAACCGGAAATATCCAACACGACGCCGACTCTGGCAGAAACGCCGGTCAACTTCTTCTTCTCCAACACAATCGTTGCCGTTTTTTTCTTCAAGGAAATGCCGCTTAAATCCGCTGTTTTTTCCGGCTTTTTAAAGATTTTATCGAATATACCCAAAACCTACGCCCCCTGTTTAGTCTTTTTTAAAAGTATACCCTCTCGGCAATCGCAATGACAGCGATTGCCTATAAATGTAAAGTATTAGAAATAAAAAACGGATACTTGCTAGGGGCCCCCTATAAACTATGTTTTTCTAACTGACCGTTTTGTTTTATCCTAGAGAGGGTACCTAGGAGGCAAATACAAATTCAGGAGGACTCAACCGTGAAGAAAAAATGCATTCCCATGTTGCTGGTATTCGGATTATTGGCCGCCTTTCCCCTCTCCTTTCAGCCGGCGGAAGCTGCAAGCCATTCAGCTGCAGTCAAAGAAGACAAGCTGCCAGCCAACCTTGAAAAGCTCATGACCGTCGCCCCGGAGCATCAGTACACGCTGCGAAAAGGAAGCACACGCGTTGAAGTGAAACTCCTCCAATGGACATTGAATCAGTACGGGCTAAAAACAGCAGTCGACGGGGTATTCGGCGCTGCGACCGACAGGAATGTCCGGCAATACCAGAAGGATAAAGGCTTGAAAGCCGACGGCATTGTCGGCATCGATACATGGGTGGCCATCTACGCAGAACATAAAAAACCAACAGATCCAAACGGGGAACTTCCAACCGAACTCAGAAACTTGATGGATATTGCACCGGAGCATCAATTCATCCTGCGCGAAGGAAGTAACCGCATGGAAGTGCTGCTTCTCCAATGGACATTAAACCAGTACGGATTAAAAACAGCGGTGGATGGTGTCTTCGGAGCCGAGACCAACAGAAATGTTCGGCAATACCAAGCAGACAAAGGTTTGAAAGTCGATGGCGTTGTCGGTGTGAATACATGGGTCGCGATATACGGAGAGTATCAGTAAAACTTGTTTATAGAAGAAACTCACTTAATTTTATGGGCTGTAACTTATCATAAGGAATGCCCGCCCGAAAAATCGGGCGGGCATTTTTAGAGTTTCCGATCTACTATTTTCTTCCCGTTCACTGGCATATAACTCTCAATCCGTCCGATTCAATGCGAGATCTCGATTTTCCTTTCCGCCTTTTTTATTTTCCCAGAAAACCCGCTGCCAGCCGATCCATAGCGCCGCAGCCAGAATTGCGATGTAAATATAGATTCCCCAGCCAATCGAGGCCGCGATGAAATGCGCCCCGATAAAAGCTCCGGTCAGGAGTGAAAGCATCAGCATCTTCGTAGTTCCTGCTTCCTGGGCAAACTCAAACGACATGGAAAATGGAAATCCGTCTTCATTGACCACTTTATGCGCAATAAGGGTTTGCAGAAGACCCCCAAGAAATACAGCTGCCAGATCCGGAAGGATACGCACCGTGAAAACCCAGATGAATACCAAGGACACCGCAACGAAAACCGGTACATACAACTTCACCAAAAAGGCTTTTAAGGCACCGCTGTAAGCATAGGAAATCCGTTCGACCGGTGCCGCTTTGAAAAGCCAGGCGCCTTTAAAGCCTTCTGAAAACTTCAGCATGTATACGAGGCTCGGAATCATGAAATTGCAGAAATAGATGAATAAAAACAGATTGCCTTCTGCCATTTCTTCCAGCCCGCCGTCTTCCGAAAACGTGAACATAAAGAGAAACGGAAAGAAAATGGACATTCCGAGTGCCGGAAAAACTTTCAGCTTGAATTCCCGTTCTTTTTTCATCATCGACGCCGCAAAGCGGAAGAAGATCCGTTCTTCCTTGGAGCGGCACAACAGTTTGGCCGCGACTTCATCCAGCCAGTTCCTTTTCGGCCGCCCGGTTTTCGTATCGCTCAAAAGCTTTTCAAGATTCCGCTCAAACGACGGCATCAGTTTGGCATAGCAGAAAATCGCAATGACCGGCACGAGCACGGCCAGCACAGTAAACGCAATCAAGGAGCCGGAAAAATTGCCGTTTAGGAACACTTCATAGGGTGCAGCGTACCAGAGCGGCGGAATCAGGAAATGCCACCAATTGAACGTATACACCATATCCAAATCGGTGAACTCAAATAATCGGATCAATACCTGATAACCCAGCACCACGCCGACAGATAGCAAGATCTGCACGTAATTGATGATGTCTTTCAATTTTTCCCCGTCAAAAAACCGTAAGATCACTAAATACAGCAAGGACGTCAGCACAACAACCAGCAAAACCGTCAATACGATTTCAATCAGAAAAATCAGCGCGAAAAAGATGCCGTGTTTATACAATCCCACAAAGAGCGGAATCGTTGTAAAAGCCCCGGCCACGAAAGCGATATAAATCATGATATGGACAATTTTTGCGGCGGCAATGGTTTTTCTGCCCACCGGCTTGGTCTGGATAATGTTCTTGTCCCGGACATCCAGCAGGACCGCTGAGAAATCGGAAATCATAGAAGTCATTAGGATAAACAGAATGATGCCAAAAACGAGGCTCAGCTGAAAGATATAATTGTCTCCAAGCAATAAAAACGGGAGCAAAATTAAGCTGTAAAGCCCGTAGATCCAAAGCGATTTCAGGAACTGGTTCCCTTCTTTCTTTTTGCCAGTGTCATTAAAAATCGTCGGCACCCGCCGTTCATCCATCGTCAGTTTGATCTGCAGGATTTTTTCCATCATCGCATAATCCACACCGAGTTTAGTGAAGACTCCTTTAAATATGGACAGAAACTTCAATGATTGGAATTCACGCATCCTCCCGGTCTCCCTGCACGATCGATACAAAATCCCGGGCTTTGCTGCGGTGCTCCGTAAAGCCGGTCAATTGGTTGAAAATCCCCGAAAGCGATCCTTCTGCGCTCAGTTCCTGCAGTTCCTCAAACGTGCCATCCGCCACCACTTCCCCTTTCACCAGCAGGACAATGCGGTTGCTGATTTTCTCGACCAGGTCCATGATATGGGAAGAATAAAAAATGGTTTTTCCCTGCGCTGCCAGCTGCGCCAGGATTTCCTGGATGACCATCATGCTGTTGGCGTCCAGTCCGCTGAGCGGCTCATCCCAAAACAACAAATCGGGGTCATGCAACAGACTCGCGATAATCATCACTTTTTGCTTCATGCCTTTTGAAAAAGAAGAAAGCCGGGAATGGTGCACCTCCTGCAAATCGAATTGCTGCAACAGCCGTTCCGCTTTTGCCTGTGCCGCGTCCCGCTCCATGCCATAAAGTTCCCCGCTAAACACCAAATACTCCATCGCCGTCAGGTTGTCGTATACTTCCGCGTTTTCCGGCACATAACCGATCCGCTTTTTATACGACGGATCGCCTGAAGAAATATCCTGACCGAAAACGACCACTTCTCCTTTGTAGTCATCAATCAGCCCAAGCATGATTTTCACGGTCGTACTTTTTCCCGCTCCGTTCGGTCCGATGTAGCCGATGATCTGCCCCTTTGTGACTTCAAGATTGATGCCGTTCAATATGTTTTTGCTGCCATAGCTCATTGTCAGATTCCGTATTGATAAAACCTTGTCGTTTCCTGGCTCCATCTAAACACCTCCCACCTTAATTGTGTGTTTATTCTAACATTTAATTGGTTGAAATTGGGAGCTTGATTTGAATCCGCAGGAAATATACAACGGAAAGCTATAAATTAAATTATTTCTGAACCAGAATGCGATTTTCTCATCCAAATTGCCTTGGAATCACTATAGAAATGGATGATATAATAAACTACGGCAAAAATACTTCATAAAAGAAAGGATGCTTAACAGATGATGCGATCCTTTCATTTCAACGGCAGCCGGATTTTAAAAACCGGGATAGCGATCTTCTTAACCGCCATTATTTGCGGATGGTTCGGTTGGCCGCCTGTCTTTGCGGTCATCACGACCATTGTGACGATTGAGCCCACCGTCAGCGATTCGATCAAAAAAGGGCTTGTCCGGTTCCCGGCATCTGCAATCGGTTCTGCCTTCGCGGTTCTCTTCATTACCTTCTTCGGGAATTCCCCGATCACCTATACACTCGCCGCGGTTGCCACGATTGCCGTCTGTTATCGGCTTAATCTGCACGCCGGCTTGCTCGTCGCGACATTAACTTCCGTCGCGATGGTCGAAGTCATCCACGACCATTTCCTGATTGCGTTCTTCATCCGCTTAGGCACCACGACAATCGGCCTGCTCGTGTCTACCGCTGTCAACATGCTCGTGTTCCCGCCTAACTACCGAAGCGATATTCTTAGGAGCATCCAAAGCATCAGCGAACGCGCAGGAAGATTATTGGAACACACATTCCATACGATCCTCTTTGAAGGAGATGCGGATCTTCAAGAAGACCGGGAAATTGTTAAAGGGCTGACAACGGAAATCAAAAAGACGGAGAAATTGATTCATTACCAGCGGGATGATTTCAGTTTGTACCCTTGGGTTCGCAATCGTGAAGCAAATCTTCAGATGGCCGAAAGGCAATTACTTTTTTTGCATAACCTCGAGTTCCATATGGACGCTTTGCTTCGGATCCCGCTGCATAATTTGGAGTGGACACCAGCTGAGCGCAATACCATTATGCAGGCCGTTGCGGAGCTTGCGGACGACTTGCAGCATTCCCTCGACTACGACCATGAAACGCATCAGCACCAATTAAAACGGATTACCGACCTGTTTTGGGAGAACAGCAAAGGTGTAACGGCAAGCGATGCTGTGGAGCCTACCCTGTTCCCGCCAGAGTTTACGATTCTTTACGAACTCATCACGATCTACGATTTAGTGGATAAGTTTTTTGATCCGAACAGCGTGAAGGCTGTGCTGGAAGCGGAAAAATAATTGGATTACTCGAATACGATCCAGTTTAAACATACCCGATAAATGTTTGTTTTCTATTCAAGAAAAAATCCGCTCTATTCAACAATAGAGCGGATTTTTTTGGCGTTTATTAGATAAAGTAAATTTCATTTAATAACAAACGGTCTTTTATTTTTATACATAGCAAGTCTTTCAAATAAAATAATCCAAATAATTCCATACAAAAATCATCACCCCCTAGTATTTACCTTCCTAATCATGTTATAGTCAACTTTGGAAAATAGTCATATAGATCTAGTTAGAAAACTGGGGGAAATACGAAATGAGTAATTTATTTTTGGTGTTGTTGCTGCTTGCCTTACTCGCTTTTGCTGCAAGCATCGTTATGTTACTGGTCAGTGCTTTGTTCAAAAAAGGGCTGACGGTTAAGCAAAATGTTCTTGCGGCGGGAGCTTCATTTATCGTGATCATCGGTTCTTTTGTTGGCTTTGGAATGACAGCAGAAGAAGTTGAAACTGCAGCCGACGTCGAAAGTGAACAGATGGAAGCACAAAAAGAAAAAGCGGCCGAGGAAAAAGCCGAAGAACAGCGCCTGGCCAAGGAAGAAGCTGAGAAACAGGCGGCGCTAGAAAAAGAAGAAGCGCGTCTGGCAGCAGAACAGGAAGCGGAAGAAAAAGCGGCAGCTGAGAAGCTCGCAGAAGAGAAAGCAGCTGAAGAAAAAGCAAAGGCTGAAACGCTTGCGAAAGCAAAGGCCGAGGAGCTTGCAAAAGAAAAAGAAGCACAGGAACTGGCAGCTCATGAAAAAGCAGCTGCGGAAGCCGCGGCCAAACAAAAGAATGACCTGTTCGCAGGATACTCTCTGATCGAAGTGGATGGCGGTGACATCTCTGGAACTCGCGAAGCCAATGTCGTCGTTGATATCGGGTTTGGGGATCGCGAATATTGGGCCTTTACGAACGAACATGGGCAACTGGTGCGTGTCGTGGCTGACGAAATCATTCTACAGGACGATAACAACGAACCTGTTTTATCGACCGGCAGATACTACTCGGATGAAGCAAAGGTTCCTGGCGTTGAAAGTGACGTGTTAGACGAAGGGCATGCCATTGCGGATTCGCTCGGCGGGGTATCGAATGCCTATAACATCACCCCTCAGGAAAGTACGCTCAACCGCCATGGTGACCAGGCTTATATGGAAGACGTCATCCGCGATGCCGGCGGAGCGACGAATTTTGAAGCCATCATCACCTACCCGGATACAGACACACAGGTTCCTTCTAGCTACCAGTACACATATACGGTTGCGGGCAACGAAGTCGTGGATACATTCGACAACGTGAACCCCGATGAAGTCAACGCATCACTTGGCTTAACCGACAGTGAACCTGCTGAATTAAGCCCTGCAGCCACTGAGAGTGCCCCTGTGGAGTCAGCCCCTGCAAACACAGGCGGAGATGTTTCCAGTGTGGATACAAACGGCAACGGACAAGTAACAATCAAAGAAGCAAAAGATGCCGGTTTCCCTATGCCGATCATGAGCGACCATTGGTTATATCCTTATATGCGGGACAATGACAACGACGGCATGGTCGGAGAGTAAGTTCTAAACGAATAAATTGATAGTCAAAAAGAAATCCGCCCTCTCGCTGAAGAGGGCGGGTTTTTGTATGGATAAAATGTTGTTTGACATGGAAGGTTTTTTTACTCGGCATCCCGGTAGCGGAACAACGATTCATAGGAACGAATCCGTTTATCGGTTTCAAAGGAAGTCCGGCTCCAGATGCTCTCCAGATCAGAAGATTCTTCCGTCTCGACCAGCTTCAATTCCCCTGCTTCCAGCGTCATGATGTCCGATTCGATGACCTTCAATTCTTTTTCTTCGGAATCCAGTGCCCGAATCCGCACTTGGACCTCTTTTTGCATATCCAAATTGTTTTTGAGGAAAAATGCGTTTTGATACGTTTCGTGGGTGCAATTGTTTGTGGAAGTCCGGAAGCATTCTTTTTCAGAGCCCATGAACACGACGGTGATTTCTTCATCGGCTTGCTGTTCCTCGGACTGCGCTAAAGCATTCTCGACTTTATTGATATAAGATGCTTTCTCTGCCAACGGATACACCCATATGGTGAAAAACAGGATCGTCGTGCAGAGCACCGCTGTAACAACCCACACCACTTTCGGGTTATGGACAGACTTCGGTGCCCCTTTGAAAAGGATGCTCGTAATCACGTTGATGACCGAGACAATTAGCAGAAATGCTAACGAAACAACAATGGCTACTTTGCTTTCAAATCCATTTTGAAAGAAAGAAAGCTGATATGTATCGGAAAAATAATAATTTAAACCTGCACTGACCAGAACCAATGCCAAAAGAACGGCCAAAGGTTTTTTCCAGCGCGGCTTCCCGCTTTTTGAACTCATGCTGGTCCAGAGGAGCCAAGCGTACGGTAGGAAAAAGATTAAGATGACAAGTGCAACAGTGCCCATTAGATCATGCCTTTCACAAAGAGTAAGTGAGAAACAATGCTTTAAAAAGCCATACACCCAGTAAACCTTTTCAAAGCTTCCTTTTCGTATGACGTGCGTTATTTTCTATCTCGCTTTAATTATACGGAATACAGGTTAAAAAGATTCAGCTGTATGAAGTGTTTTCTACATACGGGGATAAAATTTAAGTTTCAACCAAAAAACTCCCGCACTAATGTCCTGTGCGGGAGTCTGTTTTGATTTATTTCACCAACAAGCCGCGTGCTTCTCTGAACTCGGTGATATGAGGATCGATGATGCGGCCGCTTTCAATGACGACCGCTTCTTTGACCATGTCGGACCAATTGCCTTCCGTCAAGTCATCAAGCATGCTCCAGAAACCTTCGCTCAACACTTTCGTGACGGTATGCGGGAACATGGCCGGCGTGTTGTCCACTGTGTAATGGATGATGCCGTCTACCGTATAGACCGGATTGTCGATCGTCGACGGTCGCGACGTTTCGATTTCCAGTTCGGGATCACAGCTGACGTCGATGATCATGGCGCCTTTTTTCAAGCGTTTCAAATCTTCTTTGTAAATGATGCGGTCTGTGCGTTTCGTGTCCCACATCACGCAGTTTACGAGAACATCGTAGTCGGTCATTTTCTCGCGGAACAGCGATTCGAGCCTGCGACCAAACACATCTACTTCCGCGCCTAATCCGTGAAGGATGCGCATCGCGCCTTTGGCGGTATGGCCGTTTCCAAGGATTGCCACTTTCGTTTCATACGGCATTTTGCCGACATGCTGGTACGCTTGAAGAACAGCTGCTTCGCCCGCTACTTCGCGGTTGCGGTAGAAAATATAGCGGCCGCCTTCGAACATTTCTTCCCATGCAATGACCGTGTGGTTGCCCGCCAGCACTGCGTCAGTGAAACGGATATCCTGAACAGCATGTGCCCAGCCGATCAATAGCTTGCCTTCAGTGATTTGGTCAAAGTAATCGGCATCGCCAAGCTTTACGTCGACGATTGCTTCACATTCCAATGCACGTTCGCGCGATACCATATGTACGCCGTACGCCGCGTATTCTTCGTCCGCAATGCCGAGTGCTTCGCCGTAGCCTTGTTCAAAATACAGGCGTTCCGGGAACTTGATGCCCGGCATATCCTTCGGCAAAATCGCCCGGCGCTTTTCGTTGTTTTTATGGCTGATGACAAATCCTAATGTGTAAATAATAAACCCTCCGCTTCAACTTAAATCCGATCAAACGGCAGCTTCTGTAAATTACGCTGCTATGTGAAACCCGGTCCTTTCCAAATCATACCATGGCTGGTGAAAATCGTGTGAATTTAATTATTATTACTGAAAGCTGCCGCTCCTCAGCCAGTACACGAGCTTTGCCTCGCCTTCAATGCCATGCTGTAAACTGAGCGAACGTTAATCCGCTCCCGGGTTAAATAAGCCGATTTTTTATGCAGGTTTATTGTGTGGCTTGAATGGCATCTTACATAGGCACCCATTTAAATGCACACCTATTCGAAATCAGATTTAAAGAAGAACATCCCGAAGACTTCAAGCGGCAAACACACTTCTTCTATATAGCGAGCTTCCATAAGCCCCATTTGCAGTCGGCACTTAAGCTAACTATTGATACAGGCAGATAGAGTGATTTCACAATGCCCGACTGCTATACTCCTCTATGTGCAAACTTGCAATATAAGGAAGGAAGTTATTATAGATGAAATTAAGTGTATTGGACCAAGCTCCTGTGACAACAGGAAACACGGCAGAAGCTGCCATGCAAAAAGCGGTGGAACTCGCGGTTCTCGCTGACCAGTTAGGCTATAGCCGGATGTGGATGGCGGAACACCACGGCTCCGGTGCCTTTTCAAGCTCCGCACCGGAAGTCACTGCCGCGTACCTAAGCGCCAAAACGGAGAACATCCGGATCGGCACAGGCGGCGTGATGATGATGCATTATTCGCCGCTGAAACTGGCGGAAGTGTTTAAGACACTCAGTGCACTGGCACCTGGCCGCATCGATTTCGGTGTGGGGCGCGCACCGGGCGGCGACCACAGTTCCATCTACGCGTTGTCTGAAGGACGGCGTGCCATGATGGATGACATGTACGGCAAATTCGACACTGCGCTGAAATTGATCAACGACGAAGCGCCGGAAGACAACCTGTACAATAAAATCATCGCTTCTCCAACAAATATCCAATTGCCGGAAGCCTGGCTGCTCGGCTCGAGCGGCAATAGCGCCTTGGAAGTGGGACGCATGGGCGTCGGCTATTCGTTTGCCCAGTTTTTCAATGGCGGCATGACGAAAGACATTTTGGATTCCTACCGGGCAAATTTCGTCCCTTCCGCTTTCATGGAGAAACCCGAAATTTCGGTGTCGTATTTAGTGACAACGGCGGAGACGGCCGAAGAAGCAGAATACGAAGCATTGCCGCAGGACATTTCGCGTCTGATGTTAATGAAAGGCCGCATCATGCCGCTCATGACACCGGAAGAAGCACAAAACTCGGCACTGACGGAAATGGACCGCATGCAAATCCAGGCAAGCCGCAAAATCCATTTAGTCGGTTCCGCAAAAGACGTGGCCGATCAATTGCAGCAGGAGCAATTGGAATACGGTTTTGAAGAAGCCATGATCTGCAGCATTCCGCATTCACAGGAAAAACGGCTGGATGCCTATCGCCTACTGGCACAGCAGTTGTTATAATTTATAGTCCTGAATAAGAAGGCCGATGGGTGCTGGACACCCATCGGCTTTTCACATAAAAATATTGTTCTAAAAGTGATTGCATATCAGCGCAGTCTTAATTTCCAGTAGTCCTCCTTGTTCCCTGTGCAGCAAATCATTAAAATCGTTCGAAATTGCTTTTTACACAGCGGGACGAAAGTGTAAAAGACACTGTTCATATTTACAGCAGTAAGGTTTTGAATTATGATAGGACGAATAGGTTAGTTGAAGGAGTGGCAAAGTGAACAAATCAGTAACGAAAAAAATGGACGAAATGCTCGAAGTCTTTAACAATCTTCCGAATTGCAAAATTGAAACGAATGTAGAAGGCAAGATCTTGATTGCTAGCCATACCCCGGTTCACTGGAGCGGTTCTCTTGAGAAGACCGACGCGGAATCGATGCACAAAATCGGGTCTATCGCGCCCCATAAAGCGTCCCTCGGCCTCTATATTGATTTCCCGCATAATCTTTTGGACGTTGACCGGGTCGAGGAAGTCATCAATCCAGAAGGCACCTTGATGTATTATGAGCCAGGTACAAAGGCGTCAAATGTGAAAAGCTGGTGGAGATTCCGCTCAGACGAAAAATTCGATAGCATCCATTTGGTACTGCGGAAGATCGAACTGGATATGTATGATTTTAAGCGAGAAGACTGGATTGGATTGATGGAAGAGATCACGGGTGTTCATCAATAATTAATAACATAACTTCATATGAGAAAAAAAGACCTGTCACCCGGAATCGGATGGCAGGTCTTAATTTTTGCTTCCTTAGGAATAGCACAACTCACAAATAATTTATATGAAGGAATTAAATAGAAAGCCCAGATAGAAACAGTAGTTTCATAAAGATGTTAGTAATTGCAGGGCATTGTCAAAAACGTTCAACGGGGTTGCGATTTTTCTTCCGGCGCTTCCGCTTGTTATAAAGAGTGAAAATCAGCACTGGAATTAGCACAACAAAAACAATTGCCAGCACCGGAACCAGGAAAATGGCGATTGGCACGGTCGTTGCTGTTATATCTTCTACGACAGCGACAGCGGGACTGAGAAGTGCGGTTTCGCTTATACCCTTAACACCAGTCACCGCAGCATGCGATGCTGCAGCAACTCCCCCGCCACCGATAATCGCGATGCTCCATTCCAGCAACGGATTCATATCTCCGATAAAGGACGCTGTCAGCAAAATACCGGCAATTGCCGCAATCGGCGTTGCAATAACTTTCATAATCGAACCGACCGCTGGAATGTAATTCACGGCTATTTCAAAAACGGTGGCCGCTCCGAAAGCCACCAAAGCAGGCGTGCTGCCGAGCCAGCTAAAACCTTCTGTCACCGTAATCCAGTCTACTCGTTCAAAAACACCGGTTATAAATAAAGGCGTAAAAATCCGGAATCCCACTGTCGCACTTAAAGCCAGGCCGATGCATATTGCAAGAATCATCTCCATAGAAGATTCGCTCCTTTCCAAGGACTTTTCACCATTATATACCAGCATGGATCAGGTGCTCAAAGAATCGTTAACTGCATCCGCTATTCCACACGCTGTAAAAGCAATATAAAATAAAAATCGCTAGATATCGTCGGCGCCGAAGAGAATAAGGTTTAGCCTCCCTGCAGTTATTTTTCAGAAATGCCTAGGATGATTGAGCCAAGAGTTAAAAACGAGCCTTGCACAAGCAATTCGAAAAGCGCATACTTAATAGTCGAGAAAATGATTAGGAGTTCGGTATAGATGGAAAACAATGCAACAACACTTACCAAAATCACACCCCAATACGATCCGTGGGAAGCGTATATGGATATTCAGGAACATGGGAAACTGACCTTATCCAGCATCGAATTTACCACGACCTATTTATGCAATATGCGCTGTGAACATTGCGCTGTCGGCTATATGCTGGCGCATAAAGATCCGGATGCGTTGCCGATTGAGCTGCTCTTTGCGCGATTGGATGAAATTCCGCATTTGCGGACGATCAGTTTGACGGGCGGAGAGCCGATGTTTTCAAAAAAATCGGTTGCCAATTATGTATTGCCTCTATTAAAATACGCCCATGCTCGCGGAGTCCGCACCCAAATGAATTCGAATTTGACGATGCCGCTTGACCGCTATATGGAAATCGCGCCTTACTTGGATGTCCTGCACATTTCCCATAACTGGGGCACCATCGATGATTTTGTCGATGGCGGATTTGCCAATATGGAACGCAAACCTTCAAGAGAGCGGCGGGCGGAACAATTCCAGCGCATGATCGACAACAGCCGTGCGCTGGCGGAGGCAGGCGTGATGGTATCAGCAGAAACGATGCTGAACAAACGGACATTGCCTCACTTGCAGAGCATCCACAAACAAATCGTGGAAGAAATGAAATGCGCGCGCCACGAAGTGCATCCGATGTACCCAAGTGATTTCGCGAGCCAATTAGAAGTGTTATCGCTCGATGAAACGAGAAAAGCAATTCATGACTTATTAGATACCCGCGATGATAATGTCTGGATGCTATTCGGCACCTTGCCGTTTTACCCGTGCAGCCAAAACGAAGAAGATACAAAATTGCTGAACCGCATCCATTCTAGCAAAAATGTCACCGTCCGCAATGATCCGGATGGCCGCTCCCGGTTAAACGTCAATATTTTCACCGGCGAAGTCATCGTCACGGATTTTGGCGATACCCCTGCGATGGGCAATATCCAGACTGATTCACTGCCGGCCATGCTTGACCGCTGGCTGGAACGGCCGTTAGCCAAGACAATCGGCTGCCATTGCCCCGCAGCAAAATGCCTGGGACCAAATTTGTTAGTGAAAGATGCTTATTATCCGGACACCGATTTCACTGTCCAAAAATCTAGGATTACCGTTTAATTTAAAAAGCTCGATCTTGTTGAGATTCCAACTAGATCGAGCTTTTTATGGATTCATCTCCGGTAAACAAGACTTTACTAGGTTCAGTCAAAGATTATGTATTATTCACAGATGGTCCCTATGAGTGGCTCAATAATGAATACTTACTACATCCATTCAAAATAAAAATGCCACTAACAAATATATTTCAAAGCTATTTTTATGAGGAGTATTTTGCAAAAAACACCTGAATGTTTAATGTTTTTTAATTTTCCTTAGATTTCCCCCATCTATGATTAGCTAATTGCCTACCTGCTTCAGAAGAACCTTCCTTACGCAAAAGTGACCCATAAACATTAACTTGTCCATCTCCATACCCGTCTTCATAGCCGTCTTCATAGCCTTCTTCATAATCAATTTCAACTTCTTTACTTACTTTATTACTGTTATTAAAAAGTCTATCTAAAAGTCCCATAAAATATTCCCCTCATTTTCTTTTTTTATATTTTTCCGACATTTTATTTCTCATTTTTTCACGCATTTCTTGTCTTTTTATATCTTTTCCCTTAATTGAAATTTTTCTCTGATAATCTTTCAGATAAACTACCTTAGAATTCAAATTTTCTTTACCTCCTTTTTTTGATAGTAAGTGTATTTATATTATAGTAAATTTACCAAGAAATAGAAATAACTAATTAATTGAATTTTTTTAATTTAAGTTACTTCCTTCGCTATTCACTGAGGGGCAAACCGTAGCGCATCACACTGTTCCAAACAAGTAGAATCGGGACAGGCACACCATATGCTGATGCTTGCTCTTGAAACCAATATATATATATATTTAACGGTCGAGATAATGTGGCCGAAAAACGGCTGGCTAATATCAGCGTCTCTCCGAACTAGACCTGACTATATTGCCCTAAGAGAGTCAATCTACAATACCGTTTGAGAAATGAACGGATCTGTATCGGAAATCAGATTCAAAGAGAAATATTTCGAAGACTTTTTGAATGGTAAAGTTTCTGTGAAGCTTGAATAGATACTTTGTAAAAAACTTTCATTAGTGTTTACTTTTCTTCCAGAACCCTCAGATATTCACCTTATTTAGAACAAATATGGCTAATTAGCTTTTTTAATTATTAATGCCAAAGAAATCCACCCTATTTAACATAGGACGGATTTCTTTAACAGTTTTATTGAATAACTTGAATTGTATTTGACAAAAAGCGGCATTTCACTTTTCAAAATGGTACTATATTTTTCACCTTTTCCATGATTTTTAAAACCTTATTCCATTCAAATCAACTATTTTTTCTCTATCATCTTCCAATTAAGCTAGGTGTGTTCTTAATTGTTTTTTTAAATTCTTTTTTTAAATCTCTTACAATCGGATGAATAATGTTGCGGGCAGCAGCTGCATATGGAGAACTACTACGCATACGTCTTCTTAAATTATTATAGTGTCTGTAATAGGACTTTTTATGTCTGTGCAACTGAGTTATGTTACTTGCTTCTTTAATGCCAATAATTGCTTCGAATGCAGATACTATATCACTTTTAATATATATAATTAACTCTTTTCTGACACGGGTTAACTCTGGCCTTCCAAGTACATAAGTGTCCACTGAAGCCGAACCTTGATCTGTTATAAGCTTAATTAATCCACTAGCTAAAAATGTTAAGTGTTCGTGTGGTTTATCATAATAAGGATGTAATAATAAGGGCTGTTCATTTATCTCTTCTCCAGGAAACTTTGCTCTCTCACTTTCGCATTTAAGTGGAAAATAATTTCCCTTTCCTTTTGTTACACAAGTGCCATCTTCTAATTCATATCTCCTTAATTGGTTACAAGCTGGACATGAGGGCAGAAGATTCGAAAAATCTGCTGCCAGCCAATAATAGCCTGGATAAATTAACTCATCTCCAATTTTAATAGCTTTTTTTGGTCTATAATGTTCGATTTCCATAGATTTAATATGTACAATAAGACTTTCACAGTAAGCACATTTACCATTAAAACTTTCGCTAAACACTTTTTTTAATGAGTCGCAACGATAGGCATCAAAATTAAAATTTTTTTTTGGTTTTGGCCCTGATAGAAAATAAACCTTTGCTCTTTCAGTTTCTTTATAACCTGCACTTAAACAATTAGAAAGGTTGAGATTATTTGGTATAGCACCCTGTTTAATCTTTATCAAAAGAGGCATCCCCTTTCGTTGGGTCTAAAATATTTAACAACTTATCTTTTAATGTCGTTTCTAAATCAGAACTCATCAACCTATTGGTTCCCTCAGCAACATAATTGTCAATAGTCGAGAGAAGTATCTGTTCCCTTTTATTATTTCCTAACACCATTGATTTATTAATAACTTGACTAATATCCACTATTTCTTTCTTCTCATCCTGTGTCTTTTCCGGCTTATTTAATAGCTCGTAGTATTTCTTAAAAAGCCCATTAAAATATGTTGAATATGTGGAATAGAGGCCAAAATAATCTGCTGTCAAAATTTGATCTATCTGCATTCCTTCAATATCAGGAAGATTTTTTATCAGGTAAACTTCTCCATCGATTTTATTAATAACATTAATCTCATTACTGTTTAATCCTCTTAAGCAAAGAGGATCATGAGTAGTACATATAAATTGGATTCTAGGGAATACCCTTCTTAACTGCGTAACGATTTTCATTTTCCATTGAGGATGTAGATGAAGGTCTAGCTCATCTATTAATACAATTCCCTCCGCTTTTTCAATTTCATCCCAGTATTGCCTCATAACAATTATAATGTCACTAGCTAATGCTATCATTGATTGAAATCCATCACTTAAGTCCCTTAACGCTACTTTATTCTCATTTATATCTTTCAAAAAAATATTTTCTCTTTCTCTTACAAATTTATATTCATTGCCCAAACTCAAAAGACTTATTAATAAATCAGCCGTTTTAACAAACTCTTTCTCGGTTATTTTTCCGAAAAAGGCTTTAATATTGTTTAGTGATGCATAAGGATTGAACATATTCTCAATTTTAATAGTAAAACCTCTAGTTGCATCCTCGTTTATTTCATCGGAAAGGATACGGGTTGAACCATAAGCTAACAGCAATACTTTTACCGCCTTAATATCGGTACCATAAAAACGCTCAGAATCCTTTTTAAAATGAAGGGTCACAGGTTTAAGAGATCCGCTTAAATACAAAGATATATATCCTTCTTCTTCACCAGATTTGAGGAACTGTGAAGCTCTTAATTTTAATTCTTCTCTCTTGTCTTCTCCCATTAGCGTCAATGAAATCGCCTTAAGTATCGAGCTTTTCCCAGTTCCATTTTCCCCCAAAAGCATCAGCCAAGGTGTCTTTTCTTCTTGATATCCTGGTAAAAATATATCCAAATACTTTATGCCTTTAAAATTACTGATTTCCACTCTTTCTATAAGTCTGTTTTTAGTGTAGTAATTTAGAGTTCGTTCATTTTTAACTTGAAGGTCATATTGCTCATTTTTAGTTTGGAACTTTCGATAAGCCATTTTGGCATCTATATATGGACGATCTATTGGAGTATTCAGATCACCAATAGTAATTATATGCTTTTTCAAAAATTTTTTTGACAGCCATAGTGATTTATTGTGTTTAATATTCGCTGTACTTCTTGTTCTTCTAAAAGAGTAATTAGATTCATTTTTTAGGGCTGATTCACGTCCAGTTCTCGCACCTTTGATTTCTAATGTATGATTGAATTTATTGTTTTTCCATTTTTTTAAAAAATATCTTTTCATTCCTGCAAATTGAGACTTATCATCTATGCTATCTATTAATTTCCCAGTAGTTATTGAAGCTCTTTTCCATTTAATATGAAATTTTAACAATTCGTCTTTTCTTCTTCTTAAAAGGTCATTCCTGTTTAAGTTGAAAGTATTAATAGTAACGTTTCCCTTTTCTGTATTGCTAAAAATCATGCCGCTAGCATCATAAAGAAAATGTTCCTCTGGTTCATCTATATAAGGATTAAGGAGTAGCATCTCTTTGTCTCGAGAAACAGGAAATCTAGCCCCCTTATTCATGTTGCAAGAGTGGCAGATACAAATTAAATTATTTGTGTTTTCAAAAATCTTTGTTGCTAACGTTTTTGGTACAAGATAATCGATGTTTAGAGCCTCTAAATTTAAAAACTTTGATTCACAATAGTTACATTTTAACTCATTTTCAATTTTAAATTTTTTTATTGCGTTCTTATCTAAGGAATTATAGTTAGAGGCTAAATTCACCAGTTTTATCATAGAAATCCCCCGTTTTTTATTTATAATATCATATTATTAACAATAATAAGAAAAAGTTTTCAAGAGAATTGTTTGTAATTTACAGAGCTTTCTTAAATATACGTTTAACACACTTGAGAACTATATTAAACCTTTTTTATTTTCCATACATCTGACGGTTTTAAAGTCTTCGAATGCTCCCCATAGTCTGTTCCATCAATTATTAATTCCATGGGAATTGAAAATGCTTCGCCAACCAATAATGCTGATCCAGTTTTTAAATATGAAATTCTTCTGAGTTGTGATTCGTTAATATATGGAATGCTTTTTCTCATTTGCTCAATATCAATATTGTTTCTAATCCTATGTAGAATATAGTTATTACATTGCGACAAAACAGTTCTAGAGAGTTCACTTGGACGTTGGCTGACTAAAATCATAAACATCCCAAACTTTCTGCCTTCCTTCGCAATTTGTTCAAAGATTTTTAGAGAGCGTATATTCTCTTTATCACTGTCATTAATATACTTATGTGCCTCGTCAAAAATAAAATGAATTAACTCATGTGGGGAACCATTAGTTTTTCTTGAAGCTTTTTGTTGATTGTAAAAAAACCGCAATATATAACCTGTGAAAAACAAAAGATCTGCATCTTCAATACCAGAAAATTTAATAAGAGTAAAACCTCTTTGTAATTCCAAGCCTTCTTTAAACTTTTTTCTTTTTTCAGGATTACTATCAAACATGCTATTGCTATAACTAGATATAAGATTCTCTATTCTACTGACAAGTGTAGAACAATAAGATCGAGCTTGTGAATTACCTTTCATTTCTTCAAATAGAAAAACAATATTTATGCCTGTCATTAAAGTTTTTAAATCAGAAACAGCACATTTAGCTGACTCCATTAGTATTTCAATTTTAATTTTACACTCATGATATCTCCAACCAGACTCTTTAAAGATGTAAGATTCCAAAGTACTCTTGAATTGCTCTTCATTCGGGTTAGTAAAATTCCCAAAATGCGTATATTTTTTAAGAATTTCTTGGATTTCCTCACTATTGATGCCACTTAATAGACCAATTATTTTTGTTCTTTTTGCTACAGCATCAGTTTGAACATTATTGTATAGTTCTAACGCACAAAAAGCTTGAATCCATTCAATTCTTACTTGATGGCTTTCTAATAAGTTTGCCATTCTTAACCCTTGCATTAATATTGGTAATTGAGCAGCAGAAGACGGTTGCACTAAATTAATCCAATCATCAATTTTTAAAGTTTCTAAAGGAATCGAAATTTCTTCGAGTTCGATTCTATTAACATGTTCTTTTGGCAAGCCCTCATATTCATCGTGTACATCAAAAATTATGAAATTTACTTTATCCATATCTATTTCGTTTCTATCAAATAAATGTACAATTTCATGAAGTAATTTTCTAGCAGTAGTAGATTTACCAGACCCAGTATTTCCTAGTATACTCATATGATGTGACAGCATATTATCTAAAGAAAATTTGGGTAAATAATTATTGTGAGTAGCTAATGTACCTAGAGTTATAGAAATTTCTTTATTTGATAATTGTAAGATTAAATCAATATCTTCATTTAAAGTCATATAAACATCGTATCCTATCATTGGAAACTTAGATAATCCAAATTCAAACTTCTTACCTTGAATTTCTCCAATTGGAACTGCTTCAAAATATGCCTTTCCGGAAAATTTTGATTCTTCCTCTTGGTTAATATAGGGCTTTTCTTGTTCATACAAACTAACTATTTGATATATAAATTTCTCATATTTCGATTTATAAATTGTTACGAACGTATTAACGCCTTCAAACAAATATAGATCGCCTTGAAAGTTATTGTTTATTTTTGAAGTATCAGGTATTTCAATAACTATAATATTTGGAAATACCTTACTGACGACTCCGATACTATTCTGTTTCGACATTCTGTTCACCATTTCCTAAAAATTTTATGACCTTATCGAAATAATGTCCGTCGCCCTTTTGCTTTATATCTCCTCCAATAAAATGAAAGTTTTTCTTATTAGAATGTTTTTTATAGAATTTTTCCGCATTTTCTTCGTCTAGATTGCCAAAAATTATTAAAGTAAAATCTTCGTTATTTAGCGCCTGAGAAATTAACTGATTAATATGTTCATCTGGAAACCCATAACCAATAACAATTAGTGTAGAATTCTTTTTTTGCAAATTTATTGTGAATTCTCTGAAAAGTTCGGAATATGGAGATTGCTGAGTTTCTAAATGTTTATTTACTGTAGGATAAATCATGATTTCTTCATGTGAATTTTCATTAGATTGTACAATTGAATCGAGTTTATTGTGATATTTCCAGTCAATTGAACCGTGAATTTTATATAGCTTCACATACCTACGAATCGCATTCCATCTATCTTTATACCGGTTTTCAGCATCAACTAATCTCAAGTGATATACTGCCGGATCAAAAATTCTATTTACATTTCCACGAAAGCCGTTTGTATAATGGACCCCTAAATTTTCCATAGAAACTTCATTAAATAAGTCATAATTTGTAGTGAAAATATTTATAGGGTTAAGTTTTTTATATTCGCGTTGTAAAAATATAATATTGTAAAAATCTTGATAGTTCTTAATGGCCATAAGAGTATATTTTTCAGTACCAGTTATGTAGTCTGTAGGCATAGATTCAATTAATGCATGCTTAGTTTTATCAAAAGCATCTTGAAATTTCGCACCGTTCTCTGTTTTCTCCCCGTTAAATGTAATAGCATTTTTTAACCAATTAAGATAACCCTCGATATCCTTACTTTCCCCACCAAATTCACCTAACACTTCTCCATTTAATTCTTCTTTAATTTTTTCGAATGTGCCTCCCATTAAGGGAACTGCAGGTAAGGAGCAACCAGAACCTAAAAAGAAATGTAAATTTTCACTATTGCATTCTTTTTTAATAAAATATGATATTTTTTCTTTTTGCTCTTTAATAGATAGACCTGAAATTTTATCATTATTTAATCGGTAATGATAAAAGTTTGGTGAATGTGCTTTTTCTTTCATAAAAACTTCCCCCTATTCAATCTGTAATAATAAAACATGTTGATTTAACGTAGATATTCAACTCTGAAATCTAATACTTTTAATATTCTAGAAAATATGCTCTCTACTGATTTGCTTCGCTTCAACTATTTCCTTATCTCTTTTATAAACTTAAAAGACGATTTCTTAACTTCTCATTACTAACATAGATATAAAGCCCTTTAATCCCTCTCTTCATCAACACATTAATTGAATTCAATATGATTTGTTCTTTCGCTTTTTCAATATCAACAATGCCATCTTTCCCTCTGAAAGCTTCGGTGTCGCTATACTTTTCAGTAATAATCTTCAAACAATCATTATAGTCATCGTAGGTAACTGATGGACCTAATATCACTCCAACATAATTCAAATCGAAGCCTTGAATCGTATAGATGGATCCCGCTTCTTTAATTGTCTCCGGCTTTTCTGCCCAGGTGTTTCTGGCATCGGTTGAATTCCATGGGATTTCAAGACTATCTTCTCTAATGTAATATTGCTCGCCATCTTTTTTATGTTCATAATCGAATGTAGAAACCACTCTAGAGAGGCCGTGTTCTTCATTCTTTTCCACTATGGCATCATGCATTTCCTTTGCAGAGTCGAATATTTGAAAATCATACAGCTCATCTTTGGGTAACTTCAGAATCCGCTTCTCTACAAAATTATCGATCCAGTCGATCACTTCGTCCCCAGCATTCATGCGGAACTGTTCTCTTAAAACATAGGGTTCTTCTCTTTGATAGCCTGACACTATTTTCTTTAGCCTCTCTTTGTCCCAATAGCTTTTCAGTTTTAAGACCTGTTTTTCATCGTAGACAACGATGACGACTTTGCTGTGCTTGATGATTTCTTCCAATTGATTGTCTTCGTTAAATCCATTGAAAGCATCAGCTCTGCTCAGCAATAAATGCGCTTCGTCGACTAGAACAATTTCCGCTTTTTCTGCAGATTTCTTTTGTTTATTAATGAAACTTGTGGGCTTATCGAAGTTATTCTTTTTAAGAAACTTCACATTGGCAGCGATGTTTTTATACGTTTTCAGCATTTCCGAATGATTGACGAGCAAATAATTCTTTGTACCATGGATGTTAGAACTTTTATCAGCCGCCCGTTCCTGGATGCTATTAAAAACGGAACTCAGAACCACACTCTTCCCAACTCCCGCTTCGCCTTTAACCATGAATACGAAAGTTTCATCGTCATTGATGTGCTCTTCACACACTTCCAGGATTTTTGTTTTAAGCTCTAGTTGTGTCATCGTCAGCTCTTTGAAAGGAGAAAGTTTAAATATATCCCTGTTTTCAATTACGTGAGCAGGATTATTTACCATCTTTCTTTTCAATAGTTCTTTCCATATATCATTAAATATCTCTTTATCGTAGAATTCCTTGTTATGGTAGTTGTGCGTTACGCTTTGCACAGTCTGGCTCTTGTTCTGCAGCTTGTAGCGATTATCGCCTAAGAAATAATTGATGAGTTTGGTTTCGATATTGTATGTAGCCGACCGGTGAAATTCTTCATGAATGATGAGAGTCATTTTTTCTAATTTCTTTCGCTCGATATTATTTAAGTGAGACTTCATCCGATTTTTAAAGGACACAGTTTCTCCGATATATACCGTAGTATTATTGTTCAGAAAATAAACCACTGGATAGTCAAAATAAGTATCGTTTTTGATACTTTCCAAAGTAGATTTATTAAAGTCCCAGGTTTTTAGTTCGGTCATTCCCATAAATATTCAGCCTCTCTAAATCTAGAAAAATCAATAGTTTGAATAAAATATATAAATCAAGCGCTTACAGCTTTGTATAAAATGTCGATTCAAAATACAGCTGAATTACTAATGGCTTAATATTAGCATTATTTAAAAGCCAATTGTCTACTTTTGGAAAAATTTACTGATTATTATTATGTATTCGGTAAAACCACTAAATTCCTCAATTTGAACATGGAGCTTCAGAAAAAATTATAACTTTAGATTAAATCTCAAGGGAAAATCCATTTTCCATAAATAAAACCTGGAGCAGCATACGTTTTGCTGCTTCCAGGTTTTATTAATTACTTTAGATTTCTTTCAGCAAGCCCCTTGTACTGACAATCTTCTAATTTCTGTACTTATAATGGTATATTTATAAAAAGAAAGCATAAATAAGGCTTTAGATGTTATAACCTCTTGGCGTGTTAGATTATGGAATAACAAACTATTAATAAAGGAATGAGACGATGGAAGTGCCTATGGATTTAGACCAAGCAACTTTTCATGTAGAGAAAACGAAATCACTGAAACTAAAAGAATTGATTTTTAAGATTAAACCTGACATTAAAGAACAAAAAAGATTGTTTAGAACATCATTATATAAATTAACAATTGTCGCAGAAGTAAATAATAAAGGGTATGAATTTGCTGGTTATGATCTCAACGACAAGTTAATTTTACAACTGGAAAAAGACCCTTCAAGATTTTTAGTTGGAGCAGATCCACCCTTTTTATGTGGAACTAACTGGCCGGCTAGTGGAATATCTGAAGTTGTAGAGGCAAACAATATACCTTTGGATTCCCTGATTATAACAGATGGAAGTAATGTCATTGCGACAATCTATAATGATGAGATACCTATATTGAGCAACTGGCTTAAGAATTTGATCAATTAAAATAGTAGTGGTTTAAAGAAAACATTAATGCCAAAACCATCAATTGAATGATTATTAGCCTTACTAAAATAAAAACAGAAAGCGGCGGCTTTCTGTTTTTATTTGTTTTTATTCAATTCAGGTAGACCCCGTCCCACGAGATTCGCAGACACCGGCTCTCTCCCCAATTCCCTCGACCACACCGATAATTGTCCGATATGATGGATTTCATGCGCGATGACGTGCCGCATCACTTCTCCCCACTGATCGATGTCGATGGTTCCGTCTCGTCCTGGCGTCTTAAGTAGGCGGTGTTCCATGCTGTCATCCCAGTTCGCCACAAAGTGTTCGACTTCCGGCCGGAACTGCGCATCAAGCTTGCGCACCTTTTCCAGGCTGTTGTATTCCTCGAAGTCTTCCTGGAAATCGTCTTTTCCTTCCAGTAAACGAATCCAGCTCCATTCCACATCCGCTATGTGGAAAAGCGTTTTAAGGATGCTGCCTTGGCCACCGGTGCGTTTCTTCAACAGCTCTTCTTCACTGATTTCCTCGCACCACTGGTACCATTCTTCCCGGACCATCCAGTTATAATGGAAAAACATTTTCATAACTGACCTCCTAATGGCTCCCTTTGCTTAATGTTTTATTCTTATGACTGTTCTTTCAGCAATTCGATCAAGCGAATGACTTCCTCGTCTTTCCCTACATCAATCGGTACGAGCTCTGTATTATCGATAATCTCCGTATAGAACTCTTCCCCCGCCGGATACTCGCCGTCCCAGCGCAGCGGCACATTGTAGACGTTAATCGTGCCGTCGCCGTTTCCGCTATACGTGACAGAGCCATCGACTAAACGGGAACCGGCCAATTGGATAACATCCTCCGGATAAACGCCGCTTGTTTCATCATCGGGATTGAGCGGAGTATCCGCCGGGATGCGTTCTACATACAAACCGTCGATGTCCTGGTTCGGCCCGAGCTGCAGCCAGACTCTGGCGTATTCGATCTGCTCGCTCGTATACTCGGACAAGGCATCTTCGTCTTGCTGGTTCCCTGCATTTTCAGAAGTGCTGTCCGGTTCAGTTGATACGGTTTCTTCTGGCGTGACTTCGTTTTCCTTTTCCATATCCGATTCCTTCCCTTCATCTTTTGATGTGTTTTCTACTGTTTCAGTTGTATCTTTTTCTGTAGTTTCGATTGCTGGACTGTCTTTTGAAGCATCTGGTACAGCTTCTTCATTCGCATTCCCGCAGCCTGCCATCAGCAACATCACCGCACTCATCCAAAAGATCTTCGTGACCGCCTTCATTCCTCCCACCTTTCCTTTCTTCTGCGTCTTCGACTCTAAGTATTCAACTACTGGTAGTTGAACATTGGATTTTTCATGCCGTTTCTCTATCGATCAGGTATAGCCACAAATTCGCTAGAGGCAGAGTTTTTTCCTGCTAAAACTTGGCTGCTATAAATAAAAAAGATTGAACGGAATCGCTCCGCTCAATCTTTTGCTTCTATATAGTTGTTCTCTTTCAAACTCTTCTTTGATGATCAATCCTATGTGTCAGAAAGCCCGATGCCGCTCCACTCGCTGACATTGCACTGGCCTTCATCGTTCCGGCCAGCCGCGACCACGGTACCGTCTGCTTTCAAACCAAGCGTATGGGCGTAGCCCGCTGAAACCGCAACGATATCGTGCCAATCGTTCACGTCACACTGCCCTTGATTGTTCCGGCCGACAGCGACGACTGAGCCATCCGACTTCAACCCGACTGTATGATTGCTTCCAGCGGCGATTGCTACAATACCCTTCCAGCCACTTACTTCGCATTGGCCGTCTTTATTCGAACCCATTGCCACCACCGTGCCGTTCCTTTTCAGTCCGACCGTATGCAGGTAACCTGCTGCGACTCCCAACAAGTCGTGCCAATCGCTGAGATTGCGCTGGCCGTAGCGGTTATTCCCCACACCGACTGCCGTTCCGTCCCTTTTCAACCCGATTGTGTGCCAATCGCCGGCTGAGGTCGCCACAATGTCTTCCCAGTCTCCCACATTGCACTGGCCTTCGTTGTTTTGGCCGACTGCCAAGACGGTCCCGTCCGTTTTGATTGCGACGGTGCGGCGCCAGCCTGCTGCAATCGATACGATTTCATTCCATTCATCCACTTTGCATTGGCCGTATTTATTCCAGCCAGCGGCTACTACCGTGCCGTCCTTTTTCAACCCGACCGTGTGCGAACTGCCGATATGCGCGCTGCCGGCTTCAATGGCTATGATGTCACGCCAATCGCTGATATCGCATTGGCCATCTTTATTGTCCCCGGTTGCAAGTACAGTCCCGTCCGTTTGAAGCGCCACCGAATGGCGGTAGCCGGCAGCAATAACCTTCCATTCTTTTCTCTTCATCCTTGCTGACCTCCTGAAACTGGATTCAGTCAAACCTTAACGAGCAATGCCAAATAGACGGCCATCGCCTGGTGGAATTTCCGGATGTCGATGCCGGTGTTTTCGGTGAAGCGGTCGAGCCGGTATTGCAGAGAGTTGCGGTGCAGGTGGAGCGCTTTGGCAGTTTCGGAGACGTTCAAATTGTATTTCGTGAACACTTCGATCATCCGCAAGGTTTCTTCGTCATCGTCATAATTCTGCAGGATCATTTCCCGGATGCTGCGGTAGTGGTCCGCATTCGCTTGGTCGATCAATAAATACGGCACGGCATCGCTGAGATTCGCGACTGCTTTATTGGACTCGGCAAAAACGGCTTTCGCCGCCGTCAGCATAAACGCATGGTACTGGCTGACCCGCTCCATCCCGGTTCGGAAAGGGCCGACCAGGAAATGGATCTTGATGTACAAATCGCTCATCAAAATATTGATGATGTCTTCGTAGGAAATGCTGTCGCTGCCGATGCTTTCGTGTTCAATCAGAATTCCTTCGTGGCCATTTTCCCATAGAATCGGAACGTTTCCCGGAAACAGTTCAGCGAGCGCATCTTTGAATAATTCCGGGCTGATCTGGTTTTCTTTGATGGAGAAATAGACAAAGCGGTAAGTCCCTTCCGTTTCCACCAAATCTGCACCGTCCGAGTCAATCGCGTTTCGCCATTTCTGTTCTTCTGGCGTCAGGACAGGAACATCGCTGCGGTAAGGCGTCATGAACGCCTCGAGCACCGACAGGTCTTTCGGGCTTAGTTCGCTTTTTTCGATGCCGATGATTTCACCGGCTTCTGTTCTGAACCAGTTGTAGCTATCGTCCAAGCCTTGGCTCTCTTCTTGATAGACGACCAAGGAAGGGTAAATTTTTTTCAAGTTGTCGATCATCCCACCACTTCTTTCTTCGAAGATAGACGCTTTCTTTATTTCAGTTCAAAAAGATCGACCAGCAGCAAGGTGATGGCGCCGATCAATGTGGCATCGTCTCCGAGTTTTGTGACTTCGACTTGAGTTTTACTTGCAGAAGGCGTCAGTGCGGACGCTTGAATCGTTTCGCGGATTGCCGGCAAGATGAATTGCTCGGCTTTTGAGACGCCGCCGCCCAGGACGATTTTTTCCGGGTTGACGATGTGGATCAAGTTGGTCAGCCCCACGCCCATCGCTTGTCCGGATTCTTTCAGGATGTCCGCAAACTGTCTGTTGCCGCCGACTGCCAGTTTGTAGACGGTTTCGGCAGTCAGTGGATTCGCTGCCCCTCTATTGGTCACTTTCCGGGCGATGGCCGGGCCTGTGACAAAGGTTTGCAGGCAGCCCCGGTTGCCGCATTCGCAAATTTCACCGTGCAGATCGATCGTCATATGGCCGATTTCCCCCGCGATATCTGAAAAGCCGTGGTACAGTTTCCCGTCGATGATGAGGCCCGCTCCGACGCCTCTGCCCACATTCACTGCCAGCATGCTTTCCAGTTCGCCGTGGTTGCCGAACCAGTATTCGCCGAGTGCCATGGCGCGTGCATCGTTTTCCACTTTCACTTCCAGGCCAAATGCCTGTTCCAGTTCTTCTTTGATCGGGATATTGGCGAGACCAAGAATTGGCGCATTCAGCGAAACGCCGCGTTCGACATCCACCACGCCGTGCATCGCGACGCCGATGCCGATGATGTTTTCTTCTCTACCTGAAGTCCCGTCGAGGCACTCCGCAATGCCGCGCTTCAAGGCGGCGAGAAACTGCTCGCTGTTGATGGGGAGCTCAAGCTTCGTCTGCGACCGTTTCAGGACTTTCCCTGCCAGGTCCGCTACGATGCATTCGATGTGTTCTGGGCCTGCGTCCACACCGATGATCGTGAATGCCTGGTCGTTGATGACGAGCATCGTCGGCTTCCGTCCGCCGAGCGATTCGCCGAAATCACTTTCTTCGACGATTTTCTGGTCGATCAGCTCTTTGACGTTGCTGCTGACGGTCGGCGGCGTCAATTTCGTTTCCCGTGCAATCTGGGCGCGCGAGATCGGTCCGTCTTTTCTGATTTTGTTGAGGATGATCGATTTGTTCATCGACTTCATCCATTGAAAGCTGCCTTGGCGCATGTCTATCCCTCCGGTTGGTTCATACAACTAAATTGTAAGAGTTTTCATTCTTATTATTGAATAGTTTACCAAATTCCTTTATACTCATGTTAATTAAATTAATTTATTAAGTATTGGGGTGGAAGACAATGATTCAACAGCACGTGGCTCAGACATTTAAAGACGTTTTCAAAACGGCGGAGAAACCGCGCTTCTTCTTTGCACCGGGGCGCATCAACTTGATCGGCGAACACACCGACTACAACGGCGGCCATGTGTTTCCGGCAGCGATTTCGTTCGGTACATATGCGGTTGCCCAAAAACGCCCGGACCAGCAATTGCGGTTCTATTCGATGAATTTTCCGGAAGAAGGAATCATCGAATGTGATTTGGGTGACCTGTCCTATAACCCGGACCACGGCTGGGCGAACTTTCCGAAAGGGATGATCCAGCAGTTTACCGGCAACGAATTTCCCATTTCTTCCGGCATGGACATCCTGTTTTACGGCAACATCCCGAATGGTGCCGGCCTCTCTTCTTCCGCTTCCATTGAAATGGCGACCGGCGTGGTGCTCGAAGGCTTGTTCGATTTAACGATCGACCGCCTGCAGATGATCCAGCTTGGGCAACGGGTGGAAAACGATTATATCGGCGTCAACAGTGGCATCATGGATCAGTTCGCCATCGGCAAAGGGAAAAAAGATGCGGCGATTTTATTGGATTGCCAGACCTTGAAGTACAGCTACGCGCCGGTTAAATTAAATGACCACGAGATTGTCATCATTAACTCCAACAAGCAGCGGACACTTGCCGGCTCGAAGTACAACGAACGCCGCAGCGAATGCGAACAGGCGCTGGGAGACCTGCGTGCGGAACTGCCCGTCACGAGCCTCGGCGAACTGACGAACGAGAAATTTGAGCAGTTCCAGCACCTGATTGGCAGCGACACGAACCGCAGACGGGCGAAGCACGCCGTCTCCGAAAACGAACGGACGCTGCTCGCGCTCGATGAACTGGAAAAAGGCAACCTGGAGCGCTTCGGCGAATTGATGAACGCCTCCCATCTGTCTCTCCGGGACGACTACGAAGTGACGGGTGCTGAGCTCGACCACATTGCCGAAACGGCCTGGGCGCATCCCGGCGTTATCGGCGCACGGATGACCGGTGCGGGATTCGGCGGATGTGCGATTGCCATCGTCGAACAGGAACAAGTGAAGAGTTTGAAAGAAACAATAACGGAAAGCTATACCGAAGCGTTCGGCTACGCCCCTTCTTTTTATGAGGCGCAAATTTCGGATGGCGCCAAAGAACTTGTAGAGGAGTTTTGACCATGACGGTTTTAGTATTAGGCGGAGCTGGATATATCGGATCGCACGCGGTCTACCAATTGATCGACCAAGGAACGCGGGTTGTCGTTGTCGACAATTTGGAAACAGGCCACCGGGAAGCGGTCCACCCGGAAGCGGTATTTTACGAAGGCGATATCCGGGACGCTGCGTTTCTCAATTTTGTTTTTGAAAAAGAAGCGATTGACGAAGTTGTCCATTTCGCTGCCAATTCCCTGGTCGGCGAATCGATGGAGAATCCTTTGAAGTATTTCGACAACAACGTCTACGGAACACAGGTATTGTTGCAGGCGATGACCAAGCACGGCGTCGGGAAAATCGTCTTTTCTTCCACCGCTGCCACTTACGGCGAACCGGAAGCAGTGCCGATCACCGAAAAGATGCCGACCGTTCCGACGAGCACTTACGGCGAAACCAAGCTCACCATGGAAAAGCTCATGAAGTGGACCGGCCTTGCGCATAGGTTGAAATTCGTGTCGCTGCGCTATTTCAACGTTGCCGGTGCAAGAGAAGGCGCCGAAATCGGCGAAGACCACCATCCGGAATCCCATCTTGTGCCATTGATTTTGCAGACAGCACTTGGGCAGCGAAGCGAAATCACTGTGTTCGGCGATGACTACGATACTGAGGACGGCACGTGCATCCGCGATTACGTCCACGTCGAAGACTTGATCCGTGCGCATTTACTGGCACTCGACTATTTGAGACAAGGCGGCGACAGCGATGTCTTTAACCTAGGGAGCAGCCAAGGCTTTTCCGTCAACGAAATGATTTCCGCTGCCCGTTCAGTGACCGGCAAGGAAATCCCGGTAAAAACGGGTGCACGCCGCGCAGGCGACCCGAGCATCCTGATTGCCAGTTCCGACAAAGCGAGAACCGTGCTAGGCTGGAATCCCGTCCATACGTCCGTTGAAAAAATCATCGAAGATGCCTGGAACTGGCATTCTAAAAACCCATCCGGCTACGAAAAGGAAGTGTTGAAATGATCTATCAAACACTTGCCGGGCTTGTCCAAAAAGCCCTCGAGACGGGACTCATTGAAGCCGCAGACAGCGATTATACCCGCAACCAGGCGATGTACCTGCTTGGATTGCAATCATTCCCCAAAGGAGCGCTCGAACCGGCGGACGACACCATCCCGAACCTGCTCGAAACTTTGGTTGGCTATGCCGTAGAAAAAGGCGTCATCGAAGACATCTTTGACGACAAGGAAATGCTGTCAGCCAATATCATGAACTGTTTAGTTGCACGGCCTTCTGCTATCAATGCAGCATTTGATGAGAAATACGCGGAGTCGCCGGAAGCGGCAACGGATTATTTTTACGAACTGAGCCAAAACAGCAACTACATCCAGATGAACCGGATCCGCAAAAACATTTCCTATAAAGCGGAATCTAAATACGGCGAAATGGACATCACAATCAATTTGTCTAAGCCTGAGAAAGATCCGGAACAGATCAAGCGCGAACGCGAGATGAAGCAGACGCTCTCTTATCCGAAATGCCTCTTGTGCAAAGAAAACGTTGGCTACGCGGGGCGCATCGGCTACCCGGCACGCGCCAACCACCGCGTCGTTGAGGTGCCGCTTGCCGGTGAAAACTGGTATTTCCAGTACTCGCCTTACGTCTATTACAACGAACACAGCATCCTGCTTTCAAAAGAACACCGCGACATGAAAATCGACCGCAGTGGCTTTAAACGCCTGCTTGCTTTTACCGAACGCTTCCCCCATTACTTTGTCGGCTCGAATGCGGATTTGCCGATTGTCGGGGGCTCTATCTTAAGCCACGACCATTACCAGGCCGGGCGCTATGAATTTGCCATGACCAAAGCGGAAGACGCGTTCATCTTTCCGCTGGCCGCCTATCCGGACATCGCGGCATCCGTCGTGAAATGGCCGATGTCGGTGATCCGCTTGAAAGGCAGCGAAATCGGAAGCCTCGTCGATGCAGCGGATGAGATTTTGCAGAAGTGGAAAACGTATTCGGATGAAGAAGCCGATGTATTGGCATTCACTGGCGACACACCGCACAACACTATTACGCCGATTGCGCGAAAACGCAGCGGACTGTTTGAAATCGATTTGGTGCTCCGAAACAACCGCACAACAGCGGAACATCCGTCAGGGATCTTCCATCCGCACGCAGATGTCCATCACATCAAGAAAGAAAATATCGGTTTGATTGAAGTGATGGGGCTTGCCGTTTTGCCGCCCCGCTTAAAAGAGGAACTGGCGGAAATCGAGGAATTCCTGCTCGGAAATGCAGACACTGTCTCTCCTCCCCACCAGGAATGGGCAGAACAATTAAAAGAGCAGTATGGCACGCTTTCTCAGCGCGAAGAAGCGGAAGCAACCCTGCAAAAAGAATTGGGCAAAAAGTTCGTCCGCATCCTTGAAGACGCCGGAGTGTTAAAAGAAAAAGAAGCGTTCGACCGGTTTATCCAGACCTTGAATCAGCCCGCAGCAAGCGGTTCAATCAACGGAATCCGCTGACATTGGTCAAGATGCACGAAGACTCCCCGTATCTTTGTGCATCCTTGCCATTACCGGAATTCCGGCTTTACGGTATGCTTTTACTAGTTAATGAAAGCACTTACACACATTGGAGGGAATCAAATGGCAGGCTTGAATTTAGTGAACATCAGAAAAGAATACGAAAAAGGGGTTGTATCCGTACAGGACTTCAACCTGGAAATTCGCGACAAAGAGTTCCTCGTTCTCGTCGGCCCTTCAGGCTGCGGAAAGTCAACGACGCTTCGGATGATTGCCGGCCTTGAAGACATCACACAAGGCGACTTGTACATCGGCGACAGACGTGTCAACGATGTCTCGCCGAAAGACCGCGACATTGCGATGGTCTTCCAAAACTATGCCCTTTACCCGCATATGAGCGTTTATGACAATATGGCGTTCAGCTTGAAGCTGCGTAAAATGAAAAAAGACGATATCAAATCACGGGTGGCGAATGCCTCGAGCATTCTCGGCCTTGATGATTATTTGGACCGCAAGCCGAAAGCCTTATCGGGTGGACAGCGCCAGCGTGTTGCTTTAGGACGCGCCATCGTCCGCGACGCGGAAGTATTCCTAATGGATGAGCCGCTCTCCAACTTGGATGCCAAACTGCGTGTGCAGATGCGCGCCGAGATCCAGAAGCTGCATCGCCGCCTGCAGACGACGACCGTTTACGTAACCCACGATCAGACCGAAGCGATGACAATGGCGACACGCCTTGTCGTCATGAAAGACGGCTTTATCCAGCAGGTCGGATCACCGAAAGAAGTATACGACTTGCCGGACAATATGTTCGTCGGCGGCTTTATCGGTTCGCCGTCCATGAACTTCCTACGCGGAAAAATCGTCGGCGATTCGTTCGTGATGGAAGGCATCAAAGTGCTTGTGCCTGAAGGAAAACTGAAGACTTTGCGCGACCAAGGGTACGCTGACAAAGAAATCATCCTCGGCATCCGTCCGGAAGATATCCACGATGAGCCGTTGTTCCTGCAGCATTCGCCGCACACGAAAATCGTCGCGTTTGTCGAAGTGTCGGAATTGATGGGATCTGAAATTGTCCTGTATTCAAAAGTGAACGACCAGGACTTCATCGCCCGCGTGGACGCCCGCTTCAATGTGCAAGCCGGCCAAACGATCGACATGGCATTCGATATGAACAAAGCCCATTTCTTCGATATTGATACGGAGTTGCGGATTAAATAAGCTTGTTGAATATAAAGTTCCTTCTATATTGAAGAGGCTGTCCCGAAGTCATTTTAAATGACAAAGGGGCAGCCTCTTCTTTTTAGTAATGTGATTAACGTTCCATTCGCGTCAGGCGCGCGCTTTCCGCCGGCACGGCTTCAGCTTCCTCGTCACTGCGTTCCTGCGGGATCTTCAGCTCGTGCTGATTCGGCAGGAGTCGCCGCCTTCTGCTCATTCCACTGGCTTCAGTTTTAAATTTAGTTATCTTTAATTAGAAGAAAGCGGCGGTACGCCGCTTCGCTGATAGAACTCCTCATTTTAATAGAAGTCCTTACATCTTTTTCTCCCTAAAAATAGAGCCCTCACCGAGCGAGGCGCGTCCGTGGGCTAGGCGAAGCAAGAAGACAGGCGGGTTTCCCTGGCTTCTTGTGAGAGCCATGCCCCAAGCGTCCGAGCGGGCATCCCCAGATACGAAGAAGAGAAAAAGGCAGTCCAAAAGCCGCTGACTCCGACTTTCAGGACTGCCTTTAAATTTGTTCTTCTTGTTAACAGTTTATGCCTTCGCTAAAATCAAGACGCCTTTTGGTTCCAACCCAACCGTTCCGCTCACTTGCTCATTGGACAGCAATTCCTTGTACGCGCCATCCCCTAGCTCGATCGCTGCTTCTTCGTTGTTGTGGTTCAGCACGAACAGGTAGGTCTGTCCGTCTTTCACACGCTCGGTTGTTTCCACGCCTTCCGGTACGGCTAGAAGCGGTTCGACGCCGGCTTCTTCGCACACGGTCTGCAGGAAGTCGACCAGGAAGTCAGCATCTGGGCTTGACGCCACGTACCACGCTTTCCCTTTTCCGAACTGGTTGACGGTCAGGACCGGCATCCCTTTGTAGAAGTCGGAGCCGTATTCAGCAACGGCTTCAGCGCCTTCTGTATGGATCAGGTCAAACAAGAGGTTGCAGGAATAGCTGCCGTTCATCTGTCCGCGGGCATCGTTCAAAACGATTTGATTCGTTTCGTCCGGATGAAGCGCATCGATTTCCTCTGCCCAAATGCCAAGGACGTTGCGCAATTCGCCCGGGTATCCGCCAAGCGTCACGATGTCGGTTTCATTGACAATGCCGCTGAAGAACGTTGTCAGGAACGTGCCGCCGTTTTCGACGAAGCTTTCCACTTTCGATGCATAGCCTTCTTTCACCATGTAAAGAACCGGTGCAATGACGACATCGTATTGGCTCAAGTCTTCTTCGACGCCGATCATGTCGACTTGGACATTTAATTTATAAAGTGCGTCGTAGTATTTATGGACTTCGTTGACATAGTCGAGCGACACAGACGGTCCGCTTGACAGCTCCACTGCCCAGCGGTTTTCCCAGTCAAAGACGATGGCAACTTTGGCGTTGACGCGTGCATCAAGCAGCGTATCCCCTAATTGGTTGAACTCTTGCCCGATTTGAGCGACTTCATTGAATACCCGCGTATGTTCGTGGCCAACGTGTTCAATGACCGCGCCGTGGTATTTCTCGCAGGCGCCGACAGAACGTCGCAATTGGAAATACAGGATGGTGTCCGCGCCGCGGCCGATTGCCTGGTAGCTCCATAAGCGCATGACGCCTGGACGCTTCAAGGAATTGTATGGCTGCCAGTTTTGCTGGCTCGGCGTCTGTTCCATCAGCATGAACGGCTGCCCGCTCTTCAGTCCGCGCATCAAATCATGCGTCATCGCCGTGTAGCTGAACGGCGTATCGATGGCCGGGTAGTTGTCCCAAGACACAACGTCCATTTCTTTTGCCCATTTGAAGTAATCAAGCATCGGATATGTGCCCATCAAGTTGGTCGTGATCGGCGTGTTCGGCGTGTGTTTCCGGATGGCATTGTACTCCAGTTTGTAGCAGTCCAACAGGCTGTCCGATTGGAAGCGGCGGTAATCGAGCGAAATGCCTTGGAAATCGGACTCGTTGTTTTCGCGTTCTTCGCTCAGCATGTTCGGCGGCACAATTTCATCCCACTCGTAGAACGTGTGGCCCCAGAATCCGGTGTTCCATGCTTTGTTCAGCTTTTCCAGCGTGCCGTATTTGTCGCTCAGCCAGTTTTGGAAAGCGGTTTGGCAGTTGTCGCAATAGCAGTAGCCGCCGTACTCGTTGGCCACGTGCCAGATCAGGACGGCCGGATGGTCTTTGTAGCGCTCCGCCAGTTTCTCTGCGATTTTCTCGGAGTATTCGCGGTACGTCGGGCTGTTCGGGCAGGAATTGTGGCGGCTGCCGAATTTCCGTTTCCTGCCGTAGAAATCAACGCGGAGGACATCCGGGTATTTTTTCGCCATCCATGCCGGATGTGCTGCCGTGCTCGTCGCGAGGCATGTGTAAATGCCGTTTTCGTAAAGGCGGTTGATTTTCTCATCGAGCCAGTCAAAGTTATATGTCTCTTCATCCGGCTGGTTCAGCGCCCATGAAAAGACGTTCAAAGTCGCTACATCAATTCCTGCCAGTTTGAACATGCGTACGTCTTCGTCCCAAATTTCCTGCGAATCCCATTGTTCCGGGTTGTAGTCCCCGCCGTGCCAAATTTTCGGCAATTTCTCGTTAATCATGTGATTCCATCCCTTCTATCTCAAGCCCGGTCATCCGAGCTTTGGCTGGTCCAGCAATTGGATTTGGTCGGTCGTGGTGTTTTCAAGTTCCAGCACGACCACTTCGTTGTTTTCTTCTTTCAATAAAGGACCCGGCACATACAGGCGCTGCTGCGGCCCGGCTGTGTTCCAGTAGCGGCCGAGGTTAAAGCCGTTGATGAAGACATTGCCTTTCGTGAAACCTTGTGTGTCAACATACGCATCGAGCCCTTCCACTGCATCGAACGTGCCGCGGAAAAATTTCGGGAACCGCTCTTCATTGCCGGTCTGGTAATCAAGCGGCAAGCGGTCCATTTCAATCTTAAACATTTCCCAGTGGAAGAAATACTGTTCGCCGAGCCACAGGTTTTTGAGCAGGCCTTTTTGGTCGGTCAAATGCTCGCCGTAATTGGCGCGCCCCAGGTTCTCCACCAGGATCTCCAGCGTGTTGACTCGTTCCGGGAAATCCAGGACGAGCGCTTTGTCTTCGTCGTTGATGTACGTCGTTGCGGCGTAGCGGCCGTTGATGTAGATGAAGCCGCGGTCGCGGATATGGCCTGAATTCATTTTCAGCTCGCCTTGGCGGTTGACCGTCGTGCGGTACAGCGTATAGCCGTAAGCCTGATCGATGTCTTCCATCGGGAGCGGCACCATGTGCTCGACTTTTTCACTGATGCTTTCCAGGACGTCGAACAAACTGACGCTTTCCCCTACGTTCACGGTTCCGTATTCTGTTGCCGTCGCTGTCTCTTCAAAATCCGCCGGCACTTCGGTGTATGCGCTCAGCACCCTTTTGACGGCTTTGTATTTTTCGGTAATCGCGCCGCCTTCGGTCAGCAAGCTGTCGTAATCGTAGCTCGTGATGGTCGGGTAGTAGATGTCGTAATGGTTGGCGCCGTTCATGAAGCCGAAGTTCGTGCCGCCGTGGAACATATAGAAATTGACCGAAATGTTCTTGTCCATGATTTCCTTGAAGACGGCCGCGACATCGTCGCCGCTTCGCACCGTATGCTCTCCTGACCAATAATCAAACCAGCCGATCCAGAACTCGGCCACCATCTTCGGCGAACCCGGCTTGAAGGCTTCGAGCGCGTTGAACGATTCATCCACCCGGGAACCGAAGTTTAGTGTGGTCGTAACATCCGGCAACGAACCTTGCGTGATGAAATCCGGGCCGTCTGACGTGAACAGAAAGGTATCAAGCCCGTGCTTTTGATACTGGTCTTTGTAGAAATCCAAGTATGCCAAATCATTGCCGTAGGCGCCGTATTCGTTTTCGATCTGCATGGCAATGACTGGCCCGCCGTTTTGGCACAAGTGCCGCTTGAATTTCGGCAACAGAACGGCGAAATAATCTTCCACATGCTTCAGGAAAGACGGGTCGCTGCTTCGCATGACGAGCCCCTTGTCTTTTAGGAGCCAGGACGGCAAGCCCCCCATTTCCCACTCCGCGCAAATATACGGTGCCGGGCGCAGGATGACATAAAGCCCCACTCGTTGGGCAAGCTCGATAAACTGTTCGATGTCCGCCATTCCGGAAAACTGGAATTCGCCTTTTTTCGGTTCGTGAAAGTTCCACGGAATATACGTTTCAACGGTATTCAGCCCGAGCGCCTTCAGTTTCTGCAAGCGGTCTTCCCACTGCTCTGGCACTGTCCGGAAGTAATGGATGCCCCCCGATAAGATCTGGAAAGGCTTTTCATCGAAATAAAACGATTCGTTTTTAACAGTCAGCACATTGACGCCTCCTATGTATGGCGGAATGCGGGTTTGCCGTTATGGATCTTTCGCAAACCCGGTTCCGGTTATACTCGCTTAACTTTGTAGACGACTGAAGAAAAATCAGCCGGATGTTCACTCAGGCGGTAGCGGTTCAGCTGCAAGCCGGCCCCCATCAATTCGTCCCCGTAAAATGTGGCATCAAGTCCTTCGATCGCGTACTCGAACTCAGGGTTTAGCCCTTTAAAGAAAATGCGGGAAAGCCCTGGGTTCGGGGTCGACAGGATCTGGTAATAGCCGAGCAGCGCTTCGCTTTGGTCATCCGACACCACCAGCCAGCTCGTGCGGTTGCCGTCTTCTGCAAACGGGCTTTCAATCCGGTAAAACTGCCCTTGCTGGATCAGCGACCGGTTTTCTTTGTAGAACCGGATCTGTTCTTTCACTTGTTCTTTTTCCGCATCTGTCATCATCGTTACATCCAGTTCGTAGCCGAAAGCGCCAAAATACGCGACGTTTGCGCGTGTTTCCAAACTTGTCACTCGTCCTACCTGGTGGTTCGGCACGGCCGAGACATGCGCGCCCATTGACGAAACGGGGTACACAAGCGACGTGCCGTATTGGATCTTCAACCGTTCTACGGCATCGGTATCGTCGCTCGTCCATCCTTGCGGTGCATAATGCAGCAAGCCCGGATCAAAGCGGCTGCCGCCTCCTGCACAGGATTCGAACAAGACATGCGGAAATTTCGAAGTCAACCGCTCGTACAGCGAATACACACCCAGGATGTAGCGGTGCGCCACTTCCCGCTGCCGGTCTGCTGGAAGGTCGAGCGAGCCGACTTCCGTCATGTAGCGGTTCATGTCCCATTTCACGTAGGAAATCGGTGCATCCCGCAGGACTTTCGCCATCAAACCATAGATGTAGTCGACGACTTCCTGGCGGGAGAAATCCAGCACCAACTGGTTTCTGCCATGCGACATTCGGCGGTTCGGCACGTGGATCACCCAATCCGGATGCGCGTTGTACAAGTCGCTCGCTTTTGACACCATTTCCGGCTCAAACCACAAGCCGAATTCCATCCCAAGGCCCGAAATGGCTTTTGCCAATTGCGTGATGCCGTTCGGCAATTTACGCTTGTCTTCGAACCAGTCGCCGAGCGAACTCGTGTCGGCATCGCGCTTGCCGAACCAGCCGTCGTCCAGGACGAACAATTCCACTCCGAGCTCTTTCGATGACTGCGCGAGTTCAAATATTTTCTGTTCATCAAAATCGAAATACGTCGCTTCCCAGTTGTTGATCAGCACCGGACGTTCCCGGTCGCGCCATTTCCCGCGTGCCAATCGGGTGCGGTACAGCTGGTGGTAAGTCTGGCTCATGCCATTCAAGCCCGCGTCCGAATACACCAGCACCGCTTCCGGCGCCTGGAACGACTCCCCGTTTTTCAGGAGCCAATTGAAATCGAACGGGTTGATGCCCATCATCAAACGCGCCGTGTCGTAATGGTCCACTTCAACCTGCGCCAGGAAATTGCCGCTGTAAACCAGGCTCGCGCCGTAGACTTCGCCTTGGTGTTCCGTCGTTTCCGGCCGCTTTAATGCCAGGAACGGATTTTGCTGGGCACTGCTCGTCCCGCGCGTGCTCGCGATGCTTTGAAGCCCCGGCACCAGCCGGCGGTTTTTGATGTGCCGCTCCCGTGCCCATGCTCCTGACAGCTGCACCATCTCAAAGTTGGCATCCGGCAAATCGATGCTGACGCTCAGCGCCCGCGTCAAGTTGACATCCGCCTCACCGTAATTGGTAAAACGGGCCGAGCGGGCAATGGCATCCAGTTCTTCAAAAACGGTGTACGACAGCCGGACTTCCACGTCGATTTCCTTATCGTATAACGTAATTTCCAAGGTCGTCGCTTCCCTGTCGTTTTCAGAATACGTGGCCGGCAAGCCTTCCAGTTTCTCTTTGCCTCCGAAAATCCGGTGGTCCTGATAGACAAAATCGGTGATGCGGCTGCCCCCTTCTTGCAGCACTTGGTAAGCGGGCTCACGGAAATCCGTCGTTCCGTATGCCGGATACTCTTGTTTGACGAGATCGAGCGAAAAGACCAAATCTCCTTCTGTCGTGCAGGCAGTATTCGGCGTCGCTTCCACATGGAACAAGCGCTCGAACGACTCCCGGTGGCGCAATTTCTTCCCGTAGTAAAGCTGGCCCAACTGGCCGTTTTCCATCACGCTAAAAATATAGCTCGTTTTTTCGGTTTGCAGGTGAAACTCCCGTGTGGAGCCATTGTATAAAATCGGCACAATATACCTCCTCGTAGTAAAGCAGATCAAGCGGACTTTCTAATTTCCTTAATTTATTCACTTGTTAAAATCACTGTGTTTTTCGTGTTATTCGATATGTATCAAAATAGCTGCGCCCGCCTGAGGCAAGTGCAGCTATTTCATTTAACCCTTAACCGATCCCATCATGCCGGCTACAAAGTGTTTCTGCATCAGGAAGAACACAAGCGCTGTCGGCAATGTCGCGATGACAATCGCCGACATGATGACGCCGTAGTCAGGCGAGTAGCTCGAACCCAAATTGGAAATCAGCAATGGAATGGTCCGTTTTTCCGGTGATTGTAAGATGACCAATGGCCATAAGTAGTTGTTCCAGCTGTTCATAAACGTGATGATCGCTGCTGCGGCATAGGTCGTTTTCATCGTCGGCATGTAGATCCGGAAGAAGACGCCGATTTCGCTCAAGCCATCAATTCTTCCCGCTTCCACCAAATCTTTCGGAAACATTTTCGTGTTCTGGCGGAAGAAGAAGATGAAGAATGCCGTAGTCGCTGTCGGCAAAATGACCGCGCCGAGCGAGTCGATGCCGAAAAGCGGCGCCGTGTCGCTGATGCTGCCGAACATGCGGTACAAAGGCACCATGATCGCTGCAAACGGAATCATCATCGACAACAGCAGGATGTTAAAGACGATGTCTTTCCCTCTGCTGCGGTGGATTTCAAAACCGTAGCCGGCAAGCGATGCCAGCAAGAGCGTCACTACGGTCGTGATGACCGCGATAATTGTCGAGTTGACCAACGCCGGAACGATGTCCACCGATTCAAACAGCGTCGTCATGTTTTCGATCAAATGAGTGCCTGGAAGCAAACGCCCTTTTGTCACATCCGATGATTTATTGGTGATGCTAACGAGCATCCATAAAAACGGGAAAATGGATACAATGGCTGCAAGGCTTAGAAACACGTAGATAAAGGCTCTTTTGATGTTCTTCATTTCTTCTCACCCGCCACTCTGAATTGAATAATCGAAAGAATTACCACTAGAATCACAATGACGTAAGAGACGGTCGACGCATAACCGAAGTCAGGCGTGTATTCGAACGACAGGTTGTAGATGTACTGCGAAATCGAAATCGTCGCATTGCCGGGTCCGCCGTTTGTGATGTTGACGATTTCATCGAAGATCTGCAACGTTCCGATTGTCGACGTAATCGATGTGAACAAAATGATCGGTTTCAACATTGGCACGGTAATCTGGAAAAATTGCTGAATGGAGTTTGCTCCATCAATTTTCGCTGCTTCGTAGATCGATTTATCCACGTTCTGCAAAGCCGCCAAATAGAAAATCATGTTGTAGCCGGTCCATCTCCATGTGATGGCGAGAATGATGACCACTTTCGCCCAAAACGGATCGGCCAGGAAGTTGATCGTTTCGGAAATAAAGCCGAAATTGAGTAAAAACACGTTGATGATGCCATCCACACCAAACAGGTATTTAAAGATGACCGAATAGGCAACCAGTGAAGTGACACACGGCAAGAAAATCGCGATTCTGAAAAAGCCTTTGAATTTCAAATTAGGATCATTTAACAGAACCGAGAAGAATAACGCCAATACAATCATCAATGGAACTTGAATCAGCAGATATATTGATGTATTGGTTAGCGCTGCGATAAACGTCGGATCGCCGAACAATCGCTGCCAGTTGGCCAATCCTACATACTCAAGGTTGCTGCCCATCCCGGATTGGAACGATAAAAGGAAAGCCTGGACCATAGGGTAAAAGTTGAAAATCGTAATGGCAATGACTGAGACAATGACAAACAACCAACCGACTTTTTTCTTAAAAAATACACCGGTTTTTTCGCGCCTTGTTTCTTTATAGCGCAGCGGAAGATCCAGTTCGTCTTTTTTTGTAGCTTGCTGGTTCATGTTTCTCATTCCTCCTATAAGAAAAGCGCAAGCGCCCATGGAGCTCCAACAGGCTTAATGCACTTCACGCAGGAAATTCTGATTTCCGGAGTGATGTGATTTAAGACCCCGAGGGGCTGGGCGCTGGAGTCTGGACACCGATTACGCAATTCTGATTTCTATGCTTCTCATCATTTTAAAAAAACTTGAGCTGCGCCTGGCTGGCGAGTGATAAAGCACTTCGACCAGTCCATTAGCGGCAACTCAAGGCTTTATTGTTTCCCGTGCAATTATTTAAGTTGTGCTTCCGCTTGCCCTTGAACATTTTCAAGCACTTTTGTCAGCTCTGTGCCTTTTAGGTAGTCTTGCATCCCTGTAACCAAGATGTCTTCGATGGCATATGTGTGCAGGCCATAGTTGACGCCAGGAATTTCATCTGTCCATTTTGAGAAGTCGGTAATGATTTGCTGTCCGCCGAAGAATTCATCTTCTACTGCGTAAGCTTCGCCTTCAGCTGCTGCTGAGTAAGTTCCAAGAGCACCGATGTCTTTTACAAGTGTCTGGTACAAGTCAGCATTTGAGCCGAATGTGTTCAGCATGAAATCTGCCGCTTCTTCTTTGCCGTCTACGTTTAAGATGTACCACGAGCTTCCGCCCAAGTTAGAAGCGTTAACTGCGCCTTCCATATCCAAACGCGGCATTGGCACAACTGCCCATTTCCCTGATTGTTCTGCTTCTTGCTTGATGCTTGGCGTGATCCAGTTTCCTGTTGGTACGCTGGCAACATCGCCGCTGTTGAATGCGCCGACAAACTGGCTCCAGTCAGAAACGATTTTCCCGATATCTGCGTCCATCATCTTTTTGTATGTTTCGAATGCTTTCGCAAGTGTTTCGTTTCCTGCAAGGTTCGGTGTTGAACCATCTTCTTTCACGTACCAAGAACCGTTCGTCTGGATCATCATGCGGATTTGGCCTAAATCGTTCGGGTCCAATGTCAGCATGTTTTTGCCTGTTGCTTCTTTTACTTTCTTGCCGATTTCAATGTATTCGTCCCACGTGATGTTCGTCAGATCTTCTGCTGTGTAGCCTGCTTGCTCCAAGTAGTCCGTACGAACGTACAATCCGGCTACGCCTGAATCGAATGGCAATCCGTATTGTTCGCCGTTATGGCTCGTTGTAGCAATTTTGTAATCTGCAAAATCTTCCGGGTTAATAACGTCTGTCAACGGATGGAATGCATCCGGATAAGCCTGCAGGAAACTTTGTGCACGGTAATCTTCGATCAGGACAATGTTTGGCATCCCTTTCGTCGTACCTGAGCTAAGCCCTGTGTTAAGTTTTTGGATGATATCGTCTTGTGCATTTTCAATGATTTTCACTTCAAAATCGCCGTCACCGTTATATGCTTCTTTTGCTTTTTCAAGCGCTGCAATATTGAATGCCGGATCCCAAGCCCAAGCTGTAATGGTATCTGCGCTTCCTGCACCTTCTGCACTGCTTCCGCCGCTTGCTTCTTCATCCCCCGAAGAACAAGCTGCCAATACAGCCAATCCAACCAGCAGCACGAGCATAAGATAAAATTTCTTCATCAAAAATCCCCCTTTTTGTAAGCGCTTCATTTTGCACCTTTCATACAGTATAGCGGCATAAAAAAAAAGATTGTTAGCACAATCTTTAGGTGTTCCTTTGAAAATTTTTAGATATTTCAAACTTGCGAGATAGTTGGTATGACTATTCTTGGATACTTGTAATTTCGTTGGATTTTGGAGCTGGATCCAACTTTTGAATAGGCAATTCCACTTTTACTTTCGTCCCTTCGCCTTTGTTGCTTGTAATTTCTACGCCGTATTCTTCCCCGTAAATCATCTGGATGCGTTCATGGACATTGCGAATGCCGATGCCGCTGAAAAGATGGCGTTTCTCTTTGATGTCTTCTTTTGTGTGGTCGCCTTTTATCTCCATGCCGTCGCCGTTATCCACGATTTCACAGACCAGTCTGCCGTGTTTTTGCGACACCAGAATTTGGACGAAGCCTTCTTTTTTCTCGTTGAATGCATGGAAAAAGGCATTTTCGATGAACGGCTGCAAAATCAATTTCGGCAGCTGGCAATCCAGGCAGTCCGGCGAAATGAAGAAATTCACTTTGATGCCGTTGCCGTAGCGCGCCTGGTTAATCAAGACGTAGTTTTTCAAATCCGTTATTTCCTGTTCCACGGTGATGGTTTGGTCCACATTGCTGAGGGCATTTTGCAATAACGAAATCAGTGCGTGGATCATATCGGTCGCTTTTTCCTGTTTGCCTTGCTGGACCATGAATTTGATGGAAGCCAGCGTGTTATACAAAAAATGCGGGTTGATCTGATGCTGCAGCGCCATCAATTCCGCGCTGCGCTGCTTTTGTTCGGCTTGGACGACCAAGTCTACATATTCCTGCAACTCGTTGAGCATGTAGTTGAACGCGTTGGCAATTTTCTTTGCTTCGTAGCCGCCGGTTTCAGCAACCGGCTTGTTGAAATCGTATTTGGCGATTGTCGAGATTTGTTTGACCAGCCGGCTGATCGAATTGGTCATCCGCCGCGAGATGATAAACACTACGATAACAGCGAGCAAGACGATGCCGAAGCTGATCAGCAGGATTTCTTTTGTATTGATCAAATTTTCCAGCACCGCGTCTTTGTCCACCAGATTCACCAAATACAAATCATAGGTCGGCAAGTACTGCGACATCAGCAAGTAATCGGTATCGAAAACTTGAACATCTTTGAATTCCACTTCTTCGTTTTCAACTTCTTTTGCCATTGACAAAAGTTCCGGCGTTTCCTGCCCGATCATTTCTTCCTGGTTGCTGGAAACGATTTTGCCGGTTCTGTCGACAAGCAGCACTTTGTTTTCCGTGCTCGTATACCCCTCGTAAAGCTCTTTCCAATCCTCTTCGCGGATCGGGAAATACAGCACCCCGTAAATTTCGCCGGTCGACCGTTCCATCAGCGCTTTTGTCGCCACAAGCATCGGTTTGTCGTTGAAAGAAGTGGACGGCATGAATTGATAAAGCAGCCGGTCTGGCTCATTGAACGCAGCTTCGGTAATCGGATGGTTTCGCAGCACTTCCCAGGAAACCGGCCAATTTGAATAGTTCATATTGTACAGGCGCTCATTTCGCCCGAGTACGATCATGTTGGCGTCATAGGCTTCCACCGTCGGGTAAATGCGTTCAATCTGCCGGCTGATGTCGTGGTAGGATTTCGACGTTTCAATCGCACTTTCGTTTTGCTGGGTCAGTACCCTTTTAATGGTGCCGTTGTTCTGCACTTCGTTCATCGCATTGACGATGGCGAAGCTGTAGTCTTCAAACCTTATTTCAATCTGCTCCAGCGCTTTCGTATTGGAAATGCTGAATGTGTCCATAAACAAATTGGAAGACATGCGGATGGAACTGAAAGTGATCAAAAGCGAGACCGCCACGATGCTGATCACCATAATCAGGAACATTTTAATGAACAGGCTGTTATTTCTTAAGATGAGAAACGCCTTTTTCTTCATTTTCATGCTGGGCTTGGATCTCCTTTCGGTAACTGCCTGGAGACATCCCCGTAATACGTTTAAACACCTTGCAATAATAGCTGTGCTCTGAATACCCGACCATGCCGCTGATGTTTGAAATTGAAACCGTACTGTTTTCCAAAAGCTCCATCGATTTCTTGATCCGGACGCGGTTCAAGTATTCGCTGAACCCTTCCTTATGGTGCGTGCTGAAATAAGACGACAAGTACGAGGCATTAAAGTGAAAATGGCCGGCAATTTCCGATAGCCGCAGGGGTTCTGTAAAATGCTGCTCAATATACGCGAGAATGAGATTCAGGTTTTTGGCCTGTTCGCTTCCCTTGTCTTCTGAAAGCAGGATTTCACGCACTTCTCCAAGAAAGCCATTGAGCTCATCCAGTGCTTCGTTTACATGAGCGGCTTCGTTGATCTTCGTGAAATAGCTGTATTTTTTTTGCTCGAGCTCCTGGATATCGTATTTCATGGTATCCAGCAGCACAATGATATTGAAAACGACATTGCCTAAAAACGACTTGAATTCAAAACTGTCGTTGCTGTACCGTCCCGCTAAATAATCGACATGGTTTTCCAGATAAGTAAACGCCGCATTGAACAAGCGGTCTTTGAACATTTCGATAAAGTGGTTCAAATCAAAAGTGGCTTGTTTTGCCTTTTCTTCCGGCAGCCCATCAAACGAAAAGAAGGTCTGCTCCGGCAAGTAAAACAAATACTTTTTCATTATCAATAGGTTTTCATCATGTACACTTTTCAAATCGCCGATGCCGTCGAACGGCTTGCCCAGCATCCACACGGCATCCCGGTTTTCGCTTGCCAGGGTTTCGACGGCTTGTTTGATCCTTTCCAGCTGATCGGGATTAAAATTAAACAAAAGCAGCGCATCGGATTCACCCGAATCCAGCACGAAAACGGACGCTTTTTCAGGCACGGCGCGCTCGAAAGCCGCTTTCAGTTGAGCGCGGTCCAAATTTCCTCCCTGTACGCTCGCCAACATAAACTGGCTGCCCGTGAAGACTGCAGACAAGCTATCCAGATCTGCGGATGGGCCATATCCGAGAATCAGCTGTTCCAGCACTTCCTCAGTTGAGCGTTTCGGTTCTACCAACGATGAGGCGTGGTGGAGATCCGGAATCCGGCTCGCTGCCTTGTTTAAGATCCGCAATAATTCAGGGCCATTCAATTTCGGCTTCAATATATAATCAGCAACTCCGTTTTGGAACGTCGAACGCACATAATCGAAGTTTTCAAAACTGCTTAGCACAATGATTTCAATATCCGGAAATGCCAGTTTCGCTTCTCTCACCAAATCGATGCCGTCCATAATCGGCATGACGATATCCGTAATAACAATATGCGGGGAAAATTCCGCGATCATCTGCATCGCTTCTTTTCCGTTTGAAGCTTCTCCGACAATTTGAAATCCTTCTTGTTCCCACTCGATGTAATTGATGATTCCCTGACGGATCAGCATTTCATCATCGACAATCAGAACTTTGCATGCTTCTCCCATGACCGTGCCCCCTTCGCATTTAACCCCTTAGACATCCATTTTTTCTCTCTTTGTGTCGAATAAACCGGTGTTCACTCGCATTAATCTACAGACATAGTATCATCTTTTTATTGTCAGATGTCGATTTATCGGTCCTATTCATTCAGGCGAATAGAGTTCCCAGACAGTAAAAAAGCACCCTGAAACAGCATTTGGCCGCTTGTCTTTCTATTCATCCGGAGGAATCAGAGCAAAAGCGGGCATCCAATCTTTTTAAGTTGCTGCTTTTAATTGAAACATTTGGAAACTTGCTGCGTAATACAAGTAAAGGAGGTTTTCTGGTGAATATGATGGGTGATTTATTATTTTTAATTCCTTTACTTTCGCTGCTGTTTTACGTCATTCTTATTGGATTTGGCATTTTTATTGCCTTGTCTTTGTTAAAGCAAGGGAAAGAGCGGAATGCACTGTTAAAAGAGATTGCAGAGGAACTCCGGCGAAGGTAGTTTTTCAGAAAGGGGCTTGGTCGGGATGGGATTGATTCGCTTTTTGTTCATGAAAAAGAAATGCCTGGACCACACCGCATTTGGCAACGAACGGTATTACAGCGCTGCCAGTAAATTGAGCGCGCACGGCATTTCCTGCGACGTCGTGCGGAAATCGAACATCAGCATGATGGATATGGCTTTTGGCGGCGGCGGGCAAAACGCAGTGCCGTTTGCGAAAAACGCGGAGATCAACAATGCGCAATACGATTTTTATGTAACAAAGGAAGATGAACATTTGGCGCAGCGGGCTTTGCGTTGAACCTAAAAACGCTTGGACACTATCTGTCCAAGCGTTTTGTCTGGCTTTTTAAGGCCGGTAGCCATAAGCAAAATTAAAAAAAGTGTAGCAAAAGAAAAGCAAGATTGCAGCCGGAATGATGCTCAACCCGATCATGGCCTTAGCCGTCCGGCTTTTAACTTTCGCAATCCATTTGATGTAAATGAAAATCAGGATTCCAGTGAACGGCACAAACAGCAAATTGGAAACCGTGAAGGCCCATTTGGTATTTTCATCCCAATAGGCATCAGGAACCGGAATCACATCTGCGTACTTCTCATTAATTTTATTGGTAATGGTGATGAACAAAAAGGAAATGCCCACATAATAAGCTGTAATGATTAATTTAATCCAACCAAGCAAATACCTGCTGGACACGATCACAACCAGCATCACCGTAAGCATGATAAAAAAACCTGTGAAATATTGCACCTAAATCCCCTCCTTCTAAACCTTAACGAACCTGGAGGAGATGTTCAATGCCACTAATCAAAAGAGTTATTTACACAATAATCACTTGAAGCAGGATGGCGATAAAAACCATACCCACGATAAACGCAGGGAAACTGCTTTCCCGTTCTTCCGGCAATTCGTCGTTCAGGATGTTCAAGACCACGCCGCCCGTGAGAAACGACGACATGAACGCCAAGGTCAAATCGCTGGCATGAGTTACTTCGTAAAGAATCCATCCGGCCAAAACAGAAAAAGCCAACACCCATCTTCCGACCCGCGTGTAGAGGTCTTCATGCGTCAAATGGAGAATGCGGTTGTTGGCGATGAAATGGAACGAAAAGACAACAAAGTAAACGATATAAGCGGCAATATTGTCACCGCTCAGCTCCTGAAGCAAATAGCCGATCAAGCCGTTGTACAAAGCAAAAGCGCTGATTTCTAGAACAAAGACCGGAACGGATGGCCGCGTCAGATTCTCTTTCCGCCGGTTTTCCCGCTCGGATTTCTCGCTCAACTGATTGATGCCGTAAAAAACCGCGACGCCGAGCAGCGCCGACATATACGTGACGTAATCCACTTTTTCAAGCCAGGGAACCAAGGCCGCTTCATGTGCAACGTCCTGGTAATGCGTCAGTTCGGGCACCAGATGCAGCAGTACGTAAGCGATGGAGCCACCCGAAACGAGCGACACAAGCCGGTTCGTCATCCGCTTCTCCAAGCGCTTGATGGCATTCGTAAAGATGTGCACAATCATAAAGCCGATAATGACAAGCAGACTTGGAATGAACATGGCCACACCCCTCCAGAAAATCGTCTTTGGAATGAAAATTGTATAGCCTTGATGACAGGCAAACAGCCGCCTTCATGGATGAATTCGGCGATCACCATTTAAATTTGGTCAAAAAAACCGCAGCCCTGCGACTACGGTTCATCTCCTACTTATTCTGCATAAACTCATAATATCCGCTTTTGAAGAACTCGTACCATTCATCAATCTCTTCTTGCGGCGCTGACTCAAGCGCCGTCATCACTTCTTTGCCAAATTCAAGGTACGCCGAGCCGTTTGCAGTAATCACGTTTCCATCACGGACTGCCTGCTCTTCCACATAACGGGCAGCATTCGTATAATTCTCGCCAGCCGCTTCCTGCAGTTCCTCCAAGCGGTTGCCCGTATGCTGAATCGTATTCAAAACGCCGTTCATCCCCAGAAATTCTGTTGCTCCGCAAATGGCACCCAGCACTTTGCCGTGATCCAGCGCCTTTTGCACAAGCTCCATGACCGGCTTGCTCTCCTCTTTCTGCCATGAGTTCCCGCCGATCAGCACGAGCCCCGCAAAATCGTCGCCCACTTCGTCCACGGTATAATCAGGCACTGTCCGGAATCCGCCGATCGACGTCACCGGATCTTTCGTGAGCGATACCGTCTTCACCCGGTATTTCCGCTCGCTCGTCTCCGGCTCCTCGTTCAACGCCGCAGCAATTGACGCCGCTTCCCAATCCGCATACTCCTCCAGCACTACAAACAGCACTTCCTTCACACTCATTCCATTCACTCCTTTCAAATTAAACTCCCCTTACAACCATTCTGAACCTTTTTCTTACCTGCATTATAGCACTCCAAATGACCTTGGCATACGTATAAAAGCAGGAATCAAATGTCTTGTAAATCTACCTTTCCTTAATTAAATTTAAGCCAAGATATGGAGCAAAACAGCGAAGAAAATCTTACTGTTTCTGCAGCGCTTCGCTAGCTTCGAAACAAAAAGACCGCTGCTCCTGCAGCGCGATGCGCTTCGTCGCAAAGACTTAGCCTTGCAGGCTTCGGCTAATGTCTTTCCCGCGGGAAAGAGAGAAAGCCGAGACCCCGCAATCGCGAAGCGATGAGGAGGCTTGGCGCTCGCCCGCTGGAAAGCGGAGCTGTTTTGCGGAATATCGGATAAGAAGAAAACCTTACTCCCCTTGCAAGAAAGCATCCATCTGAAGCAATTTCTTCGATTTTTATAAAATACACAACTGTTCAAACTCCTGCCATCAAAAATTGATATTCAATTTATATTCGTCCGTTATCATAACGGAGGTATCATTTTTAAACTAAAAGAGGAGTGGCAAACATGAATAAGTTCTTGAACCCGATCACCGACTGGGTCTCCACGAAACGCGGCATGTGGATCACTATCATTGCCTGGATTGTTCTCGCGGTCGGCCTGACGTTCGGACCTAGTCTGAACGACTACAAAGTCGCAAACTTCCAGTCGTTGCCGGATGATGCCCAGTCGATCATTGCGGACCAGAAACTGAAAGAGTATTTCCCGGATGACCAGGGCACCCCCGGCATCCTCGTCTTCCATAACGCGGAAGGCGACGTCGATTTAACAGCCGTCCAGGACATCCTGGCAGGCATTACGGACGCTAAGATTGAAGGCATCGACTCGATTGTCGACATCAGCCAGCTTCCACCGCCTGCCTTGGAAGGCTTTTATTCTGAAGACAACACCACGATGATCATCCCGATGACGCTCGAAGCAGGGCTTGGCAGCGCCGATTTCGCGGAGATCAACGATGAAGCGTCCCAAATTGGCAGCGACATCGCCGCTGATTTCAATAACATGGAATTCTACATCACAGGACCGGCCGGCATTGCAGGCGATACCGTGAAACTGTTTGAAGAAGCGGACTTTGTGCTATTGATTGCAACCGTTTTGATTATCCTGGTTCTATTGATTGTGATTTACCGTTCGCCGCTATTGGCAATTATTCCGCTTCTGGCAACCGGCATCGTTTATCAAGTGGTCAACCAGACGCTTGCCTATATGGGCAAAGGCGGCTTGGAACTGACGAGCCAGACGACGTCGATCATGAGCATTCTGTTGTTCGCGGCCGTCATCGACTACTCGCTGTTTGTGTTCTCCCGCTACCGCGAAGAACTGAACCATTATGAAAGCAAATACAAAGCGATGAAATACGCCATGCGCGCAACCGGTGAACCGGTCTTCTTCGCAGGCGGCACCGTACTTGCAGCAATGCTTGTCCTATTCTTTGCGGACTTCCGCGATTACGCGAACTTCGCACCGATTTTCGGGACTGCGGTATTTGTCATCATGATTGCGTCGATTACATTAGTGCCGGCACTCTTCACACTGTTCGGCCGTAAAGCGTTCTGGCCGAAAGTGCCGAAATACGGCGACGCGAAAAACGTCAAGCACGGTATCTGGGGGCCAGTTGCGAAATTTGTCGTCAACAAACCTGTATTGTCCGGTGGCCTTGTCGCAATTTTGATGATCATCTCGGCCATCAATGTTATCAACCTGGAATTTGAATTTGACACCGTGAAATCATTCCCGGATGATATGCCATCACGCGTCGGCTATGAAATTGTCGAAGAGAAATTCGACAAAGGCGAAATCGCCCCTTCTACTCTTTTGGTCGTCAGCGATGAGCCGATTTCGGAAGAAGCAGCTGCTGCTCTTTCTGAGCAATTGACAGCTTATGACGAAATTGCCTCTGCCCGTCTTTCCGGCCAAACCGAAAACGGCGAAGCCGTGAAATACAACTTAGCCTTGTCCATTAACCCATATACAACAGAAGCGCTTGATTTCGTGGAAAGCTTGCGGGATGACAGCGCAGCCCTTCTTGAAGAAGCGGGAATTGACGGTGAAACGCATTTCGGCGGCATCACGCCAAAACTGGTGGACGAACGCAACGTCAACAACAGCGACATCTACAAAATCGTAGCGCTTGAAACGATTTTGATTCTGGTGCTCTTGTTTGTCCTGACCCGTTCATGGAAAATGCCGTTCTATATGATGGCAACCATCCTATTCTCTTATGTATCAGCGCTAGGCTTGGGAATTTTCCTTATCGATGTGCTGTTCGGTTTTGATGCCATCAGTACGCGCGTGCCGGTCTATGCGTTCATCTTCCTGGTCGCACTCGGCATTGACTACAACATCATCCTGGTATCGCGCTTTATGGAAGAGCGGAAAACACGGAAAGTGAAAGATGCACTTGAAGTGGCGATCCGTAATACCGGCGGCGTCATATCAAGCGCCGGAATCATTCTGGCAGCAACATTCGCAGCCCTTACGACGATGCCGATCGCCGATTTGTTCGTCTTCGGCTTTATGGTGTCCATCGGGATCCTGATCGATACGTTCCTCGTGCGCGGCATGCTGCTCCCGGCCCTGATTTTGTTTTTTGAAAAAGATAAGTAAACCCTGCATAATGGAATGAGCTGATAGCCCGGCTACCAATTATGCCGGGCTTTCTATTGATGGGGAGGAATTCCAATGAAAATACTCGTCGTGGACGACGACCTTTATATTCAGCAGCTGGTCGCGATTCATCTCGGCAAGGAAGGCTATACCGTCTACAAGGCAAGTGACGCTGAACAGGCACTCCTGCTGCTTGAAGAGCTCACCGTCGACTTGGCCATTGTCGACGTCATGATGCCCGGAATGGATGGGTTTGAACTGACCCGAATCCTGACGCAGGAGCTGGAAATCCCGGTAATTCTGCTGACGGCAAAGGGGCAGCTTGACGACAAGGAAAAAGGCTTCCTGTCCGGATCCGAAGATTATATGGTCAAACCGTTTGAACCGCGCGAGCTGTTGTTCCGTGTCGCAGTCGTGCTCCGGCGTTCTGAGCGTTCCCTGCAGGAAAATCTGAACGCCGGCAATCTGTCGATCAACCGCCGCAATTTCGAAGTGGCCATCGACCATGAAACTTTGATCCTGCCGCTGAAGGAATTCGAAATCCTGTCGGTCCTGGCGGCGCGCGCCAATATGGCGACTCCCCGCAGCTTGTTGATGGAACAGGTTTGGGGCGAAGACAACGAAGGCAATGAAATGACCTTGAACACCCATATCAACCGTATACGGGACCGGCTGAAGCGCTACGGCGCCAATGTCGAAATCCATACACTGCGCGGCATCGGCTATAAACTCGAGGCACCGAAATGAAGTCGCTGTACCGCCAATTTATCGTTTCCACGCTGTTCATCCTGGCCATTTCCATTTTGATCGGCTTTACACTCGCCAATTTGTTTTACTTGGCTGTCACAAAAGAAGAAGCCATCGAACAGGATGTCGGCATTGCCAAGGAAATCGTCCAGACGCTGAAAGCCGTGCCCCATTCCGACAATAGCTTTGACCGGTACCTGGACGCTGTTTCCAACCTTGGCTACCAGATTGCAGTCGTCGACAGCGATGGCCAGAAAAAGTTTTACGGGGATTCTTTTGACGATACAGCACTGCCAAAAGAAGCGGAACGCGTTATAACGGACGGCGACATCTATACCGGCCTGAATGACTTCTCGAGCCAGATTTTCATGATTGCGCATTTTACAAACAAGCTCCACAATACGGTCGGTGTGCCGTTTACGTTTAATGATGAACCGTACGGCCTTTTTATCCGTACCGACACAGAGCTCGTCGCCACGGATATCCACGCCGTCCTGATTGGGTTTGTCGGCGCCATCGGCATCGTCAGCATACTTGGCATGATCTGGATGGCCCGCCAATTGACGCGTCCGATTGTCCAATTGACCGAAGCGACCCGCTACATTGCACGCGAAAACTATAGCTACCCACTGGAAATCAAGCGCAACGACGAGATCGGCCAGCTGTCGGAAAGCTTCAACTTGATGCAGACGCAATTGAAGCATAACGACCTGGCGCGGAAATCGTTCATCAATAACGTCTCGCACGATTTCCAGTCGCCGCTCATGAACATCCAGGGCTATGCAGACCTGTTAAAGTCGCCGGACCTGTCAGACAGCGACCGCCTTGCCTACACGTCGATCATCGACCAGGAAGCGAAACGGCTGTCCAGCCTGACGCGGCAATTGCTGCTGCTGACTTCGCTAGACCAAGGCGCCTACCCGATGAAAGCTGCCGAGTTCCGACTCGATGAAAGTTTGAAAAGCGTCGTGCAGAAATACCGCTGGCGCCTGGAAGAGGAAGACATCGACATCTCGTACAAGCTGGCCCCGGTTTTATTCCACGGAGATGCGGAACTGCTCCAAAACGTCTGGGACAACCTGCTGACCAATGCCATCAAGTATAATAAACCCGGCGGCAGTATTGAAATCAACTTGCGTTCGTCTGATAATGGGATAGCGGTGTCGTTCAAAGACAGCGGCATTGGCATTGCGGAAGACGCCATCCCGCAGCTGTTCGAGCGCTTTTACCGCGTTGATGCGGCACGCAAAAACGACGGCACCGGGCTCGGGTTGTCCATCGTCCAGCAAATCGTCACGCTGCACGGCGGAACGATCAGAGTCCAAAGCCGTGCCGGAGAAGGAAGTGAATTTACCATCACCTTCCCGCATCCGGAAACGAAACATTAACTTACTGGAGGTTCTTACTATGGAAAAAACCTGGAGTCTACGTTTGATCCAGTTCGCAGCCATTTTTGGCTTTATTGGCACATTTCTTGGTTCACAAATGGCAGGCGAAATGGATTATTCGCTGCGCCCTGTCCACGCCCACATCCTGGTCGTCGGCTGGCTATCGGTATTTGCCTGGGGTATTTTCTACCGCGTCTATACGGTCAAGTACAAGAAATTGGTTGCCATCCACAGCGTGCTCGCCATGCTCGGCGCCTTTGGTTTAACGGCCGGCATGTGGATCTACAACTTGAATCCGTTCAATTGGAATGAAACATTGGTGATGATTCTGTTCATCATCGGCGGTTCGCTGCTCTTGCTCGCTTTCCTGTTGTTTGTGGTCATTACGTTCTTGACGGAAAAAGAGTAAAAATGAATAGGCCTTTTTCAGGGGATAAAACCCGGAAGAGGCCGTTTTCATCTAATACCGTTTGAAAGTATACTTTTTATACTAGAACAATCTTTATAGCGCTCGCAATTTTGTTAAGGAGTGATAAAAATGAAAGTCTCTCCATATATAGAAGCGTCTTTTCAGGTGCTCGGGAAAAAATGGAACGGACAGCTCGTCCATTATTTATCGCTATGTGAAAACCAGACGGCGCGTTTTTCGGACATTAAGCGCGACATTAAGGGCATCACCTCCAGATCGCTGTCGCTGAAGCTTTCCGAACTTGCAGAAGAAGGTTTGATTGAGAAAGCCGTGGATAGCAGCGCATCCGGAGCTATGTCCTACCGCTTGACCGAAAAAGGCAGCGCTTTGGCAGACAGCCTCCAGCCCTTGCAGCAATGGGCCCGGCAGTACATGGAAATCGAACGCCCATCTGACAATGAATCCTCTTAATGCGACAGGCTCTTTTTGAATCAAAAAAGCAGAATGACCAAATAAATAAGAAGGGGCTGTCCCATAAGTCGAACAATAGACTTATGGGACAGCCCCTTCTTCTAATAAAGCGTAAGGGAATACTATTGCTCCTGTCTCTGCATCGCTGCGCTAGCTTCGAGACATGAAAAACCGTTGCATCGCTACGTTTGCTTCGTCGCAAAGGAGTTGTCCCAAATTGCTTTTGGGACAACTCCTTTTTTGTTCTTTGCCGTTTGGGGAATGTTTTCATGCACAGCTCCCTGAAATTCATTACAATAGAAAGATGAAGCTTTATAATATATTTACTCGAGGTGTTCTATTTGTATAAATTACCGAGAAAGCATTTTTGGCACGGACCGATTGACAGCGAGTCAGACCGGGACAGTTTCCGCTTTCACCAAAGCGTCGAATTCGTCAGCAGCATTGAAGCGCCGAAAGGTTCCTTTTCCATCCTCGGCTTTGAATGCGATGAAGGCGTACAGCGCAGCGGCGGACAGGCCGGAGCTGCTGAAGCACCAGACCAGATCCGGAGCCAGCTCGCACAATTGCCCGATCATTTGGGCGGGCGCCAGCTGATTGATGCCGGCACCGTGATGCAAAAAGACGGCAAAATGGAAAAAGCGCAGCGGGAACTGGGCGAACACGTCAGCAATTTGCTGCGCTGCGGATCGACGCCGATCATCCTCGGCGGCGGACACGAAACCACCTACGGCCATTATTGGGGAGCGCGGCGCTTTTTCGGCCCCGATGCAAAAATCGGCATCATCAGCATCGATTCCAATTTCGATCTGCAGGAGTCGGATCGCCCGCATGCCGGGACGATGTTCAAACAAATCCTGGAGTCGGATGACAACGCCGGCTACCTGGTGCTGGGCGTTCAGCCGCTCGGCAACACACGTGCCACATTCAATCAGGCCGACAAACTCGGCGCGCAGTATGTGCTCGCGGAAGACCTTGCACTGCGTGATCTGCAAAGCACTCAAAACGTCATCGATGCATTTTGCGAAAAGCACGACCACGTCATTGTCAGCTTTTGCATGGAATCGCTGTCGTCGTTCCATGCCCCGAGCATCGTCGACGCGTCGCCGTTCGGGCTTGAACCGGTTGTCGTGCGGCAATTGCTATGGCACATCGTTGTCAACCAAAAAGTGCAAAGCTTCGATATCTCCGACGTCAACCCGACAATTGACGAGAACGGCAAGACCACAAAGCTTGCAGCGTATTTAGTAGCCGAAGTGATGGCTGCGTTTAATTAAAGCTTTTTAGTGCACCAGCTGAACTTGGCTGGTGCGTTTTTTTATGTTTGGGCATCTATTCTTTAAAGGGGTTGCGGTTTTGTGAGATTCAGCCGGCAGCCGCGGGCATACGACCGGCAACGGCTGAAATACGACCAGTAGTCTGGGAAATACGACCAGTAGTCCAGAAAATACGACTAGAAGTGGAAGAAATACGACTCACATGCCCTTAATCACATTGATATCCTTTGAAACTTCTGTCCCTCTCTTCCGTAGAATAAGCAGAAGTCTTTTACGAAGGAGGAATTCCATGGAAATCGGTGTATTTGCATTGACAGCTGTACTTGGCGTCGCCTTTATGACACTCGCCGGCTTTGACATGCGCATGAAATCGCAAGTAAATCTCGCGAAAATCCAATTGGAACGCGACAAAGTCGCGCTGGAACAGAAAAAGCTGGAGCTTCAGCAAAAAGGCCTTTAAGCATTCATACATAAGAATTTCCCCGCCCCTTTCCGGGCGGTTTTTCATTTCAAAAAAAGAAACTTTTCCTCTTCCAAACTTCCTCCAAAATAGTTAGACTGTCCATTTTCGGGTAAAATATAAGTAACTGGATACCCCGTCGCCAAACCTTACTGTTCTCGCTTGCCTTAGGTCAACCTGAGAGGCGGTGCATAGCATGTTTGAAGAAATGAGGACCCGTGACTTTGTCCGCTGGATGTTTTTCGGAATTCTGATTGCCGCCTTCGCACTGGTGCAGCTTTCGCCAAATCCGCTCGTCTTGGATGTCGGCGTTCAGCTGACGTTTTATGTGATTGTGCCGGTCCTGTATTTCGGACGGCAGTTTCAAAAGCAGCAAGTACCGCTGTCGCGCGTCGTGTTCTTAAAAGGCGCTTTTCGCTGGCTTGTGCCGCTCGCCGGCCTCGTCACGCTGTCGACGTTTTTTTCCATGGCGATGCTTTGGCTGCAGCTGCGCGTCTTGCTGCCGGTCGCTCCCTGGATGGTCGACTCGCTTCTCGAGCGGGCGCCGTTTCCTGACAACACTGCATATCTCATCACCGTATCGCTCATTGTGGCGGTCATCGGACCCATTGCGGAAGAGTTCATGTTCCGGGGGCTTCTCCTGAAACGCCTGATTTCCAAGACGTCGATGTGGGAAGGAATCGGGACATCGAGCCTGTTGTTCGGGATGCTGCATATGGACTTTTTCGGTGCGTTTTTATTCGGCGTGACGGCGTCGATTCTTTATTTGCTGACGGACAATCTGCTAATTCCGATTTTGCTGCACATCTTCCACAACTCGCTTGTTGTCGGTTTGATGTTCATCAGCCCCGGCTGGCCCGAATGGCTGACCGTGATGGAAAGCGCGGACATCTACACGAAAGCCGTGCCGAATGCGATTGTCCTGTTCGTCACCAGCATCCTGATCTTCGCTGTGATCCTGCGGCTGGCGCAAAGCTTGAACAAGAAAAAAGAAGAAGAGAAGTACCAGGCCTTCTTAAAGAAACAACAAGAAGCCCTGCAGAACGAACCCCATCATCCCGAAATGCCTTAAATGCATTCCGGGATTTTCCCCGCTTTAACGGGCAGTTGGACTCCCGCTTTTCTGAGCGGGAAGTCTACTGACCGTAAAAGCCCGATTGGTTCAACTACCCATCAGTGGAAAAACCACTGATGGAGTTTCACTTTATTTGTAGTTCCATAAGCCGAAACTCCTGCTATACTGGATTTATTCTACATTAGGGGTGCACGAATGTTTGAGAAAATGAAGTTTCGTTACATTGTCGGGATTACGCTGACTGTTTACCTTTCGTTAATATACGCCACGACCGTTTTCCCGATGAGCGAAGATTTGGAATGGATCCTGGTATCGGTGGCTCTTTACGGAGTCGTACCCGCCTGGTTCTTTACATACCAGTTCCGCCTGCAGGGCGTGACGCTGTCCACGTTCGCCTTTACGCAAGGCATCGAACGCTGGATTGGCGCGGTCATCGGGCTGATTGTTGGGTCGACCGCTTTTTCGCTGGGCTTTTTGTGGCTTCAGCTGAACGTCTTCGGGTCGATTGCACCGGGATGGGCCGCATATTTGCTGGAGCCGGTTGCGCTGCCGGCAAGTCCGCTTTACTTGGCCATCACAGTCGCCATCATGATTTTGCTTGAACCGATTGCAGAAGAATTCATTTTCCGCGGCGTTTTGTTGAAGCGGATGGTGCTGAAAACTTCCCGCTGGGGCGGTGTTTTCATCTCGAGCCTGTTGTTCGGTTTGATGCACGATGACATTCTTGGCGCTTTCCTGTTCGGGATCATTGCGGCCTTGCTGTATTTGAAAACGCAGAATTTGCTGGCACCGATTATTTTGCATATCGCCTACAACGCTTTTTATGCGCTCACGATGGCCTATGCCCCAACTTGGCCGGAAGCACTGCGTGTGCAGGAAATGTCTGAGATCACCGAGAAAGCAGTGCCGAACCTCATCGTTCTTGCCATCGGCACCTTGTTATTAGCCGGCTTTGCCGCCTGGCTGATCCGTGAAAACGTTTGGAAAAGGAACCGGAAAGTCGTCTTTCTCAATAAAAAAGGTTTTAGAAATTAATAAAAACCGCTCAACAAATTGTTGAGCGGTTTCTTTCTATCCAAATTAAATGGCCACTTTTTCCGAAAACTGGCTGTTGTACAAATCGGCGTAAAAGCCGTTTTTCTCGAGCAGTTCTGTATGGGTGCCTTGTTCAATGACATTCCCTTTGTCCATGACGAGAATCAAATCGGCATCTTTGATGGTTGACAGGCGGTGCGCAATGACAAAACTTGTGCGCCCTTCCATCAGCCGGTTCATCGCCTGCTGGATGAAGATTTCCGTCCGCGTATCGACGCTTGACGTGGCTTCGTCCAAAATCATGATCGGCGGGTCCGCCAATATGGCGCGTGCAATCGTCAAGAGCTGCTTCTGGCCCTGCGAAATATTTGATGCTTCTTCATTCAGCACGGTGTCATAGCCGTCCGGCAGCGTACGGATAAAATGGTCCGCATGCGCGGCGTCGGCAGCGGCGAAGATTTCTTCGTCGGTCGCACCGTTTTTGCCGTAGGCGATATTGTCTTTGATGGTGCCGTTGAAAAGCCAGGTATCCTGCAGCACCATGCCGAAGCTTTTGCGCAGCGAGCTTCGGGACATTTCGCGGGTATCCAGGCCGTCGATCAGGATCCGTCCGGCGTTCAACTCATAAAAGCGCATCAACAGGTTGATCAACGTCGTCTTGCCGGCACCTGTTGGCCCGACGATGGCGACCGTCTGCCCCGGTTTTACTCGGATGTTCATGTCGTGGATCAGCAATTCTTCGCCGTAGCCGAAATCGACTCCTTCGAATACCACCGCGCCTTTTGCTCTGTCCAGGCTGACCGCTGCGACTTCCTTCTGTTCTTCCGGTTCATCGAGCAGTTCAAAAACTCGTTCCGCTGCCGCCACCGTTGACTGGACAATGTTCGCGATGTTCGCCGCTTGCATGATCGGCTGCGTAAACTGTTTCGAATATGTGATGAATGCTTGGATGTCTCCGATTGAAATCGCCCGCTGCGTCACGAGAATCCCGCCGACAACGCTGATCACCACATAGCTGAAGTTGCCGATGAACGTCATGAGCGGCATGATGATCCCCGAGATAAACTGGGCGCGCCGCCCCGCTTCGTACAATTCGTCGTTCACTTGCTCAAACTTGGCCACTGCTTTTTTCTCATGGCCGAATGCTTTCACCACCGGATGCCCGGTGTACATTTCTTCGATATGGCCGTTCAATTCACCGAGCGAGCGCTGCTGGTTGGCGAATTGTGTCTGCGACCGCTTCAAGATCGGCTGGATGACAAACAGTGACAGGGGCAATGAAACAAATGCAATCAAGGTCAATAACGGACTGATTGTCAGCATCATGACAATGATACCGACGAGCATCACAACCGACGTAATAAATTGCGTCAAGCTTTGCTGCAGCGTACTGCCGATGGTGTCGATGTCATTCGTCATGCGGCTCAAGGTTTCACCGTTTGGCCGGCCATCAAAATAATTCAAGGGCAGTTTCTCGAGTTTTTTATTCACATCCTGGCGCAAGTCATACACCGTATCCTGTGCCACCGTTGACATGATGTACTGCATCAAATAACTGAAGAGACTGCTGAAGATATACAATCCGGCCAGCACCAACAGGATTTCGCCGATGACGCCAAAATCGATGCCGGCACCCGGCGTTCCCTGCAGTTTGCCGTATGCCCCTTCGAACAATTCCGTGATGGCGTTCCCGGTCAGCTTTGGTCCGACAATCGAGAACACCGTACTTAAAATGGCAGCGAGGAAAACTACCGTCAAGCGCTTGCTGCGCGGCTTCAAATACCGGACGAGCCGTCTAAACGTCACTTTGAAGTTTTTCGGCTTTTCAGCGGGCATGCTCATACCCGGAGGCCCGCCGTGACCGCCACCGGGTCTGCCGCCTGGAGGCCGTTTTTCGTTGCTCATGCGATCTCCTCCTCTGACAGCTGGGAATAGGCGATTTCCCGGTAGACTTCGTTGCTGTTCATCAATTCTTCGTGCGTGCCCATGCCGACAACCCGCCCGTTTTCCAGGACGATGATGCGGTCGGCGTCGACGACCGTGCTGACGCGCTGCGCCACCAGCAAGACCGTCGCATTTTTCGTTTCATCTTTCAGCGCTTTGCGGAGCCGTGCATCCGTTTTGAAATCAAGCGCCGAAAAACTGTCGTCAAAAATATAAATATCCGGCTTCCGGACAAGCGCCCGGGCAATCGCGAGACGCTGCTTCTGGCCGCCCGACAAATTCGAACCGCCTTGCTCAATTTCCGTCGCGTAGCCTTCTTTCAGCCCGCTGATAAATTCAGTCGCTTGTGCAATCGAGGCGGCGTGTTCAAGTTCCGCCTGCGTCGCTTCTTCTTTCCCAAAGCGGATGTTGTCGGCAATCGTACCGGTAAAGAGAATCGATTTCTGCGGCACAAAGCCGAGCTTTGAACGCACTTCATCCTGCGACGCATTCCGGATATCGACGCCGTTGACCCGGATGGCCCCGCTTGAAATCTCATAGAAACGCGGGATCAAGTTGATCAATGTCGACTTCCCGGAGCCGGTCCCGCCGATAATGGCGGTGATTTCACCCGGCTTCGCTTTGAAGGAAATGTCCGACAGCGCGGGCTTCTCGGCTCCCGGGTAACTGAACGTCACGTCTTCAAACTCAAGCGTGCCGCGTTCACGGTCCGCCGTATCATTGCCCAAGTCCTGAAATGACGGTTTCATATCCAGCACTTCGTTGATGCGGTTCGCCGAAACGGCGGCACGCGGCACCATGACGAACATAACCGATGCCATGACCAGTGCAAACATGATCATCATGACGTATTGGATAAAGGCCATCAAATCACCGATTTGCATTGCCCCATTGTCAATGCGGAGGCCGCCGAACCAAATGACCGCGACAACCGTCAAGTTCATGACGAGCATCATGGCCGGCATCATGAATGCCATGATTTTATTGACCCGGATAGAGACGTCCGTCAAATCACGGTTCGCTCCTTGCAGCCGGGCTTTTTCTTCCGTTTCGCGATTGAACGCCCGAATGACGCGAATCCCGGTCAGGTTTTCACGCAGCACCAAGTTCAGGCGGTCTAGCCGCTTTTGCACTTCCTGGAACAACGGCATCGCTTTTCTGAAAATCAAAATGATGGAACCGGCCAGAAACGGCATTGCGCCGACAATGACCAGCGACAATTTCGCATCTTGAGAAATCGCCATGATCAAACCGCCGACGAGCATGATTGGTGCGCTGATGACCATGCGCAGCATCATCATGACCACTTGCTGGATTTGCGTGATGTCGTTTGTTGTCCGGGTAATAAGCGACGCCGTGCCGACCTGGTCAAACTCCTGCAGCGAAAATTTCTCCACATGCTTGAATACGCGGCCGCGAAGGTCACGCCCTAAACCCATTGCGGCTTTTGAAGAATAGTAACTCGCCGTAATCGAAGCAACCGCCCCGAGTGCGGAAATCAACAGCATCCAGCCGCCGATCTGCCAGATATACGGGATGTTCCCTTTCACGACGCCGTTGTCAATGATGTCCGCCATCAAAGTCGGCAAAAAGAGGTCCGCCATCGACTGGCCAAAAATCAGAAGCGTGACAGCGGCAATGAGCCATTTGTAGACACTCAAGTTTTTTAGAATTCGTATCATTTGCGCTGCTCCTCTAACTCACGCACGTTCAAATGCGCGGAAATGTGCTGGTGGATCTCCAGCAGTTTCTCGTATTGTTCATCGCTCAGCGATTCCACAGCTTCCTGGAACCGCTGATGGCTTCCGCCTTCTTGCTGGTGGATCGCTTCGACAAGCGCTGCGCCTTTTTCGGTCAACGCAAGCTGCATCTCTCGCCGGTTGTCTTCCACTTGACGGCGGTCCAAAAACCCGTCACGAACCAAGCCATCCACCGCCTGGCTCAACGTGCTTTTCGGGAGGAACGTCACTTCCCCTACCTTCTTCTGCGTCATTTCCCTGCATTTTCCGAGCGTCATCAAAATTGCGTATTGCGGCATCGACAACCCGTTCCGGGCTGCCGTCTGCTGCTCCAGGCAAATCAAGTTTTTCTGCACATTCCGGAATGACCGCATCAACTGGATCGAACGCGTTAACTTTTCATTTTCCTCTTTCATGGGCCACGCTCATCCTTCCATTTTCGAACAGTTCCATTTCGAACCATCTTTTTCGATAGCTTAAATCTACTCCTATCCATCCTGAGAGTCAAAAAGTTGAATCGGTTTTCAAACTTCATTCACCGGTTTATTGGCTCTCCACTTTTTTCTTTTTCTTTCGATACTCTTTTCTGTGCATTATTGATAGACTTAAGTTACAACAGTTATCATGACCGGGGTGAAGAGATTGAAGTTTCTTGTGTTGGGTGACAAAACGAAATTGGAGATTGAAGTACTGCAGCGGAATTACCCGAATAGCCGGGATTACTGGGATGCCAATTGGATCGCTTCCCGCATCCATCTGGAGATCCCTGGATACACCGCGCATTTTGAAGCAGACCTCCGAACAAATGAATTGAAGGAATTTGTTGATGAGCTGCGCGACATGAACGAGGCCTTAAAAGGAACCGCTACTTTAAAAAACCTGGATGATTATATCCATCTGACCGGCACGATGAATTCACTCGGCAAGATCATCTGGAACTTGGAGACCCGCTTTCCGGCAGGTGACAGCGCCAAACTGTCCTGCACCTTCACCTCCGACCAAAGCTACCTGCGGATTTTGATCGATGAAGTGGATGCAGTGCTTGAAGCTTATCCGGTGGTGGGAAAAGTTCGGTGAAGATTTGTATATGAAACATTTTCTGAGCACTGCATGCTGCAGTGCTCTTTTGTTTGCCTTTCTGTATCTGACCCAGAACAAGCGAAACTTATTCTTTCATAAAAACGTATAAGGATAAGAAACTTTCAAGTATTTTCCAAACATAAAAGATAGATGCCTGTCCTTAAAAAGCGAAAGGGAGTTGCAGAAATGGATTTTTTGATTAACTTTGTTGTGATTGCTTTGCTGATTTTTCCTTTTATTGCACTTATTCACGAAGCAGGCCACGCTTTTTTCCTTAAGCTATTTGGCGGAGAAATCCACGAATTTAGTATCGGAAACGGGGATGTGCTATGGAAGAAAAACAAGTTCCATATTAAAAACGCCTATTTTGCAGGCGGAAGCGTGACTCCCAGCAATATTGATGTGATGAGCAAAAATCAAAAAGCATTCTTTTTTCTAGGCGGCGTCATTTTTAATTTAGGTTCGGCGTTTGCCCTAGACCTGGCTACGGGATACGAGTTCGGGGTCTTCCGCCATTATTTAGACAGTTTTATATTTGTGTCTTACTTGAACGTCGTGATTAATCTGATTCCGCTTACTACGATTGCCGGTGAAACTGATGGACGAAAACTAGTGATGCTCTATAAAAAGGCTGCGAATTGACAACTATGTTTTCTGTATAGAAGTTTGAAAGGTGGATCCGGACACTCGGTGGCCAACGTCCCAACCCTTTATCGGCGTTTCTGGCTGTTTTTATCGATGTTTTTAAGTTTTCTATCGGTGTTTTCAGGTTTTCTAACGGCGTTTTTCATATTCTTATCGGCGTTTCTGGACTTTCTATCGGCGTTGGTTACAAACACGTTTTCAATTCAATATAAAAAAGGCTGCCGAGAAGCTCTCGACAGCCTGAAAAATCATCCCTCTTATTTAAACACTTCCGCCGCCATGCCGGCCACGTAATCGCTGCCGCCATTGTCTTCGACGTTTTCAACCATCATCGCAAGCAGAAGCGTTGGATCAGCTTCGTTGTACGTGACGAAAAAGCCGTTTTCTTTGCCGCGTTCTTCCCCGGCTGCTTTTAGTTCGGCTGTACCGGTTTTGCCGGCAAGCGCAGCGCCTGGAATGTTCGCCGATTGCGCATAGCCGTCAACCACTACATTGCGCATGCCTTTGCGGAGCGTCGCTGCGTTTTCCGCTGAAATTAAGCCTTCTTTCCACACCTGTGCATCTTTGTCGTCCAATACAAGCGTCGGTTTGTACATGATGCCGTCAGTCAGGAACGGTTCGTACATCGTCGCCAAATGAAGGATATTCGTCAGCATCTGTCCTTGGCCGAACGAAGTCGCTGCCAGCTGGCCTTCCGAATCGATGCTGCCTTCATTGGAAATTTGGGAAGCCTCCAAGTTCATCGCAAATGGAATGTCTTCGCCAAAGCCGTATTTCTTCAAGCCTTCAACAAAGGTTTCATTGCCCATTTTGAGTGCCTGCTGGGCAAAGTAAATATTGTCTGAGAACACCAAGGCTTTGTTCAAATCAATCGGATTCGGTGCTTCCGGATGCAGGCGCGTGACGCCTTGCCACGACTTGCCGTTGATTTCCAAGCCTTCTGCAGGTTTTAAGGTCCCCGCTTCTAAGCCGATTGCAGCCGTCACCGGTTTCAAAGTCGAACCCGGTGCATAAGCCTGGGCAAAGCGGTTGAACAACGGTGTCAATGGATCGGCTTCCAGTTCCTTAAAGCGGTCGCCGCTGATGCCGAGTGTGAATTCGTTCGGGTCAAAGCTTGGCGAGGAAACAAGCGCCAAAGTTTCGCCCGTTTTTGGATTCACCGCTGCCGCTGTTCCCGGTTCGCCTTTCATCGAAGCGAACGCTTTTTTCTGCAGTTCCGCGTCAATCGTCAACGTGATGTTTTCGCCATCTGTCACCGGTTGTTCGGCAACCGTAATCGGCTCCACGCCTTCTGCCGGTTTGTCGATCCAGATTCGCATTCCGTCTTTGCCGCGGAGCTGTTCTTCAAATGTCCGCTCCAAGCCTTGGCGCCCAATTTGGTCGCCGGCTGCGTAGCCTTCATCTTTCCGCTCTTCCAATTGCTCCGCAGTGATGCTGCCGATATAGCCTGACAAATGCCCCAGCGCTTCTTCGTACGGATATTCCCGCATCGCTACTTGCTGCGCCGCGACACCTGGAATGGCAATGGCTTTATCGAGCACTTCCGTATTGTTGCGCGCGATTTTTGCAAGCGGCACAAACAATTCCGGCTTGACCCAGTCCTGCCCCAGCTTCGCATCGATTTGTTCGACCGTCTGGTTCAGCAGTTTCGCAAGCTCGGCTTTTTTGGTGTCATCGGTGAATTTCTCAGGCACAATGCCGATATTATAGCCGCCGCCGTTAATGGCGATTCCTTTTCCGGTGCGGTCCAAAATTTCTCCGCGCACCGCTTTGATGCGGTCGATGCGGATTTCGTCTTCGGCTTCCAATTGCGGGAAGATGAATGACGGATCCCATTCCACAAACCAGTCTTCCGTTTCGCCTTGCGTCTCGTGAAGAAGCGTCATCGTTTTTTCAAACTCCACCGGTCCGGCGAGTGTGTTCATTTTGACCTGCACCGGGAAATCCGCCGGCTGCTCTTCTTCCCATTTTGCATCTTCTGCCGGTTTCGTATAAGCCGCTTCCAGCCCATCGATTCCCAAGTCTTTTTTCAGTTTTTGCTGGCGGTCCACGAACTGCGCTTTGTCATACGCCTGTTTCGTGCCGTCATTTAAAAATCCATCATACATTTCGGCATACTCGCCTTTATTCCAATGATTGATATATGCCGCCAGCCGGTCTTCCGGCGTGGCCTGCTGCGAGCAGCCTGCCAAAAGCACAAACACTCCGATTAATAAAATTGCTGCCCAGTATTTCTTCATTTTCCGACCTCCAGTTCTTCCTTTATATTACCAATAATTACCGAATAAGAAAAAGAATAAATCACTATATTTTCAATTAAAAATAAACTCGGTTACGAATGAAACTTTGCAAAAGAAATCTATTTCTCCGCAAAAAAGCTGTCCTTCAATAGGACAGCTTACTTTATATTTTGTTTCATTTTTTCACTTTATCCCGCTTTAACAATCAGTGGAAAACCTCATTGATTGAGTTTCACTTTATAAACACGTGCTTCGTAAGGGTACAGTTGGTTGGGATCGATTACTTTATAATTGGCTAACAATAAAGTGCCGTCTTCCGGTTCGTCCCACCAGCAGGCATGCTGCCCCAGATTGGTTACAACGAGGACTTTTTCATGCTCGTCTTGCCGTGTATAGGCAAAAACCGATTCGTGCCCCATTTCCACAAGATCGTAGCGGCCATATACGAGCACTTCCATATGCTTGCGCAGCCAGATCATTTGTTTATAGAACGACAGCACTGAATGCGGATCGTTTTTCTGCGCTTCCATGTTCAGCCAACTGTAGTTCGGGTTGGCCCGGAGCCAAGGTTCTGCAGTCGAAAAACCGCCGTGCGGGCTTGCGTCCCATTGCATCGGCGTCCGGGAGTGGTCGCGGCTCGTCGCTTTGATGAGCGTCATGACCTCATCATGCATCATGCCGGTCTGCCGTTTGTAGAAGTAAAGATTGTGGGTCCGCACATCGTTGTAATGCTCGATTTCTTCGAACGGCGCATTGGTCATGCCGATTTCCTGCCCCTGGTAAATGAACGGTGTGCCTTGCATGAAAAAGTACATGCAAGCGAAGGCCGTGGCACTTTCACGCCAGTACTGCCGGTCGTTGCCCCATGTCGAAACCATGCGGGGCTTATCGTGATTTTCAATGAACAGTGCATTCCATCCTTTGCCTTCCACGCCATTTTGCCAGCGGGAACGGATCTCTTTCAGCCTGCGGACATCGACGCCGTGTTTCGAATCGGCATTCCACAACCCCATATCTTCAAACTGGAACACCATATTGAATTTGCCGTCTTCTTCGCTGATCCATTCATCAATGTCATCGACATGGACGCCGTTTGCTTCTCCAACCGTCATGATGTCGTATTTCGCAAATGTCTCATCACGGAGTTCAGCAAGCAGCGGCTGGATGCCTTCGACGTTCATCATTTTTTCCCAAGCCGGGATAAACGCCCGATGAGCATCGTCCGGCATGTCGCTGAATTCCTTTTTGATGTGGCTGATGGCGTCTACCCGGTAGCCGTCGATGCCTTTGTCCAGCCACCAGTTCACCATTTCATACAACGCTTTTCGCACTTCGGGGTTCTCCCAATTCAAGTCCGGCTGTTTCTTGGAAAACAAATGCAGGTAGTACTGCTTCGTCTCTTTGTCATACTCCCAGGCCGGTCCGCCGAAAATGCTCTCCCAGTTGGTCGGTTCGTCCCGCCAAATATACCAGTCCCGCTTTGGATTGTCTTTTGATGAACGGGATTCCTGGAACCAGGGATGTTCATCGCTTGTGTGGTTGATGACCAGATCAATAATGAGTTTCATGCCGCGCTTGTGTACCTCTTCAAGCAGATGGTCAAAGTCCTTCATTGTCCCAAACTCGTCTAAAATCTCCTGATAATCGCTGATGTCGTAGCCATTGTCATCATTCGGTGACTGGTACATCGGGCAAATCCAGATGACGTCGATGCCGAGCTCCTGCAAATAATCGAGCTTGCTTGCCACACCTGCTAAATCGCCGAGCCCATCGCCATTCGAATCTTTAAAACTTCGTGGATACACTTGATAAGCAACTGCTTCCTTCCACCATTTTTTGTTCATATCGCTGACTCCTTTAAAAACGATCACACAATCCGCGTTTGATCAACCGCGTAGGTTAAAAACTAGTTTCGCGCCCCGTTTCCTCCATTTATTTTTTGTGTTTTCCAGGGTCTTTGCAACAATTCCAAGCGGCAGCAGCAGTGATTTTATTGGTTTTTAGTACATACCCGCTTGCCCACAGGATATGCGCCTTAAACCACATATTTATGGCTAAAAAACAACTTTTTTTTGGATTTCTTTTACGTTTTTCCGTTTCAAAAAAACTCTGAATCACTAGGCGTTTCTTATACAAAACACACACTGCCACTTTTCCAAAACCTTCTTCTCTTGACTCAGTTAATCCTGTGCTATGTAGTTGATCCATTCAGTCCAATCACCAAAAATCTTCCTGTGCTGAACTGCTCTTAATTTCACCGTTTGTCATAGTATCACGTTTCAACAGCCACCAGGCGCCTCCCTCTCGCACGAATTAGTGAACATTTGCTAATTCGAACACAAATAAGGCATCCCATTCCTCCTTAGAGGTTTAATTCAAGATAAATAAAATTTATTAATTCTTGTGTTAACCTATTTCAAAATTAAGTTGACTCAAATATTATGTTTGATTATACTGAATTTAGTCCAAACAACGGAGGGAAAAAGATGACAACTGCTCCATCCAGAACGTCCAATCATACCAAGACTTTGCACTTAATACATATCGCCATGTTCGCGGCGCTTATGGCCGTCGGGGCAAACATTTCCGCATTCCTTATCATCGGCGGTGTGCCGATTACGCTACAGACCTTTTTTGCCATCTTAGCGGGCATCATGCTTGGCAGCCGGAAAGGCGCATTCGCGATGATCGTCTATGCCTTTATCGGGCTTGCCGGTGTTCCGGTTTTCGCGGGCTTCTCAGGCGGCATGGACACCATCATCAGCCCGACATTTGGCTTCATCGTTTCGTTTGTGCTCATTGCACTGGCAAGCGGCTGGGTCGCCAAGAAATTCCCTACCCGCACCGGCTTTGTCGTCGCAGCGCTGGTCGGCCTGGTCATCAACTACGGATTCGGCACCAACTGGATGTATGCGGCCTACAAACTCTGGTTCGCTGCACCCGAAGGCTTTACTTACCAGATGGCTTGGGCTTGGATGGCCGTTCCGCTGCCAAAGGACTTGATCCTTTCCGTGCTGGCCGGACTCTTCGCCTTCCGCCTGCGTCCGATCATCCAGAAATACAACTAAAAAAAACGGCTAACCCACCCCGGGTTAGCCGTTTTTCTTCTATATAATCATGTTCCGCAGAATGTCTGATAAGAATCAGGCGCTTCCGGCGGCAATTTCGTGTACTCTTTTTGTTCTTCGGAATAAGCAAATGGATTGGAGAGTACGTTCAGCAGCCGGTCCATGCCGCTGTAGTCGCTTCTTTGGACAGCGGCATCCAGTGCTTCTTCCACCCGGTGGTTCCGCGGAATGATGGACGGGTTGCGGCTCCGCATCAACTGGCGTACTTCATCCATGGACTGGTCTTGGCGTGCAAGCCGTGCTTCCCATTGTTCTCTCCACTCGTTAAATTCCGGTTTCCCGGACAGCGAAGTTTCTTCGAATTCACCAAGCGTCAGCGCTCGGAAAGCATTTGTGTAATCCGCATCGTACTCCTTCATTAAATTGAGCAGATCGGCCACCAGCACTTCGTCTTCCGCTTCTTCGTTGAATAAGCCAATCTTCGCACGCATGCCGGTCAACCAATGCGCGTAATAGGCTTTGATGTAATCGGACAATACCGCTTGCGCCAGTTTCACCGCTTCTCCCGAATCTTCATGGAACAGCGGAACCATTGTTTCCGCAAAGCGCGCCAAGTTCCAGCCGGCAATCTGCGGCTGGTTGCCGTAAGCATAGCGCCCTTGGTGGTCAATGGAACTGAAGACTGTTGCCGGGTCGTACGCGTCCATAAAGGCACAAGGGCCGTAGTCAATGGTTTCGCCGCTGATCGTCATGTTGTCGGTATTCATGACGCCGTGGATAAAGCCGACGAGCTGCCATTTTGCCACAAGCGAAGCATGGCGCTTCGCCACTTCTTTGAAAAAGCCAAGGTAACGGTTATCGCCAAGGTCCACGTCCGCATAATGGCGCTCAATCGCATAGTCCGCAAGCGCACGAATCTTGTCTATATCGCCTACTCCGGCAGCGTACTGGAAAGTGCCAAAACGCAAATGGCTGGCTGCTACGCGGGTCAGTACAGCACCCGGCAGACTGGTTTCGCGACGGATTTCTTCTCCTGTTGCAACTACAGCCAAGCTGCGTGTCGTTGGAATCCCGAGGCCGTGCATCGCTTCGCTTATAATGTATTCGCGGAGCATCGGCCCAAGTGCCGCACGTCCGTCCCCGCCTCGCGAGTAAGGGGTGCGTCCAGCACCTTTCAGCTGGATGTCAAAGCGTTCGCCGCCCGGTGTGATTTGTTCACCGAGCAGTACGGCACGACCGTCGCCAAGCATCGTCAAAAAGCCGAATTGATGGCCGGCATAGGCCTGAGCCAACGGAAATGCACCTTCCGGAATTTCATTGCCTGCCAGAATGGCTGTGCCGCTGTCGCTTTTCAGATCTTCTATAGGGAGCCCAAGTGTTTCTGCAAGCGGTTCATTGAACGCCACAAGTTTCGGGGACTGCACCGGATCCGGCCGGAGACGGGTAAAAAACACTTGCGGAAGTCGGGCGTAACTGTTTTCAAGCTTCCAGCCGGTTTTCGTTTTTTCGGGTCGCTGTGTCATAGGATGTCCCTTCTTTCTTTTTTCATACTATATGATGCATCACATGCCTGAGGAATGTATTCCGTCAAAAGGCATCCTTTAAGATATGCCTTTTCTCTTTTTACTATACCCTTTCAGGGGGCAAAGATGCCTTTTCTCTGCTCAAAGTGGGGCCAGCTCCAGTTTCCGGTACGTTTCTTCATCGCAGATAACATACAGGCGGGAGTCAGGAGGAATGGCATCGTGCATGCGGCGGATGATGCTCAGGTCGTTGCCGTCCGCGATTAAATTGGCTCCTTGGCGCCGCAACGATTCGAAAGCGTCTTCGTACGTTTTCCAGGAAGGATCCGGTTTGATTTCCCACATATGTTCGCCGTGGGCATGGCTAATCAAGTTCATAAACAGCCGGCTGGAACCGTGGTGCAGCAAAGCCTTTGTCATCAAATGCGGAAACGATTCCGTGGACAGCACGAATTCATCAACCTTGGCGTATTGAAACATCCGGATATGGGCTTCGTGGACAATTTCAGCAATGGTATAGATTTCAATATTCCGGGCTTCTGCGTATTCCTCGATTGCCAGAGCGACCAACAGCGTTTTTCCGTCAGTTGTCACTTCGTCTTCGTTTTCAGAAGCAAATACCGATACGGAATTGGCTTTGCCAATATTCGCTTTTTGCAGGATGTCCATATCGGTCGGATTGCCGCGGATATAATGGAACCGTTCATGTATGAACGGTGATTCCTTTAAATGATCGATCAGCACGACATCGTTTTCAATGTCTTTATTCGCCAGTATTTCTTCCACTGTCTTCTGGACACTTTTGGACCAGCCAATCAGCAGAAAATGATTGTTTCCTTTGTAATCCAATTTCCCCCGCATTTTCATCCTCCTAAAATAAGAATACGCATCTACAATTTTCCCAAGAATGACCCCGATCAATCCGATGCCGAACAAATACAGAAACATGCCATACAGCATCCCCGGAACCGTGCGCGGCGCATAATCGCCGTACCCGATGGTCGTGACGGTCGTCATGACCCACCAGAACCCAATAAAGGGCGTGGGAAATTCCTCCGGTTCAAGGTAATGAATGATAAACGCAGAAAGCACATAAAAGATTGCTGTAAAAATCAATAACTTGGTTGTATTTATTTTGACGGCCCTTTTCATTAGCTCGAACATATCTTACCCTCCTAATCGGCCGTTCGCTTTCAAGCCTGGCGTATTAGTGTTATACCTTTTCTTTCGGAATTACTAACAATATCCGAAGATTTTCGCATAAAAAATTGCCGGCATGCAGAAGGTTCTGCATGCCGGCAATCATTGACCCGTTTCATTTTGCTTTTGAGGGTTCCAATAAAAAAATGGTAAAGCCTAAGTCTTTTTCAAAATTCCAATCCAAAAAAGTTTCGGTTATGGAGCGATTCAAGGCGGCTTCCAATCCTACTTTCTGAAGCATTTGCTGCTCAAGCGGGCGTTTAGCCAATTTCAATTGTTCTTCAAATCCATTCTTGATCAGCGCCTTTTCAATCTCCACCAAAATTTCCGTACGCCGCACGACAATCGTCCGGTCGCTCAGCCAATAGATGGTGGTACTGCCTGGAGCTTTTTGCGCCTTGTTGCTCGCTTCAATGATTTTTCCACGGAAAGCTTCTAGATCTATATCCTCCGGAACTGGCATGGAGCCTTCGGAATCATCACCGTTCAAGACACTGATAATCATGCCGGTTTCTTTTTCAAGATTCCAGTCCGCATACAATTCTTGTACATCGTTGTTCAAATGCTTGCTGAGTTCAAGCATGATATCCGGTTTCAACTCATCCATCATTAAATCCCGGGTTTCCAATATCCGCTGATATTCTTTTTGGTTGATCAGCACCCGCTCCATCGGCGAAATAAACCCGCGAAAATGAACAGTGATAAAAGGTTCCGCAATTGTGACGTAAACCGAAGTTGGCCCTTTGCCAAAATGTGTCCGCAGCAAGTTTGAAAAATAGCTGCCGATTTCCGATTCCAGCGTTTTTTCTTTTGCCATTCTAAAGCCCCCTTGCTTTAAGAAAACGTTCTTCTAAGTTAGCCCCATTATAAAGGAATCGGAGCCGACTAGATACTCATTTCATTAACTCGTTCTAATTCAACAGAAAGCAAAATCCTGGTACTGAATTGTTGGTTCCGCTTAAATGGATATTTGGAGCAACTCTGAATTAGGTAAAAGGACTTAATAAAACTCATATTTATTTCCTTTACACAAAATGAAATCTGATTTTTCAGATAAAAATAGACTTTTCGGCACTACTCTTTTCTTTAGCGCTTCTGTAAGCTAAGAATAAGACACCCATAGAATACCTTGCCTTTTCTTTTAGAAAGGAGTGTGGGAAATGAAATATTTAATTGATCATGCAACAAAAACGATTCATCAACGCGTCTATGCCGGAGACCGGTGCGGATTTATAACGACACCGATCGAAAAACGTGAATTTGAGGACTGCCCTGTTTACATCGAGTCGCTCCAAATTCAAAAAGGGTATAGTATTTGCCCGCATTGCACGTCTGTACAGTTGATGGTGCATCATGAGGAAAGCTTTATCAATTCAGCGCATTAGCTGCCTTTCCGTTCCATCCAATTTCCTTCCTCTTTTAACGGCAAGTTCACCTTAGTGGATAAAAACCACAAAATGAAAGAGCCTGCTTGGATACCTAAGCAGGCTCTTTCATTTTGTTGCTTATTTAGCTTCAGCTTCTTCTTCTTTTTTCTTTTTAACACCAAGCAATGCTCCGACAACGACGATGCCGACCAATACAACCCAGAACGTGATGGTCCATGGCGTCGAGTGCGGGAAGTCATGCGGCAAGATGCCTAGTTTTTCGTGTGACAACGTCATTACAAGAAGTTTGACCCCTACCCATCCGACAATAACGAAAGCGGCTGTTTCCAGCTGTGGATATGTTTCCAGGAGCTTAACGAATTTGTGTGCAGCGAATCGCATAATAATTACACCGATCAATCCACCGGCAAGCATAACGAAGAATTGCCCGGAGTTGATGCCGCCAATATCATTCATTCCGAATACATTCAAATGCGGCAAGGTAACAGCAAGTGCTACCGCTGCAAGCATCGAGTCAATTGCAAAGGCGATATCCGCCAGTTCAATTTTCAACACTGTCATCCAGAAACCTGAACCTTTTTTCGGTTCTGGTTCCACGTCAATAGCATGCCCTGTTTCACTTTTTCGCTGATCGTAAATGTGTTTAATCGAGATGAATAATAGATACGCGGCCCCAAGTGCCTGAATCTGCCAAATGTTCACCAACAACGTAATCATGAACAAAGCGGCAAAACGGAATATGAATGCCCCTGCTAATCCGTAAAATAATGCTTTTTTCTGTTGCTCTTTCGGCAAATGCTTCACCATAACTGCCATCACGACAGCGTTATCGGCAGCCAAAAGCCCTTCCAATCCAACTAAAACCAGTAATACCCAAGCGTACTCCAATAAAATTGCTTCCATCTTTCATCCTCCTTGTGTTTTTTGCCAACAAAAAAGACCCTTGCCTAATAAAAGGCAAAGGTCTCGCTAAGCAAAATTGATTGCTATCACAACCGATGGCTACGAACCATGTAATGACGACTGTGAAATAGGTTTCCCTACAGCTACTCCCCCTTGACATAAAGTCAAAGACTATTGAGTTGTACCTTTACTATAACATCTTTTGTACCTGGTGGAAACGAATATATGTCGAAATCCAAAACTCTCGTGCGTCCGCTTACTGGCGGCTTTCCGTTTGGATGTTCAAAATGCGGACCAGCAGCAGGTTCATGTCTTCCGCTGGTTGCTGGAAATCATTCCGCCCCCATTCAATAATGAGCCCCAGTATGGCGTTTGCCTGGTAAGCGCTGAGCATCGCCGGATCGACTGATGTCTTCAACGTAAGCTCCATATCGCGTTTCAGCAAATCCTGGACTTGATTGAACAGGAGATAATAGTAAGACATTGGCACGGTCCGTGAAAAGACAATGCGGTAAAAGTTTTTGTACGTTTCAATATGGTGGAAAATCCGAATGGTCGAGGGGTTCAGTTCTCTCGGATTTAATATGTCGACATGCCGATAAGGCTCCTGGTACGAATCGGTTAAGTCTTTCATGATTTCCTTGTAATATTCCTCAAACAAGTCTTCAATCTGGCCATAATGCAGATAAAAGGTCCCGCGGTTGATCTTGGCGAGCCGGCAGATTTCTGTAATGGAAATGGACTTCAACGGCTTTTCCTGCAATAAAGTCAGCAGTGCTTCTTCCAATGCCTGTTTGGTTTTTGTTATCCGCAAATCACTTTTCAGCATTCCCATCCCCTTAATAAACAAATTCACAAAATCTGTTGTTTAATGAACAGTATAAATTTATTTGATTATTGAAGCTATTCATTTTCTCTACTATACTTTTTATTAGACAAATGTTCAATAAAAATTCAGGAGGTTTTCATAATGAGATTAGAAGGCAAAGTTGCAATTGTAACCGGTGCGGCTTCAGGAATGGGAAAAGCGATTGCAGAAGCTTATGCAAAAGAAGGCGCAAAAGTCGTCGTTTCCGATTTGAATCTTGAAGGGGCAACAGCAGTAGCCGATGCGCTTAAAGAAACAGGGGCTGAAGCGATTGCTGTGAAAACAAACGTTACTTCGGAAGAAGACATCAACCAGTTGTTCGAAGAAACGAAACAGGCATTCGGCAAACTGGATATCCTGGTAAACAACGCCGGCATCATGGACGGCATGGAGCCAGTAGGCGAGATTTCAAACGATCGCTGGGACCGTATTTTTGCGGTCAACACAACAGCAGTCATGCACACAATGCGCTTGGCAATCCTCTTGTTCCTTGAACAAGGGCACGGCGCCATCGTCAACAATATTTCTGCCGGCGGCCTTTACGGAGGGCGTGCAGGAGCAGCTTACACAGCTTCCAAGCATGCAGTCGTTGGTTTGACGAAAAACACCGCATTCATGTACGGCGATAAAAACATCCGCACGAACGGCATTGCGCCTGGAGCAGTTGCGACCAATATCGGCAGCAGCATGAGCAACATCAGCCAAGTTGGCATGGGCCGCCAGCAGCTGGGCATGGCATTGAACCCGCGCGTCGGCCAACCGGAAGAAATTGCGAACTTGGCGGTATTCCTCGGATCCGATGAAGCAAGCTTTGTAAACGGCCAAGTCGTGACAGTCGACGGCGGCTGGACTTCTTATTGATTGAAATGAGCTCCACTAAAAAAACCTGCTTGAACAGAGATATTTTCTCGTTCAGGCAGGTTTTTGGTTTTTTCTGGCTGTTATGCTACGATAAATAAGCAATTAAACAAGGCAAGATTTGGTGGAGGTAATTCAGATGAAAACTTTAGCTTTTGAAGAACAACTTACGCTTCTTGAGGCTATGGTGGATGGCAGCAATGTAGCCACTATCGTAACCGACCCTTCACAGGATGACAACCCGATCATTTACACAAACCGAACTTTTGAAAAAATGACCGGTTACCAGCAATCCGAAGTATTGGGCCGGAATTGCCGTTTCCTCCAGCGAAAAGAAACAGATCCCACGGAGCGCCAGAAAATCAGAACGGCGATCGAAGCTAGAGAAAGCGTAACGGTCACGCTGCAGAATTACCGCAAGGACGGATCTCTCTTCTGGAACCGCCTGCACATTGAACCCGTTGAAGTCATGGGCGCTCTTTACTTTATCGGTACCCAAACCGATGTCACGCTGGAACACAACCAACGCCAGGAATTGACCGAAAAAGAATTGGAAATTGAACAGATTATGCTGCCAATCCTGTCTCTGCAGGACCATGTGGCGGCTGTCGCTTTAATCGGCAACATGACTCACCACCGCTTTGACCTTTTGATTTCGAAATTGAGCCTGTATGTGCAAAAAGAACGGATTGAACACGTTATGATTGATGTCACCGGACTTTATTGGGAAGAAGGATTTCCGCTGGAAGGGCTGTTGAGCATCCGCGATGTCCTGAAACTGATGGGCACACATTTGTATGTCACCGGCATTTCCCCAAAAGCTGCGCGCGAATTGGGCACACTTCAGGACCAGAGCCGCCCGTTGTTGACTTTTTCATCGATTCAGCAAGCTATGGCATTTTCACAAAACGGAATCCGTTGATTCCCTTCATTAATAAAGAAGCTTCCGAGTATGTGCATTTGCTGAATGCATCCACCTGGAGGCTTTTTTTATTCTATACGTTTTGTTCCAAATACTCGATCGGTAAGCCGCTTGCAATTGTCCTGGTCAAAAAAGTCGATAAACTGTGGTGCCATGCTGTACCATTTGTTGTAATTAACGCCTTCGGTGATCTCTTTCAAAAATCCGTAAACATCTTCTGCTGTCTTCGCTTTATAGCCATACAAGTCTTTGTTCAAATCCAAGTAGATTCCCCGCTTCGTTTCCCAGTCTTCCTGGTCAAACAAATAAAAGATAATCGGTTTGTTCAAATAAAGGAAGTCCCAGGATACACTTGTGATATCGGTCAGCAGCATGTCGTTTTCTTCAATGGCTTTGGAAATGGACAGTTCCTCAAAAGCCACAAAGCGGATCCGTCCGCTTGAAATTTCTTCGAAATGCTTTTCAAAGCGCTGCATGAACGGATGGAGTGCAACCGTCACTTCCATGTCCTGTTCTTCCAGCAGTTTTTGGATGCCGCCATGCTGCAGCAGCCCATACGTATTGAGATAGTAATCGCTTTGTTCGAATTCCTTGGAGCCGGATTCGAGCAGCCATTCACGCCACGTCATCATTACCAGCACCCGTTTGACGCGTTCGGCCGGCTGATCCGCCGGATACCGGTCAAAACGCGGAAAGCCGGTCACAATCAGCTTTTCTTCCGGGATTCCCCATTCATTCCGTTTGATCCGCCGTTCGAATTGCGAGGCGCAATTGAAAAAATCCGTCCGCTCTAATTGCGGCAGGTCTTCTTTCTGGATCAGAATTTTTTTAAATCCTTCAATGCCGTGGCTGACGTGTGTCATGACTGTTTTGTCGTTCAAAGGCAGAAAATGTGGCGCAAAAGGCGCAAGGTCGTAAAGAATCGAATGGCTGTGAAACGAATAGTCCGCCTGGAAAAACAGCACATAGTTTTCCCAGCTTCCGAGCGCAATGGCATTTGGGATGTTCTGTTCTTTTACATAAGCTGTGTTCGGGTCATAAAGCCAGTAAATGCTCATCTCATCCGCGTAATGATCGATTAAATACCGGTGCAGCACCGCGGCGTTGTCTTCGTATTTTTCTCCCAGATTGCCGCCGACCAGCACAATTTTTTTGCCGCTTGTATTCGGAAATAGTTTAGCCGCGAGAAACGCCGCAATAACTTTAAAATTTTCCGATATCCAGCTGCCTTTTCCGTACCCCTTCAGCTCCATAAAGCCCCCTCTTTTCTCTATCGGGATTGTGGCTCTATTCTTCCACACTTCCCGCTTTCTGTCTACGAAAAAAGGAAGATATTACCTTCAAATTTTTCACCAATTCTGACAGATTGGCTGGTAAAATAAAGAAATAACATCGAAAGAAGTTTACTTGCCAAGGAGGAATAAAGATATGAGCCAACCTGCAACTTCGCCGTACGGCAGCTGGAAATCACTTATTGCACCGGACTTGCTAACCCAAGATACTGTCGGTCTACTCAGTGTGGCATGGGACGGACCGGACCTTTATTGGGTTGAACAACTTCCAATGGAAGGCGGACGCAATACGGTCATGAAAAGAACTCCAGACGGGTCGACGATAGAACTGACGCCTGCGCCTTTCAATGTGCGCACCCGCGTCCACGAATACGGCGGCGCTCCGTTTATCGTCCATCAATCCCATTTGTACTTCTCGAATTTTGATGACAATCTGCTGTATGTCCGAAAAGGGGAAAAGCAATTCCACGCACTCACTTCGGAGCCGGATCTGCGCTACGCCGATGCGGCAGTTGATGCTTCACGCGGGCGCTTGTACGGGATACGCGAAGACCACCGCAAATCCACCATTTCCGCAGAAACAACCATTGTCGTCATAGACCTCGACGGCAGCAATGAGCGGATTGTCGCTTCCGGCAATGATTTTTATTCCAATCCACGGATCAGTCCGGATGCAAAACAACTGGCGTATTTGACGTGGAACCACCCAAACATGCCATGGGATGAAACCCAATTGTGGCTTGCTGATTTAAATGACGATGGTTCACTAAGCAATGCCCGTATGGTGGCCGGCGGATCTGCTGATTCCATTTTGCAGCCGGTCTGGTCACCGGACGGGGTGCTTTACTTCCTGTCCGACCGAAGCAACTGGTGGAACCTCATGCGCTGGAACGGCAGCGAAGTGGAAGCCGTGTGCCCTATGGAAGCGGAATTTGGCGGGCCGAGCTGGATCTTCGGCCGGTCGGATTATGATTTCTTGAACGACTCGACGGTGCTTGCTTCCTATTCACAAAACGGCAACCGGCGACTGGCGAAGATCGACCTTGAAACCGGCAATTTGGCTCCGGTCGACAGCCGCTTTACTGTATTTTCTTCCATTCATGGCAATGGCAGCGAAGCCGCCTTTCTCGCTGCATCGCCCATGGATCCGCTGCGCATTATACGAATGGATAGAAATGGCCGTATGGAGGACGTGAAAGTATCTTCAGATCTGGACTTGAATCCAAACTATTTGTCGATTCCGGAAACGATTGAATTTCCGACAGCTCACGGCAAGACGGCTCACGGCATTTATTACCGTCCGAAAAATCCGCATTACACCGCACCACCAGGCGAGAAGCCGCCGCTCATCGTAACGGTCCACGGCGGTCCGACAAGTGCCGCCACTTCCGCTTTGAACTTGGAATTCCAGTATTGGACAAGCCGGGGATTTGCGGTAGTCGACGTCAATTACGGCGGCTCGACCGGCTACGGCCGGGAATACCGGGAGCGCCTGAAAGGCAATTGGGGCATAGTTGATGTGGAAGATTCGGCGAATGCCGTAAAGTACTTGGTGGAGCAAGATGAAGTTGACGGCAACCGCGCCGTTATTGTCGGCGGCAGCGCCGGCGGCTATACGACCCTGGCCTCGCTCGTCTTCACGGACGTCTACCGCGCAGGCGCCAGTTATTTCGGCATCAGTGAACTCGAAGTGTTCGCCACCGAAACGCATAAATTGGAATCCCGCTATGCGGACGGCTTGATCGGGCCGTTCCCGGAAGCGAAACAAGTGTATTACGACCGCTCACCCATCAATTTCACGAATCAGCTGTCCTGCCCGATCATTTTTCTGCAAGGGCTCGAAGATAAAATCGTTCCGCCGAATCAGGCAGAGCTGATGGTTGATGCCTTAAGGAAAAAAGGGTTGCCTGTCGCTTATTTGGCATTTGAAGGCGAAGGCCACGGTTTCCGCATGGCAGAAAACATCAAGCGTTCGATTGAAGCCGAGCTGTATTTCTATAGCCAAATTTTCGGTTTTGAACCGGCCGATGCCATCGAACCGGTACCAATTGAAAACTTAAGGCCATAAAAAAACGGAGCGTCCAAGGAATTTGGGCCGCTCCGTTTTCTTCTATGTATTTTTTGCTGGAATCGTATTTTAAGCGTTGTTGAGCGTATTTCTTCACTTGCTGTGCGTATTTTATCGTTTGCTGTGCGTATTTCTGCCATCGCTGAGCGTATTTTATTTTTCGCATCCGGAAAACCTGTTTCGCCACGTTCGACCATGCTGTATATTGACATAGCCGATTCCTTAGATAAATCAACTAAAAAACCACTTCGCCCGAAGGCAAAGTGGTCTCGATAAATTTGCGGCGTCCTAGCCACGCTCCACAACGTGTTCCAATGAAGGATTGCTGGTCGTCTTACGCAAACGAGCTCATCGCGTCTCTAACAGTAAAGCAAATACGGAAGAGTGTCAATCTATTTCGCTTTTTGAATAAGTCCAGACCGGTTACTCTCGAAGGAAATCATCCACTATATTTAAATACTTCTCCGGTTCTTCAACATTTGGGGCATGGCCCGACTGTTCGAATTCAACAAATTCTGCATTTGGAATAAGCGAAGCCAGCTCTTGCCCTCTGACCGGTGGATTCAATCCATCATGGGAGCCGCTAATCACTAAGGTTTCAGCAACTACAGTCGGCAGTGCTGCCCGAAAATCAAACCCTTCCATGGCTTTGTTTGCCGCTGCCATTTCGGTAATCGACAATTCCGGTTCAAGTTTCAGCATTTCTTCCTGCCATTTTTGAATTGCCGGCAAGTTATGAAAGACATATTTGTACAAGTGTTCCATTTGCTTTTGTTCAGGGATCCCTTCCAGCTCATCTGCATAGCGGACGAGCATTTCCTGTGTGGACGAAGTTTTCCCGTGGGCTTTTGAAACGACCAAGATGAGTTTTCCAACTCGGTCCGGATGCGAAAGCGCTAAGCCCTGGGCAATATAGCTGCCCATCGACACGCCCATCACGTGGGCTTTTTCGATGCCTAAATGGTCAAGCAGTGCTACGGCATCTTCAATATGGTCATTAAGCGTGAACTTGGCCGGCCGATCGGATTGGCCGTGCCCGCGGCAATCGAGGGCAACGGTGCGGTAGCCGTTTTTGAAATGCTCCATCTCTTCCTTGAACATAAAATGGCTTGAGCCTAACCCATGCAGCAAAAGCAGCGGTTCGCCGTCCCCTGTTTCCTCGTAATACAAGCGGACGCCGTTTGAATTAAATTCTGGCATGCTATTTCCTCCTTTTTACAAATTGTAATAATCACTGTACATCTTTTTGTTCTATACCCGCTTTCTGTGAATCAAGCCTCTTTTTTGAGAACCTGGGAAACATGAAGCGAAGCCCGTTCGTCTCAATGTAAAATCTTTCTTCCAGAAACGGAAAGGAGCATTCACATGCGAAACTTTTTGCGCTTCGGCTATCTTCAAGCACTGTCCTGTCTTTTTCCAGTCATCATTTTTGCCGCACTCGCTTTATCAAAGTTTGTTGAAATTCCATTTGTCCCCCGATACGATTTCATCCTGCTTGTGTGCATGGCCGCGCAAGTATTCATGCTGGCCTCGAAACTGGAAACCCTTGATGAATTTAAAGTAATCTGTGTGTTCCACGTCATCGGGCTCGGGCTTGAACTGTACAAAGTGCATATGGGTTCATGGAGTTATCCCGAAGAAGCCTACTCCAAGTTTTTCGGCGTCCCGCTCTATAGCGGCTTTATGTATGCCAGTGTCGCCAGTTATATTTGCCAGGCGTGGCGGCGGATGGACCTCCAAATTTACGATTGGCCCAAACCGTTCTTCACCGTCGCCATTTCCGTTTTAATTTACGCCAATTTCTTCACCCATCATTTCACTTACGATTTCCGCTGGATTTTAAAAGGGCTGCTGTTCGTGATTTTCTTCCGGACTGCTGTGACGTTCCGAATCTATCAAAGCACCTACAAAATGCCGCTGATCCTGTCGTTCCTGCTGATTGGTTTCTTTATCTGGATAGCCGAAAACCTCACAACGTTTCTTGACGCCTGGCAATACCCTAACCAGCAAGCTGCCTGGTCGCTCGTCCATATCGGCAAAATCAGCTCGTGGTTTTTATTGGTCATCATTTCCGTCATCATTGTCGCCCAATTAAAGCGGGTGAAAAGTTCATTGAAGTATCGGGTAAAAGATCAACCCTCCATCAATGAGCCATAAGAAAAGCTTATGTATTTGCTTCTTTAATTTCGAATTCACGAATAGAGATAGGTAAGGTACGATGGAAGAAAAAGGAGTGGGATGATGGAAACTGCTGTAGAGTTCAGAAACGCTGTACGCGAAGACCTCGACCGAATTGTGGAAATGCTCGCAGACGATGTACTTGGAAAAGAACGGGAACGCTTTGAGCAGCCGCTGCCGAATTTTTATATTCAAGCTTTTGAAGCGATCGAAGCTGATCCAAACAATGAACTGATTGTTGCCTGCCTGAACGGTGTGATTGTCGGCGTCCAGCAAATTACGTTTACGCCTTATATCGCAAGGCAGGGCAGTTGGCGAGCGACCATTGAAGGCGTACGGACCGCAGCTTCTGTCCGCGGCAAAGGAATCGGGCGCCAGATGATTTCCTGGGCAATCGAACGGGCAAAAGAGCGCGGCTGCCGGATGGTCCAACTCACTTCGGACAAGCAGCGGGAAGATGCCTTGCGCTTTTATGGCCAGCTCGGCTTCAAAGCCACACACGAAGGAATGAAACTGCAATTGGAATGACAAAAGGAACTCCCATTGGGAAGTTCCTTTTGTCTAATGCTATTTAAACTAATTATTTCTTTAAAATCTCGCGCAGTGCCGGCTCCGGCATTTTGTATTTAAACTCAAACCCGGCCCGTTCCAAGCGTTCCGGCAGCACCCACCGGCTTTTTAAGATCAGTTCCGTTTCCGTGCCGATTGCGACTGCGCCAACTGACAACATCCACTTTGCCGCCGGCAGTCCAACTCTGCGGTGCATCACTTTGCGCACCGATTCCATGAATTCCTTGTTGGTAACCGGATTGGGCGCCGAGGCATTGAAAACACCGCTTAACTCTTCGTGTTGCTGCAAGAAAAGAACAATGCGGTAGACGTCTTCCACATGAATCCAGCTGAACATTTGCTTGCCATTCCCCTGCTTGCCGCCAAGGCCGAAGCGCACCATGTTTTTATACGGCCCCATAGCGCCTTCATCTCCCAGCACAATGGCGAGGCGAAGAGCTGCCTGGCGGGTTTTCGGCAGCTGGAAAGCAAAAAAGGCCTGTTCCCATGCCTGGCCGACTTCCACAGAAAAGCCGCTGCCGATTTCGCCTTTTTCTTCTGTCATCGGCCGGTCTTCTGCATGGCGGTACATCGTTGCTGTGCTGGCATTGATCCATAGCGGCGGCGGGTTTTCGCATGATTCTACAGCTTCGCCGAGAAGGCGCGTCGTTTCGGTCCGTGATTCCAAAATCTCTTTCTTGTTTTCATCAGTATAGCGGCAGTTGACCGACTTGCCGGCAAGGTTGATAAGCATTTCCGCCCCTTCCAATGCCGCTACAATTCCGCTTGAATCACTCCATGAAATCTGGTTTGATTGGCGGGAGATGATCAGCACTTCGTAGCCTTGTTCCTGGAACTGCTTCTCTAAGTATTGGCCGATAAATCCGGTGCCGCCTGCGATTACCACTTTCTTTTTCAAATTGTCTCCCCATTTCTTCTCTGTTATTAGTTAAAAGGACGCAGAAGCCGCAAACAAGATTCCCGAAAACCGGGACTTTGGAAAATAAACTCCGCCTGGAATTGCTAAGTGCCGGGCATAGAAAAAAGGCTGATCCTGCAGCCTTTATCCATACTTTTTCTGGTGTTCTTTTTTGCGCCGCAAATAATCTTCGTCTTCCCGAATTTCGTCCCATTTCTTTTTGAAAATGGCCGCCGACTCCGCTTTGACCGGATCGATTTGGCGTTCTTTAATCGTTCTGTCTTCGTTGTATTTGCGTCCGCCTTTGTAATTGGTGTATCGGCGGGCACGTGTATAGCCCATTTGGATGAACTTCCGCGCCATGTCCATGCCGACAAAATCATCTTGTTTGCGGTACTCCTCAAACATCTCGTAAATTTTGTCGCAGGATTCCTGTGCAATCTCGGGCGTCTTGAAGCGCCAATGCGGCAAAATCTCACCTTTATACGGTTCCACCAACAGTACGCCCTGCTCGCCTTTGCCGACTCGGTACAGCTCGGGATGTTTTCTGAGATCCAGATTTTCATAGTCAAGGTCGTAATCAAAAGCCATGGACATTCACTCCTTTGGCTTTTTATACCCCTTTTTGCAATAGAAAATGCACCTCCCAATTAAAACAAAAAAGCAGAACCTAGCCGGATTTCCGGATGGGTTCTGCTTTTTTCATTGTTCAAATGAAAATTGCCGGTTTAATAGCTTGGACATTTGTAATGCTGGCAGGGGCCTGCTGAAATAGTAGCCTTGGACTTCGCAGCATTTCTTTTCCCGCAGGAAGTCCAATTGTGCCTTCGTTTCGACACCTTCCGCGCCTGCTGTTCTACTGCTTGATTCGTACTCTTTTCAGACAACATTAGCTATACTTCAATTCTTGAAAAGAGGAATATTTTTACTGGAATGTATGAGCTATAATGGAATGAATAGGAAAACTATGATTATTTGTTTAAAAGGAGGAGTAAAAACATGAAAAAGATTTTTTCCGATTCCCCCCAAAAAGATGCACCGGCACTGACAAAGGTAGCATGGATGGACCAACGCATCGCGTCAACTGAAAAGATTGACGGCCCAACCATCTGTACCGTCATCCGTGAAGTTTATGGCTTGGACTTGTCTAAAGCCCCTTTGCTCGACAAGGACTTTGAAAAGCGAGTCACCGCTCTGGTTCCAAATACAAGCGACCTTTCTGCCGCTGCAGTGGATCTATACATAGAAGAGAGCCGCAAACCGCAAACAGGACCAGAAGTCCGCGCTTTATTGAACCATATATTCGGCACCAATCTGGAGGGCATTTCGCAATTGCATGAGCGGCGCATTTCGCTTTATTCCAAAGACCAGTGGATCGTCCAAAACGAAAAAGATTTGTTCATTGTGCATACCGGAAAAAACGACATCGATGTAAAAGTGATTCCGACTCCTTATTTTATCGAAAAAACCGGAACGCAGCAGCTGCCGGAAGACCTGCAGCAAGCTTTGCGCAATTTGGGCTTCACTTATGACGAAGAAATTGGCGCGTATTACTACGCCAATCCAAGCGGCCAATCGGTGCCAGATCCATTTAAGCGCCAAACAATGGGCGCCATCCATCAAACCATTCAAGCATCTTATACCGATTTATAGAAAAATCCCCTTTTCAATTCGAAAAGGGGATTTACTTTATCCAACTATAATAACCAGAGGCAGCACTCACCCGCTGATTGGCGTTTCTTTTATTTTCCGAACGAGGATAAGAACTTCACGCGGTCGCCCATTGGCGGCGTGTTGTTGTCGACAAGCGCCACTTCCAGGACTGCCGGGCCGTTCATGTTCATCAGGTTCTCAAGAACTTCCGGATTCAAGTCGTCCATACCGTCCACACGGTAGCTTGGAATGTTCATCGCTTTTGCCATTGCTGAAATATCAATCGGCTCCTGCTCAAACGCCGCATGCACCCGTTTGAACTGCAGCGCATGTCCGTGGTAGACCATGCCAAGGCGGGCGTTGTTCATGACCACAAACAAGATCGGCAAATTGTATTCTTTCGCCGTCAAAATCTCCATGCCGTGCATAAAGAAACAGCCGTCTCCCGTAATCGCTACCGTCGGGCGCTCCGGTTCTGCAAACTTCGAGCCGATCGCCGCGCTAAGCCCGCTTCCCATAGCTCCGAAATGGACATTGATGTCAAACGTCCCTTCATCAAGCACTTTCATATGGTGGATAACGTACGCCATAAATTCGCCGATGTCGATGGTGTAGCGCGTTGAAGCCGGCAAATATTCCTGAAGTTTCAGCAAAACATTTTTCGTGCTGTATTCTTCAAGCTCCCCTGCTGTTTCCGCCACTTCGAGCGGCTTCAGCGGCTTCGCTGTTAGCCCAAGCGCCTTCAATTCTTCAATCAAAAATACCAGGCTTAATTGAATATCCCCTAAAACCGGCACATCCACTTCGTATTTGCGGTTAAAGACCGATGCATCAAAATCCAATTGAACAAGGAAACGATCTTTCGCCATATTGGCGTTGTAATTGTTTGTCGCTGTTTCCCCGAGGCTTGAACCGACTACAAGGAGAGTGTTGGCATCGCCTTCGTTCATCAAGGTTGAGGCGCTTTCGCTTCCGGCAAACCCGAAAATTCCGGCAAACAACGGATGGTCGTGGCGGATAATTCCTTTTGCCTGCGGCGAAACCATGATCGGCCATTCGAGCAACTCAGCCAGTTCAATCAGTGCTTCCGTAGAATTCCGTGCTCCCTGCCCTGCAAAAATGTAGCCGCTCTGGCCTTGTGCGATTTCCTTCGCAGCTTTTTTAATCGCTTCAAGATCCGGCGTCATGCTTTCCCGCTTTATTGGGGCTGGAATTTCCACTTCTCCTACTGGGCTGTGCTGAATGTCGATTGGCATGGCCACATGGACGGGCCCCGGTACGCCGGAAATCGCAATTTCTACCGCTTTGACGATTTCCTTCAGCAAGTCTTTGCTGTCGGTAACCGTTACGCTGTATTTGGTGACCGATTTGAATACCGGATCTGCATCCAATTCCTGAGAGGCGTTCAAGCCCATTGTACTCACCGGGACTGCACCTGTTAAAAACAAGACAGGCAAATGCTCACGCATGGCATTTGCAGCGCCCGTGACAAGGTTTGTGCCTCCTGGGCCGCTGCTGCCGATGCAGACGCTCAATTGATTGCTGTATTTGGCATAAGAAGCAGCCATGTAGCCGGCAGCCCCTTCGTGTTTCGTGACAACTGGTGTGATTTCTGGCATATCGTAAAGCTCATTGAAAAATCCGTTGACGGAACCTGCTGGAATACCGAATACGTGTTTAACTCCCATGCCTTGCAAATACTCCAATACTGAGCGAACTGCTTTCATTTTATAAAGCCCCCTGGTTTTAATGTAATGTATTATTGTTGCTGATAAAGTATTTTTCGGCAAAATCCAGTGCTTTGACCGGTTTGCTGAAGAAAAAGCCCTGCATGATATAGCAGTCTTTGGACATCAGGAAATCCAATTGTTCCTGAGTCTCCACCCCTTCTGCGATAACATTCAGTTTTAAGTTTTGCGCTAACGTAATAATGGTGTCGGTGATGGCCGCATTGTCGCTGTCGTGTTCAATATCCTGGACAAAGGACCGGTCAATTTTGAGTGCATCGATCGGGAAGTTTTTCAAATACCCCAACGATGAATAGCCGGTCCCAAAATCATCAATGGCAATTTTCACGCCGAGCTTCTTTAATTCCTTCATTTTTTTGATGGTTACGCCTGTATTGCGGATCAATTGATTTTCCGTCAGTTCAATATGAAGGCATTCCGGATCGATTTTCTGCTCTTTGATGATTGCTTCGACCATGGCTACCAGATTGTCTTCTTCAAATTGGCGTCCGGACAAATTTACCGAAATGCTCAGCTCGGTATATCCCTCTGCATGCCATTCCATCAATTGCCGGCACGCATTTTCCAGCACCCATTTGCCGATTGGAATAATCAGCCCGGTTTCTTCCGCCAGTGGGATGAAGTTCACCGGAGAAACCATGCCTTCTGTCGGATGAATCCAGCGGAGCAGCGCTTCAGCGCCGATCAAGGTGTTCGTTTTGCTGTCGATTTGAGGCTGATAATAGATCTCGAGCTCATCATTGTCCAAAGCTTTGTATAGCGCATTTTCCAATTTGATGCTTTCAAGGTTCCGGTTGCTCATTTCACTTTCAAAAAAGTGATAATAGGTCCCTGAACGTTCTTTTGATTTGTACATGGCGGCGTCCGCATTTTTAATGAGGACTTCCGCCGTATCGCCGTCCTGCGGATACATGCTGATGCCGATGCTTGTTTTGATATAAACTTCGTTGCCTTTCAGCCAATATGGTTTTGAAAAAGAATCTATGACTTGCTCAAGCAGCGGCAGTACATCGTTTTTACAGTTTATCTCCGGCAAAATGATGGTAAATTCATCGCCCCCCTGGCGTGATACAATGGCGTCTTCAGGAATGCTTTCCCGCAGGCGTTCAGCGGATTCACGCAGCAAAATGTCCCCATAACTGTGCCCCAGGCTATCATTGATCAGCTTAAAGCGATCCAGGTCCAAATAAAGAACCGCCAATTTTTTGCCTCTTGCTTTGGATTTAGCCAGCATTTGTTTCAGTCGATCATTCAGCAGCACCCGGTTTGGCAAATCGGTCAAACTGTCATAATAAGCCAAGTACTTTATTTCTTCTTCGAGTTTCATTCGTTCAGAGATGTCTTTGAAGGACACAACTTCGCCCAGCACTTGGCTGCCGTCTTTAATAGAAGAAATGACGTATTCAACGGAAAAGCTCGATTTGTCTTTTTTGAAAAACTGCTGATTTGGTTCAAAAAGAGCCGTTTCGGAAATCGCCGGCTTTTTTTTGCCAAAAATGATGTCGGAGCTTTTGCCGATCAGTTCTCCGGATTCGTAGCCAAGCATCGATTCGCTGGCAGGATTGCAGAAGGTGATTTTCCCTTCCAAATCCAAACCGAATAATCCGTCTCCTGCGGAGTTCAAAATCAGTTCCCGTTCACGGCTCAAATTCCCAAGTTCTGCTACTACCCGTTCCAATTCATTGTTCTTGATCCGGATTTCCGAGGTCCGTTCTTCAATGATGACTTCCTGCTTTTCCATATACAGCAAGTTTGATAAAGTGGCCGCGGTGGCATCTGCCAAAGACTGAGCCAGCTGCATGTCCGCTTCCGCAAATGAAAGTTCCTCTTTTTCCAATTCCGGAACCGCGAGTGCCCCCAGTACTTCACCCATGGCGATCAACGGCATCATGAACATGCCTTTAATGCCAAAATTGGCGCAGACTTCATGGTTCGGCCGGTCATCTTCAAATACATTCGGAATAAGCAAAGGCTTTTTTGTGCGGATCACTTCCTGGAACACCCCGTCATTGGCGGGATCGAGCGGCGCTTTCGTGTGCGTCGCCAACCATTCTTCTTCTGACCAATCACTGTCTTTGCTCAACGTCGCCGGTTCAATCTTCTTTTCAGCTAAAGGCTCCAGAAGATGCACGCCTACATTGTAGTTGTTCAATACTTCGCCAACATAGGAAAAGCATTTGTCCAGTGCTTGGGACATTGTTGAACACATCGACAATTCCCGCGTAAAGTCCAGCAGCACCTGTTTTTCAGCCAACAGATTTTCTTTGCGGGTCAAGTTGGTGGCATTGCGGATGGCAACGCCTGCCATATTGACGTAAGCTTCCACCGTCTGGATCTCATCTTCTTTTAAATTCATTGGAATTCCATAGTCAAATAAAAACACCAGACCAAACAATTCATCTTCATACGTGATGGGCAACCCAAGCAACGATTTAATTTGGAAACCTGCAACCGCCCGATGATCCGGCCGGTCATCTTTGGAGGTATCCGGAATGTAAATCGTTTTCTTTGTTTCGATTACTTCTTTTGCCAACAAATCATATTCTGTATCGATGAAATGCATATCCAGTGTCATGCCGTTTATGATTTCCGGTTTGCCGACAAAGCCGCGGAAATCTCCATTCTCTTCAGGCAAATAAATGCCGACCGAATCACACTGGACAATTTCTTCAGAAATCGCAGTGATGACATGTTCAAGCACTTCTCTCAATTCAAGTTTTGTATTGATTAATTTGGTGATTTGAGCCAGCCGAGAATATCGTGTCTGTTCTTTTCGCATCCATACGCTCCCCAATTCTATGATTAATCGGTTCGATTTTAGAATCCGTTCCAATAAATGTATTTTATCTCTTTATTTTAACACTTTTATGCAACGAATATACTGTTTTATTGTAAAGTTTTTAGCACATACTACCATTGAATATAGTTATTTTGGCTGAAAATTACATCCTCCTAATGTACTGATTATTTCATTTTGTCTATATAAAAAAGTAATTATCCTGCAAATATGAAAGGCTGTCCGCATTTGCGGACAGCCTGAGTTTGCAGACAAAAGAATTTTTACGCATGAGAAATGAATGAACATACAACCGGGCATCCCGGATCCTCCGTTTCAGCCGGACGCGTTCCGCTGGCTCGCGCCGCACTATCCCGTAGGAGTCGCCGGCTTCCACTCCGAATCCTCAAAGTGGAGGTTACCCAGAGGTGTCACTTTTCTTCTACATCCAGATGGTAGGTCTTCAATCGGGTTATCGTTCACTTTCAGAGATGAAAGTGAGTCTTCCAACCGGTTCGGCCACGAAGACTCCTGTGGGAGCAGTGAAGGAGCAACGCGACTGAGCGACGAAAGCTGAAGACCCCGGAGGTGCAGAGCGGCGAGGAGGCTAAAGCTGAGCCCACGGAAAGCGAAGTGGCCGGTCCGGTTGGTTTTATGGATTTCTATTCATTTAATTTATACTTTGCGGACAGCCTCTTACATTTCTATTTCTATTCCGGAATCCAATGCTTTCGCTTTTGCAAAAACCCCTTTGGCGACAGCGAGATCAAAATAGGCGGCTCCGACCGATTTAAAGAAAGTAATTTCTTCAGCTGACTCGCGTCCGGCTTTTTCGCTGCCTGCCAGTTCGCCAAGTTCGGCGTAAATATTGTCGAACGACCAATCGCCGCTTTCTGCACAGTGGATCAGTTCACCGGCTTCATCCCGAACACCAACTAAATCATCGGCAACGATTTTATCAGCCCGCTCTACGGTAACTTCGTCCACTTCGCGCATGCTTGGCAAATAAGATCCGACGCCGTTTATATGGGTTCCTGGCTTTAAATCCCTTCCATCAAATACCGGGTTATCAGAACGCGTGGCGCAGCAGAGGATGTCTGCCTGGTTGACGGCCTTCTGGACATCCGTTTCGACTTCGTATGGAACCGTGACGCCGAATGCTTTCAATTTCCCACCGAAAGCCTCCGCTTTTTCAGGCGTCCGGTTCACCAAAGTGATGCGTTCTATTGCCCGGACTTCCAGCACTCCAAGCACTTGCTCAAACGCCATCGCTCCCGTGCCGATTACAGTCAGGACGCGGCTATCAGTTCTCGCCAGGCGCTCTGTTGCAATGGCGCTTAATGCACCTGTCCGCAAGCGCGTCAGGTAAGACGCCGTCATGAGTGCAACGTGTTCACCGTTCGCTGCATCCGACAACAGGATCATGCCTTGGGTTGTCGGTTTTCCTTGCGCCGGGTTTTCCGGAAAGATGGTGACCACTTTCACGCCGGCAATGTCGCCCACTAAATCGGCACTCGGCATATACAAGGATGATGCCTGGCGTTCCGGGAAATCCAGAACGGTGCGGTGTGGGTTGTCGATTTTGCCTTGCTGTTTTGCTATCAAAATTGCCGTGATGTCTTTGATGGCATCTGCCATGTTATACGATTCCTGAATCTGTTGTTCATTGATGATGAGCATGGTTGTCCTCCCTTGAAGAAAGTGGCTTATACGCGGCTTTCTTTCGCCGCCACTTTCGGTGCTGCCTGTTTGCCGCTCAGATCTTTCACTGCCCAGATAGAGACAAGTGAGATCAGCGCGGTGAAGATGATGTAAATCGCGACCGGCACATAAGAATTATCAAAGTTTGCAAGCAACGCCGTCGCAACGAGCGGAGCTGTTCCGCCTGCCAGGGCTGCGCCAATCTGGTAGCCGAGCGTAACACCCGTGTAGCGAACTTTGGCGTCAAAAATTTCCGAGAACATGGTGCCGAGAACGGCAGTAATCGGCGCCCAAATAATGCCAAGGCCAATAATGGTCGCTACCACCAGCAGCAGGACAGACCCTTGGTGCAACATCCAGAAATACGGGAACGCGTAAAGCGCCATTGCCATTGCTCCGGCAATGTACATTTTCTTGCGCCCGACTTTATCGGACAGCGAGCCCATAATCGGAATTAAAATTGTCGTGATGACTGTCGCAATCATTACCGACCCCAATGTCGCAGTTTGTGAAAAGCCAAGATTCGTTGTGGCATACGATACCACGAATGTCCCGAAAATATAGAACGGTGCGGTTTCCACCACTTTCGCGCCGATTGCAATCAGCACTTCGCGCCAGTGGTATTTCAGTGTATCGACAATCGGCAGTTTCGGGATTTCGCCCGATGCCTGTACGGCCTTAAATTCCGGTGTTTCATCGATGCCTTTACGGATCCATAAACCGAAAATAACGAGGAATGCGCTCAAGATGAACGGCACGCGCCAGCCCCATGTCATGAATGCCCCGTCCGGCAGCAAGGTCATGATCCAAAGCGCCAACGTTCCCATGACCATCCCGATCGTAACGCCCATTTGTGGAATACTGCCGAAAAATCCGCGTCTTTCAGGCGGTGCGTATTCCGTCGCAAGCAACAGCGCCCCTCCCCATTCGCCGCCGATTCCAAGGCCTTGCACCAAACGCAGCGTGATTAATAGAATAGGTGCCCAAATGCCGATAGCCTGATAGGTTGGCAGCAGACCCATGCCGAATGTAGCAAGCCCCATCAAGCTTAGCGTAATGACCAAGGTTTTCTTGCGCCCAATGCGGTCGCCGATATGGCTGAAGATGATGCCGCCAAACGGACGAATGAAGAACGATAATGCAAATGAGGCGTAAGCGAGCATCAGCCCGACTGTCGGATCCTCGTTAACGAAAAATAATTGATTAAATACAAGAGCCGCCATTGTTCCATATAAAAAATAATCAAACCACTCAATCGAACTTCCCACTAAACTTGCCGTCAATACCCGCCGTGTTTGCTTCTTGTCCAAACTGACTCCTCCTTGTGTTTGTTTGAATTGAAGTAGCACTTCAATTTCTCCCATGTTCCTATCTTATTCAGTTCCAAATTTTCTGTCAACGACTTTTTTCAGTGGTGGGCTTTTGGCAAGTACGTTATGATAAAGGGAACTTCAGTCTGAAAGCAGGCTGATGAAAAGGATAGAACGATTAGAGTAAGGCGGGGAATGGTTATGCCAACGAGTTCAATTGGCTTTACGCTGAAAGATCTTCGCAAAAAGCGAAAAATGACATTAAAAGAATTAGCTGATGAGACCGGTGTGTCCATCAGTTTCCTGTCTCAAGTGGAACGGGGAAAATCAAGCGTCACGCTGGAATCGCTGCGGAAGATTTCCGATGCCTTGAATGTGGATCCCAGTGCATTCTTTGCTGAAGGCGATACTGATCAGGACGAGCTGGCGATGCGGCTGGAACGGTTTTATTATAAGGACTTATCGAATGATGTAAAAGAAGCGGACTTTTCTCCGATTCTCGTCACCTTGCATCCCGGGGAAAACGAAGGCAACGCGTTTGCTCATCACGGCTATGAATTTATTTTCGTCGTGGAAGGCGTATTGACTGTGGAAGTGGATGGCCGGCAATTTGAACTCAGCGAGCAGCAATCGACGATGTTCGATGCGCGCCAAACGCATTACTGGTTTAATTTGACCGACCGCGACGTACGCTTTCTGGTGGTTTCATCCAAAACGAAATGAGGAGAGTGTCCGATGAACGTACAGCTTAATCCAGCAGTCGACCAATACATCAAAGAACTTCCAGAGCATGTCCAGCAAATGGCGGTGGAATTGCGTCAATTGATTTTCGAAGTTTCCGAAAGCATGACCGAAGAAATCAAATGGGGCAAACCTTCTTATTCACGCGACGGCTTGGTATGCTACCTGCAAACCGCTAAAAGCCATATCAATTTCGGCTTTTACCAAGGCGCCCAACTGGATGACCGGGAAGGCCTTCTTGAAGGCGACGGTACAAAGATGCGCCATATCCGAATCCGGAAGCTTGCTGACATCCAGCCGGGACCGTTCAAAAACTTAATTTGGGAAGCGATTGATTTGAATCGGCGCTAAAAAGGATGGCTCCGCGGAGCCATCCTTTTTTTGTTGATTATGCCCGAGTCGCAGCTGTTTATGCCCAACTTCGGCTGTTTATGCCCAAGTTTCCTAAAATCGCCGATTTATTTCACCGCTTCAAACGTGATGCATTGTCCCGCTCCAGTCGGATACTCCCCGTATCGGTAATCGGTTGAAATCGTGATAGCCGTAAATCCCGCCTGTTCCAGCAACAGCCTAAATTCTGCTACACCGTACCAGCGCATAGGAAAGCGCTCCAGTTCGGTTTCAATCAGCTTGCCGTCCCGCCACTTTTCATAGCGGTTGTGCGAAATACTATATTGGTTAATCCAATCCACTTCGACTTTTTTGTTTTCCAGCGTAATGGTGTCCCCGTTTTCAAGGGTCCAAGTGCGAGTCGAAGTTTTCTCCAGCTCGATATTCCCCGGCAAATACAGATCAACGATGAACCGGCCGCCGCTTTCCAGATGACGATGGAAATTGCTTAAAGCTTGCAGCGATTGCTCCCGTTCATGCAAAAGCAGAAACGTGCCGGTCGGAAGGATGATCGCCCCGTATTTCCCGCTAGCAGTAAACGACTCCATCCGCCCTTCAAACAGTTCCGGACTGAGCCCCCTTTCACGGCAATTGTCCCGGCATCTCGCGAGCATTTCCGGCGATACATCAAAGCCGTCAACTTCAAATCCGGCTTGGAGCAGCGGAATCATCATGCGTGCTGTGCCAACTGCCGGTTCCAAAATCCGCCCAGCTGTTCCTTGCAGCCGCTCCAGATAATACTCGATATCGCCGAACGAACTGCCGACGGGTTTGTCCAAGTCGTATACTTCTGTTGATAATTTACTGTAGTAATTCAGCAATGTGCATATCCCCCTTGTTCTTCCCCTCCTTTTGGAAGGGTTCTTCCTAACTTCCAAAACGCAGGAAGTCGAATCCATCTGTTATAATTTCCGATGTCTTCTCAATACGACAAGATTCAGCACAATAAAGACGGACGCAAAAACCACCAATGCCAACAGATCGCCGCTGATTTCACTGAAGCCCTGACCTTTGTACATGACTGCTTTCAATGCGTCCGCTGCATAGTAGATCGGCATGATGCGGCCGATTGCCTGCAGCCAGTCTGCCAGTCCTTCGACGGGGAAAATACCGGCAAAAAAGATTTGCGGCACGACCACAATCGGGATGAATTGGACCATTTGGAATTCAGAAGATGCAAAGGTCGACAATAAAATACCGAGCGCCAACGCCACTAATGCCAGCAGTAAATTAATGAGCAGCACATGCCACACCGATCCGACCAGTACCACATCCAGCACCGTAATCGAAAACGCCACCACAATGACCGTCTGAATGACCGCGAAAATGCCAAATCCGATTAAATAGGCCGCAATCAGCTCTCCTTTGCGGATGGGCGTCGCCATCAAACGCTCCAGCGTACCGGATACCCGTTCTTTTAACAAGCCGATCCCGGAAATCAAAAAGACGAAAAAGAACACAAAAAAGCCAATCAATACCGGCGACAGCACATCGAAAAATTCCGTGTCGCTGCTGCCGTAAATATAGGCGGTTTCGAGCGGTATGGGCTGAGCTTGTCCCGAAGCCAGCAAAACCGTCTGGCTGACCTGCGCCAGCAGATTTTTCGCCAGCGACGGATCATCATTCAGCAAGGTTAAGGTCATCCTGCCGCTTTCCAATTCCAGCAAACCGTCCAAATCGTCTTCTATCACCGTTTCCTCCGTGGCTTGGCTGTAAGAGGTGATGATCATCCCTCTTTCTTCCAAAGCCATAGCCAACGATTCGGGAACATCCACTGTCCCAAGTTCAGGCTGAACCGTATTGCCGTTGAAAAAGAAGTACATCAGCGTCAGGACAAATAGCGGCGCCAGAAACAGCAGCGCCAAGGTCCGCTTGTCCCGCAGCATTTGTTTGGTGATCCGGCGCACCAACGCGGCAATTCTCATCGCTGCTCCCTCCCCGCTTTTAGGAAGGCTTCTTCTAATTGATTGACGCCGTAATGACCTTTCAATTCTGCCGGTGTGCCGCTCGCTAAAACAGCTCCGTCCCGCACCATTGCCACTTGGTCGCATTTTTCCGCTTCGTCCATGACATGCGTCGTGATGAGGATGGTTTTTTGCTGTTCGTTTTTCAAATGAAACAACTCGTTCCAGATAGCTACACGCAGTTCCGGATCAATCCCCACTGTCGGTTCATCAAGTATCAGGATTTTCGGATCGTGCACCAACGCGATTGCGAGCGACAGCCGGCGCTTCATGCCGCCGGAATAAGCCAATACTTTCTTTCCAAGGTCATCGGACAGTTTGACCAGGTCCGCAGCATAAGCAATGCGCTTTTTCATATGGGATTTTTTCATCGGATACAGCGATGCAAAAAAGTCCAGGTTTTCCTTGCCGGTGAGCTCCGGATACAGGGCATCGGACTGCGCCATATAGCCAATCTCGTTCAGCAGTTCCAGATCCGGGACTTGCACATCGAGCACCCGAACCGTACCCGAATCCGGCGCATCAATGCCGACGATCATTTTCACCAAAGTTGTCTTTCCCGAACCCGATGGCCCGATCAGTCCATAAATCTGGCCTTCCCCAATCGACAAATCGATTTCCTGCAGCACGGTTTTCTTGCCAAAGCTTTTGCTGACGTTTTTCAACTCTATGCTGGCGTTCATGGACAAGCCCCCATTTCAAAAACGAATGCGTGATTACTCTGTATTTTACTCTTTTCCGTTCTGATTCATAGCCGCTTAGGCAATAAAAAAACAATCTCCACTAAGGAGATTGCTCTTATCGTTTCATTCGGCTGATGCAATACTGGTAGATTTCCGCTGTCACCAGGCAATCGCCTAACGCATCGTGGGCATTGTGCTCAAGCTGCAGGTACTGCGCTAAAGTTCCCAGCTTGTGGTTCGGCGTTTCGCGGATGACTTTCCGCGCCAGTTTCACCGTATCGATGACCGTGTACTCCGGAATCGGCGTGATTTTGTCGAGGGCGTACAAAAAGCCCATATCAAACGGTGCGTTATGTGCCACTAGCGGCAGTCCCTCGATAAACTCGATCAAGTCGTGCGCCACTTCGTCAATTGTCGGCGCATCCTGGACGTCTTGGTTTTTAATGCCGGTGATGCGCGTAATGGTCGGAGAAATGTATTGTTCCGGATTGATCAGCAAATACATCGTGTCTTCCCGGTTGTGCCCGATGTATTTTACGGCCCCAATCTGGATGATTTTATCGCTTCCTGCCCGTAGGCCGGTTGTTTCAAAATCCAGGACGACGTAATTTTCCACCAATTCCATGCTCGGTTTGTATTTCTTCGGGCTCGGCGTCTGGTTCCGCGTCCATTTCGGGCGGGTCTCCCGCATTTTCTGTTCAAGAATCTGTCTCGGGTCTCGTTTTTCCATGCCGTCCCTCCTTCCAATTAAACTTTCTCTCTATTGTACCGGAAAAAGTTTAAAATTTCCGTTCTGGTGCTATACAAAGAGTAAGAAACTTCAATAGGAGGCGTCTAAAATGGCCCGTGACAAAGGGTTCTCAGACAAACTGAAAAGCGTCGTCAGCCGGACAAAAGGTGAAGTCAAAGATCAAGTCGGCAATGCCACAGACAATCCGCGCCTGCAGAATGAAGGCAAGTTTGACAAGACCAAAGGCAAATTCCAGAAGACCATTGGAAAACTCAAACGCGGTTCTTAACTTCCAACATCCAGCTTATTGCTGGGTGTTTTTTATTCGATTGTGCCAATCTTCTGCCAGCATGCCGTAAACCGTGTGGTCAACGTAATGGTCGTACAGCCATTCTGCCTGGCGGATGGTGCCTTCTTCCACGTAGCCCAGGCGCTCTGGGATACTGCGGCTTTTCTGGTTGCCGACAGCGGCACGAATTTCCACTCTATTCAGCTTCAACTCGTCAAATGCATGTTCGGTAAACGCTTTTACGACACGCGTCATGATGCCATGCCCTTGATATTGCGGCGCGAGCCAATAGCCGATCGACGCTGCTTTGTTCGCTTGGATAATGCTGTTGAAACCGCCCATCCCCACTATTTCCCCTTCAAACAAAATAGCGGCGTTCAAAGTTTTGCCTTCTGCGAAATTGCTTCTGCCTGCTTTAATAAAATCCTGCGTGTCTTCTACTTTCGCGGTGAAGTCCACCCACGGAAGCCATTCTTTCAAATACTCACGCGAGCTGTCTGTCAATTCGAAAATCCGCTCTGCGTCTTTCAGTTCCGGAAGTTTCAACGCCAGCTCATCGTCAATTTTATGTATAAACATGCCAATTCCCCCTTAGATTTACTTTATATAGTAGCACAACCGGGTTTATTGCCGCTTGTGAAAATTTATTCGCACTGCACCTTTTTTAAGCGAAAAGCAAAAAAAAACAGATTCCAAGTAGGTGCTTGGAATCTGCTGCTTCTCATGCCAACGCCGCAATGCGCTCTTTGTATTTTTCAATCAAGCGGTTGTTGTGGCTGTCGGCGCCGTCGATATTGCCGCTGAGGAAAACCGGCGGCTCGAAACCGTTGTCGGCCATTAGCTGGATCGCTTCAGCGAATATGGCGTTCAGGATTGTGGCGCCTACGACAGTCGAAGTCGGACCAAAAGGCACTTGGACGTTTTCTGCCTGGAGTACGGCATCGCCGATCACGGAATGGTTATTGATGGCGAGATCCACAGCATCGTGCAGATGTTTACCGCTCCGATGCCGCGATGTTTGGCTGTTGGCGTATTCCAGCGACGTCAATCCAATAGTGAATGCGCCCGCTTCACGGGCCGCCAATGCGAAATCGATCGGCACGGGATTGCGTCCGGAAGTAGACAAGACAAATACCACGTCTTCCGGGCGGAAATCCTGCTCCCGCAGCACTTCTTCGGCATAGTCGTTTTGCCGCTCAAGCTGCGAAGAACGGACCGCTCCTTCATGAAGCATCAGTGGCTCGATGAAAATCGGCTTGACCGGAACGAGCCCGCCAGCCCGGTAAAACACTTCTTCGGTCAGGATATGGGAATGGCCGCAGCCGAACAGCTGAACAATGCCGCCGTTCTGTATGGCTGCCGCGACTTTCCCTGCCGCTTCGGCCATCGCTTCAGCTTCCTGTTCCTCGACTAGCCGCAGCCTTTCGCGTGCTTCTTTAAAATAGGCCTTCAGCATGCCTCATCCGCTCCTGTCTTCAAAGAATGTTTACGCTCCGAGGCCTTCGCCTACAATGAGTTCATCCACTGCAGCCATCAGTTTTTCTTCGTCTTTGCCATCTGCAATGATTTTGATTTCTTTGCCTTTTGAAATGCCAAGCGACATGACGCCCATGATGGATTTCATGTTTACTTGCTTGTCTTTAAACTCCAATTTCACATCGGCTGAGAATGGTGTAACGGTCTGTACTAGGCGTGAAGCCGGACGGGCGTGAAGGCCCTCATCGCTTGTAATAGTATAGTTTTTTTCAATCATGTTTTTCAGTTCTCCTTTGGGTTTGTTTTTAGCGTTGAATTTCGGTGACGAATTTGTACCGGTCCGCACGGTAAATGCTGCGGACCACTTCAAACGGCGTGCCGTTTGTTAAATAAGAAATCCGTTCAATAATCAGAATGGCGGACGGCATGGCGATTTGAAGCAGCTCCGCTTCTTCTTTGCGGACAAGTGCCGCTTCCATGCGCTGGGAAGCATGGCTGATGGACTGCTGGCCCGACTCAATGAGCGAATACAGCGAACCGTCCAATGCCTGTTCGTCAAGGCCTGGAAACAGTTTGGCCGGCAAATACGTCCGTTCGAGCGCCATCGGCTTTTCATTGGCGTAGCGGATCCGTTCAACCTTGAACACTTCCTCGCTTGGCTTCAGCTGAAGCTCTGCGGAAATGTCTGGCTCCGGCAGCATTTTTTCAAACTGGATGACTTTGTTGCTTGGCGTCAGCCCGCGGGCTTTCATATCTTCCGTAAAGCTCGTCAAGCCGTTCAGGGGCTGTTCGACTTTCTGCGAAGCGACAAAGGTGCCGCGCCCTTTTTCCCGGTACAGCAAACCTTCATTCACCAGATTGGTGATGGACTGGCGGACGGTCATGCGGCTGACGCCAAACTGCTCGGTCAATTCCCGTTCTGACGGAATCGCTGTCCCCACCGCCACTTCGCCGTCTTTAATCCGGCGCTTCAGCTCTTCTTCGATTTGGACATACATCGGGATATGGGATTGTTTATCGAGCACCGCGATCACTGCCTTTCTGGTTCCACCAATTGATAGGCATCCCGGTCTGCAATAAGTGTCACATCGTCATGGTTCCATAAAAACGAAGCCGGAAAATCTTCGCTTACTTGCTGTTCCATCAGCTTTTTGACGGCTGGGGCTTTTTTCTTCCCGGATGCCAGCAACAAAATGCGGTCACTTTTTAAAATCGAAGTGATTCCCATCGTTATTGCATGCGTCGGCACGGCTTCCTGTGATTCAAAAAAGCGGGCATTGTTTTTGCGTGTGGATTCATCGAGTTCGACGCAATGCGTCAAACTGTCTTCAGGGGTACCCGGTTCGTTGAATCCGATATGGCCATTCGTCCCCATTCCGAGAATCTGCAAATGCACCGGGCCGATCCGGTCAATCAGCGCCTCGTAGCGAACGCATTCCTCTTCCACCGAGCGGGCTTGCCCATCCGGAAGATAGGTATTGCGCATCTGAATGTTGATGTGTTTGAATAAATTTTCGTACATGAAACTATGGTAGCTGTTCGGATGGTTGCGATTCAGTCCTTGGTATTCGTCGAGATTGACGGTCTTGATCTGCTCATAGGAAACGCCACGGTTTTTAAACCCCTCAACCATTTTGCCATAAAGGCCGAGCGGAGTGGAACCGGTAGCTAGTCCGAGAATCGATTTTGCATTTTTCAAAACTTGCTGTTCCACGATTTCTGCAGCGCGCAGGCTCATTTCATCGTAGTTTTCCACCACAATCACATTCATGCCAGCCCCTCCTTCTTATACGCAATGGTGCCGCGGCAAATTGTCAGCTGCACATCCAAATGTTCATCAAGAATGACCAAGTCGGCGTCTTTGCCTCTTTCGATGCTTCCTTTATGGGATAAGCCCAATTTTTTTGCTGCGTTGTAAGAAGTGACGGCAACCAGTTCCGAAATCGAACAGTCTGTGCACGATTGCACGTTTTTCATCGCTTCATCCATCGTCAGAATGCTCCCGGCGAGAGCGCCGCTTTCCAGCCGCGCGCCGTTTTCAGTAACGAATACATCTTGCCCGCCCAAATCATACGTACCCGGCTTAAGCCCTTTTGCCCGCATAGCGTCGGTGATCAAGACGAGGCGATCAGCCCCAATTTGGCGGAACGCCAGCTCTACCGACTTCGGATGGCTGTGAATAAAGTCCGCAATGATTTCTACCGACAAGCGTTTGTCCACCAAAGCCGTTCCTACGACGCCCGGTTCCCGGTGATGGAATGCACTCATCTGGTTGTAGAGATGCGTCACATGGCTTGCGCCAACCGAAATGGCATGCTGCATTTCTTCCCAGGTGCCGTCTGAATGGCCAATGGAAGCAATCACACCGGTGGACGTCACTTCGTCGACAAAGCCATAGCCGCCTTCTGTTTCCGGCGCCATCGTCACGAGCTTGATGCGGTCGCCGCTCAGGCTCTGCCATTTCTGAAACAGTTCAGTCGATGGCGGAATGATGTGTTCCACCGGCTGTGCACCCGGCTGCTTTTTCGAAATGAACGGACCTTCCAGGTGGATGCCCACCATTTCGGCCTGGCCATCACCTGATTCAAATCCGCTTGCATTTTGAAGCGCTTGCGATACAGCTTCATCGGATTGGGTCATTGTCGTCGCCAAAAAGCTTGTCGTGCCTTCTTTTGGCAAAGCGCTCGCCATGCCGCTCAGCGCTTCCGGCGTCGCGTCCATAGCATCAAAACCTGCCGCACCGTGGATGTGGACGTCGATAAATCCCGGAACGAGTGTCCAATCTTTTCCGGCTGCATCAATATGGAGATCCGCTTCTTTTGCAAGTGACGGAGCGATTGCTGCAATTTTCCCGTCCTCCAGGTAGACATCTCCAAGAAACGGTTCGTTTTTTGCATCCGCAATATGAATAGATGAAATCAAAATGGTTTTCTTCATTTTTTGCCTCTCCTTACGAAAAACCAGGAACATCACGGATGAGTTTCCTGGTTTTGTTTTATCGCCCTGTAAGTGCCTTAACTGCAAACAGTGGAGGGGTGAGCTCCACTGTTTTTTTGTTTATTGAATTCTTAAGATCGAAACAGTGCCTTGTTTTTGAGAACCTTTTTTCAGCACTTCAAGCTCCTGACCTGTCAAGTTAGTGAAAATGACCGGTGTAACCACCGAAGGTGCATTAGCTCCAAGATAAGTCAGATCCATTTTCAATAATGCATCTCCGCGCTGAACCAGCTGGCCTTGTTCCACGAGGGTCTCAAAACCTTCGCCGTTCAGTTTGACCGTATCGAGCCCTACATGAATCAGGATTTCGATGCCGGTATCCGTTTCAATGCCGATGGCGTGCTTCGTCGGGAAAACGGTAACTACGCGGCCATCAACCGGTGAATGCAGCGTGTTGCCCGATGGCACAATTCCGAATCCTGGCCCCATCATCGCTTTGGCAAATACTTCATCCGGCACTTCGGACAACGGGATGATTTCTCCGTCAATCGGCATCGCAAAGTCTTCTGCACGGATTTCTTTCACCATTTCAGGTTCTGTGGACATTTCTTCTTCCGGCACGTTCAAGCTTTCAGGCGCCGGGTTGCCATTGGCCAAGCGTTTCTTCATGGCGTCTGCCAAGAATTCAACAGCTGTTCCGATTACCACTTGGACGTTTGTTTTATTCACTTTCATAACACCCATTGCTCCGTGGCGCTTCAGTTCTTTTTCATTTACCCGGTCTGCGTCTTTTACAGACATACGAAGACGCGTTGTGCAATAATCAACTGCCGCAATGTTTTCGGCGCCGCCAAGCGCTTCGATTGTGTGATACGCTCTGATGTCGATTCCTTTATTGCCCGTATCTGCATTGCCGTCTTCTGCATCTTCGTCTTCACGCCCAGGCGTTTTCAGATCCAGTTTGACAATCAGGAAGTAGAAAATGGCAAAGTAGATGACACCGGTTCCGAGTCCCATAACCAGGAGCACCAGCGGATTCTGTGCCAGCCCGTAGTTCAGAACAAAGTCGATGGCGCCTGCCGAGAATCCGAAGCCGTGATGGACATCAAGTGCATAAGCAATCATCATCGATACGCCTGTCAATAAAGCATGGACAACATACAACAATGGCGATAAGAACATGAATGAGAATTCGATTGGTTCCGTGATCCCAGTAAGGAATGACGTGAAACCGATACTGAACAGCATCCCGCCAACAATCGCTTTGCGTTCTTTTTTAGCTGCTGCATACATAGCCAAACATGCTGCCGGAAGCCCGAACATCATGATTGGGAAAAAACCGGAAAGGAACGGCCCCGCTGTCGGGTCCCCTTTTAGGAAACGGTTGATCTCACCGCGCACGACTTCTCCCGTCGCGTCCGTGAATGTACCAAAATCAAACCAGACAATCGTGTTGATGACGTGGTGCAATCCGGTTGGCAACAGCAAACGGTTGAAGAAACCATAAGCCCCTACCCCGAACATGCCTGCGTTTAAAATCCAGTCGCCTGCGCTGTCGATCAAATCCTGGATCGGCGGCCATGCGTAGCCTAATATCCCTGCCAGCACCGTCATGGTGGCAGCGGTTATAATCGGAACAAAGCGCCGTCCTCCAAAGAACGCGAGCCAGGCCGGGAACTTCACGTTATAGAATTTATTGTATAATAGCCCGCCGACAATCCCGGAAAGGATTCCGGCAAATACGCCCATATTGATTGATTCATTGATTGTGACAATCGCTGAAGTCAATACGAGATAAGCAATGGCACCCGCAAGCGCCGCCCCGCCGTTGCTGTCATGGGCAAGCCCGAAAGCGATACCGATGGCAAAAATGATGGCAAGGTTGTCGATGATTCCCGCACCGGCTGCCGATAAGAACGGAATGCCGAGCAAGTCATCCTGGCCAAACCGCAGGAGCAAAGCCGCTGCCGGCAATGTTGCGATCGGGAACATCAATGATTTCCCTATTTTCTGCAGAAAACTGAACAAGTGAATCCACCTCTTTTTTCTTAGTCTTAATTTTTACTATAGAGTTAATATGTATAGATGTCTATACCAATTTGACGTTTTCATAAAAAAATGTATGCGTTTTCTTTTTACTTCAAATAGAAAAAAATAATTCAGTTACTTGGACATACGGCATCAGGAAAAAGAAAAAAGCTGCAGACTTTGGGGTCTGCAGCTCTTTCCTTCCTATTTATACAGCAAGTAATTCTTTCTGACTTTCTCGAACTCTTTCAGTTCCGGTTTCCATTGTTTTTTCATTTCTTCAACGGTCATGCCGTCTTTGATGCCTTGGGCAATCCAGTCGTTGCCGATCAAATTGTTGAAGAACGCAGTCAATGTAACTTCGCCCGGATACAGATCATAAATCGTTTTGACGATGTGGAGTCCGGTTTCAACCGGCAGGTATGCGTCGCGGTCCGTGATATGGACTTGGATGCCGTGCGACAGTTTGCCGGAGTGTTTCGAGAATGCCGGAGTGAACGAGGCTGCGCGGAAAGCGACGCCTTGCAATTCCAGCGCATTCAATTCTTTTGCCAGTTCGGTGCTGTTGATGAACGGTGCGCCGATGTATTCGAATGGCTTGGTCGTGCCTCTGCCTTCCGACACGTTCGTGCCTTCAATCAAAGCGGTTCCCGGATAGGCTAGAGCCGTTTCAAGTGTTGGCATGTTCGGTGAAGGTGCGACAAATTCCAGCCCGGTTTCATCGTAGAACATGTTCCGCTTCCAGCCTTTCATTTTGACGACGGTCAGGTCGGCACCGATGCCAAATTCTTCATTGAACAGTCCAGCCAATTCGCCGACCGTCATGCCGTGGCGAAGCGGAATCGCGTATTGCCCGACAAATGAAGCGAATTTCGGATCAAGCACCGGCCCTTCCACTTTAACGCCGCCTTGTGGGTTCGGACGGTCAAGCACGATAAACGGAATGCCTTTTTCTTTGGCCGCTTCCATCGCTAGCGCCATCGTATAGATGTACGTATAGAAACGAGTGCCGACGTCCTGGATATCAAACAGCAGCACGTCAACGCCTTCAAGCATTTCCTGTGTCGGTTTTCTGGTAGAGCCGTATAGGCTGTAAACCGGAAGGCCGGTCACTTCATCATTATAGAATTCTACATATTGCCCAGCCTGCGCATCCCCGCGCACACCGTGTTCCGGCCCGTACAATGCCGTCAGATTCACATCGGGATCATTGTGCAAAAGGTCCACGATGCTGTTCAAGTCTTTATCCACGCCTGTCGGGTTGGTGATCAGCCCGACGTTTTTCCCTTCGATCAAGTGTTTCTGGTCTTCCAGCAGCACTTCGATTCCGATGGCAAATTGGTCTTTTTTGCCTTTGCCGCGGTCTTTCGATTTGCCGTTGCCGTTGTCATGATTGGCGAATGCGATCGAAAGTGTAGATAAAACGAGCATGGCGGTGAGCAGCATTACAATCCATTTTTTCAAAGTCATCTCTCCCTATCCGTTTAGTAAGTCAAACCGTGTCCGTATTCATAAAGTGTGCCGCCTGCGAGATCCGGAATGGTTACCGGCAATTTTCCGGTTGGTGACAATTGCCCTAGAATCGTTGAAGCCATCGCTTCGTAGCTTGCTGTTCGGAAGCTGTATTGCGTCAAATACGCATCCACTTCCGGATAAGCCATAATATCGTATGGATTTTGGATGCCGACTGCAATGACTGGTGCATCGGTAGAGGCAATAATCTGGTTGGCCATTTTCATTTGTCCGCTGTTCGGCGAACGCTGCGAGACAGTGGATGTACGCGTTCCGACTACCACTGCTTTTGCAGCTTGGACTTGGGCCAGTTCCTGCTCGGTCAATAAATTATCTTTTTGAATCCAGATGGTGTTGCCATGGCGCGCTTTCAATCCTGCATAAAGTTCATCGGAATAGGCATTTCCGACAACCACCACTAAGTCTTCGGGATTTGGTGCCAGCGGCAATACGCCTTCATTTTTCACAAGCGTAATAGATTTTTCCGATGCTTCGCGTTCAACTTGCTGATGTTCTTCCGAGCCGACCACCTGCAGCGCATTGGCCACTTTTTCTTCAACCGGCTTCGGTGTTTCTTCTTTCACAATGCCGCGCTTTAATTTCAATGCCAGGATGCGCTTGGCTGAAGATTCGATGCGGTCTTCGGAAATTTCTCCTGAACGGACCGCTTCGTATAAACCGTTTGCGACACTTTCAAGCCCAACCGGCATGAGGACGATATCGCTTCCAGCATTGACCGCACGGATCACGGCTTCAACCGGTCCGAAATGGTCGGCAATCGCCTGCATATTCAAGGCATCGGTGAAAATGACGCCTTCATAGCCCATTTCATCCCGCATCAATTCCGTTAGTACTTTGTGTGAGAGCGTAGCCGGCAACGTGATTTCACTGCCGTCTTTTTTCGAAATGACTTTTGTGCCGTCCACTTTCGGGAACGTCACGTGCGCGGTCATGATGGCATCAATGCCCGCTTCCATCGCTTTTTGGAACGGGTACAATTCAACTGCTTTCAATCGTTCCAAATCATATGGCACTTCCGGCAAGCCGATATGGGAATCGGTCGCTGTGTCACCGTGTCCCGGGAAATGTTTCGCAGTCGCAGCAGTTCCGGAAGCTTGCAGCCCTTTCGTATAAGCTACACCCAGTTCCGCGACCAGTTCCGGATTTTCGCCGAATGAACGGACGCCGATGACCGGGTTGTCCGGATTGTTGTTGATATCAAATGACGGGGCAAAGTTCATGTTAATGCCAAGAGCGGAAAGCTCTTCGCCAATTGCGTTCCCCACATTCTCCGTAATTTCTGCAGAGCGCGTCGCTCCCAGCGCCATGCTTCCCGGCATATCGGTTCCGGACTGCAGACGCGTCACGATGCCGCCTTCTTGGTCAATCGTCATCAAGAGGCCGTATTTTTCTGCCGCTTCCTGATAGTCCGCCACAAGCTTTGTTGTCTGTTCAGTCGTTACGACGTTTTCACGGAACAAGATGACCCCGCCCAGATGGTATTGCTTCACCAGTTGCTCAATTTCTGGAAGTAGCTGTGTGACGTTTTGCCCTTTCCAGTTTCTGAAATCCGGCATCAGCATCTGGCCGACTTTCTCCTCCATCGTCATGCCGGCTACTGCTTTTTCGATCAAGTTATAGCGCTCTCCGCCGCTTTTAATTACCGACACCTTTACCGGCGGTTTGCCTTTGCCGGTTTTAGCGGACCCATCCGGCTTTACCTGCACGGCGATTCGATCCGTGTAGCTGCCGTCGGTTACTGTGATAAACGTTTTCCCCGGTTTTCCAAGAACCGTTACCGTACCTTCGGCGTCTACAGAAGCTACGGTTTTATTCGTCGAACTCCATTCCAATCCTTCCGAAGCCCCCAAAAAGTGTCCGTCTTCATACAAATGCACGGCTTTTAATGTGAGTTCCCCGTTGCTGTCGACTTCGACTTCAGGCACGTTTTGAAGAATCACCAAATCGGCCGCCGAGTTTTGCGCTTTTGCTGCTCCTGCGCCGGCTGCCAGTGAAGAAACCACCAAGGCGGCGATCACCAGCGGCAAAACCAATAATTTATGAATTTTTTTCATATTCCATCCCCCTCTAACTTAATTGCTGCGTACAGTCCAGTTGTTGTTTTCCGCTTTCGGCTGGATCCGTTTGCCGTCTATCTGGATATTGCCGACGTACCAGCCGCGCCCATTAACGGAAGCGTCGGTTTGGTATCGGAAGCGAAGATGCTTCGTGCCTTCCGGCAATTCGATTGAAACCCGTCCCCATTCGCCGCTTTCACCCGTAAGAGGAGCAGCCGCTTGCGTCCAGTTCACACCATCCGAAGACGTTTCAATAAAACCGAAATCCGAGTTGGCTTCCAGACGATGCCATGAATCGAATGAGGCTGCAGTGGCGCCCGCCGGAACAGCGACTTGCATTTCATTGTTTAATTTATCGCCGTAGCCCGAGAACCAAGCCTCCTGATGCTTCGGAACTGGAGCCGATATGGCGTCCGCGACCGATCTGGCAAAGGCCCGGCGGATGCCGTTTGTCGAAATCGTGCTTCTCGATGGATGCACGCGGTTCGTCAACAGGATGGCAATCGTGTTGTTTTTCCGGTTGATGACGATGCTTGTACCCGTGTAGCCGGTGTGACCGAATGCCGCCGGATCTGCTAACGCGTCCATATACCAGCCCTGGTTCAGTTCCCAGCCAAGCCCGTGGTCATCTCCCGGAAATTCCGGAATCTGGTTGGTTTCAAGCAAGCGGACCGTTTCCGGTTCCAAAATCCGTTTGCCGCCGTATTTGCCATTGTTCAAAAACATATGGGCGAATTTCGCTAAATCCGAAGCTGTAGAGAAAACACCGGCATGTCCGGCAACACCGCCCAAGGACCAGGCGTTTTCATCGTGGACTTCCCCCCATACCATGCCGCGCCCAAGCACCGGCTGGTATTCCGTTGCCGCGATGCGGTTTTTCAAAGATGCAGGCGGGTTGTACATGGTGTCTTTCATGCCGATTGGGTCCGTAATTTCCTCTTTTACAAACTGATCGAGCCGTTTGCCGGAGTATTTCTCAATCAATGCCCCGAGCGTGATCAAGTTCAAATCGCTGTATGTGTAATGGGTGCCCGGCTGATTGGCCAGTGGATAGCGCAGCGCGTATTCGATGCGGTCTTCGCGCGTCTTTCCTTGCTGATAGAGCGGCACCCAGGCGATAAACCCGGACGTGTGCGTCATGAGCTGGCGAATGGTGACTGCTTCTTTGCCGTTCTCCGCAAATTGCGGAAGGTGCAGAGCCACCGGATCGTCCAGCTTGAAATGCCCTTTTTCGTACAGCTTCATCGCCGCCGTCGTCGTAAAGATTTTGCTGATGGAAGCCAAGTCGAAAATCGTGTCTTCTTTCATTTCAATCGGATTAGCCACCGGTGTAAACTGGTCGTCGGCGTACAGAGATGCATAGCCATACGCATCGTGCTTAATGATATGTCCGCTTCGGGCAACAAACGCGACCGCACCTGGCGTCGTCTTCGCCGTTAAAGCGCTTTCAATTTCAGTGTCAAAACGGTCCAGCGGTTCCTGGATCATGCCCGCCCCTTTCACTGAACCCGGATGGAGTACAGGCGACATCGGCCCTGGCTGATTCCATTGATTCGCCGGAGCCGCCATTGCCGGTGAAGCGAGAACAGATGTGAAAGCAAGCGAACAAACCAAGGCAGATGACAGAACTTTGAGCTTCGTTCTTTTTTTCATTTCTTTCCTCCTCTTATTCTTTTTTGTATTTATTTACCTCTACTGTCCAATATTATCTGACAATTCTTTTATTGCCCATGCCCCAATAGCTCTGTCTTTAAATGGATTTTGCGCTTTCCATTTTTCGTTCCGTTTATATTTGCTCAGGTTCAGGGGCAGAAGTACGCCTTTTGGAGGAATAAATTTAGAAATTAAAATTCTTCTTTATACCCACATTAACTGAAATTCCACTCCGGATTTTACATGCTTGAGCAATGTTAAATCTTCCTGCAGAACTCTTCCGATGACATTGACCCGGTCGTCTTCATGCAAATCTCTTTTTGTGATTTGCATCTCGCCCTGGTAGCGGCCGTAGCGTTCATTGTCGATTGTAATGCTGCCGGTTGGCCGTTCAATGGTCTGTTCCGGCGCCAGCCGCCGTGTGCCGAACAAGCCGTATTCCCTTGACTCCATCGAACGGACGCAGTCTCTTGCCGCATCCATTCGGTTGGTTTGGACCAGACCGGCTGTTTCTAGCAAAGCCTGATTTTCGATCAGCTTCTTTGCACGCAATTGGAGGACACCTTGCTCATAAGCAGCGAATTGCGCCAGGCTTTCTTCGCTGAGTGTGATATCGCCCACCAAAATCTTATCCACCAGTCCGCTTTTTTCGAATGCCACATACGCCGCAAATGGCGAAACGCAGCGATGCTCTTCCAAAGTGGGCAGTCCTTCGAATAAAGGCCCCCGGCGCTTGCCGTCTCCCGGTATAAAGGCCATGACCGCCAAGCCTTCGCTTTTCAGCCACTCGTTCACTTCATAGAAATCTTGCGTATCCAACCCGGTTTCCGGCCGCGGATAGAAATTATGCCAGGCTTCAACCGCTTCTGTCCGAAGGCCCGCTGCTTTCAACCGCGCTAATCCTTCTTTTGTTAAGGTGCTGGCATTCAAGGCGATTTTCATTTTCCCAGACAGCTCAGCAATCGTGTTCTCTTTGATGCCGTAGTCGATCCGGAGCCCGGTGACGCCCCATTCCACTAAGCCTTCTGCATTGTCCCAAGTGAACCCGAGATGCCCCAGCGATTTCGGCGAAATGTCCGCCATCAATTCCATGTCGTATGCCCGCGCCAGTGCTCCCAGCTCCCGCAGCCTTTCTTCGTACAACGACGGGTCTTCTTCCGGGATGTGCAGCGACGTGAAAATTGCACTGAATCCGAGCTTTCGGACCCTTTGAATATAAGGCTCAAGTTCTTTCGGCGAGCCTTCTCCTAAATAAACTGATATGCCGCGCATGCTATTCCTCCTTTTGGCTAAAGAAAAAAAGGGAGAACTGAATCTCCCTTTTTGGTTGTCTTGCTCTTATGTTTTTCATGGTGTGTAGTATATGAAGGGCCGCTTCGGTTTTGTCCTGAATGGCAAAGTGCGCCATTCCTGCCAAACCCTCCAGCGCTTGTCGGGGCTAGATGGCCGCCGCCGCTTTTCTTTGTGTCCAGCTGCAAGAGCCAGCTTCTCGGGTCATAAGCCCACTTGGCTGTGCGGCTGAGAACATGCCGCTTCACCAATCGGTCTTATGCCGGTCAAAGCTGAACGGCTCTTTCCACTTTTCTAGATCCCTTCTGCCATTCTCTCTTTGAATCCAAACAAATACGTGAAGATAAATCCAAAGACGTACGAAACAACGAGCCCCAGGAAGTACCAGATGTATTTGCTGTCAGCAATCAGTGGGATCAACGAGATGCCCGATACGCCGATGCCTTGTGCCGCTGTGTGCATCACTGCCTGGAAGGCACCGCCGAATGCTGCACCCATACAAGCGGTGATGAACGGACGCCCAAGCGGCAAGGTGACACCGTATAGCAATGGCTCTCCGATTCCAAGGATTCCAACCGGCAATGCGCCTTTGATGATATTGCGCAAACGCTGGTTTTTCGTTTTCACGTAAATGGCAATCGTTCCGCCGACTTGCCCTGCACCTGCCATTGCCAGGATCGGCAATAACGCCGTACTGCCGAACGTGTTCATCAATTCCACGTGAATCGGCGTCAAACCATGGTGAAGCCCGAGCATAACAAGCGGCAGGAAGAATGCTGCCAAGACGCCGCCGGCTACCACTCCGCCGACATCAAGCGCTGAAATCAACCCAGTAGTAATGATGTCGCTCAATACACCGGCAACTGGAACAATTGCATATAAAGAAATAAATCCAACTACAAGAACCGTAATTAATGGCGTAAAAAGAATATCAATCGAACTGTGCATGACAGAACGCACTTTCTTTTCAACAAACGTCATCAGCCAAGCTGCAAAAATGACTCCGAACAATCCACCGCGCCCGACGACGAGCGGTTCCCCGTAAATCGTAATATCCGCCAATAACGGATTGAACAAAATTCCCCCGGCAATCGCACCGAGCACCGGCGTTCCGCCGAATTCTTTCGCTGTGTTCCAGCCGACTAAAATGGCCAAGTATGTAAAGACCGTGCTTCCCAGCAGCAATAAAATCTGCATATACGTCGCTGTTTCATCCACTCCGGCATTTTTAGCGAAGTTCGCTGCACCGTTGATGATTCCCGAAGCAATCAAACCAGGAATCAGCGGTATGAAAATATTGCCGACTCTGCGCAAAAACAGCTTGAACGGCGTTTTGTTTTTTTGCTTCATTTTTTCGCGGTCGAGTTCCGCTTTTTCGCTGAAATCCATATCGCCTTCGTTGACAGCCGCTTCTTCCCCGATTGCAAGCCCTGTTTCATTGCTCATTTCAGCCGCGACTTTATTAACCGTTCCCGGTCCTACCACGATTTGAAGTGTGTCGTCTTCAACGACGCCCATCACGCCGTCAATTCGTTTTAAGTCATTGATATTCGCTTTGCTGTCGTCTTTCAGCGACAAGCGCAAACGCGTCATACAGTGGGCTACCCGTTGGATATTCTCTTTTCCCCCGACTTGCTTAAGAATATCCTGCGCCATTTTTTGTTCTTTTTTCATACTGTCCCCCCGCTCTCCCATTGTGTTATAAAGCTTTTCTTACAAAACCGCCAGCTGTTTCCAGCTTCTCAGCCGCTTCCCCTTTTGAGCAATCCAATAAAATCATGACGATGGCCGTTTTGACATGGCGATCGGCTTTTTCGTAAAAACGCTCCGCTGTTTCATAATCCACTTGCGTAGCGTCCATAATAATACGCTTCGAACGCTCAATCAGTTTTTTGTTGGTCGCCTGTACATCCACCATCAAATTTCCGTAAACTTTGCCGACGCCGATCATCGAAGCCGTTGAAATCATGTTCAATACGAGCTTTTGGGCTGTTCCCGCTTTTAAACGCGTAGAACCGGTCAAAACTTCCGGCCCTGTTTCGATTTCAATGGCAATTTGCGCATACCGGCTGATTTCCGATTCCGTATTGCAGGAAATGGCTACCGTTTTCGCGCCTACTTCACTTGCATACTCCAGCGCCCCGATTACGTAAGGCGTTCTGCCGCTTGCTGCAATGCCGATCACCGTGTCTTTTTCCGTTAAGGAAACTTTTTTCAATTCTTCCTTAGCAAGAGACGGGTTGTCTTCCACTCCTTCTTGAGCCATTGTGAACGCTTCCATTCCACCGGCTAAGAAACCTTGCACAACATCCGGCGAGACGCCAAAAGTCGGTACACACTCTACTGCATCCAAAATGCCAAGACGCCCGCTTGTGCCTGCCCCCACATAAATCAGCCGGCCGCCAGCCTGGAACGATTTGATCACTGCTTGCACCGCTTGTTCAATGCGGTCCATCTCCTTGGCAATCGCACCTGGAACCGTCTGGTCTTCCCGATTCATCGTTTCAAGGATTTCCAGCGTCGACATTTCATCCAGCTTCATCGTATCGTCATTTCTTTTCTCTGTAGACAAATTCTCTAACATCGGCTCATCCTTTATTTGGTTATTTCTTGACTTCATTTTACTCTTAAGAAATTTCATGTCAATATAAATTATCCAAATCATGAATTTTAATTTCATGAAGAAAAATAAAAAAGAGCTGATTTCTCAGCTCTCTTTACCTTCTCAAACTTTCCATTTCACTGCGGGCATCGTAGTACTGCTGCAGCACTTTTTCGCCGAGGTGGTGGAAAACGCTCATATAAAGGGTGTCGATTACGGTGAGCTGGGTCATCCGGGAAGCGATGCTGCCGCTCCGGAAATCCTGTTCAACGTTTGGCGTACATAGCCGGATGTCCGCTTCTTTGTAAAGCGGCGATTTGTTCAAGTTCGTAATGGCAATCACTTTTGCACCTCTTTTTTTCGCAAAGCGCGACAGTTCCAACACGTCTTTTGTCCGCCCCGACATGCTGATTGCGACAAACACGTCGTTTTCCGTCAGATGCGGAATCAATGACAGCATGTAATGGAAATCCAGCGAAGTGATGGACTGATAGCCGAGCCGCATGAATTTGTACTGGGCATCCACGGCCGCTGTCGAAGAGCCGCCAACGCCGAAAAAGACGATTTTGTTTGCGCCTTTCATCGCGTCGACCGCTTGCACCAATTCTTTCCGGTCCATCGAATCTGCACAGGATTCAATGGCCGACTTGTTGACGTGGATCACTTTATGGAATAAATCATAAGGGGAATCTTTCTGCTGAAGCACCGAAAAGTCCGTCAGGTTCGTATCGGTCAGGGTCAGGTCTTTCATGAGCGCCAATTTGAAGGATTTGAAGCTTCCCATGCCGATCGATTTGCAGAAGCGGATGATGGTCGCTTCGCTCACGCCCGCTTTTTCCGACAGTTCTTTTGTGGTCATATGCGGAATGGCATCCGGCTGCTGGATGATGTATTCGCCGATGCGCCGTTCCGCTGCCGACAATTGCTCCAGGTCGAGTTCAATTTTTGTAAGTAACGATTTCATTGCATATCTCCCAACTGCTTTTTGTTATGGTGTGTGCCACTTTCATTGAATATTATAGGAGAATGATTTTTCCCGCAATCAAGAACTTCCTGCACGCTGCTGTTTTTAAATCCAGCTTTTAAGTTTCCGGGTCCCTCTCTTCCATGAGATGACTCCTAAACTTTCAACGTAATTTAGAACCGTCCAGTTTTTAAGGACAAGTTAAAAAGCCCGTTCTGCTTGGAGCAGAACGGACTTTATTTATTAAATGAACAAGCTGAGCAATAGAACCACGCCAAGACCGACCAGAGAAGTGGTCAATAGCAGAAGGCCCCATGTTCTGAATGTTTCTTTGATCGATAAGTTGAAGTACTCTTTGAACAGCCAGAACGAAGCATCGTTGACATGTGTAATCGTGTTGCTTCCTGCTGCTGTTGCGAGTACCATCAATACCGGGTTTACATCAAATGTATCGATCAGCGGACCTACGATTCCTGCAGCAGTAATGGCGGATACCACGCCTGTACCGGTTGCAATACGCAGAATGGCGGTAATGAGCCACGCCATAATAAGCGGGGAAACGCTGGTATTTTGCATCATGCCGGCGATGAAATCACCGACGCCGGAATCCAAAATGATTTGTTTGAAGGCACCACCGGCACCAACAATCAGGATAATCATCGCGATGCTTTGTATGGCGCTTGAGAACGAATCCATGACTTCATGCATTTTGCGTCCGCGGCGAAGGCCGAACACATAGATCGCAACTAAGACAGCTAGAAGCAAGCTAATTTCGGCGCTTCCGATAAAGTTGACGATATCGTGTGTCAAAGAACCTTCTGTGATGAAATAGTTAATGATTGTCGCACTTGTGATAATGATTGCTGGCAATAAAGGAACCAAAATACTGATTGCAAATCCAGGCATTTCATCGTCGCTGAATTCTTTTGGCTTTTTCAAAAGAGGTGGAACCGGCTTGTCCAGATTACGCAGCAATCTCGGCAAGATGACACCTGCGGCAATAACAGCCGGGATAAATACCACGACGCCGAGTATGTACACCATACCCATATCTGCGCCGTATGCTGCAACAAGCGCGGTCGGGCCAGGTTGTGGCGGGAATAGGCTATGGGCCATTGTGGCCGCAGCAACCATCGTGATTCCAAGACGCATATATGAAACTTTGGCTTCAATCGCAATACTGATAACAAGCGGCGCTAAAATGATGAACGCTACTTCATAGAACACGGAAATCCCGAAGATTCCGCCGACGATCAGGATCGCCCATTCGATATTCTTCACGCCGAATTTTTTCAACAATGTTGAAGCTACGCGCTGAGCAGCTCCAGAGTCGACCATCAACTTACCGAGTACAGCACCCAGTCCGATGATCAATGCCAAACTTCCGAGTGTACCGCCGAAGCCGGCTTTGATTGATTCGATGACATCCGGCAATCTGAGTCCGTTTAAAATTCCGACAAAAATTGCAGAAATCAATAACGCAAGGAAACTGTTCAGTTTCACTTTCATGTTCAAGAACAACAGCAAGGCTACGCCCAGCGCTACCGAGATAATCGGCAGCTTATCAATAAACCATTCCATTCCTATTCCCACCTATTCTAAAACAAAAAACCCGTTTCCAATCAAATTAACAAGAACCTCTCTTAATCAAGCTAGGCTGCAATCGATGTATGGCAGTTTTGGCTGTTTTGTTTTCTGATTTGATTTGTTCCAGCAGCAATTCTGTAGCTTTATTGGCCATATCGATTGTCGGCTGGGTGACCACCGTAAGCGGCGGTGTATAAAAACTGGCGAAGGCTACTTCATCGATGCCGATAACAGCAACATCATCGGGTATGACCAATTGATGTTCTTTCATGTATTTCAGCACTTCGAGCAGCACTCTGTCATTACCAGCAAGTATCGCTTCTGGAGGAGCATCCAGTGCAAACAGTTCGTTTAACTCATTTTGGATATTGGCTGCATCGGCTGTTCGGACATACTCTTCCCGGACCGGAAGGCCATGTGCTTCGAGTGCCTGCCGGTAACCTTCAATCCGTTCCACACGCGGACTGGTATTGCGGATGATGGAAGTTGTAATAATGGAAATCCTCTTGTAATCGCTTTCAACAAAAGCATCAATTGCCAATTGGGCAGCCCGATGGTTATCGAGCATGACGGTATTGACTTCAAGTCCGTCAATTTTCCGGTCCATGAAGACGACAGGAAAATTCTGCTTGTTCATTTGTTCGTAAAGATCCAAATTGCCGCCTGTCGGAAAAATGATGAGGCCGTCGACTTGTTTTGCCAGCAGCATCTCGATATAATTCCGTTCTTTTTCCGGCTCATCGTCTGCGTTGCAGATGATGATATGGAAACCGTTGGCATTGAAGTTGTTTTCAATGGCCCGCAGGATCTGCGTTGAAAACGAGTGAAGAATATTGGCGACAATGACCCCTACCGTATACGTCGATTTCTGTTTTAGGCTGCGGGCAATGCTATTCGGATGGTAATTGAGTTCTTCAATAGCTGCCTCAATTCGTTGGCGCGTACTTTCGCTCATGTATTCATAGCGCTTGTTCAAATATTGGGAGACAGTGCTTTTGGACACTTTCGCCTGTTCTGCTACTTGGGCAATGGTTATATTTTTCGCCATAGCTTAAACCCCCGAATACGCCATAAAGCCGCCGTCAACTGATAAAGTCGTTCCGGTAACAAATGAAGAATACGATTCATCGACAAGGAATAATAACGCCCCAAGCAAATCTTCAGGCTGACCGAAGCGGTTCATCGGCGTCGCGGCTAAGATTTTTTGTGAGCGGGCAGTTAAATTGCCTTCTGCATCTACAAGCAAGTCCTTATTTTGCGTGGTTTTGAAAAATCCGGGTGCGATGGCATTGACGCGCAAGCCGGTTTCCGCGAAATGGACAGCCATCCACATCGTGAAATTGTTGATTGACGCTTTTGCTGCGCTGTATGCCGGTATTTTCGTCAACGGCGCATACGAACTCATGGATGAAAGATTGACAATGGCCGGTGCTTCGCTTTTCAGCAATTCTTTTCCGAACACTTGGCAAGCCAAAAATGTGCCTGTGAAATTGAGCGAAAAAACATTGCTGAATCCGCTTTCTTCCAAATCAAAGAAAGATTTCCCTTCCGCCTCTTCGTCGTGAAGTTCCGGTCCGGTAATGGCATCGGCGTGGTTGCCGCCTGCGCCATTGATCAAGATATCGACTTTGCCGAATGCTTTCAGCACGGCATCTTTCGCTTTTTCCATTTCGCTGCGGTTCAGAACATCTGCAGAAATTGCCAAAGCGGTGCCGCCTGCTGCGGTAATTTCCTTGGCAACGGTTTCGCCTTTTTCAGCGGTCCGGTTAATCACTGCGACGCTGACGCCTTGGCGCGCCAGTTCACGTGCCATTTCTGAACACAATACACCGCTGCCGCCTGTGATGACCGCAACGCGGCCTTTCAAGTTTTCATGAATGGGAATCATCGGGATTCCTCCGTTCTTTTGGTTTCATAAGCATCCCATAAGCCAAGCAGATACATAATGCCGAGTGCACGGTCATATAAACCGTATCCCGGGCGGCATACTTCGCCCCAAATGTGGCGGCCATGATCAGGCCGTACGTAGCCTGTATAATTTTGTTCATGCAAAGCTTTGACTACACCTTTGACATCGATTGAGCCGTCTTGTGTGTAATGGGAAGTTTCCGTAAAATCGCCGTTGTCGTAAATTTTTACATTGCGGATATGGGCGAATGGCGAGCGGTTTGCATATTTCTCGGCAATTTCCACCATATTGTTGGAAGGGCTCGCTCCCATTGAACCTGTACACATCGTAAATGCATTCGATGGCGAATCCGAAATTTCAATTAATTTCTCATAGCTTGCTGCTCCTGTAATAATGCGCGGCAGACCAAAGATTGAAAACGGCGGATCGTCCGGATGAATCGCCATTTGGATGCCGGCTTCTTCTGCAACGGGAATGATTTCTTTTAAGAAATACGCTAAGTTTTCCCACAGCTTGGCTTCGTCGATTTCTTTATACGCATCGAACAGTTCGGTGATGCGATCCAGTTTTTCCGGTTCCCAGCCTGGCAGCGTCAAATCGGACGCTTCGCTGACTTCCCGTACCAATTCTTTTGGATCGATGTTGTCCACTTTCGCTTTTTCGAAGAACAGCGCCGTTGAACCGTCTTCGAGCGGATGGAACATCTCGGTGCGCGTCCAGTCGAAGATCGGCATAAAGTTATAGCAAATCACTTTTACGCCAAACTCAGCCAAGTTGCGGATTGATTCTTTGTAATTTTCAATGTAGCGGCCGCGTTCTGCATTGCCCAGTTTGATGGATTCGTGGACATTCACACTTTCTACGACATCTATGTGGAAACCATGAGATTTGATGTAGTCCACTTCGTCTTTGATTTCTTCTTTTGTCCAGATTTCTCCGGCTGGCTTGTTATGAAGTGCCCAGACGATGCCTTTAACGCCTGGAATTTGTTTGATGTGTTCTAAGGTTACGGTGTCGTTGCCTCTGCCGTACCAGCGAAATGTCATGTTCATCGGTGCCACTCCTTTTTATTGCGCGCTTTGCTGCATGTATTTTTGGCTCAATTCCACAGCTGCATCAAATCCGCCGGCTGCGTAAGCTTTATTTAAATCACTGCCGATTCCGACTGCCACTGCTCCAGCCGATAACCAGTCTTGAATGTTGTTCAAGTTAATGCCGCCTGTCGGCATAATCCGCACGTGCGGAAGCGGTCCGTTGACTGATTTGATGAAAGAAGGTGTGAAATTGTTCGCCGGGAACAATTTAATGATGTCGCTACCGAATTCCAGAGCTTTCACCATCTCACGAATAGTCATACAGCCAGGCAAATACGGGATGCCGTAGCGGTTGCACACGGTCGCAATTTCTTCGTTAAAATGGGGGCTGACTACAAATTTTGCGCCGGCTAAAATCGCGTGGCGTGCAGTCTCCGGATCCAGCACAGTTCCTGCCCCGAGCAGGACGTCTTCTTCCGCCAAAGCTTCAAAAACCTTCTGCACGTGAGGCGTCGTATACGTCAATTCGATGGCTGGAATGCCTCCTTGTACGGCTGCTTTCGACAATGCAATCGCTTCTTCTGCGTTGCTTCCGCGAATCACCGCTACCACTTTTGTTTCAGTTAAACGCGATAAAACTTCGTGTTTCAACATATCGGTGTTCCTCCTCTAGTTAACGTTCAATGATTTTTTCGTTGCGAATCAAAGCCTGTACTTCTTCTAAATACGGAAGTCCTTCGTTGTCGCCGGATACGGTTGTCACCAGCGCTCCAACTCCGTTCGCAAACTCCAGCGCCTCTTCGGGCGAATAGCCATGAAGCATGGCGTAGACATAGCCGGCATCAAAGCCGTCTCCTGCTCCAACCGTGTCGATTGGCGTTACTTTGAATGCTTCTTTCGTATACCAGGTTACGTCGCGGTAAAGCCTTGCTCCGTTGCCGCCGTCTTTGATAACCAGCTGCTCAATATTGAATTCAGCTGCAAATTTCTCCAAAGCGCTTTCAGAAGAATCCCCGATAATCATGTCGATTTCATCGAGCCCGGTCAGTAAAATATCAACCGACGGGAAAATTTCCTGATACACTGCATTTGCTTGTTCAAGCGTCCACAACTTCAAACGGATATTCGGATCGAACGACACTTTAATTCCTTTGTCTTTGGCTATGGCTAACACCCGTTTGGCAATCGCCAGGTTTTTCGGATCGATTGCCAGGAACACACCTGTCAGATGAATCAAATCCGTATCTGCAAACATCGTTTCTGTAATGTCTTCCGGTTCCAATGTTAAAATCGGCGACTGGTAGCGGTAATAAAACGTTTTTCCAGAACCGTCTTCGCGAATTTCCTTGAAATTCAATGATGTCGGATAGTTTTCGACAAACTTCACCTGTTCCATATCGACGCCTTCTCCGCGTGCAAAATTATAAATCACACGGCCAAATTCGTCTCCGCCTAAACGGCTTGCCCATTTCGTATGCAGCCCCAAGCGAGCGCAGCCAATCGCAAAATTCAATTCAGCCCCGCCTACCTTGCGGCTGAACGCTGGCACATAGCGAAGCGGTCCAGTTTCAGAGGGATTGAACGTGATCAACGCATCACCCAATGTAAAAACTTGATAAGTCTTCGACAACCCAATTACCCCTCTCAATACTCCATCTAGATTTAATAAATCGGTTTACTAAATCGGTTTAGTAGAATTATATGTGAAAGTGCTTTCAAAATCAAGGCATCTTAAAATTTTCTGTAAAATGAACCATTTGCCACAGCTCGCCGAAAACTTCCAGTACTGCTAGCTGTCAGGCTTTCAACTAAAAAAAGAAGCTGCAAAATCTTCTAAGTTAATTAGAAAATCTGCAGCTTCTAGGAACTTATTCTTATTTCTGTTGGCGCGGACGGATCAGGATTTCGTTGACATCGACATAATCCGGTTGTTCGACTGCATAGCCAATCGCGCGGGCAATGTCTTCCGCTTCCAAGAACTTCATCGGATTGCCGCTTGCAAAACCGTCCAGGATGTCCTGGTCGGTGATCGTGTCTGTCAGTTCTGTGGCAACTGCACCTGGCGATACAATCGTCGCCCGGATGTTCATATCGGGACTCAGTTCCTGGCGCAATCCTTCCGTAATGGCACGGACGGCAAACTTCGTTCCGCTGTAGACAGCACTGCCTGGCGTAATATCATGCCCGGCAACCGATGAGATGTTGACGATATGCCCTTCCCCGCGTTCTTCCATATGCGGAAGAACGGCAGCGATGCCATACAGCACGCCTTTGATATTCACATCGACCATTTTGTCCCATTCTTCGATTTTCAGTTTGTTCATATAAGACAAAGGCATGAGGCCCGCGTTATTGACCAACACGTCAATCTGGCCGAACTGTTCAATCGCCGCTTCTGCCAAGGCTTTCATCTCTTTGGATGAAGTGACATCCGTCACTTGATACGCTGCCTGTCCACCTGCTTCTTCGATTTCTTTTTTCAGTTCCACGAGGCGCTCTTCCCGGCGCGCTGCCAGCATGACGGCATATCCTCTGCCCGCCAGCTCTTTGGCAGCCGCTTGGCCGATGCCGCTGCTTGCACCTGTAATAATCACTGTTTTCTTTGTTGCCATTGGTTTTCCAGCTCCATTTCTTCATAAATCATAAGTGATGCTTTTTCACTTTAAACTGCTTGCATACTGCTGTAAATATCTAAATTTTCCCGTTTATTTCAATGCTTCAATAAACGGGCCGTAATCGCGATGCGTATGCTGAACAGAAATCCATTTCATCGTTGTGAATTCTTCCAGCACCCAGTCCCCGTTGAAACGTCCAAGGCCGGATTCTTTCTCGCCGCCAAACGGCACATGCGCTTCGTCGTTGACCGATTGGTCGTTCACGTGAATCATGCCGGTATTGATTTTATGGGCGAATTGCGTGCCGCATTCAATATTGGAAGAGTGGACGGCGCCGCTCAAGCCGTATGGGAAGGCATTGACCATTTCGACTGCTTCGTCGTCGCTGCTGAATGGAATCAATACCGCAACCGGCCCAAAAATCTCGTTTTCTGCGATTGGCATATCGTTCGTGCCTGCACCGAGGACCGTCGGCTGCATGACGTTTCCGTCGCATTCGCCGCCAAGCAGCAATTCCGCTCCGCGTTCCACGCTTTCTTTAATATCCTGCAAAATGCGGTCGGCCTGGTCCCGGTTGATCAGCGGTCCGACGTGTGTATCTTTTTCCGCCGGATTGCCGTATTTCAATTTCTTCGCGCGGGCTACAAACAGCTCAGCGAATTCTTCGTAGCGGTCTTCATGAATAAGAATCCGGTTAGTCGCCATACAAATTTGCCCTTGGTGGTAAAACTTGCCGAACAGCGCAGAGTTGACTGCGTAATCGATATCCGCATCATCCAGTACGATGAAGGCGTTATTGCCGCCAAGTTCGAGCGCCGTCTTTTTCAGGTTGCCGCCCGCCAGTTCGCCTATGCGCTTTCCTACCGGCGTCGACCCCGTAAACGAAATCAAACGGGGAATCGGGTGTTTGACGATATCGTCGCCGATTTCCGAACCGCGTCCGACGATGACATTCAGCAGGCCTTTCGGCAATCCCGCCGCTTCAAAAATGCTCGCAAAGAGCAATCCGCCGGTCACAGGCGTGTCCGTCGCCGGTTTCACCACGACGCCGTTGCCCGTTGCCAAAGCGGGTGCAATCGAGCGCATCGCCAAATGGAACGGGAAGTTCCACGGGCTGATAACTCCGATGACCCCGATCGGATTGCGGTAAATCCGGTTCTCCTTGCCAGCCGTCTGGGAGGGCAAAATCTTACCTTCCATCTTGAATGGAAATGCTGCTACTTCTTTTACGACATTCAAAGCTGCACCAAATTCCGTCGCTGCCTTCATATACGTACTGCCGGCTTCTTTGATCAGCCAGTCGATAATGAGTTCTTTGTTTTCCGTCATGACCTCTTCTACTTTTTCCAAAACTTTGCGCTTGTTCTGCGGCAATTCCTTCGCCCAGTCGATTTGCGCTTCCGCTGCTGCTTTATAGGCGCGGTCCAAATCATCTTTGTCGGCTGCCTGAATCGTCACCAGTTCTTCTCCTGAATAAGGATTCGTGTTTTTCATCTTATTGTCGCTGGATCCGTTCTGCCATTTTCCTTCAAAATAAAGCTGTGAAAAGTCGGTTGTAATCATGTTAATTAACACTCCTTTTGGTTTAACAGCCTTTAGCTTAAGGTCTCTGCCAGGCAAGCTGCTTGTTCATTTATTCCGTCTCTATCTCTACCCGTTAAGCCGGAAACTTAAAACGCCGGAGAGGTTCTCTGCTATTCTGTTCTGTAAACGGATGGCGGGATGAAATAGCGCTTTTCTTTTAGCCGGTTTATTCGCGCTGCCTGGAGTTTATTCGTGGTCTTCAAAGTTTATCCACGCTGCTCTGAAATCATCTCCAAAAGATTCTCTATACACCTGTTGCTTGCCGATGTATATTGTATTTAACTAGCGAGAAGCGGCTGCCTTGAAATGTATTTCGAAACCGACATTCATGAGGAGGACTCAAATGGGAGCACAAGTTTTTCCAGGAAGGTATACGGCGGATACGGACGAAGATTTTGTGGTTTTCATCATCGGCATGCGCATCAATAATTACCGGGCAGTGCGCAAATGGTTCCCGGTGTTTACGGCTATGCCGGCCATGATCAAGGAATTGTCTATGAATAAAGAACTGGGTTGTTTATCCATCGAGAATTTTTTTGGATTGCGGACGACAATCATGATTCAATACTGGCGCTCCGAACAACAACTGCTGGCCTATGCGAAAGGATCAAAACATTTACCCGCCTGGCGTAACTTCAATAAAAAAGTTGGCAACAATGATGCGGTCGGCATTTACCATGAAACTTATTTAATTCGGGCAGACGGTTTTGAAACCATCTACGGCAATATGCCAAAGTTCGGTTTGGCAAAAGCAATCGGTTCCACTGAAATTACTGCTGCCAATAATTCGGCACATAAACGGATTAAGAAAAATTATGTGCTGCAAAAATAAAAAAACGTTCAAAAACGGCTATCCGTTTTTGAACGTTTTTCAACTTTGCAAAGCATTAAAATTCCCGCACGATCCGGATAATAAGCCTTGGAATATATAGAAGAAGATCCAGCAATTCCAGAAAGAATTCAACCACATCCCAAATCCACCAACGATCCTTCTTCTCTTTTTTCCGCCTCTTTTTCTCCATCCGCCGTCTCCCCTTTAACCGAATTTATTCATAATACGCAAATCGGTAAAAAAGGTTTCAACTTTTGGAAAGGCCGAAAGCTTCAGCGAGCAGACGGATGCCGTTCATCCGATTTTCCGCACCGGAAATATTCGGGATGATCGTTACTTCATCGGCCTTAAATTGTTCGGCAATGCGCTCTATTTCCGCCTTCACGGTTTCGGCATCGCCGATAATCATGCGCTGGCGGTTCTTGTCGACTTTTTCCTGTTCACGTACACTAAAGCCGCGTGCTTTTGCCGTTTCAATGGACGGGTAATAAGGAGGCGGCATGTCCGATTCCACAAACAGCAGCCACAGATCGAAAGCTTTTGCGATTTCTTCCGCCTCCTCTGCTGTTTCCGCAACCACTGCAAACACCGCGAGGATGACTTTCGGCTCGTTCAACAGTTTCGACGGCCGGAAGCTGCTCCGGTACGTTTTCACCACTTCTACTCCGGATGCAGCAGGGCGGGCAAAATGGGCATACGCGTAAGCGGTGCCTTTTGCAGCTGCCAGTTCCGCACTGCCGCCGCCTGTCCCAAGGAGCCACAGTTCCGGGGCCGTTTCGGTAACTGGCGTAGCAACCAGTTCACCCGAGTCGGTCAGATATTGCTGCAAATCGTCTATTTGCTGGTCATACGAAATTTGTTTATTGCCGTTCAGCGCCTGATTGACTTTCAAATAACTGCGTGAGCGCCCGATGCCAAGATCGATACGGTCCGGGTGGAGCGCTTCAAGCATGCGGAAGTTTTCTGCCACTTTGTAGGCGCTGTAATGCGGCAGCATCACGCCGCCCGAGCCGATCCGGATTGACGACGTCGAAGTCGCCAAATGCATCATTAGCATTTCCGGTGTGCTGCCGGCAACCGACATGACTTTATGGTGTTCCGCCACCCAAAAACGTTTATAGCCTGCGCTTTCGGCAAGCTTCGCTAATTCGGTCGTCTGAAGCAGGGCTTCGCGCGCTGTAGACCCTTCATCGATCGGCGAGTAGTCCAGGATATTCAGTGCAAACATCGGACTCCCCCTTTTCTTTATCTTTTTACTCTTCTTACCATACCGAAAACAAAAGAAAAGCGCCAACTCCCAAGCACTGGGAGCCGGCGCTGACTATAGCCAATTACGATTTGTTGATGACGCCAAACGAATAGCGGGTTTCGCTCGTGTAGCGTTCACCTTTCTTCAATACCGCCGAAGGAAAATGCGGCTGGTGAATCGAATCCGGCAAGCCCTGTGTTTCCAGGCACAGCCCCAAATAATTACAGGCTTTCGTTCCGCGGTACACGTCTGGGCCTTCCAGTCCATTGCCCGTATAAAGCACGACTGCCGGTTCCGTCGTCTCGACGGTCAGCTTCCTGCCGCTCGCTTCGTGTTCGAGCACAATTTCTTCCTGCTGGTTGCGGTCGAGCAAAAACGGATGGTCGTAGCCGCAGCCGGCCAGAAGGTTTTGCGGGTCGCCCGATACCGTTCCGTCGTGGATCTTTCGGCCTTCACGGAAATCAAACACCGAGCGGTCGACCGGCATCGCTTCACCAGTCGGAATCAATTCTTCGTCGAGCTCCAAAAACTCGCTGCTGCCGAGCACCAGTCGATGATTTAAGACATCTTCCTTCAAATCGCCGCTCAAGTTGAAATAGCTGTGGTTGGTCAGATTCACTAAAGTCGTTTGGTCGGAAACTGCTGAATAGTGGATGAGAAGATCATTCGCGTCGTCAGAAAGCGTATAGACAACTTTCAGTTCGAGATTTCCCGGATAGCCTTCTTCACCGTCCGGGCTCAAATATGTAAATTCAATACGGGCTTCATTTCCATTGTGAATGACATTCGAGTCCCATAAAACATGGCTGAACCCTCTAGTACCGCCGTGCAGATGGTGTCCATTGGCATTCGCCGCAAGCTGATAGTCTTTGCCGTCCAGCTTGAAAGCGCCGCCTTTGATTCTGCCGGCAAAACGACCCGCCACCGCTCCTAAAAAATGCGGATTGTCGCCGTACTCTTCGAGTGCATCAAAACCCAGGACCACATTTTCCAACTTGCCGTTCTGGTCTGGAGCTTGAATTTCAGTAATGATGCATCCCCAATCGATGCACGACATCTGAAACCCGTTGGCGTTTCGGACGGTGATCAAAGTCACCGGACGCCCCTCTATATGGCCGAATAAACGCTGTTGCACTTCCATTCTGTTCAATCCCTTCCCATGGTCCGTTGAACTTTTTTCAACTTCTCCGAAATTTAAACTTAGTCCACTTTCGCCAAAACCGTCTCTCCGGTTTCGCCCGCTTTGTAGCAGGCATCGATGACGCGCATATTTTGGATGGTTGATTCAGCCGTTATCACAAGCTCCGAATCGTCCAACACTGCCGAAGAAAAATGCTCCACTTCCAAGCGGTAAAGGTCGCCGTAAATCTTCTCCTGCCGCGTTGCACCGGCTGCTTCGACAATCACCAGGCCCATGCCGGCATTGATGTCCGGCCGGAACGCGTAGGGCACTTTGATGGTGCCTTTTGTGCCGACCACTTCGTATTCGTTCCGGCTCACCATATCAAAACTGCAATCAAAAATGGCGGTTACGCCGTTATCAAGTACCAGGTATGCACTCGACAGCATGTCGACACCCGTAACCGAATCTCTTTCGGATACGACCTGCACTTCCACCGGTTCGGCGTCAGTCAGGTGACGGATGGCCTGGATTGAATAGCACCCAAGGTCGTAGATGGAACCGCCGCCCATGGTTTTATCCATCCGGATATCGCTTTCTCGGTTTTCCAGATAAAACGAATGGCTGGAGCGGATCAGTTTGATGTCGCCGATTTCACCGGAAGCCATGATTTCTTTGACGCGTGCGTGCTGCGGATGCAGCTGGTACATGAACGCTTCCATGAATTTGACGTTCGACTCCTGGCACACCTGGACCATTTCTTCCGCTTCGTTCGCGTTTAGGGCCGCCGGCTTTTCGCAAAGGATGTGCTTGCCTTTTTTAGCCGCTTTAAAAACCCATTCTTTATGTAAGTGATTCGGAAGCGGAATATAAACCGCATCAATTTTCGGGTCGTCCAACAGTTCTTCGTAGCTTTCGTATGCTTTCGGTATGTTTAGGGCCGCTGCCACTCCGTGGACCTTGCTGCTGCGGCTTGCAATCGCTTCCACTAATGCGTTGTTTGACCGGAAAATTGCCGGAATCAGTTGCGACTGTGCAATGTTGGCTGTACTGATGATGCCCCAACGAACTTTTTTCATCTCGAATCCTCCTTCAGCTGCTGATCCATTCATCGTAACAAAAAAAGCCGCCAAAGAGCTATTTCCAGCTCTTCAGCGGTTTCAATTTCAAGACAGCTACCGCTTCTTGCAAACCTCTTATTTAATGCGGGCTTCCGTTTCCTGATCAAAGAAATGCGCTTTATTCAAATCAAACGCCACATCGATCGTCTGCCCTGCTTCTACATTGAAACGGGCATCGATGCGTGCGATAAAGTCCTGTCCGGCAACATTCGAATAAAGAATGATTTCCGAGCCCATCAATTCAGCTACTTCAATCGATGCACGCACTTTCGTTCCCGGCGAATGATCGAGGAATAGCGGCTCATCGTGGATGTCTTCCGGACGGATTCCCAGAATCACTTCTTTTCCGTTGTAGCCTTGCTCACGCAATAAATTCAATTTTGCTTCCGGCACTTGAACTTTCACCGTGTCCATCACAAAATGTTCGCCTTCCAGCTTGCCGGTGAGGAAATTCATCGCTGGCGAACCAATAAAGCCGCCAACAAAAACATTGTTCGGCTCATCGTATACTTCTTTCGGTGTCCCCACTTGCTGAATCACGCCGTCTTTCATCACGACGAGGCGCGTCGCCATCGTCATCGCCTCTGTTTGGTCATGCGTCACGTAGACCGTAGTCGTCTGCAGGCGTCTGTGGAGTTTCTGGATCTCCGCCCGCATTTGCACCCGAAGTTTGGCATCCAAGTTGGAAAGCGGCTCATCCATCAAAAACACTTCAGCGTCGCGGACAATTGCACGGCCCAAAGCGACACGCTGGCGCTGCCCGCCAGAAAGCGCTTTCGGTTTGCGCGTCAAATATTCTTCCAGGCCCAAAATCTTCGCCGCGTTGTCCACGCGCTCTTTGATTTCCGGCTTTTTCAATTTGCGCAGCTTCAGCGCAAACGCCATATTGTCGTACACGCTCATATGCGGATAAAGCGCATAGTTCTGGAACACCATTGCGATATCACGGTCTGCCGGCGACAAGTCATTGACGCGTTTTCCGCCAATGAACAAATCGCCTTCCGAGATGTCTTCGAGTCCGGCAATCATGCGAAGCGTCGTCGATTTTCCGCAGCCGGACGGGCCGACCAGTACCAGGAATTCTTTGTCGCGGATTTCAAGGTTGAAATCTTTTACTGAAACTACCCCTTTGTCGTATACCTTTTTCACGTTCTTCAATTGCAAGTCTGCCATTCTATTCCCTCCCATTTTGCTTTGCTTGTGTAATATTTCTGACTAGGCTTCCGGTTTTTAAAAAAGCTGCTCCTCCAGCGCTCGTCGGGGCTAACCAGGAGCTTCCGCTTTTCTTGTCCAGCTGCAATGGCCAGGTCCTCGGGTCATAAGTCGTTCCGGCTGTGCGACAAAAAGCGCCGCTTCGCCGATCCGCCTTATGCCTGTCGGACCTTAACGGCCATTTCCGCTTTTCTATTAATAAGGTCCTCGAATTGCCGGGTGGACTTCTTGTTGGTAGAAGTTCGCCAGTTTATCCAGCTCTTCTGCAGTAAAGTCCTTGGCATCGAGTGCTTTTAAGTTGTCTTGTACTTGTTTGACTGTTTTAAAGCCTGGAATAACTGAAGAAATGGCATCGTGCTCTAAAATCCATTTCAATGCGGCGCGGGTCATATTGCCGCGGCCGTCTGCAATCCAGCCTAATTGATTGCTCAGGTCGACGCCTTTGGCGAATTCCAGTCCTGCGAATGTTTCTCCTACATTGAACGCAGCGCCGTCGCGGTTGAAATTGCGGTGGTCGTCTGCTTCAAACTTGGCGTTCGCCTTGAACTTCCCTGTCAGCAATCCACTGGCCAACGGTACGCGCGCCAGGATTCCGACGCCTTGTTCTTTGGCTTTCGGGAATAACTCATCCAGCGGCTTCTGGCGGAACAGGTTAAAGATAACCTGCAAACTGCTGACATTCGGATTGTTCAGGCACAGCAAGCCTTCTTCAACCGTTTCGACGCTGACGCCGTAGTAGCGGATTTTGCCTTGTTCCTTTAAGCGGTCAAGCACTTCAAACACTTGGCCATCCTGCAGAATTTCAATCGGCGGGCAATGGATTTGGAACAAGTCCAATTGCTCGCGCTCCAGCCGTCTCAAGCTGTCTTCGCAATATTTCGTGACGCTTTCCATGGAATAGGTTTTCGGGTCGTGGATGTCTCCAGCCCGGCAAAACTTTGTGGCAATGTGAATTTCAGAATGGCGGCCTTTGGTCGCCTTTGCCAAGAGTTCTTCGCTGTGGCCGTCTCCGTATACGTCAGCCGTATCGAAAAAGTTGACGCCTTCGCCCATCGCATAATCCAATGCTTTCAATGACTCCTGGTCGTTGGTGGTTCCCCACGAACCGCCAATCGCCCATGTGCCAAAACTAAGTTCACTGACCTTTAAATCGGTGCTGCCAATCTGACGATAATTCATTTCTCCACACTCCCGCATCTTAGTTTCTGTCCTTATTAAATAGTATTGTTGATATTCCGCAAAACAACTACGCTTTCCGCGGGCTTGCGCCGAACTAACTCGGGCTTTTTGCCCGAGTGGATTTCGGCACTTCGCTATCCCGCAGGAGTCTCCGTTGTGTTGCTCCATATCTAAGTAAATGATAATCAAGAATTTCTCAACGTGATCCTCTTTCTTATAGTAATCTTTCTCAGCGTCGGCGCGTTTAGGGGCTAGGCGGAGCTATGAGACGAATGATCTTTTCGGCTCATGGCGAGAGCCAAAGAGGCGCCCAAAGCATTTGGGTGACTCTTTGGCGACGAGCTTGCGCAGGAGCAATCGTCTTTGCACTGCCCAAAGCGACCGAAGCGTTGTATAAAAGGACAATTATTTTATTCAACGTATATAGCGATTATCTTTACAAATAAGAGCCTCAACTGAAAGTTGAGACTCTTATTTTAATGGACTACTTACGGAACTCCAAAAGTTTTTTATTCAGCTCTTTTGTTTGGCCGTATACGTCCTGATAAATGGCGAACAGTTTTTTATACGTTTCCACATTGGATGAAATCGGCTGGAACTGGCGGTCTTCTTTCAAAAACTGGTCTGCACAGTCCTTCAATGTCGCAAACCATCCACACCCAAATGCTGCGAGCATTGCGGCTCCCATGCCTGGACCTTGTTCACTATTGAGCCTTACGATTTTTGCATTGAAAATATCGGCTTGCATTTGAAGCCAGTCTTCGTTGCGTGCTCCGCCGCCAATCGAGACGATGGTGTCGATTTCTTTGCCGCTGCGGCGGAAAAGATCAATGGATTCATTGAGCGAGAACGTGATCCCTTCAAGCACTGCACGCGCAAAGTCTTTTCGCTGATGCGAAGCATCCATGCCGATAAAGCTTGCACGGATGGTTGCATCTGCATGAGGCGTCCGTTCCCCGACCAAATACGGTGTAAACAACAGCCCGTTTGATCCTGCTGGAACTGACTGGATGTCGGCGAGCAAATCTTCGAATGATTCATCCGCCGCAAAGACATCTTTGAACCAAGTCAGGCTATAGCCGGCTGCAAGCGTTACACCCATGGTATAGAAAACATCCGGTGCCGCATGGTTAAAGTAATGGACTTTGCCTTCAAAATCTTTGTCGTCGCTTGCTTCATAGGACAGAACTACACCAGATGTACCGATGCTGCACAAGGTTTTGCCATCATCCAGAATTCCTGAACCGATGGCGCCGCAGGCATTATCCGCTCCGCCGGCAAAAACGCGTGTTGCAGGTCTTAATCCGGTGATTTCCGCATAATCCATTTTAACCGTACCGACTTCTTCATGCGAATAAACAAGCGGTGGGCAAAGCGACGGATCAATCTCGAGCAAGCTGCAGATTTCCGTGCTCCATTCTTTCTTGCTGATATCCAGCAGGAGCGTGCCGGCTGCATCGGAATATTCCATCTGCAGCTGGCCGGTCATCTTGTAGCGCAAATAATCTTTCGGCAGCACGAAGGCTTTCGCCCGGCTGTAGATTTCCGGCTCATGCTCTTTTACCCATAGCAGTTTCGGCAATGTAAAGCCTTCAAGCGCCGGGTTCTTGGTGATTTCGAGCAAGCGTGCCTCACCGATTGCATCGTAGATTTGCTGGCACTCTGCCGTCGTCCGTGTATCATTCCAAAGAATGGCCGGGCGCAGCACGTCATTGTTTTCATCCAGCAACACAAGCCCGTGCATCTGGCCTGAAAAACTGATGCCTTCGATGTCTTCAGCGCGGCCGTTCCAGCCGCTTAACAAATCAAATAGTCCAGCCGTTGTGCCTTCAACCCAGTCCTGCGGATTTTGTTCGCTGTAACCTGTTTTCTCTTGGGTCAGTGCAAATGATTTTGAGACGCTGCGGACAACTTCACCAAGTTGGTCGACAAGCAAAATCTTGACTGCACTGGTTCCTAAATCTACACCAATAACATATTTCATCGCGACCGCTCTCCTGCCCTGTTCAAACTTGTTGCTTAAAACTTGTTACTTATTTGAAGCTTGCTGTTTTCGCAAAAGCTTGCAGCAAGTACTGGTTGATCGTTGCTTTGATTTGCTCCAGGCGTCCGGAAGTTTGTTTGATGTCCGTCAAGCCAAATGCGTACTGCTCAAGTTTGTGGAAATCTGTGTTGCCGGAAACGATATCCAGGCCGATTCCATCATTATACGTGCTGTAGCGCTCATCAAGAATGTTTTCCAACACTTTGTCGTCGATCAAGTTCTGTGCTACGCGCAGGCCGACTGCAAATGCGTCCATCCCAGCGATATGGGCATGGAACAAATCTTCTGGCTCGAATGAACCACGGCGCACTTTTGCATCGAAGTTCAACCCGCCGCGGCCAAGTCCGCCGTTTTGAAGGATTTCGTACATCGCAAGCGTCGTTGTCCAAAGGTCTGTCGGGAACTCATCCGTATCCCATCCAAGAAGCGGATCGCCTTGGTTGGCATCGACTGACCCCAGCATATTGTTGATGCGGGCATAATGAAGTTCGTGCTCGAACGTATGGCCCGCAAGTGTTGCGTGGTTCGCTTCGATATTGAATTTGAATAGTTCTTGAAGACCGTAGTTTTGCAGGAAGGCGTGAGCCGTTGCCACGTCGTAATCGTATTGGTGGGTTGTCGGCTCTTTTGGTTTCGGTTCGATCAGGAACTGGCCGTCGAATCCGATTTCTTTCGCATAGTCCGCTGCCATATGGTAGAAGCGAGCCAGGTTATCCAATTCCAATTTCATGTTCGTGTTAAGAAGCGTTTCGTAGCCTTCGCGGCCGCCCCAGAACACATAGTTTTCAGCGCCAAGCTCTTTCCCGATTTCCAGGCCTTTTTTCACTTTCGCTGCAGAATAAGCAAAGACGTCTGCGTTGCTTGATGTTGCTGCTCCATGAATAAAGCGCGGATGCGTGAAGTTGTTGGCCGTATTCCAAAGCAATTTCGCTTTGCTGTCTTTCATATAATCCTTGATCATGCCAACGATGGCATCCAAGTTCTGGTTGGATTCTCTCAAGTTGCTGCCTTCTGGTGCGATATCGACATCATGGAAGCAGAAAAATGGAACGTCCAGTTTATTGTAAAACTCGAACGAAGCTTCAACGCGCGCTTTCGCCAAATCCATTCCGGAATATTTGTCCCAAGCACGGTTCATCGTGCCGGCGCCGAAAGGATCTGAGCCATCCATTGTGAATGTGTGCCAGTAAGAAACCGCATAGCGCAGAATTTCTTCCATCGTTTTGTCGCCGACTTTTTCTTCCGGATTGTAGAATTTAAACGCGAATGGATTCGTGGAAGAAGCCCCTTCAAATTTGATTTTGTTAATATTCTGGAAATATGCCATAGTTTTTTGCCTCCAATGTTTTATATTTATTTACCTATAAACCGAAGATTAAAAAGAAATTAAATGTAAAGGCTTTCATTTTAGATTATAACAATATACAATTAGTTTGTCTATTGATTGAACAAAGTTTCTGGCAAAAATAATGTGAAAATTGTTATTTTAGTAATTTGAATTGGCTGCTACAGTGAAGACAGGATGATTACTCAATGTCGCCTTACTTTAACGAATACCGGTAAAGGCAATTCTCTTGTTGTCCTTGTATAATAAAATAAATTATTCAAACAAAGGCGGTTTCAAATGAACTCTACCAGAGGTTTTATTTATAGTATTACGGAATGGATTACCCGGTTTGCTTACGTGAACTTGTTATGGATCTTGTTTTCTTTGCTCGGTGCTGTGGTTTTCGGTCTTTTCCCGGCCACGACAGCCATGTTCGCCGTCACCCGGCAATGGCTGCGGGGCAATACGGATGAGCCGGTATTGAAAACGTTTTGGGACTATTACCGGAAAGATTTTTGGAAAAGCAATTTGGTGGGCTTGTTTGTCGCCGGCATCGCCGCTCTTATTGCTATCGACATTCTGTTCATCCAGGCAAACGGCGGCAGTGGGCTAGGCTGGACGAACGTTCCATTGTTCGCTTTTATGCTGCTGTTTCTGTTGTTTCTGTTCTACCTCTTCCCGACATTCGTGCATTTCGACATGAAGCCTGGAAAAGTGATCAAAAATGCGTTTTTGCTCATGCTTGTCAATCCGCTCCACAGTTTCATCATCCTGCTGTGCCTGGTGCCGCTCTTTTACATCATGCAGCTTGTCCCGGCGCTCGCGGTTATTTTCGGCGGCAGTTTGTATGCCTTCATCACCATGTGGGTCTGCCTGCACGCTTTTGACAAAGCACAGCAAAGGAGCGGACAAGTATCCAGCGAATAAAAAAAAGCTTCACCCAACAGGAATCGGTTCCTGAATCGGGCGAAGCTTTTTTGCTGGGCTCAGCCTTTCACAGCGCTGGAAGAAATCCCTTCCACGACTTTATTGCTGAAGAAGATGAACGCCACGATAATCGGCAGCACACTGATGATCAGTGTTGCACCAATTGCGCCCCAATCGGTCATGTACTGGCCGATGAAGTTTTGGATGCCGACCGTCAAAGTCTTATATTTCTCGGAGCTGATGAACGTGTTGACGAAAACGAATTCGTTCCAGTTGTAGATCATGTTGATGACAACGGTTGTCGCCATGATCGGCGTCGTCATCGGCAGGATCACCTGGAAGAACATCCGGTTCACTGAACAGCCGTCAATGATTGCCGCTTCTTCGATTTCATGCGGCAAGGTGTAGTAAAAGCCGAGCAGAATCATCATCGTGATCGGCAGGTTATATGCCGTATACGTCAGGACGATAGCCAGCGGATTGTCGATCAAGTTGACGCTCAAGAACATGCTGTACAGCGGAATCAATGCCGAGTGGATCGGAATCATCAAGCCGACCATGATCATGCCGAGCACCAATCCGCTCAATTTCCATCGCATGCGCGTAATCGCGAACGTAGCCATGCTGGCAAACAACACCGTCAAAACAATAGCCGCTAAGGTGATCCAAACACTGTTGAAGAAATACGTGCTGATGCCGCCTTCCCAAACTTTCAGGTAGTTTTCCCAACGGAATTCCGTCGGCAAAGCGAACGGTGATCCGGCGAAGATTTCCTGGTTGCTCTTAAGCGAGAAGGCGAACAGCCAAAGGAGCGGGAGGATCTGGAATAATGCTACGACAATCAGGGACAAATAGAGAAGTAAATAACCAATGCGCTTCATTTATAGCCCTCCTCTTAATATTCGATTCTTTCTTTTGTTTCAGTTGCTTTTCGGATAATGAACGTCACGATCAGCGTGATGATCAAAAGCAGGAAGCCGATGGCACTGCCGTAACCGAAGTTATAGCTGGAGAAAGCCAGTTTGTACATATAAGACGCCATTACTTCACTGGCGCCGTTCGGTCCGCCGGCCGTCATGACGTAAATCAAATCAAAGTATTTCAATGACCCGACAATCGCCAGGACGATGGTGACGCTGACGACTTCTTTGATCAGCGGCAGTTTGATCCGTGTGGCAATCTGGAAAGGCGTTGCCCCGTCAATGCGCGCCGCTTCAATGAGCGACTCCGGAATGTTTTTCAATGCCGCATAATAGATCAAAATGTAGAATCCGGCATACTGCCAAAGAATCGGTACGAAAATCGCAAACAGCACTATCGATGGATTCGCGAGCCAAGCAGGTGGGTTTTCCACTCCGATTTGGACAAGGAACGCATTTAAAATACCATTCGAAGGGTTATAGACTTTCACCCACAGCTGGGCGATCGCTACAGAGGATAACAGCATCGGAATCAAATAAATTTTGCGCAGCAGGTCCGCGCCTTTGATTTTTGAAGCCAAAATGAACGACACAACCAAATAAACGGCCAAACTTAATGCTGAGAAAAGAGCCAGCAAAAACGAGTGCAGCGCACTGTTCCAGAACAGCTTGTCCTGAATCCCCGCAATATAATTATCCAGTCCGATAAATGTCTTTGCGCCAATGCCGTCCCATTCCATCAATCCGTAATATCCGGACAAGCCGAGTGGAATAAAGATCAAGACGGTGATCAGCAACAGAGCCGGCGCAATATAAAATCCGATAAATAATTTATTGGACATGACTTTGTTCATCGCATTCAACTCCATATCTTAGAAAGGAGAAGAGGACAATCCAACATGCAGGATCTGTCCCCTTCTTCCTTGCTGTAATTTGCCAAAATGAAATTACTGTCTCTTATTTGGAAAGCGCATCTTCATGGGCTTTTCCGAATTCTTCCGGAGTCATTTCTTTCCCGAACAATGCCTGGATGGAATCCAAGTGCGTTTGTGCTACGCCTGGGCTCATTTGGACATCCGCGAACAATGTGATGTTGCTTGCATTGTTAAGCTCGTTCAAGATATCCGTGTACATTTGCGGAAGATCCAGTGACTCAGCGTCCACTTTTGTAGCCGGAATTACGCCAGCTTCTGTAACCGCTTTTTCGCCCCACTCTTTTACAAAGTAAGCAGCAAAGTCTTTCGCTTCTTCTTTTACTTCAGAGTCTTCAGCAACGAACAAGCCAACCCCTGGTCCGCCAACATAGCTGTTCATGTCGCCATTGCCTTCAACAGTCGGGAATTTCAAGTATTGTACGGAATCTCTGAATTCCTGAGGTACATCTTCGTTTGTCGTGTAGTTCGGAAGATCCCATGTTGCGATCAAGTACATTGGCGCCTGGCCGCTCATGAACATCGATTTCGCTTCTTCATCGGCAAGGCCATTAAAGCCGTCAACGAATGCGCCAGCATCGACAAGCGTCTGCACTTCTTCAGCCGCTTTCACAAGCGCTGGATCTTCAAAGCTGCCAGAACGGTCGATGGCTTTGTTCAAACCTTCAGCACCGGCAATGCGGTCAGCCAGGTACATATACCACATAGATCCTGTCCAGGAATCGCGGTTTCCTAAAGCAATCGGCTGGACGCCGTCTGCACGGAATTCTTTCACGACATTCAATAATTCTTCATACGTTTTTGGTGCTTCAAGGCCATGCTCTTTGAACATTTTATCGTTATAGTAAAGCGTTACAATGTTCAGTTCTAATGGAAGACCATAAGTTTTCCCGTCCAAAGCATACGCTTCGGCAGTCCCTGGAACGAACGCATCTTTCAAATCTGATTCGATTACATCGTCAAGCGGTGCGAACATGTTTCCGCCAACGTACGGCTCAAGGAACCCTGCTGACCAAGTAAGCCCGACATCCGGCAATTCTTTTGAGGTGGAGAGAACACGAAGCTTGTCTTTGTATTGTTCGTTGCTCAACACTTCCAAATCTACATTCACGCCTTCGTTTTCTTTTTCGTAATCGGCAATGATGTTATTGACAACGTCATAATGCTTTTTCGAACTTCCCTCAGGCCATAGGTGCATAAATTTTATTTCAGTATCCCCATTTGCATTTGCTGATTCTTTTTCGTCGGACGAACATCCTGCCAACAACATTGTAGAAACAACTGCGGACAAAGCGATTGTAAGCGGTTTCTTAAACTTCATTATTTCTCCCCCATCTCGTGTGTGTTGTTACAACAATTTTCTGAATAATTGTTGTATGCGTTTTCATTATAGCAAAGGGAAGCTTGTTAGTCTAGTGGATAAACAAAGTTTTATTTTTAGGTTATACTGTCTTTATAACAGCGGGTTTGTTAGATTTAAATTAATCAATAGAAGCAAACCCGTACAGGCAAAGAAGGCGTATTTACCAGGCAATGATCCACCTAAACCACTATAGAAAGAGCTGAGCCAGATGAAAATAGGCATGAACCAAACGTGGAACCATCATGTTGTAAAAGAAGGAAATAAATCTTTGGTGCTCGACAAAATCAAAAATGACTACCCGATTTCACGGGCGGCCGTCGCTAGCCAGACCGGTTTGAACAAAGGCACCGTCTCTTCCCTCGTCAACGACTTATTGGAAGACCATTTGATCTTTGAGTCCGGCCCCGGAGAATCAAGCGGCGGCAGACGGCCCGTCATGCTGCTGTTCAACGGAACGGCCGGCTATACCATCGGCATCGATCTTGGCGTCAATTATTTGCTCGGCATCCTTTCTGACCTTGAAGGAAATGTCGTCAGCCAAAAAGAAGCCCGCTACAAGAAAATGTCCTATGAAGCGATTGAAGCAAAGCTGTTCGAAACCATCGATGAACTGATGGCTGCCGCTCCCGAAAGCCCTCACGGCATTGTCGGCATTGGCGTCGGCGTACCAGGAATTGTCGACAAAGGCGGCGAAATTCTTCTGGCACCGAACTTGAATTGGAAAAACCTGAACTTGAAAAACATCCTGGAGGAGAAATACGAGTTTCCGGTCATCATCGAAAACGAAGCGAATGCCGGTGCTTACGGCGAGAAAAAGTTCGGCGCCGGCAAAGAATGCGAAAACATCATTTATGTTTCAGCCGGAATCGGAATCGGCGTCGGGTTGATCTTGAACGGTTCTTTGTATAAAGGCGCCAACGGATTTTCAGGCGAAATGGGCCATATGACAATCCAGATTGACGGCCCGAAATGCCGTTGCGGCAATCAAGGCTGTTGGGAGCTGTTTGCTTCAGAGCAAGCGTTGATCGACCGCGCCGAAAAAATGGGCATCTCCCCGGAACAAGCCGATTTCGACTTATCGGATCTGTTAAAGCTTGCCGAGCAAGGCGACGAACAAACCATTGAACTGTTCGAACAGACCGGTGATTATTTAGGCGTCGGCATCAACAATATCATTAATACGTTTAACCCGCAGCAAGTGATCATAGGCAACCGGATGGCGACATCGAAAGAATGGCTGGAAAAATCCTTGACGAACCGGGTCGCGAACCAGGCGCTTTGGTTCCAGCAAAATGATTTGCAAATCAATTTTTCGGAGCTTAGCACGCTTTCCACCGCTCTTGGCGTAGCCGCTTTCTCCATTGAGAACTTCTTAAGCGTCTGCATGCAGCCGAAATTGGTCTTGCGATAATAAAAAAAGGTTCAGACTACTTAGTTTACTCATTAGACTAAGTAGTGTATGATCGAATATAACTTAGAAGAATTGCTAATTTTCGATATTCATCCTTTCCTTTTCGGTACGCTTTAGCGCCCGGAAGAAAGATGAAGTCGTAAGTTAGTTTTTTTTCGGGTGCTTTTTCCGCTGATTATTGTAAGCACTTACATATTGGAACGGGCGGGCTTCCAAAATACTGCATAAAGGGTGACGAAAAATGACAACGATTCAAAATCCCATTTTAACAGGATTCAACCCAGACCCGAGCATTTGCCGGGTAGGAGAAGATTATTACATTGCCGTGTCTACCTTTGAATGGTTCCCCGGCGTCGGCATTTACCACTCGAAAGATTTGAAAAACTGGCGTTTGATTTCGCGTCCCTTGAACCGGCTGAGCCAGTTGAATATGATGGGCAACCCGAATTCCGGCGGCGTATGGGCTCCAGCCCTTTCTTATAGCGACGGCCAGTTCTGGCTCATTTTCACGGACGTCAAAGTGACCGAAGGCCAGTGGAAAGACTGCCACAACTACCTCGTGACATGCGACACAATTGACGGCGAGTGGTCAGAACCAATCTATTTGAATAGCTCCGGATTCGACCCTTCCCTGTTCCACGACGAATCCGGCACGAAATATCTCGTGAATATGTATTGGGATCACCGCATGGGCCATCACAACTTTTACGGCATTTCGTTGCAGGAATACAGCGTTGAGGAACAAAAGCTCATTGGCAAATCCGAAATCATTTTCAAAGGAACCGATGTGGCGCTTGTTGAAGCCCCTCACCTTTATAAAATCGGCGACTATTATTATTTATTGACGGCTGAAGGCGGCACGAAATACGATCACCAGGCGACGATTGCCCGCTCGAAAGATTTGCGCGGACCGTACGAAGTGCATCCGGAAAACCCGTTGATCACGTCGTTTTTCTCACCGCGAAACCCGCTGCAAAAATCGGGTCATGCATCCCTTGTCCAGACGCATACCGATGAATGGTTCCTGGTGCATTTGACGGGACGCCCGTTGTCGAGAACAGGCCAAGCCCTGCTCGACCCGCGCGGCTTCTGCCCGCTTGGGCGCGAAACGGCGATCCAGCGTGTGGAATGGAAAAACGACTGGCCGTATGTCGTCGGCGGCAACGCACCTTCGCTCGAAATCGAAGGGCCGGCGATTGAAGAAGTCCAATGGGAACCCGATTTCCCGGAGAAAGACGATTTTGATTCGGAAACTTTGAATCCGCATTTCCAGACATTGCGCATTCCGCTTGGCGAAAACATTGTTTCGTTGAAAGAGAATCCAGGCCATCTGCGCCTGCGCGGCAAAGAATCGCTGACGTCAAAATTCACGCAGGCATTTGTCGCAAGGCGCTGGCAGCATTTCCACTTTACGGCGGAAACGAAAGTCGCCTTCAATCCGGATACATTCCAGCAAGCAGCCGGCCTCGTCAACTACTACAACACCGAAAACTGGACGGCTTTGCAAATTACGTGGAACGAAGAAAAAGGACGCGTCCTTGATGTCATGGTATGCGACAATTTTGCATTCGACCAGCCTTTGCAAGGCAATGAAATCGTCATCCCTGATGAAGTGAAGTATGTGCATATGAAAGTGGACGTGACGGCGGACATTTACCGGTACTCCTATTCATTCGACGGCGAGAACTGGATCTTGATTCCGATCCGTTTCGGTTCGCACAAGCTGTCGGACGATTACATCCAAGGCGGCGGCTTTTTTACCGGCGCATTTGTCGGCATGCAGTGCCAGGACACATCTGGCCAAAACTTGCCGGCTGATTTTGATTACTTTATCTACAAAGCGAACGAATAAGCAAGCAAAAAAAGGGCGGCTCAGTTCATTCTGAGCTGCCCTTTTTCTATTTAATTGGGTGTCTTGCGGTAATACTGTCCGCTCGGCGGCGAATGCTGTCCGGAATCCGGAAATACTGTCCGCTCGGACCCAATTACTGTCCGCAAGCCTTCAACCCACTCAATCCACCACAAAATAACGCGCATCGGGATGCGCAAAAACGATTGCCGATACGGAAGCTTCCGGGTCCATCATGTATTCTTCCGTCAACTGGACGCCGATGTCTTCCGGCTTGATCAAGCCGAACAGTTTCGCCTGGTCTTCCAGGTTTGGACAAGCCGGGTAGCCGAATGAAAAACGCTGTCCCTGGTATTTTGCGGCGAAGCGGTCGCGCATCGAGAAATCCGTAGCATCCGGGAAGCCCCATTGATCGCGGATTTCCTGATGGATGCGCTCAGCGAATCCTTCCGCCAGTTCAAGCGCCGTCGCCTGCAAGGCATGGCTTTCCAGAAATTTGCCGGCTTCTTTCAAGCGCGCTGCTTCATCACGGACGCCGTGCCCCGCCGTCACTTGCATGAATGCCACATAATCCATTTCGCCGCTTTCGACGGATTTCAAATAATCCGAAAGGCACAGGAACGGTTCCACCGACTGGCGCGGAAACGTGAAGCGTTCAATTTCGGTCTTGGCATCCGCCGGGCTGTAGATGACGACATCGTCGCCGTCGCTTTGCGCCGGGAAAAACTGATACATGCCGGATGGCTTAAGTAACCCTGACTGCAAAAAGCCGGTAGCGAGTTCGTGCAGCTCGACGGCACGCGAATCGCCTTTGGCAAGCGTGTTTTCGTTGAACCCTTTCAAGCCGAGATGGTGGCCGATCAGCGTCCGCATATTGACGTACGGATACAAATGCGCCACCGAATAATCCTTTAGCACGTGCCGGCGCAAGTCATGCGGCTTGTAGACCGGCACATCTTCCCGGACCGTCTTCACCGGACGGATGGCTACTGCGACCGCCTGTTTCGATGCTTTCGCTGCTTCCGAAGCTTTTCGTTTTTCCTGCTGCGCACCGAGTTCTTCCAGCAATACCGCTTTTCCAGCGCCGCTTTGCAGGCGGTTCGCCAAGTCCAATCCCTGCATCGCGTCTTTCGCATAAATGACCGGGCCGTCGTATTCCGCAGCAATTTTCGTTTCCGTGAAGCGGCGGGACAAGGCCGCGCCTCCAACCAAAATCGGCACATCAATGCCCGCTTCCTTGAAGTCCTGCGCCGTGATGACCATCTGTTTCGCCGATTTGACGAGCAGCCCCGATAAACCAATCATATCCGGCTTTTCTTTCCGGATTACATCGATCAAGGTTGCCGGCGTCACTTTGATGCCGACATCGATCACTTTAAAGCCATTGTTGCTGAGGATGATGTCCACCAGGTTTTTGCCGATGTCGTGCACATCGCCTTTTACCGTTGCAAGTACAATCTTGCCTTTGCCTGAATCGTCAGCTTCTTTTTTCTCCATAAAGCCTTCCAGGAATGAAACCGCCGCTTTCATGACGCCCGCACTTTGCAAAACTTCTGCGACAATCAATTGATTGTCGTTGAACAAACGGCCCACTTCAGCCATTCCTTCCATGAGCGGCCCATTGATGACGTCAAGCGGCGTATCGTACATGTCGAGCGCCCGTTCCAGATCCGGAAGGAGCCCTTCTTTCGTGCCTTCCAAAATATAATAAGCGAGGCGCTCCGGAACCGTCTTCGGGATGTCATCTTCGGTCTTTTCCTTTTTCTTATCGCGGTAAAAGTCGGTGAAATCCGCCAGCGTTTGATCAGTCGTCGTAAACAGCAATTCGTCCGCCATGGCGATTTCTTTTTCCGGAATCGACGCGTAGCGCTCCAGTTTTTCGGTATTGACGATGGCGTAATCCAGCCCTGCCTGCGTGCAGTGGTACAAATACACCGCATTCAGCACTTCACGGCCGACCGGCGGCAAGCCGAACGATACGTTGCTGATGCCAAGAACCGTCAAGCACTCCGGAAACTTCTTCTTGATCAGGCGGATGCCTTCAATCGTTTCCACCGCCGACCCGATGTATTGCTGATCACCCGTGCCGACCGGGAACACGAGCGGATCGAAAATGATGTCTTCCGGCGCCAGCCCCCATTTACCTGTCAATAAATCATACGAGCGTTCCGCGATTTCCAGTTTCCGTTCGCGCGTTACGGCCATGCCGGCTTCATCAATCGTGCCGACTACGACAGCAGCGCCGTATTTTTTCACCATCGGCATGACCGCATCAAAGCGTTCTTCGCCGTCTTCCAAGTTAATCGAGTTGATAATCGCCTTCCCTTGAGAAAACTTCAAAGCCGCTTCGATCACATCTTCATCGGTGGAATCAATAACGAGCGGCACTTTCACTTTTTTGACGACTTCTTTCATGAAATTCGTCATGTCTTCCAGCTCATCGCGGTCTGGGTTTGCAAGGCAAATATCAATGACGTGTGCCCCGTTTTTCACTTGTGCCCGGGCAATTTCAGAAGCTTCCTCGAACTGGCCATCGATGATCAAGCGTTTGAATTTGCGGGAGCCGATGACGTTGGTGCGTTCGCCGATAAACAGCGGGCGCATCGTTTCATCGTATTGCAGCGGCTCAATTCCTGAAATGACATGGCCATGGCCGACTGCTTCCGGCTTTCTCGGCGCCAAGCCTTCTATCGCTTCCCGGACGGCTTTGATATGGGCAGGCGTCGTGCCGCAGCATCCGCCGACCACATTGATCCAGCCTTTTTCCGCAAAACCGCGCAGTTTTTTGGACAACGATTCCGGCGTCTCGTGGTAATGCCCTTCCTCGTCTGGCAAGCCGGCGTTCGGGTAACAGCTGACATAGCCATCCGACAGCTCTGCAAGCGAGCGGATGTGGTCAGTCATGAATTCCGGACCTGTCGCGCAGTTCAAGCCGACCGACAAGGGCTTGACGTGTTCAATTGAAATATAGAACGCTTCGATGCTTTGGCCGGCAAGCGTCGTCCCCATCGGTTCAATTGTGCCAGAAATCATGATCGGCAGTTCGATGCCGGTTTCTTCAAAGGCCCGTTTGATGCCGATTGTCGCTGCTTTGACATTGAGCATGTCCTGGCTTGTTTCCAGCAAGATCAAATCCGCGCCGCCTTCAACGAGCGCTTTGGCCTGCACATAAAAGTTATCCAGCAGTTCATCAAACGTAATGCCGCCTGTCACCGACAAGGTTTTCGTCGTCGGCCCGATGGCGCCTGCCACAAAGCGCGGCCAGTCCGGCGTGGAAAACGCGGCCGTGCTGCGCTTCGCGATTTCCACTGCGCGCCGGTTGATTTCCGCTGCTTCGCTCCCAAGGCCGTATTCATCGAGCACGACCGGCGTGCCGCCGAAGGTATTCGTACAGACAATATCAGCGCCCGCTTCCAAATACGCGTTGTGGACGCCTTCGATGACGTCCGGGCGGACGATGTTCAAGTATTCATTGCAGCCGTCCAGCTGCTCCCCGCCAAAGTCTTCCGCCGACAAATCGGCATTTTGGATCATCGTTCCCATGGCACCGTCAATGATTAATATTCTTTTGTCGAGCTGCTGTTCAATTAGCTGTTTTGACATGGCTGTTATCGCTCTCTTTCTGTATATCAAGTTGGCGGATATAATCGATTAATTCCAGAGACATATCGTAGCGGAAAAATGGCGTGATCACGTAAATGCCGTTGAACAACTCCGCTGCAGTATCGATCAATTCCTTGGCAATTTGGATGCCTTCTGCCGTGGCGCGCTCTTTGTTGTCGCTGCAAGCACGCATCCGCTCCAGAGCATCTTCGGATAATTTGATGCCCGGCACTTCGTTGTGCAGGAATTCTGCGCTGCGGATGCTCGTAAGCGGCATGACGCCAAGGAAAATCGGAGTCTCCAAATGCTTGGTGGCTTCGTAGATTTCAATGATTTTTTCTTTTGTGTAAACCGGCTGCGAAATAAAATAATCCGCGCCGCTTTCGATTTTCTTCTCCAACCTTGCCACTGCCCGGTCGAGCACCCGGACATTCGGATTGAATGCCGCCGCTACTGAGAAGTTCGCTTTTTTGCGCAGCGGCTTCCCGGAAAAAGAAATCCCTTCATTGAGCTTTTTGATCAGCTGGATCAATTCCATGCTGGAAACATCGTAGACGCTCGTCGCACCGGGAAAATCGCCCACTTTGGTCGGATCTCCTGTTACTGCCAGGATATCATGGATACCGAGTGCATCAAGCCCCATCAAATGCGACTGCAAGCCGATCAAGTTCCGGTCGCGGCATGTAATATGTGCAAGCGGCCGGATTTGTTCCTGGTGTTTCAAGATCGAGCCCATCGCCAGATTGCTGACGCGTGGCGAGGCCAGCGAATTGTCGGCCATCGTGACGGCATCCACGCCTGCTGCATTCAGCGCTTTTGAGCCTTCCAAAAACTTCGTAATATCCAAATGGCGCGGAGTATCCAATTCTACGATAATCGTGCGTTCCGTTTTCGCTTTCTCATGGAGCGGCGCTTCTTCGAGCGCTTCCGCTTCGCGGATGATGATCGGCTTTTTCTTCACCACTTCTTTTTCCGTAACCGGCTTTAAATGGCCGATGCGCTTTTTCAATGCTTCGATATGTTTCGGCGTTGTGCCGCAGCAGCCGCCAATCAAGCGTGCCCCTTCTTCTCTGAGCAAGAGCCCGGCGCGGCCAAAGTAATCGGCTTCTGATTCATAGACGACCCGGCCATTTTCAAGGTCCAATAAGCTCGCGTTCGGATAGGCCGACAGGAACGCTTTTTGCGGCAGCGCCACTTCTTCCAGTGCCTGGATCGTATGGTGGGGGCCTAAGCGGCAATTGACGCCGACGATATCCGCGCCGAGCGCTTCGAGTTGATGCAATGCGTCGTTCAGCGCCATGCCGTTTTGCAGAATGCCGGGCTCGTGCATGGACACTTGGGCAATCAACGGCACGTCGGTCGCTTTTCGCAAATGTGTGACGGTCGCCGCCAATTCTTCAAAATCGTAATACGTTTCAAGCAGCAAGGCATCAGGAGCGCCTGCTAGTAAATAGCCAGCTTGCTGGTCAACCATCGCGATAATTTCTTCCAGTGTCGCATCGCTTTTCCGGATGCCCCGGATGCCGCCGATGGTTCCAAACACAAACTGGCCGCCATCCGCTGCTGCCCGCTTCGCGATGCGAATAGCCGCTTCGTTGATTTCCTTGACCTGGTGCTCCAGCCCGTAGCGCGCCAGCTTCAAGGCATTGCCGCCGTAAGTATTGGTCTGGATAATGTCCGCTCCTGCCTGGATGTACTCCTGATGGATTTTTTCAATGATTTCCGGACGCTGCAGGTTCAGCTCCTCGTTGCAGTATTCAATGCCGTAAGAATACAAAAGTGTACCCATGGCGCCGTCTGCTGTCAGTATTCTCGTCTTTAGCTCGTCTAATAAACCCATGCTCTTCGCCCTCCCATATATACAAAAAAACCTTCTTGAAAAAGAAGGTTTCACAGTCGCTAAACTCGTTCCTTTTCATCTGCCAGGCACAGAATGCCTGCTGGATTTAGCACCTTAGCCTTTGCGGCTGGTTGCTGAAGCGTCATAGGGCCAGTCCCTCGACTTCTCTCGATAAGAATTCACTATTCAATTTGGATGCTGCTTCTAGCTTTGAAAGTTTAACTGCACTTTCACTTGCTGAAGTTCCGCTATATATCTTCTAATCCTATCTGCATTGGAAGGGCAGGTCAAGTTGATTTGTCTAAAAACAATGAACTTTCTGTGTTAAGTGATATTGCCGTGCTTTTCTTTAAGTGACCGCAGCATCGCGCACTGCCCGGATCGGATCGATTTCTGCTCCGTGCACTTCGAATTTGTACCAAGTGAATTTGCCTTCTTCCAAATACCAGCTGATTTCAACTTTGGAAGGGATTTTATAGGCACCTGCATTGTGATGTTCTTTAATCTCCGCAACACAAGGCAAGCGCGAGGCTGATTTATCATTGTCTTTATAGCGGTAAGCTATCACTTTCTGCAGTTCCCCAGCTTCGGAAAAATAAAAATCAGCAGATCCGGAAATGCCGCGGTACGTCATTGTCGCTCTCGCTGTATTAGCGTCAAGTTCTTCCCAGGTCACATATGGACTGAGCGCCGCTGTCGGATACCATGCCATCTCCATCAAAAAGCGCTGCAGCGCCGATTCATCGGTTTTGGTGTTGTTGCTGACTTGGACAATCGGCAGAAGGCCGGCTGCTTTGATCACCATATCAGCTTTGCCCGACTCGAAATGGTCACGGCCAACCACTTGTCCAAACGGCGCCATGTTCGTCTTGACGGTCCAGGTAAAAGACGGCGGATTGACCGTAATGGTTTGTTCCGCTTCCGCCTTCGTCCATTTTTCCTGCTCCGGTTTAAGGCGCATCCAGCCGGTTTGCTTTAAGGTCACCGTTCGGATTTCGTCTGCTCCGATGGCGCCTGCTTCAATCAGCCAATTCCGGACGGATTGTGGAAGCGGTTCGAGCATGTCGTTTGTCATTTTTTTCGGTTGGGCGTCCGGCACTCCATCCAGCTGCTGCTGAATTTGTTTATTGCTTTGATTTGAAAAATTCCATAAAGCTCCTTTGTACAGAGCGGCAATTCCAACGATTGCAAGCGGTATGGCAACTCTCATCAAAAACACCTCCGTTTAGCGTTACTATTGTCTATACGACATCGAAGGCAAATTCCCTTTAATAATTGTCATTTAATCGCTTTCGCTCAACCGGTAAATCCATGCGTTTCAGTTCCGCCAGCACCAGCTGCTTGATTTCCGGTTCTTCCAAAATATTCGTAAACTGCGCATCGCGGATAAATGCCAGACGGCTTTCCACAGGGGCGGCTGCCAGGAACTTCCGCATATCGCCTATATCAATCTTCATATCTTCATGGACCGGATAAAGAGGCAAATCGCCGTTGCCCTTCTGCGCGACAACTCCCAGGCCATCCAGCGTCGGCAGCGCAATTTGCCGTTGCCGAGCTTCTTTTAACTCCACTTCCACAAAGCGGTAAACGTCTTCGATGGCATGAAGACCAAACTCGGCTTTCATGCTTTCCAACTTCTCGACCCGCTCTTCATATGTTTCATCATTTCTAAGATTGTTCAAGAGCTTTCTATAATCCTGTTTGTCTTGAAAATAAGTAAAATTGGCGATGGCGCTGAAATCTGTTACGGTATAAATCAAATCCAGGAATTCTTTTAAGTTTCGTGCGACAATTTTAACGTGTTCCCCAAAATTCATCGGCGTGACACAGACAATGGGGGCTTCTTCCAAGTTGGAAATCATTCCGAAGTCGGTCAGCAAACCAAAATGATTCCCGTCTACTCCGGTCGCGGCAAATGGAATCACATCAAGCGGAGTCAAATTATACCGGCTTTCGTCCCCAACAATGCTGAACCCGATCCATTCATCCAGCGAACTTCCCTGTCGTTCCAATTCTTTATCGAAATCTTTTAGTTTCTGCAAAGTTGGCGGCAAGCGGTCCATCTTCATAAAGCTTCCACTGGAAAAAATGTTTTGACGGTCTGGATGGGGCGTGCCTGCGTTTGCTCTTCAAACGGGCGGAATTCGACGTTTCCGACATGGACGCCCATATTGTATTCCCCGATGACGGAATCCAGTAAGATAAAGAGGGCTGGCGCCAATTCGTCTTCGTTGTCTTTGGTCAGTCCTTTGACGTAAAGCGTCAAGCTGACCTCTTCGTGCTCAATGTCCTGAAGCGCTGTATAATACACATCGTTCCAAGTCAGCTGCCGGCTTCCGAACTCGACGCTGAATTCTTCTTCTGAAGGCTGCCGGAATGCCACGACGTCAAAAAGTTCAAGTTCCGGCATTGCCTCGTGCAAATCAAAAACTGCATCAAATGCATCGAGCATCCCGTCCGCACTGATTGTAAACTCGCGTTTGCCCCCTACCGGCTCCACACTGAACTGAAAAACCAGATGCTTATTCACTTTTTGCAGTTTTCGCTGCAGCACGGCAAACAGCTCTTCCTGATTGCCTCTGGTTAACTCAAAATAAGTGCGTTCGTTTTCTTTAAACCATTTCCAAAAAGCCTCCACTTTATTTTTTCTCGTAGGCAGCCATTTCATCTCATCTATCCCCTTTGCTCGGCTTTTGCTATTAACTATATTGGCACTCCGCTCAACTTTTGCTAAACTTCTGTTAATTAAAAGCTTATACTAAAGTAATAGTAAATTTCCATATTTTTTTATTTAAAGTAGAAAATTAAATGCCAATCGACGCACAAATGAAAGGAAGATGACCATGCCACGCTTATCTATGCCGCCAGAGTTAGAGAGATTTCGGGAAAAACTCGAACCAACTGTCAAATCGGTGATCCGGGTTCAGACAAATCCACAAGCCACCGCTTGGCATCAAAGCAAGTTCGGCGGCCTGCCTTATTTGCCAACCGGTATGGAGCTGCCAAAAGATGCGTCCGGCGGCGCCATGAGATTGCTGGCCCAAATTAATTTTGAAGAACTTCCCTCGGTGCTGGAGGACTGGCCAGAGAAAGGCATCCTGCAATTTTTCCTTTCGCCGGACGTTGATGGCATAGGCCTGGACTTCGACGACCAAACCAAGCAAAGCAATTTCAAAATGGTTTTTCATGAAGAACCCGTTTCGGAAGACGGGCTCGTTACAGATTTCTCATTTCTCGAGGAGCCGAAAGAAGATGATTTCCCGCCGTACAAAGAATCGGCTTTGTCTTTTGTCTTGGACCAGGACGCTGTCTCGATTACCGACCGGACTTTTGAAGCTATTTTCAAAGGAATCGACTATGAAGAAGTGATGAAAATGGAAAAGAATCAACCTATTATTTTCTGGCAACTTTACTCCGAGCAGTTTTCCGGAGAAGGCCATAAGATTGGCGGCTATCCTTTCTTCGCCCAAGTCGACCTTAGAGGAAATGAAAGATATGCCGATTACGATGTCCTATTGCTTCAGGTTGATACGGATGAAGAAGCGGGCATTACATGGGGAGATACCGGCGTCGGCAATTTTTTCATCAGCAAAGAAAATTTAAAGAAGCGGAATTTCTCGGATGTATTGTATAACTGGGATTGTTACTGACCGGGTCAAAGCGGCAAAAAAAGGGTGCCGGAATGTGATATCCAGCACCCTTTTTTCAGTTCTCCGTCTGCCAGGCATTCGGAGTCTCGTTTATTTTCTGTATTTGATGGCCAGCCCTTTCAGGAAATTGCGGGCATAGCGGTCGCCGCAAATGCTGTAGTTTTTGTGGCCCTGCTTTCTTAAAATTCCGCCCATTTCGCCTTTGGTGACCGTAACGCCTGCCAATTTCAAAATGTCGAGCATGTCATCGCTTGTCAGCTGCAAGGCGATTTTCACTTTCTTCAACAACAGGTTGTTGGAAGGCTCATTTGAAAGCGGAGGCTGTGCCGGCTGGCCTGGTTTCGATTCCTGTTTGCCTCGTTTGTAAACGATCAAGCCGTTCAAAAAGGATTCAAATGCTTCTTTGTCCAAAGGGATATGGTCTTCGCTTGCTTTAGGCTCTTCATCTTCCGGCGTTTTTGTCAGCACTTTCAGTACTTCTTCTTTCGAAAATTCAATGCCGCCGAGTTTAAAGATTTCTACCATATCGCTGTTTTTTATATCAAGGGCGTACCTTAACCTGATCAGTAAGTCGTTATTGTCCATTTGAAAAAACCTCCTATTATTGCATACGTTCCAGTTGGCTACTGTTTATATCCATCCTTAATAATAGCATAAAGAGAAGCTTCAGGACTTTTGCCGCGAGACAAAAAAGCCGTTCATCAGCCCGTTTGCCTGATGAACGGCTTTTTCCGATTATTTTTTTAGCTCCTGATATACTTCTTCTTTTGAATGAAACCCGTCGGCAATGACCGTATTTGCCAGATTTTCGGCATTCACTGCAGTGGGCGCCAGTAAAATCGACGGCACTTCGGTCTTCCCGTTATTGACGCTGACGGACGTCATGACTTCTTCTCCTTTTGCCAGCTGCACCGCCAGTTCCGCCACTTGGGCGGTCAGGTTCTGGATCGGCTTATACACAGTCATGGTTTGGGTGCCCGCAACGATGCGCTGAGCCGCCGCAAGTTCTGCGTCCTGCCCCGCTACCGGAATTTCCCCGTTCATCCCTTGTGCTGCCAGCGCTTTGATGGCGCCGCCGGCTGTTGCATCATTGGCCGCAATGACCGCATCGATTTGATTGCCATTGGCTCTTAGGGCTTCAGCCATATTGTGCTGCGCATTTTCCGGCGCCCAGTCATCGGTCCACTCGTCGTAGACGATTTGAATGTCGCCCCGGTCAATGGCCGGCTGAAGCACATTCAAGACGCCTTTTTTGATCAAGTGGACGTTGTTGTCGGTCGGGGCGCCGCCGATATAGGCATAATTCCCTTTCGGCACCGCATCAAGAATAGCCCGCGCCTGCAGTTCACCGACCTGCTCATTATCGAACGATACATACAAGTCAACATCGGCATTTTTCACCAGGCGGTCGTAGGCAATGACTTTAATGCCGGCTTCATGCGCTTTGTGGACAATGGCTGCGGTCGCTTCCGCATTATGCGGCACAATCACTAACACATCGATGCCGCCTTGGATCATGGCTTCCGCCTGGGCGATCTGCAGCGCGTCATCGCCGTTCGCCGCTGCTATCTCCACTTCCGCGCCCAATTTCTCAGCCGCTTGGCGGAACAAGTCGCGGTCTTTCAGCCAGCGTTCCTCTTTTAAAGTATCCATTGAAAACCCAATTTTGACGGCTTCGTCCTGTCCGGTTTCCGGCGGCAAAATTCTCTCTTTCTGCGCTTCCGGCTCTTGCCCTTCACAAGCCGCAAGCATCCCTACCGCAACCAATGCCATCAACAGGCCGGCAATCCGGCACTGAATCTGCTTCATGGGATTTTCCTCCCTACTCTTCCTTGATGCCCAAAAGCGTCTTGCGGTATTCTTTCGGCGACATTTCGTACATCTTTTTGAACACTTTGCTGAAGTAATTTGGTTCGTGGTAGCCGACGTCAATGGAAATTTCCTTCAGGCTCTTTTGCGGATCGGCCAGCAGCTTTTTCGCCCGCTCCATCCGGCAGGCCGTCAGGAACTCGATGTAATTGACGCCCAGTTTTTCCTTGAACATCTTGCTGATGTAGATGGGACTCAAGTCTACCCGCCTTGCCAAGGTATCAAGTGAAATGTCTTCATGGGAATGCTCCCGGATGTATTGCTTGATCTGGTGGATTTTATCCACTTCCAGCCGTCCGCAATGGCTCTCATACAATTGCTTCATCCCTTCAAGCAATTGCCGCGTCTCGGCACTGAGCTGACGGTAATCCTGCGCCTGTACCGGATAATACGGCGCTGCCGCCTCAACGCCCATTTCCTCCATGACTCTCGATGTAATCCACAGCACTTCAAGCGCCCGCTGCTGGGCAAGAAGAACGTTCGCTTCCTGCTGTTCGAAGCGCCGTATTAAATCCAGGACAATCTGGTCAATGCATTCCCATTCTCCCTGCCGAACATAATCGAACAGTTTTTTCTCCTGTTGTTTGATAAAGGCGGCATCACTTTCTTTATCCAGCACCGGCACATCGGAATAAAACCGGTATTTCGAAGGAATCCCCAGATCCATGGTCGCAATCAGCGATTTCTGGTATGAATTCCGGATCTCTTCAAGCGAACTGCATTCCGTGCCAATGCCGACAAACCAGCCTTCCTGGACGTGCTGTTTCGAGATATCCAGAATATCCTTTGCCAATTTGATGGCTTGGGAACGAAACGACGTGCCGGCTTCACGGAAGACGATGATCGGCAGCTGGCGACCATATAAGGCACCGACCCACGCATTGCCTTGCTGCCGGATGTTTTCTTTGATTTTTGAATACGCTTCTTCGCATCCTTCCGGAATAAGCACGGTCAACACAAACTGCTCATTTTCTGACTGGATTTCCAGCATTTCAACCAGCATATCAATATGCACTTCGTGGACATGGTCAAAAAGCAGTTGGGTGACAACATCGGTCTCGACAATGCTCAGTGCCCGATGGAATGCATCCTGTTCCTGCCGGCGCATAGCCGACTCCTGCTCTTTCTGCCGCTGCTGTTCCAATAGTTTGCCGACAGTCGCCACAATTTCACTGGCTTTGCTCGGCTTCAGCAAATAATCCTTTACGCCGAGCTTGATCGCTTGCCGCGCATAATCGAACATATCAAAAGCCGTCACCATGACAAACTGGACTTCCCCGTTGGACCGCTGAATTTGTTCGATGGCTTCGAGTCCTGTCATCCCCGGCATCATGATGTCCATGAAGATCCAATCCGGATTCCAGTCTTCGGCGATTTCGACGGCCAGCTTGCCGTTCTTTGCTTGCCGGAATTCAAAATTTGGATAGTTTTTTTGCAGAATTGCCTGCATGCCATCGCGTTCAATCGGCTCGTCATCCACTATGAGCAGTTTGACCATGATTTTGGCCCCCCTTTACTTTTGGCAATTTCAATGTAATTTTCGTTCCTTTGCCGACTTCGCTGTCGATTTCAACGAGGCCTTCCCTTCCATAGAAAAGGTTCAGCCGCTTCAGCACATTGCTGAAGCCGATGCCGGTTGAATGTCCTTCTTTTGACACGACGGCCTGCTCCAAAAGCTGCCGCTGTTTTTCTTCATCAATGCCGCGCCCGTTATCTTCAATTTCAACCCATACTTCGTCTCCGACTTCCTGGATGCGGAACCAAATCTCGCCGCCGTCTTCTTCCGGCTCGATGGCATGAATGACCGCGTTCTCAATCAATGGCTGCAATGTCAGCCCCGGAATTTGAAAGCCCAGTGCGGACTCTTGCACGTCTGCATGGAACTTCAGGCGGTCGCTGTAGCGGGCTTTCTGGATGTCGATGTACTGCTGGAGCACATACACTTCTTCGTAAAGCGAGACTGCTTTATCCATCCGCTTTAAGTTGTAGCGCAAGAGACCGGCCACACTGACGAGCAAATCGCTCGTTTCTTCCGCACCGTCGAGATAAGCTTTTTTTGACAACGTGTTCAATGTATTAAACAGGAAATGAGGATTGATCTGGTTTTGCAAATTGCGCAGCTGGCTTTCCTGCAGCAGCATTTTGCTTTCCTGCAGTTCCCGCTCAAGCTGGGCTTTTTTCTGAATCTCCAGGATCAATGCATTGATGTTGCTGCGCATATGGTCAAAGGTCTTGGCAAGAAACGAAATCTCGTCGTTTGAATCCACTTTGATGGGCCGGTCGAACCGGCCGATTGCCAGCTCGTTGGCCGCTTTGGTCAATTGCTGCACCGGTTTGGTGATGCTGCGCGAAAACAAATACGTAAACAGCACAAGCACCAGGGTGATCAGCAGCAACAGCCAAACGCCCAGTTTCTCCAGCTCTTCCGACTGGCTGATGATGCCCCGGTAAAAGCGTTCATAGGTTTTTAGTTCAGTATCAAAAATGCTTAACGTCATTTCAGAAATATACAGGGAGATGTTCGATGCCTCCGCAAACTCAGCCAAAGCCGATTCTGCTTCTCCCTGCTCCTGGAACATCACCGAACGGTCCACCGTTTCCACAAAACTGTCGATCAAGTGGCTGTAATTGGTCAAGATGAATTCGTTTTCCACATTGCGCAGCTCATAGACGGTCGACTGGACGCTCAGCAGCCGCTCGCGGCTTTCCTCAAGCTCGGCTTCGTTGCCCGCTGTTGGAATCATTAAATATCGGTTTAAATTGGCGACAATGTCCTGGCTTGAGCTGGTCACTTCATTCATCTGCAAATAGCGCTGCAGGATGTCGTTGTACTGTGTCTGCATTTTCTGGTTATAGAACGTCAGCGTCAGCCAAATGGCGATCATGATGGCGAGAACAACGGAAGCCAGCACCCAAATCTTTTTTTGTATCGTATTCATGGGCGTTTTTTCGCCCCTTCCAGTATCCGGATATCCGTAAAATAGCCATCTGGATCCAGCGGAACTTTTTCGTTGTTCAGCCAATCCATGATTAATTCGACGCTCAGGCTGCCCATTTTTTCAGGAGACTGGCCAATCACCGCATCCAAACCGCCTTGCGTCAGCAGCGCCGGAATGTCTGCGCCGTCGTCAAACGAATAAATATGGAACCGTTCAAGGGCCGAACGCCTGCTGATTTCCTGCATCATCGTTCCGACATGGTTGGCGTTGAGCGCGATAAACGCATCGGCTCCCGGCACCTGATTAAGCACATTTTGCGTCGTTTCAATCACTTCTTCGGTGGCATCCCCGCTTTCCACCAGCACGGCTTCAATACCGGGATATGCCTCCAAGACTTTATTCACCCCTTGCAGCCGTTGCTGTTGGCTAAAAGCTTGTTCGTCGTTGCCCAGTAAAACAACCTGCCCTTCGCTTCCCATATCGTGGACCAGTTCCTCGGCAAGCCGTTTTCCGGCTTCCGCTTGATCCGATCCCACATAGGTTTTCCGCAAGCTCTCGGCAACCGGCACGTCATTTGCCACCGTTACAACCGGAATGCCGTAGGACGCCGCTTTAATCTTCGTCAGTTCCTTAAATTCCTCGGTATCCAAGCCTTGGACAATGACCCCATCCACTTTGGAGTGAAAGGCGATTTCAATTTGCTTTAAAAACTCGTCCTGGTCATTGCCGTAGCTTCCCCATACTTCGAGGCTGACGCCTTCTTTTTCCGCTTCGTTCGAAGCCCCTGCTGCCACCTGATTCCAAAACGGCGTCTTCATTTCCTGGGTGACGAGGACCAAGCGAGGTTTTTCCTGGTTTCCAGGGACACTCGCCGGCAGCTGCCAATCGGAACGGAACGCCTTACCGGCTGACATGAATGTAAAAAATCCTAAAACCGCACAGAGCATACAAAGGATGACGACGACTTTTTTTCTCATGTTGTGCAGCTCCTTTTCCGTGTCCTAACTGCTTTTATCATATCATTTGCCAGAAAATTCACAATCACTTTCCATATATAGAAAAAGCGCCTTCTTTAAGCAAGAAGACGCCGGTTTTACTTAATGCTTACGCCCGTTGTTTCCGGGTCATCACATCAAAAATTACTGCCAAAGCCAAAACGCCGCCGCGGATCATGTACTGATACGAAATCCCGGTTCCAAGCAAGTTCATGCCGCTCGACAGCGAAGCCATAACGATGGCTCCGATAATCGCACCGGTCACTTTCCCGACGCCGCCCGCAGAAGAAACCCCGCCGACATAGGCAGCCGCGATGGCATCAAGTTCGAACAGCGTTCCTGCAGTCGTCGTTGCCGATTGCAAGCGCGAAGTAAACAGAATGCCGGAAAGGGCAGCAAGCATCCCCATCGACCCAAAAACAAAAAGCGTAACTTTCGTGACGTTGATTCCGCTTAAATGGGCAGCTTCCGGATTGCTCCCAACCGCATAAATGTTGCGGCCAAGCACGGTTTTCGTCGCCAGGAAATGATAGATGACAACGACCAGCAGCATGATGACCACCGTCCAGGAGAAGCCGTTGTAGCCCGCAAGAATCCACGTAATATAGCCGATAATAAAGGACACAAAAACGAGTTTCACGATGAAAATTTTAAACGAAACCACTTCAAATCCGTATTTCGCTTTGTTCCGCCGGTTTGAAATTTCGCTGTAGATGTACAGCAAAATTCCGGCAAGTCCCATCAATAGCGACAACAGATGTAGTCCGTTGATTTCCATAAGCGACGGGATGAATCCATTCCCCAGTGCATTAAAGCCATCGTTGTTGACGATGATTGTCCCCGTGCCTTCTGTGACATTTAGCAAAGCGCCCCGGAAGAACAGCATCCCCGCTAAGGTCGCCACGAATGCCGGAATGCCTACTTTGGCAATCAAGAAGCCGTTGAACAACCCGATGACGCCGCCAAAGATCAAGACGAGCGGAATGACTAGGAAAACGGACATGCCCATCTGCGACAGGAAAATCGCGGCAATGGCGCCCAAAAAGCCGGCTAAAAATCCGACCGACAAATCAATGTGACGAATGACGATGACCAAGGTCATGCCGACTGCGAGGACCGCAATATACCCCGTTGAATCGAGTAAATTGCTGATGTTCCGTGAAGACATGAATAAACCGTCTGTCATGAACGTAAACGTCAGTATAATCACAAGCAAGGCGATGTACATTCCGTAATCGCGGATATTCGCTTTGATCAAATGTTTTGCTTCTGCTAAAAACTCCATTGCTCTACCCCCTATTGCGTCGCAAGCTCCATAATGGCTTCCTGAGTCGTTTCTTCTATTGTTAATTCACCTTTTATGGCACCTTCCGCCATGACATAGACGCGGTCGCTCATGCCGATGATTTCATTCAATTCGGACGAGATCATGATGATGCTTAATCCCTCTTTGATCAGCTGGTTCATAATGGTATAAATCTCGAATTTCGCGCCGACATCGATTCCGCGCGTCGGTTCATCCAGGATCAAAATCTTAGGTCCAGTAAACAGCCATTTGCCGAGTGATACTTTTTGCTGATTGCCGCCGCTCAGTTTTCCAACCGCCTGCTCAAGCGAATTGGCTTTGATCCGCAGCGATTTTTTGTATTCCGTCCCGACTTTCACTTCTTCGTTCAAATTGAGGACGCCTCTTGCCGAAATTCCTTTCAGATGCGCCGCAGTCACATTGCTTTTGATGTCTTTGATCAAAAAAAGCCCGTTTCCTTTTCGGTCCTCGGTTACGTAAGCAATCCCCGCTTTGATGGCGTCGCTCGTGTGTTTCAGCGTTCGCTGTTTTCCGAAAACCTCAAGTTTGCCTTGCAGTTTGTAATTTTTCGGATTGCCGAAGATGCTGAGCGCGAGCTCTGTCCGGCCCGATCCCATCAATCCCGCGATGCCGATGATTTCCCCTTTTTTCACTTCCAGGTTGGCGTGTTTCACGACTTGCCGTGCCAGTTCCGGGTCATAAGCGGACCAGTCTTTCACCTGAAGAACCGTCTCTCCGATTTTCTTTTCTGTCCGCTTTGGAAATACATCTTCGATTTCACGACCGACCATGTTTTTGATGATGACGCTCTCCGACAGCTCCCCTTTATGGGCGTCCAATGTGACGATGGTTTTGCCATCGCGCAAAATGGTCGCTTTGTCGGCAATCGAGATGACTTCCTTTAATTTATGGGAAATCATGATGCAGGTGATTCCCTGGCTTTTCAGCTCTTTTAATAACTCCAATAAGTTGTCGCTGTCGTTTTCATTTAAAGCAGCTGTCGGTTCATCGAGAATCAACAGTTTCACGTCTTTGCTGAGCGATTTTGCAATTTCAACGAGCTGCTGTTTGCCTACACCTAAATCCTTGATCAAGGTTTCCGGATCCACCTTTAACTTCACCTTCTGCAGCAATTTGGAAGACTGGACGATGGTTTCATTCCAATCGACAAAAGGCCCTCTCCGGATTTCATTGCCGGCGAAGATGTTTTCGTAGACCGTCAAATCCGGAAACAGTGCGAGTTCCTGATAAATGATGCCGATGCCCGCCTTTACGCTGTCGTTGATTTCATTGAACTGCTGGACTTTCCCTTCAAAGACGATATCGCCCTCGTATGTGCCGTAAGGATAAACCCCGCTCAGGACTTTCATCAGCGTCGATTTGCCGGCGCCGTTTTCTCCGATCAAGCAATGGATTTCTCCGCGTTCCACCTTGAAGTTGACATCCGACAAGGCTTTCACCCCGGTAAACGATTTCGAGATGTTCTTCATTTCTAAAATATAGTCGCTCATTTCTTCGCCTCCCTTGCGCAATCATCAAGGAATGGAGAAATAGTGATAGAAGGTTCTACCACTATTTCTTCCGCCCTATTTGATTCTTACTCTAAGCCTGTGAATTCATCCGCTTTGTAATACTCGGAATCGATCAATTCTGCTTTGACGTTTTCCTTATCTACCACAATGACATCCGTTTGTTTCGCTTTTACTTCCGTCATGCCGTTGTCGTAAGAACCCGTTGTTTCCGGTGTGTTGCCGTCCATGATTTCAACTGCCATGCCCATTGCATCTTCCACCAATGTGCGCACATCCTTGAACACGGTCATCGATTGTTTTTCATCGATAATGTACTGGACGGAAGCTTTCTCTGCATCCTGCCCGGTGATCATGTAATTCGTTACGGCCGTGTCTGATGCAAATACATCGGCAATTGAACGGGCAGTGCCGTCATTCGGTGCAAGGATGGCTACGTTGCCTTTCATGTCGTCGCCGACAGAAGTCAAATGCGTTTGTGCTTTGTTTTTGGATTCGTTCGGATCCCAGTTGGTTGTTACCTGGCCGATGATCTGGCTCAACTGGTCACGGTTCAGTTCTTTTGTATCCTTCAAAGCTTCTGCTTGGCTGGAGTTGGCAATTTTGAATGTGCCATCTGCAATTTTCGGCTGCAGCACTTCCCATGCGCCTTGGAAGAATAAGAATGCGTTGTTATCAGAAGATGCCCCTGCATACAAGTAAAGCGGTACGCCCGTGCCTTCTGCATTGTCCACCAAATACTGGGCTTGTGCAGCCCCTACTGCCAATGAATCGAATGTTACGTAATAATCAACAGCATCCGTATCGGTGATCAAACGGTCATAAGCGATCACCGTGACATCGTCCTTTTTCGCAGCTTCCACTGCGGCAGCAGCTGCTGCTCCGTCATGCGGCGTGATGATCAGGACTTTGATGCCTTTGTTCAACAGCGCTTCCACGTTTTCTTTCTCTTTTGCTGAAGACCCTTGGCTGAACAGGATTTCAGTCGAATAATCCGAATCTGCTAACGCTGCTTTAAAGCGCTCTTCATCCTGGACCCAACGCGGCTCATCTTTTGTCGGCAAGACAATCCCAATATCTACACCCGAACTTGAACCAGATCCTGAACCTTCTTCTCCTCCGCCATTGCATCCAGCAGCAATCAAAGCGAACACGGCCAAAATCACGAATAACAAGAAGCCTTTAGAATTTCTTCTCATCTTCTAACCCCTCTCCCTTTATAAATAAAATTAAGTACAAGTTCAGTATAAATTTCAGAACATCAAATGTAAGCGTTATCATCAGTACTCTTTTAACATTAACTGTAATTTTTTAGCTTTTCTATGCTTTTTGATGAACAGGATTGGCAAAGTAACTGTTCCCTTGATCATGCCCCTTCCTATTCAGCCAGCCCATTTTTTCTTCTCCTTACAGGTATAGTTTCAATTTACCGTTTACGGCACTGCAATACCTCGTAAAAAACAAAACAGCACCTATCTCCGGCTAAGGAAATAGGTGCTTCGTTTATTTTTTAGCGTGCTTCTTTTGGCGGCTGGCATACGTCGCATTTGCGCTGGTTGTTCTTGTTGAATTTCGTGAAGGTCTTTTCAAAGTTATTGCCGCATGAACATTTGAACAGCAGCTTCTGAGAAAATCCGTGGTATTCCGTTGACAGCAGTTTGCTGTCCGAGTTTTTCTCTGTAAATTCTCTAATTTTATCGATCGTCCATCGTTTATTCATTTTCTTACACCTCTATAGTTTATTGGTAGGCGGTTCGCCATCCGTTCAATTCGAGCAAATGCCGGCATCATCCTAAGTTCTTCATTATAGCACGGATGCGCACAGAAGGAGAACCTAATCTGCCTGCATCAATTTCAGACCTGATTCCACGCTGCTGCACCGCTGTATACCCGGACTCCATTCGGCAATAAAAAAAGCACCGGCTTGTTGCACCGATGCTTTCTACTGTTAATTATTTTTTACAGGATGGTAGTAGACATGTTCCGTGTAATCGGTAATGATTCCATCTACATTTAAATCGAATAGACGCAAGGCTTGTTCCTGGGTTCTTGAAGTGTATGGGTAAATCTTCATCTCCGCTTCGTGGACATCGCTGACCAGTTCATCCGTTACAATGCTCATCGTCGGATTGAAATAATCGGCATAGGTGGCGAACTGAGCCAGTTGTTCTTCCGTTACATTCTTCCAGCCCGCTCCTACTAGAACGCCGTGAGGCAGATTCGGCAGCAGCTCTTTGGATTTCTTCATGGATTCGTGGTTAAAGGATTGCAGGATGACTTTTCCGTTGTTCGAAAGATGCATGTTTCTTTCCATTAACGCATCCGCAATTTTCTTCTCCATTCCAGGATAAAGTTCCGGCGCTTTCAACTCGATTAGAATGCCGACTTTCCCGCGAAACGCATCGATTACTTCCTCAAAGGTCGGAACTTTCTCACCCGCGTAGGATTCGCTGAACCAGCTGCCGGCATCCAGCTGCCTGATTTCCTCAAACGTTAAACTGCCGACTTTGCCCGTTCCATTTGTAGTGCGGTCAACCGTGGTGTCATGGATGACGACAAGCTCGCCGTCTTTGGTCATTTGAACGTCAATTTCAATGTAATCTGCCTTCATTTCGAAACCTTTTTGGAAAGCGCCCATCGTATTTTCAGGTGCATGCCCCGAAGCGCCTCGGTGTGCAACGTTCACCATTTTTTGCTGTTCCTGCTTCGAAATCACTTTGCTCACTTCTCCGTGTTCAGCCGCAAGTACAGGTCCGCTAAAAGATGCCGCCGCAAGGCTTACCGCTAAAATCGTAACCATCCGCTTCATTTAACCACTCCTTATTTGATGTCTCCCTTATTATAGGAAGTGAATGTGGAGTGGATATTAATTAATCATTAAGAAATGTAAATAAAATACATATTTTTTATAAAATTAATATAATTAGAATTTACTTGGCCTCTTGCATTCACACACGGCCTTGAGGTGTTAACTGTTCGACGGTTCTAATTTTACAGACTGCAACTTCTCTTTTGCAAATCCCGTGAAAAAGGTCATAAACACCATACCGACTACCAGCATCAGGACACTGCCGCCTAAGTAAGCGGAATCCATTTTGAACAAGACTTCATTTCTGAACCAGGACTGGAATGGCAACCCGAATCCTAACAATACGGCAAAGAACACAACTTTCACCGTCCAGCTCTTGCCTTTCATCTTCTTAACCGAATTATTTACAAAGAGACGCAGGAACGCGAGTGCCATCCCAATACCCCAGAAAATCAGCAGAAACATTTTAATATCTTCATTGAATATAAAACCTTTGGCCAACATCCCTACTCCGATCAAAAATGCAGCAATCATTGCTATACGTGATTTCTTCATTTTTCTCACCCGTTCCGCAGATTCCACTCAACACTCTGTTGATTGGTATGGTTTAATTTTATGCCCCTGCTATAATGAAAGCAATAAACAGAATAGGCGTGACTGTTCAGTGGTCCGGAGGGAATCAGATGGCTTCGATTTACAATGAAATGGTTGAAAAGACAAAAGAGAAAATCCAGCAAAGCTTCCTGCAACTCTTAAAGGAAAAGAACTTTATGAAAGTGTCGGTGCGGGATATCACCGAGGCAGCAGAGATCAACAGAGGCACTTTTTATCTGCATTACCTGGACAAATACGATTTGCTGGACCAAATGGAAGAAGGTTTGCTTCTGGACCTCGAAAAGCATTTGGAACGCCTTCAGCCGGACGTGCTGCTGGAGGAAGCAGAAAAAGGCAATATCTCGATGCACGCAGTGGAAGTGTTCCGTTATATTGAGATGAACGCCGAACGCTTTCAAGTCTTCCTGGGGGGAAACAATCACATCGGTTTCCACAAACGGCTCAAGCGTTTTTTCGTCAATCATTTCGTAGATAAAATGATGAAAAACGAAAACTTTTTCAAAGGCGTTGCGGTACCGCCGGATTACCTGTCTTCGTTCGCCACGTCCGCTTTCCTCGGCTTGATCGAACAATGGATCGAAAACGGCCTGGCCGAAACGCCAAGTGAAATGGCAGAGATGTACATTCACATCATCTTTTTCATTAAGAATTTGTAATTCTGCCGTATCTGCAAAAAAAGACTGCTTCCTGTAAAAAGGAAACAGTCTTTTTCTTATCTCCGTGTTTTGTCATGATGGGAATCGCGGGATCCACCATGCTGTTCATCACCGGCTACTTCAAGTCCGGTTTCTTCTTTTACCGTAAAGAACGATTTAAAGACTAGGGCTGCCAGCGCTGCCCCTGCAAGAGGGGCGAGCAGGAATACCCATACTTGCGCCAGTGCATCCCCTCCAGCAAAAACGGCCGGGGCCAAGCTTCTTGCCGGGTTTACCGAAGTACCTGTCAACGGGACGCCAATGATATGCACCAGCGTCAGGGTTAAGCCGATGACAATTCCGCCCATATGCGAAGTGGCCTTGCTCGATGTTACACCTAAAATAGCCAGTACAAAGATAAAAGTAAGAATCACTTCGACGCCAAGCGCACCGATCAGGTTCAAGCCGACTGCACTCAATTCGCCGTAGCCGTTTGCCCCGTACCCCTCCAGGCTTGTAGAATTGGCAATGACGAAAGCAAGAAACGAGCTTCCTGCAAATGCACCTACTACTTGTGCAATCACGTAGCCGCCAAATTCTTTAGCGGTTAAATTCCCAGACATCCAGACGGCTAACGAAACCGCCGGGTTCACATGGCATCCCGAAATGTGGCCGATGGCATAAGCTGCAGCAACAATCGACAGACCGAAAGCAAGTGCAATGGCCGCTACTCCAAGAAAACCGGTGTCGGTCCCTCCTGTATAGCCGCCTAAAACGACCGCAGTGCCTGTTCCCAGAAATACTAAAATAAAGGTGCCAATAAATTCTGCTAAATACTTTTTCACGTTCTCTCTCCTTCCATAAATGGATTTTCCGTTAAAAAGAAACTAAAAAGAAATAAATTATCAGAACTTTCGAATTATTATAGCATACACGTCATGTAATAAAAAACCATATCCTTGTTTTTCCAGGGTCAACATAAGGAAGTTCGCCATTCGATGTTTGGTTGACCATTGAATAGGTTCCACCCCCATAAAGCTTGCGTCATTTTTGCAAGCAACGGACGAAACCATGAGCTTCAACAAGATGCCCAACATACAAAAACCTGCCGGCAATTGCCGACAGGTTAAACGCACTGTTATTTTTTCGCTTTGATGCTTGCCAATACTTGGCCGTCTTTATATTTGACTGTGACCTTGTAGTCACCTGATCAAATTCCGCGGCTAAAAAAACTTATACGTGTTCTTTCCAGCCTGCTTGGCACGATACAAAGCCTCATCTGCATTTTTAAGCAGTGCATTTAAACCGGAAATGCCATCTTCTGTATATGTGACAATTCCAATGCTGGTGGAAAGCTCATACCCCAAGTCCCAAGTACTTAAGCTGTCGAGCAATTGCTCCGCCCGCTGTTGCATTGTTTCCTTGCTGGATAAACTGGAGAAATGCACGACAAATTCATCGCCGCCTAACCGAACCGCAAAAGCGCCTTGATGCTCCGCCACAAATTTCTGCAGCTTTAAAGCGACTTCTTTTAATACCAAGTCACCCGCATCATGGCCGTGGATATCGTTCACCTTTTTAAAACCATCCAGATCAAGAAAGAAAATCACGCCTTCTGCGTTAGGATGATCTTCAAAAAAATTGGAAAGATAGCGTCTGTTGTAAAGGTCAGTCAAGGCATCTCGATAAGCAAAACGTTCAAGATTGAGGTAATAAGAAAACATCCGCACGATTCTCTGCAGCAGCCCGACGCTCTTCTCATCAAACTGGCTTTTTTCATCATGGATGGCGCATAAGGTTCCGAACCTTTCGCCATTCCCAAGCGAAATCGGAATTCCCAAGTAAGACCGGACATGGGCTTTTTCGAGCGCATTTCTTAAATCGTCCAGTCGGTGCTCTTCCCGCACATCTTCAAAAATTGCCGGCTGATTTTTTTCAAAATCCACAAAGCTGCACAGCGATTGGTTAAGGTTTAATGTCATCCCTTCGCTCATCGGAATCTTTGACTCTTCGCTCGAAAGTTTTAAAATGATTTGCTGCGTCCCGTTGATCGAACTCAAATAAAGCAATTGATCAGGCAGAATTTCTTTTGCCAAATCCAGGACATCCCTGGACAGCTCTTCAAAATTCGCATACATCTGAAGTTCTTGAAATGTCATCCCCATAAAGCACCTCATCTATATCATCTTTAATTCACCAATAATTTCGCATGTCATTTTTCGGAAATTCAATATAATCATTATTCCCTAAAGCTTAACATAGGAAACTAAGGGTTCTCCTTCTATTTGAGGTATCTACTGGTGGCAGCGATTGCCCATGAAAACATCAAAAGTTTAATTTCCCAATAAAGACAGAATCCCAGATGGTTGGCACTCAGCGAGTGTGTTCATCCACAGGTCTGTCTCTATCAATATTGGTATTCGAAATGGGGCATCAAACTCAATAAGCCACCCAGCTTAAGCCGGTCGTCCCTTCGCCGGCATGTACTCCCACGCACACACTAAGCTGAACCACCTGGACTTTCAGGTCTGGAAACTCCCGCAAGAGCTCATTCTTCCAGCTTTCTGCATCCGCGGCATTATTGCAGTGATTGACCGCAACTTCCGGCACGCTGCCCGCCGCCATATCTGCACGGAGCGCATCCATGACGGAGTTTTTTGCCCGCTTGTTCGAGCGGACCTTCTCTTTCATAACCGTTTTGCCGTCTTCAAACGTGATGACCAATTTGATGTTTAGGACATTGCTCAAAAATGCCTGGGTCCCGGACACACGCCCGCTTTTATGCAATTGGTTCAGGCTTGATGGAATAAAGGACAGATGGGAATTCGCCGCCATACTTTTAAGTGTTGCGACAACTGCCTCTACCTCATTGCCCTCTGAAAACAGCTCAGACCCGGTTTCGATCATCTTCACCATTGGAAATGACCCAATCAGCGAATCAATCGGATAGACTTTAAAATCCGCTATCTCTGCAGCAGATTGTGCCGTCGCAAACGTGCCCGAAAGCCCGCTGGATAAATGCAAAGCAATCGCAAAATCGTATCCTTCCGACTGCAGCTTTTCATACAAGGAAAGCATCTCGCCAATTGCCGGCTGCGACGTTTTAGGGGATACTTTCGCCAAGCGCAATTTATCGTAAAATTCCTGTTGTGTCAGATCGATCGATTCTTTGTATTCACCGTCCCCAAAAATGACGCTAAGAGGCAGTACGTAGACATCATGCTTTTCGATGAACGCTTCATCCAGCTGCGCTGCCGTGTCCGTAATCCAAGCTATTTTCTTCATTAATAAATTCTCCTTTAAATGCAATTCCGTATCGGAAGCAGCTTTCTGCTACGGATAATTTACCTGAGGAAGCAAGGGGGCGCCTAGTGACAGGTGTCACATAAGCCCAATCTTTTGAAAGCGCAGACATAATTTGAACTTATCTTGCTTATTCATCCGTCAGCAATATTAAAAGCCTCACACCGATTTCTTAAAATGGTGTAAGGCTTTTTCGATTGGACTGTGACCTATGTGGCAAACAAAACACTCCCGGTTTAATGAAGAACCTAAATAGACCCTTCATGGAAGGCTGTTTTATTCAACGAACAGCAATTTGTTGCTCGAACGCCTGAAGCAACGCCCGCACTTCGTCCGTCGAATCCGTTTTCAGCAATTGATTTCTCAAATCATCGGCGTCCGGGATTTCACTGACATAAATCTTGAAAAAACGGCGCAGCGGCCGGAACGGCAGCGGCTCTTCTTCAGTAGAATATTTGTCATGCAAATCCAGGTGCAGCTTTAACAGGTCCAGCATTTCTTCAGGGCTGTGTTCGCGCGCTTCTTTTTCAAAAGCGAACGGATTCTGGAAAATCCCGCGGCCGATCATGACGCCATCGATGCCGTATTTTTCGGCAAGTTCCACGCCGGTCTGGTAATCCGGAATATCCCCGTTGATCGTAAGCAATGTATGAGGCGCCACTTTATCTCGGAGCTTCTTGATTTCCGGAATCAGTTCCCAGTGCGCCGGAACAGCACTCATTTCTTTCTTCGTGCGCAAGTGAATCGACAGATTGGCGATGTCCTGTTCCAAGACATGGGTCAGCCAGCCTTTCCACTCCTCGACATCCGTATAGCCAAGCCGCGTCTTCACACTGACCGGCAAGCCGCCTGCTTTGGCTGCCTGGATGACTTCCGCCGCATTTTCGGGGTAGCGGATCATGCCGCTGCCTTTGCCTTTCGCAGCCACATTCCCTACCGGACAGCCCATATTGATGTCGATGCCTTTAAAGCCCCGCTTCGCCATCCCGAGGCTCATCTCCCGGTATTGTTCCGGAATGTTCCCCCATATATGCGCGACAATCGGCTGTTCATCTTCTTCAAACGTCAAGCGCCCTTCTTCACTGAAAACCCCGTCCGGGTTGCAGTAGCTCTCTGTATTTGTAAACTCCGTAAAAAACACATCCGGCCGAGCTGCTTCCGCTACCACTTTCCGGAATACCACATTCGTGACTTCTTCCATCGGCGCCAGAATAAAAAACGGCCGTGGCAAATCGAGCCAAAAATTCTCTGTCATCTCTAACTTCCAATCCTTTCATTGCTGGACGAAGAATTAGCCCTTCATCCCATCATCTTCTATGCATCTATTTTCAAAATAAAAAATATCAATTTTAATTGTGCTGCATTCTATTCCCATTAACTTTAACTAGTTTACATGACTCATGCGTTTGTGGAAAGCGGCGCGATTTGTCCATCGATGTATAGCTGAAGTTTAAGTAAGTAAAAAATTTCATTTCTATATATCGCTGGTTTTGCAAAATCAAGTATACTGGAAGAAATAGGATTTTACGATGAATATTCTTAATAAAGCGATTTGCTGCAGCAAAATTTATAAAGGAAACGGAGTGCTGATCATGGAGATTGAGAAAAAGAAAAGAAAACTAAGAGACAATTGGTTTGTGGAATTAATTTCGGAATTTAGTTTTACGTTATTTATTGAAGTTGTTCTTAGCATCGTCTGGAATGTCATTTTATTCATCCCGAGATTATTGCTGCGCTTTCTCAGCAATTTAAATTAAGCTACCACTTTTTTCGCCATTCTTCCATGCCTCCTTGAACAGATGAACGGAGAATTCTCTTTAATCGACGATATTCACTGATACAATCTCGGCCGAATTTAATGTGCGATCCTTAAATGGATCTGCATAGGTGAGTATGTTAGCAGTCTGATCAATACTTAAAATCGCACCATAATGCCTGGTCACTTTGCCTTCCTTCCACGTATGGATAATAACATTGCATCGGCGTTTAAGGGCCCATTCCAATTCTTCCTGGATCAGCTGCAGGTCATATGCATCCAATTTCGGTTGAGGCATCGTTTTATCTTCTTCCACTTCTTCTTGCTGCATTTTTACAGGTTCATTTAACAACATGCCTTGCCACTTGATGGTTCCCCGGTCCTTAATGACCCTTAATTGTTGATTGATTTTCATCCCCATTGCCTCCTAATCTAAATAAGAACACTTGTTCTTATTCTATACCACCTCTTTTCCATTAACAATCCTATTTAAACAAATAAAAAGACAGCCATTTTATTGGCTATCTTTTTACTATGGATTTCATTCATCAAATGCGACTCCACAAAACAAAAAAAACCGAAAACCTCGGTTTTTCGAGGTTTTCGGAATGTTTAATTACATCATGCCGCCCATGCCACCCATATCAGGCATTCCGCCCATTGGTGCTGCTGGTTCCGGGATGTCTGCAACAACTGCTTCAGTTGTCAGGAACATAGCCGCAACAGAAGCTGCGTTTTGTAGTGCTGAACGCGTCACTTTCGTTGGGTCAACGATTCCTTCTGCAAGCATGTTGACCCATTGGCCATTTGCTGCGTTGAAGCCGATGCCGACTTCTTCTGATTTCAGGCGGTGAACGATGATGGATCCTTCAAGGCCTGCGTTTGTAGCGATTTGGCGAACCGGCTCTTCAAGTGCACGAAGAACGATGTTAACGCCTGTAGCGATGTCGCCTTCTTGCGTTTCAAGAAGTTCAGCTACTTTGTTGTATACGTTAATCAACGCAGTACCGCCGCCGGCAACGATACCTTCTTCAACTGCTGCGCGAGTTGCGTTCAATGCATCTTCAATGCGAAGTTTGCGTTCTTTCAACTCAGTTTCAGTAGCTGCTCCGACTTTGATGACTGCAACACCGCCAGCAAGTTTCGCCAGACGTTCCTGCAATTTCTCTTTGTCGAACTCAGAAGTTGTTTCTTCCAATTGGCTGCGGATTTGTGATACGCGGCCAACAATTTTCGCTTGGTCTCCAGCACCTTCAACGATGGTTGTGTTTTCTTTCGAAACAACCACTTTAGAAGCGCGGCCAAGTTGTGTGATGTTGGTCGTTTTCAGCTCAAGGCCAAGATCTTCCGTGATCACTTCAGCGCCAGTCAATGTTGCGATGTCTTCAAGCATTGCTTTGCGGCGGTCACCGAATCCAGGAGCTTTAACAGCCACTGCATTGAATGTGCCACGCAATTTGTTCACTACCAATGTAGCAAGTGCTTCGCCTTCAACGTCTTCCGCAACGATTAATAGCGGTTTGCTTTGTTGTACAACCTGCTCCAACACAGGAAGAATTTCCTGGATGTTGCCGATTTTCTTATCTGTTACAAGAATGAATGGGTTGTCTAAGACAGCTTCCATTTTCTCGGAATCCGTTACCATATAAGGAGACTGGTATCCGCGGTCGAATTGCATCCCTTCGACTACATCCAGTTCAGTTGTGAAGCCGCGTGATTCTTCCAAAGTGATAACGCCGTCGTTGCCAACGCGCTCCATTGCTTCAGCGATCAAGTTTCCGACTTCAGCGTCTCCAGAAGAAATCGCTGCAACTTGTGCGATCGATTCTTTGCCTTCGATTTGCTGGGAAACAGCTTTCAAGCCTTCAACAGCGCTTTCTACAGCCATTTCAATCCCGCGGCGGATGCCGACAGGGTTAGCGCCTGCAGTTACGTTCTTCAAGCCTTCACGGATCATAGCCTGCGCCAGAACCGTTGCCGTTGTCGTACCGTCACCTGCGATGTCGTTCGTTTTAGAAGCAACTTCCGCCACCAATTTCGCACCCATGTTTTCAAATGCGTTTTCAAGCTCGATTTCTTTTGCAATCGTTACACCGTCGTTGGTGATAAGAGGTGATCCGAATTTCTTCTCAAGTACCACGTTGCGCCCTTTTGGCCCAAGCGTCACTTTTACTGCATCTGCTAATTTATCAACACCAGCAGCCATCAAACTGCGTGCATCTTCGCTGAATTTAATTTCTTTAGCCATGAATAGTTTCCTCCTCTATTTTAATTCCCAAATATTTCAAGTCGCGATATGGAGCAAAACAGCGGAGACTCCCGCGGGACAGCGCAGTGCCGAAATCCACTCGGGCCATTAGCCCGAGTTAGTTCGGCGCAAGCCCGCAGGAAAGCGTAGCTGTTTTGCGCAATACTGCATATTAATTTTTAGCCCAATACCGCTAAAATATCGTTTTCGCGTAAGATCAAATATTCTTTGCCTTCATATTTAAGTTCAGTGCCTGCGTATTTTGAGAAGATGATCCGGTCGCCTTCTTGGACTTCCAGTTCAGTGCGCTGTCCATTGTCACGGATAACTCCATTACCTACAGCGATCACTTTGCCTTCCTGCGGTTTTTCCTGTGCCGAACCCGGCAATACGATACCGCTTGAAGTCTTTTCTTCTGCTTCGATAAGCTCAATAATAACGCGATCTCCTAATGGTCTTAACAATTGAAACACCCTCCTCAGATTATCTAAATATTCCACATTAGCACTCTAACACCTAGAGTGCTAACCCACTTCTCAGTTTAATAAAATCCCCTTCCATTTGCAAGTCTAAACATTCACTTTTTTTTATTCTTTGCGGTTCCGTTTTGAAACCTCTACAATGAAAGTAATCTGTTAAACGAAAGGAAATCCGCTTTATGAAAATGAATATTAAAGCAAAAGCCGACACAGGCCGCTCCAAGTACAGTGTCAAAGCGAGCCGAAAAGGCAAAAGAACACCACTTTATATCCTGTTGATTTTTATCGTTGTGCAACTTGCACCGATTTTATTTATAACACCGACACTTAATTATTTCCTCGGCCAAGGCATGGACCAGGCGACAGCGGCCGCCAGCACTTCCGGTTGGCTGATCGTCTGGACGATGGGCATCGGGTTTATTGCGGCGATGTTCCTTATTCTCCGGGACAAGCAATTCTTCAATATTTGGAAAGGCAAAAAAGCCGGTTTGCTTGAAGCAATCGGCTGGGGCGTACTCGGCTTTTTCCTCGTCTACTTCGCCCAAATCATCGCGGCGCTGATAGAAGTAGAATTGTTCGGCATCGCTCCGGGATCCCAAAATACCGCATCCATCACCAAATTGGTTGAAGTCGTCCCGTGGGCACTTCTGGCGGTCGTCTTTTTTGGACCTGTACTGGAAGAGCTGGTGTTCCGCCGGGTGGTATTCGGTTCCTTGAACCAGACCACCAATTTCTTTCTCGCCACCGCTGTCAGCGCGCTCGTATTCGCCGCTGTGCATTTGGAATTCAGCCATTTGCTGATCTACTTCTCGACCGGCATTGTGCTAGCTTTCCTTTACCAGAAAACAAAGCGGATCATTACGCCGATCATTGCTCACGTGATGCTCAACGGCTTTGTCATGATTGCGCAATTGAACATGGAAAAACTCGAAAATTTCCTGAAACAGCTTGAACAGATGCAGTGAAAAAGCTGGCCAATAAAAAACCTTCCCCGAACTCGTTTCGGCGGAAGGTTTTTTCAATGCTGTTTGATTTGGTAGATCAAGGTCTGCAGTTCGACCGATAAATCGATGGTCTGCACGCGGATGTGGTCCGGCACCGAAATGCGGACGGGCGTAAAGTTCAAGATGCCCTTGATGTTCGTTTTTGCCAGGCGGTCTGTAACTTCCTGGGCCGAGCGCGAGGGAACCGTCAAAATCACCAGTTCGATCCCGTATTCCTCGATTTTCTCTTCGATCCGATCGGGGTGGAATGTATCGATTTCGCTGATTTTCTCCCCTTCAAGAGGTGAATTCGAGTCGAATGCCAGCACGATTTTCGTGTTGTGGTTGCGCTGAAAATTATACTTTAGAAATGCGCTTCCCAAATTCCCGACGCCGATCAGCGCCACATTGGTCGCTTCATCCTGGTCGAGTGTTTTGCGGAAAAACGCCAATAAGTCCTGAACGTCGTAGCCATACCCTTTTTTGCCCAATGCACCTAAATGGGAAAAGTCGCGGCGTATTGTGGCCGAATCGATTTTCATCGCTTCACTTAATTCCTGCGAAGAAATCCGTTTTTGCCCGGCATTCGCGAAATTCTGGAGGAAGCGGTAATAAAGCGGCAACCGTTTTGTAGTGGCTTGTGGAATTTTTGATGGTTCGTGTAACATGCAACGTTACCTCCTGCGGTCGTCTAAAGATTCACTGGGGATTCTTTTTTTCCTGCGTCTATGGATAGTGAATCAAATCGATTTTATCTTACCTGAGGCGGCCCGATATGTAAAGCTGGCTTGATTGCGAACAATACGCCCATCAGCTACACTTAAGAAGAATAGAGGTGACCCACATGATTGTATTACAAGTTAACCAAGTCCATAAATCGTTCGGTGCCGATGAGATTCTTGCCGGCGTCAAACTGGAAGTCCAACACCGCGACCGCGTTGCACTCGTGGGCCGCAACGGCGCAGGAAAGTCGACTTTGCTGAAGATCATTTCCGGTGAAATTTCATATGACAGCGGCGATATCATTATGCCGAAAGATCTGACCATCGGTTATTTGGAACAGCAAACCGACCTCGAATCGGAAGCAAGCATCTGGGACGAAATGATGACGATTTTTAGTCATTTCCGTGAACAAGAAGCAAAACTCCGGGAACTGGAAGCCCAAATGGCCGATCCAGCTGTCTACGACGATGCCGTCCAATACGAAAAAGTCATGAAAGAATACGATACTTTGCAGCACGATTTCAAGGATGCAGGCGGCTACCAGTTTGAAGCCGATACACGCGCCATTCTCCACGGTATGAAATTTTATCCCGAAGACTACGACAAAAAAGTGGTGTCGTTATCCGGCGGCCAGAAAACGCGCTTGATGCTGGCAAAACTGCTGCTCAGCAAACCCCAGCTTCTGATTCTTGATGAGCCGACGAACCACTTGGATATTGAAACACTGAGCTGGCTCGAGAATTACTTAAAGAATTACCCGGGTGCGATTCTCATCGTTTCGCATGACCGGTACTTCCTCGACCAAGTGGTAACGCTTGTCTACGAAGTCTCGCGCCACCGAGTCAAAAAGTACACAGGCAACTACAGCCGCTACCTCGACGAAAAAGCGAAGCAGTATGAACTCGACTTAAAGCAGTTCGAAAAACAGCAAAGCGAAAAAGCGAAACTGGAAGATTATGTCCAGCGCAACCTGGTCCGGGCTTCCACCACCAAAATGGCGCAAAGCCGCCGGCGGGTGCTTGAAAAAACCGACTGGATGGATGCACCGGACGGCGACGAGAAATCCGCCCGTTTCGGTTTCACCATTGCCAAGCAAAGCGGCAACGACGTGCTGAATGTCCAGTCGCTCGCCATCGGCTATAGCGGCCAGCCCGTTTCGCAAAACATCGTTATGAAATTGTACCGCCAGGACAGCCTGGCGCTTGTCGGCCCTAACGGCGTTGGGAAGTCGACTTTGCTGAAAACCATCATGAAAGAATTGGAGCCGCTTGCCGGAACCATTCATTACGGCACCGGCATCCAGTTCGGCTACTACGACCAGGAACAAGCCAACTTAAAAGGCAATAAGCTCGTTCTGAATGAATTATGGGATGATTACCCACATGTTAACGAAAAAGACATCCGCGGCATTCTGGGCCGCTTCCTGTTTACCGGAGACGACGTATTAAAACCGATCTCTACACTGTCAGGCGGCGAAAAAGCCCGTGTGGCACTGGCTAAGCTCATGATGCAAAAAGCCAATGTGCTGCTTTTGGATGAGCCGACCAACCACTTGGACCTCGACAGCAAAGAAGTGCTGGAAAACGCCCTGCTCGATTATCCGGGCACCATTTTATTCGTTTCCCATGACCGTTACTTCATGAACCGCCTCTCGACAAAAGTGGTGGAATTGACCCGTGACGGCACGACGGAGTATTTGGGCAACTACGACTATTACGTGGAAAAGAAACTGGAAACCGAAGAGCTGCAGGCATTGGAAGATGCAGAAAAAGCGACCGTTGCTAAAACAGTTCCCGTTGCAACCACATCCCAGATCAACAAAGAAGCAAAAAAACTGGAACGCCAGCTGCTGCGCCAATCCGAAGAAACCGAACAGGAAATGGAGCAGCTCGATCAGCAGATCGCTGAAGTCGAGGAATTGCTGTGCCAGCCTGAGATTTTCCAGGACCACGAGAAGGTCTTGCCGCTCCAAAGCCAGTTGGACGAGTTGAAAGAAGCACACGAAGAAAAAATGTTATTTTGGCTCGAATTGCAAGAAAAGCTTGAAAAAGTCCACAGTTGACCGCATACTATTGTATGCGGTTTTTTCTTTTTCTATATATAGGTCAATACCTTTTCCGTAAATTTATGTTTCCACAAAGTTGCACACATGTCTCCTCTTATTAAATCAACTATCAACAGACTTTTCCACATTATCCACAGGCAATTTAATTATTATCCACAAAGTTTTCCCATAACTAGTACACAAGATATAGAATTGAAGGTGTTTTTCAGAAAGTTATGAACATGTTATGCACAAATTGTGCATAAGTACAAATGTTCTCTATTGACAACGAACGGATTTTTTGTGTAATAAATAATCTGAAAACAGAAAAAAAGCGCAGTTGGCATTCCTTTTCAGGAATCAACTGCGCTTTTTTGAACTTTAATAGTTTATTGATACAGATCAGCTTTCCACAGGGCGAACAATTTTATCCCCAGGAAGACAAGACCATTCCTGGCCGGCCGTTCATCGCCATATTTCCTGTAATGCCTTTTTCGAACATGACGGTGCCAGCTGCTGCAATCATGGCTGCGTTATCCGTACACAAGGAAAGAGGCGGGATGAAGAACGGAATGCCTTGCTGTTCAAACGCTGCAGACAGAGACGTTCTGAGCCCTTTGTTGGCAGCCACGCCGCCCGCTGCGATGACTTGGCGCACTTTGTACTCTTTTGCAGCACGCAGCGCTTTCGCTGTTACCACTTCAACGACACTGTTTTGGAATCCGGCAGCGACGTGTTCAGGCGGCACCACTTCTCCGCGCTGTTTGGCATTGTGCATATAATTCAGCACAGCCGACTTCAAGCCGCTGAAACTGAAATCATAGGATCCTTCTTCGAGCCATACCCGTGGAAAATCAATGGCACCGTCGCTGGCATGCGCTAAGCGATCAATATGAGGCCCGCCTGGATAAGGAAGATTCAAGGTTCTTGCCACTTTGTCATACGCTTCCCCTGCAGCATCATCACGCGTTTCCCCGATCACTTCAAAACTGCCATGTTCTTTCATATAAACCAGTTCCGTATGCCCGCCGGAAATGACTAAAGCAAGCAAAGGAAACTCCATTTCCTGCTCCAGGCGGTTGGCATAAATATGCCCTGCAATATGATGGACGCCGACAAGCGGAAGACTGTTGGCAAACGCAAATGCCTTTGCCGCATTAACGCCGATTAGCAAGGCACCGACCAATCCCGGCCCTTCCGTTACTGCTACTGCATCCAGCTCTTGCGGCTCCATCTGAGCGCGCTGAAGCGCTTCTTCGATCACCAGTGTAATCTGTTCCACATGATGGCGCGAAGCGATTTCAGGCACCACTCCGCCGAAGCGTTTATGGCTTTCGATTTGCGAAGCCACAACATTAGAAACGATTTCCCGTCCGTTTTTCACAATGGAAGCGGCTGTTTCGTCGCAGCTGGTCTCAATACCCAATACATAAATATCTTTATTCATCAAAATTCACCCACATCACTATGGCATCTTCCAGGTTATCGGTATAATACCGTTTCCGGATGCCACCATTTTGAAATCCTAATTTACGGTACAAACTTTGCGCTACATGATTGCTGACTCTCGCTTCTAAGGTCATCAGCACTGCGCCATGCGCTTTTGCAATATCGATCGCTGCCCGCATCAAACGTTCGCCTAATTTTTTGCCGCGTTGGTCTGGAAGGATTGCAATATTCGTGACATGGCTTTCATCTATGATGAGCCACATCCCGCAATAGCCGACAATTCCTTTTTCGGTTTCCGCAACTACGTAATAGGCATTTTCGTTATGCAGCATTTCATAGTAAAACGATTCTTTTGTCCAAGGCAAGGTAAACGAAAGCTTTTCAATTTCGTACACTTCATCAATGTCTTTTACCGTCATTTTGCGGAAAATCACATCGTCGCTCATGAGCTTTGCCCTTCCTGGCTTTTGATGTAATTCGCTTCAGCTTCCGTAATGCGCTGATACTCCGGAACGGCGTGGTGGATATCCGCTGCCGGAACTTCTTTCGCCAGCATGATCAGATTCACAGCACGCGGCAGACGGTTTTGAGGCGCCGTGAAAAATGCCTGGCTGCCCAATACTTCCCGAATGGTTTCTTCGTGAATGGAAACATCAATCCCCGTAAACAATACCGGTTTGCCCAATGCTTTGGCTTTTATTAAAAACTCCTTGAAATGGCTGTGCTGATCCTCAATGACCAGCTCCAGAGTTTTCCCGTCGTATAACGCAGTAAAAGCCGTGCCACGTCGCGCATCCATAACCGGACAAATCAGCCCATCAAAATACTGGCCGTTTGCTGCCAACACTTTTAAGCTCGAAACCATATGCAAAGGCAGCTTCAATGACCAGGCAAGCGTCTTGGCAATGGTCAGTCCAATGCGGACACCGGTGTAAGACCCCGGCCCTTCAGCCACTGCAATATGTGTTAAATCTTTCGGAGCAACTTTGGCCTTTTTCATCATCTCTTCAATAGCCGGCATGGCCGTCAACGAATGATTGATTTTCAAGTTGGTGATTTCCTCTATCAAAACGGTGTCATCAGACATCAGCGCAATAGCTGATGGAGAATTTGATGTATCGATGCCTAAATAAATCATGATAAGTTTAGCTCCTTGCACAAAGTTTCATAACGGCTGCCAATGGGATGAAACTCAATGCTCCGGCTCTCTTCAGCATGCCGGGTGATGATGATTTCCAGCCGTTCTTTCGGTAAGTAATCTTCAATGAAGGATGCCCATTCAACCACGGAAACTGCTTCACTTTCGAAAAGCTCTTCAAAACCGATGTCTTCATCACTGTTTTCCAAACGATAGACATCAAAATGGTTTAGATCCAAGTCCCCTTCATATTGCTTTAAGATCGTAAACGTCGGGCTATTCACCATTCGTTCAATTCCAAGCCCTTTGGCGAGCCCTTTCGTGAATGTTGTCTTTCCGGCGCCCAGGTCTCCTTCCAATGTCAAAAGGTCCTGCGGCTGCAGAAAGCCAGCAAGTTTGGCTGCAAATTCTTCCGTTTCCTCTGGAGAATTAACTTCTATTGTATACATCATTAGCGTGTCACCTCGTTTGAGTCTTAACATAGTTTAGCGAAGAAATAGCAGTAAATCAAAATATCTTTCTTCAAAAGCCCATTTGGCAAAAGAACCAATTATTTTTTCTGTTTAACGATAGAAATACAAAAAAAATAAACACAGCGGGATCGCTGTGTTTATTTTGAAATACGGTCCCGACCGGGATCGAACCGGCGATCTCCTGCGTGACAGGCAGGCATGTTAACCGCTACACCACGGGACCAAAAAAAAAACAGACCAGCGACGTCCTACTCTCACAGGGGGAAACCCCCAACTACCATTGGCGCAAAAGAGCTTAACTTCCGTGTTCGGGATGGGAACGGGTGTGGCCTCTTTGCCATCGTCACTGGACTATTTTTCTGAGTGCTTGCGCCCTCAAAACTGGATATGCGACATGGTGAAAACAACGGTTTGGTTAAGTCCTCGATCGATTAGTATTCGTCAGCTGCACGCGTCGCCGCGCTTCCACCCCGAACCTATCTACCTCATCGTCTTTGAGGGATCTTACTTGCTTGCGCAATGGGAAATCTCATCTTGAGGGGGGCTTCGTGCTTAGATGCTTTCAGCACTTATCCCGGCCACACATAGCTACCCAGCGATGCCCCTGGCGGAACAACTGGTACACCAGCGGTGTGTCCATCCCGGTCCTCTCGTACTAAGGACAGCTCCTCTCAAATTTCCTGCGCCCGCGACGGATAGGGACCGAACTGTCTCACGACGTTCTGAACCCAGCTCGCGTACCGCTTTAATGGGCGAACAGCCCAACCCTTGGGACCGACTACAGCCCCAGGATGCGATGAGCCGACATCGAGGTGCCAAACCTCCCCGTCGATGTGGACTCTTGGGGGAGATAAGCCTGTTATCCCCGGGGTAGCTTTTATCCGTTGAGCGATGGCCCTTCCATGCGGAACCACCGGATCACTAAGCCCGTCTTTCGACCCTGCTCGACCTGTACGTCTCGCAGTCAAGCTCCCTTGTGCCTTTACACTCTGCGAATGATTTCCAACCATTCTGAGGGAACCTTTGGGCGCCTCCGTTACTCTTTAGGAGGCGACCGCCCCAGTCAAACTGCCCGCCTGACACTGTCTCCCGCCCCGATCAGGGGCGTGGGTTAGAATTTCAATACAACCAGGGTAGTATCCCACCGACGCCTCCCCCGAAGCTGGCGCTCCGGGTTCTCTGGCTCCTACCTATCCTGTACAAGTTGCACCAAAATTCAATATCAGGCTGCAGTAAAGCTCCACGGGGTCTTTCCGTCCTGTCGCGGGTAACCTGCATCTTCACAGGTACTATAATTTCACCGAGTCTCTCGTTGAGACAGTGCCCAGATCGTTACGCCTTTCGTGCGGGTCGGAACTTACCCGACAAGGAATTTCGCTACCTTAGGACCGTTATAGTTACGGCCGCCGTTTACTGGGGCTTCAGTTCGCACCTTCGCTTGCGCTAAGCACTCCCCTTAACCTTCCAGCACCGGGCAGGCGTCAGCCCCTATACGTCACCTTACGGTTTTGCAGAGACCTGTGTTTTTGCTAAACAGTCGCCTGGGCCTATTCACTGCGGCTCTCTCGGGCTATACACCCTACCAGAGCACCCCTTCTCCCGAAGTTACGGGGTCATTTTGCCGAGTTCCTTAACGAGAGTTCACTCGCTCACCTTAGAATTCTCTTCTCGCCTACCTGTGTCGGTTTGCGGTACGGGCACCTCCCGCCTCGCTAGAGGCTTTTCTTGGCAGTGTGAAATCAGGGACTCCAGGGCATATGCCCCTTGCCGTCACAGTTCAATGTTGATGGAAACGGGATTTGCCTCGTTTCCCACCTTGCTGCTTGGACGCGCTCAACCAACGGCGCGCTCGCCTTATCCTTCTGCGTCCCCCCATTGCTCAAACGGCGGGGAGGTGGTACAGGAATATCAACCTGTTGTCCATCGTCTACGCCTATCGGCCTCGACTTAGGTCCCGACTGACCCTGAGCGGACGAGCCTTCCTCAGGAAACCTTAGGCATTCGGTGGACGGGATTCTCACCCGTCTTTCGTTACTCATACCGGCATTCTCACTTCTAAGCGCTCCACGGATCCTTCCGGTCCCGCTTCGACGCCCTTAGAACGCTCTCCTACCACGGACATCTACGATGTCCATCCACAGCTTCGGTAATCCGTTTAGCCCCGGTACATTTTCGGCGCAGTGTCACTCGACCAGTGAGCTATTACGCACTCTTTAAATGATGGCTGCTTCTAAGCCAACATCCTGGTTGTCTAAGCAACGCCACATCCTTTTCCACTTAACGGATATTTGGGGACCTTAGCTGGTGGTCTGGGCTGTTTCCCTCTTGACTACGGATCTTATCACTCGCAGTCTGACTCCCAAGCATAAATCACTGGCATTCGGAGTTTGTCTGAATTCGGTAACCCGGGATGGGCCCCTAGTCCAAACAGTGCTCTACCTCCAGGATTCTCTATCTTGAGGCTAGCCCTAAAGCTATTTCGGAGAGAACCAGCTATCTCCAGGTTCGATTGGAATTTCTCCGCTACCCACACCTCATCCCCGCACTTTTCAACGTGCGTGGGTTCGGGCCTCCAGTAAGTGTTACCTTACCTTCACCCTGGACATGGGTAGATCACCTGGTTTCGGGTCTACAACTGCATACTCATTCGCCCTATTCAGACTCGCTTTCGCTGCGGCTCCGGCTTCTCACCTTAACCTTGCATGCAATCGTAACTCGCCGGTTCATTCTACAAAAGGCACGCCATCACCCATAAACGGGCTTTGACTAGTTGTAGGCACACGGTTTCAGGATCTGTTTCACTCCCCTTCCGGGGTGCTTTTCACCTTTCCCTCACGGTACTGGTTCACTATCGGTCACTAGGTAGTATTTAGCCTTGGGAGATGGTCCTCCCGGATTCCGACGGAATTTCACGTGTTCCGCCGTACTCAGGATCCACTCAGGAGGGAAGCGATTTTCGGCTACGGGGCTGTTACCCACTGTGGCGGACCGTTCCAGGTCGCTTCGCCTAACCGCTTCTTTTGTAACTCCGTATTGAGTGTCCTACAACCCCAAGAGGCAAGCCTCTTGGTTTGGGCTGATCCCGTTTCGCTCGCCGCTACTCAGGGAATCGCATTTGCTTTCTGTTCCTCCAGGTACTTAGATGTTTCAGTTCCCTGGGTCTGCCTTCTCATGTGCTATGAATTCACACATGGATACCGCCCCATTAAAGGCGGTGGGTTCCCCCATTCGGAAATCTCCGGATCAAAGCTCACTTACAGCTCCCCGGAGCATATCGGTGTTAGTGCCGTCCTTCTTCGGCTCCTAGTGCCAAGGCATCCACCGTGCGCCCTTTCTAACTTAACCATTAGAAAGTCGACCGAAAAAATCGGTCTCATCACTCGTGTTGCTTGTTTTCGTTGTTTCAATGTCGTCATATCCAGTTTTCAAAGAACAAGGGTTGAAGTGTCATGTCCAGCTCCAAACGCCAGCTCCCGCGTCTGCTTCACGCTTTCCTTCGACATGCAAGCATGTCAAGTCAAGCCTTCCAGCAGCCGGTTGAGCTGAACGGCGTTTTTCGCCTTTCAGTGAACCTTCAAAACTGAACGCAAAACGTCAACCGGAGCGTAAGCTCCGTTCCGATATTATCCTTAGAAAGGAGGTGATCCAGCCGCACCTTCCGATACGGCTACCTTGTTACGACTTCACCCCAATCATCTGTCCCACCTTCGGCGGCTGGCTCCACAAGGGTTACCTCACCGACTTCGGGTGTTACAAACTCTCGTGGTGTGACGGGCGGTGTGTACAAGGCCCGGGAACGTATTCACCGTGGCATGCTGATCCACGATTACTAGCGATTCCGGCTTCATGCAGGCGAGTTGCAGCCTGCAATCCGAACTGAGAACGGTTTTCTGGGATTGGCTCCCCCTCGCGGGTTGGCAGCCCTTTGTACCGTCCATTGTAGCACGTGTGTAGCCCAGGTCATAAGGGGCATGATGATTTGACGTCATCCCCACCTTCCTCCGGTTTGTCACCGGCAGTCACCTTAGAGTGCCCAACTGAATGCTGGCAACTAAGATCAAGGGTTGCGCTCGTTGCGGGACTTAACCCAACATCTCACGACACGAGCTGACGACAACCATGCACCACCTGTCACCGCTGTCCCCGAAGGGAAAGCCCTGTCTCCAGGGCGGTCAGCGGGATGTCAAGACCTGGTAAGGTTCTTCGCGTTGCTTCGAATTAAACCACATGCTCCACCGCTTGTGCGGGCCCCCGTCAATTCCTTTGAGTTTCAGCCTTGCGGCCGTACTCCCCAGGCGGAGTGCTTAATGCGTTAGCTGCAGCACTAAGGGGCGGAAACCCCCTAACACTTAGCACTCATCGTTTACGGCGTGGACTACCAGGGTATCTAATCCTGTTTGCTCCCCACGCTTTCGCGCCTCAGCGTCAGTTACAGACCAGAAAGTCGCCTTCGCCACTGGTGTTCCTCCACATCTCTACGCATTTCACCGCTACACATGGAATTCCACTTTCCTCTTCTGCACTCAAGTCCCCCAGTTTCCAATGACCCTCCACGGTTGAGCCGTGGGCTTTCACATCAGACTTAAAGGACCGCCTGCGCGCGCTTTACGCCCAATAATTCCGGACAACGCTTGCCACCTACGTATTACCGCGGCTGCTGGCACGTAGTTAGCCGTGGCTTTCTGGCGAGGTACCGTCAAGGTGCCAGTAGTTAATTGGCACGGTTTCTTCCCTCGCAACAGAGTTTTACGATCCGAAAACCTTCATCACTCACGCGGCGTTGCTCCGTCAGACTTGCGTCCATTGCGGAAGATTCCCTACTGCTGCCTCCCGTAGGAGTCTGGGCCGTGTCTCAGTCCCAGTGTGGCCGATCACCCTCTCAGGTCGGCTACGCATCGTCGCCTTGGTGGGCCGTTACCCCACCAACTAGCTAATGCGCCGCGGGCCCATCCTGCAGTGACAGCCGAAACCGTCTTTCCGTAACCTCCCAGGAGGGAGGTCAAACTATTCGGTATTAGCACCGGTTTCCCGGAGTTATCCCGATCTGCAGGGCAGGTTGCCCACGTGTTACTCACCCGTCCGCCGCTAAACGCTTGGAGCAAGCTCCAAGTGTTCCGCTCGACTTGCATGTATTAGGCACGCCGCCAGCGTTCGTCCTGAGCCAGGATCAAACTCTCCATTATAGAGTAGTTGATTGCTCAAATACTTGCTGGCGTCTCGCCACCCCGAAAGGTGCGCGAGTCGCTTGATCTGGCCGAAGCCTGATCAGTACATTTGCGCGGGCCGTTTTGCGCGGCCGTTGCTATTTGTTGACGTTTTGCTGTTCAGTTTTCAAGGTTCATAGTTTTAAAATTATGGAGCGGGTGAAGGGAATCGAACCCTCATCATCAGCTTGGAAGGCTGAGGTTTTACCACTAAACTACACCCGCATATAAAAGTTATAAGAAAGAAAAATGATGGCGCGCCCGAGAGGACTCGAACCTCTAACCGCTTGATTCGTAGTCAAGTACTCTATCCAATTGAGCTACGGGCGCATTGCGTATGGTGCGGCCGAGAAGAGTCGAACTTCCACGGGATTTCTCCCACTAGGCCCTCAACCTAGCGCGTCTGCCATTCCGCCACGACCGCATAAAATTATTTTAGGGACAAATTCTATTATAGAACTTAGACAATCAATTGTCAACATCTTTTTTGATTTTTCCATTCCAATAATCATTGCGTTGTTATCAATTAGATCGGCATTAAAAATGGCTGGGGTACCTGGATTCGAACCAGGGCATGACGGGATCAAAACCCGTTGCCTTACCGCTTGGCTATACCCCAATAAAATGGCGGTCCCGACCGGGATCGAACCGGCGATCTCCTGCGTGACAGGCAGGCATGTTAACCGCTACACCACGGGACCTTTTTGGTTGCGGGGGCAGGATTTGAACCTGCGACCTCCGGGTTATGAGCCCGACGAGCTACCGAACTGCTCTACCCCGCGACAATAATAGTAGTAATACTTTGTTTCTCTTACGCTTCTTTTGTAGCGGACACCTGCATCGCCTTCGGCTGCTTCGGTGTAACTTCGCCGTTTTCATACGGCTCGTTGCTCTACCCCGCGACAATAATATTACTTTATAAGATATGTAAGGAGTTTCTCTAAAGTATGTATTTCAAAATAGCAATTTAACTCAACTGCTTTTTAAAATGATTGGTGACCCCTACGGGATTCGAACCCGTGTTACCGCCGTGAAAGGGCGGTGTCTTAACCACTTGACCAAGGGGCCTTAATGGCTCCGAAGGTAGGACTCGAACCTACGACCATCGCATTAACAGTGCGGTGCTCTACCACTGAGCTACTTCGGAATAGTGTTTCAAGAACTGTTTAAGTACTTGTCGACTTTTTCTATTATAAAGAGGTCCTGATGAATCGTCAATACCTTTTTGAATTTCTTTTTATTATTTTAGAGAAAGCTTTCCGGAACATCTTCCGCAGCGGTACCTTTCGACATTCATCCGGATCTTCCGGACGTAGTTTGCATTGCAGGCGACGCATTCGTATACATAGCGTTTAGCCGGCTTTGCGGTTGTTGCTCGCGGTTCGATTGACGAGCAAAAGCGCGGAGCTCCGCTTTCTTTCAGCAGCGTTCTGAAATCCGCATCCCGGTGTTTATAGCCTTTTCCTTCTATATGTAAGTGGTAATGGCACAGTTCATGTTTGATGATTCCTTCCAATTCGCTGAAACCGAATTTCTCATATGACTTCGGATTGATTTCGATGTTGTGCGATCTCAACAAGTACCTTCCGCCTGTGGTTCTTAAACGGGTGTTAAAAATCCCTTTGTGGCGAAATGGTTTACGAAATACGGAATGGGAGATTTCTTTTATCAGTTCTGTCAGTTCGTTGTTGGTCATTGTCACTCACCTATTTCTTTTCTTAAATAAAACAGCCGCTTCTATTTTAACAAGAAGCGGCTGTCTGTGCATGGGCATTTTTTAACCCTGTTCGATTTGTTGTTTCGGCGGCAGCATCGTCAAGGCAATGCGCCCTTTGTCTTTTTCGACTTTTTCCACCCACGCGGTGACGATATCTCCAACCGCTACGACTTCCAGCGGATGTTTCACAAATCCTTTTTTCAATTTCGAAATATGGACGAGCCCGTCCTGCTTTACGCCAATGTCTACAAAGGCACCGAAGTCCACAACATTGCGGACGGTTCCTTGCACTTCCATGCCTGGCAGCAAGTCTTCCATTTTTAAAATATCGCTTTTCAATAAAGGCTGTGGGAATTCGTCGCGCGGATCCCGGTTCGGCTTTTTCAGTGCATCCAGAATATCCTGCAGCGTCACTTCGCCGACGCCCCATTTATCGCTGAGTTCGTTCAGCGGCAGCTGCCCTAATTTCTCTGCCACTTCCGGCTTGCCGACATCTTTCTTATCCGCTCCAACCAAATTCAGCAGTTTGTCTGCAACATCATAGCTTTCCGGATGGATGCCCGTTGCGTCCAATGGATTTTTTCCTTCCGGAATCCGCAGGAACCCGATTGCCTGTTCATAAGTTTTCGCACCAAGGCGCGGAATTTTCTTGAGCTGGGCACGCGTAGTAAAACGGCCGTTTTCATCCCGCATTTTAATGACGTTCTCCGCCACCGTTTTGCTCAAACCTGCTACATACTGCAGTAAGGAAGCCGATGCTGAGTTTACGTTCACGCCTACCTGGTTAACCGCTGTCTCGACGACAAAGGTCAGCTGGTCCGCCAGCTTCTTCTGCGACACATCGTGCTGATACTGTCCGACCCCTACCGCTTTCGGATCGATTTTCACGAGTTCCGATAACGGATCCTGCAGACGGCGCGCAATCGAAGCGGCACTCCGCTCTTCCACTTGAAGATTCGGGAACTCAGCGCGGGCGATGTCGGATGCCGAGTACACACTCGCCCCCGCTTCATTGACAATGACATAGGAAATGCCTTTATCGGTTTCCGAGATGAAATCGGCAACAAATTGCTCGGTCTCTCTCGAAGCCGTGCCATTTCCGATGGCCATAATTTCAATCGGGTATTTTGAAACGAGCTGCTTCATTGTTTTTTTCGCACCCGCTTGATCGTTTCGCGGGGCATGAGGATAAATAACGGCCACTTCCAGCAGTTTCCCGGTTTCATCGATGACGGCTAATTTGCAGCCTGTCCGGTAAGCCGGATCTACCCCAAGCACCATTTTGTTTTTCATCGGCGGCTGCAGCAGCAGATTGCGCAAGTTTTCCGAGAAGATATGAATGGCTTGCGTTTCCCCTTTTTCACTCAGCTCGGTTCGGATTTCACGCTCAACGGACGGCTGGATCAACCGTTTGTAGCTGTCTTCGATTGCGGCAGCCACAATTTCACCTGCAGCCGAAGATGTTTTGACCCATTTGTTTTTCATAAGCGTCAGAATTCGGTCTACCGGCGGATTGATGGAGACTTTCAAGACATCTTCTTTCTCGCCGCGGTTAATGGCTAAAATCCGGTGGGGAACGATTTTTTGAATCGCTTCTTCGTATTCGTAATACATTTCAAACACTTGTTTTTCATCTTCGTGGTTCTTTTTGGCAGTGGTCGCTATGGTGCCGTTTTTGCGGGTCATGTACCGGACCTTTTCACGGATATCCGGATCATCTGCGAATGATTCCGCCAAAATGTCCTGTGCGCCTTGAATGGCTTCTTCTGCCGATTCGATTCCGGCTTCTTTATTGATAAACTCATTTGCTTTAGCCGTCGGATTTTCTTTGTGGAATTCCATAAGCCAATCAGCAAACGGCTGCAGCCCTTTTTCTTTGGCAATCGTCGCTTTTGTGCGGCGTTTTTGTTTGTAAGGCCGGTAGAGATCTTCTACACGCTGCAATACCGTAGCGCCCAAAATTTCCTTTTCAAGCTCCGGCGTCAGTTTTTCTTGCTCAGTGATCGAGCGGATGACTTCTATTTTTCGCTGTTCCAGGTTTTGGATATATGTATAACGGTCATCGATGGCTTTGATCTGCACTTCATCGAGCGACCCTGTCGCTTCTTTTCGGTAACGTGCGATAAACGGAACGGTATTGCCGTCTTCAATCAACGCAATAACTTGGCCTACCTGATTCGGACGCACACCGGTTTCTTTGGCGATCAACGCATGAATTTGTTGCATTTCCATAAAGACACTTCCCTTCATTTCCTTATTATTTTAACACAGAAAAAAGAAGCCAACTTGTTTAAGCTGGCTCCCGCTTCTTCTTCCCTTACTCAGTTAAGTGTGCGTTACAAGAAAATCAAGTTGCTGCCGGATCAAATTTCCGGAGTGGCTTTCACCAAAGCCTGTTCTTTGGCCGCCGTTTTTGTTCTCAAAGTTTCGATTAAGCCAAACGAAATCAGGAAAGCGACAAAGTAAGAAATCGGAACGACGAGCATCACTGCCGTCAGGCTATAGGCATCTGCCAAAACTCCGGAGAATCCGATGGAGAAGGCCCCAATCAGTTCGCCCACGCCCATGATCAAGGCATTAGCGGAAGCCATGACCAAAGGTGAAACACTTTCGACCGGGATGATGCTTTGGTAAATCGTATTCATCGCCAATATGATTCCGCCGAACAGTACCAGAATCACCAGGCTCGCAGCTGAATTCGGGAAAATGAACAATACGAGCGGCGTGACCATCGCCATCGCCAAGTAGCCCGTCATTGCCGGCTTTCTTCCGATTTTATCAGAAGAATAAGGAATGAAGATTTGCCATACAATCGTCAGCAAGCCGAACAGTGAGAAGACGATACCCATTTGCGTGATCGACAGCTGGCTGATTTGCGTCAAATAAAGCGGCAGGAATGAGTTGAATGTCCACATCGCTCCCATGCAGAATACACTGATGAGCGTACAGATTAAGATGTTCCGGTTTTTCAAGCCGCTCAAAATGCTGCTGACCGTAACGCTGCTTGCTTCTGCAGCGAGCGGAGACACCTCCACTTCTTTGACGACTTTCAGCATCAACATGGCCGCAATGAAGCTAGGTAGGCTGACAAATAAGAACGCATAGCGCCAATCAAACAGTTCACCCAATTGCGTGACGACCACCGGCCCAATCGCGACGCCAATGACAGCAGCTCCTGCGTATACCAGTCCCATGTTCCGGCCGAGAGTGGTCGGACGGGAAACGGCAGCCAGCATCGAAATCGAGATGGGAAGAATAATTCCTTCACTGGCCCCGAGCAAAGTCCGCACAATCAGCAAATAGTTGAAAGACCCTGCAAACATAGTAATCAGTGCGAGAATCGACGTAATAAGTGTAGCCCAAAACAGGATTTGCTTTTTATGCCCCAAGCGGTCTGAAAGTATAGCAAAAATTGGTGCGGAAATCGCAAAACCGATTGTTTGCCACATATTGATTTGGCCGATTTTCGTATTATTGAGCGCAATATCTTCAATAATCATTGGCATTAACATCGATATGGCCTGTCTATCCAAATACAAAAATCCCCAAGCTACAAAAAAGAGCATAACCAATTTAGTTTCATACTTAATGCCATTTTTCAATAAAGCCATCTCCATCAATCCTCCTCGATAATTCGATTTGTTTTCCATCTGCCTTGGCATCTCCGTCAATCATGCATATTGGTCCAGCCATTCAAGCCACTGTGCTCTATCTATTCCTCCTTTCAGATAACACTTCTTTGTGTTTTATCAAAGCTTTTTGCAGCTACAAGATCTCTGGACTGCATCGTTTCTTTTTCCACAATCAGAGGCTCTTTGATATATAGAAGTTTATGAGAAAGCGCTTTCAATATATAGAATTAAAATCACTCTATTTTGTCAGAATTTTAAGTAAAATTGATTGGTTTTGGTTTTCGTATATAAAAGAAGACAAAAAAAGAAGCCCACTCATTTGAGTAGGCTTCCCGCTATAAATGTTGCGTCATCGCCGGTCTGAATCGAACGCAGGATATCGTAATACAGGCGCTCAGGAATTCCCGCTTGGCGCATCATAGCTTTCGGATTTCGCAGTTCCACGCCATCGGAATGGATAAGGAACAAATCATCTTCTACATACGTGTAAAGCTGCGTCCGCAATTTCTGCGGGCGCCCCGATAAATAGCCCATAACAGGCAAAGGGTAAATCATTTCATCGGTTCCTTTCCGGTACAGATAAAACCGGATATTCCCGACACAGCTGTATTCAAGTGTCTTTTTCTTAAAATCCACTTTGAAGATCGCTACAGCTGCCCCTCGTTTTTGAACCATCAGATCATTGAACCGTTTCATCAGTTCATCAATGGTTTCATGGTGAAACTCTTCTAGTATTTCAGGAATAACCTGTGAAGATTCGCGCGCCACAGGACCATTTCCAAGACCATCGGCTATGGAGCAAATGAAATACTCATCCGTTAAAACAGTATGGTAACTGTCGCCGGATTCATAATTCCCTTTTTTTGCTTCATTGAAGATAAAGGCATCCACAAAACTATGCTGTATTTTCTCCACTATGAAACTCCGCCGGCTGCCAAAATAGCTTCTTGCAGTTTCTTAATCGCTTTGCGCTGCAGACGGGAAACATGCATTTGGGAAATCCCCAGCTTGTCCCCAGTTTCTTTTTGGCTCAGCTGCTCTATGTAGGTATACTGGATGATTTGCTTTTCCCGTTCAGAAAGCACATTCATCGCATTCGCTACAAGCATGCGCTGATCCGCTTTTTCGTAACCATCGTCTTCTTGCCCGACAACGTCAAATAAGGTTACTGTACTGCCATCTGAATCGGCTTCCAAAGAATGGTCCATTGAAAGAGCCTGGTAGCTCTTGCCCATTTCCATTGCTTCCAGTACATCATCTTCGTCAACATCTAAATACTCGGCGATTTCCCATACTTGCGGCGAGCGTTGGAGTTCGCGTGTCAGCACTTCAACCGTCGATTTGATGCGCGGCCCTAATTCCTTGATGCGGCGCGGCACATGGATTGCCCACGTTTTGTCCCGCAGGAATCGTTTAATTTCACCGATGATTGTCGGAACTGCAAAGGCTTCAAAACTTCTGCCAAAAGAAGGGTCGTAGCGCCGGATGGCACCAAGAAGCCCAAGCATGCCTACTTGTGCAATGTCCTCGTGGTAAGATTTACCATTGGAATATTTGCGTGCAATCGATTCAACAAGCCGTTTGTAATTCATGACGAGCATTGTTTGGGCTTCTTCGTCTTCGTTTTTCTGGTAAGCCTCAATCCATTCAAGCACTTGCTCTTTGGTCGGCTGATTAGGATGAGATCGTTTCGACATCCTCTTCCACCTGCTCTCCTCCAACATACTTTGTCATGAAGACCGTAACGCCTTCCTGATGATGGACTTTCACTTCATCCATTAAGGTTTCGATTAAGTACAGGCCAAGACCTCCTTCGCGAAGAAAAGCGCCTTCTTCCTGATCGTGATAAGGGCCAACCTTCGCTTTTGTTTCTTCAAAATCAAAGCTTTGTCCATGATCGGCAACCATTATCTCAATTTTGTCTCCATAAAGGGCACAGCCAATAACAACTTCGCCTTCTTCACCTTCTGTATAAGCGTGCTGAACCGCATTTGTCACCGCTTCACTTGAAGCAATTTTCAAATCTTCAATATCGTCAAACGTAAATCCAATACGGCTTGCCAACCCTGAAATGGTCAGACGCGCAACTCCAACGTATTGTGATTTAGCGGGAACCCTCATTTCAACATAATCGAAAGGACGCATATCAATTACCACCTTTTCCAACTGATTCGATATCCATGATATCGCCCAAACCAGTTATGTCGAATAACCGTTTCAAACGGGACGAGAGGCCAGTCAGCTTCACATGCCCGCCTTTGGCATTTACTGATTTGTAGAATGCCACAAAAACGCCTAATCCAGTACTATCCATATAATTAACGTCGGAAAGATCCAACTCTGCATTTACGCCATCTTTGTTTTGGTAAGCTTCTAATTTTTCCCGAAGAACCGGCGCAGTATGCGCATCAATTTCCCCATGTATATAACCTTTTAATTTATTGTCCGTTTCTTCTAGTTCCACTTGAATATTCATCTATTTGACACCCCGTTTTTCTTTAATTCGCTTGAACTTAAAAAAGCCATCGTAAGTTTAAATACCACTTGGAAGTGGTTCTTAAACCTAGGATTAGACTTTTTTATAAATAACTAGTGTAAAGTCGTCCCGAAGCTCTGCATTCTGCATCCGTTCCAGCTCGTCGTAGACGTGTTGGACAATGGTCTGAGCCGGTTCATCTTTTTTCTGTTGGATCAACTCAAAGATAACTTCACGCTCGATAAAGCCTTCATCGGTGCGCCCTTCGGTTACGCCGTCCGTCATCATGATAACCAGATCGTTCTCTTCCAGTTGGACCGTATGTTCTTCGTATGCCGCAGCCGGAGAAACGCCGAGAAGCAGCCCTTTTGCATACAGTTCATCAAATTCACCCGTTTTTGAACGGTACAAAATAGCCGGTTCATGCCCTGCAGACCCATAAGTCAACGCCGCAGTGCTTGCATCGTAGCGGCCGTAGAACATGGAAACAAACATAGAATCATCAATGCTTTTCTCAACCACCCGGTTGATGACGCCCAGTACTTCACTTGGGCTGGCCGGGGAATTATTCAAACTGTCCATGCCAAATTTGACCATGGACATGCAAAGAGCTGCCGGCAGTCCTTTGCCGATTACGTCGGCAACGGCGATTCCGGCATGGCCTTCTTCGTCACTGATAAAGTATATGTAATCTCCGTTCATTTTGCGGGCAGGAATCGACAATAGGCCAATATCCAAACCTTTTAAGGCCGGCAACTTTGTTTTCAGCAAAGTTTCCTGAACATTCGCCGCCAAATCCATTTCCACCCGTATTTCTTCCTGGCGCTGCAGTAAGCTTTGGCGTTCCTGTAGAGCCAAGCCGTAATTGATCATCATTTCAATCAGAAAATCAAAGGAATGCCAGACAACATCCGGCAGCTCCTTGTAAATTTCCTGCATTGCCGCTTTGTGGACACTGATCACTTCTTCTGGAGAGATGTTTTCAGAAATAAGCTGGCGGCTGAAGTTTTGACCCACATACAGATTTTGTTCAGACTGCCTTTGCATATACTGATTCAAAATTTCTTTGTATTGATTTTCGATTTTGTGGACCATAGTGTGCTCCCCCTATCGAAGCCATTTTGTAGCTCTAATGTCTGTCCCTTCACCCGGGATCGTCTCAATTTTAAATTCATCCATTAGCCGTTTGACACCGGGCAAACCCGCTCCCAAACCGCCTGAAGTCGAGAATCCGTCTTCCATTACTTTTCGTACGTCTGGAATTCCGGGCCCCTGGTCTGCTGCAATGATTAAAATCCCTTTAACGCCATTTTCCGTTAATTGCTGGATTTCAATTCGCCCTTGACCGGCGTAAAGGTATATATTTCGGGCAAGCTCGCTGATAGCTGTCGTAATGCGAGCCTGATCTACTGTGCCAAAGCCCAGCTCTTTCGCTACATTGCGCCCGAGCTGCCTTGCGGCGACAATATCCCATTCCGTCAATATTTCCACCGAAGACTGGTTGCTCATATTTAAGCCTCCAATTCCAGTTGAAGTTTATCCAAGCCATTTTCTAAATCCAGTGCTGTCATTACATCTTCAAGTCGAATTCCTAATTCGATTAAAGTGATAGCCACTGCTGGCTGGATACCGGTAATAACCACTCGCGCTCCCATTAGGCTTGACATGCTGATGACGTCTCCCAGGACTTTTGCGATAAATGAATCGATAAAATCGATTGATGTTAAGTCAATGACTACTCCACGTGCACTCGTTTCGTGCAGCTTTGTCAGTAAGTCTTCTTGAAATTGAATGGCCGTTTGATCGTCCAGTTCCCATTGGATGGATACAATAAGCGTATCCCGCAGCTTTAAAATTGGAATTCGAAAGTTCATTATTCTTCAACCTCCACGATTTGGCGATTTGTCCAAGCCAGTGCCTGCTCTACTCCACGCTGCAGCGTGCTCGTAGTTGTAAATTCGTTCAAATTGATGCCCAGCGTTACAATTGTTTGTGCAATTTCCGGACGGATGCCGACCAGCATGCATTTTGCTCCCACTAAACGCACGGCATCTGCCGCCTGGATAATGTGGTGCGCAACCATTGTATCGACGACCGGAACACCTGTGATATCAAGAAGCACTACTTCCGCCCGGTGTTTTACGACACCTTCAAGCAAATTCTCCATAATAAGTTTTGCACGCTCTGTATCGATCGTTCCGACAAGCGGCATAACCGATACTTTGTCAAAGACCGGAATAAGCGACGCAGAAAGTTCCTGAAGCGCAATTTTTTGCAGACTTACTGTCCGTTCCCAAGTTTTTGAATATGTATCAATGGTGCTGTCCCGGATCGGGATGATCCAATTGTTGAACTCTTTATAGAAATCACTGAAATTGTCTTTTGTGATTATTCCCTTTTCTTGCATGCCTTCGAATACCACTTCTGAAAAATGAGTAATCGCCTTTGTCACAAAAGTGATCGACCAACCGAGGCGCACAACTTTTTCTGCAAAATCGTTTAACCGATTCTCATATGCCTGATGGCTTTCCAATAAATTCGAGACCATCAAATCAGCGAATTCCTTGCTCGTCTGATTCATTAAATCGGTCGGCATCACTTGGAAAGAACGTTCGTCTTTCTCGTTTTTCATCAATTCCTGCCACTTTGAAATAATCTCCGTGGAATTTTCCTGGATGTATCCAGCCATTTTCTTATTCATCGATTTCCAGAACCCTCCCTGAACCACTATATAACGCTTGCTTCCTATTGGTTTTATATACTCTATCCTTTATTGTATCGGAAAACTATTTTTTTCACATCTATTTTGTCAGCTGTCTATGGAGTTTCTCGTCTGGACAACAAAAATAACACCCGAAGAATGCATTCTTCGGGTGTTTCAGGAGTATGTATGCTTAGAACTTTACAAGGCCGACACTGATTTCAAGTGCTTCGTCCACTTTTTCCATCAACTCATCATCAAGCTGGGTAATTTTGTCAGTCAAACGAGATTTATCAATGGTCCGCAATTGCTCAAGCAAGATGACCGAATCACGTTCAAAACCATACTTTTTCGCATTGATTTCAACGTGAGTCGGCAATTTCGCTTTTTGGATCTGCGCAGTAATCGCTGCAATGATAACAGTTGGACTGAACCGATTTCCTATATCATTTTGTATCACCAATACAGGACGGGTCCCGCCTTGCTCAGACCCGACAACTGGCGAAAGTTCTGCAAAAAAAACGTCACCACGTTTTACAATCAAATTGTCACCCTCCGCTTACAAGTCGCACGGTCGTGTGCTCCGCTTCGTACTCGGCATGAGAACATTCACAAGCGATTGATAAATTGATTTGTGACATCTCCACGTAGCCCTTGATCATTGCTTCTCGAATATGATGTGAATCGTATACATTTTTTATTACCCGCTGCGTGGACACGTAAACATAGTCTCCGCGCTCTTGAATGAGTTCATCTGAATGAGTAGTCAACTCTGATAACAGTTGTTTTGGCAGTTTTACTACCACTTTCTTTGTCTTTGACCTCTCGTACACAGCCGACACCTCCAAAAATACCGTTCTTTCTCTGGCTCACCCTTCCATCTTAACATCGAAGTGCTGCCGTGAAAAGGTTCTTTTGGCAATCGAAGCTTTTAATGGTACATTCGAGGGATTCTTTTCGTCAATATGCACGGGATTTCATAGGGGATGGTCCCAAGTTTCTCTGCCCACTCGTCAATTCGGACCAAGCCGTCTCCCTGTTTGCCGATAAGCTGCACTTTTTCACCAACCGGCACTTGTTCGTTTAAACGAACCATGCACTGATCCATGCAGATGCGGCCGACAACCGGCATCCGTTCTCCCCGAATTAAGACATCCTGCCCTTGAAGCCCACGCAGCATGCCATCCGCATAGCCGATTGGAAGCGTCGCAATCCATTCGTCTTTTTCACTGCGGTAAGTCGCGCCGTAACTCAAGGTTTCGCCAGCTTTCACTTTTTTCACATGGACCACTTCCGTTTCAAGGCTAAGAGCCGGAACCAGTTGGAACGGCATCTTTTCCTCTACATAAGGGGACGGGGCAATGCCATACATCGAAATGCCGATGCGAACGGCGCCGTAAGCCAGCTCCGGATGCATGATGGCCGCTGCACTGTTGGACACATGAACCAACACTTGCGGGTCGTCCAATTGATCGATAACGGCCTTCATTTCATGCACTTGGCGCTGGAACAGCTCACCTGACTCTTCGTCCGCCGTAGCAAAATGAGTGAAAATGCCGGTAAATTCAAATGGGTACTGGCGGATCAATTCGATGGCTGTTGGCGCCTCTTCTGTCAGAACCCCTACCCGTCGCATACCGGTGTCGACTTTCAGGTGAATTTTCAAAGAAGGAAGATCGGGCTTCACAGCAGCGGCTGCCATTTGGAGCCATTCCAGTGAAATAGCAGCCACCTCAATTTCTTCTTTTTGCGCGACCGGGAGGAATGATGCCGGCGTGGCGCCCATCACCAAAATTTTTGTTTGGAAGCCGTGGTTCCGGAGGTGCAGCGCTTCGTCCGGTGTTGCCACCGCCAGAAACTGCACGCCGCTCTCTACTGCACGATTAGCCACTTCGATTGCGCCATGGCCGTAAGCATCCGCTTTTACCACTGCAATCAATTCGGCCCCTTGGCTGCGTTCTTTGAAAGCGGCCAGGTTTTTTTCGATTGCGCCCAAATCAATGACCGCTTTTGTTGGTCTATAGTTTTCTGTCATGTCATATCCCCGCTTACTTTTTAAGATTGTAAAACAACTTGAGCAGCAGCGTATTCTTTCGTATGGGTGATGGAAACAAAGCCGATTTCCTGCTGCCGGAAATAAATGCTCGGCTTGCCCTTTTCGTCTTTTTGAATTTCGATATCGGCAAATGAACACATTTCTCCGATGCCGGTGCCGTTAGCTTTGGCAAAAGCTTCTTTCGCGGCAAAACGCCCAGCGAGAAATTCCACTTTGCGCTTGTCGGACAACCCGGCATATTCAGTGAGTTCCCGTTCCGTCAAAATGCGTTCCCGGAATTTGGAAGACCTATTGTCGAGCCTCCGAATCCGGTGGAGTTCCACAATATCCAAACCGATTCCAATAATCATAATTGTTTCTCCTTTCAATCGCAAACACTAAGAAGGTATAATAACTTGTATGAAATCGAGGTGACAAAATGTTTATTCGCACAGAAAGTTTCAAACAGTATCTGCGTTTGTATCCAGTTGTGTCGACTTTGATTGCGCTTAATCTGCTGGTGCATGTCCTCACTTGGGTGCCTATTCTCGGCAGCCGTATCTTTTATTACGGAGTTGGCTCTAATGCGATGATTGCCGACGGAGAATGGTGGAGGCTGTTCACGCCGATGTTCCTTCACGGCGGCATTATGCATTTGCTCTTTAATATGTTCTCATTGTTTCTATTTGGACCTGAACTGGAAAGGCTGACGGGTAAAGTCCGGTTTATCACCATTTATGCAGTAGCCGGATTTGCCGGAACTTTTGCCACTTACTTGCTGCAGCCACTGGACTACTTGCACGTAGGCGCAAGCGGAGCAATCTTCGGCATTTTCGGTGCTTTCGGAGCCCTTCTGTATTACGGACGCCGGGCGCTGCCTCAACTCAGACAAATTATACTCCCGATTATCGTCATAAGTATAATCATGACTTTCCTGACGCCAAACGTCAACGCCACTGCGCATATCGCTGGGTTGATCGCCGGTTTCCTGATCGGATTAAGTTATTTCCACCCGAAACGGATTGTCAGCTGGAAAAAGAAAAGATAAGTAAAGAAAAGCGGAAGCACCTGTTCAGTCCCGACAAGCGCTCGAGCCTGGACAAAGAAACGCCTAATCCATCATTTGCCTGCAAGCTAAAAAGTCAGCCGGAAAATAACTCCGGCTGACTTTTTTCTGCATTGGCAGCTCTCTGGTCAGAGGGTTCATACCAGGCGAGAATGCGGCTGGCATCGTCTTTTTCCATGTGCTCAATCCGCGCCGTCGCACCCATCATTCCCGATTTAATCGTCGATTGAATGGAAGCTAAGCTTTTTCGGCGCTGGAAATAGCTCTGGGTCACGTCGATCGCCTGCACTCTTCTCTTCATCATAAAGAAAGTATGCTTGCTGAACCCTCGGAACTGCATCGTCAATTGCTTATTCGCTAAAGCGTAGCCAGCCGTCTTGTGCTGCCAGATGCCCAATAAGACAATAACCGGTACAATCAGCAGAGCAAACAGGCCGTACGGGTAGAAATAGTAGCCGATTGCCGCAACGAACGGCACCATCCAAAGAAAATCGAGGCGATAATAAAAATGGACGCTTCGTTTAGGTGCTTTTGCCATAACCGGTTCCCAGTCCATGTCCGGAAACAACTCCTGCAGGACCGGCAGCATCGTCGATTTTTTAGCCAACGGGAACAAGCGGATTTTTTCATCTTTATCCCCGATGGATCCGCCGGCGCTTTCTACAGTTACCGTGGCATAGCCGAATAGTTCACGCAGCGGATTTTGTGAAACCTTAATGCCCTGCACCCGTTTGAAGGGAACCGATACTTTCTTTTTCTCCAGCAATCCCCTGGTTAGGTAAATATGATCTTCATCCGTTTGGATGGTGAAATGGTAGTTCGCAAAAATGGCCAATATGACAGAAATCACCCACGCAATCAACAAGGCGACAAAAATGGTCAGTGCCACAATCAAATAGCCAAACCGGAGAAACAGCATGACTTCTTCATAAATCGCGTCATAAGGAATCAATTCGGAAAACTGGGACAGAAAAACAGCGGCGGCTGACAGCACCACTCCGATTCCGCCGGAAGTGGTCGCAAGCACCAAAAGTTCTTTCATTGTCATCCGGTACAGCGTCTTAACGGGTTTCTTTTCTTCCACAACCGGCTCTTCCACCGCAGCCAAATCGCTTTCCACTGCTGTTTCCCGCTGGACGCCACGTTTCGCTTCTTCCATTTTCCGCTCAATGCGGTCTGCATCTTCCCGGGAAATAGCGGTCAATTCCGCTTCGGCTTGCCCAACTTTTCCAGATCCGGCCGTTTCCACTTTCACTTTCACCAAACCAAGCGGCCGGTGAAAAATCCCTTCCGTGTAATTGAGGCTTTGAATGCGGTCGAACGGAATATAACGCTTTTTCTTGACGAACAATCCGTATTCAATCCGCAGTTCGCCATCTTCAAACCAATACACAAACCGCTTCCATTTAATGATTCCGGCAATCAGGACAAATACCAGCACAACTGATCCAATCAGCACCGGAATCAGCCCTTGCCACCCTTGATTGAACATTCCGCTGATGCCGCCGTCCCGGAAAAGATTGACGCCGAATACGACCAGAAACGGAACGATCAGTTCTTTTAGCCCTTTGACGAAGTTGATCAGCGCCGAGACCGGATGCAATTTATAGTAGGTTTCAGACATCGTCTTCCGCCACCCTTGCCAGCACAGAAATTCTCGCTCTCAGTTCATCTGCTTCCGCTGTAATCAAAGCCGGAATGGTATGCGTGGTCGCAGCAGTGGAGATCGAGATTTCGGCCAAATCGTATTTTCTCAAAATCGGGCCTTGCTCGGTATCGACGTGTTGGACTCTTACCATTGGCACCAGTGTCCGCTTCACAATAAATAAGCCGTGCTGCAATTCAATTTCCTGTTCGCGCACTTCATAGCGCCAGCGTTCCCACCGGATTTTCGGAAATAAGTAAATGAATAAAGTTCCGTATACAATTACAATTGCTGCATAAACAGCATAAAGCCACTGGGGCCAATCAAAAAAGTAAGTGAGTACTCCGGCTCCAATCATCAGGACTGCGAGGATGGCCGTTTGAATCATTCCGTATAATCGCCAAACCCTTAATCCTTTTCTGGAAATCTGGTTTTTTGGTTGATGCTCCATGCGCTTCTCTCCATTCGCGTATCTTGCTTTACTATACGATGTTAACGGTAATGGGTTTCACTCTTATTGTACCTGAGAACCGCGACGCAAAAAAGGCGGATACGAAAACAGTTTCCTGTTTCGTATCCGCCTTTTATTTAAAATATGCATAAGTCTGTAGATAACGTGTATCTGTGTCCAGACTCCAGTGCCGAGCTCCTCAGGACATAAGTCAACCCAGCTGTGTGGCAAAGAGCGCCACTTCGCTGGTCTGCCTTATGCCTGTCGGAGCTGAACAGGCGCTTCCGCTTTTCTTAACCTTCGTGACGGCGAGTGCGTCCCGGACGGCCTGCACCGCTTCCGCTTCCGCCTTCGCGACGGCGTCCAGCGCCTGAACCTGAACGGCTTGAAGATGGACGGCCTGATCCAGTAGAACGGCTGCCTTTATAGCCGCCGCCTCCACTGCTGCGTCCACCTTTGCCTTTATAGCCGCCGCCTCCGCGGGATGGCAATGGGCGTTCTTCAGAGATAGAAACCGGTACATCTTCCGGCTCTTTTGTCATTGTTTTAAGAGCTGCTGCAATCAAATCAACTGCATCGAACTTCTCAAGCATTTCTGCCGCAAATGTACGGTAGTCGCCCAAGTTGTTTTTCTCAGTCATTTCTTGCAATTGTTCCATCGCAACGCGTTTTTGGCCTAATACAGCCTCGTCAGCAGTCGGAGGGATCAAAGCTTCCATTTTTTTCTTAGTTGTGCGTTCAACGATGCTCAAGTAGCCCATTTCACGTGGTGTTACAAACGTGACTGCGACTCCTTTTTTGCCTGCACGGCCAGTACGGCCGATACGGTGAACATAGCTTTCAGGATCTTGTGGAATATCAAAGTTGTATACATGTGATACGCCTGAGATATCAAGTCCGCGAGCTGCTACGTCAGTTGCAACCAAGATATCGACTTTGCCTGCTTTGAATTGCTTCAATACAGACATACGTTTTGCTTGGCTAAGGTCACCGTGAATTCCTTCAGCTACATAGCCGCGGATATTCAAAGCTTTTGCTAATTCGTCCACCCGGCGTTTTGTGCGACCAAAAATGATTGCAAGTTCCGGTTGTTGAACGTTGATTAGGCGTGAAAGGATGTCGAATTTTTCGCGTTCTACCGATTTAACATAGAACTGCTCGATGTTTTCAACAGTCATTTCTTTTGATTTGATTTTTACGATTTCTGGAGTCTTCATGAATTTCTCTGCAATGCGGCGGATTGCATCCGGCATAGTTGCTGAGAACAACAAAGTCTGGCGCTCTTCTGGAACGCTTGACATGATTGTTTGGATGTCTTCGATGAAGCCCATGTTCAACATTTCGTCCGCTTCGTCAAGGATCAATGTGTTTACATTGTCCAATTTAAGCGTACGGCGGTTGATGTGATCCAAAAGACGTCCAGGTGTACCAACGATAATTTGTGGGCGGTTTTTAAGTGCACGGATTTGACGGCTAATTTCTTGGCCACCGTATACTGAAAGGATGCGCACGTTTTTATCTTGGCCCAGTCTGTAAAGTTCTTCAGAAACTTGGATAGCCAATTCGCGTGTCGGTGCGATAACTAAACCTTGGACGTTGCCATCTTTAGTGTCGATTTTTTCAATCAACGGAATACCGAAAGCAGTTGTTTTACCAGTACCAGTCTGTGCTTGCCCGATAATGTCCTTGCCTTCCATGCCAAGACGGATCGTACCTTCCTGGATTGGTGTTGCTTCTTCAAACCCCATGCGTCGTACGGACTTTAAAGTTGTTTCGCTAATATTTAACTCTGAAAATTTTACCAAATTTTTTCAATCTCCTTTTGTCTTCATCTTATTTACAAATGGTGTACATTTTAGATGAAATCGTGACAAAGTCGAGCCTTTATGAGGAAGTTTCACGTCGAAAATCATACTCTGTAGTTTTAAGTCAGAGGGGATGTGTGAACAGAAAAAGCTCGGGCGTTGCCGAGCGGTCTGATCGGCGGGTTTTTTCATGCCCAATAAGTAGAACAAACCGTTTTGCTCAAAAAAATACTCTTCACAGGGAAGAGTGTCTCAAAAATGTATCCATTGCTTTCATTAGAATAGCACGATTTCCAAGTACTTGCAATCAATACGCAAAGGTTCTAATAATCAGTTTACTCTGCGCCCTTTTTCATGAATCCAAGGACCTGCATAAACCAATCGTCGCAATCTTCGCTATAACAGATCAAATGCTTGCCGGAGTCGGAATGGATAATGTGCTTTTCTTGAGAACCGATGTTGTCGTAAATATGCTCAGCCGCCGAAACTGGGACAATGCCGTCTTTTCTCCCTTGTACAATGATAACCGGTGCTTTGATTTGCTGGTAATGCGGTTCCACCATTTTGACCACTTTCAGGAACTCCGCTGTCGATCCCGGAGGTGTATGCGTCAATTTGTATTTGTATTGCTGGAAAAACTCATTGTCTTTTAAATTCCCTTTTACGGCATCGGCCATTGTTTCTCTCATCTCCGCCAAGAGCTGGGCCGCACTAATATACTTGGCCGCTGCGCTCAGCAGCACCAGTCGTTCCACTTTATAGCGCAGGGCCAGATACATGGCGATCAGCCCGCCCATCGAAAAGCCGACGATTATGACCCGGTCCGTTTCTCTTTTCAGCTTCCGCAGCGCAATTTCTGTTGCCATCATCCAATGTTCGGCTTTTGTTCCGCGCAGGTTCAACTGTCTGCCGTGGCCCGGAAGCGTCGGCACTTCCACTACCCAATCTGTATGCTTTTCAATAAACTCGGCAAACGGCTCCACCTCGTAAGGCCCGCCGGTATACCCGTGAATGCACAAAACTCCTGTCTTCAAGCAACTCTCCTCACTTCCTTTAAGATCATCCCTCTGACTTCAAAAGCTTTATCTTCTATAGTAGATCCCACATCTTGGATCTGGCAGAACTGGTTTTCCGGATAATTTAAAACAGCGGAGGCAAAGTCCCCCGCTGTTTGTTAGTTCTCGATAAAAGGTTCAACCACCCGTTCAAGTGCCATGCCGCGGGATCCTTTAACAAGGATCAGTGAATCCGCTGTAATGCGCTCTTCTAAAAATTGAACGATCGGCACGTAATCACTTTCGCTCCAGATCAATTGCCCTTGGTAAGTGTCTTTCATTTTCTCATAAAGCCATTTCATGCGCGGCCCGTACAAGCAAACCCCGTGGATATCTTCCGAAATGGAGGCTTGAATGGCTTCGTGGTATTCCTGTTCGGTGTCGCCAAGTTCCAGCATATCGCCAAGGACAAGCCACTTGTCTTCTTTCATGGTCGTTTCCCGCACAAAATTCAATGCCGCTTTCATGGAAGAAGGCGCTGCGTTGTATGCATCGTTGATAAATGTTGCACCGTTTTTTGCAGGAATGATCTGCATGCGCATATCGGTCAATGCCGCATTCTTCAACGACTTGCGGATGTCTTCTTCCGACAAACCAGCTTCCAGCGCAATCAAAATGGCGGACAATGTGTTCTTCACCTGGTGTTCACCGAGAACCGGAATGGAGAACGGCGCATCGATAATTCCGCTGACCTGAAAACTGCTGCCGTTTTCAGTTGCTTTGATATCGGTAACTGCCAGCTCGTTATTATTATCAAATCCGAACGATACAGCTTGAGGGAAATCTTCGACAAAAGGCTGAAGCAATGGCTCATCGCCGTCGTAGAATAATTTCCCGTGGGTTTCCAATCCAGCCGTAATCTCGAATTTCGCTTTGGCGATGCCTTCGCGGGAACCAAGGTCCTGCATATGGGCTTCACCAATGTTCGTGATCACTGCATAATCCGGACGGGCAAGCAGGGATAAAAACTCGATTTCACCAAAACCGCTCATGCCCATTTCCAACACCGCAAACTTCGTATCTTCATCCAACGACAAAATTGTCAAAGGCAAGCCGATTTCGTTATTGTAATTGCCTTGTGTTTTCTGCACTTTAAAATACGGCTTTAATACACTCGCCACTAAATCTTTTGTTGATGTCTTGCCGTTCGATCCGGTAATGCCGATGACCACAGTCGACAGTTCATCGCGGTACGCTCTCGCCATTTCCTGAAGCGCCGTTTTTGGATCTTCAACAATCAGCAGCGGCAAATCTTTTGGCGGGTTTGGCTCATCCTGCTGCCAAAGTGCGGCAGCTGCCCCTGCTTCAAACGCCTGCTGGACATATTTATGCCCATTGGTATTTTCTCCGCGGAACGGAATGAACAAATCGCCAGGCTGAAGCGTTCGGGTGTTGATCGAAACACCTGTAATTTCAATTCCTTTAAAATTCGTTTTTATATCAAGCCATTTGGCCAGTTCTTCAATCTTCTTTTTCATCAGGTATCTCCACTCAATCCATTTTTACTTGCAATAATTGCTTGTCTTCATAACGTTCAATGGCTAAGGCAATCAGGCGTTCAATCAATTCCGGGTAAGGCAGCCCCGTGTTTTCCCATAACAGCGGGAACATACTGAACGGCGTAAAGCCCGGCAAGGTGTTTACTTCGTTGATCAAAATCTCGTTTGACGCCGTCACAAAGAAATCGGCCCGGACAAGGCCTGAACAATCCAGTACTTTAAATGCTTTTTTCGCTGAAGCCACAAGTTCTGCGTAAACGTCTTCGTCCAGTTCTGCGGGAATAATCATCGCGGTATTGCCGTCTTTGTATTTCGCCTGGTAATCGTAAAACGCTTTAAGGGGCTTGATTTCTCCGGCAACCGAACATTCCGGCACATCATTGCCAAGCACCCCGACTTCGATTTCACGGGCTGCGACGCCTTGTTCAACCACAATTTTGCGGTCGAATTTCAAAGCTTCTTCTACGGCTGCAACCAGTTCCTGTTCGTTTTCCGCTTTGCTGATGCCGACGCTTGAACCTAAATTAGCAGGTTTGACAAAAACCGGCCATTTCAGTTCACTTGCCACTTTGTTCACCCAGAAATTTTGGTCGTTGTGCCATTCCCGGCGAATAAAGTACACATAAGGCGTTTGGTTTAAACCGGCTATTTCAAACAGCTGCTTCATTACAACTTTGTCCATGCCGGCAGAAGATGCCAGCACTCCGTTGCCCACATATGGCAAATTCATCACTTCCAGCAATCCTTGAACCGTGCCGTCTTCTCCATTTGGTCCATGCAGCAACGGAATAATGACTTCCAGGCTTTTTTCAGCTTCTTCAGGCAAGAAACCGGAAATGTCATGTGGATGAGACGAGCCTTCCGCCAATTGAAGCTGTTCAATTGTCTGAGCCGGTCCTTCCAGCATTGGACCCTTTACCCATTCCCCTTCTTGGGTAATGTAAATCGGATATATTTCATACTTCTCAAAGTTTAAAGCATTTGTAACTGCCAGCGCAGTGGAAAGCGACACTTCATGTTCTGCCGATTTGCCACCATATAGTAAACCAATACGTTTTTTCATCCGTTAAACCTCCGCTTATGTCCAGTTCCGAATTCTTCGGCGCTTTTCATGTTCTTAATTTCATTTTGCATATTGCTTAGTTTATCACGAACAGCGAAAGACGAAAAATTTTTTCCGGGCAGCGGCCCAAATAGTTCCGCATATCAGCTTTATATCCTAGTTATACAGACAAAAAAATAATACCCGTTTCCGGGTATTATCTCCATTGCTTCGTTTTCCGGTCGAAAATGATTTTGCGGGTGACTTCCTGTTTTGTGTAATCTCCGATATCTGACCAAAATTCATCCAAAAACGAAATCTCTTCGACTGACCGAATATGCAATTCAATCGTGTTCTTTGTTTTTTCAGGGTCTGCAAGCGAAATCAAAGCCCCTTCACGGAAATCGTTTTTCAACGAAGCCAAAATTTCCCGCGGCACTTCCGGTACCAGGTCTTTCGGTTTGCGGCGCCAGAAATTCTGCCCGCTCGTTTCTTTGCGGATCAGTTGGGTAAAGTAATTGCCGACCAACTCATTCAATCGTTCCATGTAGCGGAAATAAATTTTAGTTGTCTGCTCTTCTTCGCTCGATAAATAAACAAACTCATTTTGTAAATCTGCGTAAAAAGGAGGGCGCACTGTTTCTTTTTTATGGCCAATATACAACAGCTCGGCCTGCTCTTGGGGAGTCAAAGAATTTAATTGCTTCTCGTTTTTAAAATCAATCCAGCAAAATTCGCTTTTTTTATGAGCCAGCGCTTTTCGAAGCTGCACAAAATCTTCTTGTCCAACAAATTCCATGTAAGTATGCATATTGAACGAAGCGTCTTCATATGGATGTTTGAGCAACAGGAGATTTTTGGGCATCTTCATAGCGTCCAAAAATTGGGCAAAGGTTAAGCCACTAAAAAGAGCAAACTGATCGGCTTCATTTAGATAAATGTATAAATGCTGTATGTAATAATCCGCGTTTAACGGTTTTTTGACCATATCCCCCACTCCAATCTCCTTTTTACATTATACGACCATTCCAATGAAATATGAAACATCCTAGCTCTATTTGCGTCATTACTTTTGGTATAGGCACATTCGCTGAGAATACGCTATAATGTAAACCGACTCTCAATCCTAAAAAAGTACAGGTGAACGCAAATGCATACTAACAAGAGCTTTTCCGATCGCATTGATTGGCCGCTCGCTTTTATATTGTTTCTCTTTTTCGCTGTTTCTTTGATTGCCATTTCTTCAGCCCAAACATCAGGCCAATATTTGACGAATTTTGTGCCAAGGCAAGCTCTTTTTTATTTTATTTCCATCTGTATGATTGCTGTGCTGATGTACTTCGATCCTGAACAGTATAAAAAGATGGCTTATTACCTTTACGGGCTTGGCATCTTTCTCCTGATCGTGCTAATGGTCTCACCCGACGGACCTGGCCAAATTGCGGAACCTGTCAACGGCGCAAAAGCCTGGTTCCATACGCCGTTTGTCAATATCCAGCCGGCAGAATTTATGAAAACCTTCTATATTTTAGCTTTAGCAAAAATGATTTCTTCCCATCATGAAAAAAACCCGTTAAAGACGATGAAGACCGATTTGATTCTGCTTGGAAAAATCCTTTTCTGTTTGATGATTCCGCTCGGCTTTATCCTGCTTCAGCCCGATTTGGGCACCGCGCTTGTCTTTATTGCCATCACGCTTGCGTTGACAATAGTCTCGGGCATTACCTGGAAAATTATTGCTCCAAGTTTCGGCGGCGTAGCAATAATTGGAGCACTCCTTTTATGGATGACCCTTTATATGCAGGATTTTCTATCCAGTGCATTCGGTTTGAAACCGTATATGTTTGAACGGATATACACGTGGCTCGACCCTTATTCCTACGCAGAGTCAGGCGGCTATAATTTGATCGCTGCAATGAACGCCATCGGTTCAGGCGAAGTGTTCGGAAAAGGCTATCAAGGCCGGCAAGTGTATGTTCCGGAAAATCACACCGACTTTATCTTTACTGTCATTTCGGAGGATTTCGGATTTGTCGGAGCCAGCGCCGTCATTATCCTATTCTTTATGCTGATTTACCACTTAACAAGAATCACGCTTCAGTTTAAAGACACGTTCAGCACGTACGTCTGTGCCGGAATCATTGCCATGATCACGTTCCACGTTTTCCAAAATATCGGCATGACAATTCAGCTGCTCCCGATTACCGGAATCCCTCTTCCGTTCATCAGCTACGGGGGAAGTTCACTGATCGGGAATATGCTGGCCGTCGGCATCGTGTTCAGTATGAAGTTTCATCACCGCAACTATATGTTTGGCAACGATAAAGAAATCGATTAAAAAACTCCGACGCTGGGCGTCGGAGTTTTTTGCATTCATTATTGAATTTGCGGTGCTTGCGGCAAAGCCAGAGCTTTCAATAATTCTACACGAGATTTTGTGATGTTTACTTGGATTCCCAGTTTCGATAAATTTGAAACGATTTTGCGAACTTCAACGTCTTTCGCCATCCAGATCACCTCTTTATATTTTCATACTGTTATTGACGTTTAAAATGACAGTCAGTTTCGTATGTATGGGTTAATAGTTGACTTTTCTGTGTCTATGCATATAATACCATCTTTTCAGAACTTTAAACTTTTCATTTTGATGACAAAGTAAAAAATTTGTAAATGCTTGTCCGGAAAAGAGTCAGCCTTGAATTTTTTTGCAGCCGCTCCGTTGTCCTCCTTCGCCTGGTTCCTCTCTTCTTGATTTTTACTGGATTGTTGTTCTTATTGAACAAAGGTAAAATAGAAGCAGAGCCTTTTAGAAAGCAGGAGTTTCACATGAAAAAAACCATTTTGTTGTTGATGTCTGTCCAATTTTTCGTTTATCTGGGTTTCGGCATTATTATTCCGGTTTTGCCGGAGGTTGTGGTCCAGCAGGGATATGCAGATATCCACGTAGGCGGCCTGATTACCATCTATGCCCTCGCATCGTTTTTCACCGCACCGCTTTGGGGCCGGCTGTCTGATAACGTCGGACGCAAAAAATTGATTTTAACCGGTTTAGCCGGTTTCAGCCTGAGCTTCTTTTTATTTTCCTTATTCCTCGACCATTTGGTTTTATTGTACGCATCGCGCATCATTGGCGGGTTGTTCTCGGGTGCCCTTTACACAGCCGTAACCGGGTATGTTGCGGATATCACCACTTCGGAAGAGCGCAATAAATACATGGGGCTGCTTGGCATGTCCATCGGCCTGGGCTTTATATTCGGCCCGGCAATCGGCGGGCTGCTCGGTGCCGTATCCCTTTCATTGCCGTTTACTGCATCTGCCGTCCTGGTGCTCGCGCTGATGGTATATGCCGGCATCGTTTTAAAAGAACCGGATCGTTCAGGGGAAGCGGTCAAACGGAAGCTGCTGCCGCAAGGTGCCGCCATGCTTTGGAACTACCGCATCCGTTACTTGTTCCTGTTCTCGTTTACGGTAACTTTCCTGCTGGCTGGATTGGAATCAACGTTCCAGCTGTTTCAAATCGACCAGATCGAAATTACACCGCTGCAGCTCGGCTACCTCTTTATGGCCAGCGGGTTTGTTGATGCCGCCATCCAGGGAGGCGTTGTCCGCCGGGTCAAAGACGGCACGGAAACCAAATGGATCATCGGCGCCCAAATCGTGACGGCGGCAGGACTGTTTTTGCTGCCCTTCACTTCAAACCTGGTTTTCGCGGGTATTGCCCTCAGCATTTTTACTGCCGGCAACGCACTTGCCCGAACCGTACTCGTATCACTTACATCCAAAGAATCCGGTGGTAAATACGGAACTGCCGCCGGCATGACTTATTCCATGGATAATATGGGCCGCATCATCGGGCCGCTGTTTTTCACTTGGCTCCTGACGCTCCAATCCGGATCGATTTATTACTTGTCGGGTCTGTTGGCCTTGCTTAGCATCGGGTTGATCATCGTCTACAGAAGCTCCGCTAAAACATTGCAGACAAATGAAAAAGCAAGCACCTCTTCATGAGGCGCTTGCTTTTTCACTTTTTCTTAAACTGGCGTACCGCCATTGATGTTCAACACTTGCCCGGTTACGTAAGACGAGTCATCTGACGCCAGGTAAACATAGCCCGGAGCCAGTTCATCCGGCTGGCCGGCACGGCCAAGCGGCGTATTCTTGCCGAAGCTCTCTACCTGTTCCGCAGGGAACGAGGCTGGAATTAGCGGGGTCCAAATTGGCCCAGGCGCCACGGCATTGACGCGGATTCCTTGTTCTGCAAGGGATCCGGACAAGGCGCGTGTGAACGATAGGATGGCCCCTTTTGTAGAAGAATAGTCGATCAAAGTCGGCATTCCCTGGAAAGCCGTGATGGAAGTGGTGTTAATAATCGAGCTGCCCGGTTTTAAATGGTCGAGCGCTGCTTTGGTGACGTGGAACATGCCGAATACATTTGTCCGGAACGTCCGCTCCAATTGCTCCGCCGTTATGTCTTTCAACGAATCCTGCAGATGCTGCTCGGCGGCATTGTTGACGAGAATATCCAATTGACCGAATTCATCGATCACTTTTTGCACGGCTTCCTGGCAGAATGCTTCATCGCCGATATCGCCAGCAATCAGGAGGCAGCGCTTCCCTTCTTTTTCAACATACTTCTTTGTTTCTTCTGCATCTTCATGTTCATCCAGATAAGCAATGGCGACGTCTGCCCCTTCTTTTGCAAAAGCTACGGCAACTGCGCGTCCGATGCCGCTGTCCCCACCGGTAATCAATGCCGTTTTCCCTGGCAAACGCTGTGCTTTTCCAGCGAGATTGCCGGTAAAATCAGGCTCTGGCGTCATTTTGGATTCAAAGCCCGGTTGGCGTTCCTGTTCTTGCGGCGGCAAGTTTTCTGGTTTGTCTTTTTCCATTTTGCTTCATCCTCTCTGATTTTTCATGTCTTTGGCATTTTTCCCTTTGAATCCACAGCTAAACCTGAAAATACGAAAAACAGCCGGACCCAAGGCTGGAGTCCGGCTGGCAACATGTTTTATTGTTTTTGCAGAATCACGCTGTCGGAAGAATTGCCAAGTGCAGGGTATGCTTCTTTGATCACGCTTGTCCGGATCATATATGCGGTTAAAACGATTAGGCACAGGCTGCTTCCCAAAACCACGTATTCGGCCGGAACCTGATCATACAGCAAGCCGAATAACAGATACCCAAGCGGCATCATCGCCATTGCCATCGATTCCAGGATTCCGAAGACGCGTCCGCGGTATTCCTCGTCGACGTCTTTTTGCATCATGATGCCAATCGGTGTATTCACACACACATTCGACACACCGAAAGCGAGCACCAGAATGATCAAGTAGCCGACGTTCAGGTTATAAGAAAATTCTAAGATGAGCGGCAAACCAAGGGCAGCAAGAAGCACGGACATCATCAGAATGGCTCGCTTGGAAAACAGCAGCGGAAACTTCACTTCTTTTCGGACAGAGAAGTAAATGGATCCCGCCAGCATGCCGACCGCAATCATGGCTTCGATTACACCAAAATGAGCCGACTCCACTTTTAATTGCTGAATCGCGATAAACGGCAAGCCGATCATCAATGCAGAGAAAAAGAAATTCAGCCCGATAGCGGTCGTCACAATGACCATGATCACCCGGTTGGTTCTTAAATAAGCGACGCCTTCTTTCATGCCTTGAATGACCGATGGTTTCGGCTGTTCTTTCGACTTCGCTTCAACAGTGGTAAACAATTTGAAGTTCATCGTCGCTTCCAGGGAAAGTGCGATGAAGTAAGCGGCAATTTCAATGACGAGAAAAACATTCATGGAAACAAATCCGAACAAAGCACCTCCGATGACAGGTCCGCCGATCGCCGCAAGGGAAACCGCCGATTGGTTAAATCCCATCGCTTTTTGGATGCGGTCTGAATCGATCAAATTCGCGATGGATGCCGAAAACGTGACACCGTTGAACATGGAGAAAACCGATACCAAGGCCGTTGCTGTATAAATGGCCGGAAGCGACAGCCCTGCAATCATGCTATACCCCAGCAATCCGCCGACTGAAAGAATACCGCCGAGCTGCGATGCGATAATCAGCTTTTTCTTCGAATAATTATCGGCCGCATACCCGGCAAGCGGTGCCAAAATTGTCCGAGGCAAAATACTGCTGATGAGATTGATGGCAAAACTCGCAGCCGATCCCGTTAAAGCTAACACGTATAAGCTAATCCCGAATGCATAAACACTGCTGCCGAAAGTTGAAATCAATTTACTGACCGTGAATGTGTACAAATGGTAACTTGCCCGTTTAAGCTTTGCCGCTTCTGACATTTTTCTCGCTCCCCTTTAGTAAGTTTAATTTAATTAAACAAAATATAACATGCCGAAACTAGCAATACAAGAGAAAGTTTAATATAATTAAACTAATATTTGAAAGAGGTGGTAGAGTGGAAACATTGGGCGAACGCATCAAGAAATTGCGCAAAGAAAAAGGCCTTACATTGCAGACACTCGCAGGTGAAGTTCTGACGAAAGGCATGCTTAGCTTGATTGAAAACAACAAAGCCAAACCTTCCATGGAAAGCTTAGCTTATATAGCGGGACAGCTCGGTGTCCATCCGAATGAATTGCTTGAGGAAGTCCCGACAACGGAACTGCGCGAATTGCTTCAGGAAGTTGAAACGCTTTATAAAGCAGATCTGTATCAGCCGGATGATTTCAAACCCATTGTCGATAAGATCGAACCGTATGCCGAAAAGCTGCCCTACCGCTACGAGTCCGCCCGGCTTTTGGAAATCTATAGCCGCTGTCTGTACTATGCAAAATTTCCGGACTGGCAGCCGGTACTGGAACGGGCGGAAGCCATGTACGAAGGGCTGCATTTAATCAATAACAGCGCCGATGTCCATATGTTCCGGGCCATGGTAACGTTTCAGCAGCACGACTACGCGGAAGCCTTGAAAATGCTGCAGGACTCACGGCGCTCTTTCGAAGAACGGGATGCCGTCATTGATTCTTTGAAAAAACTCGACTTCGATTTTCTGGAAGCCATCCTATACTTTGCCATTGGAGAAGATATGGAAGCGCTCCGCGTTTTAAAAGAAGGCATTGATTATTCACGAGAACATCAAATTTACTACAAGATCAACGACCTTTACCGGGTGATGAGTTTCCATGCCATGCTTTCAGGCGATCTTCAACGGAAAGGATATTACGTCAGCAAACTTCGGTTGTTCGCCGAGTTTTCGGAAGACGAAAAGATTGAAACGACTCTTGATCTGTTAGAAGCTCATTACCTTAATTCCTTCGCACATGACTATGAAAAAGCGACCCCTATAATCGATTTCAATCTTGAAAAATACAAAGACGAAGACAATTTTCAATTTTATTTGGAGAAAGGGAAAGCATTATATGGGCTGAAAAAAATGGATGAAGCGCTTTATTGGCTACAAAAGCATCAGATCTACGAACACCTTCACCATCCTTACGACTTATCAATGAATTACGAAAAAGACGCGTACTTGGCGCTGATTTATGAACAGCAAGGCCAACATGATTTAGCAGTGAAGCACGCGGCCATCGCCAAAGAAAATATCGAACCGATGCTGGACTTGCCTTATAAAAAATTCATCTTGGATGTATACTGGCAGATCACCCAATAAAAAAACCCGCCAATTGGCGGGTTTTTATAATTGGTGGTATTCCGTGTAAACTTTATGAAATTTCATGAGCGATTCCCAATCTGCTTCAAAGCTTGGCTGGATACAGGAAATTTGAAATAAATTGCGGTTTACCAAATAGCCGCTTTTGGCATGCAATTCAAATCCCGACAGGTGTGCATCAAGCGGAAACTGTTTGAAGTCCGCTTCTGCTTTGAACGTAAGCAGCATGGGATAGCCTTCCGCTAAAGCGGGCCAAGTACCGGTTTCCATTTTCATCGTTTCAAAGCGTTCCTGCAAGAGCGAATACCTTTCCGGATAGGCAGCCAGCGCCTGCTTGAAACTTTTCAATAACGGATATGACAAAGTGAACGGCACTTTGTTGCCATACAAGCCGATATCGAGATAAGCAGGCAGGTGCGGATCCGGTTCAATTTCGTGATGGGAAAAAACGATGGCTAATCCGCTTACGGTTCCAACCGCTTTTCCACTTACTGCCGTGGCGAGCCAGACGTTCTTCAAGGAAAATGGGAGAGCACCGAATGTACTGACAGCATCTACGCATAATTTCACTCCAAGCTCCGCACACAACTCCCCTATGGCATCCAAATCGTTCAGCATGCCGACAGACGTTTCTCCGTGCACCATTAGCAGCCAGCCATATTCTCCGCCAGCCAGCTGCCTGCTGATATGATCCAGCGAAAAAGCTTCGCCCCAGTCGGCATCTACTACATCAAAAGAAAGCTGCCATCTGTCGGCTTGTTTTTTCAGGCGCTTGCCGAATTCCCCGTTCACGAGAATCAGCCCTTTTGCTTGCTCCTTTTTCAACTGGGCAATCATCGCTTCATTGGCAAGCGTGCCGCTTCCAGCCAGTATATGCGGATTCGCTTCCGCCAATAGATGCAGCCGGTTTCTTACTTCCTGGCAAAGCGCCTGGAATGCCGAAGACCGGTGGGATACGGGAAAATCTTGAAAAGGCGCCGCAAGTCTTTCGGTCAATTGGACAGGCCCAGGATGAAACAATTTTCTTTTGGTCTGCAGCCTGGCTGCTACGGATTCTGCATAATGCTGGCGCGTCGTCACCATGGGAACAAAGACCGCTTCTCCTTCACCCACCGGATCGGCAAATGCGTGAAAGCCGATTTGGCCGTAGAGCCTTAATTGCCTCGTCGTTCCTGAAATGACGGCAGCGTCGTATCCTTGTTCAAAACAGTAATCCGACAACGCCCGGGCCAACAGGAAAAACACGCGCCCATTGCGATGGGGTTTTCGTACAGCCATCAGGCGGATCTCACAGATTTTTTCAAAATGCGGAAGAAAATTTTCTACCTTCCCAATTTTCTTATCAAGTGAAAACGGACGCTCGTCGCGAAGCGCAATCATGCCGACAATGGCCGTATCCGCCAGCACAATCAAATAAATGTTTTGTCCATGGAAAGAATCAACGCGTGTACCGGATGGATCCGGTTCGTGCTGTGGAATTTCTTCCACAAAGGTTTCATAATTCAATTTGGCGATTTCGTCAAATTCAGATTGGGTCCGAGCAACTTTGCACCAATACAAGCGATTCCCGCCTTCCTATTTTCCACGGAATACTTCTTCTACTTTATAAAGACTCAAATCGATGTCGATAGGTTGCCCGAGCGCCAGTTTCGCCAATTCTTTGCCGAGATAAGGGCCGGCCGTTAAGCCCGAAGAACCGAGGCCATTGGCCATATACAAATTTTGTTGGCCAGGGACCCGCCCAATCACCGGCAGCGCGCTTTGGGTGGATGGCCTGAATCCGGTGCCAGCTCCCGTCACTTCTGCAGCCGCAAGCCCCGGAGCAGCGTCCAATGTTTTATCCAGAATGTGATGGATGCCGCCCGCGGTCAGCTTTGTATCAAACCCCGCATCATTTTCATGTGTTGCACCAGCCACAATGCGGCCGCCTGAAAAAGGCACAACATACAAGCCGTACGGCACCATTGCTACCGGCCAGTCAACCGCGGAGTCTTCTTCTACATGCATGTGAAGAATTTGAGCTTTTTGCGGAACAATGTCCAAAGCCAGTCCAAGCGGTTCAAACAACTCAGCTGCCCATGCGCCGCCTACCGAGACGATGCTGTCTGCAAAAAATTCTTCTGTTTCCGTCCGGACTCCTGTCACTTGTGAATCTTCCACAATTAGTTTGGCGTTGCCGGTAACTTTTCTGGCCCCAAGTTTTACAGCCACACGGATTAAAGCATCTCTGACGGCATGGCCTTCCACGCGTGCCGCGCCGCTGACAAACAGAGACCCATATTCATCAGAAGCAAAAGGAAACAACTCTTTCGTTTGAAGGGGAGACAAACGGTTGATTTCCCCCATTTCCGGAGCCTCTTCCCGCCGCTCATATGCTTTCGCTTCCATTTTATCCAATTTGCTTTCTTCATGAATGCTGACAATCCCGACTTGCTTATAGCCGGTATCTGATTCACCTAATTGTTCCAGTTCCGTTATTAACTCTGGATAATAAGCGGCTCCACTTTTTGCCAGGCCGTACCATGCCTTGTTTCTGCGCTGCGATATCCAAGGGCAGACGATGCCTGCCGCTGCACCGGTCGCTTGTCCGGCATCTTGGCGGTCGATCAAAGTGACAGCTGAACCTAATCTGGCCGCGTGATAAGCGGCAGAGGCACCCAGAATGCCAGAGCCGATAATGATGACTGATTTCATGTATAACACCTAGTTCCTATTTTTTTATTGCACTTTATTTCAAGTTTCTATATGCATTCATTTTACTGGAGATGCCGCTTTTACTCAAACAGCTCCCCTTTTAAAGCCCTCAATGGGTGATTCGAAATCCAGTTTTGGGGTAAAGCAATATATAGAAATGAGTATGAGGAACCAAGAAGGAGGAATTCGAATGGAAAGAAGTTCATCAACTGAAAAAATTTTGCCGGTAACGTCCATCCGGGACGGTTCAGGCACGGAAGTGGTGCCTGGAGTTTATTGCTACACCGTTCAAATTGCAAACGTCTTTTTTATCGGCAATCCTGAAATCAGCAACGAATGGGTATTGGTCGATGCCGGAATGCCAGGTTCGGGCCATCGCATCCTATCTAAAGCCGCAGACCTTTTCGGGCCCGATCACCGGTTAAAAGCCATTATCCTGACCCATGGCCATTTTGACCATGTCGGCGGCTTGATTGATATTCTCGAAGAACACCGGGTTCCGGTCTATGCCCACCCTCTTGAATTTTCATACTTGAAAGGAGCTTCCGATTACCCGGCACCGGACCACGAAGTGGACGGCGGAACGGTAGCCAAAATGTCGTGGGAGTTCCCGCATAAAGCAATCGATATTTCCGCACACCTCCAGGAGCTTCCAGCAAATGGCACGGTCCCTGAAATGCCGGGCTGGCAATGGATTCATACGCCTGGACACACCGAAGGCCATGTCTCCCTATTCCGGGATCATGGACGGGTATTGCTTGCCGGCGATGCATTTGTCACCGTCAAACAAGATTCCCTTTACAAAGTGCTGACGCAAAAACGGGAAGTGCACGGCCCACCGGTATATTTAACGCCCGATTGGCGTTCCGCTTGGGAATCCATTGTTAAGATTGTCGAACTTCGGCCTTCAGTCGCAGCAACCGGACACGGAAAACCGATGCGCGGCGCAGCCCTTGCCAAAGGCTTAGTGAATTTAGCCAATAATTTTCAGGAAGTCGCTGTACCTAAATACGGTAAATTTGTAGAACAGCCAAAAGCCCAGTAATGGACACTCCCCTTGAAAGCATGGCTTTCAGGGGGTTTTTCCGGGAATTTCCTCTCAATTCTTAGAGGCACGAAAAGAAATGAAAATTTAATGTTTAAACATTTCGAAAAAGGGAATACAAATAGTCCAGTCTCGTTTTCTTTAGAAACTGCAATATTAGGAATGGAGATGAGCACGATGACTAAAAAGGCGCTATTTGTTTCTGACCACGGAGATCCGCTGGCAAAATTAGGCGGCAAGCAAGCCGGTGGCCAAAATAACTACGTAAAACAATTAGCTCTTGCCCTTGAAAAAAATGGCTGGCAAATAGATGTCGTTACCCATTGGTGCGACGCTTCAGCACCGCAAATTGAAAAATTCGGAACTGCCTGCCACGTAATCCGCATTGAAGCAGGACATAAAGGTTTCGTATCAAAAGATGAAATGTATACAATGCTTCCGGCATTTTATAAAGAAATGAAAAGCACGCTGCTGCTTTCTTCATATGATCTCGTTCACACGCATTACTGGCTGTCCGGCTTGATCGGAAAACGGTTAAAAGAAGAATTTGGGCTTCCGCTTGTCCATACTTCCCATTCTTTGGGCTGGGCAAAAGCAAAAGCGACAGGAATTCGGGACGCCCGCCGCATAAAAGCAGAAAGAGCAATTTTACAGGCTGCAGACGAAGTTCTGGCAACAACCAACAATGAAAAACAGTTGATTCAACATAACGTCAACTCTCCTTCTCCTATAAAAGTAATCCCCATTGGAGTTGACCAAGCATTTAAAGTGCGTGGAATCCGTACACATCTTAGAAAAAAGGCCGGCTATGACGCCCCCCTCTTTGTTTTCGCCGGCAGATTGGAAGAAACAAAAGGCATTTTCACTTTGTTGGAAGCATTCCAATTGCTCATCCAAAAAGGCGACGAAAGTTTAAGACCACGGCTTTTGATTGCCGGCGGCGAAGAGGATGCTATTGATGCGGAAACGCGTTTGCCGCTTGATGAAAAATTGCGCAATGCCGTCAAAGGAATCGAAGCACACGTGGAATTTTTAGGGCCGCAATCGCAAGAGCAGCTTTCCCTGTTGTTTAATATTGCGACTGCAACCATTGTTCCAAGTTATTACGAATCGTTTGGCATGGTGGCAGCTGAAGCACAAGCCTGCGGAAGCCCGGTAATCGCCTCCGATGTCGGCGGATTGAAAAATGTGGTGCAAAACGGCATCACCGGACTTTTAGTTGATCCGAAAAACGAAATAGATTTGGCCATTGCAATGGAAGTATTGTCGAAAAACACATTGTTGGTTGAACGCTTAAGCCGCCAGGCAGTGCGTATTGCCAGCCGTGATTTTGACTGGACATCTATTTCAAATCGTGTCAATTCAATGTATGAGGTGATTACAAGTGCAGAAAACAAAACATATACTGGCAACCGACCTGGATGGAACACTGGTGGGTGACCCAGACGGCCTTCAGCAATTGCTGGAGTTTTACGAAGAACAGGTTTACGACGTTTCCTTGATTTACATCACCGGCCGGTACTTTGATTCCGCCTTGTCGCTGATCGAAGAAGAAAATCTTCCGGTTCCGGATATCTTGGTTACCGATGTCGGCTCAAGCATTTATGTCGGCAACTCCTTCGACAAAGACCTGGAATGGCAAAAACGGATCAAAGCTAATTGGATGCCGGAAGAAATTCACGCCATTGCTGCGACCGTTCCCGGCCTTACCAAGCAGCCAATGTTTCTGGAAAACCGCTGTTCATACTATGTTTCAGATGAAAAGCCTGTTGAAGAGTTCAGGAACAAGCTAGCTGCGTCTGGCATACCGCATAAATTGATTTTCAGCGGCGGCAAAGACGTGGACATTGTGCCTATGGAAAGCGGCAAAGGCCGCGCTCTTCAATATCTTTTGGATAAATACAAAGTGGAAGATGCCAAACTGCTTGTTGCCGGTGATTCGGGCAATGATCTGGAAATGCTGACGCTCGGCTTCCCTTCCGTTATTGTGGGCAATGCCCAGCCTGAACTGTTGGAAAGTGATGAGCATCCCCGTATTTTCCGAGCGAAAAAAGGCTTTGCCGGAGGCATACACGAGGCATGGACCCACTTTCATTCCGAATAACCTTTTCCAGCCCTCGACGACGGCTGGAAAAGGTTTTTTAGATATTCCGACTGCCTCGATTCCGAGTAAATATTTGTTTTTTTAGCTATTTGGTTTATATTTAGTAGAAAGGCAGTTTCGTGATTTAAAGCAGTGCCGCTATATCACACTATCTGTACATAGCTTATATCTTGCCTACGAACAGGAGGAATTGAGATGAGTAAAGTCGCGAATTTGCAAAAAGAGTCCATGGTCATGTTGAAAGAAACAAGCCGGACTTTTTTCATCCCAATCAATTTTTTAGAACCGACATTGAAAAAAACCGTTGCTTCCGCATACCTTTGCATGCGCGCAATCGACGAAATTGAAGACCATCCCGAAATGGATGACGACATCAAACGGCATTTGCTGCTGACTATCAGTGAAATGCTTCAAACTGATTTCGACCGTGACCGCTATCAGGAACTGATTCGCCCATATCTACATATTTTGCCTCCTGTAACTCAGCGCCTTGCTGACTGGATCAGCGTCTGTCCTGAGGAAATTGTCGGCAAAATCAACCAATCGACCGCTATTATGGCAGGCGGCATGGCCAAGTGGGTAGAGAAAAAATGGGTCATCCACACAAAAGAAGAGCTGGATGACTACACTTACTATGTTGCGGGCCTTGTCGGTACGATGTTGTCCGATTTATGGAAATGGCACGACGGCACGGAAACTGATCCGGAGCTTGCCATTGCTTTCGGGCGCGGGTTGCAGGCTGTTAACATGCTGCGGAACTACGATGAAGATCTTGAACGCGGTGTTACCTTTGTGCCAGACGGCTGGAACCGCGATGATATGTTTAATTACGCCAATAATAATTTGGCCCAAGCAGACCTGTACGTTAAATCCATTAAAAACAAACGCATTTTGATGTTCTGCAAAGTACCGCTCGCACTTGCCCACAGTACGTTGAAAGCGTTGAAATCGGGCAAAGAAAAAATGACCCGCAAAGAGGTTGAAGGCATTGTGGAACAACTGAAGCAAGAAGAAAAAATCGATTAGGCTGTAAAACATCCAACTCTATGTTGGATGTTTTTATTTTCCATATTTTTAAGATTTATTAACTTGATGAAGCGGTCTCTTTCCTTCTTCCTTTCGCCCAAATAGTCTATACTGGTTGTACAGATCTTTTTAATGAATGAGGGAGAACCATGACTGCATCAATCTTAAGTATCCTCACTGCCGCAACGCTTATACTTAATATTTTCCTCGCCGCAGCGCTTGTTTTTCTAGAGCGCCGCGACGCTACTTCTACTTGGGCCTGGATTCTGGTCTTATTTTTCATTCCCATTTTCGGTTTCTTTATCTACCTGCTGTTAGGTAGACGCCTTCGAAAAAAAACGCTCTTCAAATGGGAAGGCCGGGAACGTGTCGGAATTGAAAATTTAATTGCCCACCAGATGAACGACCTTCATGACAACGAATTTCCGTTTAAAGATCCCCAAGTCCAAAATTATCAGGACCTGGTCTATTTGCATTTAAGAAATAACGGCGCTGTATTGACCCAGGATAACGCTGTCCAGGTATTTAATGACGGCCGTGCAAAATTTGATGCATTGATCCAGGATATCGAACAAGCAAAACACCACATACATATCCAATACTATATTTTCCGGCTGGACCAGCTTGGCAATCGGATTATGGATGCTTTGACCGCCAAAGCGAAAGAAGGCGTTAAAGTGCGCTTACTATACGATGATATGGGTTCCCGCCGGATCAGCAAAAGACATTTCAAAGAATTTATCCGGGCAGGCGGAGAAGTGGAAACTTTTTTCCCTTCTATTTTGCCTATCATCAACCCTCGCTTGAACTACCGGAACCACCGAAAAATTGTCGTCATTGATGGCCGAGTAGGCTATATCGGCGGCTTCAATGTGGGAGACGAATACCTGGGCCTAAGCCGGAAATTCGGTTACTGGCGGGACACGCATCTGCGCTTGGAAGGAAGTGCCTTGCACCCGCTGCAAACACGCTTCATCCTGGATTGGAACCAGGCATCCGCAAGAAATGACATTGAATACGACGAAGTCTTCTTTCCGGCACTCCCTAAAAAAGGAGATACGGCTATGCAGATCGTTTCAAGCGGACCTGATGAAGAATGGGAGCAGATAAAAGACGGCTATATAAAAATGATTAATATGGCGGAGGAGTACATCTATATCCAAACGCCTTACTTTATTCCGGATCCCAGCTTTTACGACGCGGTGCGAATCGCGGCGTTGTCAGGAATTGATGTGCGCATCATGATTCCGAACAAACCGGACCATCCATTTGTCTACTGGGCGACCTATTCCTATGCCGGCCAAATGCTGCGAGCGGGTGCCCGCGTATTTATCTACGACAATGGCTTTCTTCACACAAAAATGATTGTCGTGGATGACAAAGTTTCTACGGTCGGCACGGCCAACATTGATGTGCGCAGCTTTAAGCTGAATTTTGAAGTGAATGCTTTTATTTATGACCATAAGGTTTCCAGTGAACTGGCTGATTTGTTTTATCAGGACATGGAGCTTTCGGAAGAGCTGACACTTGGCCTGTACTATGCGCGAACAAGAATGATCAAAACAAAAGAATCGATTGCCCGACTGCTGTCGCCGATTCTCTAAACTTTAAAAAAGATCGTCTCCCGGAGGAGACGATCTTTTAATTTACCCCCAGGTATTCTTCCAAGGTGATTCCCTTGGAATGAATATCAGCGGCCACTTTTTTTCCAACATAACGGTAATGCCAGGATTCGTGCATATAGCCTGTAATTTTTTCTGCGCCTTTTGGATAACGGAGGATGAATCCGTAATTATGGGCATTGTCCTTCAGCCATATTCCGCCTTTGGTATCGCCAAACGAAGACGAAGCCCAATGCTGCTCCTGCCCGGATTCGCCGATATCGAAAGCGAGTCCCGTTTGATGCTCAGAATACCCCGGCCGTGCACTGTAACGGTCAGCGGCTTGCTGGCCGTCTTTTGCTACATAGCCTGCATACAATTCTTTTTGGCGGCCAAAATCACGGTATGTGCTGAAAGCCGTTAAATCGATGCCGGCCTTTAATGCATCCGCCCGCAATGATTCAAATGCGCTTCTTGCCTCTTTCACTTCACCGGGTGCATAAGTCGCAGGCAGCGGATGCTGCTTGTTGGCCAATAAAACACCGGATATAATCGTCGGCTTTGAAGGCAGCGCTAAGTCTTCCGGGTATTGGGTGGCATCCAGCTTATCGCCAGAAGCCGGCTTCTGTTCTGCAGCTTTTTCTTCAGCCGCTTTTTTTTCCGCCGCCTCTTTGGCTGCCTGTTCTTCGGCAGCTTTCTTATCGGCTGCCTCTTTCGCTGCTTTCTCTTTTGCCGCTTGTTCTTCTGCGGCTTTCTCTTTTGCTGCCTGTTCTTCCGCAGCTTTCTCTTTTGCTGCCTGTTCTTCCGCAGCTTTCTCTTTCGCCGCTTGTTCTTCTGCAACTTTCTCTTCCGGTTTTTCTTCCGAAGTCGCCGGTTGCTGGCTTTGGGACGGGGCTGTTGCACTATTCACCGGATCTGTGTTTTTTTCCTGATTATAGAGCCAGAATACTGCAATTAACACGACCAAAGCTGCTGCCGCGATTGATGCCCACTTTATATAGGTTTTTTTGTTTTTTTGATTGATTGGAGAGCGTGATTTCATTATGTGCCTTCTTTCTGTCTAATTCCTTCTTATTCTACCATTTCTTCCAGCGGATTTCTCCCCTAACCATTGGACATTCGATATACTGAAATTAGAAGTTTAATGGAATATGAGGTTATCGATTATGAACAATCAAAAATGGCTTTCACTTAACTTTTTTGCTTTCTTTTTCACTTGGGGCGTATTCCTGCCGTACTGGACTGGCTGGCTCACCAACGAAAAAGGATTGAGTGTTTCAGCTGCAAGCATCATTCTAGGCGCTGGTATGGTTGCCCGGGCCCTTTCCACTTTTTTATTTTTTCCTTTGCTGACTCGTATCCTATCGCTTGGAAAACTTATGCAGCTGCTGGCTATCGCTTCTGTAATCATTATGGCTCTATACATACCGGCAAATTCCTATGTACTGCTCTTTGCCATTACATTCTTTTTTAATATGGTTTACCCGAACATTCTTCCGGGAATGGAAAGCGGGGCTACCGTATTGATGCAGACGGAACGGATCCATTACGGCAAAAGCCGTTCGTATGGTTCGCTCGGATACACAATTGCGCTATTGATTGTGGGAGGCGCTACGGCACTTTGGCAGGAAGGGGCCATCTTATGGGTAATGCTGGCTGGGCTCATTTTTATGGCCATCACCTTATCTGCGACATCCCCTCCCCAATTACAAATCAAACCAAAACCAAAAAGCCTCGACAGCAAATATGCTGCCAGACAATTGCTCAAATCCAAATCCTTTATGACGCTGCTATTGGTGGCAACGCTGCTCCAAGGGGCGCATGCTGCTTATTACAATTTTGGATTTCTGTATCTTCAGGATACAGGCGTCAGCAGCTTTTATATCGGATTCATCTTGAATATCGCCATCTTGTTTGAAATTCTCTTTTTTGCAAAAGCGGATCATGTTTTCAGGAACTGGACGGTATCCTCGATGTTTTTGCTGGCCGGTGCCGGTTCTACTTTGCGCTGGATTCTGGTTTTTCTCTTCCCATCCGTTTGGGTATTCATCTTATCGCAGGCGCTTCATGCTTTGTCGTTCGGCGTAGCTCACTTTGCCTTTATTCAATACATTTCACAAAAACTTGCACCTAGCCAGATGCCAGCAGCCCAAGGCATGTATGCCGCATTTGCTATGAGCCTAAGTGTTGCTCTTTTGACGATTCCCGGCGGCTTCCTATATGAAGTTTCCCCCGGCCTTTCGTTCCTTGGCATGATCAGCTTTTCGTTGCCGGCTATCATCGTCGTGTTAGCGACCCGAAAAAAGTTTCATTATTAATATTCCGACCCCCAAAAGTCCTGAAAAATGTACGAATATCTATGTATATACCAATACAAGGAGCTGGGCAATTTGAAACAAATCTCAGAAAAAGACATCCTAATTCTCATGCGCCAATTGGATGTTTTGCTGGAAGAGCGCCAAAAAGAAAAATTCAAATATACCAAACAAACATCCGCTGTGTGAAAACAGCATTAAACTAATAAAAAACAGCACAAGCCTTAGGCCTGTGCTGTTTTTTCGCGCTTTATATAAGAACCATTGCCAGTACCACTACAAATAATACCGCAAAGATAATGGCCATTCCGAGCATCCATTTTGCTTCCCGGTCCATTCCCCGTTCCTTCATCTGACGGTAACGGAAACTATTGGTGCACACAAAAAGCAAAGTCATAAACAAGACGGCGACCTCAAGATTCCCCATGATCAGAAAAACAAGTGACGCTACACTAAGTGCTGCAATCGCCAATCCTTGGATCAGTTTGTTGTTCAATAAATTCATCTCCAAAAAAAGAAAGCCGGCAGATTTGCCGGCCATTCTTTGTTATTTTTTCTCTTCTACAGATTCCAAAGCCACTTCCGGGTGGTTCGAGTAGAATTTCCGGCCAATGAATGTTTGGATGATCAATAAGATACCGCCGACTGCCCAGTAAACAGGCAAAGCTGCCATCGAACTGAACGATACAAACATAATCATGATCGGTGAAATGTAGATGAACAGCTTCATTTGTTTCTGCTGCTGTTCAGGCATTGTCCATAATGATACACGTGCCTGGAAGAAATAAACCGCTCCGGCAATAAGTGTCATCAGGATATCCGGTGAACCAAGAGTAAACCATAGGAATTCATGGTCTTTTACATAATCTGGTGCATACAGAATGGCAAAGTACAGTCCCATGATAATCGGCATTTGGATGACAACTGGCAAACAGCCCATGTTCAACGGGTTCACGTCATGCTTTTTGTAAAGCCCCATCATTTCCTGCTGGATTTTCATCTGCTCTTCTTTGTCTTTTGTTTCTTTTAAACGTTTTTGAATATCTTCCATTTCCGGGCGCAATTTATCCATTTTCACTTTCATGCCTTGTTGGCGCTTGTACGTGCGCAGCATAAACGGCATCAAGATAAGACGGATCACTACTGTAATCGCTACAATCGCTAAACCATAGCTTCCTCCAAATAAGTCCCCTAAATAAATCAATGAGCTGGCAAATGGTCTTACAAAAATACTATAGAAAAACCCTTCTTGGTTCTCTACTGACGAACAGCCGCTCAATACAAGAACTGCAACTGTCAGCAAGGACAGCAATATCATTTTCTTTTTCACTTTAGTCACCTTCACCTTTTTCAACTATAAAGAAGTATACCTATAAGACGCATAAAATTCAATCAGACACTCCAGAAGCATCTATTTTCTTGCCAGTTGTGACAAAAATACGGCTGCAACTTGACCCCCGCCTGCCAAAGGGCAAGAAAAAAAGGAGAATTGCTTCTCCTTATTTCGCGTTCGGCAAATTATAGCGGAAGTACGGAATATGCTGGCTGTCCCGGAATTGTTTCGGTGTGACAGTCGTATATTTCTTGAAAATCCGTGTGAAATAACTTTGGTTGCAAAAATGAAATTGCTTGGAAATATCTGAAATCCCTTTGTCCGAATGGCGCAGGTAGTACTGGGATTCTTCCACTCGCCGAACATTCAAATATTCTACAAGCGTTATACCGGCATGTTCTCTGAAGATGCGGGACAAATGGCTTGTGGAAATATTGAAATGTTTTGCGATATCTTCCACTGATAGGTCGCGTTCCACCTCATCATTAATAAACATCACAACTTTGTTGACCGTTTGGTGGCCAAAAGAAGGCTGTTTGCGCTCCGAAATAATCGATGTAAAGAACTCGATCAGTTCATCTGCTACGTAGAGAAACTCTGAATCGTTCATGTGTTTTTCCACTAATTCTACACAAGCTACATTAAAAGCGAACGCTTTCTTTGGTGGAACCCGCATTTCAAATAATTTACGCGCCATCACTGATGACAATACAATATAGTAGTTGCGTACTTGCCGGATGGTTTCTTTTCCAGAACGAACAGCAATCAAATCAATCAAGACTCTCAGTGTCTGTTTTGCACGTTCTTTTTCCAAGTGATTGATTTCATAAATCAATTGAGTTTCGATTTCGTAAAACTTTTCTACCCCTTCGAATTGGCTCAACGTCTCGCTTTCATTCATGAAAATCTTGGAAATGGTTTCTTGAATCGTAGGCACTGCGATAATATTCATGTTTTCCCCGTCTTTCTTTGTACAGATTTTGCAGCCGTTAGTTTTACTATATACTGAAATTGATTAGAATAACATAGTTTTTACCATATATTTTAAATTTTTTTGTCATAAACAGTAAGAATTTTTTACCTAAGTCCTTATAAAAAGGAAGTAAATTCCCTAAAACTATACTATATATAACGTATTACTGTTAAAAAGGTTTCACAAAAACTATGTAATTGCCATTTTTTATAAAACAAATTTAAAACCGGCCATCTGAAAATGGCCGGCCATTTTACATTTTTCATTTTATAGTAAACAGTGAAAGCTAAGCGGCGCTTGTGTTTCTTTAAACTTCTAACTCTTTTTTGTCCGGTGGAACTAAGGCACGGATATGGCGGGGCAGTACTTCAATCACGAATGGAGTAGCACAGCCTTCGTCCCCATCAATATTACAGAACATTGGTTCATTTGTCCCGATTGAAACCTTTGTCGTGTGGATTACTTCCACTGCCGGGTCTTTTTCCAGCTTCCCGATCAACATCGCCCCTGCAATTCGGACAAAAGCAGGCAAAGCCGCATTTTTTACAATGTAGACATGCAATAGTCCATCATCGGTCAATGCTTCAGGAGCCAGTTTTTCAAAACCGCCCACTGAATTGGTCAACGCTACCAATACCAGCTTGGCATCGCCTTCCCAATATCCGTGGTCATGTTCCACGGTGAAATATTCTTCGGCATCTGATGTAATAGCTTTAACTCCCTCAATAAAATATGCCAAAGCCCCGAGCCTTGTTTTCTGTTCCGGAGATACTTCATAAGTGGACTCTGCAATTTGGCCAAGCGCCAAAATGTTCATAAAGTACTGCTTGCCGACTTTGGCGATATCCACCCATTTCTCTGTCCCTTTTTTTAACGCTTCGATTGCTTCAGGCGGATCCAGCGAAATGCCAAGCGCCCGTGCAAAGTCGTTCACCGTTCCAAGAGGGATGAGGGAAAAGAGCGGCTGATGCGGCTGCTCAGCGAGTCCGGACACCGCTTCATTGATCGTGCCATCCCCTCCCATGGCTACCACAAAGTCATACTGCTGTTCCGCTGCTTCCCGTGCAAAGTGGGTGGCATCCCCTTGCTTTTCTGTGGCTCTTGTATCGACGGTATATCCCATGGATTCCAGCGTAAAGATGACTTGTTCCCGATAATCGGAAGCTTTCTCTTTTCCTGAAGACGGGTTTAAGATGAACATGGCTTTTTTCATGTAGGTACCTCCGGTGCTATAATGTGGTCATACTTCCTTTTACCCTTCTTTAGGGGGATACTAATCCATGAAGATTTTATTTTTGAAAGTGGGGGCCTTTTGTGCGTTTTTTTATATTGATCATCATTTTCTTCACTTTCTTTGACCTCTTTGCCCAATTGCCGATTATGAGCCCATTTGCGGTTTCACTCGGCGCGACGCCTTTCTTGGCGGGCCTGGCAGTAGGAATGTACTCTTTATCGAATATCATCGGGAATATCTTATCCGGCATTTTTTCTGATAAAAAAGGGCCCTATGCTATTTTGGTGGCCGGTCTCGTAGCCAGCGGCATTTTGCTGTTTACCTATGCGTGGGCAGAGGGCCCGTATAGCCTTCTAGCAGTTCGATTTTTCCATGGACTGGCAGCAGGTTTGACAGTCCCCGCCGCTTTTACCTATATGGCCAACTCGGCCAATAAGAAAAAGCGCGGCAAAAGCGCAGCGGTATCCGGCGCATTCGTCGGGCTTGCTGCCATTATCGGCCCTGCATTCGGCGCCATTTATGCAAGCCGTACGAGCACACCGGAAATGATGGCTTTGACGGGAATGCTTCTATTGGCATTGGGAATCGTCGCTTTTTTCCTTCTAAAAAAACAAAAGGTCTCTGCCCAAACAGCTGCTGCAGAAGCCAGGTCTCCTGTTATATGGAACCGCGGTTTGCTCATTGCTTTTTCAGGAGCTTTTTTCCTGATGTTTTCCCAAGGCGTGCTGGCGTACATGCTGCCTTTAAAAGTGGAAGGATTGAACTACCCTTCTGAAATGAGCGGCTTGCTGCTGAGTACATTTGGCATTTCAGCGATTCTGGTATTTCTGCTGCCCATAAATCGGATTTTCGATAACATCGCTCCGATTCGAACGCTCATTTTCGGATTTTCCGTAATGGGAGCTTCCCTGTTTCTATTGAGCACCGTTTCTGCTGTACCTTGGATGTATGCCACTATGTGCCTCTACGGAATCGGATTTGCCTTTTTATTTCCTTCCATCAACTCGCTGTTGATCGATTCAACCCAAAGCCATTTCCGTGGAAAAGCCTACGGTTACTTTTATGCATTTTTTTCATTGGGAGTAGTAGGGGGATCCAGTTTTACAGGCGCCCTCAAGTTAAATCCAAATGAAGGGTTTATGGTGAGTGGAGGATTATTGCTCATTGCCGCGGCGCTGATTTTGCTGGCAAAAGAAAAATAATGGGCAGCAAAAAGGATGGTTCGAAAACCATCCTTTTTTTATAGATTATCTGTATTGATCCGTTGTTCTGGTGCAAGCGAATCGGTGTTCTCCGCTTTCTCCCAGCTTGTATCGTTTGATGATAGTTTGGTATTTGAGTCTTTGTCTTGTGCATTTTCGTTGTAGTACTGGACACCAGGCTTTGTCGCCTCGGTTACTTTTTCATCTTCACGTGAATCGGTTGTGTTCAATACTGCCTCTGATTTATTGAGTTTGTCCAGGTTTTGCGATTCCATAAATGAATTCACCTTCGTTTTCGCATTGTTAAAAGCGACGGTCGCTTTTTCACGATTTTCCGGTTTCTTGAAATACGAGTAAGCTCCAGCTGCCAATCCTGCAATCAGTAATCCTCTGCCTCTTGCCATCCCATTCACTCCTTTGTATTTTCTACCTTTTTTGTATATACCCGCTTTCCTATAAAATATACACATCATGGCCTTACATTTTATTTTTTGTGAATTTCATGTCGACATGTGGAATGCCATCTTCATCATAGGCATCGGAAATTGGCAGAAAGCCAAATGATTCATAGAAATTTTGGAGATATACTTGTCCTTGAAGTTGAATTTCATTCGCCTGCCACTCTGCTACAATGTAATCCATCGCTTTTGTGATTAATTCCTTCGCTAAACCGCGGCTTCTGGCGGAAGGATGGACAATCACCCGGCCAATTGAAGGCAGTTCATATTTAATCCCTGCCGGAACAAGTCTCGCATACGCCAATGTCTGGCCGTTTTCGGTGTACGCTAAGTGGACGGATCCCTGGTCCAATCCATCCAGTTCCGGATACGGGCAGTTTTGTTCCACTACAAACACATCCACACGCAACTTTAAAAAATCATACAACTTACTCGCTGTCAGCTCATCAAAATGATAGGTCTCCCAGTTCAAAGCATATCTCCTCCTTTTTCTTTCATTATTCCACATCATTGGCTATTCGGGTGATTTTTTGTTATCATTACGTAAAGAATTTTAGAGGTGATCACATTGATTCGCGCAGGCACGATTGAAGATATAGCATCTGTCCAGGAAATAGCTTATGTCAGCTGGCATGACACGTACGAAGGCATTATCCCCTCCCCCGTCCAAAAAAGTTTTTTAGATAAATCCTACTCAACTTCCATGATGGAAATGCGAATAAATAGGACCATTGTGCTTTTGGCCATGCACGAAAATGAACCGATCGGTTTTGCCAACTTCACTAAACTGGATGAGGACGGCGATGCGGAATTGATCGCCATTTATTTGAAACCTCAATACCAGCGCAGCGGATATGGCAAGCAGCTGTTGAACAGCGGCCTTTCCTATCTAATAGAAGGGTCACAGTTATTCGTCTATGTAGAAAGCGAAAATACAAAAGGCCGGAATTTTTATGAGGCGAACGGCTTTGAGTTTGTTGAGGAATTTGAAGAATTATTTGAAGGACATCCTTTGCGGACCGCCAAATATGTATACGACTTAAAAACACCTGCTTTGTAAAAAGCAGGTGTTTTTTGATTCCTATAAAGGTCTGCGCGGTGTGTCATCGCTGTCTTTACGCAGGCGTTCGTCTGCACGGCGTTTTAAATCTTCGCGCTGGACCAGGTCTTCTTTTGAAAGCTGTTCTTCTGTCTGGCGTACTTGGCGCTCTCTTTGAAGCTGTTCTTCTTTTTCGCGCAGCTCGTTTTCTTTTTCACGAAGGCGCTGTTCTTCACGGTGAAGAGCCTGGTTGTCATCACGCAGCCGCTCGTTTTCGTGGCGAGTTGCGCTGTTTCTGTCATCGTCCCGAAGCCCTCTGTTATCATCACGGATGTCTCTGTCGTTGTTGCGCGGTTTGCGGACAAAGCACATGATGGCGGCAATATAGAACAAAATTGAAGTCAGAGACAAAATCCCTGCAAACAGTCCGGCGATAATAAAGAAAATGCCGGCCAACTTCGGATTGCGGTTTCTTCCAAGGCGGGCAACTGCCAGCAGCGCAAAGAGTGTACTAATTGCCAGCAACGCAACAATAATCCATCCTACCACTCCAAAACTTGCCATTACTCCGTCAACAATCATCTGGACTTGTTCCGGGCTGGAAGACATGGTTGGATCATTCATCATCTCGTCTTCCAAGTATTGGCGGAATTCCGCACTATTTTGTACACTGCCAAAGCTCAAAATGGAAAAGATAAGTAGTGCAATCGTTAAAAGGTTAAAAACAATTCCAATAATGCCCAGCGCCTTTTCCGCGCCTCTGCTTACATCGCGTTGATTGTCCATCCAAATCACCTCTTTCATAAATTTCTCCTATTGAGATGCCTCGTTTGCAAAGGAGATTTTGTTTTCATCTATTCAATTCCCTTAAAAAGGTCAACAAAACCTGTTTAATACTATGAGCAACGGGTAATTTATTAATATCAAACATTTGAAAGGGGTTCTACAAAATGGAAAATAAGTTAATCTTTAACCAAGCAGACTTTATGTATGGCGTTGGCGGAGCTTCAATTTTAACAGCAATTGTGTTCTTTATGACAGCCCTATGATGCGGAGGAAAAAAATGAACAGTTACATACTCTCGACATAGAAAAGCAATCCACTATCAGAAAATAGAGGATTGCTTTTTTGGTTGCTTTTATTTTTATACTTTTACGTCGTCGTATTCTTTGTAACGATCGAAAGCCACAACTGCGTAAGAACAGACAGGCTCCATTTTGTATTGGTTTTCCCGTGCGTAATCAGCAGCTTTATCTAATAATTTCTTGGCAATCCCCTGATTTCTCATCGATTCATCCACAAAAGTGTGTTCAATAATCATCACGTTCGCCATTTGCGTCCATGTAATTTCCGCTTTTAAGGTTCCGCCTTCTTCCAGACGGTAAGCAAACTCATCCTGCCCAAGTTCAATTAAATCAAAATTCATATCCGTTCCTCCTCCTCATTACTTGTTAATGGAAAGCGGCCGCAGCGATGCCTCAATTTGCTCGCGTTTCGGTTCTAAAAAAGGCGGCAAAGCCAATTTTTCGCCTAGGCTGTCCATTGGTTCATCTGTTGCAAAGCCCGGCTTATCAGTAGACAGTTCGAACAAAATGCCATTCGGTTCGCGGAAATAGATAGCTTTAAAGTAGTAACGGTCCACTTCCCCGGACGTCATAAAGCCGTTCGAACGCAAGTATTCGTTCCATTTACTGTACTCTTCGTAAGTTTTAACGCGGAAAGCGACGTGGTGGACGCTACCTCTTCCTGGACGTTCCGGCGGCAGGTCTGTGCGCTCCTCTAAATGTACTTCGCCAGCAGGGCCGCCTTTTCCTGTTGAAAACACCAAAATATCTGCCATGCCTTCAATTTTTGATGGATAGGAACCAATTTGTTCAAATCCCATTATGTCTGTCAACACTCTGGCGGTCTTGTCATTTTTGCGTACAGTCAGCCTCACATGCCCGAGCCCAACAATTGCAAACTCTTCCGGCACGCCCGCTTTTGTCCAGGGAATGCCAGGCTCAATGCCTGAGCCGTCGTCTACTACAAGCATCAGCCGAGAGCCCTCAAAGTCCTGAAAAGTTAAAGCCAAACGACCAAAGATTTCCTCAGGCTCGCCATGCGGAACGCCAAATTCTTCAAAGCGCTCGATCCAATACGGTATGGCTTCTTTGCTTAGTATTCGAAATGCGGTATTGCTGATGCTGGAAACTCCCGGGTATGTCCGGCCAGCCATCGGAATATCAAAATACGTCATATCTGTCCCCGGTGTGCCGATTGCATCTGCATAAAACAAATGATAGGACGAAGTGGAGTCCTGGTTGACACTTTTCTTTACAAGGCGCATGCCTAAAATCCGGGTGAAAAAATCATGGTTTTTATCTGCGTTGGCGGTAATCGCCGATACGTGGTGAATGCCTTCTAGTTTCATGTGAGTGCCTCCCTTTAAATTATCTTGAATTCGAGATATTAACTTTATCATAGCATGTTCTTTTTGGGAGCGCAAGAAACTGAAACTGAAAGAATAAGAGGCCCTCCTCTTTTGTATTGGCATAAAAAAACAGGTAAACCCACATTCCTGGGTTCACCTGTTTTTTGTCATCAGCTCACTAAGCCGCGGATTCCGTCGATCAGTTTGTTGAAAAAGTTTTTAACGCTTTGCCAAAAACCTTCGTCGTTAACGACTGTGCCGATTTTGTCTTCGATTGTTTTGCTCAAGTCTTCAAGCTGTGTCGACCATTTTGAAAAATCAATATCAAGCTTGCGGATGCGGTCCATCAAGTCGATCAATAATTGACGGTCTTCCGGGCTCAATTCAATTTGCAGTTTGGTCAATTGTTCTTCCACAATTTTTTGGACTTCTTCTTTTGTTGCCGGATCTTGTTCAGCGATCTGTTTTTTGATTTCCGTTAACAGTTCGCTTACTTTCGCATCTTCTACACCGCTGTCCGCAATTTCAGTCGCAACGGACAATTCATCGTTGGCTACATCCGTGCGCTCAGGATCCAGCTGCTCTCCGTTCACTTCATAAGCTTTGTAAATGCCGACCAGCGCCGAATGGCCCGTTACCGGTTTCGGTGCTGCCACTTCCACTGTTGCGTCTTCGATTCCCGCTGTCAGCATGGCATTGGCGTACATTTCGTTTGTTACTTGCGTAATATTGTCAGGCGTCACAATTTCAATGACCAGCCCTGCCCCTGCATCTTTGCGGGTAATTTTTGCTGAAGAATACATGCGGGCTCTTGAATCGCCGTCTTTAATATAAGTGATCAGGTCCTGGCCCGTCACTTCGATTTCTTCGACTTCAGCTTCTCCGGCTACGTCCAGCTCTTTCGCGACGCTTTCTTTTTCAGCATCGGATAAGTTGCCGCCGTATACCACGATTGGCAAACCGAATTTCTCATTTATCCCTACATTCGCTGAACCGGCCTGCGGCAGCATAAATGCCAATGCGAAAGTTAAAGTAATTCCTGTAATCAATTTTTTCATAGTTTCTTGCTCCCTTCCTCAAATTAATACGCTTTTAATTTGAAAAGGTTGCATTAACCGATCAGTTTTGTCCAGCCTTCTTCTTGGACGATGCGCCGTTCTTTGTACAACCGGCCAAGCGCACGCTTAAATGCCGCTTTGCTCATGCCGAAGATTTCCTGGATTTCGTCCGGTGTGGATTTGTCCGTAAACGGCATTTGGCCGCCTGATTCATTCAAATAGCTCAAAATCATTTCGGCGTCGTCTGATAAGCGCTCCTGTTTCCGCGGCAACAAAGACCCATTTAATGTGCGGTCTTCTTTCACGCCGATAATGCGGACCGTTTTTTCTTCCCCAAGGCGCGGTTCTTCTGTACGTTCTGTTTCGTGTACGAAAATCCGGTACATTTCCGGAACTGACAGCATAAACGAGCCGACCGGCAGCAATCGGTAAGCCCGTGCTTTCAAGTCTTTGTTGAACACTTCTTCCGGAGCAGGAATGCTGAGCTCCTGTACTTTTTCTTCGGTTGCCAAACGCCCGTATAAATCACCGTAGCGGTCTGTGCGCAGCGTCATGAAAATATGGTCGCCCTGATTTGGCCACAATTCTTCAAATTGCGGAAGATCCGCTGGAAGGACATATACTTCTCGGGTGGTGCCGATATCGACAACCAAGCCTTCCCGCGACGATACTTTCAGCACTTTCGCCCAGCCGTAGATGCTCGGCAAAATATGCGGAATCATCGGAGTTGCCGATATTCCGCCTTGGCGGTTGCGGTATAAAAAGACTTCTATAACTTCACCGACTTCTTGTCCTTCTTCCAATTCAGATGCGTTCATCAATACTTCGTCGCCTGAACCGTCCGATAAAACCCATTGTGAACTTGACCGGTCTAAAATGCGTAATGTTGTTTTTACTCCTGGGTGCAATGCCATCATGCAGCCTCCTTCAATTAACTCTCTTTTTGTTCGTTCTTTAATTTTTCCAGTTTCATTAGTAAATCCGGGTTTTCTTCCAGCATCTGAACCAAATCCGCGATGCGGTTAATGGAATTCCAGCTTAAGTGGTGCTCGATGCCTTCCACGTCTTTGTAGATGAGGTCTTCATCAACGCCGATCAATCGAAGAAATTGCTCCAGTAAATCATGCCGTTTCAACAAACGTTTCCCCAGCTTCTGCCCTCGAGGTGTCAGGACAAGCCCGCGGTAGCGCTCATAAATCAGATACCCGTCTTTATCCAGCTTTTGCACCATCTTCGTAACTGAAGAAGGCAGCACGGATAAAGCTTCCGCAATATCTGACACACGTGCATATCCTTTTTGTTCAATTAATGAATAAATGATTTCAATATGGTCTTCCATACTTGGAGTAGGCAAAGTCGGTTCCTCCCTAACGTAACTCTTTTAAGTTTACTATACCCCAACCTCTGAAACAACTTGCCTCCAGGCCCCTTCAGACAGTTCCAATATTCTGGATGTTTGGCGGAAATTATTTAGGGGTAGTTATTACTATCTGGACGGAAAGGATAGGTGAGGAACATGGGACGTATACTTTGGATTATTTTAGCAGTCATTATTGTTATTTGGTTAGTTGGATTTTTAATGGACGTCGCTGGCGGATTGATTCACATCCTTTTGATTATCGCGGCTATCATCTTAGTTATTAACTTAATTTCTGGAAGAAAAGGCGTATAGCCAACTACCAATAAATAAGCCGGGGACACCTTGTCCCCGGCCTTTTTATTCCGCTTCAACGGGCAGTAAAAGCCCAATTGGATCAACTAACAAGCAGTGGGGATGTAATAATCCCACTGCTTGTTAGTTTCTCTTTATTGTTTTATTTTTGCATAGACACAAGTGTCGCGCAGTTTGTTGTCAATTCGTGAAATCGAATCGTTGCGCAAAATGCCTTCCAGTTCAAAGTTCAGGCGTTCGGCAACTGCACGGCTCCGCACATTTTCCGGATCGCACCGAATTTCCACACGGTTCGCCCCCAGTTCTTCAAAAGCAAAGCGTGCGATGCGTTCTACGGCTTCCGTCACGAACCCTTTCCCTTCAAAACGATGGTCTACCCAGTATCCGATTTCAAACTTCCGGACTTCCCAGTCGATGCGGTGCAAACCGGAAGATCCGATGAACTCTCCTGTTTCTTTTGAAAAGAAATGCAGTCTTAAATCTTTGCGCAGCTTAAAATCCGCTTCCGACTCCACCAAATTAGATTCAATTTCCGCAAGCACCGGTTTTTTCTGGGCAAATGGCATCCACGGGCGCAGCGACTCCATTGAACGCAGGATCGCTTCGTAAATGTGGCCGGCATCTTCCCTTCTTGGAGAACGGATTAACAAGCGTTTGGAGTCGAATTCATCCGGAAAATCAAAAAGCACCGGGTTGAAATTCGACTTTTTCTCATTCAGGAATTCATCGTCCCAATGGACAGGCGTAATTACACCTGCTTCCCAGTCTTCCCGTGTCATGCCATAAGTCACCGCATCGTAATAGCGGTTTTCTCTTGGCGAAAACCACGTCTGGCGTATGTGGGCTTCTTTGACAAAACCTGTACGTTCAAATGCTTTGCGCATCGCGAAATTGTCGTGGCGCGTATTGCCTTCCAGCCGAATTTTCTTTTCCGGCAGCGAAAAGACGAAATCCGCAATCATTTTCAATGCTTTCGGCCCGTATCCTTTGCCTCGGTACGGATCGGCAATCCGTAAATCGAAAAGCGGAATGTCATCCTGCAGATCAAAAATCTTCACGACTCCTACTTGTTCGCCTTCATCATTTTCAATCCAAAACGTTCGGACTTGATCCGATTTATAGCCGCCTTCTTCAATCGTCTTTTCAATCAAAGCACGGACCGGATGCTCCTGGCCATGGAATGGCCAGGAATTGTTTGTCATAAATTCAATGAGCTGTTCCTGTTCTTCCATCGTCCACTCTGTCAACTTCAATCCCATATCCCCCAAGCTATTGCTTACTTTTGTATTTTCACAAGCCGCAAGGCATTCATGATGACCAACAGCGTAGCGCCCATGTCTGCGAATATGGCAATCCACAGCGTCAACCAGCCTGGAATAATCAAAAGCAACGCGATAATTTTTAAACCTAACGCGAAAACAATGTTTTCTTTTATTATACGCAAAGTTTTTCGGCTGAGTCGAATTGTATAAGGAAGTTTTTCCAAATCATCAGCCATCAAGGCGATGTCCGCCGTTTCAAGCGCTGCATCGGTTCCTGCACCGCCCATGGCAATGCCGATTGAGGAAGCTGCAAGCGCCGGTGCATCGTTGACGCCGTCTCCAACCATCGCCACACGGCCATACTCTTTTTGAAGGTCTTTAATGGCAGACAATTTGTCTTCCGGCATGAGCCCGGCCCGCACATCTTTCACGCCGATTTGCGAAGCAATGGCGCGCGCCGTCACCGGGTGGTCTCCCGTCAGCATGACGGTTTCTTCGATGCCCATCGCTTTCAGCTTGTGAATGATTTCCGGGCTTTCTGTCCGAATGGCGTCCGCCACCGCAACCGCTCCGATCAATTCCATTTCTGAAAAGACGGCCATGACCGATTTGCCGCTTTCCTGCAACTTCCGGTAGGCTTCCGGAACCGAAAAACCAAATTCTTCGGCCCAGCTCAGGCTCCCTACATAGATGCGCAGGCCATTGATGACAGCATGAGCCCCTTTGCCAGTTACCGAACTGAAATTGGCATAAGGGTAAACTGACTCCGCTTTAAGTGTAATGGCACGGGCTAAGGGATGCTGCGACATCGCTTCGACTGAAGCTGCGATTTTCAGCGCTTCTTCTTTTGTGTAGCCGGATTCTGCATAGACGTCCGTCACTTCCGGATAGCCTTTTGTCAGTGTCCCGGTTTTATCAAAAGCGATGGCGTTGATGCGTCCCGTTTCTTCCAAGTGGATGCCGCCTTTAATCAAAACGCCTTGGCGCGCCGCATTGCCGATTGCGGTAACAATGGCCACCGGTGTCGATACGACCAATGCACACGGACAGCCTACCACAAGCACTGCAAGGCCTTGGTAAACCCATAGTTCCCAGTTGCCGGTTACAAAACCGGGCACCAAGGCTACCAGGAAGGCTATAGCAATGATGGCCGGGGTGTAATATTTCGCGAACCGGTCAACAAATTTTTGCGATGGTGCTTTCTCGGCCTGGGCTTCTTCAACAAGGTGAATAATTTTGGCAATGGTGGTATCTTCCACCCGTTTTGTAACGGTGACTTCAAGTGCCCCTTCTTCGTTGAGCGTTCCGGCAAATACTTCATCGCCCGCTTCTTTTGAGGCCGGAATCGACTCTCCGGTAATCGCCGCCTGGTTAACAGAACTTGCCCCTCTTAAAACCGTCCCGTCCATGGCGATTTTCTGCCCCGGTTTTACGATCAGGATATCCCCAATGCGGATTTCTTCCGTATCGAGCTCCATCAATTCCCCTTGGCGCTGAATCAGCGCGCGCGCCGGCGCCAAATCCATCAAGCCGCGGATCGACTGGCGCGCTTTGTTCATCGAAAAAGATTCCAGCGCTTCACTGACCGCAAACAAGAACACGACGACAGCGCCTTCCCGCCACTCCCCAATAATGACTGCGCCTATAATCGCGATGGTCATCAAGGTTTTCATATCAAATTGAAGTTTTGATAAATTTTGCAGCCCTGTCCAAAACATTCCGTAGCCGCCGACCAAAATTGAACCGCCGAACAAGGCAATCGCCAACGGATCATTTTCTGCGGTCTGAAAAGACACAATGACCCCTGCAATCAGCAAGAGAAGCGAAATCATCGTTTCAATCGATTGGCGCCGCTTATAAAACGGCACGTGTTCGACCTTTTCCTTTTCGGGAAATACCCGAATGTGGTCGAATGCCCCCGCTTTTTCCAATTCTTCAATGGAGACATTGCCATCGACCGTCAGTTTGGATGCGCCAAAATTCAAATTTACATGGTTGATGTCCGGCAGTTCCCGTACATTCTTTTCGAATTTGGCCGCACAGCTCGTACACGATAAATTTTCAAGACGGTATGTCTTTTGCATCCCGTTCACCTTCTTTCGCATGTTCATGGGCAATGGTCACCAGCTGATAAACATGGCTGTCAGACAACGAATAATAAACTTGCTTGCCCTTGCGCACCGATTTGGCGAGCCCCCGCTCTTTCAAATAACGCAGATGATGGGAAGCCGTCGCTGTGGAAGAACCAATGACCGCTGCAATGTCGCATACACACATTTCTTCTTCAATCGTCAACGCATATGCGATATTCAAACGGGTTTCGTCCGCAAGCGCTTTAAACAAACTTGCCACTCCCGTTAAATCCGCCATATGGTGTTGGACGTTTTCCACCACATCCGGATGCACTTTTGTTACTTCGCAAAGTTCTCTCATCAAATCATTCCCACTTTCATTCAAACGTATATTTGATTGTTACCTTCAGTATAAATGTTCAGTTAATTATAGTCAAACGCAGATTTGAATGTTCATCGTATTTACACCGTTGTTATTAAATGCTAAAGTTTTAGCTATTGTTAACACCATGGGACTTCTCTGAGAGTGGGAAGTCAAAAGAAAAGCGCAGGCGGCCATGTAGCCCCGACAAGCGCTGGAGGGCTTGAGGAAATGGTGCTCTCTGCCATTTCCCGAAAGACCGAAGCGACCTCGAGGGGCTGGCCGCCGGAGCTGGACAAGAAGAAAAGCGGAAGTCTGACACTAAAAAAACAAAAGGAAGTGGAATTTTTTGAATACCTTATCATATAAAGAGCAGTGGTTCGGCAATATCCGCGGAGACATTCTTTCCGGCATTGTCGTAGCACTGGCACTAATACCGGAAGCGATTGCGTTTTCCATCATCGCAGGAGTCGATCCGATGGTCGGCTTATACGCTTCGTTTTCTATCGCAGTCATTATTGCTTTTGTCGGAGGGCGTCCTGCCATGATTTCAGCGGCAACCGGCGCTATGGCACTTGCCATGGTGACGCTTGTCCGTGATCACGGGCTTGATTACCTTCTGGCAGCTACAATCTTGACGGGCGTTTTGCAAGTCCTTTTCGGCGTCTTGAAAATCGCCCGTTTTATGAAATTCATTCCAAATGCGGTCATGATCGGCTTTGTCAATTCGCTGGCCATCCTGATTTTCATAGCGCAGGTCCCGTTCATTTTCGGCGTAAACGCCATGACCTATGTATTTGTTGGGGTGACGCTTGCCATTGTTTACATTCTCCCACGGTTCTTTACGGCCATTCCGGCGCCGCTGATTGCCATTTTGGTGTTATCCGGCGTGGTCATGTATACCGGCATCGACATGCAGAATGTCGGGAGCCTCGGCACGATTTCCCAAACCTTGCCCAGCTTTTTCATCCCGGATGTGCCGTTCAATTTCGAGACTTTGCAAATCATTTTCCCAACGGCTCTCGCCTTGTCGATCATCGGCCTGCTGGAGTCGCTGTTGACGGCTTCCATTCTCGACGACGCCACTCAAACGGATTCCGATAAAAATCAGGAAGCCCGCGGCCAAGGCATCGCCAATTTTGTTACCGGATTTTTCGGCGGCATGGCGGGCTGTGCGATGATCGGCCAGTCCGGCATCAATGTCCGTTCCGGCGGACGCGGACGTTTGTCGACTTTTGTGGCGGGTGCGGTGCTGATGTTTTTGATCATCGTCCTCGGCGAATGGGTCGTCCAGATTCCGATGCCTGTTCTCGCCGGCATCATGGTGATGGTCTGCATCGGCACATTCGATTGGGGTTCGTTCAAGTATTTGGTGGCCGCTCCGAAATCCGATGCCATCGTTATGCTTTTGACCGTCGTTGTCGTCGTCTATACCCATGATTTATCAAAAGGCGTATTTGCCGGCGTGATTTTAAGCGCTGTCCTGTTTGCCGCTAAAATTTCCAAAGTGGAAGTCCGCAAAAAAGGAATGGATGCGGGCGCGTCGAATATTTATACCATACATGGCCAATTATTCTTTGCGTCCACACAGGATTTTGTTTCTGCTTTCGACCGCGTCGAACCGGCGGACCACATTGTCCTTGATTTCTCGGATGCCAACGTTTGGGATGAGTCAGGCGTCGGCGCCATCGACCGCGTAATGGGCCGGCTGCAGGCAAAAGCGCACACCGTCGAAATTACCGGCCTCAACGCATCGAGCCGAAAACTCGTCAATACACTTGCCACATATGGAAGCAACGGCGGAAATTCAAGCCAACATTAAGGGGGAACCTAGAATGTATCAAAAGATTCTAGTTGCAGCGGACGGATCCGACCACTCAAAACGCGCAGCACAGGAAGCTGTAAAAATGGCCAAGGCAAACCCGGATGCTGTCGTGACGCTGCTGTACGTCATTGATTACGAAAAAGGCCGAACGGAAGTCCTTCACGGGCAAAGCAGCGAAGAAGTCCATTTGGAACGCCGCAAGCATTTAGTGCCGCTTGAAGAAATTTTCCGTTCCGCCGGAGTGGCTTTTGAAACCAAAACCTTGCACGGGATACCGGGGCCAACGATCGTGAAGCACGCCAACGAAGCCGGCTACGACATTGTTTTTATTGGCAGCCGCGGTTTGAACTCGCTGCAGGAAATGGTGCTCGGCAGCGTCAGCCATAAGGTGGCTAAACGCGTTCAGGCACCTGTTATCATTGTGAAATAAGAAAAGCGAAAGCGGCTTGAGACGCTGGGTGCTGGAGTCCGGGCTATAAAAAAGAGCAATTCCCAAAAGCAATTCTAAGGGAGTTGCTCTTTTGGATATACTCAAATAAAAAGAAAATGGTGATATTAATGGAACAAGGGAAATTGAATTCGATTGCGGATGTAAAAGGCGTGGCTGTCGGCCATGTCACACTGGAAGAAGACCCATCGGAAACAGAAGCCGTCCGCACCGGCGTCACCGCCATCTTGCCGCATGCAGGCAACTGGTTTGAAGAAAAAGTGCCGGCGGCAAGTTTTGTCTTAAACGGCTTCGGCAAAACCGTCGGCCTCGTCCAAATCGATGAGCTTGGCCTTTTGGAATCGCCGATCATGCTGACAAACACATTCAGTGTAGCCGCTGTGCTGCAAGGGACGATGAACTGGATGCTGCGGGAAAATCCGGCAATCGGCGACTCCACCAGCTCCCTTAATTTAGTCGTCGGCGAATGCAATGACAGCTATTTGAATTCAATGCGCCGCATGGCCGTCACACCTCTTCATGCGGAGGAAGCCATTGGCAGTGCGCACACAGACTTTGCGCAAGGTGCAGTCGGGGCCGGAAAAGGCATGATCTGCTACGGCGTTAAAGGCGGCATCGGTTCGTCGTCCCGCGTTGCCCGATCTGGAGAAGACCATTTTACAGTCGGCGTCCTGGCGTTGACCAATTTCGGCCGCAAAGAAGACATCATTCTGACCAACTGGCTGGCTGATAAACCGGCTCCCGATAAGCCGGATGGTTCGGTCATTATCGTCGTTGCCACCGATGCGCCGCTCGACAGCCGGCAGTTGAAGCGCCTGGCTAAACGAGCAGCTATCGGCCTTGGGCGCACCGGCACCTCCATCAGCAACGGCAGCGGCGACATTATCATCGCCTTCTCCAATGCCCGCCGCACTCCGCACCAAGCCAATGAGGCATTTGAAGCATCCAGAATCCTAAGGGATGACCATCCGCTGATGAATGAACTGTTCCAGGCAAGCGTGGAAGCGACGGAAGAAGCGATTTACCAGTCGCTGTTCCACGCAGAAACAACCACGGGGCGGTTGGGGCGAGTGGTCGAAAAAGGTATATTTAATTAAAAAGGAGTTGGCACCCGTTTGGGGCCAACTCCTTTTCCTATAGCAAACTGTATGCCGCACCGAACAACAGAAGTCCAGTCAGCAAGGTGAACACCAAATAGCTGATTCCCTGAAGCCATTTGCCATCTTCAAAATCTTTTACGGCATCCAATGCCATCGTGGAAAATGTAGTGAATGCTCCGAGAAATCCCGTTACCCAGAAAGCCGAATAGTTTTCGGAGCCGATTAGCGCCCCCATTGCGAACGACCCGGCGCTATTGACGAACCAGGTGGCGATTTTCGGGTGCTTCGCCCGGCTTTCTGCCAGCCAGTAAAATCCGTAGCGCGCCATGGCGCCGAAAAATCCGCCTACAGCCACCGCAATCATTGGACACCCCGCCTTCTGCCAATCGCTAATCCGGATGCAGCGGCCATTATGGAAGCCGCCGTCATGGAAACAGCAAATACTGTCCCTTGCCAAAAGGACGTTTCCAGCAAGCGAAACCAGTCAGCGGAAAAAGCCGAGAAGGTTGTAAACGAACCGATTAGGCCGGTGGATAAAAACAGCCGGAATTCAGCTGATTTGTACGAAAAACGGGCTGCAATCCAGCCAATCAGCAAACTGCCGAAAACATTGACCGTCCATAAACCCATGGATGAGGGTACGATTGCATATACACCCGCTCGGAGCAAGGAGCCCACCATTCCACCGAAGCCGACCGCTAAAAGTCGTTTCATGAAAACCGCCCCATATCGTTTTCTCCCAGTGTAACTCAATCAGCCGTTAAAATTAATGTGCTTCCTTCCACCTCTTCCTCGATTTCCGTTTCGTGGTAATCTCCATTTGCCCAATCATCCACTTGGTTATGGAAATAATCCGATTTTAGATGGCCGCTGAGCCCCGGCCCGACAATATGGTAGGCGCTCGACAAATCGCTGAGATCTGCCACAAACCGCCAGGAAGCTCCGTGGTCGACATTGCCTTCTCCATCAAAAGCAGCTGCCTGAACCGTGATGTTCGAACCGCCAATCGGCACCGGTTCCGGATTCAAAAATTGTCCCAGCACCGGAGAGGCGCCCGTTATTGGGTGCGGGAACGTCAATTGATGGTCGTCCCCCCATTTCCACTCGTTAACATCCTTGCCGAATTCTTCTTCTATTTCCCCGAGGCTTGTTTTGAGCGCATCGGTCAACCATTTGCCTGTGCCGCCATACTCCGCGACCCAAGCTCCTTCCTGGCCGCTGAACGCCTCCCGCATCATCTGGTCGGTGATGTGGTTTTTGCCGGGCAGCAATTCGTAGACGTCTTCAGGGAAATCTTTCGCCAGCATCGTTTTCGGCAATTGCTTCATCCATTTATGAAACACAAGCGGCGCTGCCTGATCCTTGCTGTCCACTTGGTCCCATTTCTTCATCATGTTGAACAAGTCATTGTATTCATCCGTTTCCCCTTCAACCGCTGCCATCATGCCATCCAGAAATTCAGCCGCGTATAAATTCTTCTGGTCCATCTGAAGCGCCATCATGTCCTCCGGCGTTAAATCATCCGTGGCTTCAAGCACTTCGGCAATCCGTTCATAGCGGTATGGCTGCGCCCAGAAATCCGTGATGTGGTAAGGATAGGAATCGTCGACCACTTCGTTGTTCGCCGTTGCAATAAACCCGCTTTCCGGATTCACTGCCTTCGGCAATTCATCAAATGGCACATATCCTTCCCAGCCATAATTGGCTGAATCGCCCGGCACCGGCAGCTGGCCATCACCGGATTTGCGCAATGGTATGCGGCCATTCGCTTTATAGGCAATCGTGCCGTCCGTTGAAGCGAATACAAAGTTCTGGGCAGGCGCCTGGAAATCTTCCAATGCCGTTTCAAACTCTTCCCAATTGGACGCTTTATTGAAACTTAGCACGGCTTGCAATTCAAGCGTCGGCTCAAGCGCGGTCCACTGCATTGAGAACAGGGCTCCCGGGTCTTCTTCTTTGTACAGCACATTGGAAATGATCGGGCCGTGGCGAGTGACGACTACCTCAAAGTCTTCGGTTTTTCCGTCTTTTACTCGGATGGGTTCATCCCGCACTTCCGCCTGCTCCCATTTGCCTTCATAACGGAACTGCGTCGGATCATCCGGATTCGGCGTTTCAATGTAGAGATCCTGCACATCCGGCCCGACATTCGTCACGCCCCAGGCAATTTGTTCGTTATGCCCGAGAATAATGCCCGGAATGCCGGCAAAGATGACGCCGCTGACATTTTGCTCAGGCGATTCCAAATGCATCTGATACCAGATGGACGGGGTGCTGAGCCCGAGATGCGGATCGTCCGCGAGCAGCGGTTTTCCGCTTTCGGTTTTATCTCCTGCCACTACCCAGTTGTTGCTGCCGTTGAATTCAGGCGGAATGACCGACGCATCAAATTGTCCCGCGACTTTCACCGGCTGCTCCAAATTCGCTTCGATGATGGACGGCGCATTCTCCGGATATTTAATAAACAGTTCGCGCGCCTTTTCTTCCGGGAACTCATTGAGCGCCCAGTGGCGGATCGCAAGCGTCGACCAGTTGCCGCCGAGGTCATATGCCATGAATTTCCCAATCGTCAAGGAATCGACCGGTGTCCATTCTTCCGGCTCATACCCGAGCAGCGCAAACTCATAGCTCAACGTTCCATCCTTTTTTGCTTCTTCCATATAAGCATTGACGCCATCTGCGTACCATTCAAGCACTTTCTTGGCTTCGTCGTTATAGCCGTCCCATGATTTTTCAGCCGCATCGCGCAAGCTGAATGTCCGGAAGAATTTGTCTGTATCGACAGCTCCCGCTCCCACCACTTCCGCTAAGCGGCCGCTTGCCTGCCGGCGTGACAAATCCATCTGAAACATCCGGTCCTGGGCTTGAACATACCCTTGTGCCCGGTACAGGTCTGCGTCAGAATCCGCTTCGATATGCGGCACACCGATTTCATCGCGCGTGACTTTTACGTCTCCATCCAGTATAGCCATAGTACTTTCGCCTTCAATGACCGGACTGGAATTTCCTATGTAAACGTTTACAAAAACTAGCGCCGCAACTGCCAGCAAGAGCAATACACCCATCGTCCCCAATAACCACTTCAGCCACTTTCTGTTCTTCGGCTTTTCCCCCACCTTTGTTCCCCCTCGTATCCATTGTGTAGTTTATACTCTTATATCTTTTCGACTGCATGCAAAGAAATTCCTTTAACAGGAAAATGAAAAGCATAGTCCTACATAAAAAAAAGCGATGGCCCAAGTATGGGCACATCGCTTTTTTAAATAGAATCTTCTCCGACAATCTTAACTTCCAGTTCCAAGTCAATGCCGAATTTTTCAAAGACAGCTGTTTTGACCATTTCAATCGTTTGGATGTAATCATTTGCCGTTGCATTGTTTTTGTTGACGATAAAACCGGCATGTTTTGTCGAAACTTCCGCTCCGCCAAAGCCTTTGCCCTGAAGCCCGCTTTCCTGAATCAGTTTTCCGGCAAAATTGCCTGGCGGCCGTTTAAAGACACTGCCTGCCGACGGAAATTCAAGCGGCTGCTTGGTTTCGCGCTGAATCGTCAAGTCGCTCATTTTTGCATCAATGGCTGCCTGTTTGCCAAACTCCAATGCGAATTCAGCCGACAAGACATAATAGCCTTTTTTGATAATGATGCTTTTCCGGTAGCCCAGCTCTAAATCTTCCTTAGATAAAACCAATTTTTCCCCTTCACGGGTCAATACAGTAGCCTGGCGGATAATGTCTTTGATTTCTCCGCCGTATGCGCCGGCGTTCATTGCCATAGCGCCGCCGATAGAACCCGGGATGCCGCAGGCGAATTCAAAGCCTGTCAGCCGGTTGGCCGCTGCTATTTTGGAAACTTCCTTAATATTGGCGCCGCCTTGCGCATAAACGGACGTACCATCAATGCGAACTGTGCGGAGGCTTTTCAAGTTCAAGACAATTCCGCGGACGCCGCCGTCACGGACGACCATATTCGAACCATTGCCAAGCAGCAACAGCGGTATTTTGTTTTCATATGCATATTTAACTGCATAAGCAGTTTCATCTTCGGTTGTAGGGGTTACAAAAATATCAGCTGGCCCACCCATTCGTGTTAATGTATGTAAGTGTAGCGGTTCATCCATTTTCACGTGATCATCAGCCAAAAAGCGGCGTAAATCACTTAACCATTGTTCTTTCGTCATTCCAAGCAAATCCCTTCTAACTTTTCGCTTCTATTAGTATCCGATTTTATTGTTGATTTGACAAGTGATAGCCGCATCTTCCGTTCTAAAGACCGATAAAATAATATCTTGAATTCGAGAATTATTAATTAAAACCTATTGACTTTGAGATTTTATGGCGGTATAGTGAAAGTAGATAGAATATTTAGGAGGAATTATACATGAAAAAATGGACAATCGACGCAGCTCACTCTGAAATCGGCTTCTCAGTAAAACACATGATGATCTCTAAAGTAAAAGGCTCTTTCACTTCATTCGACGCGGAAGTTGAAGCGAACGAAGAAGACCTAAACGGCGCTTTGATCGATTTTAAAATCGATGTAGCAAGCATTAACACAAATAACACAGACCGCGACAACCACTTGCGTTCTGCTGATTTCTTTGATGCTGAGTCTCACCCGCATATCACATTCAAAGCAAACGACATCACGAAAAAAGACGATGAATATGAATTGACCGGCGACCTTACCATTAAAGGCATCACCCGCCCTGCTACTTTCGAAGTAGAATACGGCGGAAAAGGCACAAACCCATGGGGCGTAGAGGTTGTAGCTTTCAGCGCAGAAGGCAAAGTAAACCGCAAAGATTTCGGCCTTACATGGAACCAAGCGCTTGAAACAGGCGGCGTAATGGTCGGCGAAGACATCAAAATTGCGCTTGAACTAGAAGCAAACCCTGCATAATAATACGAAAAGCAGAAGCACCTGTTCAGCTCTGAAAGGCATAAGAAAGTCCAGCGAAGTGGCGCTCTTTGCCACACAGCTGGGCTGGCTTATGTCCCGAGGAGCTAGGCGCTGCAGCTGGACATGAAAAGCGGGACCAAAAATCAAAAGCAGTGCGGAGATCTCTCCGCACTGCTTTTTTTAATATTCCTGTTCGATTTTCTTCAGCGGTTTGACAGCTGGCCCATCCAGCACTTCTCCCGTATAAGAAAAACGGGAGCCGTGGCATGGGCAGTCCCAGGAACGTTCAGCGTCGTTCCAATGGGTTTCGCAGCCCATGTGGGTACAGGCTGTATCCACCAGATGCACTTGGCCATATTTGTCTTTATAGCCGCCGGCCTTGCCTTTGCCGTATTTTACTAAGCCGCCTTCATCTTTGCCCAATGTCTCAACTGTTTTGGACGGCATTTTCAACTTCCCTTTGACAAGTTCCTTGGCTACGCCACCGTTGTCTTTTAAGAAGCTCAATGCATCGACTGCTTTCATTTTGGTGCGTGTCGGATCATACAATTCTGCGTAAGGATTCGGGTTTCCGAGGATTTGGTCCGACAGCATCATAGCCGCTACGGCTCCGTTCGACATGCCCCATTTATGGAAACCTGTCGCGACTAGAATATTGTCGTAGCCGGCGGTGATTGTGCCGACATACGGCACTTTATCAAGCGTGGTCATGTCTTGTGCCGACCAGCGGTACGGAATTTCACGGATGCCAAAATACTTTTCGCCGAACTTCTCCAGGTTTTTGTAGTGCTCCATGGTCGGAGATTTGCTTTTGCCGGTTGCATGGCCATCGCCGCCGATCAGCAGAAGCTTTTCCCCGTTTTCATCTGTTGCATAGCGGATAGAGCGCGAAGGCATATCCGCGCTGATGTACATGCCTTCCGGAACTTTCCCGGTCGTGCGGGCTCCAATGACATAAGAACGGTTTATGTTGAGCCGTGTAAAGTAAAAGCCGTCTGAACTATTGAACGGGTAATGAGTCGCAACAATCACTTTATTGCAGGAAAGATGAGACATGTTTTCCGTCTGGATCACCGGATCGTTTTTACTCAAAATCTTGACTGCACGGGTTTGTTCATAAATCTTTCCGCCGAGGCGCTCGATTTCACTGACCAGCTTCGCCAAAAATTTGACCGGATGGAACTGTGCCTGATTTCGCATGACAAGCGCTTCCTGCACTTCAAATGGCAGTTCCACTTCCTCTTTCGCCAAACCGCCGTTGATCCCTAACTGCTCGTAAGCTTCCGCTTCTTTTTGAACCAGCTTGGCTCCAATAGCGGTATTGGCGTAGATAAAGGCATTTTGATGCGAAAAGTCGCAGTCGATGCCAAGTTCAGAAGCCGTTTCTTCGATGTAGTTCAGCCCAGCCATATTTGCATCGTAATACTGGCGCGCTTTTTCCTGCCCCATAATTTTAATCAGCGGGAAGTAAAATACGCCATGCTGGGCCGTGATTTTTGCAGTCGTATAGCCTGTCACGCCATCAATCAGCTTGCCGGCGTCGATCAACGTCACTTTCCGCCCGGCTTTCGCCAGCAGGTAAGCGCTGATTACACCGACAATCCCGCCGCCTATAATTCCAACATCCGTAGACTCGTTTCCTTGAAGCGCAGGGTAACTTGGCACATCCTTATACTCTCTCCAATAAGACTTCTGCTCGTCCGGAACTTGCGTGATATTTTCTTCTTGCCGCATGCTGTCCCTCCTCTAAGGTTTTATTAAATGTGTACCCTGTCACCCGAATTCCTAACCTATAAGAAAAGCCCGAAAGCGGATTTCGCTTTCGGGCTTTCGGGAATACATTCAATTATGCTCTTACGCCTTGAAGAGAGCGAGCTGCTTGTTTTACGCGCTCCATGCCTTCTTCAATAATGGCAGGGGCTGCTTCAGGATCAGCTGCATGCCCTTCAATGATGACTTCGTTGATGTCCTGGATGCCAAAGAAGTTCATGATGTTGCGGATATAAGTAACACTCATTTCAGCAGGGGCTGCTTCCGGTGTTGAGTAAACACCGCCGCGAGCATTCAAAATGATAACTTTTTTATCCGGAACCAGACCAACCGGACCGTTTTCTGTATATTTAAACGTCATGCCTGCGCGGTAAATGTAGTCAATAAATGTTTGCAACGCTGCAGGAATCGTCATGTTCCATAATGGGAAAGCAAATACGACAACGTCTGCTTCCATGAAAGCGTCCATTGCTTTAGCAGAAGCAGTCAAAATGCGCTGTTCTGTTTCAGTCATTGCCTCAGCTTGAGCTGATTTTTGCATCGCATTGAAAAAGTCCTGGCCGAAATACGGCATATCTTCTTCAAATACGTCAAAGGTTTGGATGTTTAACCCTTTATCAATTTCATTCATAAATACTTCGTGCATTTTGCTGGAGATACCTTCAGAAGCCGGACGGTTATTCGCTTTAACAACTAATACATTCATCTTAATACAAAACTCCTCTTATGCTATTTTTACAACTCTCGATTTCAAGACATTATTATCTTACCAAAAAGCAGAGTGGAAATCCACCTCTCTGCTCACATGTCACAAGAGTCTCCTGTGCAATAAGTAGTTTTTTTTCTCCCCAATGGCTTTAAAGCGGGACGGATCCCTTCTTCTTCTCCAATCTGGATCAACGCATCCACAAATGCTTCTACCGGCTGGGCACCGGAAATGGCATATTTTCGGTTAATAACGAAAAACGGTACGCCTTGCACGCCGATTTGGCGGGCTTCCTCAACATCGGTCTGCACTTCGGCTGCAAAGCGTTCCGAAGCCAAAATTGCTTGTGCATCTTCCCTTGGAAGTTCCACTTTCTCAGCAAGGTCCACTAATACGTCGGAATTCCCAACGTTCTTAGCCTCAATAAAATAAGCATGGAGCAATTGTTCTGTCAGTTCGGCATCTTTTTCTAAACTTTCCGCCCATTTCACCAAACGGTGAGCAGCGAATGTATTGGCTTCCACCATGCCGTCAAATTTATATTCAAGGCCCACAGTGCGTGCGTGCTCTGCTACCCCTTTTGTCATTTCTTTCGCTTGTTCGACTGTCTGCCCCATTTTTTTTGCCAGTGATTCGTAAGTTGAAACCGTCGAATCTACCGGTGTATTCGGGTCTAATTGATAGGCTTTGAATGAAATGTCTGCTTGGCTTTCATAGCCTGATCTCTTCAAAGCTTGTTCCAGTGTTCGTTTGCCTATGTAACAAAATGGGCACACATAATCTGACCAAATCTCTATTTTCATTTTATCCACCTCTTGGCATTACTATAACAACGAAAACAACAAGCCTCAATTTTTTTGCTTATACAAAGAAAAGCGGAAGCGCCTGTGTAGGTGCGACAGGCATAAGCCAGACCGGCGAAGTGGCGTCCTCTGCCACATAGCTGGGCTGGCTTATGACCCCGAGCATCTAGGCGCTGCAGCTGGACACTAGGAAAAGCGCAAGCGGCCGTCTAGCCCCGGCAAGCGCTGGAAGCCTTGCCGGTAATGGCGCTTTCCACCATTTTCGCCGACAAGACTGAAACGGCTTATCAGGACAGATTCTCAAGTCTAGATACAAAGACAGGCAATTTATCCGTACCCAGTAATTTTAAACACCCATACTTTCTTAAGAAAAAAGAAAAACTGACTCCTGAAAAGGAGTCAGCTAAGCGCTTCGGTGATGACCGGTACAATTTGTTTTTTGCGCGAAACAACGCCTGGCAAAAGAACGCGGTTGTCAACAACGCTTGATTTGAACGCACCTTCGATGATGTCCGCTCTTCTGCCCAGAACGATGGCGACAGAGTTGTTGTTCAAAATATCGGTTACGACGAACGCAAACAAATCCAATCCTTTTTCAGCGATGATTTGCTGCATCAATACTTCCAATTCTTTTTGACGGGTGATAACATCGTTCACATCAATGGCATTTACTTGAGCCACTTCAAAACGGTGGTCGCCTGCTTCGAATTCTTTGGAATCCAAAGACATCAAATCTTCCAATGTTTTATTGCTTAAATCGGCTCCTGCTTTCAGCATAGCCAGACCGTATTCTTCTGCATCCACTTTTGCAATTTCAGCCAATTCGCGTGCCGCTGCAATGTCTTGAGGCGTGCAGGTCGGTGATTTGAATAGGAGTGAATCTGAAATGATGGCGGACAGCATCAACCCGGCAATGTTCGCTGGAATTTCCACGCCGTTTTCCTTGAACAACTTGAGCAGGATAGTCGTCGTGCAGCCTACAGGCTCTGCCCGGAAATAAAGCGGATCCGTTGTTTCAAAATTGGCGATCCGGTGATGGTCAATCACTTCGATGACCTGGACATCTCCAATATCTTCCGCACTTTGCTGGCGTTCGTTGTGGTCGACCAGGATGACCTGCGACACTTCTTCCGATACACGTTCAACAAGGCGCGGCTGTTCGAAAGCGAATTTTTCCAGTGCATAAATGGTTTCGTTGTTTAACTCGCCTAAACGGATTGGCTCTGCCTGCATTCCAATCTGATTTTTTAAGTAAGCATATGAAATGGCCGAACAAATAGAATCCGTGTCTGGATTCTTGTGACCGAATACAAAAACGTTTGACATGTAATAGCCTCCTGAATAAAGTTGGTTTCCGTGATTATTTTAACACAACTCTGCGCGTTGCCGAAATACAATAAGATATGTGCTGGCAAAAATGCAAAAGCTGCAAAGCTTTGTGGCAGAAGCTCGATGGTGCTTTTATGTTTCTGCAGAAAAACAAGGAAGTAACAGTTTATTAAATAGTCTGATAACACGGCTCTTCATTAGATTTTAAGGACTAAAGTATTATAAAAATAGAAATTTAAGATATTATATACTCATCAATTTCCAGCATTAAAAAAAGTTTTTAGAAAATAGAAATAATTATATACATTTTAATAGGACAAATGGTATAATTCCCATAACCAATCCATTGTGTTTCAAAAAAGGAGCGAATTTAATGACCATAATTCTGGAAAAAAAATACATTCCACTTGCCGATTATTTTGCATCAGCCTCCGCTTCCAAAATTACTTTGTCTTTTAACGAAATTGAACAGATTATGGGTCAACAATTGCCGAATGCCGCCTATTTGAACAAAAGCTGGTGGAAAAAAACGAAACCGCCTGCTAAGCATTTCCATGCTTGGATGGACGCCGGTTATCACGTCAGCGAAATTATCACAAACCGCTACGTCACCTTTGAACGGACGGATACTTCCGGCGCCCATAACGCCAACGACGGCAACGAAGATGTCTTGCTGATCCGGGCTGCGGAACACGGCGACGCCCGCTCCCTTGTATCGCTGCAGCGCCAAGTCGAATCAGAATCCGAATTTATGCTGTACGGACAAAACGAACGGGTTCAGTCTACACAAAGCATGCGCAAGCAAATCATCGACTGGAAGCAAAAAGGCCATTCTGCCATCTTTATTGCTATATTGAACGGCGAACATGTCGGTTACTTGATGCTTATCGGAAATGACGCCAAACGGGCAGCTCACCGGGCAGCCCTGATTCTCGGAGTCCAGAAAAGCGCACAAAATAAAGGCATCGCCACTTCACTGCTGCAAAAAGCCGAAGAATGGTCTGCCGCAAAAGGCGTCACTCGCCTGGAATTGACAGTCGTCGAAGAAAACACCGCTGCCCGCAAACTTTACGATAAATCGGGCTACGAAAAAGAAGGCATCCGCAAAAAATCGCTGATGATCGACGAAAAACCGTACGACGAACTTTATATGGCGAAGTTTCTGGATTAAAAAAAGCTCGCAGTCGCGAGCTTTTTTTTGGAATTGTTTAATTTAAAATAGTGAGCCACAAGTAAAGGCCCGTCAAGGTGATAAACAAAGTTGGCACCGTCAAAATGATGCCGATTTTGAAATAATAGCCCCAGCTGATTGTAACCCCTTTGGCTTTCAAGACATGAAGCCATAAAAGCGTAGCCAAAGAACCAATCGGCGTAATCTTCGGCCCGAGGTCCGAACCGATAACGTTGGCATAGATCAACGCTTCCCGCACCACCCCGGTCGTATTGGTTTCCGCAATGGCAAGCGCATCGATCATGACCGTCGGCATATTGTTCATGAACGACGACAAGATGGCGGCGATAAAGCCCATGCCGATTGTCGCTGCATACAAGCCATGGCTTGAAGTCCATTCGATCGCCGTCGCCAAAACGGAGGTCAAGCCGGCATTGCGCAATCCGTAAACCACTACGTACATTCCGATGGAGAAAAAGACGATATTCCAAGGAGCACCTTTCAATACTGCTTTTGTATGGACCGATTCGCTTCTGCGTGAAATCGCCAAAAACAGAATGGCAACGATGCCGGCAATGAACGATACCGGAATGCCAAATGGGCTGCTGATGAAATAGCCGACCAGCAGAATGCCAAGGACTGCCCAGGAAAGACGGAACAATTTCAAATCTTTAATTGCTGATGCAGGCGCCTTTAAAGCACTGGCATCAAACCCTTTTGGTATGTCTTTTCGGAAATACAAATACAAGACGAGCATGCTCGCAAGGATGCTGAACAAATTAGGAACAATCATATGCAGGGCATACTCGGTAAAACCGATGCCAAAAAAGTCGGCCGATACGATATTGACCAAGTTGCTGACCACAAACGGCAATGACGCCGTATCCGCGATAAACCCGGACGCCATGATGAACGGCAGAATCATGGCATCTTTGAACTTCAATGCCCGTACCATTGCTAGCACAATCGGCGTCAAGATGAGTGCTGCTCCGTCGTTCGCAAACAACGCCGCTACAATGGCGCCGAGCACGATGACCAGGAAAAACATCCGCAAGCCGCTGCCTTTGGCAAAACGCGCCATATGTAAGGCGGCCCATTCAAAAAAGCCGATTTCATCAAGAATCAATGAAATGATAATCAGCGCCACAAACGTCAATGTGGCGTTCCAGACGATGCCAGTCACATCCCACACATCTCCAAAGTCGACGACTCCAACAAGCAGCGCCACAATAGCTCCACCGACCGCCGACCAGCCGATCGATAGATTGCGCGGCTGCGCAATAACCAAAAATAACGTAATAATAAATATAAATCCCGCTAACCAAACTTCCACGGTTCCCTCTCCTTAACTACAAACTACTTTTTTCCCTTCGGCCACCAAGGTTTCAATCGTCCGTTCCGGTTCCGGAAGAAGACTCAATAAATGAATCAGTATCGGGTATTGCGGATGGCGCACATTCAATGCCCAAATGGTCCAGCGGCCCCGCTTTTCTTCTGTAACGAGTTCTGCCTGCTTCAATTTGCGCATATGCTGGCTGATGGCCGGCTGCGTCATGTCTAAAAGCTCGGTGAATTCGCAAATGCACAGCGAATCCTTCGACAGATATTTTAAAATCAGCATTCGGTTATGGTCACTGATCGCTTTTAAATACGATTCCATTTGAAGATAATCCATGTTTTCACCTTCTTCGGCTTAGTCTTGCTTATTATATAAGTGTTCGCTTATTGATTCAATAGGCGATTGTATGGAATCGGGATTTATTCGCGTTCCCCAAGATTTATTTGCGCTGCTCTTTGTTCAACTGATTTTGCACGCAAAAACGAAAGATCTCCCCGAGCCACATCAATTCGTTCGCAACTTTTTTGCGCACAAAAAAACCCGGCAGCCAACCTGCCGGGATTCCTCGTCTTTTAAATTAAGCTAATTGTTCAAGAACGCGCAGTGCTTCACGGTTGAATGCCGGAATGTCGTCAGGCTGGCGGCTCGTTACCAATTGGTCTTGGCATACAGCCACTTCTTCATCGACAAGTTTTGCACCGGCATATTCCATATCCACATGAATAGATTTGTAGCCCGTAGCTTTGCGGCCTTCCAATGCTTTCGCAGTAATCAATAATTGCGGTCCATGGCAAATGGCAAAGACCGGTTTTTTGGCGTCCATGAATGCTTTTGTGAATGCGACAAAGCGGTCATCCGCACGCAATTGGTCCGGTGAAAATCCTCCTGGAAGGAATAACGCATCGTATTCGTCCGGGTTTACGTCATCGATTCCTTTATCGATGGTTACGACGGCTTCGCCTTGCTTGCCCGTCACTTCTTTGCCGGCTTCTTTCTCAATTGTAAAGACTTCATGGCCTGCATCGTTGAATGCTTTCGATGGATCCGTATATTCTACATCCTCAAACATGTCTGTGATTAATGTTGCAATTTTTGCCACTATCTTTCACTCCTTCTGTATAAGTACTCTTTTTTAGTATTCCACACAGAGAGAAGATTAAACACACCACTTACCGAAACTTCGAAACGAATGGATTGTCGCTTTCCCAAAAGCGGTACGGATAATGGACCGCTTCTTCTGAATTGCCGATGCCGACGCGCGGCCCGACTGCCACGGCATGAACCGGATCGCCTTCTGCAATATACAAGGGGCGTTCCGTAAAATGATGGCCGTAATAATTCATTGTAATACCCATCGCTTTTGTCAGTTTCCCGGGGCCGCTCGTCCATTGCTTGATGGGCATATGCTTGCCGCGCAGTTCCGCCATCAAATCGATTCCTTCGACCGGTTCCACTGCGCGGATAAGAATCGCACGCGGCGTATCAACCGGCCCGCTGACTACATTGATCAAGGTATGGGTATGCATTTGATACGTATAAACAAGTCCGGGTTTGCCGAACATCACTTCCGTGCGTTTGGTACGCCGGTTGCCAAAGCTGTGCGCCGCCCGGTCTTCCGCACCCATATAGGCTTCGGTTTCCACGATGCGCCCCGCGACGATTCCTTGCGGCAATTCGTGCACTAGGATCTGGCCAAGGAGACTGCGGGACAGCTCAAGCGTTGGCGCTTCAAAAAAGTCTGCTGAGATTGGCGTAAACATAAAAACATCCCTCCTGATCCGTATTATACCGGATTAAGAGCCGTCACCGCCTGTATGAGCGGTTCGATTTCCCGGATGGTACCGTCCTGGAAAGCCTGGACAATGGCGCTTCCGACGATAAAGCCGTCGACGTCTTCCCGCAGCAGGTCCACGTGCTGCGCTTTTGAAATGCCAAAGCCGGCATAAACCGGCACCGGGCTTTTCTCCCGGACGCGGCGCATAAAGGCCTGGACATCACCCGACATTTCGTCGCGCGCACCGGTAATGCCTTTTACCGTCACCGCGTAAACAAATCCTTCCGCCTCATTCAAAATGGCTTCGAGCCGCTCTTCGGTAGTTGTCAGCGTTACAAGCTGCACCAACGCAATCGCTTCTTTTTTGGCGAACGGTTCGACCAGCTCCTGGTGCTCATAAGGAAGGTCCGGGATGATCAAACCCGAAACCCCCGCTTTTTTGCACTCTTTCACAAAATGCTCCACCCCAACCCGCAAGACCGGATTTAAATACGTCATGATGAGCAGCGGGATTTTCACCTCAAACGTCCAGGTCTTCATTTCATCGATCACTTTTTGCAGCGTTACGCCTTCTTTCAACGCGCGATTGCCTGCCGCTTCGATTGTCGGTCCATCTGCCACCGGATCTGAAAACGGGATGCCGATTTCGATAGCGGTCACGCCTGTTTCCTGCAAGTACTGCACTTGTTCACTCAAACGGCCAAGTCCTCCGTCGCCTGCCATGATATACGCGACAAATGCTTTGCCGCCGGATTCCTTTAAGTTCTGTAATCTCTTCATGACAAGCCCTCCAATCTTTCCGCATATGTTGCCATGTCTTTATCGCCGCGCCCGGAAACGCAGATAACCAATAGTTCATCCGGCTTCATTTCTTTGGCTGTTTTCTCGGCTTGCGCTATGGCATGCGCCGATTCAAGCGCCGGGATGATGCCTTCAAGGCGGGAAAATGTGACCACTGCGTCTAATGCTTCCGCATCGGTAATGGAGACATATTCGACGCGGCCAATGTCTGCAAGGTATGAGTGCTCGGGACCGACTCCCGGATAATCGAGGCCCGCTGAAATCGAGTGGGCTTCCAGCACTTGCCCAGCTTCGTCCTGCAGCAGTTTCATGAATGCACCGTGCAATACGCCTTCTGTGCCTTTTGCCATAGTAGCAGCATGTTTTTCAGTATGCAGCCCTTCACCCGACGCTTCGACACCGATCAGACGGACCGATTCGTCCCCTACAAACGGGTAAAACATGCCGATGGCGTTGCTGCCGCCGCCGATGCAGGCAAGAACCGCATCCGGCAACCGCCCCTCGTGCGCCACAATCTGCCGCTTCGTTTCTTCACCGATAACACTTTGGAAATCGCGCACCATGGTCGGGAAAGGATGAGGCCCAAGCGCTGAACCGATCAGGTAATGCGTATCTTCCACATTCGTTACCCAATAGCGCAGCGCTTCGTTCACCGCATCTTTTAAAGTGGAACTGCCTTTTGTGACGCTTTCCACACGGGCACCGAGCAGCTTCATGCGGAACACATTCAATTGCTGGCGCTTAATGTCTTCTTCGCCCATAAAAATGACGCATTCCAGATCGAACAACGCACAAACCGTCGCTGTTGCCACGCCATGTTGGCCGGCTCCGGTTTCTGCAACAATTTTCCGTTTGCCCATGCGCATCGCAAGCAACGCCTGCCCAAGCGCATTGTTGATTTTATGGGCACCGGTATGGTTCAAGTCTTCCCGTTTCAAATAGACTTTCGGGCCGCCCCACGCATCCGTCAACCGCTTTGCATACGTCAGCGGCTGTTCACGGCCGACGTACTCGGATAAATAATGATGGTATTCGTTTATGAATTCGGGATCCTGCTTGGCTTCTGCGTATGCTTCTTCCAATTCCTTGACCGCTTTCATCAGTGTTTCCGGCACAAACTGCCCGCCGTATTTACCGAAAAACCCAACTTTCTCAACTGCTTGCTGCATCGAACCACCCTTTGCCTGTTTGATAAACTCCTGTATTTTAACCGCATCTTTTCTGCCGTCCGTTTCCACTCCGCTTGATACGTCCACCATATGCGGGTTCGTCTGCCCGATGGCTGCCCGGACATTGACGGGATTCAAGCCGCCTGCCACAATCAGCCGGGAAGTATCCACTTGTGCGCCCTCCAGTAAGCTCCAGTCAAAGACCTTGCCGCTGCCTCCCCGGTAATCCGTTCCAGGAGCATCTACTAAGATATAATCAGCTTTTGAACGCTCCAGCTTCTTCACATCTTCTTTGCTGCGGATCGAAAAAGCTTGAATGACCGGCACTCCAATCGCCTGGACCAATTCATCCGGCTCATCGCCGTGCAGCTGCACCATCGTCAAAGGCACTTTTCCCACCGTCTCCTCAATCTCTTCCAGTGATGCGTTGACAAACACCCCGATTTTATCCGTACTGATTGGCACGTGTTTTGCCAGCTCAGCTGCTTGTTCAACGGAAATTTGCCGCTTGCTTGGCGCAAAAACGAAACCGATGGCATCCGCTCCTTTTGCCGCTTCAATGTGCTGAACTTCTTTAAGTCCACAAATTTTCACCCGCGTCATTCGACCGCCTCCTCAGTTGCCGCTTCCCGGATCCAGTTCCCCGGATCTTCGGAACGCATCAATGCTTCACCGACCAAAATTCCGGAAGCGCCGGAACCAAATACAACAGCCGCGTCTTCTTTCGAATGCAAACCGCTTTCGCTGATCAGCAGCCGGTTGCCGCCAAACGGAAAAGTTTTAGCCAACTCGACTGTGCGATTGACCGACACTTCGAATGTCTTCAAGTCCCGGTTATTGATGCCAATCAATTCGGCATCCAGTTCCAGTGCTTGTGCCAATTCCTGGGCATCATGCACTTCCACCAGCACTTCGAGCCCGAGGTCTGCAGCGTAATCAAACAATCGGTGCAATTCTTCTTTCTCAAGCGCCGCAACAATCAATAAAATAATGGTGGCGCCGGCATGTTTCGCACGGTCAATCTGAATTTCACTAATCATAAAATCTTTGCAAAGCACCGGAATCGAAACGTTTTTTGCCACTTCCCGCAAGTCATCGATGGACCCCTTAAAATACGTTTCATCCGTCAAGACGGAAATGGCCGCTGCTCCTGCTTCTTCGTATTTCTTAGCTTGTGCCACTACGTCGACTTCGGTGCGAATATCCCCTTTTGAAGGCGAAGCCCGCTTGATTTCCGAAATGACGCCTTTTTGGCTGCGCAAACAATCAGCCAATCTTGTTTTCTTCGGAAAAGCCTGGCCGTTTGCCTCCAATTTATCGTACTGTTTGATTTCTATGCGTTTTGTTTCAATGATTTCATCCAGAATCGTCACACCAACACCCCCGAAGCCAAACGATGCAGTTCAAATACTTTGGCCGTATCACCGGACATGATTGATTTCCGGGCTTGATGCACGCCTTCTGCAATTGTCTCGGCACGTCCGCTGACATAAAGCACCGTTCCGGCATTGAGCGCCACCGTATCTAAATACGGGCTTTCTTTTCCTTCAAGCACTTCCAGAAAAATTTCCGCGTTGCGTTTCGGCTCGCCGCCGCGAATGGCGTCAATCGGCGCAGTTTCCAGCCCAACCTCATGCGGATGAATCGTCAGATGGCGTTTTCCGTGTTCATCGAAAACAATCAATTCGTTAACACCCGCAAGCGACAATTCGTCCAGTCCGCCTGCTCCGTGGACGATGGCACCACGTGTTCTGCCTAAGCGCATCAATGCGTCCGCCATCGGCTTCATCATGTCACGGCGGTAAACGCCCGTCATTTGGACGGTAATCGGCAGCGGATTCGCAAGCGGACCCACCAGATTGAAAATTGTCGGTGTGCCGATGCTTTTCCGCACTTCGCGCAATCCTCCAAGCGCCGGGTGAATGGCCGGTGCAAACAAGAAAGCAATGCCTGTTCCGTCCAGCATTTCAGGAATGCGCTCCACTTCCACTTTGGTGGAGATGCCGAGTTCTTCGAGCACATCGGAGCTGCCCGTTTTGCTTGAAACACTGCGATTGCCGTGCTTCGCGACAGTCATGCCGCAACCTGCCAGGACAAATGCCGTCAACGTACTGATGTTGAAACTGTACGAACGGTCGCCGCCTGTACCGCACACATCGACCAATTCGCCGCTTACTTCCGGAAGCGGAACCGCTTTTTCTCTCATGGCTTTAACCATCCCGACCAATTCATCGGCGGTTTCGCCTTTCTCATGAAGAAGCAGCAGGAATTGCTTAAGGTTTTCCTGCTCGATCTTCCCATTCAATAAATCCAATGATTTTTCATACATGCCCTGCTCTGTTAAATTCTCGGCTTTTCTCATGCTATCTCTCCTCAGCTCGTATTGGAATGCAAAAATCCCCGCAACCGGACTGATATCCGGTTGCGGGGACGGGGTTAAACCGCGGTACCACCACGCATTAATGCAAATTTGCACTCACTTAAAACAGGCTCTTCGCCTTTCCCTTTAACGCAGGGCCTACGTCTCCCTTACTCGCTTCCGCTTTCAGGCCAGCTCTCCTAAGTCCATTCGCGCAAGCAATCCAATCAGCTCTCACCAGCCGCTGACTCTCTAAAATGGATCCACTTGCCTACTCGTCTCAATCCTCGATTTACACACTCTTCTATTCTGATCTCTTCTCTGGGCTCTTCTCTCAAATGAACTTGCCGCTCGTCCAACAAGTTGACACTCATATTACAATTGTTTTGTATATTCTGTCAAGTGTTATTGGCTGCAGCATTCACAGAAATACACCAGCAGCCAATCTGTACATTTTTATTTTACTGCTCAATCAAAGCTTTTCTGCTCTTCGTAATGATGATCCAACTCTTTTCGCAATGCGGCTTTCAGAAATTTGCCAACGGATGTTTTCGGCACTTCTTTTAAGAACACAACATCATCCGGTACCCACCACTTCGCAAACTGGCTTTCAAGGTAAGCGAGCAGCTCCGCTTTCGTCTGTTCATTTTCTTCGTAGCCTTCTTTCAACACGACACAGGCAAGCGGACGCTCGAGCCATTTTTCATGCGGAATCGCCACTACTGCTGCTTCAAATACAGCTTCATGCGTCATGAGGGCGTTTTCCAGATCGACAGAAGAAATCCATTCGCCGCCGCTCTTGATCAAATCTTTTGTACGGTCCGTCAATTTGATGTAGCCATCCGGTTCAATGACTGCAATATCTCCCGTATATAGCCAACCGTCCCGGAACGCATCATCCGTGCGTTCATCTTTATAATATTCATCGGCAATCCACGGGCCTTTGACATTCAGTTCCCCCATCGTTTTGCCGTCCCACGGCGCAACGCCTTGTTCATTGACAATGCGCACTTCAAGCCCGGGCATCGGCAGCCCTGCCATCGAACGGCGCTCGATGCGCTCGTCCATTGACAAATCCGCCATCGCCGAAGTCGTTACCGCCAGACTGACAAGCGGCGACGTTTCCGTCATACCGTAGCCAGTCACAAAGGGCACCTTGTATTTTTCTTCGAACGCCCGGATCAAGCCTTTCGGCGACGCTGACCCTCCGCAGATGATCATCCGCAGCGATTCCAAATTGCGCGGATTGGCTTCCAGTTCTTTTAAAACGCCCAGCCAGATGGTCGGAACTCCTGCAGTCAGCGTCACGCCTTCTTGTTCAATCAAGTCCAATAGCATTCCTGGCGCAAATCCCGGCCCCGGCAGTACTTGAGTCGTGCCGAACAGAACCGCTGCAAACGGAAGCCCCCATGCGTTGGCATGGAACATCGGAACAATCGACATCGCAATGTCACGCTCTGACAATCCCATGGAGTCGTTCATCCCCAGTGCAAAACTGTGGAGTACGAGTCCGCGATGCGAATACACGACGCCTTTTGGATTGCCGGTTGTCGCTGATGTATAGCACATGCCGGCCGGTGTGTTCTCATCCAAATCTTCGGGAAATACGTAGCTGCCATCTTCCGCGCTGAGCAGGTCTTCATAGGAATGAACATTTTCCAGAGCCGTTTCCGGAAGATCCATTCCGTCTTTCATGACGACGAAATGCTTGACGGTTTTTAGCTGCGGTGCGATTTTTTCAATCAGCGGAAACAAATCATGGTCCACCAGCAGAATTTCGTCTTCCGCGTGGTTGATGACGTAAATGATGTGTTCAGGAGAAAGGCGGATATTGATCATATGCAAAATCGCACCCGAACCCGGCACACCGAAATACAACTCCAGGTGGCGGTGATGATTCCAAGCGAAACTGCCGACTTTTGTCCCGCGGTCCATGCCGAGTTTTTCCAAGGCACTTGCCAGCTGGCGTGTCCGTTTCGCAAAATCTTTATACGGAATGCGGTGGATCTGCTCGCCTGTCCGCGAAATAATCAGCTTGTCAGGGAAATATTGCTCGGCTCGTTTCACAAAAGAAGATAATAGCAGCGGTGCATTCATCATTGGACATCAGACTCCTTTTTCTTTGCGATTTGGGGTTCACGAAATCTGGTTTAACAGAAATTCACTGCCTGCCGGCGAGCCATAAAATGCGGGTGCTCATGCCGTTCATGCGCTTTCAGGACGGGTGCCAAGCAACAATCAACACTCATAGATACCCGATACCATTCCTGCCAGTCTTTTGATTTGAAAAAATTAGCAACTTCCGTGTATTCGGCACTGCCAATGGTTTTCACATTCCATTTTTGCCAATGCGGCTTTTCCGCAAATTCGCAGAAGTTATGCCAGAATTTTTCTTCGAGTGCTCCTAATGTAACGAACCTTCCGTCTTTTGTCTCGTAAATGGCGTAGCTAATGCGATTTCCTGAAATCTCGGGAATGCCGCAATCCGAAATACCGGCTTGGTGATAGATATCGTGATTGCCTTGGAATTCAGCCATCACTTCTGCCAGTGCAATGTCCAAATAAGCACCTTCGCCGGTGCGGAATTTCCGCAGCAGCGCGGCGGTGATTTTTTCGGATGCCAACAGGCCGCCTGTGTAATCCGCAAATGTATTCGCGGGGTGCACCGGTCGGCCAGTACTATCGGCCATTTGATCCAATGCGCCGGACAAGGCCAAATAATTCAAGTCGTGGCTGCCTAGTTCAGCAAGCGGCCCTTTTTGCCCGTAACCGGACAGTGAACAGTACACCAAATCCGGCTTGACTGCTTTTAAGCTTTCATAATCCAGTCCCAGGTTTTTCATAACGCCCGGCCGGAATGTTTCAATCAGCGCATCCGCTGTTTTGGCCAATTCCAGCATTTGCTCATGGCCTTCCGTTGATTTTAAATCTAAATGGGCGATGGTCTTCCCTTTATTATTTGCTTCGTGCACGTAGCCGCCGCTCATAAAACGTGCCGGGTCGCCCGCCGGCGGCTCGATTTTAATCACTTCCGCACCCATCTCCGCCAGGCGCATACCGGCATAAGGCCCGGGCAAGTAATACGTGACATCCAATACACGAATCCCCGTTAACGCCTTATCCATTTACAAGCCCATCCGTTTGGCGATGATGGTTTTCATGATTTCATTTGAGCCGGCATAGATCGCCGCAACTGGCGTGTCGCGGTAGCGCCGTGCGATTTTGTACTCTTCCATGTAGCCATAGCCGCCGTGCAGCTGCATGCATTCGCCGGCTATTTTTTTAGCCGTATCGGTCAGCCAGTATTTTGCCATGGATACTTTCGAGACAATGTCTTTGCCCGCCATATGGTCTTCAATCAGCGATTCTAAAAATGAATGCCCGAGTTCGATTTCAGTCGCCATTTCGACCAATTTAAACTGGGAATTCTGGAACGATCCAATCGGTTTCCCGAACGCTTTTCTCGATTTGACATATTCAAGCGTCGTTTCCAACATGTCTTCTGAAGCAGTTTGTGCAGCAATCGCCACGACCAGGCGTTCCTGCTGCAATTTTTCCATCAAATATGTAAAGCCTTTGTTTTCATCGCCGATCAGATTTGCAGCCGGTACAACACAGTCTTCAAAATACAATTCCGATGTATCCTGTGCGTGAAGGCCGACTTTATCGAGTTTCCGCCCTTTGGTGAACCCAGGCATGCCTTCTTCAATCATCAAAAGCGAGATGCCGCGATGTTTCGGCTCCGCCTTCGGATCTGTCTTGACAACTACCACTACGTGGGTGCTGTTGATGCCATTGGTAATAAAGGTTTTTTGCCCGTTGACGATGTAGTTGTCTCCGTCCCGCATTGCGGTCGTTGAAATATTTGCCAAATCCGATCCCGCTCCCGGTTCCGTCATGGCAATTGCCGTAATATATTCTCCTGTCACGCAGCCCGGCAGCCAGCGCCGTTTTTGTTCATCTGTTCCGTAAGCTTCAATATAAGGGACCGTGATGTCGTTATGCAGGCCAACCCCGGTCAAGCTGGTGCCGACGCGTTCCATCTCTTCGCCGATGATGACCGCATAGCGAAAATCCAGTCCCAGCCCGCCGTACTCTTCGTCCACTTGCGGGCATAAAAACCCCATGTCGCCCATGCGTTTCCAAAACGATTTGGGAATGATGTGGTCTTTTTCCCATTGGTCATATTGCGGCACGGCTTCTTTTTCCAGGAACTTTCTTAGCGATTTCCGGAACAGCTCATGCTCTTCTTCTTCAAAACGGTATTTCCCCATCTCCCTATTCCCCCTTACTTCGGCTGCATACGGATTGCTCCGTCAAGCCGGATCACTTCGCCGTTCAACATCGGATTTTCAACAATGCTTTGGACCAATTGCGCATATTCCGCCGGATGCCCAAGGCGGGCCGGAAACGGCACAGACGCCGACAGCGACTTCACGGCCGCTTCCGGCAAGCCATCGAACATCGGTGTTTGCATCAGGCCTGGCGCAATAGTCATGACACGGATGCCGTCCCGTGCCAATTCACGGGCAATCGGCAAGGTCATCGATACCACGCCTCCTTTTGAAGCGCTATAGGCAGCCTGTCCAATTTGTCCTTCATAAGCAGCAACCGAAGCGGTTGAAATGATGATGCCCCGTTCCCCTTCTGCATTGGGTTCGTTTTTCTGCATGGCTGCCGCCGCTACCCGAATGACGTTGAAGGTGCCGATCAAGTTGACCCGGATGACTTTTTCAAACTGATCAAGCGCTATCGGTTCGCCTTTTGATACGACTTTGCCCGGAGTGCCGATGCCGGCGCAATTGATGACTCCGGTAAGCCCGCCCCATTTTCCAACCACATTCGCTACATTGTGCGCCACTTGTTCCGCATTGGTCACATCGGTTTCAAAATAACAGACGCTCTCTTCACCAAGTTCATCAATAAGCGAACCGGCGCGTTCTTTGTTCAAATCAAAAATGGCCACTTTCCCTCCATTTTCGGCTATCCGGCGAACCGTCGCTTCACCAAGCCCCGAAGCCCCGCCTGTTACAATTGCTTTCAATTCTGCTATATTCATGCCCAGCCTCCTTTTTCCTTATAACCGTTCAATGATCGTGGCGTTCGCCATGCCCATGCCTTCGCAAATCGCAAGCAAACCGTAGCGCCCTTCGATGCGTTCCAGTTCATGGAGAAGCGATACCAACAGTTTCGTGCCGGTTGCTCCGAGCGGATGCCCCAAAGCAATCGCTCCTCCGTTGACATTCAATTTTTCAGGATCTGCCCCGATATCGTTCAGCCAGGCAAGCGGCACAGGCGCAAACGCTTCGTTGACTTCGTAGCGGTCCATGTCCCCAATTTGGAGGCCCGCTTTTTCCAACACTTTGCGGGTTGCCGCAATCGGCCCCGTCAGCATCAAAGTCGGATCTGAACCGACCACTGCACGCGCCACAATGCGCGCTTTCGGCTTCAAGCCCAGTTCGTCCGCTTTTTCACGCGACATCAACAAGACTGCTGAAGCTCCGTCGCTCATCTGGCTGGCATTCCCCGCCGTGATAACGCCGTTTTCATCAAAGACCGTTTTCAAGCCGCCAAGCACTTCTTCTGTGGTGCCGGGACGGGGGCCTTCATCTACGGAAACCAGCTGTTTTTCTCCATCCGCACTTTCCACTTCAACTGGCACAATTTCGCGTTCGTAATGGCCGTTTTGGATCGCTTGTTGAGCCCGTTCATGGCTCTGGACCGAAAAAGCATCCAGCTGCTCACGGCTGAAATTCCACTTCTCGGCAATGCGTTCAGCTGATAAACCCTGGTTGATGATTTCGTACTGCTCCGTCAATTTCGTGCTCGGTTTGGCGCCCTGCATATTGGAGAACATCGGCACGCGCGTCATGCTTTCTACTCCGCCGGCAATGACAATATCCATGTCGCCAGCCAAAATGGCTTGGGCTCCGAAATGGACCGCTTGCTGGCTTGATCCGCACTGGCGGTCAATCGTCACGCCGGGCACATAATCCGGGAACCCGGCGATCAATGCTGCTGTCCGGGCGACATTGCCGCCTTGTTCAGCCACTTGGGAAACACAGCCCATAATAATGTCTTCCACCGCACCTTTCTCAATGCCTGCCCGGTTCACCAATTCCTCCAACACAAGCGCTGCCAGTTCATCCGGCCGAGTATTGGCATACATTCCTTTCCGTCTTCCAACTGCCGAACGGACTCCTTCTACGATGACTACTTCTCTCATTCCTGACACCCCTTTTATATTTTTCTTCCATTATAATGAAAACGCTTTCAATTTAAAGAATTGAATGACTATTCACTCATTAAAGCAATTGTACAAGAATTCCCAAGCAAATACCATAAGAAAATCCTGCAGATGGCTCTGCAGGATTTAGCGTGTATATAAAAACCATTACGCATGATAGATGGAATAGCACACTAGGCTGGTGGCACTCTCGGATCCTCCGTTTCAACCGGACGCGTTCCGCGGGCTCGCGCAGAACTAACTCGGAACTGGCGTCCCGAGTGGATTTCGGCACTTCGTCGCTACGCTGCCCCGCTGGAGTCGCCGGCTTCCACTTCGGATCCTTAGCGTAGCGGCTACCTAGAGGTGCCGCTTTTCTTCTACAATCAGATGGTTGAGCGTCAACCGGATGATCATTCACTTTTAAATGAAAGTGATACGCTCAACCGGACTGGCTACGAAGACTCCTGTGGGAGCAGTGAAGGAGCAACGCGACGGAGCGACGAGAGCTGAAGACCCCGCAGGCAAGACATTGGCCGAAGGCAGTGAGGTCATGTCTTTGCGACGAAGCTAGCGCAGCGATGCAGGAGCAGCGGGTTTTCGAAGCGACGAGGAGACTGAGGCCGAGCCCACGGAAAGCGAAGTGGCCGGTCCGGTTGGTTTTAGCTATCGCTATTCATTTAATCTGGACTTTGTTTATAGCCCGAAAATCCTGCAGATGGCTCTGCAGGATTCTTTTGTTTATTCTTCTATCAAACCTTGTTCAACCAGGAATTCGCGGGCCACTTCGCTTGCTTCTTCTTTATCCACATCGACACGGGCATTCATCGCGAGCATTTCCTCTTCCGTGATTTGGCCGGCCAATCCCTTCAGCACTTCTTCCAGTTCCGGATATTCTTCAAGCGTTTCCATGCGAACGACGGGCGCTGCGTCGTATTTCGGGAAGAACGACAAATCGTCTTCCGTGGTTTCCAAATCAAACAGCCCAATCCGGCTATCCGTCGTAAATGCCGGAATCACATCCACTTCGCCATTTTTCACAGCTTCGTACATGATGGCAGGATCAAAACTTTCAGTTGCAGAAAACTTAAATGGGTAGGTGGCGATCATATCGTCATAGCCATCGCCTTTCCGTTCATAAAATGGATGCGGAGCGCCAAACGACATATCTTCTGTTTTGGAGATTTCCGCTAAGTCCGAGTACGTTTTGGCATCATAGCCGCTGTCTTTCGAAAACGCCAGCGTATAACCGTTTTCAAATCCAAGCGGCTCCAGCCATGTCGCATTCAACGTTTCTTCATAACCTTTTCGCACACGTTCAAGCACTTCTTCCGAAGACTGGCCCGGTTGTGATTCTTCTTTCAACACGTCTTTTAATCCGGTGCCGGTATATTCCACATACATATCGATATCGCCTTTTTCAAGAGCCGGCGTCAAAATGGACACTTCGCCGAGTCCGTCTTCATACTCTACTGTGTACTCTGAATTCGCTTCAATATATTGCCCTAGAATATGCGGCAATATGTACTGTTCCGTCCACGGCTTGCCGCCAATCACGATGGGATCTTTCCCTTCGCCGCCGCTTCCGCAGCCAGCCAATCCGACAGATGCTGCCAATAAAATGATCATTGCTATTTTTTTCACGGGTATTCCCCCTTAAATTTTTAAGCCTTTCGGCGTCATGCGCTTCTCAATTTGTTTCAGCACTAAGTCGAATCCAATGGCTAGCAAGGCAACCGGCAATGCGCCGGCCAGTACCAAAGCATTATTATAGGATTGAAGGCCACGGTAAATGATGTCGCCAAGCCCTCCGGCTCCGACAAACGTGGCCAGGGTAGCGATGCCGACCGTCAGTACAGTTGCTGTTCGGATGCCGGCCATGATAAACGGCAGCGCCAGCGGCAATTCAATCTGGCGCAGTATTTGTGTTCGCGTCATGCCCATGCCCCGTCCCGCTTCAATTACTGAGCCATCAACACCGGTGATGCCGGTATACGTATTGCGGAGAATCGGCAGCAGCGCATAGATAATCAGCGCTACCAATGCCGTCGGTGAGCCGATGCCTAAGATTGGCACTAAAAAACCGAATAACGCCAAACTAGGTATGGTTTGGAAAATGGCGGTCACTCCGATGATCGGCTCCGCGTAGCGCCGGTAGCGCGCAATCAGAATCCCCGTCGGCAAAGCGATGGCAATGCCAATGGCAACTGCCACAAAAGACAAATAAATATGTTCGAGAAAAGCCGACTGGATCATTTCCTGGCGGCTGATAAACGTATCAATGATCTGACTCAACTGGCTGCACCTTCTTCCTTATGAAGGGCTGCCCGCAGTAAGTCACGGTCGCTGGCATAAGCGATCACATGCTCATCTTCCATTAGCGCCAGACGCGGAAGTCCGCTTGCAGATAATTGTTCCGCCGCTTCAGTGACCGTTGCATCGGCCGAGATTTTTTGGGCATCTCCCCGCCAATCCTTTTCGAACAGCGAAACAAACTCCTTCAGCTTTCTTTCACCGAATGTCCGCTGCCGGCTAATGCGCTCGGCACCGATGAAATTGCGTACAAAGTCATTCGCAGGTTCCGCAACCAATTGCTGCGGCGTCCCTATTTGCTCCACCTGCCCGCTGCGCATCACAATAATGGAATCCGCAATTTTCAATGCTTCATCCATATCATGGGTGACAAAGACAATGGTTTTGCGGATGTTCTTTTGCAAGTTCTGCAGTTCATCCTGCAATTGCTCCCGGCTGATCGGATCCAGTGCGGAAAATGGCTCATCCATCAACACGATGTTCGGGTCTCCTGCGAGCGCCCGCACTACGCCGACACGCTGCTGCTGCCCGCCGCTCAGTTCAAGCGGATAGCGGCGGAGGAACGTATCCGGATCAAGGCCGGTCAATTGCAGCAATTCACGCACCCGTGCATCGATTTTCCCTTTCTCCCACCCCAGCATTTTAGGCACTAAGGAAACATTGTCCGCAATGGTCATATGGGGAAGCAAGCCAATCCGCTGGATAACATAGCCGATAGACCGCCGAAGTTCAATCTCATCCAGCCCCATGATTGGCTTTTCATCAATCAGGACGGTGCCTTCGGTCGGCTTTTCAAGTTTATTGATCATTTTCATAAGCGTGGTTTTCCCGCAGCCGCTCGGTCCAATAATCGCTGTTAATTGACGCGAAGGCAATGTAAGAGACACTTCTTTTAATGCTTCTGTGCCATCAGGAAACCGTTTGGTGACCTTATCAAACTGAATCACAGCACCCACTCCTTTCTCTCTCTTTCGACCTACTTTTTAATTTACCCGAAACGGGAATTATTTACTCTTTTTCCCTGCTTCCTTTACAGAACCAGACGAAATAGCTTTAATGGCTACGGTCAATTCATTGAAACGGCGATCCAATGCTCCATACTCTTTATCTTTTGGCTGCATCAAACTCAGTTTGCCCAGAACAGCTTGGCGTTCTGTCTCCAGCTGCAACAGGTCCACTTGAACATCTCCGTTGGATTTATTGTTCCATTCCGAAAAGCTGCTTTCATACTTGAACAGCTTGCCTTCCTCAAACACCAGCAATTTGTCCGCCAGTTTTTCCATGAAAAAGCGATCATGAGTGGCAACCAGCAAAGTTCCCGGGAAGCTCTCCAAAGTTTTCTCCAATTGTTCGCGGGAAGGCAAATCGAGGTGGTTGGTCGGTTCATCCAATAACAGCACATTGCATTCCGACAGCATAAATTCCATTAACTTCAATTTGACCCGCTCCCCCATGCTCAAGTGGCGAATCGGTTCGGTCCAATGGTGTTTTTCGAATCCCAGGTTGTCCATCAAGGTCCGGATTTTGCCGTTCACTTCGTAGCTTCCTGTTCCAAATAACTCCGCAGGCGTTTTTTGTTCCGGCAAGTCAAAAACATTCTGGCTCAAGTAGCCGATTTTCATGCCGGCAGTCATCCAAATCTCTCCTGAATAATCGGTTTCTTTCCGGAGCATGCTGAAGAAAGTGGATTTGCCGCTGCCGTTTTTACCGACCAGCCCAACGCGTTCGCCGTGCTGCACGGTAAAAGTGGCATTTTCAAAAAGGAGGCGGTCTCCGTAAGCCTTGCTGACCTCCTTCAATTCCATGACGCGTTTCCCTTTTTTATCGGCACTGCCGATTTCAAACTTGATGCCCGCTTCTTCTTTCGGCCGCTCTACCCCCTCCTTTTCTAGTTCTGCTTCCAGCCGTTTCCGCTTGCTGCGCACTTGAACATCCATGCGTTTTGCTTTGGAGCGGTAGAATTCTTTAAAGCCATCTTGTTTCGTCGAGTCTGCATGCGCTTTTCCCGACCAGGACTGCAGTTCGGAAAGCTGCTGTTCCACACGGGCAATTTTCGCCTGCTGCTGATTGTACTTTCTTTGCTGCGTCAGTTTCCGGTGCTCTTTTTCTTCTCTAGAGACGCTGTAATTCCCTTTGTAAACCGTCAATTTTTCGTCTTCAATTTCCCAGATTTGAGTCGCTACTTGATCAATAAAATGCCGGTCATGCGAGACAATCAGCAATGCACCGTCATATTCCGCCAGTTGTTTGACAACGGCTCCGATGCTTTCCGCATCCAAATGATTGGTCGGCTCATCAAGCAGCAGCACTTCCGCATTTTCCGACAACGTCCGTGCCAAACGCATCTTCATCGCTTCGCCCCCGCTTAAGCGGACGCGGACTGACGGCACATGCCATTCCTTTTCAAGCTTTCGGCTAGCGGCATCCGAAACTCCAGCATCCAGCCGTTCCACTTCCTGCTTCATATAAGCGACAGATGGCAATGATCCCATCCATTGGATTCCCGGAGCCCCTTCTGCAATCGCATCCAGCAAGGATGACTTTCCGCTGCCGTTTGCGCCAATCACCGCAATTCGTGCCCCTTTCGGAATATCAGCCTGCGCTTCTCTCAAAACAATCCGCTCTTCAAAACCGATTGTCAGCTTGTTTACTTTTCCTATAACGGCCATAGCCATTCCCCCTAATCGGAGAAATAAAAAAATTCCTCCGAGTTGTATTCGGAAGAATTCGCATACCCAAATAACCTGTTTTCACAGGCTGTTTGTTTTGTTAAAAATGGGCAGACGAATCCAATCTCTTTCACACCAAAATCTTCGGTTGCATAGAAATAGGATCAGTTATCCATCGGCCACCCATCATCCCTTCAGTTTATTGCCTCTACTATAACATATTATTCTGAAAGATCGTCCTCAATTTTCAAATGGACCGGCGTCGCAATTTGCTCAAAGCCGATTTCCTGATAGATCTTATTGGAAGTCGGGTTCTGCAAGTCGGTGTAAAGCATGACAAAATCGTATTCACCGAGCAGCTCTTCAGTCACTTCTGCAACAAGTGTGCGAGCGTATCCTTTGCGGCGATGCTTCATTGGCGTAAAGACGAATGATACCGTAATGCCATGTTTGGATGGCCGGGATTTTTTCATGCAGGACACGACTTCATTGTCCACCTCCCATACATAGACCTCCTTCAGCTCAATAAACGAATCGATTTTCCGTGCCGCTTCCGCTGGTGTCGACATGGCAATGCCTGTTTCCTGTTCAAAAAGCAAAATCCATCCTTCCAGCAAGGACGCATCTTTTTTATTGGCCACACGCCAGGTTCCCGGACTTTTTTCCAGCCGGGTATTTACAGCATCTGCGCGGTAAAGCCCTTGATGCATAAGCACCCGTATTTCCCCGCCAACACGTTGGATCCAAGCATCCGCAAATCCGTGCGCTACGGCCTGGTCGCCGACAACTGCGTCCACCACTAAGCCTGCAGCCAATAACCGGTGCGCTATTTCTCTTTCAATTGCCGGAACCTGTTGAAAAATAACCAGCTGAAATGGATGCGGCGGCGTCATCAAACAAGCCGCTGCCACTTCCCCGTCTTGTTCCATCGTCGCCAGAAAGTATTCTTCGTAGCGCCCATCTTTTATCTGATTCAGTATTCCTAAAAACAAACTATATATGTCTTCGTTTTTATATAACAGCTTTTCCACTTTTTCTGCATAGGCAGCGGGATTTGTGTAAACCATCCAGTCCATTTTGACTCACTCTTTTCCGTCTTGATCTCTGACTATTAAATATTGGCTAAAGGTGGAAAAAACTCCTGCTAAATAAACTTTTTTCTAAAATTTATTTCGGCTGATAAAATGACAAAATCTAAAAAAGGCCCATCCGTTTTAAACGGAGGAGCCCTTTGCACGTTCCTATTCCAGTTCCATTTGTTTCGTTTCCGTTCCAAGAAACGCCACAGCTAACGCCCCAATAATGATCGATACGCAGAAAATCCCAAAGATCCAGCCAATGCCGTATCCAGCCGTCAGCATGAACCCGACCAATAATGGACCTAAGATGCCGCCGATCCGGCCAAATGAAGCGGCCATCCCAGTGCCGGTGCCGCGGATGACAGTCGGGTATTGCTCTGGTGAATACGCATAAAGCGCTCCCCAAGCTCCCAAGTTAAAGAAAGACAGGAAAGCTCCTGCTGCAATCAGCACGGCGATGGTATCGGCGTTTCCAAAAATCAGCGCACTGGCAGCTGTTCCCATCAAGTACGTAACAAGTACAAATTTACGCCCCGCTCTTTCAATGAGCCAAGCCGCGGAGAAATACCCCGGCAGCTGGGCCAGCGTCATAATCAGGACGTAGCCGAAACTTTGAATCATCGTGAAACCTTTTAACACCATAACGCTCGGCAGCCAGAGGAACATGCCGTAATACGAAAAGACGACCGTAAACCAGACGATCCAAAGCATCAATGTCGGACGCCGGTATTTTTTGGACCAGACGTCTTTTATATTGGTTGAAATGGACCGCAGCACATCTTTTTTCGCCGAAAATTGCGGCGAATCCGGCAGCTTGATGCGCAGATACAACGCATACAATGCCGGCAAGGCAGTCAGCAGCAAGGCGACGCGCCAGCCGAACGACGGAATGACAAAGTATGAAATAAGCGCAGCAATCAGCCAGCCGCCGGCCCAGAAACTTTCCAGCAATACAACTACACGGCCACGTTCATTCGCCGGCACGCTTTCGGAAACCAGCGTCGAAGCAACCGGCAGTTCACCGCCAAGCCCCATGCCCACAAAAAATCGCAGAAGCATAAATGCAGCAAGCGATGTCGTTAATGCAGAAATGCCGCTCGCCAATGAAAACAGCAATAAGGTGATGATAAAGATTTTCTTGCGCCCGACCCGGTCAGCATAAATTCCGAAGACAAAGGCGCCGACAGCCATGCCAATTGAATTGACACTGCCGATCCAGCCCATTTGCGAAGCATTTAAATTCCAGTCCACTTGCAAGGCGGCGATGACAAACGATAGGATCCCCACATCCATTGCATCAAAAAGCCAACCCAATCCTGCCACTCCCAGCAATTTGTTTCTTGAAAGCGGAACCGTGTTTTTCTCTGTTAGTGTAGCCATGCCAGCTCTCCCTGTCTTTACACATGTAATATGATGTCTTTACACCATACTATACTCTTTCGGTATAAAGGTGACAAGACAGTTGGGAAAAGTTGAATTTTTCAAACAATTACTGTTAACTGGAGCCGTTATTGGCAGAGGAAGAAATAACGGCGGCGTTGATACTCGCCATCATAGCCGCCTGCTGGGCTTGCATCAACATCTCCAACGAAGTTGAAAATGTGATATCAGAAACTTCACGGGTTTCGATGATGTCTTTCATGCCAAACTGCACGGCTGTTGAAAAAGCGACATCCTTATACCATCTGAACAATTTGCTGTTTTCCAGCTGCCGTGTCTGTTCGACAATCTGCCCGAGTGTGTGTCCGCTCGCTTTTGCCGTTGCGAGCAGTCCCAAAATTGGATACTGGGGCGGCCGTATTTTAATTTTTTCGTTCTGCAGAAATTCACGGGTCGCCAAAACCCGTCCGACCATTTCCGGATCGTATGCCGGCGAATTGAACGTCATAAGCTGAGACAGCCATTGCAAATCATTGCCGATGCTAAAGCCATGTTCGCGGAGTTCCCGGTAGTAGGCGTTCATCGTTGCAGCCCTCTCTTCAGCCGTCCCTTCCCTCCTGCCTAAAAGTACCGCATAAGGCACATCTTCATTGGAAGTGAGGAATTTGTGGTGCTGCCTCATCTGATCGTATAACTCTTTTGCGCGGGCCGCCTCGCCCGTGTCTTCCATCAGCAGCGCAGCCAGATAGGTATAAGGCGATTTGCGGAATCCTGCTTCGTTCAGTTCCAGCTGTTTGGCATTTAATCTTTTCAACCCGTTTTCCGGTTCTCCCTGAAGCGCGAGAAAAGCCGAAGCAATATGGAACATATAATACCGTAATGGGGAAGCCCAGCCTTCTTTTTTCTTGATGATCTCCGCGGCTTCTTCGTGCTCTTTTTTCCAAAATCCCGAGTCCTGCGTCAGATAAAAGGTCGTCACTGCCAGGGCAATCCGCTTATCCACTGACCATCCAAGCGTTTTAGATACTTCTTTAAAAGTCTCTTCCAGTTGCTTTATGTCCATAGAAAACGCCTCCTTATCTCATTCATACGAGACGAGGAGGCGCAAAGTTTCATTTTATACAATCAATACCAGGCTGATAGCCATGACCGCCATCCCTGCCACCAATCCATATATGGACAAATGGGCTTCGTCATACCTTTTGGCAGCAGGCAATAGTTCATCAAGAGAAATGAAAACCATAATGCCGGCTACTCCGGCAAAAATGATGCCGAATAACGTGTCGCTAAGAAAAGGCATTAAGATCAACCAAGCAGCAATGGCCCCGACCGGTTCTGAAACACCGGATAAAAAACTGTACTGGAAAGCTTTTTTCCGGCTGCCTGTTGCGTAGTAGATCGGAACCGATACTGCAATCCCTTCCGGAATGTTATGGATGGCAACGGCGATGGCAATGGCAATCCCCAAAGCCGGATCCTGGATTGCCGACATGAACGTGGCAATGCCTTCCGGAAAGTTATGGATGCCGATCGCGAGCGCTGTAAATATCCCCAGCTTCCGGAGATGGGCGTATTCCGCATTAGTAGGCCCTTCATCCATGTCTTCCACGGTCTTCACTTCATGCGGATTTCCCACTTCCGGCAAAATCCGATCCAATACTGCCATAAAAATCATCCCGCCGAAAAAGCCAGCGAGCGTCAGCCAATATCCAAGCGATTCCCCGTGGGCACCGGTCAAAGCATCTTTCGCTTTGACAAAGATTTCGATCATCGAAACATAAATCATGACGCCGGCTGAGAACCCGAGCGAAATCGAAAGAAATTTAGTATTAGTGCGGGATGCAAAAAAGGCAATCAAGCTACCGATGCCCGTTGCTAATCCGGCAAATAGCGTTAATCCAAGAGCAAACAATACGGTACTGTCCATAACCCTGACTTCCTTCCATTCTTTTGAATAGGGTTATTGTACGTTAAAAGTTTCCTTAACGCAACTTTTATCAATCAAGGAAGATATTCTATTATTCTCCAATTTCCAAATTGTTTTTCAGAGAATCCGCTGGTATGCGAAACACCAAAACCCGTCAGCACTAACCTTTAATGCGCAGCAGCTCTCCAAGCTTCCGCCAATCCTCGTCTTTCAGCTCCCGCACCGGCGGGTTGTAAAAAACACTGGCCGGATGGAAGGTCGGAAAGATATGATACACTTCTTCCGTTTCAGTAAAGGCCTGCTTGTCCTCGTCCCACATTAAAATCGGCGTTTCCATCAGAACGCCGTGCAGCTGCGTCACTTTCGCTTTCGGCCCCACCAAACGCTGCAGCCCGATATTGCCCAGCGTGACAATCAGCGGCGGATGGATATCCCGGATTTCTGTATCCAAAATCGGAGCATGCGCAATAATTTCTTTTTTGGTTGGCGCCCGGTTGTATTTTCGCTCGGTCGTTGTTCCATTGCGTTCTTTTTTGGATCCCCATTTATACGGACGGCTCCGCACTGCACTGGTGATATACACATCTTCTCTGGCTAAGCCGACACTTTCAAGTGAAGCCATCAGTTCTTTTCCAGCACGCCCCGTAAACGGAATGCCGGTTTCCACTTCATTTTCTCCCGGCGCTTCCCCTACCAGCATCAACGCCGGATGAAGCGGTCCGCTTCCTCTTACAAAGCCTTCTACCGGAAATTCTTTGATTCGTTCTATTCCTAATTGGACCAAGTCATCTGCTATTTTATACACGATATCACCTCAGATTTGCTTTATTGATTTTAAATGTAAGGTTTTCTGACATTAATTTTAAAAAACTATTGCATTGTCAGAATTTATTGTTTATTATGTTAGAAAACCTAACATTATTTTTGTTAGAACCATTTCGAAGGAGGAAAAACAATGAAAAAGATTGAGACAATCATCCGTCCCTCTGTTTTTGCCAATGTCCGCCAAGCTTTGGCGCTTGAAGGCATTGATGGGCTGAGTGTCACCGAAATCGCCGGAATCGGAAAACAGGAAGGCCGCGTCGGCTTGTTCCGAGGCAACGCCTATACGATGGAGTTTTCTCCAAAGTTGAAACTCGAAATGGTCGTAGACGACTCGAAAGTTGAATCCATTGTGGATGCCTTGCTGGAATACGCCTCCACCGGCGAAGTAGGAGACGGTAAAATATTTATCCTGCCGGTTGAGGAAGCCATTCGGATCAGAACAAAAGAACGCGGCATCATCGCCGTTGGATAGGGAGGAATTTACATGGAAGCAGTTCAAAGTTCAGTTGATATGATGTGGGTAATGCTCGGCACGATTCTTGTCTTTTTTATGCACGCCGGATTTGCGATGCTTGAAACCGGGTTCACCCGTTCTAAAAATACCCTGAATATCCTCATGAAAAACTTAATCACCGTCGCCCTCGGTTCAATCCTTTATTTCTTTGTCGGATTTGCACTTATGTTTGGCACTTCGGGTTTCGGGATGATTGGAACAGACGGATTTCTACTGGCAGGCCGGGAAGATATCGGCTTCTTCGTTTTCCAGGCAGTATTTGCGGCAACCTGTGCGACGATTATTTCCGGTGCAGTCGCTGAACGCATGAGATTAGGAGCTTATATTCTGCTCACTATCGGAATGACTGCAGTAATCTACCCAGTCGTGGGGCACTGGGTATGGGGCGGCGGCTGGCTGTCGCAGATCGGCTTTATCGACTTCGCCGGTTCGACCGTGGTCCATTTGACCGGTGCAACCGCCGCCTTTATTACCGCTTGGAAGCTGGGTCCCCGCATCGGCAAATACAGCGGGAAAATCGTCAATTCGATTCCTGGCCATAATTTGCCGCTTGGCGCATTAGGTGTTTTCATCCTTTGGGTCGGCTGGTTCGGCTTCAATGGAGGCAGCACATTGGCAGCGGATCCGGCACTTGTGCCGCCAGTCATCTTGAACACATTGCTGTCAGCTTCAGCAGCCGTTTTGTCTACCGCTTTGTATACACGCCTGCGCTATGGCCGCATTGATCCTTCGTTGACGATGAACGGCGCACTTGCCGGTCTTGTCGGGATCACAGCCGGCGCCGCCAATGTATCATTTGTCGGGGCGATCATTATTGGCCTCCTTGCCGGTGTCATCATGACAGAAGCTGTCCGTTTGCTCGATGCCAAAATCCGGGTGGATGATCCAGTCGGCGCCATCGCCGTCCACGGCGTTGCAGGCATTTGGGGAACACTGGCACTCGGTTTCTTTGACACAACAGGCGGCCTGCTATACGGGGGAGGCGCTGAAATCCTCGGCATCCAAACAGTCGGCATTTTAGCCGTCATCGCTTGGACGACCGTATCGGCGACACTTGTACTGGCAATCGTCAATACCCTCGTTCCGCTTCGTGTGGCAGCTGAGGACGAAGAAAGCGGCTTGGATTTTTCCGAACACGGTTCCCAGGCTTACGCCATGCAGGATGTGTTGAGCGGTGCGCCGCCAACAGCCAGTTCTTTTGCAGAGCGCCTGAACCAACTTGGGGAACACCCCGCTCCGCAAAAACCATGACGTGTATAAATAAAAGCAGGAACCGTTTATCCGGTTCCCGCTTTTTTTACTGTATGTGCGCTCTTTTAAAGGAGCGCTCTCTCATTTCGTACCAGAATGCAACAGCAGCAAACAGCGCAAAGCCCACACACCAGCCAGCTAAGACATCCGAAAAGTACTGCTCGCCGCCAGCCACCCGCGACAAGCCAACGATGATTGCCAGACCCACTGCCGCCAGCCAAACGAGCCCTTGTGCTGTCCGCGACTCAAGCGATCCCACAAAAAAATACGCAGCCGTCAGGAGATACAGAACTGCCCCCATGGCATGCCAGGACGGAAACCCGAAGCTGTCCAACCCATGAGGAAAATCGGGCCGCTCCCGTTGATATACTTCTTTCAATCCCTGATTCAATGCCCGTCCCGCTCCGACGGTCAAAAAGACAAACAGCATGCCCCGGTAATCCCTCCGGCGCAGCCATAAGTATACGATCATGGCGATCCCTACAATAAACACCACAGCTTCATCCGCTAGAACGGAAAGAACGTCCAGCCAACCGATTCCAGCCAGCAAATCAGCGGCTTGCCGGTCGGCTTCTCCGAATGTCCCGTCAGCGAAAGTAAGCCCAATTCCAATAAAACCGATCAACGCAAGTATCCCCAACAAATACAATAGACGCTTCATAGCCTCACCTTCTTTCCACGAGCTCTTCTGTCTATTATAGTCTAAATTTTCCATTCATTCAAAAATGCTCGGTTCGAGTAAGGAAATTCAGGTCTGGCTCTATGGCCTTTTTTGCTAAAAAAGCGTATTCAAGCTTTGCTGGTCGTATTTCTGACTCTGCTGGTCGTATTTTTTCCACTACTGGTCGCATTTTTCACTTTACCGGTCGTATTGCTTCGAATCATATAAAAAACCCGCCATTTCGGCGGGTTCAGACTGTAAACAAAGTTTAGATGAAATGTATAGAAATGCATAAACCCAACCAGACCGGCCACTTCGCTTTCCGTGGGCTCAGCTTCAGCCTCCTCGCCGCTTCGCACCTGCGGGGTCTTCAGCTTTCGCTGTCCCACAGGAGTCTACGTGGCCGAACCGGTTGGGGCGTCTCTCTTGGATTGGAAAGAGAATGCTCATCCGATTGACACTCAACCAGATGGCTCAAGAAGAAAAGTGACACCTCTAGATAGCCTTCATGTTTAGGGACCGGAGTGGAAGCCGGCGACTCCAGCGGGGCAGCGTAGCGACGAAGTGCCGAAATCCACTCGGGACGTACGTTCCGAGTTAGTTCGGCGCGAGCCCGCGGAACGTGTCCGGCTGAAACGGAGGATCCGGGATTTCCTCTCTGGTCGTAGGTTTATTCAGCTATCATGTATAAAAATTCTTTTGTCTACAAGCTCAACCCGCCATTTTGACGGGTTCACTTATTTTTGCTGTTCCAAAACACCATCGACCATTTTATAGACTTTGTCGCAGTAGTCGATGAGCCGGGTGTCGTGCGTCACCACAATGGTGGTCGTCATTTTGTTCTTCGTTTCGTCTTTCAGCAGGCCCATCACTTCATAAGCCCGGTCGGAGTCGAGCGATGCCGTCGGTTCGTCGGCCAAGACGATGGACGGATTGCTGTAAAGCGCTTTGGCAATCGCCACACGCTGCCGCTCTCCGCCCGACAGGTCCGACGGGTATTTATTGCGCAAGTCGCCGATGCCCAAATCTTTGTAGAGCTGTTCGACTTCTTCTTTGGTCATATTGTTTTTCTTCACTTTATCCAGCAGCTTCATTTGCTTATCCACCGTCAAAAACGGAACTAAGTTGGAAGCTTGCAGGATAAAACCGATTTCTTTCAAACGGATTTTGGAACGCTCTTTTTCGTTCAAGGCGGTGATGTTTTCATTGTTGATGATGACTTCACCGTTTGAAGGCGACAATAGACCGCCGGCGATTGTCAGGAATGTACTTTTCCCGGAACCGGAAGGCCCGATCACCGCAATCATTTCTCCTTGTTCAGCATGAAAGTCGGTTGATTTCAAAGCGTCCACTTTTTTATGGCCGCTGCCGAATGTTTTGTTCACTTGGTTAAATTCCAATACTGCCATCGTTTACCCTCCAATCGCTTTTAGTGGATCTATTTTTACAATCGTCAATACAGAGAATACAGCGCCGGCAATCGCTACTACTACCAGAACGGCACCATAAATCAGCATGGTCGGAATATCAAAGGCCACTGGAACAGCTGCCGGCAAGAACAGGCCGGTTATCAGCGTCAATGCCAATCCGACCGCCACCCCGATCAAAGCCAGAATAAACGTCTGGGCAATTACGGAACGCGCCAGATAGCCGCTCGGTACGCCTTGCGCTTTCATGACGCCGAACATGCTGATTTTTTGGACGGTCAATACGTACAAGAAAATCGCCACGATAACCGACGAAATGACAAACAAGAAATAAATCATGAAGTTTAATGTTAGACTTTGCGCTGTATAGCCTGGCAAGTTTTCAATGAACGTCTCCACTTCAATGGCTTCAAGTTCATCTTTATCCGTCGCTGCGGAAACATCATCTGTACGCAAAACCAATCCGTTGATTTGGTCTTCGTTCACTTCGGCCGCTTCCCCGAATTTCACCCGCTGAAAAGTCGCCAAGTCGCCGTAAAGGACCGGCGCCGCGTTAAAGCGGGCATCTTCTGTGAACCCGACAATCTTCAGCTTTTCTTCTGTCGAAGACAGTTCCACTACGTCTCCAAGAGCAAAGCCGTCTTCTTTCAATGTATCACTGGCAATGACTTCGTTTTCTCCGGCAAACGCTTCGCCTTCCGACACTTCAGGCATGATGAATTCATCTTCCCGGATGCCAAAAATGGAAACATTGGCTTTTTGGTCATCATTCCGTGCAATGGCATTGATCTGGCCAAGAACAGCCGTTTCATCAGCTTCCACAGCTTCGGCTTCGTCAATTGTCAAAGAAGACGCCACTAAGCTTTTATCCGACTCTTCGGTCAGCACCACTGCCGATGCCTCCCACTTGTCTACCGCTTCACGGTTTAAACTGGCTAAGCCATTGGCAAGTCCCGACAAGAAAAATACGAGATACGCAACCAGCATAAGGACACCGATAATCAAAACGAAGCGAAGCTTATTTTTTTGAATTTCATTCCACGCTAAAAACATTCCATCACTTCCTGTTTCTTAAGTATGTCATCAGTATAGCAGGTTCGATTATATAATACTTATACAAAGATTATATACCCTTTGTATTTTTGCGTAATCCTTTTGATTATCGCCCAAAAAAGGCAAAGCTGTGACGGCATGTCTCATTTCTCGGCTGATGGCTTCAGCTTTTTAAAAAAAGCCGAAAGAAAACCCCCGCTTTTTACTAAAGCGGGGGGCAGGAGAAATCCTATGACTGATAGGCTTATTTAAACGCAGCCTGGATGTCTTTAACCATCTGGCTTACAGATTGGAATCCGCCGCCTGATAGGTACCAGAAATCTGGATCCAAGTAGATGATGTTGTCGTTTTTATAAGCATTTGTTTTTTGTACCAATTCGTTTTCAAGAGAGTCTTTTGCCGTTGCTTCATTTCCTACTGCCGCATTGCGGTCAACTACGAACATCATGTCTGGATTTGTTTCCAGGATGTATTCGAAAGAGATGCTTTGGCCGTGAGTCGAAGCTTCAATTCCTTCATCCGCTTGTTTAACGCCGAACACGTCATGGATAAGCCCGAAACGTGATGCAGCTCCATAAGCGCTCACTTTGCCTTCATTTGCAAGAACGATCAATGCTTTTTCATCAGTAACACTTGTTTTCAAGTCCTCGATCTGCTTTTCAACTGCAGCCAATTCTTCTTTCACTTGGTCTTCTTTGCCGAAGATGTCTCCAAGTGTGTTCATGTTCGCTTCAAATGATTCCATGTATTTTGTCGTATCTACAGCCAAGTGGACTGTTGGAGCAATTTTTTCGAACTCTGGGTACATGTCTGCCTGGCGTCCAGAAATGATGATCAAGTCCGGCTCCATTGCATTGATTGCTTCAAAATCCGCTTCTTTCAACGTACCAACGTTTTCGTATTTTTCAGTGTCTGCGTATTTTTCAAGGTAAGCAGGAATGCTTGCCTGTGGAACACCCGCAACAGATTCTTCAAGGCCTAACTGATCCATTGAATCAAGAATACCGAAGTCAAAAACAACTACTTTTTTCGGATCTTTGTCAAAAGTCGTTTCGCCAAGTTCATGTTTCACCGTGATTGTTTCTGTTTCTTTTCCGTCTGCTTTTGCAGCATTTGCATCCGTTGCTTCTTCTTTAGCGCCGCAAGCTGCCAGCACTGCTACCATCATTAATGTAAATGCGATCAATAACCACTTTTTCATTTTATTTTAGCTCCTCTTTTTAAGTTTTCAAGAAAGTGTAAATCTTCAGTTCTTCATTTATTGTCCAGACTCCAGCGCCTAGCCCCTCGAGTCGCTTCGATCTTGTCCATCATGGCAAAAACCGCCATGACAGCCAAGCTCTCCAGCGCTTGTCGGGGCTGGACAGGCGCTTGCGCTTTTCTCATTGTCCAGACTCCAGCGCCTAGCCCCTCGAGTCGCTTCGACCTTGTCCATCATGGCAAAAACCGCCATGACAGCCAAGCTCTCCAGCGCTTGTCGGGGCTGAACAGGCGCTTGCGCTTTTCTTAAGAATTGAAATACACGCAAATTCGGCAATTATCCATCTGCTGAATCGGAATATCCATGTCGTAGATTTCTTTTAATGCTGCACTTTGAATGATTTCTTCCGTTGTTCCGTCTTTCACTACCCGGCCATTTTTCAATGCCACGATCCGGTCGGAATACACAGAAGCGAAGTTGATGTCGTGAAGGACGATGACGACTGTCTTGCCAAGATCATCTACCAGGCGGCGCAAAATCTTCATGATTTGAACGGAGTGTTTCATGTCCAGGTTATTCAGCGGCTCATCCAACAAGATATAGTCGGTGTCCTGAGCAATGACCATCGCGATAAACGCGCGTTGGCGCTGCCCGCCTGATAACTCATCCAAATACGAGTTCTCCATTTCCTTCAAATCCATATAGTCGATTGATTGGTCGACCATCTTTTCATCTTCGTCGTTAAGACGGCCTTTTGAATAAGGAAAGCGTCCAAAAGAGACCAGTTCGCGAATCGTCAAACGCACATTCATGTAGTTCGACTGCTTCAGGATGGAAACGCGTTTCGAGAAGTCATTCGATTTCAACTTTTTGGTATTGGTTGAATCGATGAGCACTTCCCCGGTATCCGCATCCAAAAGCCGGCTAACCATCGAAAGCAATGTGGATTTACCTGCACCGTTCGGTCCGATAAAAGAAGTAATCTGGCCGCGCTGGATATCAACCGAGACATTTTCCACCACTTGCTTTTTTCCGTACAGCTTCGTCAATTCACGAACTTGGATCATTTAGATCGACTCTCCTTTAATAGTAAATAGATGAAGTAAACTCCACCGATGAAATTGATGATGACGCTCAATGTCGTGTTGAAAGTGAAGATCCGCTCCACTACCCATTGGCCGCCGACTAAGGCAACTACACTGATGACGATGGATCCCGTCAATAACACCGAATGTTTATACGAGGTGAAAAATTGATAAGACAAGTTTGCAACAATCAGGCCGAAAAAGGTGATCGGTCCGACGAGCGCCGTGGCAATGGCAATCAAGACAGCAGACAGCACCAGCATTTGTTTGACGAGTGCGTCGTAGTTTACTCCCAGATTAATCGCTGTATCGCGGCCCAGCGTCAGAACATCCAATGATGAATTCTGCTTCCAGGCAAAGGCGATCAGCAACGTGATAAAGACGAGTGAAGTCCACACCAGATCTTCGTTGACATTATTGAAACTGGCAAACATCCGGTCCTGGATGATTGAAAATTCATTAGGGTCAATCAGCACTTGCAAAAACGTGGAAATACTTCCGAAAAACGTTCCGCAAATGATGCCGACCAGCAACAGAAAGTAAATCGGCCGCTCGTTCTTTTTGAAAAGCAATTGATAAAACAGTAAGGCGAATATGACCATGACAGCAATCGACAGCAAGAAATTCACTTGCTTGTTGACGATCGTAATGTGGTCCGAACCAAGGAAAAAGATCAGCAAAGTCTGAAGCATCATATAAAGCGAATCCAACCCCATAATGCTCGGCGTTAAAATCCGGTTATGGGAGATGGTCTGGAAGACGACCGTCGCATAGGCAATGGCCACTCCCGTCAACACCATGGCAAACACTTTTACGCCGCGTCTCGGCAATGCATAATCGAAACTCCCGTTCAAATCCTGGAACAGGTATACTCCACAAGCCGCTAAAGCCAAGCCGACCAGTATGAGCATCTTATGTAAATCACGCATATGCTTTCCCCCTAAACAATAAGAAGAGGAAAATAAAGCTTCCGATGACACCGACCATTAAGCTGATGGAAATTTCATACGGGTAAATTAATACTCTTCCTAAAATATCGCATACCAGCAAGAAGATGGCTCCAAGCATCGCCGTATGCGGCAAAGTTTTTTGAAGATGGTCTCCTTTGAAGATGGAAACGATGTTCGGGATAATCAATCCAAGAAACGGTATCATACCGACTGTCAACACTACTGTAGCAGTTATCAACGCCACCAGCACCAGTCCAATATTGACAACGCTGCGGTATTTCATCCCCAGATTTTTGGAGAAATCCTCGCCCATTCCAGCAACCGTGAACCGGTTGGCATAAAAATAAGCGATGATAAAGACCGGAACACTGATGTAAAGCAGTTCGTAACTTCCTTTCATGATCATTGAGAAATCGCCTTGCAGCCAAGCGGACATGTTCTGGATGACGTCAGCGCGGTAAGCGAAGAATGTGGTGACGGATGAAAGAATGTTGCCGAACATCAAACCGACCAGCGGAATGAATATAGCATCTTTAAATTTGATGCGGTCAAGAATTTTCATGAATAGAAACGTTCCGGCAAGTGCAAAAGCGAATGCTACCGTCATTTTCTCGAGCATCGATGCATTGGCGAACAACAGCATCGAAACGAGAATCCCAAGCCTTGTAGCATCTAATGTACCTGCCGTCGTAGGAGACACAAACTTATTGCGGCTTAACTGCTGCATGATGAGTCCTGCCATACTCATTCCCGCACCTGCCAGCAAAATCGCAACCAGCCTTGGCAGTCGGCTGATCAGGAATATTTGTGTTTCTTCCGATTGGAAGTCAAACAGATCGGTGATACTGATACTGCTTACTCCGACAAACAGCGAAATAACAGACAGTATGATTAATGCTGGTATTAAATATCTTTTTTTCATAGCTGCCCCTCATCCGCGCTCAATAAAACTTTATTGATTAATTAAATCAGTGATAATGATTATCACTTACTCACAAGTTTCAGTATAGCAGGTTGGTGAGAAGAGTCAACGGTTAAATGAGAATAATTTTCAACTGCATGTGAAGAAATGAATTTGTTTATAAGTTTGACATATTTATAAATTCTGAAGCATAGAAAAAGCGCATGCCGCAGCATGCGCTTTTCTTCCCGATTATTCCATTTCTTTTGCTTGTTCAATGACTTCGGCCGGTACGGTAATGGCGTCGATTTCATTGTATTTGCTGTAAGCCGATTCCAGGTCTGACTGGATATTGACAGAGTCGCCTTCAATGTTCATATCGATATCCATGTCGACGTTCATGTTGTTTGGCAGGAACGTTTCTTTATCAATGAAAATCTCATACGCTACGGCGTTGATTTTCATATCTTCCATTGCGGTTTGAGCTTCCAGTTCCATTTGGCCTAAAAACTGTTCCATTTGCTTATCGATCAACGCTTGGAACTCTTCGCCGGCAGCGTCCAATTTCAGGATGTATTCATCTTCCGACTGTTCAAATGTGAAATCATCCTCAAATGCTTTCAAGTCTTCGAGCTGCTGAGAAGGATCGGCTGTTTGCTGTTCCATCATTGCCTGAAGATCCTCGATGTTTTCACCCGGCATTTTAATCCAGGAACCGATTGTCGGGTCGTTCATATACATGCCTTCTTTTGTCATGTACATTTCCATTGCCATCGGTTCCGGAGAGCCCATTTCTTCTGACACCATCGTAGTTTCAGCCTTTTGGTAAAAAGCGATTGGATCTAATGTCATGTCCATGGCGATGTCCATGGCAATCTCCATTTCCATTCCCGCCGATTCGATGCTCATCACCTGGTTGTTTACCATGTCCGCATGCAGGCTCTTGATGTCTTCGGAAGCCTCCTGGGATTTTGCAAACACTTCTTCCAGCGTCAATTCGCTGTTCGCTTCTTTTTTATCCGCCGTGCCCGCTGCCGGTTCTGCTGTTTCTCCGCACGCCGCCAAGCTCATTGCCAATGCCCCTGTGCCTATTGCCATCATCCATTTTTTCAAATCTCTCATCCTTTCAAATTTCGGCTTTGTTTATAGTACGGGAATGATTGGAAAAAGTTTCAACTATTTGGCACTTATTTAATGAATATTTCGATATCAGAAACTTTTATTCGTTTATTTCTTGGCTTTCGATTATACTTTTCAGTAGATTAAAATCCTTGAGGTGACTAGCTGTGAAGTTAAAACAATTTTTCAAGTACTACAAACCGCATAAGCGGTTGTTCATTATTGATTTCTCAAGCGCCGTCATTGTCGCTATTTTGGAGCTGGCTTTCCCTGTCGCTGTCCAGTGGTTCATCGACGATTTGCTTCCGAGCGGCGAATGGAACACCATCGTGACCGTCAGCGTTCTGCTGCTTGCCGTGTTCCTGTTGAGTACTTTTTTGCAGTACATCGTCAGTTACCTTGGGCACAAGCTCGGCATCAATATCGAAACCGATATGCGCGAAGAGCTGTTCACCCATGTCCAGCGGCAATCGTTCCGCTTTTTTGACAACGTGAAAACGGGACACGTTATGAGCCGCATCACCAATGACCTTTTTGACATCGGCGAACTTGCCCACCACGGGCCGGAAGACTTTTTCATTGCCATCATGACGTTCTTTGGCGCATTCGGCATCATGTTCTGGATCAATCCGAAATTGGCGCTTGTGACCTTGATCGTCATTCCGTTCCTCGTTTGGCTCATTACGTTCTGCAACGTCAAGATGAACCAGGCTTGGGGCAGCATGTACGGCAAAATCGCCGATGTGAACGGACGCGTGGAAGACAGCGTTTCCGGCGCACGCGTTGTCCAGTCGTTTACGAACGAAGAATTTGAAATCAACCGTTTCAAAAAAGACAACGGCCGCTTCCGTTTGGCGAAGCTTGTCGCCTATAAAGTGATGGCTGCGACGCATTCCAGCATCTATATGATGACGCGTTTGCTGACATTGATTGTGCTCGTTTACGGCGCCTGGCTGAACTTCCAAGGCGAATTGTCGTACGGGGAACTCGTCAGTTTTGTGTTGTTCCTAAACGTCCTGATCAAGCCGATCGATAAGATCAGCGCGCTGCTTGAATTGTATCCAAAAGGGATGGCCGGCTTTGGCCGCTTCCGCGAACTGCTCGAGCAGGAACCGGATATTCTCGACCGGGAAGACGCCGTGGAAGTGAATGGCCTTCGCGGCGACATCACGTTCAACGATGTCCACTTCGGCTACGACGACCATAAAAAAGTATTAAACGGCATTGATTTAAAATTAAAAGCCGGAGAAACCGTCGCTTTTGTCGGACCATCCGGTGCCGGAAAAACAACGATTTGTTCATTGATTCCACGCTTCTACGACATCCAGGAAGGGTCAATTGCCATTGACGGCATTGACATCCGTGATATGACGAAGCATTCGCTGCGCTCCCATATCGGCATTGTGCAGCAGGACGTGTTCCTATTCACCGGGACCATCCGGGAAAACATTGCATACGGCAAGCGCGGCGCGAGCAATGAAGAAATCATGGCCGCTGCGAAAAAAGCCCATTTGGAAGAATTCATCCGCAAACTTCCGGATGGCTACGAAACACAAATCGGCGAGCGCGGCTTGAAATTGTCCGGCGGGCAAAAACAGCGCTTAGCGATCGCCCGTATGTTCTTGAAGAATCCGCCAATCCTGATTTTGGATGAAGCGACTTCTGCGCTTGATACGGAGACGGAACGCGTCATCCAGGAAGCGCTTGGCGAACTTGCGGAGAACCGCACGACGCTCATCATCGCTCACCGCTTAGCGACGATTCGTGATGCGGACCGCGTTATTGTGGTGACCGAAGACGGCATTGCCGAGCAAGGCGGCTATGCCGAACTGCTTGAACACGACGGCATTTTTGCGAATTTGCACCGCATCCAGTTTCAACAGTCTTAAATGAGGAAAGCCTGCCCGATGTATGGGCAGGCTTTTTATTTGGGCAATTGACCGTATTCAGGGTGGAGTCGAGCGTAAACTGATGGAAGTTGGGCGGGTTGCTCGTATATGATTTAAAGTTGCTCGTATCCGGTGCGAAGTTGCTCGTATTTCACTCGACGTCGCTCATAAACCATTGCCACTCGCCCGTAAAACCTAAAAAACATGCTCGCCCACTCCCATCAATAGGGTTGGACGAGCATGTTTTTAATTACCTGCCGATTACGTACTGCTCAAAGCGGTCGTAATCCGCCTGGCCGAGTTCCACTTTCATCAATGTACCTTCTTCTTCGTATTGCGTCTCCAAAATGGTAGCAGAATCATTTAAATACGCGACTACATCTCCGCGCTCGAAAGGAATAATCATGCGGCATGTGACGTATTCCGAGAAAATGTACTGTTTGATCATATCGAGCAATTCATCAAGGCCCATTCCTTCTTTTGCCGAAATCCATAATTCTCCCTGCTTCACTTTCGGATGAGGGATTCCCGCCAGATCCGCTTTGTTGTAGACAAAGACTGTCGGCACATCTTCCACTCCGACTTCATGCAAAGTCGAGTTTGTCACATCCATCATGTAACGGTATTCCTCATTGGAGACATCCACTACATGCAGCAAAAGGTCGGCATTGCGCGCTTCTTCCAAAGTCGAGCGGAATGCCCGCACCAAATGATGTGGCAGCTTGCTGACAAAGCCGACCGTATCCGTGAGCAAAAAGTTTTTATTGTCTTCCAGGCGAATCTGGCGCACGGATGTGTCGAGCGTGGCAAACAGCATATCTTTTTCAAATACCTGCTTTTCCTGATCCTGTCCGGATTTTGTCAATAAACCATTCATAATGGTGGATTTTCCGGCGTTGGTGTAGCCGACAAGCGATACAACCGGCATTCCGGTTTTCGTCCGCTGCTTCCGCTGAGTTGTGCGCTGCGCCCGAATCTGTTCCAATTCACGATTGAGCTTGGACAACTGCTCCTCGATTTTCCGGCGGTCGAGTTCCAGTTTTGTTTCACCGGCACCACGGTTGGCGAGTCCGCCTCCCGTACTACCCCCTTGCCGGCCAAGAGAGGCGCGCAGCCCTACAAGCCGCGGCAGCATGTATTGAAGCTGGGCTAATTCCACTTGGACTTGCGCTTCCCGTGTTTTGGCGCGCCGTGAGAAAATATCCAATATCAGCATGGTCCGGTCGATAACTTTGCATTCCAGATCCTCTTCCAGGTTGCGGATTTGGGACGGAGACAATTCATCGTTGAAAATGATTAAATTGGCATCTGCTTCTTCATAAAAAGCTTTGATTTCCTCGACTTTTCCTTTCCCCACATAATGCGAAGGATTGATGCGTTCCAAGTTTTGGTATACTTCCCCAACTACGCCCACGTTGCACGCTTCCGCTAAATTACGCAGTTCTTCTAATTCGTATTCAAAATGCAGATCTTTCTGCAGCTGAACGCCTACTAAAATTGCTTTTTCCACTAAGACATCCATTGGTTTTCCTCCTTTTACCGTAAGGGAATCCGTTAAGTTCCATGACAAAAAAGAAGAGCATTTCACTCTCCTTTTAACTATTCTCCCGGGTTATTTACCTATTATCCTATACATTCCCGAGTTCCGGCAGGTAATAAACCCCGCCTTCAAAAGATAGCCTTTTATGTCCATTTATAAAGTGCACTTCTTCTAGACGTTCTTTTGCATGATTGGTATGTTTAAACTCCAACTGGCAATTCGGCAATTTTAGAGAACCTCCTAAAATTTTGCGCCATTTGCTTGCAGCGGCTTCGGGGTCTTTGACGCCAAACACAAGCCGCTCGATTGCCAGCTCTTCATTAGCCGAAACAATCGCCCCTCTTTTCCGCAGCCCTTCATAGCGCTCTTCATCACGTTCCTGCCATTCAATAAAAAACGGCGCCGGCAATTGATCGGCCGCTTCTTCTTGTATGAACAGCATCTTCCAGCGAATCATTTCGCCCGTATCGGTTCTGCGTTCCGCATCCAGCACGCCGGAAGTTTCAAATCCTTCGCTTTTCAACCGGTTGTCGAGCTCTTCAATCGACTCTGTACGGAGGCAAATGGTGCCGAATCCGGTTTTATCATGCAGCAACAGTTTCGTAAGCGGGTGGTCCGCCGCTTCTGCAATTTCCGGCTTTTCGACAGCAAGCCATTCGATATAGCTGTCTTTTGTGTAGAAGAGCGCATTGTGGGTACCCCAGTTTAAATGCTGGCCGCCCATCGCCGCATGCATCCCTTGCCGCTCCCACTCTTCTACCGCTATCTGTGGTTTCCTATCGATAAAATGAACAATGTGATCCAAAAACATACAGCACCTCTTCCAAAATAGGTTCACCTACTACGTTCGCCATCCCTTGTCGCATCTCCTTTAACCACAGGACTTTACGTAAAAAAAGGCTTTAACCTCCTTTAAAGAAGGTTAAAGCCTTTTGCTTATTTCGCTGGTTTTTCTTTGATCAAGCGTTCTGTTTCGTTAAATTCTTTGTCGATTTGTGCATTCGGTTTGTAAGTGGATAAACTTACCACTACCGCCACAATCAAACATAAGATAAATCCTGGGATGATTTCGTAAAGGTTAACAGCAAATTCAGCATCCAAGCTATCCCAGATGATGACAGTTGCGGCACCAACGATCATACCGGCTAAAGTACCCCATGTCGTCAATTTGCGCCAGAACAAAGCTAATAGAATTAACGGTCCAAAGGCAGCTCCGAAACCGGCCCAAGCATAAGCTACCAAATCAAGAATAGTTGAATTTTGCTTCCATGCCAGGGCAGCCGCGATTAAGGAAATTACCAAAACCGCTAAACGGCCTAGAGTTACATACTGTTTGTCAGTTGATGCTTTTTTAAATGCGATTTTGTAAAGGTCTTCCACCAATGCAGATGAAGTTACAATTAACTGAGAAGAAATCGTGCTCATGATAGCTGCCAGAACTGCTGCCAGCATAAACCCTGCAATCAATGGATGGAAGAAAATTTGGCCAAGGACGATAAAGACGCCCTCAGGATCCCCTAATTCCATGCCCGGGTTTTGCTGGAAATATGCAATTCCGACCAACGCCGTCGAAGCAGCTCCTAGAAGACTCAAAATCATCCAGCTGATGCCGATTCGACGTGCTTGGCGTACTTCTTTCAAGGTGCTGATGGCCATAAAACGGACAATGATATGCGGCTGACCAAAGTAGCCAAGCCCCCACGCCACAGCCGAGATAATACCAATTAGAGAAGCACCCGTTGTAAAGTTCAACAATGCCGGATCCACTTCACGGATGCTTGCTGCTGTTTCACTAAAACCGCCAGTAGCAAATACTCCAATGATTGGTACAAGAATCAGTGCCAAGAACATCATTAGCCCTTGGACCACGTCTGTATAACTAACCGCTAGGAATCCACCGAATAAGGTATATGCGACAACGACTCCGGAAACGATTACTAATCCAAGGTGATAATCAAGTCCGAATGAGCTTTCGAAAAAGACTCCTCCAGCTACCATTCCTGAAGATACGTAAAATGTGAAAAAGATTAAAATAATTGCTCCAGAAACAATCCGCAATAAGCGGGACGAATCTTTCAAACGGTTTTCCAAGAAACTTGGAATGGTAATCGAATCGCTTGTAACAAAAGAATAAACCCGCAAACGCGGTGCTACGAAGAACCAGTTTAAGTACGCTCCGATTGTCAAACCGATTGCAATCCAAAATTCGACTAATCCGCTTACATAAATAGCCCCAGGCAATCCCATTAAGAGCCAGCCGGACATATCTGCTGCTCCAGCGCTTAGTGCCCCAACAGCTGCCCCAAGACCCCGTCCACCCAGCATATAATCCGTTAAGTTGACAGTTTTCCGGTAAGCATACCAGCCGATAAACAGCATGGCAGCCATGTAAATAACCAATGCAATAATTTGATATGTTGAATCTGACATTCTCTCCACCTCCGATTTTTAGTGTACCATCTTCTAAAATTTTTACCATAAAAATTTTGTTTTATTCCGGAAGCGAAAGGGGAAAAGAAAATCAAGGAGGCGATGGTTGTGCCATGGAGCAAAAATGATTATCCGGATTCGTTTAAAAACTTGAACCCTGCTGTCAGAAACAAAGCAATTGAAATCGCCAATGCACTGTTGCGGGATGGCTATGAGGAAGGCCGCGCCATTCCTATTGCGCTGGATCGGGCACGCAAAAGCGTAGAAGACAACGAAGAAAAAGTGATTTTTGAAATCAGGGCGCACGATGAAGGCTGGCAGCTTAAGAAGAAAGACAGCAAAAAAGCCATTTTGATTGAAGAGACAAAAGAAGATTTAATGGGCGAGGCAAAACGGTACGCCAACAAAAACAACGGTGAACTGCATATCTATACTAAAGACGGTTCGCTTGAAGAAACCTTATACGAATAATCAGCCCGCAAAAACCCTACTGTCACGTGACAGTAGGGTTTTTTGTGGTTTATCGGGCTGGACAGGCGCTTCCGCTTTTCTTATTGTCCAGCTGCAGCGGCCAGCCTCTCGAGGTCGCTTCGGCTGTGCGGCTGAAGAAACGCCGCTTCGCCAAATCGTCTAAAACCCGTATTGCTCCTGCAGCACTTCGCGCTTCGTCGCAAAGAGATGGGCCAAACTTCTTTTGACCCATCTCTTGCCTGTCGAACCTAAACGGCCATTTCCGCTTTTCTTATTGTCCAGCTGCAGCGCCTAGCCCCTCGAGGTCGCTTCAGCTTTGAATCCATGGCTGGAAAGCGCCATAGCTTTCAAAGCCTCCAGCGCTTGTCGGGGCTGGACAGGCGCTTCCGCTTTTCTTTGTCCAGCTTCGGCGGCCAGCCTCTCGAGGTCGCTTCGGTCTTGTTGTTTAAGGCAAAGAGACGCCTTAAACCTCAAGCCCTCCAGCGCTTGTCGAGGCTAGCTTGGCCGCCTCCGCTTTTCTTATTTAAACCAGCCTTTTTCTTTGAATTTGGAAATGGCTTCGATGCGGTTTCCTACTTCGAGTTTGTCCAGGATGACCGAGATGTAGTTGCGGACAGTGCCTGTTGTGATAAACAGTTCTTTCGCAATTTCCTTGGTGCTTTTGCCGTCTGCAATCAGTTCCATCACTTGGCTTTCCCGCTCTGTCAGGGGGTTTGCATCAGCGTATGCCAGGTCAACCAATTCCGGCGCGTAAATACGGCGGCCGTCCATAATGGTCCGGATTGAGGTCGCTAAATCCTCGCTCGGGCTGTCTTTTAGCAAATAGCCGCTGACACCGGCCTTTCGCGCCCGCTCAAAATAGCCGGAGCGTGCAAAAGTTGTTAAAATGATAATCTTGCACGGGTGGTCTTTCAACGTCTCTGCTGCGTCCAACCCGCTTTTTAAAGGCATTTCGATGTCCATAATGACAATATCGGGTTGAAGCTTTTCCACCAGCGCAATCGCTTCTTCCCCGTTCCCGGCTTTGCCGACCACTTCCATGTCTTCTTCTAAATCGAGCAAAGACCCCAGAGCTCCTAGCATCATGCGCTGGTCTTCGGCAAGGACAATCCGAATCATATTAGCTCCTCCTCTTTTTCCTTGTAGAGAATCACATTTGGCACCCGAATGTTCAAGGTGGTGCCGTCCATTGTCTGGATGTCAACGCTGCCGTTGACAAATTCCAGCCGCTCCCGCATACCTGCCAGGCCATTTCCCCGCTGCTGGATATTTCCCTCGACGCCGATGCCGTCATCTTGCACTTGCACCAGCACTTCTTCCGGTTTTTGTTTGATCAACACACTGCAGCGGGTCGCCTGGCTATGCTTGACGACATTTGTTACTGCCTCTTTTAAGCACATGCTGAGAACATTCTCCACAAGCAAAGGCGTGTTGACCAATTTAGCTGAACCATACAGGACAAAGTCGATTTCAGCGGCTTTCAGAATCTGCTGGATCCGCAGCAATTCGTCTTCCAGTTTCGTCCCGCGCATATCGGAAACCAGTTCACGGACTTCTTTTAAGGCTGTCCTTGCCGTTTGGCGGATGTCGTTGATTTCATTTAAAGCGGCATCAGCATCGCGGCGGATCAGCTTGCCGGCCAAATCACTTTTCAACCCGATCAGTGACAGCTTTTGCCCTAAGGTATCGTGCAAATCCCGTGCAATACGCTCCCGCTCTTCAATAACAATCAGCTGGGAAATCCGTTTATTGGCGTCTTCCAGCTGCCCTTCCAGTTTTTCGCGCTTATTGCGGTTATACGTATTAAAAGGCAGAAGGATGACGCCTATGATGCTCAGGACAATGAAAGGCAGCTGCGATACGTAAAGAGAGCTGTGTTCGATCAATCCAAGCACAACGGCTAATATTGTCGTACCGATATGGACTCCATAAACGATGAAAAAGCCGACTTTATGGCGTATATTGCCGATGAAAAAAGCCAGGAAAATCGCCAGATAAACATAGCCAAACAGGAAAGTCATTCCGACATTGATGGCGATTTCAATGCTGACCCACACGTAAATAAAGCCGGTACGGGAAATGAAAGAAAGCCGGTAGGCGATGAAGAACAGCACCAATAAAGCGATTCCCGCTGCAATTTCTACTGGCGAGGAAGATCTGAAAATGAAAAAGAACGGCAAGATACAGAAGATGATCCAGGCATATAAACTGAGCCATGGATTTTTCGGAAAAATTTGATACCAGCTTTGCATAATTTCGCTCCCCATTCACCTATTATTCTTCATCATACCAAAGAATGGCAAAAAGAAAAAACCATTCAGCAGCGAATGGTTTTTTCTCAAATCGTTGTTATGCCGGCAATTTGTTTTCATTCAACAAATGCTTGATGTCACCGAACGTGACGAAAGTTTTGTTTTTCGCATCGTACACTTTGTAGCGAAGCGATTTAAGGCTTGATTTGATGGTAATGGTTGTCGCTTGTTGAAGCGGCGGAGTAGAGTCGTGTGCTTTTTCCAAGTTGTAGTTTGGAACACGCGGGCTTAAATGATGGACGTGGTGGAAACCGATGTTTCCTGTCACCCACTGAAGCACTCGTGGAAGTTTGTAATATGAACTTCCTTCTACAGCAGCTTTCACGTAATCCCATTCGCTTTCGTCTTCAAAATACGAATCTTCGAATGTATGTTGTACATAGAACAACCAGATACCTAATGCTCCAGCGATAAACATTGTTGACCCTTGAACGATCAAGAACGCCTGCCAGCCGATTGCCCAAATAAGCAATGAATAAATAACCACTAGAGAAACGTTGATCAAATACGTGTTATTGCGCTCTTTCTTGCGTGCGTCTTTGCGGTTGAAACGGCTAGAGATCAAGACTAGGAATAATGGTCCAAAACCGAACATGACCAGCGGGTTGCGGTACATGCGGTATTTGAAACGTTCCCATTTAGAAGCCTCAACATACTCTTCAATTGTCATAACCCAGATGTCGCCGACTCCGCGCTTATCAAGATTTCCGCTTGAAGCGTGGTGGATCGAGTGCTCGCGTTTCCATTTTTCATAAGCAAACAATGTCATAATCCCCGTAATGGTTCCGACTACTGCATTTGCTTTTTTGTTCTTAAAGAACGATCCGTGTGTGCAATCGTGGAAAATGATGAACGTACGTATTACGAATCCTGCAGCTACTGCTGATAAAGCGATTGTTAACCAAATGGATACATCCAATGCCTGGTAAGCGAGGAACCAAAATAAAATGAATGGTGGAATCGTGTTCACCAATTGGCGTACACTGGCTTTTACATCTGCTTTTTCGAACGGTGCTACAAATTTACGTAATTGGGCTGTCTTTTCTCTGCTCATGTTCTTCCTCCTTATACGAGCTCTTTCCGCTCGGATAACTTATTGTCCTTATCATAAAAAAAATCGGACGCCTAAAAAAGGCATAAACGTCTGGTTTATACATGACACTTGTCATGTCTTTTCAAGAGGCATTTCAATCTTCCGCTGGACCGGACAGCTGGACATGCTGCAGCTAAAGGATTTGCGCGAGGCTTTCGCCTTTTCGAGAGTCCTTACCGCATTGGCACCACCCATCACACCATGACATGCAATTCGGATTCCCGACTAGAAGAAATTGTTTTTTATCAAACCGAAATCCTGTATACTGATGGTAATCAGAATTTTCAGGAAAGAGGTGAACGTTGTGACCGGTCTAGTAGCCGTCGTTATGGTTTTTTCGATTCCGCTCGTTGCCATCATTACCTCTCACTTCCAAACGCAGACAAAACTAAAGAACAAAATGATTGAAAGCGAAATTGAACTGGAAAAATTGAAACACGAGAACTTTGTCATCGAAACACAGAAAATGAGGCTTCAATTGGAACAGCTGAAACTCGAAGATGCTAAACACGGAAATGATCTGCTGCTCAAATAAAACCGGAAGACTTCCCCTTCGATTTTGAAGGAAGTCTTCCGGTTTTTCTTTTTCCCTGCTGGGGCTCTTGCTGAAAAGCAATAACGCCGTTGGGACAGTATTTTTCATTTGCGGACAGTATTTCATGTGCTTCGGACAGTATTGAATGTCTTCCGGACAGTATATCTAATAAACTGAAGATAAAACCGTGAAAAATATCGGAAATCACGCAAATATGCTCTTTTCAATCTGCTTAAGTTTGAAAAAGTGGCCTTGCTTTTCCATGATTTCTTCATATGGCCCGGCTTCGACGATTCTGCCCCGTTCCATGACGATAATTTGGTCCATATGTTCAAGGCCCGTCAAATCATGGCTGATGATGACGAATGTATCGTCTTTGCCTTGTTCAAACAATTGCCGGTAAATGGATTTGGCGGTAACGGAATCGACCGATGATACCGGTTCATCCAGCAGCCAAAGCGATTCGCTTCTTAATATTGCCCGGGCAATAGCGAGGCGCTGCTTTTCGCCGCCGGACAGATTTCCGCCTTTTTCATTCACCTTTGCAGACAATGAAAAGGCCTCGAGCTGAACTTTGGCCAAAGCGGCTTCCATTTCTTCGTCAGTAGCTGCTTCATTGGCAATCAACAAGTTGCTGCGGATCGTGCCGAAGAAGAAATGATTTTCCTGCAGCACCACATTCATCCGCTGCCACAGCTTTTCCGGATCGAGTGCCGGTAAAGGTTCTCCGCCAATGGAAATCGTGCCGCTGTCTGCAGGCAAGATGTTTAAAAGAAGCTGCAGCAATGTGGATTTCCCCGAACCGCTTGGCCCGACGATGGCGGTTTTCGATCCCGGTGCGAGACGAAGAGATACCCCGTCAATTGCCTGCCGCTCTTCTTCCGGATAAGTGTAGGATACGTTCTCTAATTTAATGTCCAATGCGTTTAACGGCAATTTCGCGTCACCGGCCGGTTGCACGGGTTCTGACACCACTTGGTCAAGGCGCGCTGCCGCTTTCCTGTTTTCTTCAAAATGGGCCGGGAAAACTGCCATCGGTGCGACATTCTCGAAGATTGCCAAGGAAATCATCACAAGCATTGCCAGGTACAAGCCGTCGAGCTGTCCTTCTGCAACAAAATATGCCCCAATCCCAAGTACAAAAAACGAAGCCAACAGCGCCACAAAAGCATTGACGGACTGGCCCAGGTTTTCTTCAAAGCCCTCTTTCCGCTGCTGTTCGCCGTAGCGTTCTGAAAAAGCCGTCAAATCCTGTTTTTTGCGGTCAAGCTGTTGGTAAATTTTCAAATCGCGGAAACCGTATAGAAATTCGGTAGCTTCCGTTGACAGTTCCGCCCGGCTCGCCCGGACAGCAGAATCGATTCTGCGTTGCCGCCATGCAAAAACAGCCGGCACTGCGACAATCGTCAATAGCATGCCTATAAGCATCACCATCGCGATAGCTAACGAGAAATACGAAGTGAAGAAAATCGTACTAATAAAGACGATCGCCAGTACGACCGGCGGATAAAATACCCGCAGCAAAAAGTTTTGCAAACTTTCTACATCGCCCACAATGCGCGCAAGCAAATCGCCGCTCCGGTATTTCTGAAAAATTCCCGGTGCCAGCGGAGACAACTTCTCAAAAAACGATACCCGCAAGTTGCTGAGCATGGTGAACGTCGCGCGGTGCGAAAACAGGCGCTCAGCATAACGGCTTAGAGCCGAGGCAAGGCCGAATAACTTCAAACAAGCTCCCATGACGATCAAGATGGTCATTTGAGAAGTCAGCGCTGCTTTTGAAATCAAATATCCGCTTGAAGCCATTAGCGCCGCTCCGGCAATCCCCGCCAGGAAACCGAAGAAAATGGCAAGCGCCACGTCTCTTTTTTCACGAAGCGTCAATAACAATGTCTGTTTCAATTCTGTCATTGCACAATACCTCCATGCTGTAATTCCAGCATTTCTCCATAAGGCGCGTACGTTTCCAATAATTCGTTGTGGCTGCCGGCAGCTGCCAGCCGGCCTTCAGACAAGATTAAAATCGTGTCAGATTGTTTGATGGTATGCAAACGGTGGGCAACCGTAATCACAGTGGCCCCTTTTCCAAGTTCCGCTATTGACTGCTGCAGAATCTTTTCAGTTTGAAGGTCCAAGCCGGTTGTCGGCTCATCGAATAAAACAATGGAAGGCTGCTTCAAGAAAGCACGGGCAAGCGCAATCCGCTGCTTTTCGCCGCCGGACAAGCCTCTTCCCGCTTCACCAATCCGCGTTTCCAGGCCGTATTTCAAAGAACCGACCATTTCGCCGATTCCGGCTTTTGCAGCAGCTTCCCAAATTTCATCATCTGCAGCTTCCCGGCCAGCTCCAATTGCGATATTTTCTTTTATGGTGCCGGCAAACAAATAAGGACTTTGCGAAATATAGCTCAATTGATCAAACCATGACTTCTCATCAATTTGTTCCCGAGGAATGCCATTCACTTTAACAGTGCCGCTTGAGAGCGGCAGCAGCCCTGCTATTGTATGGAGCAGGGTTGTTTTCCCGGAACCGCTTTTGCCGATAATGGCCAGCTGGCTGTAAGGAAGGATTTCCGCATTAATCGGTTCCAGCTTGAAACTCTCCCCATACTGGAACGTTAAATCTTGCAGCAACAGATGCGGAGGATCGTTCGACAATTTGCCAGCTCCCCATTCGACTGCAGGCTCTTCTTTTTCCAAATGCGCAGACAGCCGGTTGGCCGCTGCTGTACTTCCTTTCCCCGTATGGAAAGCACTGCCAAAATCTTTCAGCATATTAAAGAAATCCGGTACAAGAATCATCACGAAAAACGCCGTAAAAAATGTCAGGCTATCGAATACTACTAAGCGCAATCCGATTTCAAGTGCGATAATCCCCATGCTGAGCATGGAAATGTATTCAAGCATAAGCGAAGACAAAAAGGCCGACTTCAATACTTCCATTGTAGAATCACGGAAATCCAAGCTACTTTTTTGGATTGTCTGTTTTTGCCGGTCTGCTTGATTAAACAATTTCAAAGTAGTCAAGCCTTGCAGCACATCAAGAAAAGTACCGGAAAACTGGCCCAGCTTCTCCATCTGCTGATCCGCTTTCTCCTTTGTTTTAATGCCGACAAGCGCCATAAAAACAGGAATAAACGGTGCCGTAATCAAAATGATCACTCCGGTCACCCAATGCTGGGAAAAAATGACGACCAGCAAGAGAATCGGAATGATATAGCTTTGGACCATCTGCGGAATGTACTTGCTGAAGTAGCCATCCAGTTCATCGACCGCATCCAGCAGCAAACTGACTTTTTGCCCGGACTGCCCTTGAATCGAAGCTTGCAGCGGGTTGCTTGCAAAAGAAGCAATCAATTTTTTCCGCAAATCCATCTTCACTTCCGCTGCTAAATTTACTCCTGACCGTCCGATTGCGTAACCGGATGCCACGCGCACCAAAATTGCCGCAAACAAGCCGTATAAATAAGGCAAGACTTCTTCGAACGAAGCATTTTTCAGAAAAACGCCATCGGCGATCCATACAAAAAATAAAGCTTGCCCAATCATCGCCGCCCCTTTTAAGAAGGAGGCAATAAACAGGAAGGCCATAATATTCTTTCGTTCATAAGCCAGTTGTTTTAAATCAACCATGCTTTTCTCTCCTTTAACCGCTGTTGCCTCTATTATAAAGCAATGGGGCTTAAATTCCGTTGCAGTTGCCCGCTGTCAGCCCATTTAACACGCTGTTTGTTACAAACGTGTTCACATTCTCCGAATGCCTGTATTCCTGTTAAAACAAAAAACCTGCCGAATTTTTCCGGCAGGTTTATTGGTTGGATATATTCATTTTATCAGTTCTGTAATGCAGGAACTGGAGAACAGATTGCAGAAAAGAGATATCTTCTTTTATCTGTGATTTCAATGCGTCATTCGCACATTTTTGATACTCTATCGTTAATTTATTCAATTCGTACTCGAACACCTGCTTTTCCTCTTGTGTGATCATTTTGGACACCCCAAAGAATTAAGATTTCCAGGACTTATGATTATGATTATTTTGATATGATAGCAAAAAAATTAGCTCGTGGCTAGAAAGTTAAGCAGCAGCTTATAACAGCAGCAATAAAACCGAATAGCCGATGATCCCGATGCAGCAAGCTGAAAATCTGCTTTCCCGCTCTTCGGGCAGTTCTTCTTTTAAGACGTTGAGCACGACGCCGCCTGCAAGCAACGCTGTCAGAAAAGAAATGATAAGTTCATTGACTTCCGTCAACGCTCCAATTCCCCAGCCGACTAAAATCGAAACCGCCAACAGCCACCTGCCGTACCGGTCGTAGTCGTCTTTATGGGTTGCCCGAAGCCCTTTATCGTTCGTGATAAAATGTACGCCCATCGCAATAAAGAAAAACAGCATGCCCCAGGCACTTTCATACTCTTCGCGAATCAGCAAATAGCCGATTAAGGCATTATAAAAAGCAAAAGAGCCGATATGGACCCAAAAAACGCCGTCTCTTGAATTTTGTCCGCCTGCTTTGTCCCGTCTCCTCTTGGACGACTTGACCATTTGTTCCAAGCCATAAAAGATGACCAAGCCAAGCATGGCCACCACATAAATATGGTGTTCCAGAAAACGCCAGGCGGTCCTTTCCACTTCACCTTGCAGTTCATCTTGGAATACACCGAGCTCCGGCAGCAGGTGCAGGAAGACGTAAGCGACCGAAATGCCTCCGGCAATGGAAAGAAAGCGGGAGCGCGGCAGAGCTTTCAAAAAGAGCATGTTTTTAGAAAAAAGATGAATGGCTATAAATCCAATAACAAAAAATAAGCTGAGCCACAGCACTCGTGCATTCTCCTCCTTGCCGATTAGAAATACAAAGCAGACAAGATTTTTTACATCTCACCTGCTTTGTCCACTTGCGATTTATTGAGTTTGGCCGTTTTTGATCCATTGCGCAACTTCAATTGTGTGATTTGCCTGGTATTTAACCGCATCTTCTACATCTTCCACCATGCCGTTTTCTCCTGCGGTAACCGACGTGCCGTAAGGATTGCCGCCTGCTTTGAACAGGGCTGGATTGTTGTAGCCCGGTGCTGCCACAATCGCGCCCCAATGGAACATCGACGTATAGACGGCAAGTACGGTTGCTTCCTGGCCACCATGCGGGTTTTGCGCTGACGACATGGCACTGACCACTTTGTTCGCCAGTTTGCCTTGCGCCCAGGCGCCGCCTGTAATATCCAGGAACTGCTGGAACTGGGTCGGCACGTGGCCATAGCGGGTCGGCACACTGAAAATGATGGCATCCGCCCATTCAAGCAACGCCACTTCTGCTTCCGGCACATCTTGAGTTGCTTCATGATGAGCTTTCCATGCAGGATTCGAGTCGATGGCTGCCTGTGGTGCAGTTTCCCTCACTTTTGCTACCCGCACTTCTGCCCCTGCCTGCTGGGCTGCTTCTTCTGCCCATTTTGCCATTTGGTGGTTGGTGCCCGTTGAACTGTAATAAATGATCGCCAATTTCACATTTGCCATAGTTTGACTTCCTCTCTTTTTCGCATTGAGTCCGTGACCGCTGCTGCTAATTCGAGAAATATCCTGAATTAAAGATTTCTTCTTACTTTACCCGTTTCCCCGTTTTAACGGATTATTAAACAAAACAAGCTACCGGACACGGGGAAACTCCGCATCCGATAACTCTTCTTCCGGTTAAAAAAAGTTTAGACTTCTGTTTTTTCGGTTCTTTCTGCTGACATTTCACGCAGCTTGAATTTCTGGATCTTGCCCGATGCGGTCATCGGGTATTCCTTCGTAAATTCAATATACCGCGGAATTTTATGCCGGGAAATTTTGCCTTGGCAATATTCGCGCAGCTCTTCTGAAGACAGTTGTTGCCCTTCTTTTAAAATGACCCACGCCATCAACTCTTCTCCGTATTTTGGATCCGGCACTCCGACTACCTGAACGTCTTGAATGGAAGGATGCTGATACAGAAATTCTTCGATTTCACGCGGATAAATGTTTTCGCCGCCGCGGATGACCATGTCTTTGATGCGGCCGGTAATGGCGATATAGCCGTCTTCATCTTCAACGGCGATATCGCCCGTATGGAGCCAGCCGTCTTCATCAATCGCATTTTGGGTCGCTTCTTCATTTTTGTAATAGCCTTTCATGACATGGTAGCCGCGTGTACACAATTCACCCGGAACACCCGTCGGCACTTGTTCACTTGTTACGGGGTCCACGATTTTCACTTCGACTTCCGCATGCGGTTTTCCGACAGTGGACACCCGCTTTTCAATGTCATCGTCCGCGCGCGTCTGCGTAATGACCGGAGACGATTCGGTTTGTCCGTAGGCAATCGTAATTTCCGATGCACCCATGTCATTGATGACTTTTTTCATCACTTCAATCGGACACGGCGATCCGGCCATGATGCCCGTGCGCAAGGTGGACGTATCAAACGACGCAAAATCCGGATGGTTCAACTCTGCGATGAACATCGTCGGCACGCCGTGAAGCCCTGTACATTTCTCGTCCTGAACCATCTGCAGCACCCGCTTCGGATCGAATTGTTCGGCGATGACCATCGTCGTTGAATGCGTTACGGCAGCCATCGTGCCGAGCACACAGCCGAAGCAATGGAAAAACGGCACCGGGATGCACAGGCGATCCAGTTCGGATAAGTTCATCGTGTCGCCGATCAACTTGCCATTGTTGACGACATTCCGGTGCGTCAGCATGACCCCTTTCGGAAATCCAGTTGTTCCAGATGTGTACTGGATATTGATGACGTCATCCGACTCCATTGAAACAAAGCGCTCTTCAAGCTGATCATCGTCTACGCGATCGGCAAATGCTTCAAACTCGCTCCACGTATAAATGCCGGGAAACTGATTTTCACCCATGACGATGACCCGTTTAAAATGCGGCAATTTCCCGCTTGAAACCGCCCCTTTTTCGGCCGTTTTCAGCTCTGGGCAAACTTCATTGATAATGTCGATATAGCTTGTTCCCTTAAATTCTTCCCCTAAAATCAATGTCGTTGCATCAGACTGCTTTAAAAGATATTCCAGTTCGGCCGACTGGTAGCTGGTGTTCACGGTGACAAGCACGCCGCCCATTTTACCAGTTGCAAACTGACTCAACAGCCATTCGCGCTTGTTGTCTGACCAGATGGCAATGTGCTCCCCTTTTGCAATACCAATCCCCATAAAAGCTTTGGCCAAGCGGTCTGTTTCTTCATCGAATTCCTTATAGGTTTTGCGGATGTCCCGTTCCGGATAAACGTATGCTTCTGTTGTCGGGTGCATGGCAGCCCGTTCCCGTACAATCTGCCCCACTGTTTTTTCTACAATTGCCATATCCATCCCCCTTAGCGTGTAAACGTTTTCAATTCCCTTTCCATATTATCACAAAATTCAAAACATGTTGAGGGATGAGCAAAAGCAAACGTCCAGCCGTATTTTTTTCATGGACCATGATAAAATACAACTATTATGGAAGACGAAAGGATTTGCAATGGAACTACAAACAATGCACGAACAATTAGCTGAACGCATCAAACGCCGCTCGCTTGTTTCGGCAACCATCAGCCAGCCGCGCCTTAAATCCAATGACATCAAACGGGTGAAACTCAAGCCCGTCGAAATCAAAAACGATTATTTGATTCAATTCGAATACCAATTTGAACATGTCTTAAAGCACGAAAACCTTTCAATCGCAGATGCTCTGGAAAAGCTGGAAAGTTTATTTGAAGACTTCCGCCAGGCTTTATTCCAGTTCACTGACGAACGGATCCAGGTTCAACTGTCCAAGAAATTCAAAGTTTCCTGGAAAACCGAACAAACCGAAACGAAAGCCGCCGAACTGTCGCATAACCGCAAAAAACAATATTTGCTGGAAGACGGCGTCGCTTACCCCTTCCTTGTGCGCCTTGGTGTCCAGAGCCCGGACGGCAAAGTAAAAAAACAGAAATACGATAAATTCCGCCAAATCAACCGCTTTATCGAATTTATCGACGACGCGCTCGTCTATTTGCCAAAAGACCGCACTGTCCGGATCCTGGATTTCGGTTCCGGCAAATCGTATTTGACGTTTGCGCTGTATCATTACCTGCGGATCGAAAAAGGGCTAGACCTCCGTGTGACTGGCCTCGATTTAAAAAAAGAAGTGATTGAGGAATGCCAGCGCATCGCAGATGATCTCGGCTACGATCAATTGGAGTTTTTAGTCGGCGATATCAACGATTACAACGAAGAATCCGCAGTCGATATGGTGGTGACCCTCCATGCCTGCGACGTGGCAACCGATATGGCTTTGGCCCGGGCCGTCAAATGGAACACCAAAGTAATCTTGAGTGTCCCTTGCTGCCAGCACGAACTGAACAGCCAAATTGCAGCGCCGGAACTCGGACTCATGCTGCAAAACGGGCTCATCAAGGAACGCTTCAGCGCACTGGCTACTGATTCCATCCGGGCGGAAATTTTGTCGCTCGTCGGCTATGAAACGCAACTGATGGAATTTATCGATATGGAGCATACGCCAAAAAATATTTTGATTCGTGCTTATCAGACCGGCAAAAAGCCGGCGCCTGGGCAATATGACCGCTATAAAGCCTTCACTCAGCTCCTGTCTGCCAAACCGTTTCTTGAAAACGAACTGAAGGGACTCCTATGAAACGAAAAAACTTAGTTAACGGAATCGTTCTCGCCTTCTCGGTGATTTTCATCCGCTTTCTCGATGTCCATGTTTACGATATGAATTTGCTTTTCACTCTTTTGCTGATTGTCGTATTGATTGCCGGGTTGATGAAGCTTGTGGACCGTTTCCCTTCGCTGGATAAACCCGTCGGAAAACGAGCCGCGATGATTACGAACATCACAGTCGTGTTCGTGATCTTCCTGTCGTTTTTCGCTTTGGATTTGTAATACGCAAAAAGCCCGCTGTCCTCAAATGAGGCCAGCGGGCTTTTGCATATGTTCATCAAGAAACTTGATCGTCTTTCAATTTTGCTGCTTCTAGTTCGATTTGATAACTTTTTTTGTACTCGCGTGTTTCAGCAAACATGATTAAACTGAATACTCCTGCCAGAAGAAACGCCGGAAGCGAATCTTGTAAAAACCCCCAAACGAGTGAAACGGCAATCGCCGCGAATAAAAAACCAATGGCTTTAGCAGACTTGCTGTTTTGTTCTTTGATCTCTTCAATTGTATAACGATTCATTCTATCACTCCCCTGATACATGCATTATACGCAATCGGGACAAAATAGAAAGAAGAAATTACTCTTTTCACACATTCTTAACATCTAAAAGCGCTTCAGCGTTTCAAAATGTACACATTTCCCCAGAACCGGACCATTAGAAATAGCACCCCAACGAGAAGGCGCTATTGCCAGTTGGAATTCAATTAGTGGCGGTTTATGGCCGGTTGGAATTCGGTTCTTCTTCCGCCCGTTTGCGGATTGATTCCTCCACGTACGCTTTAACCGGTTCCAAAGTGAATTCCAGGTTGCTTGTCTTTAAATTATTTTCCAAATAATCAAGCTGGTGTTCTTCCACCGTGTACGATTGCAAGTTCAGCGTATCGTTGATGTACAGCATGCCTTCGTTTGTTGCCATCGGTACAGGTGCGCCTTCTGTCTCGCCTTGTTCCACTTGCTCCATCCCGTTAACCAGGCCTTCTTCCTGCAGGGCGGCCATGGCTTTTTCATAGCGTTCACTTCCAATTTCCTCCTTAAGGCGCTGATGCAGAGCCTTTACTTCTTCTGTAGTGGCTCCGCGGTAATATTGCACATAATAAGCCAACAGCACTTGCTCTTTATCTTCAAATTGTTTCATGGCAATTCCTCCTGATTTTTATTGTGCCTTTCATATTCCCTTATTTTCACAACAATATGCTTTTTTCTTCGTTAAATAGTATTCAGAATTTTGAAACTTCATTATAATTAAGTCATTACTACTAATAAAACAGATTTGAACGCCAATCCAGTAGAAGAAGGTGGGAACAATGAACGAGAAACCGATTGTACAAATCCGGAATTTGTCAAAGACAATTGGGAGAAAGAAAATCATCAAAGGATTGAATCTTGATTTGTACAGAGGCCAAATCACGGGGTTTCTTGGTCCAAACGGCGCCGGAAAAACGACAACCATCCGGATGATGGTCGGCTTGATGCGTCCAACCGAAGGTGATGTCCTGATTGAAGGCCAATCGGTTCTGAAAGATTTTGAAGAAAGTATCCAAAAAGTTGGCGTAATTGTAGAAAATCCGGAGATGTACAAATTTATGTCCGGTTATAAGAATTTGCTGCATTTTTCCCGTATGCACAAAGGCGTTTCGAAACAGCGCATCCACGAAGTGGTGCAGCTGGTCGGCTTGCAGAACCGGATCCACGAAAAAGTCAGTGCCTATTCACTCGGAATGCGCCAGCGCCTCGGCCTTGCCCAAGCGCTGCTGCACAAGCCGCAATTTTTGATCCTGGATGAGCCGACAAATGGCTTGGATCCGGCCGGCATCCGCGAATTCCGGATGTATCTCCAGCGGGCTGCCCAGGAAGACGGCGTGGCGGTCTTTGTCTCCAGCCATTTGCTGTCGGAAGTGGAATTGCTGTGTGACCGTTTTGCCGTTATCCAGAACGGCGAATTGGTCGATATTATCGGCGTCCACGACGAAGAGCAATCCCGCTATTACATTCAAGCCAAACCGTTGGAGACAGCTTATGAAGTGTTGTACGGAGCCGGGTTCCCCATCACCTATCAGGAAGATGGCTGCCTGATCGACACGGAAGCCGAGCATATACCTGGAGCGATAAAACTCTTGGTGGCGGCCGGCGTCAAAATTTATGCCGTCCACCCGTTCCATGCCACACTGGAAGATCAATTCCTGGAAATGACGGGAGGCGGCCAAATTGCACAAACTCCTTCAAAATGAATGGATGAAACTCTGGAGCAGAAAGCCCACTTGGATGATGGTCATTTTGCTGGCCCTTCTCATATTCGGATCGGCCGGCATCACCAAATGGAATAACTCCGTTTCCAATGCCAATATCCAGGAAACGTGGCAGGATATTGTGTCGGCAGAACGCGAATTCAATCAGTCCATGCTGGCCACTTCCGGACTCAGCCCTGCTCAAAAAGAGTTCTACGAAGGGCGGGTGGCGATTGCCGAATACCGGCTTGAAAATAACATCGCGCCTTTTGAATACACCAGCATGCAGCAGCAAGTGCTCGACTCTTATATGCTGATGCCAATTGTCACGTTGTTTACTGTCATTGTCGCGGCGGGCATTGTCGCTTCTGAATATTCCCAAGGCACCATCAAGATGCTGCTGACCCGTCCGGTGAAGCGCTGGAAAATCCTTACTTCCAAATACATCACGGTGCTGATTTTTGCTATTCTCTTTGCTGTACTGACTGTGCTGTTTTCGGCATTGGCGGGCCTGCTGTTTTTTGGCATCGGAGAAGGAAGCTTCCTGACCTGGAGTGGCAGTGAAGTAGCCGCCGGTTCCTACTGGTTGGAAGCATTCAAGCTGGCTGCTCTCAGTTTTGCAAGCGTCTGGATCATCGGCACTTTCGCGTTCATGCTTGGAACGGTGCTGCGGTCCAGTTCGTTTGCCATCGGGCTATCGATTTTCCTGATGTTTACCGGCATTCAAGGTGTATTCTTATTGAGCCGCTATGAAATCGTCAAATACTATTTATTCACCCATACCGATCTCACCCAGTACTATACCGGCTTTATGCCTGTTACCGGCATTACCATGACCTTGTCGCTGGTTGTGCTTGCCGCTTACTTTGCGGTCTTTATGGCGATTAGCTATTCGGTGTTTGTATCGCGGGATGTTATGGCGTGAAGCATAGAAAAAGACGGCACAGGCTTCGCTGCTTGTGCTGTCTTTTTGCTGATTTTTGGGGGAGTTGCTCGTAAATGGAGTCAGGTTGCTCGTAAGCGCGTTAAAGTTGCTCGTATTTAGCCCCGAGTTGCTCGTATCACCCTTCAAGCTGCTCGTAACATCAAACTTCGACATCACCCATTAAACGCAAACAGAAAAAAGAGGGCCCGGAAGCCAGTAATATGACTGCCCAATCCCCCTCCTTATTTATCCTTCATCCAATTAAGCAATGCTTCCACAATGAGATCTTGTTGTTCAAGCGGGGAAATATCCGCCGGATTGTCGCCTTTTTGCTCTCCGTACATTCCGAACTGCGCGTGGTTGCCGCCTGGAATTTCGACAAATTCGCTACTGGCTGAAAACAGCACGCGGTTATTCTCGATGTCTTCCAGCAAAGTCAGGCCATCGTTTTCTCCGTAAATCGACAGCATCGGCAGCTTACTTGCCGCAAAATCACCAGCAGGGTACGAGCCCAGGAAGAATAAGCCAGCCAGCTCATCCTGATGCTCTTCGGCATACATGGCTGCAGCGACTCCTCCAAGCGAATGCCCGCCGATGAACCAAGCCGTGATTTCAGGATAATCTTCAATCACGGCTTCCGCTTTATTAACCCCGAAGATGCCAAACTTCAATGGCAGTTTCGGGATTGAAACGGTATAGCCTTGTTCGCTTAATTTCTCGCCAAGATAGGCATAAGCTTTCGCTTCCACTTTTGCTCCTTGATAGAGAATGAGTCCTTGGCCATTCGGATTTTCCGGAAGGAAGACAAGGCCGTGGTCATCGCGTTTTACTGCATCAAGGTCGACTTGTTCCGCCAACGTTTCACTTGGTCCATAATCAAACTGCGCATAGAGAATAAAACCGATAACGGCAAAAGCAAGCAATGAAACAATTCCCAGTGCAATTCGGATGCTCCATTTTTTAGCTGTTCTTTTTTTCACACTCAATAGGAAATCCCTACACGCGATTTTAGAAATTCAGCGTTCTCCAGTTGCCCATAGGCAAATTCAGCCGTGTCGCCGACCGTGATTTCCTTACCGCCTTCCGGCAAGAAGTCTTTTTCCGCCCGGCAGCCGCCGCGCGCTTCACCGTCCGGCAAATAAGTCGGGCAGACAATGGTCCAATCCAAGTCAATTGCTTCCAGCAGGCGGAACACCGTTTCATGTTCTTCTGCAGCAAATGTCAGTTTGCGGTTAGAGTCTCCTCCTTCGTAACGGAGCGCGCCCGGCGTCAGCCGGCTGTTCAAAATGCCTGCGGTGCCAATGGCAATGATTCGCCGGATGCCTTCTTTTTTCATTGCTCCGATAATAAGCGGCATCGCTTCAGAAAGCGTCGTCGTCCGGTCCGTACCGATGGCGCTAAATACCGCATCGGCGCCTTGGAGCGTCCGCTCGACGTCTTCCGCTTTCCGGACGTTTCCTGTGATGATCTCCAGATTCGGATGTTCGTCCAGTTTCGGCGTACGCACCAAGGCTTTCACTTGATGCCCATCTGCCAGTGCCCGCTTCAGGATTTGTCCACCGACGCGTCCCGTAGCACCAAAAATCGCGATTTTCATCGTCATTCCCCTTCTCCCGTTTTTATTTAAACAAATACCCTTTTTTCGCCAGCACGCCTTTGAGATCCGGGCGGCGCGGTTTTCTGAGGAAGGTCGCCATTTGCTGCGTCCACGTCGCAACTTTCTGGTTTGTGCTGCGTTCCTGATAATAGCGCTGGATTGTTTCATCGTATTCTGGAAGCAAGGTTTTGTATTTGGCTTCATCGTAGGCATTTTCGTGCAAAATGGCTTCAACCGGCAAACGCGGTTTCACTTCGTTGGATTCGTTCGGCACACCGACCGTCAAGCCGTACACCGGGAAAACGCCTTCCGGCAAGCCGACCAAGTCACTGATCGCTTCCATATTGTTGCGCACCCCGCCAATATAGCAAATGCCGTAGCCTTTTGATTCAGCAGCAAGCGCCAAGTTTTGGGCAAGCAGGCCGACGTCCGTTACAGCGACGATCAAATTCTCCGCATGATCGAACGAAATGGCTTCGCCTTGCATGTCGCCGGCGTGCTTTAACCGGTTGTAATCAGCGCACATCAAAAATACCGCGCCTGCGCCTTCCATTTGCTGCGCATTGCGGGACAATTCGCCAAGCTGTTTGCGTTTCTCAGGATCCGTCACCCAGACAATGGAGTAGGCCTGCACAAAGTGTGACGATGCGGCATGCTGTGCTGCCGCCACCAATTCGCTGACTTCTTCCCGCGTCAGCTGCTTTTCTTTGTAATCACGCACAGATGCGTGGGACTTCATCAATTCAATAACCATTATTCAATCCCCTTTCCATTCTTTCTTCTATCCTATCAAAAACTTCTGCACGATACTCTTTCGACGATTTTTGATAAACTAAAGGCAATGAGGTGAAACAATTTGAAAAAGTTTAAAACCGCTTTTTCGATTCTTTTTTTATTGGTACTCGGCGGTTTTTTCTTCATTTGGATTCAAAACGAATTGGCATTCCGCGAAGAGCTGCAGCAGCGCGCTACCCCTTCCGGCCTGCATCCGGTCGTGGAGGAAAAAAGCGAAGAGCTGATTGCAAAAGCAGCAGCCATTGGCATACAGGTCGTTATTACAGACGGCTTCCGGTCGGCGGATGAGCAAAACGGACTGCATGCAAAAGGAAGAAGCACCGCCGGCAACGTGGTGACTTATGCACGCGGCGGAGATTCCTATCACAACTACGGATTGGCCATCGATTTTGCGTTGAAGCTCAGCAACGGCGAAGTGGTGTGGGACACGGCGCGCGATGACAACAAGAACGGCAAAGCTGACTGGTTTGAAGTGGCGGCCATCGGGAAAGAACTTGGGTTTGAATGGGGCGGCGACTGGCAGCGCTTTAAGGATTATCCGCATTTGGAAATGACGTTCGGTTTGTCGATCGACGAGTTGAAGCGGGGCTACCGGCCGGAAGATGTCATGCAATAACAGAGAAAACGGCCCGGTTCAAAGCGAACCGGGCCGTTTCTTTTAAGTTTTTACAATTCCTGCCGCAGCGCCTGAATTACGTCGATCTGCGTGGCCTTCCGCGCCGGCCGCCAGCCGGATACCATGGCTACACCGATGCTGATGATTGAAGCAATGACCACCAGCTGCCAGGGAATCAAGGAAATGAGGATATCGAAGCCTTCGCTGTCCTGTTCCCCGAGGGAGCTTTTGATAATAATCGGCACAAGCCAGTTTGCCAGCATGCTGATTGCGTAAGAAAGGACAACGGCAATTCCGGTTCCAATGATTCCGATTGCGGCACTTTCCATCAGGAACAGCTTCTGGATCAATTTCGGCTGGGCGCCAATGGCTTTCATGACGCCGATTTCCCGCGTCCGCTCCGTCACGGCCATCGTCATTGTATTAAAAATGCCGATTGAAGCAATCAATACGGCGATCGTCCCCACAAAAATCAACCCGGCTTTCAGTGCCGTGAAAAACATATTCATCGAACCAAGTTCTTCTGTTACAGAATAGATGTAATAGCCATCGTCTTTCAGCGCTTCCGAGATGCCTCCAACAGATTGAAGGCCGTCAGCATAAACCGAAATGGATTTGCTTTCCTCACCGGTTCCAAGCTTTTCATTAAATGCAGCGGCCCATGAATCGTCCAGATAAACAGAACCGTCGCTCATCCAATCTTTTGCCGGTTCTTCTAAAACGCCAGCTACTGTAAAGGTCCAGCTCGCGGATTCGGCTTCCCCTTCATAAGGCGTCAGTTCCAGCTCGAAAGTCTGCCCGATCAGGCTGTCGGCAAAACCACTCTCGCCTTGCTGCTCTTCCGAAGCTTCCCGTTCCTCATCTGTCAGCAGCGCTTTGGCAAAATGGTACCCGACAACCACTTCTCCTGCCTTTTCCGGCATGGCGCCTTCAGAAAGAGCAAGCCCTGCTTTTTGTTCTTCTTTTAAATCCGACAGAATCGGATTGACATACCCACTGCGCGCCCCGATTTTCGCCATTGCCTCCGCTGCCACTCCCGAGCGTTCTACAACTGCCTCGACATGCGGTATATTGCTCATCGCCTGAACTTCTGCCGGCGTGATTTTTTCTTCGCTCTCCACTTTCGACGGCACTTCGATTTCTGTCACTTTCCGGTTATCGAGCACATCATCCGTAATGGTTTTGTGAAGCCCGAAACCGACGGATGCCAAAACGATTAAAAATGCACAGCCCATCATGGCAGCGAGAATCGTAGTAGCCACCCGGAGTTTGTTGCGCTTCATATGTTGGCGGATAAAATCCACTTGGTCTTTAAACTGCATGGCGCTTTTCCCCTTTCACCAATTCTCCGTCATGAAGACGGTATTGCCGGTGGGCGACATTCGCCACTTCTTCGTCATGCGTGATGATGACAAAAGTCAATCCGAGTGTGCTATTCAGCGCTTGAATCAGCTGCAAAATCTCTTGTTCCGTTTCCGAATCGAGGCTGCCGGTAGGCTCGTCCGCCAATAAAACCGGCGGGTTCGTCACCAGTGCACGGGCGATGCTGACCCGCTGCTGCTGGCCGCCGGAAAGTTCGTTCGGATAGTGTTCTGCCACTTCGGTGAGGCCGACTTTTCTCATCATTTCTTCAACACGCACTGTTCTCTCGCCGGAACTGAGCCCTTTGATTTTCAGCGGCAGCTCCACATTTTCAAATGCCGTCAGTCCGGGCATCAACTGGAAGTTCTGAAAGATAAAACCAAAGTTCGCTAAACGGAAGGCCGCTGAATCGGCTTCTGTAAGTGCAGATGTTTCCTGTCCGTTCACTTTTACCGAACCGGATTCCGGCGCCATAAAACCGGCCAGAATATTTAGCAGGGTGGATTTTCCGGAACCGCTTTTGCCAAGAATCGCCACGATTTCCCCTTGTTTGACCTCAAGCGTGATTCCTTTTAAGACAGGAACCTGCCGTTCTTCCCCCTTTTTGCCAATTGCAAAAGCATGCTCTAAATTTTTAATATCAATCATCTCTTTGCCTCCTTCTTCATCTTATCTTCAGTATAAAAGGCAAATCTTAACGATTAGTAAGAGGTTTTCTGAAGAATTTCTTAAGATGGGTTCTAGAAATAGTGAAAGAGGGTAGGTTAAAAGTAAGCATTTGGACATAGAAAATTTCTTTAGTCATCCTTTTTACCATTTGCAATTTCACAACAGCAGTTTTACTTACTGTTTCTGCCATCGCAGAAATTGAAAGGAGGTCTTCTGTGAAACAGTTTGCGGTCATTATTCCGGCATATAAGCCGGACCATAAATGCGAATCTTTGATTCAGCAAATACTGGCAGCAGGGTTTCAGCAAATCATTGTGGTCGATGATGGCAGCGGTCCTCAATATGCCGATTTTTTCAAATCGCTTTACCCGGTTCCGGAAGTGGCGGTGCTTCGCCATGCCGTCAACCAAGGCAAAGGGCGCGCCTTAAAAACGGCTTTCCATTACATACTCAATCAAAAACTCCCTATCGAAGGCGTCATTACGGTCGATGCCGATGGCCAGCACTTAGTTTCGGACATGTTGAAAATCGCCCGAAAAATGGCGGAAGCTCCCGACCACGTAGTGCTGGGGGCCAGAGATTTTAAGCAAAAGGATGTCCCGTTCCGCAGCCGTTTCGGCAACCGGTTCACACGCCTGTTGTTCCGCCTCTCCACCGGTGCAGTGTTGACGGATACCCAAACAGGCCTTCGCGGCATCCCGGTCCGGCATCTTCCCCATTTATTGAGCGTTGTCGGGGAGCGCTTTGAATACGAAATGAACATGCTCGCTGCCCTGCGCAGCAAAAAAATCCCGCTCGCTGAAGTACCGATTGAAACGGTGTATCTGGAAAAAAACAAGTCTTCCCATTTCCACCCGCTCCACGACTCTTATCATGTCTATAAAATCTTTTTATTATATGGTTTGTCCGGAGGGGCTTCTTTTGCACTCGACATTGGCCTTTACTGGCTGTTTATCCAATTATGGCGCAGCGAAGAACCCCAGCTGTTCATCATTTTCGCAACAGTTGCTGCCCGGATTCTGTCTTCTTTATTCAATTATTATGTGAACCGCAACAAGGTTTTCGGCCAAGGATCGAGAAAATCCTTTATCCGCTACTATATCCTAGCCGTGTTCATCATGATGATGTCCGCCGGATCCGTCCATTTCTTATATGCGGAATGGCTGGGACGCGGTGAAGTCATCCTGAAAGTGTTTGTCGATACCGTTCTGTTTCTTTTCGGCTTTGTCGTCCAGCGCACCTGGGTTTTCCGGAAAGAGTAAAAAACCCGCTTCCTTGTTTCAGGATGCGGGTTTTTCATGTACGTTATTTCCCATGCGCCCATGCGATCCGCGGATCGATTTGGCGGGACATGCGGACCATGACCGGCTGAAAGCCCAGCTTCGGCCAGAAGTAAGAAGCCAAATGATTCGGCGAGTGCCAATCGGCGAAAACATAATCAAATCCTTCATTTTTCAGTTCCGCAAAGCAATATTGGGCCATCGCTTTCCCGATTCCCGTGCCGCGCAAATTGGGATTGGTGGAAGCGGCGGGCAGCGCCACACAATTCTCAGGCGTTACCAGGCTGAGCGGATCGGCTTTTCTAAAATAGACATGGAAACCGCCGATCTGTTCTCCTTGTTCCGCAAGCCACAAATAGGCGCCACCATCAGCCGATAATTCTTCGTAGCTGCTCTTGATGTCTTCCATTGTCTCTTTCGTGATCGGCTGCCAAGACGGGGCCGCAGCTTGATGAATGCTGTTCCAAAGCGCCATCTTCTTCAGCAGCGGACCATCTTCCCGGCTTCCTGTCCGGAAAACCAAGCCCGGTACTGGGTCGGCAGTTTCCGCTTCAAAGTCCTGGAGCGGCAAGACGGCGTATTTCTGTTCATACCGGAAAGACTGGTCAAGCCATTCCGCGACAATTTTACGATCGCCGAGCGGAACCATCATCACGTGGTGGAAATAGCCGTTTTTGACCCATTCCGCCCCGGCATCTGCATACAACAGCCGCAGGAGGCGTGGATGCTCGGTTCCTTTGATGGCCACGGCTTCATAATCCATCCAGACGTAACGGCCCCTTTCCGCGCTTTCCTTGAATTCATACAGCAGATAACCGATGACATCAATGCCCCTGACCGCTACAATTCCGCTGATGTACGGACGCTCCAGCATCTTGCGGAGAACCATTTCGGCTTCATCAAATTCTTCAAACTCCGATGGGAAAAAGGGAAAAAATTTCCGCTCCCGCTCATGCCGTTTGGCCAGTAATACTGCCATCTGCCGGATATGCTGCTCTTCCACGCCCACAAATTGAATCATCCCGATCACTCCTCTGAATGAAGTTTCACTTCAAGCATCCGGTAGTTCCCATTCGCTGCCTTTTCGCCAAAAACTACGGGAACCGGTTCAACAAAAATCGGCCCATCAACGATCACTGTATGGAACTCGCCTTCCTCACCGCACGCGTCTACTCCAAGGCTTTCCAACTCTTCAATCAGGCCATGGGTGAATTCACGGCCCAAAAATTTCTCATCGAGGCGCGCCGTATCCACTACCGTGACCACGGCCTTAAAGCCTTTGTCTATTAATTCTTTCAACAACGCTTTTCTCGGTTCCTGCCAAAGCGGATGATTTACTTCCATGCCGGCTTCCGCACTCACTTTCTGAATCCACAGCAAATGGTCTTCAAGATCGATGTCGCCGTAAACGCCCATTTGCACCCCTTGGGACTTGAAAATTTTCAGCTGCTCAATAAATTCCTTTTCGTACCCTGCCCAGCTCGCTTTCCCGATAATGAGCGGCAAGCCCATGCGCTCTGCCTGCGCTTGCATCACTTCAAGCGGCAAACCGTGGGAGCGGGATCTTGTTCCATCTTCTTCAAACATCGTAAACAGCGCGACCGGCACATGGCCGTCCATCACTGCACGGAAATATGCCAGCGCCGAATCTTTCCCACCGCTCCATGACATCACAAACGTCTTCTGCATAATGCACCTCTTCTGTCTAATTTGCTTCTTCTTTTATGTACTTCGACATGCGGGGAATAAAACCTTTTGCGAAGTGGATTTGCATATTCCTACCACCTGCGTTTGTATTATGTAGAAACTGCAGCTTATGCCCAAGTCCAGCTGCTTTATGGCCAAGTTGCATCTGTATACGCCCAACTTCGAACCGGTTATGCCCTTTTAGAGGCAGTTGATCGTATCTTATGGAAAGTTGCTCGTAACCGGCTGGAAGCCGCTCGTAAATCAAACCCGCTTGCTCGTATCACACCCAAACTTGCTCATAAACAGCTGCAACTCTCCCAAAACACAAAAAAGCAGCCGCAAATTTACGGCTGCTCTCTCAAAACCATCTTATTTTTTGCCGACCATATTTTCCGGGCGTACCCACTCGTCAAACTGTTCAGCCGTTAAATGTCCGCTCTTCACTGCAGACTCTTTCAACGTTGTGCCTTCTTTATGTGCCTGTTTCGCAATCGCTGCCGCTTTTTCGTAGCCGATATGCGGGTTCAGAGATGTAACGAGCATCAGCGAATTGCCTACGTGATTTTGGATAACCTCAAGGTTCGCTTCAATGCCTACTGCACAGTTGTCGTTAAAGCTGATCAAGCTGTCTGTCAACAAACGGACCGATTGCAGGAAGTTGTACGCAATGACCGGTTTGAAGACGTTCAATTCAAAGTTTCCTTGGCTTGCTGCAAAGCCGATTGTTGCGTCGTTGCCCATCACTTGAGCGGCAACCATCGTCAATGCTTCGCTTTGCGTCGGGTTGACTTTCCCTGGCATGATTGAGCTGCCCGGCTCGTTTTCAGGAATTGTGATTTCACCGATGCCGCTGCGCGGACCGCTTGCCAGCCAGCGAACATCATTGGCGATTTTCATTGCGTCAGCCGCAAGCGCTTTGATGGCGCCGTGCGTGTAAACCATTTCGTCATGGCTTGTCAGTGCATGGAATTTGTTTTCAGCAGAAGTGAATGCTCCGCCGACCGCTTCTGAGATGAATTCGGCAACAGATGGTCCGAATGTCGGATCTGCGTTGATGCCTGTTCCGACTGCCGTTCCACCGATTGCGAGTTCACGCATTTCTTCAACGCTCGCACGAATCATGCGCTCGCTTTTCTCGAGCATATGTCTCCAGCCGCTGATTTCCTGACCTAATGTCAATGGCGTTGCGTCTTGAAGATGCGTACGTCCGATTTTGATGATGTCATCGAATTGTTTCGATTTTTCATCAAGTGTCGCTTTTAGTTTTTGGATAGCCGGAATCAGGTTCTCCGTCACTGCCATAACGCCTGCAACGTGCATCGCTGTCGGATATGTATCGTTTGAGCTTTGCGACATATTGACGTCGTCGTTCGGGTGAAGCTTTTCTTCTGAGGATTGCTCAGCCAGGATTTCGTTTCCGCGTCGTGCCAGAACTTCGTTCATGTTCATGTTGGACTGCGTGCCGCTTCCTGTTTGCCAAACGACCAATGGGAAATGGTCGTTCCATTTGCCTTCGATCACTTCGTTCGCTGCCGATTCAATCGCTTTCATTTTCGCTTCAGAAAGCTTGCCAAGTTTGTGGTTTGCTTTCGCTGCGGCTTTTTTCAATTGGGCAAACGCCATCACCACTTCATGCGGCATGCGCTCGGTACCGATTGCAAAGTTCTGGAGGCTGCGCTGCGTTTGTGCTGCCCACATTTTGTCCGCTTCTACTTGAATTTCGCCCATCGTGTCTTTCTCTGTACGATATTGCATTCCATTCACTCCAATTCATATGTCGTTATGTAGCCTTCTCTTCTATTAAACACAAGCAGACCGAAAAAAGCGACCTTTCCAGCCGAAAAAGCCGCTAATTTTGCTGAAGGAAAAAATCCGCAATGATTTCTTCATCCGAATGCGGAATAAATTCTCCACGGATGTTTTGAGCACCGTTGATGCAGCCGCTTGATAATAAGATTATATCATTCGGACCGCTTTCCTGCAGGGCGGTTACCACGGCGGCGCGCCGGGTGGTCGCCGTTAAAACCTGCTGTTTATACGGCAAGGAAAAGCCTTTCAGCACTTCATTGACCACGTCATTCGGATCGTTAAATCCCGGATGGTCGACTGTCACTACGACAACATCCGCTTTCCCTTCAGCGGCTTTTGCCATTTTCGGCATCTTCGAGAAATCCCGGATGCCAATTCCGGCTACCAAAGCGATCAAGCGGTTATGCGGCAACTTTTTCACTTCCCGCATCACAAGGTCCAACGCAACCGGCGTATGTGCATAATCCAATATGATTCTCCGATTTTCCGGGCCTTCAATCAGCTGGAACCGGCCTTCGACTTGCGGCATATCCGGCAGCACCGAAAGAATATGTTCCATTTCAACACCGGACAATAAAGCCGCTCCAATGGCAGCCGTCAGATTGCCGGCATTGTATTCTCCAAACAACGGAACCCTCACTTCATGAACCTGCTGCTGAAAATGCAGCTCGAAGCGCATGCCGCTTTCTTCGATGAGAATATTGGTCCAGACCAAATCTGCTCCTGAATCGAGCCTTTGGCTATAGGTCAATACCGGGTAATCAACCGCTTCCAGAATTTCCTTTGCCATGCCTTGGTCGTCTATGTTGACGACCGCCGTTTTCGCCTGCCTGAACAACTGCAGTTTGCAAGCCAAATAATTTTCGAAAGTATGGTGGTACTCCAGGTGCTCCTCGGAAATATTGGTATGAATGGCCACATCAAAAAGAATGCCTTCTACCCGTTTCTGGTCAAGGGCAATCGAAGATACTTCCATTGCCGCTGCGCGGTCGCCAAATGCGGCAAGATGCGAAAAGATTTGATGGATATCTGAAGAAATGGGTGTAGTGGGCGTACTTTTTTTATAAGGCGTCTTTCCTGAAGAGTTATAAATGCCGGTGGTTCCCAAAAATCCGCACGGCATCCCTAAGAGATTGAAGAGATTGTAAACATAAGTGGCTGTTGTGGTCTTGCCATTCGTCCCCGTAACCCCAACTTTTACCAGCTGGTCCTGGGCTCTTTCAAAAAAATGAATTGAAAAAGCAGCCAGAGCCGACCGTGAATCTTTTACGGCAATGAACGTAACATGCGGGAACGCCTCTGCATACGGCTTTATTTGCTGCCAATCGGAGCCGATGATGGCAACTGCACCCTTTTCAAGTGCTTCTGAAATATAAAGGTGCCCATCCGTATTTTCCCCGACGATGCAAAAGAACGCTGAACCGCTTATTACTTCAGCGGAATTATAAGCAATTGAACTGATTTCCTGAGACACCGGCCCTAAACGATGTTCTTCCGCCAACTGCACGTGATCAAATTGAATTTCCATTGTACACCCCTTAGCATCCAGTTTCGTTTCCTTATGAACTTTTCCCCACTTTCTTGTCTCAATATTCTATCATTATAACCATTATTCGCAAACCGGTTTCAACCCATCCATTAACAATTATTTGCATTTCATACTATTAACCTATTTTCACCCTGCTCCTAAAAACATAAAAAGGCATAAAAGCCGGTTCGCTTTTATGCCTCATCTATTAAATTTCCTGCTTTTCAAGTGCCTGTTCTTTTTCTTCCAGTGCATAGCGCAATTGCTCAATCGTCTGCGGATAATCCGTTTTGCCTGTTAAATTTTCCAGCATTTCGCGGACGTCGATCCCCGACGACTCTTTCAAAGTTTCCTGAAGGGAAGCCATTAAATTCGTCGCATAAGAGGTGACTTTATTTGCCCCGCCGCCTTCTCCGCCTCCGGTATCCACAACCGTAATCTTATCGATGTTGCCAAGTGGTGCAGCGATTTGCTTCGCATATTCAGGCAGCATGTTGACAATCATATCAAGCGTCGCTGCTTGGCCGTACATTTCAAAGGCTTCCGCAATTTTGCGCTTCGCTTCCGCTTCTGCGAGACCTTTCAGGCGGATGATATCTGCTTCAGATTCACCTTGTGCACGCTGCGACTCTGCTTTTGCAAGGCCATCCAGACGGATTTTCTCGGCATCGGCTTTTGCCATCGCTTCTACGCGGTATTTCTGTGCATCCGCTTCTGCCAACTGCTTGGATTTCTCTGCCGCAGCAGCCTGCTCAACCGAGTAGCGGTCCGCATCGGCTTTTTTCTTCACTTCGGAATCGTACTGGCGCTCACGGCGCTGGATTTCTTTTTCTTCCAGCTCAATTTGCTTCTGGCGCTCGATGATCCGGATCTGCATTTCCTGCTCGACAACTTCCTGTTTCGAACGGGCTGTTTCCAGCTCATACGCCTGGTCCGCACGGGCTTTCGCGCTGTCCTGCTCCCGTTTGTATTCCGCCACTTTCAATAAATTCTCTTTTTCCGCTTCTGCAATTTCTGTGGCACGCTCGATTTCGGCGCGCTGTGCATCTTTTCCGGCTTCCGCCCGTTTGATGCGCGTCTGCATTTCCGACTCTGCCGTAGCAATATCCGCATCGCGTTTCACTTGCGCAATCCGTGCTTTACCGAGTGAATCCAAGTAGCCGTTTTTGTCGCGGACGTCTTTGATGGTGAACGATACGATGATCAATCCCATTTTCGCCAAATCATGCGAAGCGACGCGCTGGACTTCCTGCGAGAACTTATCACGGTTTTTATAAATTTCTTCTACTGTCATTGATCCGAGAATCGAACGCAGATGCCCTTCAAGCACTTCTTTTGCTTCATTTTCACGGTCTTCTTTTGATTTCCCCAGAAACTGTTCTGCCGCTGTGGCAATTTCAGAAATCGATCCGCCAATCTTGATGATGGCTGTGCCATCAGCCATCACCGGCACCCCTTGTTCTGTATAAACTTCCGGTGTCGTCACTTCCAATTTGCTCGACAGCAGGCTGAGCGGTGCTGCCTGCTGAAAAATAGGAAGCAGGAACGTCCCGCCGCCGCGGATGATTTTAATGCGGTTCCCCGAGTCATCCGTGTGGACATTTTTCGAGCCCAAATAACTGCCCGTCACAATCAAAGCCTCATCCGGCCCGACCGTCTTATACTTTGTTACGTAAACCCCTATAATCGCCAATACGACAAAAGCAGCTATCCCAATTGCAATCCATGTCATTTCCATTCTAATTCCTCCTTATATTCTTTTTTCAGTGCTGAAAATCGGTTCATAATCTCTTACATATAACGTGCCGTCGTTCACTTGGATGATCAAAACCTGCCTGTCCTGCCCGATGGCTTCGTTGTCAAATCCGGCAGCCCGTTTGGAGATCATGCCGCCGTAGGTTTCAATGACGACTTCTCCGTAGCCATCCACCGGAATGGGCACAATCACTTTAGCAACTTGGCCGAGCAAGGATTCCTCCGTATAGGCAATCGAAGATTCTGCGGAAGACAATGGCAATAAAACAAAGAAATAAAGTAAAATATCCAAAACCACTGCCGCTGCCGCTGCAATCCCTAAGATGGCCAGATCGCTCAAGTTTGTAGTCAGCTCCAATACATAACCGGCTGCTGCCAACAAAGTGACAAATGCTAAAATCACGGCGGGGTTAAAAAAGGGAAGCCCATCGCCTGCATCTGCGATATCCGCGAACAGCACATAAAGGACAGTCAAGGCACCTGCTGCAACGAGCGTATACAGATATACTTGTTCCATAGGCAAACCGAATAACTCCATTCCAATACCTCCCATCTAACCCATTCTTTTTCATCCTACTTAATATACGGAAGAACCTTCCGTAAGTTTCAGAATTCTTCAATAAAAATAAAAAACCCGTTCTAGTTAAAGAACGGGTTTTGCAAATTCAAGTTCATGAAAGCCTCTGACCAATTGGAAGCCGATTCCGACGTAGCCGTCAGCCAAAAGCTGGCGCTGCCGTTCCAGGTCATCCAATTTCACATTTGTGTGATGCTCGTAGCGAACTGTCGGCTGCTCCAAATCTTTGACGAGGATGTAGCGCTCCATGCCGGCGTACTTTTCTTTCAACGCTCCGATATGCATTTGCTGGAGAAACTTATCTTTTAAACTCGGGATGTTCATCGGAGCGACGGTACAGCAAATATAGCGGAACTTCTCTTCCAGATTCGGCAGTTCTTTCATAATCACTTCCGCTAATTTCTGCTGGAGGCGATTGCCTCGATATTCCGGAAGAACAACTGAAATTTCCTGGTAAATGACGCTCGGCAATTCTTCCTCGGGAAGATTAAGGTCCAGTCCCAGATGTTCCTCGTCAATTTCCGGTATGAGAAGCGCCCTGAATCCGATTAAGCGGTCCTCGACAAACGCACCAATCAGCAAGCCCCGTTCATTGAGGATAAAGAGAAACTCTTCCGTCGATAATGGCTGCAGAATCGCTTTTTCCGGGAGCGAATCGATGACCTCTTTTTGCACTTGTTCAATGACCGGCAAATCTTCTAAATACAGCCGTTTCATGTGCATGGCCTGCGTTTTTCGAAGCGCTTGATTTGTGATGGTTCCTTCATACAAGAACTTCATAGCGCATTCTCCTAGTCCGTAGTATTTTATATGTTTAGGATACCACTTCACCTTCCGGAGATGTTGCAGTTTTTAAATTTGTTTATCGGATTTCCGGGCGTAGCCGCCTTTTGCAAATCCATCGATCTGTTTTTGATTGCTTAGGAAGATCACTTGATTAGCCGGGTCAGCTTCCAAAAATTCCTGCATATATTTGCGCATTTTCCCTTTTCGGGCTTTATACGTTGTAATGATAAACCTTAGAAATTCCACGTCCATCTTTTCCGGACAGCCTTCCGCCATATCGGGGCGTGTTTTGCCCAGATTCGTCAACCAGCGTTTTAATACGCGGTACAGGCACACGCTTAAAGGCACTTCCAAATAAATAAAAGTATCTGCTTCTTTCATACGGATATCAAAGCTTGCGGTGTAATTCCCTTCAATGATCCAGCTATCCCGGGCTGCAATTTTTTCTTGGGCTGCCCTGAATTCTTCCGAATCCGCTTCGATCCAACCCGATTTCCAATAAATAGAATCAAGATGATACACTGGAATATCCAGTTTCTTTCCCAGTTCCGCAGCAAAAGTCGATTTTCCCGCACCAGCTGAAACCCCCGTCACCATTACCTTTTTCATCTCTTCACGCCCCTTTTCGCCACAGTTCTTTTATTATATAGACAAGTGCACACATAAAATAGAACAAGCAATTTCGGCATAGGGCTTGCATTTTTTGTAACCCCATGTTATTCTAAGGAAGAATTATTTTTGTTCGGATAACTTTGTATAAAGTGTCAGATGTTCATCTGCAAGATTTGAGCAAGGATAGTAATACAATGTATGCTTACGCATACGAGGAGGAAACACACATGGAACAAGGTAAAGTAAAATGGTTTAACTCAGAAAAAGGATTCGGCTTCATCGAGCGCGAAGGCGGAGACGACGTATTCGTACACTTCTCAGCTATTCAAAGCGAAGGATTCAAATCTTTAGAAGAAGGTCAAGAAGTTACTTTCGATATCGAGCAAGGCCAACGCGGTCTTCAAGCTACTAACGTAGTTAAAGCTTAATTTTAACTTAACTTTTATGGGCTCCCTTTATGGGGAGTCCATTTTTCATGTTTTTTTAGACAAGTAAAAGGCTGCCGAGAAAATTCGGCAGCCTTTTTTGTTTACTGGGTTGGATTCATTGTGAAATACAGCTGGAATCCAAAGTAGATTAATGCACACGCTACAAGGGTGCCGACTACTATTCCGATAGCCAGGTTTTTGCCGCTCATGCCCCTCACCCCTTCTGAAGTTTCTCTGATCTACCGTTCAACGCTGCATCTTCTATCAATTTCATGACGTCAGCAGCGCCTTCTCCTTTATTCGACAGGACCGTTAAAACAGTTTGTGCATCCGGATAATAGCCCGAATGGAAGCTGACGCCTGGATCGTATCCGGTAACATGGTATTTTACTACAGCCTCTTCACTGCGCGAAATCCAGACACCGTAGCCGTAAGCATGGGCATCGATAGCCACATGGGGCGAAAGCAAGGTCTTCGTCATTTCTTCAGAAAGCAGCGTAAAATCCATCAAGCGCTCCCAAAAAGCGGCCATGTCGCCGGCTGTTACAAATGCTCCGCCGTCCGCTCCGCCTTTAACCGGAATCGCGTATTGATTGGTCCGCCACAAATTTTCTTCTTCAATATAACCAAAAGCCGCCTCTTTCGGCAAGCGGTCCAGCCGGAAATACCCCGAATTTGCCATCTCAGTCCGCGCAAAAATGTTTTCTTCCACAAAATCGGTGAACGCTTGCCCGGTGGTTTTCTCTACAATAAGGCCCAGTACAATAAAGCCGGCATTGTTGTACTGGAACCTTTCACCAGGAGCAAACTTCATCGGTTCGTCTTTGAACAGCGGCACAAAGTCAGCAGCCGATTGCATCAAATACATCGGATGCTTGGCCCAGATCTCTTCAAAATCATCCATCGCTTCTTCATCAAAATAATCCGGAATGCCGGATGTGTGCGTCAACAACTGATGAATGGTCACATCAAAATCCGGAAAGGTTTCCGGAAAAAGCTTCGGCAAACGGTCTTCGAACGATAATTTTCCTTGTTCCACCAATTGGCAGACAGCGACTGCGGTGAAAATTTTGCATCCGGAAGCAATGCCAAAGCGGGTTCCCAGCGCGTTCGGCCGCTCATTTGAACGGTCTGCAAAACCTTTTGCCATCGACCAAACTTCCTGGTTTTTCAGCATCGCAACTCCTGAAAAGTCGATATTTTCCATACCGTCGGCAATCGGATTGCTGGGACGGACTTCTTGAAACAAACCGTCTTCCGAGATATCAATCTGCCGGCCATCCACCAATTCAATCGACAGTGGATGGACTTCACTCTTTTGTTTGGAAAAGTACCAAGTCCGTTTCGGTGCAACCAACAGGATAAAGGCATCGTCCTGGCCAAGGAAATTCAATGCATTTGGTTCAATTCCTTTATTGCCGCGGACCGGAATCTCCATCGCTTCAATTTCCCTTCCCACTTCTTCTACATGAGCCGTTGTAATGCTGACTTCACTGATATTGAGAAGGGAGTCGACAGTGAAATTCCCCATGCGGTCAATATGGCGCCTGGCAATGAACTCAACAACATTGCCAGCAGGATCTTGGAAATAAAACGCATCTGCATTGAAATTAGCGTAATAGATTTCGTCCATGCCTTCCTGGCGGTTCAAGGTGACGCGCGAACTCGCCCATCCTTTGGCCAAGGTGTACTGGTTGCCTGGAATGTTAAAAGCAAAATGGTAAATCGCCACCCGTTCGGATGCTTTAAAAACCAATACGGAATCCCCGATTGCCAACGTGAAACTGCTATCACCTTCTTCGACAATCCGGAAGCCCAACTGGTATTCGTAAAAGCCTTTCATTTCATTAAGCCGATTCGTATACAACGTCACTTTCTTGAACATGAAATCACCTCTTGCTTTTAGCATACCGAAATCCACTTCATTTTTCCTCTATTAACGAAAAAAAGGAGCACAAGGCTCCTTACAAAGTTCCGATAAATTGCAATTCCTCCAGTTCCCGTCCGTCTGCCTGGCCATTCAAAATGGCTTCCACGTCATGCAAAGTCTGCTCCAGCGCGACAGAAGCTCCGGGCTGGCCGGTTAATTCTTCTGCCACATAAAATGGCTGTGTGAAATATGCTTCGAGCCGCTCGCCTCTATGGTATGTTTCCAGCTCTCCCTGCGCTACCCTTTCCATGCCGCGGGCAACTGCAACGGAGCGAAGTTCCCGGTAGCGGCGCAAGGTTTTTTGGGCACGCTGGCGAAGCTGGAAATGGCGCTCGTCCAATTCAGCTTCTTCCAATATAGAAGAAGCTGAATGGAGCGGACTTAAAGCCGGATACTGGTGGCGGGCTGCAAGATCTGCATCGAGCTGCCAAAGCGTCTCAAGCGGGCCGAACGGAAAATCGTCATCGACCACTTCACCGGACAAATCCACCAGCAGCGTTGCAGCCGGTTGAGCGCTCAATTGTTCCTGCAGTTCGAACAACTCTCCTGAATCTACCCGTTCCTTATCTGTGAAAAACACCGCCTTATCACCGCAGCGATTTAACAGTTCCAGCGTTTTTTCTACTGAATCGGTGGTATGGTCTGCCAGTTCCACGATACCTTCTAGTTCGAAATGATCCTTTTCAGGAATCAAGTAAACCGTTTGATAACCTTGTTCCTTAAAACGGTGGAGCAGTTCTGCTGCAATCACCAATTGCCCCATTCCCGGACGGGCAACAATTCCTGTCGTACCGCCTTTTACCAATGGTGCAAAAAAATCGAATGCTTTAATTTTGGTTTCGATCATCGCCATCTTCTCCCCTCGGATAATGAGCTCATCTACTGTGCAATTGGCCAGTTTAGCCAGTCCCACTAACGTTCTGACTTCCGCTTTCCCTAAATCAATTTTGCCAGTGCATAAATTGGAAACCGTCGCTGGCCGAATTCCCGCTTCTTTGGCAGCCGTCGTTAAATTCGGCACCCGTTTTCTAAGCAACGCCACGTTCAATCGAATATCTTCCATCCAACTCCTCCTCTTGTTACTTTTAACAGTAAACTAAATTACTCTATAAAGCAATATAAATTTCTTTATAGAGTAATTTAATTTACGGCGAAAAGAAAAACCCTTCTATTTAGAAGGGTTTTATTTCAATTCATATGCGAGCCGCACCATATCCTGGCACAAGATGCCGTTTTCAAAAATCGGTTCCGGGTAATGGCGGGTGAAAAAACCGCGGTCGATCGATTTCAACCGAAAACCGCATTTTTGGTAAAGCGCCAGCTGGTCGAAACTTGAATTTCCGGTCCCGATTTCCACATGCTTAAATCCGCCGCGCTTCGCTTCTTCTAAAGCGTGGTTCACCAATTCTTTGCCATAGCCCTTACCTCTTTCCGGCTCAGCAACGGCGATATTTTTGATTTCCACGACAGTTTCCGACAATGGCAACAATGCATATACACCGACTAGGCGCCGATCAATTTCAGCTGCATACACCATGCCTTTTGCCGCATATCCACGCACCAGCTCTTCCGAGGGATCCGCTTCAAGCATCAATTCCACTGGCAGTGCTTCGCCTTGTCCAAGCCGCCGGATGTCCATTACTTCGGCTCTTTAAAGCCTTGATCGAGCAGATAGTTTTCTGCGTCATCAAACGTGCCGAAGCTTTCTTCCAGGTTTTTGCCCGTGTAGACGTTCCAGAACGGTTCTTCATAAACCAAATCCAGCTTTTCGTTGTCGCGATTTTTCCATGTCTTGTCGTATGGCGGTTCCGGCTCTAAAGACAAATAGTCCAATGCGTCTGCCACAATGCTCCGAAGTTCCTTCTCGGAACATTCACGGATGTTGACGAAGCCTTTGGCGTCCGCTTCGTACTGCGGCAAGTTGCCGACATATACAAAACCGTTGCCATTTGGATGCAAGTGGTAAACAACGATTTTTTTGTCATATAGGCTTTCTTCATAATGAAAATTCACCCGTTTCATCGATACGTCTTTACGTATCAATTCCGGAAACGATTCAATGATCGCCAATTTTTCTTCAAATGTAAGCACAATAGTTACCCCGTTTCATAATTGTTGATTCTTAGCCTAGTATAACACGGCTTCCCATAATCCTACATTAAACAGAAAAAAGCCGCCCAAGGGCGGCTTTTTTTGTAAACGGATGAATCATAGGTTTTCTAAAAATAGTTAGTTACAAACGTTTTTTATTGCCGAACGGCCACCAGACGCCGCGGTCAAATGATACAGAAATTGCCGGAATCAGAAGCGGCAGGACGATTAACCCGTACAACAGCAAGCCTGTGATCACAATCGTCGCAATTTGCACAAGACTGAGTACGCCGGACGGCATCATCGCGCCGAATGTACCGGCCAGGATAATGGCCGCTGTGATGATGACGGTGCCCATTTTAGCCATAGATGTTCTCATGGCATTGCGGACACTGACGCCGTTTGCAGATTCTTCACGGAATCGGTCAAGAAGGAAGATGGAGTAATCGACCCCAAGAGCCACCAGCATGACAAATCCGAAGAATGGCACTGCCCAGCTGATGCCGTCGTAGCCGAGTCCATTTACGAAAATCAATTCCGCGATTGATATCGATGTGTAATACGTCAATAGCAGCGACCCGATCATGTACAGCGGCATGATCAAGGAACGGAACATAATTGCCAAGATCACGAACAAACTGATCAGCATGATTGTAACGGTATTTGTAAAGTCACTTGAAGAAACATCCTGCAAATCGTTGTTGATGCTTGAGATGCCGCCATAAGCGATATCGGCTTCTTCAAGAGGTGTTGCCGTCACGGTGCGTTCGACAGCATCTTTGATTTTTGCAGTAGTATCAATGGCTGCCGGAGAATACGGATCGTCCAATAGGATGACCTCCATCTTCATGCCCGTGCCTTCTGCAAACGTATAACGGTCCAGCACTTGAGCGAATTCATCGCCTTCCAGTGTGCCTTCCGGAATAAACAATCCGGTATCACGGACCGTTTTGCTGTCGCTCATGTTCTGCATCATTTCTGCAGCTTCAGCTAAGCCGTTCTGGATTTCCACGAGGCCTGCATTCGAAGCACCGACGCCTTCTGACAGCTGCGTTAAGCCTGCCCCAAGTTCGCCGGTTTGCCCAGCTGCTCCAGCCAATCCTTGCTGAATTTCAGTCAGTCCCCCGCTAATCTGCGGCAAAGCACCGACTGTCTGCTGAACGTTCCCTGTTTGCTGCAGCCCTTGTGTAACCAGCCCCAGTTGGCTATTCAACTGCTCCAGCCCTGCAGCGGCTTCGCCAATGCCATTTGCGCCGCGGGTCTGTTCACTGATTCCCGCCAAGTTAGTTTGGATTTCAGTCAGCCCGGCCTGCACTTCTCCGAGGCCGCTGCCTGCTTCCGTCAATCCTTCTGATAACAATCCTAATTGTTTGTCTGCATAAAGGTCCTCAATCACTTCGCCTGTAGGGCGGGTTATCGACCGTACGCCTTCAACTCCGTCAATTTTTTCAATTTCACGGCTGACTTCTTCGAAATACGGAACAATGGCTTCCGTAGTCAGCGTTTCATTTGATTTCACGATGACTTCGATCGGCAAGGAATCGCCTTTGCCGAACCCGTCTTCAATTGCGCGCAGCCCTTTTACCGACTCGTAATCCGAACCGATTTCATCCACCGTGTTGAACGACAACGAATTGTTGTACGTAAACAGCAAAGGCACGGTGATGGCTGCCACCACAAGCATCGACAACAGCGGCCGGTTGATGGACAGCTTGCTCATTTGAATCCACAAATTGCTGTCTTTATGTCCGGCAGATTTTTTTGCCGGCCAGAATAATTTTTCTTTCAGCAGCGCCATGAAGAACGGCACAACTGTAAACAGCACAAGCAACAGCACGAATATCCCGACGGCTACCGCTACTGCGGATTTAAAAATCGGGAATTCCGCGAAACCAATTGCGAAGAATCCGATGAACACCGCGATGCCGCTGATCAATAATGTGCGGCCAGCTGTCTTGTACGTGTTGACAATCGCTTCTTCCACACCATGCCCCGCTGACAATTCCTCTTTATAGCGGCTCAATAGCAGAATGCAGTAATCTGTTCCGATACCAAACAAGATCGCCACCAAAAAGATTTGGGTATAGTTCGATACCGGGAAGCCGACCCAGTCGATCAAGAATGCGACAATCGATTGGCTCAGCAAATAGGAAATCCCTACAGCTACAAGCGGGATGAATGGCGTCACAATCGAACGGAATACCGCAAGCAATAAACCGAAAATCAAGACAACCGTAATGATTTCTGTCCGTTTCAGCCCTTCCTGTGCACTGATATTCACGTCGTTGTTGATGATCGCTTCACCTGTTACATAGGCGGTCATGTCTTTCGGAATGACGGTTGCACGGATTTCATCCGCTACCGCATTCACTTCTTCATCGGTGCCGTCAACTGTCACCGGCATCAAGATTGTTTTCTGGTCTTCAGAAACCAATTGTTCCTCAAGATCTGCGCTTTCCACCGGATTCAATACACTTGTCACCGGTTCGCCAAGAGCTTCTATATCTTTAGCCATGCCGGCCAAAGTTTCACGCATCGGCTCATCGAGCTCTTTTTCAAGCGGGATGACTAAGGAAATGGTCTGGTCCGCGGCATCCGCATCTGCAAGAATCGTCGCCGCCATTTGTGAAGAAGCATCTTGTGATAACTGGAAGGATCCGGCTTCTTCAGCTTGCTCTGTTAAGTTTGGCGCCAATAAGAATAAGGCAACCGTCAAAATGATCATGCCGATTGTAATCGGCCATTTCAGTTTTAAAACAGTCTTCATTTATGACACTCCATCCGTTTTAATAATATCTTTCAACTTGCGGAAAATCGTTAGAAACTGATCAATTTCTTCATCGTTCACGTGCTCCAACATTAACTTCTCGATGTAATCCGTTAGCACTTTATCTGATTGTGCCAGGACTTTTTCTCCCTGCTCGGTCAGTTCAATCAATTTTTCACGCCGGTCCTGCTGTTCGGTTTGAACAAAGCGGATCACTTCTTTTTGCAGCAGCTTTTTGATTCTGCTGGAAATCGCACTTTTATGTACCGCCTGCAAAACAGCTAACCTACTGGAAGTGATGCGTTTTTCCTTGCTGATTAACTTCAGCATTTGCATTTGTTCTGGGGAAAATTCTTTCCACAACGGATCGTCAATCGCTTTGATGACGCGCTCTGTTCCATAGAGCATTACTTCCTGAAACAAATCAACGGCTTCTTTTATTCGCCCATCCAAAATAGTATACCCCCTCAACCAATAATCACTAGTTTAGGGGGTATACTATTTGAAGTCAAGAAATACACATCGGATTTATAGACAAAAAAATAATCTCCGCAAATTGAATTTGCGGAGATTAAAATCACACTTCTTTTGTGGCTGTTTCACGAATTTCCTGCCGGCGTGCATAGATGTTTTTGGCAATCGTCTTGATTACTGCATAAACAGGGATGGCGAGAATGATTCCCCATAACCCGGCTATATTCCCAGCTGCCAAAATAAGCGTAATGACGGTCAACGGATGGACATCAAGCGCATTGCCCATTACGTTCGGCGTAATCAGATTGCTTTCAATCTGCTGGGCGATAAGCATGATAATCGCTACATAGACCGCCATGATCGGGTCTTGGACTACGGCAATAATTATTGCCGGAATGACTGCGATATAAGGTCCGAGGAACGGGATGACGTTGGTCACCATGCCGATCAACGCAAGCAGCAATGCATAATCGAGATCGATGATCAAATAGCCGATCAATAGCATCAATCCGACCAGGAAGCTGACAAACAGCTGGCCCTGAATGTAGGACTGCAGCGTATGGTCCACATCACTCAAGGTTTTGCGGATCCACGTTTTGCGTTCCCCTTTAAAGAAACCGGCCACAAACGGCGCGAATTTCTCGTGGTCCAGCAAAAGATAGATCAAGAAAAACGGCACCAGGACGAGTGAAACGACTCCTGAAATGAAACTTCCCAAGAAAGTCAGAACCCATGAGCCGATATTGCTGGCCCAGTCGCCCAGTTGCCCCGACATCTGATTGATTTGTTCTTCAAGCGAAGCGGGAAGCCGTTCACGCTGGTCAAATACGTACTGGCTGTATTGTTCAACGTCTTCAATGATAGCCGGTGCATTGTTGACCAATGAATTGACCTGTTTCGTTACAATCGGTCCGATCATTGCATAAAATAGGTAAAAGACCAAAATAATCAGTACCAAAATAATAACAATGATTGACCATTTCGGGAATTGCTTCTTCTGCAAAAAACGGAGAAGCGGCCGGCTGAGATAAAAAAGTACGCCGCCAAGCAGCAGGGGCACAAAAATAGTTTGCGCAATGATGAATAACGGGTCAAATATGGCTTGGACTTCTATGAATAGACGGATGATGACCAAAGCCAGTATAATGCCGACGCCCGTTTGGAACCAAAGTTTGTTTGTCAAATAGCCCACTTCCTTTCTTTTCTGTGTATACCCAGTTTACCACGAAAATGAGCCTTGAATTTTCAGCAGCCAGGAAGTTTTTCCCCATGGACCTGTCCATACAAAAAACACCAGCAAAAATGCTGCTGATGCCTTCATCTTTATTGGTTGAAAAAATTGGCGGTGAAATAAGGCTGATTGTCCGAATTGAAGGCTGCCCCAATTCCCAGATAGCCAAAATCCGGTTTTACAATATTTTCGCGGTGCCCCATCGAATTCATCAAACCTTCATGGGCAAAAATGCTGCTGTACTGGCCATAAGCCAGGTTTTCACCGGCTACAAAGAAAGTAATGCCATCGTCTTTCATGCGGTCAAAAGGCGATTTCCCAGCCAGATTGGTATGGCTGAAATACCGGTTTTCCGCCATGTCCTCACTGTGTTTCCGGGCTGTAGCGCGGGCTGTTTCGTCCCACTTTAACAGCGGAAGATTCCGCTGGATGCGTGCTGAGTTTGTCAATTCAAACAACAGAAATTCAAAGCCTTCTTTCAGTTCAGCATCGGGGGCGGCATAAATTTTCTTCCGTTGTTTTTCCAAGTCTTCCGTAACAACTTGAAGGGCTGTCACTGTGTCTTGTTCATGAATATCATAAAATACCGTCACATATATCGAATCAATTTTAAATACATCGTACTCTTCGCGGGTATCCAAAATGTATTGGACATTCCCTTTTTGCAGACTCTTCAGCGGAATGCCAAGCGCTTCCCGGACTTCCGCTTTAGTGGAATCCATCGATAACCCTTTCGTTGAGGAAATCAGGTCCTGATTGGTGAACATGCCATTGACCTTGCCATTCTGGTCATACGACAACAGCACATAGTTCTGGTAGTTTTGATGGTAGCTATGCCAATCGGCCCCATATTCGTTCCGCATTAACCGGAGAGGCAGGCCGACTTTCGCCTGGGCTTCTTCTTTTCCCATGCCGAGCGTGACATTATGGACAGCAAATAGGGATTCGGTTTCGGCCAAGTCCGGCTTCTCGACAGCATCCGGCATTTCCGCAGAACTTTCACTGACAAAAGACTGCAGCTGTCCGCCTATTTCGCCGGTAAACTGCTTGGCTTGATCTAAAGCTTCGGACACCGTCGGACCGTTTGCGACTTGTTCAACCGTCTCATCAAACTTGTCCAGAAAGCCCAGGTCCACGTATTCACTTGCCTTCTCTTCCCACAGTGGCCGTGCGAAATAAATCAGCACAAGCAGCAGGATGACCCAAAACACTTTTCGCACGTGCATCACCTCTTCCCTCCAGTTTAATTGGAAAACAGAATTCTATAAAGTATAAGCTTCTCTACAGGAAAGAAAAAATCCTTCTGCGCATTTGACAGAAGGATTCCTTTGGTTTATTCGATTCCTTCAATGGCCATTGTTTTTACCGGCAGGAACAAATCGCCCGTTTGCAGGTAAGTGACTTGCACCCGGTCGGTTTCTTTCAAGTAGATCGCGAGTGGAACATTCTCAGAAGAGACAATAAAGTTCGTTCCATCTTCCAGCAGGAAAGACACGACCGTAAAGTCTCCTGTTTTTTCCTTAAAGACCCGTTCTACAACGCCGGAAGCCGCAGCTTCTTCTGCGTCCGAACTGCCGTCCACTGTGCTGCCGCCGCGCTGAAGGGCCGTTTTATACAACTGAAGGGCTTCGTTCGGTGTTCCGGCGAAAACGGAAATTTCCGGATTGGCAGCCGACACGATAAAGTAATTCTGCAAAAAGCCATTCGAATCCAGCACCGGCGTCAGCCAGCTGGCTTCATCGTAGAAATTGTAAAGCACCGGCATTTCGCCCGACCATTGTTTTTCGATGAATTGCTTTTCAATGATCTGCAAATTCCCTTGTGAATCCATATAGGAGTCTTCCATATTGCCCGTAAAATATGTGGATTCGCCTGTGCGGGCATCTGTCAAAGAATAGCCGAGCATCGAATCCACGCCTTCTTTCGGACTGGTAAAGTCGGTGAAATAATACATGTCCCCTTCCGCATTGAAAACAGGGCTGACGTTCGCTTCGGTTCCTTCATCCGATGGCAGTTTCACATCTTTCTTGCCGAATTTGCTGTTCCAGAAACCGTGAATGTAATTGCCGTAGTAACTGTTTTCCAAGCTGACCGACTCCGGAGAAACCGCGCCGTCGATAAACGCCGGTACTTCCTTGAGCGAATAAGTTTCAGTTTTGCCGGTAGCCGGATCGACAGCTACGAGTCCTTGAACCGCAAACCCGTTGCGGGCAGAAATAAACTCGCCGTATGAACGGATATAAAACGGTTTTCCGTCATCGTCAATTTCCAGCTGCGAGTCGCCATAAAAAATCGCTTCCGGATTTTTAAGGCGCATATGCCGCTCAATATTCTTATTGAAATAAGAGGACGGTGTATACACCATCTCCGCTTTCACGAATTTCGGATTCGCCGAAGCGTCGGTCGCGCTCATCGTGAAGTACCCCGGCGTCGAATCGCCGTTCCACCATTTGAAAAATCCGGAAAATTCCACAGGAGCAATGTAGACATATTCCCCGCCGACTTTTTGTACCTGCAAGCTTCCGAGTTCGTAATAGCTCGTATCCGGTACTTGGCCGAACGCTTTTTTCATTTTATTGCGCGCAAATTTTGGCGGCACACTAGCCGGCGTCTGCGTTTCATCAAAAGCTTCGATTTCCTCTTGTTCTGCCATCTCTACAGCTTCGTATTTTTCCGTTGCGTTAAACAGCGGCGCCGACAAAATATAGACGGCAAGCGCCAACGCTCCGATTGCCAGCACCGACTTCACTTTCTGCTCCGCCCCTCTTGAGAACAAAGCTCCCAGCACCGCCACAATAAGCACGATCGGCCAAAGCGACATTAGGCTTCGGTCAGCATTCGTGAAATAATAATAGCCCGTGATCAATAGAAGTCCCACAATAAAAACAAAAACCAGACCGGGAACCACAACAGACCCGAACGAATTTCCGGATTTTTTTCCATCCCCAGTCAATGGCACAATGATTAAAGCAGCAACAAAAGATGCAATGGCTGCAAACAATAAAATACTTCCCACAATAAATTCTCCTTTAATTTCCGATTGGATTTCTGATAGTTAACTATACGGATGAGTCCCTTGGAAGTTTCGCGCAAGAAATTTCCAAGGCTTAAATAGCATTATAAAAACGGTTTCCCGGAAGGAAACCGCTTCAATGAAGTTCATATTGAAATAATAGCCTGTTGAATCAGTAAAGGATTTTCTGCGCCTGCTCCATAATCGATTCAATGATGTCAGCCGCTCCTTGCTCTTTTGTAAGCATGCGGGTCGATTGGCCTGCCCATAGCGACATAAACGCGGGATCATTATTTTTGGCAGCCGCGGCCCGCAAGTCTTTTGTGATTGTATTTTGTGAAGGAAAAGGAAGCGGCGCGGTATCCTGTTTCTCAAATTCTTCGATGAAACGGTTTTTGATGCCCCGTGCTGGTCTTCCGGAAAACACTTTTGTAATGACTGTGCTTTCTTCATCGCTGTCAAAGATGGCTTGCTTGTAGACAGTGTGTGTACCCGCTTCATGTGCTGTCAGGAAACGGGTTCCCAATTGTACGGCCTGCGCTCCTAATGCCAACGAAGAAACTAGTCCGCGGCCATCTGCAATGCCGCCGGCTGCAATAACCGGAATGGTCACGGCATCTGCAATTTGAGGAACCAGCGACATAGTTCCAATTAATGCGCCTTGCGGATGGCGCTCAAGAGAAAACGTGCTGCGGTGCCCGCCGGCTTCGCTTCCCTGTGCAACGACCGCATCCGCTCCTGCCTGTTCCGCCTGCTGCGCCTCTTTTACCGTGGTAACCATCACGATCGTTTTCACGCCTCGTGCTTTAGCGATGTTCATCTGCTGTTTTGACAGGCAGCCGAATGCCGTGCTGATGACGGGCACTTTTTGTTCAATACAAATTTCAAATTGCTTCGCGCTCCAATCCGGTGATGCATACGATGACTGCAGCTTCTCGATCTTTAATTCCGAATGAAAAGGAGCCAAGGCCTTTTGCACTTCTTCCAAACGGCTGAAATCGTCTTGTTCGTGAGAAGCAAAAATGTTTACTGCGAATGGCTTCTCTGTACGCGATTGAATTTCTGCAATCGTCTCCTTCATGGCCTCCGGCGTCAGATAAGCAGCGCCTAAGGTGCCAAGCCCTCCTGCTTCACTCACCGCACTCACTAATTCTGCTGTGGTCGAGCCTCCTGCCATGCCCGCTTGAATAATCGGATACGCTATGCCGAAAAGCCGGCAAACCTCCGTTTCCAATGAAATCATCTGTCTTCCTCCTCAACTTAATGTTCTTGCTTCTAGTATTGCATAACAGCCAGTTTCAGCAAGAGGGAACTTTCTGTTTCCTCATGCGTTCTAACTGTTAAGCAAAACAAAAAGGCGGGGTTAATTTTATGAAGGGATTCCTTTCGCTTTTAGGCATCACTTTAATCGTAGGAGCATTCGGTTTAATTCTTTTGTCTTATTCTGGCGATCCATTAGAAGATTTGAAAAGCCAGGAAAGACTGTATGCATATATGGAAACACGGCAAAACCACCCAGTAGAAGAAACAGCTTTGTCCAGCACATCTGTGGTTCCAGCAAGTACCGCAGCGGCCGGACAAGAAACTCAGTTTTATAATTTGGGTGCCAGTTGCGAACAGACTTCTCCATCCACAGAAAAAGCCGGCTCAAATTAGAGCCGGCTTTTCGTATTTAAAACTGCTTTAAGGATTTATGGCTGGAATACGCCATGGCTTTCAAGCCCTCCAGCGCTTGTCGGGCCTGGATAGGCGCTTCCGCTTTTCTTTATTGTCTAGCTGCAACGGACAGATTCTCGGGTCATAAGTCAACCCGGCTGTGCGGTTGAAAATACACCGCTTCGCCGGTTCGCCTTATGCCGTCGAACCTTAACGGCCATTTCCGCTTTTCTTATTGTCCAGTTGCAGCGCCTAGCCCCTCGAGGTCGCTTCGGCTTTGAATCCATGGCTAAGAAGCGCCATGGCTTTCAAATCCTCCAGCGCTTGTCGGGGCTGGACAGGCGCTTCCGCTTTTCATTGTTAAACCGTCAAGCGGATGTGGTTTCCGGATGGGTCGGTGGTTTCCAGGTAGTTTTCATGCTCTGTAATTTCTGCGCCCATGGTTTGAAGGTGTTCGGCCAAACGGCTGCGCTTTTCTTCATCTTCTAATACAAGCGTGTAGTAATTCAATCCTGCTTCTTTTTCCGGTAATGCCGGTATGCCGATTCCGTTCCAGACGTTCAAGCCGATGTGGTGATGGTATTTCTGATCGGCAAGAAACAGTGCCTGGCCGCCCATGGAAGTGACGATTTCAAATCCTAGTCCATCGACGTAAAACTTTTGTGCTTCCGGCAAGTTCGAAACATGAAGATGAATATGCCCCATAACTGTGCCTACAGGCATGCCTTGCCAAACTTCTCCGGCTTCCTGGGCAGTTTGGACAAGCCCTTCCGCATCAATCGGATCAACTGCCATATCTACTTGACCGCCGTTCCAGTTCCACTCCTCCGGCTCCCGGTCCCGGTAGATTTCAATGCCATTGCCTTCCGGGTCGCTCAAGTACAACGCTTCGCTGACCAAATGATCGGAAGAACCTAAACGGATTCCGGAATTGTGAAGATGGATAAGTATTTTCGCCAGCTCTTTTCGATCCGGCAATAGGATTGCGAAATGGTAAAGTCCTGCGTAACGGTCTTGCTTCGGCGCTAAGCCTTCAACAGCTTCCAGCTTTAGCAAAGCTTGGCTGCCTGCCCCTAAAACCGTTGTACTTTCTGTTTCTTCCAGTACTTCAAATCCAATTACTTCTTTATAGAAACGTGTCATTTCTTTTAAATCCAATACCTTTAATCCAACTTCGCCTACGTATGTGACCGGTTTTGTATGAAAATTCATTTTGATAGCCTCTTTTCTTTAGTTACTTTATGTAACCAATTATATTAAAGGAAGTTATATATGTCAAGTAACCTTATTCTTTTATTCCACACTGGTTTTGTGCTATTATATAAAAAAGGAGTGATAAGAATGGACACATCCGTCATTTGTCCCCGTTTTGAAAGTGCAATTTCGCTTCTCAGCCAGCGTTGGACCGGGTTGATCATTTATCAGCTTTTATCTGGACCTCAACGTTTTAGCCATTTAACTGAAGTCATCGGCATCAGCGGCCGTCTCTTGTCAGAACGTTTAAAAAATCTGGAAGCACAGGGTCTCGTTACGCGTACCGTCTATCCCGAAACGCCTGTCCGGATTGAATACGAGTTGACCGAAAAAGGGTTTTCGTTAAAGCCTGTCATGGATGAAATCCAAAATTGGTCCCAAGTTTGGGTGGAGCCGAGTGAAACGGTCGAAACAAAATAAAACAGCTTATCCCTTTTTCAGGATAAGCTGTTTTATTTTTGTCTTGTGATAAGTTGCCGCTTCATATTCTCAGTCAAATAGCGCCAATTGCCTGCTTTTTTTCTTTGGCGAATGAATAATTCCCTTCAAAGCGCTCAATTGTTTGATCGTGCAGCCAGTAGGTAACTGGAAACAGCTTATCGAGAAAATAGCGGTCATGCGATACCGAAATAATGGTGCCCGGAAAATTGGCGAGCGCTTCTTCCATCACTTCTTTAGCTTCTAAATCCAAATGGTTGGTCGGTTCGTCCAAAATCAATAAATTATGGTTCATGTGCATCAATTGGGCGAGCCGGAGCCGCATTCGCTCTCCTCCGCTCAGCTGGCGCACCGGCTGAAACACCATATTGCCGAAAAACAGGAATTTTGCTAGCAGCGGACGTGCGTCGTATTCCGAAACAGGCACGACATCCCGGAATTCCTCTAAAACAGTCCGTCTGTTGTCCATTTCCAAGGTGTGCTGGGATAAATAACCGATAGACAATCCATTGCCCAGTCTGATTTCTCCAGCATCCGGAACGTCCGTCTTCATGATCAAATTCAAAAGTGTGGTCTTTCCCGTACCGTTGGAACCGACAATGGCAACACGCTCCCGGAAACGGACATGCAAATCCAATTCGTGGAACAAGATCCGTTCTCCGTAGCCTTTCCAAACGCCTTCCATCCAGACAACGTCTTTTCCGCTGCGGTCCTCCATCTGGAAATCGAGCGCCATTTGTTTTTTGGAAAGGACGGGACGGTCAAGGAGCTCAATCCGCGCCAAAGCTTTCTCAATGCTTTTCGCCTGGCGGTGCATACCGGCATTCGGCGGATTTGCCCGGTTTGCCCACTCTTTCAGCCGCTTGATAGTTTCTTTCATTTTTTTGATTTTCTTTTGCTGGTCCTGGTACTGTTGGAACTCGATCAGCAGGCGGGCTTCGCGTTCTTTTACATAGGCCGAGTAATTGCCGATATACTGGATCAAATCGCCTTGGTCCAGTTCCCAAATCTGCGTGACGGTTTCATCCAGGAAATAGCGGTCATGCGAAACCAGCACAATCGTCCCTTTATAATGGCTGATAAACGAACCAAGCCATTCAATAGCTTCTAAGTCCAAGTGGTTGGTCGGCTCATCGAGCAGCAGCAAATCCGGCTCCTGCAGCAGCAGTTTCGCCAATCCAACTTTTGTGCGTTCCCCTCCGCTTAGATGTCCCCACTGCTCCTCTTTCAAAGCTTTGATTTTCAAGCCGTTCAAAATCTGATCAATCTTCACTTCAATATCGTAGCCGCCCCGTTGAATAAAATCATCCTGCAGCACGCCATAGCGCTGCAGCAGGCGTTCCATGGCTTCCGGAGCTGCTTTTCCCATTTGGTGTTCCATTTCTTCGAGCTGCCGTTGAAGAGCATACAGCTCTGAAAAAACTGTGCATAGCAATTGATGCACCGTTTGTTCACCGTTTTCGTCCGGCGATTGCTGCAACAATCCGATGGCGCAGCCTTTTTTCCATGTAACAGCGCCTTCAGTCGGCTGCAGATTGCCTGCCAGGACATTCAATAAAGTCGTTTTCCCTTCCCCATTTCTTCCGACAAGCCCAATGCGCTGGCCTTCGGCAATTTCCCCTTTAATGTGATTAAATAATTTCTGATTGGCAAAATGGCACATAATGTGCTGGAATTGGCTGATAATCATAGTTCTCTTCCTTTCGTTTGAAGAGACGCGTGCAATACAAAAAAGGCATGCGCAGACGCATGCCTTTACGTAAATCCGTTTGTAGGCAGATGTCTCTCACTGGTTTTTCACTTCATGCGATTGTCTAAAAAAGGACAGACTTGTCCCGTGCATGGATTTTGTGAAAGTAACGCCATGAAGAATGTAAAGATATTCCTGACATTCTGTCATGCGCTTACCAGTTTGATTCATTCTACCCACCTCCTTTGTCATTTCTTTTATCTTAATGGATACAACAAAAAACGTCAATTGAAATTCAGAATATTCTCATCTATAATAAAAATAATACACAAGCTTACATTTAAGAAATTTAGGGAAATGGTTAACTAACGTGAAGTATTCAGGAAAGGTGGGTGGGCATTTTGTCTATATACTCGAACATGGCTTTTGATAACGACACGAAAAAGATTGAAAAGTCCCTGAAGAAGTACGAGGAAAAGAAAAATGCGGCGCTTGTTTTGCTGGCCGAAATTGACATGCTTGAAAAAATGGAAGATGTAAAAGACGCTGAGCTGTGGAGACGCCAGTCAATGAAAGAAAAACTGGTCAGCGTCGAGCGCCAGCGGAAAGAACTAAAAGATATGATTACTTCCTATATTCAAAAACACGGAGACCAGGACCTTCAGCGCTATACTGACCTCCTGGATGAACTCGAAAAAGATAAATTCCATCATTAAAACAAAAGGAGCAGCCCTAAAACATAGGCTAGCTCCTTTGCTGTTTTTTCACTTTTGGGCCTTTATTCAAAGCCGTTTTCAATATATCCCCTGTCCAGCCTCGATGCTTCAAATAGAAGTAAAGAAACACCGTAGAAGCAATAATGAGGATTAAAGAACCCAGATATCCATAAGACCATTCCAATTCGGGCATATTTTTAAAGTTCATCCCCCATAAGGCGCCAAAAGCCATGACAGGAGTAAACAGCGTCGTCAAGACGGTCAGGGTCTTCATGATTTCGTTTCCGCGGTAATTGGCCACTACATTTTCCATGTCCACCATATTATTAATTTCATCTTTATACGACCGCACCAGCATGATGCACCGGTCGATGCGCGTTGAAGTGCGGATGTATTCTTTTCCATTTTCCGCATCTTCTCCAAAGGCTTCAAAAATCGCCATTTTAATTTCCAGAAATCCCATCACCAGGTTTTGCCACAACAAAATTTCATGGCGCACCACTTCAATTTTGTCTAAGGTGTTTTTGTCGTTTCTTTCTCTTATTTCCCATAGTAAATCGCGAAGCTGTTCTTCAAATACATCAATCTGGTGAAGAATGGAGCTGATCATATCTCCTAACAGGACCATCATCAGCTCAATGGTGGATTCTTTCTCTTTCATTTGCTTAAGGATTGAATTTTTATCCAGGTCTTCATCGACATCGTAGTTCAGTTCATTCGTCACTAAGATGTCTCTCGACAAATAAAAATGAAAAACATTCAAATCATCTTTCCTTTTAGGGTTTTGCCGGTAAATAAGCGAACCCCAAATCGCTTCGTCTCCTTGTTTGGAAGTATCCGCATGCAAAATGTTTACACTGACGTCGCGCGACTCCCTGATCCAGGAATGCATTTTTTGGTTGTCGGGCAAAAACTTGAGAAACTCCTGATCGCGAACATCTCCTTCTTCTTGCCAAATGGCATCTTTAAACGAATAGCGCGGCATTTAGATCCCCCTTTTTTCAAAATAACTTTATCTTTTCATTCAAAAAACAAGCCGCAAGCGGCTTGCCTCATTTTTCTGTAGATGGGTGGTCTCTGTATTTTTCGTTTGAATTTTCTTCGTACTCCAAATCCCGGTCCGGCATTGGATCAAATTCCTTTGTATCTGGCATATCTCGGCGCGGTTCAACTTCCGGAATCAGCTCTTCACCTTCGTGGTCTTGCTTATCCTTCTTCATAACCGTTCCTCCTTGAAAAAAAGTCTTATCAATATATACCCTTTTCCTAAAAAACTAAGCTCTTAACTTCGGATCAGCGACTCAATCAATTCGACATCATCCGGATAAGCCATGTCCAGCTCCGAGAGTTCCTCAATCGGTTTCCAAGCCACTTCCGCTATCCATTCGTCACCTTCTTGAAGCGCAATCTCGCCGCCGGTCACTTGTACTTCAAAATAATGGACGTCAAAGGACACCGCTGCATTTTCATACTCGCCGCTTCGAACTTTCAATTCATTCAGCGTTTTTATCGTGAGGCCCGTTTCTTCAAAAAATTCCCGTTCGATGCACGCCCGCAAACTTTCGCCTTGTTCGACGCCGCCTGCCGGGACAGCCCACTTTTTCTCTTCTTCCGGAGGCCCCTGCAGCACCAGCAGCACTTCGTTTTTCTCATTAACACAAACCCCGGCTGCACCTTTCCAGTCGGACATGTCCATTTATATCTCCTCCATTGCCTGCTTTTCAATATTCGCTGCCATCTGCTCTTTTCCTTCAATATACTTTTCAATGTCCCAAGGATGCGCTTCTGCCAGTTTCTTTTTTAACGTACCATATCTTTCTGCTTCTTTGGGATGTTTCTTCAAATAATCACGGAAAGCCAAATGGCGCTTGATTTCAGGATTTCCGCTTTCGTAAATATGTACGTGGTGGCTGCGCTCATCTCCGCCTTTTTGGAAGTATCGTCTTCCCGGCAAGCCGTTTTCCCCTTTCGGTTTATATCCGTGAGCCAGCATCTCACCATTAAACCGGTCCACGGCTTCAATCTTTCGCACCACCGGCAACAAATCGATAATCGGTTTGGCTGCCATTCCTTCCACCGAGGTACTGCCGAAATGGTGAATGGCTAAGCACTCTTTACCGAGCACTTTCTTCAGTTCCGCTGCCGCTTCTTCAAAAAGCCGGGGCCATTCTGGATTGTATTCAGTTACGACCACTTTCCTCATACTCAACGCCTCCTTGCTTTTTGCGTTAAAAAGCGGCTTGCAAAAGCAAGCCGCCTTCCGTTCTTCAAGATTCCTTTTAATTAGTGTGCAGTCTCTTTTACGCCGTTGTCCAGTGTTAATCCATGCGTCGCTTCCGGTAGCCCCAGATCGGCAGAGAAACCGTTCGCTCGGTAGAAAGCGTCAGCCATAGACGAATCGGTCCGGACTACAATTTCCTTGAAATGGCCGCGTCCAAAGTCAATGATTTCTTTCAAAAGCTTTGTTCCGATGCCTTGCCTTCTGGCATTCGGAGAAATGTAAAAGCGGCGAAGCCTTCCAACGCCTTCTTTGTTTGAATAAGGATCCCGGTTCAACCCGCCGATGGCGACCAGATGCCCTTGTTGGTCCCAAACGCCATATAGCACTTCTCCCGGTTGGTTGAATGTGTTCGTGCCGTCTTCGTATTGAGTCACCAGCCGTCTGAGAAAGCGGTAACCTTCCGCTTCACTTTCTTCTACTAATTTTGAAACATCTACCGTTTTTAGATCTTCAATCACTTTTAAGTTTATCACCATACCGCTCCTCCTCCTTGTGGGGTTCCTTTTCTGCTCTGCTGCTGGTTGATATGAACAATCCCTTGCCTCTTCAGTGTATCGAAGTTTTAAAAGGAATGCCAATAAATATCGGAATTTTCAAATATTTCAGTATAACAAAAACTGTACCGAAGTACAGTTCTTGTTTTCTTCCTAAACTGCAGAAGATTCGATATGGGCTTTTTTGGCTTCCATTTTTCTGACGATGTAAATGCTTGCTTCATACAAGATAGCCATCGGAATTAGAACGATTAGCTGGCTTATGAAATCCGGCGGTGTAATCAGCGCCGAAATAATCGCAATTGCCAAATAGGACCACTTCCGGACATTTTGCATGGAAGAAGAAGTCAATAAACCGATTGAAGACAAAAACATTGCCACAATCGGCAGTTCAAACAGCAAGCCGAGCGGTATCGTCGTCATGATTAGAAAATGGACATATTCACTCGCTGAAATCATGACCGCAAAGTTCGCTTCTCCCAGACCGATCAGAAATTGAAAACTCAGCGGATTGACGATAAAGTAACCAAACGAGATGCCGAGAATGAATAATAGCAGCATGGCCGGTGAATACAAGCCGATGAACTTGGCTTCTTTCTCAAGCAATCCCGGCTTTACAAATTGCCATAAAAAATAGCAAAGAAACGGCAAAGATAAACCAAGTGCCAGTGTGACTGAGATCGACGTATAGAACTTGATTACTTCCAGCGGTCCGAGTATAACCAGATCATGCCCTTTGACAACATATGGAAACCAAAAGTTCAAAGTCGAAAAAACCACCAGCAAGAAGAAAATAAAGACAAAAACGCTTTTGATTAATTGCTTTCTCAGTTCGCCTAAGTGGTCCACTAAACTTTCAGATGCTTCCGGAGGCTCTTCGATTTTAGGCGGTTCCGGCATGGCTGGCTCTGGCGGCTCCTTCGGCATGATTTCCGCAGGCTGTTCTGGCTGAACCGCTTTTTTGTGAAGCGGACTAATTAGTTTGCGTTCTCCATACGGATCCATTTAACCACCTTCATATTTTGTCGGATTTTTTCTCTTGCTTTTCAAGCTTTTCATCTTCGTCGTCATCCATTAAGCCTTTTGTTGAACGTTTGAATTCAGAAAAAGTCTTGCCGACGGCCCCGCCAATTTCCGGCAGTTTTTTCGGTCCGAATAAGATAAGGACAATGACCAGAATAATGATTAATCCCGGTACTCCGATTGATGCTAAACCTCCCATAGCTGTTCTCCTCCTTCCTTAGACAAGCGATCCGCCGTTTTTGCTGTAGTTGATGATGCCTTCTGCGCAGCGATATGCAAGTGCCCCTACCGTTCCGGTCGGGTTGTAACCGCCGTTATGCGCAAAGTTCCCAGCTCCAACAACAAACAGATTTTCAGCATCCCAATGCTGCAAGTAATTATTGACTACGCTGATAGCGGGATCTGAGCCCATGACCGTCCCGCCCGTGTTATGCGTCGTTTGGTAAGGGACAATGTCGTAGTCGGAAATCGGGCTTCCGCCAACCACCGTTTTTGCCCCCATCTCCTGCATGATTCCTGCTGCTTTTTCAGTCAAATACGCATGCAGCGCCCGATCCTGGTCGGTAAAATTATATGTCAGCTGCAGCAAAGGCACACCGTAGATATCTTTATACGTTCCGTCGAGCGCCATATAATTCTCGCGATGCGGCATTGAAGCTCCCTGCCCGCCAACATTTAACGTTCTTGGGTAGTTTTCAATGGAAGCCTTTTTAAATTCCGCTCCCCACGAAGGCGTATCCGGCGGCACCGGGTTGGTTTGGATCGGCCGGTTCCCGGTTTGTGTGATGGACAGGCTGGCTCCATGGATAAAGTCCAGGTCTGCATGATCAAAATTATCCCCGTTGAAATCGTCTACCGTCATTCCCAGTGCACCAGCGCCCATAAAGACATTCATCTTTTCATCAAAGAAACCGGATGCGCCAGGCAAAATTTGATAAGCATAATTGCGCCCCAATGTTCCTCTTCCTGTCTCAGGATCATATTGCTCGCCGATTTTTGACACCATCAGCAGTTTGGCATTATTCATCATGTAACTGGTCAGCACAACAACTTCTGCCGGCTGGATGAATTCTTCAAACGACACCGTGTCAAAGTACCGGACTCCGGTGACTTTGTCTCCTTGCTTCATGACTTCCACTACATTGGCATTAAATTTAATCTCGTAATTCCCGGTATTTTTAGCTGTCGGAACCACTGTGATTTCCGGAGAACTTTTTGCTCCGTATTCGCAGCCGAAGCGCTCACAGAAACCGCAGTATTGGCAGGCATTAATCTTGGCGCCGTCCGGGTTTTCATATGCTTCCGATAAATTGGCGGAAGGCATCATAAACGGCGAGTACCCCAGATTTTTGGAGGCTGTCTCGAATTTTTGCAGGATCGGCGTTTTTTTCATCGGCTGTGTTGCATATTCAGCCGACCGTTTTCCCCAGAACGGATTGGTGTCTTCACCCGAAATGCCAGCTGTTTTTTCAAAACGGTCAAAATAAGGTTCCAATTCATCGTAAGTGATTCCCCAATCTTGAATCGTGTACTCAGCAGGCAATTTATTGGCTCCGTATTTTTGCTCGGTCATGGTTTTTATTTCAAAATCATAAGGCAGGAATCGCCAGTTCTGGCCATTCCAGTGGGTGCCGGAACCGCCCAACCCTTCCCCCAGCAGAAATGAACCCATTTGGCGCATCGGCAAAGCCCGCTGTTTGCGGTTGTTGCGGAACGATACCGTCTCTCTCGATAAATCCTGCATCAATTCGTAGCGTATGGCATAACGGTATTCATCATGGACGATGGCGAAATCTGAAGTGCCCCGTTCACGGCCGCGTTCCAGCCCGACGACTTTCATCCCTTCTTTTGCGCATTCCGCTGCAATGATGCCGCCTGTCCAGCCAACTCCTACTGTGACTACATCCACTTTGTCCAAAGTTGTGACCATTAAGACTCCCCCTCTTTCTATTAATGACTCTGGCCAAGAGATTTCGGATCAATTTCCTGGAATTCTTCATTGTCGATTTGGCTGATATAAGCCGCTTGATGCCCTGGGAACCCTTTCATTTTCCAGCCATCCATATTCTGGTTTCCGCCGTAAATCGGGTCTGCATAAGCCCCTTCTAAAGTAGCTGATCGCAGCAGACGGAAAAAGAACAAGGAAGAAACTCCCTGCATTTGAATTTGGTCTTCCTGAAAGGCCGTCAAAATTTCGTCCATCTGTCCGCCTTCAAGATCAGCAAAGTTGGCTTTAAAGCGTTTTTGCGCTTCCTGCTGCATGATTTGCAGTCCTTGCCGGAACATTTCATTCCTTTTCAAGCGGCTTTGATACCCTTGTGTGGTTTCTCCTTCAAAAAAAGGCCCTTGCATATATTCTTTGGAATTTTCTCCGTATGCACCGGCCAGCTGCTGATCAATAAAATAAGGCACTCCTAATCCGATGGCGCCAGGACCCAAATCATCTTCTGGAAAAATTCGTTCTGTAGCCTGCGATAAAATTTGGAATTCCGCATCGTTTTTAAAAAACATGAGGCCTCTGACGCCGCCAGCTGATCCGCTTTCTCCATGGGTTGCCGGCGCCGTGCCAGGAGAAGCAGTCTCGGTGCCGGTATTAGAGGCAATTAATCCTCCGATTATCCCGCCGCCGACCAATGCGCCGGCAGCTACCCCTGAGGTCTTCAAAAAGTCTCGTCTAGAAAAATTCTTTTCTTTTTTTGACATTCCGCCTGCCTCCTTATATGATTAAAAAGAATAGTGAGAATATTTGAATATTATACCCTAGCATATCGAATTTTACACGCGATAACTAAAATAATATTATTCTATGAGAGGATGGGAGCGATGGACTTAAAAGTATCTTTAAAAGATGTACCGAAATATTTAAACTGGAAAGACTCTGCTTTGGACCTTCGCTACAACGTGGATACCGATACACGCGATGTCGCACTGACCCGCGTCTTTGACCCACAGCTTGAGGAAGATTTGGAACGCTATCAAATTTTGGACCTGCAGGGCGCCAAACAGAAGTATTCACTGGAAATCGAGAAAGCGGAACAACAGGTATATTTTTACAGAATAGCAAACCTCATGTTTTTGTTTCTGCTTATCTTGGCTCCTGCAGTCGCACTTTATTTTTTCCAAAGCGATTGGATTGCCTTGGTCTTTGCACTCCTTTTTATCTTTTTGATGATTTTTCTGGTGGAATGCTTTAATCAGGCCTACCTCAATAAATTCCAGAAAAAGCTGAAAGATGAAATCGGCTTGGAACAGGCCGTCCATAACAAAACCATTCCTTTCGAAAATGACGAAGTGAAAGTCCACGGATCTTCCGCTACGGTATTGACGAATCTGTATCCTGAAATTACGGATCCGAATTACAAAAAAGGAAAAGAAAACATTATCCGTTTCGGGCTGAAAGACAATTCCATTCATCCTTTAATTACCGTAAAAACCCTTAAATAACAAAAAAGAGGCAATCCTAAATGGATTGCCTCTTTATTTTTTCCATAAAAAAAGGCCAAGGGAATGGACACCTCGGCTTTGTAGCATGTTTTTATTAGTCTAAAATTTTGATGTTGATTGTTTTGCGTCCCCAGTCAAGAGCTGCGCCCTGTGACGGGATGAATACGTCAATTTTGTTTCCTTTGATTGCGCCGCCTGTATCGCCAGCGATTGCAGTGCCATAGCCTTCAACCCATACTTTTGAGCCTAATGGAATAACTGTCGGGTCTACTGCAATGACTTTCTGGTTCGGGTTAGAACGCAAGTCTTGTCCTGTTGCTGTTACGCCTGAACATCCTGCACAAAATGCTGTGTAAGCTGTAGCTGATACAGTCATTTCTTTGCCTGATTGAGCAGATGCTGCTGCTTTAGCTGGTGCTGCTGCTTGTGCAGGAGCTTTTGCTGAAGCTTGTGCCGGTGCTTTAGCTGGTGCTTGTGCCGGTGCTTCTTCTTTTGGTGCTTTAGGAACTGAAATTGGTGATCCGCCTTTAACGACTAATTTGTCTCCAGGGAAAATCCAGTGGCCCGTGATGCCATTCCAGCTCATCAACGTGTCTAATGATAAGTTATGTGCTTGTGCGATTTTAAATAATGTGTCTCCGCTTGCTACTGTATATGTAGCCTTGTCCTCTGAAACTGCTGCAGCTTGTTCTGAGCCGATTTCAAGTTGTTGTTGCGGGAAAATTAAGTTCGATGATAGGTCGTTCTGTCCTTTTACTTGTTCAACAGAAACGCTGTTTGCCTGCGAAATGCTCCATAGTGTATCACCTGGTTGTACTGTATATGATTCGGCGCTAGCTTGGCTTGCTACTCCTACACTAAGTGCTGCGATTGCAGTTAGTGTAACGATATGCTTTTTCATGAATGAAATTCCTCCTTTTCACTAACAATGAGCATCATACCACCTGCACATTTCAATCCGATGTCAAAACGACAGATAGAAAATAACAATTGCATTACGTAAAACCGAAACATATTACATCTTGTAATTAAACTGAATCCTTTTCGAATTGAATAGGTTTAATCAGGCAAAAAGAGGGAACAATTTTTTGTTAAGTAGATTTATAGAAAAGAGGGAAGAAATGAAAAAAGTTACCATGGTTTTTTGGATTTCGTTATTTCTTTGTATCGGTATGGTGGCCTGGGGACTATTCTCTCCTGCCGGATTCAATGAATCCACCGGAAACTTGACCGCTGCTATATCGGATACTTTCGGCTGGTACTACTTATTAACAGTTTCTATTATCTTAGCTTTCTGCCTTTATATGATTTTTTCCAAGTATGCCAACATCAAATTAGGAAAACCGGACGAAGAACCCGAATTCTCTTTGCCTTCCTGGTTTGCCATGCTGTTTAGCGCAGGCATGGGAATGGGATTGGTTTTCTGGACCACAGCAGAACCGATTTCCCACGCATTTACAAGTGCGCCTCGTTCTGAACTCGGTTCACCGGAAGCCGTTTCCTAAGCTTTGCAGTTTTCCTTTTTCCACTGGGGCCTTCACGCATGGGCCGTCTATGGCATTGTGGCACTTGTCCTGGCTTACTTCAAATTCCATAATGGCGCACCTGGCTTGATCAGCGCCACGCTCGTTCCGTTATTCGGACAAAAAGCGATGTCCGGAATTCCCGGGAGATTGATTGACATCCTCGCGGTTTTTGCCACCGTTGTCGGCGTTGCTTCCACGCTAGGGTTTGGGACAGCCCAGTTGAACGAAGGCTTATCATTTCTTTTCGGCACACCCAATACATTCACGTTCCAGCTGCTCATCCTGGCCATTTCCACTATTTTGTTTGTCGGTTCAGCTTGGTCTGGCATCGGCAGGGGGATTAAATACTTAAGCAATATCAATATGGTGCTGGCAGTGATCCTGCTTCTCATGATGCTTTTTGCCGGGCCAACGCTTTACATACTGAACTCATTTACCGACGCACTTGGAGGCTACTTCTCCAATTTCTTCAATATGAGTTTCAATCTGGCGCCTCAAAATACGGAACAAAGATCCTGGGTAAATGCCTGGACGATTTTCTACTGGGCATGGTGGATTTCATGGGCACCATTTGTCGGGATCTTCATCGCCCGGATTTCACGCGGGCGGACAGTTAAGGAATTTATGATCGGCGTCTTGTTCGCACCTTCCTTAGTTTGTTTTATCTTTTTCGCTGTATTTGGGGTTTCAGCTTTGAACCTGGAACAAAACGGCATCGCCGAAATTTCCGCATACAGCATTGAAACGGCCACATTCGGTATGCTGCAGCATTATCCAATGGGTACTTTGATGGCTTTTATCACCTTGTTCGTCATTGCCATCTTCTTTATCACTTCCGCTGACTCGGCGACATTTGTATTGGGCATGCAGACCACGGGCGGCTTATTGAATCCGCCAAACCTGGTGAAAATCACTTGGGGCTTCATCCAGGCAGCAGTCGCAGCCATTGTTCTATACACCGGCGGCACACAAGGCCTTCAAAACGCCTTGATTATCGCAGCACTGCCGTTCTCAATTGTTATTTTGCTGATGGGCGTATCGTTTTTCAAAGCTATCCAGAAAGACCCGCTTGTCAGGAACCAAAAAAGAACATAAAAAAGGACCGGCTGCTGGCCGGTCCTTTTGTTTGTCCTTATTTAAATACGCTTGTGCTGTGCAGCGGCTGGATTTTCGATTTCGGATCAAGGTACGCTTTTGCGTTGTTGATCGCTGTCGGTGCTTCGCCGAAGCCGACGGCAATCAGTTTTACTTTTCCTTCGTATGTGGCAATATCGCCCGCTGCATAAATCCCCGGAATATTTGTTTCCATTTTCGAGTTGACCACTACTGAATTTTTCTCCATCTCCAAGCCCCATTCCTTAATTGGGCCGAGGGACGTGATGTTTCCGTAGTTGACAATGACATGGTCAACTTCAAGACGCTCTTCGTTGCCTTCTTTGTCGATCAGCACCAGTTCTTGAAGCTCACCATTTTCACCAACTAATTCTTTCACGCCGTAAGGCTTTTTCACTTCTACTTTAGACTGCAGAAGCGTATCGATATTTGCTTCGTGCGCCGTCATTTTTTCACGGCGATGGCTCAAAGTCACATGGGAAGCGACATTTTCAAGCATCATTGCCCAGTCAACCGCTGAATCTCCCCCGCCTAGCACTACCACTTTCTTATCGTGGAACAAAGTTAAGTCTTTCACGCCGTAATGCAAGGTTTTGCCTTCAAAAGGTTCTGCCCCTTCCACACCGATTTTACGCGGCTGAAAAGCTCCGACTCCCGCTGTCAGCAAGACGGATTTCGTGTAATGAATCCCTTTATCCGTCCGGATTTCAAAATGGTCGCCATCGCGTTCGATGTCTTTTACAGACTCTTCCAGGCAGATAGCCGGATCGCCGTAATTGGCCTGGACTACCAGATTGTCCACTAAATCTTTGGCCAGGACTTTTTGAAAGCCGCCCACATCGTAAATAAACTTATCCGGATACAGCTCCGTCAATTGCCCGCCAAGCTGCGGCAAGCTGTCGATAATTTTCACTTTCATTTTGCGCATTCCGCCGTAAAAAGAAGCAAACAGACCAGTCGGACCGCCGCCGATAATGGTTATATCAAAAATTTCACGCTCTTCCATATATAACACTCCTAATCTAATCAATACCTATATCCTATCATATTTCCCCCTAATTCACGCAATCAGACTTATGGTTGAACTTGCATAAATTTAAAGTTAGACTTTTCTGCCTTTTCACTGCAATTTCCGAGTTCTTTCAGTACACTAGTAGTGAATGATTAAAGAGAGGATGGATAAAATGGACTTAGGCATAAAAGACAAAGTTGTGGTTGTCATGGCTTCTAGTAAAGGCTTAGGCAAAGCGACCGCAAAAGAGTTTGCAAAAGAAGGGGCAATTGTCATCATTTCAAGCCGCAGCGAAGAGGCGCTTCAAGCTGCAAAGGAAGAAATTCAGCAGTATTCCGGAAACGGCAACATCCATCATCGGGTGTGCGATATGCAAAATGAAGAGGACATTGCCTCTTTGTTCCAATTTGCGGAAGAGAAGTTTGGACGGGTGGACATCCTGATCAACAACACCGGCGGCCCGAAAGCAGGGGGATTTGACGAGGTTGGCGACAGCGACTGGTATAGCGCTTTTGAACGGAACTTGCTGAGCTACGTGCGGACCTCCCGCGCCGTTCTTCCATATATGAAGAAGCAGCAATTCGGGCGCATCATTAATATCTCTTCCTCTTCTACGAAAGAAGTGATCGATGGCTTGATCCTGTCCAATGCATTCCGTGCCGGCATGGTTGGCTTTTCAAAAACTTTGGCGCGTGAAGTGGCGAAAGACAATATTCTCGTAAATACAATCGGCCCTGGCCGCATTTCAACTGACCGCATTGAAGAGCTGGATCAAATCACCGCAGACAATCAAAACGTGTCGATTGAAGAAATTGTTGCGCGCAGGAAGGCTCAAATCCCAATTGGCCGTTACGGCAAACCTGAAGAATTTGCAAAAATTGTCGTATTTCTCGCTTCTTCCGCCAATTCCTATATGACCGGACAATCGCTTGTTATTGACGGCGGATTGTTAAAAGCGCTGTAATATGCCAAATGATTATACAGCTACATAAAAAATCGATATACTGATGAGTGTACAACTTGAAAAGGAGATGTTATTAATGGCGAAAAAAGGACACATTCACATGGAAAACGGTGAAATCATCGAATTCGAACTTTTCCCGAATGAAGCACCAAACACTGTAAAAAACTTTGAGGACCTTGCAAACTCCGGTTTCTACAACGATGTAACATTCCATCGCGTAATTCCAGGTTTCGTATCTCAAGGCGGCGACCCGACTGGCACTGGTGCTGGCGGCAGCGGCAAAACAATCAAATGCGAAACTGACGGCAACCCGCATAAACACCAAGCTGGCAGTCTTTCAATGGCACATGCCGGAAAAGACACTGGATCTAGCCAGTTCTTTATCGTTCACGCGCCACAACCGCATCTTGACGGCGTTCACACGGTTTTCGGCCAAGTAACTTCTGGCCTTGAAACAGCCAAAGCAATGAAAAACGGCGACAAAATGACAAAAGTACATGTTTTCGACGAAGAATAAGAGTTCAAAAACCGGTTCGGGCTTCTGCCTGAACCGGTTTTTTGCTGCTTTTGAAAATACGATTCTCTCCTTAACGGCTCCAACAGAAAACCGGTCTGGCTTTGACAACCAGACCGGTTTTCTATTTCAATTCTTAATGTACTTCTCGACAATTCCCTTATAGGTTCCATCATCCTTCAATTCCTGAAGCCCTTGGTTAATTTGCTCCAGCAATTCACCATGCTCGCCTTTTGGAACAGCAATGCCGTATTGTTCGCCTGATAACCGCTCTTCAACCGCTTTAAGATCAAGGTTCCGTGAAGTGATAGCATAAGCGATGACCGGATAATCCTCCACCATAGCTTGGGAGTATCCGCTTGCAACATCCAGGAACATAGAAGGGCTATCATCAAAATAAGCGACCCGATAGCCGTATTTCTCCTGATTTTCACCGATAAATTTTGAACCGGTTGTACCGCTCTTAACCGCGATGACTTTTCCGTCCAAGTCATCCAAAGAAGCAATTTCTGTATTGTCTTTTTTTGTTACCAGGGCTAATCCTGCATCAAAATACGGATCTGAGAAATCCAACACTTTTTGCCGCTCTTCCGTAATGCTCATCCCAGCAATTGCCAGGTCCAATTCTCCCTCTTCCAGTGCCGGAATGATTCCAACAAAGTCCATTGGACGAAATTGAATTTCAAACCCTTGATTTTCGGCAATTGCTTTGATCAGTTCTACGTCAATTCCCTGGTATTCCCCGCCAACCTGAAACTCAAAAGGCGGATAAGTGGTGTCAATCCCTACTGTGTAAACTCCATCATCTGCTCCATTTCCGCTATTTGTTTCTCCTTCGTTGCCACCCTCTCCTTCTCCAGATTCACTGCCTTGCTGCACGCACGCTGCTACGATAAGAACCAGTGTTAAAAGAAGCAGTAAGAAACTGTACTTTTTCACCTTTCCCACCTCTTATCGTAATTAAATATCTCCTTATTAAAATTTAACACATTTTTCTGAAAATTAATATAAATTTGACCAAGTTATTAATTTTTTATCCTCGAAATGAGGAACATCCATACAAAAAAACACGTCCAGAAGACGTGTTTTTAACGATACGTTTGCTTGTGGATTTTATCCTGTTTAAAGCACTTTGCTCAAGAAAGCTTTCGTCCGGTCATGCTGTGGATTTCCAAACAGCTCGGCCGGGATATTTTCTTCAACAATAAAGCCGCCGTCGATAAACATGACGCGGTCTCCCACTTCACGGGCAAAGCCCATTTCATGCGTCACGATGACCATTGTCATCCCTTCGATTGCCAATTGCTTCATAACGTCCAGTACGTCCCCGACCATTTCAGGGTCAAGCGCAGATGTCGGTTCGTCAAACAACATGATTTTCGGGTCCATAGCGAGAGCCCGTGCAATAGCTACGCGCTGCTTTTGCCCGCCTGACAATTCGCCGGGGTAAGCGTTGGCTTTTTCACGCAAGCCGACTTTGTCCAGCAAAGCATAGGCTTTTTCAGTGATGGCCTTTTTGTCGTTTTTCTTTAACTTCATCGGCGCCAGTGTAATATTTTCCAAAACGCTTTTATGCGGGAACAAATTAAACTGCTGGAACACCATTCCAACATCTTGGCGAACTTTGTTGATATCCACTTTTGGGTCCGTGATATCCGTTCCTTCAATGTAGACATGGCCGCCCGTGATGTCTTCCAGACGGTTCATGCAGCGAAGGAAGGTGCTTTTCCCGGAGCCTGATGGCCCAATAACACACACCACTTCTTTTTCTTCGATTACCGTGCTTATGTCCTTCAATACTTCGATCGGGCCGAATGATTTTTTTAAGTTTTCTACTCGGATCATAGTCATCGCAATACAAACTTCCTTTCTACGAAGCTCGCTAACATGGAAAGCAAGTAAATGATAATGAAGTAAATTACGCCAAGCGTCAAGTAAATCGTAAATGCTTCAAATGTTTGGCTAGCCTGAATACGTCCTTCTTGCGTCAAGTCGGCAATACCGATAACCGACAGCAAGGAGGTATCTTTCAATGAGATGATAGCTTGATTGGTGATGGTTGGCAGCATCCGGCGGAAAGCCTGCGGCAAGATGATATAACGCATGTTCTGCGTAGCATTCAAGCCAAGCGAACGCGCGGCTTCTGTCTGCCCTTTGTCAATCGACTGGATGCCTGCCCGGATAATTTCCGAGAAGTAAGCGCCTGCGTTGATTGCAACTGTGACAATCCCCGCTGTCGTGTTATCCATTGAGAAAAAGCCGAGAGAATTTAATCCAAAGTAAATAAAGAACAATTGGACGATAAAAGGCGTCCCGCGAATCGCGTCCACAAAAATTTTCGCAATCCAATTCAATATTTTGAATGGCGCCAGACGGAAGAGCGCGACAATCAATCCAATGATAAAACCAAGAATAATGGCAATGAAGAAAATATAAAGCGTTACTTTCAGTCCATCCATTAAAAAGGGCAAAGCATTAATTACTGTATCCATTTCCACATCTCCTTTGCGTACAGACAAACCACCTACCAAAAAAGCCTTTGCCTCTTCAGATAATCAGCCGATCCATCCTTTTAGAGCCACTGTATCTTTTACATTCCTCTTGCGGCCAATAAAGGAAGATAAAAAAATGCAGCGCGCTTCTGCGCGCTACATGACTTGCTGTTATTCAGAGATATATTTGTTAAGGATTTCATCGTATTCTCCGCTGTCACGCAATTCTTTCAGACCTGTATTGATTTTTTCAAGCAGATCCGCATTTTCGCCTTTCAGCACAGCAATTCCGTATTGGTCTCCCGTCAGACGGTCTCCGACTGTTTTCAAATCCAATCCACTTTGTGCAATCGCATAAGCAATGACCGGATAATCTTCCAGCAATACATCGGCATTGCCGTTTGATACTTCCTGGAACATTGATGGGCTGTCTTCAAATTGTGCTACAGTGTAGCCATATTTTGACTCGTTATCCATAGCGAATTTCGAACCGGTCGTTCCGCTCTTCACGGCAACCGTTTTGCCTTTCAAATCTTCCAATGTCGTAATATCGCTGTTGTCTTTGGCTACAACCAGTGACAAACCTGCATCAAAGTAAGGATCCGAGAAATCCACTACTTTTTTGCGCTCATCCGTAATACTCATTCCTGCAATCGCCACATCCAACTGGCCTGCCTGCAATGCCGGAATGATGCCTCCGAAGTCCATTGGATTAAATTCGATTTTAAAGCCTTGGCTTTCAGCGACGGCATTGATAATATCAATATCAATTCCCGTGTATTCTCCGCCTTCTTCAAATTCGAACGGTGGATATGTCGTATCAATTCCTACTTTATAAGTTTTGTTTTCGCTTTCTCCGCCAGAACCGCTCGTATCGTCAGCAGAATCACTCGATCCACAAGCTGCCAGAATCAGCATGAATGATAAAAGAATCAAAAACAGACTAAACTTTTTCATTTTGGTGCCCCCTTTTTCCTTTTCATAAAATACTATTAATTAATATAGCATAAACTTTCAAGATTCAGAACCTTCTTAAGAAAATAAACTCAGTGAATCTTCACTTCAGTGAGTCTTAATGCCCTTTACTTGCCACTTCTCTTTTCTTGCGCAGTCGAATAAACAGACGGAAATTATGGATAATCGTTTTTAGTACAGCATAAAGCGGAATGGCAATCAAGATGCCGACAAACCCATAAAGAGCTGCTGCAATCAACAGCAGGAAAATAATGGTCAAGGGATGAATATTCAAACGACTTCCCATAATGTTTGGAGTCACCAAATTGCCTTCAAGCTGCTGCACAATCAGCAAAACGATCAATACTTTAATGGCCATAAAGGGTTCCCCACTCATCAAAGCAACAAAAAGAGCCGGAATGACGCCGATAAGCGGCCCCAAAAACGGAACGATAATCAGGAACATGGCGAAGACAGCCAACGATAAGGCATAATCCAAGCCGATAATGACATAGCCAATGAACATGAAGAAACCGACCACAACCGCAACAATTGCCTGGCTCACGATGTAATTCGATAAAGTTTCGTCCACATCTGCCAATAGTTTTCGGCCTTCCGGCTTGTGTTCTTCGGACACGTATTTCATCAAATAAGGAATTAACTTATGATCATCTTTTAACAAAAAGAACAAGATGAATGGCACGACAATCAGAACGACAGCGACGTTCATTAAAGTCCCTAAAATTGTCATGACATTATCCATCAAGGTTTTGGATGCATTCTCCATGTATGTAAGCACCCGGTTTTTTATTTCATATCCGCTTACTCCGGCAAATTCAAAGCCATCCACTTTCTCTTCGGACTCAGCTGTGACTTGCTCGACTGTTTGAGGCGCTAGTTCCGCCAGGCTTGCCACCTGTTCTTTGATTGTGGGTCCGAAATAATATAGAACCGCAGTCAGCCCTACAAAGAAAACGAAAAAGACGACGGCGATGCCTCCGACTTTCGGCATATAGCGCAGCAAGATCTGGAGAAAAGGGCGAATCAAATAATATAGAAGCCCAGCAATCAATATCGGAGCAAAAACAGTGGCAATAATAATTTTAAAAGGCCAAAAAGCATAATCGATTTTGCCGATAAAAAAGAGAATAATAGCAATCAGGAGTACGGCAGTAGCATACTCAAAAAACGGTTTCTTAATCCACATATTTCTATTCCTCTCTTCAAAACTAAAAAACACAATAAAAAGAGCGGAAGCCATATTGTTCCAGCTTCCGCTCTTCTCAGGTGTTTTATTTGTCTTCTTCTAGTTCTTTCATTTCTCTATGAGTTTGCGGGAAGGCATTGGCCTGCCATTCGTCGCGGTATGCTGAATCCAATTGAGTCAGCCCTTTTTCCGCCGGATCTACATCCGCTTCCACGCTTTCGCGCTGATCCACTTCCAGGCTGTTCCGCATGTCTACATCTTTAGCAACTTCCACTGAACCCTTTTCCTGGTACGCGCGGTACACAAAAACTCCGGCAGCCGCCGCCAGTGCACTTCCTATAACGGTATTCATTGTCGATTTTTTCATCAAAATCCCTCCAAATAGAAACATGATAGATACGTCTATTGTTTTGTATACCCTATTAACACCTTTTTAACTACAAAGTTTAAAGATTTTTTGCCTTGCCCTATTCCTTCAATTCCCGCAACGCATTTTCTTCAGCAGGAATCCGCACCAGCAGCAGAAGCAAAGCATTCGCAACCGTAAAGATCAGGGCTGTGCGCCACGCACCAAACAAGAGCGGGAGCGCAGCAATTTCCAGCGCCACCACGATGTAATTCGGATGCGGCAGCCAGCGGTACGGCCCTTTTTTCACTTTTGTGGCGCCCGGCAGCACAATGATTTTGGTGTTCCAGTAAGGGCCGAGTGATGCCAGTGCCCACACCCGGAGAACTTGGGCGACAAAGAAGATGATTAAGAAGACCGGCCATGCCGGCCCAAGCCCTTGCTGATGGAATAACACTTCAGCTAGGAGTGAAACAAAAAACAGTATATGCAGCAGAACAATCCATTTGTAATGTTCTGCCCCGGCTTCAACCGCTCCCTGGCTTTTCATTCGCCGTTCATTGGACTTGGCATACAAGACTTCAAGCAGCCGTTGAATGATGACAATACCGACCAGCAGATAAAAGAATGTCATGCGCCGGCTTCCCCCCATTCAAGCCAAAGCATTTCGGAGCTAAAGCCCGGCCCAAGCGCCGTCAGCAGCCCTTCTTCACCGCTCTTCGGTTTATTCTCCATAAATTCTTTCAGGACGAACAGGACGGTCGGCGAAGACATATTTCCGTACTGTGCGAGGACGCCTCTTGACGTATCTGTTTTCTCCTTGGGGAGGCCGAGGGATTTCTCGTAGGCCGCCAATACTTTTTTGCCGCCAGGATGAGCCACGAAATGCTTAATATCCGCAGAAGTTTTCCCGATTTTATCCAAAAACAAATCGACGTTCGGTTTGAGCCAACTTTCAATGATTTTCGGGATATCACGGGAAAACACCACATGCAGGCCTTCATCTTTCACATCCCACCCCATGACATCTTCTGAATCCTGCATCAATGTCGACTGGGTCTCGCGGATGAAGAAGCCCGATCCTTTTGCCTGGTCATTCCGCCCAGTCACTAAAGCACACGCTGCCCCGTCGGCGAACAAGGAAGTTCCGATCAAATTGCTTTTTGACGTATCAGATCGCTGGAAAGTCAGGCTGCATAGTTCAAGGCATAAGACAATCACTTTGGCATCTGGATAAGCCAGGCAATAATCGTGTGCCCGGCTGATTCCCGCTGCCCCTCCTGCACACCCCAGCCCCCATAGCGGCAAGCGCTTAATATGTACAGGCAGACGCAATTCATTCATGATGCGGGCATCAATCGTCGGCGTGGCCATGCCCGAACTCGAGACAAAAACAAATGCATCGATTTCTTCTTTTTCTACCTCTGCTTCTTCCAGACAGCGCTTGACCGCATTGCTGCCCATGCGTACAGCTTCTTCAATATACAGCTGATTTTTCTCTTCCAGGCCGCGTTCCCGTTCAAACCACTCCAGCGGGGCTGCAAAATAACGGCCTTCAATCTGGCCATTGCCAAATACCCGGAGCAATCTTTCGATATCTTCGTAATGCCCTCCGAACAAATTCCTGACCACTCCAACTATTTCTTTTTGATCCACATGATAGGGTGCATGTTCGGTTACCACTTTCCGGATAAATGACATCCCTTTTCCCCCTTTTTAATTTTCTCTCAAAAAACCATCCTTTTCGAGGATGGTTCATGTATTGCATCTATAAAACGCTTCTGTTCGCCCGTCCCGGCGAATCTTTGTCCCGTTCATTGCCGTCTTCCAACAGCACCAGAATCTTCCCTTTGTTAAAATGGGTTTCGTATGCTTTTGCTTCTTCTTCTGGAATGCCCATCCCGATCAAAGCACCTGCAAGGCCACCAAGCCCGGCTCCTGCCGCTGCTCCTGTAAGTCCAGCAGCGATTGGTCCTGCGGCAACAATCGGTCCGATTCCCGGTATCGCCAGCGCGCCGAGCCCAACAAGCACACCGCCCAATCCGCCTAATGCGCCGCCGGTCACCAATCCGGCTGCGGCGCCTTCGCTTGCATGGGTTCCTGTTTCTTCCGTGACCGTTTCGGTTTCGCCTTTGTTTTTGCTGATAACGGAGATGTCTTCCTGCCGGTAGCCTTGCAGTTTCAGCTCTTCGATTGCTTCGATCGCTTCTTGTTCACTGTCGTAATAACCTGTTACCGATCTTTGGGCCATTGTCAAAACTCCTTTTTGAACTAACTATAAATTTAGTAGAAATTACCCTTTCGGCCTTTAATTTAAACGTAGCAGCTATCTCAAAGGAAAACCGGCTTAAGCTTCCATCTGATACTCATACTCACGGTTTTCCAGTTCCCGGCATTGCTCAATGACTTTTAAGGCGACGCCTCTCGCCGAAGCCGGATTCTGGCCCGTGATCAAACGCCCTGATAAAATCACACAAGAAGTGAAGGGCAATGCCGCCTGTTTGAATAAAGTCCCTCTTTCCCTCATACTTTCTTCCAGCGAATAAGGAATGTCTTTGAACATGCCCATCAGCTTTTCTTCCTGATTCGAAAAACCGGTGACAACATGGCCCGACAACAAGTATCGGCCATCAGACAGCCGTACGTTCAATAATCCGCACGGACCGTGGCAAACAGCTGAAACGATTCCACCTTTTTCATAAATCGTCTTGGTCAGCTCCTGCAAGTGAATGTTTCCTGGGAAATCGTACATAGTGCCGTGTCCGCCCGTAAAATAAATGGCTGCATACTCATGGCCGTCGACTTCTTCCGGAGTTAGGGGATTTTTGAGGCGGTCCATCAGTTCGTCATTCATATAATAAGCCCGTGTCTTTTTGTTGGTCAGCACCTCGAGCAAGCTTCGCGGATCCAAAGGCACCCGTTTCGGAGATGTACTAATGATGTCAACGTCAAAAAGGTCTCTGACTTCGTGATAAAAATCCGTCAGCTCCCTCAACCAAAGACCGGTTTTCTTCCCTCTTTCTCCAAGGGCTGAATAGTTGGTTACGACGATCAGAATTTTATCCATACTAGTCTCCTTTCAGCTCATTAAGTCTTTAATCTAGTATTCCCCTGCTCTCCAAAATTATTCATCTAGCAGCATAGTAAGTTTAAATTATAATTGTCAGAAAATACAGTCTTTATGTTTATTATTTCATTATTTCGTGGTAAAATCGACTTAATTAGGGAGGTGGAATCATGAGAAAAATTCTGTTTCTAGCAGCGGCGTTCTTCCTTCTATTCAGTGCGTTTTCTGCTCCTGCCAAGGCCGTTGTCACATTTGATGATTTTTTTGCCAATGACCCTTTTGCTTTTGAAGTAATCTATTTACATGAACAAGGAATTGTTTCCGGCTATTCGGACGGCACATTCCGCCCAAATGCCCCTGTTACCCGTGCGGAAGCCATAACAATGATCGGACGGGCGCTTGAGCTCGATGGAACCAAACGAGCGACTCCATTCAAAGATGTAAGCGCCAGCCACTTCGCTTCGGGTTATATTGCTTCCGGTGCGGAAGCGGGAATCGTTAATGGATTCCCCGGAAACTATTTCCGCCCGAACTGGAAAGTGACCCGTGCCCAAACAGCGGTCATGCTCGACCGCGCTTTTGATTTCCCGAATGCGCCAAACGCCAAATTTTCCGATGTAGGACCAAACCACTTTGCATATGAAGCCATCTCACGGCTGGCTTATCAAGGAGTGGCGCTAGGCTATACGGATAACACATTTCGTCCGGACAACAATGTCACCCGCGTCCATTTTGCCGTATTCTTGGCACGGGCCATCGAACCGTCTTTCATTCCTGACAAGCAAGCCTTGCTGGAAACGGCCAATGACATCCTGGCTGACTTGAAAGCGAAAGATTTTGCAGCTGTTTCTTCGTATGTAAGTGCACAGAAAGGCTTGACGTTCTGCCCATACAGCGGCGGTTGCCTGGACAACGGAGGCGTCACCTTTACAAAAGCCCAGCTGCCTGGCTTTATGCAGAACAGCAAAGTTTATCAATGGGGCTATCAGGACGGCAGCGGCTTCCCGATCAAACTGACTCCTGCCCAGTACTACAATCAGTATTTAATGAATGCCACTTACAATGAAAAAGAACGATACGGCCGCACCGAACAGCCAATGACACACGAGCAAATCAAAGAACGCTTCCCGAATGCCATGATTGTGGAGTTCTATTACCCTGGAACCGATCAATACGAAGGCATGGACTGGCAGAATCTCAATATGGTCTTTGAGAAAAACAGCAGCGGCAAATGGATTTTGGTTGCATTGGTCAACAACCGCTGGACCATTTAGCGGACAATTGAAAAAAGCGGAATCGGCAAGCTTGCCGATTCCGCTTTTTCCTGTGTTAGGCAGTAGTTATTTCCTCGAGCAGCCCAAGCAAGCTTTCTTGAAACTTTTCGTTGTCTTCGGGCTTGCGTTTTTTCGGCCCCTTCATGCGGCCGCCTCCATCGCGCACCTTTTTGGCGATATGGCGGCTGTACAGCAGCTGATCGATATTCTGCTCCGAATAAACACGGCCATTCTGGTCTATGGGATATCCCCGTTTTGCAAGCACCATCGCTGCTAACCCATAATCCTGCGTAACGACCACGTCCCCTTTCTCGACCCGGTTGACCAGTACAAAATCGACTGCGTCCGCTCCTTTTGAAACGATGATGGTTTCGGCGCCAGGCCGCTGCATATTATGGGCTGTATCGCATAGAAGCAGGACCGGAAGCTGAAATTGCTTGGCAACGGAAATCGTCAAATCGACTACGGGACAGCCGTCTGCATCAATCAGCACTTTCATCATTTCTCTCTCCCCCGCTCTTTCATGTCATCCACCAGTTTTTCCGCAGCTCTTCTATAAAGGTTGCTGGTATGCACCAGTGAAGCAATAAGCAACACCCGCTCCAGCTCTTCTGCATCTTCCATTCCAGCGGCCTGCTGCGACACTCGGCCCGCTTGTTCATTCAAACCTGCGGCAAAGCTGCCGATGTTTCCTTGCTGAAGTTCCAGATAGCTTTCATAGAAACTTTCCAAATTCAACCCTTGCTGCAAGGCTCTCTCGTTAAGGCCATCAAGCACTTGTTTGACATCATTGATGGATAAAGCACTTTTCATCTGATAAATCAGGCTGATCAGCATGATGTGGTTGCGCGTGTATTTTTTATTGTGTACCGGATAAAAGAGCTTTCCTTTGGCATAATTGTTGATCATCGTCTTTGTCAGGATTTTTTCTTCTTCATTTCTTTTGGCATCGGCAAAGCTCGTTTCGAACAATTGGATCACTTGATCGATATACAAATCGATTTTCGGAATATCTTCCAGCAAAACGCCGCTCTTTACCCCCAAATTCTCAATAAGGCCGTCCATGTTTTCCATTTCGTTCACCTTCAATACATTATTTGATGCTGTTAATTTTACCTTACTATTTTAAAACCTCCAAGCTTGACCAATAAAATTAATAAGAGTATTATTCTAAGTAGTTTCAATAACTACATGTCGAAAGGTGCGTATAAGTATGAATCAATACATAAGAGAGCCTTTTAATGCGCTCTCCCATTTAGCAGGAGCTGTTCTTTCTTTTGCTGCTCTTCTGGCTATGGTCATCAAAGCAGCTTACGCCGATGCTCCACCGCTGCACTTGGCATCGGTCATCATTTTTGGCGGCAGCTTAATTTGTTTGTATCTCGCATCTACCATTTATCATACCGCTATCGCTCATCCGCGGTTGGTCGCTTTTTTAAGAAAACTGGACCATTCGATGATTTTTGCATTGATTGCCGGTTCCTATGCCCCTTTTTGCCTGATAGCACTTGATGGTCCGCTCGGCTGGTCGTTGTTCGGTTTTGTGGCCGCCATCGGGATTGCCGGCATTCTGTTTAAAATGGTGTGGTTCCATTCGCCGCGCTGGCTATCGACCGCTCTTTACATTGCAATGGGCTGGATCATTATTTTCGCCGTAGTGCCGCTGGCGGACAGCCTGCCGTTGGGGGGCTTGCTTCTATTGATTGCAGGAGGCGTTCTTTACACAATCGGCGGCATCATTTACGGTTTGAAACCAAATGTCCTTTCTTCCAAATACCTGGGCTTCCATGAAATCTTCCACCTTTTCATTTTGGCCGGCAGTTTGTGCCATTTCCTGTCTGTTTTCAATTATGTTCTTTAAACAAATGAAAAAGCCGTTTTCCTTTAAAAGGAGAACGGCTTTTTTGCACGAAAGTCTTATTTCAAAATAACATTTAAAATGTTATGATTATTTAAAATATTTGAAAGGAGTTCATAACAATGGACCAAATTAACTTCGACAGCCAAAAAATGGCCGCTATTTTATACGAGGCATACATAGAAAATCAGCCGATTGAAAAAGATTTTATCCCTGCTTCCTTGCCCAAAAACGAAGCTTACCGCATTCAACACGCCTTAACGAATAAAAAAGCGGTCCAAGCAAATGAAGCGCTCGCCGGCTATAAAATCAGTTTAACCAGCCTCGAAACACAGGAACTTTTCCATTCTGACACGCCTTTGTACGGCGCGTTAACAACATCCGCCCTAAACAGCGGGAACATTCTTCTTGAAGCGATGTCCTCGCCTTTAATTGAAATTGAATTGGTTTTCATCGTCAAAGAAGAGCTGTCGGTAGAAGACGACAGCCAGGCAATTCTTGAAAAGACCGCAGTCGCACCGGGCATTGAAGTGCCGGACTCCCGGTTTGAAGACTGGTTTCCCAAAATCAGTTTGGGGCAAGTGGTGGCAGACAGTGCCGTCGCCGGAAAAATCGTTGCCGGAGAGCCTGTCGAAGGATTGACGTACGAACAGCTAGATGGCATAAAAGGAAGCCTGTTCTTTAATGGAGACGAAATCGCTGCAGATACTTCTTCAGCGGTTCTGGATCATCCCATCCATGCGGTGAAATGGCTGATTGACGAATTGGCAGTGCACGGACTTCAGCTTGAAAAGGGCATGGCTGTTTCATCCGGCACATTCATCCTCCCTAAAAAACTGGAAAAAGGGGCTTACACTGCCAGCTTTGAAGGAATCGGCGAAGTGTCATTGAACGTTGAATGACAAAAAACAGGCATCCCGTGTAGAAGGGATGCCTGTTTGAGCTTGCAGAAAAAAGAATTTTCACGCATGAGAAATGAATGAACATACAACAGGGAATTCCGGATCCTCCGTTTCAGCCGGACGCTTTCCGCGGGCTCGCGCCGAACTAACTCGGAACTTACGTCCCGAGTGGATTTCGGCACTTCGCTATCCCGCTGGAGTCGCCGGCTTCCACTCCGAATCCTTAACATGAAGGCTATCTAGAGGTGTCGCTTTTCCTCTTGAGCTGCCTGTTTAAGCGTCAATTGGATTATCATTCACTATCGATTCAAAGGGAGACGCCCAACCGGTCCGGCCGTGGAGACTCCTGTAGGAGCAGTGAAGGAGCAATGCGACAGAGCGAAGAAAGCTGAAGACCCCACAGGAAAGGCATTGGCCGAAGCCTGCGAGGTCAACCTTTGCGACGAAGCTAGCGCAGCGATGCAACGCTCTTCCATGTTTCGAAGCTAGCGAAGCGATGCAGAAACAGGAGCACAAGGTTCTCAGTGACGAGGAGGCTGAAGCTGAACCCACGGAAAGCGAAGTGAGCGGTCCGGTTGGTTTTTTTGCATTTCTATATATTTTCATCCAAACTTCGTCTACAGGCTAAAACAGGCACCCCTTATGCACGGGACGCCTGTTTTTCATTTATTGCTGTTTTTTGTTTTTTCATGATCCATACATAATAAAAGGCGGCGCATAAAACCAAAACAGCCAGGATCAAATACAAATTCGAGTAGCCGAAAGCGGCGGCAATGATTCCGAGCGACACAGAGCCAATCGCAATTCCTGTATCATATAAAGCGAAAAATGTGCCGGTCGCATGGCCGCTCCGGTGTTTGTCCGCTGCCTGGATTGCCAGTGTCTGAAAGCTCGGCAGCAAAGTGCCGTAGCCGATTCCGACCAACGCACCTGAAAACAGCAGCATCCAAGCCGATTCGGTTTGGCTGAGCGAAAACAGTCCGATGGCAAATATAATGATCGAGGGAATAATGACAACATTCGGCCCGATCGAATCGAAAATTCGGCCGCTGAACGGTCTAACCAGCAGCATCGCGATAGCGTAAACGATAAAGAAGAAACTCGCGGTCTTGATTAAACCCAGCGATTCGGCATACACCGAGATAAACGAAATAATGCTGGCATAAGCAAACGAAATGAAGAAAGCTACACTTCCGATAGGGACAGCTTTCTTTTCAACAAAATCATTGAAAACCAGTTTGCGTTTTTCTTCTTTTTCAACTGCTGGAATTTCATCTACCTTAACCCATAGCGCACACAGGAACCCAATAACCATGATCACCGCAAAAATGGTGAAAATGCTTTGTGCGGTTACGTAAGGCAATAAAGTCAGTGCGATAAAAGGCCCTGCCACAATCGCCAAATTCATCGCTATCCCGTAGTAGCCCAAGCCTTCACCACGGCGTTCCGGCGGGATGATATCCGCGGCAATCGCCCCACCCACTGTGGTCATCAAACTAAACCAGATGCCATGGAAAAAACGAAGAAAAAGCAGAACGGTAAAGTCTCCTACAAAAATATATAAAATGGTGCTAACAGCAAACAGCAGAACGCTTAAAATCAGCACATTTCGCTTTCCGTACTTCTCCAGAATCAGTCCCGCAAAAAAGCGCATTATAATGGCTGAAATCAGAAAAGCCGAAACGGCCAGCCCGCCTTGTGTCGCAGTTCCTCCCAAATCACTCATAACGTAAATCGGTATATACGTCAGCAAGGCATAAAAGACTACAAAAATAAAAAACGTACTTATTGAGATATTGATAAAGCTCTTGGTCCAAATGGGTCTTTTTTCAGTCATTCGTTACATCCTTTTCTTCGTTCAGTTATTGCCGATTTTTTTAAGCAGCTCAATCAGCTGCTGCTGCTCTGCTTCCGATAAAGAAGACAGAAGGCTCTCCTCCACCTCTTGAATCCGTTTTTCAATCTGCGGCACCATTTTCTTTGCGAATTCCGATAATTGGACAAGGCGTTCCCGCTTGTCTTGCCCTTCTTTTCGGACTACCCAGCCGCTGTGTTCCAAGCGCATTAACGTCCTCGTCACGGTAGGCGCTTCAACATTCAAATACTGCCAAATCTCTTTTTGCGTCATCTCACCGAATTGTTCCAGACAAAAAAGAATGGACCACTGGGAACTGTATAAATGAAATTCTTTCAGCGCATCGTTAACTTCTTTAACAGATAAACGTGATTTTTGATGGATTTCATGAAATAACAATTTCTGCATAATTATCTCCTCTAAAATTACTTACCTAAGTAAGTATATGGCTAATGAGCGAATATGTAAAGTTCGTAGACGGGTAAAAGAAAAAACCTTTCCCGAATGAACGGAGAAAGGTTTTCGTTTTAAGCTGCTTTTTAAATGACAATGCCATTTTTTTTCGCATCAAACAGCAGCTCTTCCCGGAAATTCGGGTGGGCTACTGCAATCAGGCGTTTCGCACGTTCCGAGATTGATGCCCCGTGAAGACGCGCAATGCCATACTCAGTTACAATATTGTCCACGTCATTCTTTCCTGTCGTCACAACCGATCCAGGCGTCAGGTTAATTTTGATGCGGGATAATGTTTCATTTTTTGCCGTTGACTGCATGCAGATGTAACCTTTTCCGTTTTCTGCAAAACGCACACCGCGGGCAAAATCAACTTGTCCACCGCTGGAAGAATAATACTTGCCGCCCACAGTTTCGGAAGCGCACTGCCCGAACAGATCCACTTCGGTCGTCGCATTAATGGAAACGATGTTTTTCTCTTTCGCGATTTCCCGCGGATCGTTGACTTGGCTGACCGGCAAGAATTCGACTACCGGGTTGTTATCCAGAAAATCGTATAGCTTCTTTGAACCGTACGCGAAGGTGGTAATAATTTTCCCCGGGTTCGTAAACTTACGGGTGCCGTCGACTGCACCGGCTTTCACCAGATCCACTACTCCATCCGGCAGCATTTCGGTATGGATGCCCAGATGGCGGTGATCCTTTAGCATCGAGATAACGGCATTCGGTACAGAACCTATTCCAATTTGCAGCGTGTCTCCGTCTTGGATGTCTTCGATAATCGAAGCCGCAATCAGTAAGTCCCTGTCGCTCGGTGCAGCTGCTTTTTCTTCAGCCAGCGGCGCATGGTGCTCCACAAAGCCGGCTATTTGGCTGATATGAATTTGATTGCGGCCATAGGTTCTTGGCATATGTTCATTTACTTCCAGGATAAAAGGGACTTTCCCGACAAATTCAGAAATGTAGTCCGCTTGTGTGCCGAACGTAAAATAGCCATGCTCATCCATTGGAGAAGCCACAGTCATGATCATCGACATTTTCGTCGTTTTCTTCAGCAAACGCGGCACTTCATGGAAATTGTTTGGAACCAGCTCCATTTTTGCCTGCTGGTACACTTTGCGCGTAGCACCGCTTAGAAAATAAGAAACATGCTTGAGCTGTTCAAATTCACCTTGGATATAACGGCGGCTCCGCAAAGCCAACAATTGGTGAATTTTGACACCTTCCAGCTTTTCCACATTTTCTTCCAATATGTCCAGCAGACGGATCGGTTCGCCATTGGCGATTGGAACAATGATATCTGCGCCTTTATCAATCAACTCGGTAACTTCTTGAGGACTCAACTTTTTTGTCATATGATTTTCACTCCTGATTATGAAATCTCTTTAAACTTTACCATAGCTTTCTATGCTTGCCCATGAATCCCAGGAATTTCATTTTGCGCTGTCTAAGAAAAAGACCGTCATTTAGAATGACGGTCTTTTTTTGCGATATTATAAACAATTCCGGCGATTCCAAAGACAACCATAAGACCCCATAAAATCAGCAGAACCATCGAACCGGTTCCATTCGAACTGTTTAAATAGACATACAATTGTAGAGCAAAAAACGCCAAACTGATCGCTGCGATTACTCCAAAATAAATCATGCGTGTTTTAAAACTGAGTTTTTTCATTGTTTTTGGCCCCTTTAATTTTGTTCCTTTGACTCGAGGTGAACCTTGGTCCATACCAAAGTGGTCAAGAGGAATAATTCAAACGCATTGGTGGCAGCCGAACTATCCACCGGAATCGGCACTGCACTGCCTATTGTCATAACACCGGCACCAATCAGCATCCATTTCCAGCCTACCTTTTTCCAAAGCAGAATACCAGCAGCAATCAAGACAACTGAAACGAGCAGCACCATAATCGGCGGTCCGCTCGACGGCTCAGCCGATACATACCGCAATACGCCATATTGCTGTTCGGTTGCCAATTCCAATCCCCATGTTTCCAAAGCGATTTCGATTGCGGCCAATGCCAAAGCATAAATTATCGCTGCAGCTAAAACCGCTTTTTTCTTCACCCAGCCGATTCCTGCCCGGTTCAAAGCTCCCCAAGAAAACAGCACCAGCATCGGCGTCAGGAAAACATGGCTCCAAAAACGCAGCAGGCTCAAGTTTTCAAGCACCGAGCCTTCGCCGATAAATTTGCCCATTGCGATCATGCCATTATCGTAAATAAGGCCAATCAGCACCAGGCAGATAAATGACATAAAATTCCACGATTTCTGTTTATCGATTGCCCATACCAACAGCAGGATATAAGCCGCAGTAAAAGCAAAATAAAGAATTGTGTCCATTTGCACCTTCCTTCCGAAAAACCCCTGTTATTGTTACCATTCACTATTCACGGCCGGTTTAAACAAACAGAAGGAAGATGCTTACGGCTTTTATTTGATCACGAACTTTGTCTGGCTGAAGCCTTCTTTTGATTTTTTCACTTCCAGGATAGCCGGTATCGCTGCTTTTAGTTCCTGGACATGGGAAATGACGCCAATCATGCGCCCGGATTTCTGCAAGTCAATCAGCGTATCAATTGATTTGTTCAACGATTCATCGTCCAACGATCCGAATCCTTCGTCGATGAACATCGTATCGATCGCCACATTGCCCTGGAAGCTCTGGATCACATCAGCCATTCCCAGTGCCAGGCACAGAGAGGCATTGAATTTCTCGCCGCCGGATAAAGTTTTCACATCACGCGTCTGTCCGGTATAAGCGTCGTAGACATCCAGGCCAAGACCGCTTTGCTTGCCGCGGGCTTCCTGCCGGTCGCTGCGCATCAAATAAAACTGGCCATTGGACAGGTTTTTCAGCCGTTCGTTCGCTGACTGGATGATCTGTTCCAAATACTCAATCTGCAAATAGCGCTCGAACGAAATCTTCAAGCCGTTTTGGCCCCGGATCATGTCGTGCAAGTCCGCAATTCGGTTGAGTTGCTGTTCAGCCTGCATCGCTTTTTCGGATGCGGCGATAATACGGTTCTTTATCGCTTCGCTTGAGTTCTGGAAATCTTGCGACCGGTTCCAAGTATTCAGTGCTGCTTCGTATTCCGCCTTCAATTGGCTAAGCTCTGCTTCAAGCAGTCCGATGTCGGATGGATTTCGTCCGGATAGCTCTGCTTTCAGTTCCTGGACTCTTTCCATCAAGGTATGGCGGTTTTGCCTGAATGCCTGAATCGCTTCTTTCAATGCGATGCGCTCCTGCTCCTTTAGCTTCGCCTCTTGGTACGCCTGTTCTGAAGAAAAATCGGATTTTTGCAGCGCATCGCTCCATTGCTGCTGGGCGTTCTCTTTTTTCTGCGCTATTTCCTCTGCTGTAGTCGCTGCATGCTTCGCGCTGACGGACGCTGCTGTAAATTGCTCTTTTGCCCGTTGAAGCTCTTGTTGGATGCTTTCCCAAAGACGTTCCAGTTTCCTCTTTTCAGCTTCGGCTTCACTAATTTTTTCTTCAAGAACAGACAGCACCCGTACTTCTTCCGGTATAGCCAGCAGCCCTTGTTCAAAAACTGCTTTGGCTGTGCCGTAGGCAGATGCCGCTTGCTGTACATGTTCAGCGAGCTCTGTTTTGTCTTTTTCAAGCTGGCCTGCTTTTGCCGTTTGAACGTTGAGCTGTTCTTTCAAGACACGTAAATTCTTTCTATCCGCCTGCAGCTCGGCCACTTTCTGCTCCAGTGCCGCTTTTTGTTCTTCGGTTTTCCGGTAGTCAGCGTCCGCTTCTGCCGGGTTGAGCCCTAATTTAAATGCTTCTTCTTTTTGGCGTTCCAGCTGTTCTGCCAATGCATTCAATGCAGCGGCTGCATTGCGGTACTGGCTGTCCACTCCATCAAGCCGGGCTTTTAACCGGTCGAGTTCCTCTTTGGAAACGGACGGCTGATGGGCTTCGACCGCTTTGTTCGGATGATTGCTGCTCCCGCAGACCGGGCAGGCGTCGCCGTCGTGAAGGGCCGACGCCAGTACCTGCGCCTGGTTCGCAAACCAGACAGCTTCCAGTCCACGGTATTCATCTGCCGCTTGTTGGTACACCGACTCTTTTTCTTCGCTCGTTTTCTGCTGCTGCCGCACTTTTTTCTGAAGGGCGCACAAGTCAGCCAGCACCCGGTATTGTTCGTTTAAGCCCAGTAATTTTGCCTGCTGCTCGTCAAATGCTTCAAGTTTCCGGTCCAATGCCTCAATTTTTTCAGCCACCAATTGGCAGGCATCCTTTTCCGTTTGCCACTGCTCAGCTATTTCCTCAAGTTCTTTTCCAGCTTGTGCTGCTGCAGTTTGAAGTTTGGTGAGCTGCGCTTTTTTGCCGTCCAATTCCTCTACCGCCGGCAATAATTTCCGGAGCTCGACTACTTGTTGGCTTATTTTTTCGCGTTCCGTTCCGCGCTTTTGTTCCGTCTCAAAAGCGGATTCAGCTTTTGCTAAGTTTTCTTTTGTTGCTTGTTCCGCTTTCAACGCTTTTTCTAAGAGAAGAAGCTTTTCCGCTTTTTCCTTTTCCAGCTCTTTGTAGATATTTTCAATGCCTTCGATGAACCCGGCGCGTTCAGCGTCTTTCAGCCGCTGCTCTTTTTGAGCGATTGCCGGCAGCTGCTGCTCTACTTGTTCAAGGCGCTGCACCTTATCTGCCAAGTCGCTGAAACGGTCGTTCCATTTTTTCGCCTCGTGGAAAGCGTTCATTTTCTCATCATGCTTTTTGTAGAGGCTCAGGTAGTATTGCTCGTCCTGCTGCATCTTTTCCTGATAAAAAGCAGCTTCGCTTTCAAGCCCTGCCACTATTTGATGAACATTGTAATGCTCGCGCTGCAGCAGCTCAAACAATGCGGAATCACGTTCCGGCAACGCCCCTTTGATGTTGCCGACGTGGCTGGCCAAGCCGTGCTGTTCACCTTGATACGCTTCTTTTGCCGCATCGCGTTTCTGCTTCAAACGTTCCGCTATCATTTTATACGGTTCTGTTTTAAAGATTTTGCGCAGGATTTCTTCTTTATTATCGGTTTCAGACGTTAAGAGCTTACGGAATTCGCCTTGCGGCAGCATAACAATCTGGCTGAACTGGTTTTGCGTCAGTCCGATGATCTCTTCGACCCGGCGGTTGATTTCCGAAACGATTTGCCGCTCTACACAAGGCACTTCCCCGTCTTTCGTCTTCTCGAAAAATTCATAGCGTTCGCCGGTCGCGCTCTTGTTCCCTGCTTTAACATGGCTCATCTGGCGCAGGATCCGGTAGACTTTGTTATGTATTTCAAATTCCATCTCTACGCAAGTGTGCGTTCCGTCTTCGGCAAAATCGCTTCGCAAATGGCGTGTTTCGACGCGGTCCGACCCGCTGGCAGCGCCGTAAAGGGCAAAACAGATGCCGTCAAAAATCGTCGTTTTCCCGGAACCCGTGCTGCCCGAAATGACGAATAGCTGGTTTCCTTTCAAATCGGCAAAATCAATGGTTTCCGTGTGCTTGTATGGTCCAAAAGCGGTCAGCTTCAATTTTAAAGGTCTCATTGCTTCACGCCTTCTTTCTCATCAGATTCTTCGCGCAGGAATTCCTGAAGCACTTCTTTGAAAACTGTTTCAGTCTCTTCCGTCGCTTTTTCTCCTTTGACTTCTTCGTAGAAAGCATTGAACAGCACCATTGGATCCATATTGCGGCGCGATTCCGCCGCGCTCTTGCCGCTTGCCTGCCCAAAGCTTTTGCGTTCGACATGCATGGCATTCGGGTAAACCGAACGGATTTTTTCCATCGGATACAAAATCGGCGTTTCATCGAGCAGCTTCACAAAGACATAATCTTCGTTGAGTTCATGGCGCAAAATGTCTTCCATAAAGCCTTCAACGGTACGCATGTCCCGCTTTGGCGCCAGTAATTGCTTTTCGACCGAGACGTTTCCGCTGCCATCCATTTCAACGATTAAAAATCCTTTTTGGTGGCGCTCTTCTGAAATCGAATATTTGAGCGGCGAACCTGAATAGCGGATGGTTTCATTCAGCACATGGTGGGCCTGGTGCAAATGCCCGAGTGCCGTGTAATGGAAATCGGCAAAATGGCCTGCCTCGACATGTTCGGCACCGCCAATCGACAACGGCCGTTCTGAATCGCTGGTGTTTTCCTGCTGCTCTCCGTGGGGCGTCACAAATGCATGGCCGACAGCGATATGGCGGGCTTCCGGGTTCAACTTTTGTTTTATGTTTTCAACGATGGCTTCTGCTGCATCGTTATGTGATCGGATGTCCGGATTTCCCAGTGCATAGCGGACCTGGGACGGATCGGCATACGGAATCAAATGGATATGCACTTCTCCGAATTCATCGGCCATGACAATCGGCTCGTGTTCTTTTTGGACATGGCCGGCAATGTGGATACCATTCATTTTCATGACCCGGCTCCCGAAATTCAAACGCCCCGGGCTGTCATGGTTTCCGGCTACAGCAAATACCGGCGTCTCGAGTTCCAGCACAATTTTCGCCAGTACTTCATCCAGCAAATTGACGGCTTCTGTCGGCGGCACTGCCCGGTCGTATAAATCGCCTGCGATAATGACAGCATCCGGCCGCTGTTCTTCAATAGCAGCGACGAATTGTTCTAACACATGGCGTTGTTCTTCAGTCATATAAACACCTTGGACCAGCTTGCCTAAATGCCAGTCGGCGGTATGGAAAATTTTCATCATCATGCTCCTTTCTGGGGCAAAAAGAATATATGTTCGTTCCATTATACACGAAAACAGTTTGCTTGTTTTCTGCAATTTTTAGGGTTATAATAAGAACAAACGTTCTATTAAGGGAGTGAAAATTGATGAAAGCACAGATTTTGAAAGCCTTCAAACATCAGCAATTGATTGACATGATGTACATGGCGAACGATGGAAGCATCAGCAAACGCCGCATTAAAATTTTAAAAGTGAGCGGGGAGTCGTTTCAAGCATATTGCTTTCTCCGGAACAAAAAACGCACGTTCAAAATTGAAAATGTGCTTTCATTGATTCCGGTAGAACGCAAAGAACGCCAGATCATTTAAGGCCCTCTGCCCTTTCCGGACTTGTGATACACTGAAGGAAATGGGTTCAAGGAGGATATATACATGCGATTAACTGTTTATCTAGCCGGAGAAATTCATAGTACGTGGCGCGAAGAGATCAAGAAAAAATCATTGGCACTGAACTTGCCGGTCGATTTTGTCGGACCGATGGAAGACCACGAACGCTCGGATAATATCGGCGAGGAAATTTTAGGCGAGCAGCCGAATGCGGTATTCAAAGACGCAGCAGCTTCCAGCTTCAACAACCTGCGCACCGGCGTACTGATGCAAAAAGCGGATCTGGTCATCGCTCTTTTCGGCGAACAGTACAAACAATGGAACACGGCAATGGACGCCAGCAGCGCACTTGCAGTGGGGAAACCGGTCATCCTGATCCGCCCCGAGAAACTGCATCATCCGCTGAAAGAACTGTCCCGCAAAGCAAATGCTACCGTCGAAACTGTCGACCAGGCGATTAAAGCCTTAGCGTATATTTTTGATTGATAAAACCCGGCCATCCTCATGGATGGCCGGGTTTTATGTGGGTTTTTGAAAATGCGCTCAGTTGAAGTTAAAATACGCACTACAACTCGAGAAATACGCTCCATTAATCTTGAAATACGCTCGGCAAAGGTTAAAATACGCTTCCAGCAGAAATTTTAATAAAACAGATCCTTTTTGCCAATAAAAAAACCCCTCAAGAGGAGGGGGTTCATTGATACCAGGCACCAACGATCGGATAGTCGAATTTGTCGTTGTTCAATGCGCGGATAATGCCCATGATTGGTACGATGACGGTCATCAAGCCAAACACGATCAGCATAGGAATACCGATGATGAAGATCACCAAGAAACCTGAAATCGTCAACAGCACACCCATCACAAGTTGGAACAACAACGCCTGGATGGACAGTTTTTTCACTTCCGGGTCGCTCGTAATAAGGAACACGATAAACGGCACTAAAAACGGAGCAAAGAACGCACTGGCATGGACAAGTATTTTAAAGCCTGTATTCTCCATTTATTTTCATCTCCAGTCTTTTTTCTGATACCTTATTTACGGTTGACTGGCCGGAAAGTTTCAGAAGTTCGAAATTATTTAATCCCGCTTTAACAGACAGTTAGATTCCCGCTTCTTCGAACGTAAAAGTCCGGTTTGTTCAACTAGCACTTAGTGGAACATGCCACTGGGTGAACTTCACTTTAGCCGCAAGACGACTTTGCCGAACTGTTTTCCGCTGCCCAAATGATCGAATGCTTCCTGCGCGTGTTCCAAATCGAAGACCCGGTCAACGACAGGATGCGTGCCGTGTTCTTCCATATGGGCAAGCATCGCGCGCAGCTCTTCGCGGCTGCCCATCGTCGAGCCGAACAATTGGTACTGGCCATAGAAGAAGCTGCGGAGATTGAAATCGACATTGTCGTCGGTCGTGGCACCGAAAATGACGATGCGCCCGCCTTTTTTCAGAACCTCGAGCGACCGGTTGAACGTCGCGGCACCGACGCTGTCAATGACGAGATCAACGGTTTCATCGGCCAGTTCCTGCAGCCAGTCGCTGTCTGTCACAATGGCGCGGTCCGCTCCAATTTCTAGCGCATGATTCCGCTTTTCTTCGCTTCTGGAACTGACAATCACCCGGGCGCCTGCGTTTTTCGCAAACTGAATCAAATACGTTGCCACACCGCTTCCTGCTCCTGGAATGAACAAGGTATCGCCTTCCTTTACTTCACCTTTAGTAAACAGTGCCCGGTAGCCGGTCACCCCCGCCAAAGCGAGCGACCCGGCTTCTTCCCACGATAAAAATTCCGGCTTTTTCTCGACTTGCTCTGCAGACAAAGCAATTTTCTCAGCGAATGTGCCATGGTCCGGCATACCCAAAATATCAAATTCCACCGGCGGTGCATCGCTGTTGCCGTACCAGCGGAGCGCCGGATTGATGATCACTTCATCACCAACTGAGAATCCGCTCACCACTTCGCCGACCGCTTCGATAACTCCCGCTCCATCGGAACCGATGATGAGCGCTTCCGGACGGTTGCCATAGCGATTCGGCAATCCAAGATCCCTCCGGTTGATGCCCGCAGTTTTCAGCGCGACGACCACTTCGCCCGCTTTCGCTTGCGGTTCTTCCATGTCTTTCACTTTCAATTCACCAGATTCAATGACAAATGCTTTCACTTACATCATCCTTCCTCTGTTATCACTCTTTCTATCATTAGTTTAACAGTTTACGGGATGCTTGTTTGTTTAAACGGCTTCCGCATGGGATATGCCAATTGCCCAAAGCAGAGATTTACTTCAGCGTCTCCTATACTGCCAAACACCGTTGTCCATTTCACGTTCACACTCTCCAGCATGGCGCAAATACTCCAAATGAGCCAGCGTTTCCCCGACTGCAAAACGCATTTCATGGACCGTCAATGGCCGCTTGAAAAGCAGTTCACACGCCCCGTAGACCGTAGCAGTTTCGCGGAGCACATCAGCCGTCTCCTCCAGCCGTTCGGCATGATGCGTTTTCAGTTCCGCTATCCGGCTATTGGCGTCGTAAAACGGTTTGCCATGAGACGGGATGACAAATTCAGCATCCAACATCCTAATTTTCTCCAAAGAAGTTAAATACGAAGCCAGCGGATTTTCGTCGCCATGGTACCAATAAGAAATATTCGGCGAGATGTTCGGCAGGATATGGTCGGCCGACAGCAAGACATTCTTTTCTCTGTTGTAAAAGCACACCATACCGTCCGAATGGCCGGGCGTAAAAATCACTTCATATTCATAGCGCCCGATCTGTACCGTTTCGCCTTCTACGAAATAATGATTGATTTGCGGCAGCGGATTGACCAAAGGCTGAAAGTCCGCGGTATTCCCCGCCATTTCCGACGACTTTCCATTCGGCACACCCGAAGCTTTGTAGTGAGCCGGCATCGTCTCGAGAAATTCGGACTGCCAAGAAGACAGACCCGAATTGGCATCTGTCTTCGTCATGGAAACTTTCGCTCCTGTTTTTTTCTGTAGCCCGCCGGCATAGCCGAAATGATCGGGATGGTAATGGGTGATCAGCAAGTCCGCCACATCACGCTTTCCAATTTGCCGCTCCCACAACTCTCTCGTAGAGTCATTGTTCAATCCCGCATCGATGATGGTCCAGCCCTTCTCACCTTCCGCCATAAAACAATTGACGTGGTTCAGACGGAACGGCAAATCGATACGAATCGACTCAATCCCTAATTGATCCAGCATGCAATCCCCTCTTTCTGAATCTTACGGTTTCAGCACCAGTTTCCCGATGGTTTTTCTGCCTTGCAATAAGCGATGGACTTCTGCCGCTTCAGCCAGAGGATATGCTCCGCCGATCATCAGTTTTAAGTCGCCGCTTGCCATATAGTCCAGCAATTCTTTGAAGCTGCTTTGGAACAATTCCGGCTTGCGCATGATCTGCGGCAGGAAAAAGCCGATGACGGACTGATTTTTCCGCATCAATTGGCCAGGATTGAACGTGGCCTGCTTACCGCTTGCAGCACCAAAAATGACCAAGCGTCCGAACGGAGCAAGACATTTCACTGTCTGATTGAACACATCGCCGCCGACCATTTCAAGGGCAACATCCACGCCTCTGCCTTCTGTGATCTCCTTGACTTTGTCTGCCCATCCCTCTTCGGAATAGTTCACCAGATGTGTTGCTCCCATCGATTTGGCATGCGCCAGTTTTTCGTCTGTGCTTGCCGTCGCAATAATCTTGCCGGCACCGAACAGCTTCGCCAGCTGAACCGCAATCTGCCCGACACCTCCAGCTGCCGCATGGATTAGGACACTTTCGCCCGGCTCCAGACGCCCCATCGTTTTCAGGATATGATAAGCACTCAAACCTTGCAGCGGCAGAGCAACGGCTTGCTCAAAGTCCACACCGTCCGGAACTGGCGTTAAAACCCGTTCGTCCACTGCCACGTATTCGGCATAGCCGTTCGATTCGATCAGCGCTACCACCCGGTCCCCTTTTTGGAAGCTTTTCACACCGCTTCCGGTTTCCGCAATCACACCCGCTACTTCAGCTCCCGGTACGTAAGGCAGCTTCGTCGGCACCACATACTGCCCTTCGCGTCTAGCCGTATCCGCATAATTGACGCCGCTTGCCTTGATTTCAATCAGCACTTCGTTTTCGGCGGGTTCCGGTTTCTCCGCATCCGTCCATTGCAGCACTTCCGGTCCTCCAAATTGCTCGAACTTAATGACTTTCATCCTTTTTCCCCCTATGAAATGTATTGTTCTGCTGCCAGAATCTTTTCCGCAATCGCCCGTTTTGAGGCTTTTCCGCCTGCCCGCTGCAGCCGGCTCAGTTCACCTGCCACCGCCCGGACGTTGTCGTGCAGCCCTTTTTCGGAAGCTGCACCTTGCAACAGTTTGCGCGCTGACATTTCCACTTCCAGCAGTGCATCGTCCACCAGCACTTTTGCCAGGTCGATTTTAAAAGAAGCAGCCTCTTTGCCTTGCGACTGGATCGCTTTGGCAGTGCGCAGTACCGCGGATTCCACCGCAAATAAAGCAATGCCGATATCCGCCAGCTTCATCAAGGTTTCCTGTTCTTCGCTGAGTGCTGCTCCGTAATTTTTGTAGGCAAGTCCCGCACACAACAGGAACACTCGGCGAATGGCACGAACCGCTTCTATTTCCCGGGAAATGGGGCCGATCGATTCTACTTGCGGCGACCCGATCTCCAGCATTGCCCGTTCGACAGCTTCTGTGAGCGGTGCTTGGCCTTTGGTGGCTGCTTTCAATAGATTACCCGGAACAATCAAGCGGTTGACTTCATTTGTCCCTTCAAAAATCCGGTTGATGCGCGAGTCGCGGTACATCTGCTCAATTTTGTATTCCTTGATAAATCCGTAGCCGCCGTGCAATTGCAGCGCTTCGTCCACAATGAAGTCAAGCGTTTCCGAGCCGTATACTTTGCACACCGCACATTCGGTGGCATATTCCATCATCCGCTTTGCCACAAGACCCGAATCTTCCACATCATACAACCCGCCAAGCGCTTCTTCCAAATAGCCGGCTGTCCGGTATTGCAGCGATTCCGACGCATAGATGCGGAGTGCCATATTGGCGATTTTTTCCTGGGTAGCGGTAAAGCCGGCAATCGCTTTGCCGAACTGGCGCCGTTCTTTCACATATTTCACTGCCAGTTCAAGTCCGTATTTCGCCGCGCCCATTGTTGCAGAGCCTAAGTTATAGCGGCCCAGGTTCAACACGTTTAAAGCAATAACATGCCCTTTACCGATTTCTCCGAGAAGATTTTCAACCGGCACTTCGCAGTCTTCAAAAATGACAGCCCGTGTAGAAGATCCTTTGATGCCCATTTTCTGTTCTTCTGCACCAAGCGATAATCCCGGAAAGCCTTTTCCCACGATGAACGCCGTAAATGCGGTGCCGTCCACTTTTGCATAGACGATAAACGTATCTGAAAAGGCTGCATTGGTAATGAACATTTTCGTACCGTTCAATATGTAATGCGTCCCTGCGCCGTTCAGTTTCGCTGTTGTTTCTGCTGCTAAGGCATCGGATCCGGCATTCGGTTCGGTTAAACAATAAGCGCCAATAAATTCTCCGGACGCCAGCTTCGGCAAATATTTCTCTTTTTGCTCAGACGTGCCGAAATACGTGATCGGCAAAGTCGCGATGCACGTGTGATTGGATTGTGCAACGCTATAGCTGCCAGCAGGCCCCAAAGCTTCCCCGACAATGCCTTTGCTGATTTTATCGAGGCCGAGCCCGCCGTATGCTTCCGGGATGCTGTGCGCAAGCAGCCCAAGGTCTCCTGCTTTTTCGAGCAGCTCTTTCACCAGGACAAAATCCTGGCTCTCGATCGCTTCATTATTGGGGCGCACTTCGCTTTCCATAAAGCGCTTGGCCGTTTTGCCAATCAGTTTATGCTCTTCTGTAAAATCTTCCGGTGTGAAGGCTGCTTCTGTTTCTTCATATAAAAAGCTGCCGCCCCGGTACATCAAAGTTTTAAGTTCCATATCGTTTCATCCCTTTACTGTTTCTTCGCTGTCAACAATGCATACTGGATCAGGCTTTTTGTAAACTCCCCAAAATGGGCAAAACGAGCATCCTTTGTCTGCCCCTTTTTATAGCGGTAGTAAATCTGTTGGCAAATGACCGCCAATTTGAAATAAGCGAATGTCAAGTAGAAGTCGATTGTGGAGACATCCCGCCCGCTTTTCTCTGCATAGCGCGCGATAAACTCTTCCCGTGAATAAAACCCTTTCCCTACAGTTACAGGAGCCTTGCCAAAAGCGGTTTTTAAGAGTTCCGGATCATCGGCTTGAATCCAGTAGCTCATCGCAGCCCCTAAGTCTGCCAATGGATCGCCTACAGTTGTCATTTCCCAATCAAAAAGGCCTGTTAGTTCTGAAAAATCTGTCGAAAACATGGAATTGTTGAGCTTAAAATCATAATGGATGATGGCCGGCTCCGAAGAATCCGGTATATGCGCACGCATCCATTCAGCGAGTTCATCCACTTCCGGAATGTCATCTGTTTTTGAGCGTTCATAGCGCCCGATCCAACCATGGACTTGGCGTTCCATAAACCCTTCCGGCTTTGCCATATCTGCCAGCACTGTTTGGGTATAGTCAATGGCGTGCAGGTCGACCAAGGTATCCACCATCAATTGCGATATCCGGCGGCCCAGTTCTTCGGTCGGCTCCACTCCTTGTGGAAATTCCGAATCAATGACTACGCCGCGGCGCCGTTCCATGATGAAAAACCGGCTGCCAATGACGGACTCGTCGCGGCAAAAAACAAAAGGCTTTGGTGCTGCCGGGAAAACCGGATGAAGTGTCGACAAGATATGGAATTCCCGTTCCATATCATGGGCTTTCGGTGCCACCGGCCCAAGCGGCGGACGCCTCAATACCGCTTCCCACTCTTTTATAGACAACGCATAAGTCAAATTCGAATGCCCTGCGCCAAACTGACGGATTTCAAGAGGTCCTTCAGGCAAGCCATCGATATTCTCTCTTAAGAATTGCATAAGCTTGGCTTGGTCGAGTTCCTCGCCGGAACGGACAGGGATCGTATCGCTCGTTTTCCCGACCATTGGTCACACCTCTTCCTTGTGCATCTCAAGTTTTGCCCGGATGCCGTCTGGAATCCGTTCGCTCTTCTGAGAAGAGAAATCGAAATAAACCGCTCCGGCATCGCCTTCTGCAATCAGCTCACCACTGTTTGCATCGGTAATCCGGTGCCCAATCTTGAAGCTGGAATTGCCGATTTTTGTTACAAACGAAGTGACTTTCAAGCGCTGGTCGAAATAGGCTTGTTTATAAAACATACAATTGGCGGAAATCATAATGACACTCCATTTATCAATGGTCATTTTAAGCCCCAGTTCACGGAAAAACTCGATCCGCGCATCTTCCAAATAAATGAAATAGCTGATATTGCTGACATGCCCCAATGCATCCGTTTCACTAAAACGGACTTTTACTGTAATCTCATGAGCCATCGGTTTTCACCCCTTATTTGTTTTGGAATGCCGGTTTTCGTTTTTCGATAAAGGCTCTTACGCCTTCCTGCACGTCTTCCGTTTGAAACACTTCTTCAAATAAGCCAGCTTCAAGATCTGTGCCCTGCTCAAGCGGCAACTCCAGCCCTTCATCCACCGCTTTTTTGATACGGGACAAAGCCGGCAGTGAAAAACGGGCAATCCGCTTTGCCATTTTCCGCGCCGCTTCCATTCCTTCACCGCTGGACGTTACTTTATTGACCAGACCGATGCGTTCAGCTTCTGCTGCCGTAATCGCTTCGCCTGTAAACATCAGCTCTTTCGCTTTCGCTTCTCCGACGAGGCGCGGCAAGCGTTGTGTTCCGCCGCCTCCAGGAAACAACCCCAATGTAATTTCAGGCAAGCCAATCTGGGCATGTTCTTCCGCAATCCGTATGTCGCAGCACAGTCTTACTTCACAGCCACCGCCAAACGTCAGCCCGTTCAACACGGCAATGACCGGTTTTTCAAAACGGTTAATCCGGTTCAGCATGGCATGTGTTTCCAAAAATTTCTCTTTCAAGCCGCCTTGTCCAATCAATTGCGGAAACTCTTTGATGTCGGCCCCCGCTGCAAAGACTTTGTCTCCCTGTCCAGTCACAATGACTGCATTCACTTCAGGATCTGTTCCAAGTTCGCCGAACACTTCATCCAGTTCTTTGAATACTTGGTTGCTGATGACGTTCATTGGCGGGTTGTTGATGGTCACCACCGCATAGCCGTCTGTTTTTTCCACATTCAATACCGTTGTCATGGCATTTTCACCTCTTTTTTTGGATATTCATAAAAGCCTTTTCCGGTTTTTCGCCCCAATTCCCCTGCCTTCACTTTTTCTTCGATGAATGAGGAAGGCTTGTCCTTCGGATCACCGGTTTCTGCATACTGTTGCTGCATCACATAATACGCCACGTCGATTCCGGATAAATCCATCAATTCAAATGGCCCAATCGGATGCCGGAGCGCTTTTTTGACAATCAAATCAATTTCTTTGTAGTCCGCGACACCTTCTTCGTATAGATGCATCGCTTCTTTTTGCAACGCGCCTAAAATCCGGTTGGCGACAAATCCGGAAATTTCTTTTCGCAGCAATAAGCCGGTACGATTGATCCGCTGGCATAACTCCAAGGAAATTTGTGCGGTTTCTTCCGAGGTTTGTTCGCTCATGACCACCTCGACGCAGTCCATGACAAGCGGCGGGAAAAAGAAATGCATATTGCACACTTTTTCGGGACGGCTGGTTGCTTCTGCAAGCAGCGAGTTGACGATGGTCGAGCTGTTCGTGGCAAGAATGGCATGTTGCGGTGCGATTTTGTCCAATTTCCCAAAAATCTCACGCTTTACATCCAGTTTCTCCACGACCGCTTCAATTACATAATCGGCATCACCTGCTGCCTTTTCCAAACCACTCGTAAACTGCAGCAAGTTGAAAGCCGCCGTTTTCTCCATATCGGTGATTTTCTTTTTCACTACCCACTGGTCCATCAGCATTTCCAAACTGATCTGCGCTTTAGCGAGCGCTTCTTGATCGACATCGTAAAGTGCGGTATGGATGCCGCCAAGCGCACCGAGCATCGCAATCTGATGTCCCATCTGCCCTGCTCCGATTACCGCCATTTTTTGAATGTGAAAGTTGTTCACTGCTGTTCCCCCTTAGACTAAGTGATGCCGTTTAAAATCATATCGCTGTAAATTTCCGCCAACTGGCCGGCTGTTATGCCGCCATTCGGATTAAACCATTGGTAACTCCAGTTCGTTACCCCGAGAACAGCGAAAGCTACCATGCCGGGCGGCAAATCACTGCGGAACTCTCCTGTATTCATTCCAGCTGAAATGAGCTCTTCGATATTCAAGCGGAATTGTTCCCGCTTCCGTTTGACTTCCTGAGAATTTTCTGGAGTCAGATGCCGCATTTCCCTGAAAAAAACCCGGCCGCTCGGACCGTGGTCCTGAATATCGCCAATCAGCAGTTCTACAATCGCCTGCAGTTTCTGCTGATTGCCGGTAACTGTTTCCTGAATGGCTTTTTGCCGTGATAGCAAGTCATCGATATAGTTGGAATGGATATCCATCAACAGCTGCTCTTTGCTCGGGAAATAATAATAGAAAGTACCCTTCGTCACGCCGAGCGCTTCGACAATATCCTGGATGGACGTTTCGCTGAAGCCTTTTTGTTCGAACAGGCTGATGCTTTGCTGCTTGATTTTTGCTTTCATGCCGATTCCCCGCTATTCTTTATCCCGCTTTAATGGTCAGCCGGATTTTAGCTTTAACAAGCCAAAAATCAACTGGCCACAAAATTCCGGTTGGTTCAACTAACAGCCGGCGCGAAAAAACTGCACTGGCTAAAGCTTCTCTAAATTCTGCTTTAAATGGCGTGCATCCCGCCGTCTACAATGACGACATCCCCTGTCACATAATCCGACGCTTTCGACGCCAGAAACAACGCTGCACCTTTTAAATCTTCATCCGTCCCAAAACGCTTCAATGGCGTTTGATCAAGGAACCGGTCCCGGCTTTGTTCAATCAGCGCTTTCGACATTTTCGTCGGGAAGAATCCAGGCGCCAATGCATTGACATTGATATTGAACTGGCCCCATTTGGCGGCTAAGTCTTTTGTGAATGTAATGACAGCTCCTTTGCTGGTGTTGTAGCCAATCGTATCCATCAGCTGCGGATCGATTCCGCCAAGCCCAGCGACCGAAGCGATGTTGATGATTTTCCCACTTTTTTGGCGGATCATCGTTTCCCCGACTTCCCGGCTCATCAGGAAGGTTCCAGTAACGTTGACTTCCATGACTTTGTGCCATGCTTCCAGCGGCATGTCGAGAACCGGAGCTCCCCATGTGGCGCCTGAATTGTTGACGAGAATATCAATCGTGCCGAACTCTTCCAAGGTTTTTTGGATGACGCGTTTGACGTCTTCCGGATTTGTGACGTCACAAGCCAATGCTAAGGATTTTACGCCCTTTTGCTTCAGCTGTTCGCTGAATTCTTTACATGCCTCCAGCTTCCGCGAGCATATCACTACATTGGCTCCCGCTTCTGCAAAACCTTCTGCAATCTGCGCTCCTAACCCGCGCCCGCCTCCTGTCACAATTGCTGTCTTGCCATCCAATCTGAATAAATCCATAACATCCATTTTCCATTCCTCCATCCGATTGCACTTCTACATACTAACTAGTTGGTATGTTCAGAATACTTAAACATTATGTTAACGCTTTCATTTTCAGAATGCAAGATTCGAATAAAGGAATTTTGTTTTCCCTAAAAAAAAGAGCCGGTGAATTTGATTAGTTTTCAAATCCACCGGTCATTTCAACTTATTGATCATCTGATTTTTCGTTTTCCTTATCCGTCTGCTCCCCAGCCTTGTCCGCTTTTTTAAAATCGTCTTGCAAGTGGACTTCTTGCGCCGCTTTCACATTCAATTCTTTATCCGCCAGCTTTTCATGCGGTTGTTTTTCTTCTGCCATTGTTACCGCTCCTTCCTGGTTTTAAAGTATATCTATCTTTTCCCATTCCGGTAGAGGCTAAACCTGATTTTCACTCGGGCAGAAACCGATCCAGCTGCTTTAAATCCACATTCCCTCCGGATAAAATTACCGCAATTTTGTTCTTTTCCACTTCCAACTTTTTGGACAACACAGCTGCGATTCCGGTTGCACTGGATGGTTCGATGAGCTGTTTGGTGCGTTCCAATGTAAATTGAAAAGCTTCTTTGATTTCGTCTTCTGTCACCAGTACAAGGTCATCCAAAAACTCCTGCAAAATCGGGAACGTCAGTTGGCCGGGCTGCGATGTGCGCAAGCCGTCTGCGATTGTCGTTGTTCCAGAAATGGCAGTGATTTGTTTGTTGGCAAGCGACAAATACGTATCGTTTGCCGTTTCCGGCTCCACTCCTACGACCCGGATCGCAGGGTTGGTCTCTTTCACCGCCGTCAGGATGCCGCTGATCAATCCCCCGCCGCCGACCGGAACGACGATGATATCGATATCCGGCACTTGATCGAGCAGTTCAAGGCCAATGGTTCCCTGGCCGGCGATGACAAATGGATGGTCGTATGGCGGAATGTAGATGCCTCCCTGTTCTTCCGCCAGCTGTTGGGCTTTTGGAATCCGGTCAGCTGAAGTTAACCCGCAGTAAACAATATTTCCGTTGTAGGCTTCAATCGCCGCCACTTTCGCCCGGTTTGCATCTTCTGGTACAACAATCGTTGCCGGCACGCCAAGCTGGTCCGCAATATAGGCGACTGCCTGCCCGTGGTTGCCGGAAGAAGCGGCCGTAATAAACTGGGCCCCGTCATCAATGGCCTGTTTAACTGCATTTGCCGCACCCCTTATTTTAAAAGAGCCGGTTTTCTGCAAGTGCTCCGCTTTCAAATAAATTTCATTGCCGGTCCGTTCATTTAAAAGAGCAGACGTCAAAATGGGCGTCCTATGGATAAGCCCTGAAATTTGTTGCTGTGCTGTTTTTACTTCATCCAAATTAACCATAACCTACCTCCTTTATGTGACTTAGTTTAGCATATCCAAAATGAATTATAAGATTTTTCAGTTTTAACCCACCTGGTTATCAGGGTACACCTTAATAGAAGAGTGCTGTAAAATAAGAAGCTGGATATTCTGTTGGAGAGGAGAAGTGACATGTTAAAACGATTGGTTATTACAGGATATAAACAACATGAACTGGGAATATTCGATGATAAGCATCCAGGTGTCCGATTTATCAAAAAAGCACTTGAAAACCGTCTGCGCGTTTTGCTCGACGAAGGATTGGAATGGGTCATCCTCAGCGGCCAGCTTGGTGTCGAGACCTGGGCTGCAGAAGTGGTGCTGGATTTGCAGGAGGAATTTCCGCAATTGAAATATGCTGTGCTGACCCCTTTCCTCGAACAGGAGAAGAAATGGAACGAAGCCAAGCAGGAAAAGTATCAAATGATTTTAGAACAGGCCGATTTTCACCGCAGTTTAACCAACCGGCCTTACGAAGCCCCTTGGCAGTTTATCGAGAAGAATAAATTCTTCCTGCGCAATTCCGACGGCATGCTCATCATATACGATGAAGAAACAGAAGGTTCGCCTAAATTCACGAAACGGGAAGCCGACCTTTATGCCGAAAAGAATGATTATCAAGTGTTAACCATTACAGCCGATGATTTGCGGGTCGTGGCGGAAGAAGAACAGCTGAATGATTGGGAACAGTAAATCGCATCCTTTTTTGAAATTGTTGAACTCCTCTGTTTAGTTGACTCTGTCAATTATTTTCGCTAACCTTATAAGTTATATCTGTTTAAACCTTAAAGGAGGAAGTATGAAAAAAGCTTCGAAAGTATTTTACATCACGTTTGCCCTAGTCATTTTGACCGTCGCATTTGGCGTCATTGCTCCGCAAAGCTTCGAAAAAGCAACCGGCAGCATCCGCAGCTTCATCGATACAAGCTTCGGCTGGTATTACTTGATGCTCATGGCGATCATTTTAATTTTGACCTTTGTTATCATCATCAGCCCTTACGGAAAAATCCGACTTGGAAAAGATGCGGACCGCCCGGAATTCTCGACCATTTCCTGGATTTCCATGTTATTTTCAGCCGGTATGGGAATCGGACTGGTGTTTTACGGTGCCTCTGAACCGTTGAGCCATTTCGCGGTGCAGCCCGCAACAACCGAACCGGGAACCGACGAGGCGTTTAAAGAATCTCTCCAACGGACTTATTATCACTGGGGAATCCATGTTTGGGCCATGTATGGAATCATCGCCCTATCGCTTGCCTTTTTCCAATTCCGCAAGGGAGAACCTGCGTTAATTTCATCAACATTGAAGCCGATTTTCGGAAAGAAAATGGAAGGGCCTTTAGGAACGCTTGTTGACGTGCTGGCGGTGTTCGCTACAGTCTTCGGCGTGGCAACTTCACTCGGCTTCGGCGCTGCTCAAATTAACGGCGGTCTGGCCTACCTGTTCGGCGTGCCGCAGGAATCATGGGTCCAGTTCATTATCATCGCGGCTGTGACCGTGCTGTTCATCATGTCCGCCTGGTCCGGATTGAACAAAGGCATCAAGTATTTGTCCAATACCAATATGGTGCTTGCAATTATTCTGCTGATATTGGTCATTATCCTTGGGCCGACCTTGCTGATTATGAACATGTTTACTGAAACATTCGGGATTTACATTCAAAACCTGATTTCCCTAAGTTTCCAATCGGCTCCGCTCAATGCGGAAAACCGCTCTTGGCTGAACATGTGGACCATCTTTTACTGGGCCTGGTGGATCTCTTGGGCTCCATTCGTCAGCATGTTCATCGCCCGTATTTCCAAAGGCCGCACCATCCGTGAATTCCTGATTGGCGTCGTCCTGACGCCGACGATTTTCGGCGCTTTCTGGTTCTCGGTGTTCGGCACGACGGCGATTGATATCCAAAAAAGCGGCATCGATTTGACGGCATTCCCGACTGAGCAAACTTTGTTTGCGATGTTCAGCGAAATGCCGCTCGGCTTTGTCATGTCACTCTTCGCGATTTTGTTGGTCAGTACGTTCTTTATTACATCCGCTGATTCTGCAACTTTCGTTCTTGGCATGCAATCGACAAACGGATCACTCCTGCCAAGCAATCAGATCAAGATTCTTTGGGGAATTGCACAGTCGCTGGTTGCTGCCATTCTCTTGTCTGTCGGCGGATTGACGGCTGTCCAAAATACCATCATCGTTGCCGCCTTGCCTTTTTCGTTTGTTATGATCTTAATGATCATTTCCTTATTCAAGGCGTTGGATGCAGAAGTAAAGTTAGTGAAAACCACTAAAAAATAAAAACAGACCCCTTCAGTTTTCATAGCTGAAGGGCTTTTTCATGTGCATAAATAAAAGCAGGAAGGGTATAGGGAGAATAATGAAAATACTTGGAGGTGTCTTGAACATGGATGGAGATATCAAATCACCAGGTGCCGGAACAGAAAACCCGACCGGCGTTGAAGAAATTGAAGGGCAGACGCGGGCTATCATTCAAAGTTCGCTCAATGCCTTGCTCGACAGCAAAACATTCTTGCCGGAACTGCAGGATAGAATGCGTGTACAGGCATTCACTTCAATGAGCGCCATTCTTTCTACACCGAACAATATACATAAGTCATTCCTGCGGATTCCGCTCGATGACGGCAGTGTTGTTCGGATTCCTTCTTTCCGTGTTCAACACAATGATGCACTGGGGCCTTATAAAGGCGGCATCCGCTTCCATGAAAGCGTGAACGAAGAAGAAGTCGTCAACTTGGCCTTTTTGATGACGTTGAAAAACGCGCTGCACAATGTACCGTTTGGCGGAGGCAAAGGCGGCATCATCCTTAACCCAAGACATTATTCAGAAAAGGAACTGAATCTGATTTGCCGCAAATATGTCCGCTATTTTTCGGAAGTCATCGGCCCTGACAAAGACATCCCGGCGCCAGACGTAGGTTCAGGAGAACGGGAAATGGACTGGATGATGGCAGAATACAAAAAGATCAAACACGGATCTCCGTATCTCGGCAGTTTCACCGGAAAAAGCGTCGCGAACGGCGGTTCGCTTGGACGCCGAGAAGCTACCGGCAAAGGCGTTTACTTTACGTTCCGTTATTTGTTCTCGGACTATGTAAGAGAACACGCAGATGAATTGGCCGCTTCGGACAATCCTTTTGCTGCGACCGCCCTTGCTCATGCGAACCGGCCGCTGACACTGGCTGTCCAAGGATTTGGCAATGTCGGATCGGTTGCGGCATTGGAAGCCTACAACAGCACGGAAATCGATGATATTGTAGTCGCAGTCAGCGACCGCAACGTCACGCTTTATAATGAAAATGGCCTGGACATTCCGGCATTGATCGCATTCGCCAGTACGAACCGCGGCGATTTGCCTTCTACCGTGGATCAAATCGCTCAAGCGGGCGTCGCTGCAAGCATCAAAGGCCGGGACGAGCTATTGACTTTGCCGGTCGACGTCCTGATACTCGCCGCTCTTGAAAATCAGATTCATGAAGGCAATGTGCGGGACATTCAGGCACGCGTGATCGTGGAAGGCGCAAATGCCCCAACTACTCAAGAAGCTGATGATTACTTGAGTGAACAGGGGGTCATCGTCATTCCGGATATCCTTGCCAATGCCGGCGGGGTTATTGTTTCATATTTCGAATGGCTGCAAGGCCGGGAAACTCAGTTTTATACGGAAGAAGAAGTATTCCGGCTGCTTATCGCGAAAATGAAGTCCACGATGGACATCATTTTGCCGCAATTTTTCGGAGATCCCTTCCCGCTCCGCCAAAACTGCTTTATCCACGCCGTCATGAGATTGACGACCGTCTTATACCGCCAAGGAAAGTTGTATTAACTGAAAAACGTTGAAGCCGCATATGGCTTCAACGTTTTTTACTTCTCGCTGTTTCTCCGTTCCTCGGAAATGGAATACGCCGCTTTCCGAAAATGGAGGATCTGGTCTTCCGAACATTCGATTCCTTCGGTTACAGCGGTCGGATCAAATTTTCGTTCGTCCGCTTCCAGAGCAGGCTTAGGCAAAATCGTCAGTGTCCCAACGGTAAGCTTGTGCCGTTCTTCCGACCAGGCGACAGTCGGATCGTCAGTCGGATCTTCTTCTCCTCCAATAACAATATTCAACCGGAAGCTGACCGGCTCTTTCTGCAGACGGTCTTCGATTTCCCATTCGTAATAACCGAATGGCAGCGAACCGGCGTCTTTTGGCGTTAAAGTTTCCACTCCTGCATCCGGTTCCCATTCATACTTGATCGGCAGCCGGTTCCCGTTCTTGTCGATAAAGTAAAAAGCATGGATGGAATGATAGCGCCCTGTCGCAAAACTGGCAGGGGCATGCATTTTCTGCAAGATTTTGATGGCGGCCCGGCTTTCCGGATACTGGATCAGCAGCTTGGCCAAATCACGAAGCCGCGGCTTCCCTTTTTTAAACGAAGTCACAACGCCTAGAATCTTAGTGAAGGCTTCCGGGGTTTTGGCCAGGAAAATCGGGGAATTGACTCCCACAATATTTGTAATGCCCCCGTCCGGCAAGAGAAATTGCACGGCCAGCCCTTTGACCGGCGACATGACATCCGTCCAGGTAGGATCCGGAGAGCTATGGGAAAATCGGGCAAGCGCCTTTACTTCCCCCCCTTGCAGATGCGGCGCCGTTGTATACTCCGCCCCTAAGCCGTTCGCAGAGAATACCGCTTCATAAATGACCCCTCTGGCGTGGGCACGCCGGTATTCACGATGTTCTCCAAACACTTTTTCTATCCGGTCTACTGCGGTTTCAGCTAATGGTTTCTTTTCCATGTCCTCACCTCTTACCACGTGCTATACCCTTTTTTGAGGAAAATTAAAAACCACCAGCAACTTAATATTGGGCTACCAATAGTTTAGTGTATGTCTGTATTTATAGAATAAAATCCATTTTGAGTAATTGAATCGATGCTCTTTGCTTTCCATTTTATCAACTATCTGTTAGTCTAATAAAGAATTATTTTTGTTCGTTTTCAGATTGAGAATAAATTTTGTTTTTCGTCTAAGGTATTTGAGCAAGGATAGTAACACATTGTGTGGATAGCCGCACCAGGAGGCAACAATTATGGAACAAGGTACAGTTAAGTGGTTTAATGCAGAAAAAGGTTTTGGATTTATCGAGCGTGAAGCAGGAGATGACGTATTCGTACATTTCTCAGCAATCCAAAGCGAAGGTTTCAAATCTTTAGACGAAGGTCAAAATGTAACGTTTGAAATTGAACAAGGACAACGTGGCCTACAAGCTACTAACGTTCAAAAAGCTTAATAATAGCTAAAAAAAAGACCCTACGTGTGTAGGGTCTTTTTTTATGTGCTTAAATTTGGGGTTAACTACTTCCGTGAACTGATTTTATCCTATGGAATGAGAGTTTGTAATGCTTTGACAAGTGTTCGGTGTGAATCATGCTTTCCATAAAGCTTCCCTCCTTATACTCTTGGCTTGAACTTACTCCTCACCGGCTCTATGCCCACAGTATAATTTTTCGAGACTAAAAATTCAATTCCTTCACCAAACAAACCCAAGTACTTGAATAACTTCTGCCAAACCGGGAATACAGAAAGGAAAGCAAACCAAAGGAGGCAGCTGAATGGATATCAAACAGGACAACAATCGATTCGTCGTCGTGAAAGATTCAGAGGAACTTGGATTTATTTCATATGTACCAAATGGTGATGTATTGACGGTGGACCACACCGAAGTTTCGCCCCAGCTGGAAGGGCAAGGCATGGGAAAAAAACTGGTCGAGCAAGTCGTGCAATACGCACGGGATGAAGGCAAAACCATTGATCCGCAATGCCCATTTGCCCACTCTGTTATTGAAAAAACACCGGAATTTCAAGATATCTTAGCAAAATAATTCAGCACCTGCTTTTTAGCAGGTGTTTTTATTTGTCTTTTTCCAGCTCTTGTTTTAGATGTTCAGATGCGGGAACAGTAGGAGTAACAAGCGAGCTGGAAAGGAGTTTTCCACGTGGAACAATCACTTGAAGAAGCGGTCAGAATACACGCCCAGCCATTTGATTCTCCTGCAGACTTAACGCCGATTATTGAAGCAATTGGCGATGCCAAGATTGTCATGCTCGGGGAAGCGAGCCATGGAACTTCGGAATTCTATACCATCCGCGCAGAACTTTCTAAACGGCTGATTCAGGAAAAAGGCTTTTCACTCCTTGCGGTGGAGGGCGACTGGCCATCTTCCCAGCAAGTCAATCGTTTCATTAAAGGGTACGGGCAGGACGGAAAGACGGCGCATGAAGTGCTGCAGGCTTTTACCCGTTGGCCGACCTGGATGTGGGCAAACGAAGAAATCGCCGAGTTTATCGATTGGTTGAAATCGCACAATGAACAAAGTGAAATGAAAACCGGGTTTTACGGCATTGATATTTACAGCTTGTGGGAATCCATGGACGAAGTTGTCCATTACCTGACCCATACCAATCCGGCTGGAGCCGACCTGGAACTCGCGAAAAAAGCTTTTTCCTGCTTCGAGCCATTCAACCGGGAACCGGAAGGCTACGCCATTTCCTCAGCAAACTTCTCCACCGTTTGCGTAGACGAAGTATCGAAACTGCTGGCCTCCATCCGGGCAAACGAAGGGCAATACCGGGACGAGCAAGAAAGCGCCCTAAACTTGGAAATCAATGCGCTGGTTACGAAAAACGCGGAAGATTACTACCGGGCCATGGTCAAAAGCGGCGAAATCTCCTGGAACATCCGGGATGAACATATGGTCGAAGCGATCAACGAAGTCCGAGACTATCACGGACAGGACGCCAAGATCATCATTTGGGAACACAATACCCATATCGGCGATGCAAGGGCGACCGATATGCGAAACGACGGCATGCTGAACGTCGGCCAGGTCCTCCGGGAACAAAACCGGCCGGAAGACGTTTTCGCTGTCGGATTCGGCACCTATGAAGGCACCGTTATCGCTTCACAGGCCTGGGGCGTTCCGCATGAAGTGATGGCGGTTCCTCCTGCCCGTATTAATTCGTGGGAAGAAATTATGCACCGTACCGGGGCGCATGATAAATATCTATTGTTCGATTCCGGCAACTTTTCCTCCTTCGACCGCTGGACCGGCCACCGGGCAATCGGTGTGGTCTATAACCCTGCTCATGAAGCCTATGGCAATTACGTCCCTTCCCGCATCGCAAGCCGCTACGACGCCTTTGTATTTATTGACCGGACCAAAGCACTGGTTCCGCTGGAAGTAGAAAATTCGATTTTGTGAGTGAAAACCGGGAGGTTCAGCAATGAAAGAATAAAAGGAAGGAGTTGCCAACCATGATGAAAAAAGCTCTGGTTCTTTTCTTATTTGCTGCAGCTGCCATTCTGCTCGTGCTATTCAGTGTTCAAGGTGACACGTGGAACAATCCGTTGAAAGAAAGTGTGCAATCTGAAGACGGCCTTGCAGCCGATGGCAACAAAGTCGAAGCCGGGGAAAAGGAAAAAGAGGGAAAAACATCAACTAAAGAAAAATTTGAAGAAGAAAAAGAAGTTGTTGTCCAAATTGAAGGCATGGAAGAAAAAGTGATCATGCACTTGAACAAAGGAAAAGATTGCGATTATGTCATTTATATCGATGAAGAGCGCTACAAAATGGTGAAAGGCGAAGGCGATGACCCGGATGCCATTACCACAAAAGAAGCGCTTCCCGAGAATTTTCCGGAAGTGTCTATGACCATCGAACATGTGCCGGATACAGCACCGGAAGTATTAGTGAAGGAATTTGAAGCCGAATTAAAATCGGAATTTCCGGAATTGGAGGATGTCAAGCAAGTGACAGAACCGGTAGAAGGCTACCAGCTTCACGGCATTGCAAATGGCGGCCAGCAAGGGAATGATCCAGTCGTCCATGCCTACGTTATTAGCAACAGCCAAGCCGGAAGCTTCGTCATCACCGAACGCTATTTCCTCGAAGCAGCCGAAGGACACGGTGCCCGCTTCTATGCGATGCTGACGGAATTCCATATCGTTGAACCCGAATAAAAGCAAAAAGGATGGCCCAAGGGCCATCCTTTTGAACTTGTAGACAAAAGAAATTTTACACATGATAGCTGAATAAATATCCGATTAGAGGAAAATACCGGATCCTCCGTTTCAGCCGGACGCGTTCCGCGGGCTCGCGCCGAACTAACTCGGAACTAACGTCCCGAGTGGATTTCGGCACTTCGCTATCCCGCTGGAGTCGCCGGCCTTCACTTCGGATCCTAGAAGTGAAGGCTATCCAAAGGTATCGCTTTTCCTCTTTGGAATATCTATTTAGGCTACAACCCGATTCACGTTCACAATCGAATCAAAGAGAGACGCCGCCAACCGGTCCGACCACGGAGACTCCTGTGGGACAGCGAAAGCTGAAGACCCCGCAGGCGCAAAGCGGCGAGGAGGCTGAAGCTAAGCCCACGGAAAGCGAAGTGGCCGGTCCGGTTGGTTTTATGCATCGTCATCCTTTTTAAGTCTTCTTGCTTACAGGTCGCTGTCGGTACTGTTAATGGAATACAAGTAGTTCCAGCTGTCGGATTTGTATAAGGCATGGAAAGTCAGTTTGTCGCCTGTTCCCATGGTGACAATATCCTGCTCAATGGCGACGACCATTGCGGTTGCGCCGTTATCCAAGTTTAAGTAAACATCTCCGATAGAAGGTTTGATGGCATTTTCTTCTCTCAGCTTTTCTTCGAGCAGAGCGTCTTCGTCCAATTGTTCCGGCGCCACTTTGGATTTATCGAAATAGGTGATGTCGTTGCTGCCAGGTTCTTCACCAGGTACCATCACAAAGAATTCCTTGAACTTCACCGTATTTTGGCGTGTCGTCACGACGTCTTTTCCTTCGACCGATTCGACTTTTTCAAATTCATTCAGCGAATAATGATCCATGTAATCAGGATCCGGCTTCGTGATGAAAATATAGCCGCCCGGCTCTGCCGGAATGTCGTCGCGAAGCGTATAACGCGCGCCAAGGAATAGGAATGAATCCAGATGTTTCGGTTTGTAGTACGATACCTGCTCCGCTTTGCTCGCTACCTGTTCCATGTCTTTCAACCGGAACATCAAGACGGATTTTTTTGCTAACGGCTTCACGGAGTAGACTTTATGTAACTCGTTGTTAAAATAGACGAGTTGTCCCTTTCTCACTTGAAGTAATTTCATTTTTTAGCCTCCGATGCTATCATTTCTCTCGGCTTCATTCTAGAGGAAAAAACAGTATAAGTCCATGCATCCACTCGAATTGTCTCGCCGGATATGGTATAACGGACAAAGAATTAGTGAAAGGATGTGCCTTATGGAATTTGAAAACCGCGATGAATACATCATCAAGAAATACCAGCAGGATGAAGACACGATGATTCGCCTCTTTGTGCATTGGTGCCTCAACCACGACCTTGATTCTGTTGCGCTGTATACACGTGCTTATCCGCACCAGCCAACAAATGAGGCGCTGTTGAACGTGGTGGAAGAAACAAAAACCGATCCGGCAGAAATTGAAGTCGGCACCGCAACTATGCTGGAAGTTTTACAGATTTTCGGAAACGATGACTTGGCTTTTGTAGTAGCGGAAGAAGCAGAAAAAAGTAAAGATTGAGTGCACCGGCACCCGACCTTTACTTTTTTCTTTTCCGAAGTTCTTTCGCTTTGTTTTCAATATAGCTTGTCCGCAGATTTTCATAGCGGTTCGAGGCCACCTTGCTGTAAATCTTATCAAAACGCGAATCGTCTTCCGCCGGCTCCGCTGCTTCTTCTTCCAGCTCTTCCGCTTCGACTAGCTCTTCCTCATTGCGTTCTTTCTCCATAATCACCCATTCCTTTCTAAATCGAATCCCACTACTTAATTTTCCCCTTAACCCATTCGCCTTAAACCAAAAAAAGCATCGCTGATTTCAGCGATGCCTGTGTTTTATGCAGTAACTTTTGCGCCTTTCAGCTCGTTGCCGAGGAAGGTGGCAAGTTCCAGCATGCCGTATGTGCCATGAGCAGCTTCGGCATCTGCATTGTAATTGGTATTTGTGTTGACATCGTATGTGAAAATATCGCCTTCTGCATTGCGGATAAACTCGATTCCCGCAACTGCAATCCCGTTTTGGCGAAGGAATTCTTCGTATTTGGCAAGAATCGGATCATCGAATCCTTCCACTACTTGGAATTTCGGTTTTTCTTCCACCTGTTCGCCGACCGGGCAGAACAAATCATCGATGCGGCATGCATCTGCCGGGCAAAGTTCGAAGCCTTCTGATGTATCTACTTGTACGGTATAGACAAACTGGCCGCCGACAAATTCACAGCGCGTGATAAACGGTTCCGGTGCCTGAATGTATTGCTGAACGAGGGTGATCCCATCGATTGACGGTTCAAAACCACCGCCGTTCAAGTATTCATGCAAAGCTTCCATTGAATGGAACAATTGCACACCAAGGCCTTTGCCGGCACGGTTGTGTTTAATAATGAAAGAAGACTCACCTAATTTTTCTGCAGCTTTCACAATTTGCTCTTTGCCGTTGGCTGCAATCGTTTTCGGCGTCTGGATGCCGGCAGCGTTCAATGCCATATACTGATTGACTTTGCTGACTTCCAAACGCAAGGCACGGCTGCCGTTAAACACCTTCCGGCCATGATGCTCAAGCCACGCAAGCAAGGACTCCGTCAATTCCGGCGCGTATCGGTGGCCTCTGGTATGCGAAGACGCACTCATCCGGCTGTAAAATACGCCTTCCGGCGGCGCTTCGGTCAAATCAACCAGTCCTTCATTGATAAACCAGTCTTCGTATGGCAATTCCAATTCATCCAGGCGTTTAAAAAGATGTGTTGTCCATTCTTCGTTTTCGTGAATTACATATATTTTTTCAGTCATGTGGGTTCCTCCTAGTTAGACAATGTTTCCAAAGCTCGCCGTTTCTCTTCCACTAACGGCATTACCTGTTTTGAAAAGCGCTCCATTTCTTCCAGCTGCGGCGAAAATTGCAGCAGCAATAAATCCAGCCCCGCTTCTTCGTAAGCCAGAATACGGTCGGCAATCTGTTCCGGCGTGCCGATCAAATTCGGGCGCAGGCCGCGGTTCGATACGGAATAATCCTCCAGCTTCACTTGCTGCTCCAATTGTGATTTTGAGACAAAATCGTTGTAGCCGACATAGCCGCTGGCGTCTTTCATATCGACGATGCGGGCATATTCCGCTTTCACCTCTTCTTCGGTGTCACGGCAAACCACATAAGCGGCCATGCCGAACGATTGCAGCGGCGCTTTTCCAGCTTCTTCGCGCAATCTTTTCATGTCTTCGATTTTCGCTTTGATTTCTTCTACTGTGCCGCCGTGCATTACATACGCATCGCACGATTCCACAATCGACTTTTTGCCGCGCGGGCTTTCTCCGCCAGCGTAAAGAATCGGATTGGGTGATTGAACCGGCTTCGGTTCCAAGCGTGCATTTTGGATATCGTAGTACTTTCCTTTAAATGAAAATTCTTTTTCGGACCACATGCCTTTGACGACCTGCAAAAATTCGTCTGTGCGGTCATACCGCTCATCGTGCTCGGTGAATTCCCCGCCGTACTGGCGTGCTTCTTCCGCCCACCAAGCCGATACGACATTCAGCGTAAAACGGCCATTTGAAATCCGATCAATATTGGCAGCCATTTTCGCTGTGACAGCCGGATTGTGGAAAGCCGGGCGAATCGCTGTCATAATCTCGATTTTCTCCGTAACAGCCGCCAACGCAGCCGCTGTAGACCAAGCTTCGAGTGAATCAGCTTCCATCCCTTTTATATCGTTCAAGTTCAGTTCAGCGATCAAGGTGGTATCGTAGCCCCATTTTTCAGCTGACTGTACGACTTGTTTGGCATAATCAAATGTTGCCGGCATGTTCTCATCTTCTACATTGCGTAGCCATCCGCCGAAAATCGGCAGCCAAAACCCATATTTCATCCTCATTCGCTCCCTTTACTTATGAAATCTCAATCGTGAAAACTTTCAATTACTTTCGAAGAACTTCTTGATTATACTATAAATCTATGTATTCTTACCAGTAAACTAGGTTATAAAATTTTAGCACACTACCAGGATGAAGTGTGCGTAATTACGAGGAGATTCTTCTTATGTTTTATAGCTTATTTTCCGAATGATTGCGGCATAACCACAGCCGTTACTTCTCCAGTGGCGCAGATCGAGTCATCCGCAAATACTTCCACTTTCACTTTAAATTTCTTCGGGTGGATTTCTTCCACTTGCCCAACCGCCTTTAACACAATTCCTTCAGGCGTCGGCTTTACAAAATCCACATGAAGGGACGCTGTGACGAAACGCGGCGGCTCTTCCCCGCTTCCGGGTTCAAAACCGTTTTTCCGGTGCAAAGCGAGCGATGCTGAACCGGTTCCGTGGCAGTCGATCAGCGAAGCAATCAATCCGCCGTAGACAAAACCCGGAATCGCTTTATGTGCCGGGTCCGGCTTGTATAAAGTAACCGTTTCTTCCCCGTTCCATTTTGTGCGGAAATGATGGCCTTCCTTATTTAACCGACCACATCCGTAGCACCAGGCAAATTCTTCCGGGTAATCATCCTGTATGGCATTCATAATCGTCTCGTTCATGTCAGTTCCCCTTTTCTATGTATGGTTTAGTTGGCGGAGCATCAAATCTTTTTACTAGTTTATCACATGGATTCGCAAATAAATAAATTATTCTGACTTGTAGGAGCCGGAAATATAAACAAAGGAAAAAGCATGATCCTTTTCATCAGATCATGCTTTTCCTTTTTCTGCCCTCTCAATAAACCGTAGAGAGGTTTTGCACGCGGAAAATTTTTTATTCAATTCCTTCTACAACTAACTTGTTCGTGCTCTGACGAAATTGTAACCCTCGCCAATGCAGTTTGTTGCGCTAACTGCTTTTTGCCATTAAGGCTTTTGGTTCGCATATACTTCTCAGCGAATAAAATGTTTGGCAGTTAAACGTTTAGATGCACTTCCACAAAAAACTTAACTTCTTTTACTGATTTGATGCACTTCTTTTGGAGAGAAACCACTGGTACTTTCGGTCTCTGACAAGAGTAACTATCGCCAGTAAAGCAAAATTTTCCGCCAAGGCTGTGCAAGTCATCGTCTGGATGCGTTCATAAACTTACTTCGTTTATACGCGTTTCCCTACGTTATTCCGCCTTGTACTTTATATGTACCACGTGCTTTTCTTTCTTAAACCTATTTTTTCGAATTTTTAAAATAAATTAATTATTTTTTTACTTTTTTTATTCTTCCCTATATACTAAAGCTTAGTTCGACATCCGTAATAAAAGAGGAGAGATAGTATGGTGAAAAGTTTACCGCGGCGTTCAGAGGTTCCTGCAGAAGAAACATGGGATTTGGACAGCCTGTTTGCATCCGACAAAGCGTTTGATGAAGCCTTACATACACTGGAACAGGAAGTGGCCGAATTTCAGAAGCAATTCAAAGGCAATATCCAGGATGCCGCTGCAGTGGTCGAGGTGCTGACTTCTTATCTGGCGCTATTGGAAAAATTAGTTCCCATCAGTACATATTCGAGTTTGTCATTAAGCACAGACCAGACCAACGACGAAGCCCAAATGCGTTCAAGCAAATTTGGCTCTGTTTCTGCAAAAATGAGCAGCCAATTGTCATTTGTTACAAGCGAGCTTTTGGCACTGCCGGAAGAAACTTTGAAATCTGCCATGAAGCAGTCGGCAGAATTTGAAGTTTACTTAAAAGACCTGATCCGGAGAAAGCCTCATCAGCTGCATCCGGAAGTGGAAAAAACGCTGGCCGCTTATTCTTCTACATTCAGTGCGCCTTACGGTTTGTACAATACAACCAAAATGGTCGATATGGCTTTTGACGACTTTGAAGTGAACGGCCAAAGCCATCCGCTCAGCTACGTATCGTTTGAAGGCGATTGGGAAGCCGAGCCGGATGCGGAACTTCGCCGTACAGCGTTCACCGCTTTTTCGAATAAGCTGAAAGAATACCAGCATACCACCGCGAAAACATATGACATGCAGCTGCAAACGGAAAAAACCACATCTGACTTGCGCGGCTATGACACCATCTTTGATTATTTATTGTTCAACCAGGAAGTGGACCGTTCGTTGTACAACCGCCAAATCGATTTGATTATGACAGAATTGGCTCCGCATATGCAAAAATACGCGAAGTTGCTCCAAAAAGCGCACGGCTTGGACAAAATGACGTTTGCAGATTTAAAGATCTCCCTTGATCCTTCCTACGAACCGGAAATCACAGTAGAAGAATCCAAGAAGTATATTAATGAAGCGCTTGGCATCATGGGCGACGATTACCTGGAAATGGTGGAACGGTCGTATTCGGAACGCTGGATTGATTTTGCCCAAAACACCGGCAAGTCGACCGGGGCATTTTGTTCGAGCCCTTACGGCAACCATCCCTATATCCTGATTTCGTGGACCGGCCGCATGAACGAAGTGTTCGTTTTGGCTCACGAACTTGGCCATGCCGGTCATTTCTATAATGCGAACCGCGCGCAAAATCTGTTCAACGCGCGCCCGTCGCTTTATTTTATCGAAGCACCTTCTACAATGAACGAAATGCTGGTGGCGAACCATTTGCTTCAGAATTCAGATGATCCGAAATTCAAGCGCTGGGTCATCTCTTCCATTGTGGCCAGAACGTATTACCACAACTTTGTGACGCACTTGCTTGAAGCGGCTTATCAGCGCAAAGTGTACGAACGCATCGATGCCGGACAAAGCGTCAACGCCGGTGTGTTGAATAGCCTCAAACGCGGAGTGTTGGAAGAGTTCTGGGGAGATGCCGTGGAAATCACGCCAGGCGCCGAACTGACGTGGATGCGCCAGCCTCATTACTATATGGGCTTGTATCCGTATACGTACAGTGCAGGGTTGACCATCTCCACGCAAGTGTCCAAACGCATTTTGAACGAAGGGCAGCCAGCGGTCGACGAATGGCTTGAAGTATTAAAAGCTGGCGGCACCAAAACACCTATCGAGCTTGCCCAAATGGCCGGAGTCGACATCACTACCGAAAAACCGCTGCGCGATACCATCGCTTATATCGGTGAATTGATCGATGAGCTGGTTGCGTTGACAGAAGAAATTGAAGAAGTAGCGAAATAATAGAAGGAGGAGCACTCATGTGCTCCTCCTTTTCAGGCTGTAGACAAAGTCTAGATGAAGTGTATAACGATGCATACAACCAACCGGTCCGGCCACTTCGCTTTCCGTGGGCTCAGCCTCAGTCTCCTCGTCGCTTCGCTCCTGCGGGGCCTTCAGCTTTCGCTGGTCCCACAGGAGTCTCCGTGGCCGGTCCGGTCGGGCGTCCCTCTTCTATGAAGAAAGTGATTATAGCTTAGCCAGTTAACTTAAAAAAGTGACATTTCAGATTAGCCTCCACTTTGAGGATCCAAAGTGAAAGTCGGCGACTCCTGCGGGGCAGCGTAGCGACGAAGTGCCGAAATCCACTCGGGACACAAGTTCCGAGTTAATTCGGCGCGAGCCCGCGAAACACGTCGGGCTGAAATGGAGGATCCGAGATGTCCAGTTGTATGTTCATTCATCTCTCAAGCATAAAAATTCTTTTGTCTACAAGTTCAAAAGGAGGAGCACCCATGTGCTCCTCCTTTTTTAATGGGATTTTTTTCTCCACAGCAGATACTGTTCGATGGCAATCGCGGCCAGTGTTCCGGTGATCAGCCCGTTCGAGAACGTGGCGGCGACTACTGCCGGCAGTTCCGCTACGCTTTCCGGCGGCAGGAACATGAAGCCCACGCCAATCATCAAGCCGAATGCCGAGACTTTATAGGCCATTTCACTGTCTTTTTCCTGCGCCAGCTCATTGAACGCCATTTCCACCATTTTTGTAAAGATAGCAAAGATCACAGCATAGGCGACAGGTGCCGGCATGGCTGCGAGCACAGCCATCACATTGGGAAACAAACTAATAAACGTAACAAGCAAGCCACCCATGATGAATGGTTTGATGGAAGGATTCCGCGTCGCGCTGACGAACCCGGCTGCGCCGGAAATCGGCACTGGCCCGATAGCGGAAAACAGGCCCGCCAGCACGTGGTTAATGCCTGAGGCTACAGAAGCCTGCTTGACCCGGTCTTCCCGTTCAATGGAAAACGTGTTTTTCAGCACCATTTCCATCACTCGGATCGATGCCATCATATTGGCAATGAGCAGAATGGTCAGGAACAGCGCCGTTACAAACATGCCGCTGTCCCAGACAAGCGGACCAAATACCAGCATTTCCGGCAAAGCCACAACGACGTCCGGAGTGAATGTGATGTGTTCCGTTTTATTCAACAACGCAAAAATCAGCCAGCCGGCGGCAATCGCCAGCAACACCGAATAACGGTTGACCCAAGGCGTTTGATGGCCCATCAGGAAAAAGGTGATGCTCACCACTACAATACCCCCCAGCAAAACCACCAAATCCACCGGCTGGCCCTCTTCCACAATGCCGAGCAAGCCGCCGATGATCGATTCGCTTAATTGCAGTACGAGAAGCAGCAAGTAAACAAACGTAATCGTCGGAGTGAATAAGGCTTTCATTTTACCGACTACTCCGGTATAGGCAAAAACGACGAACAGCAGCCCGCTGTAAAGAAGGCCGCTTTGCAGCGCCTGCAAGGATGCTTCCATCGTGGGATACATAACGCCGATCAGCCCGGCATAGACGATGAAGATTCCCCACCACAAGCCGGCTGGCCCTTCGTTGATCGGCATCCGGTGCCCAAGCCATGCTTGGATGAGACAGGCAAGGCCCAGCACGAAAATCGTCCGCTGGACAAATAACGCCGTGTCGCCGCTGTCCATGCCAAACACATTGGCAATGGCAATCGGGGCCGCAATGGACGACGCCAAAAGAAAGACGGCCCACTGGACTCCGCCAAATAGATTTTTCATGTTCCATTGCTCCAATTCCTGAAAGCTGTTCTATCTTTTGAGTATACCCCTTTTTCCCGACATAAAAAAAGAAGCCCTGAAGAATTCAGGACTTCTTATCGCGTTCAAAATCGTTTTTCCGGTCGGCTTCTTTGGGCTCCGCCGGAATTTTAACTTTGTCTTCTTGGCTGCTGCCAATTTCGCTATTTTTATGATAAACAACCGGATAACCTTGCTCTTCCAATTGCTTTACTTGTTTTCTGGAAGCTCTGATCAAAAGCCATACAATCAGAATCGACAAAATGAAAATGATCACTACCGAGATAATCCCTGGAATGTATTCTGATTTATCTTCAGGAAAATATAAAAATTCCATTGCTTTGTTTCCCGCCTTTATATGTTGAAGTTTCCCTTCATTATACAGGAAAGCAAATTCCACTTTAGAAAGGAACGTGAACATTTCGTGGCGAACTGTTGGCAATCCGCGTACATCCATTCCAGGTCCTCGTCCGGTTCGGTAAAGCTGAAAAGTTACCGATTTTCCGACACAACGGTAAAACGTTTATTGATATGCCGCGGATTTTCAATTTCATCCACTAAAGCGATGGCATAATCCGGATAGCTGATGTAGCTTTTACCTTTTTTGTTGACGGTGATGCTGTCTTCGCCGATTTGATACTGGCCCGTCCGTTTGCCGTCTGCGTCGAAAAATGCTGCCGGGCTCATAAACGTCCAGCTGATGCCTTCTGCTGCTTCGAGGTCGGCCAGGTTTTGCCCCTGGTTCGATGCAATGGCTTTAAACGCATCCGGAAATTCCGGTGTTTCAATCAACCGGGTGGTTCTCGCTTCGTCGACAAACAAACTGCCTGCGCCTCCCACGACAATCAACCGCGTGTCTGGAGCCCCTTTCAGCGCTTGAATCAGTATTCGTCCCGCTTCTACGTGCTGCTCCGCTTTTTCCGGAGGCACACCAAAAGCATTCACGACCACATCGAACGCTTTTAGATCTTCAGCTGTCAAACTGAAAACATCTTTTTCCAAAACCTGCACGGACGCATCTTCCATTTTCGCCGCGTCTCTGACAATGGCTGTTATGTCATGGCCTCTTGAAACTGCCTCTTTCAAAATCAAGCTTCCCGCTTTTCCCGTGGCACCGATAATCCCAATTTTCATCCTGACCGCCTCCATTTTTTATAGTTGGTCTACAGATTCCTTCAGTATCTCAAATGAACGCTTTCTCTTTTCCTGATCATAAATATAAGAAACAGCCATCAATTCATCAAACTGCACTTCTTCTGCAAACGAGCGCAGCTGGCCGCTGATGGTGTCCCGGTCTCCCATAAATGTATACTGCGACATGCTGCGTGCCACGTTTTCTTCGTACAAACTCCATTTGCCGTCCATCGTATCAACTGGCGGCTGAAGCAGATTTTTCGTACCTCTCACCACATTCAAGTAGAACATCTGGCTGGAAGTCGAGAGTCTTTCCGCTTCTTCGTTTGTTTCTGCCGCTACCACATTCACGCAAACAATGACGTACGGTTCGGCCAAGTATTCAGATGGCTGGAACTGGCTGCGGTATAGCTGAATCGCCTGCTTCAGCTGCTGCGGCGCAAAATGGGCAGCAAATGCATAAGGCAGCCCCAAACGGGCAGCAAGCTGGGCGCTGGATGTGCTCGACCCCAGAATGAAAATCGGTACTTCGGTACCAACGCCCGGATAGGCATGGACCATGCTCTGATGTTCAATCGGCTTTAAGTAGTTTTGCAGTTCCACTACATCTTGCGGAAACACATAAGCCGTTTCCTGCGTCGTTCTGCGCAAGGCATGTGCGGTTTGCATATCGGTTCCCGGTGCACGGCCAAGGCCGAGATTGACGCGTCCCGGATGCATTGTTTCCAATGTCCCGAATTGTTCCGCTACAACAAGCGGTGTGTGGTTCGGCAACATGACGCCTCCTGAACCTACTTCGATGGACTCCGTATGGTCCAGCACTTTAGAAATCAAAATGGATGTTGCAGAACTTGCAAGTGTCGGCGAATTGTGGTGCTCCGACAACCAAAAACGGCGATACCCCAGTTTCTCTACATGCTGGGCCAGGCTAACCATGTCATCAAGTGCATCTTTTGCTGTTTGCCCCTCCGAAATGGCAACCAAATCCAGAACAGATACCGGCAATGTTTTTATATGTTGGTTCATCAAATAACTTCCTTTCAATTCAAGCTGTTATTTAACCATAGAACCAAAATATCTTGAATACAAGCTATCTGCTTGGCAAGTCCAGGATTAGGCTTTGCCATTTGGCTGGATCCAGGTAGGGACCTGGTCGTCTTCATCAAATTCAATGATGACATCCGTAACGCCCCGAACCCCTTCTTTGATTCGTTTTTCAATATAGTCCCGAATGTCATCCGCTTCCGCAATCGTCATTTGAGGATCTACTTCAAGCTTTAGCTCTACATGGAAATGGTCGCCTTCTTTGATAACGTCCAGGTCCTGGATGTCATTCACTTTTGGATGCTGCAGAACTTTGGCACCAATTCTGGCCTGCATTTTTACGTCTGCTGCCCCTAATGCCCCTGCAGCATTATCGAGAAATACGCGTCCTACTACCAAAATCAGCATGATTCCGATAATGACCGAAGCGTAGCCTGTGGCACTATGGAATGGTGTATACGTGGCCAGCACAATGGCGATCAATGCAAGCAGCGCTCCTCCGACTGCTACGTTATCTTCCAAAAACACCAGTTTCGTAGCCGGTTTCGCGTCTTTCACGTTTTTATAGCTCTCTGGGATAAATTTTAATCCCTGCGTCTTTTCTTCCGGCAGGTGCTCCGTGATTTCCCGCATCGCCTTGTACAAAACAAATCCTTCCAATAAGGCCGCTGCACCAAGAACACCAACATTCAGCCAGAACCCTTCTTCAGAATGGACGGCATCCGAGATGTGGTGAAGACCTTCCACAATGGTTTCGTAAGCTAACACACCCACTATCAATACGGCCCCTAATAAAACCAGATTTACTAACCGGCCGAAACCGCCGGGAAAACGTTCAGTCGGCGCTTTCTTGCTGAATGCAGAACCGATAAAGACGAAAAACTGATTGGCCGCATCTCCAAAACTGTGCATCATTTCGGCAAACATCGCGACATTTCCGGATAGTAAGTATGCCGCCGTTTTAATCAGGCCCACCACTAAATTGACAATGGCTGCCCACAGGGCTGATTTGTTTCCCATTTTTAATAGCCTTATAAATTCTTTCATACGCCCGCATCCTTTCAGCCTGCTGTTGTTCAAATTTCTTTCTATCTTTATTTCCCTAATTCTTAAAGAAAAACACCCAATTTTTTCTGCAAAAAAATAAACAACCGGCGCAGAATTCCCCGCCGGTTGCTTATTAAATTTCAACAGTTTGGCCGATTTTTGCAAGCTGGACCTTTCCAGTGTAAGTATTTTTGGCCGCTTGCAAAATTTCTTCAATATCTCCATACTGCGGCAAATGAGTCAGCCATAACGCTTTCGCTCCAGCTTGTGCAGCGAGCTGCCCGGCTTGGCTCCCGCTCATATGCCCTTTAATGATGCCTACATATTTTTCGTATAAGTTCGCTTCCGATACCAGAAGCTCTGCATCTTTTGAAAAAAGCACCAATTCATCAGTCCATTCCGTATCCGCTGTGAACACAACCGATTTTCCGTCTGCCGTAAATTTCAGTGCTAAGCAATATACGGGATGAATGGTTTCACAGAAGGATACGTGCCAAGGTCCGATTTGCATATCACGGGAAACATCAATCGGCCGCCCTTCGGTTACGCCTTTATACGACAGGCTTTCGAACATAGCCGGATCCCGGTCGTGGCCATAAATCGGAAACGGCGTTTCCCATTCCTTCAATTGCATCCCGACCATAGCCGCATGCTGCAGCACACCAATATCCGCCACATGGTCAGGATGGTAGTGGCTGATGACTGCCGCATCCAGATGGCGCAGCTCCGTATAGTTTTGAACCGCTGCCAGCACACCGCTGCCGCAGTCAACCAAACAGCGGAACCCTTCATGTTCCAACAAAAATGAGGAAGTGGCTTCGTTTTTGTTCGGATAGCCGCCCCAAATTCCAATCGTGGTAATCCTCATTCAAATCGCTCCCTTGGTTTTTTCTTTAGTATAACGGATTGCTGCTGAGCTATCTTGTTTAATGAACGAGGCTTGGTGGTATGCATGATAGTAGGATAGTTCTTAACAAATAAATTTTGGAGGGATTACTTTGACCGTAAAAATGACCGTAGAAAACGCCTTGCAGGCAAAAGCCGAAATCGAAAAGTTAGAAACGCAAGGATACACGCATGATGAGATTTATGTATTTGCACACGACAAACGCCGCGAAGCCGACATTGCCGATGCTTTAGATACTGAACAAGTTGGTGGCTTTTTAAAATCCTTGAAGAACATGACCGTTTCGCGCGGAGACCAATTGCGTTCGGAAATGGCCGCAGCCGGCTTAACAACCGATGAAGCTGCAGAATATGAAGAAGAACTTGATAAAGGCAAACTTGTCATTATTGCCAACAAAAACGCATAAAACAGAGGCAAGCCCATCTTCCGCACAGGAAGATGGGCTTTTTATATAATATTTCTGCATGGTTTTTACAGCATTACTGGCAATACTCTTCCATACCTCTAGTCATATAGCCGTATCTCACTTCCCCCTCTTTTCCTCTATTGAAACGCTTACTTTAATTTGTTATATTTGAATAAGGTTAATTTTCTAATTATAGAGAGAATAGTTTTCTATGAAGCGAAAGTAACTTCAAGGGGGATGTTTATGAAGAAGAGTTTAAAAATGGGGAGTGCCTTTATCGGCATCATTGTCGGAGCAGGATTTGCATCCGGACAAGAAATCCTCCAGTACTTTACGAGTTTCGGAATCATGGGAATTTTGGCAGCATTTATCTCAACCGTAATGTTTGCCTATCTCGGCATGAGCTTAACCCGATTGGGAAGCCGAATGCAGAAAACATCCCATAAAGAAGTCATTTATGGAATCAGCGGGAAAATTTTGGGTACTATCGTGGATTATATCATTATCTTTACGCTATTTGGCGTCGGCGTCGTCATGGTTGCCGGAGCCGGCTCGATTTTCACTCAGCAATTCGGTCTTCCTGCAGCTTTAGGAAGCACCATTCTGATTGTGCTGGTCATTTTAACGATTATGCTCAATGTAGAAAAAGTCATTGCCATCATCGGGGGGATTACACCGTTCCTGATCTTGATGGTTGTCGTTCTTGCAATTTACAGCTTATCGACAATGGACTCATCGTTTTCATTCTTGGACCCGATTGCAAAAGAGCAGTTGTCAGCGGTGCCAAACTGGTTCTTGTCCGCTTTGAACTACGCTTCTTTCAATATTGCAGTGGGTGCTTCCATGGCCATTGTTATGGGCAGCACTGAAAAAGATGAAAAAATTGCAGCACGCGGCGGATTATACGGCGGCCTTGGATTAGGGGCTTTGATCATATTGAGCCACTTGGCAATTTTTGCGAAAGTGGATGAAGTCGGCAGCGCAGAAATGCCAATGCTTCAAATCGCCAATGATATCTCCCCGATCGTGGGTTGGTTCATGTCTATTATTCTATTCGGAATGATTTTCAATACTGCAGTCGGTATGGTCTATGCATTTTCAGCGCGCTTCATGCAATCCGGCACAGCCAAATTCAAGATTTTCGTTATCATTGTCGGAATCATTTCGTATGTATTAAGTTTTGTCGGCTTCACTAAACTGGTGAATATGTTCTACCCGGTAGTCGGCTATCTCGGATTCTTCCTGGTAGCAGCTTTGATCTGGGCAGATATCAGAAGTTCGGGTAAACCGGTTGGCATCAAAAACAGCTTGAATAATAATTGAACGAAAGCCGCCAAAGCATGCAAGTCCCGCTTTGGCGGCTTTTCATGTTATGGTTTTAGTAAACCATGTTGGAAGGAGCATTTTTTCATGGACGCTTTTATCAAAACACCCGAACAGCAAAAGCTAGCCGCGCAGATTCAGGCATTGCAGCCGGCCTTTCAACAGCGCGAGCCGGAACTCGATACCCTCGGCTCATTCCCTCACAAAAACATACAGGATTTAAAAAACATCAATTACCATACCTTAACGCTGCCGAAAGAATACGGCGGACAAGGGCTTGGCTTATACGAATACATATTGGCACAAGAAGCAATATCCAAAGCGTCAGGCCCTACCGGCTTATCGATTGGCTGGCATGTCGGAATTGTCCTTGAATTTGCCGAAAACCGGCACTGGCATCCCCGGTCAGCAGAATGGCTGATGAAAAAGATTTCCGATGGAGCCTTGATCAACACAGCAGCCACCGAAAACAATGCAGGCAGTCCGGCACGCGGTGCCTTGCCCCGGACCACTGCTGTACGCGATGGCGATGAATGGATCATTAACGGGGAAAAGACTTACACTTCCCTGGCGCCCGCTCTCGACTATATTTTTGTGACGGCTTCCTCGGAGGAAGATGAAGTAATGACAGTGATTATCCCGCGGGAAACAGAAGGCGTTTCGATTGATGAAACCTGGGATATGCTGGCGATGCGCGGAACCGCGAGCCATACACTCGTGCTCCAAAACGTCCGCATACCGGCTTCTTATGTACTGAAGCCTTCAGGCATCCAAGCTGCCGGGAAAGGCTGGCTGCTTCACATTCCCGCTTGTTACATCGGCATTGCCGCTGCAGCCCGCGATTACGCGATTGAGTTTGCCGCTTCTTACTCCCCCGCTTCACTCGGCAAACCGATTGCCGAGACACCGAATATCCGGCAGGCCATCGGAGAGATGGAGCTGGAACTCGCAACTGCCCGTCATATGCTTTACGGCACAGTCGAACGCTATGAGCAGGCAGCTGACAAGTCTGCGATGGACGAAGCGCTCGACGTGGCAAAAATAGCCGTAACCCATGCAGCTATGGGCGTTGTTGATAAAGCGATGAAAATTGTCGGCTCACGCGCGCTGTCGGAAGCCAACCCGATGCACCGCCATTATTTGAATATCCGTGCCGGCTTATACAATCCGCCGATGGAAGACATGGTAAAAGCGCAACTGGCAGGAAAAGCCATCGAGTTTTTCAAAACCAAAAATGGAGGCGAATCAATTACATGAGTATACAAATCCACATTAACGAGCGTGTAGTCGAAGCTTTTCAGTTTTCACAGGAAACGGTGAAGAAACCCGGCACCGAACGGGAACTGCACAAAATCATTTTTGATTTTAAAGTGACGAGCCAGGAGTACCACGACATTGCCGTGCTGTTGTATGAAATGGATTTCCAGATCCGCGTGCCCGAGAAAAACTTGGATTTCGCAGCGTCCATTTCCAATTATTCCACGTCTATTACGAACCTTTACCAGGAAGGCGAAGTAGCCGATTATCATCTGGAATTGGTGGAAAAAGCATCATAGCATACAAAAAAGATAAGGCCGGGAGTTCGTCTCTCAGCTTTATCTTTTTGTTTATGCTCAAGTTTTTAAGAATATGCCCGGCTTTGGTTGGTTTATGCCCAACTTTGCAGCACATACGCCAAACCGGGCTCATTCCCGCTTAAAGCGGCTGCCCCGGCGTCTGGATCTCAGCTTCTGCATTAATTCCTGCGCTTCGTTTTCTTTGGCTTCCGCCGTTACTTCGTCCAATGCAATTGAGACGATTTCTTCACCGTCCAGCTCGATTTCAAACCACGAATTCACCCGGCTGCCTTCCGGCAAGTGCCTGATAGGCAAGATGATTTCCTGCTTAGCCTCTTCCAGCAGGATCACTGCCAAATAGCCGTCTTCTATTCGGTCCAATGTGCCTCTCATTCAATCACTCCCCTATGCAAGCAAGGCCTTGTTCTTTAATGGCGCTAATTTTGCCGTTGCCGATGCCTTTTATTTTATCCAGTTCTTCAATGGTTTTAAATGGCCGCTCTTTGACGATGGCTTCGGCTAAAGAGGCTCCGATGCCCGCAATTTCCTGCAATTCGGCGGTAGACGCCTTATTGATGTCAAGGCAGCGATTTTTCCCTTCCACCACTGTTCCTGCTTTTTCCGTACTGATTTCATAGGTTTTGCCGTTTGTGTCAAGCACCACCGTCCCGTTGACATCGGTGCCGTATACTTCCGCTCCGGCATTTTCCACAGCAGCAATCACTTCCGCATGCGGATGCCCGTAGGAATTATCGATTCCGGCACTGTATACCGCCACTTCAGGCGATACCGCTTTTAGGAAGGCATTGCTTGTGGAAGTATTGGAGCCGTGGTGGCCGATGTGCAGAATTTCCGCATCCAAATCCGCTCCATTATCGATCATCGCCTGTTCTTCCTTCACGCCGGAATCCCCTGTAAAGACAAAATCGATGTCGCCGTATGTTAGCTTCAGCGAGATGGATTCCTCGTTGGCCTTGCCGGTAATTTCTTCAGGGTACAGCACTTCAATTTTTAGGCTGCCGACATCAAACACTTCTCCGGTCCGCGGTTCATAGTAATCCGTGCCGGCCTCGTCAATTGCCTTTAAGGCGTTGATGAACGTATTCGACGTGCTGGCATTTCCGGACATCCAGACCTCTCCGACTTCAAATTGTTCGACGACGCGCTCCAATTGGCCGATATGATCGGAATCAGGATGCGTGCCCACGACAATATCCAATTTTTCAATTCCATGTGTGTTCAAATAATCGACGGTTGCTGTACTGTTCCAGTCGCCGGTGTCGATCAGCAGCGTATACTCTTCAAACTCCAAAAGCGTGGCATCCCCTTGCCCGACATCGATAAAATGAACCTTTAAATTTTCTTTTGCCGGTTCTGTCGCTGCGGGTGCTTCGGATGGACTGGGCTTTTCCGGCGGTTTTGCCTGCTGCAGGCATCCTGCCATCAGCAGAACGAGAAGCAATACAGCCAACCCTAAAAGTTTATTTTTCATAATTCCTCGCCTCTTCCTATACTGAATTTTACCATATTCACAGCTGCCCTTTCTCTTTTGAAACGGTTAAAAGGGCCGGAAAACATTGGCATCATTCAAAAAGAAGCGGTACTTTCTTTGCCAAGCAACGCAAAAAAGCCGGCCCGTCAGTGCGGCCAGCTTTTCTTCTTCGGAATCAGGTAGACATAAAGTCTCCGCCATTCATATGCAAAAATTGCCCGGTCATGTACGAATTTTGGGAATCCGCCAAAAAGACATAAGCTTTCACGAGTTCATAAGGCTGGGCCGGCCTTCCGGCGGGCACGTCTTTGCCGAATCCTTCTTCCAGCTCCGGATCAAGGTGGCCGAACGTTTTCGTGATCAGCGGCGTCCAAACCGGGCCCGGAGCAATGCCGTTCACTGCAATTCCTTCCCGCACAAAGCGTCGGGCCAGCGAGCGCGTCATCGAAACCATGGCCCCGTTCGCCCCGGCATAATCGATCAAATCCGAATGTCCGCGGTATGCATTGATGGACGCCGTATTGATGATGCGGGCACCTTCCTTTAAATACGGGCGTGCTGCGCGGACCAGGTACAGCATGGCGAACGCCTTGATTTCAAACGTCTTCAATATTTGTTCGTCGGTAATGTCCACTGGATTGCTCTGGGGGTATTGATACCCGGCATTGTTGACGAGAATATCAATTTGTCCGAATGAATCGAGCGCAAATTGAACGAGCTTATCGCATTGCTCGGATTTTCCCAAGTCACCGCTCAGCGCCTTTGCCTCGCCTCCGTAATTTTCAATCGTTTCAATCGTTTTTGCGGTAGCTTCTTCATCGTCCAAGTATCCGATTACCACTTTTGCGCCTTCTTTTGCATAAGCGAAAGCGACCGCTTGTCCGATGCCGCTGTTTCCGCCAGTAATAATAGCCACTTTTCCCTGGAGGACACCGCTCGCTTTGTAGTCTTTCAAATCCGTATTATCGAAATTCCCCTCTGCCATGCTTCCACCCTTCCCGGTTCGATTATTTACTGTGTACTTTTTCCAGTCCCCATACTTCGTCTGAATATTGCCGGATGGTCCGGTCGCTTGAAAAAATTCCAGATTGGGCGATATTGACCACCGACATTTCCTGCCAAGCCAAGTTGTCTTCGTACTCTGCCAATGCACGGTTATGAGTTCTGGCATAATGCTGAATGTCTTTCAGCACAAAGAACGGATCGTTCTCGTCGATAAGCTGGCGGCGAATAAAATCAATATTTTCCGGACCTTTTGACAGGCTCCCGCTTAACAGTTCACTGACCATACGGCTAATCTCATGGTCTTTTTCAATGAATTCCCGTGCATGATAGGTTTTTTCTTTTTCAAACTGCATGACTTGCTGCGCAGACAACCCGAAAATAAAGGCGTTGTCTTCTCCGGTTTGCTCAATGATCTCTACCGTCGCTCCGTCAAAAGTGCCCAGCGTTATGGCCCCGTTCATCATAAATTTCATATTGCCCGTGCCGGAAGCTTCTTTTGAAGCGGTCGAAATCTGTTCACTGATATCAGCTGCCGGAAACATTTTTTCAGCCCGGCTGACGCTGTAATCTTCCACGAAAACGACGTGGAGATGGTGGCGTGCAACAGGATCCGTGTTGATCTGTTCCGCTATTGTATTGATCAGCTTAATCACTTGTTTGGCGAATTGGTAACTCTTTGCCGCTTTGCCCGCAAAGAAAAAAGTGCGTGGATGCGGGCGGTAAGAGGCGTCTTCTTTAATCCGGTTATAAAGCATTTGAATATGAAGGATGTTCATCAGCTGCCGCTTGTAGCCATGAAATCGCTTAATATGCATATCGTAAATCGACTCAGGATCGATAGTTACGGCTTGCTGGTCCAATAAATAATCGGCAAGCTGGTTCTTTTTCTGCTGCTTTACCGCTTTAAAATCACCGAGAAATACCGAATCCTGCGTAAATTCATTCAGCTTATGAAGTTTCATCGTGTCCTGTTTCCATTCGTCCCCGATTGCAGAAGAAATCAGATCCGAAAGTTCAGGATTCGCTTTCATCAGCCAGCGCCTATGTGTGATGCCGTTGGTTTTATTGTGGAATTTATGAGGAAAGTGCTCATTCAGCTCTTTCATCTCCCGCATTTTCAAAATGTCCGTATGCAGTTTGGCCACTCCGTTTACTTTGTAGCTGCCCACGACAGCAAGCGTCGCCATTTTGACCATTCCATCATCGATGATGGCGAGTTTCTTCAACGCTTCAGGCTCTAAATTTTCCTGATGGCATTTCTCCTTAAAGCGGCGGTCGATTTCCTGGATGATCATATAGACACGCGGAAGCAGCTGTTCAAGCATGCGACTGCTCCACTTCTCCATCGCTTCTTCCAGAATGGTGTGGTTGGTATACGAAATGGTATGCGTCGTAATCCCCCACGCTTCTTCCCATGGCAATCCTTCTTCATCGAGCAGAATCCGCATCAGTTCAGGAATAGCTAAAGCCGGATGGGTGTCATTGATTTGGATGGCTACGTGCTTTGCCAGAACCGTTATCGGAAAATCACGATTTTTAACTATGGTCTGCAGGGAAGCGCTGCATAGAAAATATTGCTGCTTTAACCGGAGAAGTTTCCCTTCATCCGTCGAATCATCGGGATACAAACGGTCCGAAATGGTTTCGACTTGCTGCTGATACGCATCGATATCGCCATCAGGCAGCAACTGCTGTTCCGGCAGTTCGGCTTGCCACAAGCGCAGTGTATTGACCGTGTTTCCATACGCGCCGACTATCGGCATATCGTACGGAACAGCTTTGACCCACTTTGCATCTTTATGCTCCGGTTTGAAGGGGCCCTCTTCTGAAACCTGCAGTTTTCCGAAGAACGGAATATATAGCGCCAAATCTTCCCGCCTTGTATCCCATCCTATGGAATCGTTTATCCAGTCGGTCGGCTGCTCCGTCTGAAACCCATCGCTTAAGCCTTGGCTGAACAATCCGCCTTTGTAGCGGATGCCGCAGCCATGCCCCGGCATTTGAAGCGAAGCAATAGAGTCCATAAAACAGGCGGCAAGACGGCCAAGGCCTCCATTGCCAAGCCCCGGTTCAGGCTCCTGTTCCTCGAGTTCCGCCAAACTATAGCCGAGTTCATCCAAGCCTTCACTTACCATCTCATAGAGCGACAAGTTCACTAAGTTCTGCCCCAGCATGCGGCCGATCAAGAATTCAATCGAAAAATAATACAGCTGTTTCCGCTGCTCTTCCTGGTATAGATAAGTTGTCTCATCCCAATCTCTTTGGACAAATTCCCGCACCATTCCAGCCAAGATGGAGTAGGCGGTTTTCGGAGATGCAGGCTGTTCTTGCTGTTCCAGCAGCTTTACAAAATTTTCTTTGAATTCTTCTTTTGAATAAAACATCTGCCACCTTCACTTTCCGGCGATTCCCTCATATAAACTGGCGTATTCTTTTGCAGAACGCAACCAAGAGTAATCGCCCTGCATGCCGTTTTGTTTGATCATGTTCCAATGTTCCGGCTGTTGATACAGGGATAATGCACGGTTCACGGCTTCTGCAAAACTTTCATGCTTTGAAAAATCACTTAAAACTCCATTGCCGCTCCGCAAGTTGGGATCGTATTCCACGACCGTGTCTTTGAGTCCGCCTGTCTTGTTGGCCACTGGCACCGTACCATAGCGCATCGAAACCAGCTGGCTTAATCCACACGGTTCAAAATGGGACGGCATCAAAAAGATATCGGCGCCTGCGTACAGTAAATGGGCAAGTGATTCGTCAAAACCGATATGGGCTACCACCTTCCCTGGAAAATCCGCTTCCAGGACTTCGAAAAACTGCTCATACTGGCTTTCACCGGAACCCAGCAAGACAAACTGAACGTCTTGTGTTTCCAGTATCCCCGGCAATGTCCGCTCCAAAACATCAATCCCTTTTTGGCCGGACAACCGGGAAACCATCGTCAACAGCGGCACGTCTCCGCGCTCGGGAAGTCCGAAACGGGATTGGACTGCCCGCTTATTGACCGCCTTATTCTCTACAGAAGTCTGGTCATAAACCATTGCGATTTCCATGTCGGCAGCCGGATTATAAGCTTCGGTATCCAGGCCGTTCAAAATGCCGATCAAATTTTCTTCTCGTGCACGCAATAACGACTCCAGTTTCTCCCCGTATTGCTCGGTCAAGATTTCGTTCCGGTAAGTGGGGCTGACAGTGGTGACCTTGTCGGCGTAAACAATGCCTGTTTTCAGGAAATTGACATTATTATGCCAAGAAACGGCTTCTTCCTGAAAATAAGCTTCGTCCATTCCCAGTTCTTCAACCAATAAGGATTTCGGAAACCACCCTTGGAATTGGAGGTTGTGAATCGTTAAAATTGTTTTCAAGTTTTGCTTTAACGAAGCGTAGCGCTCGTCTTCCTTCAGCAAAAATGGAATCATCCCCGTATGCCAGTCATGAATATGTAAAATATCCACATCCTCTTCCAGGGTTTCCACTGTTGCCAGCACCGCGCGATTGAAAAAAGCGAAACGTTCGCCATCGTCCGGCTGGCTGTATATTTGCTTACGGGCAAAATAAGAATCGTTTTCCACCATTACATAGCGGACGCCTTTGAGTACGTACTCGAAAAGCGTATGGGTGTTTTGCTCCCCTTTAAAAGGAACTTGGATTTCTCCAAACAACGAAAACTCACTTTTATATTCTTCTGGAATCAAGCTGTATTTGGGAAGAATTACGGTGACTTCATGGCCAAGCGCCACTAATTCTTTTGGCAATGCGCCCATCACGTCAGCGAGCCCTCCCGTCTTTACAAAAGGCACGCATTCCGCAGCAGCCATTACAATCTTCATCGGACTTCCTCCTTTGTTACACGCTCTCCTTTACGGAGAACCACCGGTTTTTCCCGCGTTCCTTTAAGTATGACACCTTCTTCGATATGCACGTCTTTATCAGCAATTACATAAGACAACTCGCAGTTTTTCTCAATGAACGATTTTTGCATGATGACGCAATGATCCACCCGGCTGCTTTGGTTGACGGAAACGGCCCGGCTAATGATGCTGTTGTTTACGGTTCCTTCAATCGTGCTGCCGTTGGCGATCAAACTTTGGGTCACGTGCGACCCCGGCATGTAGCGAGTAGGCGGCTCATCTTTCACTTTTGTATAAATGGGGCGGTTTGACAGGAACAATTCGTTTCTTTTGTCTTTTTCCAACAAATCCATTGATGCCTGGAAATAGCTTTCCATAGAATCGATAATGGCATAATAGCCTGTGTATTCATATTTCCCAAACGTATACGGGGCTTTCTTCAATTTCACGACGTCTTCCACACTGATAATGCGTTTTTCCCGGTGGGTTCGAATCAATTCCTTCAGCAGGCTTTTCTTCAATATATAGTTGCTCAATCCCGTCTCGCCGCTGACCGCTTCCGTGATGTCAACGCCAGACGTAATATGGGCATCGAGCATATCTTCGTAATCGATTTGGCATACTGTCGAACAAGTCGTCACGACGATATAATCCTGCCGGCTTTTATTGAAAAAGTCCATATGCTCTTCAAGCGCCGCAAACGAACCGACTGTAATTTGGCCCCCAGCCTTTTGGGAAATGGGCAAAAAATACAGCCCATCTTTCCGCCGGTCCAAATCCCAGTTTTTGCCCATGCCGATATGGTCCAGCAAGGAAACAAACGGATACGTAGCAAAGACGCCGACCGAATTGATATTAGAATTCACGATATTCGACAAAGTAAAATCGATCAATCGGTAACGCCCCGCAAAAGGCACTGAAGCCGTCGTGCGGTAAATCGTCAAGTCTTCAAGTCCAGGCTTCTTCACAGTAGCATCAATGACTGCGGCCATTCTCATTTGCCAACACTTCCTTTCCACTCCTCTATGAGATCTTGGGTCAACAAGACAATTTCATCCCCTTGTTCTTTTAGCTCAAAATTTTCAGGAATTATTAAGTCAGGTGGAATGATCACTCTCGACAACTTGGCGCCGCTGCCAATCTTCACGCAGTTCATGACAACACATTCGTAAAGAGATGCGCCTTCTTTCACTTCAACGTCTTGAAAAACAATCGACTTCTCCACTTTCCCATTGATGACACACCCTTCATTGATCAGCGCTTCCTGTAAATAGCCGTTTTCGCCGACTACTTGCGGCGGCAATTGCGGATTGGAAGAGAAAATCCGCCAATCCGGGTCATTCAGGTTCAATCCCGAATTTGAATTCAGCAAGTCCATATTGGCTTCCCACAAACTTTCTACCGTTCCAACATCTTTCCAGTAGCCTTTGTATGGATATGCCACCATTTTCTCGCCTTCTCCAAGCATCAAGGGAATAATGTCCTTTCCAAAATCATGGGAAGAGTTTTCATTGTCGTTATCGATCAGCAAATACTTTTTCAGCTTCGCCCAATCAAAGATGTATACGCCCATTGAAGCCAAATTGCTTTCTGGTTCTGCCGGTTTTTCTACAAATTCTTTGACTTGCATGTTTTCGTCGGTGTTCATAATCCCAAAGCGGCTGGCATCCTTCCATGGTACTTCAATAACCGAAATCGTCGCTCCCGCGTTTTGTTCAATATGGAAATCCAGCATCGTCTGGTAGTTCATTTTGTAGATATGGTCACCCGATAGAATGATGACATACTGCGGATCTTGTTCCGTCAGGTATTTGATGTTCTGGTAAATGGCGTTTGCAGTGCCGTCGTACCACTTGATGCCTTCCATTCCTGCGTATGGCGTCAACATCGTAACGCCTCCGGCACGCCGGTCGAGATCCCAGGGCGTCCCAAGCCCGATATAATTATGCAAAACATGTGGCTGGTACTGGGTAAGGACACCTACGGTATGAATTTCGGAATTTACACAGTTCGACAAAGGAAAATCGATGATCCGGTACTTGCCACCAAACGGAATAGCGGGCTTCGCAATATCATAGGTCAGTGACTTTAAACGGCTTCCCTGTCCTCCTGCCAAAAGCATTGCGACTATTTTTCTTTTCATGCCTCTACACTCCCATCTTGTTTTAGTTTCCAAATGCTTACGGTAAACGCCGGCAATTCCATTTCCATCGAGTACGGCTGCTTTTTCCAAGGGACAGGCTGCGCCTGCAGCTCTGCATCTTTTGCGCCTCCGAATTTTTCGGCATCTCCACTTGCGGTTGAAAAGATTTGCTGATAAAAACCATTTGCGGGGAGGCCTATTTGAAAGGCTGCATAAGGGCGTTCTGAAAAATTGCAAATTACGATGCACGTGTCTTCAGCCAAATGCCCTCTTCGGATAAACGAAAGCACCCCTTGTTCACTATTGTCGGCATCCAGCCATTCAAATCCTTTGCGGTCATAATCCAACTCAAATAACGCCCGTTCTTTTTTATAAAAACTTAAAACTTCTTTGGTGAATGAAGCCATTTCCCGGTGGGCTTTAAAATCGAATAAATGCCAGTCCAGTTCAGGCTGGAAATCCCAAGGGGCAACTTGCCCGAATTCCTGCCCCATAAACAGCAGCTTTTTTCCTGGAAAAGCCATCCAAAACCCAAGCAACAACCGCAGCTGGGCGAACTTCTCTTCGGTTGTACCCCACATCTTCCCGAGCAATGATCCTTTTTCCGGAATCACTTCATCGTGGGAAAAAGTGGAGATGAATTTTTCTTCGTAATAGTAGACCATGGCAAAATTGAGCTTTCGGTGGGCTTCCCGGCGTTCAAGGAAGGGCGTCTTCAAATACGATTGCGTATCGTTCATCCAGCCAAAATTCCATTTATAATCAAAGCCGATGCCGCCTTCTTCAATCGTGCCCGTTACTTTCGGAAAATGCCAAGCATCTTCTGCAATCAACATGGCTTCTGGATAATGGGAGCGCAAGCTTGCAGTCAATTTCCGCAAGAAATCTGCGCCTTCCTCGTTGTGCGGCCTTTCCGGACGGTTCGGAATGAACAGCAGATTCACCAGTGCGTCCATACGGCAGCCATCAAATTTATACTCCTCAAACCAATAATGCGCACTCGACAGAATGAAGCTGACAACTTCTCCTTTTTGGATATCAAAGTTTAACGTTCCCCAATCAGGATTGCTTCTGCGCTCCGGCCGCTGTTCTTCATAGAGCAGGGACCCATTGAACGATGCCAGCGCGTGCCTATCGACGCAGAAATGCCCTGGCACCCAGTCCGATATTAAGCCAATGCCGCTTTCTGCGCATTTGGAGATAAAGTATTTCAAATCATCCACTGTGCCATAGCGGCTGGTCGGCGCAAAAAATCCCGTTGTCTGATAGCCCCACGACTCATCCAGCGGATGTTCCGTAACCGGCAGCATTTCAATATGGGTAAAGCCCTGTTTCTTCACGTATGGGATCAATTCACCAGCCAGCTCGCGGTAAGTTAGGAAATTCCCTTCTTTATTCCGTTTCCAGGTTCCGATATGTACCTCGTAAATGGCCATCGGTTTTTCAAAGTGATTTTTTACGATCCTTTTTTTCTTCTGCAACACTTCCTCGGACCATACATGTTGGGAGTTGCCGGCTACGATTGAACGATGTTGCGGCCTTTTTTCATTGGCCCGTGCAAACGGATCCGTTTTGCGGATCAACTCCCCATGTGCCGTTTCAATTTCATATTCGTATACAAAACCTGTCAAATCTTCCCCTACCCGCACTTCCCAAATTGTTGGATCAAGCGGATGCGGAGCCATTCGGTACTGCCTTTCGTTCAAATCCTGCGAATCGGCAACAAGTACGGAAACGTTTTTGACATCTGGCGCCCATACCGCAAAGTAAGTCACATCTTGGTGAATATGTGAACCGAAATACAGATAAGCATCTGTCATCTTTCCGGTATGAAAATCTGATAATTTTTCTTCAGTAAAAGAAACCAAGGGATCGCCCAAAAAAACACCTCCAAAAGTACTGGCAATTTTCTCGTTCCTATTACCATTATTCTACATTCAACAACCGAATCCCTTGAAAAAAATCGGAATATTTGAAAATCAGATAGATTTGTAACAGAGGGAACAAGGAACTACTGAGGAGTTCGCAATTTTTACACATAATTGAGGTGGCTAGCCCTTGTTTGCCGGCCTTTTTTCTACTAGGCTTAGTGAAGGCAAGTCATTTCAGAAAGGAAGAGGCACCTTGCGGAGAACCTTTTGGATTTCAACATTATTGCTTTTCAGTTTATTGCTTGCCGGATGCGGCCAAGCCATTGAAGATCCCCTCAACTGGGAAATAGAAGAATTTAATTTTACAAATCAAGAAAACGAAGAATTCGGCTTATCCGATTTAAAAGGGGAAGTCTGGGTGGCAGATTTTGTTTTTACAAACTGCACAACCGTCTGTCTGCCGATGACCTCGAATATGGTGGATTTGCAAAAGCAGTTTAAAGAAGAAGGGCTGGATGTGAAAATTGTTTCATTCAGCGTAGACCCTACCATCGACACACCAGAGATTTTGAAATCCTATGCGGAAAATTACGGAGCGGATTTATCTTCCTGGAATTTGCTGACCGGCTACTCTCCTAAAGACATCGATCAATTTGCAATGGAAAATTTCCAGGTACTCGCGCGAAAACCTGAAAACACAGACCAGGTCATCCATGGTACTTCTTTCTATTTGGTAGATCAAAACGGCGTGGTCATGAAAGATTACGATGGCGTCAAACTGCCCGCCGAAGAGATTATGGCGGATGCGAAAATTCTGCTTTCGGAGGAATAAGTAGATGAAGAACAAAAAATTGTGGACAGCTGCAGCTGGACTGATCGCCGTTGCATTGATTGCCGCGATGTTCCTGCCGCGCAATAACGAACCGGCTCCAAATACGCGCGTCGTACTCGAACACACCCACCGGACCTATATTGCTCCTTCTTGTTTTGATGAAGCGGATGCGACCAATTTCTTGGAAGACGCTACCTTGGGCGATGCCGAGGAACTTGGCTACCCTCCGCATTCTCCATGCACTGAAAAAGCATTCCAAGGCAATGACGACAGCTTCTTTATTGATTTACTGAAAGAACTTGGCGTGATGGAAAAAGAATCGGAAGATTGGTAATTAAAAAAGCAGCCAGAAGCTATTCTGGCTGCTTTTTTCTATCCAATTACTTTTACACATACGGGTGAAGGCGTGTGGACCGGGTCGCTGGCCATTTCCGGAATTCCGGTTTTGCCGATCTTCATGACGCACAGCGAGTCTGACTTTTCATTTGCCACAACCAGCCATTCACCGCCGGGAACAAGCGTGAAGTGGCGAGGGCCTTTGCCGCCCGAAGGAACATGCGCTTGGAACTCCAGGCTTCCATCTTCGAGAATCTTAAAAACGGCAATGCTGTCATGCCCCCGGTTGGAAGCATATAAAAAACGGCCGTCTTCCGATACCGCCACTTCTGCACTTGTATTTTCTCCAGTGAATTCTTCAGGTGTCAAGCCGGCCACTTGCACGAACTTCAAAAAATCGTCTCCGCCTATTTCATAAACCGATATGGCTGAGCTTAACTCTTCAAGTGAATAAACAAATGGTTTCGCCGGATGGAAAGCCAAATGGCGCGGGCCAGAACCGGGAGTCGTTGGAACGATTTGCTTGGTTGCCAATTTGCCGTTTGCCCGATCCAATTCGTAGACAAAAATCAGATCCGTTCCTAAATCAGAAACCAAAAAATAATTGCTGTCCGGCAGCTGAAACACCGAATGCGGATGCGGCGCATCTTGGCGTTCTTTATTCGGCCCTTCCCCTTTGTGGCGCACAGAATCCGTCTGCCCACCAATTGAACCGTCTTCCAACAAAGGATGGACATTAACATTGCCGCCTGAATAATTGACAGAGAGCGCCCATTTTCCCGATGCATCAATGCATACATGCGCCGGATGATCCCCATCACTGGACTGGCGATTTACCTCTGCCAGCTTCTTATCCGGAAGATCCAAGCGGAAAGAGACCAGTTCTCCCTCCCCTACTTCGCTGGTCGCGACAAAATTCTTTCCGTTCGGATGTGCAGCAAGAAAAGAAGCACGGTCAATTCCGCTGATTCCACTCTTTTCGGTTAATGTTCCTTCTTTCAAGTCGAATTCCCAAAGTTTGATGCCCGGTTCCTGCGCCGAAGCGTACGATCCCGTAAGCAAATGCGTTACAGCCATGTAGCCTCCTCCATTCTTTCTAAAAGTGAGTGAATTATTATACAACTTGGTGTAAAGTAGGGTTGAGTATCTTCTATTTCAACTGACTACAATAGAAAAGAGTGGTTGCTGTGAGAAATTTTGAATTGTCCATTCGTGAAAAAAGTATCGTATGTATCGGCTTTATGGGTGTGGGGAAAACCACTGTCGGAAAATTGCTGGCCCGAAAGCTGTATCGCAATTTCATTGACATTGATGCGGAAATCGAAAAGGAATTTGCTATGCCGATTCCTTTAATATTCGAGACTTATGGCGAAAAAGCCTTCCGCAAAAAAGAAAAGGAACTGATCAGCTACTATAGCCAACAGCCCCTTTACATTATTTCTGTCGGCGGAGGCGCTTTTTTGCAAAAAGAAATACAGGCTATGTGTCTGGAGAACTGTGTCGTACTTTTCTTGGATATTTCCTGGGAATCTTGGAAAGACCGCTTTCAGATTCTTTCCGACAATCGCCCCTTGCTCCGGAACCGTTCCCTGGATGATATCAAACAGCTTTTTCACGAACGCCAAACCATTTACTCCTTAAACCATTCGACATTTCAAATAGATCATTTTGAAGCTGACGAAGCAGCCGATTACCTGGCGGACGCCCTGAAACTATCCTGGGAAATCCATGCTCCCCAAAGATAGAAAAGCGGAGGTGCCCGTTCAGCCCCGACAAGCGCTGGAAGGCTGGGCAGGGATGGCGCTCTTTGCCATCACAGAACAGTCTGAAGCGACTCGAGGGGCTGAACGGGCACCGGAGCTGGACAATAAAGAAAAGCGGAAAAAGCCGTTTAGCTTCGACAGCGGTGATCCGAAGAACAAAAGGAACGGCCCGTTGAACCGGATCGTTCCTTTTTGCGTTTAACGGTATTGAGCTTTTACCAAATCATACAGTTGTGCTTTCTTCAAGTAACTTTCAGGAGCTAAAAATGTCACGGTGACTACCCCCGGATGGCGTCCAATCTCAATGGAACCGGTAATCGTCGCCCGGTTCATAATTTCTGGAACGGTTACATCGAATAATGCGGCTGCCCGTTCTAATCCGTTGTCTGTAGCAGCGTTTAACGTAGGGCCTGTGCCAACGAACGAAACCGGCAGGGATTCTTCCAGTTGCGGCACATTCCATTTATCCGCTATTTTTTGCGCAGCCAACCGCTCTTCCGCCGTAAATGGTTTGGCTGTATAAGGCAAGTCCTCCACATTCGGCAGCAAAATCGGACCAGCGTTGTTCAAGCCTTTAACCAGCTCCACTTCCAGGTGGACGATCCCGGCTACATCCGCTGTATGGCCGGCAATTTCCCCGTCTCCCTGCATCGCATGCATATCGCCCAAGTAAACGCCGCCGCCAGGAACTTTCACCGGACAAATCAAGACTGACCCCGCCCGGACCCGGCTGATATCCATATGGCCATCGGTGCGGTGCGTATCGAGTTCTTCCTGGGTGCTGACGTATTCATGCGGCGCATCAATTAAAAACGATCCAAAATCGCCGGCATTATGGGAATCCGGAATCGGGCGCGAAGGGGTGGTTCCCAGCTGCCCTAAAAAAGGCCGCATGCGCGCAATGGTTCCAACTAAATCATGGGGTGCAAATGTGACAATCGGGTTTTGCACCGACGCATCCGGCGTCTTCATATACGCCCGCCCGTTTTGTGCAATCATTTCAGCCGCTTCCCGGTTAAGTGTAACGCCGACATCGCCTTTCTCGCCCATAAACATCGTATAGCCATTTGTGAAAACAAACGGCGTGACATCTGCGTCACAATTGGCACAGCGAATCGCTTCGCTGCCGGTTCCTTTGATCACGGTCTCCGGATACAAGGTGCCGCAGCCCGGGCATTTTACTGCGATAAAAGGATCCCCGAGAAACCGGCCTTCCACGGGACTGTCATTGCCTGATGAAGTGGCGAGGGAAGTCACCTCAATCGACTTTATCCGGATAACAATGGCATCTCCAGGTTCTGCACCTTCAACATAGACCGGCTTGGTGACTTCGTGGCCGCCTCGGATGCAGGGTGTAATCATCGGTCCCCAGCAGCCTGGCGCCGTATGCGCTACGATATGCCCTCCGCTCTTCACAGGACCCAACATTTCCAAGCCCGGATCCAGAACGCCATTTACATACTGATTGACCATTACTGTTTCGGATGCTGTCGTTTTTGTCTCCTGCATATCTTTCAATTGAAACCCTCCTGTTTTCTGATTTTTTAGTCTATTGAAAGTATACGGCAGGATTGCTACGCTTTCAAATCAGCTGTATGTTTTTCCATGAATAGTTTCAAGGGAGCGTTTTTTGGAGGGGGCCGCTTGTTATCTGACTCGCTGATTTTACTTCACGTTAGGTAGAACCCCGGTATTCGATTATAATAGAAAACGGAAGCCATTTATGCTTCCTGCTAATCCATAATAAATAGATTCGGCGGTCCATCCGCCTTTTGTTTCAGTTGTCTTGCGATCGATAGCGGTTTTTAAACGTATAGGAGGAAAAAAAGTGGGGCTTACGAGAGACTTTTTTATAGCATTATCCAAGAACCAGCTATTAAATACCGGAGCAAAAAAATGGGGTTTAAAGCTTGGCGCCAGTAAAGTGGTGGCAGGTACTGATATTGATAGCATGATGAAATCCGTCAAAGAATTAAATGCCAATGGCATCGGCGCAACCATCGATAACTTAGGAGAATTTGTCTACAGCAAGGAAGAGGCGCTCCACGCAAAAGAAAACATCCTGGCGACACTGGAAGCCATTCAACAGCGTGGCGTGACCGCCCATATGTCCGTCAAATTGACTCAAATCGGCTTGGATGTCGATGACAAGTTCTGCCTGGAGAACATGCGGGAAATTGTTGAGGCAGCTGCCCGTTATGCGATTTTCATCAATATTGATATGGAAGATTACAGCCACTTGCAGCAGACCCTGGATATCCTCCATGAGCTTTTAAAAGAATATGATAATGTTGGAACGGTGATTCAATCGTATCTCTACCGTTCTGAAAAAGATTTGGAAAACTTGAAAAATGCCCGGTTGCGCTTAGTAAAAGGAGCATACAAGGAAATTGCTGAAGTATCTTATCAAAGCAAACAGGACATCGATGCCAATTTCTTAAAGCTCATCAAAATACGGCTGCAGCAGCCTGGCTTTACTTCAATCGCTACCCATGACCATCACATTATCAATGCTGTGAAGCAATTCGTGAAAGAAAATCAGATTCCGCGTGGCCGCTTTGAATTTCAAATGCTTTACGGCTTCCGCACCGATATGCAAAAAGAACTTGCCGACGAAGGCTTTGCATTCACCACTTATGTTCCTTTCGGCCAGGACTGGTACGGCTATTATATGAGACGATTGGCTGAACGCCCTCAAAATATCAATTTAGCGTTAAAGAGCATGGTCTCCAAATAACCATTTAGAAGAGCGTCCCGAGGAGTAAATTTCTCGGGACGCTCTTCTCTTCTTTCCTTAATCCAATTCCCGGACAGCAATCGGCGTCAAATCTTGATTCAGTCTTGCCCGGTAATGCTCGTATTGCTTTGGCAGCATTAGACCTTCTCCAAGCGTTTCCAAAGTTTCGTCAATAGCAAAACCGGGAGGGTCTGTTGCAATTTCAAACAATATATCGCCGTATTCACGGAAGTAAATCGCTTTAAAGTAATTGCGGTCCTGAACCGGCGTCACTTGCAGGCCAAACTCTTCAATCTGCCGCTTCCAGTCCATTTGATCCGCATTATCGTCTGCACGCCAAGCAATGTGGTGGACTGTGCCAGCACCCATTCGCCCAGTGCCCACAGGACTCAGTTTTACGTCAATTACGTTTCCAAGCCCGGCTGATGCATGGAATCGCATCAAATCGTTTTCCTGGCCGGCTTTTTTCAAGCCAAGCCCCGACTCCAGCAGTTCGGTGGTTTTTTCTGCATTGGCAGTAAACAATGTCGCACCGGCAAATCCTTTGATTGCTGCTTCTGGCCCGATGTTTCCAAAGTGCCAGGCGTTCGGTTTTCCTGCTTGCCTTTCCACCAATTCCAAGTGCAAGCCGTGAGGATCATCAAAAGCGATATACTGCTCTTCAAAGCGCATTGTTTTTTCAAAAGGCACTCCAAACTTCGATAGCCGCTGCTCCCAAAAGCCGAATGCACCTGTTGGCACCGCATAAGTCGTCACGCCGACTTGCCCATCGCCAATTTTCCCTTTATAAGCTTGGTCCCAGGGAAAGAAAGTGATGATGGTGCCCGGTTCACCGGCCTCGTTTCCAAAATAAAGATGATACGTTCCCGGATCGTCAAAATTAATGGTTTTCTTGACTAACCGCAGCCCTAAAACGCCGGCATAGAAATCCACATTTTCCTGTGGGTTGCCAACAATTGCCGTAATATGATGAATCCCTTTTGAATTTTTTGCCATATTGCCCTTCCTCCAATTCCGCTAATCTGCCACACCATCGTACTATTTCATTGTCCCAAATGAACAACGGCTAGGTATTCTACTGTTTTCTTTCTTTCCGGTGTTCTTCCGCTTTTTCTTTCTCGTGTGCTTTTTGCTCTTTTAGTTCCTGTTTTTCCTCTTGTTTTTCATGTTCAATCTGGTCTTTTTGCTGCTCTTTTACTTCTTCGATTTTCTCCATTTCTTCCTGGTATTGCTCTTCTACTTCACTGGTCGACGGGATAAACGGCTCTTGATTGTAATCAGTGCGCCGGCCATAACGCAGCATTTCATAAATGATAAGTCCGTTGTTCGGCATGCCATTTGCCGTTTTCATTGGTACAATGTCAAATAACACATAGTAAAAAGCATAAAACACAAAGCGGCTCCAAAATGTTTCGTATTCCTGCAGCAAATCATTGGCCAACATGGCGTTGATGGTCAATGCGACAATCAGGTTCACGAGAATCGGCCCTGCATAAATGCTGACATAGACAAACTTGCTTTTCCTTTTTAATGAATCGTAGGAATACCAGCTATACAAATGATAATATTTGCGTATATCAAACATGCCAACCTTGACGATTCGCGGGCCTGAACCGATTGTCAGCCTTGGATTGTTGACGCCGAAGACGGCACTGACAATCAAATAACCGCTTTCCCTTAAAAATACAACAATCGGCAAAATAATAAATGCCGAAATGATTAATGATATTAGATCGGCTAAACCGAACATTGCATACACTTCCCTGTCTCAAACTTCATCCTTATACAATACCCTTTAAAAAAGAGATAAATCACTGAAACTGCAAATTAATATTTGTCACAAAAGTAATAATAGGAAATTAGTCGCTATCTTTTTATTTCTTTCTCACGTTACTCTTTAGCTATTGTCTGGCATTAAATTTATTGCAAAGGAAGCTTGCGATGTTTTTTAAAACAATGTTCCAGAAATCAAATAAAATATTCTTGGTTTTCTCCATGGTTATCTTCGTGATTGCAGCTGCTGCAGTATGGGCAACTGCTTCGTTTGTGGAGGACGCTTCTCCTACGAAAGCTTCCGAGGCTTTCTTATTTGATCTGGAAAAAATTCAAAAAGAAGTTAAGGTCGTCAAAAACCTTGTTTACAGTGATAAAAAAGACAGCTTATTGGATATTTATTATCCGGCTGAAGGCGGTGACAAGCTGCCGGTCATATTATGGATCCACGGTGGCGGTTTTGTCGGCGGCTCTAAAGACAGCCGGCAAGAATATGGAATGGCCTTAGCCCATGCCGGTTACGTGGTAGCAAATATCGACTACGCACTCGCCCCTGAACAGCTGTATCCCGGGCCCGTCATACAGGCAAACGAAGCCCTCGGCTATTTGCAGCTGCACGCTGAAAAATACGGCGGCGACATGTCCCGGGTGTTTATCGGCGGTGATTCGGCAGGAGCCCAGATATCCAGCCAAGTGGTCGCAGTCATGTCCAACAAGGGGTTGGCGCAAGCTATGGACATTGTGCCCGCTGTCCAGCCAGAGCAGCTGAAAGGTGCCCTGCTTTTTTGCGGATTGTTCAATATGGAAACAGTTCGGGCCACCGGCTTCCCCAATATTGACAACTTTTTAAGTGCTTATACCGGTGCCAAGCCTTTTGAGTCATTCGAAAACCTTGCCCAGTTGTCGACGGTCAATCACCTGACTCCGGCTTACCCTCCTGTTTTCATTACGGTCGGGGATGCGGATCCACTCGCTTCCCAATCCGTAGAGCTTGCAGAAGCTCTCGAAGCTTCAAGTGTTGCCGTAGACAGCATGTTTTTCATCGGTACTGAAAAGCAGTTAAAGCACGAATTCCAATACGCGCTCGACACCATTGATGGCCAGGAAACCTTGGCCCGCGCACTGGATTTTCTTTTTGCCAACAGCAATTAAAAAACGAGCCGCTGCATATAGCAGCGGCTCGTTTTCAATTTCATATGGAGCTGTGGTTTACAGCATTTTTCTGTACAGAAACGGGTGCTTTGGCTTCTGCTTTTCTCTTTGAAGGAATCATGTTGAACAGAATGTTCAGCGCAATCGCCGTCACGCTTCCCGCTACAATCCCGTTGCTTGTCAAAATCTGAAGGCCAGCCGGCAATTGGGCAAAGATTTCAGGTACGACCGTAACACCAAGCCCGATTCCTACCGAACATGCCACAATCATTGAATTTTCTTGGGATTCTGTGATGATTTTGCTCAGCATTTTAATGCCTTGTGAAATGACCATTCCGAACATGGCAATCATGGCTCCGCCAAGGACGGCAGTTGGAATAATTGTCGTAAAGGCTGCCACTTTCGGCAAGAACCCAAGGGAAATCAGCATCAAGCCGGTAATCAAGATGATTTTTCTCGATTTGACGCCGGACATTTGAATCAGCCCCACGTTTTGTGAAAATGTCGTATACGGGAACGAGTTGAAAATTCCGCCAAGAATAATCGCCAGTCCTTCTGCGCGATACCCTTTGGACAAATCCTTCTCGGACAGTTTCTTTCCGGTAATATCGCTTAAAGCGAAATACGTGCCTGTCGATTCCACTAAAGAAACCATGGCAACCAAGGTCATCGTAAGAATGGCAGACCATTCAAATGTCGGAGCGCCGAAGTAAAAAGGCTCTACCATGTGGAAATAAGAAGCTTCGCCGATTGCAGAGAAGTCGACGACGCCCATTAAAGTGGCAGCAAGGGTTCCGACTGCCAAGCCCAGCAAAATCGAAATGGCCCGTAAAAAGCCCGTGGCAAATTTATAAACCAAAACGATAAACAGCAACGTGCCGAAAGACAAGGCAATATTTGTAAGGGATCCGAAATCGCTCGCTCCTTGGCCGCCGCCCATATTGTTGATCGCTACCGGAATCAGCGTGATTCCGATGATCGTCACAACCGACCCTGTCACTACAGGAGGGAAAAAGCGGACAAGGCTTCCGAAAAAGCCGCTGATCAGAACAACAATCAAACCGGAAACCAGAATTGAACCATAGATAGCGGAAATTCCGTATTCAGCACCGATGGCAATCATCGGGCCAACTGCTGTAAAAGTACAGCCTAACACGACCGGAAGGCCGATGCCGAAAAAGCGCGTGTTTACGATTTGAAGAATAGTGGCGACACCGCAAAGCAAAATATCGATGGCTACCAAATATGTCAATTGTTCTGATGTTAAGCCGAGGGCGTCTCCAACGATTAATGGAACCAATACGGCACCTGCATACATGGCCAGCAAATGCTGAAATCCTAAAGCTGCACTTTTCATCCGGCAGGAACCTCCTCAAGAAATTCAACTTTGCCATCGGCCAAAGAAGCAATGTTCGCCAAGGATTCTACCCGGACACCGCGGTCGCGGATCATCTTTCCGCCGCTTTGGAATCCTTTTTCAATAACAATGGCAACACCGCCAAGCGCCGCATCTGCTTGTTCAATAATATCGATCAAGCCAAGAACCGCTTGCCCGTTCGCCAAGAAATCATCCAGAATCAGCACGACATCATCTTTTCCGATGAATTTCTGTGACACGGAAATTTCGTTTGTTTCGTTTTTTGTAAACGAATGGACGCTCGCCGTATATAATTCGCTGATCAACGTGAGGGATTTGCGTTTTCTGGCAAAAATCACCGGTACACCGAGTACAAGGCCCGTCATCATCGCTGGTGCGATGCCGGAAGACTCAAGCGTTAAAATTTTGGTAATGCCTTCATCCGCAAACTTAGAAGCAAATTCCTCTCCAATTGCCTGCATAAGCACCGGATCGATTTGGTGGTTCAAAAACGAATCTACTTTTAGGACTGAATCCGATAAAACCTGGCCGTCTGTTAAGATTTTTTCCTGTAATTGTTTCATGCTGTCAGCACTCCTTTCGTCACGCTGAAGGCATAAAAAATAGCCCTCAGAACGCGCATCCATTCATACCATGAGTGGAGCAATGTCCTTCGAGCTAAAAATTCGAAAGGAAATAAACAGGTTCATGCCTCCCAAAAAAGGCACTTCCCCATTACTTCGTTGCTTCTCATAGTCAGTTTGTTTAAGGCAAACCGGTAGAAACTTGCAGGCCATATCCCCGCGATTATATGAGTGAATATTATTAGAATGGTATCATTATAGCACGTCAAAAAAGCATTTCAAGAAGTTAGGAAATAAAAGAGAATTCAAAAAATTAGTTGGAAAGTTAATTCTGTTTGTCTCCTTCTCCCTATGAATGGAGGTGCTTTTTCAATTCCTCCCGGATCCCCTCTGGAATCTTTTCGGATTTTCCGGCAGCCAAATTATAATTCACATAAACCACTGCATTTTTTGCACAAAGCTCTTCGTTTTGATAAAGCTCTTCATGCAATTCCAGGCTCGAATTGCCGATTCTCTTTACCCATACGCAAATTTTCACATCCGAACCAAAATGGATTTGCTTTACAAACTCCAATGTTGTCTTTGCAATCACCATTTTCCATTTTGAAAAATCGTGGTCCGGCGTAAACAAGCTGAACAATGGATTTCTGGCCGCTTCGAACCAGACCGGCAAAGTCGTATTGTTGATATGACCGACTCCATCTGTTTCGGACACCCGCGGTTCAATAATTGTCTGATACATCTATGTATAGACCTCCTTTAGCAAACTCTTTACTTACACATTCTTTTTGTCTTCATTCTACCATTTTCCGAATCATCCGACTCGATTAACTATTCCATGGATTTAAAGTTGATTTCATTGAAACGAAGCTATATATTTAGAGAGGCGAAATAATAATGGGTAAAGCGAGTGAAGCGCATGCAAACGTGGGTTGTCGACTGGAAAAAGAAGTTTCTGTCTTTTAACCGCAATATTAAGTTGTTTATGCTGGCCAATGTCCTCATTCAAATCGGCATGGGCGTTTTTATGGTGATGTACAATCTTTACATAAAAGAACTTGGCATGCCGGAATCGATCAATGGCAAAGTGATTTCGATGACCGCCTTGGCTTCTGCCATTATGCTGATTCCTGCCGGCTTTTTAAGCGACCGGTTCGGGCGAAAATGGACCATTGTCGGCGGAGCCGTGCTCGGCGCATTGACTCTTTTTTACCGCAGCTTTGCCGTAGCGGAATTGCCACTTGTCACAGCAGCTTTTTTGACCGGCCTATTCATGGCATTTGTCCAAGTGTCCGGCATTCCTTTTCTCGCGGAGCATTCCAAAGCATCCGAACGCGTCCATCTGTTCAGCATGTATTTTGCTCTGATGACCTTGGCCAATGTCTTGGGCAGTTTGCTTGGCGGTGTGGCATCAGATGCTCTCCAGTGGCTCCTGGCAATGGACGCCGTCCACGCCATTCGCTGGTCTCTTTTGTTCGGTTCCCTGCTTTATGCTTTCGGGCTTATTCCACTGCTGCGCTTGAGCAACCAGAAGCCGCCGAGAGAAGAAAAAGTTAATACCCGGATCGACATCGACGCGGCGGATGCCAGCCTTTCAAAAAACTTGACCGCTATCTTTCATTTCTCATTTGCCAGCCTGCTCATCGGCCTGGGCTCCGGTTTGGTGGTTCCTTATTTGAACTTGTACTTCTCCAACCGCTTTGAAGCTTCCAACACCTATATCGGGCTTATTTTGGCACTGGGATCCGCCATGACAGTAGTGGCGACATTGATCGGGCCTCTGCTTGTCAATAAAGTCGGCAAAGTCAAAGCGATGCTGCTGTTTCAATTGCTGTCGATTCCCTTTTTGATCTTGACGGCTTATACGACCTCACTTCTTCTCGCTTCCCTCGGCTTTTTATTGCGGCAAGCTTTGATGAATGCCGGCAATCCGATTCAAAGTGCGATTGCGATGGAAGTGGTCCACGACAAATACAAAGGACTTGCCAATTCAGCCAACCAAATGGTCTTCAATATCGGCTGGGCAGCGATGGGGCCGATTGCCGCGGGACTGGTCATCTCGTTCGGCTCCTACTGGGGGTATGCTTATGCATTCACCATCACAGCGGCGCTCTACTGCATTTCCGCGATCTATTATTATTTCATTTTCGGCAAAAGAAAATCTACGGAAACAAAAAAAGAATGGCTCATCGATTGAGCCATTCTTTTTGGGTTTATTTACTTTTTCCTTTTGATGTTAAACGGCCAAGTACAAAAGCACCGGCAAAAATACCGATCGCTGTGTTTGTGCGCTTATTGAATACTTGTTTTGCGACAAGGTTCAAGTTTTGTGGGCGCTCTGCTAAACGGCGCATGAAATAGCCATACCAGTCATCGCCGAAAGGCACGTATGTGCAGAAGTTATAGCCTTGGCGCGCCAAGCTCAACTGCATATCTTTACGGAAACCATAAAGCATCTGGAATTCGAATTTTTCACGCGGGATGTTGTTTTCTTTTACAAATTCAATCACGTGATTGATGATATTGTGGTCGTGCGTAGCGATTGATGTAAATTTCCCATGCAGCAAGTGATACTCAATCAATTGAATGAAGTTCGCATCAATTTCTTCCCGTGTTTGGTAAGCGTATTCAGCAGGCTCTTTATAAGCGCCTTTGACAATGCGAAGGCGCAAGTCTTTGTGCTTTTTGATGTCGTCTTCTGCCCGGAAGAAATATGCCTGTATCACTGTTCCGATGTTGTCGTATTCTTTCAACAGCGTTTCAATCAAATCATAGGAAGGCTGTACGTGCCCGTAGTCTTCCATGTCAATATTAATATGCATATCGTATTTGCTTGCAGCAGCAACGATTTCTCTTAGGTTTTCATAGCAAAAATCATAATCGATATCCAAGCCGATCTGGGTAGGTTTCAAAGAGATATGCGCATCTACTCCGTTTGCATGGATGCTTTCAATTACTTCCAGAATGCTGTCTTTCGCTTTGAGCGCTTCCTCTTTTTCGAAAACGAATTCCCCAAGGTTATCTACCGTACAGCTGATACCCTGTGCATTCAGTTCTCGGATGCTGGCGATTGTTTGTTCGATATTTGTTCCAGCCACAACGGTTTGGGCTCCTAATTTCAAGCCATACTTTTTCGCTGCGCTTGTTAAAAATTGATTTTGTGACAAGCCGATAAACACATCTTTTAACATGATTTTCCCTCCTGATACAATTCCCTTAAAAGTCGCTTATACGAATAGACAACAGAATGGGACGCACTCTTTCAATACAAGCAAGTCTTATTGTAATCTTTTTTTCCGAAACCTGCACCAAGAAAATTCAACAAAAAAAGAAGTGCCTTTGAAGCGATGGTAAGCTTCAAGAGCACCAGCTCAGCGGTTAAGCCATTTTATTGTAAAATGTAACAAAATTGTCCACGACCTGATCTAAAAATCCAAGCGTTCCGGAATCGATAATTTCGTTGTTTTCATTTAGTTTCTCATGGACCGACCCAATATAAACTTCATTTCCCGGCAACAGCATCGGAGACAATGACGGATTCGACAACACTTCCCGCAAATGGATTTGGGCACGCACACTGCCCAGCACCCCCATCGAAGACCCTACGATAAACGCTGGTTTTTCACGGAGCACAAAGCCGCCGCGCGACAGCCAGTCGATTGCGTTCTTTAAGGAACCAGGAATTGAATAGTTGTATTCCGGGACAGCAAAAAGAACCGCATCCGCCCCCTTCACCTTGTGTCTGAAATTGACTACTTCCTGCGGCACATTTTCTTCAATGTCCGGATTGAACAGTGGAATGTTATTGATGGTTACCGCTTCAATGTCCAAACGGTCTGCATAGCGCTCCTTCATAAACTCCACCAGCCTTAAATTCATAGACCCTTCTCTCACACTTCCGATGATTGCCGCCACTTTAATCGCCATTTTACTCTCTCCTCCAATTCCAGTTATCAAAAAATTCCTTTTAATTAAATTATTCTCCAGATTCAGCTTAACATGGCGCGATTTCATTCCGGGTGGAAAATGCTTCGAGAAAACAAAAAAGGGTCTTTCCTCCCTAATAACTTAAAGAAGAAAGACCTTGCGGCAATTTAGTTGTTGATGTATTTTTCGAAGACATCGCCAAAATCTTTTACATGGTACTGGTTGCGTACAGAAGTCATCCACGTAAAACCGAAATCCGTCAATTTTGAGTACTGGACGTCCAAGGCCACATCATTCGGACGTGAGTTTTGCAGAACCGTTACTGCCTTATCCAAGCTTTGGTTCGCCATCGAAATGATGATTTCATTTTCATGCGTCATTTCAGCAATGCGCAATAATGATTTGTATAGGTCCTTCAAGCGTTCGATCTGGTTTTTCTGCACATCGATTTTAAATGGAATTTGGCCCAACTTAAAGCCGATTTCGATGTCCAAATCGATTTTCCCTGCTGTTTCCATCACGACATCTGAAATGGAATGCTGGGAATATGGATAGCGTTTCAATGTGCGTTTCGATGACATTGCACTGTCGCCGTCCACATGGATCAGCGCTAGGTTGGTAAAGCAATACTCATCCGCTTTCGTCTTGATCAAGAAGAAGATTTTTTCCTGGTCTTCGTGCATGACATAATCGTCTGCATCGGTCTTGTCATAATCCTGCGGATCGATAATTTTTCCGACATCCGATAATCCTAGTGCGTCTGAAGCCATTTTCTTGAACATATGTATAAGTTCCTCCTATTGGAAAATAATAGATTCTATTTCTCTACCAGTTTATCAAAAAACTTCGCAGTCGACATGAAGAATTGAAAATATTAAAAAAGACGAGAATCACAAAAACTGCTTTTGGGATTCCCGCCTATCAGCTTTTTACTTATTGAGCTTCCATACCGAATAATTGAGGCCCAGAGCAAAACCGACCCAGCCGATATACGGCACCATCAGCGATCCAGCCAGTTTATCCAGTTTAAAGAATTCATATGTCGTCCAAGTTACCGCCCCCAGCAGCAAAGCCATTTCAACGAGCGCAGTTCCTCGCAATCCCCATTTGAAAAACAGGAACGACCAAAGGAAATTCAAGCCGAGCTGAATGTCATAAGGCACGTCCACGCGGGTTTTCCGATTTTTCAATTCCGCTTTTGCGTCGGCCCGGTATTTCGCAATTCCCATTGTTGTATACAAAGTGGTCCAAACCGTTGGAAATAGCCAAGGCGGCGGCGAGAATGACGGCTTTTTCAGCTTCTTGTACTTTTCCTGGGTATTCTTATTAGCAAGAGCTCCGATAATCGATCCGCCGACAACCGGCACAAGAATGTCCACGGCCAATTTTTTGCCGTCCAGTTTTCCATTTTCCTTTGCAATCTCCATGTTTTCTCCTCCTCTTTTAGTCGTGCGTTCTTTTCTTTCCTGTTTCCTGTTTCAGCAAAAGTAAACATTTAGAGTCGCCGTCCCTTCCCTTACCGCTTAGTAGCTTTTGGCAGAAGGGTTCATTGGCACTACAAATGAGTGAATTTAGCGCATCTTCTGACGCTTCCTCTTTAGAAGGATGTTAAAATACCGATTAAGCAGGACACAGGGAAGGGGTGGAAAACAGCATGAAGATAAAATTAGCGCCAGTCACCAGAGACAATTGGGAAGACTGCCTAAACTTAAAGGTCAGCACCGAACAAAGCCGGTTTGTTCCAGCGGCTGCGGTATCTTTAGCGAAGCCATATATTAAGCCGGACGGTGACCAGGTAGAATACTTGCCATTTGCCATTTACGATGGTGAAACAATGGTCGGGTTCATCATGCACGCTTTCGAGAAACAAACGGTTGATATGTACTGGATCAACGGCTTTTTCATTGATGAACAACAGCAAGGAAAAGGTTACGGCAAGGCAGCTCTTTCAGAGATGATCCGCTGGATTGCCGCTCATTCTCCGCAGGCCCGGGAAGTGCGGCTGACGGTCTACCCGGAGAACCAGCGCGCCCGCAGGCTGTATCTCAATTGCGGTTTTAAGTTAACCGGCGATTTCCACGGCGAAGAAGAAGTGTTGGCTTTCCCCCTCAACTAAACGGCGGATTCATTTAAGCAATAAAAAAGCCTGCACAAAACTGTGCAGGCTTTCGGATTAATTGGCTTCAGCTGTTTTCAAGATCTTGCGGCTTCGGCGGCTGAGCACCAACCATAGCAAGACATTAAACAACACCATAAACCCTCCCAATACCTCCATGCTTGTCATAAAGGTTTCGGTTCCATAAGCTGACGACATGGCTTCCCGGAAACCAAGAAGCGCATAGCTCATCGGCACGAAATCATGTACTCTTTGGAAAAAGGAGTTGGTCAGTTCGACCGGGAACATGCCGCCGCTTGCGCCCAGCTGCAGCACCAGTATGATCATCGCCAAGAAACGTCCAGGGTTTCCAAGTGTCATGCTCAAGAACATAATCAGGAACATATAAGCGAGCGATGTGGCAATGGAAACGGCAATGAATTCCCCGATATGTTCAACTTGCAAGTTAAAGCCGAACAGCATGATGGCGTCAACGATCAGCGCAGAAGCTGTCGCTTGGATAAAGCCGAGCGAAAACTTGCTGAACCACCAGGCAGCGCCTGACGTCGGGCGTCCCGCTGGTTGATTGAGCGGGAATACCAGGTTAAACGACAACGCCCCGACATAAAGCCCAAGCGATAAGATGTAAGGGGCCAGTGCATGGCCATAGTTTGGCACTTTGCTGAGCTGGCTTTCTGTAGCAGAAGCCGGCGCCGCTATCATTTCATAATTGGCATCCTTCAACTGGGTACCGTTTATTTCTTCTGCGCCTTCTTGCAAACTGCCGGCCAGCTCATTAGAGCCTGCTTTCAGTTTTCCGATTCCCGCACCGAGTTCGCCGGCTCCTTCTTCAAGTGCTCCGGCTCCTTCGTTCAAGCTGCCGGCTCCACCGGAAAGGCCTTTTGCGCCTTCGGCTAACGCCGGCACGCCTTCTTTCAAAGCAACGGTGCCATTTGCCAATTCGTCTGCTCCAGATTCAAGCTGCGCAGAATTCGCCGCCAGTTCGTCCGATCCAGCTTTCAAACGGCCTGCCCCTTCTGCCAGTTCCGCTACCCCATTTGTGTAAGCCGCAGCTCCCTGCGTGAGCGAAGCAGATCCGGATTGAAGGGCATTGGCTCCGTCTACAAGCTCATTAGACCCGGAAGCAAGGGACGAAACGCCTTCATTCAAAGCAGTGCTGCCTTGTGCTAGGCTATCTACTGCTCCAGCAAGCTGCGGCAGCGTGGCAGCCATCTGGCTGGTTCCTTCAGTCAATTGGCCGCTCGCTGCAGAAGCTTCTGCAAGGCCGGCATTCAGAGAACCCGCCCCTGGAATCAGTTTTGCGCTTAACGCCTCGCGGATAGCCGCGTAGCCGCCAAGTGCCTTGCTCGCTCCAGGATTGACCTGGGCAACAGCACTGTTTAAACCGGCCGTTAACTCAGGCAAGCTGCCAAGCGATTGGTAAGCTGGTAGGATTTTCTCGTTCAAGCCAGCTGTTGCTGCTGACAACTTAGCGCTTAGTGCTTCGAGATTTGCCTGCTGGTTCGCAGCCTGTGTATCCGCGCTTTGCTGAACCGCCTCAGCCAGTTCGGCTTGGAGTTCAGGCGTCAAGCTGTTGTAAGCCTCTGTATTTTGCACCGCTTCCACTGTGCTTGCTGAAGACACATTCTTCAGTTCTTCCAGGATTTGCTGGGCTTCAGCCAGATTGCCCTGCAGTTCTGAAACGCTCCCGCCAGAATTGCCGCCAGATGCAGCCGCATTCAGCTTAGCCGCATTTTCCTGAATACTGGAAAGCCCTGCTTGCAGCGCTTCAATTTGCCCATTGTCCGGCAAACTGCCTTGCAAAGATGCAAGCCCCTGCTCCAACGAAGCACTCCCTGCTTGCAATTCCTTCAGGCCTGTCTGGAGCTCTTTCTGTCCGTCTGCCAATTGCTGAACGCTTGAATTTTCTCCGATCAGCTGGCTGGTTTTCGATTGCAGTTCGTGTAAGCCTTGATCCAGTTTTCCGCTGCCGCTTTGGGCATCGTATAAACCGGCGTTCAGTTTTGCTGCTCCCGGCACGAGTGCTCCAATGCCATTGGCAAGTTCTTCAGACCCCTGAACGAGCGCTGTCCCATTTTCCGACAATTGGACGCTGCCATCAGCGAGTCCGGCTATCCCTGACTGCAAACTGCCTACTCCGGAAGTGTAAGCAAAAACCCCTTCCCGAAGCTGTCCGGCTCCAGCGCTTAACTGGTTGACCCCTTCTGCGAATTGGCCGACGCCCACTTCGAGCTTGTCAGCACCATCACGGAACGTCAAAGTTCCGCTAGCCAGTTCACTTAGCCCGGCTGCAAGCCTATTGTTTCCTGTTTGAAGGTCACCCGCTCCGGTTTCGAGCTTGCCTGCCCCTTCTGATGCTTCGTTCATGCCCTCGCCGATGGTTTGGATTTGGCTGAACACCGCCTGTACATATTCTTTCGTGACACTTTCTGAAATCTGTTCACGGATATCTGCAGTCGCCTGTTTGCTGACCGCTTCTATAAAAAAGCCGCGGCCCGGATTTGTTTCGTATTGGAGGTTCATCGGCTTCGGTTGCATCCCCATAGCAGTGGTTGCATTAAACGAAAAATCTTTCGGAATGGTCAAAGTCATAAAGTACTTGCCTTTTTCCATTCCCCGCTCCGCTTCTTTGGCATCTGTAAAATGCCATTCCAAATCTTCATTTCCCTTTAAATTATCGACAAGCTCTTTCCCAACTGACAAAGTTTGTCCTTCAAACTCCGCCGCTTCGTCCAAATTGACAACAGCTACCGGCAGCCGGTCAGTTTTGCCATATGGATCCCATGACGATCCCAGAAAAAATCCGCCATAAATAATGGGAATAAACATCATAACAAGCATCGTTCCGATCAGCAGCGGTTTTGAAAACAGCTGCTTCCATTCCTGTTTGAACATCTTCACTTTTCATCATCCCGTTCTTTATTCAATACATCACTTAAGGTTTCCCGGTTCCAGTTGAGCGTCGGGAGGTTTTCCACGCCAAAGCCTTCTTTCAGCAAATCAGCAGCCGTCACTTTTGAAAAATACTCGACGAGCAGGTTGTCGCCCTGAGCAAAAACTTTGCGTAAAATCGTTTCGCCGCGTTCGGCATACTGGCCATCGTGAAAAGCTCGATTGATCAGGCCGCTGTCCGGATACATTTCAATCGGCCCTTCCATCGCTTCAATCACATCGAGCATCGTGATTTTTTCCACAGGTTTCGCGAGTGACACGCCGCCGTTGGTTCCCGGCACGGACATCGCTATTCCTTGCACTACTAGCTTCCTGGTAATTTTTTTCATATAAGATGGCGATACGTCCAACCGCTTGCTAATTTCGTCTGATGCGAGCGGCGCGCTGCTTTCTTGGGTCGCAAGCAAAACAATAATGCAGATTGCTTGTTCCACACCTTTAGTTAATTTCATTTCTACCACCCCAATTATATACTTTCTTTATCCATTATAGATAAAATATATCCACAAAAAATTTAACACGATTTCTTTAAGATTACAAGAAAGGTCTCGAATTTTGCCATAAAAAAAATACGGAGCTGTTTTCTCCGCATTTTTATGTGAGGTTTGCTTGTTTATCCACTTTGTACGTAAACTCCACTACAACTGATTTCCCTGCAGCTACCCGAACACTAAATTCCACTTCGCTCGTGTTTTTGACTTCGTAATCGTGGGTTGAAGATTCCATTTTCCAAAGCGGTTCATAGATGGCGTGGCTGATATCGATTCGGATATTTTCTTGTTTTCCGTTCCGCAATTCATAGCGATAGGTGACGTATTCCTGGCCGCCCCGTTTTTCGCGTGCCATTTCACGGCTCTCCGAAATGACATCAAATGCTTCGCCGATTAGCAGCGTCAGCTTTTCATCGATGGGTGTGTGGCCGATCGCATCTTCCCCTGTGAATTCCAGTTCTCCATCGCGGTCCAGCTCATAAACTTTCACCACACCCTTAGGCAAAGGGATGCCAAGGCTGTTCTCTTCGGTATTGGAAATGAGTAAGCCCAACTTTGCATGCTTACTCGCCTTTTGTACTTTGTAGACTTTTTTGAAAGCAATGTCTTGAGCTGACAAAAAGCTGAATTGTTTGGACTGCCCGTCCAATAAATCCAATTGATGACCCAAAGTATACACCTGGTTGTCGGCGAAACGGCGCTTTTCAAAAGACTCACGTACAGGCATGCTTTTCGCGAGCAGCATGTGTGCTTCTTCGTATAACTGGCTTGAGCCTTGCCGGTTTATTTGGCCGGCAACAAGCTTCAGCCGCGTATCCTGAAAGTCTACGCCTGTTTGGTTATGGATATTCATCCAGCCAGCCAAACTAAAGGTTTCGCCCCGAATTTCCAGTACATAGTGCACTTCCCAGTCCAAGCCTTGCATCAAATAGGAGACATGGACTTCTCTGTTCAGCAGTTCCGGAGCAATTTTCCAGCTAACCGATGGCTTCAGTTTAAAGCTTTCCGGCATCGGCGGCAGGATCAATTCACCAGCTGGATTCATTAGAATTTCCAGCGTCTCGATGCGTTCACCGATAATGCCAGGAGATACACTCAATAGCCGCATCTGTGTTTCTTCCCCCAACTCCAGGTTTCGGATGGTCACCATATCGCCAATATACGACTCCAGCAGCCTGCCGCTGGCCAGAAGGCCTGGATCGTAAATTTGTTCAACCATAGTTAATCCACGGACCACAATGGAAACGGGTTCAATCTGTTCGGCTATATCCAGAAAATGCACTTCTTCAATTATAGATTCCGTTACAAGCCGGCGCACTTCTTTCACAGCTGCAAAACCATCCATATAAAGCGTCAGACCGAGCGATTGCCTATCGTTTTTAGTGGATTGAAATTCCATCTCGACACATCCTTTGCCCCGCAGTTTTTCCCTACTTACCGCTAGTTTAACACCGAACACCAAGAATTAAATATTTTTTCTGATAATTAAAAAGTCACCTTGTATTTTGTTGATTCCAGTTTCGCTCTTTATCCACACTCTATCGAAATCGGCCATTCTGTTTTAAACTAAAAAAAGGAGGCGAAGTTAATGACCTTAAAAATGTTTGCAAGCGACAATAATTCAGGAATCCACCCAGCCATTCTCGAAGCCATAGCAGAAGCCAACAGCGGCCATGCCCCGGCTTATGGCGCCGACTCTTATACAGCGGACGCCATCCGCAAATTCAAGGAACATTTCGGCGAAGAGTGCGAAGTGCTGTTTGTGTTTAACGGCACCGGCGCCAATGTTACCGGCTTAAAAGCAATGGTGCGCTCTCATCAGGCCATTATCTGCACGAATGGCGCCCACATCCATGCCGATGAAGGCGGGGCTGCCGAAGGCTTTATCGGCGGAAAACTGCTGACGGTTCCGTCTGTAGACGGCAAGCTGACAGTCGACGGGATTGCCGAGCAATTGCACCATATCGGCAACCAGCAGCGAAGCCAGCCAAAAGCTGTTTCCATTTCACAATGCACCGAACTTGGAACCGTTTATACAATCGAAGAAATCAAAGCCATCACTTCTTTTGCTCATGCGAACGGCCTCTACGTGCATATGGACGGCGCTCGGCTCAGTAATGCAGCGGCCTACCTTGGCTGCACGTTCAAAGAAATGACCGTGGATGCCGGCGTCGATATGCTGGCGTTCGGCGGCACCAAAAATGGATTGATGCTTGGCGAAGCCGTGGTGTGCTTCAATAAAGCACTGGCGTCGGAATTGACCTACATCCGCAAACAAGGCATGCAATTGGGTTCGAAAATGCGCTTTATTGCAACTCAATTTGAGCGTTTACTGACGGATGATTTATGGCTTGAAAATGCCCGCCATGCCAACCGGATGGCACAGTTGCTGGCAGATGGTCTGCAGAAATTTCCGGATACCGCGCTCACCCAGCCGGTTGAATCAAACGCCGTTTTCATTTCCCTGCCAATAGAGCAGATTGGCCAGCTCCAAAAAACTTATGCCTTTGCCTTATGGAATGCGGCCATCAACGAAATCCGGCTGGTGACTTCTTTTGACACCACCGAAGAAGATATTCACGAGTTTCTTTCCCACGTCGAAAAAACCTATTCCTAAACACAAAAACCACTTCAGCGATTGAAGTGGTTTTTTAAATACGCAGTGACCGCCGTGCGGCAGCTTTCCGACAGCGGAGACTTTTCAGGGTGCACCAATTCTCCGTAAAGCAAGTCATTCAAAAACCTGACTTCTTCCCGGAACTGGCTGCCGGTTTCCGCATCCCGTACTTCCAGTTGAATGTAAAGCGAGCTTCCCTGTTCTACGTAATCAATGATGGAAATTTGGTGTTTCATTTATTCAACTCCTTTATTTATTAGCTTAGGGGCGACTCTGAGTTGGATACGAGCGACTTCAACGGTTTTATGAGCAACTTGCTTCCGAATACGAGCAACTTTCGTGATTTACGAGCAACCCAGCCCGCCCGGCCCAAAAAGAGCCCAAAAGCTCAGCAGCTTTTGGGCTCTTCTCCTTTAAAATAATCCAATCGCTTTGCCGTCTGCTCCAACGTCCATCTTCAAGGCAGCCGGCTGCTTTGGCAAGCCGGGCATTGTCATGATGTCGCCGGTCAGGCAAACTAGGAACCCTGCTCCAAGTTTCGGCATGATTTCACGGACAGTGATTGTAAAGCCTTCCGGCCGCCCAAGCAATTTCGGCTGATCCGATAAGGAATACTGGGTTTTCGCCATACAGATCGGCAACTCATCCCAGCCGAACTTCTTCAATTCTGCCAATTGCTTTTGTGCGGCATCTGTCAATTGGACATCCGCACCGCCGTAAACTTTCTGTACGATTGTCCGAAGTTTTTCTTCCACGGAATCGGTTTCATCATAGAGGCGCATAAAGTCTTTCGGCCGCTCCAGTTCCTGCAGGACCAGTTTGGCCAATTCCAAGCCGCCTTTTCCGCCTTGTTCCCATACATTCGTCAACGCGACCTGGACACCTTCGGCCTTGGCCCAGCTGAAAATTTCAGCAAGTTCAATGTCTGTATCTGTGATAAAGCGGTTCAATGCAACAACCGGTTCGATCCCGAACTGGCGAACGGTGTCTACATGCTTGGCCAAATTGACCATGCCGCGTCTTACCGCTTCATGGTTTGCTTCTGCCAATTCCGTTTTTGCAACGCCGCCGTGCATCTTCAGCGCCCGTACCGTTGCGACAATGACCACAGCATCCGGATGAAAATCGCCTTTGCGGGATTTGATGTGCATAAATTTCTCAGCGCCCAAGTCCGCCCCGAATCCGGCTTCCGTCACGACAACATCAGCCAATCTTCTGGCTGTCTGGGTGGCCACAAGCGAGTTGCAGCCGTGGGCAATATTGGCGAACGGTCCGCCGTGGATAATCGCCGGCGTCCCTTCAATGGTCTGCACCAGATTCGGTTTGAAAGCATCTTTCAATAACAGCGCAAGCGCACCTTCAACGCCCAAGTCGCGCACCATCACCGGTTCTTTCTGGTATGTGTAGCCAACGACCATCAGGGACAAACGCTCTTTTAAATCTTCTAATGAGGTCGCCAGGCACAAGACGGCCATGATTTCAGAAGCGACCGTTATATCAAACCCGTCCTGCCGGGGAACACCTTGCGTAGGCCCGCCTAGGCCGATCGTCACTTCACGGAGTGCCCGGTCGTTGATATCGAGCGCACGTTTCCAAGTGATGCGCCGGGGGTCAATGTTCAGCGCATTGCCTTGGTGCAAGTGGTTGTCAATAAACGCAGCCAGGGCATTGTTTGCCGAGGTAATGGCATGGATATCCCCTGTAAAGTGTAAGTTGATGTCTTCCATTGGCAGCACTTGCGCAAAGCCTCCGCCCGTCGCTCCACCTTTTACACCCATCACCGGCCCTAAGGACGGTTCGCGCAACGCGACAACAACGGATTCTTCCAGCTGCTTTAATGCATCAGCCAGTCCAACTGTCACGGTTGATTTCCCTTCCCCGGCCGGCGTCGGACTGATTGCGGTGACGAGCACTACTTTCCCAAGACTTTCCGCAGGCGGCAATAAATCGACATTAATTTTTGCTTTATAATTTCCGTATTGTTCAAGAGCTTCACCCGGAATTCCCGCGCGCTCAGCGATTTCTTGTATCGGCAACATTTTTGCATCCATAGCTATCGACAAATCCGTAAATGCCATCCATTCCCCAACTTTCAATTTTTTCTTTTATTATAACCTGCAAGTGCAAAAAACAAAAAAATAACCGTCCCTTGCATCAGCAAGAAACGGTTCATTGAATCTATTATTGTTTTTTAGTCAATTCTACATGTTTTTCTTTGTTAGGCTCTTCGTCCGCTTTAAACTCTTCGGTTACATCATCCATGATGCCTTTTGTTGAGTTTTTGAACTCTCTCAAGGTTTGTCCTGCTGCACGCCCCAATTGCGGCAATTTAGCTGGCCCAAAAATAACCAAAGCAATGATAAGGATTAAGATTAATCCCGGTACGCCGATGTTTGGCATAAGGTTCCCCTCCTGTCCGTAAGTAATATTATTCTTTTAACGCCATTTCTGCAACTCTTTTGTTCGTGCGTTTTACCGTCCAGCTCGAAATGACGATGCTGACTTCAAACAAGATGAGAAGCGGTACGATGATCAAAATATCCGAGATAAAGTCCGGAGGTGAGATCAGCACCCCAAGGACCACAAGCCCGAAGTATGCCACTTTCCGCATTTTCCGCAGCGATGCCGGCGTTACAATTCCCAACTTCGTCAAGAACATAATGACGATCGGCATCTCAAACACAATGCCCACCGGTATGACCAGATTAAACAAAAAGCTGAAATACTGATTCATCCCATACGTTTCGGTCGCCCCGATGGATTGGTTGATGTTCGACATGAAATTCAACATCATCGGGAACATGATGAAATAACTGAAACTTACCCCTGCCAGGAATAAAAAGAAAGAGGCCGGAATGAACCATGCGGTCCCTTTTGCTTCCGCTTGTGATAAGCCAGGTCTGACGAACAGCCAAATCTGGTGCAAGGCAATCGGCAGCGTGATTAAAATCGCCAACAGCAACGCACACTTAAAGTAAATCATGATGCCGTCCGTAAAGCCGAAAACGTTCCATTCGACATTTGCAGCGGTAGGCTGCATTTTAATAAAATTTAAAATTCTCGTTGCAATCGCAAACCCAATGCCGAGAGAAACGACAAAGGCTAATGAGATAATGACCAGGCGTTTTCTTAACTCGGTTAAATGCTCAACAACGGTATATTCCTGCTCCATATTTGTTAACCACCTATTTTTGCTAAATATAAAAATTCAGTCACTGGCCACTACATAACAGCTGCACGTTAAACAAACCATTCAATCGTCTTTTTGGCCTTGCTTTAAAGAAGGTCTTTCGCGCTTCAATTCACTAGTTATTATACGCTACACAGCTTATTTGTAAATCATATAGCCCGTATTTCAGCGAATTAACAAAGTCAGGTGTGAACAAAATGACAAAACATCCCAACGTCCTTACTTCTTAAAAAAACAGCTTGAAGATTCCCGCTTATGCTTCGCAATTAGAAGCGCTTTTCAACAGCAAGAGGCACCGTTCAACTCGTTCAAACGGCGCCTTCTTTATTGAAATACAGATTTCCTGCATCCCTACTTCAACTCTTTCTCATGAACAACCACGATTTTATTATCCACGCGCTCTTTTGTTTCGGCTTCTTCCGCTGTTTCATCCATCAACTCTCTGGTTGAGCTCTTGAACTCGCGCAGCGTCTGCCCTACGGCTCTTCCGAGTTGCGGCAACTTGGCTGGCCCAAAAATAAGCAGCGCAATAATAAGAATCAGGATCAGTCCTGGCACGCCAATATTCGGCATTCTGTTCGCCTCCTCCTTAAAAATTTTCTTGCTTTTCACCTATAATATTTTGCCGTTTTAATGGCATGGCTTTAAAATCTGCAACCGTAAAAGAAGACAATTCTAAAGTTGGATAAATGAAAACTAGCGATTGACGTTTGATTGCAAATGTTATTATACTCTTCATTGACGATTTGTAAATCATATACTTATGGTTATCCATTACTTTTTAAAAGAAAGCGGGTGAATAAAATGACAGAATATCATAACGAGGAATTGAGATTGATTAACCAAATGCTGTTGGCTATTTTTCTAATTACGGATTTTGCCTATTTTCTTTTTTTGCACAACTCTCCTTTCCCATGGTTCGCATTGGCAGGTACTGCTATTGGACTAGCCATTATCGTGTTTTGCTGGTCCGGTACCAAATACCTTCTTTTTAACATTATGCTTTTATTAAGCGCCGCTGTATTTTCTCTGGCATATAATTGGAGCTCTATTTTTTGATGCACCGAATTCCTCTCCAAGGCTTCCGCAAATGCGGAAGCCTTTTTTAAATCCTCTCTTTTTCTTATTCATATACAAATGGTTATCAAAGGATACACATATTGATATTTTATTTTACGTTGTCAGAAGTTTATAATCTAAGGTTGTGTACGAGTGTATAACTACTTTTTATCCGGAAATAGCGTTGTGGCCAACTTTGAATATAGCAGTACAGTGGTCATTCAAGATTGAAAATAGAACTGGAGGCATTTATATGGCGGAACATGAAAACGGCAAAATCAGCCAAAGAGGCTCTACGCGCCGTGTTTTTCTAAAAAATTCAGGATTAACGGTAGGCGGAGTAGTACTGGGAGGAGCTCTTGGCAGCCTGCTCGGTGGAAGTTCAGAACCCGCTTCGCATACAGCCCCAGCGGCTCCCGCTTTGACCGTTAACCCTGCTGAAGCTTTGATGTTTTTCACACCTGAACAATATCAGCTGACACAGGCAGCAGCCGAACGCATTTATCCAAAAGACGATAACGGGCCTGGCGCAATGGAATTGAATGCAGCGATTTACATTGACCATCAATTGGCAAGCCCATGGGGTATCAACTCCAAAGAATACATGGCGGGTCCGTTTTACAAAGCGGAAGAAACGCAAGGAAGCCAAATCCGCATCCTTCGCAAAGATCTTTTCCTGCTCGGCTTGAAATCGCTTGATGCTTATAGCTCAAAGAAATTTGAAAGCAACTTCATCGATTTAGCTCCTGAAGACCAGGATCTCGTCTTGACTGACTTTAGCGAAGGCAAAGCTCCGGATATTTCCGGCGTCAAATCCACTCTTTTCTTTAACCTGCTGCGTTCAATGACAATTGAAGGCGTTTATGCCGATCCGGTTTACGGCGGCAACAAAAACATGGAAGGCTGGGCCATGCGAAAATTCCCGGGATCCCGAATGACATATACGCAGGAAATCCAAAAAGAGCAATTTGTGAAATTAGATCCTCAAGGCTTGAACAGCCATATGAGTCATTAACGAAAGGATGAACAAAGATGGCTACAAAATTACCTAAAGTACCAGTTGTTGTCGTAGGCATGGGATGGGCCGGCGGTATTGTCGCTTCCGAACTGACCAAAGCAGGCATCAAAGTGGTCGGATTGGAACGCGGGAAAGACCGCAATACCAGCGATTACGCAATGGGGCATGACGAACTTCGCTATCAGCATCGGGAAGAGTTGATGCAGGATTTGTCCAAGGAAACCATTACCCACCGCAATAACGAAAAAATGCGTGCCCTTCCGATGCGCGATTATGGAACATTTATCGTCGGAGACGGCGTCGGCGGCGCAGGAAGCCACTGGAATGGCCAGACTTACCGCTTCCTTCCTTATGACTTTGAAATCAAAACACTGACAGACAAAAAATACGGAGCCAACAAACTTAACCCTGAATACACGATTCAGGATTGGGGCATGACGTATGGCGAGATTGAACCTTATTACGATACGTTCGAGAAAATGGCAGGAATCTCTGGTGAGACAGTCGAACTTTACGGCAAGCGTTCAAACCCTTATCCTACAGGGCCGATGCTAAAAACCCCCATCATGAACATGTTCGAGAAAGCGACGAAGAATCTGGGCTACACACCATACGTCATTCCTTCAGGAAACTTGTCGGAAAGCTACGAGAACCCCGATGGCATCTCGCGGGCGGCTTGCCAGTACTGCGCTTATTGCGAAAACTTTGGCTGTGAATACGGAGCCAAAGCCGATCCCGCTGTGACGGTCATTCCAGTAGCCAAGAAAACCGGCAACCTGGAACTGCGTACGCATTCGAATGTTATTGAAATCTTAAATGACGGGTCAAAAGCATCCGGCGTCATTTACGTTGACACAATTACGGGGGAAGAATTTGAACAGCCGGCTGATGTCGTGGTTGTTGCAAGCTATGTTTTCAACAATGCGCGCCTGCTGCTCAACTCCGGCCTTGGAAAACCTTATAATTCAGCTGACGGCACCGGTGTCATTGGCAAAAACTATTGCTACCAGGTCAGCTCCGCTTCTTCCATGATGTTCTTCGAAGACAAGGAATTTAACCTGTACGGCGGTGCAGGTGCATTAGGAATTGAAATCCCTGAATTTGTCGGCGATAATTTCGATCATTCCGAGGTGAACTTTATCCACGGAGCCGGAATCCGGGTGACGCAATACGGCAACCGTCCGATTGCCAATAACGTGGTTCCTAAAGGCACACCTTCTTGGGGAGCGGAATTCAAGGACCAATCGATTAAATACGCAAACAGCTTTTTCCCGGTGAAATCCCAAGGGGCGAGCATGCCTTATCGCTACAATTATTTGGACCTTGACCCTACTTACAAAGATGCATACGGCAAGCCCTTGCTTCGCATGACATTTGACTACACCGAACAAGACCGTGAACTGGTGAAGTACATGTCGAAAGTGACGCATAAAATCGCAGAAGAAATCGGCGCGGACATTATTGACACCAATGAAAAACAAGGCGATTTCAATGTCAATAAAGATACCAATACACACAATACAGGCGGCGTAATTATGGGATCAGACCCTGAAACATCCGCTCTTAACAGCTATCTTCAAATGTGGGATGCGGAAAACGTCTTTGTGGTCGGAGCGTCCGCGTTCCCCCACAATAGCTCTTTCAACCCTACCGGCACGCTCGGGGCACTTTCATACCGGGCAGCAGAAGGAATTCAGAAATACATCAAAGAAGGCGGGTCTCTCGTCTAATATCATGAAAAAGGAGCTGCCCCATGTCGGGCAGCTTCTTTTTATCCAGTTGCAGATTCCTGCTTCCGTGTATTAAACTAGGTCAGATATACAGGGCAGTGAAAAAGGAGTGTGCAGCATGGATTTGTTGCAATTAAAGTACTTTCAGGAAGTCGCCAAACATCAGCACCTGACAAAAGCAGCCCAGGAGTTGAACGTTTCCCAGCCCGCTTTAAGCAAAATGATCTCCAAACTGGAACAGCGGCTGGGTTATCAGTTGTTTGACAGGGCCGGCCGCCAAATCCGCTTGAACCATTTAGGCAAAGCTTATTTGAAAGTGGTTGAAAATGTTTTTCATGAGCTGCAAAAAGGCGAAAAAGAATTGGCTTTCTTGACCGAAAAGCAAAACGAACTGATTACTGTCGCAGTGACCATCCCTACCATTTTGCCTGAATTGCTCGGCGGTTTTTTGCAAAAACATCCAAAAGCCCGATTTCGCCAATACCAGGCTTTTGCTGAACGGATGAACAGCCAGCTAGAAAGCGGTGAAATCGATGTAGGCATTTCCACTTTTCCAATTGAAGGCGAAAACGTTGAATGGTATCCCATTATTGAAGAAGAGATTTTCCTTGCCGTTCCCAACTCCCATCCTTTAGCGGATCGGGACGAAATCCGTTTGATTGAAGTTAAAAACGACCCTTTTATCGTCATGCCTCCCGGCTACGGATTCCGGGACATGACCGAACAGTTTTGTTCACAAGCCGGCTTTTATCCGGATTTCGCTTTTGAGGGCGACGAAACAGGCGTCACTTATGAATTGGTGGAAAAAGGGCTGGGGGTAGCTTTTAGCCCTTCTTTGATCCGAAGCTCGCGGCTCTCATCCTTGAAAGTCAAAGAATTGCGGCTCACAGAACCAAGGTGCACCCGTTCAGTCGGATTGGTCTGGCACAAAGAAAGGGCACAAACAGATACCGTCAAAGAATTTATTGCCTACACCATCGGTTTTCTGGAACGAAAGAAAGAAATGGCCGAGCAAACTACAACAAAACCAAACTAATCGTTCCCATATCTTGCATTCGAAGACGACTCCACAACCTTAATCATTCTGCAAAACAACCGCCCGTTAATTTCACGGGCGGTTGTTTTGGCGCTTTCGGTTTTGCTTATTTTTCTTTTTCGGTTTTCACTTCTTCTTTTGCATCTTCCATAATGCCTTTCGTCGAGTTTTTAAACTCTCTCAGCGTTTCACCGGCAGCACGTCCCAGCTGCGGCAATTTGGCTGGCCCAAAAATGATCAAAGCAATCACAAGAATAATAATCCATTCGGTTGGTCCGATATTTGCCATAAGGGGCTCCTCCTTAAAGTGAAATAAGTTCAATTCAGTAAGGCGTCGGTGCACTATTCTGGCTGATGGAATCATCTCTGCAAATCTGTAAAATGCGTTATGGAAAAAGTACTGGCACGGAAGAACTTTTATATAATAAGTTATAACACGAATTGAAAGACTATTGAAACTATTTATGAATTAAAAGTGGAAATCCTCTTTCGCCTTTAATTCCGGAAAATCCTTTTCAATTACATGGTCAAGCTCGAATTCTTCAAGCTGCTCATATAGCTCTTCTTCGTCTGCTATGTGCAGGCTGGAATCTTCTGAATGAAATTTCCTGCGATATTTCAAAATGTATTTTTTTCGTCCATTTTTCTCTACGCTGTAAATATCAAATGGCTCATAATTTTTGACATTCCGCAGGTTTTGATTTTCAAGGACCGAAGCAATATCCATTTTTTCCAAATGAGTATACAGGAAGCCTTCCGAACGTTTTCGCTCAGCGGAAATAAAACTCATTTTGGCATGATGCCGATTGATGAAGCGCTCCGATAAATTCTGATGAAAAGAAATCGTTTCCCACTCTACGTGGCCGCGGTGCTTTTCGATAAAACGCTCTGACAGGATTTGAACTCTTGTCACTGTATGCCAATCCACTTTGTCCGCATGGCGGTCAATCAATGACATCGGCAAAACTTGGCAAAGCGACAGGCAACTCCAGGATAACTTATCTTGATGCCTTTCCATAAAGGCAGGCGACAAACCCTTTGCATTCGCCAATTCCTGCTTCATTGAAACAATGGTCCAATATTCATCTATATCAAAGTCTTTTCCTGCTCTTTGCAATGTTTTCAATTGGCGTTTGCTCAGTTTTTCATGTGCTGGCTCCCACTTTTCTTCGGCTGCGAATTCCTCGATAAACTGCTCCGATACTTTTTGCTCTGCCAGAACCGGCTCCCAAAACAGGCGGCCGCTAAATTCCCGGATAAAGGCTTCTGACAGCTGTTGGTGTTCCGACAGCAATCTCCAATTGACCTGCTCTTCGTTTTCACGGATAAACTGTTCGCTCAGTTTTTCCTCTTGGCAGATTTTATTCCACTGCACAGCCCGTTTATCTTTATATCCTTTCGCTTCCATCAGTTCTGTTAACGAATTGAACATAACCCCACTCTCTTTCCGCATGCTAGATTGTGTCCATTTTATCACGTTGCTAAACCCTTTCAACCAAAAACCCTGCAGGCCGGTTTATCGGCTTGCAGGGCAGTAATCATTATTTGTTTTCCTGATCCTCATTGTCCAAGTCGTTCTGTTCCCGCCGTTCGTTAGGAAAACGTGTCTGTTCTTTCACTTCTTGTGTTTCTTCCCTAAATTCCTGTTTTCGCACCGTGTCTTTTAGTTCTTCTAAGTTTTTATCTCTAGCCATGTAATCCCTCCTCTTACTGCTTATTATTCCCCAAAGAAATTTAATAAAACAAGCAAAATTATTTATTTTATCGTTTCGTAATCTTGCTTTTTCATTGTTAAAAGCTTAATTATTCAAGCTTAGCGTATATACTATGAATAGAGGTGAAGTGCGATGGCCAAACAAAATTTTGCTGTTCCTGCTGCCTATTGGAAGGCCATTTCGGAAAACGATGCCACATTTGACGATCAATTTTTTTACGGAGTCCGGACCACCAAAATTTTCTGCCGCCCTTCCTGCCGCTCGCGCGTCCCGAACAAAGACAATGTGCTCATCTTTAAAAACGCTTATGGTGCATTGGCTCAAGGTTTCAGGCCCTGCAAACGATGCAAGCCGGATGGGCTGAATCTTCCGGCCGACGAATGGATTGAGCAGATTTCGAACTGGATCGATGAACATTTCACCGAACCTATAAGTTTGGATCGCCTTGCCGATATTTCACACGGCAGCCCGTACCATTTACAGCGCCAGTTCAAGCGTTTGAAAGGCTGCAGCCCTTTGGAATACATTCAGCAATTGCGTCTTGAAAAAGCAGACCGGCTTTTGGCCGAAACAGATGATCCGGTTGCAATAATCGGCCGGCTCTGCGGATTTCCAAGCGCGCCGTATTTTATTACACTGTATAAAAAGAAAAACGGGCAGACGCCTGCCAATTACCGAAAATCCCTGAGAGGAGCAAATGAATATGGCAATTCAAATTGAATGGGCAGTTTTAGAACATAGTGGCTGGACCTTGTATGTCGCTAAAACTTCTAAGGGCCTTTGCTACGTCGGTTCCCCAGGCCAAAGTTTCGAAGATTTTCAAGCTTATCTCAACAAGCGGTTTCCCGGAGCTGCGCTGCAGGAAAATCCAGATTCGCTCACGCCTTATCTGCAAGAACTGCAAGATTATTTCAGCGGCACCCAGACGCTCTTTTCTTTGCCAATCGATGTGAAAGGAACTCCTTTTCAAGAAGAGATTTGGCAGGCACTGCAAGAGATCCCTTACGGCCAGACCGTCTCTTACTCGGACATCGCCGCGCGCATCCAGCGCCCCGCAGCGGTCCGGGCAGTTGGGGCTGCAATTGGCGCAAACCCCGTGATGATCACCGTGCCTTGCCACCGGGTGGTCGGCAAAAATGGCGCCATGACCGGCTACCGCGGCGGTTTGGAATTGAAAACTTTCCTATTGGAACTTGAGAAAGCGCATAAAGAACACGTGCATACTCCAGGCTCTCCTTCTATGGAGCGGAATTGATTTTAAGCTCTATCAAAAAAACCTTCAAACGGCCAGCGAAAGCCGTTTGGAGGTTTTTTCGGATAACGTATGTATCCATAATTCAGGAATCTTTTGATTGAATGCCATGCAAGATGAAGTCTGTGTACATATCAGCCAATTCTCTTACAGACAAATCGCCCTTCGGGTTAAACCATTGATAGCTCCAGTTGGTAATGCCGAGGATGCCGAATGTAATCATTTTGGCTTCCAGGTTTTTGCGGAATTCGCCATTTTCGATGCCTTCTTTAATGATGCTTTCAATGCGGTCTCTGAACTCGGCGCGCTTTTTCCGGATAGTCGCTGCATTTTCAGGAGTCAAATGGCGTATTTCCCGGTAATAAACTCGGCCAAGGGCTCCCTGCTTTTCAATATCATGGATCAGCAGTTCGACCACTTTCACTAATTTTCCGCGCGCCTCTTTTTCTGTCTCCAAAATCGTTTTTTGCCTTTTCAGCAAATCATCAATATAAGACAGATGAATATGCATAAGAAGCGCCTCTTTGCTCTTGAAATGATAATAGAAGGAACCTTTTGTCACGCCCAGCTTATCCACGATGTCCTGGATGGAAGTGGCACTGAACCCCTTCTCTACAAAGAGATTGATGCTTTCCTTGATTAATTCTGCTTTCACCGCATTCCACTGCCTTTCGCTATAACCAGATGTTTTAAAGTATTATACCATTTCTTACGGAGCCCTTACTTATCCAGAAAGTAAAAGAGAGTACAAGTTGTACTCTCTAGAGAAACCCTCGACAGCATAATTCATTCCGCTCCAGTCGGGTGTTTTCCGCTTCATTTTCTACATAGTTACCGCCAAGTATGGCTATAACGAAAAAACGATATTGCCTTTTAGCACGTCTTTTCCTTGCTGATTGACTGCCTGCACAGTGAACGTTAGACGTTCCGGCTGTTTTTCTGCGATTGACGCTTTCAGCGTAATCACATCATCGATAAATACCATGCCGCGGAAACGGATTGAATAGTCCTGGATAAATCCTTCATCCAAATAAGGCGTAAACAGCTTGGCCAGATTGCCCATTGTCCACATGCCATGGGCGATGATGCCAGGCAATCCTGCTTTTTCGGCTTCCGCATCAATCGTATGGATCGGATTAAAATCGCCGGAAGCACCTGCGTATTTGATTAAATCGAGGCGGGCAACCGGTGCCAGTGTAATTTCCGGCACCGATTCTCCCAATTGAAAAGCTTTCAGCTGTTTCATACCGGCATCCCCTTTCTCGCCGCTTCGTTGATGATGACGATGCGCTCTTCTGTAAACAGCAAAGCGCCTTCTGCATCCTCCCCGTATTTTGTGATGACCAAAAAGCCCATATCGCCGAAGTTGCCGCTTTTCTCGTAATAATCTTTGACTTCCATCCAACAATAAACCTCTTCACCTACAAACAGCGGCCGGTTGTAATGATAAATTTGCTCGCCGTGGATCAAGCCCTGCGAAGGCAGTTTTAAATCAGGAATCGAGCCGGCATCAAACGTAACAGGAAATGTTGCGGGAGCGATATTTTTCCCGTACTTCGACTCTTTCCCAGCCTTTTCGTCCAGAAACAGCGGTGACGGGTCGCTAATTGCTTCTGCAAATTTTCGGACCGCTCCCCGTTCAATCGTGTTTTTCACTTTCTCCGAACGTTTGCCAATGCTTTCTTTCAACATGGTTTCTGCTCCTTTCATCAGTTTTTTGGACCGCCTGCCACATAGAGCACTTGCCCACTGACAAACGATGAACGTTCATCAGCGAAAAAGGCCACTGCATTGGCAATGTCTGCCGGCTTTCCGCTCCGATTGACCGGAATATTTGAGACGCTTGCCTGGATCAACTCATCAAACGAGATGCCGATCCGTTCAGCTGTCGCTTTCGTCATATCCGTTTCAATAAACCCTGGCGCCACGGAGTTTGCAGTAATGCCAAACTTGCCTAGTTCAATTGCCAATGTCTTTGTAAAGCCTTGGAGGCCGGATTTGGCCGTCGCGTAGTTCGCTTGCCCCCGGTTTCCCAGGGCAGATGTGGACGAAATATTAATAATGCGGCCGTACTTGTTCTGGGTCATGTACCCCTGAGCGGCGCGCGTGGCGTAAAATGCCCCTTTTAAATGGACATCCATCACCGTCAGCCAGTCTTCATCGGTCATTTTAAACAGCATATTGTCGCGGATCACGCCGGCGTTATTGACCAGAATGTCTACCGAACCGAATTGTTCAAACACGTCTTTCATCGCTTCTTCGATTTGTTCCTTATCGGTCACACTGGCATTTTTCGTATAGACGGAATAGCCTTTTCCAGTGAATTCCGCGGCGGTTTCATTCAAAGCTTCTTCATTGACGTCAATGATGGCGACATTTGCGCCTTCGCTTGCGAAGCGCTCGGCAATCTCTTTGCCGATTCCTCGGCTGCCACCGGTTACAAATGCTGTTCTGCCTTCAAATGTGTTTTTCATCTCGATAACTTCCTTTCAGTCCGTGGATTTAAATGAATTGCCCTATTTTCACATGCCCTTTTAACAGATTGCGCGAAATGATCAAGCGCTGTATTTCATCCGTGCCGTCGTAAATTCTCCAAAGCCGCGCTTCACGGTACCAGCGTTCAATCGGCAATTCCCGTGTATAACCCATGCCGCCGTGAATCTGCAAGACACGGTCAACAACGCGGTTGCCCATATTGGCGCCGTACAATTTTGCCATCGATGCCAAATGGCGGTTGTCTTCTCCTTGGTCGAGTGTAAATGCCGCATTCAGCACCAGCCATTTTGCTGCCTCGATTTCCACTGCGGAATCGGCAATCGGCCATTGGATGGCTTGGCGCTCAGCAATTGGTTTGCCGAAAGTCTTGCGTTCTTTCGAGTAGTCAATCGCCATTTGCAGGAGCCGTTCACTCATGCCGACAGCGCGCGCTCCTACCACCCATCGGGCAAAGCCGATCCACTCAAGCCCAAGGTTATAGCCGCCGTTGACTTCGCCGAGAATGTTCTCTTCCGGCACCCGGACGTTGTCAAATACCAGTCCGGCCGGCCCCCACTCGCCCATCGTGTCGATATACTCGGATTTCCAGCCCATGTCGCGGTCAACAATAAAGCAAGTGACGCCTTCGCGGCCGGTTTTTGAATGCAATTCTTTGTCGGTAATCGCAATGACCATCACAAAATCGGCTTCGTTCCCGCCGGTAATGAAGGTTTTCTCCCCGTTCAGCACCCATTCATTGCCGTCTTTGACGGCCGTCATTTTTAAGTTCTGTGTATCCGATCCCGCATCGGGCTCAGTCATTGCAAAACATGATTTCTTTTCGCCGTTGATAGTCGGAATCAAATAGCGCTTTTTCTGTTCTTCGTTTCCGTAATACAGGATATTGTCTGCTGAACCGCCGAATGTGAACGGCACGAAGGTCTTCGAGACTTCCATGAGGACCAGCGCCATCATCATCTGGCCCATATCCGCTCCGCCGTATTCTTCCGGCGTGTTGATGCCCCAAAAGCCGAACTCTTTCGCTTTTTGCTGCAGTTCTTTCAGTTTTTCTTTTGAAATTCCGGGTTTCCCTTCCCGCTCATTTTTCAGCACATCGTTTTCCAGTGGAATCAATTCTTTCTCAACAAATCTTCGGATCGTTTTTCGGACCATTTCCTGTTCTTCCGTTAAACGTAAATGCATCGTCATCTCTCCATTCGTTTTCTATTAGGCTATTGATTGATGAATTGTTCTCGCAATGGGCGTTTCGATATTTTGTCCCCCGCTGTTTTTGGCAGGTGTTCTACAAACCAGGCAGTCCGCCCAGAATACTGAACGTTCGGTATGTATACTTTTCAAAAAAAGCGCTTACCATTTTTCCAGGAAACTGAAACCGAAAATGTAAGCGCTTTATTTTTTATTTTCCTTGATTATACATTAACTCGTTCGACAAGTTCAATATTTTTTGAATTTTTCTGATTAATTATATTTGTGAATCCATTCTTTATCAAAAACCTTCTTGCAGAACTTTACCGGCTTTTTTTAGCAATCGCAACGGTGCAGCGCGATACACAAATTAACTTTTCTTCTTCGTCCATTATTTTTATATCCCATACCATTGTGGTACGGCCTTTATGTAAAGGAGTCCCGACAGCTGTAACTGTTCCTTCTTGTTTCCCGCGGATATGGTTGGCATTGATCTCCAGCCCCACTGCAATTTCGTTTTCCTGATCGATTAAATTCCATGTCCCTATGCTGGCGACTGATTCCGCTAATACGACTGAAGCTCCTCCATGAAGAAGGCCGAATGGCTGATGCGTTGCTTCGTGCACCGGCATTGTGGCAACGACACGGTCCGCTGTCACTTCTCCCATTTCGATTCCGAGCGCTCCCATAATGGTTTTTTCATAAGATTTGATTTTCATAAACTTCCTCCTTTTCGTTAGTAGTGAAAACATATCATACCAACGGAATGATGCCCACTCTTTTTCATATCCCCTTTTTATGTTCAAAGCAAAATTCTGCGGCTTATTCTGCCCACCAATCCTGCTCACCCGCTGAAGAACAACTACCCAAAGACCAGAGCCGATTTATTCTGCTGTCGCTGTTTGCCTCTCTTCACAAAACGGTATACTGAAAGAAAACAAATTTTGAAAGGAGCAAGACAGATGAATGCAGCAGAAGCGCAATTCAATGGCGTTGTTTTATTGTACGGTTACTTGCAGCGCCTTTTTGTTTATGGAAAAATCAAAAGTTTGGTAGGCACAAAGCCAGAAGAACTGAAACTTGAGCGCCTCTCTTCTCACTTGGATGCAGCCAGCGCCGTTTTTGGAAACTTCGACCGGCAGAACGGCTTAACGAAAATCCAAAAGCAGCAAATGCTTGATGCTTTGCAGACAGCCGAGGAGCTCATGCCCCTAACGCTTAATGTGCCCAAAGAGCCTCGGCTGGAGGATCAGTTAGCCGTCGCCGGCGCTGCATTATATGCGGAAGAATACATCAATAATGGGCTGCTCCACTTTGGCAAGCTCTTTAACCCACAGGTAGAAGACCGGTTCCGCCAACACATCCCTTATTTCCAAAACCGTGTCAATAGCATCAATTACTTCGTGGAAAAAGTAGAAAACCAGAAAAGCCTGGCGTTTAGCGAAACCAAACAACTAACCAGCTGGTACAAAGATGTTTTAGGAAACGCCTCACATATTTCGGATGATTTTCAGCAAATCCACCAATACCTCCATGCATAGGAGAACAAAAAGCTTCGGAACAGCCATGTTCCGAAGCTTTTTCTATTACCCCCTATTACTTGGTTATAAACCATGACCACATGTTTTGTAACACAATTGTAATATTAAAACTTATTGCCTATTTAAAATTTTGAATATACAATTAAATACACCTTAAGTATTCAATAAAATTTACTATTTTATATACAAATTTTTCATTAAAAAGGAGAAAAAACATGAAAAAATTAGCTTACTCTGTACTTGCTGCAGGTTCTTTGGCTCTATTCGTTGGGGCTGCGAGTGCAGACGCAAGTTCGTACACGATTAAACCGGGAGATACATTATGGAAGGTTGCTTCTTCAAATAACGTCTCGATTGCAAACATCAAACAATGGAACAATTTAAAATCCGATTCTATTTACCCGAACCAAGTTTTAAAACTGACTGCCTCCCAGCCAGTTAAAACAACCGCTCCTGCCAAAACGACTGCACCCGCTTCAACTGGAGCCACGGCGCAAAACACATACATAGTAAAATCGGGAGATACGCTTTATAAAGTTGCTTCTTTACATAAGACAACCGTCAGCAACATTCAAAAGCTGAACAAGCTTTCTACAAACACGATTTCCGTCGGCCAAAAACTGAAAGTAAGCGGCACTGTTGCGGCCCCTGCTGCCCCGAAAGCGCCTGCACCGGCTAAAACTACGGCTCCAGCGGTTTCCGGCAATACTTATAAAGTCGTCAGCGGAGACACATTGACGAATATCGCCCATCGCCACGGCATTTCCGTTACACAATTAATGAACTGGAATGGCTTGACTTCAAGTTCGATCCGGGTAGGACAAGTGCTGAATGTAAAAAATACAACAGTCGCTACACAACCTAAACCCACCCCGGTTTCACAGCCCGCCGTCCCAGCAGCTGGAGTGGCGGGGAAAGTGATTTCAACGGCAACTTCCCTAACTGGCATTCCATACGTGTGGGGCGGTGCCACACCAAGCGGATTTGATTGCAGCGGATACATTTACTATGTATACAATAAAGCAGGCGTTAGCCTTCCGCGCACCAACACAACCGGCTACGATGCCCGTTCATACGATGTAAGCAATCCAAAACCGGGTGATTTGGTGTTCTTCAGCAATACGTACCGTGCAGGGATTTCTCATATGGGCATTTACCTGGGAGACAATAAATTCATCCATGCCGGCGGCGACCGTGTCCAAATTACCAGCTTGAGCGATTCCTACTGGGGCAAACATTTCGACGGGTTCAAACGTCTATACGCGATGGATTGATCGCAGCAGCTCCTGTTTTTTCTCTTTAAACCAAAAACAACACCGGAATTTTTTCCGGTGTTGTTTCTTTTTCTCTATTCTTCTATTGTATTGAAAAGCCCGGCAGCCCGAACACTTCAATCTGAGATTCAGCAGTTCTTCGTTCATTTTGTCCGTATAAGCCTTCATTCGCTCCGGCCGGTTTTACGCAAGCGTTAATTTACCGCCTTTTAAATCGGTGCTAATCGTTTCATACAAGGTTCGCCACTCCCGCCTTATATTCGGAGATCAGCGTATCCACAATTTCTTTGGTGGTTTCTCTTTTCGTGATGGTGGTTACCCCATGCCCCGCCGACCAAATATCCCGCCATGCTTTGGCATTGACCAAATGCGATAAATCGACCTCGTCTTTCGGCTTCAAGGTTTTCGGATCAATTCCCTGCTTTACGAGGCTTGGCACCAATACATTGACCGGCACTCCGCTGAATGAATCGGTGTACAGCACATCTTCAATGGTGGAATCGATGACCATTTGCTTGTAATCTTCCGGTGCGCTGCTTTCTTCCGCCGCCAAAAAGCGGGTGCCCATATAGACATAATCGGCGCCCATCAGTTTTGCCGCTGCAACATCTGCCCCTGTCGAAAGGCCGCCCGACAAAATAATGGTGCCGCTGTAGAATTTTTTCACCGCGGCAATAAACGCGAATGGATTCAAGGTGCCGCCGTGCCCGCCAGCTCCGGCACAAACCAACACCAAACCATCCACTCCGCTGGCAGCCGCTTTTTTCGCATGCCGCACATTGGCTACATCCGAGTACACAAGGCCGCCGTATGCACGGACCACTTCAATGACTTCACCAGGCGAGCCTAACGAAGTGATGACAATGGGCGGCTCGTATTGGCGAATCAATTCCAGATCCTCGGCGTAGCGGCTGTTTGACCCCGTATGGCAAATGAAGTTGACAGCCCACGGCTTTTCGCCGAGAGCACTTTTCACTTCCTGCAGCCATGCTGCACAAGTTTCAACTGGGCGGGCATTTAATAGAGGGAATGAGCCGATTACACCCGCATTTCCCGCTTCGATGACCATTTTCGGCGTTGATACCAAGAACATGGGAGAGATTATTACCGGAAGCTTAAGCATACACAATCGCCTCCCGAACGTTTGCTTTGGACCCCATGCAGCTCTTTTCTTTTTGCTGAATAGTATACATTTCTTCAGATTCCCCTTTCTATTTAAGCCCGTGAGTTTTCTGCAGCCCGCAGCGTGTGTTTTAACACTTTTCCGGATGCATTGCGCGGCAATTCATCCAGATATTCAACTGCCAGCGGCACTTTGTATTTTGCAAGCTGGGTCTCGCAATAGGCTTTGATTTCCTCTTCTGATACAGACTGCCCTTCTTTTTGGACAACGTATGCTTTTGGCACTTCGCCGTAGACTTCATGCGGCACACCGACAACCGCCGCTTCAAGCAATTGCGGAATTTGGTACAGCACTTCTTCAACTTCCACCGGATAGACGTTCTCGCCGCCGCGGATGATCATGTCTTTTTTGCGGTCAACGATATACAACAGGCCGTCTTCATCAAATTTCCCAAGGTCGCCGCTGTACATCCAGCCGTTTTTAACCGCTCGGCGCGTCGCTTCTTCGTTTCGCAAATAGCCTTTCATCACCTGCGGACCTTTGACGACGATTTCACCCACTTGCCCGGTCGGCAGCGAATCCCCAAATTCATCCACCACCTGGATTTTTGTCTGTGGGAGCACTTCTCCGACCGACCCGATTTTATCGAGGGCAAAATGGTCTTTTAAGGAAGAGGCCGCTGGCGCGTTTTCCGTCTGCCCATAGCAGTTCTGGACACCGACAGCCGGAAACGTCTCTTTCAGTTTTTTCACCAGTTCATAAGGCATCGGCGCTGCCCCGTAACAGAACAAGCGCAATGAAGGCAATTGGACTTTCTGGATATCCGGCAAATTTAAGATGATGCTGTACATCGCCGGCACTCCGAAAAACATGGTCGGCTGAGCGGACTGCAGCATATTCAATGTTTTATCCGGAGAAAACGCTTCTTCTATCACCAAAGAGCCACCTTTATGGGTGATAGGCACGACAAAAACATGAGCTGCCGCACAATGAAAAAGAGGCGTTGAGATTAGCATCCGGTCCTGACCGGTAATTGCCATGGCTTCGGACCAAGTTTCTGCGCATGCTTGTATATTGCTGTGCGTCAGCATCACGCCTTTCGGTTTTCCGGTTGTTCCCGAGGTGTACATCACCACCCCGGTATCTTCTGCGTCCAAGGATACCGGCTTAAATTCCAATGAAGCATCTTCCGTAACGTGCCCTAACGTGTCTTCTCCGCCGATGGTTAATGTATCCTGGAACTTATGCGCTGTGTTTTTAATCACTTCTTCAATACGCACATCATAGATCAGCGCTTTCGCTTCCGAGTTTGAGAAAATATACTCAACTTCAGGCGCTGCCAGTTTCGTATTGACCGGCATGGCAATAAAACCACCTAGCTGGATGCCGAAATAACAAACAAGAAACGTATCGGAATTCAGTGCATACAAGGCAACAATGTCGTCCTTTTGATACCCTTTCTGCTGAAAATAAGCCGCCACTCGTTTCGCTTTTTCGTAAAATTCGCTGTAGCTCCATTCTCTTCCTTGATAAGAGGTATATACTTTCGCGGGCTGTGTATCTGCATATTTCGCAATAGATTGTGTAACGAGCATTTTCCCATCCCCTTTTGTTTGATTAGCATAAGCAAGTCGGGCTTTCCATGAAAAGGCTTACATTTTGTTACTGGTTCAAGCTTTCGCGACGGCTCCTTCGCCTCCAATAGTTTTAGTTTTCTGAAAACTTTCGCTTGATTTTTATCTTAGCTAGTTTTATTTTGAAATGCAATCTCTTTCTATATATGCATTTAATTTTCAAACAAGAGTTTAAAGTTGAGTTTTTTTCCTTTTTCCGGCAATGTTATAGGTAGAAGAAAGAATTTTTCATCCAATTGAGAAACAGCATACTTGTTTGATACACATAATTCCTTACGCCCTCTAGCAGATTTCTCTAATTATAATCATTATCATTAAGTATTGATTTTAATTTGAAAGCTGTTATCATTAGGAGTGTAGTGTTTTAACTAATAATGAGAATGAGGTGTTCGATTCATGAGTACAGACAAAAGAACTTTAACGACTAGCTGGGGTGCACCGGTTGGCGACAACCAGAACTCACAGACAGCTGGCCAGCACGGACCAGTATTGCTTCAAGATGTTCATCTTCTTGAAAAATTAGCCCACTTTAACCGGGAACGTGTACCTGAACGTGTTGTCCATGCAAAAGGCGCTGGCGCTCACGGATACTTTGAAGTTACACAAGACCTTACAAAATACACAAAAGCTGCTTTCTTGTCAGAAGTCGGCAAAAAGACCGATATGTTTGCGCGTTTCTCCACAGTAGCCGGCGAGCTTGGTTCTGCTGACACTGTTCGCGACCCACGCGGCTTTGCTTTGAAATTCTACACAGAAGAAGGAAACTACGATCTAGTTGGAAACAACACGCCGATTTTCTTTATCCGCGATGCGATTAAATTCCCTGACTTTATCCATACACAAAAGCGTGACCCACGCACACACTTGAAAAACCCTAACGCAGTGTGGGACTTCTGGTCATTGTCACCAGAATCACTGCACCAAGTAACCTATTTGATGGGCGACCGCGGAATTCCTGCGACTCTCCGCCATATGCACGGTTTCGGAAGCCACACATTCAAATGGACAAACGCTGAAGGTGTATCCCATTGGGTGAAATACCACTTCCTGACTGAACAAGGCATCCAAAACATCACGCAGGAAGTCGCTGACAAAATCGCTGGCGAAAACCCTGACTTCCATACAGAAGATCTTTTCAATGCGATTGAAGAAGGCGACTTCCCTGCTTGGAAAATGTATGTTCAAATCATGCCGTTGGAAGATGCGAACACATACCGCTTCGACCCATTCGATGTAACAAAAACATGGTCTCACAAAGACTACCCATTGATTGAAGTTGGACGCATGGTGCTGAACCGCAACCCGCAAAACTATTTTGCTGAAGTTGAGCAAGCTACGTTCTCTCCGGGCACATTGGTTCCTGGCATCGACGTATCTCCGGACAAAATGCTTCAAGGCCGTTTGTTCGCATACCACGATGCACACCGTTACCGCGTAGGCGCTAACCACCAAATGCTGCCAATCAATGCTGCGAAAAACGAAGTAAACAACTACCAGCGCGACGGCCAAATGAACTTTGGCGCAAACGGCGGCGGTTCTGTCTACTACGAACCCAACAGCTACGGCGGTCCAGTTGAAGAAGCTGCTTCGAAACCAGCTCCGCTTGCTGTGGAAGGCTTCACGGATTCTGTGCCTTACCGCGAAGAAGACTTCTACACACAACCGGGCGACCTTTACCGCTTGCAGACTCCGGAAGAGCAAGAACGCCTTGTTGCAACTTTCGTCGGCGGCTTAAGCGCGGTTACAAAAGAAGACATCAAACTTCGCCAGATCAGCCACTTGTACAAAGCGGATCCTGAATTCGGGACTCGTGTTGCTGAAGGTCTTGGCCTTCCTGTACCAGGCCTTACTGAAATCAAATAAGAATGCTGATGACAGCTGTCCCTTTTGGGATGGCTGTTTTTTTGTTGATTTGGAAAGTTGGGCGTATCGGCAGTGAAGTGGGCATATTCGAATGGAAGTTGGGCATATTCCCCTTTGACTTGGGCATAAGTGGGCGGCTTGCTCGTATATGCTCTGAAGCCGCTCGTATTTCATCCGGTCTTGCTCGTATCCACCCTAAAGTTGCTCGTATCCACACCAAAGTTGCTCAAAAACCAAAAAAGAGAGCAGCCCCTTGGCCGCTCTCCCGTTTTCATTCACCTTTTATGCTTGCTGCAATCTCCATAGCCAAATCTTTGCCGTTTTGGATGCAGGCGCCGATGCCGACGCCGTAAAATGAAGCACCCGCCAGCTTCACATTCGGCACAAGTTCAGCCATTTTTTCTTCCAGCCCAGAAACAGCTGCCTTGTGCTGCATCGTGTAGTTCGGCATCAAGTTTTTCCAGCCGGTCACTTCAACCGATACGGGTTTGGCGTCAATTCCCAAGCTTTTTTGGATATCGGACAAAGCTGCTTCTGCCAGTTCGCTTTCCGATAAATCCTTTAATTGGCTGTACGACGGATTCGAGCTTTTATAAAACAATCGAACGAGCAAGTTTCCGTTGCGGGAAGTATGGCTCCACTTGCGGCTCGTCCACGTGCAGGCATTGCACATTAAATCCGTATCCTGGGATACGATAAAACCGGTGCCGTCTGCAGGCAGTTGCGCATCCGGCAAGTCAAACCCAAAATAGACACTGATTAACGAAGAGTTCAACAGCTGGCTGAATTCGGGTTCCAGCGCTTTTTCCTTCAGCAGATTCTCTGCTGCCTCGTGAGGCGTTGCCAAAATGACGTAATCGGCCAACACCGATGATTCATCGGCCATTTCCACTGCATAACCGCCATCTGTTTTCACCACCGCTTCGGTAGCCATTCCTTTTATGATCGTTGCTTCATCCAACTTTTCTTCCAGCCGGTCAATCAACACCGCCATGCCCCCGTCGAACGAAATGAATTTCTTATTCGCCGCTCCCTGGAAATGCTGTTTATTCGCTTCAAGCCCTTTGATGATGCTGCCGTATTTGTTTTTGTAATCGACCAAATATGGCAGCGTGGAAGCCAGCGTCAATTCATGCAGATTTCCGGAATAAACGCCTGACAGCACCGGTGCAATCTGATTGTCTACAAGTTCTTTGCCAAGAAACGCCTCAAGGAACTCTCCGATCGAACTGTCGCGCGTGAAAGTCTCATTCTTTGTTTGAAAGTCCCGCAGCGCCGCTCGTTTCCCTTCTTCCGACACTAGCGTTGAACTGAAAAGAGCTTTTTCATCCATCGGAATGCCAAATACCGTATCGGCCGGAATAGCATGCAGTTGATTATTGGCATATAGATAGGAAATGCCCGTGCCATTATAGACGACCCGCTCCTGCAGATCCAACTCTTCAATCAGCGGCATAACGCTGGCATGGCGGGCAACAATCGAATCCGCGCCGGTTTCCATGATGAATTCGGCATTCTTTACCGTTCGGATTTTCCCGCCCAGTTCTGTATCCCGCTCAATTAATACCAGTTCCAAATCAAGGTTCTGTTGTTTTTTTAGTTGCTGCAAATAATGCATCGCAGAAAGTCCTGTAATGCCTCCGCCTACCACTGCTACTGTTGCCATTCCTTATCCACTCCTTACTGTTGTCTTCATTTTACCAACAAACTAGATTGAAAGCAGGCGATATTATGTCAGTTTTGATACGCTTGCCTGGGCTCTCCTTTATTTTATTTCCCAGGCAATAAAAGAGCACTTGATTGCGTTTTCTTGTCCGTTCTGGTTTGATTGAATGAGAAGCTTTATCATTTGTATAAAGGAGAGAGACAGATGCTGACCCCAATAGATCAAAATATTTTAGAGCGCCGGACCATCAAAAAATTCAAAAAAGACCCGGTGGATATTGAAGAAATCATTGAATTGCTGAATGTGGCAAAATGGGCGCCCAACCATAAAGTAAATCAGCCTTGGCGTTTCCAATTATATACGGGCGACGGCAAAGAGAAATTTGTGCAGGCTTTTATCGATGCCATGCCAAAAGAAGACGGTGCCGTTCCGCAAAAAGTCTTGAACAAAGCACAGTACTTCCGCGACATTCCCTTGCATTTGGTGGTGATCATGCCGGAAGACCCGCGCCAAAGACGCTGGGACGAAGACTACGGTGCGATTTCGTCGCTGCTGCAGAACTTCCAGCTCGCTGCCTGGGCACGCGGCATCGGGATGATCTGGCGCTCGAATGACTGGATTTACGATCCCGTATTCCGCGAAGCCATTGGCGTTAAGCCTGGCGAAAAGATTGTAGCAACCATGATGATCGGCTACCCGATGCATGTACCGGAAAAAAGGGAACGGACAGACATCCGGGAAAAATTAATCATTATCAACGAATAAAAAAAGATGGCGCCGGAAGCGCCATCTTTTTTTATTTTAAACTGATCATAGCGCCGACTGCTCCGGAAAACTCGCCGTTCTCCAAAAATAGCGGTGTCGCTCCGCGTAAAATTGTGTAGCTTTCCACCACTTCTTTTAACAGTGGATTATGGATGAACGACGAGCCGATGTAAATAATGGTTGAACTGGAACACTGGCGAGCCGCCAAGACACTTACCGTGCTGACCGTTTCGCCGACCAGGCCGACCACTGTTGACAACAGTTCTTCTTTTGATAGTTCCCCGGCAACAGCAAATAAATCATTGCCGAAATTACTGGCAGTCAGTTCACCGGGAATCGGCGGTTTTTTGCCTTCGTAAATATGCTTTACTTTCAAATCGATGCGGTCTCTCGAACCTTTGCTTGCCAATTCGACAATTTCTTCATAATCCGTAACCCCTGTCAGCAGATGGCTTAACCCCACCAAAGTTCCACCGCCGACTCCTGTACCGCCGAGGCGTTCCTGCATATTGTTTTGGATGCAATGGATGGACGTGCCTGTTCCGACATTGGTCACGACATATACATCTTCTGCCCGCCCCATCCGGTCCAGCAGGAATTGGACGCCGCGATGCGTGGCTTCAAATTCCACCATTTCCTTTGAATTTTTATTTAATAGCGAACGGAGTACACCCGATTTACCGCCGGTTACACAAATCACGGGATTCTCCAGCTCGTTTATCCAAGTGGCAACCCGCTCTATTTCGGCAATTGGGTACTTTGTAAAATGGAGTGAACCGTTTTCGGTATATGCCACTTTGATTAAGGTCCCGCCTGCATCGATCCCGACAATCATTTCTGCACCTGCTCTTTCTGAATACCAGTAGTAATTATACACATACGAAGAAATTCTACCATAATCCTTTATAGATTGGGACAGTTTTCCATTAGATTACTAGAAGCACGTCCGGCACCTGTGAATAGAATGAGCCTTTTCATATTTTGGAAAGTAGACGGAAGAATCATTTTAAATGAATAATAAAGATGTCCATTATGTGGGCATCTTTTTTATTTCGGCCGCCATTCAATCAGTACACCGACTGCCCATTCTATTAAATTCTAATTTTCAGTTCCCTGATTGGCGGGCTAACAAGCGTTTCTTTTACCCCAGCTTTTATTAAAACAAACAGATTTCATGACAATCCACAAAGTTTTATTCTTCTTTTTGTGGACTCTCCTATATAGTTTAATTGCTTAAAGTAATAATATTTTAATAATTCAAACTAAAGGGAGTGGATGTATGAGCAAGATTGTAGAAGCTAATGCTGCGAGAGCAGAAAAACCAAGCTTGTTTCAGAAGTTATTAAACAAAGTAGAAATTTACGGAAATAAACTCCCAGATCCGGTAACGCTGTTTGCTGCCTTCACTCTCATCATTTTAGTTGCTTCTGCCATTTTTGCCTCTCTTGGCGTCAAGTCGGTTCACCCTGGAACAGGCGAAGAAATCCAAGTCGTCAATTTGCTCAACGGTGCCGGCATCCGGTCCATTGTTGAAACCTTGGTGCCGAACTTCACCGGCTTTCCTCCTCTTGGACTTGTGCTTGTCGTTATGCTTGGCGTCGGCCTTGCCGAATCGACCGGCCTTGTTACAACGTTTATGAAAACGACGATTTTAAATGCTCCGACGAAAATTATTTTGCCGACGATTTTATTGATCGCTGTTCTTGGAAATACAGCCGCTGATGCAGCGCAAGTCGTGTTGCCGCCAATCGCTGCCATGATTTTTGCAGCACTCGGACGCAATCCGATCGCTGGCCTGGTTGCAGGATACGCAACGGTTACCGGCGCCTTCAGCGCCAACTTGCTTGTCAGCATGCTGGATCCCTTATTAGCCGGATTCACGCAGGCCGGTGCCAACTTGATTGACCCTAACTACGTCGCCAATCCCGCTATCAACTGGTATTTCATGATCGCTTCCACTTTCGTGATTATTCCGGTAGCGATGTTTGTAACGACGAAAATTACCGAGCCCCGCCTAGGCACCTATACAGGAACGGTTGAAAAACTGGAAAAAGCAACACCCGAAGAAAAGCGTGGCCTCCTGTGGGCGGCGATTGCTCTGGCACTTTACACAATTGTGATCTTGCTGCTCGTTCTTCCGGAAAATGCAATTTTGCGCAACCAGGAAACTGGCGGTGTTATTGTTTCTCCGTTTATGACCGGCATCGTGCCGATTATGCTATTTGCTTTCTTGTTGCCTGCTCTTGCCTACGGTTTTGGTGCCAAGGTTTTGAAAAACGATAAAGACGTTGCCGAACATTTAACAAAAGCGATGTCGGGAATGGGTGGCTATATCGTTTTGGCGTTCGTTGCTGCTCAAATGATTGCGTTCTTTGGCATGAGCAACCTTGGTCCAATCATTGCCATTGAAGGCGCCGGCTTCTTGAAAGGAATTGGGTTTGAAGGGCTTCCGCTTATCTTGGGCTTTATCGTCATTGCCGCTTTAATCAACTTGCTGATTGCCAGCGCTTCCGCTAAATGGGCGCTCCTTGCACCGGTGTTTGTACCGATGTTTATGCTTCTTGGCTACGACCCGGCAGTTACACAAGTGGCTTACCGCATTGCAGATTCCATTACCAACCCAATCACACCGATGCTTGCGTACTTTGCCATCTTGCTGACGTTCGCCAAAAAATACGACAAGAATATCGGGATGGGGACATTGCTCGCTTCCCTGCTCCCATATTCCATCGCATTTGCGATTTTCTGGATTATCTTGTTCGTTATCTGGTTCTTGCTCGGCCTGCCGCTCGGACCTGGGGGCGGAATTCACTTACCACAATAAGGAGGAATATTTATGACTTTAAAATGGGAAAATATCACGTTATACACCGGTACTGGAGAAAAACTGACGCAATCCGCCATCGTAGTTGAAGATGGAAAAATCGTTGCAACGGGGCAAGAAGCTGTCCAAATGGCAGCTTCTGAAACCATCGATGGGCAAGGCAAAATTATTTTGCCCGGACTATTCGACATGCATATTCACCTCGGGATGGACGGCGATGCCGATCCATTTGCTGAAATGGCAAAAGAAACTCAAGCCTCTTCTGCTTTTCGCCATCAGGCAAATGCGCTGAAACAGCTGCAGTCAGGGGTCACTAGCGTGAGAAATCTCGGGTCGAAATGGCATGTCGACCTTGCTTATCGAAATGCCGTCAACGCCGGCCTTCTTACAGGGCCCACTGTTTACGGGTCTGGCCAACCGATCGTCATGACCGGCGGCCACGGCTACCCAATGGCATCAGAAGCAGACGGGGAAGATGAAGTCCGAAAAGTTGCACGCCAAACCTTAAAACAAGGGGCAGACGTTCTGAAGCTGATGGCAACAGGCGGTGTCATGACACCAGGCGTGGACCCCGGTTCTCCGCAGCTATCGGAAAAAGAAATGCGGGCAGCGGTCGAAGAAGCCTTGCATGCCGGAAAAACAACCGCTTCCCACGCACAAGGGACGCAAGGCATCCAGAATGCGGTACGTGCCGGCATCACGACAATTGAGCACGGAATTTTCCTGGATGACGAAACAATCGAGCTGATGATCGAATACGGCACTGTCCTGGTGCCGACGCTTGCCGCGCCTTATTATATTGTGCAAAATGCTGATTCCGGCGCGATTCCGCCGCATGCAGTCAAAAAAGCCATTTTCTGTCTGGATGCCCATCAGGAAAGTTTCCGCAAAGCGGTCAAAGCAGGAGTTAAAATTGCGGCTGGTACAGATGCCGGGACTCCGTTCAATCTGCACGGCGACTTTGCAAAAGAATTGGAATTGATGCATGAATGTGGCATGCCGATCCGGGACATCATCACGTCCGCGACTTATCAGGCGGCTAGCGCCTTGAACGTCCAAGACCAAACCGGTTCCTTAGAAAAAGGAAAAGTTGCTGACTTTATCGTTCTTTCAGAAGATCCTGAAGACAATATTTCAGCATTCCGCAGCGTTAATGCTGTTTATAAAGGAGGAAATCTCGTCCATGGCCATCCAAACGAAGAATCTGTCTATACAAAATAAAGGCTTGGAAGAAGTTTGTACGGAGCTGGATACATTATTCCCAGCTATGGTGGCGATACGCCGTCATTTGCACCAGCATCCTGAACTATCTCATCAGGAAGTAGCAACACCGAAATACATTGCGGATTATTACCGGGAGCTCGGCCTTGAAGTGCGCGAAGGCGTTGGCGGACGAGGTGTTGTAGCGAAGTTCGAAGCGCAAGATCCACTTAAAACCATTGCTTTCCGTGCAGATTTTGATGCGTTGCCGATTCAAGACCAAAAAGAAGTTCCGTATAAATCCACCGTGCCGAATGTGATGCACGCTTGCGGCCACGATGGCCACACTGCAGCACTGATGGTTTTTGCTAAAAGTCTGGTGAACAATGCCGAGCACATCCGCCACAACGTGGTTTTTATCCATCAGTTTGGTGAAGAAGAATATCCAGGAGGCGCTCAGGGGATGATCGCTGATGGCTGCCTTGACGGAGTGGATGCCGTTTATGGCTGCCACCTGCAAAGCACCATGCCGGCCGGTGTCATCTTTTATAAAGAAGGATTTATCCAGGCAGCGGTCGATACTTTCACGATCACCATAAACGGCAAAGGCGGCCACGGAGCGATTCCACACGAAACAGTCGATCCGATCGTGACCGCTTCCCATATCGTCACCGCTCTTCAGAGCATTGTCAGCCGCAACACAGACCCTTTAAAGCAATTGGTGATTTCAGTCGGTTCCATTAACAGCGGCAAGGCGAATAACGTCATTCCGACAGAAGCCGTGATGACCGGAACCATCCGTTCTTACGAACCGGAAGTGCGCACGCTTGCTGCAGAGCGCTTAACCGGTATTGCTACACAAGTTGCACAGGCACTGGGTGCACAAGCTGATGTGGTGATTGATAAAGGTTATGATGCCCTCTGGAACCATCCGGCAGAAACGCAGCTTGCCAAACGGGCCATCGAGCGGGTGCTGGGAACAGAAGCCGTCGCTGAAACCCCTTCCGTAATGCCAGGAGAAGATTTTTCCTACTACACACAGCATGTCCCAGGAAGCTTTATTTTTGCGGGTGCCCAGCGCGAAAACGAACTGGAAGTATATCCTCACCACCACGCCATGTTCGATTTTGATGAAAAAGCGATGCTGAGCACCGCTAAGTCTTTCGCCGCTATTTTGTTCGAATACAACGAAACCAAATAATTGGAAATAAAAGCGATTCTTTTAGGAATCGCTTTTTATTTTTTGAATTTTTTATTTTTAATTTGTTTCCATGTGTTAAAATGGTTTGAAAAAAAGGAGGATGATCCAATGCCCCGGCTCCTGCAGAAAACCTTTTCCCATTCCCAAATGGAAGCTTTGATCAAAGTAGCCGAAGCGGTTAACTCCACGCTCAATCTAAATGAGTTGTTCCAGCTCACTTTAAAAGAATCCATTCAAGCCGTACCAGATGCCGATGGCGGCGTCTTGTTTTTATATGATGATGAAATCCAAAAGCTTGTTTGCCTTTCTTATGTAAATTTCACCCATGTAGTCGAAAACATCAGCCTGGATGCAAATGAATCGTTTACCGGAAAATGTTTTTCAACACGCGAACCCGTCCTCATCAATTCTCCTCAAGGCCTTCCTGTCGAAACCGAAACGATGACGGTCCGGAACCGCCAATTGCTTGAAGAATCCATTGCCCAGCATAAAGGGCAAAATGCATTGCGCGCCATGTGTGTGCCGCTCGTGACAGAAAATGACGAGTGCATCGGCGTCATTACACTCAATGGCTTTGCCGATGGCGGAACGTTTACCGACAAGGATTTGCGGCTTCTTCAAGCCATTGCCGGACAAGCGGCCATCGCCTTATCCAAAGCCCGGCTTCATGAAGATTTAAAAAAGAAAAATGAAGAATTTGAACAAATTATCAGTTACCAGCAGCAATTGCTGTTGAAAATGAACGACGGCGTCGGGTTAAGCGATATGCTCAAGCAATTATCCGTCCAAATCCAAAAACCGCTATCGCTGTTGACCATTTACGGAGAATATTTGCAGATGGGCAATCAACCAGATGGCTTGGCTGTTCAGGAATTTCCCATCCGCAGCGGCCGCTTGCTCCTCGGCAAACTGTTTGTCTTAAAAGGGTCTGGTGAAAAAATCACGGATACCGACCTTTACTTTATTCAGCAAAGCATTTTGTATTTCACTTTGGAAATCAACCGGGAAGCCGCACTACGCGAAGCGGAACACCGCTTTAAAGCCGAATTGATGGACGACTTGCTGAACGGCATGCTGACGGAAAATTTCATCAAACGCGCCAAGAGGCTCGGCTTGGATATCGACAACCACTTTCTGCCAGTCGCGGTGGAAGCTGCCGTTTCCGCACATGACAATTCGATGGCTGATTTGCTGTACAAACGAGAACTTACGCACCTGTTCCAAGTAGAAGTGAACCAACGCTTTCCGGGCAGCCTTGTGGTCCAAAAACAGCAGCATTATATCTTTCTGCTTTCCACGCGCAAAGGCATCGCAAAAGATGTGCAGTTTGAAAAAGTAAAACGCCTGGCTGCAGAACTGCAGAAATTTATTGACCAGCAGCAACTCGAAGCCTGTTTAAAATTCGGCGTCGGCCCATGCGTGCACAACATCGAGGACCTTCCTTCTTCCATCGAAGATTCATTGAAAGTCCTTCGGTTTATGCGAACCACCCAGATGAAAGAAAATGTGGTCAATAGCCAATCTCTTGGTTTTGAGAGCCTCTTGATCGCCAATAAGGACAAAGACATCAACGGCTTTGTATCAGCGGCTCTTGGCCCTATCATGGAGCATGACCGCGGAAAAGACGCGGAATTGCTGAAGACCTTGATGGTTTACACGCAATATATCCAGCATCCCGGACAAGCCGCTAAGGAATTGCACATCCATTTAAACACCTTGCATTACCGGCTAAAAAAAATTGCCGACTTGCTTCATACCGATTTGCAAAATCCAGACGACTTATTGAATCTTCAACTGGCTTGCAAGTTGCTCAGAAATTCAGCGGAATGACACGTACCACAAAAAACCGGCTCCTGAGAATCAGGAAACCGGTTTTTTGCTTTTCATTATGAAGCTTACAATTGTCTGAATCCGCCTGTATTGGCACGAACTTTGACTTCTGCGTATTTTTTAGCGTCGCTTTCTTTAGATAAAAGCGTTCCGATGAGTCCTCCGATAAAGCCCAATGGAATGGAAACAATCGCCGGATTGGTCAACGGGAAGATTGGATTGCCGGTTATAATGGCCGCTCCCGCTTCCGGATTCATCACACTTGGGCTGATTGACACCAGAACCAAGGCAGAAATCAAACCCGTAAAGATAGCCGAAACCGCTCCAGTTGTATTGAACTTCTTCCAGAAAATCGTGTAGACGATTACCGGCAAGTTTGCACTCGCGGCAATACAGAACGCCAAGGACACGAGAAAGGCAACGTTCAAGCTTTGAGCAAAAATAGCCAATGTGATGGATAGAACTGCTACACCAACTGATGCGTAGCGGGCAGCCAGCATTTGCTGGCGCTCTGTCGCTTTTCCTTTTTTGATGATTTGGCCATAGATGTCATGGGCAAATGCAGAGGCTCCTGATAATACCAGACCGGCCACAACCGCTAAGATGGTTGCAAAGGCCACTGCGGAAATGAACGACATCAGAATGTCGCCGCCCAATGCCTGGGCAAGCAGCGGCGCCGCCATATTTCCGGCCGGGTTCGTGCTGATGATGGTTTCAGACCCAACAAATGCTGCTGCTCCAAATCCAAGGAAGATGGTCATGACGTAGAAAATCCCGACAATCCAGGTAGCCCACATAACAGAACTTCTCGCAGTTTTAGCATCTCTAACAGTGAAGAAACGCATCAAGATGTGCGGAAGGCCTGCCGTACCAAGCACTAATGCAAGCATTAAGGAAATCGTATCCAGTGGAATTTTGTATTTTACCCCTGGGTTTAAGAAAGCTTCGCCATGCGGCGTTGCTGTTTTTACTTGTGCGAACATTTCCAGGATGCTGAAGTCAAAACGCTGCAGCACAAGGAAGGACAAGATAACTGTACCGACCATCAATAGCACGGCTTTGATGATTTGAACCCAGCTGGTTGCTGTCATACCGCCGAACAGTACGTAGATGGTCATCATAATTCCGACAAGCAGGACCGCCCATAAATAATCGATTCCAAACAGCAATTGAATAAGCGCGCCTGCGCCTACAAGCTGGGCGATCATATAGAAAATAACGATTGTGATGGAACTTAACGCTGCCGCACCGCGGACTTTTTTCGCGTTAAAGCGGGCATTGATCATATCCGCCAATGTAAATTTCCCGAGGTTCCGGAGAGGTTCTGCAACTACGAACAACACTACCAAATAAGCGACTAGGTAACCGATCGAGAATAGGAAGCCGTCAAATCCGAATAGCGCTATCGAACCGGCGATTCCTAAGAACGAAGCCGCAGACAGATAATCCCCCGCAATGGCCATTCCGTTTTGCCAGCCCGTCAAACCGCCGCCCGCCGTGTAAAAATCACTCGTCGTATTCGTCCGCTTCGCCGCAAAATAAGTGATGACAAGGGTCATGGCTACGATGACTAAAAAGATAATAATTACTGTAGCATTCATCGATTTTCCTCCTTGTCGTAATTGAATTCGACTAATGTTTCCCGGGCCATTTCATCAAATTTCGCCGCCCGCTTCATGTAAACGGTTACAAGGATCCAGGTCATCGCAAAAAGTCCGAACGCAAATACCCAAACCCAGGAGATGTCCCCAATAAACGTCGCGTCCAATAAATTCGTATACGAAATAATGACATTAAACAGTAGATACAACCCTAAAAATAAGACCGTCGTCGGAACCAAAAAAGCTTTTTTCCTGCGCATTAACTCTCTAAATCCTGCTGATTCTTCAATTGCCTGAAAGTCTGGAATATGCCCTTCCGGTCTTTCTTCCCTAACAGCATGCTGCCGCTCATTCCCATTTGGATGGGCAATGGTTTTTTCACTGCCAGCTATCGTCTTCGCCAAATTCAACACCCCTTTGAATTTATATTTTTCTGAATCTAAAAATAATTAAAACACTTAAGTGGGGGTGCGTCAATAAAGGATATCCATAAAGTGGCATAAAGTCCTGTTTTTCGGACATTCTTTTTCGCAAAAAGAACCTTTATCTCTTTTCGCCAGAGATAAAGGTTCTTGATTGTTATCAATTAGAATTTTGTCCAGTTACCAGAGTCCAAGCACTTTCCACCAGAGACCACCGGCACCGAACCAGACGATAATGTGAATGATTGAAATGATAAACCCAAGCATCCACCATTTCTGCTGGCTGACATAGCCGCTTCCAAAAAAGACCGGTGCCGGACCGGCGCCGTAATGCGTCAAACAGCTGAACAAGTTTGAGAAAAATGCTAGAATCAAGGCAGACAGCAGCGGCGGCGCACCTGAAGCGACGATGACCGATAAAAACGCCGCATACATTGCACTGACATGCGCAGTATTGCTGGCAAAAAAGTAATGTGAATAAAAATAAACAATCGCAAGGATTACCAAGGTTAATGTCCAGGACAATTGGCCGACGGCATTCCCCATCAGCTCGCTGAACCACGGAATCATGCCTAGTTCATTCAAATACGTGGCCATCATGACCAGAACCGCAAACCATACGAGCGTATCCCAGGCACCTTGTTCTTTCTTAATATCGGACCACGTCAAAACTCCGCTGAGCAGCAGCACACAAAGCCCGATAAAAGCACTCGTCGTCGCATCGACGCCAAAATTCCCGCCAAAAATCCAAAGGGCCAAAAGAAGTACGAATACCCCGATCATATAGCGCTCTTCTTTTTTCAACGGACCCATTTCCTTCAATTTCTCCGTCGCAATCGAAGAGGCTTCCGGGGTTTCCTTCAATTCGGGCGGATACAGTTTATAAATCACAAAAGGTATAAGGGCCAGACTAATCAACCCGGGTACGAGTGCCGCAAGCGCCCAACCGCCCCAAGTAATGGTCTCACCGGTGATTTCCTGGGTAATCTGAACAGCCAGCGGGTTCGCTGCCATTGCCGTCACAAACATGGCAGAGGTAATCATGTCTCCTTGAAAAGAGACTTTGACCAAAAAAGCTCCGACGCGCCGCTTTGTCCCGTCTCCTACTCTCGATCCGTATGTTTCTGAAAGCGAACGGATAATCGGAAAAATGATTCCGCCAGCTCGTGCTGTATTGGAGGGCATTGCCGGGGCCAGTATCAAGTCACTCAGCAGCATCGAATAAGACAGCCCCAGCGTTTTTTTGCCGAACAACCGGACAAAAATATACGAAATCCGTGTTCCTAACCCGGTTTTGATAAATCCCCGGGAAATGAAAAAAGCAATAACAATCAGCCAGATGGTCGTATTTTGAAATCCGCTTAACGACTGTTCCAAGGTCAGGATGTTGGTTAACACGATAAGGGTCAGTGCAAGGATTGCCGTGCTTCCCATAGGCACCGGTTTAATCACCAATGCCACAATCGTCGCCACAAAAATACTGAACAAATGCCACGCGTCCGTCGCCAGTCCAGAAGGTGCAGGGATGAACCATAAAACCAAACCCAAGGCGACACAAAGCAACAGCGATTTCCAATTTACTTCTCCCTGTTTTTCAGCAGCCATTCTTCTCCTCCTTTCCGGAAGCATCCCCTGCCTTTAGCAGAGCTTCATTCGTTTTCCCATTCTCCAGAGCGGTTGAATGAATTCATCAGCTCGACCATGCGCTCAAAATTATTTAAGGCATCCAAGGCCAGAAGCCCGTTTCCTTCCGCAGATTTCGGATAGCCGATCGGTACGGTCCGACGCACCAGCTGAGCGTACAGTTCCGCTTCCGTCAGCTTTCTTGCAAACTCTTTTTCCGCTATATTTTTCACCAAAGCCAAAGCTCCCGTTACGTGAGGCGTTGCCATCGAAGTTCCTGACAATGTGGCGTATTTGCCGCCAGGATACGTCGAGTAAATGCGGACTCCCGGTGCCACCAGATCAATTTCGTCATTGGTATTGCTAAACGGTGCCAATTTTCGGTTAAAATCGACTGCCCCTACTTGAATGACTTCTGGGTAAGCTCCGGGATACGCCGTCTCATCAGTGGACGGACTGTCATCGCCTTCATTGCCTGCTGCACAAACGACAGGTATCCCGGCATCCACTGCCCGTTTCACCGCAGCCTGCAGTTCCGGCACATCCTCCGGTCCTCCAAGCGACATCGAGATTACACTTGTCTTTTCTCCATTTGGGCCTTGCCAATCAATTGCGTAATGGATGCCCTCGATGATGCCGGCGTAATCGCCGCTGCCTTCGCCGTTCAATACTTTCAGAATCAACAAATTGGCGGAAGGCGCCACTCCGGCAATGCCGCCTTCTGGACGTAATGATGCGGCAGCCGTTCCTGCTACGTGGGTGCCATGTCCATTGTTGTCGTCAAAGTTTTTTGGATCACTGCCAAAATCCGGCGTGAAATTTTTGCCATCGATAATCCGGTCTTTCAAATCCGGGTGATCCACTTGGCAGCCCGTATCCAAAATGGCCAGGACATTGCCGCTTCCGTGCTCTGCTTCTTCCCAGACAGCCGGTGCCTGAATCATTTCTACTCCCGGTGGAATTTGTACTGCTGCGGCAGTAATTTCTTCAAGCCGATAAGGAATTAAATGGACATTATTCATCATTAGTCCCCCTTTTAAAAAGTCGCTTTTGTGATTAGATTGCCCCTTTTCGATTGTTCGGAAACATTAATCGAAAAGCTCGCAATTTTGCTGGGGAAGTGGCACGATATTGTCTAATCCTATTTAGACGGCTGCGACGTTAAACATGGCTGGAAAACTAGCACTCATTATAAGGAGGAAATCAGATGGAGAAAAAGTGGATGATTTATGGCGCTAGTGGTTACACAGGTGAATTGATTGCACGTGAAGCAGTAAAGCGCGGATTGAAGCCGGTTCTTGCCGGACGGAATGCCCAGAAGCTTGAACCCTTAGCCGCTGAACTGAATCTTCAGATGCGCAGCTTTCCAATAGATGAGAAAACCGCAACGCATCTTTCAGACATGGATGCCGTGCTGCACTGCGCCGGTCCCTTCAGCAAAACGAGCGCTTTGATGATTGAAGCTTGCCTTTCTGCCAAAGCCCACTACATGGATATCACTGGAGAAATCCCTGTTTTCGTGCATACCCATTCCCAGCATGAACGGGCAAAAGAGGCGGGCGTGGTCCTTTGCTCAGGTGTCGGATTCGATGTCATTCCGACGGATTGCACGGCTCTGAAACTTAAAGAACTGATGCCGGACGCCACTCATTTGGCACTCGGGTTTGAATCGGATTCCGGCATTTCCAGAGGAACCTATAAAACCATGATCCAAGGGCTTGGCACTGGCAGCGCGGAACGGCAGGACAGTAAACTGGTGTCCGTGCCCATTGGCAGCCAGCGCCGGACCATTGATTTTGGACGCGGCAAGCGAACGGCAATGGGAATTCCTTGGGGCGATGTGGCAACTGCGTACTATACCACTGAAATTCCGAACATTACCACTTGGATTCCGTTTCCAAAACCGCTCGCTGCTGGCACCGGATTAATGAATGCTTTGCAGCCGCTGCTGGCTTCTCCCCGCGTGCAAGATACGCTGGCAAATTGGGTGGAAAAACGCGTAAGCGGACCCGACGAAACGCTCCGCTCCAACTCACCCGCTTATATTTGGGGAGAAGCCAAGAATGACGCAGGAATCGTCAAAGTTGTCCGTATTCAAACGGCCAATGTATACAATTTAACGGTTTACGGAGCTCTTGCTTCTGTCAGCGGAGTGCTAACCGGCAATTTTGCAGGAGGCAGCTACACGCCTTCCCAGTTATTCGGTTCTGAATTCCTTGAAACTCTGCCGGGGTCCGGAAAATTTGAAGCCGATACTTTCTATCCCGCTCTTTAAAACAAAAAAAGCTGTCCTCTATGGACAGCTCAGCTCTTCATCAATTGCATGCGTTTGTTGAATAAGGTCGGATACGATAAAAATCCGAGCAGAATACTGGTGACTGCAGCGGTTGTCAGTAACAGGAACATAATCAGCAACTGAAATTGCACCGCCTGGATCGGGTCTGCCCCTGCGATGATCTGTCCACTCATCATGCCGGGCAATTGGACAAGCCCCACTGTTTTCTGGCTTTCGATGGTCGGGATCATGCTGGCTTTGATCGACTGGATCAATTGCCGATGGATGGCCTGTTTCGGGGTTCCGCCCAGCGATAAGATCAATTCGGTCTGGTCCTGATGCGTTTCCACTTCCGCAGTAAACCGGTTAAGGAACAAGATGGACAATACCATTGAGTTGCCGATGACCATCCCGCTGATCGGGATAATGTACTGCGCAGTCGGCGGAGTGATATCGAAGCCAATCAAAATGCTTTGGGTCAAGACTTCTACAAACACTAAGGTTGCGGCAACTTTGGCGACAATCCCTTGAATAGCGGCTCCTTTTTTCTGTGCATTATGCGTCGCAGCGACGATCATCAGTGTGACCATCAGGAAGATGTAGATCAGGCTATCCGATTCAAAGACGAATTTCAGCACATAACCGACGGCAAGCAGTTGGATAATGGAGCGGATTGTAGCGACCAGCGTGTCTTTTTCCAGGCCCAGGTTGAAAGTTTTTGATAAAACCAGTGGAATCAATACAAAAATCAAGGTTAAGGACAAAGTAAAATAACTCATCCGGCTTTCCCCCTTACGAACCGTTTGACTTTGTCATTCGCCGGATTGACCAGCAATTCGCTTTTACCGGTTTCAATCACTTCACCGGCCATCATGACCCACGTATAGTCGCCGATCTCCATGGCTTGCTGCAGGTTGTGGGTGATCCAAATAATCGTTGTGCCATATTTCCGGTTGATTTTTATAATCAGCTCTTCTATTTCCTTTAAGGAAGTCTGGTCCAGTGAGGAGGTAATTTCATCCAGCAGCAGCACTTCGGGTTTGTTGACCAATGTACGGGCAATCGAAACTTTCTGGCGCTGCCCGCCCGACAGGTCTTTTACATTCCGGCTGATCAATTGCTCTTCCAGCCCGACGTCATGCAGCCATGCCAATGCGTCTTGTTCCGGCAGCTTTTTGCCCTGCAGCTCTAACGGCAAATTTAAATTATCATAAACTGTACCGCTGATCATCGGGGCACTTTGCAAGGCCATGCCGACAAGGCGGCGAAGCTCGACAGGTTCAATATTGTCAATCGGCTTGTCTTTTACATAAATTTCTCCTGTATCCACTGACAGTAAGCCGTTGCATAATTTCAACAGTGTAGTCTTCCCTGCTCCGGAAGGTCCCACTAATGTGGTGATTTTGCCTTCCGGAAAAGATCCAGTAATCTCTTTTAATATCTGTGTATCGCCTGCAGAATAATTCACATGATTAAAATGCACTGCAGGTTTATATTGAATGGACACTCGTTTCACTTCCTTTTAAAAAGAAAACAGCACACAGTCAGCCGTGTGCTGTCTTCAACTAATCAGTTTTCCAATCTGCGTTCTGCGAAATCGTCGTTCATTTTCAAGAAATATTCTCCGCCCTCTTCAATATGGGCCATTCGTGCAATAATGTCGCGGAACATTTTCTCTTCTTCCATTTGTTCTTCGATAAACCAATCCAGGAATGATAAAGTGGAATGTTCCTGCAGCTCATCTGCAAGTGTAACCAATGCATAGATATTGCTTGTTACATCTTTTTCCTGAGCCAGCGAACTTTGCATAACATCCATAGCATTCACATAGTCGTTTTTAGGTTCCCCGAGCGCCTGAAGCACCGGTTTTTCGTCCATCGTCACGAGGTAGTCGTAAAACTTCATCGCATGCTGATGCTCTTCACGCGATTGGATTAAATAGAAATTGGCGAAGCCATGATACCCTTTTTTCGAAAAGTACGCCGCCATTGCCGTATAGGAATGGGAAGCCTGTAACTCGTTATTGAATTGGTCATTTAATGCCATCGTCAGTTTTTGTGGTAACATGAAAAATCCCTCCACTTTCTTATTTAGAATCATTCTAATGTAGATACTATACCATACCCTAAATTCTATTGCAAAACACATGAGAAAATAATTTTTAATTGAGAATGAAAATCAAATAAATACTTAATTATAATTTTGTAATTGATAATAATTATTATCTAGAGAATAAATGACTGAAAGCCGCTTAACTTCCGAGTCAATTACTTACTATTAGTAACTAATTGTAGTATAATAACTTCATGATTTAAATAGACTTTTCAAACAGGGGGAATTACAATGACACCAATCAAACTTGAACCGAAAGTGTTCGAAGTGCTGAAAGATAAAATCGACTTGATCCAAATGGGCGATGAAGCAATATATGTAGTCGGCCCCATCCGGCTGCCAGTGAATTTATATGGAGAAACCGTTGTGTTCCAGTGGTATTGCTGGTTAAAGCAAGATGAAGTGACGAGCGATTACGAAACCATCATTGAAAAGCTGTCTTCTGCTAATTTGGCTGAATACCAGCAATCAAGCGTATTGGTTTATGGAGATTTCGAAAACAGCGAAGACGCGTTGATCCGCATGCATTCGATTTGCCATACAGGCGATATTTTCGGCAGCAAACGCTGTGACTGCGGATTCCAATTAAAGCAGTCGATGCAGCAAATCGCCGACCACGGATCAGGCGCTTTGTTCTATTTGGCGAACCATGAAGGGCGCGGCATCGGTTTGTTCAGCAAAGCCATGGCGTATGTGCTTCAGGAAAACGGCTATGATACGGTCGAAGCCAATGAAAGCCTCGGCTTTGTCGACGATTCCCGCAATTACGATGATGCAATTGCCGTATTGAAATCGCTGCGCACTAAACCAGTGACGTTAATGACAAACAATCCAAAAAAGATTTCGGCATTGGAAAATTCAGACCTTGAAATTGCCGGCCGCATTTCGTTATGGGGCGACGAGTCGGAATACAATGCCAAGTATTTGCAGACCAAAATCGATCGCTCCGGCCACTTGGAAGACGAGGGGGATGCTGTTCATGTCAAACCATGAATTTTATATGGACTTGGCATTAACTAATGCGAAGACAATGAAAGGCCAGACGGACCCCAATCCGCTTGTCGGTTCCGTCATTGTCAATGACAACCGCATTGTCGGCATCGGCGCCCACTTGAAAGCCGGCGAGCCCCATGCTGAAATCCATGCGCTCCGGATGGCCGGGGAAGCGGCACGCGGCGGAACCATTTATGTTACGCTCGAGCCATGTTCCCATCATGGCCGCACCGGTCCGTGCGCACTGGCTATTATTGAAGCAGGCCTGAAAAAAGTGGTGATTGCCACCCTTGACCCCAATCCGATTGTTGCCGGAAACGGCGTCAAGATGCTGGAAGAAGCCGGCATCGAAGTCCTTGTCGGCATTCGGGAAGAAGAATCCCGAAAGATGAATGAGGTCTTTAATAAATTTATTGTGACTCAAAAGCCATTTGTCATCTTGAAAGCCGCTTCTACTTTAGACGGTAAAATTGCTTCGCATACATTGGACAGCAAATGGATCACTTCAGAAGATGCACGCCGGGATGTCCACGTGCTGCGCAGTGAAAACCGGGCCATTTTAGTGGGGGTTGGTACAGTGATTGCGGATGATCCGGAATTGACTTCGCGGATTCCAAACGGGCGCCATCCGCTCCGCATTGTCTTGGATTCCAAGCTGCGGATTCCATTGGATGCCAAAGTCGTAACGGATAATTTGGCCGAAACCTGGATTTTCACCAGCAAACAGTACGACCCTGAAAAACGCGCCCGCCTCGAAGCATTAGGCGTTACCGTTATTGAGACCAGCGGAGAGCAGCGCACCGATATTCCGGACGTCGTCCGCATCCTAGGAGAGAAATCCATCTCTTCCCTGTTTATTGAAGGCGGCGGAACCATTAATTCCGCATTTCTGGAAAACGGTTTAATCGATAAAGTGGTGTTGTATTTTGCGCCGAAATTAATTGGGGGCAAAGACGCACCGACTTTCCTTGAAGGTTCCGGTTTTGAGCTGATGAAACAAGCGGTGGAACTGGAAGACGGAGAATTTTTGAAAATCGGGAAAGACTTCAGGTTTACTGGGTATCCCGTAAAAAAGGAGTTTAACGATGAGATTTGGATTTGATATTGACGATACTTTGATCAATTTGCGCGAATATGCTTTTGAGCTGTACCAGAGAAAACTTGGGCGTGAAGTGGCCATCGACCTGTTCCATGCCCTGGACCGTGTAGAAATCCATGAACTGTTCGGCATGAGCGACAAGGAAGGTTCTGACATGTGGAACAGTGTGTTGGAGGAACTGTACTACACTGATTGCCCTACTTATCCAGGAGCCGTCGAACTTCTCCAGCAGCTGGACCGGGAAGGCCATGAAATTTTCTACATAACAGCCCGTCCGGCGAAACACGGTGAGAATACGAAAGCCTGGCTGAAACAACAAGGATTCCCGGTGCACGACGACCGGTTTTACTGCGGCATGAAAGATGCCGAAAAGGTCCACATCATCGAAGACCTGCAGCTCGATTACTATTTTGACGACAAACCGGCAGTGGTCGATACTTTGTCTCATGGGTCGTTGAAAGTAATGGTGAAAGACCAGTCCTATAATCGCCATGTGGAATTGCCGCGCATTAAGCAATGGGCCGATTTACAGGAACTAATCCAGAAGGAACTTAAATAATTCCGTTAAACCGGCCAGCAAATGGGCCGGTTTTTTTGTGGCATATAAAAAGTGATCCCCGGCTGCAGGAATCACTTTTCTTCACTTAAACTTTGTCTTCATCATTCAAGCCACTGTCGCCAAATGCATCGTCCAGCGTATCGAATCTCGAAATCCGTACCACTTTGCCGTTCTTAATCTCCATAAACGTGAACACGGTCACTTGGCCGTTTTGGTCTTTCCATGTGCCTTCTTGTTCAAAAACCACTTTATCGCCTTTTGCATAGCGGGTGACAGTAGTTAAGCGAATGCCGGATCCCTCTGCCCACTGCTTTAATGTATCATGCCCGACGGCTGAACCTCTAGGGCCCATCAATTCGATATTGTGGTCTGAAAGTTCCAGCATGCCTTCAATATCTTTCGCATTGACTTTATCCACCCATACATCTGCAACGTTAATGGTTTCTGTCATGTTCATTCGCTCCCTTCATAAGGCAATTTTTCAAAAACGACCAATGCCAGTGTAGCAAGAGGGCCCATTAAAAGAGACAATAAAAACCAGTTGAGCCCGCTTCGATTTTTCCCCTGTGCAATGCCTGCATTAATCAATGCCAGTGTCCCCCAACCGATTGCGTAATCGTTCTCCATTAAGCAACCCCCTTTTTTCTAAATTTTAACACAAAAGAAGACAAGCGATGGGCTTGTCTTCTTCAGTAGTTGGAATTTTTTAATTTTTTAAAAGTTGTCACGAATTGGCCAGGGTCTTCATACACTTTATAAGTTATCACTCCACGGTGCGTATGCAGATACAATAAGTTTGCTTCTTCGGAAAATGATTTATAGGAAATATCCCAAACATTCGCCAAATGATACTTCGCGGTAGGCGCCACCAAAGTATCTTCATAGAGGTGCAAGTGATATTCCAAGTGCACCAGTTTCATCTCACCCGCTTCGATTGAACGCTCCGTGTCAATGTAAGTGATGGAAGATAGTGAGTTTGCATGGTCCACGGCCATTCGCCTCCTGACTTGCGATTGAGTCAAGTTTACCTTATCCGCATTCCAACAAGCAAAAGTTCCGTCCTCAATCGGCTCGGAAAGCCGGCCTGTTTTAGTGCTCTCCATCTGTACCCTTCAACTGGGCTTTCCCTTCAATCCTCCGCATCGAAGTATTCATTCGTTAAATCACCGTTTACCCCGATAGCCGCTGCGCTTCCTTCTCCTGCTGCAATGACTACTTGGGCCGGCACAATCAAAGAAGCGTCTCCAGCAGCATAGACATTCCAGACATTCGTGCGCCCGTATTCGTCGGTTTTGATGCCGCCGTATTCATTTTCTTCACAGCCCAGCTCTTTCCCGAAATGGGCATTGTGGCTCCATAGGGGCGTCACGAAGCCTCCCACCCGGTCAATGAGCGTGCCGTCTTCAAGCCTGACGCTGCGTAATTGTCCGTTATCGCCTTCCAGCCCGTCGATGACTTCTTCCCGAACTCCGATGCCTTTGGCAACCAGCCGGTCCCGGTCTTTCAGTTCCAGCCGGCCTTCGCCGTTCGTAAAAACGATCAAATCCTTGCTCCACGTATAGACTTTTTTTGCCAACTCAAAGACACTTTTATCGGCAATTACGGCCAATGGCTGATCGCGCAATTCCCAGCCATCACAATAAGGGCAACTGAACAAAGACGTTCCGTAATACTTTTCGATGTCGGGAATATTGGGCTGTTGTTCCCGCAATCCTGTTGCCAGGATAATTTTGATGCTGTGATAGGTTTTGCCTTCTTCGGTAGTGATTTCGTAATGAGTATCTGAAACGCGGTTGATTGACATGACCCGTTCTTGTTTTATTTCAACCGAATCGTATTTTGCAATATCCTTGTGTGCCAGGCGCTTAAATTCTTCCGGTTTGATCCCGTCGCGGGTAATAAATCCGTGAGATTCTCTGGTCACCAGATTGCGCCCGCTGTCATCATCAAAAAGAATCACGTTTCTTCTTGAGCGTCCAAGTACCAAAGCAGCATTTAATCCAGCAGGGCCTCCGCCGACAATCACACAGTCGTAGCGCATATGAACTCCATCCTTTGTTTAGTAGGTTTTTCCCTAAACCTTCCCCCTTGGCAGCTTTGATAAACGCTTTTCACTGCATCCCGCAAGGAATTTCCCCAAATAAAAAGCTGCTTCCCATAAGGAAGCAGCTCCATCTTATACTTGTTTTGCCAATAATCCTGTTAACACCTTAATAAAGAATTCATTTTCTTCCGGCGTTCCGACGGTAACGCGGATATAATCCGGCAGTCCCCATGTTTTTCCGTAGCGCACAATTACGCCGTTCGCCATCAATGCTTTGTAGACTTCTTCGCCTTCCGCCCCTATTTGGACAAGCACAAAATTCGCCATGCTTTCGATGTAGTTTAAACCGAGGTCCGTGAACGCGGCATAAAGCTGCTCACGCCCTGCTTTGTTGGCTTCTTGTGAAGCGCGCACATGCTCCTGATCGGAAATTGCGGCAACAGCTGCAGCTTGCGCCAAAGCATTGACGTTAAACGGTTCTTTCACTTTCAAAATCGATTGGATGATCGCTTCTGGTGCAATTCCGAAACCTACACGAATGCCGGCGATGCCATAAATTTTTGAGAAAGTTTGAAGAACAAGAACCGGATGCCCAGCGTTTACAAACTCAATGCCATTTGTGTACTCCGGTGCATCTGCAAAATGGCTGTATGCGCCGTCAATGACGACCAGCACATCGGAAACCGCATTCAACAGCTTTTCGATGTCCGTTTTGGAAATGACGGTGCCAGTCGGATTGTTCGGTGTGCAAATATAAATGATTTTTGTTTTTTCCGTAACTGCTGCAATAATGGCCTCCACATCAAACTGGAAGTTTTCGGCAAATGGCACTGGCACGACAGAAGCCCCCATGATGTGGGCACCGAAATCGTATTCGCTGAAAGAAGGAGAAGGCACGATGATTTCATCGCCTTGTTCCAAAAATGCTTCCGATACAAGCGTGATCAATTCATCTGCACCGTTTGTCGCAATCACTTGCTGCGGCGTTACTCCGTAAGCAGCAGAGATTGATTGTTTCATCGCCGTAGTATCTGCATCCGGGTAGCGGTTTAGCTCAGATAAGCTCGCCTGGATGGCTGCTACCGCTTTTGGAGAAGGGCCAAGCGGGTTTTCGTTTGAAGCCAATTTAATCACGCGCTCCAGACCCAATTCTTTTTGCACTTCCCATATCGGCTTGCCCGGAGAATAAGGCTGGATTGAATTCAAAGTTTTGCGCGGCTGAATGTTTTTATTATTTCGCATAGTAGTCCCTCCAACAGGTTTGTTTCAATTGCTCGAATTTTTATTTAAATACACTTTTAACTATACCAGTCATCCTTTAAATCGGCACCCTAAAATGCTAAAGCGACTTTTCTTTTCCCGAGTCATTCGTTTTTTTTCTCCTGAATCAGTGCTTTCGCTTGCCGCGGGCGCCGGTTTACGAGGTAAATGCTTAAAATGATCAGGACAAGTCCAATTGCCAGCGTCGCTGTGACGGGTTCATCCAAAAATACGGTCCCCGTCAATACTGCGACCAGCGGCACGAGAAAAGTAAAAGCCGCCACTTTACTCGCTTCGCCTTTATTCATCAGAAAAAAATAAATTACAAAAGCAATCGGTACGCCAAAAGTGGCGCCGAACAAGAGGCCTGCCCAGTAAGGCAAGTTCCAGGTGATATCGGACCAGCTTTCAACTACACTGCCCCCCGCCAACAGCACTGCTCCTCCAATGATGAATTGCAAAGCCACCATCCACATGGAATCCACCTGCCGGCCCACTTTCTTTACATAAATAACGCCCAGCGCCCAACTAAGCGCTGCCAGAAGCGCCATGACGATTCCTATTATGGAAATGTCGCCGGTCAAGCTATCCGCACTGATAACCAAAATTCCAAGAAACCCTGTAAGCAATCCGGCTATTTTAAAAGCAGTCATCTTTTCTCCAAGCCACATCCAGGCAAAAATCCCGATCAGCACTGGCTGAAAATAAACCACAACGGAAAACAAGCCGCCCGGCAAATATTCAAGCCCGGCCGTTTGCAAGCCGTAAAACAACACTGCATTTAACAAAGCGGAAATCATATAAGCTTTCCAATTTTCCCGCCAGCGGATTTTGCGCCACGCAGGCAGCAGCACAAGTGCCAGCAGCAGGCCGCCAAAGAAAGAGCGGGTGCCGGCAAACAAAATCGGCGGCGTGTATTCAAGTGCCAGCTTGTAAATGGACCAGCTGACTCCCCATATGATGACCAACAGGGCCAACAATCCGGTCGCCCGGGTAAAGTACTTGCTCATTTCTCTATCTCCTTCAGCAGCTCTTATTCTGAATATCGTTCCATTATACAGAATTGTGCTATTATTTAAACGAGGAACCGCAACTATTTGTATCCCATCTGCAAATATGTTTAACTGTAACGAGACTAACCAAAGAGGAGTTTACACATGATTAAAAAAATGAAATACGCTGCGGTACCGCTTTTATTGGCATTGGCACTTGGTGCTTGTTCAGATAGCGATGATGCTGCGCCAAAAGAAGAAACCACAAAAGAAGAAACAGCAGCTTCGACTGAACAACCAGCAGAGCAGGAGTCAAAACTGAAACTGCCCGCTGAAAAAGATGTAGTGGTCGTTGTTAACGATGAAAAAGTGTTGGGCAACGTCTATAACAGTGTGGCCCGCCAGCTGGAATCTTCTCTTGCGACGCAAGGAAAAGACACTGCAGAAGCTGAGAATGCCGATTTGATCAAAGAACAAGCCATCACTGTAATTGTCGGCAACAAGCTGATTTTGCAGGACGCAGAAAAAAAAGGCTATAGCGCAGAAGATGCGGCAGTTGAAGAACGCCTTGAAGAATTGAAAGGCCAGTTTGAAGACGAAAAAGCGATGAACGCAGCTTTGAAAGAAAACGGCTATACCCTGGACGATATGGAAAGCCAGCTCCGTGAACAAATTACTTATGAAAACTACGTCGCCAAGGAAGTGAAGGCTGCTGAAGTGACGGATAAAGAAGTACAAGAAGCGTATGACGGCTTTGCTGAGACCGCTGGAGAAGAAGCTCCCGCTTTTGAAGAAATGGAACCAACCATCCGCCAGTCTCTTGAACAGCAAAATACACAAAAAGCGGTTTACGACCGCATTGAGGAATTAAAAGAAACAGCAAAAATCGACGTAAAAATTTAAAAAAATCCTGGCTCAATTCAATTTGAGCCGGGATTTTTACTAGCATTCTTATAATTTGTCTTTGCAAAAAGCCAATACTTCCGCTTCTTCGTCTTCTTCCAACCCAAACTCCAAAACTTCGCGGGACATTTTGTCAGCAAAATTATAATGGGCAATCCGTGCGCCATCTTCCTCTACTGCTAAAATAACACGCAGCTCCAAACCGCCTTCTGTAAACAGCTCATCATCTTCTTCCACTTCTACATCCAGCAGAAATTCGTAGCGTTCGCCCAAGATGATGCCGGTTGGGTCTTTTAACTGATTAAAACCAAAATTTGTAATCTCCATTTATACACCTCCGTCTTTCCATTTTAGCCTGTTAACTAGGTTTTTGATAGCTTCGTCTCGAAATCCACGGACGTTTAACGTGCCAAGCAACGGGAATAATAACTAAATGGTAAACTTTAAAGGAGTGGAACTTACATGAATGTATTAGTTATTGGCGCAAACGGGCAAGTCGGACGCCGGGTTGTCCAGGAACTGGCAGCATCACAGCATGATGCGGTAGCCATGGTCCGCAAAGAAGAACAAGTCGATCATTTAAAAGAACTCGGAGCTGCAAAAGTGGTGCTGGGAGATTTGGAAAAAGACTTCAGCCAAGCGTTTGAAGATGTGGATGCGGTGATTTTCGCTGCCGGTTCCGGCGGTTCAACTGGCCCCGATAAAACCTTGACGATTGATTTGTGGGGTTCTGTAAAAGCTGCAAGATATGCCGAAGACAAAGGCGTAAAACGCTTTGTCCAACTGAGCTCTATGGGTACGCCTGACCCTGACGAAGGCGGCGAAAAAATGAAGCCTTACCTCGTTGCCAAAAGAGTAGCAGACGATATCTTGCAAACGACCAATCTCGATTACACCATTATCCGGCCAGGTGCTTTATCCAACGAAGACAAATCCGGCAAAATCGAAGTTTCTTCCGAAGGCTTCACTTCCATAGAAGGCCGTTCGATTCCAAGAGCCGATGTGGCTGCGGTGTTGGTGAAAGCCTTGGATCAGCCGAACACGCATCACAAAATTTTTGAAGTGCTCCAAGGAGACACTCCGCTCGAAGAAGAGCTGAATAATTTATAATTTCCTGGCAGCCGTTTACATGAAGAGCGAATAGATTTTCGCTCTTTTTTGTGTTACGATAGGCATTACGATAATAGAGGACGTGATAAGCATGATTAATATCCAACCACCGAAAGCTGATATCACCATTACACAGCGCAAACAGGAAATCACAGGCGACGAAGCGGTCATTAAACCATTGTACGGCTTTATCGATTTGCATGAAATCCCGCGCGACAAAGGCGGCATCATCCAATTTTTCAACCACAGCGGCGAATTGCTGTTTGTCGGCAAAGCCCGCAAATTGCGCCAGCGCGTGAAAAAACATTTCGAAGACAACATATCGCCTTTGAAAAACCATCGCGAAGAAGTTTACCGCATCACCGTTTCAATTGTAGAAGATCCAATGGAGCGTGAAATTTACGAAACCTATTTGATCAATGCCCATAAAGCGAAATACAATGTCGACAAAGTGTTTTACAAAGACCAGGAATAGTTAAAAAAGACGCCGCTTTGGCGTCTTTTTTTATTTCTTTTCTTATAAGCGTTTCTCAAAAAAGTGTTTAGTATGCCCTTTAGGATGGTCTTCCAATAAGCCAAACTCACGGAATCCTTGCTTCTTGTAAAAACCGGGCGCCTGAAAGCTGAAGGTTTCAACAACCAGCAGGCTGTAGTTTTGGTTTCTTGAGTACTCTTCCATTTGCTGCATCAATCGTTCCGCAATCCGCTGGCCCCGGGCTTTAGGATCCACCCATAAAAAATCGATGTGCATATGCCCCCAGTAAGCGGTGCCTGTAATGCCGCCAATGATTTCCCCGTTCTCATCGCGGGCAATAAAGCTGATTCCTTCTTTCGGTGATTTCTGTTCTTCCGGCAAGCTTGCCGTATTGTGTTGAATGACTTTGTTGCGGATAAACTCACGGTCTTCTTGAACTTCTTGTTTAATAATATTCATATAATTCCTCCTACCCCCGATTATCGTCTGCAGCTTTTTAGCTTTGGGCTGCCTCTTTTCGATTGTACTGCATTCTTATGTTTTAATGCGCTAGTCAAAAGGGAATAGGTAAGTAATTAACTAGGTTTTTTGGAGGAGAAAATATGACGTCTTATGCAAAAGAAGCGCCGTTTGCCTGGTGCAGAAGCGAATACGATACACTTCAGTCGGTCTTGGTATGCCCACCGCATTACATGGAAATCAAAGAAGTGATCAATGATGTACAAAAGCGCTATCAAAAAGAAAACATCGATACAGAAAAAGCAACTCAGCAACATAAACAATTTGTAAAAGCGCTTCAGGAAAATGGAGTGGCTGTAGAGCTGCTCCAACCGTCTGAGCAGTTTCCTGAACAGGTCTTTACCCGGGACATCGGTTTTACAGTAGACGATACCGTCTTTATCGGAGAAATGGCCTCGTCCATCCGGCAAGGCGAAGAAGCAGAACTGGAAAAATGGCTGAAAAGCCAGCAAATCAACTTTGAATCGCTCGGATGCAACCGCATGGAAGGCGGAGATGTCATTATTGACCATGACACCTTGTATGTCGGCATCAGCAGCCGCACATCCAAAACCGCTATTCATGAACTGCAGGATAAACTTCCGCGCTTTAACGTCGTCCCTGTTTCATTTGATGAAAAATACTTGCATCTTGATTGTGTGTTTAATATCCTATCGCCCACAGAAGCCCTCATCTTCCCGGAAGCATTGGATGCAGAAACGATAAAAATGCTGGCCAAGCGATACACGCTTCTAAAAGTGAATGCTGAGGAGCAATTTGCACTTGGCACCAACGTACTGTCTATTGGGAATCGGCGAGTCTTCAGCCAGCCTCAAAACAAGAAAGTCAATCACCTGCTGAAAAAGCATAATTTCAATGTGATTGAAGTGGACTTTTCCGAAATCATTAAATCCGGCGGCGCGTTCCGCTGCTGCACGATGCCGCTCGTCAGAAAATAGCAAAGCGATGCAGAAACAGGCGCAATAGTATTACCCCCCATTATTAAAAGCAAGGTGCTGCCCAATAAGTTCATTATTTGACTTATTGGGCAGCCCCTTTTTCTTTTGATTTTACCGAACGGCAGCCTTCCGCTTGATTTCAGCAAAGAAATTCCCCAGTAATTTAGCGCCATCAGGGGTGCCGATTGATTCGGGATGGAATTGCAAGCCATACACCGGATAATCGCGGTGTTTGATGGCCATGACGGTATCGTCATCCATTGCCGCAGCATGGACTTCAAAACACAGCGGCATAGTATCTGCCTGTACCGCCAGCGAATGGTAGCGCATGACCGGGACCGGATTCGGCAAGCCGGCAAAAATGCCTTGCTGTTCATGGGCCACCAGTGAAACTTTGCCGTGCCGGATAATTGGTGCCTGAGAAATTTCCCCGCCAAAAGCAGCGCCAATCAATTGGTGGCCCAGGCAAATCCCGAGAATGGGAATGCTTTGGTAAACTTGGCGGATCAACCGCAGCGATTCCGGCAAGGCCTCCGGATGGCCTGGGCCTGGCGATAAGATAATGGCTTGCGGTTTTTTCGCAAGTATCTCGTCAATCGTTAATGCACCGTAGCGTACGACTTCCACGTCTTCTCCCAGTTCTGCTGCAGCTTGGTAAATATTGTACGTAAAAGAATCATAATGATCGATTAAGAGAATCATCCGAACACCTCCGTCAATGAACGCGCTTTGTGCAAGGTTTCTTCAAATTCTGCCTGCGGATCGGAATCATAGACGATGCCTGCCCCCGCTTGCACATGGACCTGCTGGTCTTTGACAACAAAGGTCCGAATCGCAAGGGCCACATCCAGATTTCCATTAAAGCCGAAATAACCGACAGCTCCGCCGTAGACGCCCCGCCGCTCTTCTTCAAATTGCTGAATCAGCTGCATTGCGCGGACTTTCGGCGCCCCGGATACTGTTCCGGCCGGAAGACAAGATACCAGTGCATCCAGCGGGTGCATTCGGCGGTTCAACTCACCCGTCACTTCCGAAACCAAGTGCATCACATGCTGATATCGCTCGATGACCATGTATTTCGGAATCTTCACCGAACCAATGGCAGCTACACGGCCTACATCATTGCGGCTGAGGTCAACCAGCATTTGGTGTTCTGCCCGTTCTTTTTCATCGTTCGCTAGTTCTTCGGCAAGAAAGGCGTCTTCTTTTTCCGTATGCCCCCGCTTTCTTGTTCCTGCAATTGGGTTGGTCACCATATGGCCATTCCGAATCGTCAATAAACTTTCAGGCGATGCTCCGACAACCGCATACTTATCAAAGTCGATGAAAAATTGGTAAGGCGACGGGTTTTCCTTGCGCAGTTTGCGGTATAGCTGAAAAGCTTCTCCTTGGTAAGCAGCCGATAAGCGCTGCGATAACACCAATTGAAACACATCTCCATTCCGGATATGCGTTTTTGCCTGCTCTACCTGTGCCCGAAATTTTGCTGCGGTAGTTTTGGAAGTGAATTCAAGCGGCGGCTGTTTCTTCTGTTCAATAGTTGGTTCCGATACGCTAAGCTGTGCTTCCACTTCATCCAGTTTGTCTTCAAACGAGATAATGGTGATGTCATTTTTCACATGGTCAAAAACGACGATGGTCTCGTACAAATGCAAATGAAGGTCTGGCATCTCCAAGCTGTTCACCCGCGCTGCTTCAACCGGTTCGTAAGCGCCAATCGCATCGTAGCCAATGTAGCCGAGAGCCCCGCCGGTAAACGGCAATTCCGCTGCTTTTGCTTCAAAAACCGGCAAAAGGGATTTTAAAAGCTCTAATGGCTTTCCGCTATAAATTTCTTCAACGCCGGTTCTGAAATCTATCTCTTTCAATGAATTTCCATTTCCAATATAGGATTTCGAAGGATCCGCTCCGATAAATGAATAACGGCCAGTCACACCCGTTTTCAGCGAACTTTCCAATAAACACTTCCGTTTGCCTTGCAGCCGGTTGAATACGACAATCGGCGTCAGTGAATCTCCATCAATTTTTCTCAACTTCATCTCAGCTCATCTCCCTCGATTTTTAGAAAAGCGGAAGCGGCCATTCAGGTTCGACAGGCATAAGACGGACCAGCGAAGTGGCGCTCTTTGCCGCACAGCTGGGTTGGCTTATGACCCGAGAACCTGGCCGCTGCAGCTAGACATTTAGAAAAGCGGAAGCGGCCGTTCAGGTTCGACAGGCATAAGACGGACCAGCGAAGTGGCGCTCTTTGCCGCACAGCTGGGTTGGCTTATGACTCGAGAACCTGGCCGCTGCAGCTAGACATTTAGAAAAGCGGAAGCGCCTGTGCAGCCCCGACAGGCTTAAGGCAGAACACGCCGGAAATCCTGATTTCCAGAGTGGGCTGACTTAAGACCCCGAGGGGCTAGGCGCTGCAGCTAGACACTTAGAAAAGCGGAAGCGGCCACATTACCGCTTCAACCACACACCTGCAACCAATAAAAAAAGCCCTCTGCAAGGAACAGGAATCTCCCTTGCAGAGGACGGTTTGACCGCGGTGCCACCTCTTGTTAAAGCTGAAAAAGCTTTCACTCGATCCCCAGTAACGCGGGGAAAACGGACTCCTCTACTGTAATTCAAGGAATCTCTCATAAGCCCATTCACGCATTTTCCTCGCCGGTTTCCACCTGCCACCGGCTCTCTTTGAGAGGAATTCGATGCGCTACTCTTCTTATTCAACGATTTGCTCTGCTATTCTCAGCTCAACTGTACTTCCGGCGATGCCGCTCCCGACACCTTCTGCCTAATCCGTACAAAAAGGTTGCACCTATCTTATTGGAATTTTAATCCTTTGTCAACAAAAAACTGCTCGATATTCGATAATTCAGTATTGTTTGTACATGATGGTATTTTTGCGGTATAACTAATAATAAGCAGTTATTACTTATAAAAAGGGAGGATACAGAAATGACAAAAAAGTTTAAATTTCTATTGGCTGGATTTCTCATGCTCATTTTAATTCTTTCGGGTTGTGCCGGAGAAAGCAACAGCAGCAGTGACAGCGGCAGCGAAAGCGGCGACAAAACAAAAATCAGCTTTATGCATTGGCGCGGTGAAGACAAAGCTGTATTCGATGAAATTATTGCTGAATTCCAAAAAGAAAATCCGGATATTTCTGTTGAAATGAACATCTATCCTTCCGATCAATACCTCGGAACGGCACAGCGCATGCTGCAGGAAGGTTCCACGGGCGATGTATTCGCTTCATTCCCCGGAGCACAATTCCAGTCGCTTCAAGAAGCCGGTATTTTTGAGGATTTAAGCAGTGAAAAATTTGTTTCTAATTTTGATGAAAACCTAATCAGTGTCGGCCAAGTGGACGGCAAGCAATTCGCGCTTCCGTATCAGCTGGTGTTCAATATGCCGATATACAACAAAGGCATGTTTGAAGAGCTGGGCTTGGAAGTGCCGAAAAGCTGGTCTGAATTCCAGGCATTATGCGATACGCTTCTTGAAAACGGCATTACCCCTATCGCTTTCCCTGGCGCCGATATCGGCCCTAACCAATTCATGAACAGCATGGTCATGAACAATGCGCCGGATGAAGAAATTTTTGCCAAGCTTTTAAGCGGCGAAGAAAAACTGACAAACGAATGGTGGGTGAAAACCCTCGAAGATTTCCAATTGCTTGAGCAAAAAGGATATATCCAGAAAAATGCATTGGGCACAAACCAAGATGCTGCAATGGCTATGGTAGCCAATGAAGAAGCTGCCATGCTTGCAACAGGCTCTTACCACATGGCATCACTTCTAGGCTTGAACCCTGAGCTTCAACTGGACTTGCTTGCACCGATTACCGTCGAAGAAAGCGAAGCTGTCTATGAAGGCATCAACACAGCAACATTCATGCTTGCGGTCAATAGCAATTCCGAGAAAAAAGAACAAGCGAAGAAATTTATCGATTACTTAAGCCAGCCGGAAGTCGCTTCTAAATATGCCAATGAAACCGGGCAGCATTTGACGGTTACAGACGTGAACTATGAATCTGAAGCATTGAAAAATACAGCTTATTGGATCGATGAAAGAAAAACCAGATTCCAGCCGCGTTACTTGATTACCAACGCCCAAGTTGAAGATGCTGTACTCAGCTCAATTGAAAACGTATTAGGCGGAGAAGATCCGATGGCAGCTGCTGAAGCTGCACAGAAAATCGTAGACGAAAACAGGGAATGATGTCATGAAAACCTCAAAAACCATTTTTCTATTCTTTGTTCCGGGCTTAGTCCTGTATAGCATTTTCTTTCTATATCCAACTGTAAGTGCATTGTTCTACTCCTTCACCGATTGGGATGGGTTTAGCGATGCTTTCGCCTTTATCGGATTCGACAATTTCGAACGGGCGTTTACGGGCGATTCGATTTTCAGGAAAACGATCGGCAATAACTTGAAATTCATGCTGGTCGTCGTCGTTTTCCAAACGATTGTAGCGCTTGCCTTTGCCATGATCCTGATCAAGAATTCAAAGACCACGGTTTTCCTGCGGGCTCTGTATTTCTTCCCGACGATTCTGTCGTCCGTTTCAGTGGCCTTTATCTGGGCATTCGTCTACGATCCGTCGCTGGGCATCCTAAATCAGCTGCTTGAAGGAATTGGCCTTGGCTTTATAGCGCAGAATTGGCTGGGGAACGCCAATATCGCGATTTATTCCTTGGCCATTACCCAAGTGTGGTTCCACGCAGGCCAAATGCTGATTGTATTTGTCGCTGGCCTCCAAGCCATTCCGCAGGAAATGTATGAAGTAGCCAAAATTGAAGGGGCATCCAAGTGGCAGACGTTCCGTTCTGTAACATGGCCATTGCTTGCCCCTTCCGCTACCATTGTTGTCGCTTATACCACCATTCAATCGTTTAAAGCGTTCGATTTGGTGTTTGCGATGACAGGCGGCGGTCCGAACAATTCGACCGAAATCATCGCTACGTACATTTACGACATCGCTTTTAGAAATTATCAATTCGGTTATGCAAGTGCCATTTCCGTTATTTTCATGATCATCATAGCGATTATCACGTTCCTGCAATTCAAAGCATTGCGCTCGGATCGGATTTCCTATTAATTGAAAGGAGGAAAACAGCTTGCTTTTCCGAAGATTTTCTCTGCTCGTTTATGCGTTGCTTATCTTAATCCCGTTGTTGGTTGTTGTTTTGACCTCCATGAAAACTTTGAGAGAAACATTTTCCAATCCGCTCGGGCTTCCTGCAGACGGCATAAACATTGATAATTACGTAGCCATTTTCCAGGAGCAGACAATGGCCGGCTACTTCATGAACAGTGTCATCGTTACGCTTTTTTCTGTAACTTTTACGCTGCTGTTCGCTGCCATGATCGCTTTTGGCATCACCCGCCTCAGCAGCTGGCTTGGAAACATTATGTTTACGCTATTTATACTTGGCATGATGGTACCGGCGCAAGTTATCATGGTGCCGCTCTATTCGCTGATGCTCGACTTGAATCTTACCAATAGCTTAGTAGGCTTGATCCTGGTGAATGTTTCGACAACCTTGCCAATAGCCGTATTCATTTTGACCGGTTTTATGAAAACTTTGCCAAAAGAACTGTTTGAGGCCTCGACGATTGACGGAGCCGGAAATTGGCAGATGTTCACAAAAGTTGCGATTCCACTGTCGTTGCCTTCCCTGTCGGCAACTGCCATTTTCCTGTTTGTGATGCACTGGAACGATTTGCTTTATCCGTTGCTGTTCATCACAGACAATGCCTACAAGACCTTGCCGCTCGCTTTGCTCGAGTTTCAGGGACAATATTCTACCAACTATCCAATGCTTTTCACCGGTGTCATTATCGCCTCTGCTCCGATGGTCGTCGCGTACGTCTTCCTGCAGCGTTTCTTCGTTGCCGGCATGACCGCAGGCGCCGTCAAAGGCTGACCTATTCAAAAAGACTGTCGAGAATTTCTCGACAGTCTTTTATCTTTTCACCATAACTCCGGCTTAGCCACCATCAGCCACAGCATCGCCAATAAAATCACAATATAGATCCACAACGAACGCTGCAGTTTTTTGATAAGGGAACGCCGGTCGGCATGCGGCTCTTCAAACTTTTTCAAAACCGGTTTGAATGCGCGGGCCAAAAAGACGATGGACCCAAACATAATGACAAGCGTCATCACAATCCACGACGTCGTCCATTGCCAATAACTTTGCCAAATCAGCAGCACACCCGTTGTCACCAGTACATGGCCTGCATGTTTAACGAGGCGGACCGCTGAACGGAACGTAACGATTTGCGCGCTCAGCACATCTTTAGGCGCCCCATTCATCCGTTGAGTTAATGGCACGAGCACAAAGAATGGCCCGATTGATGAAACGGCACTGAGAACATGCAGAAACAGAACCACTGTATACATCGTTTAGTTCACAACCGGTGCAAACTCATGGACCCATACGGACATTTGTGGAAGCCAAGGCATGCCTGGATGAAATTTAAGGATGGATTGTTTGTATTCCTCCACACTGCCGTATCCTTCCTGGCGTGCATGTTCGTCCGTCAATTCACCCAGCGTTTGTGCATAGACGCGTTCTACCACAAATTCGCTTCCTTCCAGCACCATCACTTCGCCGATATCCGCATAGCGGCCATTCCGCCGAGTAGCCGTTTTGTTGCCGGCCAGCACTTTTGCCACATCTTTTTTATTCGTCACCAATTTCTCGATGCTGCATGTTTTGGGTGGCAATTCGTTGTTAAGTAATTCAGCCATTTTCATTCCGCCTTTCGTTTGCTTCCCCTTCATTATAAACGAAGGAGCGGACCTGCATATCTTTTGTTTGGAATAGTAAAAGCCCTGGAGAAAACTCCAGGGCTTTTCGTTTACTTCGCGAAATAATGCTTGCCGATTTTTGTAATGACGGTCCGTGAGAAAATCCAGTTATTCGTTACGCCTGCTGGATTGTAATAATACGTGGCGCCGGCACTTGGATCCCATCCCTGATAAGCGTCACGCACTGCCTGGTAAGCGGAAGCGTCCGGCGTTAACCAGTACTGTCCGTCATTAACTGCGGTGAATGCATTGCGCTGGAAAATGACATCGTATGTACTGTTAGGGAAGTGGCCGGAATTGATGCGATTCAGAATCACGGCTGCTACAGCCACTTTTCCTTTATGAACCTCGCCTCTTGCTTCTCCATGCACTACGTGTGCCATCATATCTACTTGCTCCAATTTATTTCGAGTCAAAGTTCCCGTGTAACCTGTTGCTGGGACGCCGAAATCACGCTGGAACTGGCTTACTGCCGTTTCTGTAATCGAACCATAATAACCTGTTGGGGCAACATGGAAGTAACCGAGTTTTTTCAGTTTTGTCTGCAGTTCAGTTACTGCCTGACCCGTAGAGCCCGAGTGAAGATCTGGAGAATGCGCTTCTGCTTCTGTCTGGGAAAAACTCAGGAACAGAACTACAAACAAACCGAATGCTAAAGTTTTAAGACTTTTCATGCTTTCTCTCCTTCCTGTATCTGGAATTGTAAAAAAACAATTCCTTTCCCCAGTATATAGGGTGAGATTAGAAAATTAAACCCTTCATACCTACTTAATTTCCAATTAATAAAAGTACTAAAGTCTTGCATAATGATTTAATGGAATAAAATTACATAATAAATGTCATTTCTTTGCGGGATTTCACCTAAAAGAAGCTGGGAAAAAGGGTTCAAGTGATGGATTGGCGAATAGAGTAAAAAATCATGTTATTTTGGGGAGGAATTGCGATGTTCATCCGACAGCCTTTTGATGAATTTTTAGATATGTCATACGAACGGATAAGTGAAAACAGTGTAAAAGTAACATTGCCTATCCAACCTCTATTCGTTAACAGTGTAGGGGTGATTCACGGCGGCGTTATTGCTACACTCGCTGATGTCGCACTCTGCAATACGGTAGCACCTGATGTAGACGGCAAGCAAAAAGTGGTGACCGTCGATTTAAATGTCACTTTCCTTAAAGGAGCAAAATCCGAGTTTTTAACTGCCCGTGCTTTTGCTGTAAAAGAGGGGCGCAACATTACGCATGCAGACTGCATCATCCACGATGACCAGGACCATGTAGTAGCCAAAGCCAGGGCCATTCTGTTTAACCAATAAGGGATAGCTGAAAAAGAAAAAGGACCATTTAGCGGCCCTTGGAGTAAATCATAGATTGACTTGGACCCCTAGCGCTTTATCGGCAATATTCATTTCTGCTTTGACGACCGGTTCACGGTTTAATATAGCCGTGTATATTTCTTCCTTTCATTTGCGGATTAAATGCAGCTGTGCAAACTGGCCGGATGGCCGGACAGTTTTTAAGGTGAATTCCAGTTCAAAGTCCAATTCCTGAAAAAGAGGAATGCCTTGTCCAATCAATGTAGGCGCAATCGAAATAATAAATTCGTCGATCAGCTTTTCCTTTAGAAAATCGTGGAGAAGTGCGCTTCCTCCGACTACCCAAATGTCTTTTCCCGGCAAGGCTCTTTCTCTTTGCACAAAAGACGCCACGTCTTCATTGGTAAAAATGACGTGACCTTCTTGGCCGCTTTTCGACTTTGAAAACACATAAGATTTTTTCTCAGGATAAGGAGCTTTCCCCTTTTCCATTTCCATGATCCAATCGTATGTGCGCCGCCCCATCACTACCGTGTCGATGGTTTCCATGTATTCGGCATAGCCGGCATCTCCTTCCATCTCTACTTTAAAAAGCCAATCGAGCGAATCGTCTTTCGTGGCGATATAGCCGTCCAGACTGGTCGCGATGTAACACGTGATTTTGCGTTCCTGGTCCATGTTCTCCCTCCTCTTTCCCGCAGATTTAAAACTTGCTTTCATTTATTATCCCCGTTTTTCGGTTGAGTAACCCTGTTGGCCAATAGGCCGTTTCATTAAAATAGGACGCCTTCAGGAAATTTTGTTACAGTGGAAGAAAGTTGATGAATGGAGGCGTACCTATGCAAAAAATCGTGATTTTGTCGGATACCCATATCCCGGTCCGGGCGAAAAAGCTCCCTCAGCGTTTGGTCGAGGAATGCCAGTCCGCGGATTTCATTATTCATGCCGGCGACTGGCAGACGCTTGATGTGTATTATGAATTGGCTGCATATACAAAAACAGATGGCGTTACCGGAAACGTCGACCCTTGGGAAGTAGCTGACCGTTTCGGAAAGAAAAAGATTTTTGCTTTCGGTGATTTGAAGGTCGGGGTCATCCATGGCGATGGAAGCCGAAAAACGACAGAACAGCGTGCTTTTGAGGCTTTTGCCGACGAAGAGGTGGAGATCATCGTTTTTGGCCATTCCCATATCCCGGTGATGCGGGAAGTGGATGGAATTACGCTTTTCAATCCCGGCTCTCCTACAGACAAGCGGAAACAGTCTCAATATTCATTTGGGCTGCTGGAAATCGGCGATACTTGGAATTTAAGGCATGTCTTTTTTGATAAGGAACATTAAAAAATCGAGCCGGATTTCTCATCGGCTCGATTTTTCCTTGCATTCTTTTATTAACACAAATCCAAGTTCTTTTAACGCCATTTCAAGATTTGCCTGGATCATGACACCTTTTAACGCTTGGGCGAAATACGGAACTTTCAGCGCCATAAAAGGCTGTATGCCCGTAACGACTGGTGTAATGCCAATTATTTTTAAGACACTGACAAGTTTCAGCAAATACTCGCCTACGGCTGAATTGATTTGGGAAACACCGGAGACATCAATGATCAAATAGTCCAATTCGGCTTCGCCGCACTTTTCCAAAACATGATTGATAATTGTTTGTGCCCGGCCCGCTGTCACTTCGCCAATCACAGGCAGAATCGAAACTCCCCGCGTCACTGGAACAAGCGGAGAAGAAAGCGATTCGATTTGCTCGTTTGCCTTGGCAAGCTCCAAAACATAAGTCAGCAACGAAGACATTGTCGCAAATGCCTCTTCGTGTTCTTCCTTAAATTCAAAAGGCACTTGGTCAATGCCACAAATCGTTCCGTACACTTCACCGCATTCATAAAGAATTGGGATGCCAATAAACGAACCGTTGCCAAAACGGGGAGCAATATCTAATTTGTTTGATAAATCGTTGCGGGAAATATCTTCAATAATCAAGGGTTCTTGGCCGTGGTTGATGCTCAAACTGCAGAAAGTCTGGCCCAAAGGAGAGGCACTGCCTGCAGTCACCAATTCCTCTTTTGTATTTAACGCTTTGACAATTTCATTCGTCTGCCCATCATTTTTGGCAATAAATAAAGTGTTGATCTTTAATTGTTTGCTTAACAGATGAAGAATATGTTCAGCAGCGTCATCAAAATTTTTAAAACTTCCTGCTTTTTTTGTTTCCTTTAAAGACATTCCCATAACCTCCCCGTCTCGTTTTCTCTTTCTGATTCGTCGCTAATCATCTTTCTTTAACATACTATTTGTTGTATGGCTTTGCAAATCTACTCTCTTGCATTCATTTCCTTAATCATACAATTATATTTGCAGATTTATCATGTTATTTATGTGACAAAATGGAGGAATAGCCACCCGGGGTTCAGGAATTTCCAGAATAGGGTATAGCTTTACTATAACCTTTGTAAGGAGATGGTGGAATGGTTGCGAAGCACCTGGAAATTGACTTACTGCAGCAGACAGATACGGTAATTTACTTTGAATGGTCGGATACGGGAGATACATGTGTCGTCAAAAGAGATGCAGATACCATCTATACCGGCAACGAAAACAGTTTAAAGGATGAAAATCTGCAAATTGGCGAATTGTATACGTATACGATTGAACGCCTTGGCAACGACGGCGAAGTGAAAGAGCGGATCAAAATGCAAACCAGCACGGAAGACCACTCAGAAGACACCGTCAATTATTTGCAGCAAATTGCCATTACAACGATCGTCTCGGAATCGAAGATCATTTTGGCATGGGGAGCCATCGACGGAATTGATGAATATGAAATTTACCGTGACGGTGAACCGATGGAAACTACCCAAAAAACCCAATTTACTGATTTTGATGTTGAAATGGACCGGGAATACTCTTATTGGATCCGTGCGGAACGTCCATTGGAACGATCCGAAACCGGCTTCAGTGAAGAAAAATCTGTTGCTGCCCGTATTTTCGGCTTGCTCAACATTAAGTCGTCTCAGCAAGAGGCTGCGATGGAAAAGTTTTGGATTGCCAAAAAAATAGCGCCATTGGAGCAGCTGCTCGCCGATGCTCCTCAAGTCAATGTATCGGAATTCAAACGTACTTGGGATTTGCGCTATACCACTTTCCTTCCCGACGAATATTTAGCCAATCCGAATCTGCTGTCGCCCAACCGCTATTTTGCCGGAGACAATCGGACATTCACTCCTGAATCTTCTCATTATCGCACGCAAGTAAACTTTTCACTGCAATTGGGAAATGAAGAGACCACTTTGGAATTCCAAAAAGACGTCGGCCCTAGCATTGCGTATGATTGGCGGAAAAAATTCCGGAAAGCGGATGTCGCTTCTTCTGAAGGCATTCAATTGGAAAAAGCAAAAGAAGACGACCGTAACGTGATGGTTAACTTGACTCATAGCGTTGGCAATCCATTAACGACTTCACCGAATATCGACTATGACGTATCTGCCACATTTTATCGGGACGGACATTATGACATCACCGGCCTTCACGATCAGGCACCCAACCATGAAGTCTACTTGAAAAATGATAAAATGGATGACTGGTTCCAAATCCATGAAGCGGAAAGCAAAGGCCTCGCCTGGATGTCACGAAGCACCGCGAGCCAATACTGGCGAATCTCAAATTTTGAGTAGGAAATTGAAAGCGCCTGTTCAGCTCCGAAAGGCATAAGACGATTTGGCGAAGCGGCGTGTTTCCAGCCGCATAGCCAAAGTGGCTTATGACCCGAGGAGTTAGGCGCTGCAGCTGGACAGTAGGAAAAACGCAGGCGCCCATGTAGCCCCGGCCAACACACAAAAAAATCCTGATGCGCTTCAGCGCGTCAGGATTTTTTATTGTTTATCTAGAAAACGTTTCCGAATATGAGGCGGCGGCAACATACAACTATTGAGTTTGCCAAATACCTTATAGCGGTTTTTTGCTACAACATCGTAGGCCCCATCGCGCAGCGGGCGCGGGAAAGATTTTAAGTAAAAAGCCAATTTCCACAAACCTGTCAGGTGGCGGGAAATCATCAATGCACCTTCTGATTTAACGTACGCTTTGCCGTCCTGTATCAAGACCAGGCTGTCCACGTCTTCCGGTACTTCATGTTTCTTTCTCAATTCACGGCCAATGTCACTTTGCAAAGAAGCAAACTGGTAATAGCCGGCGGGGTCGTGGTTTATGATGAACTGCACACTGGAATCGCAGAAATTACAATCCCCATCAAATAATACTACCGCATGATCCATCTCTATCCCTCCTTCACGTTAAAACACCTAGTTATTTAATAGCCTCTTTTCGCTTTCCTCAAACACCTATTTCGAAAGCGTCCCTTGATGAAAAAACAGTTTCCACCCGGTTTCCCTCTTTTTCCATACGGAACTTCGGATGGAAGATACCCCCGTGGTCTTGTTGAAAATCCGGTATGTAGTGAGGACGGCTGCGGGACCCAATTCGTCCAGCTTAAAGCCGGAAATCTCCATTTCATCAGGAGACAAAGAATGGCTTTCGTTGTAATCAGATCGTTTCCACACTCTTCCTGAGCTTCCGAACTCAAAAAAATCATCATCCAGCACTTCTCCCAGCTTCTCTTTTGAAACCCGGACATCGGGCCGGATATGGCTGCATTCCAGTTCGAAAATTTCTTTTTCCAGCTCGTTCATTTCTTGTTCCCTCCAGTTGCCGCTTCGTCAATTGCATTTAAACCAAAGAAAACCCCATGCTCATCAGGCACAGGGTTATGGTCATTCTTTTTCTTCGTAGAAATCTTTCATGTCTTTATCTTCTCCAGGCTGATCTTGCGGGCCATCGGACGAACCAAAGTCTTCAACATCCTGGAAAGTGTCCGTATAATCGCGAAGCCGGCTGTCTTCTTTTTCCACTGGCTGGCTGGTAGAACTTTGCAGCACATCTTCCTCTGGCGGACGCGACGTCATGTCGGTGTCCTGTTGAGCGTGGTCAATGCATGTCAAAGCTGTAGGGAGCGCTTCTAAGCGTTCGAATGGGATTTCCGTTCCGCATACTGTACATTTGCCATACGTGCCGTTTTCTATCGCTTCCAGCGCGGCATTCGTGTCCTCGAGCTCGTCTTCTTTAAAACGGTTCAACGCCATGCCGCGTTCCTGGTCAAACAAGTCAGTGGCATTATCGGCTGGATGGTTGTCATAAGTGGACAATTCCGTCGTATCAAATTCTTCGGTATGTTCCACACGGTCTTCAAGTGAATTTTTTTGTTCCGTTAATTGGTTTTTTAATTGCTTTAATTGTTCATCAGTCATTGGGCTTCCTCCTCAAAACTTGCTTGTTCTGTATATTTCCTTTTTCAGAGAAATCAAACCTGATGCCAGAGAAGCCCTCCGGTATTCAGCCAGATTCTTGCTCAAAACGAGCAAGCAAACTGAGCAAATAGGCATCCAGCCGCTGCCTGATTAAGCCATCTGTCAGTCCGGTTATCCCAAAAGTTTCCCAGCCCGGATAAACCACTGGCGGTCCGTCCAAAATATCGGTTAAAGCGAGAATATCCCAATAAGCCCGGTAAATAAAGCCATCGGCATACCGCATATACGCCTCAAGGAACCGGTCAGCTGTTTCGATGCCGCAAAGCTGGGCCAGGTTTAATCGGCAGTGGCCGACGTCTACCCCGGCAGGCCCTCTGCACGCATTCACCCAATCCACTACCCCACTCACTTCTTGCCCTTTCCACAATATGTTTGCCGGGTGAAAATCACGGTGCAGAAAACAAGATTCGACGGATGGCCGGACTTCGCGGGCAATCGAAAAGGCCCGCAACCATTCTTCCGGATAGTCTGACCAATCTGGCCTCTCCAGAGACAGTGCCTGATTGTAAGAAAAGTATTCCCACTGAAAGCTGGCAGCTTCATGCGAATGGATTTTTACGAGTACCGCAGCCAACCCCTCCAGCCATTCTTGTTCATTGTCCGGCTGCAGTACGACGCTTCCTTCAATTTTCGTCATCAAAACGGCCGGTACGCCGCACTGTTCGCCACTGGCATCAAACGCCAATAGTCCTGGTACGGCAAGACCTGTTTTGGCGGCTTCCAGTAAACTTGCCGCCTCATGGCCCGCCAAATCTGGTTCCATCGCCAGCCATTCTGCTTTTGTAAAAAGCCTGAGGACGCAGGATTCTGTACCGCCGCCATCTGAATAGTCCATTTCATACAGATGGGAAGAAGTGCCTCCCGCAAGCGGTTCGATACGGAGAAGTTCTTTTTGTTCGCCGATTTTTTTATTCACCCAATCTACGGCGTTGGACGGCCATCCCGTTTGTTTTATCGCCATCTTCCCGTCTCCTTTCATCGGACAGAAAAAAGCCCACCTTCTGGCTAAACCAGCTCGGCAGGCAAATTTAAAGCTTTAATACCTGACTGGCCGCACATTTCGAATAACAAAACGGCTTTTCGGAAGTGTAGGCATTCGGGCCATGCTGTAACTGACATCTTGATCTGGAACATCGTATTCCATTTTTCTGACCAAGAACTCCAGGCTGGTCTTCATCGCTTCAATCGTTACCCATTCTCCTGCGCATCGATGGCCCAAATCGTATTCCCCGCCACCTTGCGGAATAAAACTGAAGGGGCTTTCCTTCCAGTCACGGAACCGTTCCGGACGGAATTCTTCCGGCTGGACCCACAATTCCGGATGATGGTTCGTGCCGTAGATATCTAATAGCACAAGCGTCCCTTTTCTAAAGTGATACCCTTGCCAAACAAAGTTTTCACGGACTCTCGCCCCTGTAAATGGCCCGAATGGATAATATCGGCGCACTTCCTGGACAAACCACTGGCTATAGTCTCCCCGGTTGGCAGCCAATTTCTCACGTGTTTCGGGATGTTCATGAAGAGCGATTGCACCAAAAGTAATGTAGCGGCCAATCGCTACAATCGGCCGTAAAATATTAATCACTTCAATGGCCGCCATATGAGTCGTCATTTTCTTTTCATTCGGCTGCTTATACCAGGCCATGGCTTGAAGCGCCGTTCCATTTGGTGCTTGCAGTTTTCCTTTACGCACCGCTTTTACTATTTTCTCGACCCAATCTTCCGACTGTTTGCGTGCGGTTCTGCCTTTCCAATGCCTTGGACCAGCAGCCCCAAACGAATCAATCAGCGCCCCCATATCGCGGGAACGCATTTCTACTTCGTTTTCCCGAAGAGGAACTCCTGCCCAACGGCAGGCTACCCGCATCATTAATTCTTCTACTTCTTTAAAAAATAAAACTTCTTCCATTGTGCTCCATCGCTCGACAGCAGAACGCCATTCTTCTGTAACGTAAATGTTTAAGAGACGCAAACGTTCGGGAGTCATAAGCGACATAAAAAGCTGTTTTCGATGCTTATGAGATGCATCATCCATTGTTTGGATCGCTTTTTCGCCCATTAAGGTTTTCTGTACTCTCTTTGGCACGGCTCCTCTTCGCCGAAATTTACTTTCATCATAAAACACACGCGCCGCTTCTTCGCCCGCTATGCATACTGCCGTTTGGCCAAGCAAACGCGTTTGAAAAACATCTGTCTTCAGTTGCCTTGTACGGTTCGGTATGAATAGATACCCTTCTGTCATCAAAGCCAATGTATTGTCTACGCCCTTATCACGGGGGATTGGTCGAGTCTCTGCCATGAACTGCAATTCCTCCTTTAATGCGCTGCTTTTCCAATTCACTTACCCGCAAGGAAAATCTGCGAAACAATCAGATACATTCATTTTTGTAAGGCGCCAAAAACTTCCCGTGGCCTGTCCGGTAATTTGTATGATTTCTTTAAAAAGAGAATTGACAGCAAACCGAAAGTCTTTTACGATGAGTGAGGTAACATTAACTACATAACCCGGCAACGGGAGAGGTTCATAGCATTTCACCCTCTATAAAAAACTATGGATTGACGAAATTCAGCCAAATCCACATGCGATTTGGCTTTTTCTTTTTCCGTTTTTTTATAGGCCTCTCTCAAGTCGGACACTTGAAGGAGGCCTTTTTTTATGGCAGGAAGAAACGAAGATACACTGGACCACTTGTCGCTTCTCGGCAATCAAAACACGAAATACCAATTTGAGTACGATCCGGACATTCTGGAAGCGATCGATAATTTGCATACACGCGATTATTTCGTAAAATTCAATTGCCCGGAATTCACTTCCCTGTGCCCGCAAACCGGACAGCCGGATTTCGCCACGATTTACTTGAGCTTTATTCCGGACAAAAAATTGGTGGAAAGCAAATCGTTGAAATTGTACTTGTTCAGCTTCCGCAACCACGGCGATTTCCACGAAGACGTCGTCAATATCATCATGAACGATTTGATTAAATTGCTTGAACCCCGCTATATCGAAGTCTGGGGCAAGTTTACACCGCGCGGCGGCTTGTCGATCGATCCTTATACAAACTACGGAAAACCAGGTACAAAATACGAAGAAATGGCATCTTACCGGATGATGAACCACGATATGTATCCGGAAACGATCACCAACCGGTAAGGGAGCGCGCTATGTTACTTTACTTAAACGGGGCATTTGTCGGACTGCTTATCTTATCAAACATCCTGGCAGTTAAATTGTTTAGTATTGGTGAATGGCTGGTGCTGCCGGCAGCAGTGGTCGTTTATGTTTTCACTTTTCCCATTACGGACACGATTGCGGAAGTCTACGGAAAAGAAGCGGCCCGCCAAACCGTTTTTGCCGGATTCTTCACGCAATGCTGCGCGCTTGCGTTCATCTATTTGGCTATTCACTTGCCTTCAGCGCCATTCTTCGGAGACCAGGCATCGTTTGAAACCATTTTCTCTGCGGGGTTCCGGGTCACTTTGGCCAGCTTGATTTCGTACTTTATCAGCCAAAACTTGGACGTAACCATTTTCCATAAGCTGAAAGACCGCCACGGCGAATCCAAACTTTGGCTGCGCAATAACGCATCAACAATGGTAAGCCAATTGGTCGATACAACGATTTTTATCGCCATCGCTTTTTATGGCACCATGCCTACTGCCGCACTTGTGGCCATGATCTTTACGCAATACGCCTTTAAGTGGCTTGCAGCTGCTTGCGATACTCCGCTTGTCTACTTGCTGGTGAAGCTATGCAGACGCAGCGAGTCCAGCAGCGTACGCGTTTACGGATAATGCACAAAATAAAAAACTGTAACCAAGTTCATCTTTTCCTGAGCTTGGTTACAGTTTTTTATATAGGAGAAAATGCTTCTCCGGATAAGTTCAATTGCTGAATAAAAGGGGTTGAGTCACTTTAAGCTTCTGGCTCCATTAGCCGTTTTCATTTTACTGCCTACTCGCGACAGAACCAAATCTGCTGTAATCGGCAAATGGTCCGATATGGACGTTTCGATAACAGCGGCTTGTTCGGGCTCCAAGTGTTGATCTGTAAAAATATAGTCGATGCGTGTTACCGGTTTTAACTTCACGCCATCGCTGTCGTGTTCATAAGGAGCCGGATACGTATACATATTGTTTTTGCCAGTTTTTAAGAACACATCGTCAAAATGATTTTCCATTCTTTTGATCTGCAGATGGTCGGGATCTGCATTAAAATCACCTGTAATGATTTTAGGGAAGCGGCTTTTTTCCGTAATCTCCAGAATTTCATCAATACTGACTTTCAGCTCTTCCTCTTTTAATGACAAATGAGTGTTGAAAAAGCTCACATACGTTCCTTTTACTTCGAGTACGACTTCCAGTATTCCACGTTGTTCACTGTTTGCAATGGGAGAGATAACTTTTGTCAGCAGGTGGTTTTCAACATACTTGATCGGATGTTTGCTTAAAACCGCATTGCCGTATTGGCGCCGTGGCCTTTCGGGTTCATTCGGCTCCAGATCCAAATTGGCGCCAAACGCACCGTACATGCCCAGCCGATGGCTCAGCCAATCTACCTGATCGATAAATTCACTGCGGTCCGTAAAATGCCGGTCAAGCTCCTGCAAACCGACGATTTCTGCTCCTGACTGTTCAATGACCTTTGCTGTTCTTTCCAAGTCTACAATGTTGTCCATGCCGAGTCCGTGAGCGATATTAAACGACATCACTTTAATGGGCACCGTGGGGGGGATTTTGTCACTCTCCATAAAAAACATCTCCTTTTAATATGAACCGAGTCCATGGCAAGGGATAATAGATGCATTGATTATAGCAATTTTCTGATACAAAAGCACTTACTTATGTGCTCTATTTTCGTATAATTTTTGAACATCAAAATTATTCCTGCTAATGCCATCTTTAAGAAGTTTAAGAAACAATGACTTTCGGGAAGGCAGTCTGCGCTGGCTTCTGCAACGGTTTTTGGAGCGGCGTGACAACAAAATCTGCTGCAATCGGCAAATGGTCCGAGACATCCGTTTCCATAACCGCTACTTGCACCGGATCCAGCTCGGGATCAGCGAAAATATAATCGATGCGGGTAATCGGTTTGAAGTTTTCACCTGTTTCCGCATTTTGATAAGGTGCCGGATACGTATAAGCGTCTCCTCTTTTCAATTTCAAAAAAGCGTCGCTTAAATGGCGGTTCAATCTCTTAATTTGTCCATCCCGTGGAAGTGCATTGAAATCTCCCAGAACGATTCGTGGAAAGCTGCGCTTTTCGATGATGCCGACCAGTTCGCCAATGCTGACTTTCAACTCTTCTTCCTCTAATGCCAGGTGAGTGTTATACACCGTAATCAAGTTCCCTTTAATTTCAATCACCGCTTCCAAGATGCCGCGCTGCTCATTCTTGCCAAAGTCGGTCAGCACTTGGGTCAACAAATGATTTTCCGAATACTTGATCGGGTGTTTGCTTAAAATCGCATTGCCGTATTGGCGGCGCGGTCCGTCCGCTTCCACCGGTTCAAAATCGAGGTTCGCCCCAAATACTGCCTGCATGCCCAACCTTTCGCTTAGCCATTGCACTTGATCCGCAAAAGCGCTGCGCTCCGAAAAGCAACGGTCGACTTCCTGCAAAGCGACAATATGGGCACAGGAATCTTCAATAATGCCTGCCGTTTTTTCCAAGTCCACTATTCCGTTCATTCCTAAACCGTGAGCGATGTTAAATGACATGACTTTTACAGAAACAAGTGGTTCTTTTCCTCTTTCAAGCATGTAAACCTCTCCTTTTGAATGAAGCAATTTTACGTTCAGTACCTTAGTCACCTTGAGTATAGCAAACTAAATGATCGATTCTTATTTTAAATATGTAAATTCCTGTTAAGAGTTTGTAAAGCTATATTACATAAGAAAAAGGTTCCAGCCGTTTGGCTGGAACCTTTCAAACTGTAGACAAAGTCTAGATGAAATGTATAGCAATGCATAAAATCAACCGAACCGGCCACTTCGCTTTCCGTGGGCTCAGCTTCAGCCTCCTCGTCACTAACGTTCCTGCGGGGTCTTCAGCTTTCGTCGCTCCGTCGCGTTGCTCCTTCACTGCTCCCACAGGAGTCTCCGTGGCCGAACCGGTTGGGGCGTCTCTCTTTGATTCGCAACTGAATGATCATTCGATTGAAGCTTAAAAGACATCCCAAGGTGAAAAGTGACATCTCTAGATAGCCTTCATGTTAAGGATCCGAAGTGAAAGCCCGCGGAACGCGTCCGGCTGAAACGAAGGATCCTGGATTTTCTCTCCAAGCGGATATTTATTCAGTTATCATGCGTAAAAATTCTTTTGTCTACAAGCTCAAAGGTTCCAGCCGTTTGGCTGGAACCTTTTTCTTTCTTTATTCGCTTCTGCCGGCGTAGATCAAAATCGCATCCCGAAGGAACTTGGCTGCATTTGGATGCACTTTGTTGTAGTAAGCGGCAAAACGCTCATCGGCTACATACATCTCGGCAAGCCCCGCATGCGCTTCTTTGCTGTACATCGGCCATGTGAAGCTCAGCCATTGTCTGTGCAGGTCGGCTGTTTGTTGGGCAATGCCGCTTGCCGGATCTCCCGTTTCACAGGCTTCAGCCAATTTTTCCATGAGCGTGCTTTCGATGCTCATAAATTCTTCGTACTGCGCTTCGCTCATATTCAGCATTCTGGCATTTGAGCGATCGACCAAGTCGTCGCCGTATTTGGCACGCACTTCTTCGCCGTATTGCTGTTCGTTGTCATCCACGAGCTTTTGCTTGAACCCTTCAAACTTTTCCTTGTCAGTCATTTGGATTTCCCTTTCCGCTGCGGAAATGGTGTTTCCCACATTAGTGATCAAGAGATCGAGCTGGCGGCGTTTTTCCAGAAGCTGCTGCCGATGATTCTTTAAGGCTGCAGCCCCGTCAAAAGCTGGATCGTTGACAAGCTGCTTGATGCTGTCCAAATCGAGCCCGAGTTCCCGGTAAAAGAGGATTTGCTGCAGCTTGTCCACTTCCCGCCGGCCATAGATCCGGTATCCCGCTGAATTTTTTCGTGCCGGCTTTAAAATTCCGATTTCATCGTAATACCGCAAAGTCCTCGTGCTGACCCCTGCCAAGTTCCCCAGCTTTTGAATGGTGTATTCCATAAGCTCACCTCCTGATGCCTTCACTTTACACCTTAACGCAACGTCAAGGTCAAGCATGAAATCTAAGTTATTTGCTGTTCGGCAAACTCACTGTAAAGTTCATGGGACCCACTGAGTTCGAGATGGGTTCCGACTCCCGTAACTCGTCCTTTTTCAATAAACACAATTTTATCTGCATCGACAATCGTCGATAGGCGGTGAGCGATCACCAAGGTTGTACGCCCTTCCATCAAACGGCTTAATGCCTGTTGGACAATGCCTTCCGACTGGCTGTCGAGGCTCGCTGTCGCTTCATCCATCATGAGAATTTTTGGATCGCGGAGAAAAGCCCGTGCAATGGCTATCCGCTGGCGCTGGCCGCCGGACAATTTCACGCCGCGTTCCCCGACTTCCGTGTCCAGGCCGTCCGGAAAGCCCTGAATAAATTCTTCCGCATAAGCCATTCGTGCAACATGCCACAGCTCCTCGTCTGGAATCTGTTCGGCATCTGGTAAGCCATAGGTCAAGTTCGCACGGATTGTGCCGCCCATCATCGCGCTTTCCTGCGACACGTAGCCAATTTGGCTGCGCCAGGAAGTCATCGACAATTCGTTAATGGGGATGCCCCCAATGGTAATGATTCCGGCAGCCGGCTCATAAAAGCGCTCAATCAGACCAAAGACAGTCGTTTTCCCGCCTCCACTCGGCCCTGCAAAAGCAATCATTTCGCCGGGATTCGCTTCAAAGGAAACGTTCCGAAGAACAGGCTCCCCTTTGTCATAAGCAAAATCCACCTGCTCAATTCGCAGGGTTTTATTGGCGATGTCGATTTCACGGCCCTTTTGCCTTTCTTCAAGCGGCAAATCCAAAATGCCAATAATGCGCTCTGTGGCCCCTTTTGCTTTTTGCAGCTCCGTAAAAAACAGCGCAAAACTGGTCATCGGCATGACGATTTGGAACAGATACAAAAGAAATGCCACCAGTGACCCTGTTGACATCGTGCCTTCTGCCACACGGACGCCGCCGTAGCCAATAATCAGGACAATGACCGCCATGACCACCGTGTACATGAGCGGGGCGATCAAGGCGTATATTTTCGCTTCTTTCAAGCCGATCTTGAACAGCTTTTGAATGCCGCCCAAGCCACGGTCTTCTTCTGTTTTTTCAGCGGTTGAAGATTTCATCAAGCGAATCTCGCTCAGCGTCTGCTGCACATGACCTGTAAACACTGCGGTTTCATCCTGTAAGCTGCGGGAAATCTTGGCCATCCGGCGCCCAAGCGGAATCATGATGGCAATCGTGATTGGTACAGACAACAACATAATTAACGTCATTTTCCAATCGAGCACCAGCAAGATAATGACCGCTCCGATAATAGAGATGATGCCGGTGATGAACTGTGGAAAATGATCGGTAATCAAATTGCGGACAATTCCTGTGTCATTGACGACCCGGCTGACCGTTTCCCCGCTCGCCTGCTGATCAAAATACGGAACACGCAGCCGAATCAGATGGGTCCACATCCGGCTTCTCAAATTCGCCACGATTTTTTGGCCGACCATACTCAGTAAATAAATCGAAACTCCATTGATAACAGCCTGTAGGATAAAAGCAGCAACCAAGCCGCCGACCAGCCATGGACTGATAGCATCAATAGAAAATCCATCCACTAAATTTCTGGTCAACAGCGGAACCGCCAACCCTACTAATGTGGTGATCACGCTCGAGCCCAATCCGATAACCAGTGCCCACTTCGGAATCTTTAACGAAAGGAGAAGTGAAATAAATGTTTTGATGCTTGTCGTCGCTTGTGCTTTTTCCATCATTGAAAGCTCCATTCTAAAATTAAATTTCTGCTTTCTTTTCTTATTTACATGAATTTCGCGTAAATGCACGTATCCGTTAGATTCTTGCCGTCCACTGACAATTCATCATTATGTAAGACACCTTCGAGAACAAAGCCAAGGGTTTCAGGAATAGCGCGGCTTTTTACGTTTTCAGCATCGCACCTGATTTCCAGCCGTTTGCACCCGAATCCATCCAAAGCGAGTTCAGACAGCGCAGATACCGCTTCTGCCATATAGCCAAAGCCGCTCCAGCGCGTGTCGATCCAATAGCCAATTTCCATCTTCGGCACTTCCCATTCTATGCTATGAAAACCGCTCGAACCGATAAACTCGCCTGTCTCTTTGTTAAAAATAAGGTAACGCAGATTTTCATGCTTTAAGAAGTTGAGATGTGCTTCCACTGTATTGATTTCCGTTTCTTCAACCGAAGGCAGCTGCTGGGCAAAAGGCAGCCACGCTTTCAGTTCTTTGATGGAAGCCCGGATTGCTGCATTCACCGCTTTTCCGTCTCCCGGTTTCGGCATGCGGATCAATAAACGTTCAGTGCGGATTTCTTCGGGAATTTCAGGAACTGCTTTGTCCATGTTCATCATCCTTTTTGTCAAATTATGCTGCTGTTATTTTGCGGTCTTTCGGCAAGCCTAAACCGACAAGGCCGATAATCGGCAGAAACGAAACAACCACCATTGTTTCATAGACTCCGATGTAATCCATCAAAATGCCGATCACAACACCGCCAATTGCGCCCATGCCAAAAGCGAGTCCGACGGTCAGGCCGGACATCGTACCGATTTTGCTCGGAACCAGTTCCTGGGCATAGACGACGGTTACTGAGAAGCTCAGCATGATGAAAAAGCCGATCAACGCCAACAGAATGATCACGATAAACAGCGGCACATAAGGCAACGCAATCGCGAGTGGAATGGGAACGAGAATCGATAAGACAATCACATTTTTCCGGCCAATTTTGTCCGCCATCGGCCCACCGAAAAATGTGCCGGCTGCACCGACTGCTAAAAACAAGAAAATGTAAAGCTGTCCGGTTTGAATCGTCAGCCCATAGGTGTCCATCAAATGGAAAATGTAGAAACTGGTCATATTGGTGACGTAAAACGATCGGGCAAAAATGATGATTAACAATAGCGCCAAGGCTACGCCCACTTGCTTTTTCGTCAGGGCAGGCAGCGAAGACAGCAAGACTTTTTTGCCTTTCTGCAATTTCTCCTTGGCCAGCTGTTCCTTATACCAGAATGAGATCTTGGAAAGAATGAAGATGCCGAGAGCTGCGACAAATAAAAACAAAGCGGCACCGTGTTGCCCGAGCGGCACGAGAATGAAGGCGCTGATCAAAGGCGCCAGCGCCTGCCCCGAGTTTCCGCCCACTTGGTAAATAGACTGCGATAGGCCTCGTCTCGTGCCCGCTGCCATATATGAAACACGGGAGCCTTCCGGATGGAAAATCGCTGAACCGAATCCTAAGAACATCACCGATACAAGGATCATCCAATATTCCGGCGCAAACGCCAGGCCCGCCATGCCGATAAATGAACTGGTCATGCCAAGCGGCAAAGCGAATGGCATCGGTTTTCGGTCGCTGATAAAGCCTACTACCGGCTGCAGCAGCGAGGCCACGATATTCAACGCAAAGGCAATCATCCCAAGTTGAGTGAATGTTAAGCCGAGGTCTTTTTCCAGAATCGGAAACATTGCCGGAATGACCGCTTGCAAGGAATCATTCAGCAAATGGCAAGCGCCCATTGCAAACATGACTGGATAAACCGGATTCCCAACCAAAGGGGAACTTATTGCTTTCGTCATTAAATTTCCTCCTGTAAAAAGATATAATCAGATAATTCCATTATAGAACAGTTCACCGGCAATCGGCAGACAAAGACAAAAACACCTGCGGAAAAAATCCGTAGGTGTTTGAGGCAGTCTCCTGCAATCGCTTATTGCATTCTTTATGCGGCCCTTAAACCAATTCCACAAACAACACTTTCAAGTAATCGCCTTCTTTAAACTCTTTGCGTACACGGAAATCAGCAGGCAGCGTGTATTCCTCAACGATGCGGTATTTCTTGCCTTCTTCTTTGAACGCTTTTTCGATAAAGCCTTTAAATTTCTTCATGCCAAACGAAGCACTATTGGTGGAAGCGACAATCATGCCTTTTTGTTCCGTAATCGCAATGGCTTCTTTCATCAAGTTGGTATAGTCTTTTGCCGTACTGAATGTGTATTTCTTTGAACGCGCAAAACTCGGCGGGTCGAGAACGACCAAATCGAATTTCAATTCTTTCCGTTTTGCGTATTTGAAGTAATTGAAAACGTCCATGACAAGGATGTCTTGATGTTCGTAGTCGATGCCATTGACACTGAACTGTTCAATGGTTTTCGCAGAGCTGCGTTTCGCTAAATCGACGCTCGTCGTCTTCACCGCACCGCCGGCCGCTGCCGCCACTGAAAAAGCGCCTGTGTAAGAGAAGGTGTTCAAGACCGTTTTGCCTTTGGCGTATTTTTCCTTGATGGCATTCCGCACGTCCCGTTGGTCCAGGAAGATGCCCGTCATTGCCCCATCGTTCAAGTAAACCGCAAAATTCACACCGTTTTCTTTTACGATCAACGGGAACTCGCCGCGTTCGCCCGCTACAAAATCATCATCTTCAATGTACTGGCCTTTTGTATCAAAGCGTTTTTTCTGGTAGATGCCTTTTGCATCCACTACATTGCCAAGTGCTGCGATGATTTCATCTCTAAAGGTATATACCCCTTCGCTATACCAGTTCAGCAAATAAAATCCGGCATAATAATCAATCGTCAAACCGCCAAAGCCGTCTCCTTCTCCATTGAATACACGGAAAGCCGTCGTATCCGGATTGTTGAAAAAGCTTTTCCGCTGGTCAAGCGCCGCCGACAGCGTGCGTTCCATAAAGCCTTGGCTGATCGCTTCGTCTTTGTTGCGCGTCAATACCCAGCCATAGCCTTTGTTCTGCTTGCCGTAATACCCTTTTGCCAGAAACTTGCCCTGTTTATCCGCCAGGTTTACAATCGTCCCCTCTTGTGTCAGCTGGTCTGCATCTTCAAGGGCTTCTTTTGCGATCAATGGGAACCCCCGCTGGAATTCCGCTTTCGCTTTATCGGTCACCGTTAATGTAATTTCTTGTCTCATCATCACTCATCCTATCCGTTAAAACACATTTGTCTTCTCTCCAGTTTAATACAAACCGGACCTCATTCATACCATCGCCAAAAGGAACTTCAATGGATGCAGCTCCAACTAAAAAGCCTTGCAGGTTCGCAAGGCTTTTCAATCAGTTCTTAATCCATTCCCAAGCGGCTTCCATTTCGTCCATATCAAAATGCTTGGCTTGGACTCCCGGCAAATAACCGGCAAACTCTGCTATTGCCCCAAGTAAGCTTTTATCGCTGACCACCGCCAGTTTGTTATACTGGCTCCAGCGGTTCACATCAATTTTCACTTCTTCAAACATCGCTTTGGCGCTTGCCCCGTCAAAGTCATGAACCACCAAATATACATTGAAGCCTCCTTTTTCCCCAAACTTTTCCTGAGTGACTTTGTCGAACTTCTCCAAATCTTCTTGAGTAGCTTTTCCGTTAAACTCCATTGCAATTGTTTCGGTATCTTTGCTTGGTACAAATGCGAGCATCGTTTGGCCTCCTTTTAAAAGCTTGTTTTCTTTATTCCCTATTCCGAAAAAGCAAAACGGAGACTATTCAAGAATAACTGACGCAATATATTGCATTATGAATATTTCATTTTTCCACAAAATAGGGTATAATTATTCTATACTGCATGACATAGAAAGGATGAATCTGCAATGCCGATTCCAGTCAACCATGCTAAACCGATTCGTGTTACCGCGAAGGAAAGCGCATTCGAACAATTGCAACAATGGATTATAGATGGTACATTGCAGCCTGAAGAAAAACTAGTCGATACGGAGCTTGCTCAAGCCCTTAACCTAAGCAGAACCCCTGTCAGAGAAGCGTTGCAGCTACTGGAAGTCCAAGGATTTGTGGAAATGTTCCCAGGAAAAGCGACCCATGTGACGAAAGTGGATAAAGAAGACATCAAAATCCTCTTGCCGCCTCTTGCCGCTCTTCAATCACTTGCCGTCGAATTAGCTATTCCCAATTCAGACGAAGAGCTGATTGAACTATTGGAAGATACAAACCGCCGTTTTTCCGAAGCCATTGGAGCAGGCGATAATTTTTCAGCATTGAAAATTGATGAAGAATTCCATCAACACATTGTGACCGCTTCCCAAAATCCATATGTCGACAATATTTTAAATCGCCTGCAAGCCCATGTTAGAAGACTGTTCTTCCACCATTCTTTGATTTTGACGCAGTCTTCAGTAGATGAGCATATTGAAATCATCCAAACCTTTAAAGATAGAGATATTGAAAAAGCCACAAAGCTGATGAAGTCAAATTGGATCCGCACCATAGAGGAACTGACTGTAAATTGATTTCCGGTTTTGATTCCATTGAAAAAGCTGTCCCAAAGCAATTAGCTTTCGGGACAGCTTTTTATATGAGAAGCGGATCCGAAACCGGACCCGCCTGCCTTAACTTTATTAATATTCGTTTTGAGCGGTTTGAACACTTACGCTTTTTCTGCTGCGCGCAATTAATCCTGTAACTGCAATCACAACGACTGCCGGCAACAGCCAGCCAAGGCCGTCTGCATATAAAGGCAATACGGCTGCATAAAAATCAACAATCGCTTGCAGCCAGCCTGGATTTGCAACTCCGAGTGAACTCGTCAAAGTTTTCAAGCCATCGATAATCGCAATAAAGAATGTTACGGTGATTGCCGCAATATAAACCATCCGGTCATGTTTAAACAACGGAGAAGTGAAAGCCAGGATGATCAAGACAATCGCAAGCGGGTACAAGAACATTAATACCGGAATCGAATACGTAATGATATTCGCCAATCCTGCATTGGCCACAATGAACGAGAATACCGAAAAAATCACAACATAAGTTTTGTAGCTGATTTTTGGCGTCAGCTTATGGAAGAATTCTGCATTGGCTACGATTAAGCCAATTGCTGTTGTCAAACAAGCCAGGGTAATAATAACGGCCAATAGCAAAGTGCCGAACGTTCCAAAGTAATGGGAAGACGCTCCGCTCAATACGGGGCCGCCAGTATCCAACAGGCCAAGCGTGGCTGTGCTTGTCGCACCCAAATAAGCAATTCCTGTGTAGACAATCGCCAGTAAGGCTGCTGCGACAACTCCGCTTTTCAGCGTAGCAGCTAAAATGCCTTTGGACGAAGTAACGCCCAGTTTACGTACGGTCGCAATGACAATAATTCCGAACACTAAAGACGCCAAAGCATCCATTGTGTTATAGCCTTCAGTGAAGCCTTTCAAGAAAGCTCCGCTCGCATAAGCTTCCTGCGGCGCTTCCGTTGAACCCATCGGATTGAAAATGGCCGCTATCAATAGCACGCCTAACGTCACTAAAATTGCTGGAGACAAAAACTTCCCGATGCTGTCCACCATTTTTGAGGGGTTTAAGGAAAGCCAAAGTGAAATTCCAAAGAAAATAGCTGAGAAGACAATCAGGCCGATTGACATGTATTCCTGTCCGATAAACGGTGCAATCCCGACTTCATAAGAAACCGCACCGGTTCTTGGCAAGGCGAAGAACGGCCCAATGGTCAAATACAGCAAGGCTGTAAAGACTAACCCGAAAATCGGATGAACCCGGCTTGACAAGTCTTGCAGGTCATTGCTTTTCGAGTAGCCGATTGCTAAAATACCAAGCAATGGCAAGCCGACGCCTGTAATCAAAAATCCGGCAATCGCAATCCATACTTCTGAACCGGCATATTGGCCGAGCTGTGCTGGAAAGATTAAGTTCCCTGCTCCAAAAAATAATGCGAATAACATCATGCCGACGACCGCATAAGCTTTAAAAGATAATTTTGTATCCATTCTGTTTCCTCCTGGGTGCATATCACCGTGTATTTTCCTGTGGTACCATTAGACAATAATTTCAGTATAACGCTTAAAAAAGGTATGCAATATATCGCATAAAGTAATAATACAACATTTTTAAGAAATTGCAACGATTAATGTCTAATAATTTTAAAAAAGTCTGTCTATTTTGTTAATTCAATGGATGTCTTATGTTTTATCACCATAATTTAAACGCTTCAAACCTTACGGCACATAGGCTGAGGTAACATCTAGCAAATAAAAAAGCTTTGCCACATCGGCAAAGCTTTTTGGATTATTTTAATTGGGAAGGGTACAAAGTCATCCCGCCATCTACGAATAATGTGGTGCCGGTCACATAATCTGCTTCAGAAGATACAAGCCAGGCAGCCGCTGCTGCAATTTGCTCCGGATGGCCAATCTTTTTCATCGGTATTTTTTCAAGCGTTTTTTTCTTTTCTTCCGGGTCGGCTTCTTCTGCGGGATTAGCCGATGTGTTGATGGTGCCGGGTGCAATGGCATTAATCCGGATGCCTCGTTCTGCGTATTCAAGAGCCATCGTTTCCGTCAGCATCTTTAGCCCCGATTTCGTCACCGCGTAATGGGCGTTGTTCACTTTTGGAATTGTTTGATGGACACTCGTAATGTTGAGAATGCAGCCCGTTCCGCTATTTTCGAGCATGTGCCTGATTGCTTCACGGCTGGCGATGAAAGCGCCCGTCAAGTTGACGTCCAATACGCGCTGCCAGTTTTCCAAACTCAGTTCTTCCGATGGCTCACTTTTGCTGAAGCCGGCGTTGTTCACCAGCACATCGAGTTTTCCATACTGATCGATTGCTGCAGCCATGAGCTTTTGGATGCCTTCTTCTGTTGCCACATCCGCCTCGACTGCCACTGCATTGCCGCCGCTTGCTACAATACTTGCGACAGTATCTTCAGCACCTTCTTGATCTGTGTGGTAATCCACTACAACGTTCATCTGCTCTTTTCCGAAACGTTCGGCGATTCCTTTGCCAATTCCTTTTGAAGCACCGGTGACTATTGCCGTTTTTCCCGCTAAATCTTGATACATCCAACCACTCCTTGGCGATTTAAAGTCAATACCTTAGGGCCGCGACAGATTTGTTGATGGATAGGCTTTTCATATTGTAACCTTTGCTTTTCAAATAATGCTCTATGCCTCTTTTGGCAATATCAATGTTGTTCTTCGGACCGATGGTAATATGGCTGATGGGCAAGCGTTCTTCAAAGTCGACGGTGATGAATGGGATAATTACGCCGTTTTGTGCCCGAAAGCGTACCGCGGAATGCATAGCTCCGCTTGTATTCATATAAGCAATGCGGTATTCCTCTTCGCTTTTAAAAGCCGGGTCTTTAAAAAAGATGGCACATGTCGCAATGACGGATAAAAAATGGTTCGGCAATGCTTTTTTGATGTCGCCAGGTTCGTATTGAACCACCCGTTTGAATGTTTCAATCAAAAAATTCATCAAAATCAATTCCTGTTCTTGCCGATCGTACACGACCAAGCCATGCAGGACATCTGATTCGTCCGGGAAAGCGGATGCTTTTTGAAGCAGCTCTTCCGCATCAAAACCAAGGTTATACCCTTCACCTTTTGCGTAGTTGTACCAAAGAGCCAAAGAATCCGGCGAATAGGACAGCGAAAAAATATAAACTTCAAAACCGCTTTCTTCAATTCCTTCCAGGAAACGATTCATAGAGTCTTCCAATTCCGTTATAAACACTTGCCAAAGTTCCGTTTCCCTTTGGATTTCCATCTTTCCCATGACACTCCTCAGCACATTGGAAAAATAAATCAATTCACTCGAATCATTGAGAAAATTGCCTTTGCTCATCCACAAGTTGTTGGTTTCAATCATCCCCATTAAGCTTTGAAGGCTTGTGTAGTGATAAAGTGTTTGGCCGGATTCATGGGTTTTCCGGATTTGTTTGTCGACTTCATTCCGAAACTGCCATTCCAGTGTTTCCGCCAACCCGCCGCTCTTTGCCATAACAGCAGCTCCTTCCGTCTAAAATGAAACAGCTGATTGACTTTTTTATTCCCGATTGCCCATGATTCAAACAGCTTAAACCGATACGTTTGGCGTTGCATACTTTTCTTCGAACGGCTGCACAATGACAAAGCCTTCACCGGAAAATTCCATTTGAATCGATTCGCCGCTGCCTCTGCCAAGGAAGGTCCGGATACTGATGTCTGTCCGGAACTCCGGCGTTAAATTGCCGGACCAGGCGACTGTTGCTCCGGGATCAGTAATGACCGGTTCTCCCGGCTTAACAAGCAGCGTCAACGGTTCGTAATGGGAAGTGATGGCGACTTTTCCTTTCCCTTTTAATGTTACGTTGAACAAGCCGCCTGCCATCATGCCGGCCACTTTCCGCATCATTTTGATTTCCCACTCGATGCCCGGTTCGAAAGCGAGAAGGTCATTGCCGTTAACCGTAATCGATTCGCCATTCAACTCGAAAATATTGATTTTTTTGCCTTGGTCCGCCAAATACAGGCGCCCCTGTCCGGTAGCTTTCATCAGAGAAGCACCTTCCCCGGTCATCGCTTTTTTGAACATGACCCCCACGCCGTGTTCAAGCAGCCGTTCCCGCTCAAACTTAATCTGGCCGGTATAGGAAATCATGGAACCTGCCTTTGCCCATACCATCTCCAATAAGTTCACTTCCAAAATGCGCGGCGTTTCCAGCTCAAAATAATCGTTCTCCTGTTCATCTTGCTTTGTCTGTTGAATAAATTCATCAATTGTATAATTGCCCATTGTCCATTCTCCTTTCTTTATGCTATTCAATACGTTGTTCAAATAATGAAGTTTCACTCCAGACACCGTTACTCACGGGTCATCCGCACCGAATAAACATACAACATTTCTATTTTTAATCAGTTCCTTCTATATATATGCACAGCTCTCGCTTTTCATAAAATTTGCGGTAAAATAAATGACAGTGGAATAAATCTTGACCACATTCCACTCGTCCATTTTACAGGAAGGCGCGATGGCTGATGAAATTCCTTCTTACTTTTATTCAACTTGCCGTTTTGTTCGGCTTTTATTTGCTTGGTGAATGGCTGCGTACACTTTTCAACTTGCCGCTCCCCGGCAGCATTATCGGGTTTTTGCTCTTATTTTCCGCGCTTCTCCTAAAAATCTATCCGCTGAAATGGATCGATTCCGGCGCTCATTTCCTGTTGGCATTTTTATCGCTGTATTTTATTCCGGCGACAGTCGGCGTCATCGATTATGCCGATGTTTTTACCGGCAAAGGCGTTTGGCTTCTGGTCATTGCCATCTTTAGTACGCTTTTGACCATGTCGGTTTCTGCAGGGATCAGCCAGTGGACGGCTCGTACAGCACAGCAGAAGGAGGGCAAATGAACATGCACATTTTTCTGCTATCCCTTCTTTTTGCAGGACTGACCACCGTTCTCTATTTGTTTTTGAACAGCCAATACATAAAATACCGCTGGACCATCCTGAATCCTGTATTGACCACCACTGTGGCATTGGTAATGATTTTGCTCGTATTTGATGTTACGTATGAAACGTATATGCTCGGGGGCCAGTGGATCGGGGAATTGCTTGGGCCAGCGGTTGTGGCTTTGGCGGTGCCGCTCTACAAGCAGTGGGCACTGCTCAGAAAGAACTTGCTGCCTATTGCCATTGGTGTAACGGCAGGTTCGATTGCCGGCCTCCTCAGCGGCTCTTTGTTGACGAAGCTGTTCGGCTTTTCCACCGAAATGGTTTTGACGATGCTGCCGAAATCCATTACCACGCCAGTCGCCATGCAAATGGCGGAAGCTTTTGGCGGCATTCCTTCACTGGCGGCAGTCTATGTGATGGTTGCCGGCTTTACCGGAATCCTTGTCGGGCCATGGCTCTTGAAAACTCTGCGCATCGACTCTTCAATCGGCCGCGGCATCGGCCTTGGTTCTTCTGCCCACGGCCTTGGCACCGCAAAAGCTTTTGAATACGGCCCTGAAGAAGCGTCAATGAGTTCTGTGGCCATGACGTTAAGCGCGGTTGTTGGGTCTTTTTTAGGTCCTGTGATTGTATGGCTGTTCTTTTAATAGAGAACAGCTTTTTTCTACGGCCGCATCACACAGAAATCCTGCAGGGAGACTTCACATGGCTGCTTCCCTGCAGGATTTCTCATTTTTAATAATTCAATTGCCAGGATACGCCGAACCGATCCACCAGCCAGCCAAACTTTTTGCTGTGCGGGTATTCACCGAGCGGCATGAGAACACCGCCGCCTTCAGAAAGCTGGCCAAACAAACGGTCAATCTCTTCTTCGCTATCGCATGTAACAAAAAGAGAAATTGCCGGTGTAAACGTAAATTCATGATTGGCCACACTGTCAATGCACATCAAAGTTTGCCCCTTTAATGTAAATGTGGCCTGCATGACTGTCCCATCTTCGCTATGGACAATCGCCTCAATACGGGAATCTTCAAACAGACCCATATAGAAATTCATCGCTTCCTCTGCTTGCCCGGAAAACATTAAAAACGTGGTGATTTTGGGAAATGCTTTTTCCAATGTCTATACACTCCTTCTTTCAATTGCTGATATCCCTTCGGTTGAAGCCGGCAAAACCGGCGATCAGCAAAACGCCGGCAATAGCCGTCAAAATGGCCAATACCATCCAATTTTGTTCTTCAACCGGAAGCTGCGGGATATGGCCAAACGGCGTTGCTTTTTCTGTCCATTCAGGAAACTGAAACAGCGCTCCCAAATAAACAACTGTGAAAGAAAACACCAAATACAGCCAAACCACTCCAGTTGCTTTTGGCAGCCAGCCAATCAAAGCAACTGCCAAACCGGTTATCACCCAAGCTGCCGGCAGATAAACAATCGCCGCTTTATAAAACATCCCCACCGGCAGCCCTTCTTGCATCATTGCATTGCCTACGAGCCCAATTCCAAGACCTGCAAGCGACAGCATGATGAAACTGGTGAAAAGGGAAATTACTACATAACTACCCAATAACCGGTTTCTGGAAACGGCTCGGCTGAGGAAATGTTCCAGCCGGTTGTTCTTTTCCTCACCTTTCAGCCTTAAAACAGCCAATAAGACCGGAATGGTGCCAATGATCGCCATGACCGACATCAGCATCGGAATAAACTGTTCCGTCAAGGAACTTCCCGGCGCTGCGGCTAAGAACTCCTGCATGATTTCCACGTCTGCAAAAAAAGATTCCAAATCCCCCAGTACGGAACCGTACGAAGCGCCGATCAAAAAAAGGCCAAGTGCCCAGGCGATCAACCCGGTGCGCTGCAGGCGAACCGCCAGGCCAAGAGAACTTTGCAGGGCTGGTGAGGCATGCGCCTTACCGGTTCTGGCAGGCAAAAAGCCGGAACCCAAATCCCGGATGGAATTCAAATACAAAGCCAGAACCGCCAGCAAACATGCTGTTCCTATAGTGAACCACACCGGCCACCAAAAATTTTGGACGTATACTTCAGAACGCAGAACCCAGCCAAGCGGAGTCGTCCAAGACAAGGCTTCCATCCCGATATCCCCGATTGCCCGCAGCGCATAGCCAAGAAGCAGCACGATCACTGAAAGCCCGACGGTATTTCGCGAATTCTGCGAAAGCTGTGCAAATACGGCGGTAAGCGCTGCAAAAAACAAGCCGACCGCCCCTAATGCCGCTCCGTAAAGCAGCGAGCCTTCCAAATCCATGCTGCTGATTCCTAATGCATAAAGCCCAATGCCCGTCGTAACCGCTAAAAGAATATTGACAATGAACATGACCAGCAGCACCGATTGGAGAGTCGATAAACGCCCTACCGGCAGGGATCGGATCAATTCAATCCGGCCCTCTTCTTCGTCGCTCCGCGTATGGCGGGCAACGAGCAAGATGCTCATCAATCCCACAACGACAGCGGTCATTAACAGCATTTGATGGGCCATCATGGCTCCTTCCGTATAATTATCGAGCCCATAGCCAGGGCCGACCATCGCTGTCATCGCTGGATTTCTCATCGTTTCCGCTATTGCCTGCCGTTCGGCTGCATTTTGATACAAATCCGTAAACGCCACGGCCGTCACCATGGAAACAACTGCGAATGACAGCAGCCAAATCGGGATGCGCAAACGGTCGCGCCGCCATATAAAGCGCATCAATATGCCCGTTCCATTAAACAAGTTTTTGTTCATGGGAAGCCGCCTCCTGTATCTGCGTTGTGCCCCTTTCTTCATAATGGCGCATGAACAATTCCTCTAAAGTCGGCGGTGAACTTTCCAGCCGGACCACACCAAAGCCGCTGACATAGCGCATCACTTCGTCCATCTTTTCTGTGTCCACCTGGAATGAAACAGTCCCCTGATGTTCCCGAATTCCATGCACCCCTTTTACCTCGTGCAGCAAAGGCATCGGGCGCTTCGTTTCCACCGTTAAAATGCTTCCCGTCAAATGCCGCAATTCACGCAGCGTTCCCGTTTCAATAATCTTTCCCTGCCGGATAATCGCCACTTTGTCGCAAAGCTTTTCAACTTCCGAGAGAATATGGCTAGAAAGCAGAATGCTCTTGCCTTGCTGCTTGGCTTCCGCTACCCATTCCTGGAAGACACGTTCCATTAAAGGATCCAGCCCCGATGTCGGCTCATCAAGAATGTAAAGATCGGCTTCCATCGACAATGCCGCCACCAAAGCCACTTTTTGCCGGTTCCCTTTTGAATACGTCCGGCATTTTTTGGTCGGATCCAAGCCGAATCTCCGGACCAACTCTTCCCGCCGCGTTCGGCCATTTCCTCCGCGCAACTTCACAAACAGGTCAATGACTTCCCCGCCCGTCAAATTCGGCCATAAATTTACATCGCCAGGCACGTAAGCCACACGTTTGTGAATCTCTACAGCTTCTTCCCAGGCATCGAGCCCAAAAATTTCCGCTTTTCCGGAAGTGGCTTTTAAGATTCCAAGAAGAACGCGGATCGTCGTAGATTTCCCTGCACCGTTCGGCCCGATAAAGCCGTACACTTCTCCTTTTCCAACTTCAATATCCACTCCGTCCAATGCCGTAAAATTTCCGAAATCCTTCGTCAACGCGCTGGTTTTCAAAATGCTCATGCCCAATCCTCCTATTCCCTGTAAAAACTTTTCTTAAGAATATTCAGGTAGCCATAGAACTCTTCCCAATAAGGACCAAAATCAATGGATGACATCTTGCTTCCTTCAAGACGCTGCAGCAACTCATTCTGGTAGCCTTCGATTGACCAGCGAATCAATTGAAACGCTTTGTCTGCATCCAATTCTTTCCGGATCAGCGATTTATCTATGCCTTCATACATCAATGCCGCTGCCAAAGTATTCATTTCGGCATATTTTTTCTGTAAATGCGGTGGCATTTCTGCTTCTTTCGCCAATACAAAACTCCCCAAAAAATTAAAAACCTGCTCGTTTTCCAGCTGTGCCTTCATTTTTACTTGTGCAGCTTGCTTTAAGCGTTCGATAAAATCGGTTTCTGCTGAATTCACTTGTTTGAAGTACGCATGTACGACAATGTCCAAACTGTATTCAAACAAGTATTCATAAAGCTCTTTTTTGCTTTTAAAATAATAAAACAGCATCCCTTTGCCGATTCCCGCTTTTTTTACAATACGGTTTGTCGAAGCCTGCTGATATCCGTGTTCTGCAAATTCTTGAAGGGCCGCATCCAAGATTGTTTGTTTTTTCCTATCGTCGAGATTTATGAACTTTTCCATCTGCACCAACCTCTCCGTTCATTTAGACCCCTCTGGTCGACTACAGAATACACCCGCAGACCGCCTTGGTCAATCAGTTTTCAGATTTTTCTATTTTTAATTTTTCAGAATTAAACCTTTGCTCAGTTTGCCACTTAATGCTATGTTCAAATTGAAATAAATTATAGGAGGAATAATAATTGAAAAAGTTGTGGAGTAAAAAAAGCGGCTCGTTGTTCGCTGGAATATTGGCGTTAACTTTGTTGGCTGGCTGTGGAAACGGCAGTGACAATACGGCGGAAGAAAAACCGTCAGAATGGGATCGAATTCAGGAAGAAGGCTCCCTGACAGTCGCCACTTCCGGCACGTTGTTTCCTACTTCCTACCGTGAGGAAGGGTCGGACAAGCTGACAGGATTTGAAGTGGAAGTCGTGCGTGAGCTGGCTAAACGTTTGGAGCTGGAAGTTGAATTTACGGAACTGGGCTTTGACGAAATGTTGACGTCTGTGCAAACCGGCCAAGTTGATTTGGCCGCCAATGACATTGAAGTGACCGAAGATCGGAAAGAAAACTTCGCGTTTTCAACGCCGTTCAAGTACTCCTACGGCACCGCTATTGTGCGGAAAGACGATTTGTCCGGAATCAAGACGATGGAAGACTTAAAAGGCAAAAAAGCGGCAGGCGCATCCACTTCCGTTTATATGGAAACTGCACGTGAATACGGCGCAGAAGAAGTGGTTTATGACAACGCCACAAACGAAGTGTACCTGCGCGACGTGTCCATTGGACGCACTGATGTCATTTTGAACGACTATTATTTGCAGACGCTGGCACTGGCCGCTTTCCCTGAACTGAACATCACCATTCACCCGGACTTGAAATACAGCCCTTCTGAAGTGGGCGTAGTGATGAACAAAGACAATGGTGAACTGGTTGAGAACGTGAACCGTGTCATTGAAGAAATGATTGAAGACGGCACCATCGCCAAAATCTCCGGCGACTTCTTTAACGGTGCGGACGTGACACAAAAAGTGGATATTGAGGAATGAGAAAAAGCTGCCCATATACAGGGCAGCCTTGAGTTTGTAGACAAAAGAATTTTTACGCATGATAACTGAATAAATATCCGCTTAGAGAGAAAATCCCGGATCCTTCGTTTCAGCCGGACGCGTTCCGCGGGCTCGCGCCGAACTAACTCGGAACTAACGTCCCGAGTGGATTTCGGCACTTCACTATCCCGCTGGAGTCGCCGGCTTTCACTTCGGATCCTAAACGTGAAGCTATCGAAAGGTGTCGCTTTTCTTTTTTAACTAGATAGTTTGGCTTCAATCGGATCATCGTTCACTTTCGAATCAAAGAGAGCCACCTCAACCGGTCCGGCCACGGAGACTCCTGTGGGAGCAGTGAAGGAGCAACGCGACTGAGCGACGAAAGCTGAAGACCCCGCAGGAACGTTAGTGACGAGGAGGCTGAAGCTGAGCCCACGGAAAGCGAAGTGGCTGGTCCGGTTGATTTGATGCATCGCTATTCATTTAATCTAAACTTTGTCTACAGTCTGAAAGCTGCCCAAATACAGGGCAGCTTTTTCAATGATTTCTGTTTAATAAGTACGGCGTTCCATCAAACTGATGCCAATTCCTATGCACACCACGCCAAACAGCAGCAGAAATGAAATCGGTTCACTGAGTTCTGGCCAGCTGCGGTTGTATATCGCGACGCCTTTTAACGCATCAAGGCCATAAGTGATGGGCAAGACCTTAGAAATGGCCAGCAGCATCCCGTTGTTGACCAGTTCAATCGGCCAAAAAGCGCCGCCGATCATCGCCATGCCGGTTGCCATAACCGGGATAACCGCTTTCAACTGGGATGGACGGCTGAGCAAGCTGATAACGAGCAGCCCCAGTGCTACAATTGCAAAAGTGTAGCATGCAGCAATCAATAAAACCGCCCCGAACCGGTCGCCGATATCAAAACGAAAGATGTATTTGAATAATACAAAAATCAAGACGATCTGGAAATAGCCGATGGCAAAGCTATATGCGAGATGGCCCAAGTAAATCGCCCATTTCCCGACCGGCGACAAAACCAATCGGTTCCAGGTGCCTTGCTTTTTTTCTTCAACGATTTTCACTAAGCTGAACATGATGGTGTATACCGAGAAGAAAAGCGTCATCCCAAAAAGCATCTGCAATCGATTATCGTATTGAAATTTTTCTTTGCCACCCAAAGTGGACGTGACTACTTGGAGTGCCGGCTCTTTCATTACGTCCGCTGCTTGGGTCCGGATATCGCTGCCAGGAACTTGCTGTTCCACTTGCCCGAGCCGCATCTCCTCTTGGTACTTCCGGTCCAAAAATGCCTCTAGAGCAAAGCGGCTCACATCATCTGCTGCCAGCAAAATCCGGTAATCCCCGTCCATGAGGCAAAGCCCTAGCGGCGCATCACCGGCTGAAACCGCTTCGCGCACTTGTTTTTCCCCCATTAACCGGAACTCAAATTCTTCTGTTTCATTCAGCGAAGCCAGCCATTCTTCCGCTGCTGCTTCCCCAAGCGAATCATCTGCGTAAGTGAGGATCGGCGGGCGCTCCGCCGGGTTGTTGCCGGAGAGTAAAGCCACAAAGACAACAGTCATGACAAGAAACGATAAAATCATTGCGGGGGCCCGGCGAAATCTTTGCCATTGCAGTAAAAACACAGAGATCATCGTTAAGCCTCCCCCTTTTCAGGAAAAATCAGCAGGCTTAAAATGAGCAGCGCAATGGCCACCAGCAAAACATGGCTAAGCGGTTCCCACAGCAGGCCGATTTCCTGGGTCTGTGCCCAGATGAGAAACGCTTGTAAGGAAGCGCCATTCGGCGTCCAGCTCCCAAGCTGCTGAATAAAAACAGGCAAGTTGTCTGTTGGGGTAAAGCTTCCGCCAAGAAAAGCAAACATCGTGACCACGATGCCGGAAAAGACTGTTGTTATGGTGTCGTTATTAAAACGCATCATTAACGAAGTTAAGAAAGCCGCCAATGCCCCGACGCAACCGGCCAAACTGACAGCAATCAACAGCATGCCCGGCCAGAATGACAAATCCGTCAAATCGAATGCCTGGAAAATCAGTGAAGAAAAGAAAAATAAAATCAAAAACTGACATAATGCGATAACCGCGGCAGAAATCGCCTTTCCAGTTAAATAAACGAACGGATGATGGTTCGACAGCAAAATCCGTTGGAAGACAAATTGCTTTTTCTCCATATAGGCCATGGATGAGATGATGCCGCTAACAAATAAGGCAAACATCACCGCCATGCCAATCGTATAATATTGAAAGGAAGAAATTGGTTCTGCTGCTGAAATGCTTTCGACGCCACCGAATTGCGGCTGTGTTTCTTCCGCTCCCGCTTCTACACCTGTTCGGAAAATGGCGCTTTCAAAATTCAGTGACCGGACTACTTCATCCAAAACACCTTGGAAAACTTCCGCCTGAGTCGCTGCCTGATCCGAAATCACCAATTGAAGCTCGCTTCCGCTGCCCGCATCCAACAACATTTTTTGCAGCGCATGGAAAGTGAAATCCTCCGGTATGGTGAGGGTTGCCGCTATCTCTTCCTTTCCAAGCGCACGTTTCGCTGCTGCAGCATCCATTTCATGAACCTTCACCAAACTGCTGAGGCTTTCGCCTTTTAAAATCTCCTGCAGCAAAGCGGAAGGGCTCGTTTCTTCAGCCGCTTCCATCAACCGGCTCTTTTCGGCTGCAGGCATTCCCGACTTTTCAAGCTCTTCGGAAAATCGGATGAGCCCCTGCTGTTCATCATCTTCTTGGACAATCGCGACTTCCATCGATAATGCTTCTGAATTTCCGCTAAGCAATCCGCTCAAGGCAAACCCTAAAATCGCAATCAAAAGAAAAGGCATTGCCAGAAGTACAGCCAGTTCAGTCCGGTTGCGCACTAAAACCAGAATGTCTTTCTTCAAAAACGCATACATGGGCTCACCTCCTCAATCTCTCAGTTTCCGGCCGGTCAGATGGAGGAACACATCTTCCAAACTAGGCGTCTGGACGTTGATGTTTATGATTTGAACCCGGTGGCGTTCCGAAGCTTGAAAAATCCCACCCAGCACACGGCTTCCTTTTGGAAGAATCAATTTGATGCCTTGCTCTGTTTCAAATGCCTTCCTGACCCCTTCAAAAGATTGCAGTTCTTGAAAGAAGGCTTCATTCGGACGGTTCAATTCAATCCAAATCGTTTCTTCATTGGAAAGAATATTTTTCAATTCCTCTTTTGTGCCGCTGGCGATGATTTTCCCATGGTCCATGATGTAAACTCGGTCACAGAGGCGTTCTACTTCTTCCATGTAGTGGCTGGTGTACAATACCGTCAGCCCTTTTTCCCGATTGAGGCGGTGCACCATCTCCAGAATGTGGCTGCGCGACTGCGGATCGATTCCGACCGTCGGCTCATCCATGATAATGATTTCAGGTTCGTGCATCATAGCAGCAGCAATATTGATGCGCCGCTTCATGCCGCCGGAATAGGTTTTGACAACCTCTTTCTGGCGCTCCGCCAGTCCAACCAAGTCCAGGGATCGCTGAATGGCGGCTTCTAACGCTTTTCCGGAAAGGCCGTAAATTCTGCCAAAGAACTTCAAGTTTTCGTAAGCTGTCAATTCCGGATATAAAGCGATTTCCTGCGGCACTACGCCCAGAACCCGCCTCATCTCACTCGGATTTTGAATAACACTTTTTCCATTTAACCGCACATCTCCGGATGTTGGTTTCAATAAGGTTGAAATCATGGATATCGTTGTGGATTTCCCAGCTCCATTCGGGCCAAGCAATCCGACCGCCTCGCCCTTATCCAGGTACAGGTCAGCCCCTTCCACAGCGACTTTTCCTTTGAATACTTTTTTCAACTCTTCCGTTTCAAGCATGGCCTTCCACCTTCCGCTTTTCAGACCTTTCTCGCATCTCCGCTTTAGCTTCTTTGATGGTTTCTATACTACGGGATTGAAAACCGAATAGCATCTCTTTCGTTGTGCAAAATAATCGCTTCCGCTCCAATATTTTTGGTTTATTTTCAAAAAATTTCTTCCACCTTCTCTGTAAACCTTTCACCTCTTCCTATAAAACCTTATACTAAACGGAGTAGTTAGAATAATCTGATGATGAGGTGATCACATGCCCTATACATTTTCTCCTCTTGGCGAAGGGGCAATCGTCATTGAAGCCGGAACAGAAATCAATGAAGACACACAAAAAAGGGTCCAGGCCATTGCGGCTTTGCTCGAAGCGCAACCTCCGGCCTGGATGGTCGAATTCATCCCGGCGTTCACAACAGTAGCGGTTTTTTACAATCCGCTGGCTGCTTTGTATGAGTCCGTCAAATCCGATCTTGAAACATTGCTGCCGCATGCCGAAGAAACCGCATCTTCCCTTTCGCGTACAGTGGAAATCCCTGTCTGCTACGGCGGCGAGTTTGGTCCGGACCTCGACTTTGTGGCCGAACACAATGGATTGACACCGGAACAAGTAATCGATATCCACACTTCCGGCATTTATTCCGTTTCCATGATCGGTTTTGCTCCCGGTTTTCCGTTCATCAGCGGCATGTCTGAGAAAATCGCAGCGCCGCGGCGTGAGTCTCCGAGGCTGCGTATTCCCGAACGAACCGTTGGCATTGCCGGCAAACAGACAGGCGTCTATCCCATTGAAACACCTGGCGGCTGGCAGTTGATTGGCCGCACACCGATCCGGCTATTTCGCCCCGAACAAGAAATTCCAAGCTTGCTGCGGGCTGGCGACAAAATTGTCTTTCGGCGAATATCGGAAAAAGAGTACGACGCATGGAAGGAGGAAGAGCATGCTGAAAATTATTAAAAGCGGCCTCCAGACCACCGTGCAGGACCTGGGCCGCTTTGGTTTTCAAAAATATGGCGTCATTGCAAGCGGCGCCATGGACCCTTTTGCGCACCGAATAGCAAATTTGCTGGTCGGCAACGGAGAAAATGCTGCCACACTTGAAATGACGATGACGGGACCTACCATCCAGTTTCAGCAAGATGCGTTCATTTCGCTTTGTGGTGGAGACTTGTCTCCCCAAATCGATGGAACCGATCTAAAAATGTGGCGGCCAGCCTTTGTCAAAGAAGGAAGTGTCCTGAAATTCGGCGCCCCCCGTTCAGGATGCCGAGCCTATTTAGCAGTTGCAGGAGGAATAGACGTTCCAGACCTGATGAACAGCAAATCCACTTACTTGCGCGCTGGAATCGGTGGTTTCCACGGACGGGCACTGCAAGCGGGCGACATCGTCCCGGTCAACCTTATTTCGCCTCAGCTTGCCGCTTCTTTGCTTCACGCCACGGGCAATGGAGTGGAATGGAAAACTGCTGCTCCCCGTTATTCCAGTGAACCGGTTGTCCGGATGATGAAAGGCCGCCAGTTTGAATTGTTTAGCCGTGACAGCCAGAGCCATATTTTCAGTGAGGCTTTTGCGGTTTCTTCTCATTCCGACCGCATGGGCTACCGGTTAGAAGGAACAAGGCTCTCACTCGAAGAACCAAAAGAACTGATTTCAGAAGCGGTGTCCTTCGGATCGATTCAAGTGCCTTCTGACGGAAATCCCATTATCCTTTTGGCAGACCGCCAGACTACCGGCGGCTACCCGAAGATTGGCCAAGTGGCGGCTGTCGATTTGCCGCTTGTCAGCCAGTTAAAGCCCGGTGAAAGGATCCGCTTCAAAGAAATTTCTGTAGCAGAAGCACAACAGCTTTATCTGGATCAAGAAACGCAAATCCGCCAATTAAAAGTTGGCATCAATTTAAAAAGGGAGGCAGGAAAATGACGTTTAAAGTGGATTTGAATTGTGATATGGGGGAAAGTTTCGGAGCTTATCAATTAGGAAACGACGCAGAAATTCTTGATTTTGTAACTTCCGCTAACATTGCCTGCGGCTTTCACGCCGGAGACCCGGCAACGATGCGGAAAACGGTGGCCTTGGCGCTTGAGAAAAATGTAGGGATCGGCGCCCACCCAGGCCTTCAGGATTTGGTCGGTTTCGGCCGCCGCAATATGGCGATTTCACCTCAGGAAGCCTATGACCTGACAGTCTATCAGATCGGGGCTTTGTCCGGCTTTGTACAGGCCGAAGGCGGCCGCTTGCAGCATGTCAAAGCACATGGCGCCCTCTATAACATGGCTGCAAAAGATGCCGCTTTGTCTGAAGCAATTGCCGAAGCGGTGTATAAAGTTAATCCTGAACTGATCCTATTCGGCTTGTCCGGCAGCGAATTGATGAAAGCCGGAGAGAAAATCGGGCTGCGCACAGCCAATGAAGTTTTTTCGGACCGAACCTACCAGCAAGACGGCACATTGACGCCGCGCACGCAGTCCAATGCCCTTATTACCGACCCAGATACAGCAATCAGCCAAGTCATCCGCATGGTGCAGGAAAACAAAGTGCACACCGTACAAAACGAGGACATTGCGATTAAAGCCGAAACCATCTGCATACACGGCGACGGCGTAACAGCATTGGAATTTGCAGCAGCCATTTCCAAATCACTAAAAGAAGCGAAAATTGAGATCGCAAAAGTGGAGGAATTTATGTAAAACAATGAAAGGGAGGGAAAACACATGAAGAATACGAACCGCAGCATTTTGCTTGGCGCTGCCTTCTTGATGGCAACTTCCGCCATCGGACCGGGCTTTCTGACGCAAACCACTGTTTTCACCGAACAATTGCTGGCATCATTCGGTTTTGTTATCCTCATTTCCATCATTATTGACATTGGCGCCCAGACAAATATTTGGCGCATTATTGCCGTATCGGGAAAACGGGCTCAGGACATTGCCAATGACGTCCTTCCTGGTCTTGGGTACTTGCTGGCCATTCTGGTGGTTATGGGTGGCCTTGCTTTCAATATCGGCAATATTGCCGGAGCAGGACTCGGAGTCAATGTCTTGTTCGGGATTGACCCTAAAGTCGGGGCATTGGTAAGCGGCTTAATAGCGGTCGGCATCTTCGTGATTAAAGAAGCCGGCAAAGCGATGGACCGCTTTGCTCAGGTTCTTGGTTTTGTCATGATCGGTTTAACCCTTTACGTCATGTTCACTGCACAGCCTCCTGTAGGCGAAGCCGTCGTTAAAACATTTGCTCCGGATACAATCGATATCTTTGCCATCGTCACACTGGTCGGCGGCACTGTCGGCGGATACATCACGTTTGCCGGCGGGCACCGGCTCATCGATGCCGGGCTGACCGGCAAAGCCGCGGTGCCGCAAGTCACCCGCAGTTCCATCTATGCCATCGGGATTGCCTCCCTCATGCGCATCATTCTCTTCCTGGCCGTATTAGGGGTTGTATCGCAAGGGCTTTCTTTGGATCCAGCCAACCCGCCGGCATCCGTTTTCCAGTTGGCTGCCGGAAATATCGGCTATAAGATTTTCGGTGTTGTCATGTGGGCGGCTGCCATCACTTCGGTAGTCGGAGCAGCTTATACTTCGGTTTCTTTTATCCGGACCTTCAGTGCGTTTCTCGACAGAAACAACCGCTGGCTGGTCATTACCTTTATCGTTATTTCCACAACCGTCTTTGTCATAGTCGGCCAGCCCGTGCTGATTCTTGTCCTGGTCGGTTCCTTGAACGGCTTGATCCTGCCGATTGCACTCGGCGTTATGCTCGTTGCTGCACATAAAGCAAAAATTGTCGGCGACTACAAACACCCGCTCTGGATGACCATTTTCGGTATTGTCATCGTCATCGCAATGGCTTGGATGGGCATTTATACTTTGTCGAACGGCATTCCTCAATTGTTCAAATAACAGCAAAAGACGCTGAGAGCATTGTGCTCCAGCGTCTTTTCGTTTACTTTCCTGTTTTTTCATTGCCGTGCTTGAAATGGCCGGTCGCTTTCGCCAACACCAACTGGAGGTCTATGGGCGTTTCAGCTTGCTGCAGGCGGCTAATCAGTTTTTCCGCTTCTTTCCCTTTAACGCTTTTGATTTCTTTGCCTCTGTACGAGATAAATACCGTAAGATTCTTGCTGATTCTGTAGGTGAAGGGTTCTTCTTCCAACCGGTTGCGTTTATCAATAGTGCTCATGTTCAGCCTCCTTGATTTCGGCCTTTTCCGGACAATTCACGCTTCCTCAAGCACTTGTTGTATGCGTACTGCTACTTGTTCCAAGTAATCTTGACTATGCGGCACCAAGTCGGTTTTACTGATCGTCTTAGCAAATGGTTCTGCAGTTCCGTCATCTGCCATTTTAAACCCTTCTACAGCCGCCTGCGCCCTATTCCCCGTACATAACTCTGAAAAATCCTGAAAATCAGCCGACACTACCCCCGCCACTTCTTCTTTTTGCAACTCAAACCTTAGGTCAGGGTTGTTGATTCGATATAAAAAAACATGGCACAGTTCATTGTCGATAAAGTTCTCCTGGCGGATTTGATCTTTGATAATGCCAAGCGGTACAAGGTCTTCAAAGGCTACTGCAAGCCCTAGCTCTTCTTGTACTTCCCGCACCCCGTCGCGCACTGTCTCTGTCGACAAGAGATGCCCCGCAGCTGTAATGTCCAAAAGCCCCGGGAAGTCTTTTTTGCCGCTGCTGCGGAGTTGCAGATGGATCCGGTCAGCCCCTTCTTCCCGGCTGACAATCCAGCAATGGAACGTTTTGTGCCAGTGCCCTTGTTTATGTATGTCTTCGCGCGCCGCTATTCCAAGGTACCGGTTATCTTCAGTATAAATTTTAATTTTTTCCGATTCCATCCAATCCCTCCTTTTTCCGTCCTTGTTTTTATCGTACACAAAAAGAAACCGGTTAATGATTATTCAACCGGTTTCTTAAAACTGTGATTTATTTTTATTCCGTGACAACTGCCTCGACTTTATAAAGAAACTGCTTTGTTCTTTCTTCTTTTGGATTCAGGAAGATTTCTTTTGACGTCCCTTGCTCTACAATCACCCCTTCATCCATAAAAACCACACGGTCAGCCACTTCTTTTGCAAAATTCATTTCGTGTGTAACGATGACCATTGTCATGCCTTCTTCTGCCAGGCTTTTGATGACGAGCAGCACTTCGCGTACAAGTTCCGGATCAAGTGCTGAAGTCGGCTCATCAAAAAGCATGACGAGCGGATTCAAGGCAAGCGACCTGGCAATCGCGACGCGCTGCTGTTGCCCGCCTGACAGTTGTGCCGGAAAATGATCGCAGCGGTCGCCTAACCCTACTTTGGCCAGCAAAGCTTCAGCGATCGTTCTCGCTTCTTCCGGTTTTGCCCCGTGAATGGCAATAGGGCCTTCCATAACATTTTCAATAGCGGTTTTATGGGGAAATAAATTGAACGACTGAAAAACAAAGCCGGTTTTTTTCCTTAACTCCCGTATCACTTTTTTACGCTGGCGGTCAATTTTACCGCCAGCATGCACTTGGTATTCCCCAATTTGAATGATGCCATCGGTCGGCTCTTCCAAGAAATTCAAGCAACGCAGCAAGGTGGATTTTCCGGAACCGCTGGGGCCCATGATGACCACAACTTCGCTTTTATCGATTGTCAAATCGATGCCTTTTAATACTTCGTTGTCGCCAAAGGCCTTTTTTAGATGTTCGATTTGAATCATTGTCATAGTATTCTCCTAACTTGTCAGCGGACTAAGTATTTGGAACTCTGCACTTCCAGCTTATCCAGCAGCTTGGTGAAGAATGATATCAAAATCCAATAAATCGCAGCGGCCACCAAATAAATGGTCAGCGGTTCAAACGTTTTCGCGATGATCAAACTCGACATTTGCAGCAATTCGGTAACGGTGATGACCGAAACGAGTGAGGTGTCTTTGATCAGTACAATAAAAGAATTGGATAAAGTCGGAATGGCGATCCGCAAGCTTTGCGGCAAGATGATTCGCTTCAGCGCCTGGGGGTAGGTCATCCCCATTGACATCGAGGCTTCCATTTGACCGTTATCAACTGCCAGGATGGAAGCACGGAACGACTCTGAAAGATATGCACCGGCATTTAAGCTCAATGCCACCACCCCCGAAGAAATCGGGTCCAAAGAAATTCCAATTTGCGGCAAGCCGTAATAAATGACAAAAATCTGAACCAAAAGCGGCGTTCCCCGCATGAGAGAAACATACGTATTGGCTACTTCATTCAATACTTTTACTTTCAGAATGCGGATAATAGCTGTGAAAAATCCGATCACCAATGCAATCAGGATGGATATTGCTGCTAAGAAAATCGTCATCAATGTCGCTTTCAGCAAGGACGGCAATGAGTCAATTATAATGGTAACGTCCATATATCCTCCATTCAGACAAGTGCTATGCTTGTTCTTCCGTTTATACGAAAGTTTCTTCCTTGTATTCAATATCGATGCCTAAACGTTTCAACTCTGCCAGAAACGGCTGGAACCGATCCCGAATAATCAAACTTTCGATTGGAACAACGCCTGTCTCGGTTATTTGTTTTGTTGCAATCAGTTTCGCCATAAGCAGCGACGGAAGAGCCGTTGTTTTAGCCATTGATGTGATATTTCGTTCATCATCGTACAAATCAACCATTTCCCATTGATGCTTTATGCGGTTGCCGTCTTTCACTCCCGTTACTTCAACTCTCATTACTGTAACGTCTTGATGTGATTCTCCTTTCATTTTCGTTGCCAGCACCTTTTCAGCAAAGGCGCGCGGAGTAACCGAAATCCCTTCGACTGCGACCGGTGTGTCGTCCAGAAAGCCGAGTTCACCGATCACTTTCATTTTTTCCCAATGGCCAGGATAGCGCACTGTTTTTTCATATAAATTTTTTACTTTTCCTTTTAGTATGAATGCTGTGCTATGAGCATCGGTTATGACCGTTTCGCAAAGCCCGACAGGCTCAGGAAAAGTTATTTCCTGCAAATTCGACAGCGAAGCCAATTCAACAATTTCTCCGTCTTGAATGGCAATAGCCGGCTTTGTATACAGCCGCAACATGCTTTCAAGGCGGTACACCACTTGATACCAAAGAGGCGGAATCGGATGCCTCGGGATTCCGCCGCACGTCATTACTGCTTCGTCCGCTTCATCAAGGAGATCGATGCCTTGCGCCGCCAAAAAATTGGTTATTCCTGGAGCTACGCCGCACCCCGGTACAATGATGACACCTGCGCTTTTTGCTTGCTCATCCAGCTCCATCTTTTCCATGAACTGTGAACCGACTAAATCCACCAGATGGCACTGAGAGGAAATAGCCGCCTTAACGGCCGACAGACTAAGAGAATGAGGAAGACAAGCAACAGCCACGTCAGCGCTGCTCAATACGCGCGCGATGTCTTCTTCTGTTTGGAGAGCAGCTACTTTGCCGGTCACTTTCGGATTATCGGCAATGGCCAAGCATTTATCAATGCTCGCTTGGTTTACATCCACAGCGGTAATCCGGTCGATTTCCGGGAATTTCACCATCTCTGTCACGACCGTCGTGCCAATCATTCCTGTACCTAATACGAAGATGTGCAAGCTTCTCTTCTCCCTTCTCCATGAACCTATAAAAAAGTTGCAAACAAAGTGATCAAAGACGTTCCTTTGACCACTTTATCCGACTATTAATTTGCTAATGGCTCTGTTCCAAACCATTTTTTGTAGATTTCATTATAAGTTCCATCTTCTTTCATTTCGGCTAACGCCACGTTCACTTTTTCGATGAAATCTTCATTGCCTTTATTGACCGCCATGCCGATTTCATCCTTATTCAAAATATCGCTGGCTATTTTAATCGGAAGGTTTTGTTCCTTGATGTTGTAGCTGATGAGCAATTGGTCGTTAATAATCACGTCCAAGCGTTTGTTTGTCAGGTCCTGGATGTAATCGCCGACAGCTTTGTATAACTTCACTTCAGCTCCATCGACACTGTTTGCCACTTCTTCAAAAGTCGTTCCACCACCGACGCCGACTTTTTTGCCTTTGATGTCTTCAAGTTTTGTAATATTATCTGTATCTTCGCGTGTCACGAGCACTGACCCGGTGATGACGTATGGATCCGTGAAATCGACGCTTTTCTTCCGTTCTTCTGTCACTGTCATCTGGCCGATGATGATATCAAATTTATCGGCCTTCAACCCACCGATCAGCCCATCCCATTTAGTTGCAATAAAATTCACTTTCACGCCAAGGCGCTCCGCAATTTCATTTGAAATATCAACATCAAACCCCTGGTATTCATCATTGTCATCAATGAAATTAAAAGGCGGGTAAGTTCCCTCAAAAGCCACATTCAATTCCTTCGATTCTTCAATCCGGTTAAGTACGCCGTCTTTATTGCTTTCTTTTTCTCCCTGCACCGTTTCTTTGGCATCTCCTGAACCACAAGCTGCCAGCATACCGAGAAGCAGTAAAAGGACGATTGACCATAAAGCATTTCTCTTCATTCTATTTTCCCCCTTCTTTTGTAGAACTGCTTTTTCTTTTGACATGGAAAAATAACGTTCAGCCGATTTGCATGCAAAACAAAATCTGTCAACGATTTATCGGAGAACATGGGTAAATGGACTTTTTTGTACGGGGAATAGGAGCGAGTAAATTGCTGCAGATGAAGTTTTGAATTCCCTTTTTCTAGCAGGTATTCCCTTCATTATTCCTTACCAGCGAGAGAAAGTCAATTTGTTTTCAGACTTTTCTGAAATTTAAGAAACAGGTTCTATATGAGTAATTTGACTGAAAGAAATTTTATTTAGAGACTTTTTTCTGCTTTTCAACTTTGAAGATTTGCTTCTGCCAAAAGATTTAGAGCCATAAAAAAACTGCAGACAAACTCGGCTTTTCGAGTTTGTCTGCAGCCTTTATTCACTAATTGTTACGTCAATTAATAACTAGCACTTCTTCGGTTTCTGTTTTTGACACCCGCGGATCCTGCAGCCAGCATGCAGCGGTATGATGATCATTTCCTACCACTGTGTCGCGCGGTGTAAAGGTATGGCATACCTTCATCGTATGCGGGCAACGGGCAGCAAATGCACAGCCTTCTCCGAGCGTCGCGAGATTCGGCGGCGAACCGGCAATCGGCAGCAGCGGTTGGGAACGGTCTTCGTTCATCTTTGGCATTGACTGCAGCAAGCCTAAAGTATACGGATGCTGCGGATTATAGAAAATTTCATCCAAAGTGCCCTGTTCCACAATTTTCCCGCCGTACATGACAGCTACCCGGTCCGCCATATTGGCGACGACTCCAAGATCATGGGTAATGAGGATGATTGCGGTATCGGTCTTTTTCTGCAAGTCTTTCATCAGATCGAGAATTTGCGCTTGGATGGTGACATCCAGTGCCGTGGTCGGCTCGTCTGCAATCAACACTTTCGGATTGCAGGCAAGTGCCAAGGCGATGACAACCCGCTGGCGCATCCCGCCTGAAAATTGATGCGGGTAATTATCGAGCCGCATTTCCGCCTTTGGAATGCCGACAAGTTTCAGCATTTCAAGCGCCCGTTCCCGCGCCTGCGCTTTCGACATACTTTGATGGCGCTGCAAGCCTTCCATGATCTGTTTGCCGACTTTCATCGTCGGATTCAGTGAAGTCATCGGATCCTGGAACACCATTGAGATCTCCGAACCCCTGATATCCGTTATTTGTTTATTTGATAGTTTCAACAAGCTTTTATCGTCATAAAGAATGTCGCCTTTTGTGATTTCCGTCGTGCTTTTTGGCAGCAGGCGCATAATCGACTTCGCCGTCACGGATTTTCCGGAACCGGATTCCCCAACAATCGCCAACGTCTCGCCTTTCTTCAATTCAAAATTCACGCCCCGTACCGCAGTGATTTTGCCGGTTTGGGTCTTAAATGAAACATGCAAGTCTTCAACTTTTAAAACGGTGTTTTTCATGGTGGACCCTCCCCTATTTTTTCATCTTCGGATCTAGTGCATCGCGCAAACCATCAGCGAGCAAGTTAAAGCAAATCATGATGACACTGATGACCAGCGCCGGATAAATCAGTTTGTACGGGAAATACCGCATCGATTTATAGCCGTCTTCAATCAACACTCCAAGAGACGCAAGCGGCGCCTGCAGCCCGAGTCCGATAAAGCTCAAGAACGCTTCAAAGAAAATCGCCGTTGGAATCGTGAACATGACGGTGACGATGACTGGTCCCATGACGTTTGGCATCAAATGCTTCCAGATCAAACGGCCGTTTGAAGCGCCGAGCGTCCGGGAAGCGAGGACAAATTCCTGCCCTTTAAGCTGCAGGATTTGCCCGCGTACGACCCGGGCCATCCCGACCCAGCCGGTAATGATCATCGCCAGGATGATGGACCGGATGCCCGGTTCGAGCACCAGAATAAAGAGGATGATAACAATCAAGTTCGGAATCCCCATCAGAACTTCAATGATCCTCTGCATGACATTATCCACCCGTCCTCCGTAAAACGAAGAAATGCCACCGTAGATAACCCCAATCACCAGATCGAGCGCAGCTGCCACTAGTGCAATGAATAGAGAAATCTGTGTTCCTTTCCAAACCCGTGTCCAAAGATCGCGGCCAAATTCATCGGTACCGAACCAATAATTCGTCGCCACATCGCGTTCGGCGTATTGGTTCACGCCATTCGCATCTACGCCGTCAAAGCCCATCCATTCCAGGCCGGCTACTTTTGGCGGCATATTGGAATGAGCTAAATTCTGTTCGCGGTACGTAAATTCGTTCATGCTTGGCCCGATCAATGCCATGACAATCAGGAGCAGCAACAGCACCAATGAAATCATGGCCCCTTTGTTTTTGGTTAAACGCTGGAAAGCCTCTTGCCAGAAGGACACAGAAGGTGTCGAAATTTCTTCGCTTTTCTTTTGGTCGAGCGGCGCTTTTACAAACAAGTCAGATGGAATGTCATCCGGGATGTAATCGTTCTGGGTTTGAATATCCCGGTGCAATGGAAGTTTTGCATCAAATTCCTTCATGCGGATTCCCCCTTATAGTTAATGCGGGGATCCAGGAAGCCGTAGATAATATCGACTACAAAGACCACAAAAATGAACAATGCGCTGTAGAAAATGGTAATCCCCATGATGACGCTATAATCCAGCACAAGAATGGACAAAGTAAACTGCTCGCCAAGCCCTGGAACTGAGAAGATTTTTTCAATAACCAATGTTCCGGTCATAATTGAAACCGCAAGCGGCCCAAGCATCGTCACTACCGGAATCAATGCGTTCCGGACAACGTGTTTAACAATGACCTGGTTTTCTTTCATGCCTTTTGCACGCGCCGTTATGACGTAGTCTTGCCCCAGCACTTCAAGCATTTCGCTTCGGATAAACCGTGCCACCGTCGCGGTGACGGTTACCGACAAAGCAATGGAAGGAAGCAAGGTGCTCGAGTAGCCTTCCCAAAGCGCAACCGGAAGCCATTCCAATTTAACACCGACGTAATATTGCAGCAAAGCAGCAAAAACGAAAGATGGAATCGACATGCCAATAACTGCTAATGCGACCGACCCGTAATCAAAAATCGAATTATGCTTCAAAGCTGAAATAATGCCAAGCACAAGGCCCAGAATGGCACCGATGACCAAAGCCTGCAAGCCGATAAAAGCGGATGGCCCAATGCGGGTGCTGATCATGCTGGAAACCGTTCGTCCTTCATGTTGGAAAGAGTAGCCCAAATCCCCTTGTACCAAATTTCCTAAATAACGGATGTACTGAATAGCCACCGGCTGGTCCAGTCCATACTTTGCATTTAAGACTGTCAATTGCTGGGCCGTCAATTTTTCCGGATTGGTAAACGGCGTTCCGGGCAACAGCTGCATTAAAAAGAACGTAGCAGTAACAATGATAAAAAGAGTAAGTAACATATATCCTATTCGCTGCACGAAATAACGCTTCATGGTAACACCTCAATTCTGTAAGTTGAGTAGCCTTCTGGATGAAAAATACGAGGGCGCCGGTTTCCCGGCTACACCCTCGTATCTATAGCTGTATCAGCTGCAAATTACTCCTCGATCGATGCCCATTTGTAAGAATGGGATGCACCAGTCGGGTGTACGATTAAATCTTTAATTTTGTCTCTCATCAAGATAGAAGTTCCGTCCTGGTAAAGAGGCACGATTGCTGCGTCTTCTTCCAATAGGATTTTCTCAATGTTCAATAGCATCTCGTAGCGTTTTGAAAGATCTGTTTCTGTACGTGCCTGTGTTACCAATTCATCCAGTTTTGGATTGTGGTAATCCATACGGTTAGCAGAACCGCCTTTTACCCACATATCCAAGTACGTCATTGGATCGCTGTAGTCAGGTCCCCACGAAGATAAAGACAAATCGTAGTCAATGGCTTTTTCGATTTCCAAACGCTGAGCGAACGGAACTGCTTTGATTTCCAATTTAAAGCCTGGCAGGTTGTCTTCCAATTGAGCTTGAAGGTATTCCGCCACTTTTTTATGGTCTTCGGAGTCAGAGATGTTGATGGAAACTGCAACGTCAGATGCGCCCGTTTCCTTCAAGCCGGCTTCCCAAAGTTTTTGTGCTTCTTCCACTGTTCCTGTATTGAAGTCGCCATTCAGCTCACGGTAGTCTTTTCCTTCAGGAGATTGGAAGAATCCTTTCGGCACTACACCGTTCAACGCCGTAGAACCGTCTTTCAAGATAACATCTGTCAAACTTTTTTTATCGATTGCCATATTGATCGCCTGGCGGATGTTTTTGTTTCCAAGCACCGGATGCGTATGATTGAAGCGCAAGAAAATCATGCTTGGCTCCAAAATGGTGTCAAAGTTTGGATCGCTCTTGAATTGATCAACTGATTCTGAGCTCAAGTCGATGCGGTCCACTTTATTTGTTTCATACAAGTTAACGCCAGTTGCTGGATCTTTTACGACATACGCATTGATCGTATCCAGCTTAACTGCTTCTGCATCCCAGTAGTCTGCGTTCTTTTCATATTTCCACCCCTGGTCATGTGTCCATTCAATTAATTTGAATGGTCCGTTGAAAAGAATGTTTTCTGCTTCAAGTGCATATTGGTCGCCTTGCTCTTCAACAAATTTCTGGTTTTGCGGCAAGAATGTCGGGAAAGTCAAAAGAGACTGCAGCAATGGGTTGGCACTTTCCAATGTCACTTCCAAAGTTTGCTCATCTACAGCTTTTACCCCTAGCTCAGCTGCATCTTTTTCGCCGTTCATAATCGCTTCCGCATTTTTGATGCTTGCTGTAACAAACATGAAGTTGTACGGGCTTGCATCTTTCATCACGCGTTTCCACGCATATTCGAAATCCTGTGCCGTGACCAGATCTCCATTGCTCCATTTCGATTCGCGCAATTTGAATGTATGGACGGTCTGGTCTTCGTTCTCTGTATGTTCTGTTACCAACGCTTCGATTGGCTGGTGGTTCTCATCCTGGCGGTAAAGCCCTTCGTTTACGTTGTTCAATACGGTAAACGCTACGCCGTCATGCGCTTTTGTAGAGTCCAAAGTAGGAATGTCCGCTGTTGCCGAAATGTTCAATACTTGGCCTGCTGCTTTCGTATCCCCTTCTTTGTCCCCGCTTCCTTCACTAGAACTTTCAGAAGAATTAAAGTTACATCCGGATAATATTAAGACGAATGCCATAAGAATCATTAAAGCTTGAATTCTGATCTTTCTCCCCATTTTCCCCTACCCCCTATTTTCTAATAATTCTTTTTAATCATAATAGTTATTTTACAATTAGGCAATAAGATATTTTAATTTTCAAAAACTACAAAGGGGTGGTAATCTTTAGATAAGAAAAGAAAGGACTACTATTTATGACATTTAAATCTATTTTGTTTGCGTTGTCGCTGTTTGCTTCTTTCATATTGTCTTTCCTGCTGGAAAGCGCTTGGAGCTTCACTCAATGGCTCGATGCCATTTTCCTGGTCGGCCTGTCTTTGCTGGTCATCGCTTCCATCCTCCTGCTGATTGAAGGCAGATTTTTTGCTGCGTTCATTCAAAGCACTAAAAACTTTTTTGCAAAAATAAATAAACGCGAGCAGATGATCCGGGAAAGTGAAAAAAGGACTGGAGAGCCGGTTGCTTATGCTAAACATTTCCCTTCCCGAAAAGCCTTTTTCCACGTCGGCCTGCTGTTTTTTCTGACGGGCCTGCTGCTGTCCTCAGCGATTTACTTTTTGTAATGCAAAAAGCCTTCCGCTTTGTTTAAGCGGAAGGCTTTTAAGATGCTTCGTATATCGTGACCCGGTTTTTCCCGCGTCTTTTCGATTCGTAGAGTGCCTGGTCGGCTTGTTCAATGATTTGTTCCATTGTTTTATGTTCAGAGGAAAAACTTAAGCCCATCGAAACGGTCAGTTTGCCTCCCGGCTGCCGCTCTTCTCCCTCAAACTTGTAATCCTCCACTTTTTTGCGGAACCGCTCAGCCAAAAAAATCACTTCTTCCGGTTTGGAAACGTTTGTATAGCAAATCACAAATTCCTCTCCGCCGTAGCGGGCGACTACGTCTTCTTCTCTTGCACTTTCCAGCAGCAATTGGCCAAGCGTCCGAAGAACCGAATCCCCTTTCTGGTGGCCGTGTGTATCGTTATAAACTTTAAAATAATCGACGTCGATCATCGAAACCAGCATCGGCGTATTTTCGCTTAGAAGGCCTTCCACTTTGTTTTTGAAAAAGCGGATATTCGGCAAGCGGGTCAGCGCGTCTTGATTCGAATACATTTCAAGTTCCTTCCGCAAAAGAAAGCTGCGGTTTTCTTCATTCAAAATCAATGTCATTGCCAGTACCGCAATCACCGCAAAAAAGAACATCGCAATAGTGATTGATACGGAAACCGGTGTGTTGAGCAGCATCCATACCGATTTGAGAAGCTCAAATACGAGGAATCCCAGAACCATTCTTTTGAAGTCAACGAGCGGAAAAAAGATATCGGTCTTTGGGTGTTTGCGGTGAAAAAAAGCACCTATAATCACCGGCAGCAAAATGGCTTGGAATATGCCGATGACCGCCGTAGGTCCGCCTATAAAAGCACGATAAATTACTGGAATAATAGCAGACAGCAGCCCATATTGCCAACCCCCTACATAACTGACAAAAAACAAAGGCACTTCTCTTAAATCCAGCCGCATGCCTTCATAATTGAACGGATTGTACATAACAGAAAACGTGAGAAAACTGATAAAAAGAGCAGACAACCCAAGCAGGTAAGAAGGCTTTTTCAGTTCCAATTTTAAAAACTCTTTGGCTTTTAAAGCGAGATACATCAAGGCAATGATTAATGCCATATTTTCCATGAAGAAAAAAAGAAGCGAATTCATTTTCTGTTTACCAACTCCTAGTGGCTGTGTTAATCCATATTCTATCAATCAAAGTAAAATAATTACAGATTTATTTTACTTGTTTCTTTTGCGCTTAGCGAGCGGGGTAGCTTTGCCTTACTTTTAGCAGATAGACGAAAGCAGAAAGAGCTGCAAATTACCTATTCTTTTAATTGCTAAAGGCTTATAATGACGCTAAACAGGAGGTGGGGAAATGGCTTTGAAAGAAAAGTTATCGCTTTGGCAGCAGGAAGGATTCATTGACCAAAGTACGGCTGATAAAATCTTGGCATTCGAGCAAAAGCAGGAAAAACCCAACCGCCTTCCGCTTTTGCTTATTATTGGCCTTGTTTTTTTCTCGCTCGCCGTCTTTAGTTTTATTGCAGCTAACTGGCAAGTCATGCCGGCTGCTATAAAGATTGGTTTGGTTTTGTTGTTGATGTGGCTGTTTTACGGCTTTGGGCACTTGTCCGACCGCAAAAATTTCGGCTGGCCGCATATCTTTCGGCTGATTGGGCTCGCCATGTTCGGGGCCGCGATGATTGTAGCCGTTCAAGCATTCCACTTGTCTTTATCCAGCTCGCTGATCGGCTGGGCACTTTATCTGGCAGCGATTGCCCATTATTTTTATTGGCGCCATCTTGCCTATGCCGTTGTGGCGTTTATTTTTGGGGTGCAGGTCTTGCTGTCTTCCGTTCTTACGATGGGGTGGATTGAATGGTTTGTTTACGTCGCTGTTTCACTTGGCTGGCTTTACTTCAGCAAAGACAAACTGCCAATCGCATTTAGTTGGCTGCTGCTATTCGGAAGCGGATTGATGCTCTTTGCGGTAGCGGATTATGAAAGCCGGTTATGGCCCATCTGGACCTTATTCGTTTTGGTCGGTCTTCTGGCTCTTGTTTTCCCCGAAAAGCGAAAAACGCTGCAGCCGCTTTACTTGCTGGCAGGCGGCGCCATTTCACTGGGCTACCTGGCCATTCGGGGCTCTTCTCTATCCATCTTCAAAGATTTGAACCCGTGGGAGTCCGTGCTGCTATTGTTTGCGGGCATTGCAATATTGGCCTTGTGCTATTTCCGCATCCAGCCTCTTGTCTGGCTAGCAGCGCTTGGTGCAATTGGATTATCGCTATACGACAGTTCTGCAATTAGTCTGGCTGTTTTAGCGGAAGCGGTGGCGCTCGGTTATCTGGTTGTCAACCATCACCAGAATCAACCGCTTAGCCTTGGATTTGTGTATTTTATTTTAGTGCAAGTTGTGCTTTACTTTATCTTTGCTTGGCAACGGCTCGATATGTCGCTGTTCTTCCTGCTCGGTGCGCTTCTTTTGTTTGCTTTGTCAGGTATTGCCTGGTGGTTTAACCGCAAGAAAGCGAGGGCTGCTTCATGAAGAATTATTTGTTTCCTTTAATTCAAACCCTTATTGTGTTAGCAATCGCTTTAAGCTTTTACGCAGCGTCATGGTTTGGCGATCAATTCATGCTGCGGGCAGAGCCGTACGATCCATTTGATCCATTTTTCGGCGAGTACGTGCTCCTCCAATACCCGGATTTGCGGCCGGAAGGCTTGAACAACGGCGAAGTTTACTTCACTTTGAAAGAAGGTCCGGATGGCTACGCCGTCCTCGACCGGGTTTCGAACGAACCCTTTTTTGGAGCCATTCACGGTACGTATTACAGCGATACCTTAACCGCTCCCCAACTGGAGCAATATTATGTGGAACAAGGAACCGGGCCGGGGCTGGAACAAGCCGAAGAGCTGGCGATAACCATAGATGTCGCTCCGTGGGGCACCATTCGGCCGGTCTTTTTGGAAGCACGGCCACATTAAAAAAAGCTTTCTTCCGCTTAGCCGGAAGAAAGCTTTTTTTGCATATGGCAATTTGGTAGGACAACCCCTCGCCGCTCAACGGTCTGCTCCCGGACCAGCCGGTATCCTCTTCCTTCAAAAAACGGCTTTGCTGTTAGGCTGGCATCCGTAAAGATGCTGGTCAGCTGCAGCCTCTTTGCTTCCTGTTCGAGTTGTCCGACCAAGTGAGTCGCAATGCCTTGCCGCTGATAATTTTTGTGGACGTACAGCCGGTTCAAGTAACCGTCCTCCGTCATATCGCAAAAACCGGCAATTTTACCCTCCATTTCTGCCACATAGCTTATGTTTTGCTGCAGTGATTTTCGCCATGCCGCTGCCTTTTGCGCTTGTTCTTCTTTCGGTGCCCACGCCGCCAATTGCTCGCCGGAATAATCTGCCGCATTGACGGTATGGACGGTGCCGTAAAATAAAGCGACGACTTCTGCCAAATCCGCTTCTTGAAATCTTCGGATCCGCAGGTTTTCTTGTCCTGCGATAGCGGCAATTTCCGCTAAATCTTCGATGATGTAATCCGCTTCGGCGCTGCTCCAATGGAAATCCCTTTTCCAAATTGTTTTGATGCCGGCAGCTCGCGCCCCTTTTATATCGTTATCCAGATGGTCACCGACGTACATGGCTTCTTCGGATGCAACGCCGAGCCGTGCCAACGCCTTTTTGAACAAATTCGGATCCGGCTTTTTCATGCCTTCCCATTCGGAAATCAAAATCACGTCCATGTACGTCTCGATTCCCAATGCCTGTATCGCATCCAGTTGGAATTGCCCTTTGCCGTTTGAAATGATGCCTAATCGCAGCGATCTCCCTTTTAATTGTTCCAGCAGAAATTTCAAATTCGGAAACGGAATGCAATGCTGCTTGAAGCCTGTCATGTAATCTTCCAGCAGCACTTCCCAGGCAACCGGCAATGCGAATTCTTCGGCCATCTGCTGGTAAACGCGGTCTTTCCAAACCATTCCCCGGGCATCCAATTCGATGAACCGCTCGACGTAGCGGGATTTTGGCACCTTCTCCAAACGGCTTTTGAAACGCTCGTACTGCGCATCAACAAATGACTTTAACGAAGCATCCCGATCCAATAACGTGCCGTCCAAATCAAAAATCACCGCTTTGATCATATTGCTTTTGCGCCCAGCGGGATCCGCCGCACGTTCTTTAATTCCAGTCCATCAAAACTCAGGCAATAAATATCCGGCATCTCGAGCTGCCGCCAGAATTCTATCCCGTAACAGGAGTCAAAGTGGCTGAGGATCAAGGCCAGAATATTGCCATGGGTGCCAATGGCAATGCGTTCGCCTGCATATTGCTGAAGCACTTTCTTTATTTCCTTAACGCCGCGCGCCCTTGCTTGCTGATTGGATTCGCCCCCTTCAAAGGCAAAGTGCTCTTCTTCCCAAACTTTTGCAACAGCTGCCTGGAAATCCGCAACCGGTCCTGTGCTCAGCAAACGTTCACGAAACCCTTCCCATTGGTTGATCTCCGGATTTATTTCCCGGGAAATGCCTTCTACTGTTTGAATGGCCCGTTTGTACGGGCTCGAGATGACCCGGTCAACCCCTTCCTTGCTCAGAACTACAGCCACTTTCCGAGCATCTTTTGCGCCTTTTGGCGATAACGGGCGCGACTTTTCATCCGGCGTGTAATCTGAATGTGCGTGCCTGACCAAATACAAATGAGTCTGCAACTTTATCTCCTGCTTTCTTTCTTCATCTGTTTGTAAAAGCTTAACGAATCGAACAAGAACTCGCGGTCAAAACCGGTTTTCTGTCCGATTCTGTCCACCCATTCTTCCAAAGTGGCCACCGGATGATCGGGATACAATCCCTCAGTCGTGCTTAAAAAACTTTTCCAGTTGTCGAATTCCCAATGCGCCGTTTCTTCTTTATATGGAAGCCGCACTTCCACAAGCGGCTTCGGATACACATGGTTTTGGGAAAACTCGCCGGCTTGCCAAAAAGCCGCCTCGGCTACCGGAGTGGTGTCGTAAGTCTGCCGCGACTGTTTCCCGCCCGGCCGGTGATAAAAAATCTCCACTTCTCCTTGCCGAGCCATGACCTGGATATCCGCTGCTGGAAAAAAGCCGCTTTGCCTTTCAGTTAAAAATGCTTCGTGCTGGCCTTCGATCAGCACCGGCTGCAGCCATTGGTCGCCAAGGTCGCACAAATAGCGGTTTCCATGCGCATCCAGTGCAATCAGCGCCGCATGCGCTTCTTTCGTCCCCAGTTCATTTCCGATCGGGTATGCCTCGATCCCATCTCTTTTGAACTCATCCAACAGCCAAATGGCCAGATCAAAACAATTGCCGGTTATGCCATATTGCGCTTTGTGTTCTTTCATCAATGCCACCGTCCGCTGCTTTTCAGCTCCTGAACGCGAATAAAACCAGGCTTTCGTCAATGTCTCCATCGGAAAATCATTGAACTTGTTCCATACAGCCAAAATTTCTGGAGGTGCCTTCATAAGACATTCCCCCTCCTTTGTCGGATTGCTACCTTATTTCGATTTTCAAGCCGCCGATTCCTGCTCTTCAGAGTCCAAAAAAACCCCAGAAAGCGTTGAGGCCTTCCAGAGTTTCTATCTTTTCTTATTCAATTTCCATATTGCCAGCTTCAACCAGCTGTTTCAGGTTTTCAAACATCCTGCCCCAACCTTCTTCAGATTGGGCACTGTACTCAGCTTTTGCCCGTTCCACGTCTTCTTCTGTCCAGATTTCTTCATGCGGGACAATAATTTCCTGTGAAAACGTCATTTCGCACATGTCCCGGACTGGAGAGATAAACACCCGGACAATGTCCTCTGTATTACTGAATTGCGGCATCTTGAACGTGAACACCAGTTTGTTCGGTTGGCTGATTTCGACGTATTGACCGAGCGCGCGGTAATCGGTGCCTTCCCGATGATCAACGATTTCCCACGTTCCGCCAATGCGAAGGTCGCTTTTGGCCGCTTTGTTGGTCGATTCTCTTGTAAACAACCATTTTTTCATGATTTCCGGATTTGTCCAAGCTTCAAACACCGCTTCTGATTTCGCATAGAAGCGCCGAGCCAAATTCAAGGTGACGGTTGAAGTGATCGCCATTTTGCTCATCCTCTCCAAATCGAGTCAGGTGCTATTCTTTGAAGCTGGTTGCTCTTTATTGACACTTTACCCGAAATTTTTTTATCAAGCAATATAATCTTCTTTAGGTATATCCGTAACTTCTTTTTTCACATAGTAGCGCCCTTTTGTAAAAACGGCCAGTCCCGTAGTCAATACCGCCGCCAAGATGGCAGCGAAAAATGCCGCTGTGCTTTGCAGGAAGGTCCCCATATAGCCAAGTGCGGCAATCGTGCCTAAAACGCTTGGCACAATCAGCGAGACCACGCCGACCGGATTCCATTTGTACAGATTTTCTTGCCGTGACTCATAATAGCCAGGACCGATTTTCAACATTTTTTTCACGACCAAGGCATCCGTCACTAGAATGGAAGCCCATGTCATAAGTGCAACGCCTTGGAACGTCATGGCTGTGCCCAAATGGTCCACAATGCCTCCCAGCATCAACGCCATGGCAATGACGCCTGCAGCGACCACCCAGAAGCGGCGTCCTGGAGTAAACTTGAACATGTTTTCAAAGAAACTGGACAGCGACAGGGAACTGCTGTAGATATTCGTGATGTTGATGCGGATTTGCGTCAGCATGGTAAAAATTACGCCGCCAAGCCCGAGCAGCACCACGATGTAAATGCCGGGGTTGGATTCGCCCAGCGTAACACCGAACCAGATGCCAAGGCCTCCCATGACACCAAAACAGAAAATCTGCGGAATAAAACCGATAGCGACCGAACCAATCTTCAAGTCTTTCGGTTTTAAGAACCGCGCGTAGTCGGAAGCGATCAATGCCGTCAGCCCCATGATGCCGTGCTGCATGCCAATGCACAACAGCAGGGCTGTGCCGCCTATTTGGACGCCTTCAGGCATATATGTCCAGAAGCTGCTGTTATAAAGGGAAGGCTGTTTAAATGCCATCACGATAGCAGCGATTAAAAAGATGCCGAAAAGCGGCAACGACCATTTTTGCAGCTTGTCCAATTGCTTGATGCCAAACCAGTTTAACGGAATGACGATTGAACCGAAGAGGATGATGAGAATCCACATGGGGATTGCGGGGAAGTATGCATGGACAGCTGCGACGAGTATCATGCCTTCAAAAGCACAATACATAATAAAGTTGGATGCGTAGATTAGTGAGGTTAATGAGGCTCCGATATAGCCGAATCCTCCGCGGGATAGTAAGTTAACGTTCATGCCCGATTTAGCGGACAGATACACAATGATAGTTCCGAGGATGCCTGCTACGATAATGGCGTAGACGGCTGAGATGATGGCATTGGCCGCTCCGAACTGCAAAGCCATGACACTGCCCATCTGAAAATAAAAAATCGCGGTTGCGATGCCGAAGGTGATATTGGTGATGCTTAGCCATCCCATTTTACGTTCATCCCTTGGGACTCGGTCAAACGTATAATCACCGCTGGTTTCGGGTTCTTGCCTTATTTCTTTTTGCTTTAGTTCTTTTGGTTTCGCCACTTTTTCATTCAGTTTTTTCTCTCTCGGCTCTTTTTCTCTCAATCGGTGATCTGCGGTAATATCAGATCTCATGCAATCATCTTCCTTTCAGTAATGAGTTTGGGTTTTTGCTTTCAGCGCAATGCCGGGAAGGCGTGGAGCCTTGCGAAAAAGCCAAAAAAAAAAAACAGGTGCATTTTATCCGACACTTCTATGACAGAAGACGGATAAACCACTCGCTTTTTTATTTTAGCATAATTCCGTCAACTTTATTGACTTTCCGCTCAAACTCATTCTTTCGCACTAAATCTCAGTTTAAGAATAAATACTTATTTTCAAATGTTTTAAAAGGCTCCAAAAACATTCTTTCGCTATACTGATCATTTAATTTCGAGCTGCTTACATTTATGAAAAGCCAAGAAGAAACCAGCTTCTTTTAAAAGCAAGCTGGAATTTTGTTCTCCATACTCAGGGTTTGGCTGACTTAGGAAACGGAATAGCAAAGGAGCTCAATATTATTGCTTATAGATAATATTTTATCGCAAAACGATAAAATATATGTTAAACTATACCTATCAATAGTTAAGTGAGGTGCTTTAGATGAAACGGGAAACACTTTTTTTGAAGGCCGTAATTATCCTGATGGCTATTCCGGTCTTGGCAGTCTGTATCTTTGTGGTGCCGCCGCTCTCTTCATTTGTAGCGGAAATCATTCCACAATGGGCTTTTTTGCAATATGTCTTTTTGGTTGCCATGTATTTGACAGCGGTCGCTTACTTCACCGCTTTGTACCAAACCTTAAAACTGCTGGGCTACATTGACAAGAACATCGCGTTCTCTGAGCGGTCGGTCAAGGCGTTGAAGAATATTAAGTACTGCGCCATTGCCATTACCATGCTGTACATTCTATGCCTGCCCATCATCCTGTACATGGCACAGGTGGATGACGCTCCGGGACTCGGCGGCATTGGCATGATCATCACGTTTGGCGCCATTGTAATCGCCGTTTTTGCGGCGGTTCTTCAAAAGCTGCTGCAAAATGCCATCGATATAAAATCTGAAAACGATTTAACAGTCTGAGGTGAGAATATGGCAATTATAATTAATATTGACGTTATGCTGGCGAAACGGAAAATGAGCGTCACGGAACTTTCGGAACGGGTCGGCATCACAATGGCCAACTTGTCCATCCTAAAAAACGGCAAAGCGAAAGCAGTCCGCTTGTCTACACTGGAAGCCATCTGCAAAGCGCTGGACTGCCAGCCGGGGGACATATTGGAGTACAGAGCTGAGAATGCGCAAGAGAAGTGAAAATGAACAAATTAAAACCAAAAGGAGCAGGTTTCCCCTGCTCCTTTTTCATTGTCTTAAAACGTGCCGAAACATTAAAAAGCCCGCTAATTCCATAAAGAATTAGCGGGCTCAAATTTTTTAATTGTACTTATTCAACTGTAACCGATTTAGCCAAGTTACGCGGCTTGTCCACGTCACAGTCGCGGTGAAGCGCTGCATAGTAAGAGATCAACTGCATCGGAATAACCGATACCAGTGGAGACAGCAATTCGTGTACTTTTGGAAGCACGAGGCTGTCGCCTTCTTCTTGCAGGCCTTCCATCGAAATGATGCATGGGTGAGCACCGCGTGCCGCTACTTCTTTTACGTTTCCGCGGATGCTCAAGTTAACCGCTTCTTGTGTTGCAAGCGCAATTACTGGCGTGCCTTCTTCGATCAATGCGATTGTACCGTGCTTCAATTCGCCGCCGGCGAAGCCTTCCGCTTGGATATACGAAATCTCTTTCAATTTCAATGCGCCTTCAAGGCCAACGAAGTAGTCCATTACGCGGCCGATAAAGAAGCAGTTGCGTGTCGTGGAAAGGAAGTCACGGGCAATTTGCTCCATTTCTTCTTTCATGTCCACTTGCGCTTGGATGCCGTTCGCGACAATTCCAAGTTCCTGCACCAGGTCAAAGCCGATGTCGATGCCTTTAGACTGGGCTGTAACTGCTGCAAGAATCGAAAGGACCGCAATTTGTGCTGTATAGGCTTTTGTAGACGCTACAGCGATTTCCGGGCCTGCGTACAGCAATAGTGTGTAATCCGCTTCACGCGATAGCGTAGAGCCTGCTACGTTCGTGATTGTCAACGATGGATGTCCCAGTTCTTTGATCTTCACCAATACTTGGCGGCTGTCAGCCGTTTCGCCTGATTGTGAAATGAAGATGAACAACGGTTTTTGGGACAGAAGCGGCATATTGTAGCCGAATTCGCTGGCTACGTGCACTTCTACCGGAATCTGAGCCATTTTTTCCAAGTATTCTTTGCCGATCAATCCTGCATGATAGCTTGTCCCAGCAGCGATGATGTGGATGCGGTCTGCATCTTTCAACGCCTCAATGATTTCAGGCTGGATCGTCAATTTTTCATCAGCGCCTTGGTAAGCTTGGATGATTTTGCGCATCACTGCCGGCTGCTCATCAATTTCTTTCAGCATATAGTGAGGGTATGTGCCTTTTTCAATGTCGCTCATGTCAATTTCAGCTTTAAATGGCTGGCGGCTTACTTTCTCGCCTTCCAGTGTCAAAATGTCCACGCTGTCTTTGCGCACGATCACGATTTCCTTGTCCATCAATTCCACAAATTGGTCTGTGATTTGAAGCATAGCCATTGCGTCACTTGCAACTACGTTAAAGCCATCTCCAAGTCCGACAAGCAATGGGCTTTTGTTTTTCGCTACGAAAATGGTTTGCTCTTCCTCTGCATCCAATAATGCGATCGCATAAGATCCTTTAAGCAACGTCAACGTTTTACTGAAAGCTTCTTGCGTTGTCATGCCTTCAGCTACAAATTTACCGATCAATTGCACAATGATCTCCGTATCCGTATCCGACTCCATCTGTACATCAGCCAAATAGTCGCGCTGAATGTGGTGGTAGTTTTCGATAACGCCGTTATGCACCAACGTAAAACGGTCGTTGTCGTTTTGGTGAGGGTGAGCGTTTACCCGGTTCGGTTTTCCGTGAGTTGCCCAGCGCGTATGGCCAATCCCGCTTGTTCCCATTACTTCGTCTTCCACAACTGCGCGCAAATCCGCAATGCGCCCTTTTTCTTTAAAGACGGTGATGCCTTTGCCGTTGCGTACAGCAATCCCTGCTGAATCATAGCCACGGTACTCCAGTCTTTCCAATCCTTTTAACAAAATTTCTTTTGAATCATTTTCTCCAATATACCCGACGATTCCACACATAATGTAATTCCTCCGCTTTCCTAATAAAATCAAAATGAGCGTTTGCACATGTCCGCAAACACTTGTCGTGAGCCCATCCGCATCGTTGTACAGCCGATCGCTCAACTGCTTTAAATGCTGGATATTACGACCGGGCTTCGCGGCCGGGAGGTATCCGCCGAAATCTCGATACTCCTCCTCCTCGTCTACTGGGAAGTGATTTGTCCATCCGATTTTCCCAGTACTGGCGCTTTAACTATTTTCCTCGTACGCCTTACTATCCCCCTTTTTTGGCGGCCTAAACCTAGGCAAGTTTATCATACCTTGCCGGCGGACGTCCGTCAACAAAACCTTAATAAAATAAATCCTGATAATACCAAAAAACCAGTCTAAAAGGCTTCCGCCTTTCAAACCGGTTTCTTCTATTAATTTAAGCCCATTTCAGCCCGGACAACTTTCGCGATTTGCTCGACATATTGCTCGCAGTCTTCTGCCGAAGCCGCTTCCACCATTACCCGCACAAGCGGTTCTGTACCGGAAGGGCGTACCAGCACACGGCCGTTTCCAGCCATGTCTTTTTCTACTTCAGCGATGGCTGCTGCCACTTTTCCGTTATCTGTTACCGCATGCTTATCCGTCACGCGGATATTGACAAGTTTTTGAGGGAAGATGGTCATTTCCCCTGCTAATTCAGAAAGTTTTTTGCCTGTAACTTTCATGATGTTGACCAGCTGCATACCGGTCAGTAAACCATCGCCTGTTGTGTTGTAGTCCAGGAAGATGATGTGGCCGGACTGTTCGCCGCCAAGATTGTAGCCGTTTTTCTTCATTTCTTCCACCACATAGCGGTCGCCGACAGCTGTCTGCTTGCTCTCCATGCCATGTCCTTCAAGTGCTTTGTAAAAGCCCATATTGCTCATCACAGTAGAAACGACGGTGTTTTTCTTTAATCGGCCTTCTGAATGCAGGTACTTTCCGATTATGTACATAATCTGATCGCCATCAACGATTTGCCCTTTTTCATCCACAGCAATCAACCGGTCGCCATCGCCGTCAAACGCCAGGCCTACATCCGCTTTTTTGGCAACTACCATTTCAGCCAATTTTTCAGGATGCGTAGAGCCCACTTTATCATTAATATTCAAGCCATTCGGTGACGCGCCCATTGACGAAATGTCTGCATCTAAATCAGCGAACACATGCGTAGCAAGTGAAGAAGTGGCACCGTGTGCACAATCGAGTGCCACGTGGAGTCCGGTAAATTCTTCGTCGACTGCCTGTTTCAAATACTGGATGTATTTTTGGCCGCCTTCGAAATAATCCGTAATGCTGCCAAGGTCGCCGCCGGTCGGGCGCGGCAATGTATCATCTTCTGCATCAAGCAAAGCTTCAATTTCCAGCTCCTGCTCATCCGACAATTTAAACCCATCAGAACCAAAGAATTTGATGCCGTTGTCTTCCACAGGATTGTGGGAAGCTGAAATCATGACGCCTGCTTCTGCACTCATGACACGTGTTAAATAAGCAACCCCTGGTGTACTGATGACCCCAAGGCGCATAACTTCCGCGCCGACAGACAATAAGCCTGCTGCAAGCGCACCTTCCAGCATTTCGCCTGAAATCCGTGTATCACGGCCAATCAATACTTTCGGTTTGTCTTTCGAGCTTTTTGTTAAGATATAGCCGCCGAAGCGCCCTAATTTAAATGCCAATTCAGGTGTCAACTCGCTGTTCGCAACACCCCGCACCCCGTCAGTTCCAAAATATTTTCCCATTCTTTTCTCTCCTTCAATCTATAGCTTTATCTCGCTTCATTATACATGTTTTATTCAAATATCAAATTCAGACCTGCCAGTTAAGAAGGCGGATTTTCTGACACCTCTGGAATTTCCACGCCTTCTGGTGCTTCAACCGTTTCGTCGACCCTGATTTCCGCTTCCACTTTCAATGTGTTGGGCGAAACAGAAGTCGTGCCTGGCGGAGCTTTCAGTTCGGCTTCCACTGTCGTATCCGTCGGCGTAACGATTCCCGCATTCACTTCCACGACATATTCCTTCAGGGCATCCACCGCACTTTTCGGGCCATAAATCCGGACCGTCTCGCTCGATGGGACCAAAGACTCGATCGTTACGCCCGTAGGCGCTTCTCCGTTTTGCTTAATGGTCACCGGCACTTCTTTGCTGTATTCTTCTATCTTGGCTGAGACCTCTGCCACTTCGGGTTCAATCACGACATTCTCCAATTTCGTCAAATCATTTGCCAACACCCGGATTCGGGCCTCGGTTGTAAAAGATTCATTGACGCCCGGCTCACCGGTAACGGTCGCTTTCACAAAACTGATGGCATCAATGACACTTTTCGGGCCTGTCACCGAAGCGGTTTTCGGCTCCGCTGAAATTTCCTCTAAAACAAATCCTTCTTTTAACAAGCGTTCATTCATTTCCGGGTCAATCCGGAACTCCTGGGTTACCCGTTCTTCGATGGTGATGTCTACAAAAGCCGGATCTATTTGGACCCTCAGCTGTTCTGACAAGTTCTCAGTCTGTATGGGCACCCGGTGTTCGCCAATCGGCAAATTGCGCAGGTCCACAAACAAAGTGAAATCTTTCAGTTGGCGCGTCGTCTGCACGGCACTAGTCGGACCGGAAATCGTCAAGTCCGCCATCTCTGGCAAGCCGCTCACCATCAGGTTGGTGTCCCCATAAAAAACTTCCAGCTCGACGCCTTCGATTTCTTCCGTAATCGTGCCATTGTTCGCGGAGTTTGCAGCGTCTTCGTCGGCTTTAACCGAAAAGAATAAAAGAAATGCTAACAGAAGGGCCATAATTCGCAAAAACCAAGGGCTATCCATTAATTTATCCATTCTTTTTCATCCTCCAGTTCCACCGGGCAGAATCAGCTGGCTGTTGTTCGGCACCAAACCAAATTCGGCGCAGCTTCACTTCAAAATCTTCCAGCGACAAGTTGCGGTGCAAATCTCCGTTCGCTGTCAGGCTGATGGCGCCCGTTTCTTCCGACACAATGATGGTGATGGCATCGGTCACTTCACTGATTCCAAGCGCAGCCCGGTGCCGGGTGCCAAGTTCTTTGGAGATAAACGGGCTTTCAGACAACGGCAAATAACAGGCGGCTGCGGCAATGCGGTTTTTCTGTACAATTACCGCTCCGTCATGCAGCGGTGTATTCGGGATAAATAGATTGATCAGCAACTCTGACGTAATGTCCGAGTTCATGGGAATGCCCGTCTCAATATACTCGCTCAATCCGGTTTCCCGCTCAATTGAAATTAAAGCGCCAATCCGGCGTTTTGCCATATAGCTGACCGATTTCGACATCGCTTCAATCAACCGGCTGCGTTCGGATTCCTCATTCAGCTGGCTGCTGGAGAACAGTTTTCCGCGCCCCAGCTGTTCCAGTGCTCGCCGCATCTCCGGCTGGAAAATGATGATGATGGCCAGGAATCCCCAATTCAGCACTTGCTGCATGATCCAACCCAAAGTCTCCAAATTGAGAGCGCGGGTTATCAGATACGCAATAACGATAAAAAAGATCCCTTTTAATAATTGGACCGCTTTCGTCCCTTTAATGATTGTGATCAACTTATATATAACGAACCATACTAATAAAATATCAATGACATTTACTAAAAGTTCGAGTGGTGTTTGGTTTGTTAAATTCTCCAAAAACGGCATCTGCAACCCTCGCTTTTCAACATCTGCATATAAATCAGTATAACATAAGTGAATTTGCCTTGCCTTCATTGAAAAAACCTATCCTTCAAGCAGGATAGGCATTACTCTTCATTCTTTTCTCCATTGCCGCTGAAAATGGCGGCGGCATCTTTCACGCCGTCTTTAATGGTGTACCACATCCACTCGAACGCTTTATCAATCTCTTCGATTTCCCCGGTAATGACTCCGCTCGAAGCCATATACTGGCCATTGACAAGAGTGACATCTCCGTGCAATTCACCTTCCACACGCAGATCGCCGTTGCGGATCGTCAAATCGCCTGTTACCACTTCGCCTGCAGGCACCACAACGGTCTCCCCTTCTACAACAAGGTTCGGTTGTTTCGTAAAGGCAAATTGCTGGTCATTGTTGAAATTGGAAAACAGCATTCCGCTCATCAGCAAAAGAAACAATGCGGCAGCCGTCAACAGCGGATGATGCCGGAACCAGCGCTGCACGCCGATGCGCTGTCTTTCTTTAGGCAGCCGCTGCATGGTCTTTGCCACAAAATCGGACGGTGCCTGTATATGTGATGCACTTTGGACAAGTGCGATCGTTTTGGTTTGTTCGTGATACAATCTCCGACATTCGATGCAGCTTTCCAAATGTGCTTTTAGCACTGCTTCATCGGACGGGTTCAAATCCCCATCTAAATAATCATCCATAACATGAATGATGTTTTCCGGACACGTTTTCATCGTGCTCGCCTCCTACAAATTGCTCAATTGCTTCCGAAGAGCTTCTCTTCCCCGGTGTATCCGCGTTTTCACGGTACCTAGCGGCAAATCCAAAATTTCACTAATTTCCGATAGGGGCAATTCTTCAATATACTTTAATACAATAGCGGCACGGTACTTATCTGGCAAGCGACTTATCTCATATTGCACGCGTTCCTGTACTTCCATCCGCATCAGCTCTTCTTCCGGCAGCTGATCATCGTTGGCAATGGAAGAGTACATATTTAATCCTTCAGTCCCGCGCACTTCTGCGTCCAGATAATAATCCGGCTTTTTCTTGCGGATCCGGTCAATGCACAGATTCGTCGCGATGCGGTAAAGCCACGTCGAAAACTTGCGCTTTTGATCGAACGTATGGAGATTGACATATGCACGTGTAAACGCTTCTTGCGCTATATCTTCTGCTTCATGTTTGTTCCCTAACATCCGGTAACAGATTTGATAAAGCTGGTGCTGATATAGCTCAACGAGTTCGGCGAATGCGTTCTGATCGCCTTTTAACACTTTTTTTATTCGTTTATTGACTAACGCATCCATGTTCTCATTTCCCTCCGCCTATGCGGCTGTCTTTTATATACGGATTGCTTTTCAAAAAGTTTCATTTTTATTTTTTCTCTTTCTATCGTACCAAACTTAAACCATTAAAATCCATCTTATTCCCAGATTGTTTTGGTTCTTTTCAATAAAAAAAGCGCTCGAAAGTCGCTTTGGGCTAGTGAAGAAGAAATGTTTACATAAAATAAAAAAACAGGCTTTCGCCTGTTTTAAAGTAATTTTTCTCCGAGCAATGAACCGATCAGCGCCACTGCAACATCCGCCGTGCGGTTTTTTTCATCCAGAATCGGATTGACTTCCACAAATTCGGCAGAAGTGATGATTCCTGCATCGTGCAGCAGCTCCATCGCCAAATGGCTTTCCCGGTACGTAATGCCGCCTGGAACCGGTGTGCCGACACCTGGCGTATACATTGGGTCAATGCCGTCCAAATCCAACGACAGATGGACCGCATCCGTTCGGCGTTCTTCTTTCAAGTAATGAATCGCATCATCAATTACTGCATCCATTCCCATTTTATCAAGTTCATGCATGCTGTAGACGCGGATGCCGCGTTCTTTGATCAACTCACGCTCGCCTGGGTCTACAGAACGGGCACCGATGATTACAATATTTTCAGGCTTCACTTTTGGTGAATAGCCGCGGATATTCGTCAGCTGTTCATGCCCAAGTCCGAAACTTGCTGCCAAAGGCATCCCGTGGATATTTCCGGACGGTGACGTATCACTTGTATTCATGTCCGCGTGCGCATCATACCAGATAACCCCCAGGTTCTCATGGCGCTCAGAGATTCCAGCGAGTGTCCCGATGGCGATGCTATGATCTCCGCCAAGAACCAGCGGGAAATTCCCCGCTTCTGCTACTTCAAACACTTTCGCGCCGAGTGCTTCCGTCGCGTCGGTCACAACTTTTAAATTGCGCAGGTTGGTTTCTGTATCAATGGAGCCGTCTGCATGGCCGATCTGGATGTCCCCTTCATCCGTCACGGTATGCCCTAAAGCTTCAATGCGCTCTACAACGCCTGCATAGCGGATGGCGCTCGGCCCCATGTCCACCCCGCGGCGATTCTGGCCATGATCCATCGGTACTCCGATAATAGATACATTTAATTTATTCATGATTTTATACCCCCTTATTAAGATGAATTCATTGTACCTGTTAAGGAAGCTTTGGCTCAACCGAACAAAATCAAGTATATTTATTCAATTTTTCTTCTAGTCCGCCTTTTACTGCCGGCCATTCCGAATCAATGATGGAATACACGATGGCATCTCTTGGCTTGCCGGTTGAGCGGATTCGTTCGTTGCGGAGCAGCCCTTCTTTTTTGGCGCCGATTCGTTCCAGGGCCTTTTGGGAAGCGCTGTTTTCTGCATCTGTTTTGAATTGTACCCGAATCATGCCCCGCTCTTCAAAGCAATATTGGAGCAATGCAGCTTTTACTGCAGTATTTACATGAGTACGCTGTGCAGTTTCTGCATAAAAGGTTGAACCGATTTCACAGCTTTTATTTGCTTCATCGATTGCATAAATGCGGGTGGTGCCGATGATTTCTGCGCTTTTTGGATCTTCTACAGCAAAAATAAGTACATCGTCCCCCTTCAGCCCTGTTTCCAGCCAAGCACACAACTGTTCAAAGCTTTCCACTTTCGTCAGCATGTGTTCGAAGATTGCAGGGGTATAAAGCGCCCACAATGCTTCAAAATCATCTCGCGTCAGTAAACGCAACCGGATGTTTGAGTGTTCAATTTTCATGCCATTCTCTCCCCTTAACTAAAATGCACAGACTGGACTCGCTGCAAAAATTCTTTTTCAAGTTTGCCCATCTGCTTCGTTAAAAAATACGTGGACACTTCCGGCAGCGGAAACAAATCAAAATGGGCGTCCATTAAACGTCCTTCAATCAGCTCCCGCCTCACCATGGATTTAGGCAAAAATGACACGCCAAGGCCTTCTTGGATAAATCGTTTAGCAATATGGGCCTGTGTCACTTTCATTGTCCGGATTCCTGTAACATGAAGACGCAGCTTTAGGAGCAGCTCATTCCAAAAAGCCGGATGATGGTGTGTAAACAGAAAGGCCGACTGGAGCATCGCTTCTCCTGAAACCGCTGGGCCAGACTCATCATCGTACGCATCTCTTGGCAAAATAAAAAGAAGCGGATCGTTGTAAACCGTTTCACATTGGATATCTTGCCGCTTAGGGCGCAATGCGGAAATGCCTGCCGACACCTGCTCTGTTTCCACAAGTTCTTCTATGTGCTCCGACTCTTCCACTTGAATCACTAGTTCAAGGTCCGGGTGGTCCCGTGTAAACGATTTTAAAATATACGGCAACATCGTCTCGGCCATTAAGGGTGAAATTGCAAGCGTCCATTTCTTTCGGTAGCCTTGGGCAAAAGCTTGAAGGTCCCCGATGCTTTGATCCATCTGGGCCAGTATACCTTTAGCCTTCGGGCAGAAATGACGCCCTTCTTCTGTCAGCGAAACGCGGTTCTTTTCGCGCTTGAATAATAAAACCCCAAGGCTTTCTTCCAATAGCCGGATGTGGACCGTGACACTTGGCTGTGACATTAACAACCGTTCGGAAGTTTTCCGGAAATTTAACGTTTCAGCGGCATCCACAAACGTCCGCAGCCAATTGAGCTCCATATTTTTGCCTCCTTCAATTAACAATTTGAATTATTTCAATTATATATCTTTAATTTTTGTTATCAATCAACAGGAGTAAAATAAAAGCAAAGGAGGAGTTACGATGTTCCAGAAAGGATTAAAAGGAATTACAGCGGTCCAAACAAAAATAGCTTCGGTAGATGGAGACAAAGGAGAATTGCGCTACCGCGGGATACAAGTGAAAGAGGCAATCAGCGGAAAGTCATTTGAAGAAGCAGCATACTTTTTGTGGCATGGCCGGAATCCATCACCAGAAGAACTCGCTGGCTTGCGAAGTGGATTAATTGAATACCGCAAACTTCCGGTTCACGTGATTGAAACAGCCAAACTGCTGCCCCTTGAAGCGCCCTTGATGGATAATCTGCGGACCTTGATTTCCGCTTACAGCCATAAGGAATTTACCAAGCTGCCAATCAGTGAACAAACTACAGCCTTAACGGCTGCTTTCCCTGTACTGATTGCTCTTTTGTTCCGCTTGCAGGAAGAAAAAGACATGATTCAACCGCGCGAAGATCTCGGGCATACCGCCAATTATTTGTGGATGTTGAATGGACGCGAACCTTCACAAGCGCAGATTGAAGCATTGGAAACGTATTTAAAGCTGACGATGGAGCACGGCATGAACGCTTCGACATTTGCTGCCCGCGTCACCATCTCTACAGAATCGGACCTTGTCTCTGCTGTTACTTCCGCCATCGGCACTATGAAAGGCCCCCTTCACGGAGGAGCGCCTTCAGGAGTCATCGACTTGCTCGATGAAATTCAAACGCCAGAGCGCATTGAACCGGTCATTCTCGAGAAATTGGCCAATGGCGAAAAAATTATGGGCTTTGGGCATCGCATTTACCGGACTGAAGATCCACGATCGATTGTATTAAGAGAGAAATGCCTCGCCCTGCAAGGAGCAGATCCATGGCTCGATTTGGCCGTGGCGGCTGAAAAAGAGATTGTCCGCCTCCTAGAGCAACACAAACCAGGACGTGCGCTGCACACGAACGTGGAATTCTATGCGGCTGCCATTATGCGGTCCATCGCAATGCCTTCAGCGCTCTTTACCTCTACGTTTAGCGCAGCCCGTATCGTCGGCTGGACTGCCCATGCGATGGAACAGCAAGAAGACAATGTCATTTTCCGTCCGCAGTCTGAATACATCGGAACCTAAAAAAAGCCCGCATCCAATAAATTGGATACGGGCTTTTTACACATGGATAGTACAAATACACATGGAACAATGGAGCCTAGGGGGCTCGAACCCCTGACCTCGACGCTGCCAGCGTCGCGCTCTCCCAGCTGAGCTAAGGCCCCGCGCTGAACAGGCGCAAGGAATAAAGAATGAGCCATGAAGGATTCGAACCTTCGACCCTCTGATTAAAAGTCAGATGCTCTACCAACTGAGCTAATGGCTCAAAATAAAAATGGCTGGGGTACCTGGATTCGAACCAGGGCATGACGGGATCAAAACCCGTTGCCTTACCGCTTGGCTATACCCCAATGCCAATATAAATAAAACTGGTGGTGGGGGGCAGATTCGAACTGCCGAACCCGAAGGAGCGGATTTACAGTCCGCCGCGTTTAGCCACTTCGCTACCCCACCGAGAAATAATGGTGGAGGATGACGGGATCGAACCGCCGACCCTCTGCTTGTAAGGCAGATGCTCTCCCAGCTGAGCTAATCCTCCACATAACTATAAAAATTGGTGACCCCTACGGGATTCGAACCCGTGTTACCGCCGTGAAAGGGCGGTGTCTTAACCGCTTGACCAAGGGGCCATAAAAAGATGAATAAGTGCTTTTCCCGTTTACAGAAACCTTATAAAAACAAAAGCTTCCAACCGGGTTCGAACCGGTGACCTCTTCCTTACCATGGAAGCACTCTACCTGCTGAGCTATGGAAGCAAGGTAAAAGATTCGTTACGGCATAAAAAAACAAAATGGCCCAGCAATGTCCTACTCTCACAGGGGGAAACCCCCAACTACCATCGGCGCAAAAGAGCTTAACTTCCGTGTTCGGGATGGGAACGGGTGTGGCCTCTTTGCCATCATCACTGGACATGAGTGCTTGCGCCCTCAAAACTGGATATGCGACATTGAAAACAACTATGTTGGTTAAGTCCTCGATCGATTAGTATTCGTCAGCTGCACGCGTCGCCGCGCTTCCACCCCGAACCTATCTACCTCATCGTCTTTGAGGGATCTTACTTGCTTGCGCAATGGGAAATCTCATCTTGAGGGGGGCTTCGTGCTTAGATGCTTTCAGCACTTATCCCGGCCACACATAGCTACCCAGCGATGCCCCTGGCGGAACAACTGGTACACCAGCGGTGTGTCCATCCCGGTCCTCTCGTACTAAGGACAGCTCCTCTCAAATTTCCTGCGCCCGCGACGGATAGGGACCGAACTGTCTCACGACGTTCTGAACCCAGCTCGCGTACCGCTTTAATGGGCGAACAGCCCAACCCTTGGGACCGACTACAGCCCCAGGATGCGATGAGCCGACATCGAGGTGCCAAACCTCCCCGTCGATGTGGACTCTTGGGGGAGATAAGCCTGTTATCCCCGGGGTAGCTTTTATCCGTTGAGCGATGGCCCTTCCATGCGGAACCACCGGATCACTAAGCCCGTCTTTCGACCCTGCTCGACCTGTACGTCTCGCAGTCAAGCTCCCTTGTGCCTTTACACTCTGCGAATGATTTCCAACCATTCTGAGGGAACCTTTGGGCGCCTCCGTTACTCTTTAGGAGGCGACCGCCCCAGTCAAACTGCCCGCCTGACACTGTCTCCCGCCCCGATCAGGGGCGTGGGTTAGAATTTCAATACAACCAGGGTAGTATCCCACCGACGCCTCCCCCGAAGCTGGCGCTCCGGGTTCTCTGGCTCCTACCTATCCTGTACAAGTTGCACCAAAATTCAATATCAGGCTGCAGTAAAGCTCCACGGGGTCTTTCCGTCCTGTCGCGGGTAACCTGCATCTTCACAGGTACTATAATTTCACCGAGTCTCTCGTTGAGACAGTGCCCAGATCGTTACGCCTTTCGTGCGGGTCGGAACTTACCCGACAAGGAATTTCGCTACCTTAGGACCGTTATAGTTACGGCCGCCGTTTACTGGGGCTTCAGTTCGCACCTTCGCTTGCGCTAAGCACTCCCCTTAACCTTCCAGCACCGGGCAGGCGTCAGCCCCTATACGTCACCTTACGGTTTTGCAGAGACCTGTGTTTTTGCTAAACAGTCGCCTGGGCCTATTCACTGCGGCTCTCTCGGGCTATACACCCTACCAGAGCACCCCTTCTCCCGAAGTTACGGGGTCATTTTGCCGAGTTCCTTAACGAGAGTTCACTCGCTCACCTTAGAATTCTCTTCTCGCCTACCTGTGTCGGTTTGCGGTACGGGCACCTCCCGCCTCGCTAGAGGCTTTTCTTGGCAGTGTGAAATCAGGGACTCCAGGGCGCAATGCCCCTTGCCGTCACAGTTCAATGTTGATGGAAACGGGATTTGCCTCGTTTCCCACCTTGCTGCTTGGACGCGCTCAACCAACGGCGCGCTCGCCTTATCCTTCTGCGTCCCCCCATTGCTCAAACGGCGGGGAGGTGGTACAGGAATATCAACCTGTTGTCCATCGTCTACGCCTATCGGCCTCGACTTAGGTCCCGACTGACCCTGAGCGGACGAGCCTTCCTCAGGAAACCTTAGGCATTCGGTGGACGGGATTCTCACCCGTCTTTCGTTACTCATACCGGCATTCTCACTTCTAAGCGCTCCACGGATCCTTCCGGTCCCGCTTCGACGCCCTTAGAACGCTCTCCTACCACGGACATCTACGATGTCCATCCACAGCTTCGGTAATCCGTTTAGCCCCGGTACATTTTCGGCGCAGTGTCACTCGACCAGTGAGCTATTACGCACTCTTTAAATGATGGCTGCTTCTAAGCCAACATCCTGGTTGTCTAAGCAACGCCACATCCTTTTCCACTTAACGGATATTTGGGGACCTTAGCTGGTGGTCTGGGCTGTTTCCCTCTTGACTACGGATCTTATCACTCGCAGTCTGACTCCCAAGCATAAATCACTGGCATTCGGAGTTTGTCTGAATTCGGTAACCCGGGATGGGCCCCTAGTCCAAACAGTGCTCTACCTCCAGGATTCTCAATCTTGAGGCTAGCCCTAAAGCTATTTCGGAGAGAACCAGCTATCTCCAGGTTCGATTGGAATTTCTCCGCTACCCACACCTCATCCCCGCACTTTTCAACGTGCGTGGGTTCGGGCCTCCAGTAAGTGTTACCTTACCTTCACCCTGGACATGGGTAGATCACCTGGTTTCGGGTCTACAACTGCATACTCATTCGCCCTATTCAGACTCGCTTTCGCTGCGGCTCCGGCTTCTCACCTTAACCTTGCATGCAATCGTAACTCGCCGGTTCATTCTACAAAAGGCACGCCATCACCCATAAACGGGCTTTGACTAGTTGTAGGCACACGGTTTCAGGATCTGTTTCACTCCCCTTCCGGGGTGCTTTTCACCTTTCCCTCACGGTACTGGTTCACTATCGGTCACTAGGTAGTATTTAGCCTTGGGAGATGGTCCTCCCGGATTCCGACGGAATTTCACGTGTTCCGCCGTACTCAGGATCCACTCAGGAGGGAAGCGATTTTCGGCTACGGGGCTGTTACCCACTGTGGCGGACCGTTCCAGGTCGCTTCGCCTAACCGCTTCTTTTGTAACTCCGTATTGAGTGTCCTACAACCCCAAGAGGCAAGCCTCTTGGTTTGGGCTGATCCCGTTTCGCTCGCCGCTACTCAGGGAATCGCATTTGCTTTCTGTTCCTCCAGGTACTTAGATGTTTCAGTTCCCTGGGTCTGCCTTCTCATGTGCTATGAATTCACACATGGATACCGCCCCATTAAAGGCGGTGGGTTCCCCCATTCGGAAATCTCCGGATCAAAGCTCACTTACAGCTCCCCGGAGCATATCGGTGTTAGTGCCGTCCTTCTTCGGCTCCTAGTGCCAAGGCATCCACCGTGCGCCCTTTCTAACTTAACCATTAGAAAGTCGACCGAAAAAATCGGTCTCATCACTCGTGTTGCTTGTTTTCGTTGTTTCAATGTCGTCATATCCAGTTTTCAAAGAACAAGGGTTGAAGTGTCATGTCCAGCTCCAAACGCCAGCTCCCGCGTCTGCTTCACGCTTTCCTTCGACATGCAAGCATGTCAAGTCAAGCCTTCCAGCAGCCGGTTGAGCTGAACGGCGTTTTTCGCCTTTCAGTGAACCTTCAAAACTGAACGCAAAACGTCAACCGGAGCGTAAGCTCCGTTCCGATATTATCCTTAGAAAGGAGGTGATCCAGCCGCACCTTCCGATACGGCTACCTTGTTACGACTTCACCCCAATCATCTGTCCCACCTTCGGCGGCTGGCTCCACAAGGGTTACCTCACCGACTTCGGGTGTTACAAACTCTCGTGGTGTGACGGGCGGTGTGTACAAGGCCCGGGAACGTATTCACCGTGGCATGCTGATCCACGATTACTAGCGATTCCGGCTTCATGCAGGCGAGTTGCAGCCTGCAATCCGAACTGAGAACGGTTTTCTGGGATTGGCTCCCCCTCGCGGGTTGGCAGCCCTTTGTACCGTCCATTGTAGCACGTGTGTAGCCCAGGTCATAAGGGGCATGATGATTTGACGTCATCCCCACCTTCCTCCGGTTTGTCACCGGCAGTCACCTTAGAGTGCCCAACTGAATGCTGGCAACTAAGATCAAGGGTTGCGCTCGTTGCGGGACTTAACCCAACATCTCACGACACGAGCTGACGACAACCATGCACCACCTGTCACCGCTGTCCCCGAAGGGAAAGCCCTGTCTCCAGGGCGGTCAGCGGGATGTCAAGACCTGGTAAGGTTCTTCGCGTTGCTTCGAATTAAACCACATGCTCCACCGCTTGTGCGGGCCCCCGTCAATTCCTTTGAGTTTCAGCCTTGCGGCCGTACTCCCCAGGCGGAGTGCTTAATGCGTTAGCTGCAGCACTAAGGGGCGGAAACCCCCTAACACTTAGCACTCATCGTTTACGGCGTGGACTACCAGGGTATCTAATCCTGTTTGCTCCCCACGCTTTCGCGCCTCAGCGTCAGTTACAGACCAGAAAGTCGCCTTCGCCACTGGTGTTCCTCCACATCTCTACGCATTTCACCGCTACACATGGAATTCCACTTTCCTCTTCTGCACTCAAGTCCCCCAGTTTCCAATGACCCTCCACGGTTGAGCCGTGGGCTTTCACATCAGACTTAAAGGACCGCCTGCGCGCGCTTTACGCCCAATAATTCCGGACAACGCTTGCCACCTACGTATTACCGCGGCTGCTGGCACGTAGTTAGCCGTGGCTTTCTGGCGAGGTACCGTCAAGGTGCCAGTAGTTAGCTGGCACGGTTTCTTCCCTCGCAACAGAGTTTTACGATCCGAAAACCTTCATCACTCACGCGGCGTTGCTCCGTCAGACTTGCGTCCATTGCGGAAGATTCCCTACTGCTGCCTCCCGTAGGAGTCTGGGCCGTGTCTCAGTCCCAGTGTGGCCGATCACCCTCTCAGGTCGGCTACGCATCGTCGCCTTGGTGGGCCGTTACCCCACCAACTAGCTAATGCGCCGCGGGCCCATCCTGCAGTGACAGCCGAAACCGTCTTTCCGTAACCTCCCAGGAGGGAGGTCAAACTATTCGGTATTAGCACCGGTTTCCCGGAGTTATCCCGATCTGCAGGGCAGGTTGCCCACGTGTTACTCACCCGTCCGCCGCTAAACGCTTGGAGCAAGCTCCAAGTGTTCCGCTCGACTTGCATGTATTAGGCACGCCGCCAGCGTTCGTCCTGAGCCAGGATCAAACTCTCCATTATAGAGAACTGACTTGCTCAAATTCTGCTGGCGTCTCGCCGTTCCGAAGAACGCACGAGTCGCTTGATCTGGCAATGCCTGATCAGTAGTTAAGCCACGAACACCGGTTTGCTCACGTACCCTTGCTCCGATTGCCTGCGGCAACCTTCGCAAAAGCCGTTCTCGCGCCAAGGCGCTCGTGACGTCTTTCGTTGACGTTTTGCTGTTCAGTTTTCAAGGTTCATGTTTTGTCGCCGTTATCGTTTATGTTGTTCGTTGTTGCTTGGCGACTTTTATTATATTAAAGCATGTTTATATTCCTGTCAACACATTTGGGAAAGTTTTTTCTAAAGTTCTTTTTTCTTTTTTGCTTTCTTTATCGTAACGCTTCTAAAAGCTTGCTGTTATGCGTTTTCGCCAGCAGTTCAACCTTCGTATTTTTTCATTTCATTCTCCTATTTTAACTCCAAATTGTTTTTCTGAAATTTTAATCATTGGTATATTTATTCAAAGTTCTTTCATTCCCTATCCACTAAAAAATCACCTTAGCTTCCTTCTATTAAGAAAGAACCCAAGGTGATTTTAGGTGAATATTATTTTTTGGGGCTTGCTTGTGCTGCAGCTCTCCGTGCCGCCCGCCGCTCTTCCAGCTTCTGGCGGTCAATATCAGACTGCTCATTGTATTTTGGCAGCACCAATAGTTGATAGGCATTTACCGCCAGGAATGGAAACAACAATAAGGTCACCCAACTGTCGATGTTTCCTGCGTCTACCATCAATGCCGGCAGCCATTCAACCGTTGTAATGACAATCATAAAGAACAAAGCAGAAATGAAAGCTTCTTTGTTTGTCCATTTTGCTTTAAAGTACGCTGTTGTAAATGCTGTTACCAGCAGAATCGCCAACAGGATGCCGTACAGCCAAACCTGTCCGGATGTTTCTGCGTTCGGACCGAATCGAAACACGATTAAATCCAAAATTACTACTACAATAATCAGCACCTGGATCCAATTCCACAGGCGCAAGGTCCGGAAAATATTCATGCCGATCTGATGCACCGTCAAATAAGCGAAAAAGCACAGCTGGCTGATAATGCTCATCGTTAATCCGATAATGACCAGCCAAACAAATGCTGCAAGGACTTCTCCCCACTCACCGTTTGCTACAGGCTTTGAAAATATATCATTCCAGCGGATGAAGATGCCGAGAATACCGGTTACTGCTCCACCGATTAAAAGCGCTTTAAAGAAAAATTTAACCCAATTTCGTATAGTCACGTAAATGCCTCCATTGTTTGAAATCCTCTTAAGATTGTATCAACCCCCAACCAAAAAATCCATTGGCCGCACGCTTTTGATGTGAACAATGCTTGACAGTCGTGACAATTTGTCAAATATGAAAAAATCCCGAAAGCCAAAATCGGCTTTCGGGATCGCTTTTTTATTTTTTGGCAAACTGAACCAAAATCTGTTCAGCAATTTCGCCGTAAATTTTACCGGTCGGATGGTCTTCAAGATATACCGACGGCGCAAAGTCTGCTTCGTTCCAATCCGGCTGGCCTAAAGGAATCTGACCAAGCAATGGCACTTGCAGTTCTTCCGCAAGCTTAGGACCTCCGCCTTGGCCGAATAAATATTCTTTCTTGCCTGTTTCCTTGCTTTCAAACCAAGACATGTTTTCAATAACCCCTAGAACTTCATGGTCCGTTTGAATAGCCATCGCACCAGCACGAGCTGCTACGAATGCAGCAGTCGGATGTGGAGTCGTCACGACGATTTCTTTTGAAGCTGGCAGCATCTGGTGGATGTCCAACGCAACGTCGCCTGTTCCTGGCGGCAAATCGAGAAGAAGATAGTCCAGGTCTCCCCACTCAACATCGCGGAAGAATTGATCCAACACTTTTCCAAGCATTGGGCCGCGCCATACTACTGGCATATTGTCTTCTACAAAGAAGCCCATCGAAATTACTTTCACGCCAAAGCGCTCCACCGGAATAATGGTATCTCCGCGAACCACAGGCACTTTATCGATTCCCATCATATCCGGAACACTAAAGCCGTAAATGTCAGCGTCAATCAAACCGACTTTTTTGCCAAGGCGTGCAAGGGCAACCGCCAAGTTGACAGAAACCGTTGATTTACCGACGCCGCCTTTTCCGCTCGCAATCGAAATAAATTCGACTTTATTCAGTGGAGACAGCAAATCCTGTGCTTCCGACTCATTTGCCGTTCCACGGAACTGCGCCAAAGTTTCGGGTGCCAATTCTTCAAAGCGGATACCGACAGATCCGGCTCCCGCTCCTTTTAAAATTTCTACCACTTTCATTTGCATTTGCATCTGTTCAGGCGTATTCGTTTTGGCAATCGCCAGCTTAACGCTTACGTGGTTTTTTTCTTCTTTTATTTTCACAGACGTGATGCCGTTTGTTTCCGTCAGCGATCTATGTAAAAACGGATCTTGTAACTCTCCGAGTAACTCGCGAACTTGTACTTCAGTCAACATATCCTACACTCCCTATCACTTTTGCTCACCGTAAATTATATCATAGACCCCTTCATTTTAAATGTATTCTGTCTTCTAGAAGAAAAACGGAAGCGTCGCTTCTATAAGATTTGCCAGAAAGAACAAAACCCCTTTTCTCCGGAGAGAAAAGGGGTTTCTGTAATATTAACGTTTTGAGAACTGTGGTGCACGACGAGCTGAACGCAAACCTGGTTTCTTACGCTCTTTCATACGTGGGTCACGAGTTAGCAATCCAGCAGATTTCAAAGCTGGACGGAAAGCAGGGTCTACAGTAAGTAGAGCGCGTGCAATTCCGTGGCGTACTGCTCCAGCTTGACCTGTGAAGCCTCCGCCTCTTACGTTTACAAGCACATCATAGCTTCCTAGAGTTTCAGTAGCTACTAGTGGTTGTTTGATGATTTGTTCAAGTGTTTCGTATGGAACGTAATCCGATACGTCACGGTTGTTGATTGTAATTGTGCCGTCTCCTGGTACTAAACGTACGCGAGCTGTAGAGTTTTTACGGCGACCTGTACCAATATATTGAACTTGTGCCAAGGGTGTATCCTCCTCTTATTTACTAATGATTAACCGCGAAGCGTGTAAGCTTCTGGCTGTTGTGCTTGATGGTTATGATCTGGTCCAGCGTATACGTGCAATTTTTTGAACTGCTGACGGCCTAAAGTGTTTTTAGGAAGCATCCCTTTGATAGCCAATTCAAGCATTTTTGTTGGGTAGTTTGTGCGCATTTCAAGAGCTGTACGCTGTTTCAAACCACCTGTGTATTGCGTGTGGCGGTAGTAGATTTTGTCAGTAAGTTTTTTGCCTGTAAGGTGAATCTTTTCAGCGTTGATGATGATTACGTGATCACCTGTGTCAACGTTTGGTGTGAATGTTGGTTTGTATTTACCGCGTAAGATTGAAGCGACTTCAGAAGCTAAACGTCCAAGAGTTTGCCCTTCTGCATCGACAACTAACCATTTACGCTCGACTTCGTGACCTTTAGCCATGAATGTTGTACGCATGTATATTGTCCTCCTAAAATATCATCTCTTTTTATAATCATGTTCCAATGTTCCGTTGTTACATGTTCGTTCCGTTGTTCCGTTTTTTCGTTATCCCATAACACAAATAACCTTCCGGGGCATATCGTGGGGGTAATGAAAATACCATACATCATCATATAACGGATGAACTCGAAAGTCAAGGGTTTTTCCAAAAACACCTGGAAAAGTTGTTTCAGCTTTCGTAAGCCACATTTTCCAGGTATAAGCCGTGGGCTGCCGCGGTTTTCCCCGCCTTGCTCCGGTCCGCTGCTGCGACAATTCCCGCAAGGTCGGAAGCAGCTCGTCGGCCGGTTCCCACTTCCATCAAAGTGCCTGCAATGATGCGCACCATATTGTACAGAAAGCCGGATCCTTCAATCACCATATGCAATTCTTCCCCGTGCTCTTCCAGCTCCAGGCGCCGGACAGTCCGGACTTTGTCCACGACACCGGTATTCGCTGCACAGAAACTTGAAAAATCATGGGTGCCGAGAATCGCTTCTGCCGCTTGCTTCATTTGCTCCACGTCCGGGCGCTGTTTGACATGTACCATGTAATTGCGCGTAAACGGGCTGATGATTGGGGCGCGGTCCCATTTATAGCGGTAAGTCTTGCCGCTTGTATGGTAACGCGCATGGAAAGAAGGATCCGCTTCCTCAATCGCATGCACCCGGATATCTTCAGGGAGCAGCACATTCAGCGCTTTTAGCCAGCCGCCCAAAGGAATATTGAGCGGGCTGTCAAAATGGATCACCTGGCCTGTGGCATGCACTTTGGCATCCGTGCGCCCGCTCGCCACGACCTGGACCGTTTCCCCTTTATGGATCGTTTTTAAAACCTTCATCAATTCTTGCTGGACGGTACGCGAATCCGGCTGGATCTGATAGCCTGCAAACCCGGAACCGTCATAAGAAATGGTTGCTTTGTATCGTTTCATAGTTCTCTCCTTACGTCCGGAAATACCAGAGCACTGCCGTTAATCCAACCAGCATCAATAAGCTCAGCGTATCTCTCATCCGCCAATCCAGCTGGCGGTAGCGTGTTCTGCCTTCCCCTCCCCGGTAGCCCCGCACTTCCATGGCGGTTGCCAAGTCTTCAGCGCGTTTAAAGGCACTGACAAACAAAGGAATCAGGAGCGGTACGACCGCTTTGATGCGCTTCTTCAACGGACCTGAGCCAATATCTGAACCTCTTGCCATTTGCGCTTTTAAAATCTTTCCTGTCTCATCCATCAAAGTCGGAATAAAACGCAGCGAGATCGACATCATCAGCGCCAATTCATGGACCGGCAGTTTGATGCGTTTAAATGGCCCCAAGAGCACTTCGATGCCGTCCGTAATCGAAATTGGTGAAGTGGTCAGCGTTAAGATGCTCGTGATGAACACCAGCACCAGGAAGCGGATCGAGATGAAAATCCCTTGCCGAAGGCCCTCTTCATAAACTTCAACAAAACCGAAGCTAAAAAGAAGGTCGCCTCCCTTCGTAAAGAAGATATGCAGCATAAAGGTAAAAATCAACAAAATAAAGACCGGCTTTAAGCCATTCACTAAGAAATAAAGGCGAATTTTTGATAAAAACACCACAAAAAAGGTAAAAGCCAGCAAGAGCAAATACGTCAGCGTATTATTGGCCACAAAAACAATGGCAATAAACAAAAAGACAAACAGAATTTTCGCCCGTGGATCCATTCGATGGACGAAAGAATCTCCTGGAATAAAACGGCCAAATATCATTTTCTCCATCATTCGGCTGCACGTCCTTCCAAAAAAGCAAGGGCCAGGTTTTTAGCCAGGGCTTCTTCAGTCAGCGAGATGCTATCCAGTTTTATCCCCAACTTTTCCTCGAATTTCCGCTGGAGCCGAATCGTCCGAGGCGGCTCCAGGCGGTAATCGAGCAATTGCTCTTCATTTGAAAAAATGTCTTTCGGCTCCCCTGTCGCTACGCATTTGCCTTGGTGCATGATGGCGACTTGATCGGCATAGCGGGCGGCGTCTTCCATGCTATGCGTCACAAGCACGGTAGTTAATCCCTTCGAAATATGAAGCTGATGAAACAGATCCATGATTTCACGCCGGCCTTTCGGATCCAGTCCGGCTGTCGGTTCATCCAATACCAATACGTCCGGCTCCATCGCCAGAACACCGGCAATGGCCACACGGCGCATTTGCCCACCGGATAAATCAAACGGCGATTTTTCTAACACGTCAGCAGGCAATCCCAATTGTTCCACCAGTTCATGGGCACGCCGGCTTGCTTCTTCTTCAGAAACGCCATAATTCAATGGCCCGAACATGATGTCTTTCAGCACCGTTTCATCGAACAGCTGCTGTTCTGGAAATTGAAAAACAATGCCGACTTGGCGGCGGATGTCGCGCAAATGCTTGCCTTTTGTCTTGGCATCCACTTGCTGCTCACCAATCACCACGGACCCTTCGGTTGGCTTCAGCAAAGCGTTTAGATGCTGCAAAACGGTCGATTTCCCTGATCCCGTATGGCCAATGATTGCTGTATACGAACCGGACGGAATATGGATATTGACATTGTGCAGCGCTCTTTTTTCAAACGGCGTATTCATGGCGTAACTGTATCCTACTTCTTGGAGTAAAATGTCCATAATTCCTCCACCAGCTCGTCTTCTGTCATATGTTCTCCTAAAACCTGAACACCCGCTTCTCTCAGCAAATGCGTCATGCGCATCGCAAAAGGCAGATCCAGGCCGAGCGTTGTCAGTTCATTGCCGGTCAGAAATACTTCTTCCGGCGTTCCTTCTTTGTGCTTGCGGCCCGCATTCATCACAATGATGCGGTCTGCAAGCGCCGCCTCTTCCAAGTCATGGGTAATGGAAATAACCGTCAGGCCGGTTTCTTCCCGCAGTTCGCGGATGGTCTCAATGACTTCCATGCGCCCTTGTGGATCGAGCATGGAAGTGGCTTCGTCCAAAATCAATAGCCGCGGCCGTAGAGCCAGGGCACCCGCTATGGCTACCCGCTGCTTTTGTCCCCCTGAAAGGTGATGCGGTTCATGGTCCAGGAATTCTTCCATTTTTACTTGGCGGAGAGATTCTTTCACGCGAACCACCATCTCTTCATGAGGCACTCCGTTATTCTCTAAGGCAAAAGCAACATCATCCTGCACGGTAGCTCCCACAAACTGGTTGTCCGGGTTTTGGAAGACCATCCCCATCTGGGAACGGATATCCCATAAACTCTCTTCGGACATCGTCAGGTTCATTGCTGCCACTTCTCCCGCTTGCGGAAACAGCAATCCATTCATCAATTTGGCAATGGTCGATTTGCCTGAGCCGTTATGGCCGACTAAAGCGATCCATTCCCCTTCTTCTATTGAAAAGGACAGGTCCGCTACTGCGGGCCTTACCGACTGATCGTCCGGCGTATATGTAAATGTCACATCTTTGAATGACATAATAATCGAATTCATCTCAGCTAACCTCCTCTGTACTGCCTATCTCTACTCTACTCGGTCTAGTAAGCATATGTAAAATGGTAAATAAATAAAAAAAGCGCGCACCTCATTCAGAGAAATGCGCTTATCTGTCTATGGCTCTCCGGGTGCTTAAGCCGGAGCTGAATGAGGTGCGTAGAGCTAGACAAGTCGCCGCCTTTCGGCTCGCTCATCGTAACGCTCAGCTTTTCATATTTGTCGTATAAATCATGATGCTAAAAGAAGAGGGCGCGAACCCTCTTCAACTAATTTAATGGTGCTTCGGCATATTTCGTCCGAAGGCTTTAATCCGAATCGGATGATTCAGATTAAACTAATTCGATAATAACGATTGGTGCACCGTCTCCGCGACGAGGACCCATTTTCATGATACGCGTGTAGCCGCCTTGGCGTTCTGCGTAGCGTGGAGCAACGTCATCAAACAATTTTTGCAAAGCAAAGATTGTGTTTTCGTTACCTTCTGCGTCAGTAGATGTTACTAGCTCACGGCGGATATATGCTGCAGCTTTACGGCGTGCGTGAAGATCTCCACGTTTACCAAGCGTAATCATTTTTTCTACAGTCGAACGCACTTCTTTCGCACGAGCTTCAGTCGTTTGAATGCGCTCATGTACGATTAAGTCTGTTGTAAGGTCACGTAATAGTGCTTTACGTTGAGAACTTGTACGTTGAAGCTTTCTCATTGAAGTTTCCCTCCTTTGTTAAATAGTTCGGATCAGATTCCTGGTATTCAGTCTTCTTTGCGAAGGCCTAGACCCAAATCTTCCAACTTCACTTTAACTTCTTCTAGTGATTTGCGTCCAAGGTTGCGGACTTTCATCATGTCGTCTTCCGACTTGCTTGCCAGTTCGTGTACCGTGTTGATACCCGCACGTTTTAAGCAGTTGTAAGAGCGAACCGAAAGATCAAGTTCTTCGATAGTCATCTCAAGCACTTTTTCTTTTTGGTCTTCTTCTTTTTCAACCATGATTTCAGCCGTTTGTGCCTCGTCAGTCAATCCCACGAAGATATTTAAATGCTCAGTAAAGATTTTAGCCCCAAGTGCGATTGCCTCTTTTGGACCAATGCTGCCATCTGTCCAAACATCAAGAGATAATTTGTCGAAATTAGCGAGTTGACCCACTCGTGTATTTTCTACTTGGAAGTTAACACGTGAAACAGGCGTATAGATTGAATCAACCGGGATAACGCCAATCGGCAAATCGTCACGTTTGTTCTGATCTGCACGTGCATATCCACGGCCTCGGTTCGCATACATGCGCATACGTAGGTGGCCGCCTTTAGCGATCGTTGCAATATATAAATCCGGATTCAAAATTTCCACGTCACTGTCGTGCGTGATATCTGCAGCCGTAACCGTTCCATCACCTTTGACGTCAATTTCAATGACTTTTTCTTCGTCAGAGTAAATTTTCAAAGCCAGCTTCTTAATGTTCAAAATGATAGAGGCTACATCTTCTTCTACACCTTCAACAGTGGAGAATTCGTGTAATACACCGTCAATTTGAATCGAAGTAACAGCAGCGCCTGGTAAAGATGAAAGTAAGATTCGACGTAAGGAGTTACCTAAAGTGGTTCCATATCCACGCTCAAGCGGTTCAACAACAAATTTTCCATATTTGGAACTGCTGTCGATCTCGACCGTTTCAATTTTTGGTTTTTCTATTTCGAGCATTCATTTTACCCTCCTTCAAAACGTCGGTGTTTTTTTCGTTAAATCAAGAATTCGATAGTCACAGACTTTCGCTACAAGTTGGTACACATTCAGTAAGTCGTGATGTTCAAAAATCTTATTCAGATTAACGATTACACGCGGCGGCGTTTCGGTGGACGGCAACCGTTATGAGGTACTGGAGTTACATCTTTGATAGCTGTAACTTCTAGTCCGGCAGCTTGAAGCGCACGGATTGCAGCCTCACGACCTGAACCAGGACCTTTAACTGTAACTTCTAGAGTTTTAAGACCGTGTTCAATTGAAGTTTTAGCAGCGGTTTCAGCAGCCATTTGAGCAGCGAAAGGTGTAGATTTACGAGAACCTCTAAATCCTAGAGCACCAGCGCTTGACCATGATACTGCGTTCCCTTGCATATCTGTAATTGTAACAATTGTGTTGTTAAATGTTGAGCGGATGTGAGCAATACCTGATTCGATATTCTTTTTCACACGACGCTTACGAGTTTGTTGTTTACGTGCCATGTTAAGAAGAAACCTCCTTTACTGATTATTTTTTCTTGTTCGCTACAGTTTTACGAGGACCTTTACGCGTACGCGCATTGTTCTTCGTATTTTGACCGCGTACAGGTAGTCCACGGCGGTGGCGGATGCCACGGAAGCTTGCAATTTCCATCAAGCGTTTGATGTTCATTGATACTTCACGGCGAAGGTCACCTTCAATTTTGTATTGATCCAATTGTTCACGGATATTGTTCAACTCGTCTTCAGTAAGATCACGAACGCGTGTATCTTCAGAGATACCAGCAGAAGCAAGTACTTTCTGAGCCGTAGTTTTACCAATACCGAAAATGTATGTTAATGAAATAACAACGCGTTTGTCGCGCGGAATGTCAACACCAGCAATACGTGCCATGTGTATGATGCACCTCCTTCATATTAGCCTTGTCTTTGTTTGTGTTTCGGATTTTCACAGATTACCATTACTTTACCGTTTCTGCGAATAACTTTACATTTTTCACAGATCGGTTTTACAGATGGTCTCACTTTCATCTAACCCAACCTCCTTAGTAGTCCGGAGTGCAAAAGATTATTTAAAACGGTATGTGATACGACCGCGTGTTAAATCGTAAGGAGATAATTCTACTGTAACTTTATCCCCTGGCAGAATGCGGATGAAGTGCATGCGGATCTTGCCGGATACATGCGCAAGAATCGTATGGCCGTTCTCCAGTTCCACTTTAAACATCGCGTTAGGCAAAGTCTCAACGACTGTTCCTTCAATTTCGATTACATCGTCTTTCGCCATCGACCCAGTCTCCCTTCTGTATACAAATCAGGTTCTCATCTTCAAACAGTATTTGCTGATTGAATTGTTCTATTCATTCACCAGGAATGCATGAGTGACATTCGAAAGACAGTCTCCGAGTTCCACTGCCCGCAGATGCGGAGAGGGGGTAATCCGGTTTAGCCAGTCTGACTCATGTTTCCTCGACCGTCCGGACTGCCTTGGATGAGTTCCAAACCCGTTACACAGATGCTTCCACGAAACCCATTATACTATTTCCAGTGCACAATTGCACATCGTGCACCCTGCACCGGATTTCATATAATTAGGCATTGTTTGCTTTTGCAGCTCTCGAAAATTCATATCTCCGGTGCTCCTTAAAGCCACATGGAGGCAACTAACTGCGCCCGGCGCCGGGACTTAACCTCGGTCGCCCTTTAGAAGAGCATCAATGTCAGCAAATACTTTTTGAATGTCCTGCTGTCCATCTATATTTTTCAGCACGCCTTTGTCTCCATAGAAATCAAGAAGCGGCTGTGTTTGGTTAATGTTGACTTCTAAACGTTTCGTGACGGTTTCAGGCTTATCATCTTCACGCTGGTAGAGTTCTCCGCCATCTTTGTCGCAAACTCCCTCAACTTGAGGAGGATTGAACGCAGTATGGTAAGCAGTTCCACAAACTTTACAGATCCATCGGCCTGTTAAACGTGCAATTAGTTCATCTTGTTCAACTTGGATGTTTACGACATGCTCGATTCTTTTGCCGAGGTCGGCAAGAAGAGATTCCAGCGCTTCAGCTTGTGGGACTGTACGCGGAAAGCCATCTAATAGAAAGCCTTCTGCACAATCCACTGCACTAAGACGCTCACGGACGATACCGATAGTCACTTCATCAGGCACTAATGCCCCTTGATCCATGAACGATTTTGCTTCCAAGCCTAGTTTCGTTCCGCCTTTGATGGCGGCACGGAACATATCACCTGTAGAAATATGAGGGATGTCGTACTTCTCAACAATTTTGTCTGCTTGTGTACCTTTGCCGGCACCCGGCAGACCCATTAATACGATATTCATACGGTTTTGCCCCCTCAGACAAGTAGCAAGGAACGCGTTACCGTTCCCAAGACCCTTGATTATTTCATAAAGCCTTTATAATGACGTTTAACAAGTTGCGATTCCAGTTGTTTCATCGTCTCCAGTGCTACCCCTACGATAATCAGAAGGCTAGTACCGCCGATTTGAGCCGATTGGGGCAAGCCCGCAAGGTTGATGAAAAGGATCGGCATAACCGCAATGACTGCTAGGAAAATAGCTCCGACAAATGTTAAACGGTACAACACACTTGTTAAATAATCTTGCGTATTTTTACCCGGGCGGATTCCTGGAATATAAGCACCTTGCTTTTTCAGGTTATCCGACATGTTTTCAGGGTTCACCTGAATGAATGCGTAGAAGTACGTGAATGCAATAATCAAAGCGACATAAATAATCATGCCGACTGGACGCGTGTAGTCAAACGTATTCTGGACCGCATCCGTAAACGCGTTGGCACCAAAGAATGAAGCAATGGTTTGCGGCGTGATGATAAACGCCACTGCGAAGATTACTGGAATAACCCCAGCCGAGTTTACTTTCAAAGGTAAATGCGTTTGTTGTGCATTCGTTGTCTGGCCGCGGCCAGCAACGCGTTTTGCATACTGGATTGGAATTTTGCGCAGCGCTTGCTGAACATAAATGACCAATACAGTAACAGCAACAACTGCTAATGCCAGCAATGCCATGATAGCAAGATTGATTGGGAGTTGATCTCCAGCTCCTTCGATCTGCTGAGCATATAATTGGTTGATAGCTCCAGGTATTGCAGCGACAATCCCAGCGAAGATGATAATCGAAATACCGTTCCCCACACCTTTTGCCGTAATCTGCTCACCAAGCCACAGTAGAAAAGCTGTACCGCCAGTCAAAACAATCGCGATGACTGCATAAGTTGCAATCGTATCGTTCTGAATTAAAGATCCACCATAAATCTGGTTGAATCCGTAAGACATGCCGATCGCTTGAATAAAGGCTAGTACAATTGTGAAGTAGCGAGTGAATTGAGCAAGTTTCCGTCTTCCGACTTCTCCTTGTTTCGCCCACTCAGCAAATTTCGGTACAACGTCCATCTGCAATAATTGCACGATGATTGACGCTGTAATGTATGGCATGATCCCCATCGCTAAAATCGAAAAGTTAGCAAGGGCGCCTCCACCGAAAGTATTTAAGAATCCAATCAAGCCAGCTTGATCGGTAGCTTGCAGAACTGCTGCATCGACATTAGGCACCGGAATGAAAGTTCCGAGCCGGAAAATGACGAGCATCAGTAATGTAAAGAAAATTTTATTTCGAATATCAGTCACGCGCATAAAATTAGAGATTGTCTGAAACATTAAAGCACCTCGGTTTGTCCACCGGCAGCTTCAATCGCTTCTTTAGCTGATCCAGAGAATTTGTGAGCTTTAACAGTCAGTTTCTTCTCCAAGCTACCGTTGCCCAGAATCTTGATTCCAGAACGTTCGTTGCTCACAACACCTGATTCGATAAGCAATGCAGGTGTAATTTCTGTGCCTTCGTCGAAACGGTTCAATACGTCAAGGTTTACGACAGCATAGTCTTTGCGGTTGATGTTTGTAAATCCGCGTTTAGGCAAACGACGGAACAATGGGTTTTGTCCACCCTCGAATCCAGGACGAACTCCTCCGCCTGAACGTGCGTTTTGACCTTTATGACCTTTACCTGCTGTTTTACCAGTACCTGAACCGATACCGCGTCCGATACGCTTTCTAGAACTGCGTGAACCTTCTGCTGGTTTTAATTCATGAAGTTTCATTTGGTTGGCACCTCCTTCTATAGAAATCAGGGATTAAACTTCTTTGATAGTTACTAAGTGAGCGACTTTATCAAGCATTCCGCGAACGGCTGCATTGTCTTGCTGCTCAACTGTTTGATGCATTTTGCGAAGTCCAAGTGATTGAACGACTTTGCGTTGGTTCGGTTTAGCCCCGATTACGCTTTTTGTGAGGGTAATTTCTAGTTTAGTAGCCATGTAATTTTCCCTCCTTATCCTAATAGCTCTTCTGTAGTTTTGCCGCGAAGTTTTGCAACTTCATCAGCACTTTTCAGTTGAGTTAAACCGTTGATAGTTGCACGTACCATGTTGATTGGTGTGTTTGAACCAAGAGATTTAGACAAGATGTCTTGTACTCCAGCAAGTTCAAGTACCGCACGGACAGGTCCGCCTGCAATTACTCCAGTACCCGGTGAAGCAGGTTTGATAAGAATTTGGCCTGCACCAAAGCGGCCGATTACTAGATGTGGAGTTGTACCTTTAACCATAGGTACTTCGATTAGGTTTTTCTTCGCATCTTCAATAGCTTTACGGATCGCATCTGGAACTTCTTGTGCTTTACCAGTACCGAAACCGACATTACCATTCTTGTCGCCTACAACAACTAATGCGGAGAAACGGAAACGACGTCCACCTTTTACAACTTTCGCTACGCGGTTAATCGTAACTACGCGTTCTTCAAGTTCAAGTTTGTTTGGATCAATACGACGCATGAAATGTGTCCCTCCTTCTTTTAAAATTGTAAACCATTTTCACGTGCAGCTTCTGCAAGTGCTTTAATACGCCCGTGATACAAATAACCACCGCGGTCGAAAACAATCGATGACAATTCTTGTTCTACAGCACGTTTAGCGATAGTTTCGCCAACTTTAGCTGCAGCTTCGATATTGCCTTTTGAACCTTCGAAGTCTTTTTCCATTGATGATGCGCTAACTAGTGTTACACCGTTTACGTCATCGATCAATTGAGCGTAGATATATTTATTTGAACGGAATACGTTTAAACGCGGGCGTGATGCTGTACCCGTAATTTTTGAACGTACGCGAGCATGACGCTTTTTACGAGATGCGTTTTTATCGAGTTTCGTAATCACTGAGGTCACTCCTTTCAGCCTGCCTAAGCAGCATTATTTACCTGTTTTACCTTCTTTGCGGCGAACTTTTTCCCCTTCGTAACGAATCCCTTTGCCTTTATATGGCTCTGGAGGACGTACTTGGCGAATGTTAGAAGCTAGAGCTCCAACGCGTTCTTTGTCGATCCCTTTAACGATTACTCGTGTGTTCGATGGAACTTCAACAGAGATTCCTTCTTCCGGAGTGAATTCTACCGGGTGAGAGTAACCTACGTTAAGAACCAATTTCTGGCCTTGCAGCTGAGCACGGTATCCAACCCCAACCAATTCAAGCACACGCTCGAATCCTTGTGAAGTTCCTAGAATCATGTTAGCAAGCAAAGCACGAGTAGTTCCGTGAATTGTGCGGTGTTGTTTCGAGTCAGAAGGACGTGTTAGTGTTAGCACGTTTTCTTCTTGAGAAATTGTAATATCTTGGTTAAATGCGCGAGTCATCTCGCCTTTAGGACCTTTAACAGTTACTACGTTGCCGTCAGCGACAGTTACAGTAACGTCAGCAGGTACCTCGATTGGTTTTTTACCTACACGTGACATTCTATTGCACCTCCATTCGTTTGTTTCTGATTACCAAACGTATGCTATAATTTCTCCGCCGATTTGTTTCGCGCGGGCTTCTTTATCAGTTACTAAACCTTGTGATGTCGATACTAAAGCGATTCCTAGACCGTTTAGTACACGTGGCACCTCGTTAGTTTTTGCGTAAACACGTAGTCCTGGTTTTGAAATGCGTTTCAATCCAGTAATAACGCGTTCGTTGTTAGCTCCGTATTTCAAGAAGATACGGATCATACCTTGTTTGTCATCTTCAACGTATTCAACGTCACGGACGAAACCTTCACGCTTCAAAATTTCAGCGATGTCTTTTTTCACATTAGAAGCCGGAAGCTCTAATTTCTCGTGACGAACCATGTTCGCATTACGAATGCGTGTCAGCATATCTGCAATCGGATCTGTCATTGTCATTACTTTTACCTCCTTCCCAAATTAGGGGATTACCAGCTGGCTTTTTTGACGCCAGGAATTTGTCCCACATATGCAAGTTCACGGAAACAAATACGGCAAAGTTTAAATTTGCGTAATACTGAATGCGGACGTCCGCATCGTTCACAGCGTGTGTACTCTTGTACTTTAAACTTTGGCGTGCGTTTTTGTTTTGCGATCATAGATTTTTTAGCCACGTTTACGCCTCCCTCACGTTTACTTTTGGAACGGCATTCCGAATTGTGTTAATAACTCACGAGCTTCTTCATCAGAGTTCGCAGTTGTTACAATTACGATGTCCATACCGCGTACTTTAGAAACTTTATCATAATCGATTTCAGGGAAGATCAATTGTTCTTTCACGCCAAGTGTGTAGTTACCGCGTCCGTCGAAAGATTTTTTCGAAACGCCACGGAAGTCACGTACACGTGGAAGTGAGATAGCAATCAATTTATCCAGGAAGTCATACATACGCTCTCCGCGTAGTGTAACTTTACATCCGATAGGCATACCTTCACGAAGACGGAAGCCAGCGATAGATTTCTTAGCTTTAGTAATAACTGGTTTTTGACCAGTGATCGTTTGTAATTCTTCAACAGCCGAGTCTAGAGACTTAGTGTTTTGAACAGCTTCACCCACACCCATGTTGATAACGATTTTATCAACTTTAGGTGTTTGCATTACGGATTTATATTCAAACTTGCTCACTAGAGCAGGAGTGATTTCATTCACATATTTTTCTTTTAGGCGGTTCATGTGTGTACCTCCCTTCATTCAGGAATTTTATTTATCTAATTTTTCACCGGATTTTTTTGCAACACGAACTTTTTTACCATCTTCAACCTTGTATCCTACACGAGTCGGCTCGCCGGATTTAGGGTCAAGTAACATAACGTTAGAAACGTGAATTGCTGCTTCTTGGCTGACAATTCCACCTTGTGGGTTTGCCTGGTTCGGTTTTGTATGCTTTTTGATGATGTTGATACCTTCAACAAGCACACGGTCTTTCTTAGGTAGAGCAGCCAAAACAACACCTGTTTTGCCTTTATCTTTACCGGAGATTACCTTAACTGTATCGCCTTTTTTAACATGCATTCTGTCGCACCTCCTTGGTATGGCACATTGATTTATTAAAGAACTTCAGGAGCAAGTGAAACGATTTTCATGAAGTTGTTGTCGCGAAGTTCGCGGGCAACAGGTCCGAAAATACGTGTTCCACGTGGACCTTTATCGTCACGGATAATAACACATGCATTTTCATCAAATTTAATGTAAGTACCGTCTTTACGGCGAGCTCCGCTTTTCGTGCGAACGATGACAGCCTTAACGACTTCACCTTTCTTAACAACGCCACCTGGTGTTGCTTTTTTCACGGTACAAACGATTACGTCACCGATGTTTGCAGTCTTACGACCAGAACCACCAAGCACTTTAATCGCTAGTACTTCACGAGCACCCGAGTTGTCTGCAACTTTTAAACGACTTTCCTGTTGGATCACTTAGGTTACCTCCCTTCGGAATTTCTTAGGTTCCGAAATTATTTAAATTAGATAATAACCGCTTTTTCTACAATTTCCAATACGCGGAAACGTTTAGTAGCTGATAGCGGACGAGTTTCCATGATGCGAACGATGTCGCCCATTTTAGCTTCGTTTAGCTCATCATGAGCCTTAAATTTCTTAGAGTATTTTACACGTTTGCCATAAAGTGCGTGCTTCTTTTGAGTTTCAACCATTACTGTAACGGTTTTGTCCATTTTGTCAGACACAACACGGCCTGTGTATACTTTGCGTTGGTTACGCTCAGTCATACTTGCAAACCTCCTCTCGAATTATCAGTTATTGCCACTGATTTCTCTTTCATGAATCACAGTTTTCATACGCGCGATCGCTTTACGTACTTCGCGGATGCGAGCAGTATTTTCTAATTGACCAGTAGCCAATTGGAAGCGAAGGTTGAAAAGCTCTTCTTTCAGTGATTTCACTTTTTGTTCGATTTCAGCAGTGGTTAAGTCACGGATTTCATTAGCTTTCATTCGATTCACCACCAATTTCTTCACGTTTTACGAACTTTGTTTTGATCGGAAGTTTGTGAGATGCAAGGCGCAATGCTTCGCGTGCCACTTCTTCAGATACTCCAGCTAGTTCGAACATTACTTTACCTGTTTTAACAACCGCTACCCAGCCTTCAGGCGAACCTTTACCGGATCCCATACGTACCTCAAGAGGCTTTTTCGTATAAGGTTTATGCGGGAAAATTTTAATCCAGACTTTACCGCCACGTTTCATGTAACGAGTCATGGAGATACGAGCTGCTTCGATTTGGCGGTTAGTGATCCAAGATGATTCCAAAGCCTGGAGACCAAATTCACCGAATGCGATTTCTTTGCCGCCTTTAGCTTCTCCGCGCATTTTTCCGCGGTGCTCACGACGATATTTAACGCGTTTAGGCATTAACATATTATTTGCCTCCTTCCTCAGATTTCTTCTTAGTTGGAAGGACTTCACCGCGGTAGATCCATACTTTTACGCCAAGTTTGCCGTAAGTAGTGTCTGCTTCAGCGTGTGCATAGTCGATATCAGCACGAAGCGTATGGAGCGGAACAGTACCTTCACTGTAGTGTTCAGCACGCGCAATGTCAGCGCCGCCTAGACGTCCAGATACTTGAGTTTTGATCCCTTTAGCGCCAGAACGCATAGTGCGCTGGATTGCTTGTTTTTGTGCACGGCGGAAAGACACGCGGTTTTCCAATTGACGTGCAACACTTTCAGCAACTAGTCTCGCATCAAGGTCAGCTCTTTTGATTTCAATAATGTTGATGTGTACACGCTTGCCAGTCATAGAGTTAAGCTGTTTGCGAAGTACTTCTACTTCAGAACCACCTTTACCAATTACCATACCTGGTTTCGCAGTGTGAATTGTTACGTTAACACGGTTTGCAGCGCGCTCAATTTCGATTTTAGAAACTGAAGCTTCTTTCAAACGTGCTTCGATGTATTCACGGATTTTAATATCTTCGTGAAGAAGTGTCGCATAGTCTTTTTCAGCGTACCATTTTGACTCCCAGTCACGAATGATTCCGATACGCATCCCGATTGGATGTATTTTTTGTCCCACGAATTATCCCTCCTTCTTCTCAGATACCACTAGTGTGATGTGGCTTGTACGTTTGTTGATTGCGCTCGCGCGTCCCATTGCACGTGGACGGAAACGTTTCAATGTTGGGCCTTCGTCAACGAATACTTCGCTAACAATCAGGTTGTCCAAGTTCATTTCGTAGTTGTGTTCAGCGTTAGCAGCTGCAGATTTCAATAACTTCTCAATTACAATCGATGACGATTTTGGAGTATGTTTTAAAATTGCAACGGCTTCGCCGATTTGCTTGCCTCGGATTAAATCTACTACTAAACGGACTTTACGAGGAGCAATACGTACTGTTCTAGCAACAGCTTTTGCTTGCATGGGGAAATCCTCCTCTCAATTAACGTCTTGTTTTCTTATCGTCTGCACCATGACTAGCGTATTTGCGTGTTGGCGCGAATTCGCCTAGTTTATGGCCTACCATATCTTCAGTTACGTATACAGGGATGTGCTTACGGCCATCGTATACTGCAATTGTTTGTCCGATGAATGTCGGGAAAATTGTAGAACGGCGAGACCAAGTTTTAATCACTTGTTTTTTCTCAGAGTCCTTTTGCGCTTCAACTTTTTTCATAAGATGATCGTCAACAAAAGGTCCTTTTTTCAAGCTGCGGCCCATTTGGGATCCTCCCTTCGTGATTGCACCACGGTTCTTAAGCTGAACCGCAGCGGAATCAAATTATTTTTTACGACGACGCACGATGAACTTGTCTGACTTGTTCGTTTTCTTGCGTGTTTTGTATCCAAGAGTCGGTTTGCCCCATGGAGACATTGGTGATTTACGTCCGATTGGCGAACGTCCTTCACCACCACCGTGTGGGTGATCGTTCGGGTTCATTACAGATCCACGGACTGTTGGGCGTTTGCCTAACCAGCGGCTGCGGCCTGCTTTACCAATGTTAATCAATTCGTGTTGTTCGTTGCCTACAGCACCGATTGTAGCGCGGCAAGTAGCAAGGATCATGCGAACTTCGCCTGATTGCAAACGAACAGTTACGTATTTGCCTTCTTTACCAAGAACCTGAGCTGAAGTTCCTGCAGAACGAACTAGCTGTCCGCCGCCGCCTGGCTTCAATTCAATGTTATGGATTGTAGAACCCATTGGGATGTTAGACAACGGAAGTGCGTTACCTGGTTTGATATCAGCTTCAACGCCTGACATGATTTGCGTTCCAACTTCGATTCCTTTAGGAGCCAAGATGTAACGTTTTTCTCCGTCAGCGTAGTGAATTAATGCGATGTTAGCAGAACGGTTTGGATCGTACTCGATTGTAGCAACGCGTCCTGGAATGCCATCTTTGTTACGTTTGAAATCGATGACACGGTATTGGCGTTTATGTCCACCACCGTGATGGCGTACAGTTATTTTACCTTGGTTATTACGGCCGCCTTTGCGTCTAGTTGGTTGCAGAAGCGACTTTTCCGGCTTGTTCGTTGTGATTTCAGCGAAATCCGAAGTAGTCATGTTACGACGACCGTTAGTGGTAGGTTTGTATTTTCTAATCCCCACGTTGTTTCCCTCCTTCGTTAGTAGTTCTTTAAGAACTTATAGAAATTAAATTTCGAACAATTCGATGTCTTTAGAGTCAGCAGTCAATTTAACAATCGCTTTGCGGCGTTTGTTCGTATAGCCTGCGTGTTTGCCCATGCGTTTGAATTTGCCTTTGTAGTTCATGATGTTGACTTTCTCAACTTTCACGCCAAAGATTTCTTGAACAGCATGTTTAACTTGTGTTTTGTTAGCGCGAGTGTCCACTTCAAAAGTGTACTTCTTATCTGCCATTACTTCAGAAGAACGCTCAGTAATGACCGGACGCTTTAGAATATCACGTGCTTCCATTAACTAAGCACCTCCTCAATTTTCTCAATCGCTGCTTTAGTCATAACAACTTTGTCATGTCCAAGCAAGTCTAAAACGTTGATGCCAGTTGCTGCTACCACTGTCATACCTTGGATGTTGCGAGCAGATAATGCTACGTTTTCATCCGGGTCAGCAGTTACGAACAAAGCTTTTTTACCAATTGAAAGATCTTGCATCAATTTAGTAAATGCTTTTGTTTTTGGTGCATCAAAAGTCAATCCTTCAAGTACCATCAATTTTTCTCCAACTACTGCAGATGAAAGCGCAGAGCGTAGAGCCAAGCGACGGACTTTCTTAGGCAATTTATAGCTATAGCTACGTGGTGTCGGACCGAATACGATACCGCCTCCACGCCATTGTGGTGAACGGATCGAACCTTGACGGGCACGTCCAGTTCCTTTTTGGCGCCATGGCTTTTTACCACCACCAGCTACTTCAGAACGGTTTTTTACTTTATGGTTACCTTGGCGAAGTGAAGCGCGTTGCATCACTACTGCGTCGAATAACACGGCTTCATTTGGCTCGATACCGAATACATAGTCGTTCAATTCGATGTCGCCCACTTGAGAACCAGTTTGATTTAATAAAGCTACTTTAGGCATTCGTGTTTCCTCCTTCCTCTAAAAAAATATTATTTCGATTTAATAGCTGATTTAACGCGTAGCAATGCTTTGCGTGAACCAGGAACATTACCTTTGATTAGAAGCAAGTTACGTTCAGTATCAACCTTAACGATTTGAAGGTTTTGAATCGTAATTGTTGTTCCACCCATTTGACCAGGCAATTTCTTCTGTTTGAATACGCGGTTAGGAGCAACTGCACCCATTGAACCGGGACGACGGTGGTAACGTGAACCGTGAGCCATTGGCCCGCGTGATTGTCCGTGGCGTTTAATAACACCTTGGAAACCTTTACCTTTTGTTGTTCCTGTAACATCTACTACATCGCCTTCTGCGAATACATCTACTTTGACTTCCTGACCAATCTCGTAATCAGCTAAGTTTACATTGCGAAGTTCGCGAATGAAGCGCTTAGGAGCAGTGTTCGCTTTTGCTACGTGTCCTTTAGCAGGTTTGTTAGAAAGCTTTTCGCGCTTGTCTTCAAAACCTAACTGGATTGCTTCGTAGCCGTCAACCTCAACTGTTTTCTTTTGAAGCACTACGTTTGGAGCAGCTTCAACTACAGTTACAGGGATTAAATCACCGTTCTCAGCAAAAACTTGCGTCATACCGATTTTTCTACCTAAGATTCCTTTGGTCATGTTGTCACACCTCCTGTGATTATTTGTGTTTTTCTATTTCGTTTGCCGATTAAAGTTTGATTTCAATGTCGACGCCTGATGGTAAATCTAATTTCATTAACGCGTCCACTGTTTGTGGAGTAGGGTTAACGATATCGATTAAGCGTTTGTGTGTGCGCATTTCAAATTGCTCGCGTGAGTCTTTGTAAATGTGCACTGAACGCAAGATTGTGTAGACCGACTTTTCAGTTGGCAACGGGATTGGACCCGATACACTTGCACCTGAACGTTTTGCAGTTTCTACAATTTTCTCAGCAGACTGATCAAGTACTCTGTGATCATATGCTTTCAAACGGATACGAATTTTCTGTTTTGCCATTACTTTCCCTCCTTTTCGCCTATTTTGGATAGACATTCTCCACGAAAATTTTCCAATCACTCGCCATGGCAAAGCGGCCGGGTGTATCGGTAACCTCTCGCTTCATCGCAGTCAAAGACCAACATTCACCATTATACATAAGAAAAAAGAATTCCGCAAGGCTTTCCACGAAATTCTTTCTGATTCGCTTTTATTAGTATAACAGGATATTTTAGATATTCAACTCTCAAGCAAATAGTCCGAACATTTTTTTCTTAAGCCAATAACATGACGGCAATCCAGCCGAAAACAATCAACGGAATATTGTAATGCAGGAAGGTCGGCACGCATGTATCCCAGATGTGATTGTGCTGGCCGTCGACATTCAGCCCGGCTGTCGGCCCGAGTGTCGAGTCGGAAGCAGGCGATCCGGCGTCCCCAAGTGCACCCGCAGTTCCAATCAGCGAAATAATGGCAATCGTTGAGAATCCGAACTCCATGCTCAGTGGCACAAAGATCGCAGCGATGATCGGAATGGTTGCAAACGACGACCCGATTCCCATCGTCACGAGCAAGCCGACCACCAGCATGAAGAATGCAGCGACTCCTTTATTGCCATCAAACACATCCGCCACACTGGACACAAGCGGCTCGACCGCTCCTGTTGCAGTGATAACCGCAGCAAATCCGTTCGCCGAGATCATAACAAATCCGATGAAGGCCATCATGCGCATGCCGGCAGTCAGCACATCGTCGGCCTCACGCCATTTCATTGCCCCAAAGACATACAACACCAGAATGCCCGAAAGCGCCCCGATAATCATCGAATCCGTCTGGATCTGACCATACAATGCCGCTGCCAATGCAACGAGCGTAACGATGACGTCTTTCGTCGAAGCCGTCTTTGTTTGAGTTTCTTCTATAGTATTAGTTGCTCTCGCATGATAGTCGCGAGGTTTTCGGTAAGAGATGAACACCGCGACTGCCAATCCCACCGCCATGCCTGCAACCGGAATCGCCATCGCTTTTGGAATGTCCGCCATGTCGATCGGCAATCCTGCCAGCTCCATCTGTGTAGCGACGATTTCGTGAAAGATCAACCCGAAGCCATACGGCAATAAAATATACGGTGCAGTCAGCCCGAACGTCAGCACCGACGCAATCAAGCGGCGGTCGATCCGCAGCTCATTCATAATGTGCAAAATTGGCGGCACCAACAATGGGATAAAGGCAATGTGAATCGGAATGGCATTCTGCGATAAAATCGCCATGGCAAGCAAAGCAAAAATCACCAAAGCTTTCGCCAGATTCTCTCTTGTCCCTTCCCCTTCTTTGTTTACGAGCTTCAAAACTTTTGAGACCAGCAGCTCAGGTATGCCCGTCCGTGAAATGGCCACGGCAAATCCGCCGAGCATTGCATAGCTGAGTGCAATCGTCGCCCCTGCTCCTAAACCTCCTGTATAAGCTGTTACGGTATCCATAAGCGATAAGCCGCCGCTCAGTCCTCCGGCAAGCGCTCCAATCAACAAGGCAAACACTACATTGACGCGGAACAAACTTAAAACCAGCATGACCAGGACAGCAAGTATTACTGCATTCATATTTATTATCTCCTTTAGTATGCTAAAGCGTTAAAGTACACTGTTAAAATTAACAAAAGGCCAAAAGGATGTCAACACTAAAACCCGTAATCGCTGAAAGTAGAAAAAGTCAGAAAATAAGAAAAGGTTGTTTATGTTTTAACACAAAAAATCCCTCGCGGTGAGCGAAGGATTTTCACTTTCTACTATATATAATTACTGTTGCTGCTGCTGTTCGTATGCCGTGATGTAGTCCTCGTATTGGAACGTCAAAGCAATCTCATCCCAGCCTTTCAGCAGCATTTCTTTCCAGTACGGATCGATTGTAAACTCATAGCGGCTGCCGTCTTCCGCAGTCACCGTTTGCTCTTCCAGATTGACTTGCAGACCAAAGGGGGCTTTTTGCCCTTTTTGAATCAGCTCATCTACTTGATCCTCTGTTAAGCGAATTGGCAAAATGCCATTTTTGACGCAGTTATTATAGAAGATATCCGCATAGCTCGGTGCAATAACTACATTAAAACCATAATCTTGGATGGCCCACGGGGCATGTTCACGTGAAGAGCCGCAGCCGAAGTTCTCCTGTGCAACTAAAATTTCGGAGCCGCTGAAGCGGGGATCATTCAGCACAAAGTCTTCTCTTGGTGAACCGCCCGGATTGAAACGCCAATGATAAAACAAATACTGGCCGAATCCCGTGCGTTCAATCCGCTTCAAGAACTCTTTGGAAATGATTTGATCGGTATCTACATTTTTTCGGTCAAGCGGCGTTAAGACGCTGTTGATTTTATTAATGGGCTTCATTGCATTGCCTCCTTGTCCATTTCACTCATGCTGTTGGCACCGGTTCTTTCATGTAATTGCGGACATCCGTCAAGCGCCCTTCGATTGCTGCTGCGGCTGCCATAACCGGACTGACCAAATGCGTCATCGATCCCGCTCCTTGCCGCCCTTCGAAGTTCCGGTTCGAAGTGGAGGCACAGCGCTCTCCTGCTGGTACAGAGTCTTCATTCATCGCCAAGCACATGCTGCATCCGGTTTCGCGCCATTCAAATCCAGCTGCAAGGAAGATTTTATCCAGCCCTTCCGCTTCTGCTGCACGTTTCACTGTTTCCGATCCCGGCACTACAATCGCCGTTACCGATGGATGCACTTTTTTCCCTTCCACAATGGCACTCGCTGCACGCAAGTCGCCGATGCGGGCGTTGGTGCAAGATCCGATAAAGACATGCTGGATTTCAATCGAAGACAACGGCGCCCCTTCTTCTAATTGCATATAGCTCAATGCCTGTTTTAACGCTTCCCGGTCAGCCGGATCTTCATAGTCCGCTGCAAAAGGCACGTGTTCTGCAATGCCGGAGCCCATCGACGGATTGGTTCCCCATGTTACAAAAGGCGAAATCTCATCTGCATGGATGGTATGCGTGACATCGTACGCGGCGCCTTCATCGGTTGCGAGTGCCAGCCAACCAGCTGCCGCTTCCTCAAACGCTTCTCCTTGAGCTACATACCGGCGCCCTCTCATATATTCAATTGTCGTGTCGTCCGGGCTGATCAAGCCTGCGCGTGCGCCGGCTTCAATCGACATATTGCAGATAGTCATGCGTTCTTCCATTGAAAGTGAACGAATGGCATCTCCCGTATATTCGACGATATGGCCGGTTCCCATATCAACGCCAAATTTCGCGATGATTGCCAAAATAACATCTTTCGCAGCAACGCCAAAGCCCAATTCTCCGTCAATCCGGATTTGCATCGTTTTCGGTTTCGATTGCCAGAGCGTCTGTGTCGATAACACATGCTCCACTTCACTCGTTCCGATTCCGAACGCTAAGGACCCGAATGCGCCGTGTGTGGAAGTGTGGCTGTCTCCACAGACAATTGTTTTTCCCGGTTGCGTCAGCCCAAGTTCTGGTCCAATGACGTGGACGATGCCCTGATCCGGATGGTTGATGCCCGCAAGCGGGACACCGAACTCTTCGCAATTTTCCTGGAGGGTTTTAATTTGCTTGCGGGAAATCGGATCCGTAATTTTGTCCCGGTTGCGCGTCGGCACGTTGTGGTCCATTGTCGCAAAGCACAAATCCGGCCGCCGTACCTTCCGGCCATTCAATCTAAGGCCTTCGAATGCTTGTGGAGACGTCACTTCATGCAATAAATGAAGATCGATGTAAAGCAGGTCCGGCTTCCCCTGCTCTTCGTATACAATATGCTGTTCCCAAATCTTTTCAATAATCGTTTTTGCCATCCGAACCGCTCCTCCCGATCACACGTAAGAATACATGATGTGCTCTGACACCAATTCTCTTTCCAATTCTTCAACCACTTTTGTCACAAAACGCTCAGTCGATACCACTTGTTTGCCTGCGTCGGACAAATCGCCTGTGCAATAACCGTCTTCCAATACGCTCATCACCGCTTCTTCGATTGCTGCCGCTTCGGTATGCATACCGAACGAATAGCGCAGCATCATCGCCGCCGAAAGAATAGCCGCTGAAGGATTGGCTTTGTTCTGGCCTGCGATATCCGGCGCCGAACCATGTACCGGCTCGTATAGGCCGAAACCGTCTGACCGGACGCTGGCTGATGGCAGCATGCCAAGCGATCCCGTGATAACGGACGCTTCATCGCTCAAGATATCGCCGAACATGTTCTCCGTCACCATGACATCGAATGCCCGCGGATCGGTGATCAGTTTCATTGCAGCGGAATCAACCAGCATGTGTTCCACTTCGACATCCGGATAAAACGCTTTACGCTCTTCAACCACTTCACGCCATAGCTTGCTTGTTTCCAATACATTCGCTTTATCAACCGACGTCACTTTGCCTCTGCGCCCACGCGCAATTTCAAATGCCTGATCGACAATCCGCTCGATTTCATCCCTTGTATAGACGAGTGTATCAACGCCCGCTTTTTCGGTCCGGCGCTTCGGCTCTCCGAAATACAAACCGCTTGTCAACTCGCGTACAATGACCATGTCCACTTCTTTCGCCACTTCTTCTTTTAATGGCGATGAACCAAGCAAAGCAGGAATTGCTTTGACCGGCCGGATATTCGCAAACAAATCGAAATGCTTACGGATGTTCAACAAACCTTTCTCCGGGCGAAGATGCCCTGGATTCTGGTCCCATTTCGAACCTCCGACTGCACCGAGGAGAATTGCGTCGCTTGCCTCGCATGCGGCAATGGTTTCGTCAGGCAGCGGGTTGTTATGTGCATCGACTGCACTGCCTCCGATCAACGCGTGTTTCAAATGAAAAGTATGTCCATAACGCATTGCGATGGATTGCAGCACTTGTACCGCCGCATCTGTTACTTCTGGTCCGATTCCGTCTCCTGGCAATACCGCTATTGTTTTTTTCATTTTATATTCCTCCTCTTTCGATTCATCCGTTTTATACCACTGCTACTTTTACTTTTTGTCCCGCTTTCACCAATTGGCGATTGACTGTATTTAAGTAAGCTTTTGCTGTCGCTTCCAAAACATCCTGTGCGACGTCTCGTCCAGTGACAGTCTCGCCGTCATACGTCATATTGATCACCGCTTCGCCCAGTGCGTCGCGCCCTTTGCCGATCGACGTGACCCGGTAATCAAGAATGTGGACTTCACCGGCAACGATGCGCTCTAAGGTGTTGAATATCGCTTCAACCGATCCGGCGCCCGTTGCGGCTTCTGTCACCAACTCTCCGTTTGGCTGATAAGCCGAAACCGTTGCCGTCGGGATATTCGCTGTACCGTAATGCACTTGGACATTTTCCAATTTGTAGACTGGAATTTCGCTGTCATTGATTTGCTGGTCAGTCAGCAAGACTAGCAAATCATCTTCCACGATGACTTTTTTGCGGTCCGCCAGTTTCTTGAATTCCACAAAGGCTTTTTTCAACTTTTCTTCACTCAATTCAAAGCCCATTTTAAGTGCACGGTCTTTGAATGCGTGTCTGCCGGAATGTTTGCCGAGCACCAATTCGGTTTTCGCATCGCCAATCAATTCCGGCGTAATAATTTCATAAGTCAACGGGTTTTTCAGCATGCCGTCCTGGTGGATGCCCGATTCGTGGGCAAAGGCATTTTTGCCGACTACCGCTTTGTTCGGCTGAATAATGCTGCCGGTCAATTGGCTGACCAATTGGCTGGTGCGCTTGATTTCTTTTAAATGAATATCGGTTTCAACACTATAAACTTGTTTGCGGATATGAAGAGCAACGGCAATTTCTTCAAGTGCCACGTTTCCTGCCCGTTCACCAATGCCGTTGATTGTGCCTTCAATTTGCGTAGCGCCGTTTTCAATGGCAGCCAAAGTATTTGCTGTTGCCATGCCAAGATCATTATGGCAGTGTGCCGACAGCTTGACGTTTTCAATGCCAACTACGTTTTCCGTAATGTAGCGGAACAATGCACCGTATTCTTGCGGCGTCGCATAACCGACTGTATCTGGAAGGTTGATGGTTGTGGCGCCTGCTTTAATGACTTCCCGGATAATGCGGGCCAAAAATTCAGGTTCGGAACGGGACGCGTCTTCTGCCGACCATTGCACTAGCGGAAAGAACTGCTTGGCGTACTTAACAGAAGCTACGGCCGTCTCAACGACCTGTTCCGGCGTTTTCATCAATTTATGTTCCATATGAATCGGTGAGGTTGCCAGGAAGATATGGACATGCGGCTGTTCGCTGCCTTTCAACGCTTCCCATGCAGTGGCAATATCACTTTCAACCGAACGGGCCAAGCCCGTCACGATTGAATTTTTTACTGTTCCTGCGATGCGCTGGACTGCATCGAAATCTCCTGGTGAAGCTGCCGGAAATCCTGACTCAATGATCGTCGCGCCAAAACGTTCGAGTTGGCGAGCGATTTCGATTTTCTCAGCAGTGTTCAAGTTGATCCCGGCCGACTGTTCTCCGTCCCGTAGCGTTGTATCAAAGATGTCAATTTTTCGCACTGGCGACCACCTCTTTTGTTTTTGTCTTTTTGCCTTCGTTGACGAATGGCATCATTTCGCGAAGCACTCTGCCCACCTGTTCGATTTGATGATTTTCTTCCGCTTTTTCGATGGCTGTGAATTCCGGACGGTTCAATTGATTTTCAAGCAACCAACCTTTTGCAAACTTCCCAGTTTGGATATCGGTCAAGATATCTTTCATGCGGCCTTTTGTCGCTGCATCCACAACTCGCGGTCCTGATACAAAATCTCCCCATTGCGCAGTGTCTGAAATCGAGTAGCGCATTCCGGATAAGCCGCCTTCGTACATCAAATCGACGATCAATTTCAATTCGTGCATACACTCGAAGTACGCGACTTCCGGCTGATAGCCCGCTTCTACTAAAGTTTCAAATCCAGCTTTCACTAAGGAAGTGACTCCGCCGCAAAGTACAGCTTGCTCACCGAATAGATCCGTTTCTGTTTCTTCTTTGAACGTCGTTTCCAGAACTCCCGCACGTGCAGCACCAATGCCTTTTGCATAAGCGAGCGCCACTTCCTGCGCTTGACCCGAAACGTCTTGATGGATGGCGATTAACGCCGGTACACCTGCCCCCGCTTCGTATGTACGGCGAACCAAATGCCCTGGACCTTTTGGAGCTACCAAGAAGACATCCACATCTTCCGGTGCGACGATTTGGTTGAAATGAACATTAAAGCCGTGTGCGAAAACGAGTGATTTGCCAGCCGTCAATGCCGGTTTGATTTCTTCGTTGTAGATTTTCGTCTGTTTCTCGTCCGGCACTAAGATCATGATCACGTCAGCTGCCTGTGCCGCTTCTTTTACCGTTGTTACGTTCATGCCGTCTTCTTGCGCCTGCTTGAATGATTTTCCGGGCCTTACACCGACCACGACATCAAATCCGGATTCCTTTAAGTTCTGAGCATGTGCGTGTCCCTGCGAACCATAGCCGATGATTGCGATTGTCTTTCCTTCTAATACCTGTTCGTTTACGTCTTGGTTATAATACATTTTTGCCATTTTTAATTTCCTCCTCGAGTGTTTGGGTTTTTTAAAGAATGGATACTTGTTCGGTTTGCGCTTTTTGCGTTTCCCGCACAAACGCCGATACACCTGTCCGGGTAATTTCTTTAATGCCGTAAGGCCTCATTAAATCAATGAATGCCTCGATTTTCTCCGGATCGCCTGCAACTTGATAAGTAGTGACATTCTTGCTCATATCGACGACCGTCGCCCGGAACGGTTCGACAATCGCGTAAATCTCATTTCGTACCGAAGGCGGCGACACCACTTTCACCATCGCCAGTTCTCTCATGACCATCGCCTTGTCTGTAATATCATGAACTTTGATTACGTCAATTTGTTTTTGAAGCTGCTTCAGCAGCTGTTCCAGCTTCCCTTTATCCTCTACATTGACGACAAAGGTCATTTTCGACATTCCCGGCTGTTCTGTGTGCCCGACCGATATGCTTTCAATGTTGAATTGCCGTTTCATCAACAAGCCGGTTACCCGGTTCAATACGCCACTTTGATTGATTACCGTTGTTGTTATTACTCGCTTCATTCGCCTTTCACTCCGATCATTTCATTCAGCCCCTTGCCTGGCGCAACCATCGGATAAACGTTTTCCATTTGCACCACCCGGCAATCGATCAACACCGGTCCGGTTGAAGCAAACGCTTCTGCAAATACTTTCTCCGCTTGTTCCATCGTTTCCACTTTGTATCCTTCGATATCGTAGGCGTGAGCCAATTTCACAAAATCCGGTTGTACATGAATCAACGATTGAGAGTAGCGCTCTTCATAAAACGTTTCCTGCCATTGCCTTACCATGCCAAGGCTTTGGTTGTTTAAGATCACTACTTTTACCGGAAGGCGCAGTTCCTGCAGCAGCGACAGTTCCTGCAGCGTCATCTGGAACCCGGCGTCTCCAACCACCGCAACGACCGTTTCGTCCGGCCTTGCCAACTGGGCTCCAATTGCAGCCGGGAAGCCGAAGCCCATTGTCCCTAAGCCGCCTGACGTTACCCAGTTATGGGGATGATTGAATCTGTAATACTGCGCTGTCCACATTTGATGCTGTCCGACGTCAGTTGTAACGACCGCATCTCCGCCGGTTAAGCGGTGAATCAATTCGACCGCTTGTTGAGGTAGAATTCCGCGTTCTTTATCGGCTTTATAGTGAAGCGGGTATTCTTCCCGGTTTGCTGTTAAATGCTGCAGCCAGACCTCCGTATCCGGCGATTCGAAACTTTGATTGGATAATGCCTGCAGCGCTTCTTTCGCATCGGCCACAATAGGGATGTCAGTAGGAACATTTTTTCCGATTTCAGCTGGATCGATGTCAATGTGTATCACTTTCGCATTCGGTGCAAAATGTGCCAAGTTTCCGGTCAGCCTGTCATCGAAACGGGCACCAATATTGATGAGTAGATCGCATTCGCAAATGGCTGTGTTGGCTGTATAGGTTCCGTGCATTCCGGCCATTCCCAGAAACAGTGGATGATCTCCTCCGATAGAGCCGAGTCCCAATAAGGTATTCGTGACAGGAACCTTGTGCTGTTCTACAAACATCTGAAGCTCTTCAGATGCTTGAGCAGCTAAAACCCCTGCACCTGCAAGAATTAATGGTTTTTTCGCTTCCGACAATGCTTGGCCGGCTTTTTGGATCTGCAGGTAATTCGGTTTCGTCGTCGGCTGGTAGCCTGGCAGATTCACTTGCTCATTCTGCGGATAGTCCGTTAAAAACATTTCCGTTGAGATGTTTTTGGGAATGTCTACAACGACCGGTCCCGGGCGCCCCGTTGAAGCAATGTAAAATGCTTCTTTGATGATTCTCGGGAAATCCGCTACGCTCTTCACTTGGTAATTGTGTTTGGTGATCGGCTGTGTGATCCCGATGATGTCCGCTTCCTGGAAAGCATCCGTTCCAATGACCGTACTGGCAACTTGCCCGGTGAAAACGACCAGTGGCAGCGAGTCGAGCATCGCATCTGCAATTCCTGTTACGAGGTTGGTGGCTCCAGGGCCCGAAGTGGCAATAACCACACCCGTTTTCCCTGATACCCGGGCATACCCTTCTGCCGCATGGATCGCGCCTTGTTCGTGTCTTGCAAGTACGTGCCGGATGGGGTTTCTGTGCAAGGCATCGTAAATGGGAAGTACCGCCCCTCCCGGGTAACCGAAAATTACTTCAACACCTTGTTCTTTCAACGATTGAATCAGGACATCTGCCCCGCTGCCTTTCAGCTTCTGTTTTGTTTCTTCTCTTACTTTAAGGTTTACACCCATTCTGTCCGCCTCCTTTTGGATGATGTCTTCAGTAGAATAAAAAAAGCTTTTTCATCCTACACAAAGAAACTTGTTCTTTGTATAGGGATGAAAAAGCTTCATGGTACCACCCTATTTCGCCGCGCAACCGCAGCCTCACAGATAAGCTATGCTTATCTATTGTTAACGATAGCCTTATGGAGCCGGCTACCGAGAATGCCTAATCAGTCTGAACCTTTAAGCACTCCACTCAGAGGGGATGTCGCGAATGGGAGTATTGCCGGCTTCCACCAGTACCGGCTCTCTGTGAATACAATTTCCATTAACTTTAACCTCGTCATTGAGTTGGCGTTATGAAATTTTATTTATTTGCTTAAACTGCATTTAAATGTTCGTCGTATACTTTTACTCCATCTTGCTGAACGAGTTCCCGGAAAGAAGCAAGCAAATCATTTGTAACAGGACCCGGTTTGCCGTCCCCAATTACTCGTCCATCCACTTTAATAACTGCAATCACTTCTGCAGCCGTTCCTGTTAAGAACACTTCATCAGCGACATACACATCATGTCTTGTAAAGACCCCTTCTTGAACTTCGTAGCCTTTTTGAGCAGCAACTTCCATAATGGCGTTTCGCGTAATTCCTTCAAGTGCTCCGACATAACCAGGAGGCGTTAGTATTTTGTTCTTTCGGACAATGAATATATTATCAGCCGAGCCTTCAGCTACATAGCCTTGATCATTCAGCATAAGCGCTTCCGATACACCGGCCAGATTGGCTTCAATTTTTACTAGGATATTGTTCATGTAATTCAGCGATTTCACTTTCGGGCTTAACACATCCGAACGGTTTCTCCGGGTTGCCACTGAAACAATTTCAATGCCATTGTCGTAAAGCGACTTTGGAAATAAGGATAAAGCTTCAGCAATGACAATGACGCTTGGCCTTGAACACGTTAATGGGTCAATCCCAAGGTTGCCGACCCCTCTTGAAACAATCAATCGAATGTAAGCATCTTTTAACTCATTGCGCCGAAGTGTTTCGACTACTAACTTCGTCATTTCTTCGAAAGTATGTGGAATTTCTAGCATGACTGACTTTGCCGAATCATAAAGACGTTCTAAATGTTCTTCTAATCGAAAGACGTTCCCGTTATAAGAACGAATTCCTTCGAACACTCCGTCTCCGTACAAGAAGCCGTGATCATAGACTGAAACTTTAGCATCTTCTTTTCTAACAAATTCACCATTCAAGTAGATTAGTTGTTCTCCCATGCTTTCCACTTCTTTCTCCAAAAGATTTATTGATCTCGAGTTATCAGATTCTTATGTGCTCTTGTAAATTGTTGCTATCATATCGCCTATTTTAAGGCGTGTCAATCGACTTTATCTAATTTTTTAGTCTATTTTGAATATTGTTTCTCTATGTATGCGTTTCCATTGCTTTAACATCAAGCTTTCGAAGAAATGAAAAATTTTATGAAAAATTTGTGAATGCAATATATTATATACCTCATATACTAAAAAAGAGCAGACAATTGTCTGCTGGTAAACGCAAAAAAACTCCCGGCTTATCAAAAGATAAACCGGGAGTTTCGATACTTAATAAAATTATTTAGTGATTTTAGCTACGACGCCAGCGCCTACAGTACGTCCACCCTCACGGATAGAGAACTTAGTGCCTTCTTCGATAGCGATTGGAGAGATCAAAGCAACAGTCATTTCAATGTTGTCTCCAGGCATAACCATTTCTACGCCTTCAGGAAGGTTACAAACACCAGTTACATCAGTTGTACGGAAGTAGAACTGTGGACGGTAGTTTGAGAAGAATGGAGTGTGACGTCCACCCTCTTCTTTTGAAAGAACGTAAACTTCAGCAGTGAACTCAGTGTGTGGAGTGATTGTGCCTGGTTTAGCCAATACTTGTCCACGTTGTACGTCATCACGAGAAACCCCGCGAAGAAGTGCACCGATGTTGTCGCCAGCTTCAGCATAGTCTAACAATTTACGGAACATTTCTACACCTGTTACAGTTGTAGCTTTTGGTTCTTCAGTAAGACCAATGATGTCAACAGTGTCACCGATTTTAACTTGTCCGCGTTCAACGCGTCCAGTAGCAACCGTACCACGGCCAGTGATTGAGAATACATCCTCAACAGGCATCATGAATGGTTTGTCAGTGTCACGTGTTGGAGTTGGAATGTACTCATCAACAGCGTTCATCAATTCCATGATTTTTTCTTCCCATTCTGCTTCTCCTTCAAGAGCTTTAAGAGCAGAACCTTTGATGACAGGAATGTCATCGCCAGGGAAGTCATATTCAGAAAGAAGATCGCGAACTTCCATTTCAACAAGTTCAAGAAGTTCTTCGTCGTCTACCATGTCACATTTGTTCATGAATACAACTAGGTAAGGAACACCTACTTGTTTAGACAATAGGATGTGCTCACGAGTTTGTGGCATTGGGCCGTCAGCAGCAGATACTACTAGGATCCCGCCGTCCATTTGTGCAGCACCAGTGATCATGTTTTTAACATAGTCAGCGTGTCCTGGGCAGTCAACGTGTGCGTAGTGACGAGAAGCAGTTTCATACTCAACGTGTGAAGTATTGATAGTGATACCGCGTTCTTTTTCTTCAGGTGCGTTATCGATTTGGTCGTAAGAACGAGCTTCCCCGCCTGATGCTTTAGCAAGAACTGTAGCGATTGCAGCAGTTAAAGTTGTTTTACCATGGTCAACGTGACCGATTGTACCAATATTCGCATGTGTTTTAGAGCGATCAAATTTAGCTTTTCCCATTAGAAAAATCCTCCTCGAAATGTAAGTTAATTAGTTGTTTGAAGTGCCGGAATAACAGGGCCCTATTATTCCAGGCATACAAACTATTTATACTTTATTAAAGGTCAAAATTCAATTATTGACCTTTATTTTTTTTGATAATTTCTTCAGAAATTGATTTTGGTACTTCTTCATAGTGATCGAAGTGCATTGAGAACACACCACGGCCTTGCGTATTAGAACGCAATGAAGTCGCATAACCAAACATTTCTGCAAGTGGAACCATCGCACGGACAACTTGCGCGTTTCCGCGAGCATCCATACCTTCTACACGGCCGCGGCGTGACGTAATGTCACCCATGATATCTCCAAGGTACTCCTCAGGGATAACAACCTCAACACGCATAATCGGTTCAAGAATAACCGGGTTAACTTTAGAAATCGCATTTTTAAGAGCCATTGAAGCAGCTACTTTAAATGCCATTTCGTTGGAGTCAACATCATGGTAAGAACCATCGAACAAACGAGCTTTAATATCGATCAATGGATAGCCGGCAATAACACCGTTGTCTAGAGAATCGCGAAGACCCGCTTCAACAGCTGGGATATATTCACGAGGAACAACACCACCAACGATACCATTTTCAAATTCAAAGCCTGCTCCTTCTTCGTTTGGAGAGAATTCAATCCATACGTGTCCGAATTGTCCGCGTCCACCAGATTGGCGTACGAATTTACCTTCAACTTGTGCAGAGCTGCGGAATGTCTCACGGTAAGATACCTGAGGTGCACCCACGTTAGCTTCTACGTTAAACTCACGGCGCATACGGTCAACGAGGATATCAAGGTGAAGCTCACCCATACCTGCGATGATTGTTTGACCAGTTTCCTGATCTGTATGTGCACGGAAAGTTGGATCTTCTTCTTGCAATTTAGCAAGGGCTTGACCCATTTTGTCTTGGTCCGCTTTTGATTTCGGCTCTACCGACAATGAAATAACCGGTTCCGGGAACACCATGCGCTCTAAGATTACTTGGTGTTTCTCGTCACTTAAAGTATCTCCAGTAGAAGTATCTTTCAAGCCGATTGCAGCAGCGATATCTCCGCAATATACTTCAGAGATCTCTTCGCGGGAGTTTGCGTGCATTTGCAGGATACGACCTACGCGCTCACGCTTGCCTTTTGACGAGTTCTGAACGTATGAACCAGATTTAAGAGTACCAGAATATACGCGGAAGAACGTTAGTTTCCCTACATAAGGATCTGTCATTACTTTAAATGCTAGTGCAGAGAATGGCTCATCTTCATCAGGACGACGCAATACTTCTTCGTCTGAATCTGGAAGAACACCAGTCATCGGTGGTACATCAAGTGGTGATGGCAGGTAATCAATTACTGCATCAAGCATTAATTGAACACCTTTGTTTTTGAATGCAGTTCCGCATACCACTGGGTAGAACTCAACATCCAACGTTCCTTTACGGATTGCTGCTTTAAGTTCTTCTTTCGTGATCTCTTCGCCGCCCAGGTATTTTTCCATCAAATCTTCATCAAGCTCAGCAACAGCTTCCACTAGTTTAGTGCGCCATTCTTCAGCCAGCTCTTTGTATTCTTCCGGAATATCACCTTCAGTAATATCAGTTCCCAAATCATTCGCATAGAAGCGTGCGTTCATTTCAACAAGGTCAATAATCCCTGAGAACTCATCTTCTGCGCCGATTGGCAATTGAATCGGGTGGGCATTTGCTTGTAGACGATCGTGCAAAGTCTTTACAGAGTAAAGGAAATCTGCTCCGATTTTATCCATTTTGTTGACGAATACAATACGTGGAACTCCGTAAGTAGTAGCTTGACGCCAAACCGTTTCAGTCTGAGGCTCAACACCTGATTGAGCATCAAGAACTGTAACAGCACCATCAAGAACGCGCAATGAACGTTCAACTTCTACTGTAAAATCTACGTGTCCTGGAGTATCGATGATATTAACACGGTGGTTTTTCCATGAAGCTGTTGTCGCAGCAGAAGTGATCGTGATTCCACGCTCCTGCTCTTGCTCCATCCAGTCCATTTGAGAAGCACCTTCATGCGTTTCGCCGATTTTGTGGATACGGCCTGTGTAATATAAAATACGCTCCGTAGTAGTCGTTTTACCGGCATCAATGTGTGCCATGATTCCGATATTACGTGTTTTGTCTAAGGAGAACTCTCTAGCCATGTTGTTTTTCTCCTTCCATCTCGGATTAAGATTTTTACATCTTGAAAGAAATTACCAGCGGTAGTGAGCAAACGCTTTGTTCGCTTCTGCCATTTTGTGAATATCTTCACGTTTTTTAACTGAAGCTCCAGTGTTGTTTGCAGCATCCAGAATTTCGTTAGCCAAACGTTCTTCCATTGTTTTCTCTCCACGCAGGCGTGAGTAGTTTACAAGGTAGCGAAGGCCTAAAGTTGTACGGCGTTCAGGGCGAACTTCAACCGGTACTTGGTAGTTAGCTCCACCAACACGGCGAGCACGTACTTCAAGAACTGGCATTACGTTTGTCAACGCTTGTTCGTATACTTCGATTGGATCTTTTCCGCTGCGTTCTTTAACTAGTTCGAACGCTCCGTATAGGATCTTTTGTGAAGTACCTCTTTTTCCGTCAACCATCATTTTATTAATTAAGCGTGTCACCAATTTGGAGTTATAAATTGGATCTGGCAACACGTCACGTTTCGATACAGGACCTTTACGAGGCATGTGTGTTCCTCCTTTCAACGAAATCACTTCGTTATTTTAACTTATTATTTTTTGACTTTAGGACGTTTTGTTCCGTATAGGGAACGGCTTTGCATACGGCCGTTTACTCCAGCTGTATCAAGTGCTCCACGTACGATATGGTAACGCACACCCGGTAAATCTTTTACGCGTCCGCCGCGAAGAAGAACTACACTGTGCTCTTGAAGGTTGTGGCCTTCTCCAGGGATGTAAGCATTAACCTCAATTTGGTTTGTTAACCGTACACGTGCGTATTTACGCAATGCAGAGTTAGGTTTCTTCGGTGTCATTGTACCAACACGTGTGCAAACTCCGCGTTTCTGAGGAGAGCTTACGTTAGTCTGTGACTTTGTAAAGCTGTTATATCCTTTGTTTAACGCTGGTGAGTCTGATTTAGTGCTTTTTGGTTTACGAGGCTTGTTAACTAATTGGTTAATTGTAGGCATCGATTTTTTCCTCCTCTCAAAAGGTGTTCTAATTCCACATATCCAGGTGGATCATTTTTTGGGTAAAAACAAAGTTTTTGTGTTTTGCACACAAAAACTGTTATCCAGTAATCGCTACAGCAGCTGCTCCGACATGAATGCCATATGCTTTGCCAAGCTTTAAGCGTGATTCTGCAAATTCGATCGGAATACCTTTTTCTCTAGCTAGCTGAATAATCTGTTCAGTCATTCGATCGTCCGCGTCCTTTGCCACTATTACTTCTTGGACAATGCCGCTTTTTAAGGCTTTTACTGTTTGCTTTGTACCTATGATTGTTTTGTTTGCCTGGTTTACTTTTTCATAAGACATTTGCATATCCTCCAAAGTGTCAGACGGTTAAACCATCAACCCTCAACATATTATCACTGTATGAATTTGATGTCAACAGTATTCTTAAAAAATCCCGGGGAGTTTGGAAAAAACTCCCCGGAACAGATTAACTTATGATTCTGTGCCGACGATTTCCTGCTGCGCTTCTTTTTCGCTGCGCGCAATTTTAATCTGGCGGTAACGCTGCATTCCTGTTCCAGCTGGAACAAGTTTGCCGATGATAACATTCTCTTTCAAGCCTAACAGCTCATCGCGTTTTCCTTTGATCGCTGCATCCGTAAGGACACGAGTCGTTTCCTGGAACGATGCGGCTGATAGGAATGATTCTGTTTCAAGAGAAGCTTTGGTAATACCAAGAATGACTGGGCGGCTTGTCGCTGGCAAGTTGCCTTCTAGAACAGCCTTTTCATTCGCTTCTGTAAACTGGTGAATATCCAATAGTGAACCTGGCAGCAAGTCAGTATCTCCAGCTTCAATGACGCGGACTTTACGGAACATTTGTCGAACCATAACTTCAACGTGCTTATCGCCGATTTCTACCCCTTGCATACGGTATACTTTTTGAACTTCTTTCAGCAAGTACACTTGAACAGATTGAACATCTTTTACTTGCAGCAATTGTTTCGGATCAATCGAACCGTCCGTCAATACTTCGCCGCGGCGGATAACATCATCCACTTGGACTTTTAGACGCGCATTATATGGCGCCAAGTATTTGCGTGTTTCGACGTCCCCTTGAATCGTGATTTCTTTTTGGCCTTCACGGATTTCATCCACTTCGGTAATCGTACCGTTGATTTCTGAAATAACCGCTTGGCCTTTCGGATTTCTTGACTCAAAAATTTCCTGGATACGTGGAAGACCTTGTGTAATATCGTCTCCCGCAACCCCGCCTGTATGGAATGTACGCATTGTAAGCTGAGTTCCCGGCTCACCGATTGATTGAGCTGCAATAATACCTACTGCTTCGCCCACTTCAACTTCGTCGCCAGTTGCCAAGTTCGTGCCGTAACATTTCTTACAAACGCCGTGTTTCGTATTACATGTAAACGCAGAACGGATTGTCACTTCTTTAATGCCTGCTTCCATAATCAAGCGAGTCAGGTCTTGCGTGATCAATTCGTCTTTCGCTACAATCACTTCTTTTGTTTCAGGGTGGCGGATTGTTTTCTTCGCATGGCGGCCTAAAATACGCTCATCCAGCTCTTCAATCACTTCAGTGCCTTCCATCAATGCTCCTACCAGCAATCCGCGGTCTGTGCCACAGTCGTTTTCGCGGACAATAGCGTCTTGTGCTACGTCTACCAAACGGCGAGTCAAGTAACCGGAATCGGCTGTTTTCAGTGCTGTATCGGCAAGACCTTTACGCGCACCGTGAGTAGAGATGAAGTATTCAAGTACCGTTAAACCTTCACGGAAAGAAGATTTGATTGGAAGTTCGATAATGCGTCCAGCCGGGTTGGCCATAAGTCCGCGCATACCAGCAAGCTGAGTAAAGTTGGATGCGTTACCTCGGGCTCCGGAGTCACTCATCATATAAATCGGGTTTAATTTATCAAGAGATGCCATCAGTTTTTCCTGAATGATATCTTTTGCATTGCTCCAATAAGAGATGACGCGTGCATAACGTTCTTCTTCAGTAATCAATCCGCGGCGGAATTGTTTCATCACTTTATCAACATTCGCTTGGGCATCAACCAGGATTTCACCTTTATCAGGAAGTACGACGATATCGGCAACCCCAACGGTAATACCCGCTTGTGTTGAATATTTGAATCCAAGGCTCTTCATGCGGTCAAGCATTCTTGAAGTTTCCGTGATGTGGAAACGTTTGAACACTTCGGCAATGATTTCACCAAGAATTTTCTTCTTGAATGGCGTTACCAATTCAGCTTCCGCGATATATGTGCGGATATCTGTGGTAGTTGGCACAAAATATTTCGCTGGCGTTTCCACCTGCAAATTATAATCAGTCGGTTCGTTAATGTACGGGAACGACTCCGGCAGAATTTCATTGAAGATAATTTTGCCGACAGATGTCAATAGGAGCATTTTGTTCTGCTCTTCTGTAAACGTCGGATTCTTCAAAGAACCAGCAAGAATTGCAATTCTTGTATGAAGGTGAACATGCCCTGTCTGATAAGCAACAAATACTTCTTCAGGTCCAGAGAATGTGGCACCTTCCCCTGTAGCCCCTTTGCGCTCAAGTGTTAAGTAATAGTTTCCTAAAACCATATCCTGAGATGGAGTTACAACCGGTTTTCCGTCTTTCGGGTTCAAAATGTTCTGGGCAGCAAGCATAAGAAGGCGAGCTTCCGCTTGTGCTTCAGAAGAAAGCGGTACGTGGACGGCCATTTGGTCACCATCAAAATCGGCGTTGTATGCAGTACATACAAGCGGATGAAGACGGATTGCTTTGCCTTCCACAAGCGTTGGTTCAAACGCCTGGATACCGAGTCTGTGAAGCGTTGGTGCACGGTTCAATAGAACCGGATGCTCCTTGATCACGTCTTCGAGTACATCCCAAACTTCTGAATGCAAACGCTCGATTTTGCGTTTTGCGCTCTTGATGTTATGGGCTAAGCCACGTTCAACAAGTTCTTTCATGACAAAAGGCTTGAAAAGCTCAATCGCCATTCCTTTCGGCAATCCGCACTGGTACATTTTCAAGTTCGGTCCTACAACAATAACGGAACGGCCTGAATAGTCAACACGTTTACCAAGAAGGTTTTGACGGAAACGCCCTTGTTTCCCTTTCAGCATGTGAGAAAGAGATTTTAATGGACGGTTACCCGGTCCAGTAACAGGACGGCCGCGGCGGCCGTTATCGATCAACGCATCAACAGCTTCCTGCAGCATACGTTTTTCGTTTTGAACGATGATGCTAGGTGCACCAAGGTCTAACAAGCGTTTTAAGCGGTTGTTCCGGTTAATTACGCGACGATACAAATCGTTCAAGTCAGAAGTCGCAAAACGTCCGCCGTCCAATTGAACCATCGGGCGCAATTCCGGTGGAATAACCGGAAGAACATCAAGAATCATCCAGTCCGGATTGTTTCCGGAATTACGGAAAGATTCCACTACTTCAAGGCGTTTGATTGCACGTGTGCGGCGTTGTCCTTGAGCAGTTTTCAATTCTTCTTTCAATGAATCTGTTTCGCGTTCAAGATCGATTTCCTGCAGAAGTCGTTTGATTGCTTCAGCACCCATTGCAGCTTGGAATTTTTTGCCGAACTTATCGCGATAAGCGCGGTATTCTTTTTCCGAAAGAAGCTGTTTCTTTTCAAGCGGTGTATCCGCAGGATCGATCACTACATAAGAAGCGAAATAAATAACTTCTTCAAGTGAACGCGGAGACATGTCCAAGATAAGGCCCATGCGGCTCGGAATTCCTTTGAAATACCAAATATGTGATACAGGAGCTGCAAGTTCAATGTGGCCCATGCGCTCACGGCGTACTTTTGAACGTGTGACTTCAACGCCACAGCGATCGCAGACTACACCTTTATAACGGACGCGTTTGTATTTTCCGCAATGGCATTCCCAGTCTTTTGTAGGACCGAAAATACGTTCACAGAACAAACCGTCTTTTTCTGGCTTTAGTGTACGGTAGTTAATTGTTTCTGGCTTTTTGACTTCTCCATAAGACCATGAGCGGATTTTATCGGGTGACGCCAATCCGATTTTCATATACTCAAAATTGTTAACATCTATCAAGGAGCCTACCTCCCTTTTGTCTCGAGTTTCTGTACGGCTTGTCCTCGTTTAAGACCAAGTGATTAGAAGCCGGACGGCAGGCTTGGACCGTCCGCTTCCAAAATTTTATCAATCAACTGTTCCAACAGGTGCTTCGGTATCTGCAATTGGCAGGATATTCAATGAATCCGCAGGCTGAAGGTCTTCTTCTTCATCCAAATCGCGCAATTCAATTTCTTCGTCGTCAATCGTCAACATTTTAACATCCATACCTAAACTTTGAAGTTCCTTGATCAAAACTTTGAATGATTCCGGAACGCTTGGCTCTGGAACACTCTCACCTTTAACAATTGCTTCATAAGTTTTCACACGTCCTACAACATCATCCGACTTCACCGTTAAGATTTCTTGGAGGGTATGGGCAGCTCCATATGCTTCAAGAGCCCAAACTTCCATCTCACCAAAACGCTGTCCACCGAATTGCGCTTTACCGCCAAGAGGCTGTTGCGTAACTAATGAATAAGGACCAGTAGAACGGGCGTGCAATTTGTCATCGACCATGTGTGCAAGTTTGATCATGTACATGATTCCTACAGATACACGGTTATCAAATGCTTCCCCTGAACGGCCATCATAAAGAACGGTTTTTCCGTCGCGCGGCATGCCTGCTTCTTCCATTGTTTCCCACACGTCTTCTTCATTGGCTCCATCAAATACTGAAGATGCCATATGAATTCCAAGTGAACGGGATGCCATACCTAAGTGAAGCTCAAGTACTTGTCCGATGTTCATCCGTGATGGTACGCCAAGCGGGTTAAGCATGATGTCAACAGGAGTTCCGTCCGGCATAAACGGCATATCTTCTTCTGGAAGGATGCGTGAGATTACACCTTTGTTCCCGTGACGTCCGGCCATTTTATCCCCGACTTGGATTTTACGTTTTTGAACGATGTATGCGCGCACCAATTGGTTTACACCCGGTGGCAATTCATCGCCGTCTTCGCGGTTGAAAATTTTCACATCAAGGACGATTCCGCCGGCGCCGTGTGGCACTCGTAGAGACGTATCGCGCACTTCACGTGCTTTTTCACCGAAAATCGCATGCAAGAGACGTTCTTCCGCTGTAAGTTCGGTAACCCCTTTTGGAGTGACCTTCCCAACAAGGATGTCGCCATCTTTCACTTCTGCGCCGACACGGATGATTCCGCGGTCGTCAAGGTTGCGAAGCGCATCTTCACCGACATTCGGGATGTCGCGTGTGATTTCTTCCGGCCCAAGTTTCGTATCGCGCGAATCTGATTCATATTCTTCAATATGGACAGATGTATACACATCGTCTTTCACCAAACGCTCACTCATGATGATCGCATCTTCATAGTTGAAGCCGTCCCAAGTCATGAATGCTACTAATACGTTGCGGCCAAGTGCCATTTCTCCGCGTTCCATCGAAGGTCCATCTGCTAAAATATCACGTGGTGATACCCGGTCGCCGACTTTTACAATCGGACGCTGGTTATAGCTCGTTCCTTGGTTGGAGCGGACAAACTTCTGTAATTTATAAGATGTAAGATCGCCTTTTACTTCCCGGCCATCCACTTCTTCAATACGGCGTACTTTGATTTCTCTCGCTTCAACCGATTCAACAATGCCGTCATATTTTGCAATGACTGCTGCTCCTGAATCACGTGCGGCCAAATGCTCCATCCCAGTCCCCACAAAAGGCGCTTCCGGATTTAACAATGGAACCGCCTGGCGCTGCATGTTCGCTCCCATCAATGCCCGGTTGGAGTCATCGTTTTCAAGGAACGGGATACACGCTGTCGCCACTGAAACGACTTGCTTCGGAGAAACGTCCATATAATCAATGCGGTCGCGTTTGATCAATGTGTTTTCCCCACGGAAACGTGCCACTACTTCTTCTTCTACGAACGACCCATCATCCGATAAGCGCGAGTTGGCCTGAGCTACTACGTAATTATCTTCTTCGTCAGCTGTCAAGTAGTCGATTTGCGGTGTTACGATTCCCGTTTCCGGGTCAACCCGGCGATAAGGGGTTTCAATGAAACCGAATTTGTTCACTTTCGCGAAAGTGGAAAGCGTGTTGATCAACCCGATGTTCGGACCCTCAGGTGTTTCAATCGGACACATACGGCCATAATGCGAGTAATGAACGTCGCGCACTTCAAAGCCGGCACGTTCACGCGTTAAACCACCAGGTCCAAGCGCTGATAGACGGCGTTTGTGTGTTAATTCGCCCAACGGGTTTGTTTGGTCCATAAACTGGGAAAGCTGAGAACTACCGAAGAATTCTTTAATAGATGCAATAACCGGACGGATATTGATCAATTGCTGCGGCACGATTGCCTGTGTGTCATTAATTGACATCCGCTCACGCACAACACGTTCCATACGGGACAAACCGATGCGGAATTGGTTTTGCAGCAATTCCCCAACTGAACGAAGACGACGGTTACCCAGGTGATCGATGTCATCTGTGTTTCCAACTCCGTAAAGAAGGTTAAAGAAGTAACTGATAGATGAAATGATATCAGCCTGCGTTACATGTTTGATCTTGTCTTCGATGTAAGCATTGCTGATGACATTGATTTCTTTTTGGTTTTCATCATTCGGCGCGTAGATCTTCACTGACTGCAATGTAACATCGCCTTCAAGAACGCCGCCTGTTTGAGAAACGGTATGGAAGTTAACGCCGCTTTCCAGGTAAGGAATCAAACGGTCCAAGACACGTCGGTCAATAACTGTGCCTGCTTCAACCAAAATTTCACCCGTTTCCGGATCCACCAATGTTTCCGCAATCGTCTGATTGAAAAGGCGGTTTTTGATGTGCAGCTTTTTGTTCATTTTGTAGCGGCCCACATTTGCTAAATCATAGCGTTTTGGGTCGAAAAAGCGTGAGTAAAGCAAGCTTTTCGCGCTTTCCACTGTTGGCGGTTCGCCCGGACGCAAGCGCTCATAAATTTCAAGCAACGCTTTTTCCGTGCTTTCCGTATTATCTTTTTCAAGCGTATTTTGCAGGTATTCGTTGTCGCCAAGCAAATCGATGATTTCCTGGTCGGAGCCGAAACCAAGCGCTCTCAAAAGAACAGTTACCGGCAATTTACGTGTGCGGTCGATTCGGACATACACGACATCTTTTGCATCGGTTTCATATTCAAGCCAAGCACCACGGTTTGGAATAACCGTCGCTCCAAAGCCTTTTTTACCATTCTTGTCGGTTTTGTCGTGGAAGTAAACACTTGGTGAACGCACTAATTGAGAAACGATAACGCGTTCAGCGCCATTGATCACGAAAGTTCCGGTTTCAGTCATTAATGGGAAATCACCCATAAAGACGTCCTGTTCCTTCACTTCGTCTGTTTCTTTGTTGTGTAGACGCACTTTCACGCGAAGTGGCGCTGCGTAAGTAACGTCCCGTTCTTTCGATTCAGAGACTGGATACTTTGGTTCTGCGAGACTGTAATCAACGAACTCAAGCGATAGATTTCCAGTGAAATCTTCAATCGGTGAGATGTCTCGGAACATTTCGCGCAATCCTTCTTCGAGGAACCACTCATAAGACGCTGATTGGATCTCAATCAGGTTAGGAAGTTCGAGCACTTCTTTAATTCTCGAAAAACTTCTACGTTGACGATGTTGCCCGTACTGAACTAGTTGACCTACCAACTTATTCACCCCTCAATAAAACGATTATAGGTCTTTGCGATTCCTACAAAATAGTGTATGATATCGAAAAGACAAAAAGAAAACGAGACTAAATTCATCCCATTTCCGGTTTACCCGTGATTAATACTGTCGCTATGCCATGCCCGAAAAAGGGCAAACGACCTCAAAATAATAAATTTTGCATTTCATTATAATAACATAGCCGTTTTGTCAAGTCAAACTTTTCTTGCCTCAAAAATAAAGTAACCTTTCTTTTTGTCAACCGTGCGACAATTCCCGAAAAGCCCCTCTAATTTCTCCTGAGTTGATGGAGCTCCCTGCTTTTTCTGTATAACTACCCACAGCGAACCACCACTCTGCAATTTTTCATGTGCTTCTTCATAAAAACGAAAAATCGTTTCTTTCCCCGCCCGAATCGGGGGGTTGGTCAAAATGGCAGAAAACCCTTCCGATTCGACCGAAGCCAAGCCGTCACTTTCATAAATCCGGACGTTTTGAATGCCGTTTTTTTCGGCATTTTTTTTCGCCAATTCGACCGCCCGTGCGTTCACATCTACCATATGCACTTCTTTTTGAGGAAATGATTTTGCGATGGCCATTCCGATCGGTCCATACCCACAGCCGACATCCAGAATCGGGCCGTCTTGCTCCGCATCTTCAAAAGTCTCAATCAATAAACGCGATCCGAAATCGACATCGCTTTTGCTGAATACACCCGTGTCTGTCTGGAAGTGGAATTTCTCGCCCCGCAACGTATATGCCCATTCTTGAGGTTTGCTTTTTGTTTGAGGATTTTTGGAATAATAATGCTGTGACATTGGAGCCCTCCTTACCTTTATCAGCTCATCCCGGATTGTTTGATCCAGAAAGAAGAAAAAAGCCCGCCGGAAAATACGGACGAGCTTTCTTTCTTATTCACAAATTGATGAAATTACTTAACTTCTACTGAAGCGCCAACTTCTTCAAGTTTGCCTTTGATTTCTTCGGCTTCTTCTTTAGTAGCGCCTTCTTTGATTGCTTTAGGAGCTTCGTCAACTAGTGCTTTAGCTTCTTTCAAGCCTAGGCCAGTAACTTCGCGAACTGCTTTGATAACTTTGATTTTTTGATCGCCAGCAGAAGCTAGGATTACGTCAAATTCAGTTTGCTCTTCTTCAGCAGCACCGCCAGCAGCAGCTGCAGCAACTGGAGCAGCAGCAGTTACGCCGAACTCGTCTTCGATTGCTTTTACTAGGTCGTTAAGTTGAAGAACTGTCATTTCTTTGATTGCGTCTAAGATTTGTTCTTGTGTCATTATAGTTTCCTCCTATGGAAAGGTAATTTTTTTGTCTTGCTTATCCGGCTAACTTATTAAGCGCCTTGTTCTTCTTTGCTGTCTGCAACTGCTTTTGTAATCGCAGCGAAGTTGCGGACTGGTGCTTGTAGTACGCTGAGTAGCATAGAAAGTAGGCCTTCGCGTGATGGAAGTTCTGCCAATGCTTTCACATCTTCAGCAGATGATACATTACCTTCGATGATACCCGCTTTAATTTCAAGCGCTTCGTTCTTTTTAGCGAAATCGTTGATGATTCTCGCTGGTGCTACTACATCTTCATTTGAAAATGCAATCGCGTTTGGTCCTGTCAAGTGTTCGTTGATTGCTTCTAGTCCGTGCATTTCTGTAGCACGGCGAGTCATTGAGTTTTTGTAAACTTTAAACTCAATTCCTGCTTCACGAAGCTGTTTACGAAGTTCTGTTAATTGAGCAACGTTCAAACCACGGTAATCGACAACTACAACAGAAGCTGCAGCACCGAATTTGTCAGCGATTGTTTGCACAACTACTTTTTTCGTTTCAACTGCTTTGGTCATTTGGGCACCTCCTATAGATTTTTCATTCATACCGGTACGTCCATAAGAAAAGCCTCTGGTCTTTTTACAGACACAGAGGCATAAGATCAGCATCAATAAAGATGTCATCTGAATTCATCATGTCCTCGGCAGGGATAAATTAAGCGGCTGGCGCCCCTGCTGTCTGCGGTACGAATATACATTTCACAACTTCGCTATTGTAGCAAAGGCGAAACGGTTTGTCAAACTCTTATTTTCCTACAGTGCCAGAATCCACTTTAACAGCAGGTCCCATAGTAGTAGTTACGTTAAGAGATTTGATGTAAGTTCCTTTAGCAGAAGATGGCTTCGCTTTAAGGACTACATCGTAGATCGCTTCTAAGTTTTCAGCAAGTTTGCTGTCATCGAAAGAAACTTTTCCGATTGGTGCATGGATGATACCTGTTTTGTCTGCACGGTATTCCACTTTACCAGCTTTGATTTCCTGAACAGCTTTCGTTACATCAAATGTAACTGTGCCTGTTTTAGGGTTTGGCATTAAGCCTTTTGGCCCTAAAACGCGTCCAAGTTTACCAACTTCACCCATCATGTCAGGAGTTGCTACGATCACGTCGAAGTCAAACCATCCTTGTTGGATTTTTTGGATATATTCAGCATCGCCAACAAAGTCAGCGCCTGCAGCTTCAGCTTCTTTAAGTTTGTCGCCTTTTGCGAAAACCAATACGCTTTGAGTTTTACCAGTACCGTTTGGAAGCACTACTGCTCCACGGATCTGCTGGTCGTTCTTGCGCGTATCGATTCCAAGACGGAAAGCTACCTCTACTGTTGCATCAAAGTTCACTGTGCTTGCTTTTTTAGCAAGTTCGATCGCTTCTTTAGCTTCGTATAATTTTGAACGGTCGATCAATTTTGCTGCTTCTTGCAGCTTTTTGCCTGTTTTAGCCATTTTAAACGTCCTCCTTGTTGTGGTCTAACGGTTTTAAACCTCCCACGATTAAAGGCTGCGTGGTTCACTTTGAACTCACGCAACCCATCCAAAAACAACTACTGTATTAGTCTTCGATTGTAATGCCCATGCTGCGAGCAGTACCTTCAACCATCAACATTGCAGCTTCAACTGAAGCAGCATTTAGATCTGGCATTTTAGTTTCTGCGATTTCGCGAACTTTGTCGCGTTTCACAGTCGCTACTTTATTGCGGTTCGGTTCGCCTGAACCTGATTCAATACCGGCTGCTACTTTAAGTAGTACAGCTGCGGGTGGAGTTTTCGTAATGAAAGTAAATGAACGGTCTTCAAATACCGAAATCTCAACTGGAATGATCAGTCCTGCTTGATCTGCCGTACGCGCGTTGAACTCTTTACAGAAGCCCATGATGTTAACACCTGCTTGACCCAATGCTGGACCAACTGGTGGCGCTGGATTAGCTTTTGCTGCAGGGATCTGCAATTTTACAACTTTAATCACTTTTTTAGCCACGAAACACACCTCCTTAAGTCCGTGATGTGGTAATAGGGTTTCCCCTCCCACTCAATATCTCTGTCAACTATGTTGATAGAATTAGTTATCTTGTACAAATTGTCTGATGACAGTCTGACCTATGAAATAATACCACTTCCGCAATAGAATAGCAAGTGGCTTTTATACTTTTTGTACTTGATCGAAATCAAGCTCCATTTTCGTCTCGCGTCCGAAAATATCAATCGAGACTTTGACTTTGCCTTTGGTGTCGTCGATTTCTTCGACTTTCCCTTGGAAGTTCGCAAATGGCCCTTCCATTACTTCTACGGTATCGCTGATAGCAAAGTTGATTTCCACTTTGCGTGAAGTCATGCCCATCTGTTTCAAGATGAACTCCACTTCTTCATCCAATAGAGGCGTCGGTTTTGCTCCACCGCCTGATGAACCGATAAAGCCGGTTACCCCTGGAGTGTTTCTGACCACATACCAAGACTCATCTGTCATGATTAACTCCACCAAAACGTATCCTGGGAAGGTCTTGCGCATGACTGTGCGTTTTTTGCCATCTTTAAAATCTGTTTCCTGTTCTTCCGGAATGATAACGCGGAAGATCAGGTCTTCCATGCCCATTGTCTCTACACGTTTTTCCAAGTTCGCTTTTACTTTGTTCTCGTAACCGGAATACGTATGGACTACATACCAATTTTTCTCCATATTCGAGCGGACTGTGCGTCCATCCCTCCTTTTTTTCCAAATGAAAAAACCCGTTCTCAAAAACTGACGGGCTATTTTTTATCTGTTATTCTTGATGATCGCATTAAAGTGCTAAGAACCATCGGAACAATTCTGAAATCACTGTATCAACCAATGCAAAGAAAAGAGCCATAAAGATTACAGTTGAAAGAACGACGATTGTATAACGGGTCAATTCTTTCCGTTTAGGCCAGCTTACTTTTCTCATTTCCGAAACGACATTCTTGAAGAAACTGCCAATGTTGCCCATTGTTTAAAAAACCTCCGAAATTCAAAATTACTCTATATCGTTCGGCCTTCACTTAAAATTCATAACGTTTGTTTATGCACGGTATGCCCATTGCAATGAGCACAGAATTTTTTAAGTTCCAAACGTGTGCCTGGTTCCGGTTTTGCTGGAACCGTATAATTGCGGGATGCACATTTCGAGCAGCTTAAGACGATTTTTTTAGCCATTTTTCTCACCCTATTCGAGTTTCCAGCTTTTTCAAGGGTATCACCTTAAAAGTCAACTGTCAACTGCACTTTACGACATGCGCGTCTCATCGAATTGAAGGTGCCGCTCCAGCTTTCGCTTGACCCGCTGAAGGGCGTTGTCGATTGATTTCACATGGCGTTCGAGCTTCTCGGAGATTTCCTGATACGATTGGCCATCCAAATAAAGGGCCAGGACTTCGCGTTCCAAATCGCTCAGCACTTCTCCCATCTTCGCTTCCATATAAAGAAATTCCTCATTGTTGATCATCATCTCTTCTGGATCATCAGCACCGTTTCCGGTCAATACGTCCATGAGCGTCCGGTCCGATTCCTCGTCATAAATCGGCTTGTCGAGAGAAACATAGGAATTTAGCGGAATATGCTTTTGGCGGGTAGCGGTTTTAATCGCGGTGATGATTTGGCGGATAATGCACAATTCAGCAAATGCCCGGAACGAAGACAATTTGTCGCTTTTAAAATCCCGGATCGCTTTGTATAAACCGATCATGCCTTCTTGGATAATGTCTTCTTTGTCAGCACCGATCAGAAAATAGGAGCGGGCCTTCATGCGGACGAAATGCCGAAACTTCGTGATTAAAAAATCCAGGGCTTCAGTGTTTCCGCTGTGGACTAAACTAACAAGTTCTTCATCTGTCATTTCTGTGAATCGCTGGGCTTGAACTTGCTCATGATTTACCACGGCTATCCCTCCGGTTGCGCGAGCCTCGATATCAACAGTATACAGGAAGCAAAAATTGAGCGTCAACCTATCATTTCTGTCCACGTCTCCATTTTTCAAAAACTTCTGTCACTTCATCCGAAAGTGAAATCTTGGAAAATGCCCGCTGCTCCTGGATTTCTTTCACTTTTTTTGAAATATTCTGTTGTATTTCATCCATCTCAATTTTTAATTCCCTGGCAGAAATCCGCAAGGCCCCTTTGCCGAATATCACACGCTGTTCCGTCATATCGGACGTCGCCACATGAATCTGGTCTCGGCGGTTGCTCAAGCTTGTAGCCAGCTTTTCAATCCGCTCATCTGCCGTTTCGCTTTCTTTCGTGTAAATCACTTCGATATCGTGCCGCTTGTTTTTCGCTTCTATACCAGGAACCAGATGGGCGTCAAACACAATGATGACGCGCCACCCTTTATAGCTCTGGTACTCGGCCATTTGCTCAACGAGCCGGTCTCGGGCATCGGCGAGCTTTTCTTTTTTCAATTCCTTCAGTTCTGACCAGTCTCCAATGATGTTATATCCATCAACCAGTAGAATGTCCATGGCTTCAACCCAGCGGATTGCGCTTCCTATAGACTTCGTACATCAAAAGACTGGCGGCAACAGAAGCATTCAACGATGTCACGTGGCCAACCATCGGCAATTGATACAAAAAATCGCATTTATCACGGAGAATCCGGCTCATGCCTTTTCCTTCGCTGCCAATGATGACCGCCAGCGGCAATCCGGCGTCCATATTGCGATAATCCGTGGATTCTTTGGCATCCGTCCCGGCAATCCAAACGCCGCGTTTTTTCAATTCATCCACCACTTGCGACAGATTATTGACCCGGACGACCGGCACATGTTCAATAGCGCCTGTTGAAGACTTCGCTACAACTGCAGTCAGGCCGACTGCACGCCGTTTCGGAATGATGATGCCATGAACTCCGATGGCATCGGCCGTTCTCATGATCGACCCCAAGTTATGCGGATCTTCCAGTTCATCCAATATCAAAAAGAAAGGATCTTCCGAACGCGCTTCAGCTGCTTTGAACAAATCTTCTAGTTCCGCATAATTGTAAGCCGCCACCGCTGCTGCAATGCCCTGGTGATTGGAGTCTGTCAGCCCGTCTATTTTTTTCTTCGGAACAAACTGGACCAACACGCCTTTCTCTTTTGCCAGCTGCAGCAATTCTGTGATTCCTTTTTTCTGGACGCCTTCTGCCACCCAGATTTTATTGACATCCCGGTCAGCGCGCAAAGCTTCCAGTACAGGGTTTTTGCCGCCGATGATTTCCGGTGTTAGTTCCTCGCTCATTTGACCACTCCTCTCAGCTCTTCTACGATATCGATCGCATACGCAATAATTTCATCGACCCGCTCCTGCTGCTCTTTTAAATACAGCCAGCCGAGCACCGCTTCAAATGCGGTACTGAAATTATAGGTCTGGACATCGGTGTTTTTCGGCACCGAGCCCGATTTCGCGTTGCGGCCTCTTCTCATGACAGCCAGTTCCGCTTCGGTCAAAAATTCTTCTTCCGTCAAGCGCTTCAACACCAGCGCTTGTGCTTTAGCCGAAACGAATGTTGTCGACTGGCGGTGAAGGATATTCGGTTTCGCACGGCCTGAACGCAGGAGATGCTCGCGCACCGCCTGTTCATAAACCGCATCGCCCATATAGGCAAGCGCCAGCGCATTCAATTGGTCAACGTCGCTGTTTCGTAATACGTTCACGCCGTTACCCCCTTTTCCAACGCGTGCCTTGCGCTGTATCTTCTAAGATGATGTTTTTTTCCTTAAACAAATCACGGATTTCATCCGCTCTTGCAAAATCACGGTTTTTGCGGGCTTCAATCCGCTCCGCCAAAAGTGCTTCCACTTCCGCATCCAATAGTTCCTCTTCTTGTTTAAACGGCAATCCAAGAACATTCATGAGTTCATCGAACATAGCAACGAACGCTTCGAGCACTTCGGCTGCTGTCTGTTTTTCCAGTAAGTACGTATTGGACAAGCGGGATAAATCAAAGATTTTCGAAATGCCGGCCGCTGTATTGAAATCATCGTCCATCGTTTCAATAAAAGCTTCTCGGATGCCATTGATTTTTGCCAACCAAATATCGGAATGATCCCCTAGACCAGCAGACGTTTCCAATCGATGCTTCAAATTGGCATAGGCGGTGCGCAAACGTTCAAGGCCAGCAATCGCATCCTCTACTAAGCTTTGGGAATAGTTGATGGGATGGCGGTAGTGCACCGACAGCATAAACATGCGAAGCACTTGCGGGTCCAGCTCTTTTAATATGTCATTGACCAGCACAAAGTTGTTCAGCGACTTGGACATTTTTTCGTTGTCGATATTGATGTAGCCGTTGTGCATCCAGTAGCGGGCAAATGTTTTGCCGGTCAATGCTTCCGACTGGGCAATTTCATTTTCATGATGCGGGAACGTTAAATCCTGTCCGCCTGCATGGATGTCAATCGTATCCCCTAAATGCTCACGCGCCATGACGGAACATTCGATATGCCAGCCAGGGCGTCCTGCTCCCCATGGGCTTTCCCATGAGATCTCGCCGGGTTTTGCCGATTTCCATAAAGCGAAATCCAAGGCGTCTTCTTTTTTATCACCGGTTTCAATACGGGCGCCGATTTTCAGTTCATCAACCGATTGATGCGACAATTTGCCGTAGCCTTCGAATTTGCGGGTCCGGTAATAGATGTCTCCCTGTGATTCATACGCATAGCCTTTTTCAACCAGCACTTCAATAAAATCAATAATTTGCGGGATATGGTCCATTACGCGCGGGTGGACATCCGCTTCTGCACAGCCAAGCGCTTTTGTGTCTTCAAAATAGGCATTGATAAATCGTTCGGCAATCTGCGGGACTTCCTCGCCCAGCTCGTTGGCTGCACGGATCAATTTATCATCGACATCTGTGAAATTGGAAACGTACGTCACATCAAATCCACGGTAAGCAAGGTAGCGGCGAACTGTGTCATATACAATCACCGGCCGTGCATTGCCGATATGGATGTAGTTGTAAACCGTCGGGCCACATACATACATTTTTACTTTTCCCTCTTCCAACGGGATAAACTCTTCTTTTTGGCGTGTTAACGAATTAAAAATTTGAATCGTCATTTGGAGCTACCTTCTTTCTTCAATGCATTTTTCAACTGGTTAATTTCCTGTTCCATAGCGGCGATTTTCAGTTCCATCGACTCGCATTTGTCCATCACCGGATCCGGCATATTTTGATGATTCAAATCCGGCTTTACTTTCACGCCGTCCTGAATGACGACTTTTCCCGGTATGCCGACAACCGTTGCGTTTGCCGGTACATTTTTCAATACGACAGAACCTGCTCCAACTTTGGAATTGGCCCCGATGACAATCGATCCGAGAACTTTCGCACCCGTTGCCACCAGTACATTGTCTTCCAATGTCGGATGGCGCTTGCCGCGTTCTTTGCCGGTTCCGCCGAGAGTTACTCCCTGGTACAGCGTCACGTTGTCGCCGATGATGCAGGTCTCTCCAATAACGACACCCATGCCATGGTCAATAAAAAAGCGGCGGCCGATCACAGCGCCCGGATGGATTTCAATGCCGGTAAAAAAGCGGCTGATTTGCGAAATGACACGAGCGATAAAAAACAACTTCTTCTTGAAAAAGAAATGTGCCAGCCGGTGCGCCCAAATGGCGTGCAAACCGGAATAGGTCAAGATGACTTCCAAATAACTCCGGGCCGCTGGGTCTTGTTCGAAGATGACATCGACATCATCTTTTAATAGTTTCCACACAATTCCCGTCTCCTTTCTTGAGCAAAATAAAAAGCGCCCCTGTCAATTGAATGACAGAGACGCATCGTTGCGCGGTTCCACTCTGATTAGAAAGGCAAAAGCACCTTTCTCTCTTGAACACCTTTAACGCAGGCGGTACGTCTGGTCTACTTGATTCGACTCAGCACTCGGAGAGGCATTTCGATGCAGCAGCGGCCCGGATCACTTTCAGCCGGTGATGATCCTCTCTTTGGAGCTTGCTGCATGTACTTCTTCTCGTCAACGATTTCCTAATAGTAAGTCCATTTTACACGTTTGGACCGATAAGTCAATTTTATCCGCTTTTGCTCCAAGCTTATGCTTTAACAAATTGGGAAACGCGGGCAATTGATTTTTCCTTGCCCAATAAAGCGATCGAATCCGGCAATTCCGGACCGTGCGATTGGCCGGTTGTGACGACACGGATTGGCATGAACAAGTTTTTGCCTTTATGGCCGGTCGCTTTTTGCACCGCTTTGATGGCTGCTTTGATTTCTGCCGGCTCGAAGGTTTCCAGTGATTCCAGCTGCTCTTTGAAAGCCGCCATCACCTCCGGAACTTGTTCCCCTGCCAACACTTCTTGTTCAGCTTCGCCGTAAGACAGCTCATCTGAGAAGAACAGATCGGACAGTTCCACAATCTCCGCCCCGAAACTCATTTGGTCGTGGTACAAAGCAATCAGTTTTTCAGCCCAGGCTGCTTGTTCTTCGGTTAATGCTTCAGGCAATTTTCCGGCTTTTTGCAAATGAGGAAGCGACAGCTTCACCACTTCTTCCAGCGGCAATTGCTTGATGTATTGGTTGTTCATCCACATCAATTTTTGCTTATCAAACATAGATGGCGATTTCGACAAACGCTTCACATCGAAAATGCGGATCAATTCTTCTTTCGAGAAGATTTCCTCTTCGCCTTCCGGAGACCAGCCGAGCAGCGCAAAGAAATTGAATAGCGCTTCCGGGATATAGCCCAGTTCTTTGTACTGAGAAATAAACTGCAAAATCGACTCATCGCGTTTTGACAGTTTTTTGCGGTCTTCGTTGATGATCAATGTCATATGGCCAAATGATGGGTATTCCCATCCAAAGGCATCAAAAACCATCAATTGTTTCGGTGTGTTCGACAAATGCTCTTCCCCGCGGAAAATATGCGTCATTTTCATCAAATGATCGTCTATAACAACGGCAAAGTTGTATGTCGGGATGCCGTTTGTTTTAACCAGCACCCAGTCACCCACATCTTTCGATTCGAAAGAAACCGTACCGCGAACCAAGTCTTCAAACTCATACGTTACGTCGGCCGGCACTTTCATGCGGAGCGTATACGGCAAACCAGCTGCTTCTTTTTCTGCCACTTCTTCAGCTGTCAAATTGCGGCAAGTGCCTGCGTATTGCGGTGCAGCAATGCCTGACGCTTTTTGCGCTTCACGTTCTGCTTCCAGTTTTTCCGGTGTACAGAAACATTTATAAGCCGTGCCGTTTTCAAGCATTTCGGCAGCATAGCCTTTATAAATATCCAAACGTTCCATTTGGCGATACGGACCATACTCTCCGCCAATATCCACGGACTCATCGTAATCAATGCCAAGCCATTTCAAATTGTCCAGTTGGGACAACTCGCCTGCTTCGATATTGCGGGCAATATCGGTATCTTCAATACGGACGATAAATTTGCCATTGTGGTGGCGTGCATATAAATAATTGAAAAGCGCTGTGCGGGCACCGCCGATATGTAAATGGCCAGTCGGGCTTGGCGCATAGCGTACGCGTACTTCTTGTGTCATCTTTTTTCCTCCTAAATGAATAACAGTATCTCCTATTCTATCACTCTGGCGCGTCCAGTGAAAGCGGGCGTTCCACCAGCAAGATCACAGCAAGAGCCGCAATGCCTTCTTCGCGTCCGGTAAATCCAAGGTGTTCAGAAGTTGTCGCTTTTACATTTACCTGGGAAATATCTGCTTCCAGCAAAGTCGCAATCGATTCGCGCATCTGTTCAATAAATGGTGCCAGTTTCGGTTTTTGGGCGATAACCGTGCAATCCACATTGCCAAGTTCATAGCCCTGTTCTTTCACGTATTGCCAAATATGCGTCAATAATTTTCTGGAGTCGGCGTCTTTAAATTCCGGATCCGTATCCGGGAAATGCTTGCCAATGTCTCCTCCGCCAATTGCACCGAGTGCTGCATCTGTAATCGTGTGAAGCAAAACATCTGCATCCGAATGTCCGAGCAAGCCCCGGTCATGAGGGATTTCAATGCCCCCTAAAATGAAAGGTCGCCCTTCCGCTAACTGATGTACATCATAACCTTGTCCAATCCGCATCATCTTTGCCCCTCCTGTATCTGGCTTTCCAAAATGGCTTTGCCATAAATCAAATCTTCCGGTGTCGTCATTTTCACATTCTCATACGTGCTTTCCACTATTTGCACGGGATGGTTCAAGCGCTCTACGAGCATCGCTTCGTCCGTTCCCAAAAACCCGTCTTCCACAGCTGCCTTGGCTGCTTTTAAAATTAGTTCATACGTAAACGCCTGAGGGGTTTGCACCATCCACAACGCATTGCGGTCGACGGTCTCCGTGATAATCCCATTGTCCGCTTTTTTGATGGTGTCTTTTACCGGCACCGCTGCAATGGCCGCGCCGCACGCCTTGGCCGTCTCAACCAGGCGCGTAATGACATCTTGCGAGATGAACGGCCGGGCTGCATCATGCACCAGCACAACGCCACAAGGCGGAATCGCTTCAAGACAAGCCCGCACACTGTCCTGCCGCTCCATTCCGCCGTCTGCATAGCCGTGAACTTTTGTGATCTTGTATTTCGTCACATACTGATCGATGATTTGCCGTTCTTCTTCTTTCACCGCAAGCCAAATAGCTTCACACGCTGGATCTTGCTGGAACACTTCCAGCGTGTAAAGAAAAATCGGCTTGTCAAAAAGCTCGAGCAATAATTTGTTTTTATTTGCTTTCATTCGTTTCCCGCTGCCTGCAGCAGGCAAGACGACTGTATAGTTCATATTGTTACATCCTTTATCCATTCATTGAGGCTTGGCGGCCTTCACGAGGTTTCGCAAAAATCATGCGCCCTGCAGAAGTCTGCAATACACTCGTCACGGTCACATCAATAGCCTGCCCAATATACCCTTTTCCATCTTCAATAACAATCATTGTACCATCATCCAAATACGCTACGCCTTGATTTTGCTCTTTGCCGTCTTTAATGACCACTACATGCATGTCTTCACCCGGGATAACCACAGGTTTTACCGCATTGGCCAAATCATTGATATTTAAAACAGGGACATTGTGCAATTCGCAGACTTTATTCAAATTAAAATCATTGGTTACCACTTGGCCGCCCATTTTCTTCGCCGCGCGCATCAGTTTCAAGTCCACTTCACTGACTTCATCAAAATTTTCTTCCGTAATCATAATAGCACCTTCGCGCTCACTTTGGAGGCGTTTTAAAATATCCAAGCCGCGCCGGCCGCGCGTCCGCTTCAACGTATCGGAAGAATCGGCAATGTGCTGCAGTTCCGACAGTACGAATTGGGGTACGACAAACGTGCCTTCCATGAACCCGGTAGCGGAGATGTCGGCAATCCGGCCATCAATGATCACGCTGGTATCGAGCAGTTTATACGAAACTTTTTCAACAGGCGGTGCTTCAATTTCCGTTTTCTTATTTGCCGAAACCAGTCTTTGGGGAGTTAGCATCGAAATGATCTCTTCCCGCTTTTGGAATCCTACGGCAAAACCCAAATATCCGAGTACAACGGATAAAATAATTGGTGCCGCTGTAGCAACGATTGGAATATCAATGGTATTCAAAGCAAATCCGATCAGAAACGCAACGACCAACCCAATGATGAGTCCGATTGTCCCGAACAATAAATCCGGTGTCGGGGCATGAAGCAGCTTTTCTTCCATCCACTTCATAAACTTCACAATTAAATCCGCAAATAATAAAGACAATACAAAGAAAATAAGCGCGCCGATCAAGGCTGAAACGATTGCATTATTGATCCAGGGGCTGTCGGGAATAGGGATAAGTTCAAATACGTAAGGAAAAAATATGATTCCAACTGCAGCGCCAATCAGCAAAAACAAAATCTGGATAATTTTTTTTAACATAGACTCCACCTCCTTTTTTATAATTATACACATTTTGCATGAGAAAGGCTTTCAGGACCCTTGTTAGAATAAGGAAAAGAAAAAGGAGGCACCAAGTGCCCCCTCATTGTGGAAAAATTTCTTTTAATGCATCATTTACACTTTCAACGCCAATGACCCGAATGCCTTCCGGATAATCCCAGCCGCCTAAGTTGGAAGCAGGAACAATCGCGCGTTTAAACCCAAGTTTTGCTGCTTCCTGGACCCGCTGTTCAATCCGCGAGACCCGGCGCACTTCACCTGTTAGCCCGACTTCGCCGATGATGCAGTCATACACATTCGGCGCTTTGTCGCGGTAGCTTGAAACAATGCTTGCAAGCACCGCCAAATCGATTGCCGGTTCGTCAAGCTTCACGCCGCCGGCCACTTTGATATAAGCATCCTGTGCCTGCAAAAGCATACCTGCGCGTTTTTCCAGCACCGCCATGATCAGCGAAACACGGTTTTGATCAATTCCTGTTGCCATCCGTTTCGGATAGTTGAAGCTTGAAGGCGTGACCAATGCCTGAATCTCCACGAGAATCGGACGGGTCCCTTCCATCGAAGCGACAACCGTCGACCCTGCTGCACCGCTCGACCGCTCCTGCAAAAACAGCTCCGACGGATTCAAGACTTCTTTCAAGCCGCTTTGCAGCATCTCAAAAATCGCAATTTCATTCGTTGAACCAAAGCGGTTTTTCACGCTGCGCAAAATGCGGTACGTATGATGGCGCTCGCCTTCAAAATAAAGCACAGTATCCACCATATGCTCAAGAATCCGCGGCCCGGCAATCTGCCCTTCTTTTGTAACGTGGCCAACCAGGAAAATCGCGATATTTTTTGTTTTCGCAATTCGCATCAATTCTGCTGTACTTTCCCGGACTTGCGTCACGCTTCCCGGTGCTGAAGTCACTTCCGGATGATGGACCGTTTGGATAGAGTCAACCACCACAAAATCAGGCGCTACTTCTTCTATGGTATGGTGAATCAATTCCAGATTGGTTTCTGCATAGATATACAATTCCGAAGAAGACGCATCCAATCGTTCTGCACGCAACTTGGTTTGGCGGATGGATTCTTCTCCTGAAATATACAAGACGCGGCTGCCGCTATTAGCGAGCATCGCTGAAACTTGAAGCAGCAAGGTGGATTTCCCGATTCCCGGGTCTCCACCGATCAGTACCAGTGAACCCGGCACAATGCCGCCGCCAAGCACACGGTTCAACTCGCCCATCTTCGTCTCTACACGCGGTTCTTCCTGTGTTTTAATCGAGTTGATCGGCGTCGCTTTTTGAGAAACAGTAGCCGAATGCTGAAAGGCACCGCGCGTTCCTTTAGGAGCTGCCACTTCCACTTCCTCAACCATCTGGTTCCACTCACCGCACCCAGGGCATTTGCCCATCCATTTCACTGACTCATAACCGCACGATTGGCAAATAAACTTCGTTTTTTTCTTAGCCATGTGGGGCCTCCTTTTCCAAATAAAAACGCCCGCCGAAGTCCGGCGAGCGGATTGTTTAACTTATTTATTTTGTTTCAGTTGCAATCGGTTCTTTCGTACGGACCACAAAATCATCATCTTCGACATCAAACACAATTCGTTGACCCGCAATGGCTGTTCCTTTTAACAATTCTTCAGACAAACGGTCTTCGACATGTTTTTGAAGTGCACGGCGAAGTGGTCGTGCCCCGTATTCAGGATCATACCCTTCTTGCGCCACTTTTTCAAGCGCTGCTTCTGTCAATTCCAAATCGATGTTTTGCTCTTTTAAACGATCCGTCAATTGTTTCGACATCAAGTTCACAATCTCTCTCAAGTTCTCTCTTTCAAGTGAGTGGAACACGATCATGTCATCGATACGGTTCAAGAACTCAGGGCGGAAGGCTTTTTTCAACTCAGCCAACATTTTGCCTTTCATGTCTTTGTAATCCGTTTTCGCATCTTCCAAGTTGAAACCAACGTATTTGTTGTATTTCAGCTCTTCAGCACCAACGTTTGAAGTCATGATAATCACGGTATTGCGGAAATCGACTCTGCGTCCTTTGGAGTCTGTCAAACGGCCATCTTCAAGCACTTGTAAAAGAATGTTGAAGACATCCGGATGCGCTTTTTCAATTTCATCCAGCAAGACGACGGAATAAGGTTTTCTGCGGACTTTTTCAGTCAGCTGGCCGCCTTCTTCATAACCGACATAACCTGGAGGCGATCCGACAAGGCGTGACGTCGAATGTCTTTCCATGTACTCGGACATATCAATACGGATCATTGCGTCTTCATCGCCGAACATCGATTCAGCAAGCGCACGGGCAAGTTCTGTTTTACCAACACCAGTAGGCCCGAGGAAGATGAATGAACCAATTGGACGTTTCGGATCTTTCAATCCGGCACGCGCGCGGCGAATCGCTTTGGAAATCGATGTTACCGCTTCTTCCTGACCAATTACGCGGTTATGAAGAATTTCTTCCAAGTTCAATAGTTTCTCAGACTCGGTTTGCGCTAGTTTGGAAACCGGAATGCCAGTCCACATAGAGACCACTTTTGCAATGTCTTCGACTGTTACTTCAGATTCTTCTTTGCCTTGCTTTTCTTTCCATTCTTTTTTCGTTTTATCTAATTGATCTTTTAATTTTTGTTCAGCATCGCGCAAAGAAGCTGCCTTTTCAAACTCTTGGCTTTGCACCGCTTCATTTTTCTCAGAACGGGCTGCATCCAGTTTTGCTTCAAGCTCTTTCAAATCTGGTGGAGTGGTATATGAACGAAGTCTTACTTTAGAACCTGCTTCATCGATCAAGTCAATCGCTTTATCCGGCAAGAAACGGTCTGAAATGTAACGGTCCGACATTTTTGCTGCCGCTTCAATCGCTTCATCCGTAATTTTCACCCGGTGATGCGCTTCGTAACGGTCGCGTAGCCCTCTGATGATCAAGATTGTTTCGTCTACTGATGGCTCGTCTACTTGAATCGGCTGGAAGCGTCGTTCAAGAGCTGCGTCTTTTTCAATGTATTTACGGTATTCATCTAATGTTGTAGCGCCGATACATTGCAATTCACCGCGTGAAAGAGAAGGTTTCAAGATGTTTGATGCGTCAATCGCACCTTCTGCTCCACCTGCACCGATCAATGTATGCAACTCATCGATAAAGAGAATGACATTGCCGGCTTGGCGAATTTCGTCCATCACTTTTTTCAGGCGATCTTCAAATTCCCCGCGGTATTTGGTGCCTGCAACCACAGTTCCCATATCCAATACCATCACACGTTTGTCGCGTAAAGTTTCCGGCACTTCATTGTTGACGATTTGCTGGGCCAACCCTTCAGCAATCGCTGTCTTACCAACCCCTGGCTCACCGATCAAGACCGGGTTGTTTTTCGTACGGCGGCTTAATACTTCAATAACACGGGTGATTTCCTGGCTTCTTCCGATAACCGGATCCAAGCTTCCTTCACGTGCCACTTGTGTCAAATCGCGAGCTAAACCATCTAAAGTCGGCGTGTTGGCAGAAGCATTTGGGCTGCTACCAGTAGACGCCTGCTCATTGCTGCCTAACAATTGCAAGACTTGCTGACGCGCTTTATTCAAGCTGACGCCTGCATTGCCTAATACACGTGCCGCTACGCCTTCACCTTCACGGATCAACGCAAGCAGTAAATGCTCAGTGCCGATATAAGAATGGCCCAATTTGCGGGACTCATCTACAGACAGTTCAATAACTTTTTTAGCACGAGGTGTATAGTGAACGATCGGGCCGACATCTTTTTCGCCGACTCCCACCAGTTCTTTAACGCCTTCTTCGATCAATTGCGTATTAACTTCGATAGCCTCTAGAGCTTTAGCAGCAATACCGCCGCCTTCACGAATTAAACCAAGCAAAATATGCTCTGTTCCAATTGATTCATGTTTCATGCGAATAGCTTCTTCTTGAGCTAATTGAAGCACTTTTTGTGCGCGTTGTGTAAATCGATTAAACATCATGCGAATTCCTCTCCTTCATGGGTTGCTTTTTCTTTATTCAAACGCTCGCGGAATAATTTCGCGCGGGCAACATCACGTTCTTTGGGCTGCAGCGGTTTCCCGGCATATTGCTGAAGAAAAGCCGGCTGCATAAAAATCATCAATTCATTCAAAATGGACATGTCCATATCTTCGATCATTTTTAAATCAATGCCTAAGCGAACATCCGATAAACAAGTTGCTGCTTCTTCCGTAGACAATAAACGGGAATAGGTCAGCGTTCCAAGAGACCGGTAAATCCGGTCCTCCAAAGCAAGTGGTGAGTTGTTTAAAATAGCCTCTCTAGCCAATCGTTCTTGGTGAATAATCTGTTCGGTCATATTCTGCAAATCCTGCAAAATATCGTATTCCGACTTCCCAAGAGTCATTTGGTTGGAAATCTGATAGACATTGCCTAAAGCTTCGCTGCCTTCTCCGTAAATACCTCTTACGACCATTCCTAAACGTGAAATCGCTGGAATTATACGTGTAATCTGATGGGACATCGTCAACGCCGGCAAATGCAGCATGACAGAAGCTCTCATTCCTGTTCCGGTATTCGTAGGACAGCTGGTTAAATAACCAAACTTTTCATGGAAGGCATAGGAGAGATTTTTTTCCAGCAAGGAATCCAATTGGTTGGCTGCCTGATAGGCTTCTTGCAAATGAAACCCCGACTGCAGACTTTGTATCCGCAAATGGTCTTCTTCATTGACCATGACACTAAGCTCTTCATTCTCTGACAGCAGGACTGATCCTGAATGTGTCCCATTTGCCAAGTAAGGGCTGATCAAGTGTTTCTCAACCAATACTTCCCTTTGCAGCTTAGGGGTTTCCTGTATATTAATATGTGTAAACGAATGATTCAACTCATGTGCTTTATCAAGGAGAACAGAAGACACTTCTTTATCCACTTTTAGTGCTTCATCCTCCGAATATGAATAGGGAAATTGGAAGTCACTTAAATTGCGTGCCAGCCGAATGCGTGTACTCATGGCAATATCGACATTATCACCATCATTCGCCATCCAGCTGCTGGCTCTTGGTTGCAAAAAACGTTCAATTGCCATCCGGGACACCTCCTTCAAGCTGAAGATTTAATTCTTTAATTTCATCCCGGAATTTTGCTGCTTCTTCAAAATTCTCATTTTGAATTGAAACTTGCATAAGCTTTCTTAGTTCTTCTATTTCTTTTCGTATCTTTAATGTGCTTCCATAAGAAGCAGGAATTTTTCCAGCATGTTCAAAATTGCCGTTGTGAAGCCGTTTAAAAATGTTTTCTAATTGTGGTTCAAAGGCTTCATAACAAGTTGCACAACCGAATTTTCCCAGCTCCAAAAACTTTGTAAAAGTAAATCCGCAAGAAGGGCAGACCGCCACTTCTTTTTTCACTGGACTTACTGAAGTTTGCTGTTTAGGAAACCAATTAGACAACAATTGATGAATAGCCATAGGATCTTGTTCAAAAACAAAATTTAAGTTGTGGTTTTCAGCAGCACAGACGTGACATAAATGACGCTCCGTCATCTGTCCCTGCATCTTTTGTTTAACAATTACGGAAGCAGGACGTTCTCCGCATTGATCGCAAATCATTTTATCACCCCTTATGTGTTTGACTGATACTTTAAAGTAAAGAGCATCGCAATAAGTATCCTTGCCCTTACTTCATCTCGAACCGGCAAAGGCAAAAGCAAAGTGGAGCGGTCGATGGCACTTAAGATTAATTTCGCTTCTCGTTTGGATACGACATCTTCATCCAAGAGCCGAAAAACAATGTCTTCTGCCATGCTCTGAGTAGCTCCATTTTCCAGGCGGCCGATAATATCAGAAATCACATCAGATTTCTGATGCATCCTAATCCGCTTGATGCGGATATAGCCGCCCCCGCCTCTTTTGCTTTCAACCAGATAGCCCCTATCGACAGTAAACCTAGTGTTAATCACATAATTTATTTGAGAAGGCACACATTGAAATTTTTCTGCTACTTCATTTCTTTTTATTTCAATATGGTCTCTCTCGCTTAATTCGATAACTTCTTTCAAATAACCTTCAATCACGTCTGAAATATTCCGCATCGCCTTCACCTCTTCGATACATAATACGTCAAAAGCTGACTTTGACTATATTTGACTTTATTATACACCATGCATTTTAAGGAATTCAAATAGAATGATTTGCAGAAGGCGTACGTCAAAAAAGCCTCGAGAAAAATCCCAAGGCTTTTGCACATACTATTCTTTATCTAATATTCGTTTCATAAAATCTTTTGCATGACTCGAAATCGACGTAGTTTCTTCTTCTCGGTATTTAGTCAACCATTTTGTTCCTTCACGCCAAACTTCTACTACGTCGCCTTCAGTAACGTCATGTGTAAAATCTGTTACTGGAAAAGTGTACTGATCAGTGTCGCCATTAATAGGGGTTAACAAAGCCGTTCTTTTATCAATTGTCTCTACTTTATATAATCCCGGTTTCATCACCATCACCTCTCTTAAGCTTTTCCCGTAAAACAGAAAGTTCAATCCTTAGAAAGAAATTAATCAAAAATGATCACTTATGCTTATTTCAATTTTGAATAAGCGATAAAGAAAACACAAAAAAGCCGCCGCCGGAAATACCGGCAACGGCTTTTTTTCTTGGCCCAGCAATGTCCTACTCTCACAGGGGGAAACCCCCAACTACCATCGGCGCAAAAGAGCTTAACTTCCGTGTTCGGGATGGGAACGGGTGTGGCCTCTTTGCCATCATCACTGGACATGAGTGCTTGCGCCCTCAAAACTGGATATGCGACATTGAAAACAACGGTGTTTGGTTAAGTCCTCGATCGATTAGTATTCGTCAGCTGCACGCATCGCTGCGCTTCCACCCCGAACCTATCTACCTCATCGTCTTTGAGGGATCTTACTTGCTTGCGCAATGGGAAATCTCATCTTGAGGGGGGCTTCGTGCTTAGATGCTTTCAGCACTTATCCCGGCCACACATAGCTACCCAGCGATGCCCCTGGCGGAACAACTGGTACACCAGCGGTGTGTCCATCCCGGTCCTCTCGTACTAAGGACAGCTCCTCTCAAATTTCCTGCGCCCGCGACGGATAGGGACCGAACTGTCTCACGACGTTCTGAACCCAGCTCGCGTACCGCTTTAATGGGCGAACAGCCCAACCCTTGGGACCGACTACAGCCCCAGGATGCGATGAGCCGACATCGAGGTGCCAAACCTCCCCGTCGATGTGGACTCTTGGGGGAGATAAGCCTGTTATCCCCGGGGTAGCTTTTATCCGTTGAGCGATGGCCCTTCCATGCGGAACCACCGGATCACTAAGCCCGTCTTTCGACCCTGCTCGACCTGTACGTCTCGCAGTCAAGCTCCCTTGTGCCTTTACACTCTGCGAATGATTTCCAACCATTCTGAGGGAACCTTTGGGCGCCTCCGTTACTCTTTAGGAGGCGACCGCCCCAGTCAAACTGCCCGCCTGACACTGTCTCCCGCCCCGATCAGGGGCGTGGGTTAGAATTTCAATACAACCAGGGTAGTATCCCACCGACGCCTCCCCCGAAGCTGGCGCTCCGGGTTCTCTGGCTCCTACCTATCCTGTACAAGTTGCACCAAAATTCAATATCAGGCTGCAGTAAAGCTCCACGGGGTCTTTCCGTCCTGTCGCGGGTAACCTGCATCTTCACAGGTACTATAATTTCACCGAGTCTCTCGTTGAGACAGTGCCCAGATCGTTACGCCTTTCGTGCGGGTCGGAACTTACCCGACAAGGAATTTCGCTACCTTAGGACCGTTATAGTTACGGCCGCCGTTTACTGGGGCTTCAGTTCGCACCTTCGCTTGCGCTAAGCACTCCCCTTAACCTTCCAGCACCGGGCAGGCGTCAGCCCCTATACGTCACCTTACGGTTTTGCAGAGACCTGTGTTTTTGCTAAACAGTCGCCTGGGCCTATTCACTGCGGCTCTCTCGGGCTATACACCCTACCAGAGCACCCCTTCTCCCGAAGTTACGGGGTCATTTTGCCGAGTTCCTTAACGAGAGTTCACTCGCTCACCTTAGAATTCTCTTCTCGCCTACCTGTGTCGGTTTGCGGTACGGGCACCTCCCGCCTCGCTAGAGGCTTTTCTTGGCAGTGTGAAATCAGGGACTCCAGGGCGCAATGCCCCTTGCCGTCACAGTTCAATGTTTGCGGAAACGGGATTTGCCTCGTTTCCCACCTTGCTGCTTGGACGCGCTCAACCAACGGCGCGCTCGCCTTATCCTTCTGCGTCCCCCCATTGCTCAAACGGCGGGGAGGTGGTACAGGAATATCAACCTGTTGTCCATCGTCTACGCCTATCGGCCTCGACTTAGGTCCCGACTGACCCTGAGCGGACGAGCCTTCCTCAGGAAACCTTAGGCATTCGGTGGACGGGATTCTCACCCGTCTTTCGTTACTCATACCGGCATTCTCACTTCTAAGCGCTCCACGGATCCTTCCGGTCCCGCTTCGACGCCCTTAGAACGCTCTCCTACCACGGACATCTGAGATGTCCATCCACAGCTTCGGTAATCCGTTTAGCCCCGGTACATTTTCGGCGCAGTGTCACTCGACCAGTGAGCTATTACGCACTCTTTAAATGATGGCTGCTTCTAAGCCAACATCCTGGTTGTCTAAGCAACGCCACATCCTTTTCCACTTAACGGATATTTGGGGACCTTAGCTGGTGGTCTGGGCTGTTTCCCTCTTGACTACGGATCTTATCACTCGCAGTCTGACTCCCAAGCATAAATCACTGGCATTCGGAGTTTGTCTGAATTCGGTAACCCGGGATGGGCCCCTAGTCCAAACAGTGCTCTACCTCCAGGATTCTCAATCTTGAGGCTAGCCCTAAAGCTATTTCGGAGAGAACCAGCTATCTCCAGGTTCGATTGGAATTTCTCCGCTACCCACACCTCATCCCCGCACTTTTCAACGTGCGTGGGTTCGGGCCTCCAGTAAGTGTTACCTTACCTTCACCCTGGACATGGGTAGATCACCTGGTTTCGGGTCTACAACTGCATACTCATTCGCCCTATTCAGACTCGCTTTCGCTGCGGCTCCGGCTTCTCACCTTAACCTTGCATGCAATCGTAACTCGCCGGTTCATTCTACAAAAGGCACGCCATCACCCATAAACGGGCTTTGACTAGTTGTAGGCACACGGTTTCAGGATCTGTTTCACTCCCCTTCCGGGGTGCTTTTCACCTTTCCCTCACGGTACTGGTTCACTATCGGTCACTAGGTAGTATTTAGCCTTGGGAGATGGTCCTCCCGGATTCCGACGGAATTTCACGTGTTCCGCCGTACTCAGGATCCACTCAGGAGGGAAGCGATTTTCGGCTACGGGGCTGTTACCCACTGTGGCGGACCGTTCCAGGTCGCTTCGCCTAACCGCTTCTTTTGTAACTCCGTATTGAGTGTCCTACAACCCCAAGAGGCAAGCCTCTTGGTTTGGGCTGATCCCGTTTCGCTCGCCGCTACTCAGGGAATCGCATTTGCTTTCTGTTCCTCCAGGTACTTAGATGTTTCAGTTCCCTGGGTCTGCCTTCTCATGTGCTATGAATTCACACATGGATACCGCCCCATTAAAGGCGGTGGGTTCCCCCATTCGGAAATCTCCGGATCAAAGCTCACTTACAGCTCCCCGGAGCATATCGGTGTTAGTGCCGTCCTTCTTCGGCTCCTAGTGCCAAGGCATCCACCGTGCGCCCTTTCTAACTTAACCATTAGAAAGTCGACCGAAAAAACCGGTCTCATCACTCGTGTTGCTTGTTTTCGTTGTTTCAATGTCGTCATATCCAGTTTTCAAAGAACAAGCTCGTTTTCGCGCAAAAAAAAAGAAAACGATTGGTGGAGCCTAGCGGGATCGAACCGCTGACCTCCTGCGTGCAAGGCAGGCGCTCTCCCAGCTGAGCTAAGGCCCCAAGAAGTTATGGTGGGCCTAAATGGACTCGAACCATCGACCTCACGCTTATCAGGCGTGCGCTCTAACCAGCTGAGCTATAGGCCCTCTTGGGTATTCAAAATGATCAGGAAAGTTCTACTGAACCTTCAAAACTGAACGCAAAACGTCAACCGAAACCCGCAGGTTTCGTTCCGAATATATCCTTAGAAAGGAGGTGATCCAGCCGCACCTTCCGATACGGCTACCTTGTTACGACTTCACCCCAATCATCTGTCCCACCTTCGGCGGCTGGCTCCACAAGGGTTACCTCACCGACTTCGGGTGTTACAAACTCTCGTGGTGTGACGGGCGGTGTGTACAAGGCCCGGGAACGTATTCACCGTGGCATGCTGATCCACGATTACTAGCGATTCCGGCTTCATGCAGGCGAGTTGCAGCCTGCAATCCGAACTGAGAACGGTTTTCTGGGATTGGCTCCCCCTCGCGGGTTGGCAGCCCTTTGTACCGTCCATTGTAGCACGTGTGTAGCCCAGGTCATAAGGGGCATGATGATTTGACGTCATCCCCACCTTCCTCCGGTTTGTCACCGGCAGTCACCTTAGAGTGCCCAACTGAATGCTGGCAACTAAGATCAAGGGTTGCGCTCGTTGCGGGACTTAACCCAACATCTCACGACACGAGCTGACGACAACCATGCACCACCTGTCACCGCTGTCCCCGAAGGGAAAGCCCTGTCTCCAGGGCGGTCAGCGGGATGTCAAGACCTGGTAAGGTTCTTCGCGTTGCTTCGAATTAAACCACATGCTCCACCGCTTGTGCGGGCCCCCGTCAATTCCTTTGAGTTTCAGCCTTGCGGCCGTACTCCCCAGGCGGAGTGCTTAATGCGTTAGCTGCAGCACTAAGGGGCGGAAACCCCCTAACACTTAGCACTCATCGTTTACGGCGTGGACTACCAGGGTATCTAATCCTGTTTGCTCCCCACGCTTTCGCGCCTCAGCGTCAGTTACAGACCAGAAAGTCGCCTTCGCCACTGGTGTTCCTCCACATCTCTACGCATTTCACCGCTACACATGGAATTCCACTTTCCTCTTCTGCACTCAAGTCCCCCAGTTTCCAATGACCCTCCACGGTTGAGCCGTGGGCTTTCACATCAGACTTAAAGGACCGCCTGCGCGCGCTTTACGCCCAATAATTCCGGACAACGCTTGCCACCTACGTATTACCGCGGCTGCTGGCACGTAGTTAGCCGTGGCTTTCTGGCGAGGTACCGTCAAGGTGCCAGTAGTTAATTGGCACGGTTTCTTCCCTCGCAACAGAGTTTTACGATCCGAAAACCTTCATCACTCACGCGGCGTTGCTCCGTCAGACTTGCGTCCATTGCGGAAGATTCCCTACTGCTGCCTCCCGTAGGAGTCTGGGCCGTGTCTCAGTCCCAGTGTGGCCGATCACCCTCTCAGGTCGGCTACGCATCGTCGCCTTGGTGGGCCGTTACCCCACCAACTAGCTAATGCGCCGCGGGCCCATCCTGCAGTGACAGCCGAAACCGTCTTTCCGTAACCTCCCAGGAGGGAGGTCAAACTATTCGGTATTAGCACCGGTTTCCCGGAGTTATCCCGATCTGCAGGGCAGGTTGCCCACGTGTTACTCACCCGTCCGCCGCTAAACGCTTGGAGCAAGCTCCAAGTGTTCCGCTCGACTTGCATGTATTAGGCACGCCGCCAGCGTTCGTCCTGAGCCAGGATCAAACTCTCCATTATAGAGAACTGACTTGCTCAAATTCTGCTGGCGTCTCGCCGTTCCGAAGAACGCACGAGTCGCTTGATCTGGCAATGCCTGATCAGTAGTTGTTTGCGCGGGCCGTTTTGCGCGGCCGTTGCTATTGTTGACGTTTTGCTGTTCAGTTTTCAAGGTTCATTTGAATAAAAATAATGGTGGAGCCTAGCGGGATCGAACCGCTGACCTCCTGCGTGCAAGGCAGGCGCTCTCCCAGCTGAGCTAAGGCCCCATTGAATGGTCGGGAAGACAGGATTCGAACCTGCGACCCCTTGGTCCCAAACCAAGTGCTCTACCAAGCTGAGCTACTTCCCGAACTGAAACTGCTGAGTTGAAAATATGGCGCGCCCGAGAGGACTCGAACCTCTAACCGCTTGATTCGTAGTCAAGTACTCTATCCAATTGAGCTACGGGCGCTTCTTATGATATAGGAGAAAACCTACGGTTTTTTTGCTTAATGGTGCCGAGGACCGGAATCGAACCGGTACGGTAGTCACCTACCGCAGGATTTTAAGTCCTGTGCGTCTGCCAGTTCCGCCACCCCGGCTTAGGGTCAGCAAGATTGTGCAAAAAAATGGAGCGGAAGACGAGGTTCGAACTCGCGACCTCCACCTTGGCAAGGTGGCGTTCTACCACTGAACTACTTCCGCAAAAATGGTGCGGGTGAAGGGAGTCGAACCCCCACGCCCGAAGGCGCTAGATCCTAAGTCTAGTGCGTCTGCCAGTTCCGCCACACCCGCGTGGCAATAATGAAGTTGTAAAAATGGTGAGCCATGAAGGATTCGAACCTTCGACCCTCTGATTAAAAGTCAGATGCTCTACCAACTGAGCTAATGGCTCAAACATGAGTGGTGCCGGAGAAAGGACTTGAACCCTCAACCTACTGATTACAAGTCAGTTGCTCTACCAGTTGAGCTACTCCGGCGAAAGAGAAAAAATGGTGGAGGATGACGGGATCGAACCGCCGACCCTCTGCTTGTAAGGCAGATGCTCTCCCAGCTGAGCTAATCCTCCATTATGTATGCCCAGCAATGTCCTACTCTCACAGGGGGAAACCCCCAACTACCATCGGCGCAAAAGAGCTTAACTTCCGTGTTCGGGATGGGAACGGGTGTGGCCTCTTTGCCATCATCACTGGACTGGATTGTTTTTGAAAGACAAGTTTTATTATACCAAGTCTACAAGGTATTGCAAGCTTTTTTTTCAAAAAACCTGCGGCTTGTGCCTTCAAAACTGGATATGCGACATATGAAAACAACGGTGTTTGGTTAAGTCCTCGATCGATTAGTATTCGTCAGCTGCACGCATCGCTGCGCTTCCACCCCGAACCTATCTACCTCATCGTCTTTGAGGGATCTTACTTGCTTGCGCAATGGGAAATCTCATCTTGAGGGGGGCTTCGTGCTTAGATGCTTTCAGCACTTATCCCGGCCACACATAGCTACCCAGCGATGCCCCTGGCGGAACAACTGGTACACCAGCGGTGTGTCCATCCCGGTCCTCTCGTACTAAGGACAGCTCCTCTCAAATTTCCTGCGCCCGCGACGGATAGGGACCGAACTGTCTCACGACGTTCTGAACCCAGCTCGCGTACCGCTTTAATGGGCGAACAGCCCAACCCTTGGGACCGACTACAGCCCCAGGATGCGATGAGCCGACATCGAGGTGCCAAACCTCCCCGTCGATGTGGACTCTTGGGGGAGATAAGCCTGTTATCCCCGGGGTAGCTTTTATCCGTTGAGCGATGGCCCTTCCATGCGGAACCACCGGATCACTAAGCCCGTCTTTCGACCCTGCTCGACCTGTACGTCTCGCAGTCAAGCTCCCTTGTGCCTTTACACTCTGCGAATGATTTCCAACCATTCTGAGGGAACCTTTGGGCGCCTCCGTTACTCTTTAGGAGGCGACCGCCCCAGTCAAACTGCCCGCCTGACACTGTCTCCCGCCCCGATCAGGGGCGTGGGTTAGAATTTCAATACAACCAGGGTAGTATCCCACCGACGCCTCCCCCGAAGCTGGCGCTCCGGGTTCTCTGGCTCCTACCTATCCTGTACAAGTTGCACCAAAATTCAATATCAGGCTGCAGTAAAGCTCCACGGGGTCTTTCCGTCCTGTCGCGGGTAACCTGCATCTTCACAGGTACTATAATTTCACCGAGTCTCTCGTTGAGACAGTGCCCAGATCGTTACGCCTTTCGTGCGGGTCGGAACTTACCCGACAAGGAATTTCGCTACCTTAGGACCGTTATAGTTACGGCCGCCGTTTACTGGGGCTTCAGTTCGCACCTTCGCTTGCGCTAAGCACTCCCCTTAACCTTCCAGCACCGGGCAGGCGTCAGCCCCTATACGTCACCTTACGGTTTTGCAGAGACCTGTGTTTTTGCTAAACAGTCGCCTGGGCCTATTCACTGCGGCTCTCTCGGGCTATACACCCTACCAGAGCACCCCTTCTCCCGAAGTTACGGGGTCATTTTGCCGAGTTCCTTAACGAGAGTTCACTCGCTCACCTTAGAATTCTCTTCTCGCCTACCTGTGTCGGTTTGCGGTACGGGCACCTCCCGCCTCGCTAGAGGCTTTTCTTGGCAGTGTGAAATCAGGGACTCCAGGGCGCAATGCCCCTTGCCGTCACAGTTCAATGTTTGCGGAAACGGGATTTGCCTCGTTTCCCACCTTGCTGCTTGGACGCGCTCAACCAACGGCGCGCTCGCCTTATCCTTCTGCGTCCCCCCATTGCTCAAACGGCGGGGAGGTGGTACAGGAATATCAACCTGTTGTCCATCGTCTACGCCTATCGGCCTCGACTTAGGTCCCGACTGACCCTGAGCGGACGAGCCTTCCTCAGGAAACCTTAGGCATTCGGTGGACGGGATTCTCACCCGTCTTTCGTTACTCATACCGGCATTCTCACTTCTAAGCGCTCCACGGATCCTTCCGGTCCCGCTTCGACGCCCTTAGAACGCTCTCCTACCACGGACATCTGAGATGTCCATCCACAGCTTCGGTAATCCGTTTAGCCCCGGTACATTTTCGGCGCAGTGTCACTCGACCAGTGAGCTATTACGCACTCTTTAAATGATGGCTGCTTCTAAGCCAACATCCTGGTTGTCTAAGCAACGCCACATCCTTTTCCACTTAACGGATATTTGGGGACCTTAGCTGGTGGTCTGGGCTGTTTCCCTCTTGACTACGGATCTTATCACTCGCAGTCTGACTCCCAAGCATAAATCACTGGCATTCGGAGTTTGTCTGAATTCGGTAACCCGGGATGGGCCCCTAGTCCAAACAGTGCTCTACCTCCAGGATTCTCAATCTTGAGGCTAGCCCTAAAGCTATTTCGGAGAGAACCAGCTATCTCCAGGTTCGATTGGAATTTCTCCGCTACCCACACCTCATCCCCGCACTTTTCAACGTGCGTGGGTTCGGGCCTCCAGTAAGTGTTACCTTACCTTCACCCTGGACATGGGTAGATCACCTGGTTTCGGGTCTACAACTGCATACTCATTCGCCCTATTCAGACTCGCTTTCGCTGCGGCTCCGGCTTCTCACCTTAACCTTGCATGCAATCGTAACTCGCCGGTTCATTCTACAAAAGGCACGCCATCACCCATAAACGGGCTTTGACTAGTTGTAGGCACACGGTTTCAGGATCTGTTTCACTCCCCTTCCGGGGTGCTTTTCACCTTTCCCTCACGGTACTGGTTCACTATCGGTCACTAGGTAGTATTTAGCCTTGGGAGATGGTCCTCCCGGATTCCGACGGAATTTCACGTGTTCCGCCGTACTCAGGATCCACTCAGGAGGGAAGCGATTTTCGGCTACGGGGCTGTTACCCACTGTGGCGGACCGTTCCAGGTCGCTTCGCCTAACCGCTTCTTTTGTAACTCCGTATTGAGTGTCCTACAACCCCAAGAGGCAAGCCTCTTGGTTTGGGCTGATCCCGTTTCGCTCGCCGCTACTCAGGGAATCGCATTTGCTTTCTGTTCCTCCAGGTACTTAGATGTTTCAGTTCCCTGGGTCTGCCTTCTCATGTGCTATGAATTCACACATGGATACCGCCCCATTAAAGGCGGTGGGTTCCCCCATTCGGAAATCTCCGGATCAAAGCTCACTTACAGCTCCCCGGAGCATATCGGTGTTAGTGCCGTCCTTCTTCGGCTCCTAGTGCCAAGGCATCCACCGTGCGCCCTTTCTAACTTAACCATTAGAAAGTCGACCGATAAATCGGTCTCATCACTCGTGTTGCTTGTTTTCGTTGTTTCAATGTCGTCATATCCAGTTTTCAAAGAACAAGTTTGAAGTTCCAACTCGGCATCGCCGAAGGTGAACCTTCAAAACTGAACGCAAAACGTCAACCGGAGCGTAAGCTCCGTTCCGAGATTATCCTTAGAAAGGAGGTGATCCAGCCGCACCTTCCGATACGGCTACCTTGTTACGACTTCACCCCAATCATCTGTCCCACCTTCGGCGGCTGGCTCCACAAGGGTTACCTCACCGACTTCGGGTGTTACAAACTCTCGTGGTGTGACGGGCGGTGTGTACAAGGCCCGGGAACGTATTCACCGTGGCATGCTGATCCACGATTACTAGCGATTCCGGCTTCATGCAGGCGAGTTGCAGCCTGCAATCCGAACTGAGAACGGTTTTCTGGGATTGGCTCCCCCTCGCGGGTTGGCAGCCCTTTGTACCGTCCATTGTAGCACGTGTGTAGCCCAGGTCATAAGGGGCATGATGATTTGACGTCATCCCCACCTTCCTCCGGTTTGTCACCGGCAGTCACCTTAGAGTGCCCAACTGAATGCTGGCAACTAAGATCAAGGGTTGCGCTCGTTGCGGGACTTAACCCAACATCTCACGACACGAGCTGACGACAACCATGCACCACCTGTCACCGCTGTCCCCGAAGGGAAAGCCCTGTCTCCAGGGCGGTCAGCGGGATGTCAAGACCTGGTAAGGTTCTTCGCGTTGCTTCGAATTAAACCACATGCTCCACCGCTTGTGCGGGCCCCCGTCAATTCCTTTGAGTTTCAGCCTTGCGGCCGTACTCCCCAGGCGGAGTGCTTAATGCGTTAGCTGCAGCACTAAGGGGCGGAAACCCCCTAACACTTAGCACTCATCGTTTACGGCGTGGACTACCAGGGTATCTAATCCTGTTTGCTCCCCACGCTTTCGCGCCTCAGCGTCAGTTACAGACCAGAAAGTCGCCTTCGCCACTGGTGTTCCTCCACATCTCTACGCATTTCACCGCTACACATGGAATTCCACTTTCCTCTTCTGCACTCAAGTCCCCCAGTTTCCAATGACCCTCCACGGTTGAGCCGTGGGCTTTCACATCAGACTTAAAGGACCGCCTGCGCGCGCTTTACGCCCAATAATTCCGGACAACGCTTGCCACCTACGTATTACCGCGGCTGCTGGCACGTAGTTAGCCGTGGCTTTCTGGCGAGGTACCGTCAAGGTGCCAGTAGTTAATTGGCACGGTTTCTTCCCTCGCAACAGAGTTTTACGATCCGAAAACCTTCATCACTCACGCGGCGTTGCTCCGTCAGACTTGCGTCCATTGCGGAAGATTCCCTACTGCTGCCTCCCGTAGGAGTCTGGGCCGTGTCTCAGTCCCAGTGTGGCCGATCACCCTCTCAGGTCGGCTACGCATCGTCGCCTTGGTGGGCCGTTACCCCACCAACTAGCTAATGCGCCGCGGGCCCATCCTGCAGTGACAGCCGAAACCGTCTTTCCGTAACCTCCCAGGAGGGAGGTCAAACTATTCGGTATTAGCACCGGTTTCCCGGAGTTATCCCGATCTGCAGGGCAGGTTGCCCACGTGTTACTCACCCGTCCGCCGCTAAACGCTTGGAGCAAGCTCCAAGTGTTCCGCTCGACTTGCATGTATTAGGCACGCCGCCAGCGTTCGTCCTGAGCCAGGATCAAACTCTCCATTATAGAGAACCGATTGCTCAAATTCTGCTGGCGTCTCGCCGTTCCGAAGAACGCACGAGTCGCTTGATCTGGCCGAAGCCTGATCAGTACATTTGCGCGGGCCGTTTTGCGCGGCCGTTGCTATCTGTTGACGTTTTGCTGTTCAGTTTTCAAGGTTCATGTTTTGTGTGCCGCTCATTGGCGACTTTTCAATATTACCAGCTTCTTTTTGAGAAGTCAATAATAAATTTCAAATATTTTTTCGTGTGTTTTAAATCTGAAAAACACGACATCAACTAATATATCATTACTCCCCGATTCATGCAACACTTTTTTAAAAATAAATCGACTCAAAACCAATATTGATTTTGAGTCGACCTGTTCATCTCTTATTACGACGTCCTCGATCATACAAATCAGTCGCGCGGACGCATTTGAGGGAACAATAAAACGTCTCTAATAGAAGCCGAATTCGTTAACAACATAATCAAGCGGTCAATTCCAATTCCGAGACCACCTGTAGGCGGCATACCAAATTCCAATGCTTCAATAAAGTCTTCATCCATTTCATGCGCTTCGTCATTGCCTTCTGCTTTTTCAACCAATTGAGCTTCAAAGCGCTGGCGCTGATCGATCGGATCATTTAACTCGGTAAAAGCATTCGCATGCTCACGACGGACAATAAACAATTCAAAACGGTCCGTAAAGCGCTCGTCTTCCGGATTCTTCTTAGCTAACGGAGAAATCTCCACTGGGTGTCCGTATACAAAAGTAGGCTGAACCAATTCTTCTTCTACTTTCTGTTCAAAGAATTCGTTTAAGATATGGCCTACTTCCATAGTAGGTTTAATTTCAATGCCGTGCTCTTTGGCAAGTTCTTGAGCTTCTTCTTTCGACATTTGCTTCCAGAAGTCGACTCCGGTATATTCTTTGACGGCATCGGCCATGTGCAGACGTTTCCAGCCTGGTGCCAAGTTGATCTCATCTTCACCGTATTGAACAGTAGTTGTTCCAAAGACTTCTTGTGCAACATGTGCAATCAAGTTTTCAGTTAGAGCCATGATGTCGTTATAGTCTGCATACGCTTCATATAATTCAAGCATTGTAAATTCCGGGTTATGGCGGGTAGAGATTCCTTCATTACGGAAGACACGGCCGATTTCATATACTTTCTCCAATCCCCCGACAATCAAACGCTTCAAGTGCAGCTCGATAGCGATACGGATATATAGTTCCATATCCAGAGCATTGTGATGTGTAATGAACGGACGGGCTGCCGCTCCCCCTGCGATGGAATGCAGCATCGGCGTTTCCACTTCTAGGAACCCTTGGTTATCCAGGTAGCGGCGCATCGATTGGATGATGCGGCTGCGCAAAATAAACGTTTCTTTGCTAGATTCACTTGTGATCAAGTCTAAATAGCGCTGGCGGTAGCGTTGCTCTACGTCTTTTAAACCGTGGAATTTTTCCGGAAGCGGACGAAGCGCTTTTGTTAAAAACGTCACTTCTTTCGCTTTAATGGATAATTCCCCAACGTTTGTTTTGAAGACTGTTCCTTTCACGCCCAGGATGTCGCCTAAATCTACTGTGTTGTATAAGTCATAGGCTTCGTCACCGATTGCATCTTTACGGACATAAATTTGGATTTGGCCTTTTAAATCTTGAACATGGGCAAAGCCTGCTTTCCCTTTTCCACGCTTCGTCATAATGCGGCCTGCTATTACTACTTCATGCGGATTTTCTTCAAGTTCCTCTTTAGACAGCTCGCCGTATTGACTGATGATATCCTCTGAAGAATGGGTGCGTTCAAAACGCGCGCCGAATGGATCGATTCCCTGATCTTGAAAAGCTTGCATTTTTTGGCGTCTCACCAATATTTGATCATTTAACTCTTCTGACATGTCCTACACTCCTTTGTATTTAAAAACCACGCTCGTTCGTGTATTTATCTATTGTACACAATTTCTATTCGTTAGACATAAAAAAGCTGCCACAAAATCATGGCAGCTTGTCTTTCAAAATTAAACCCTACTGCTCAAAGCTTAACGTTCTGCCAGTTCTACCGCAGAAATGCATCGACACCTTCGTAAGTTTTCCATAGCTGGACACCTTCCGGATTCGGAGGATTGGTCGCTAATGACGGATTCACTTCTAATAAAGGAATCAGAACAAAAGCCCGTTCGTGCATCCGAGGGTGCGGAACGATGAGCCGCTCTGATTCCATATTGTCTTGATTATACAATAAAATGTCAAGGTCAATTGTCCGCGGCCCCCACCGCACGATCCGCTTGCGCTGAAGTTTTTGTTCCACTTCCTGGCAGACTTCCAATAATTCCAGTGCCGGAAGTTTTGTCCGGACATGGACTACCATATTTAGAAAGGGTTCCTGCTCGGTAAAGCCTACCGGTTCTGTTTCGTAGAGGGAAGAAATCGCTGCTACGTCAATCGATGGATGTTCCGCCAGCATCCGGACTGCTTGCTTGAGCATGTCCAGCCGGTCCCCCATGTTCGAGCCGAGCGATAAATAACTTTCATTCATGCAAATTCTCCTCGCGTCAGTTCAATGGCAACCGACTTGTAATGGCCTGGAATCGGCGGATCCGGTTTAATCATTTGCACACGAATCCCTTTCACGAGCGGAAATTGAGAAAGGATGCCTGCAGCCACGTCTTCCGCCACCGCTTCCACCAGCTTTTTCGGCTCACCTTCCACAATACGGCGGCACACTTCGTAAACTTCCCCATAATGGACAGTATGCACGAGGTCGTCTGTTTCTCCAGCCTTTTTCAAATCAACCGCAAGCGAAACCGTCAAACGAAATCGCTGGCCCAATTTTGTTTCTTCAGGAAACACTCCGTGGTACCCGTAAAATTCCATATCGTTCACATGAATATAATCCATTACTCCACTCCTTTGTATGTTTGCTTGCCGGTTAATACATCGAGCATACGGACAGCGCGGCTTGTTTCTTTCACATCGTGGACGCGCACAATCTGACAGCCTTTTTCTACTCCGTAGCAAACAGTGGCAAGCGATCCTTCCAGTCTTTCACTTACCGGGACATCGAGCACTTTTCCAATGAACGATTTGCGGGAAGTTCCAAGCAAGACCGGATAGCCAAGGGCAACAAACTGATCCAGGTGCCGCATCATTTCAATGTTATGGTATGTTGTCTTGCCGAAACCAATGCCCGGATCGAGCCAAATCTGCTCTTTTGAAACTCCAGCCTCCAGTGCAATTTGAATGCTTTCGTCTATATCCTGCTTAACGTCTGTCCAGAAATCCATGTATAACGCTTCGTTACGGTTGTGCATCAAAATAATTGGCACATTTCGCTTCGCCGCTACTTTGGCGATTCCCGGCTCGTATTTTGCGCCCCAGATGTCGTTGATGATATGGGCTCCGGCTTCAACGGCCGCGTCGGCCACCGCTGCTTTGTATGTATCGATTGAAATATAAGCGTCCACTTCCTTCGCCAAAGCCCGAATGACCGGAACTACACGTCCGATTTCTTCTTCATCAGAAATCAGCGTATAGCCTGGACGGGTAGATTCGCCGCCCACGTCAATAATATCTGCTCCGTCTGCCACCATTTGTTTGGCTCGGTCTACCGCCTGCTCCACAGTCGAATAGCTGCCGCCATCTGAAAAGGAGTCTGGAGTGATGTTTAAAATACCCATCACCCAAGTTTTTTCATTGAAGTTGATTGTCAATTTTTCCACCTTCCAGTTCTGTAATTTCTATTTCCCGGGAAATAGCTCCGTCGCTGCCCTTATCTTAACGCGTATTGAAAATCGCCACAATAAAAGAGCATGCACAAGGCATGCTCTTTTAGATTCAAATTTAATTGTTTTCTTCGAATTGATAAAGCGGTGTGCTCAAGTAACGTTCGCCGTTTGACGGAATGATCGCCAATACTTTTTTGTCTTTTCCAAGGCGCTTCGCCACTTGAAGCGCTGCGTAAATCGCTGCCCCTGAAGAAATTCCTCCAAGGATGCCTTCTTCACGTGCTGCCTTGCGGGCCGCTTCAAACGATTGGTCGTTTGTCACTTGGATGATTTCGCTGTAGATTTCTGTATCCAAAATATCCGGTACAAAACCTGCCCCGATCCCTTGGATTTTATGCGGTCCCGGTTTGCCGCCAGAAAGCACCGGCGAGTCTGTCGGTTCCACAGCTACAATGTGGATATCCGGATACTTTTCTTTTAATACTTCACCGGCTCCTGTAATGGTTCCACCTGTTCCGATTCCTGAAATAAATGCATCCAGCTGATCGCCCATCGCTTCGACGATTTCAGGTCCCGTCGTTAAACGGTGCACTTCCGGATTCGCTTCGTTTTTAAATTGCTGCGGCATAAACCAGCCGTTTTCATTAGCTAGTTTTTCAGCCGTCTTGATAGCCCCATTCGGTCCGTTCATGCCGTCCGGCCCTGGAGTCAATACAAGTTCCGCTCCGTAAGCGCGCAGAAGATTGCGGCGCTCCATGCTCATCGTTTCCGGCATTACCAGAACTGATTTGTAGCCTTTTGCTGCTGCGATCATGGCTAAGCCGATGCCGGTGTTGCCGCTTGTCGGTTCGATAATGGTGTCGCCTTCTTTTAGCTTTCCTTCTTTTTCAGCCGCCTCAATCATAGCCAATGCAATACGGTCTTTTACGCTGCTGCCAGGGTTAAAATATTCTAATTTCAAATATACGTCTGCATCTTCAGCACCCGTCATACGGTTTAATTTTACGATAGGGGTTTGCCCGATCAATTCAGTTATAGAATTTCCAATACGCGCCATTTTTCAACACTCCTAATTCCTAGTAGTTTTATCTGCATTATACTCCCTTTATCGTATCAATATTAATTGTTTAATGTCAAACTGTACGAATTATGAGAAAAAAGGCACTTCCCGGAGGAAATGCCTTTTCGTTATTCCCCGTAAAACCATTCAGCGTCAAACTCTTTCCAAAACGCTTCCGGTGTTACAGACTGGGGCAGCTGCTCAAGTGCCAGTTCGCGGCTGATGTGATCTTTAACTTCTTTGAATGAAAATGTTTGCCCTTTTGCTTTTTCCGTCACCGAGATAATAGCGGTGCGGCCGTCTTTCAGCTTGAGCGGATCTGAGTAGCCATCCACTTTTACCGAAGTGACCGTTTCGGCAATAGCCGGGTCTACCGAGTTTTGATCGGCGGAAATGTAGCCGATGTCGCCGCCCAAGCTTCCGGTTGCTGTATCAAGGGAACGTTCACGTGCTAGCGCTTCAAATGAAGAACCGTTCTCCAGTTCAGAAAGAGCTTCTTCCGCATCTTTTTCGGAATCTACCACAATCATGCGCGTGCGGTATGCATCTTCCACATCATAAAGCGACTGGTTTTCTTTATAGAACTTTTCGATTTTGTCTTCTTTTATCACAATATCTTTGGTCAGGACTTTTTCAAGGATTAATCGGGCTTTCACTTTGTCCTTCAACAATTCTGGATCATCTCCGGCCAAAGTGGATTCGGTACGGTCCTGTCCGGAGCGAAGCATCGCCAATTCCAATTCAATTTCTTTCTCGCTGACCTTAATGTCGTATTCTTTTGCTGCCGTTTCCATCACTTTTTGGTTAACCATTTCCAGCAATACATCGCGGCCGTATTGTTCTTCCATCGCTGCCATCCACTCTCCCTGGGTAATAGCTTCACCACTGACCGAAGCGACTTCTTCGGTGTTTTCAGGGGCATTGGGAATCAGCCAGGCAATAAACCATAAAAGATTGGCGATAAACAGCACAAGGATCATGAACAAAAGCGGTCCGGATTTCAGTCTTTTTTTAGGGCGCCCTGCAGATGTGGTTGCCGGAGGTGCAGTAGGGCGTCTCCGATTATAATTTGAGCTCATCGATGAAAGATTCCAACTCCTCTTTAGAATAACGATAGGTTTCCAGGCAGAAATGGCATTGTGCTTCCGCCATGCCGTCTTCTTTGATCATGTTCTGAATTTCATGCTGTCCAAGCCCGAGGATGCCCGCAGCAAACCGTTCTTTCGAGCAATTGCATTCGAATTTCACCGGCATTTTTTCCAGTATTTGAATATTTCCCTTTCCAAGCACTTCTTCCAAAATTTCTTCAGGGGACAAGCCGCGCTGAATCATTTTTGAAACCGGTTCGATGCTGGAGAGGCGTGCTTCAATTTTGGATATCGTTTCGTCATCTGTATCTGGCATTAATTGAACAATAAAGCCGCCTGCTGCTAGAATCGAGTTATCCGTATCCACCAGCACACCAAGCCCTACCGAAGAAGGCACTTGTTCTGAAATGGCCATGTAGTACGTAAAGTCTTCAGCGATTTCGCCGGAAACAATCGGCGTTTGGCCCGTGAAATTGTCCCGGAGCCCCAAGTCTTTCACAACTGCGAACATGCCTTCCGTCCCTACAGCACGGCGCACGTCCAATTTGCCTTTTTCGTTCAACTCAAAATGCGTTTGCGGGTTGGTGACATAGCCCCGCACTCCGCCTCTGGCATTGCTGTCCACCAGGATTGCACCGAGAGGGCCATTGCCGTCCACTTTGATGGTGACTTTGTTGTCCCCTTTAAGCATGGCGCCCATCATTACGCCGCCCGTCATTGTTCTGCCGAGGGCTGCCGAAGCAGTCGGCCAGGTCATATGGCGCTTTTGCGCCTCTGCCACTGTTTGAGTTGTATCGACTGCAAAAGCGCGGACACTGCCATTAAAGCCCAGTCCTCGCACTAAATAATCTCCCATATCCATCATCGTTCCTTTCTCATTGCGCTTAGTTACGCTTGTAAATTAAATAAAGTCCTTTCAGTGTTAAAAAAGGATCCACTTTATCAATAACTGCGGATTCATCGGCAATCAGCGGAGCCATGCCTCCGGTTGCAATCACTTTCGGCTGCTGTTTGCTCTCCGCTTTCATGCGTGCCACAATGCCTTCTGCCTGTCCCACATAGCCATAGACAATTCCGGACTGCATAGCAGACACCGTATTTTTTCCTATAACACTGGCTGGCCGGGCAATTTCGATGCGCGGCAATTTCGATGCCCGGCTATACAAAGCCTCGGTTGAAATGTTGATGCCCGGGGCAATGGCACCTCCCATATACTGCCGGTGCTCATTGATATAGCAGTAGGTAGTTGCTGTCCCAAAATCCACAATAATTAACGGAGCCCCGTATTCTTCAATGGCAGCGACCGCATTGACTATCCGGTCCGCACCTACTTCCCGCGGATTGTCGTATTTTATATTCAAGCCGGTTTTCACACCCGGGCCCACAATCAATGGTTTGATGTGGAAATATTTTTGGCACATCCGTTCCAAAGCCGCCATGATCGGCGGAACAACTGAAGACATGATGATGCCATTGATCGAAGCAAACGCTAATCCAGCATCAGTTAACAGCGCTTTCAACTGCATGCCGAATTCATCTTCTGTTTTGTGGCGGTCTGTTTCCAAGCGCCAATGGTGCAAAAGTCGATCTTGGCCGTAAACCCCCAATACAATATTGGTGTTTCCGACATCCATTACTAAAATCATAATTGCGCCCTCGCTTATTCAGGATTTTCCAAAACATCATACCATATTTTCAGAGAAATAAGAAAAGCGTTAGGACCTATATAAAGAGAGCGGGATAATAAAAAAGCTGCCCGTCCCTTTGAGGGAACAGACAGCTTTAGTTGTTTTGCTTATTTGCGTTCTTCTTGAATCGGGCCTGAAGCGCTTCCGGAAGTACTTCCTTCTTTCGGCAAATCTCCTGATGATGGATCATTAGGAGCGCCTGTTACGTCAGGAGTTTCATCCTTCGTCAAATCCACGCCTTCTTTTTCAAAATCGCCATTCAATGCTTCGTATGAACGTTCAGGAAGCGTGCCGTGTTCTTTCAAGTGAAGAATTTGGGCAGCATCCAATGTTTCAACGTCAAGCAATGTTGTAGCAATCAAATCAAGAAGATGTTTGTTTTCAGTCAAAATTTCTTTTGTACGGATATACTGCTCTTTGATAATGCGTTGGATTTCTTGGTCGATTTCAAACGCAATCGCATCCGAGTAGTTTTGTTCTGAGTTAAAGTCGCGGCCCAGGAAGACGTTCCCGCCTTGTGCCTGACCGAATTGGATCGGTCCGATCTTATCGCTCATCCCGTATTCTGTAACCATGCTGCGCGCAATCGCTGTTGCACGCTGGAAGTCATTATGGGCGCCGGTTGACACTTCACCGAAGATAATATCTTCAGCTACACGGCCGCCGAGCAATCCAGCAATTTTGTCCAGCAATTCCGGTTTCGTCATAAAGTAACGATCTTCTCTTGGAAGCATGACGGCGTATCCGCCGGCTTGTCCGCGAGGAACGATGGTCACTTTATGGACAATGTCCGCGTCATCCAAAATTAGACCTACGACTGTATGTCCAGATTCATGGAAAGCCACGATATTGCGTTCTTTTTTCGAAATGACCCGATTCTTTTTAGCAGGACCTGCAATTACACGGTCTGTTGCTTCATCAATATCGGACATATCAATTTTGAGTTTACTGCGGCGAGCTGCAACAAGTGCCGCTTCGTTCAATAAGTTCTCTAGATCCGCACCTGAGAATCCAGGTGTACGCTGCGCAATTGCTTTCATATCCACTGTCGGATCAAGCGGCTTATTGCGTGCATGGACTTTCAATACTTCTTCGCGTCCTTTAACGTCTGGGCGGCCAACTGTGATCTGGCGGTCAAAACGGCCAGGACGCAGAAGAGCAGGATCCAGAATATCCGGACGGTTTGTTGCTGCAATGATGATGACGCCTTCGTTTGCGCCGAAGCCATCCATTTCAACAAGCAATTGGTTCAATGTTTGTTCACGCTCATCGTGTCCGCCGCCAAGACCAGCTCCACGCTGGCGTCCAACTGCATCAATTTCATCGATGAAAATGATACACGGAGAATTTTTCTTCGCGTTTTCGAAAAGGTCACGAACCCGGGAAGCCCCGACTCCGACAAACATCTCTACGAAATCCGAACCACTGATGGAGAAGAACGGCACGCCTGCTTCACCGGCAACTGCACGAGCCAATAAGGTTTTACCGGTACCCGGAGGCCCTACAAGCAAAATCCCTTTTGGAATGCGTGCGCCGATATCGGCGAATCTGCGTGGATCTTTCAAGAAATCAACAACTTCGACAAGTTCCTGTTTCTCTTCGTCTGCTCCAGCAACATCGTTGAAGCGGACTTTGTGTTTCTGGTCGTCATACAGCTTCGCTTTACTTTTCCCGAAGTTCATCACTCGGCCGCCACCGCCGCCTTGTGATTGGTTCAGCAAGAAGAAGAAAAGAATGAAGATAATAATGAATGGAATGATCCCTGTGAAGAAAGAAACCCAGCCGCTTGTCTGCGGAGCTTTCAAGTAGTCAACGTCGACTCCCTGATCTGTGGCAATTTCATCAATTTTTGTTATCACTGCTTCATTTTCCATTGGAATATTCGTAACAAATGACTGGTTTTCGTCATAGCCTTGAAGTTTCCCTGTTACTTCGTAAACATTGGCATCCGGCTGGATGGTCACTTCAGTGACGGTTCCATCTTGCAATGCCTCCAAAAAGTCGTTGTATCCTATATTTTCAGTCGGTTGGGCGCTGTTGTTGAACGTTCCCAAAATCCCGATAATCACTAGGAAAATCAGTAAATAAAATATGGTGTATCGAAATATTCGATTCATTCCAAGCCTCCTCACAAAGTTTCCCAAAACTATACTAAATACTAACATAGGAACATTTCAGCATACAACGAAAAGCTCTTGGCTTCCCTACTGAATTAACGGTTTGTGAACTTCTGTTGACTATTCTTGGTCTTCGCTATACACCGACGGTTTTAAAATCCCGATATAAGGCAGGTTGCGGTACTTTTCTGCATAATCCAGGCCGTATCCGACAACAAATGCATCCGGCACTTCAAATCCGATATAATCCGCTTTCAAGTCTACTTTCCGGCCTGACGGCTTATCAAGAAGCGTAACAATTTTAATCGAATTTGCTTTCCGGTATTTAAATAGATCCACCAAATAACTGAGTGTCAATCCACTGTCAATAATATCTTCAATGATAAGAAGATCGCGGCCTTCCACGCTGGTATTCAAATCTTTTACGATTTTCACTTCTCCTGAAGAAACCGTCGCATTGCCGTAGCTCGAAACATCCATAAAGTCCATTTCTACGTAGCAGTCAATACGTTTCATCAAATCTCCCATAAATGGCATGGCGCCTTTTAATACCCCAATTGCCAACGGGTATTTGTCCTGATAATCACGGGTCAATGTTTCCCCTAATTCCCGCGCTTTTTCCTGCAGGCGTTCTTCTGAGATTAATATTTCTTCAATGTCTTTCTCTAGCATGGTGGACCTCCTATAATCCGCTTTTTGCGATCTTAACTTTTTGTTCTATCAATACCCAGTTATCTTCATCGCGCTTTACCCGGCTGAAGAAATTTGACGGGCGCAAACCTGGCACAAACAATACTTCGTCATTTTCAGTCGCAATGACCGGCCAGTCACCTCTCAAAGCGAGAGGTACTTTTTCATCAATCATCAAGCGCGCCACTTTTTTCGAATGTTCCATTCCGGGAAGCTGAATGCGGTCGCCAGGCTTGCGGCTTCTTGCAAGCAACCGGATTCCGCCGTTTGAAGAAAAATACCAGAACACGCAGCCTTTTGCGGGTTCCGCAAGAGGTAGTGGAACTGCCTTGTAGCGATACCCCTTTAATTCCCTCGACCATTCAGCTGAAATGGAAGAAACTTCTTGATCCGCGGCTTCTCCAATCGGATGGCGGCTGAAAAAAACCGAGTCGTATTGGCGAACCATCATACAATTTTGCGGCAAATGTAAAAAAACAGTACCGGCTGAACCTTGCATCACTTCCTGCACTTGTTCGACCAACTGCCTTGTGATTACGACTTGCTGTTCATTATATAGATAGTTTAATAGTAGTAGAACCATTCTTTTTTGTAAAGCAAGTGCTTCTTTGCTAAAACTTTCAGCCGAAAGCCCAAGGCCATTGTCCTCATAGCGGATCATCCGGTGCAGCTTTTCTTCAGCCAGCTCCATTAAAAACTGCTGATCTTGCTGCATCATGCCCGCCAATTCGGCAAATTGTTCCGAAACCATCCGGTTTTCTTTTTTCAGCAGCGGCACCACGGTATGGCGCAGCCGGTTTCTTGTATAGAGTTCTTCTGCATTGCTGGGGTCTTCCCGGTGCACAAGGGCATGTTCTTTTGCGTATTGCTCAATTTCTTCCCGGTTAACCGCAAGCATCGGCCGGATCAGCTCCCCCCCTCCAAAAGGGCGGCGCTGCGGAATGCCAAAACTTCCATATTGCAGCGTGCCTCTTAACCCCGACATTAAAATGGTTTCAAGCTGATCATCTGCATGATGCGCTGTCGCGAGTTTCGCTGCACTCATTTCTTCCATGACTTCCTTGAAATAGGCATATCGCTGTTGCCGGCAAACCTGCTGCTTATTGCCGCCGTCCCTTTCCAGAATGCCCGGAATCGGAATATCCCGGCTAAAGCAAGGAATTTGCATGGCCTGGCAAAACGCTTCGGTAAACAAGCGGTCTTGCAGCGATTCTTCTCCCCGGAGCATGTGGTTGACATGGACCGCACAGACAGAAATGCCAAGAAGGCGTTCATTCGATTTCAAAAAATGCAGCATCACCAGCGAATCGATGCCGCCGGAACAGCCGATAAGCACCTTATCCCCCGGCACAAGCAAACGATGCTTTTTTATATAATCCATCATTTTCTTGTGGAATTTCTTCATGCGGACACCTCGTTTGCTGTTCTTCCTTATAATTATAAGCTTTCCCGAAAAAACTTTTCAAATTGCAATTGACACTTTAAATGTTCGATAGTATGATATTAAATGTTCGTTTAAACAAGGCGGCGTAGCTCAGCTGGCTAGAGCGTACGGTTCATACCCGTAAGGTCGGGGGTTCGATCCCCTCTGCCGCCATTATAGATTGATGAAAAGCAGCATCCTTTCAAAGGATGCTGCTTTTTTTATGCAAAAATTCATCAATTTGGCCGCGGTGATGGGCATCATGCTGCAGGAATCCCGCTACATAAGAAGACACCGTCGTTTCACGGCTGGCAACTTTAAAAGCCGCATTCCACTGGATTTCATCCAATTCTTCGATGTCCTTCGCCAGGAGCGCCCGTTCCTTTTGGGCATGAGCCAACACTTCCGAAAACGCCAGTTGCTTGGCAGGCGCTGCCGCAGCTGCGTTAAAAGCGTCGACATCCGGAAAAGGCGCGACTTCCGCTCCGGCTTTCAGCAGCGGCAGGCGCTCTTCCCGGATAAACCGGTCCCATTCCGCCAAGTGCAGGATCATCTCAGCAAGTGACCATTTGCCTTGGGCGATCGGCGTGTGCGCATCCGCTTCGGTTTTTAAGGCCGTATTCAAGGAAGCCAGGTAGATTTCATATTCTTGATACGCTTCTAGAACTTGTTCTTTCCTGATGGCTCTCACACTCCTGACTTTGTTGATAAAAAAAACGCTCCCCGGATTGAGAAGCGTTCTACTTTAAATTGTTGAGCTGCGTTGAAGCATTTCCTTATGCTATTAAAACAGCTAGCAAGTTATCCTCTTCTTGCGCCGCGGCCACCACGTTTGGATTCTGTTGCGCGTTTCAATGAAGTCATGTTCTCTTCACTTTCCTTCAGGAATTTCGCCATTTTTGTTTCAAAATTCTCTTTAGGCGCGCGCTCAAATGAACGGTTGTTGCTTGGGCGAGGACGCTGCGGGCGTTCTGGACGCTGTGGAGCGCCTTCTGGCTGAGGTTTAGCTTTGCGGATAGAGAGGCCAATTTTGCCGTCTGCTTCCACATTCATCACTTTGACTTCGACCATTTCGCCTACTTTTAGATGATCGTTGATATCTTTGACATAATTGTCGGCGACTTCACTAATATGCACGAGGCCTGTTGCACCAGTCGGAAGCTGAACGAATGCTCCAAAATTTGTAATACCTGTTACTTTACCTTCTAACTTGCTGCCTACTTCAATCGACATAAAAAAAATGCTCCTCCTTAAAAATTAAGATGACACCGATTTGGGCCATATGCTTATTATAACGGGACTCTTCCCACTTTTTATTATAACCATCAAAAAAAGAGTGTCAACTGACTACTCTTTTTCATCCTCTTTTTCTTTGCTTTTTGATTTATCTTCAGGAACGGTGAAAATGATCTCCCCATCTTCTGATAAGAAGTATTCTTTCCGCGCCATTTTTCCGATATATTCATCGTCATTCAACAACAGAATCTGCTCGTTCAGCTGGGCTTGTTCTTGCTCCACCGCTTCCAGTTCTGCTAAAGCCTGCTCACGCGCTTGCTCTTTTTCTGAAATGGTCTGGGATTGGGCATAAATGGTGGTGCCAATCCAAATGCTCGCCATGACCACGATGACTGCAAAAACCGACAGCCTTCTCATCAAGCGGACTTTATGAGCTTCCCGCCGTTCAACCGAGCGGACATAGTCATTGCGAATTGAAGTGACTTCACCGGTTTCCACTTTTTTCTCTTTCTTCAAATTCACGACTTGTTCCCCCCCTTCGGTTACTTTGTAGCCATTATACACGATAACACCAAGGCTCGAAAACCCTAAAGTACAGAAGATTTTCCGAATTTTCCCTGCCTTTCGCAAAAACCCTTCACATTCCTTAGAATTACACTTTATTATTATTAATAAAAATTCTATTGACTTAATTTTTATGCAGTTTATAATATGAGTTACTATCTTAATATTCAATGAAATAAAGATTTATTATGATATTCCTGTATAACTCAATTAATAAATATACATTATTATTGAATAAATGAATGGAGTGTGAACGTATGGCAGGGTTGCTCTCGCTTTCAAACGGCGAATCATTTAAAGGGAAGTGGCATGGCAAAACAAGCGGCATTCAAGGGGAAATCGTCTTCTACACCGGCATGACCGGCTATGAAGAAGTATTAACCGACCCTTCTTATCAAGGACAAATCATCGTTTTTTCATATCCATTGATCGGCCAATACGGCATTCAAGCCGCTCATGTCCAATCGGGGAAAATCCAGGCTGCCGGCATTGTGGTCGCGGAATTATACGAAGGACCGGTTGAAAAAGGCGCCATGACTTTAAGTGAGTTTGCGGAAAATGCACAGGTACCGATTATTAGCGGTGTAGATACACGGTCTGTCATCCAAACCGTCCGCGAATTCGGCACGATGCCCGCCTATATGGGTCCTGGCTTTTCCGTTCCGGATTTCTGGAAACCACTGAAAACCAATTTCTTTTCAAACAGCATGCCGGAAGAAGACATCCAAGTGATCGGCAATGGAAACGTTCATATCGGCCTGGTCGATTTTCAGTACAAATCCTCAATTTTGGATGAACTGCTGAAGCGGGACTGCAAAGTAAGCATCATCCCCCACACCTTGCCGACAACAAAACTGGACGAGCTTCAACTGGACGGCCTGCTGTTTTCAAACGGACCGGGCGACCCGGCAGCCCTCACACCTCTGTTTCCTACATACCGTGACTGGGCAGAACGCTATCCGACATTCGGCATTTGCCTGGGGCACCAAGTGTTGGCGTCCTCTTTTGGCGCCAAGACGACTAAGCTGGCTTACGGCCACCGGGGAGCCAATCACCCCGTCATCAATATAGAAACACAAAAAGTCTCGATGAGTTCCCAAAACCACAGCTACGTTGTAGAAGATGCCAGCATCGGAGAAACGCCGCTGTCGGTTCTCTATCAAAACGTCAATGACGGCAGCGTCGAAGGGCTTCAGCATCCGGAACTTCCAGTATTGACAGTGCAGTTTCATCCGGAAGCTGCTCCCGGACCGGCTGAGCACCTTCAATTATTCGACCAATTCCTTTCCACGATACAACAGAAAAAGAAGGTGAAAATCCATGCCTAAAAAACAGGACGTAAAAAAAGTGCTGGTGATCGGCTCGGGCGCCATTGTTATTGGCCAGGCAGCTGAATTCGATTATTCCGGCACGCAAGCTTGCCTCGCTTTAAAAGAAGAAGGCATCGAAGTCATTCTTGTCAACAACAACCCCGCGACCATCATGACCGACAAGACGGTTTCGGACAAAGTTTATTTCGAACCGCTCACGGTGAACAGCGTGGCTGCCATCATTGAAAAAGAACGCCCAGATGGTTTGCTCGCGACAGTTGGCGGCCAGACCGGCTTAAATTTAGCGATGGCTCTCTCCGATTCAGGCGTTTTATCCAAATATGGTGTCTCGCTTCTTGGCACCAATATCAAATCGATCAAGCAAGCCGAAGACCGGGAGCAATTCCGCTCGCTGATGAACGTACTAGATGAACCTGTGCCCGACAGCGACATCGTTTATTCAACGGACAGCGCTTTGGCTTTTGCCGCACAGGCCGGCTATCCGCTGATCGTCCGCCCCGCTTATACCCTTGGCGGCTTTGGCGGCGGCATCGCTCAGGACGAGACTGCCTACTTAACACTTGTGACCCAAGGGCTCAGTGCCAGCCCCATCCATCAATGCCTGGTCGAGAAAAGCATTGCCGGCTACAAGGAAATTGAATACGAAGTGATGCGCGACGCGAATGGCACTTGCATCACCGTCTGCAACATGGAAAACATGGACCCTGTCGGCGTCCACACCGGCGACTCAATCGTAGTCGCACCGAGCCAAACGATGACTGACCGGGAATACCATATGCTGCGTACTGCTTCCATCAACATTATCGAAGCGTTAGGAATTATCGGCGCCTGCAACGTGCAGTTTGCGCTTCACCCGGAAACTTCCGCTTATTATTTAATCGAAGTGAATCCGCGTGTCAGCCGTTCGTCCGCACTGGCATCGAAAGCGACCGGCTATCCGATTGCCAAAATTGCAGCCAAGCTGGCGATCGGCTATACGCTCGACGAATTGAAAAACCCGGTGACTGGCACCACATTCGCAAGTTTCGAACCGGCGCTTGACTATGTCGTGGTGAAAATTCCGCGCTGGCCATTTGACCAGTTCCAGACGGCCAACCGCAAACTCGGCACGCAAATGAAAGCGACAGGCGAAGTGATGGCGATTGAACGCAGCATGGAAGCCGCTTTCCAAAAAGCCATCCGTTCTTTGGATATTCCGCTGGACGGCTTCCGATTGCCGGCTCTTTCCGATATGGCGGATGCCGAATTGGAGAAATTGGCCATCGAAGCTGATGACCGCAGGCTTTTTGTGTTATTCGAATTAATGATTCGGGGCAAAAGCACGGGACAGCTGCACGAAATGACGGCCATCTCCCCTTACTTCTTATTTGTTTTGAACCGCATTGTGGAGGAATGGCGCAAGCTGCAGACAGAAACCTGGAACACCATGACGCATGCCCGTCTCCTTCAGGCAAAAACTTTGGGCTTCAGCGATCAGCAGCTTGCCAAGCTTTGGTCCATTCCTGTTTCGGAAGTCTGGGGGCAACGCAAAAGCTGGAATTTGCTTCCCGCTTACCGCGTGATCGACACATGCGCGGCGGAGTTCCGTTCACAGACAAATTATTTGTATTCCACTTGGAAAGGTTCTTCTGATGCACGTGCACTGAACGCTAAAAAAGTGGCGGTCATCGGCTCCGGCCCCATTCGAATCGGCCAAGGAATTGAATTTGATTATTGCTGTGTCCACAGCGTGCTGGCATTGCAAAAGCTGGGCTATGAAGCTGTAATGATCAACAACAATCCGGAAACGGTCAGCACCGATTATGAGATTGCCGACGCCTTGTATTTTGAACCGTTGACGGCGGAAGATATTTTAAACGTGCTGGATTTTGAAGGCATCACGCAAGTCATTGTCCAATTCGGCGGCCAGACTTCGCTGAATGTGGCGGCTCAATTGGAAGATGCCGGCATTACCGTGCTTGGATCGAGCGCCGATTTGCTCGATCAGATGGAAGACCGCGACCGCTTTTATTCGTTCTTGGAGTCGGCCGGACTTCCGGTCATTCCAAGCTTTACGGCAAACAAGGCAGCAGAAGTTCCAGGTTATGCCGCAAAGCTAGGCTATCCGGTGCTCCTTCGTCCTTCCTACGTTATCGGCGGCAAAGGCATGATCGTGCTGCACAATGAAGCGGAGCTTACACAATGGCTCACGCATACCGCGATGGAATTCCCGGTTCTCGTGGACCATTTCATCACCGGCAAAGAAGTGGAAGCGGATATTCTAACGGACGGTGAACACGTCTGGGTGTCTGCTGTGTTTGAACATACCGAAGGCACAGGCGTCCATTCAGGCGACAGCATTTCCATCACGCCTCCTATTTCACTGACTGCACAAGCGCTGGAGAAGCTTACGGCCACTGCCGAGCACATTGCCCGCAGCATGAAGTACACCGGCTTGTTCAACATCCAGTTTGTCTATGAAGGCGACCAGCTGTACGTCATGGAAATCAATCCGCGGGCTTCCCGCACCGTACCGATCAGCTCAAAAGCAACAGACGTTCCGCTTGTCCAGCTGGCAACCGCGTTGATGCTTGGTACCCCGTTTAACGAACTCGGCATTGAAGAACAATACAATGGGCAGCCGCAATATACCGTGAAAGCACCCGTGTTTTCCCATATTAAGCTCCCTGGATTGTCGCCGGTGCTGTCTCCTGAAATGATGTCGACCGGCGAAGTCATCGGCCAAAGCACGGATTCGGCCGTTGCCATGCAAAAAGCGCTTGACGGTGCTTCCCAGCAATTGGCCGCCCTTCAAGGCGGCGGCACGGTCTTCATCACCGAAGCTTCCTTGGCGCAAATCGACCCACAGTTCTGGGAGCAGCATGGTTTCAGTTTCTGCACCGAAGCGAGCCTGCCTTTTGAGCAATGGCTGAAAACTGCCGATAAAAAAGCTTATATCGATCTGACGCCGGACCCGGACGCCAGCCAAGCTGCACAAGCCGCTATCCACCGACTGCATGTGTGGACGCGCAAAGAAACGGTTATTGCTTTTCAAGAACACGTCAAGGCCATTTACGGATCAACGAAAGGAGTGCTTGTTAAATGACCATTGCATTGCCGCTCGCACCGCAACTCGTTCAAAACCATCTGTTATCGTTAAAAGATTACAGTTCCGCTGAAATTTTGGATTTGCTGTCGCTGGCAGCCGACTTAAAAAAACCGGAAAACAAATACTTGCCTTTATTGGAAGGCAAAGTGCTCGGCATGATTTTCGAAAAATCATCGACCCGCACACGCGTTTCATTTGAAGCAGGCATGCTTCAGCTTGGCGGGCATGCCATGCACCTCAGCACCCGCGATATCCAGATGGGACGCGGTGAAACCATTGCCGACACGGCAAAAGTGCTATCCGGCTATTTGGACGGCATCATGATTCGCACGTATCATCAGGACACCGTCATGGAATTGGCCGAGCATAGTTCTGTGCCCGTTATCAACGGCCTGACGGATGACTTTCACCCTTGCCAGGTACTTGCTGACCTGCTGACTATCCAGGAACATTTCGGTACAGCTGCCGGCAAAAAAATGGCCTATATCGGAGACGGCAACAATATGGCGAACTCGTTGATGATCGGCGCTGCTAAAGTGGGGATGGACATCTCCATCGCGGCTCCTGCGAAATATGCACCCAAACCCGAAATGGTGGCACTGGCCCAGGAAATCGCCCAAGGAACAGGCGCCAACGTTCACGTAACGACAGATCCGGTAGAAGCCGTAAAAGACTGTGACGTCATCTACACCGACGTCTGGGCCAGCATGGGGCAGGAACAAGAGGCACTTGAACGCATGGAGCATTTCAAAGGATTCCAAGTCAACGAAGCGCTTGCCGCACATGCCCACGAAGATTACATCTTCATGCACTGCTTGCCGGCACACCGGGAAGAAGAAGTGACTACCGGCATTTTGGAAGGATCGCATTCCGTTGTCTTCCAGGAAGCTGAAAACCGCTTACACGCACAAAAAGCGCTGCTTGTTGCACTCATGGCAAACTAATCCATACAAAAAAGCGGTTCCGGAAGCATTGGCTTCCGGAACCGCTTTTTTCAACTCTCACGCTTCGTCATCGATGAATTCAGGTTCCACTTTTTCAAGCTTTTCTTCTTTCAAGATGGTGTACATATTGGCAGTCTCTTCTTTTCTTGCGTTTTCTTTTAATTGTTCTACCCTTACTGTTACTACTTTTTGGCCAAAACGGATTTGCAGTTCATCGTTTTCTTTTAACACGGAACTGGCTTTTCCTTTTGTGCCATTGATGGTGATGCGGCCTTGGTCGGCCACTTGTTTAGCGAGCGTCCGGCGTTTGATCAAACGGGACACTTTCAAAAATTTATCGAGTCGCATAGCTCAGTCTTCCTTTCTTGCCATAGCTTTGGCTTCGTTCCAGAATTGGTCAAGCTGGTCGAGCGAATAATCGCTGAAATCGCCGGTGCCTTCCTGTACGCGTTTTTCCACGTGGCGGAAGCGCTGCTGGAATTTGCGGTTGGCATGCACCATTGCTTCTTCCGGCGACAATTCATAGAACCGGGCAATATTCACCAGGGTGAACAGCAAATCGCCGAGTTCATCCAACTGGCGGTCTTTAGAACCTTTCGCCAGTTCCGCTTGAAATTCCTGCAGCTCTTCTTCGAATTTCTCCCAGGCCCCTTCTGCATCCGACCAGCTGAAGCCGACTTTCGCAGCTTTTTTCTGGTAGTTGTAAGACGTAATGAGTGACGAACTAAAGCGCTCCTGGCCGTCTAAAATCGACTCGACTGCCGGTTTTTCCTGCGCTTTGATGGCTTGCCAGTTGGCTACCACTTCATCGGCATCTTTCACTTTGACATCTCCGAAAACATGCGGATGGCGGCGGATCATTTTCGAACTGACGGCCGACAAAACATCTTCAAGCTGGAAGTAGCCATTGTCCTGACCGATTTGGGCATGCAGGAATACTTGCAGCAGCACATCGCCCAGTTCTTCGGCAATGGCTTCGTCATCCTGTTCTTCAATCGCCTGGATCAGCTCATGGGCTTCTTCCAGCAAATAAGGGCGCAGCGACTCATGCGTCTGTTCACGGTCCCATGGACAGCCTTCAGGGCTTCTCAGCTGCGCCACGATGCTGCGGAACGTCTGCCATTCCTTCAAGCGGGTGAGCTGATCTTTCGCCGGCGGCACGTAAACCGTCGTCAAATTGTTCACTTCCGCGGCACGGTCGAGTTCATACAGCGGCACCGTGCGCAGGATTTCGTCCGCTGAACCGGCTGCGGTGACAATGGTCACCGGATAATCTTCCGGATATTTTTCCATCAGTGTCAGTTTAACTTCCGAAGCGCTGAACGAATCATACACTTGGGCAATCAAAATATGCTGGGTCATGTTGACGTCGTCGCTTTTCATCTCGGTGCCGTCGAGAAGCTGAAAGCCTTCAATCGGATCGATGCGCAGCGCACCGAACAAAGCATCCAGAAAACTATGTCCTCCTTCAATCGACAAGTGGCAAGCTCCCGCTTTCTCAGCTTCGATTAAATTTTGGACGGTCTGTTCGGCGACAAGCGGATGCCCCGGCACTGCATAAATGACGGATTGGTCTTTTGAATACGCCACCAGTGTATCGGCAATTTCTGCGTATACCGGCGCAAACGTATCGTGTTTTTCGTAAACGGCATCGAACGACGTGAATTCCACACCTTCTGCTGCCAATTCTATCAGCACCGGGTGGTCCTGGGTGCGGACATATAAGTTAGTAGCTTTTTTTAATTTCTTGTAAACGCCAAGCGGCAGTTGATCTAAATCTCCTGCGCCCAGCCCAATTACTTGTATCGTGTTCATCTTTGCCCTCTTTTCTGTTGTCGGATTTTCAACTGGAGACCGGCCAGCTTCCGGCCGAACGGGATAATGTACCATTCTTTCTCGGTAATGATCCGGCTCTTGGCAATCAGCAGCAGGAAGACGGCTGCACCAAGCGGCACCGCCGTCAACGAAGTCAACAAAGCGGACAGCCGGCTGGCGGCACCGTCAAATAACACCATATCCGATAAAAGAGCCCAGCCGACAACGGCAATGCCCATGGCTGCCGCGGACAAGCCAAGCCAGCCGTAGTAACGGGCCGGTGCAAAACGGATCGGCCACACCCGTTTAAAGTACTGAAGCAGGCCGATGACAATAAATGCTAGACCTAAATTCCCGGCAACTGCTGCGCCTGTTACTTCCCATAGCGGCACCAGCAGCCAGTTGCCGGCGATTTTAATGATCAAGCCGCCGGTCAACAGCAGCGCCGGTACTTTGACTTTGCCTAAGCCATGAAGCATGGCGGTCATAATCAACAGCAGCGACATCCAGACGATCTGCCAGCTGAACACGATCAACGTCAGCGATTCATCCCGCGTCTGGAACAGCATTTCATTGACATAGGGCATGACGAAAGTCAGTCCGGCAGCTGCCGCAAACGCAAACAGAAATGAAATCCGGAACGCGAGCCCTGCGTACATCTGCGCTGAACGGCCACTTTCTTTTCTCGACATATGAGCCACAAGCGGCACAATGGTCAAAGCAAGCGACGTTGCAATCAGGATGCCGAATTGGACAAGCGGCTGGCCCCGGTCGTAAACGCCTTTTTGCTCCATGGCACGCGTCCGGTCCAGGCCGCTTTCGGTCAACAGCCGAAACACGGTGAACGAATCGGCCAATTGGAAAAACAGCAGAATCAGCGAACTCATGCTGATGCTGAGCGAAATGGCCGTCATGTTTTTAATGACCGGCCAAACGCGTAGCTTTGTGCTTGCCTGCACTTGAAACAACCGCTTGCGGAAATAGGCGACCAGTAGAACAACACCGGCGATTTCTCCGGCAACAGCACCAAACATTGCCATCTGCCCTGCAGCGTAAAGGGAAAATCCGCTTGAGATGACAATCCAGGTGCCCAGCAAAATGACCGTCACGCGAATCCCCTGTTCGGTAACTTGCGAATAGGCGACCGGCGCCATATCGTTGTTTGACTGGAAATACCCTTTTAACACAGCCAGCGGCGGCATTAACAGCACCGCAAAAGCTCCCACCTGCAGCAAGCCGCTTAAGTTCGCATCTCCCATCCACCCCGCCAAAAGATCCGAGCCAAAATACAGGCTCAAGAAAAACAGCGTCGAAATGACGGCAATAAACCCAAAAGCGATTTTCAGGATCGAACCGTGCTCTCGTTCATGGGAATCAGCCATCATTTTCGACACGGCAACAGCAAAACCGTAGGAGGTCCACGTGCTGAAAATGCCGATGAACGGATACACTTGCTGGTAAATATAAAAGCCCTGGTCCCCCACTAGATTTTGATAAGGAACCCGGTAAACGGCGCTGAGCAGCTTAACGATTAGGCCCGCCATCGTCAAAAGAACAGCGCCTTTCATAAATGTCTTCATGGTTCCTTCATTGGCCAACAGGCTTCACTCATTCCCTGTTCAAAATTAACTCACCGTTTTTTCTTCGCGGAGCGATTCCGGAATCAATTTCATCATGCCTTCCAGCACATCAAATGGATGGTGCTTGCCGGATTTGTTTTCATCAATGGTCATGACCAATTGCTGGCCCGACATGCTGAATCCGACTGCACGTCCGTAAGCTGCTGATTCTTCCACCAGCTTGCCGCCATTAACGGCAGCGGTGCCGTCTTCAGACAAGCGGATCGAAATGAGCTTGCCGTTTTGTTTGATCGTTTCGACGCCGGTCTGGCGCGCCCAGATTTTCATGCGGGCAATGCGCAGCAGGCGGTCTGTTTCAATTGGCATATCGCCGAAGCGGTCGATCAGTTCGTCTTGCAGTTCGGCCACTTCCTCCACCTCTTCAATGCCTTTGACGCGTTTGTACATCTGAATTTTCTGGTAGCCGTCGCCAATATAGCTGTCCGGAATATAAGCATCAATATCAAGCGAAATCTCCACTTCCGGAATTTTTTCCTTTTTCATGCCCGTCCGGCGTTCTTCAATTGCCTGCTCAAGCATTTGCGAATACAAATCAAAACCGACTGAATCGATAAAGCCGTGCTGTTGTGAGCCGAGCAGGTTCCCGGCACCCCGGATCGACAAATCGCGCATGGCAATTTTGAAGCCGGAACCGAGTTCGGTAAATTCCTTGATGGCCATCAAGCGCTTTTCAGCGACATCGGTCAGCACTTTGTCGCGCTGGTACATGAAATAAGCGTAAGCGACACGGCTTGAACGGCCGACGCGCCCGCGCAATTGATACAGCTGCGACAAGCCCATGCGGTCTGCATTATGGATGATAAGCGTATTGACGTTCGGGATATCGATGCCCGTTTCAATGATGGTCGTGGTTACCAGGACGTCGTAATCGCCGTCGAGGAAACCGAGAATGACCGATTCAAGTTCCGTTTCGGACATTTGGCCGTGGGCATAGCCGACCCGTGCTTCCGGCACCAAGGATTGGATTTCTTCCACTTTGCGAGTCATATCGTCCACCCGGTTGTACAAGAAAAATACTTGGCCGCCGCGCGCCATTTCCCGTTCAATTGCCTCGCGGACAAGTGCGCCGTTGTATTCCATGACATAGCTTTGTACCGGGAAGCGGTTTGCCGGCGGTGTTTCGATGACAGATAAATCACGCACACCGATCATCGACATGTGGAGTGTCCGCGGAATCGGCGTTGCCGTCAAGGTCAAGACGTCGACATTCGTTTTCATTTGCTTGATCTTTTCTTTATGGGTGACCCCAAAGCGCTGTTCTTCATCAATGATCAACAAGCCCAAATCTTTGTAGGCCATGTCTTTTGACAGGATCCGGTGTGTGCCGATAACGACATCAACCGAGCCATTCTTCAAACCTTTCACCGTTTCGGTCTGCTGCTTCTTGGAACGGAAGCGGCTCATCAGCCCGACCGTAATCGGGTAGTCTTTGAAGCGTTCGCTCATCGTCTCAAAATGCTGCTGGGCGAGAATGGTCGTCGGCACCAAAAAGGCCACTTGTTTGCCATCAAGCACCGCTTTAAACGCCGCCCGTATCGCCACTTCGGTTTTGCCATATCCAACGTCGCCGCAGATCAAGCGGTCCATGGGCCGCTCTTTTTCCATATCGCGTTTCACTTCGTTGATGGAGCGCAGCTGGTCAACCGTTTCTTCGTACGGGAATTCAGCTTCGAACTGACGCTGCATGTCCTGCTCTTCCGTAAATGCATAGCCTTTTAGCGCTTCGCGTTCGGCATACAGTTTGATCAAGTCGTCGGCAATGTCCTGGACAGCGGCCGACACTTTGCGGTGTGTCTTTTTCCATTCCGCGCCGCCCATTTTATGGAGCTTCGGTTCTTTTTCTTCTGACGCAATGTATTTCTGGATCAAATCGATCTGGTCGACCGGCACGAACAATTTGTCATCCGCTTTATAGATGATATGCAGGTAATCCTTATGGACGCCGCCGATTTCCAGCGTTTCAATGCCAACATAGCGGCCGATGCCGTGATGGATGTGCACGACATAATCGCCCGGTTTAATTTCCGAATAGCTCTTGATGCGCTCAGCGTTGCTCAATTTCTGCGGGCGTGTTTTTTTCTTCGCCTGTTTTTTAAACAATTCCCCGTCCGTCAAAATGGCCAAGCGCTGCAAAGGCATCTCAAACCCGCCGGACAGATCGCCGTCCACCAAATACATCTTGCCGCCTTGGATTTTCGTAGACGCGGTCACAATTTCCGCTTCCATATCATAGTCTTCCAGCACGGAGCGGACTTTCTGTAAGCGCTCCTGGCCTTCGGCAATGATAAACACTTGGAATTTCGCCTGTTCCCAGCGTTCCGCTTCTGTTTTCAATAAATTCATCTGGCCATGGAACGATTGCATCGGACGGCAGGAAAACGTAATGGAATTTTTCACTTGTATGGAAGGGAAGGTCCGGACAAACAAGGACAGAAACGCCATTTTTTGTTTGATTTTATTTAAAACCTCCCGGAAGGAATAAGACAGGCGCAAATTGTGCAGGAATTTCCCTTCTTCCAAAAGCGAGACGATCCAGTCGCCTTCTTCACGTTCCAAGGTATCGGTCATTTCCTGGATTCGCCCAAGTTCATCAAATAAAATGACGCCATTTCCCGGGAAATAATCGCTTAAACAAGCCGACTGCGATTCAACGAGTGCCGCATATTTGGCAACCTGATCCGGTACATTGCCTTCACGCAGCAGCGTAATATCGTGTTGGATATGTTGAAGCAGCGCTTCTTTTGTATCTTCTGCTTTTAGTTTCTTTAAGGAAGCCGCCAATTGGGCTTCCAGCTTTTCTGCCAACGCCAGCTGCTGGGCTTTGGACAGCACCAGTTCATTGGCCGGCAAAATGCACAGCGATTTCATTTTTTCAAGAGAGCGCTGGTCTTCAGCGGAAAACAGCCGAATGGAATCCACTTCCGTATCAAACAGTTCGATGCGGGCCGGATGTTCAAAGTTCAACGGATAGATGTCGAGAATTCCTCCGCGCAAGGCAAATTCCCCCGGCGTCGTTACCATCGGGGTACGGGAATAGCCCATTGCGACCAGCTTTAACAGCCATTGATCGGTATCTAACTCTTCCCCTTCTGCTGTGCGCAGCGTGGAATTTTCCCATTGCTCGTGCGACGGCATCAACTTGCGCATTCCGGCAACTGGCGTAATATAGACCCCTTTCCCGACACTGTACATATGGTCAAGCGTATCCATTCGGTGTGCTCGCAGTTCAGGCCCGGAAAATGACACATCTGCCGCAATGAGTTCATCTGCCGGATAAAGATGGACCAGTTCTTCTCCCATTAATTTAACCAAATCATCGTAGGTGCGCTGCGCATTCAATAAATTCGGCGTCACAATCAATAAAGGCGCCTGCATGTCCGACCAGACCGTCTGGTAGAAGACAGGACGGGCACTGCCGGACAAGCCCGAAATCAAATGGTGGTCGCTGCCTTTTTTCAAATCAGCTATGAATTTCTGTATATGGGAATCCTCTGAAAACACCTGCAAAATTTGTTCCATTTAGATTCCTCCTTTCAAGGTAAGTGAGTAAATCAACCAGTATGGCGGAAACAGAAAAAAGCCCTGAACGCCAACAGCGCCAAAGCGAATTTATGATCCATTAAAGTTATTCATGACCTCCGGATAAGCTTTCGACAGCCACAGCTCACACGCTTCTGCGCTTTGCTTGACCGCTTCAGCCACTTCCGGGATTTCGTTGTCCGAAAAACGAGACAAGACGTAATCCGGAACTTTCATCCCTGCCGGTGGACGGCTAATGCCGATGCGGATACGGTTAAACTGCTGCGTCCCTAAGTGCTGAATCAGCGACTTGATGCCGTTATGCCCTCCCGCGCTGCCTTTTTGGCGCAAACGGAGCTGGCCGGTCGGCAAATCCAAATCGTCGTAGATGACAACAATATCTTCAATGTCGATATCGTAATAATCCATCAACGCTCCGACACTTTCTCCGGACAAGTTCATGTAAGTGAGCGGCTTTAACAGCATGACTTTGCCTTCAGGCCGGTGAATGATCGAGTACATCCCTTTAAACTTTGTCTGCGTCAAAGGTGCATTCCATTTGGAAGCCAGGTAATCAATCACTTTAAACCCGATATTGTGCCGCGTCTGTTCGTATGTTTTGCCGGGGTTCCCCAAGCCAATAATCAGTTTCATAAGAATCTTCCTTTTCTTTTTCACTGCTAATTATTTTATCATATTACGCTGCAAAACAGAAAAATAGGGACTGTCGGTAGACAGCCCCTTTATTTTCTTTATTTATTCTTCTTTTTGATCGTTCGCTGGTTCGCCGCCGATTACTTCCGGTTGAGCTTCGTCACCTGTAGGCGTTTCAAGCTCATCCAGCTCATCCTGCGAACGTGGAGCCGTTACAGAAACAAGGATAAAGTCGTCTTCATCCAGGATTTCATAAGAAACCGTTCCGCGGATATCGCCGACTGTTGCTGTGTCGCCGATTGCAAGATTGGCTACGTCGACTTCAAGTGCATCCGGAATATCAGCTGGCTTCACTTTAATCGTTACTTCGCGGTTAGGCTGGTTGACTACGCCGCCTTCTTTTTCCCCAGGGGATTCGCCGATCAAATGTACAGCTACAGCTACTTCAAGCTCATCTGACATATTGACTGCTAAAAAGTCCACATGTTCAAAGCTGCCTTTTAAAGCGTCACGCTGGAAATCGCTCAGTACCACGTTTAAGGTTTTGCCATCCAGTTCCAGGTTAATAACCCCGTTGCGTCCAGATTCGCGCAATGTTTTAATCAAGTCAATTTCAGAAACTGCTACAGGCGTAGTTTCTGTCTGGTAGCCGTAAACGACGCCAGGCACAATTCCCTGTCCGCGCAGTTCCGTTAGTTTAGAGTGGGGTGTACCGGTTTCTCTTTTTTGTACCGAAATTTTTGATGTCATATATACTCATCCTCCAGTTTAGTTGTCCATAACAGCTATTTACCCTACTGCAGGAAAACCAAACCTAAAGAACCAATAAGCATGTATTCAGATCAATCAAACAATGTGCTGACAGATTTTTGTTCATGAACGCGAACGATGGTTTCAGCCATTAACTTAGCTACAGAAAGCTGTTTGATTTTCGGAGATTTCTTTTCTTCCGGCAAGGCAATGGAGTTGGTGACAATCAGTTCTTTAATAACCGAGTCGTTGATCCGTCCTACTGCTGGGCCAGACAGTACCGGGTGCGTACAGCAAGCGTATACTTCTTTTGCTCCGCTCTTAACTAATGCACTTGCCGCAATGGAGATGGTGCCGGCTGTGTCGATGATATCATCGATGATGATAGCCGTTTTGCCGTCTACATTCCCGACGATGTTCATGACTTCCGCTACGTTCGGACGCGGGCGGCGCTTGTCAATGATGGCAATCGGCGCTTTCAGGCGATCCGCCATCTTGCGGGCACGTGTCACTCCGCCATGGTCCGGAGAAACGATAATGACGTTGTCCAAATCGATGCCGCTGTCGTTCAAGAAATAATCTGAAAGAAGAGGTACAGCCACTAAGTGGTCAATCAGGATATCAAAGAATCCTTGGATTTGAGGCGCATGCAAGTCCAGTGCAATCACACGGGTTGCTCCTGCTGTTTCCAGAAGGTTGGCCACCAATTTCGCCGTGATCGGTTCGCGTGAACGCGCTTTACGGTCTTGGCGGGCATAGCCGTAATAAGGCATTACAACGTTTACAGTACGGGCAGAGGCACGTTTTACTGCATCAATCATGATCAGCAGTTCCATTAAATTTTCATTGACCGGCTCAGAAGTCGATTGCACGATGAAAACATCACAGCCACGGATACTTTCTTCAATATTAATCTGGATTTCCCCATCACTGAAGTGGGTAACTGAACTTTTTCCAAGCGGCAGACCGACGTGTTCGGCAATTTCCTCCGCTAACTTCTGGTTCGAATTCAATGCGAAAATTTTCATCTTAGTGGTTGCTGCATCAATTTGATAACTCATTTCGTGTGTAGCCTCCTATTATTTTCTTGAGTTTAATTTGGTAACATAGCCTTCTTTGTTTTCTTGCCGTGCACGGGCGATCGCTAATGCATCGCTTGGCACGTTTTTAGAGATGGTGGATCCTGCGGCTACATACGAGCCTTTGCCGATGGTGACTGGAGCAATCAAGTTTGAATTGCAGCCGATAAACGAGTCATCTTCAATTGTTGTAAGGAATTTGTTCTTGCCGTCGTAATTGACGGTAATTGTTCCACAGCCAATGTTGACGTTGCTTCCGACGCTGGCATCTCCGATATAGCTTAAGTGCGAAACTTTGCTGCCATTTCCAAGCTCTGATTTTTTCACTTCGACAAAATTGCCGATTTTCACTTCATCCCCCAATTGGGTCTGCGGACGAAGATGTGCATAAGGGCCGACTGCCGTGTCGTTTCCAACCGTGCTGTCGTATACATGCGATGAACGGATAACCGTACGGTCTCCGATGACGCTGTTTTCAATGTGGCTGTTTGACGAAATCAAGCAGTCTTCACCGATTTGAGTATTGCCTTCAATGATGACATTCGGCTGAATAACGGTATCTGCCCCGATTACTGCCTCAGCACTGATGTAAGCTGTTGCCGGATCGATGATCGTGACGCCTGCACGCATGTGCTTTTCGGCAATGCGGACGCGCATAAAGCTTTCAGCTTGGCTTAATGCTACCCGGTCGTTGACGCCAAGTGTTTCATCAAAGCTATCTGTTGCATATGCAGCCACGACTTCGCCTTGTTTTTGAAGGATTTCAATTACATCCGGCAAGTAATATTCGCCTTGCGCGTTGTTGTTGGATACCAATTTCAGCGCTTCAAACAACGCTTCATTATCAAAGCAATATGTGCCTGTGTTGATTTCTTTTACTTTTTGCTCTTCGCTAGATGCATCTTTCTGCTCCACAATCTTGGAGACGCTTTCGGATTCATCGCGCAAAATCCGGCCATAACCAGCCGGATTGTCTGCAATTGCGGTCAAAATTGTCGCTTTTGCACCTGTTTCCGCATGATGGTCAAGCAAAGATTGCATTGTTTCTGTACGGATCAAAGGTGTATCTCCGCATACCACCAAAGTCGTGCCGGGAAGCCCTTCGATTAAAGAAGCAGCTTGCTGTACGGCATGAGCTGTTCCCAGCTGTTCTTCCTGCAAAGCATACTCGCTTTTCGAACCCAGTTGTTCTTTTACTTTTTCAGCGCCATGGCCGACAATCGTGACAATTTTTTCGACGCCGAGCTGTGCCACGTTATTGGTGACGTGCTCTACCATTGGCATGCCGCAAACCGGGTGAAGCACTTTGTAAAGTTTCGACTTCATCCGCGTGCCTTGGCCAGCGGCTAATACTACTGCATATGTATTCGTCATGTAGTCAGGTCCTCCAATCAAGTGATTTGTTATCTATTTTATTCATATAGTGGATATTTTAGCTTTTCCTTATTGACTATATCGGAATAACCTTGATTTTTCAAGGTTTCAGAGCATGACAATACCATGACATTATCAGAAAGAAGCCAAAAAAAAGAGCCCTATCTGCAATAGAAGGCTCCTGAGATGGCGCATTTAAACACCGGCTTCTTCAAAGACCGGGTCATTTTCGCTCTGGTGGTATGCGGCTAAAATCGCTTCTTGAAGCTTGTTGCGCGTCCCGGAATTGATCGGATGGGCAATATCTCTGAATTCCCCGTCCGGTGTCCGCTTGCTTGGCATCGCGACAAACAATCCTTCGTTGCCGTCAATCACCCGAATATCATGCACAACAAACTCGTTGTCTAGTGTGATGGAAGCGATTGCCCGCATCCGGCCGTCTGTTTGAACACGCCGAAGCCTTACGTCGGTTACTTCCATTGTGTCACCACCTTTCCTCTTGGATGCATTTTGTGTTGCTAATATATGTAATTCGATACAAGGGACTAATCTCCTTCAAAAATTACAGTATTTATTAGAAAATTTCATTAATAATTTCAGACAAATAAAAACCACCCCGGAGGATGGTTTGGTTTACTCAGTAATTTTTGCAATAACTTCAATTTCCACTTTTGCGTCTTTCGGCAAGCGCGCCACTTCAACTGTCGAGCGAGCCGGCTTATGGTCACCGAAATAAGAAGCGTACACTTCGTTAAGCGCCGCAAAATCATTCATGTCTTTGATAAAGACCGTGGTTTTGATGACGTTTTCCAAAGAAGAACCGGCTTCTGCCAGGATGGCTTTCAAGTTGGCAAACACCTGGTGCGCCTGCTCAACGATTGAGCCTTCGACCATTTCTCCTGAAGGCGTTAACGGAATCTGGCCTGAACTGTAAAACATTTCCCCGGCAATAACTCCTTGTGAATAAGGCCCAATGGCCGCAGCTGCTTTGTCTGTCGCTACAAATTTCATCTTAAATTCCTCCATTCGTAAAATAGTTTCCTTCTTCCAATGCAATGGTCCGCTCTTTTTCGCTGACTTCGTGCAGTTTGACAAGCGACAAGTATTTTTCAACGAGGCGCTCATCGGAATGCTCAGCTTCAACCAGTACGGCTACTCCCGCAAGCGTACAGTCGAATTCTTCCAACAAGTTTTTCATGCCGTTCATCGTTCCGCCGACTTTCATGAAGTCGTCGGTAATGAGTACCCGCTGGCCGCTCTTCATGCTGCGTTTTGACAATACCATCGTCTGGATGCGCCGGGAAGAACCCGACACATAATTGATGCTGACAGTGGAGCCTTCTGTTACTTTGCTGTCTCTTCGAACAATAACGACCGGCACGTTCAAATGGCGGGCTATGGCATGGGCAATCGGAATCCCTTTTGTCGCCACCGTCATGATGACATCGATTTTTTCATCCGCAAAAGCGGAAGCAAAAACTTTGCCTACCCGGTTCATCATATTGGGGTTGCCAAGGACATCGGTCATATACAAATAGCCTCCTGGCAAAAGCCGATCGGAATGGCTAAGCTCCTCCATCAGTTCCGCCATAATGGCTTTGATTTCCTCTTTATGGAGCTTTGGCACATATTTCACACCGCCGGCCGCTCCAGGCACTGTCATCAACAGTCCAATCCCTTTTTCTTCAAACGTCTCTTTTACAATTCCTAAATCTTCACTAATTGATGATTTGGCGGATTCATAGAGATCTGAGAAATATGTAAGAGGAATTAACTTATGTGGATGGTCCAAAAGATAATGCGTCATATCAACTAACCGTTCACTGCGCTTCCACTTCATAATACACGCTCCTAAATACGAATGATTTATAGAAAATTTACCATAAATGTACGTATTTAAGCAAGTGGCTCCCGTTCACCAATCAAGCGGACAGCGTAAACTTCGGCACAAAAACCTCTAAGGCCGTTGTAGATGCGCGGGATTCGGGCTTCCTGTTGTACAAGCCCAAATACGGTCGGGCCGCTTCCGCTCATCAATACGGCATCTGCCCCGAATTTCTTCATCTGTTCTTTAATCTGGGCAACTTCCGGATACAAATTCAACGTAACGCTTTCCAAGGCATTGCCTAAGTTGGCGCACATCGCATTGTAATCGCCGGCGGAAAGCGCTTGGATCATTTCCTGGGTATTCGGGTGCTCGGCTTTTTTGGCGTCGAATGCCCCGTATACTTCCGCAGTAGAAACCCCAATGGTCGGTTTTGCTAAAATCACCCAGCAGTTGGGCGGTGCAGGAAGCTCTTGAATAATTTCTCCTCGCCCTTTAGCCAAAGCCGTTCCGCCGTAGACACAAAAAGATACGTCCGAACCGATCTTCGCTCCGAGCTCCGCAAGTTCATCAAGCGACAAATTTAATTGCCATAATTGGTTCAGGCCTTTTAAAGTCGCAGCTGCATCGCTGCTTCCTCCTGCCAGTCCAGCAGCAACTGGAATTTGTTTGTCCAGCGAAATGATGACCCCGGATTTGATATTAAACGTATCTTTCAACAACTGGGCGGCCTGGTAAGCCAAGTTGCGGGAATCATTTGGAACAAAGCGGTCTGCGGATTCGATATAGATTCCGCTTTCCGTTGCTTTTAACCCGATCCGATCAGCCAAATCGACTGTCGTCATGATCATTTCGATCTCATGATAGTTATCGGGGCGCTTATGTAAAACATCTAACGTTAAATTGATCTTGGCAGGCGCCTTCACGTAGAGCATCCCACTGCCTCCTTTATATTCTGATGAAGATTATTTTAACACATGAAGTGCGCTTGGGGAAAAATGGAGAAAATAAACAAAAAAACTCACAGCCGTTGAAGCAACGGGCTGTGAGTTTCAAAAACAATATGAATACCGTTCATTATTTAACAACAAGTTCTTCTTCTGTTCCTTCATAGACAACAATTTCCACTGCTTCTGTCAGGATGTCTGCGTAGCTGTAAGACACGCGTTCAAATGAATGCTCATCTTGATCAAGTTCAATTACGAACACCGAGTGATACGTTTCTCGCAAGATTCCGGCGCGTTCGACCGTTTTCTTACGTCCTCCATTTGCCTTTAAAATCAACCGTTTACCAATATGTAGGTCCAACGATTTTTTAATATCCGCCAAAGTTTTGGGCATCTTGTCTACACCTCACTATAGACAAAGTCTACCAGAAACTGACCGTCCAGTCAAGTAAATTTCTAATTTTATCAGCGTAGTGCATAAGATGTCAATATTTTTTTATCCGAAATACCTGGCGGATTCAAAAAGATGTGCCATAACTGTAACAAAATGAAAGGTTTTAGGAGAAATATGGATATAACTTATCCGCCAACAAGCCAAATTCCTTAATGGACAAGGTTTCTCCACGGCGCGATGGGTCAATTTCCGCTTCTTCCAACGCCTTTAAAATCAATTCCTTTTTCTCTTTGCCGTTCGGCATAGCCGTTTGCAAATTATTCAAGATCGTTTTCCGGCGCTGAACAAATGATCCCCGGGTTACTTGGAAAAAGAAATCTTCATTGATGACTTTTACCTGGGGTTCCGGGCGCTTGATCATGCGGATAACTGCAGAATCGACATTGGGCTGCGGCATAAAGACTGTCTTCGGCACCGTCAACGCCATTTCCGCTTCTGTGTAGTACTGGATTGCGATAGACAACGAACCATAAGCCTTGGTGCCTGGCTGTGCCGTGATGCGCTCTGCTACCTCTTTTTGAAGCATGACCACGAGCCCGCGGATCGGCAGCTTTTCAAGAAGCAGCTTCATAATGATTGGCGTGGTCACGTAATACGGCAAGTTTGCCACGACCACAATATCTTCGTAGCCAGCCAGTTCTTGTTTGATGGCTTTCTCAACATCAGCTTTTAAAATATCCGAATGGATAATGGAAATATTGTCGTATGGCGACAAGGTATCTGCGAGCACCGGCAGAAGGCGCTGGTCGATTTCAAAGGCCAGCACTTTGCCCGCTTCTCTTGCTAAATGCTCGGTTAAAGCACCGATTCCTGGTCCGATTTCGATGGCTGCAGACTGTTTGGTCAAGTTCGCTTTGCCGACAATTTTCCGCAAAATATTCGGGTCGATCAGGAAATTCTGGCCAAGGCTTTTCTTGACGGTCAAGCCGTGTTTTGCCATAATTTCCTGCGTGCGTATAGGTGTTGCAATATCTTTCATCATTAAAGTTCCTCCTGGTTTAGCGCTTGCACAGCTTCAATAAATTGTTTTTTCGTAATGCCGAACATGTGAAGCCTTTTCTGAAGCTGTTTGCCGTTTGTGTAGCCGATTTGAAGCATAGCCCCTAAACGGGTTCTGCGCATTTTCGCTTGAGGATGGGCGACGAGTGCTGCGTCAATCAAATCCTCCATCGTAATTTCAACGGCTTGCTCTGCCTGTCTGGGCGTATATACAGCAGCTAAAGCTGCTCGAATGTCTTCATCTTTCGCATGTTCAATGCCGAGGCCTTTGCCATTTTTGGCAAGCGTTTTTTCTTTCGCTAAAAAGGCGTGTTTCACCCCTGGCACATGTTCTTCAATAATAGCACGGATTCGCCGTCCAGGATAATCCGGATCGGTAAAAACAATGACGCCGCGCTTCTCCTGTGCATGGGCAATCCGCTCTAGCGTTTCTTTTGAGATGGCAGAACCGTTTGTCTCCAGTGTATCTGCTCCTACTGCCCGTTTGACTGCCACAGTATCATCTTTTCCTTCTACTATAATAATCTCTTTGATATTCATTGTTGTTCCTCTTTTCCCGCGATTCTTGTTTTATTTTATACACAGCCGGGTAAAATAGTAAAAGGCTTTCCCGGGAATTCCCAAGAAAGCCTTGACCATCTGCCATGTATTAATTTAAGACGGTTACTTTCACTTGCTTGCGCCCAAATGCGATCGCATCTGAGTGGTTGGCAACGAACAAATCAATTTTGTTTCCTTTGATTGCACCGCCTGTATCTCCCGCCACTGCATAGCCATATCCTTCCACATACACTTTCGAACCAAGGGGAATGACATTCGGGTCAACCGCAATGACTTTAAGGCCAGGGTTGGCTTTCAAGTTGATGCCTGTTGCTGTAATGCCTGAGCATCCTGCACAGCTAGCTGTATAAGCCGTTGCTGATACATAGAACTCTTTGCCGCCTGATGGTGCTGCAGCTGTTGTAGATGCTGCAGAAGCTTTTCTTGAAGGCTCTGCTTTTTTCGCAGGTTCTGCTGCTTTAGCAGGTGCTTCTTTTTTGGCAGCTGCTACCTGGACTGGAGCTGCTGTTTCTTTTTTCGCTGTTGCTTTGGCAGTTGTGCCGCGTGATGCGCTGGCAACCATTACTTTAGTGCCTACCGCTTTTACTTGCTTCGTCGGGGCTTTCACCGTTTTTTCGCTCTTAAGAGCGCGTTTTACTTCTTTGCCGTTTTCTTTTACTACTTCGTAGGTTTTAGCTACAACGCCATTTTGGCCTTTTTGGACAAGTTTTTCCTGTCCTTTCAATAAACCGGAATCTTTCTTCGTTTCTACTGCAAATTTCACAGAATCCTCCACTACATCGGTGACCTTTTCTACACGAACCACTTGGACTTTGGAATTCGGAACCACTTTTTCATCCATTCCGTTTTCAACCCGATCAAGTTCGCCTAGCGTAATTTTGTTCTGCTTTAAAAAGTCAGCGACCGTAGTCGAAGTGGACCATACCTTTTTCTCTTTCAAGCCGTCGACAAGTGTTACCTCATAGGCTTTTTCAACAGAAATCGCTGTATCCTCATCTACTTCTTCTTCTAATGCAGGCGTAATTTTATCATGTTCTGTCACTTCAACATTCGCTTTTGCTAAAATTTCCTTCACGGTATTCTCCGTTGTCCAAGCCGCCGTTTCTTTGCCGTCAACTGATACCGTGTATTGTTCTGCCTCATCCCATTCAAGTGCTACGTCTTCTTTAATGGCCGCATCTGCAGAATGGCTCAAGTAATCGTCTTTCCCTACTTGAATCTCCTGTTCTTCTAAAAATGCTCCAATTGTGTCGGCATGGGTTTTGACTTCCGTTGTTTCGCCGTTTGCTGTCATTTTTACCGTGTTTTTTGTGCCTTCATAAATGGCAAACGTCAAAACAGCCGCAAACATTAAAACAGTGGCAATCGCCACCACTAAAGATTTCCCACTATATAAACTTGATTTCTTGTTATTATTTTCTAGATTCTTCGTCAAAAATAACTCCTCCTCATTCACCTGAGTGATTATATAGACTCGATTTTACTGTGTCAAACAAAATGAGCTTGTTTTCTTTTAATGATTATTGGCTGAGCTTGAAAAACTGCTCTGCGTTCCGTGTCGTGATGCGGCCGACTTCTTCTACCGAAATGCCTTTTAAACGGGCAATTTCTTCCGCGACAAGTGGGACATAAGATGGTTCATTGCGTTTTCCCCGGTAAGGATGCGGTGCAAGATACGGTGCATCCGTTTCTATCATCAAGTGATCCAAGGAAATTTCTGTTGCTACCTCTTTTGGCTTTTTGGCATTTTTAAACGTAACCGGTCCGCCAAGTGAAATCATAAAGTTCATGGCGATGCTTTCGCGCGCTGTTTCAACGCTGCCGCCAAAGCAGTGCATGACGCCTCCTACTTCATGGGCATTTTCTTCTTTCAAAATACGCAGCACGTCTTCCGTGGCTTCGCGGTTGTGGATGATGATCGGCAACTGGACTTTTTTCGCGAGCCGGATTTGCTTGCGGAACACTTCCTGCTGGATTTCTTTCGGTGATTTATCCCAGTAGTAATCCAATCCGGTTTCGCCGATGCCGACTACTTTGTCGTGGGCAGCCAATTCTTCGATCCATTTTAAATCTTCTTCTGTGCAATCATTGGCATCAACCGGATGCCATCCGACTACGGCATATATAAACTCATGTTTCTCGGCAAGCTCCATTGCACGTTCAATCGTTTTGCGATCAAACCCAATGACAATCATTTTTGTAACATTGTTTTCTAAAGCTCTGTCGATTACTTCATTTAAATCTTCGTCGTACTGGTCTGCATTTAAATGGACATGGGTATCAATGAACATAACGCTCTCTCCTCACATTAAACCTTATTTTAATCGTTTCCTTCGTTTCTTTCTTCACACCAATATTACATTTAGATAACAAAACATGTTATTTAGATAACAAATTAATTGATAATGGCCTATTTCCCCTAATAAAATCCAAAATAAAAAGGACTGTCGAGTAGACAGCCCCTTCCAAATTGCTTTAAACAACTTATATTTTATTTAATCTGTGCTCCGTTCGGCAATTTTTCATCCACTGCAGCGAGTGTCAAATACCCGTTTTTCTCACCGGCTAAAATCATCCCTTGAGACAATTCTCCACGTAATTTCACAGGTTTCAAATTGGCTACAACGACGACTTTTTTGCCGACCAGTTCTTGCGGGTTGTAATGTTCCGCAATGCCGGAGACCACTTGGCGCTGTTCATAGCCGAGGTCGAGCTGCAATTTCAGCAGTTTTGACGTTTTCGGCACCGGTTCGCTGGCCGTTACAGTCGCTACCCGCAAATCCACTTTCATGAATTCATCAATACTGATTTCCGGTACGTCCGGCACTTCTTCAATAATCTCTTCCATCACTTCTTCCGCTTCTACCGGCGCACCTCCGCGCATCTGATCACGAATATAAGCCACTTCCGGCTCTACTTCAAGGCGCGGGAAGATTGGAGTGCCTTTTGAAACAACTTTCGTGCCTTCTGGAATGTGACCAAAGCTTTGAAGCGTCTCCCAAGCTAACGCCTCTTCATCCAGGCCAAGCTGTTCGATGATTTGTTTCGGTGCATTCGGCAAGAACGGCTGCAGCATAACCGCTGTCATGCGCAAGGATTCTGCCAAATGAGCCATCGCAGTAGCCAATTGGCCTTTCAGCGTTTCGTCTTTTGCCAATACCCACGGCTTTGTTTCGTCGATGTATTTATTCGTGCGGGAAATAAGCGCCCACACCTCACTCAATACGATGCTGAACTGCATTTTTTCCATGTGCTGTTCATATACTTCGACCGTCTGCTTCGCCACTTCTTGCAGAGCTGCATCGAATTCTGTAGCTTCTCCGTGAAGCTGCGGGATTTCGCCGCCGAAATACTTGTTGATCATCGAAACGGTCCGGTTCAACAAGTTCCCTAAGTCATTCGCAAGGTCAAAGTTTGTACGCTCCACGAATGACTCCGGTGAAAAGACCCCGTCTGAGCCGAACGGCAGTTCACGCAGTAAGAAATAACGCGTTGCATCCAGGCCATAGCGTTCCACAAGCATTTCCGGGTACACCACATTGCCTTTCGATTTCGACATTTTGCCGTCTTTCATCATGATGAAACCGTGGGCAAAGATTTTCTTCGGCAACGGCAAATCAAGCGCCATCAGGAAAATCGGCCAATAAATCGTATGGAAACGGACGATGTCCTTGCCGACTACATGGACATCTGCCGGCCAGTATTTGTTGAAGAGCGAGTCATCATCGGAACCGTAGCCAAGCGACGTAATGTAGTTGGACAAAGCATCCACCCATACGTAAATCACATGCTTCGGATCTCCAGGAACCGGAATTCCCCAGTCAAATGACGTCCGGGATACCGACAGGTCTTCCAGGCCCGGTTTGATGAAGTTGTTGATCATTTCGTTTTTGCGGGATTCCGGTTCAATGAATTCGACATTGTTTTCGTAATAATCCAGCAAGCGGTCCGCGTATTTTTTCATGTTGAAGAAATACGATTCCTCTTTTACTTTATGGACCGGGCGGCCACAGTCCGGACAATTGCCGTCCACCAGCTGCGCTTCTGTATAAAATGATTCGCATGGCGTACAGTACCAGCCTTCGTATTCGCCTTTGTAAATATCACCGTTGTCCAAAAATGTTTGGAAAATCTTTTCAACGCCTTTTTTGTGACGCTCTTCTGTTGTGCGGATAAAGTCATCATACGTGATGTCCATGACCGACCAAACTTGTTTAGCGGAGGCTGCCATGTCGTCGACATATGCCTGTGGCGCAAGGCCAGCTTCCTGAGCTTTTTCTTCAATTTTTTGGCCGTGTTCGTCCATTCCTGTCAGGAACCGGACATCAAAACCGCGCAAGCGCTTGTAACGGGCCATGGCATCCGAAGCGACCGTCGTGTAAGCAGTCCCAATATGGAATTTTCCGCTTGGATAATAAATCGGGGTTGTCAGATAAAAAGTGTTGTTGTTAGCAGTCACGAAAAATTCCTCCAGTTTGTTTGTATAGTTCTTATTTTAACGAAGTCCTCAATATTGTACAATCTTTCGATTCTGAGGCTTTTTTCGACAATGGCGAAGAAGTTTGAACATTATGAAATATTACCGTTTCATTTCATAATGCATTAGAAGGACAAAATTGTGACAAAACCTCTCCAATTGGTCATTTTATTATTAATTAATAAGAAATTTTATTATAAAGCCGATAGTTTTTTATTGACCAAATTGCCAGTACTTGGTATGATTTATGACAGGAAGTGGTAAATGTCGAATTTTGACGAAAAACATCCGACAAATTTGAAGGGAGATTAATATTATGAAATCGACAGGAATTGTACGTAAAGTTGACGAATTAGGCCGTGTGGTGATTCCAATTGAATTGCGCCGTACTTTAGGAATTGCAGAGAAAGATGCATTGGAAATTTACGTTGATGACGATAAAATTATCTTGAAAAAGTATTTGCCAAATATGACTTGTGCCGTAACAGGTGAAGTATCGGACGACAACATGCAGCTGGTTGGCGGCAAGTTGATCCTAAGCCCTGAAGGCGCAGAAATGCTGGTAAAAGAAATTCAAAATAACTTGAAAAAGTAAGTCAAGCCAATAAAAACCGGAGCGCTATTGCGTTCCGGTTTTTTGCATTGTACTTTTTAAACATGATAGGCTTGATAAACTTCACGCTTTGGCAAATTCCGCTCATGCGACACTTGTTTAATGGCCTCTTTGGACGTCAACTGCTTTTTCTCCATTAGCTCTGTGACATGGTCGGCAATAGACAAATGCTCCCACCATTGCTCGATTTCTGCGACATCCGGCGAAGCATTCCCTTCCAGGACAAGGCAAAATTCTCCTCGTATAGTATTGGCTTCTGCCCATTCGACGGCTTCTTCCACAGTTCCCCGCAAAAATTCTTCAAATTTCTTTGTAACTTCCCGCGCCAAGGTGATTTTCCGGTCATCGCCAAAGGCTTTTTGGATGCTTTTTAAACTGTCTTTTAACCGGTGAGGCGCTTCGTAGAAAATCAGCGTCTCTTCTTTTTGGCTCAAGGTTTCCAATTCTGCTTGGCGGTCTTTCTTGTGGCGCGACAAAAATCCATAAAACAGAAACGGCTGCGGTGCGATGCCGGAGGCGATCAAGGCACTGAGTGCGGCATTTGCTCCCGGAACCGGGACGACCGGATAATCTTCCTCCACCACCCGCCGCACGATATCCTCGCCGGGATCGGAAATGCAGGGCATGCCGGCGTCGCTTACTAACGCTACGGACTTGCCTTCGTTCAAGTAAGAAAGAATTTTAAAACCTCCGCTGTCCTGGTTATGCTCATGGTAGCTGACCAGTTTGGTTTGGATATCAAAATAATTGCACAGGTTTTTTGTGTTGCGGGTGTCTTCTGCGGCTATGACATCCACTTCTTTTAAGACGCGGATTGCCCGTACGGTCATGTCTTCCAAGTTGCCGATCGGCGTCGCTACTAAGTACAGAGTTGCTTTGTTTTCCATGAAGCTTTTTTGGGATTTCATTTGCCATCTTCCTTTCCTTCAGCAATGTAGTGCATTTTTTGTGGTTTTGATAATTGCTTGAAGGCATATTCCGCTTTCATCGCAGCGGATTTCGTCTCGAAACTTTCGTGGTGAATCATTTCGACCGGACCTTTGGCTCGTGTGTATTTCGCCCCTTTTCCTGCGTTATGGGCTTCCAGCCGTTTTTGCAGATCGTTGGTGTATCCTGCATAGTAGGACCCATCGGCACATTCAAGGACATAAAAATAATGGTTATTCGTTTCCATAAAGCAGTTCTCTCACTTCTTCTGTATATTCCCCGTTTTCTCCGTATACAATCAGCGGCGGCAGAATTTTCAAGTCCGGCTTGCCATCTTTGATTCCTTCGATCAATAACGTATTCGCTTCTTTTCCCGCTTTCGGATACACCAAGCGGACCCGTTTCGGCTCCAGCCGGTTGGCACGCATGGCGGTGATGATGTCAATCAGGCGTCCGGAACGGTGCACAAAAGCGGCTTTGCCTCCCTGTTTCAACAATTTGCTGGCTGCCTGGACCGATTCGTCCAATGTTAAATGGAGTTCATGGCGGGCAATGGCCATATGTTCACTGAGGTTTTTGTCGCTCAATTCATGCGCAGGGAAATAAGGGGGATTGCATGTCACCACATCATATTTTTCAATTCCAAGGCGTGCAGGAATTTCCTTCACGTCCCCTTCAATAATCTGAATTTGTTCTTCAAGCCCATTGTATTCGACGCTTCTTTGGGCCATGTGAACAAGCCGTTCCTGAAGTTCCACTCCGATGATGGCAGCTTCTGTCCGTGCGCTTAAAAACAACGGGATAGCTCCGTTGCCTGTGCACAAATCGACAATTTTTCCCCGCTTTAACGGCATGTAAGCAAAACGCGCCAACAAGACGGCATCGAGGGAAAAGGAAAATACCGATGGGCTTTGTATGATGCGCAAGTCTTCCGCCAGCAAATAATCGAGTCTTTCGTCGTCCAACAACATTTTTTCACCTCCGATACACAGGAAAAGGCTGCCGCCACACGGAGTGTCGGAAGCCTTTTCTGTTTGTTTTTGCTCTAGCACCCAGGTCTCAGGCGCTTCCGCTTTTCTTTATGTCCAGCTGCAGCGCCTAGCTCCTCGGGTCTTAAAGCAGCCCGCCTGTGCGGCAAAGAGCGCCGCTTCGGCAGTCTGCCTTAAGCTGTTCGGAGCTGCCCAGGCGCTTCCGCTTTTCTTTAGTTTTGTTTGTTTAAGAAGGATAAACAAAACAGGCAGTCGTCGCCTTTTCTTGAGCTGCCGAAATGTACATGGCACACATGATAGCCTTCGTGGTACAAACGCGCCAAGTTATCGTAGCCTTCTCCGATATCCATAGCTGCTTTTTTCAATTTTATCGGATCCACCGCAGCTGTTTCCGGAACCGCTTGATGGAGTTCATCCAAACGCGCACGCAAATGATGGTTCTCCAATTGCAGCGCATGATGTTCTTCCATCGTATGGGCAACTACGGCTTTCAATTCCCGAAACTGTTCTTGGATGGATTCGAGCTGCTGCTCAAAATCCATAACCGTGTCCAAAAAGTTTTTCTCTTTCACTTAAAACCACCTCACGCTCTCGTTCCTTGGCCCATTATCTCACTTAATGAGTATTCTAATGTCTGTTCCTGCTCAGTTAAGCGAATTTTTAACACACGTTCCAATATATTCATGCCTACGACACGGCCATCGCCATCAGGCGTAGAAACCCGGGTGCCAACGTCCGGCATTTCTTTTTTCGCCGTTTCGTATTCATCGTTCTCGTATTTCAGGCAGCACATCAAGCGTCCACATAACCCGGAGATTTTCGAAGGATTTAGCGATAAATTCTGGTCTTTCGCCATTTTGATCGACACCGGCTCAAAATCACCTAAAAACGTCGAACAGCACAACATCCGTCCGCAAGGGCCGATGCCTCCCAGCATTTTTGCTTCATCCCGTACGCCGATTTGGCGCAATTCGATGCGCGTCCGGAAAATAGAAGCTAAATCTTTCACCAGGTTGCGGAAGTCGACACGCCCTTCTGCGGTGAAATAAAAGATGACTTTATTGCGGTCAAATGTGTATTCCACGTCCACCAGCTTCATTTCCAGCCGGTGCTCTTCAATTTTTTGCGTTCCCATCTCAAAAGCACGTCCGGCTTCCAAGCGGTTTTCCTCTACTTGCTGGCGGTCCCGTTCACTTGCAACACGGACCACTTGTTTTAAGGGAAGCACAACATCGTGCTCCTCCACTGTTTTAACCGGCACGACAACTTTGCCGTATTCAATCCCTCTTGCCGTTTCTACGATGACGTAATCGTCTTTTTGGATCGCAAACTCGCCAGGGTCGAAATAATATATTTTACCCGCTTTCTTAAAGCGGACACCAATTACATTGTACACTTGCTTATCCCTCCTGCAGGTTCAGCATTAACTGCTCCATCAGCAGCGTTCGGTTCATATTGCGCGGCAATTGCTGTTTGGCCTGCAAAACAGCCTGCAATTGCTTGGAAAGCACGGGATATGAACGCTGAAGCGCCATCTGTTTCCATAGTTCATCCATATCTGGATAAGTTCGAGCAGTTTCAAGACCCGCTTTTACCGAAGCGATGTCCCGATATGCAAATAATAACATGTCGAGCCCTCTTTCGGTATCTTCTTTTTCTTTAAATACCGGAAGCCAGTCCGATTGCAGCAACAAAAGAGCTTCATGGACATTGCTGTTTACAGCTTCCACTAATTTTAACACAACTTTGCGCTGTTGAATGAAAGCTTCATCCGCAGCCAGCTCTTTTGCCTCGTCCAAGTTTTGCGTCAGCATGCTGACCGTCGCGGCGAGTGATGCCGTCATGCCGCCGCCGATTAGCCGTTCCATCATTTTCGGCCGTGACAGCGGCTGAAATGACACCAGCTGGCAGCGCGAACGAATCGTTGTCATGATGGCATTCAAGCGCTCCGTCAGCAAAATCGCCGTGACGTTCATTTCCGGTTCTTCTAAAAACTTCAGCAATGCATTGGCAGAGGCGTTGTTCATACGGTCTGCATCTTGAATCACATATATTTTACGGCCTGTACTAAAACCCGTTTTATTCATATTGAAAATCAATTCACGTATTTGATCGATTTTGATGTTTTGGCCATCCGGCTCAATGAATACGATGCTCGGATGGTTTCCTGAATTGTAAAGCTGGCAGCTTCGGCATGTTTCACATGGAACATTTTCTGCCGGATTTTCACAAAGCAGCAATTTTACAAAAAAGTGCGTCACTTCCGTTACGCCTGACCCTGCCGGCCCTTCAAACAAATAAGCGTGGGCCAATCGATCTTTTGCATATGCGCCTTGGAGCCTTTTCATGACGACCGGCTGCATTTCCTGGAATTCTTCGATGGTCTTTTGCACACTTTCACCTTCATTCAGCCTTTGTAAAAAATCCCGTGTTCCAGACGGAGCACGGGATTCCTCTATTATTTATCCCTATATAACGGAGACGAACTGTCCATAAACGTTCATTTGGATCAACTGCCAACCGGCGAGGAATGAAAAATCCCCACCGGTTGAAGTTTCTCTTTATTGCTTCACGCATCAAGCGTTTTTAGGAACACTTAAAAATGATGGAATTGCTCAATTGGCAAGACAAAGATTGTCGCGCCGCCTACTTCCACTTCAACTGGATATGGAATATATGAATCTGCATTTCCGCCCATCGGCGAAACAGGTGCAACCATTTGTTCACGCGAACGGCAGTTGTCCCGGATTAAATCCATTAGATTCGGCACAAGGCCATCTTCAACCCCAATCAAAAAAGTGGTATTCCCTGAGCGCAAGAACCCTCCAGTACTGGCAAGTTTAGTAGCCCGGAAATCATTTTTGGTTAACGCATTGGACAAACGATTACTGTCTTGATCTTGCACGACTGCAACAACGAGTTTCATCAGCACTCACTCCTTTTTCGTATTCCTTCTATATAAGTATACCATGAAGAAAGGTGGGCGCCGCATATCTTTCCTGGGGCCGTCCCTTCCAATGCCCAATCGAATCCGGTCCGCCGCTGTCAGCGATTCCCCGATTTTTCGTCTGTTCCGACAAATTCCATGACACGATAGAGGGCATCCGCCAATACCTGATCCAAGCTGTTTCCAGCGTCTATGACCTTGATCCGCTCCGGATCCTGCTGAACAAGCAGCTGATAGCCTTCGCGCACCGCTTCATGGAATTTCAACGATTCCACATCCAGCCGGTTCACTTCACGGCCGGTGTCTTTTTCGATGCGGGCAAGCCCGACGGCCGGCTCTACATCAAAATAAAGCGTTAAATCCGGCATATATTCATCGATGGCAAATTTATTGATAGCGTAAATCTCTTCTATGCCAAGGCCTCTTGCGTGACCCTGATATGCCAAACTGCTGTCTATGTACCGATCGCATAGTACGACTTTTCCCGCTTCCATAGCCGGAATGATGCGTTCCACTAAATGCTGCCTTCTGGCGGCTGCATACAATAAAGCTTCTGTCCGTGGATCCATTTGGACATTCTCCCGGTCGAGAATCACTTTCCGGATTTGTTCCGCGATTTCGATGCCGCCCGGTTCCCTTGTGCAAACCACTGTATGTCCCTGTTGTTCCAGCGCAGAAGCCAAACGTGTTAAAATGCTCGATTTCCCTGCACCTTCTCCGCCTTCCAGCGTAATTAAATAACCCATTCGTTTCACCCGTTTTCTTGATGTTGTTATTCTTCCACTATACAGGAAGCTGAGCATTTACAGGCAAATAAAGCCTGATCAAAAAGCTTCAATCAGGCTCATTCCTCGTCTTCTGCCACTTGATACGCTTCATTGTATAATTGCAGCTGGCTGTTGATTTCCTTGTCGCCGTCTTTTCTTTTCACGTAATGGTAGTGTCCGGATGCATCTTGTTCACGCGCTTTGACATTGTCCTTTAAAGCCATTTCCAGCACATGCTTCACTTGTTTTTTAATCCGGCGGCTGTGAACCGGAAAGAGAATTTCAATCCGATTTTCCATATTCCGCGTCATCATATCGGCTGAAGACAAAAACGTCTTTTCTTCCCCGTTATGGTAGAAATAATAGACCCGGCTGTGTTCGAGCAACCTCCCGACAATGCTCCGGACCCGTATGTGTTCGCTGATTCCTTTGATGCCGGGACGCAAGCAGCAAATGCCTCTTACAATCAAATCTACGCGCACCCCTTCGATCGAAGCTTCGTACAACTTCTTAATGATCGCTTTGTCCGTAAGCGAGTTCATCTTTGCAATGATGCGGCCATTATTGGATTTTTGGTGGTGCTTGATTTCCGCTTCAATCATCTCCAAAAAATCTTTGCGGATACTGAAAGGCGCCACGGACAAATGATGGAATGCCGGTTTTTCCGTATAGCCGCTCAAATAATTGAAGAAGTTCGTCGCATCCACACCGAATTCCCGGTCGGAAGTGAAAAGGCTCATATCGGTGTAGATTTTTGCAGTTTGATCATTGTAGTTGCCGGTCCCCAAATGTACGAAACGGGCAATATGTCCGTTTTTCTTGCGTACAACGAGCGTAATTTTGCTGTGGGTTTTCAAATGCGTAATGCCATAAATGACGTGGCACCCAGCCTGCTCCAATTCTTTTGCCCACTGCACATTATTTTCTTCGTCAAATCGGGCTTTCAATTCCACCAGCACAGTGACTTGTTTCCCGTTTTCAGCTGCTCTTTTCAAAGCTTTGATAATGGGCGAATCACCGCTCACCCGGTACAGCGTCTGTTTGATTGCCAGAACATCCGGGTCGTCAGCAGCTTTTGACATAAACTCCACGACAGGTCCGAACGATTCATAAGGATGGTGCAAAAAGATATCCTGTTCAGCCACTTGGTCAAAAATATCTTCACCGGAAGCCAAGTCGCGGGGCGGCTGGGAAATTCTTTTTTCATAGACGAGCTTTTTATGGGTTTTCTCCATTTTTTTATAGAAGTTGAAAAACAAGGTCAAATCGATTGGACCTTCCACTTCATAAACGTCTTTTTTATTGATTTCAAGCGCTTCGGTTAAATACGTAAGCATATTAGGGTCAATACCTTCTTTTTGCACTTCCAGGCGCACTGCGGCCCCCCATTTGCGCTTCCTCAGCTCTTCTTCAATTTCTTTCAGCAAGTCGCGGGCGCCTTCTTCATGAATGGTCATATCGGCATTGCGCGTAATTCGGAAAATAGATGCCGACACCACTTTAAACCCTTGGAACAATTTGCCGATAAAGCGCCGGATAACGTCTTCCAGCAAAACAAAACGTTCTTTGCCCGCCTTATCATCCAAGTAAACAAAGCGGTCCAGTACGGCCGGCATTTGGACAATCGCTGTTTTGAACGGAGAAGCCGCTTCTTTATCCCGGTCCTCCAGCAAAACGGCCAAGTTAATGCTGCGGTTCAGCAGCATCGGAAATGGCCTATAGGCATCAATCGCCAGTGGCGTCAGCACCGGGAAAATCAGTTCATCGAAATACGCTTCAATTTCCTTGAGCTCCCGTTCGGTCAACTCATCCATTTTATGGATCCGGACGCCGTGCTGCTTCATTTGCGGAAGCAGCACATCGCGCAAAGTTTTGTACTGCAAATCCACCAACTCATGCGTTTTATTGCCGATTTCCTTCAACTGCTGCCGCGGTGTCATTCCCGCCTTGTTCTCTGGCCGGGCAAACCCCACTTTGACTTGGTCCTGGAGGCCTGCCACCCGCACCATAAAAAATTCATCCAAGTTCGAACTGAAAATCGACAAAAACTTAAAGCGCTCCAGCAAAGGATTGCGCTCATCCAAAGATTCCCTTAATACTCTTTCGTTAAATGCCAGCCAGCTGAGTTCTCTATTGTTGTAATAAGAAGGGTTATCCAGGTTAACGGCGGTTTTCTTTACGTTCGGCACATGTTCCACCACCTTTTCATGTCAGATTCTTGCCTTCTCATTCTTTTAGGAAAAATGAAAGACAATTAATTCTTCATAAATTGAAATTGAATGGACTTCTTCAGCTGTTTTTCCAGATGCTTCTTTTGTTTTTCCGCTTGGTATTGCTCCGGTTTCCAATCACTGTCGCACAAAATTTTAAACACCAGTTCCTGATTGGCCAATGCTTCGATTTGAATATCCTTGATAATGTCCCGCTTGGTTGCATTCAAACTGTAGGCCAGTTTTACAATAGCGCCAAACAAACTGTATTTGGCCAGTTCGTCTTTTGTAAACCAATCCTCATACATCGCTGCATTGCGTTTAAACACTTCCCGGTTTTTAAAGGAGGCAATCAGCGCCACCGTCATCCGGTCTTTATGGAGCAAGCCGTCAATGGTGCGGTTTGCCAATAAATAAAACGTATGCTGATGGCTCGCTTCTGCATCGATGTAAGAGCCCAGGTTGTATAAGGCGCTCCCCAGGCGGATATATTTCGCATCATTCGGCTCTAAAGAAAAGACCCCGCATTTCTCCAGTTCCCTGAAAATCATCGTAGCATTCGCAGTGACATGGGTGGCATGGGTCAGATTGATGTCAAAATCGCTGGCCAGCTCATAGAAACTTTCTTCCAGCACATTCGGAAAAATGGAAAGCTCGAAATCTTTGATCATCTCTTCATAAAATACGCCGTCACGCAAGCCTTTTCTGCTTAAGGCAAATGTATCCGTATCGATATAATCCATCAAGTGGACAAACACCTCGATGGCTGGAATGATAATATCCGCCCGGTCCTTGGTCAGTCCTTCCACTCGCTGAATTTCTGAGAAGTCCATGTCTAACAGCAGGCTATGGACGCTTTTCACATTGCTTTCGGACATCATGTACTGATGGATGCCGGCTACCGGATAGCCGATGTGTTCCTGATGGATTTGAGCCAGGTTCCGCGCACTTCCCCCAATGCCGATCAAAGGCAGTTTCTTGTTCTTCAGCCAAGGCAAAATGCTGAACTGCTCTTTCAGAAACTTCCGAAGGGCCTTTAGCTCCTGTGCAGTCGGCACATCATTTTTGACGAATTGCTGTTTTAACGACAAGGCCCCGAACGGAAAACTATAGAAATAAATCAACTTTCGGTTCTGGAAATACGTGATTTCCGTACTGCCTCCCCCAATATCCACTGTGATCCCGCTTTCAAATGGCGTGGAGTTGACGACCGCCAAAAAACCATAGTTCGCTTCTTCGAATTCGGATAAAATCCGCATCGAAAAGTCGGTTTCCTTTTCCACCCGCTCCAAAATCTCTTCCTGGTTATTGGCTTGCCGGATAGCAGCTGTCGCCACACATCTGACTTCATTGAGGTTATGGTGCCTCGTCACTTCCTGAAAGCCTTGAAGAGTATGTATTAAAACATCCATTCCTTCCGGCTCCAGCTTTCCACTTTCCGATAAATAATTGCGCAAGCGCGCGACCGCTTTGACGTTTTCGCTTTCTGTCAGCCTGCCGCTTTTATCACGCGAGTAAATCACGAGCCTCATTGTATTCGATCCAATATCCACAATGGCGTACTTTTCCTGGTCCATCATATTCTCCACATCCCGCCCTGTAAAATTTCGTATACTTTTACCATACCCAATTCTCAGCATTTATTGCCTTTTTATCTCAGGCAGTACACAGATTAATTTTTCTTCCAGTCGGTGTTCTCCTTGAATCTGCGCTCCGGTTGCCAAATAATCGGCGAGTCCTTCAAGCTTTTCAAGGGTCCATTTTTCCCCTGGAACAATCAACGGAATGCCTGGCGGGTAAGGGACGACCATGCCGGCAGAAATTCGCCCAACCGCCGCTGTATAAGAAATCCATTCACGGGTCTCCGTGTCCATTTGCGCGAAGGAAATGTCAGGGACACTGATGGTCTGCTGAATCGGCATCTTTACCGCAAGCGCATCTCCCGGATACTGATCCAGTGCCCTTACCGCTTCCTTCACGCGTTTTCGCACTTCCGCAAAAGGATAGGCATGAATTTGTTTTAGCAAAGGCAAAATCAGCAGCACCTGATAAGGATCAGCCAATTCCGCATGGATTCCGGCTTTCTCCAGTTGCTCCTTCAGTTGGAAGCCATTATAGCCTTCCACCCGGAGCATCAGCTTCAGGGGGTCGTCCGATTCAAAGACTTCCAGTCTCGGAATGCTTTTCAGCCCTCTGATAAATTGTTTCCGCTTGTCTTTAAAATACCGAGTATCCGGCTGTGAATAGGTTTCGACAAAGGCGCGTGCATCATCAAGCGAAGCCATAATAAGGTAAGACGGGCTGCTCGACTGCAGCATCCGCAAATATTTCTTGATTTTTTCTCTGTTTACCAAATCGCCTTGGATATGTAAAAAAGACCCCATCGTCATGGCCGGCAAAGTCTTATGGGCGGACTGGACGACAACATCTGCGCCGTATGCCAGTGCTGAAGCAGGGTACGGATCGCCGATTTGAAAATGGGCGCCGTGTGCTTCATCGACCAATACAGCCATCCCCTGCGACTGGCAAAACGTTATGATTTCCTTTAATCCGGCCGTCGCCATGCCGTAGTAATTCGGGTAGGTCAAAATAACGGCAGCCGCTTCCGGATGAGCTGTGACTGCTGCTGTGATATCGGCAAATGCCACTCCGGCGGCTGTCATTGATTCCTCATCCCACTCCGGCGCCACATACACGGGGCGTGCTTTTGCCAGCTCCAACGCATGGAAAATAGACTTATGCGCATTGCGCTGGACAATGACCGTATCCCCTTCTTGGCAAGCCGCATAGACCATCGCCAAATTGCCGACTGTCGAACCGTTTACCAAAAAGAAACTTTGGTCCGCGCCGTAAGCTTCCGCCAGCAACTGCTGTGCCTCCTGAATAGCCTCTTCCGGATAATGAAGATCGTCAAGGCCTGTCACTTCAGTCAAATCATATGGCAGCGCTGAACGCACCTCAGGCGGCAACGCCGATAGCTCGCCGTTTTTATGTCCCGGTACATGAAATGAAATCGGCTGCTGTTGTTGAAATGCAGTTAATGCGTCAATTAAAGGTCTGCGGTGCGTCATAAATCTCCATCCTTACCTAATTTGAATTACGTTCATTATAACGGAATGTCCCGCCTTTAGCAGTTTGGCAGGCGCAGAGCACTCAGTAGAAATTAAAAAAAGAAAACACAAAAAAGCCGCCGCCGGGAATACCGGCAACGGCTTTTTTTCTTGGCCCAGCAATGTCCTACTCTCACAGGGGGAAACCCCCAACTACCATCGGCGCAAAAGAGCTTAACTTCCGTGTTCGGGATGGGAACGGGTGTGGCCTCTTTGCCATCATCACTGGACTCGTTTTATTGAGTGCTTGCGCCCTCAAAACTGGATATGCGACATTGAAAACAACTATGTTGGTTAAGTCCTCGATCGATTAGTATTCGTCAGCTGCACGCATCGCTGCGCTTCCACCCCGAACCTATCTACCTCATCGTCTTTGAGGGATCTTACTTGCTTGCGCAATGGGAAATCTCATCTTGAGGGGGGCTTCGTGCTTAGATGCTTTCAGCACTTATCCCGGCCACACATAGCTACCCAGCGATGCCCCTGGCGGAACAACTGGTACACCAGCGGTGTGTCCATCCCGGTCCTCTCGTACTAAGGACAGCTCCTCTCAAATTTCCTGCGCCCGCGACGGATAGGGACCGAACTGTCTCACGACGTTCTGAACCCAGCTCGCGTACCGCTTTAATGGGCGAACAGCCCAACCCTTGGGACCGACTACAGCCCCAGGATGCGATGAGCCGACATCGAGGTGCCAAACCTCCCCGTCGATGTGGACTCTTGGGGGAGATAAGCCTGTTATCCCCGGGGTAGCTTTTATCCGTTGAGCGATGGCCCTTCCATGCGGAACCACCGGATCACTAAGCCCGTCTTTCGACCCTGCTCGACCTGTACGTCTCGCAGTCAAGCTCCCTTGTGCCTTTACACTCTGCGAATGATTTCCAACCATTCTGAGGGAACCTTTGGGCGCCTCCGTTACTCTTTAGGAGGCGACCGCCCCAGTCAAACTGCCCGCCTGACACTGTCTCCCGCCCCGATCAGGGGCGTGGGTTAGAATTTCAATACAACCAGGGTAGTATCCCACCGACGCCTCCCCCGAAGCTGGCGCTCCGGGTTCTCTGGCTCCTACCTATCCTGTACAAGTTGCACCAAAATTCAATATCAGGCTGCAGTAAAGCTCCACGGGGTCTTTCCGTCCTGTCGCGGGTAACCTGCATCTTCACAGGTACTATAATTTCACCGAGTCTCTCGTTGAGACAGTGCCCAGATCGTTACGCCTTTCGTGCGGGTCGGAACTTACCCGACAAGGAATTTCGCTACCTTAGGACCGTTATAGTTACGGCCGCCGTTTACTGGGGCTTCAGTTCGCACCTTCGCTTGCGCTAAGCACTCCCCTTAACCTTCCAGCACCGGGCAGGCGTCAGCCCCTATACGTCACCTTACGGTTTTGCAGAGACCTGTGTTTTTGCTAAACAGTCGCCTGGGCCTATTCACTGCGGCTCTCTCGGGCTATACACCCTACCAGAGCACCCCTTCTCCCGAAGTTACGGGGTCATTTTGCCGAGTTCCTTAACGAGAGTTCACTCGCTCACCTTAGAATTCTCTTCTCGCCTACCTGTGTCGGTTTGCGGTACGGGCACCTCCCGCCTCGCTAGAGGCTTTTCTTGGCAGTGTGAAATCAGGGACTCCAGGGCATACGCCCCTTGCCGTCACAGTTCAATGTTTGCGGAAACGGGATTTGCCTCGTTTCCCACCTTGCTGCTTGGACGCGCTCAACCAACGGCGCGCTCGCCTTATCCTTCTGCGTCCCCCCATTGCTCAAACGGCGGGGAGGTGGTACAGGAATATCAACCTGTTGTCCATCGTCTACGCCTATCGGCCTCGACTTAGGTCCCGACTGACCCTGAGCGGACGAGCCTTCCTCAGGAAACCTTAGGCATTCGGTGGACGGGATTCTCACCCGTCTTTCGTTACTCATACCGGCATTCTCACTTCTAAGCGCTCCACGGATCCTTCCGGTCCCGCTTCGACGCCCTTAGAACGCTCTCCTACCACGGACATCTGAGATGTCCATCCACAGCTTCGGTAATCCGTTTAGCCCCGGTACATTTTCGGCGCAGTGTCACTCGACCAGTGAGCTATTACGCACTCTTTAAATGATGGCTGCTTCTAAGCCAACATCCTGGTTGTCTAAGCAACGCCACATCCTTTTCCACTTAACGGATATTTGGGGACCTTAGCTGGTGGTCTGGGCTGTTTCCCTCTTGACTACGGATCTTATCACTCGCAGTCTGACTCCCAAGCATAAATCACTGGCATTCGGAGTTTGTCTGAATTCGGTAACCCGGGATGGGCCCCTAGTCCAAACAGTGCTCTACCTCCAGGATTCTCAATCTTGAGGCTAGCCCTAAAGCTATTTCGGAGAGAACCAGCTATCTCCAGGTTCGATTGGAATTTCTCCGCTACCCACACCTCATCCCCGCACTTTTCAACGTGCGTGGGTTCGGGCCTCCAGTAAGTGTTACCTTACCTTCACCCTGGACATGGGTAGATCACCTGGTTTCGGGTCTACAACTGCATACTCATTCGCCCTATTCAGACTCGCTTTCGCTGCGGCTCCGGCTTCTCACCTTAACCTTGCATGCAATCGTAACTCGCCGGTTCATTCTACAAAAGGCACGCCATCACCCATAAACGGGCTTTGACTAGTTGTAGGCACACGGTTTCAGGATCTGTTTCACTCCCCTTCCGGGGTGCTTTTCACCTTTCCCTCACGGTACTGGTTCACTATCGGTCACTAGGTAGTATTTAGCCTTGGGAGATGGTCCTCCCGGATTCCGACGGAATTTCACGTGTTCCGCCGTACTCAGGATCCACTCAGGAGGGAAGCGATTTTCGGCTACGGGGCTGTTACCCACTGTGGCGGACCGTTCCAGGTCGCTTCGCCTAACCGCTTCTTTTGTAACTCCGTATTGAGTGTCCTACAACCCCAAGAGGCAAGCCTCTTGGTTTGGGCTGATCCCGTTTCGCTCGCCGCTACTCAGGGAATCGCATTTGCTTTCTGTTCCTCCAGGTACTTAGATGTTTCAGTTCCCTGGGTCTGCCTTCTCATGTGCTATGAATTCACACATGGATACCGCCCCATTAAAGGCGGTGGGTTCCCCCATTCGGAAATCTCCGGATCAATGCTCACTTACAGCTCCCCGGAGCATATCGGTGTTAGTGCCGTCCTTCTTCGGCTCCTAGTGCCAAGGCATCCACCGTGCGCCCTTTCTAACTTAACCATTAGAAAGTCGACCGAACCAAATCGGTCTCATCACTCGTGTTGCTTGTTTTCGTTGTTTCAATGTCGTCATATCCAGTTTTCAAAGAACAAGTTGTTGAAGTTCCAACTCGGCATCGCCGAAGGTGAACCTTCAAAACTGAACGCAAAACGTCAACCGGAGCGTAAGCTCCGTTCCGAGATTATCCTTAGAAAGGAGGTGATCCAGCCGCACCTTCCGATACGGCTACCTTGTTACGACTTCACCCCAATCATCTGTCCCACCTTCGGCGGCTGGCTCCACAAGGGTTACCTCACCGACTTCGGGTGTTACAAACTCTCGTGGTGTGACGGGCGGTGTGTACAAGGCCCGGGAACGTATTCACCGTGGCATGCTGATCCACGATTACTAGCGATTCCGGCTTCATGCAGGCGAGTTGCAGCCTGCAATCCGAACTGAGAACGGTTTTCTGGGATTGGCTCCCCCTCGCGGGTTGGCAGCCCTTTGTACCGTCCATTGTAGCACGTGTGTAGCCCAGGTCATAAGGGGCATGATGATTTGACGTCATCCCCACCTTCCTCCGGTTTGTCACCGGCAGTCACCTTAGAGTGCCCAACTGAATGCTGGCAACTAAGATCAAGGGTTGCGCTCGTTGCGGGACTTAACCCAACATCTCACGACACGAGCTGACGACAACCATGCACCACCTGTCACCGCTGTCCCCGAAGGGAAAGCCCTGTCTCCAAGGCGGTCAGCGGGATGTCAAGACCTGGTAAGGTTCTTCGCGTTGCTTCGAATTAAACCACATGCTCCACCGCTTGTGCGGGCCCCCGTCAATTCCTTTGAGTTTCAGCCTTGCGGCCGTACTCCCCAGGCGGAGTGCTTAATGCGTTAGCTGCAGCACTAAGGGGCGGAAACCCCCTAACACTTAGCACTCATCGTTTACGGCGTGGACTACCAGGGTATCTAATCCTGTTTGCTCCCCACGCTTTCGCGCCTCAGCGTCAGTTACAGACCAGAAAGTCGCCTTCGCCACTGGTGTTCCTCCACATCTCTACGCATTTCACCGCTACACATGGAATTCCACTTTCCTCTTCTGCACTCAAGTCCCCCAGTTTCCAATGACCCTCCACGGTTGAGCCGTGGGCTTTCACATCAGACTTAAAGGACCGCCTGCGCGCGCTTTACGCCCAATAATTCCGGACAACGCTTGCCACCTACGTATTACCGCGGCTGCTGGCACGTAGTTAGCCGTGGCTTTCTGGCGAGGTACCGTCAAGGTGCCAGTAGTTAATTGGCACGGTTTCTTCCCTCGCAACAGAGTTTTACGATCCGAAAACCTTCATCACTCACGCGGCGTTGCTCCGTCAGACTTGCGTCCATTGCGGAAGATTCCCTACTGCTGCCTCCCGTAGGAGTCTGGGCCGTGTCTCAGTCCCAGTGTGGCCGATCACCCTCTCAGGTCGGCTACGCATCGTCGCCTTGGTGGGCCGTTACCCCACCAACTAGCTAATGCGCCGCGGGCCCATCCTGCAGTGACAGCCGAAACCGTCTTTCCGTAACCTCCCAGGAGGGAGGTCAAACTATTCGGTATTAGCACCGGTTTCCCGGAGTTATCCCGATCTGCAGGGCAGGTTGCCCACGTGTTACTCACCCGTCCGCCGCTAAACGCTTGGAGCAAGCTCCAAGTGTTCCGCTCGACTTGCATGTATTAGGCACGCCGCCAGCGTTCGTCCTGAGCCAGGATCAAACTCTCCATTATAGAGAACCGATTGCTCAAATTCTGCTGGCGTCTCGCCGTTCCGAAGAACGCACGAGTCGCTTGATCTGGCCGAAGCCTGATCAGTACATTTGCGCGGGCCGTTTTGCGCGGCCGTTGCTATCTGTTGACGTTTTGCTGTTCAGTTTTCAAGGTTCATGTTGTGTCGTTTTCTTAATGACAACTTTATTAGTATAACTTATTTCAGAATCGATGTCAACAACTAATTTCAACTTTCTTTTGTTGAAGCTAATCGATCGATTCAGTTGTTATATCGTTTCTCAACTACAACTATATTAGTATAACTTAATAACCGCCAAACGTCAACTAAAACTTTAAAGGTTTTAATTGCCTTGTTTTTTGGGACGCTTATTAATATAACAGCTGTCGCTATCGCCGTCAACGATTAAGCACCAATTCCCGCGTCTTTCTCCGAGCTCGTTTCTGTTTCTTCTATAAGAAGGCGCCCGTTCGAGCCCATAAGAAAAAGCAATGCTATGTAAGCCACTGCTTTTAAAACCTTGCATCTTCTGAACCGTTCTTTCTTCTTTATAGAAGGAACAGCATATACTACTGTATTAAATGAGGCCACAGTTGCTTCGGCTACAACTCACGGCGCCCTTCCAATGCTTTGGACAGCGTGACTTCATCCGCATATTCCAGATCTCCGCCCACTGGCAGTCCGTGTGCAATGCGCGTTGTTTTAATACCGGAAGGTTTTACCAGGCGCGAAATGTACATGGCCGTCGCTTCCCCTTCAATTGTCGGGTTTGTCGCTAATATCAATTCGCTGACCGTTTCATCCTGCAGCCGCTTCAATAAAGAAGGAACATTGATATCTTCCGGTCCAATGCCATCCATTGGAGAAATGGCTCCTTGAAGGACATGATACAGCCCCGTATAGTCGCGCATTTTTTCCATGGCGATAACGTCTTTTGGATCCTGTACCACGCAAATCGTTGTCCGGTCGCGTGATTGGTCCTGGCAAATCATGCACGGATCGACATCGGTGATATGCCCGCAGTTTGAGCAGAAACTCAAATTCCGTTTGGCATCCACCAGTGCTTTTGCAAAATCAAGGACCGTGTCCTCTTTCATTCCAAGCACAAAAAATGCCAGCCGGGCCGCTGTTTTCGGCCCGATTCCTGGCAATTTCATAAAGCTTTCCATCAATTTCGATATCGGTTCTGGATAATGCATCCTGTTTACCTCCTAGAACATGCCTGGAAGATTTAACCCCTTAGTGAATTTCCCCATTGTGGAATTCGCATGCTCATCCGCTTTTTTAAACGCTTCGTTTGTTGCCACGATCAATAGGTCCTGAAGCATTTCAACATCTTCCGGATCGACAACTGATGGATCCAACACTACATCCAATACTTCTTTGTGTCCGGATACAGTAACTTTCACCATTCCGCCGCCAGCTGATCCTTCGAATTTCAATGTCCCTAGTTCTTCTTGAGCCTCAGCCATTTGTTTTTGCATTTTCTGCATTTGTTTCATCATGCCTTGCATATTTCCGCCACCGCGCATAATTGTTTCCTCCTCAAGGTTTTTTATTAATCTTCATGGATTTCGACAAAATCTTTGCCGAATAGCCGCTCGGCTTCCGCAATGAACGGATCTTCTTCCGCTGCTGAGCCTTCCGCAGAAAACGGATGTGGTTCTTCAGACTCCGTCTGCTTCTCATCTGCCCCTGCTTTCAACCCGTTGCTTCTAATAAACTCTTCACGTATTTTCAGCCAGCTTTCATCCGGCACAAAAATCGGCGTGTAGGCTTTCCCTGTGTACTGCTGCAGAAGTTGGCTGAAAGCGACCGCAAAGGTCTGGTTGTCGGAAGCCATCTGGCAATGAATATCATACTTGAATTTTAACACAAAAGCATCCGCTGACGCCGCTACCGGCTCCGCTTCGTTCAATAAAGCCGCATGCGATCTTTGCAATTGGCCCATTACTGTTGCCCAATTGGTTTTAATCGCCTGGATATCCGGTTTGGTCGCATTCTTTAAGACGTCCTGAATACGGCCAACGGGAATCTTAAAGGCACTTTGAGACCGTTGGCGGCGCTTCGGTTCCGCATTAGCGGCTGCCGGAGCTGCAGCTATTGCTCCGTTTTTCAGTTGCTGCTGGAGCTGGATCACCAATTGCTCCAATTGATTGACCTTGGCTTCCAGCTCCGGAGAAGCCGAATCTGAAGAGATCATGGCTGGAGCGTCTGCCTGCACCATTTTCAGGAGAGCAGTCTCCAAATAAATTTTGGTGTGGTTGGAAAACCGCATTTCCTGTTGGGTTTTCGTCAACACATCAATCCACGCATAAAGCGTTGCCGGCTCGAATTGCTTGGCGAGCGCTTCGAAGCGTTCTTCGTGAGCTGCGAGTTCCAGCATATCGTGAAGATCCGGCGCCGTCTGAATCAACAGCAAGTCCCGGAAAAAGGTAATAAAGTCTTCCACAAGCCGTACCGGATCCTTGCCATCTCGCACCAATTGCTCCAGAAGCGTCAGCGCCTGGCCAATGTCTCTTTCGACGAGTGCTTCTGCAATGTCGTAAAACATGTCCTGGCTGATAGATCCTGTCACAAGCAGTGCGTCTTCAAGCGTCATTTCATCACCGCTGAACGACACGACCTGGTCAAGCAGGCTGAGTGCATCCCGCATGCCGCCCGCTGCTGCCTGTGCAATCACTTTCAATACTTGCTCATTATAAGGAATGCCTGCATCTGTCAGAACTTCAATCATCCGTTCCACAATATCCGTCTGCGTCAAGCGCTTAAAATCAAAGCGTTGGCAGCGGGAAATAATGGTAAGCGGCAATTTATGCGGCTCCGTTGTCGCCAAAATAAAGACGACGTGCTCTGGCGGTTCTTCCAGTGTTTTCAGCAAGGCATTGAAGGCACTGTTGGAAAGCATGTGCACTTCATCGATGATGTAGATCTTAAAACGGGAATTGGCCGGAGAGAACCGGACCTTTTCAATGATCTCCCGCATTTCTTCTACCCGGGAATTGGAAGCCGCATCAAATTCGATGACGTCTGTATTGGATCCTTCAGTTATGCTCTTACAAGAACTGCATTCGTTGCAGGGTTCTGCTACAGGAGCCTGTTCGCAATTGAGCGCTTTTGCAAAGATTTTCGCTGCACTGGTCTTCCCTGTGCCCCGTGGCCCTGAAAACAAATAAGCATGCGTGGTCTTATTGTAAAGGAGAGCATTTTGAAGGGTTTGTTTGATGTGCGACTGACCTGACATTTCGGAAAAGGACTGCGGCCGGTACACACGGTAAAAAGCTTGATACGCCAACGTTTTTCTCTCCTTTTGTGAAATATGTTTTTCGTCCCTTAATTATATCATAAAAAGAGGAGGCTCCTGAATGATTACCCTCTGAATTGCCGGCTGTTATTCGTCGTCATTATAGGATTCCCAGCCGGAATTTTTTCATACAAAAAACCTGTCCGCGAAGTTGCGGACAGGCTTGAGTTTTAAAATTATTGCCGTGCACCTTTCTTTGACTGCTGCACACAAGCGTTACCCTTGTCGTTGGCTCGATCTAGGCGACCCCACGGCACATGAAAAGATCCACTTAATGCTGCTTCCTTCCGGACCTGACATGGTTCATGGGTTTCCATTGCGCAGGACCCAAATGTCAACACTACGTGCAAGAGTCAGACCCTGCACACAAACAGCCTAGGAAAGGAATTCAGTCCTGCTAAAGCGGATTGCAGGTTACAGGACACCGCTATCTTCCCACCTAGCACGGCATTAACTAGTATACGAATATTCCCCGGAAAAATCAATCCGTAACTCTTATTTAATCTCAAATAGCTGAAAAACCCGTATTAGTAAGGAAAAAATAAGGCTTCTAAAAAAATCTCAAAAAAAATTCCTGAAACTGTTGACACATTGTTTCGTTTTATGATAAATTAATTCTTGTCTGATACGGAGGAATACCCAAGTTTGGCTGAAGGGATCGGTCTTGAAAACCGACAGGGGAGTCAAATCCCGCGGGGGTTCGAATCCCTCTTCCTCCTCCATTTTTTGAATTTACACGCGCATATAAATTCGAGATTGGATTCGTTACGAAAGTAGCGAATTTTTCTTAACACATATATGTCTGAAGATTTCGATACATAAAACACGACGTTAAAGCAGGTGGCCCAAAGCCATCTGCTTTTTTTATTGGTTCGTAAACTATTTCCCGGGAAATAAAAAATCCCTGAGCCATTACGGACTCAGGGGAAAAGCTTATTTTTTCAATAAGGAAGTTTGCTGCATGAAATTGCCGATGCGTTCTACGATGCGTTCAGCGCAGTCCGGGTCATTCATCAGATCATAATCGTTGATGTTCAGGCGCAGCACCGGGCAGCCGTTGAACGAATTGATCCATTTTTCGTAGCGTTCATGCATTTCAAGCCAGTACTCGACCGGCGTCTGCTGTTCCATTGCGCGGCCGCGTTCCTGGATGCGCCCCAGAATGTCTTCAATCGACCCTTCCAGGTAAATCAATAAATCCGGATGCGGGAAGTATGGCGTCATTACCATAGCTTCAAACAGATTCGTGTATGTTTCGTAGTCCACGTTATTCATCGTGCCTTTTTCCCAATGCATTTTCGCGAAAATGCCGGTATCTTCATAAATGGAACGGTCCTGGATAAAACCGCCGCCGTATTCAAACATGCGCTTTTGTTCTTTGAAGCGCTCTGCCAGGAAGTAAATTTGTAGATGGAAGCTCCATTTCTCGAAGTCATCGTAAAACAAATCCAGGTAAGGGTTGGCATCCACTTTTTCAAACGATGTGCGGAAATGAAGCGTATCCGCCAATGCCTTGGTCATCGTTGATTTGCCGACACCTACTGTACCGGCAATGGTAATCACAGCATTTTCCGGAATGCCGTATTTTTCACGTAAATTCATATCGTTAAACTCCTTTGTTGTAAGGTTTCATCCACTTTCGTCAGGATCTGCTGCAAATCCACTTCATTCTGGACAAAATCCATTTCATCTCCATTAAAACGCAGCACCGGAATTTCCGGATGCTCCCGCTCAAAACGTTCTATAAACTCATGGTAATCAGCAACAAGCTGTTCCATATAAGCCGGGGTAATCATTTGCTCGAATTCACGTCCGCGCATTTTGATGCGCTTCATCAACGTATCCAAACTGGCATGCAAGTAAATCACCATATTCGGCGCCGGCATATCCGCTGTCAGGATTTTGTAGATTGCTTCGTATTTGGCATACTCAGCATCGGGCAGCGTCCGCTTGGCAAAAATCAAGTTCTTGAAAATATGGTAATCCGCTGCTACAGGCTCACGGTTGGAAATGAATTTTTTCTGTATATCGGTCAATTGCTTATAGCGATTGCATAAAAAGAACATTTCGGTCTGGAAGCTCCATTCCTCAATGTCTTCATAAAACTTTGTCAGAAACGGATTTTCATCGACGATTTCTTTCAGCATTTGAAAACGATGGTGGTCAGCAATTGCTTTTGCCAGTGACGTTTTGCCAACGCCAATCGGGCCTTCTACCGTTATAAATGGCACCGGCATGGGAAGTTCCCCTCTTTCTGTTCAAGTGTGTTGCAGTGCCATTTATTTTACCACAGACCGTACGGTAAAAGTAGGAAAAAAAGCAGCTCTCCAACTTAATGGATGGCTGCTTTAAAAGTTCCTCCGTGCACTTCCTGGGTATCCATAATAGTGACAAACGCTTTCGGATCAATGTCGGCTACAATGTGTTTCAGTTTGGAAATTTCTAATCTCGTCACCACTACATAAATGACATCTTTGGCAGATTCTTCGTAGCCGCCTTTGCCGTGCAGCTTGGTGACGCTTCGGCCAAGCCGGGAATTGATGGCAGCACCCAATTCGATGAATTCATCGGACACAATAATGACCGCTTTCGTATCATCCAGTCCTTGGATAACGATATCAATCGTTTTGGAAGCAATATAATAAGTTAAAATGGAATACATCGCATGTTCCCAACCGAGAACAAATCCGGCCCATAAAAAGATAAAGATATTGACGAACATTACAAATTCACCAACTGAAAAAGGCAATTTGCGCGTTAGTAAAATGCCCAGGATTTCCGTGCCGTCCAGCGCTCCGCCGTTTCGAATCACGAGGCCCACTCCGGCACCAAGAATCAGGCCGCCGAATACCGTGGCAAGCAACGGATCATCGACCACACCTGGAATCGGATGCAATGGAAATTCAATGATGGCCAGTGCTACAATAGCGAAAATGGACGAGATAAAAAAGTTCTTCCCGATATGCTTGTACCCGAAGAAAAGAAAAGGCAAGTTGACCACGACCATCAAAATACCAAATGGAATCGGAGTCAGATAATCTAAAATCAGCGAAATGCCGATAATGCCGCCGTCAATAATCGAATTGGGCACTAAAAAAAGTTCAATGGAAACGGCAGCCATCGTGGCGCCCAGTAAAATCAGCAAAAAACGCATAACTAAATGCTTAAATGTCTCTTTTTTATGTTCTTTGACCATCAAATCTCTCCCAAAAATCAAACACTGGATTTTTTTCTCCTTTTTATTTTACGCTTTTCTCCTCCATTTGTCTTGATAGACTCCTAATTCCTTTAGCATACTTATAAAAAAATGATAAACTGGGGTGTAGGGAGCGATGAACAATGAACGGAATTGAATTAGACCATTATTATATGGGCCTCGCAATCGAAGAAGCCGAAAAAGCCGCCGCCAAGGGAGAAGTGCCGATTGGCGCCGTCATCGTGCAGGACGGGCACGTGATTGCACGGGCCCACAACCTGCGGGAAACCACCCAAAATGCGGTGACCCATGCGGAACTGCTGGCCATCCAGGAAGCCTGCCAGACCATCAGCAATTGGCGGCTGGAAAACACAAGCCTTTACGTTACGTTAGAGCCTTGTCCAATGTGCGCCGGCGCAATTCTGCAATCGCGCATTCCACGTGTCGTTTACGGGGCACGTGATATCAAGGCCGGCAGTGTGGATTCCTTATACCGGCTGCTGAACGATGAACGCTTTAACCATCAATGCGAAGTCACCGAAAATGTCATGGCCGAAGAATGCGGCGGTTTGCTGACCCAGTTTTTCCGGACGCTACGGGAAAACAAAAAAAAGAAAAAGCGGGAGCTCCTATAGGGCTGCCGCTTTTTCTTCGTTTAAAAACTGCTTGATGAGCATATTGAGAATATGCACCTGCTCGTGATGGACCCAGTGTGTCGCTTCCCCGACAAACACCAATTCCCCGTCCTCGCAAAAGTCCAGGCTTTCCTTCGCCAGTTCCGTTGACAGGAACTGATCACCCACGCCCCAAATAATCCGCACCGGCAATCCGATTTTCTGTGCCGGCACTTGCAGGACATTGCCGCGGCGGATCGCCCGGTACCAGTTCAGCATCGCCGTCAGTGCACCGGGCTGGTCCCATGCTTCCCGGTAAGCGGCGAGTTCCTCGTCAGAAAATGTATCCGGATTGCTTGTCGATACCAAACTCCCGACCATCGTCTTGAAATAATCCGCCGCCAGCATTTTTTCCGGCAGATCCGGCAATTGGAAAAAGGCGATATACGAACTCCTCGCCCATTGTAGCGGATTGCGCTTCATGACCCTTGGCATCGCTTTTGGATGCGGGATATTGACCGCAATCAGTTTTTCCACGTATTCAGGCTTTGTCGCTGCCAAATGCCAAGCCACCGCTCCTCCCCAGTCGTGTCCAATAATGGTGGCGTTCGTTTTGCCGAAATGGCCGATCAACCCGACAATATCATCCCGCAGCAAATCCAAGGTATAACTGCTGATGTCCTGCGGCTTATCGCTCAGATTGTAACCCCGCTGGTCCGGCACGGCAACGCGGTAGCCGAGTTCAGTGAGCGGTGCAATCTGTTTTTTCCAGCCGAACCAGAATTCCGGGAAGCCGTGCAGCAAAACAACCAGCGGCCCGTCTTCCGGTCCCGCAACTGCCGTATGCAACGTGATGCCGTTCGTTTGAATGTACTGAAACGATAGATTTTCCATTCCACCAACACCTCTCCTTGCTATTTACCTGTCTTTACCCGTTTCCATGGAAAAATAAAAACCCAAGAGCCATAAGCTCTTGGGTCTATCCGTTTATTTAATCAAGTCTTTGCCGCCCATATACGGACGCAATACTTCAGGGATGACGATGGTGCCGTCTTCCTGCTGGCAGTTTTCCAGTAAAGCGGCCACTGTCCGGCCGATCGCCAGTCCGCTGCCGTTTAAGGTATGGACAAATTCCGGTTTGCCGTTCGCTTCGCGGCGGAATTTGATGTTGGCGCGACGTGCCTGGAAATCTTCAAAATTACTGCAAGAAGAAATTTCACGGTACATGTCCTGGCTCGGAATCCACACTTCGATATCGTATTTCTTCGCAGCGGTAAAGCCAAGGTCTGCTGTGCACATTTTCAGGACGCGGTAAGGAAGCCCCAGTAGCTGCAGCACTTTCTCGGCATGGCCGGTCAATTTCTCCAGTTCATCATATGAATCTTCCGGCTTTACAAAGCGCACCAGCTCGACTTTATTGAATTGGTGCTGTCGGATTAGCCCGCGTGTGTCCCGGCCCGCAGAACCCGCTTCAGAGCGGAAATTCGCGCTGTAAGAAGCGAATGCCTGCGGAAGCATATCCGCTGACAGGATTTCATCCCGGTAGAAATTTGTCACCGGCACTTCAGAAGTCGGGATCAGGAAATAATCTTCTTTCTCGATCAGGAATGCATCTTCTTCAAATTTCGGCAATTGGCCTGTGCCCGTCAAGCTTTCGCGGTTGACCATGTAAGGCGGCAGGATTTCCTGGTAGCCATGCTCTTCCTGGTGCAAGTCCATCATGAAGTTGATAAGCGCCCGTTCCAGACGAGCTCCAAGGCCACGGTAGAAAACGAAACGGCTGCCCGTTACTTTTGCTGCCCGTTCAAAATCGATGATGTTTAAGTCTGTGCCAAGATCCCAATGCGGTTTGGCTTCAAACGTGAATTCCGGCTTTTCTCCCCATGTCCGGATTTCAACGTTGTCGTCTTCAGACTCGCCGACCGGCACGCTGTCATGCGGAATGTTCGGTACACGCATCATGATGTAATTCAAGCGCTCTTCCACTTCGCGCAATTCATCGTCAATCGCTTTGATCTGTTCGCCGACTTCGCGCATTTTGGCAATGGCTTCATCTGCATTTTCTTTATTGCGCTTCATCATCGCGATATTTTGAGACGCTTCGTTGCGTTCAGCCTTCAATTTCTCGGTTTGTGCAATCAATTCACGGCGTTTGGCATCCACCGCTTCAAAATCGTCCAGCACGGAAATATCTTCGCCGCGTTTCGCAAGCTTCGTTTTTACTTCTTCAAAATTGGCACGTACGTGTTTAATGTCTAACATACCGGTTCCTCCTCAAAATAAAATAGTGATCAATAGAAAAAAGGCAACAAAAATAGCCCTCATCCCCTGGTAAAGGGACGAGAGCTACCCGCGTTGCCACCCTGATTGATCGGCTAAAAAGCCCGATCCTCTTCATTACATAACGGCCTTTAAACCGGCAATGGCTTATGTCGCCATGCAACTCAGGAGTGGATTCACACGTGCTTTTCACCGGTTCGCACCAACCACCGGCTCTCTTTGGAAAAACAACGCATTACTATTCCCCATCAATGTTTCTACTTTTAAATTAATCATACTTTACTATAAACGGAGCCTTTTGGCAAGGAAATGCCAGTTTCAGAGGGAATCATGCTCAAAAAATAAGCCGTAATGCGGTGGTCATCGGTCAATTCGGGATGAAACGAACAGCCGAGAAACTGGCTGCTTCTTGCCATGACGATTTTTCCGCCGTGCTCGCCCAATACCTCAACCCCCGGACCAACACTGACAATATGCGGCGCTCGGATAAAGACCGCTTCAAACGGCTCTTCCATCCCTTTAACGGATAGCGGAATTTCAAAGCTGTCGGCTTGGCGGCCGAATGAATTGCGTTCCACTGCAATGTCCATTACGCCAAGATGCGGTTCGGGATAACCGGCGATTTCCTTTGCCAAAAGAATTAGCCCCGCACAGGTGCCAAACATCGGCTTGCCGCTCTCTGCAAAGGCGCGTAACGGCCCAAGCAGGCCATAGCGGTCAATCAATCGGCGCATCGTGGTGCTTTCCCCGCCCGGCAAAATTATGGCATCCAAATCTTCCAAGTCGCTTGACCATTTGACCAGCACTGCTTTTGCGCCGCACGCTTCAATCGACTGCACATGTTCTCTTACCGCTCCCTGCAACGCCAGAACACCGACTCGTTTCATCTTACCAGCCCCGTTCCTGCATGCGTTCACCCGCCGCAATTGTGGAAATTTCAATGCCTTTCATGGCGATGCCGAGGTCTTTTGACAGTTCAGCAATCAATTTATAATCCTGGTAATGCGTCGTCGCTTCCACAATGGCACGCGCGAACCGTTCCGGATGTTCCGATTTGAAGATGCCGGACCCGACGAATACGCCATCTGCTCCCAGTTCCATCATCAAGGCCGCATCTGCAGGCGTTGCCACACCGCCCGCTGCAAAGTTGACGACCGGCAAGCGGCCAAGGCGCTTCACTTCTTTCAGGAATTCATACGAAGCGCCTAAGTTGCGTGCTTCGGTCATCAATTCATCATCGCTGAGCGTAACGACTTTTCGCACTTCCGCATTCACTTGGCGCAAGTGCCGGACCGCTTCGACGATATTGCCGGTGCCCGGTTCCCCTTTTGTCCGGAGCATCGAAGCCCCTTCACCGATACGGCGCGCCGCTTCGCCTAAATTGCGGCAGCCGCAGACAAATGGCACCGTATAGGCATCTTTTAATAAGTGGAATTCCTCGTCCGCCGGTGTCAGCACTTCACTTTCATCTATGTAATCCACACCCATCGCTTCCAACACACGCGCTTCCACAATATGGCCAATCCGCGCTTTGGCCATTACCGGAATGGATACAGCTTTCATCACTTCTTCTGTAATGCGCGGGTCTGCCATACGCGCTACGTCGCCGTCTCTTCGAATATCCGAAGGCACGCGTTCAAGCGCCATAACCGCTGTTGCGCCCGCCGCTTCTGCAATGCGCGCCTGTTCTGCATTCACCACATCCATGATGACTCCGCCTTTTTGCATTTCCGCCATTCCGCGTTTGACTCGATCCGTTCCGTGTTTACTCATTAAAATTCCCCCTTTTCTTAATATTGTCAGTATAATAGAGATTGACCATATAGAAATACTCAGATTCCCATTAATTCATAAGGTCAGTTGGGGGGGGAGACATCATGGATATGCTAATGTTCCAGCTGCAGCGAAGCATTTCAACGCCTTTATACAAACAGCTTTACCGGGAAATTAAACAAGCCATTATTGACGGCAAAATCTCCGTCGATACCAAACTGCCCAGTAAACGAAAATTGGCGGAGTTTCTGGATATCAGCCAGACCACGGTTGAATTGGCTTATGGCCAGCTGGTTGCAGAAGGGTTTATTGAATCGAGGGCCCGCAAAGGGTTTTACGCGCAGCCGGTGGAAGAAGTGGCTTATTTGGATGTGCCGCAAGAGAAACCCTTGGCGCCGGAACGTCTAGAATACCGCTATGATTTTAATCCGGCAGCCATCGATTCCCGTTCTTTTCCTTTTTCAACGTGGCGCAAGCTGTCCAAAGACCTTCTCGATGAATCCAACCACGGGTTGCTGTTGAGTGGGCATCCGCAAGGCGATGAAACCCTGCGCCAGGAAATTTCCCGCTACTTGTTCCAGTCACGGGGCGTGGTATGCGAAGCTGATCAAATCATTATCGGCTCCGGAACGGAACAGTTGATGCCTTTGTTGATTCGCTTGCTTGATAAAACCATTGTCTTCGGCTTTGAAAATCCGGGATATGCACTGACGCACACTATTTTTGCCCACCATGACCGAAAGGCTGTGCCCATCAGCATCGAAACGGATGGCATCAATGTCGGGGAACTTGAAGCGTCGGAAGTGGATATTGCTTATGTCACACCTTCCCATCAATTTCCGACAGGTGCTGTGCTCAGTGCCACCAAACGGGCTCAACTCCTAAACTGGGCAGCAGCCAAGCCGGAACGCTACATCATTGAAGACGATTACGACAGCGAATTCCGCTACACAAGCCGGCCAATCCCGGCACTCCAGAGCATGGATGTCAGCGGACGGGTTATTTACATCAGTACGTTCTCCAAGTCGCTTATGCCTTCTTTGCGAATTGCCTATATGGTTTTGCCGAAAAGGCTGATGCGTGCTTACCGCCAGACTTTCCTTCATTATTCATCATCTGTGCCAAGAATTGACCAGCAGCTTGTCAGCGCGTTTATGAAAGAAGGGCATTTTTCACGCCATTTAAACCGGATGCGCAAACTGTACAAGAAAAAACTTGAACACTTAACAGCCGTTCTACATGTATTTGCACCTCAGGTCTCGGTTTCCGGCCAGCAAGCCGGCATGCACATTGTGCTGACCATCCAGACTGCTTTAACGGAAAATGAGCTTATTGAACGCGCTAAAGGCGCCGGAATCCGGGTATTTGGCCTGGGATCTTACGACGTCGAAGGAAAAACGGTCTCGCCTCCGAAAATCGTTTTGGGGTTTGGCGGGTTAACCGAACAAGAAATTGAATCAGGAATTGTGCATTTAATGGCGTGCTGGGAAATTGCCGCACAAAAAAGCAGCTCATCTGAATAGATGAACTGCTTTTCTTTAAAATAATCCTTTTACAAAATCAAGGGCGCCTGACCACATATTGGAGACGAAATTGCCTACAGCTTGGATAGACAGCGAGAACCAATTGGCCCGTGCCACTTTTTCTGTTGTCACAACTTCAGCATCGCTTTTCGTGCCATCTAAATAGCCGTAGTCTTCTCCTTCTATTTTAACAACGTTAACGGTACCGACTACTTCTCCTTTGCCGATTCCTGCTTCAATCTTGCCTTCGTCCACGACAGACTCATCCAGGACCAATTCCGGTTGATACTTTTCTTTGTCGCTTGTCTGAATCATCATCGTAATCGGTTCTTTCACGGCGATCGATACAGCTTTTTCTTCCCCTTTAGTTACCGGCAAAGTTTCTTGCCCTTTGATCTGATAACCCCCGGGAATGATTTCTTCTTTCGTGAACTGGCCAAAGCCGAAGTCGAATAGAACCCGTGTCTGGTCAAAGCGGGCTTTGTAAGAACCTACACCCTTTTCATCAACCGCTTTCATGACCACGGCAATCAACCGAGTGCCATCACGCTTGGCCGTACCGGCAAAGCTGTGTCCGGCAAAATCCGTGCTGCCGGTTTTCAAGCCGTCCACGCCTTCGTATTCAAAAGCCAGTCCTGGAAGCATTGAATTCCAGTTCAACATATTAATCGCATCTGCTGTACCCGGACGGAACATTTTATTCGGAATTTTTGTGGTTTCCAACACTTCCGGATATTTGTCCAGCAGCGCCTTTGTCAATTTGGCAACGGCTTTTGCGGACATGACGTTTTCATCATTTGCACCTGTGCTTTTCGGATGCATCCCCATCAATAAGGAGTTGCTCAATCCCGTTGAATTGACCAATTTTGCCCCGGCCAATCCCAGCTCTTCTGCTTTTTCATTCATCAGGCGGACGAATTCCTCTTCCGTCCCAGCGATTGTCTCAGCAATGCCGATTGTCGCTGCATTCGCGGAATAAATCGCCATCGCTTCATACAACTCCTGAATCGTATAAGCTTCTCCTTTTCTCAAAGGCACATTGCTCAAGCGCATATCCTGTGAAATCTCATAAGCATAATCCGTAACCGTGTATTCTTGGTCCCACGATACACGGCCGTCTTCAATCGCTTCAAACAATAAATACTCGGTCATCATTTTTGTCATACTTGCAATGCCTAACGTAGCGTCTGCGTTTTGTGCATATAATATTTTTCCAGAATCAGCATCTACCAAAATGGCAGCATCCGCCAGTATATTTAAAGAATCCGCCGCTTTTGCCTGCTGAGGCATACCAACAGTCAGCAGCACAGCCAAAATAATCGTTAATTTCAACACAATTCTCACGTATTTCAATACCTCCATCTGTAAGTTTCCCCATATAATTCTATCATATTCTGTACCTCCCTAAACCAAAACATGAAAAAAGCACTCTTTGCATCTACGGATAGAGGCAAAGAGTGCTTTAGGCAAATCTTATGAAATAGAATAGTTAGGAGACTCTTTTGTAATTTGGACATCGTGTGGATGGCTTTCGCGAAGGCCAGCACCAGTCATGCGGATAAATTGCGCTTCATCACGCAAAGTCTGCAAATCCGGAGTGCCACAATAACCCATTCCTGCACGAATGCCGCCAAGCAATTGGTGAATCGTATCAGCAAGCGGCCCTTTGTATGGCAAGCGCCCTTCAATGCCTTCCGGTACCAGTTTTTTCGCATCGTCCTGGAAATAACGGTCTTTTGATCCTTTTTCCATGGCTGCGATTGAACCCATACCGCGGTAATTTTTAAATTGGCGCCCCTGGAAGATTTCGGTTTCTCCTGGGCTTTCCGTCGTACCAGCAAGAAGGCTTCCGAGCATGACCACATGCCCGCCGGCTGCCAATGCTTTAATGATATCGCCGGAATACTTGATGCCGCCGTCTGCAATAATTGTTTTGCCGTGTTTGCGTGCTTCTGTGGCACAATCGTAAACAGCCGTGATTTGTGGAACCCCAACACCGGCAACAACTCGAGTCGTACAAATCGAACCAGGTCCGATTCCTACTTTGACAACGTCTGCTCCAGCATCGATCAATGCTTTTGTACCTTCTGCAGTGGCTACATTTCCTGCAATGATCGCCAATTCAGGGTATGTCGCACGAATTTGGTTAACGGAATCCAAAACTCCTTTAGAATGGCCATGTGCCGTATCAAGAACGATTACATCCACACCCGCTTTAACCAATTGCTCCACTCGCTTCATTGTATCTGAAGTCACCCCGACTGCCGCGCCTGCAAGCAATCGTCCGTGGCTGTCTTTTGCAGCATTCGGGAATTCGATGACTTTTTCGATGTCTTTAATGGTAATTAACCCTTTTAATATCCCTTGATCATCAACAATTGGGAGTTTCTCAATTTTATATTGCTGAAGAATTTTTTCGGCCTCTTCCAGTGTAGTTCCTACTGAAGCTGTAACCAATTCTTCTTTCGTCATGACTTCATCGATTTTCAATGAATAGTCCTGGATAAAGCGCAAATCGCGGTTCGTAATGATGCCGACCAATTTTTGCTCTTCTTCATTGTTGACGATTGGAACACCTGAGATGCGGTATTTCCCCATAAGATGTTCAGCATCGAATACTTGATGCGTAGGTGTTAAGAAAAAAGGATCCGTTATAACGCCATTTTCTGAACGTTTTACAGTCGTTACTTGCTCTGCCTGTTCTTCAATGCTCATGTTTTTATGGATGATTCCCAATCCGCCTTGGCGAGCCATTGAAATTGCCATTTTCGCTTCGGTAACAGTATCCATACCGGCACTAATAATAGGAATGTTCAATTTGATAGCCGGAGTTAACTCCACTGACAAATTGATATCCTTTGGCAGCACTTCCGACCGTGCTGGTACAAGCAATACATCATCAAACGTCAAACCTTCTTTAACAAATTTCGACTCCCACATTATGGATACGCCTCCTGCTTCCTTTTGAATATTATTGTAAGGTTATCAGCGCCGCTAAACAGTGTCAAGAAAACCGGAATAAGAAAAAGTATTCAGAATTATCGTTCAGGTGATTTTTGATGAAGAGTCCCGTAGAATTCCATATAGCGCTGCCGTTTGATCGTCTTAACGGTTCTACTGCCCGTTCTTTTCATTTCTTTTAGCATATCTTCAAGAAATATACAATTGGTCCAACTGTGCAGTAAACGGTACCACTGTTTTCTTTTTGCTGCGAATATATTCGGAAAAAAACACAAAAAAGCCGCCGCCGGAAATACCGGCAACGGCTTTTTTTCTTGGCCCAGCAATGTCCTACTCTCACAGGGGGAAACCCCCAACTACCATCGGCGCAAAAGAGCTTAACTTCCGTGTTCGGGATGGGAACGGGTGTGGCCTCTTTGCCATCATCACTGGACTCTTTTTGTTGAGTGCTTGCGCCCTCAAAACTGGATATGCGACATTGAAAACAACTATGTTGGTTAAGTCCTCGATCGATTAGTATTCGTCAGCTGCACGCGTCGCCGCGCTTCCACCCCGAACCTATCTACCTCATCGTCTTTGAGGGATCTTACTTGCTTGCGCAATGGGAAATCTCATCTTGAGGGGGGCTTCGTGCTTAGATGCTTTCAGCACTTATCCCGGCCACACATAGCTACCCAGCGATGCCCCTGGCGGAACAACTGGTACACCAGCGGTGTGTCCATCCCGGTCCTCTCGTACTAAGGACAGCTCCTCTCAAATTTCCTGCGCCCGCGACGGATAGGGACCGAACTGTCTCACGACGTTCTGAACCCAGCTCGCGTACCGCTTTAATGGGCGAACAGCCCAACCCTTGGGACCGACTACAGCCCCAGGATGCGATGAGCCGACATCGAGGTGCCAAACCTCCCCGTCGATGTGGACTCTTGGGGGAGATAAGCCTGTTATCCCCGGGGTAGCTTTTATCCGTTGAGCGATGGCCCTTCCATGCGGAACCACCGGATCACTAAGCCCGTCTTTCGACCCTGCTCGACCTGTACGTCTCGCAGTCAAGCTCCCTTGTGCCTTTACACTCTGCGAATGATTTCCAACCATTCTGAGGGAACCTTTGGGCGCCTCCGTTACTCTTTAGGAGGCGACCGCCCCAGTCAAACTGCCCGCCTGACACTGTCTCCCGCCCCGATCAGGGGCGTGGGTTAGAATTTCAATACAACCAGGGTAGTATCCCACCGACGCCTCCCCCGAAGCTGGCGCTCCGGGTTCTCTGGCTCCTACCTATCCTGTACAAGTTGCACCAAAATTCAATATCAGGCTGCAGTAAAGCTCCACGGGGTCTTTCCGTCCTGTCGCGGGTAACCTGCATCTTCACAGGTACTATAATTTCACCGAGTCTCTCGTTGAGACAGTGCCCAGATCGTTACGCCTTTCGTGCGGGTCGGAACTTACCCGACAAGGAATTTCGCTACCTTAGGACCGTTATAGTTACGGCCGCCGTTTACTGGGGCTTCAGTTCGCACCTTCGCTTGCGCTAAGCACTCCCCTTAACCTTCCAGCACCGGGCAGGCGTCAGCCCCTATACGTCACCTTACGGTTTTGCAGAGACCTGTGTTTTTGCTAAACAGTCGCCTGGGCCTATTCACTGCGGCTCTCTCGGGCTATACACCCTACCAGAGCACCCCTTCTCCCGAAGTTACGGGGTCATTTTGCCGAGTTCCTTAACGAGAGTTCACTCGCTCACCTTAGAATTCTCTTCTCGCCTACCTGTGTCGGTTTGCGGTACGGGCACCTCCCGCCTCGCTAGAGGCTTTTCTTGGCAGTGTGAAATCAGGGACTCCAGGGCATACGCCCCTTGCCGTCACAGTTCAATGTTTGCGGAAACGGGATTTGCCTCGTTTCCCACCTTGCTGCTTGGACGCGCTCAACCAACGGCGCGCTCGCCTTATCCTTCTGCGTCCCCCCATTGCTCAAACGGCGGGGAGGTGGTACAGGAATATCAACCTGTTGTCCATCGTCTACGCCTATCGGCCTCGACTTAGGTCCCGACTGACCCTGAGCGGACGAGCCTTCCTCAGGAAACCTTAGGCATTCGGTGGACGGGATTCTCACCCGTCTTTCGTTACTCATACCGGCATTCTCACTTCTAAGCGCTCCACGGATCCTTCCGGTCCCGCTTCGACGCCCTTAGAACGCTCTCCTACCACGGACATCTGAGATGTCCATCCACAGCTTCGGTAATCCGTTTAGCCCCGGTACATTTTCGGCGCAGTGTCACTCGACCAGTGAGCTATTACGCACTCTTTAAATGATGGCTGCTTCTAAGCCAACATCCTGGTTGTCTAAGCAACGCCACATCCTTTTCCACTTAACGGATATTTGGGGACCTTAGCTGGTGGTCTGGGCTGTTTCCCTCTTGACTACGGATCTTATCACTCGCAGTCTGACTCCCAAGCATAAATCACTGGCATTCGGAGTTTGTCTGAATTCGGTAACCCGGGATGGGCCCCTAGTCCAAACAGTGCTCTACCTCCAGGATTCTCAATCTTGAGGCTAGCCCTAAAGCTATTTCGGAGAGAACCAGCTATCTCCAGGTTCGATTGGAATTTCTCCGCTACCCACACCTCATCCCCGCACTTTTCAACGTGCGTGGGTTCGGGCCTCCAGTAAGTGTTACCTTACCTTCACCCTGGACATGGGTAGATCACCTGGTTTCGGGTCTACAACTGCATACTCATTCGCCCTATTCAGACTCGCTTTCGCTGCGGCTCCGGCTTCTCACCTTAACCTTGCATGCAATCGTAACTCGCCGGTTCATTCTACAAAAGGCACGCCATCACCCATAAACGGGCTTTGACTAGTTGTAGGCACACGGTTTCAGGATCTGTTTCACTCCCCTTCCGGGGTGCTTTTCACCTTTCCCTCACGGTACTGGTTCACTATCGGTCACTAGGTAGTATTTAGCCTTGGGAGATGGTCCTCCCGGATTCCGACGGAATTTCACGTGTTCCGCCGTACTCAGGATCCACTCAGGAGGGAAGCGATTTTCGGCTACGGGGCTGTTACCCACTGTGGCGGACCGTTCCAGGTCGCTTCGCCTAACCGCTTCTTTTGTAACTCCGTATTGAGTGTCCTACAACCCCAAGAGGCAAGCCTCTTGGTTTGGGCTGATCCCGTTTCGCTCGCCGCTACTCAGGGAATCGCATTTGCTTTCTGTTCCTCCAGGTACTTAGATGTTTCAGTTCCCTGGGTCTGCCTTCTCATGTGCTATGAATTCACACATGGATACCGCCCCATTAAAGGCGGTGGGTTCCCCCATTCGGAAATCTCCGGATCAATGCTCACTTACAGCTCCCCGGAGCATATCGGTGTTAGTGCCGTCCTTCTTCGGCTCCTAGTGCCAAGGCATCCACCGTGCGCCCTTTCTAACTTAACCATTAGAAAGTCGACCGAACCAAATCGGTCTCATCACTCGTGTTGCTTGTTTTCGTTGTTTCAATGTCGTCATATCCAGTTTTCAAAGAACAAGTTGTTGAAGTTCCAACTCGGCATCGCCGAAGGTGAACCTTCAAAACTGAACGCAAAACGTCAACCGAAACCCGCAGGTTTCGTTCCGAATATATCCTTAGAAAGGAGGTGATCCAGCCGCACCTTCCGATACGGCTACCTTGTTACGACTTCACCCCAATCATCTGTCCCACCTTCGGCGGCTGGCTCCACAAGGGTTACCTCACCGACTTCGGGTGTTACAAACTCTCGTGGTGTGACGGGCGGTGTGTACAAGGCCCGGGAACGTATTCACCGTGGCATGCTGATCCACGATTACTAGCGATTCCGGCTTCATGCAGGCGAGTTGCAGCCTGCAATCCGAACTGAGAACGGTTTTCTGGGATTGGCTCCCCCTCGCGGGTTGGCAGCCCTTTGTACCGTCCATTGTAGCACGTGTGTAGCCCAGGTCATAAGGGGCATGATGATTTGACGTCATCCCCACCTTCCTCCGGTTTGTCACCGGCAGTCACCTTAGAGTGCCCAACTGAATGCTGGCAACTAAGATCAAGGGTTGCGCTCGTTGCGGGACTTAACCCAACATCTCACGACACGAGCTGACGACAACCATGCACCACCTGTCACCGCTGTCCCCGAAGGGAAAGCCTTGTCTCCAAGGCGGTCAGCGGGATGTCAAGACCTGGTAAGGTTCTTCGCGTTGCTTCGAATTAAACCACATGCTCCACCGCTTGTGCGGGCCCCCGTCAATTCCTTTGAGTTTCAGCCTTGCGGCCGTACTCCCCAGGCGGAGTGCTTAATGCGTTAGCTGCAGCACTAAGGGGCGGAAACCCCCTAACACTTAGCACTCATCGTTTACGGCGTGGACTACCAGGGTATCTAATCCTGTTTGCTCCCCACGCTTTCGCGCCTCAGCGTCAGTTACAGACCAGAAAGTCGCCTTCGCCACTGGTGTTCCTCCACATCTCTACGCATTTCACCGCTACACATGGAATTCCACTTTCCTCTTCTGCACTCAAGTCCCCCAGTTTCCAATGACCCTCCACGGTTGAGCCGTGGGCTTTCACATCAGACTTAAAGGACCGCCTGCGCGCGCTTTACGCCCAATAATTCCGGACAACGCTTGCCACCTACGTATTACCGCGGCTGCTGGCACGTAGTTAGCCGTGGCTTTCTGGCGAGGTACCGTCAAGGTGCCAGTAGTTAGCTGGCACGGTTTCTTCCCTCGCAACAGAGTTTTACGATCCGAAAACCTTCATCACTCACGCGGCGTTGCTCCGTCAGACTTGCGTCCATTGCGGAAGATTCCCTACTGCTGCCTCCCGTAGGAGTCTGGGCCGTGTCTCAGTCCCAGTGTGGCCGATCACCCTCTCAGGTCGGCTACGCATCGTCGCCTTGGTGGGCCGTTACCCCACCAACTAGCTAATGCGCCGCGGGCCCATCCTGCAGTGACAGCCGAAACCGTCTTTCCGTAACCTCCCAGGAGGGAGGTCAAACTATTCGGTATTAGCACCGGTTTCCCGGAGTTATCCCGATCTGCAGGGCAGGTTGCCCACGTGTTACTCACCCGTCCGCCGCTAAACGCTTGGAGCAAGCTCCAAGTGTTCCGCTCGACTTGCATGTATTAGGCACGCCGCCAGCGTTCGTCCTGAGCCAGGATCAAACTCTCCATTATAGAGAACCGATTGCTCAAATTCTGCTGGCGTCTCGCCGTTCCGAAGAACGCACGAGTCGCTTGATCTGGCCGAAGCCTGATCAGTACATTTGCGCGGGCCGTTTTGCGCGGCCGTTGCTATTGTTGACGTTTTGCTGTTCAGTTTTCAAGGTTCATGTTTTGTGCGTCACTCATTGGCGACTTGATTAATATACCATGCCACAATATTCGCGTCAACAGTTTTGCGAAAAAAACTTCTGCTTTCGATAAATTCTTTTTCTTTCAGGAAACTTTTGAATTCTTGCAGTCTGTTTAGATCTCCGATTTCCAACTTTGCACGCCGCTATAGACCAAGTTGATCCGCCAGCTCAGAAAAGATTTCTGCTATCCGATTCTTTTTCCTCTATATAGAAAGAACTGCATTCCGCTTCGTTCTCTTCGTCCTCTTTTGGCAGGCCAACGCTTGATCGATTCGCTTTCAATCCACGGAACGTTCGTTTAGCTCCAAATAAAAAAACCCGCTGAATAAATCAGCGGGTTCAAAAATATTACTCTTCGTCTTCTATTTCTTCTTCTACATTATCTAACTCTTCGTCAGCGACAACTTCGTCCTCCGTATAGACATCGGCTTCCGCACTTTCTTCGATCAATGTGGAATCAACATCTTCTTCGGCTTCTTCTGCGCCTTCTGGAATTTCAATATCTTTTTTCACTCGAGCAACTGTGGCTACGGTTTCTTCTTCAGAGAGCTTGATCAAACGGACGCCTTGTGTGCTTCGGCCAGTCTGTGAAATATCGTTGACGTCCATGCGGATTAAAATGCCATTGATGGTGATCAGCATGATGTCTTCTGTTCCGTTGACTGTCCGGACAGCCACAAGCGGTCCGTTCTTGTCGGTGATTTGGCAAGTTTTGATTCCCATACCGCCTCTGGATTGAACGCGGTATTCGGATTCTTTTGTTTGTTTGCCGTATCCTTTTTCTGTGATGACGAGAATATTATCGTCTTTCTCCAGAATTTCCATGCCGACAACCTGGTCGCCTTCACGCAAACGGATACCACGTACACCGCTTGCTGTCCGGCCCATGCTGCGGATATCGGTTTCAGGGAAACGGATCAATGCGCCGTCGCGTGTTCCGATGACGATTTCCTGGTTGCCGTCGGTCAGCTTAACGGAAATCAATTCATCTTCTTCGCGCAAACTGATGGCAATCAGCCCGTTTTGGCGGATGTTGGCGTAATTGGACACCGGTGTCCGCTTGCTGATTCCTTCTCGTGTCGTAAAGAAGAAGAATGCGTCTTCTTTAAACTCTTTCACACGGATGACAGCCGTTACTTTTTCGTCTTTGCTGATTTCCAGCAAGTTGACCAGTGGAAGGCCTTTTGCAGTTCTTCCGTATTCCGGCACTTGATACCCTTTTTTGCGATACACTTTCCCTTTGCTCGTGAAGAACAGGATTGTATCGTGGGTAGAGGTATAAAGCATATGTTCAACAAAATCATCTTCGTTGGTGCCCATTCCCTGGACGCCACGGCCGCCGCGGTTTTGGCTGCGGAATGTGTTTGCCGGCATCCGTTTGATATAACCGTTATGGGTCAATGTCAAAACAGACGCTTCTCTTGGGATTAAATCTTCATCTTCGAACATTTCCGTGCCGCCTGAAGTGATTTCCGTTCTGCGATCGTCGCTGAAACGTTCTTTCACTTCTGTTAATTCTTCACGGATAATTTCGAGAATCCGGTATTCATTCGCCAAAATTTCGCGAAGTTCATCGATCAACTTAACCAAGCCTTGGTATTCTTCTTCAATTTTATCGCGTTCCAGTCCTGTTAAACGCTGAAGACGCATATCCAAAATCGCTTGTGATTGGCGCTCAGACAAGTTGAAATTGCTCATCAAGCCATTGCGGGCTTCTTCAGTTGTCTGTGAACCACGGATCAACGCGATAATGGCATCAATATGGTCCAATGCAATGCGCAAACCTTCGAGGATATGTGCGCGGTCTTCCGCTTTCGTCAAATCAAATTGCGTACGGCGGCGAATGACCACTTTTTGGTGCTCTAAGTAGTGGAAAAGCACTTCTTTTATGCCCAAAACTTTCGGATGGCCATCTACAAGTGCCAGCATATTGATCCCGAAACTTGTTTGCATCGCTGTCTGTTTGTATAGATTGTTCAGTAGGACGCTGGCACTTGCATCTCTGCGCACTTCAATGACAATGCGCATGCCGTTGCGGTCAGATTCGTCCCGTAAATCCGTGATGCCGTCAATTCGCTTATCGCGCACAAGCTCCGCAATTTTTTCAATCAAGCGGGCTTTGTTTACTTGATAAGGAAGTTCGTTGACGATGATCACTTCTTTGCCGTTCGGTTTGGTTTCAATATCCACCACTGAACGGATCATGATAGAACCTCTGCCGGTTTCATAAGCGCGTCGAATACCGCTGCGTCCTAAAATAATGCCGCCAGTCGGGAAATCAGGCCCTGGAATAAATTCCATCAATTCTTCTGTCGTAATCGCCGGGTTTTCAGCTAATGCCAATACCCCGTCAATCGTTTCACCCAAATGATGCGGCGGAATATTGGTAGCCATACCAACTGCAATCCCAGATGTTCCGTTTACCAGTAAGTTCGGGAATCGGCTCGGCAGAACAATTGGCTCTTTTTCCTGGCCATCGTAGTTATCCCGGTAATCGATCGTGTTTTTATTTAAATCACGCAATAGTTCCATGGAAATTTTTGACATTCTTGATTCTGTATAACGCATCGCAGCTGCGGCATCGCCGTCGACAGAACCGAAGTTCCCGTGTCCATCAACGAGCATATAACGGTAACTGAAATCCTGCGCCATCCGGACCATCGTTTCATAAACAGCGCTATCGCCGTGTGGATGGTATTTACCAATAACATCCCCAACGATACGTGCTGATTTTTTGTAGGCTTTATCAGATGTAATTCCTAAATCATGCATTGCATATAGGATGCGGCGATGGACAGGTTTCAGCCCGTCACGCACATCCGGCAGCGCACGGGAAACGATAACGCTCATCGCATAATCCAAAAACGATGTGCGCATTTCCGTGCTTATATTTATTTCTTCAACACCACTGCTAGGCCGTTCAGCCATATCCGCAGCCTCCTCTCAACTCTACATCACTTAAACGTCCAGGTTTTTAACGTATTTCGCATTTTCTTCGATAAAGTTACGGCGTGGTTCAACGTCGTCTCCCATTAAAATGTGGAAAGTCTCGTCTGCCACCATCGCATCAGTCAGCGTCACTTGCAGCAAGGTACGAACATCCGGATCCATTGTTGTATCCCATAACTGCTCCGCGTTCATTTCTCCTAACCCTTTATAGCGCTGAATATTCGGTTTTGGTGTTGGAGACAAGTTTTCGAGTGCTTCTTTCAATTGCGCATCGGTATAAACATAATCAACGTGCTTGCCTTGTTTGATTTGGAACAATGGCGGCTGGGCAATGTAAATATAGCCCGCTTCAAGCAATGGCCGCATGTAGCGGAAGAAGAACGTCAATAGCAAAGTCCGGATGTGGGCGCCGTCGACGTCCGCATCTGTCATGATGACAACTTTATGATAACGCGCTTTCGCCAAATTAAATTCTTCGCCGATGCCTGTGCCTAAGGCTGTAATAATGTTGCGGATTTCGGCGTTTGTCAGAATTTTATCAAGACGGGCTTTTTCAACATTCAAGATTTTCCCGCGCAGCGGCAAAATGGCTTGGAAATGGCGGTCACGGCCTGATTTTGCCGAGCCTCCGGCTGAGTCACCCTCAACAATGTAAATTTCACTGATTTTCGGATCACGCGAAGAGCAGTCCGCCAGTTTACCAGGCAAGCTTGATACTTCAAGCACTGATTTGCGGCGTGTGAATTCACGTGCTTTTTTAGCTGCCATACGTGCATGCGAAGCCATGATGCCTTTTTCCACAATTTTGCGAGAAACCGATGGATTTTCCAAAAGGAATCGATCGAAACCTGCGGAGAACAAGTTGTTGACGATTGTGCTGACTTCCGTATTGCCCAGTTTCGTTTTGGTTTGGCCCTCAAACTGGGGATCCGGGTGTTTAACTGAAATTATGGCAGTTAACCCTTCACGGACGTCATCGCCTGTCAAATTGGCATCTTGTTCTTTCAGCATGCCATTTTTGCGGCCGTAGTCATTCACAACGCGCGTCAAAGCTGTCTTAAAACCGGATTCGTGCGTTCCGCCTTCATGCGTATTGATATTATTGGCAAATGAAAAAATATTGGCTGCATAGCCGGCATTGTATTGCATCGCGACTTCTACGGAAATGCCGTCTCGTTCAGCTTCTACAAAAATCGCCTCTTCGTGAAGAGGATCTTTGGATTTATTCATATGTTCAACGTACGATTTGATCCCGCCTTCGAAATGGTAGACCTTTTCTTTTTGTTCGCCTTCGCGTTCATCCCGCGCAACGATTCTTAATCCGCGGTTCAAATAAGCAAGTTCCCGCAGACGGTGGTCTAAAATATCAAATTCATAGACAGTCGTTTCTTTAAAGATTTCAGGGTCCGCTTTGAAACGGATCGTGGTGCCTGTATTTTCAGCGTCGCCGATCACATGCAGTTCTTCTGTAACCGCTCCGCGTTCAAATTTAATGTAATGGCGTTTGCCATCGCGGTTAACGTATACTTCCGTCACTTCGGACAAAGCGTTAACAACCGATGCCCCAACACCGTGCAAACCGCCGGATACTTTATATCCGCCGCCGCCGAATTTACCGCCTGCGTGCAAGACAGTCATGATGACTTCTACAGCCGGACGGCCCATTTTTTCCTGCATGCCAACCGGAATGCCTCGACCGTTGTCTTCTACGCGAATCCAGTCACCGGGTTCAATTGTCACTTGAATTTCGTCGCAATAGCCTGCTAATGCTTCATCAATACTATTATCCACGATTTCCCAGACTAAATGGTGAAGTCCTCTTGAACCAGTTGAACCGATATACATTCCGGGTCTTTTGCGGACCGCTTCCAGTCCTTCCAAAACTTGAATCTGATTCGCATCATATGAGGGTTGAAGATCTTTTTCTTCCATTGCCACTGCGTTCACCTGCTCTTTCTTACAACATTCTGTTTTCCATTGGCTTGTTTACAACCGGTTTTGCCGGATCTTTTTCAAGATGGCCTGCGCCCGCAAAGGCGAACCATAGACAAGATCGTCGGTCACAATAAATGATTTAACTTTCTCTAAAGGGACGAGAAGCCGCACAAAAGCAGCCGGAACGTGATGCTCATGCGCGGTGACGGCAATAATTTCGGCTATTCGGATTGTCTGCTCTTTTCCAATGTGCACGTAAATAACGCGTCACCCCTTAACCATCCCTTGGGATACTTCGAAAAGACGGGCATTTTGAATGGTTTCGTGCTGAATTCCGTCTACGTTAGTCGTCGTAACAAAGGTCTGGACAGACCCGTGGATGGTGTTCAGCAAATGGGACTGCCGGTAATCGTCCAGCTCTGACAGCACATCATCCAGCAGCAGGACGGGCGCTTCCCCGACTTCCTGCTTGATCAATTCAATTTCCGCCAGCTTCAAAGAAAGCGCTGTGGTCCGCTGCTGGCCTTGAGAGCCGTAAGTCTGGACATCATAGCCGTTCACCAGAAACTGCAATTCATCACGGTGAGGGCCGACAAGCGTCAAACCGCGCTCGATTTCCCGTTTACGAACTTCAGCAAGTTTCTGCTCTAAAAAAGACGCCATCTCGGTCGGCGTCCATTCGGGCTTTAAACCGCTGATCGGTTGATAGCAGATTTGCAGTTGTTCCAGCCCCCGGGAAATGCCGTGATGGATAGGTTCAGCCCATTTTTGCAATAATTCCATGAACTGATAGCGTTTTTGGATAATTTTTACTGCAGCTTCGATAAATTGTTCTGTATAAACATCGAACATGACATCGTTGATGGCCTGCTTGCCGTAATTTTGCTTAAGTATATGATTCCGCTGCTTCAACAATTTCTGGTATGTCAACAGATCATGCAAATAGACAGGGGATATTTGACCGATTTCCATATCGATAAAACGCCGGCGAATTTGCGGACTCCCTTTGACTAAATTTAAATCCTCAGGAGCAAACATTACGACATTCAATTGGCCAATGTAGTCACTGAGCCGCCGCTGTTCCAAATGATTGACCTTCGCTTTTTTGCCTTTTTTGGACAAAGTGATTTCCAAAGGCAGCTTCCCGTATTTACGGAAGACATCACCTTTAATTTTACCATAATCGGCATTCCAGCGTATCAATTCTTTGTCATTGGTGGTTCGATGTGATTTTGCCATCGATAAAACGTACAAGGATTCCATGATATTGGTTTTGCCCTGCGCATTTTCACCGATAAAGACGTTTATTTCAGGAGAAAAAGACAAGTCAAGCGTCTCGTAATTCCGGTAGTCGCGGAGCTCGAGGCGGTCAATCCACATCGAAGCTCATGCCTTCAGCTACTGCAATACGAAACTCCCCTACTTCTGGAATCGTTACCGTATCGTTGGGGCGCAGCTTGCGGCCTCTCCGGTCTTCAGCTTCTCCGTTTACAAACACTTCATGCTCACTTAAAAACCACTTTGCCATGCCTCCTGAACTAATCGTATCTGTCATTTTCAGCAATTGCCCAAGTGTAATATATTCTGTCTCAATCCCGATTTCTTTCAAAATGCACTCATCCTTCAATTCGTAGTCTATCCCTCTACTTTACCCTATTTAGGGTGAAAAGTAAAAAGGATAGCCTTTACGGCTATCCTAGAGGGTGTTTTCTGTTTTTAATAGGTCCGGACAGGAAGAATCAATTGCAAAATTGAATCGTCAAGCGCAGATTTCAAAATGAACGGGCGCATCGCTCCCGTAAATTGAATCAGCACGTCCTGGCCATCAATCGCCTTCAAGGCATCCATCATAAATTTAGCGCTGAATGAAATTTTCAATTCTTCGCCTTCAATGCTTTGAGCTTGTAGCTGCTCTTCCACTTTTCCGACTTCCGGTGAATTAGAAGAAACTTCTACTTCATTGCCGGAGTTTGTAGAAAAACGCACAACGTTGTTGCGTTCTTCGCGGGCCAGCAAAGAAGCGCGGTCGATTGCCTGAAGAAGCGAACGTCCGTTGACCGTTACTTCTGTTTTGTATTCAGAAGGAATCAAACGGGATGTATCCGGGTAGTTTCCTTCAAGCAGGCGTGAAAAGAACAAAATATGCTTGGATTTAAATAAAACTTGCTGGTTTGTCATCACAATTTCAACAGGATCTGAAGTATCATCCAGAATTTTGTTGAGTTCGGTCAAACTTTTCCCAGGAATAACGACACTGTATTCCCCTTCCGGCAAAGTCTCCAATTTTGTTTTGCGGCGTGCCAAACGGTGGCTGTCTGTCGCAACACACACCAATTCCCCATCTTTTACTTCCCAATGTACGCCAGTCAATACCGGACGTGTTTCAGAACTTGAAACTGCAAATACGGTTTCGCGGTTGATCGTTTTTAACAGATCTGCCGGAATGGTGAACAAGCGGTCATCCTGGATGTCTGGAAGCTGTGGATAATCCAATGCGTCCAAGCCGATCAAGTGGAATTCAGATTTTCCAGAACGAATATGCGTTTGGAAGTTTCCAGTAATTTCGATTTCCACTTCATTGGTCGGCAACTTACGGATAATTTCTCCGAATACTTTTGCTTGAAGAACAATGCTTCCGCCTTGAGATACGCCGATGATTTCTTCTCCATCTTCTTCTGCCGGGATGAACGTCTGGATTGTGATATCTGAATCGCTTCCTGTTAATCTCATTCCTTCTGAAGAAACGTCCATTTTAATTCCTGTCAAAATCGGAATCGTTGTTTTTGAACTTACTGCTTTCATTACATCATTTAAACCTTCGACTAATCGTTCACGTTTTATCTCGAATTTCATTCTCGAACCTCGCTTATATATATATTTTATTTAAAGAATTTAAAACAGTAATAGTAGTAGGGGCTGTGAATATGTGGATAACCCTGTTTTTCTGAACAAAAGCAGCTTATCCACATGTAGATAAGCTGTGCACAAACTGCTTCGTAAATTATGCGGTTATCCACAAGGTCATTGTTTGCCGAGTGCGCTTCGAATGTCTTTGACATCTTGCTGAAGCTGCTGATTGTCTTTCAGCATTTTTGAAATTTTTTCATGCGCATGGATGACCGTTGTATGGTCACGCCCACCGAATTCTTCACCGATTTTCGGCAAAGAAAAATCCGTCATTTCTCTGGACAGATACATGGCCACCTGGCGCGGATATGCAATGTCTTTTGTACGGCGTTTTGTTTTGAAATCTTCTAATTTCACGTTGAATTGGTCTCCAACAGCATGCTGGATATCCAAAATCGTAATCACTTTCGGTTTTGAATTCGGCATGATGTCTTTTAGCGCTTCTGCTGCAAGTTCGGCGCTCATATCGCGGTTGATCAAAGAGGAATAAGCAACTACGCGGATCAAAGCCCCTTCAAGTTCACGGATATTCGAATCAATGGAGTTGGCGATATACGTCATCACATCATTCGGGATATCAAGGCCGTCCGCTTTCGCTTTTTTGCGCAAAATGGCAATCCGGGTTTCCAGATCCGGCGGTGTGATATCAGTGATCAATCCCCATTCAAAGCGGGATCGCAAGCGGTCTTCCAGTGTTGGAATTTCTTTTGGCGGCCGGTCACTTGAGATGATAATTTGCTTCGACTCTTCGTGGAGCGTATTAAACGTATGGAAAAATTCTTCCTGCGTCTGCTCTTTCCCAGCCAAAAATTGAATATCATCAATCAAAAGAATGTCGACACTGCGGTATTTGTTGCGGAAATCCACGGTTTGGTTGTCACGGATGGAGTTGATGAATTCGTTCGTAAATTTTTCCGAAGACAAATAAACCACTTTGGCATTCGGGTTGTGTTCAAGGACATAATGTCCGATTGCATGCATTAAATGTGTCTTGCCAAGTCCTACTCCCCCGTAAATAAACAACGGATTGTATGCTTTTGCAGGCGCTTCCGCTACGGCCAGTGATGCAGCATGGGCAAAGCGGTTGCCGGATCCAATTACAAACGTATCGAATGTATACTTGGGATTCAGCATGCCAGGCAAAAATTCCTGATGCTCATTTTGCCCCGGCTTTACGCGAGGGGCTGGGAGTTGAAAATCGTCCATATCCTGATCTTTGGGCACAACAAATTTTATCAGCAGATCATCACCTGTTGAATCCGAAAGAATCCCAGTAATTAAATGCACGTAATGGTTTTCCAACCAGTCACGTGCAAATGAATTAGGCGCTGAAATTGTCACTGTATCATTCTGATAAGATAAAAGTTTTGTTGATTTTAACCACGTTTCAAAACTTGGTTTGGAGATTTTAGTTTCAACTTGGGCTAAGACACTCGACCAAAGTTCGTCTAAGTGTTCCAATAGCTCGTCTCCTTTATATGTAAATATTTTTTAAGTATACCATACACAAAACCACAGGCTGTGGATAACCTTTATAAACAAGCCCGTGAATAACTGTCCA